>NZ_HE978600.1:0-7320 GCF_000285835.1 Brevibacterium senegalense
TGTGGATTTGATCGTTCCGTGGCGTTCTTCTGTGATCGCTTCGTGGCGGCATTGAACCCGGCGGACGAAGTGGCGCTTCGCGGCTTTTTTGGACTGCGGGCTGTAAGCCGATCCTTCACCGGAACGATGGATGGTTTTTGGCTAAAGCGCTATGACTGTGATGCCCAGGGCGATCAGGACGATGCCGGAAACAGTGTCGATCACGTCCGGAGCTGAATCGTTTATCAGCAAGTGGCTCGCGCGGCCGGCGATTGTCGACAGCATTACACCGTAGACCAGGATGCAGCCGCTCACGGTCACGACCATTAGTCCGTGATCGAGAAGGCTGGGTGACACCGACAGAAATGGCGGAAGCAGTGCCAGGAAGAACAAGCCGGTTTTCGGATTCGTGAGCGAACTGATGAACCCGGTGCCGAACCCCGACCTTCGACCCCCGCGGCTACTTCTGAGGTTCATCGCCGCAATCGCCCGTTGCCCTGTCTACTGACGACAGGCGTGTATCCGTATCGGTACCGCGAGTCGAACAGCCATCGGAACCATCGGGCTGGCGTACAGGGACCGGGTGGCGAATCGGAAGAAGCGAGCCTCGTCGCCTGCGAACTAAGGACACGATGGCCGAAAGACCGAGGTACATCAGGATTGTCGAGGCCGCCGAAAAAGACCAGTAGTTCCCCGGCCGCCGATCGGTCGGGGAACTACTCGTTTGCGATTCAGGCGCTGAGTGCCATGTGGATTTCGTGGTCAGCACATCCTCGGGGCTCTGACCCAGCCGCGGAAGAAGAGAAGGGCTGGTTTAAGGTTCGACGATGACTTTTGCCCTCGGTGTGACCGGCTTCCACGGCTGCCAGCGCCTTCCCGGCGTCGTCCAGATTGAACCGGCCGGTGACGTGGGGATCGACGACCTCGTACTTCACCACGTCGGTGATCTTGTCCAGCGCCTCGCCGGTCCGCTCCACGGACGCCCCGCCGAGCTGGCGCGCGGTCTCGGGGTCTGCCGTCGTGATGATGCGGGACGGGTCTTTGACGGTGCCACCGACCGCATGCAGCGCTTCCCCGCCGACGAGATCCACGATGAGATCGACGCCGTCCGGAGCGATCGCGCGTACTCGGTCGGCAATGCCGCTGCCGGCCTCGATGAACTCAGCCCCGGTGGCCTCGACGGTCTCCCTCTTGTCGGCTCCGGCGATCCCGAGGACCCTGAACTCGTGGACCGCGCCGATCTGAGCGGCCATCCTGCCCACACCGCCGCCGGCACCGATGATCAGCAGGATCTGTCCGGGCTCAAGCTCGATCTGGTGGGTGACGTCGTAGGCGGTGGCCCCGGCAACCGGGAGGGTGGCCGCGTCGGCCCAGGAGATCTCCTCGGGCTTGGCGACAGTGTTCGCTGCGTCGAGAATCGTGTGTTCGGCCAAGCCGCCGTGTCCGGAGGCCACCGCACCGAGGACCTCGTCGCCCACGGCGAAACCCTCAACGCCCTCACCGATAGCCGTGACCACCCCGGCGGCCTCACGGCCCATCGGAGCCGGTAGCGGCCACTTCCGTCCCAGCTGGCCCTCGCGAATCTTCCAGTCGGCCGGGTTGACGCCGGCCGCCCTGACCTCGATGGTCAGTTGCCCAGCGGCCGGTTGCGGGAGCGGGCGGTCGATCATCTGCTGCTGCTCGGGGCCGCCGAAGTCGTTGAAGACATAGACCTTGGTCATCGTGGTTCCTTTCTGGCCGGTCAGGCCTGTGGTGGGTTGTCCTCGCCGGCTGCCTCGGCCGTGTCGGCCTCCTCCTTGGTGGCGAAGGCGCCACCTGCGGCGTGCTCGGGCGGGGAGTAGATCGTGTAGAGAATCAGCGGCTCGTCGCCGGTGTTGCGGAAGTTGTGTTGCGTCCCGGCCGGCACGGCGCACTGATCTCCGGCTTCGATCGGGTGGGTCTCGCCGTTGAGGTCCGCCTGGCCGGTTCCGGAGATGAACGTCAGGATCTGGTCGGTCTCCGGGTGGACCTCGTCGCCGATCTCTCCGCCGACCGGAACAGTCATGACCACGATCTGTGCGTGCTCACCCGTCCACAGCACCTTGCGGAAATCCGGGTTCTCCTGCGCCACGTCTGCAATGGTGAAGTGCTGGACGTTGCCGTGAATGCTGAATGTTTTTCGGTCATGGTCTTCTCCTTCTCTTTGATGGGGTCTTGTCGTAGTGCCGATGACCGGGGCCCAACGGCGGGACTGGGGGTCCCGCCGTTGGGCGGATCGGTCAGGTGTTGGTCTTCTCGGTCGCTGAGTCAGTGTCAGCTTGCGCTGCTCGCGATGGGGCGCGCAGCTCCTTGGCTATAGCGGTGGCGTCCTGGGCGTTGCGCATCAGTCGCATCGCGTTGGCGATCACGACCAGCACGGAACCCTCGTGGACCAGCATGCCAATCGACATCGTCACACCGCCGGCGAAGACGCCCGCGAGCAACAGCACCACGGTGACCAGGGCGATCGCGATGTTCTGCCGCATCACGGACACGGTGCGCTTGGCCACGCTGATGGATTCCGGGAGTTTGAGCAGGTTGTCACCCATCAGCGCGATGTCCGCGGTCTCCACGGCCACGGCCGAACCGGCCGCACCCATCGCCACGCCGATGTTCGCAGTCGCCAGGGCCGGGGCATCATTCACCCCGTCGCCGACCATCGCGACCGTATGCCCCTGCTTCTGCAGCTCTGCGACCGCATCCAGCTTGTCCTCGGGCAGCATCGATGCGTGGATCTCATCGATCCCGGTCTTGGAACCGATGGCCTCGGCCACCAGTCGTGTGTCGCCGGTGAGCATGACGACCTTTTCCACACCTGCCTCGTGCAGGCGCTTGACCATTTCGGGCGCATCCTCGCGGATCTTATCGGCCACGGCGACGACACCGATCACAGTGCCACCGACAGCCACGATCATCGGAGTCTTGCCCTGAGCTGCCAGCTGCTCAGCAGCCTCTGCCGCACGTTCGGGCGCACCACTGCCGTCGGTGATCCCGTACTCGACCAACAGCGGAGCATTGCCGATCAGCACCTGACGGCCCTCGACGTCGGACACGATGCCCTTGCCGGGCACCGGAGTGACAGCACCGGGGATGCCCTCGGGACCCACACCCTCCTCCTTGGCGGAGTCGAGAATCGGACGGGCCAGCGGGTGCTCCGAGCCGGCCTCGGCGGCAGCCGCCCAGCGCAGGACCTCCGTGCGGTCATACGCCGGGTCCAGGACCAAGACGTCGGTCAGCTGCGGCCGGCCCTCGGTGAGAGTTCCGGTCTTGTCCACAGCGACGGCCGAGATTTTGGCAGCGGTCTCGAGGTACTCTCCACCCTTGATCAGGATGCCGTTGCGGGCCGAACGGCCGATGCCAGCGACGATCGCGACCGGGATCGAGATCACCAGTGCGCCGGGGCAGCCGATGACTAGCAGTGTCAGGGCCAGCACGACGTCCTGAGTGATCAGCCCGGCCACGAGAGCGAGAACCATCACGGCAGGCGTATACCAAGTGGAGAAGCGGTCGATGAACGCCTGGGTCTTCGCCTTGGCGTCCTGGGCTTCTTCCACCCGGTGGATGATGCGAGCCAGAGTCGTGTCCGCGCCGATCCCGGTGGCCAGCACCTGTAGGAAACCCCCGCGCGAGATGGTGCCCGCGAAGACCTGGTCCGTTTTAGATTTCTCGACCGGAATCGATTCGCCGGTGATGGACGCCTCGTCCAGCGCGCCGGTGCCGGCCACGACCTGGCCGTCCACCGGGACCTTGGCCCCGTTCTTCACCAGCACGATCTCGCCCAACTTCACCAGGTGGGCAGGCACCTCCTGCTGCTCGCCCTCACGCATCACCACGGCGGTATCCGGGGCGACGGCGACGAGTTCGGCCAGCGCCGACCGCGTCTTGTTCATGGTGGCCGCTTCGAGGGCGTGGCCGACAGCAAACAGGAAGGTAACGGCAGCGGCCTCCCAGAAGTTGCCAATGATGACCGCGCCGATGGCAGCGATAGAGACCAGCAGATCAATGCCGATGTGCTTGGTCATGAGAGCGTTGATGGCCTTGACGACGATGTTGTAGCCAGCGACGACCGCACCGGCGATCATGAAGGCATCGGCGAGAGTGAAGACTCCGGCCGAATGAGTAGCGTGAGCCCCGGCGTCCAGCCACCACTGCGGGGAGAGGACCGTGTTCCATGTACCCCCGGCAATGTGCTGCAGGCCAAACGAGATGACGATCAGCACACCGGACACGATGGGGACGGACCAGTTGCCGTGGACCCACTTCTGGAGCCTGTTCACGATGGGGCGACCTTTCTGCGAAGAGTGGGATGAGCTGGAAAATGGGACAAGAGTTCGGCCGGTCCCTGCGGAGCTGTTGGACCGGCCGAACGGTGGGTTAGAACGCTGAAGGGGTGGCCGTGTAGCCGGCCTTGGCGACAGCAGCGACGATGTCATCAACGGACGTCGTGGACTCGTCGTGATCAACTTCGATGCGGGCGGAGGCGAAGTGAACCTTCACGTTCTCGACACCCTTCAGACGGCCGACCTGCTTCTCGATCTTCTTCACACAGGAAGGGCAGGAGAAACCCTCGGCACGCAGCATCGTGTGCGTGGTGGTGGGAGTGTTGGTGGTCATGGTGGTGATCCCCTTTTCGAATCAGGGCCCTGTGGCTGGTGCCGCAGGGCCGGTCCTTGCCGACACCTTCACACTAACGGGGTGCGAAGGACCTGGTCTTTGACACAGATCAAGTAAGCGCTTCACAGACACTGCTAGCGTGAGTCGATACGAGCAGATGGTCCGATGGTGGATCAGGCACTGGCTCCTGGTCGGTGTGCCCTGCTCTGATGCCTGTGGCGGCCCGGTCGTTTCCGCGTCGCACCAGTTGATCACGACGTTGGAGGCACTCTTGGACCCGGACTTCCCTCTGTGGTTGCGCACGACTCATCTGCTGAATTTCTTCCTCATGGGAATTGTGCTGCGAAGCGGATGGGAGATTCTCGCCTCACTGCCCCGGCTGTGGTGGCGTAACGACTGCAAACCCGGCGCCGAATGGCTCCGATTCACCCGCCGCAAGCTGCCCGCGGAAGAGGGCGTGTACACCTCGCTGATGGACGAGCGCAGTGTCAGCCCCGTCTGGACCCTGCCCGGGCACAAAAACATCGGGCTCGGACGGCACTGGCACGGTCTGGGCGTCACACTGTGGCTGCTCAACGGAATCGTGTACGTCGTCCTGCTCTTCGCCACCGGTCTGTGGCGGCGACTCATCCCCACGTCATGGGACGTCTTCCCCGCAGCCTGGGACTCCCTGATCATCTACCTCGGCTTCAACACCCCATCGATCGAGCACTTTCAGCCCTACGACGCGCTGCAGATGCTGACCTACTCCGGCGTCGTCTTCATCCTTGCTCCGATCATGATCCTCACCGGCATCGCGATGTCACCGGCAATCCGCTCCCGCTTTCCGTGGTACGTCAAGATCTGGGGCGGTCACCAGGGAGCCCGCTCCCTGCACTTCATCGGGATGGCCCTGTTCTGCATCTTCATCATCATGCACGTCGGTCTGGTGTTCCTCGTCCACCCCGAGTACAACCTTCCCCACATGGTATTCGGCGTCACCGACACCGCCCGCTACGCGCAGGCCTTCACCATCGCCATTGCTACCATCGTGGTCGTCATCGCGCTCTGGATCGGACTGAGCTACCTCACTCTCGCCAACCGCCCACGAGCCCAGCAGGTGCTGGTCACTCTGACCGAGCCCATCCGCAAAGTCGCCCTGAACTGGATGAAACCGCGAATGAGTCGCCAGACCACCTATACGGAGAAGGACATCTCCGAGTTCCACTGGACCAACGGGCTACCGCCCACCGCCGACGAATCACCCGCATGGTTGGAATCCAAAGCGAACGATTTCCGCGACTGGCAACTGGAGCTCGGCGGTGAGCTCAACGGCGAGGTGCTCAAGCTCGGTCTGGACGACCTGAAGAACCTGCCGAAGACCGAGTACATCGCCGTGCACACATGCATGCAGGGGTGGTCAGCGACCGCCAAATGGGGCGGCGTCAAGCTCAAAGAGGTGCTCGCTGTGCTCGGCCCCCGCCCAGAAGGAGCGAACTACGTGATGGTCACCTCCCATGGCCTGGCCCAGGAGATGGTCGACCATCGCCCGCGCGAGCCGTTCTACGCCGTCCTGGACATCGGAATGGTCGAAGAAGACGATACGATCCTGGCCTATGAGCGCAATGGGCACCCCCTCGACATTCACCTCGGCGCTCCCCTGCGGTTGCGGGTGGAGTCCAACCACGGCTACAAGATGGTCAAGTGGATCAAGTCCATCGAATGGATCACCGATTACGCACAGTACGGTGACGGTCGAGGCGGCACCCGTGAGGACGGCGCCATGCAAGCCTTCAACGGCCGGATCTGACCAAGGGAGCACCCTATGAAAAGCACCGCCTACACCATCGCCGGAATGACCACGGCCAAAGACGCCCGGATCGTGAAGGACAGTCTCTACCACCTGGCAGACATCGGAGGTGTTGCCACAGAAATCGTTCCCGGCAGCGATTCCCTCATCATCCTCAAGCACAAAGACGACATCGAGCTCGACCGGGCAACGATCGCTGCGGCGCTGCGCGACGCTGGAGACTACACGCTCAGCTGACCGACCGCCGGCAACCCGCGTGAGATTGCTGCCGATCTACATGCGACGTGCGGCACGGCACCAGGCGGGTGCCGACGCTCAGTCAGTCAACTCGTAATCGACGATCTCCTCGAGTTTCGGCCCGTAGCTGCTGGCGGGGTCGTGGCGCAGGTCCAGCCACACATCGACCAGCGCCTTGGCCGCCACGGGGGCGATGACGTTCTGGCCCATGCACAGGATCTGGGCGTCGTAGTTCTCGATCGAACCGCGGACTGTCAGGAGGTCGTGAGCCGTCGCGGCTCGCACGCCCTTGACCTTGCTCGCCGCGATCGCGGTGCCGATGCCGGTCCCGCAGACCAGGATGCCGCGATCGGCCTTCCCATCGAGAACGGCCTGCGCCGCCAGGAAGGACACCTGCGGGTAGGTGATGTCCGCACTCGAAAGGTCCACGACCGCACTGACCCTGTCGTCGGCCTCGAGCTGCGCCCTCAGCTCGTCCTTCAGTATCACCCCGTTGCCCGGCGCCCCGATCACGATCCGCATATGTCTGATTCCTCTCCGACGATCCCTGAACGTTCGACCTTCTACGACCATCGTCAATGACGGCGACCGATACCGCCAGTACAAGTCACCTCCAGCCGCCTGCCTACTACTCCGACCTCAGCGGATTCAGACCTTGACTACACCCTCGATTGCGAAGAGCC
>NZ_HE978600.1:8013-32264 GCF_000285835.1 Brevibacterium senegalense
CGATGACACGCTTGTCCGCCTCATTGCTCGGTCAACCGCTCTGCCGAGTTCCCTGGTCTGATCTCGAAGCGGTTTCGACGCCTTCCGGAACCCACTCGATTCTCTCCGGTGGCGGGCCGCCGTGTCATCGGATCACGTTGCTGCTTCTGGTGCCCTTTCGTCAACAGGGCGGTCAGTGGTGAGTCGCTGTCGCCGCCTGGGTGGTGACAGGATGCTCGGCCGGAGTTGCGGCCAAAATTGCGGGATCAAGGTTGATGCGGCGCAGGAGCTGGGCGTTGAGCGCGACGACGATCGTCGACAGCGACATCAGGATGGCACCGACTGCCGGGGACAAGACGAACCCGACGGGCGCGAGGATGCCGGCGGCCAGGGGGACAGCAAGGACGTTGTAGTCGGTGGCCCAGACCAGGTTCTGGACCATTATGCGGTAGCTGGCCCGGGACAGGTCGATCATCGACAGCACGGCGCGTGGGTCGTTACCAGCCAATACAACGCCGGCTGATTCCATCGCGACGTCTGTTCCGGCACCGATGGCGATGCCGACTTCGGCGCGAGCCAGAGCGGGGGCGTCGTTGACACCGTCACCGACCATCGCCACAGTCTGCCCGCGGCGCTGCAGCTCGATGACCTTGGTGTCCTTGTCCTGCGGGAGGACGTCGGCGAACACTGAGGTGCTCTAGAGATTTCGGACAGTGGCCCCAATAGAATTGGGGTTGCGTAGAAAGTGAGATTTTGTCCGAATGTCTACCTCTCGTCGTCGCTACAGCCAGGAGTTCAAGGACCAGCTGTGCGAGGAAGTGATCTCCCAGCAGAAGACGATCCGCTCGGTCGCTGATGCCTACGGCATCGGCGCTGAAACCCTGCGGAACTGGGTCAAGAAGTACAAGGCCGCCCACGGCGAAGATGAAGCCCAGGCGCCGCTGTCCGGCTCCGAACGAGCCCGGTTGGCGGAGCTGGAGCGGGAGAACCAGCAGCTGCGCGCCGAAGCGGCGTTCCTAAAAAAGCTGTACGAGTCTGGCCTGGCTAGCGACTACTGATCGCGACCGCGAAGTTGCCATGAAGTTGCCACTCACTTTGAGAACCCGGCTGGAATATGCTGAATGCATAGACCGTCATGTCTGTCAAGTTATGTTGCTCTTGCGCATGCAGAAACCCCCGCGATCCCAGTGTTCAAGCGGGATTGCGGGGGTTGTGAAGTGGTGCCCCCGGCGGGACTTGAACCCGCGACCAAGGGATTATGAGTCCCCTGCTCTGACCAGCTGAGCTACAGGGGCGAGGACGATGAGCGGCGGACCGCGTCACCAGCGAGGATCCCGTGTCGGGAGACCCCCGCATCGCCACTGCCTATAGTACAATGACCGCATGCCGCCTCGGCACGGATCGTAGGGGAAGACGTATCCGGGAATGAGGAGGCAACAGATGGATATGACTCAGGGCGTGCTCTTCGTCCACTCAGCACCTCGTGCGCTGTGCCCACACATCGAGTGGGCCGCGGGCGGGGCCATCGGCGCGCAGGCGAAGTTCGACTGGTCGGAGCAGCCTGCCGCACCGGGACAGTACCGCGCGGAGATCTGCTGGAAGGCTCCGGCGGGTTCCGGTGCCCGCATCGCATCCGCACTGCGCGGATGGGACGGTGTGCGCTACGAGGTCACCGAAGAGCCCAGTGAGGGCGTCGACGGCGGCCGCTGGAGCCACACGCCGGCACTGGGCATCTACCACGCCGTGACGGACGCGCACGGCAACATCGTCGTGCCCGAGGACGTCATCCGCACCGTCCTCGCCCGCTCCGCCGGCGACCCGATCGAGATGGCGACGGAGATGGAACGCGTGCTGGGCCAGGCCTGGGACGACGAGCTGGAGTCCTTCCGCTACGCCGGGGACGGCGCGCCCGTCCGCTGGCTCACGAAGGTTGGCTGACCCGACCGAATCCGTCCCCGCGGGGACGCCCCTCCTCATGCAGGCGGCGGCACCACATCAGTGGTGCCGCCGCCTGTCCCCATTCACAGGGGCCGGATCATCTGCCAGTGCTTCAGATGTCCTGTGCGACCATCGCCTGCAGCGCGACGCCGATCCGCCCGCGCTGATCGGAGAGCACATCGTGGACGATCCCGCCGTGGCCAGCGGACGCGCGTGACGCGGCGTCCATCTGCAGCCACTCGCCCTCCAGATCGCGATTCAGGGCCACATGCAGGTCGCAGTTGATGAACCGGTGGCGGGCGGGATCGAGGGAGAACGTCACGCCGCCCCCGGAATCCGCCAGCACGAGGACGCGCTGCCAGGGCGTGGGCTCCTCACCCTCGACCAGTGCGACCAGCTGCCGGCCCCAGACGCGGGACGCACCTCCCGTTCCCACGCCTCCCTCGACGAACCGCCACTCGACCGACTGGGAGTAGCCGGCGGCGGACGATCCCGGGATGAGCG
Organism: Brevibacterium senegalense; assembly: GCF_000285835.1. Classification (GTDB taxonomy): domain Bacteria; phylum Actinomycetota; class Actinomycetes; order Actinomycetales; family Brevibacteriaceae; genus Brevibacterium; species Brevibacterium senegalense. Next base: position 10,435 of record NZ_HE978600.1, read on the forward strand.
ACTCGATGCGGGTCGTGTCCTCTGGCGGGCCCTCCACTCCGTCGTCGATCGTCTCTGCCAGGGGAGGGAAGTCCTCCGGCGCCCGCACGATCCTCCAGGCGCGCGCGGTGATCGCCGGGCGCCCGTCGTCCGTGAGCGCCTGCGCCTCCAGCAGCTCCATCGACCGGCCGCCGCGCAGTGTGCGCACGGAGACCGTCAGAGGTGCGACCGGGATCGGACCCAGGATGTCCGTCCGCACGTCTGCCAGACGCGTGTTCTCCCGCGGCTCGTGGAGCTCCATCGCGCGTGCCAGCAGCGCGGACGGCGGCCCGGCGTGCTGCGCGTCCGGACTCCACGGTCCGGCGGTGGCGGGCGTCGACTCGAAGCGGTCTTCGTCGAGCGTCCGGTAGAACGGGTCCATGCAGGCTCCTCCTCATCGAGCGGATCATGCTCCTGATCGAGCGATCACTATCTGCGAGTCTGCCACACGGGTCCCGCGCCCTCCACCGGTCCGATCTGCGACGGGGCCGTCCTAGGATGGAGGCTGCTCCCGTCACCTGCGAAAGGGTCGTCCCGGTGCCCGAAGGCCATTCCGTCCACCGCATCGCCGCGCGCTTCCGCTCCCAGATGGTGGGCAGCACCGTGGCTGTCACGTCCCCGCAGGGACGCTTCGCCCAGGGGGCCGCCCTGCTGGACGGGCGGGAGCTGGAGGACTGCTTCGCGGTGGGCAAGCAGATGTTCGCCCGGTTCACCGGTGACCTGCACCTGCGCGTGCACCTGGGCATCTACGGCGCATGGGACTTCGCGACCCTCCAGCGGGAGGCCGCACTGCACGCGGATCGGGAAGGACAGACCGGCACGTACGCCGCGGCGTCCGGCGGGTCGATGGGCGCGCCCCGTGTCTCCCGTGTGAAGGCGGGCGAGGAGGAGCGGGCGACCACGGCCTCGGCAGCGGGGGAGACGTGGCCGCCGGACCCGGTGGGTGCCGTCCGCGTGCGCCTGCTCACCGACCGCGTGTGCGCCGACCTGCGCGGTCCCACCGTCTGCGAGGCCATCACTCCGGCGGAGACCGCCGCCCACCTCGACCGGCTGGGCCCCGACCCGGTGGTCGACGGCAAGCGCCGCGGCTGGACGCGGTTCCGCGACAAGGCGGCCCACCGGCGCACCCCCATCGGCGGTCTCCTCATGGACCAGTCGATGGTCGCGGGGATCGGAAACATCTACCGCGCGGAGATGCTCTTCCGCGCCGGCATCGACCCGTACACGCCCACCTCCCGACTGCGGGAGGACCAGCTGCGCGCGCTCTGGGACGACTGGTGCCACTTGCTGCCGATCGGCATCGAGACCGGCGTCATCGTCACCCGCACCGGGCTGCGCGGTCGCGCGAAGCAGGCCATGCTCGATTCCGTGGCGGACCGGCACCACGTGTACGGCCGCGCGGGCGAGCCCTGCCGCGTGTGCGGCACGCCCATCAGCCTCGCGGAGATGCAGGGGCGCAAGCTCTACTGGTGCGCCGGCTGCCAGCACTGATCCGGTGCCGCTGACCTCGCCGGCGACTGTCGCCGAGGCCGCGGTCGGCTCTCAGCGCAGGGCGCGGATCCTGCTCATGACGGACCGGGCCGCGTCGACGCACGCGTAGCGCTCCGTCGTCACGTGCACGTCGAACTCCGTGCGCCCGTCCGGGCCGGGGGCGGGACGGCGCTTGGCGACCGTCATGCCGGACCAGTCCGGGCCCACCATGATGCTCGCGTACTCCTCGCCCAGGGGGTCCGAGGTGTCGACGGTGCCGCCCCACGCCGCCGGAACGGGTGGTGAGTCGAATCCGTTCGACAGCATGACCGTGTAGCCGGCGCTGTCCGCGATGCGCGAGTAGCGGTCGATCGTGGTCTGCGGGAGCTCGTCGAGGCCTGCGAAGACGCCGATGACGACGGCGGAACGGCCCGCCGTGAGGGTGCGGTCCTCCAGCGAGCGCAGCTGGGCGTCCAGCATGTCCGCGTCCATGACCATCGGATCGCGGCGCAGCGCCTGGGCGATCGTGAACGGGGTGCCCTGTGCCGGCAGGTTGCGGGTGAAGTGGGCTGCGATCGGGTCCTCGCGCGTCGCATCGACGGGGGTGGGGGTGCGGGACGGCGCTCCGAAGCGGGTGCCGGTGCCGAACCGGGCGCCCATCGCGCGGGCCCGGTGCACGTCCGCGTCCGTCTCGATGCCGTCGGCGATGATGATCGCGTCCGTGCGCTCGACGTGCGCGTGCAGGAGGCGGACGAGCTCTGCGATGTGGACGGGGTCCTCGATCTGGAGCACCTGGCGGTGCAGCATGACGACCGACGGGTTCACGAGCGGCAGGAAGGCCGTCGTCGTGAGGTCCATGCCGATCGAGGACATCCCGATGCCCCAGCCCAGCGATCGTGCCTGCCGCACGGACCGCAGCGTCATCGCCGGTGCCATCGCGATCCGCTCCGGATGGAGGTGGAGGATCGCGGAGCGGTCCGGCTCGCCCGTGCGGTCCTCGACGGTCACGAGCGACTGCGGCTCCGTCGTGAGGAGGAGGCGGTTGTTCGCGGGCAGCTCGAGCCGCTGCGCCTCGCGCAGCGCGATCGCCCGCAGGGAGGAGTCGAAGTCACCGGCCAGGGGCGACTCGCGGACCGCGCGACGCACCGCGACGAAGTCCTCCATCTCGAAGGAGTCGACCTCTGCGCTCGTGTGGAACACCCGATGCGCCACGACCGCATCCGTCTCGAGATCGACGACGGGAGCGAAGCTGGTGGTGATGAGACCCGAGCGGACGAGCCTCTCCAGATCGAGGTCCGAATCCAGGCGCGCTGAGGCTTCGGTCGTTCCCACAGAATCGTTCCCTTCACATGTCCTCGGTCGCCGTCCAGTGTCTCATGGGGCAGGGGACGGACGCGTGCTCGGGGTCACAGACCGTCGCGGCGGGCGCGTCGGCCCTGCACCAGATCCAGCACTCCCACGGCCCCCGCACACGCGACGATGAGGAGGACCACGCCGAAGCCCGCGATGAAGGCGAACATCCAGCCGTGCGCCGGCAGCACCGTGAACACGATGCCCGTGATCATCGCAATGCCGATCGATGTCGCGACGCGCTGACCCGTCTGCATGACACCGCCGGCCGATCCGGCGTAGCGCAGCGGCACCTCCGCCAGGGTGAGCGTCTGATTGGGGCTGATGACGAGCGCCTGTCCCACTCCCTGGAGCGCCAGCGAGCCCAGCAGCCACCATTCGCTGATGCTCGCGCTGTAGTGGAGGACGACGACCAGGATCGAGAGGCTCAGACCGGTCATCGCGAACACGAAGCCCCACAGCACCAGCGGCCGCCCGATGCGCGTGATGTGACGACCGGCGATCGGCGCGAACACCGCGTTGGCCAGTGCGGACGGCAGACCGATGAGGCCCGCGGCCAGGGCCGTGTGCCCCAGACCGTTCTGCATCCAGAGGGCGAGGACCACCCAGACGCTCGTCATGCCCAGGAAGTAGACGGAGACGAGCACCGTCCCGTTCGTGTAGGAGCGCGTGCGGAACAGATCGAGGTCGACCATGGGTGCGCGTCCGGCCGCCTTCGTGCGCTTCTCCCACCACGCCCAGCCGGCGATGAGCACGATCCCGGCCGGCAGGCAGGCCCAGATGCCCGTGCCCACGGCACGCTCGACGAACGGGAGCATGACGAGCAGTGTGCCCGCACCCAGGAGGATGACGCCCACCGGGTCCAGGTCGATGACGCGGTGCAGTCCGGTCCGCAGGCGCGACGCGCGCGGGTGCTCCGTCACGGCCCCGGCGCTCTGGTCGCTCTGCGCGACCGAGCCCGCGGGGTCCTGCCCCTCCACCGCACGCCAGGCGGAGCGGGGCAGCCACAGGAATGCTCCGACGACGGCGAGGACGACGAACGGCACATTCACGAGGAACGAGGACCGCCAGCCCCAATCCTCCCCGAACACCGCGACGAGGACCCCGCCCAGGACCGGTCCGATCGCGACGGAGACACCGATGATCCCGCCGAAGAGTCCGAAGGCCCGGCCGCGCTTCGCGCCCGCGAAGTACTGCTGGATGAGACCGGTCACCTGCGGATTGATGAAGCCGGACCCCAGTCCCATGACGACTCGGGCGAGGTTGAGGGTGAGGGCATCGCCGGCGAGGCCCGCGACGAGGGAGCCCGCTCCGAAGAGCACGAGCCCCGCGACGAAGATCCGACCGCGTCCGTAGATGTCCCCGGCCCGGCCCGCCGCGACGAGCACGACGCCGAAGGCCAGCGCGTAGCCGGTCAGCACCCACTGGAGTGCGGTCGACCCGGCGTCCAGCGATGACTCGATCGAGGGGAGGACGACGTTGACGATGGACACGCTCAGCAGCGACAGGAATGCGACGATCAGGGTGACGGCCAGGATGCGGCTCTGCTCGGCCGTGAAGCCGTCCGGTTCCGCTGCTGAGGGTGACGCGGCGGATTCTCTCACCCCTCCCTTATATGCCCGGGCGGTCGCGGGGGCAACCGCACGGACCGCGGCGGAGAGCGAACTCACGGAGCCGCGACCACTAGGGTGGGTCGCATGCTCGCACCGGCCGGACGCTTCGCCCCCTCGCCCAGTGGGGATCTCCACATCGGCAATGTGCGGACCGGGATCCTCGCGTACCTGTGGGCGCGCACGACCGGCCGGCACTTCCGCTGGCGGATCGAAGACCTCGACCGGGTGAGCCCCGGTGCCGCCCAGCGCCAGCTCGCGGAGTTCGAGGCGCTGGGCGTGAGCGTCGACGGTCCGATCGTGCTCCAGTCCGACCGCCTCGCGCACTACGAGGCGGCCTGCCGCGGTCTCGAGGCGCGCGGTCTCGTCTACGAGTGCTACTGCTCCCGCAAGGACATCCAGTCCGCGCCCAGCGCGCCCCACGCGCCCCCGGGCGCCTACCCCGGCACGTGCCGGAACCTCACGGAGTCGGAGCGGGAGTCGGCGCGCCGACGACTGGCGGACGCGGGCCGGGCGCCCGCGCTGCGTCTGGCCACGGACCGGTCCGAACGACCGGTCGAGGACGCGCTGCTGGGCACGCTCACCGCCCACATCGACGATGTCGTGCTGCGGCGCGGCGACGGTGTGTGGGCCTACAACCTCGCCGTCGTCGTCGACGACGGGGACATGGGCGTCGACCAGGTGGTCCGCGGGGACGACCTCGCGTCGTCCGCGCCCCGACAGGCGCTGCTGTGCGACCTGCTGGGCCTCCCCGTGCCCGCGTACGCGCACGTCCCCCTGGTCCTCAACCCCGCAGGTGCGCGCCTGGCCAAGCGGGACGGCGCCGTCACCGTGGCCCAGCTGACGGAGCGGGGATTCGACGTGTGGGGCTGGGTCGGCACGTCACTGGGCTTCGGCCCGTGGCGCGGCATCGACGACGCACTGGCGGAGTTCGACCCGGCGGGACTGAGCCGCGAGCCGACGGTCTTCGACCCGCCGCCCCTCAGCCCCGCGGAGTCTGCGCCCGGGCGTCGATGACGGACCGGTAGACCTCTTCGTACCGGCCGATCGTGCGCCGGATGTCGTGGTGGGCGGCGATCTCCTGCGACACCTCGCCCATCGCCCGCCGCTCCTGCGCCGAGGCCGCGACCACCTCCGTGAGTGCCCGCGCCAGATCCTGTGGATCCCGGGGGCGGAAGAGACGGCCGTTCACCCCGTCGCGCACCAGGTGGGGGAGCGCGACCGCATCGGCGAGCACGACCGGCAGTCCGGACGCCAGCGCCTCGAGCGTCGCGATCGACTGGAGTTCTGCGGTCGACGGCATGCAGAAGACCGTCGCCTGTCGATACTCCTCATCGAGCTGCGCATCGCTGATCTTGCCCAGCACGTGCACGCGATCACCCACGCCGTGCTCCTGCGCCAGTCGCGGCAGCACGTCCTCCTGATCCCCTGCGCCCACGATCCGGGCCTCGAGGCCCAGGGCGGGGTCCATGAGGGCGAGGGCCTCGACGATGTCCTGGGGGCGCTTCTCCTGCGACAGTCGACCCACGAAGAGGACGGTGGGAGCGGAACCGGCGGCGGCCTCGGCGACGGGGTCGACATCGTCGAACCGGGCCAGATCGATCCCGCAGCTGATCGCCTCGACGGGGTGGTCGAAGCCGTTCTCCGTCAGCAGGTCGCTGGCCAGCTGGGTGGGGACGGTGATGTGGTCCGCGCGCTGGAAGCGGCTGCGCAGATCCCACCAGGCGAGCCGTGCGGCGGTGTCGAGCAGGCGCCGGGGCGCGCGCACGTACGGGCGCACGTTGTCCGGCATGAAGTGGTTCGTCGCGACGACCGGGATGCCCCGCCGCCGGGCGTGCGTGATCGCGTAGCGGCCGATGACGAAGTGGGCCTGCGTATGGACGACATCGGGGCGGATGTCGTCCAGCAGCTGCGCGACCGCCGGTCCCGTCTCCCACGGCATGCAGATCATCCACGTGGGATGCAGCGGCCAGTGGTGGGAGAGGATCCGGTGGATGCGGACGCCGTCCTCCCAGTCGTGGCTGGGGATGCCGGAGGCGGAGGGCGCGATGACGTGGACCTCGTGCCCATGGGCGGCCAGGCCGGTGGCGAGACGGTTGGCGAAGGCGCCGGCACCGTTGATCTCCGGCGGATACGTCTCCGCCGCGAGGACGATCCGCAGCGGGCGGTCGTGGCGGCGGGACGGCGGGGAGCCTTGAGAGCGGGACTCGGAGGGCTGGGGCGAGGGGTCAGCGGCGGGCAGGATCGGGCACCTCGTCATCGGTTCCGGCGCCCCGGGCGGGGCCGTGCTTGCGGTGGGAGCGGCGGGCCTCGGCCTCGACCGCGTCGGGGTGGTGCTTGGAGAGGACGACCACGGCTGCACAGGCGAGGACGCCGAAGGCGGCCATGCCCAGCAGCGGCAGGACGGCGGCGTCCGCGGCCTCGCCCAGGAGCGTCGCGCCCAGCACGACCGCGATGATCGGGTCGATGACGGTGAGGCCGGCGATGACCATCTCCGGGGGGCCTGCGGAGTACGAGGACTGCACCAGCCAGGAGCCCACCAGGCCGGATGCCGCCAGCGCGATCGCGTTGAGCCACGGCAGGGAGGCGAGCCCCTCGACGAAGCCGGTCGCGACGATGTGGGAGCTCACGACGTGCATGTTGGTCGCGCAGAACGCGAAGAGGACGCCCGCGCCGCTGATGAGCAGCAGCTGTCGCGGGTGGCGGATCGTGAGGATCCCCACGAGGGCGACGGCGGTGCAGGCCAGTGCCAGGAGGGCGAGCACGTGCGCCTCGCGGCCGCTGGTGGGCGAGGAGGTCGCCACGAGGGCGGAGACCGTCACGAAGCCGGTCACGCCCACGACGCAGACGGCGACCGCGGCGACGATCGAGCGGTCGATGCTGAGCCCGCGGTGCAGGACGCCCAGCAGGATCGAGATGACGAGGGAGAAGGCACCCACCGGCTGGACGACCATGACCGGCGCCAGCGACAGTGCGATCACGTTCGCCACCACGCCCGCCCCCAGGGTCAGCAGTCCCGTCACCCAGTACGGGGAGCCCAGCAGGCGCAGGATCGTCCTCAGCCGCAGGGGTCCGGGCTCCGTCGCGACCCCGGACACGCCCCGATGCTGGAGGAGCGCCCCGTAGGCGAGTGAGACGGCCGACAGCAGAGCCAGGCCGATGGCGAGGAGAGTCATCGGCTCTACGATACTGATTCCCCCTGAGCCGACGCTGATGGACGGGCGCGGGAGGGGGTGTGACGTCCCGCACGAGTGGGGCAGGATGACCGGTGGCGCTTTGCGTGCGCGCAGAGGGGCTGATAGAGTTTCAACTCGTGTTCGCCCGTGCGGACACCATTCCTCCGTAGCTCAGTTGGCAGAGCATTCGACTGTTAATCGAAGGGTCGCTGGTTCGAGCCCAGCCGGGGGAGCAGACAGGAAGGCCAGGCGGTTGCATCCGCCTGGCCTTCGTCGTTCCCGCGTCGGGCTGCTGCGCCGGCTCGGTGGAGACACGACAGAGGGGCCGGTGCGCTGCACCGGCCCCTCTGTCGTGTCTCTCGGCACCCGCGGGCACCGCGACGTGTGTCAGACGCTCGTGAAGGCGACGACCGCGTTGTGGCCGCCGAATCCGAACGAGTTGGTGATCGCCGCGATGTCGCCGTCCGGCAGCTGCCCGGGCGTGTCGCGGACGATGTTGAGGTTGACCTCCGGATCGACCGTCTGGATGTTGATCGTCGGAGGAGCCTGGCGCTCCTGGAGGGCCTTCACCGTGAAGAGCGCCTCGAGTGCACCGGCACCGCCCAGGAGGTGGCCCGTCATCGACTTCGTGGCGGAGAACAGCGCGTCGTCCACCGCATCGCCCAGCAGACGGTTGACTGCGATGGACTCCGGGATGTCGCCCACCGGGGTCGACGTCGCGTGGCCGTTGATGTGCCTGACGTCCGCCGGCTGGATGCCCGCGGATTCGAGGGCATCGTGCATCGCGCGGATGGACCCGGCGCCCTCCGGCTCTCCCGCGGTGATGTGGTACGCGTCGTTCGACGTGCCGAACCCTGCGAGGCGGGCGTAGATCTGCGCTCCGCGGGCGCGGGCGTGCTCCTCGCTCTCGAGGATGAGGGCGGCACCGCCCTCGCCCATGACGAAGCCGTCGCGGTCGACGTCGAAGGGACGGGACGCGGTCTCGGGCGAGTCAGTGCGGCGCGACAGGGCGCGCATCGACGAGAACGCGGAGAGGGTGATGGGGTGCACCGCGGACTCGGCGCCGCCGGCGATGACGACGTCGGCCTTGCCCGAGCGGATCATCTCGAGGGCGTGGCCCACGCTCTCCGTCGAGGAGGCGCAGGCGGACACGACCGTCTGGACGACGGCGCGCGCCTTGAAGTCCATGCCGATCGCGGCGGCCGGGGCGTTGGGCATGAGCATGGGGACCGTCAGCGGCATGACCCGCCGGGTGCCCTCCTCCTGCAGCGTGTTCCACGCGTCGAGGAGCGTCCACACGCCGCCGATTCCGGTGGCCCAGGAGACGGCGAGGCGCTCGGGCTCGACCTCGGGCGTGCCCGCGTCCTCCCAGGCCTCGCGAGCGGAGATGAGGGCCAGACGGCTGGCCGGGTCGAGGCGCTTCGCCTCGACCTTCTTCAGACGGTCGTCGACGACGGTGGGATCGACGGTGGCGGCGAAATCGACGGGCAGTTCGTACTTCTGGGCCCAGTCGTTGTCGAGTGTGTGCGCACCGCTGGTGCCTGCCAGGGCGGCCTGCCATGTCTCCTGGGCGGTGCTGCCCAGGGGGGTGACGGCACCGATACCGGTGACGACGACAGTGGATGTCATGGTGTGGAACCTCGTCGAATCGTTGAGTGGGGCCTCCGCGGGGCCGGGGTCGCCGACCCCGCGGAGAGGAAGCAGATCAGGCCTGCTGGGCCTTGACGATGTAGTCCACCGCGTCCTGGACCGTGACGAGGTCCTTGACGTCGTCGTCCGGGATCTTCACGCCGAACTTCTTCTCGGCGTTCACGACGATGGTCATCATGGAGATGGAGTCGATGTCGAGGTCGTCCGTGAACGACTTGTTCGCCTCGACCGCGTCGGTCTCCAGGCCGGTCTCCTCGTTGACGATCTCCGCCAGGCCGGCGAGGACGTCAGCTTCGCTGTATGCCATTTTCTATCCTTCTCTCTTCTTCCCGCCGGGAGCTGCGAGCACCGCGGCGGCTTGCAGGAAACGTGATTCGACGACGATCCCAGGAGATCTTACGTCATGGTCTCCGAACGGTCAGGGCAGAACGACGACCTGCGCGCCGTAGACCAGACCGGCGCCGAAGCCGATCTGGAGGGCGAGCGTGCCGTGCAGCTCCGGGTGCTCCCGCAGCAGTCGCTCCGTGGCCAGGGGGATGGACGCCGAGGACGTGTTGCCGTTGTCCGCGATGTCCCGTCCGACGAGGACCGACTCCGGCAGCTTCAGCTGCTTGGACAGCTCGTCGATGATCCGCATGTTCGCCTGGTGCGGGATGAAGGCGTTCAGGTCCGCCGCGGTGACCCCCGCCGCGTCGAGCGCCTGCTGGGCGACCTCGGCCATCTCCCACACGGCCCAGCGGAACACGCTGGGACCGTCCTGGCGGAGGGTGGGGAAGGGGGCCTCGGGATCGTTCTTCATGTCCAGGAACGAGTTGGTGACGCGGATCGTCTCCCAGTTCTCGCCCTTCGAGCCCCAGACGCTCTGGCCGATGCCGGGCGTGTCGGAGGACGACACGATGACCGCGCCCGCGCCGTCGCCCAGCAGGAACGAGATCGAGCGGTCGGTGGGATCCACGAAGTCGGACAGCTTCTCCGCACCGATGACCAGCACGTTGTCCATGACGCCGGAGCGGACGAGGCCGTCGGCCTGCGCGATCGCGTAGCAGTAGCCGGCACAGGCGGCGGAGATGTCCCACGCGGGGACCGGCCCCGTGCCCAGGCGCTGCGTGAGCGCGGACGCGGCGGACGGGGTGGGGACGCCGAATGTGACGGTCGCGATGATGATGCCGCCCACATCGGACGGCTTGATGCCCGCGTTCGCGATGGCCTCGGAGGCTGCTTCCTCCGACATCTCCAGCACACCCACATCCGCGCCCGCGCGGTGGCGGGTGATGATGCCGGTCCGCTGCCGGATCCACTCGTCGGACGAGTCGATGGGGCCCACGAGGGCCTCGTTGGGCACGGCGTGCTCCGACCGGTAGCCGCCGATCCCGGCGATCCGCGAGTAGGTGGAGGCGGGGGTCGTTGTCAGTGTGGTCACGGGGAGTCCTTCCCAGAGGGTGTGAGCTCAGGCGCCCGAATGGGCGCGGACGAATTCGCGGGCACCGTCGATGTCATCGGCGGACTTGACGGGGAAGACCTCGACGCCCTTCATGGCGCGCTTCGCCAGGCCGGTGAGCGTGCCTCCGGGCACCAGTTCGAGGATGCCGGTCACGCCCGCCTGGACGAGGGTCTGCTGGCACAGGTCCCAGCGGACGGGGTTCGTCACCTGCGAGACGAGCAGCTGCAGGTAGTCCGCGCCGGATCCCACCGGCGTGCCGTCCGCGTTCGTGAGGATCGTGATCGCGGGGTCCGCCGGCTGCAGGGACGCCGCGACCTCTGCGACCGCCTCCGAGGCCGGGGCCATGAACGAGGTGTGGAAGGCTCCGGCGACCTTGAGGGGGATGACGCGGGCACGCTCGGGTGGGTTCGCCGCGAACGCCTCGATGCGGTCCTGCGCCCCCGCCGCGACGGTCTGACCGCCGCCGTTGACGTTGGCGGGTTCCAGGCCGGCGTCTGCGATGGCCCGGAGGACGTCGTTGGGCTCGCCGCCCACGACGGCCGCCATGCCGGACGGTGCTGCGGCGGCTGCGGCCGCCATGGCCGTGCCGCGTGCGCTCACCAGTCGCATGGCGTCCTGGTGGGTGAGGACGCCCGCGATCGCGGCGGCGCCGATCTCGCCCACGCTGTGGCCGGCGACGATGTCCGTCGACAGCGCGTCTCCGAAGATCTCCGCGTGAGCGGCGATCGCGGAGGCGACCAGCAGCGGCTGCGCGACCGCGGTGTCCGTGATCGTCGCATCGTCCGAGGTGGTGCCGTGGGTGCGGAGGTCGATCCCCGCGGCCTCTGCGAGGGTGTCGAGAGTGCTGGCGAAGCCGGGGAGCTCCAGCCAGGAGCTGAGGAATCCGGCCTTCTGGGCGCCCTGTCCGGGGCAGGCGGTGACTAGCACGAGCAGTGATATCCCATCGTTCGATTCAATGTCGCAGACTACGACAGCTGTCAGATTCCTGGTGTCGGATTGTGGGAGAGCGATAACTGTCCCACTGAGGACAGTCGACCGAGCACCAACGCGATCCGGATGACGAAGGCGGATCGGGACTCCGTCGGATCGTGCCCGATGAGGCCCGTGATCTTCTTGAGGCGGTACCGGACCGTGTTGGGGTGGACGTGCAGCGACCGACCGGTCGCCTCGAGCGAGCCGCCGTGATCGAGGTAGGCGGTGACCGTCTCCAGCAGGCTGCCGCTGCCGGCCGCCAGCGGTGCGTGGACACCGTCGATGAGGGCGGTGACGGCACTGTCGTCGCCGGCGATCGCACGTTCCGGCAGCAGCTGGTCCGCGTGGACCGGGCGGGGCGTCGACTGCCACGCCGAGGCCGTGCGCAGGGCCCAGAGGGCCGACGCCGCTGAGGTGCCGGCCTCGGCGAGCGTCGAGACCTGCGGGCCCACGACGACGTCGGAGGGGCCGTAGTAATGGGAGAGTGCGAGGGCGGCGGCCTCGAGGTCGTCGGCACCGCCCAACACGATGAGCAGGCGGTCGTCGTGCACGCCCACCAGCACGTCCTCCGCCCACTTGCGGGCCGCCCGGCGGATCTCCGAGATGCTCTTGTGGGCGGAGCGCCGCGGGGCGCGTCCGATGAGGACGGCCACGCTGCCCTGCGACTGCCAGCCGAAGGCGGCGGAGCGGCTGGCGAGCTCGTCGACGGAGTCGCCGCGCACCAGCGCGTCGATCACCATCGCCTCGAGGCGCGCGTCCCAGCTGCCGCGGGCCTCCGCCGCGCGCGCATAGATATCGGCAGCCGCGAACGCGACCTCGCGCGAGTAAACGAGGACCGCCTCCTTGAGTTCGGCCTGCGCCTGGGGCTGCGCCAGATCCGGCACGCGCTCCTCGACGACCTCGACGACGACTCGCAGCAGCTGCAGGGTCTGCTGGAGGGAGACCGATCGGACCAGCTCGCGGGGTGCGGAGCGGAACACGTCGAGGACGCCGCGCAGGGGGGTGGAGGGGTCCTGGTACCAGGAGATGAAGGACGAGATCCCGGACTTCGCGACGGCGGACACCCACTGCTTGTCCGCAGGGTCCATACCGCGGAACCAGGCGAGCTGCGCTTCCAGCCGCTGGGTCACGACCTTGCCCAGCTGCTCCTCGCGGGTCTGCAGCCTGCGGGCGGTGTCGGCGCGGCCCGAGGTGCCGCGACGGGATGAGGTGGATGCCAGCATGAGGGTCACACTATCGTCTGCCGGCCCCTATTGCGTTGTAGACACTGCACAATCGAAGACGAATTCCGGTTCGCCCGTGAATCGCCGCGGGGCCGGCGCGCTGCAGCAGCGCGCCGGCCCCGTCCACGGGTGCGGTCCTCGTCAGGCCGCTCCGCCCTCCAGCGAGCCGGAGGTGCCGGCGGTCGGGTCGTCCAGCTTGTACTTCTTCGCGGCCTCCGCGGCCACGGAGATGTCGAGCTCACCTGTGTCCGCGAGGCTGATGAGCGCCTGGACCGCGATGGACGGGCCGTCGATGAGGAAGTGACGGCGGGCGGCCGGACGGGTGTCCGAGATGGCGTAGCCGTCCGCACCCACCGAGGTGTAGTGGTTCGGCACGTACTGGCGGATCTGGTCCTGGACCGCGCGCATGTAGTCGCTCGCGGCGACGACCGGGCCCTTGGTGTCCTTGAGCGCCTTCGTCACGTACGGGACACGGGGCAACGCATCCGGGTTGAGCAGGCGCTCCTCGTCCGCGGCCAGGCCGTCGCGGCGCAGCTCGCTCCACGACGTGACGGACCAGATGTCCGCGCTCACGCCCCAGTCGTCGGCCAGCAGCTGCTGCGCCTCGTACGCCCACGGGACGGCGACGCCGGATGCCAGGAGCTGCACGGTGGGGCCGTCCGTCTCCGGGCCGTCCTCCAGCTTGTACATGCCCTTGAGCAGACCGTCGACGTCGAGCTTCTTGGGCTCCTTGGGCTGCAGCATCGGCTCGTTGTAGAGCGTGATGTAGTACAGGACGTTCGGATCGGCCGCCGGTGCGTCCGCGTCCTGTCCGTACATGCGCTCCAGGCCCGCGCGGACGATGTGTCCCACTTCGTAGCCGTAGGCGGGGTCGTAGGCGACGACGGACGGGTACGTGGAAGCCAGCAGGTGCGAGTGGCCGTCGCCGTGCTGCAGGCCCTCACCCGTCAGCGTCGTGCGGCCGGCCGTGGCGCCCAGCACGAAACCGCGCGCCATCTGGTCGCCGGCGGCCCAGAAGAAGTCGCCGGTCCGCTGGAACCCGAACATCGAGTAGAAGATGTAGAACGGGATCATCGGCTCGCCGTGCGTGGCGTACGAGGTGCCCACGGCGGTGAGCGCCGAGGTGGCGCCCGCCTCGTTGATGCCCACGTGCAGCAGCTGCCCGTCCGTGGCCTCCTTGTAGGCGAGGAACAGGTCGCGGTCGACGGAGATGTAGTTCTGCCCGTGCGGGTTGTAGATCTTCGCGGTGGGGAAGAACGAGTCCATGCCGAACGTGCGGGCCTCATCCGGGATGATCGGCACGATGCGGTGCCCGATCGACTTGTCGCGCATGAGGTCCTTGAGGACGCGCACGAAGCTCATCGTCGTGGCGATCGGCTGCTTGGTGGATCCGCGGCGGGCGGCGTCGTAGGCCTTGTCGCCGGGCAGCTCGATCTGGGTGTACTTCGACCGGCGCTCCGGGGTGTATCCGCCCAGCTTGCTGCGGCGTTCCTGGAGGTACTGGATCTCCGGCGAGTCCTCGCCCGGGTGGAAGTACGGAGGCTTCTTGGGGTCCTCCTCCAGCTGCGCGTCCGTGATCGGGATGGAGAAGTGATCGCGCGCCAGCTTGAGGTCGTCGATCGTCATCTTCTTCATCTGGTGCGTCGCGTTGCGGGCCTCGAACGACGGTCCCAGCGAGTAGCCCTTGACCGTCTTCACGAGGATGACCGTGGGCTGACCGGTGTGGTTCATCGCGGCACGGTAGGCGGCGTACACCTTGCGGTAGTCGTGGCCACCGCGCTTGAGGTTCCAGATCTGCTCGTCCGTGAGGTTCTCGACCATCGCCTTGGTGCGCGGGTCGCGGCCGAAGAAGTTGTCGCGGACGAAACCGCCGTCCTCAGCCTTGTACGTCTGGTAGTCGCCGTCCGGCGTCTGGTTCATGAGGTTGACCAGTGCGCCGTCGCGGTCCTTCGCCAGCAGCGCGTCCCACTCGCGCCCCCAGACGACCTTGATGACGTTCCAGCCGGCGCCGCGGAAGAAGGACTCCAGCTCCTGGATGATCTTGCCGTTGCCGCGGACCGGTCCGTCGAGGCGCTGGAGGTTGCAGTTGATGACGAACGTGAGGTTGTCGAGCTCCTCGTGGGCCGCGACGTGCAGCATGCCGCGGCTCTCCGGCTCGTCCAGCTCGCCGTCGCCCAGGAAGGCCCACGTGTGCTGCTGCGAGGTGTCCTTGATGCCGCGGTTGTGCAGGTACTTGTCGAACTGCGCCTGCGTGATCGCGTTCATGGGGCCGATGCCCATGGACACGGTGGGATGCTCCCAGAAGTCCTGCATCTGACGCGGGTGCGGGTACGAGGGCATGCCCAGGTTCGTGCCGTCGACGATGCGGCTGGCCTGCTGGCGGAACCCGTCCAGCTGGTCGGCGCCCAGACGTCCCTCGAGGTAGGCGCGGGCGTACATGCCGGGGGAGGAGTGGCCCTGGTAGAAGACGTGGTCGCCGCCGCCGGGATGGTCCTTGCCGCGGAAGAAGTGGTTGAGCCCCACCTCGTAGAGGGTCGCCGAGGAGGCGTAAGTGGAGATGTGCCCGCCCACCTCGATGCCCGGTCGCTGCGAGCGGTGCACCAGCATCGCGGCGTTCCAGCGGATCCAGCGGCGATAGGTGCGCTCGACCTCCTCATCGCCGGGGAACCAGGGCTCCTCCTCCGGGCTGATCGTGTTGATGTAGTCCGTGGCGGTGAGGCTGGGGACGCCCACATTGCTCTTGCGTGCGCGATCGAGCAGGCTCAGCATGATGTAACGGGCGCGCGTGGGGCCGGCCTCTGCGATGAGTCCGTCCAGCGATTCCAGCCACTCGCGGGTCTCCTCCGGATCGATGTCCGGGATCTGGCTGGGAAGCCCGTTGAGGATCGGTCCTCCAGGATTCGTCGGCACGGCTTTCCTCCTCATCGATAGGGAGGTGCTGGGTCTCAGCACCAGCGGGAGCGGCAGTGCTCTGCTCGGGGAGCAGTGCAGGTGACCGCGATCCCGCTCTGGGGTTCCTTCAAGCATATGACGAGTGGCGCGCGCTGGGGTCTGCTGGACTGTGTCGTTCGCCTCTCTGTCCGGCCGGATGATGGTGCCGCCGTTTGCCCCCTGGGCGGGGATGTGGAGAATGGTCGCATGAGCACTTCTGCCTCAGAGAGGAATACTCACGACTCCGTTCCGACCCCACTCAACGTCAAGCGGGGACAGTACATCCAGGAGATCGGCTACGACGACGACGTCGATCAGGAACTGAGGGAAGCGCTCGAAGCCGCGCTGGAGGAGGAGCTCGCGGACGAGGACGTCGATGACGTCTTCGATGCGATCATCATGTGGTGGCGCAGCGACGACCCCGACCTCACGGATGCGATCGTGGACGCGCAGACGACCCTGGCGGACGGTGGGGTGCTGTGGCTGCTCACGCCCAAGCCCAACCGCGACGGCCACATCCGACCGGCGGACATCTCCGACGCCGCCCCCACCGCGGGCATGCACGTGACGTCGACCGTCAGTGCGGCCCCGGACTGGTCGGGCTATCGCCTGGTCGGCAAGAAGTCCTACGGGTGATCCCCCGGGTCCTGCCGGACCTCCTTCTGCCCGCCCATACGGGTGAGGACCTCTCTATCAGGCCGTCCGGTCCCGACGGTCGGACTCTGCTGGTCTTCGTCCCCCACGCCTTCACGCCCGTCTGCGGATCCGAACTCCGGACCCTCGCAGAGCTGGCGCCGCGTCTGCGGGAGGGTGGGACTGAGCCCGTGGTCGTCTCGTGCGACACCAAGTACACACTGCGCGCCTGGGCGCAGGACCAGCTGGGGGAGCGGTGGGACGTTCTCCCGCTCCTGTCCGACTTCTGGCCGCACGGCGACGTCTCGCGGCAGTGCGGCGTCTTCGGCGACCGGCACGGCGGGCCGCGACGCATCGCCCTGCTGGTGGCGGAGGAGGGGGCCGTCGTGGACGAGGAGTCCACGGATATCGGCAGGCCCCGCGACCTCGGGCGCTTCCTCTCCTGAGGCGACGCTCCGGGCGATCCGCGGACACGTGTGCCACGGGCGTCCGGCGTCGCTAGGCTGGGCGCGACAGCACCGCAGGGGCGCTCCCGCCCGGACAGTTGGAGGAGTACACGTGGCAAGCCTGTTCACACGGATCATCGACCGCGAGATCCCCGGAGTGTTCGTCCACGAGGACGACCTCTGCGTCGCCTTCCTCGACGTGCAGCCCATGACGGAAGGACACGTCCTGGTGGTGCCCCGGCAGGAGGTCGGTCACTGGGTCGACCTGGACGACGCGCTCTCCGCGCACCTGTTCGCCGTCGCGAAGAGGATCGGCGGGGCGCAGATGGAGGCCTTCGACTGCGAGCGCATCGGACTGCTGGTCCAGGGCTACGAGGTGCCCCACGTCCACATCCACGTGTGGCCCACGAACTCGTTGGCGGACTTCGACGGGAAGCGCCGCGCGGACTTCACGGACGCGGAGGTGCTGGAGCAGGCGGCTGCGAAGCTCCGTCCTCTCCTCTGACTTCCGACTCCGGGAGGTCGGGGGCCAGGAGGCGCTCGATCCCGGTCCGGAAGGAGGCCTCGGCGGCATCGTCGGGGCCTCCTTCCGCATCCGGGAGCGTCCCGAAGAGGGAGCGGGACTGCTGGACGGCGATCGACCCCAGGACGTACCGGGGGACGAGGTCACAGGCGGGCGCGGGCAGGCTCGTGAGGGAGGCCGGCAGGACAGCGGGTCCCGAGTGCGCGAAGGCGAGCAGGACGATGTCCGCGCTCTCCCGATAGCGCAGCAGGACCCGTCGATAGCGGAGGATGCCGTCGATCGGGTCGCAGCCCTCGCTGAACATGTCCGCCTCCTGTGCGATCCGCTGCGCCAGCAGGACGAACAGGGACTGCTTGTCCGCCACATGCCAGTAGAGCGCGGACGGTTGGACCTCCAGCTCCCGTGCCAACCTGCGCATCGTGAGGTCGCCCAGACCGAAGTCCGCGAGGATGCGCAGGGCGGCGCTGGTGACGATGTCAGGCGTGAGAGCCATGGTCCTCCGGGGTCACGGTGGCGGGTCTGTTCTGTGAGGCACCTTACGCTGTCCCCGATTAGGACTTCACCCCCGGTACTGGTTAGACTGTCTCTCGCTGTCAGGGTTCCGCGGAGCCGCAGACAGCGCCGGGATATGGCGCAGCTTGGTAGCGCGCCTCGTTCGGGACGAGGAGGTCGTGGGTTCGAATCCCGCTATCCCGACCAGCGGAAATGCCGGGTTGTCACTCACGTGACAGCCCGGCATTCTGCTTCTCCGGCAGCGACGCCGGAGGGGTGGAGGCGCGTGCGCGCGCGTGTGGAATAATGGCGTGGCGTCGGCTTGGACCGACGCAGGGTGAGTTGACAGAGCGGCCGAATGTGACGGTCTTGAAAACCGTTGAGGTGCAAGCCTCCCAGGGTTCGAATCCCTGACTCACCGCAGCTGTGCGCACCACGATGGACCGGGGCGCACGGAAGGGGGTGGTCCGCAGTGATCTGCGGGCCACCCCCTTCGTCGTCTCAGTCGCGGGTGCGACCGGGGCGGGTGTCAGACGTCCGTGCGGCGACGGGGACGCGAGCTGATCATGACCGTCGCGGCGCCCACGGTCATGAGCCCGGCGGCGACGATCCCCAGGACCCCGGCCTCGGTGCCGGTGCGCGGCAGCTCGTCGCCGCCCCGGCCGTCGTCTCCGGCCTGACCCGTCACGGTGAACGTGTCACCCACGGTCTCGCCGCCGCAGGAGATGCGGACCTTCCAGGTGCCGACGTAGTCGGAGGCTCGATCACCGGTGCCGTAGAAGGAGAATCCGGCGGTGCCGTCCTCGTCCGCCTCAAGGCCGTCCGCGTAGGCGACGTCGTCCGTGCCCGGCCAGAAGACCTCGAGATCGACGGTCTGGCCCGGTGTGCAGTCGCGTGCCGTGACCTGGACACCGCGGTCGTAGTCGATGAACGCCGCAGCGCTCAGCTCCTTCGGGTCGACGGTAACGGACGGATCGGCGGCCTCATCCTGGCTGTCGTCGTCCTGATCGTCCTGATCGTCCTGATCCTGACCGCCGTCGTCCTGGCCGTCGTCGTCCTGGCCGTCGTCGTCCTGACCGTCATCTTCGCCGCCCTCGCCCTGGTCGTCGTCATCGTCGTCGGCATCGCCCACGACGAACTCGACATCGGCCTGGTCCAGCACCTCGTCGTCACCGTCGAGCAACTCCACGCGGTAGGTGCCGGCGAGCGCGTCCGCCAGGTAGTCGCCCGACCACTCGATGAAGTAGCTGCCGCTGGCATCGCCGTTCTCGTCCGAGTGCGCGGTGAACTCCGCCTCGAGGTCTGGGTTCTCCGCAGGCGGGACGACGCGGAACGTGTAGGACGTGTCCGGCTCGAGGCCGGACGCGCGGATCTGGAGGCCGCGGTCGCCCGGCTCCTCGCCCTCCGGCACCATGACGTCGTCGACCTCGATGGACCCGGGGACATGCAGCTCAGGATCGAACTCGGGCGCGTCGTCCTCTGTATCGTCTGTGATCTCGAAGGACCCGGTCGCCACGGATTCCCCTGCGGAGTTCTCCACCGTGACGGTGCGGGATCCCACGAGGGCGGAGACGTCGGTCCCCTCCGGCACCTCGATCGTATAGCTCTGCTGCGCGGCGCCGTCCTGGACGTCCAGCGAGTAGGTATCCGAATCCTCGGGGCCACCTGCGACCTCGAGGGTGTACTCCTGATCGTCCTGCAGGCCGGAGACGGAGATCGACGCACCGGCGGGTGCGTCCTCGCCGGTGACGTAGGCGACGTCGGACAGCGGTGCGTCGCCGGCGTGGACGGTGACGTCCTGCTGATCGGCCTCGGGCTCTTCAGTCTTGGTGGCCTCCGGTGTCGGTTCCTCTGTCGGGGTCTCCGAGGGCACCGGAGTCGGCTCCGCCGGTTGCGTCTGGGTCGCGGTCGGGGAGGGGTCGGAGGTCGGCTGGGGTGGAGAGTCCTGACCGCCGTCGTCCTCTCCGGAGGACTTCTGGGACTTCTCCGAGGCCTCGGACTTCTTGTGGGCGGTCGGTTCGTCGGTGGGTGCCGTCGTCTGCTCGACGGTGAGCGTGCTGGCGTCGCCCTCGTCCTGCGCGAACGCCGTGACGGGGGTCAGGACGAGCCCCGCCGCGGTGAGCGAGGCGAGCACGGCAGGTGCGAGTGTGTGCTGCTTCATGAGGGTGACTCCATCTTCTTCGAAACGCGGGCACGGCACCCGGTCTGGTGTCGACCGTCCTCCTCGCGAAAGGAAGCGACCGCTTGCTCACGACTGTAGGAATCTCGAGAGGTCCGAACAATTAATGGTCGTTGTGGTCAGGGTCACTGACCGAACTGTCACCTGAGGGCCGTGTCCGTGATGTTCCTGTGATGTGCACGGGGGTGGCCGCGGCGCTCGCGATGGAGTGCTCGACCAGTGTGTCGTCTGTGACATACTTGAGCCGCCGCTCGCGGCAGGGGCCTATAGCTCAGTTGGTCAGAGCACCTCGTTTACACCGAGGGGGTCGGGGGTTCGAGTCCCTCTGGGCCCACCAGAAGATCGTTGTTCAAACCAACGACATCACCGGTTTGAGTTCCAGATTCCGCCGTCCGTCCTTGGTGGCGGACGGCGAGGGTCTGGACGTCGGGGTTGAAGAAGACGTTGAACGGCACGCCGGGGTCGCCGTCGATGGTGTCGTCGTCGAAGACGATGAGCTTGTCGAAGAAGGCTTGGTTGGCGATCCGGCGCAGTGAGTCATCGATGCTCATGTAGATCGCGTGCATGTCGCCTGCGAGGGCGAGGCAGTCGTCCAGGTGCGCTTTGGCTTGTTCGTACTCGATGTCTCCGGCGCTGATCTGCGCGTCGAGGAACGCGAGCCGTCGAGCGATGCGGTCCTGCTCACTCCCCAGGAGGTCGAGGGGCACGGCGCCGGCATAGTGGGCCTGCCTGAGCTTCTGGCGTTCATCGCGGAGCGTGTCGCGTTCGATCTTGTAGGCATGGGCTTCCTGTCTGGCGACCTCGTGGAGCCGGTCGAACTCGCTGGTGACCAGCTCGCGGAGTGCGGGCAGGACGTGCTCGGGTATCTGTATGCGTCGGTAGTAATCCTCCACGGCGGCTTCGATGTCGGGCACGAACATGGATTTGCGTTCGCAGTTGGTGCGCTTGGCGTGCCGTCCGGTGCACATGAAGTAGGGGTAGACGACCCCGCGGCGGCTCTTGGCGTTGGTCAGCGTCAAGCGCGAGCCACACTGCCCGCAGTACAGGGTGCCTTTGAGGTAATGGTCATGGCTCTGGGTCTTCTCCCCGGAGGTCTGATGGGCGGTGAGCACGGCCTGGACCCGGTACCAGACCTCGGGCGCGACCAGCGGTTCGTGTAGGCCGTCGTAGCTGGCTCCGCGGAACCGGACGCTGCCCTTGTAGTAGGGGTTGGTCAGCATCTTGTGGATCGTGGACAGCACCGGCGTCTTGGACGGCCGCTTCGGGGTCGGCACGGTGGTCAGGCCACGATCGATGAGTTCCTCGCGCAGACTGATCGTGGAGTAGTTGCCGGTGGCGTAGGCCTCGAACGCCCACTTGACCAGGGGTGCCCTCTCGGGGTCGATCTCGACGGTGCGGACTTCCGGGCCGAGTTCGTCACGGCGGGTGACATTGAGGTAGCCCATCGGGGCTTTGCCGTTGGTGCCGCCATTGAGTGCTTTCTGGTTCATGCCCTTGGAGACCTCGCCGGCGAGGTTGCGGGAGTAGAACTCTGAGGTGAACCGTCCTGGGTTTCGTTCCTAGACGGCAGTTAAAGTACCGACCTGTCTTGCCACGGTTGCAAAGTGCTCAGCTTCGACCTCGGCGGGAGTCCGATGGCCGAGCCCTTCATGCAGCCGGCCGGTGTTCCACCAGTGCACCCAGTTCATCGTCGCGAACTCCACCTCAGTTAGCCCT
>NZ_HE978600.1:32399-33851 GCF_000285835.1 Brevibacterium senegalense
CGGATTCAATCGGTGGTTGCAACACCGGTGTTATCGAGCGAGTGTAGCTGGCCGGCGAAGACCTCAGCGGGAGTTCTCCACCCGAGGACTTTCCGGGGCCGGTTGTTCAACGTGTACGCGACGGCTTCGAGCTCCTGCGCGCTCCAGTGGGAGAGATCCGTCCCTTTCGGGAAGTATTGGCGGAGGAACCCGTTCGTGTTCTCATTCGTCGGGCGTTGCCAAGGCGCATGGGGGTCGGCGAAGTACACCTGCGTGCCCGTCTCGAGCGCGAACTGCGCGTGACCGGAGAGCTCTTTGCCGCGGTCCCAGGTCAGGGTCTTGCGCAGCTGTGCCGGTAGCCGCGTGACTGACGAGGTCAGCGCCTGAGCCATCGCGCTGGCTCCATAGCCGGCCAGGGCCGGACCGTTCTTCGCTCGCGGCTGCTGCCCGTAGCCTGGCAATCGGGGCAGGTGCACGAGCATCGTCGAGCGGCTGCTGCGTTCGACGAGGGTGCCGATCGCCGATCGGTTCGTGCCGATGATCAGGTCGCCTTCCCAATGGCCTGGCACCGCCCGGTCAGCGGCTTCGGCAGGCCGTTGGGAGATGACGACATCGGCGGTGACGTGCCCCTGGGGCTTGTTCCGTGTCCTGGCTCTGGGCTTGCGCAGCGACCAGCCGGTCCGCAGCGCGGCGACGAGTTCGCGTTTGAGCGCTCCGCGCCCTTCGATGTAGAGGGCTTGGTAGATCGCTTCGTGACTGATCCGCATGCTCTCATCTTCGGGGAAGTCGACCTTGACTCGCTGGGCGATCTGTTCCGGGCTCCATGCCAGCGACCACTTCCGGTCGCCCCGGCGCGGCTTGTTCCGGCCCTGCCACGCCGCCACCTGGGGTCCGTCGACGAGAGTCCCGTCGGGCAGGTGCAGGCTCCCGTCGAGGTGCTCTTGGACGTACTCGCGCAATCGCGGGTTGCGCACGAGCTTCGCGGTCTTCGGGCGACGGGCGAGCAGCTCGGCCTTCCACTGCGCGACCGAGGCTCGGTACTCGAGCTTCCCACCCCGCGTCGCCGCATTCCGGCGCAGCTCTCGTGAGATCGTCGAGAGATCCCTGCCGAGCCTGCGAGCGATCTCGCGGACCCCGAGACTGCCGGAGCGCATCAGCGCGATCTCCTCACGCTCGGCGAATGACAGGTACCGGCCCCCTGGCTGGGACAACGTGATCGTCGGCATGCCGCCACCTTGACGGAACCAGCGGGTCCCGACCGCTGGTGACACGCCGACCGCCGCAGCCGCGTCCTCTGACGAGACGCCAGAAGCGATTTCCTTCCAGAACTCTCGCTCGATGCTCCGCCTGCTCGACGGGGCTCCGGGAGAGATCATTGGATTCCTTCCCGTGAGGTCCCTTAACCATCCCGCTGGACGTCCCATGACTACCCTCTCTGTCAGGGTGTTGCGACGACCAGTTGAATCCGCCCTG
>NZ_HE978600.1:35101-273976 GCF_000285835.1 Brevibacterium senegalense
CGCATCGCGTGCCACATCTTCCGCACCCCGTAGACGCCGTAGTTCGCGGCGTGGAGCCGCTTGACCTCCTCGACGAGGAGACCATCGCGGATAGTGCGGGCTGCGGGCTTCCGGGACTTCGCTGCCCGATAGCCACGGGAGGTGATGAACCCACGTGCCGTCGCGCCCAGGACGCGACAGATGAACTCGACCCCGAAACGACCCCGGAACGTGTCGATGAACCGGATCATTTCGTCGTGGGACGGTCGAGTTCCGCGGCGAAAAACGCTGACGCGGTCTTAAGGATCTCGTTCGCGCGTTTGAGCTCCTTGACCTCGCGGCGCAACCGCTTGAGTTCATCGAGGTCCGCACTCGTAAGACCTTCTTCGACACCGGCGTCACGGCGGGCTTGTCTCGACCATCCCCGCAACGTGTGCGGGGAGATCCCGAGCTTCTCGCCAGTCGCAGTGGCAGCGCCCCAGACCGAGGTCTCTTCGACCCTGCGGTGGTCGTCCATCATTCGTAGTGCCCGCTCCTTGAACTGCGGGCTGTACGTGTTGGCCATATTCCAATCCTCCTAGATCAAGCGGATCGGAACGAAACCCAGGACGGTTCAGTCCAATACGTCGCCGAACCTGCGCCGAGTTTCTGAGAGTGAGTCGCGGCAACTGCCTGCGCCAAACCACCGTGGAAAGGTCAAGACATGGTAGCCATCTCAATCGTTGCCCTGGTCATCTCGGCCTTCGCCCTGCCATTCACCATCTGGGCAGCGCGGGCGGCCGCGAGGCAGGCTAAGGCGGCGCACAACCAGACGGAGATCCAGCGCGAGCAGGTGGCCGCCGCGCGGGAGCAGACTCAACTACAACGCGATCTCGCTCATGAAGCACTACAGCCCTACGTGTGGGCGGACATCCAGCCAGATATGCAGCAAGGCACCGTCATGCACGTGGTGGTGGGTAACAACGGTCCCACCGTCGCACGCAACGTGAGGGTGACGTTCGATCCGCCGCTTCCGGCCGGCCAGCAACAGTCGGACAAGGTCGAGAGTGTTCAGCGGGTGCTCGCCAGCGGACTCCGCTCGCTCGCGCCGAAGCGGGAAATCCGGTGGACGCTCGGTGCCGGCTACGACCTACTGTCCAGCGAGGAACCACAGGTGCGCACTGTGCGTGTCGAAGGCGAGGGTCCGCACGGTCCGCTGCCTGTCCTCGAGATTGAGATCGACATCTCAGAGTGGCGTCAGGCCAGGGATGCTCCGGACGGCTCACTGCATCATGTACGTGGCGCGATCAAGGACCTCACCAAGGCCGTGGGTGGCGTAGACAAGACGATGAAGCGTGTTGTCGATCGCTTGGATTACCCAGCGCCAGAGACGGTCGAACTCAATGAAATGAGCGACGCCTTCACCAGGCAGCAACTCGCACCGCCAGCACCCGAGGATGAGGCGGATTCCACGGATCGAGCATCACTGCCACCGTCGACGGCGGAGGAACAATAGCGCCTGCGGAACTCTTAGTCGGTGGTGCTCTCGCGTGCAGCCTTGCGAATCTGTGCTGAAGGGTGCTGCGTGGCGATGGTCAGCAGTTGAGAAACGGATGACACCTCCGAAGGCGTGTGGAGCCCGGAAACGACCGCCGCGGCACTCCGCCTTCCGCCAGACTTCAGGACCTTCGACAGGATTGTCGCGACTCCCTCAGATGCGCGCTCGGCAACGACCAACCTGCTCAGCCCTCTGAGCGCCGCGTCACGTACGGTTTCGGTTGCGTCACCCGCTAGAGCGAGAAGGAGTTCGGACTCTGCCTTGTCTCCGAAACGTTCGATGATCCGTGCACTCGCGGCACGGCGAACGGTGTCGCCGCCAAGAAGGTCCCGTATCAACGGTTCGCGCGAGGCCTCATCTGCGAGAGCAGCGAGCGCTTCGGCGGCGAGGCCTCGGATGTCCTCATCGTCATCGAAGAAGGTCCGCACTGGCTCTCGGTTCCGAAGCGCTGACACGGCTTCGACAAGTTGTGTCTTGATTGGGTCGGCAAGCGTCGCTCCATGGATGGCGAGTACTTGCAATGCGCCAGACTGTTGCTGAGGTCGGACCCCGGGAGCCGTCAACAGAGCTTCGATACGATCCCACCGCCCACTCGACGGGTGCCAGATACCGAGCAGAGTCAGTGCATGGCCGGGGTCGAGACCGCCGACGCTGTACGCCCCCTTGGCGGCATCCTCGATGAGCTTGTCGATGACGCTGCACAGTCGGTCGGTGAGAGCGTTGACTGCATCGGAGGGCAGCGTTCGTACGTCGTCGATGGCTTCGAAGATGATCAACTCCCCGGCCCGGGCTCGTTTAAGGACTTGCTCGCGACTCTCGACTACTGCAAGAGCAGCGACCCTCAAGAAGGCCTCGCGTAGGTAGGCGGCGTCGCCGTCAGATCGGGTCGCCGCGCGCTGACGGTCACTCTCACGCCACGCGGATGCGGGGATCGTATGGATTAGCCGGGCCAGTGTCTGCGCGGTTCCGTCGTCGCTGACCGGTGGTTGGTCGAGGAAGTAATCGATCACGTTGTGAAGGGCGTCCTCGCTCAACGTCCAGACCATGGCCTTCAGCAGATCGATGATCTTATAGAGCACGATGAATGTAGGCCGAGCACGTTCCAGGTAGGCCTGTGGCTCTTGAAGCATCGCTAGCGCCCACGCACAGATTTCGTCGGCGCGTGCTGGTTCGAGAACGTCGCCGGCGGCCGTCAGCAGTTCGATATCTGCCAAAGCCGTCGTTCGAGTCGATCGAGACAAGTCCACGCTGCTCGCCGCGATCCTGGCGGCCATCGTTGGACCCGTGCGCACGATGTGTCGAGTCGCGCGCCCAGTGCTCTTGCTGTCACCGGAGAGACGGAGAAGAGTCAGCCGGCCGGCGACCCTGTCGGGATCGTCTGTGGGTCCGGTGGTGACAAGGAAGTGCTCTGCGAGAGCGCCAATTGCGACACGCCACCCGTCATGATCACCAGCGCATGAGGCCAGCAACGCGGCGGAGAGTAGGCGTTTGTGGGCGGCGTCTGAGCCCCCGATCCGAATCGACGCGTCCTCGCTCCAGCTCCGGAACTCCTCCGAGAGATGAGCGGATAGCCCGTAGGACATCACCTGGGTTCTCCACCACGACGCTGGGTTGTCACTGCGCTGGATGATGTTGGCGATGTCGCCCTGCATCCAGCCGGTTGCCCTGAACGACGTCATCGCACACGCTCCCGCGATGGCCGCAGCCGTGACGTCTGAAGGTGCTTCTCGGTGGATGCGCTGGGTCTTCATCGCGAGGTCGAAAGCCTCCTCGTGTCGTCCGACCTCCAGCAGCGCTCGTGCTCGTTGCGCTTCTAGCCATGCGTGGTCCACTGAGGAGTAGTCGTCATGTGCCAGGGCGTCTTGGAGTACCTGGAGCGCCGTATCGGGATCGTTCTCGTCGAAGTGATAGATGCAGCGGAGCACGGATGCCGCGGCGCGTTCACTCGGCGTCGAAGCTAGGTCGACAAGCTGAAGTAGGTCAGCGGGTTCTCCTTTGTAGTGCCAGAGATGAAGGGCAGCAGTGGCGCGCCAGCACCAGTCGTCGGCTTCACGTGCGTCGTTGAGTGACAGCCCTTTCTGCTCGGCGTTATTCTCCCGTGCGAGCGCGGGAAGGCTCATCGGTTCCACAATCCGTTCAAGGTCGTCCCGGAAGAGCGCTTGCATGGCGAGGGCTTCGAGCCCGGAGATCGAATCTGGGGCCAGGTTCGGGTGGGGGGCGATGAGCCGGGGGGTGATGAGGGCATGCCGGATTTCGTCGGCCGGCGCAAGATGCACCGCGCCGGTCCACGCAGTGCCGTCCCAGGTCGGGGTCGGAAGCTGTGTCAGTGCGACATCGGAGAGTGCTTCGTTGTGGTCCGCGTCAACGTATTGGGAGGCTGGTACCAGTATCTTGGCGCCTTTGCCGGTCGGGATGACGTGTTCCGGGGTGACGTGGGCCCAGTACGAGACATCTCTGTCTTGATCGCGCAGGATTACCACGTGCGGCAGAGCGTGGCGCAGCCAGTAGTCGAAGTGTTCACGGTCGTCTTCGGCAAACCACCACCCAGTGATAGTGCCCTCGGCGTCCTTCTGCGGGGATTTGAAGTATGACGACCCGGTCTTGACCTGGGCACCCATCACGGCGCCGAGTTCGTACCGGCGGGCATCTCGCGGCCGCAGATACAGATCGGTGCCTGTGTCGTGCCGGCTATCGATCACCCCTCCCCAGCCCAAGCGCTCGAACTGCGCCAAGACCTCAGACTCACCCGAGGTTCCCGTAGCTTCGTTTTTGGCGCGCGCACCTACGCCTCCTCCGTTGCCTCGTCCGCAACAACGCGAACGTTGCGTATCGCAGAGCCAGTAAATATGAGCGGAATGAACGAGTCGCGAAATGCGATTCCCGGTGGACGCCGCGTAGGCCCGCCACCGGGAGGAGTGGTGAGAGGGAACCTCATCCCGACCGGAGCCTTGCCTGAAACATGGTCAGGGTGCGGGCCGCCGACTGGGTAACCGGGGTGAGCGGGAGCGTCCAGATGGTCGGGAAGGTCTGCCCGTCCTTCGAAGTGTTTCGTGGCCGCTACATGGAACATCGCCCCGTGGGCCCAGGCGATCATGTATGCCTCGGCGAGAACGGCAGGGACATCCACCCTCAACTGCGTCAGCTCCAGTCCTTGTCGATGCCCGTCCACCTTGGGTGCCTGTGCGAGAACTCCGATAACGGGGCGGTCGAAGATGTCCACGGCGTCCGCGCCGGTCAGCGCACCAACCGGGATCGTCCCATCTGCGCTGGGCGGAGTGGTGACGAATGAGACTTTGAGGTCATCACGAGCGCGGACTGAGAGACCGTGCTTGACCTTGTTGTGAGCAGCGTTGAGTTGGAGCTCATGTCCCACGAGTAGGTCGATAGCGAACTGGAGCCAGTCGGCGAACACGTTGGACGCCGAAGCAAGTTGCTCGGTCATCCCGCTTTGCAAGTCCTGCTCGCGGAGAACCAGGCGGGCGAACTGCATCGGGGTCTCCGCCGAGGAGAAGGACTCGCGGAGCTGGCTTACGACCTGATCGAGTTGGTTTGGCCCGGCCGACAGGGCCTCCCAAACGCACGATTCGGCGACGTTCGTCCGTTGCGAGAGTGCCGCCGTCAACCGGACAAGCGACTCAGCCGCATGGTGCCGCAGGGCGTACGCGTCCGTGGCGACCTGTGTAGCAATGGACCTCGGCGAGGTCTCGGGTATGAAGCCCACCGGCCGACCAAGGAGGCGAGCGAACCGCCCACGGGTCTCGCTCGCGTGCTGCTGTTCATCATCGGGTGCGGCCAGGGGATGCTCATCGCTGTCGACGTCCGACTCTGCCCACCGCAGCATCATGCCGATCCGAGCGCTGAAGTACCCGTGTGGATCAGACGACAGGAACGTGTCGTCAAGCTCCTGACACTGCTCGGCCGTCAGGTCTGGCCCGGCTGTTAGCGGGTACATTCAACAAGCGTATGATTGCGAAATCGGCCTGCCAAGTCGCCTCGCCGGGCCACCGGCACGCAGCGTGATCCACGCCTCATACGAGAGTAGGGCAGACGGCTAGTCGGGGCGCTCAAGGACCGTGACCGTAGCTGTCTAGCTTCTTCCTTCTGACAGGAACCACCCGTAGACTGCCTGATGAGGCGGGTTTCTCCTCTGTAGCGCGCCGGTCTCGGCAGACCCTCGGGTCACTCTTCAACGCACTGCCCTACCAGATGCACTGTGCGATGGAGAGGAACAAGACCATGATCCGTCTGATCTGGGCAGTCAGCGTCCACACCCGCTGCTTCCTGCGGCGTTACATGCCCACCAACATCCTGCTGGATGCGATCCGCACCTGCCGTGGTTTGAGGTGGGGCATCCCGGCGATGCTGCTCGCGATCCCGTACCTGCTGATCGCGAATGTCTGTGTCCAACTCATCGAGGACGGCGCCCCCGGATGGCTTCACCTCGCAGTGCTGTGGGCGATCTGGAACATGCTCAAGATGCTCTGGATCGGGCCGGTCAGCGCTGCGCTCCTAATCCGCGCCCGTGTCCGCGAGTCCATCACCGCCCGTCGCGAGCGCGCCAGCTCGCCCGCCGAAGCAGACGACGCCGAAGAGCGGGCCGTGGTGGACGCGATAGGTATCCGGTGAGGTGTGAGAACTCAGGCACCGACCCGGCGACGACCGCCGGCACGGATCGTCCCGCCGCAGGCGAGCACCGCCGAGCGCACGGCCTCGTCGCTGACTCCGAGTCGCGCGGCGACCTGAGCGAGTGTCAGCCCACCTGCGTAGAGCTGAGCGGCGTCCTGTCGGATCGCGTCCGGCAACTCCGGGCGACGCGCCGCCAAGCCCGCCTCCCGAGCTATCTCCCGCACGGTGCCGCGGTGCACGTTGAATCGCGTCGCCAGCTCCCGCACGGGCACACCATCGGCGTAACCGGCGATCAGCTCGGCTCGATTGGAGACTCTCAAACGGGTTTGAGACTGCCGCGAATTCTCACGCACCGGACCCCGCTCATCGGTCATCCGAGCACCCCGAGCGCGCGGCCGACGAGCCCGAGAACCCCGTAGAACGCGGGGAATCAGCGATCCGAGCGGCTTCCGGGGGTTTGAGAAGCTGCTACGGAGGCCCACCCATGCGGAGTGTCGGGTTGTCGATCACGCCTGACGCGTGTCCCGGTCGAGGTCGATCTGAGCTTCGAACAGCCTGTGCAGCGCATCACGGCCGTCAGCGGTGAGTGCGACGGCACGACTGCTCCGGGCGGGTCGAACCCACTGGCGGTCGTGGAAGACGGAACAGAGATGTGCGCCTGCCGGGTCGGAACGGGTGTTCCAAAGCGTCGCTGAGCCAGCTATTGCCCGCAGTCGTGAGCACGAGCGATTCCTCATCGAGCAGCGTCTGAGCGACGCGTGCGTCGGTGATCGCGACCCCGAGGGTGCCGGCGAGATGGTCGTAGCAGGTGCGGGCGCGTGCCAGTGCGGCTCTGAGGGAGACCGCACGCAGTCCGCTCACCGGCGTGGCCGGCTGATCACCCAGTGCGGTAACGGCTTCGAGGGCTTCGGCGACATGGGTGCCCGCGAGGTGAACGTACCGGCTACCGGCTCCGACCCACGCGACGCTCGTGGAGGGGCCCGCGGTCGACGAGGAGATTCGCGTGTCCGGTGGCCGTCGACACCGCGACGCCTGCGATCTGCGCCAGGTCGCTCACCGTCTTCCAGGTTCGCTCGTCCATGAGCGCGACCAGCATGCGAGCACGTGACGCGTGCGCCAAAGCACCCGCCACCGCCGCAAGATCCTCGGCCGTCATGACGATCAGTCTGGACCGGCGATACTTCGGCCTCCGCCGACATGTTCCGCACCGACACTTGCAGGATGGACATCCTCAACGATCCCGCTTTCGTCGTCCCGCAGCCACCACTCGCACCGAGGGGCATCACTTGGTTGCGATCCTACGTCGCGCGCTTCTCCGAGGGTGCCGACCACGGACGACGACGAAGAATCGCCGTTCGCATCCTCGACGCGGTGCCGCCTGGACGACAGTAGTCGGACTGGGCGGAGACCGGGTTGCTGACTGTCGTGCCTGCCTGCCCTCCGAGCGCGTACGCGCCGCCGCCCACTCCGGCGATGACGATCGGGGTTACCGCGTGTCCGGTCCCGGTGAACGACCCCAGGAGCAGAGCACTGCCTCCACCGCCGCCGACGCCACCAGAGACACCCGACGTGTCGCCCGAGTAGTCGGTTCCACCACTTCCGCCGTTTCCGTACCCCGCGCCGCCTGCTTCTGGCCCTGTCCCCGTGCTTAAGCTGCCGCGGCGACCCGCGATCAGCGTCACCTGCGTGTTCCCACCCAACTGATTCGGAGTGAGAGTGCCCGAAATGACGGCGCCCTTCCCGAACCAATCGGACGTCACGTTCATTCGTGCACCGTACGTCCCGGAGACGCCGCCCGCAGTGGCGGCCACGACGTACTCGACCGACGTGAGGTCGGCGGTGTTCGGGATGTCGATGACCCGTTCAGCCATCGGAATCGCTTTCAGTGCGCGTCGACGTGCGTCGGTCGGTGGGGTGGAGCGACCGACGTGATCGGAATAGCGCGACAATCGTACTGACTGCGATTCTCGCATGGGATCACGGAGATGTTCGCGCACTCGTGACTGACCTCGTCCCCGTGGTCGAGGAGACGACCGAGCACGCCATCCGGTTCACCCTCGACAACCCCTGCCATCAGGTCTCATCGAGGAGCTCGTTCGCGCCCACGTCCGCGCGATCGAGGTCGACCGCCCCTGACCTGCCCCGTCTGCGCCCGGGTGACGTCTCAGACCAGTCCCGCCTCGCGCAGCTGCCCGCCCATCTCGTCGATGAGAGCATTCACCTCGCCCTCACCCGTGACCGGACCGCCGGCCACGGTGCCGTCCGCGCCCAGCAGGACCGCAGCCGGCCGACCGCTGATACCGAAGACGCGTGCCGCATTCGAACGGGATGGGGGAGGCGACGTAGTCCGCCTCCACGACCTCGGCGTCGTCGTCCGCACGGCCGGGCTGACCCGGTGCCAGCACCAGCCACGTGATCGCTGCAGACAGCAGGACGGTCGCCGCGGTCGCGGTCACGCGGGCCGGGTCGGTCACCAGAGCGGCCCCGGGCAGAGCACCGTTGCCGATCGCGACCGCGGCGATCCCGGCGGTCGCGAGGAGGACGAGGTTGCGGACGACGGTGAGCCGTGCGACCGCCGGCGATCCCAGCGTGCCGAAGCACGCGCACGTGACCGGGTCCTCGAAGCGCAGGGCGCGGGCGATGACGACGGTGAACACCGCGAACGCGATGACGGACAGGATCGCCGCAGTGAGCGCGGCCGCGCTCCAGCGGAGCCAGAGCCCCAGTGCCACGAGCAGCTCGCCCACCGGCAGGGCCCAGGCGATTGCGCCGTGGGCGCGTGCACCGGGGATGCGCAGGGAGGTGAGCGCGTCCGCCGTGCCCTGATGATCGATCAGCTTCGCCGCGCCGCTCAGTGCCAGCGCGAACGATACGAGGACGGTCACGCCCAGCAGTAGAGTCTCCACGCCAGTGAGGATAGCTGCGTCCCGCTCCCACAACGGCGACTGCCCGCCGCTCCGCATGGAGCGACGGGCAGTCCTGTGGACGTGAACCTCAGACGGGCATCAGGCCTTGGTCTTGCCGGTCTTCTCGTAGTAGAGGTCCTCGATGGCCTGGCCGACCTCGGCGTCGATGTTCTTCCAGTACTGGAAGACACGCGACAGGACGGGCTCCTCGACCTCGGGGATGAGGCTGCCGGTGACCGTCTCGACGAGGCGGTCGCGCTGCTCCTGCGTGTAGACCTCACGGACCAGAGTGTGCGCCTGGCCGAAGTCGTCGTCCTCCGCGTGCAGGGAGTAGGCGGCGCGGACCATCGTGCCGTCCGCTTCCCAGCCGTTCTCCACGGTGGCCTCCGTGCTCTGGTGCGCACGGCCGTACGAGTTGGGGGCGTAGACGGGTGCAGCACCGGAGTGGTGGTACTGCATGTGGCCCTCCTTGTCGTACGAGTTCGTGGGGCTGACGGGAGCGTTGACCGGCAGCTGGTTGAAGTTCGTGCCGATGCGGTGGCGCTGCGCGTCCGGGTAGGAGAACACGCGGCCCAGCAGCATCTTGTCCGGGGACAGGCCCGTGCCCGGCACGGTGTTGCTGGGGCTGAAGGCCGCCTGCTCGATCTGAGCGAAGTGGTTCGTGGGGTTCTCGTTCAGGGTGAACCGGCCCACGCGGTGCAGCGGGTAGTCCTTCTTCGACCAAGTCTTCGTGAGGTCGAAGGGGTTGAAGCGGTAGTCCTTCGCCTCCTCGTACGGCATGATCTGGACGGAGAGGGTCCAGCTGGGGAAGTCGCCGCGCGCGATGGAGTCGAACAGGTCGCGACGGTGGACCTCCGCGTCCTCGCCGGCCAGCTTCGAGGCCTCTTCGTTCGTCATGTTCTCCACGCCCTGGTCGGAGTGGAAGTGGTACTGGACCCAGAACTTCTCGCCCTGCTCGTTGACCCACATGTAGGTGTGCGACGAGTAGCCGTTCATGTGGCGCCACGTCTTGGGCAGGCCCCGGTCACCCATGAGGTAGGAGACCTGGTGAGCGGACTCCGGGGAGTTCGTCCAGAAGTCCCACTGCATGTTGGCCGAGCGCAGGCCGGAGTCCGGGGTGCGCTTCTGCGAGTGGATGAAGTCCGGGAACTTCATGGGGTCGCGGACGAAGAAGATGGGCGTGTTGTTGCCCACCATGTCGAAGTTGCCCTCTTCGGTGTAGAACTTCAGGGCGAAGCCGCGCACGTCGCGCCACGAGTCGGGGGAGCCCAGCTCACCGGCGACGGTCGAGAAGCGCGCCAGCATGCGGGTCTTCTTGCCGGGCTGCAGGAAGTCGGCCTTCGTGTACTTAGAGACGTCGTCCAGCACCTCGAACTCACCGAAGGCGCCGGAGCCCTTGGCGTGCGGGCTGCGCTCCGGGACGCGCTCGCGGTCGAAGCGAGCCAGCTTCTCGACGAGTGCGACGTCGTGCAGCAGCAGCGGGCCGTCATTTCCGACGCTCAGCGAGTGAGCGTCGGACTGGCGCGGTGCGCCGGACTCTGTGGTGGAGGGCTGTGTCGGATCGAACTGTGTCATGGTCTTCCTTCCGATCGGAGCGAGAGGGTGAGGGACAGCTGGTGGCCAGGGGCGGTCGATGCGACGGTGTGCGATCCGCCGCTCACGCGCTCTCCCGGAGCTCCGCGCACTGGGCGCAGATCGCCTGGAAGGTGACGTCCGCGCTCAGCAGCACGGGCATCGACGCGTGCGCGGCGGGGGTGAGGCACGGGGCCTCACCGGTCACGCACTCGACGTCCTCGATGCGGTAGCAGACCACGCACCGGATGTGGTGGTGGTTGTCGCCCGTCTGCGTCTCGTACCGGGCGGCGCCCGGGACATCCACACGGCGGAGGAGTCCCTTCTCCGTCAGGTCATTCACGACGTTGTGGACGGACTGCATCGAGAGCGAGGGGAGGAGTGCTGCGATGCCGGCGTGGACCTCCGCCGCAGTGGAATGCGGATGCGAGCGGAGGAAGTCCAACGCGGCGACACGGCCCGGCGTGGCGCGCATGCCGGCGCGCCGCACCTGATCCGTGAGTGTCGCATCGTGCCCCGTGGTCATGCCCTCCAGGGTAGTCCTAGTTTTGTGTCAGTTCAAATAACGACTAGTTCAGCGGCACGCCACCCGGAAGTCACTCTCACGCCTCCGGGGGCGTCCACACGGCTGCCGGATGTCACCTGCGCAGCTGCCGCTTGAGGATCTTGCCGGAGGTGTTCTTGGGCAGCTCGTCGACGAAGTGGACGGCCTTGGGCACCTTGAACGGTGCCAGTCGACTGCGGACATGCGCGACGATCGCCTCCTCGTCGATGGCCCCCTTCGTCACGACGAACGCCGTGATCGCCTCGATCCACTTGTCGTCCGGCATGCCGACGACGGCGACCTCTCCGACCTCCTCGAGCTCGAAGATCGCGTCCTCGACCTGCCGCGACGCGACCAGCACGCCGCCGGAGTTGATGACGTCCTTGACGCGGTCGACGACCTCGATGAAGCCCCGTTCGTCCTGGACGACGAGGTCCCCGGAGTGGAACCAGCCGCCGCGGAACGCCTCCTCCGTGGCCTCGGGCTTGTTCCAGTAGCCCTCGCACAGCTGCGGCGACCGGTAGAGGATCTCGCCCTGCTGGCCCGGTTCCACGTCGTTGCCGGACGCATCGACGACGCGCGTCTCGACGAAGAGGGACGGGCGGCCCGCGGAGCCGGGGTGGTCCGCGTGCTCCTCCGGCCGCAGGACCGTGCACAGCGGTCCCATCTCCGACTGCCCGAATGCGTTGTAGAACCCCATCCCCGGCAGCGCCTCCTGCAGTCGCGTGAGGATGGGCCCCGGCATGATCGAAGCGCCGTAGTAGCCCTTCGTGAGGCTCGTGAGGTTGCGAGAGGCGAACTCCGGGTGGTTCGCGATCGCGACCCACACGGTGGGGGCGGCGAAGAACGACGTGATGCCGCGCGTCTCGAACAGGTCGAACAGCTGCTCCGGCACCGGGCCGGGCACGATGATGCTGCGGGCGCCCTGCGCCAGCGCCGGCAGCAGGAACACGTGCATCTGGGCCGAGTGGTAGAGCGGCAGCGCGTGGACGAAGACGTCGTCTGCCACGATGTCGAGCGAGGTGATGCAGCTGATGTAGTGGTGCAGCA
This sequence comes from Brevibacterium senegalense, assembly GCF_000285835.1. Classification (GTDB taxonomy): domain Bacteria; phylum Actinomycetota; class Actinomycetes; order Actinomycetales; family Brevibacteriaceae; genus Brevibacterium; species Brevibacterium senegalense. The sequence continues at coordinate 47,316 of NZ_HE978600.1, forward strand.
GAGCCCGGTGCGTCATGATCGCGCCCTTGGGTGCGGACGTGGTGCCGGAGGTGTAGAGCAGCTGGGCGACGTCCGTGTCGAGGACGGGGAACTCCTCGTCCGCCTGCGGTGCGGTGTCCGTCGCCCGGACCGTGTCGAGCAGGTCCTCGAACGCGCGGACCGGCAGCATGGCGCCCGTCGCGGTGGCGGACACGCGCGCGGCGAAGTCCGCGTCCGCGAACGCCGCGGTCGCGCCGGAGTCGGTGAAGAAGTAGTCGAGCTCGTCGCCCTGGACCTGGTAGTTGATCGGCACGTGGACGAGTCCGGCCCGGGCGCAGGCGAGGAACAGGAGCGCGTACAGGTCGGAGTTCTTCCCGTAGGCGGCCACCCGGTCCCCGTGGGACAGGCCCAGGCTCAGCAGGTGGCGCGCCAGTGCGGTGACCGAAGTGTCCCACTGCGCGAAGGTCCAGGTGCGATCGCCGAACTCGACGGCAGTGCGGTCCGGGGTGCGCTGCGCGGTGCGACGGACGAGGTCGGCGATGGTGCTCTGGCGGGGTGCTGTGATCGGTCTCATGGATGGAAACGTATCGAACGCACGTGACCTGCGCCACTGCGCCGTCCGCGGTGCGGGACCGCGTCGACTACGGTGGTCGTATGGCGTCCCCCACACTCGCGCAGGTGCGCACCCTCATCGATGATCTGTGGCCGGAATCCTTCGCGGAGTCCTGGGACTCCGTGGGCCTGACCGTGGGCGACCCGGCCGCCCGGGTCTCCTCGATCCTCCTGGCCGTGGACCCCACGGACGACATCGTCGCCGAGGCCGCGGAGACTGCCGCTGACCTCCTCCTCACGCATCATCCGCTGCTGCTGCGCGGCGTCACCTCTATCGCCGCGGACACGCTCAAGGGCGGCCAGGTCACCGGGCTGCTGCGCGCGGGAGTCGCGCACATCGCGGCCCACACGAACGCGGACTCCCAGCTGGGCGGGGTCTCGGATGCCCTCATCGACGTGCTCGACGCACAGGTCGAGGGGCCGCTGGTCCCCACCGCGGGCGCGCCGGAGGGAGTGGGGATCGGTCGCGTGGGCACCGTGCGACCCACGACGGTGCGTGCGCTGGCGCAGACGCTGGCGGACGCGTTGCCGGCCACTGCGACCGGGGTGCGCATCGCGGGGGACCCCGACGCCCCGGTCGAGCGCGTCGCCGTGTGCGGCGGGGCCGGTGACGGTCTCTTCGACGAGGTGCGCGCCTCCGGAGCGCAGGTGTACGTGACCTCCGACCTGCGCCACCACCCGGCGACGGAGGCCCGGGACACCGCCCACCGCGGTGACGGCACCCCGCACCTCATCGACATCTCGCACTGGGCGGCCGAGTCGCTGTGGCTGGAGAGGGCAGCGGACCAGCTGACGGCCTCGGCGACGGAGAGCGGCTGGGAGCTGAGCGTCCGGGTCTCGACCCGGTGCACGGACGCGTGGACGCTGCGGATCGGACAGGAGGACCGGGATGACTGAGACGACTTTGACCGGCGAGCAGACGCAGGCGCTGCGCGCATGGATCGACGTGAGCGGGCAGGTGCGCGCGCTGCAGCACGAGGCGAAGCAGACGGAGCGGCTGAAGAGGCTGCGGGCGCTGGCGCAGGAGCACGCGCAGGCGAAGGCCGCGCTGGAGCAGCACACGCACACGCACCAGGAGCATGCGAAGGCCGCCCGCGACGCGGAGGACCGGGCGGACGACCTGCGCGAGCGCGTCACCCGCACGGAGACGAAGCTGAACGACGGCACAGGCCTGACCTCCCGCGACCTGTTGAGCCTCCAGGACGAGATCGCCGGCCTGCAGTCGACGATCGAGACGGTCGATCTCGAGGAGATGGAGGAGCTCGAAGCCGCGGACGCCGCGCAGGCGGAGGTCGAAGCCGCCCGCACGAAGGCGGATGAGATCGCGGAGGAGGGCCGTCGACTCCAGCAGCAGCGGGGGAGCGAGGGGGAGCGGATCGCCCAGGAGCTGAGCGCCCACCAGGCGGAGCGCGACGCCCTGCTGCAGCGACTCCCCGCGAACCTCCACCCGCGCCTGCGCATGGAGGGCGACTACCCGGCCGCCGCCGTGGTCACGACCGGTGCGTGCGGCGCGTGCGGCAACCAGCTGTCCGGGATGAGCGCGGACACGTACCGGAACCTCGAGGCCGGCGGCCTGCTGGACTGCGACGACTGCGGGGCGCTGCTGCTCAAGACGGTCTGACGCTCACGACGGCCTGAGCGGGGTCAGCCCTCGTCCAGCACGATCGTGAGGGACGCGGGCTTCCGCGGCACCTGCGTCAGCTCGACGTGGTAGAACGCCGAGGCCGCGGTCGCCAGGTCCTCCGGCGTCGCCGGGAGCGGGTCCGAACTGCGCAGCAGCCGGCCCACCAATTCGCCGCGGGTGTGCTTCGCGAAGTGGGAGACGACTGTGCGCTTCCCGCCGCGCACCTGCACGACGTCGACCGTCACGATCCGCTCGCGCGGCCCCGGCCACGCGGCGCGGTAGTCCGCGGACCGGCAGTCCAGCAGGAGCTCGTCCGCCAGCGCGTCGTCCAGGACGGGGGCGAGTCGACTGCGCCACCACGTGCGCATGCGTCCCAGCGGAGGCAGGTTCGCGCCCATCGACAGGCGGTAGGCGGGGATGCGGTCCACGAAGCCCACGACGCCGAAGAGTCCGGACATGACGAGGACGTCCGTCCGCCGCTCGGGGCGGACATCCGTGAGGTCGTGCGCGCCCAGGGCGTTGAAGAGGACGCCCGTGTAGACCATGTGGGCCGGAGCCGCCGGCGCGGTCCGCAGGCCCGTGTTCGCACGCACCTCGTCCTCGAGGGACTTCCCCACCCCCAGCAGCTCCCGCGCATCGTCCTGCGCGGAGAGCGCGATGAGAGCGTCGAGGACCTGGGCGCGCGGCTCGGTGAGAGCGGGCAGGGACAGGTCCGCGGCCTCGGCGGGGGTGCCTTGCACGGGGCGGGTCTTGCCCTCCGACGGGGGCAGGAGGAACTTCACGGTCAGATCGATGTCCTTACGAGGAGAGCGGTGGTCCGACCGGGTACGATATCGCACTGAGGACAGGTCGCTGGACGGCCGCGGCCCGGCACCGGCGAAAGCCGCCGGGCTGAGGAACGTCCGGGCACCTCAGAGCAGGGTGGTGGCTAACGGCCACCCGGGGCGACCCGCGGGACAGTGCAACAGAAAGCAGACCGCCCGCAGCCGGAGAGATCCGGTCGCGGGTAAGGGTGAAACGGCGGTGTAAGAGACCACCAGGGCCGCAGGTGACTGCGGCTGCTCTGCAAACCCCACCCGGTGCAAGATCGGACAGACGGCGTTCGAGGGCTGCTCGCCCGAGCCGTCGGGTGGATCGCTCGAGGCCGCTGGTGACAGCGGTCCCAGACAGATGGTCGTCGCGTGCGTCCGGGTGACCGGGCGCACGAACAGAACCCGGCGTACAGGCGGCCTGTCCTCACGTCACTCCCACTGCCTCCGACTCCGGAGCCGTGCACGGGAGTCGTCGTCAGCGGGCAGGAACGTCTCGAGATGGAGCGAGTCGAGGGTGACGTCCGCCGGTCCCTCGATGCGGCTCGCGACGCTGAAGAGGCGCAGGGCCCCGTCGTCCGAGTCCAGTTCCAGCGGCACGACCGGCTCCAGCGGATCCCTGTGGAGGCTTCCTCTGACCGTGCGGGCACCCGTGCAGACTGCGCGGCCGCTTCACCCGCGCTTGCGCACCCGCATCCTTCCCTTGTCGTGACCCAGCAGGCCCGCTCCCACGATTCCCGCGTTGTTCAGCAGCTCCGCCGGCCGGATCGGCGTCTGCACGTCGATGTCGGAGAGGAAATCCGCGGCGTGCTTCGAGATGCCGCCGCCCACGATGAACAGGTCGGGCCAGAACAGTCGCTCGAGCTCGCGGTAGTAGACGGTGAGCCTCCGGCACCACTCCTGCATGTCATAGCCGTCTCGCCGCATCGCCGCGACCGAGGTGCGCTTCTCCGCGGCGACCCCGTCGATCGTGAGGTGGCCCAGCTCCGTGTACGGGAACAGCCGTCCGCCTGCGAACAGTGCGGTGCCGATCCCCGTGCCCAGGGTCGTCATCATGACGGTGGCGTTCCGATGCGACCGGCCAGCTCCGTAGCTCATCTCGGCCAGCCCCGCCGCATCCGCGTCGTTCGCCATGTGCGTCGGGGTGCCGAGGGCGTCGCTCAGCGCGTCGACGATCCGGAAGCCGTCGAAGGAGTCGTCGAGGTTGCCCGTGAACTGCACGGTCCTCTGCTTGATCACTCCCGGGAACGCACAACCGACCCGCAGCGTGCGGATGCGGTCACGCGCGGGAAGGAGCCCGGCCTCCTCCGACTGCACTCCCAGCATGTGGACCACGGACGCGACGGTGTCGACGACCGCGTGGGGCGTGGCCGGTTGTGGGGTGTCCAGGCGGACCCGCGAGCCCACCATCGCGCCGCGGGTCACGTCGACCAGTCCGGCCTTCGTGCCGGTCCCGCCGATGTCGATCCCCACGGCGAGGTCCGCCGCTGCCGGGGTGGTCGGATGCTGCATGGACGATCGCCTCTCTCCGCGGATGCGCCGGACGGGGTGGGGGTGCGGGGTCAGGACGGCAGAAGCGGACCGTTCGCGATCGCGGCGTCCGGGGAGGGCAGGGTGAGGATGTCCGCACCCGTCTCCGTCACGACGAGGGTGTGCTCGAACTGGGCCGACCGCTTCCGGTCCGCGGTCACGACCGTCCAGCCGTCGTCCCACTGCTCCCACTTCTCCGTGCCCAGGTTGAGCATGGGCTCGATCGTGAAGACCATGCCGGGCTCCATGATCTCGTCGTGGTGCGGTGCGGCGTCGTAGTGGGGGATGATGAGACCGGAGTGGAACTCCCGGCCCACCCCGTGCCCCGTGAAGTCGCGCACGACGCCGTAGCCGAACCGCTGTGCGTACTTCTCGATGACGCGGCCGATCACATTGATCTGTCGCCCGGGCTTCACGGCCTTGATCCCGCGCATCATCGCCTCGTGGGTGCGCTCGACCAGCAGACGGGACACCTCGTCGACGTCGCCCACGAGGAACGTGAAGTTCGTGTCGCCGTGGACTCCGTTCTTGTACGCCGTGATGTCGACGTTCACGATGTCGCCGTCGGCCAGGACCGTGTCGTCCGGGATGCCGTGGCAGATGCACTCGTTGACGGACGTGCAGCTGGACTTCATGAACCCGCGGTAGTCGAGCGTCGACGGGTAGGCGTCGTGGGCCACCATGTAGTCGTGCGCGACGGCGTCGATCTCGTCCGTCGTGATGCCCGGGCGGATGATCCGGCCCACGGCCTCGAGCGCGTCTGCGGCGATCCGGCCGGCCGCGCGGATGCGCTCGACCTCCTCCGGCGAGTGGTGGTCGCCGCCGTTTCCCTCGTCGGGCTCCGCGCGGCCCACGTACTCGGGGCGGGGGATCGAGGCGGGGACGGTGCGGACAGGGGACTGGCGTCCGGGGGTGAGGGTGCCCAGCGGGGCGGAGGATGCTGTCATGATGCGACCATTCTAGCCAGCCGGGGCGCGCGCCCGGGAGGCTATCCTGGCGGGATGCAGCCGGGGGAGGACACGCACGTCGCAGACCTGTCGACGGTCGTCTCCTCGACCTCGACCCCGGGCCAGATCGCCGACCACATCATGGCCTCCGTCGTCGCGGGCGCCCTGCCTGAGGGGACCCGGCTGCCGTCCGAGCGCGACCTCGCCGTGGCGCTGGCGGTCTCCCGCAGCAGCGTGCGCCAGGCACTGTCGACCCTCGAGCGCGCCGGCGTCGTCCTCCGCCGCCGCGGACGCACCGGCGGCACCTTCATCGCCGCGATCGACCCGCATCGTGTGGGTGCCTACGCGGAGCGGGTCGAGGAGTTCCAGCGGGCGCGCCACGACCTCCTGGACGCCCGCGCGATCGTGCAGAACCGGATCGCCGCGACCGCGGCGCTGCGCAGGAGCTCTGCGGACCTCGAGCGCATGCGCGCAGCGGCGGATGTCTACCGGCGGGCGAGGACGGCGGCGGACGCCCGGACCGCGGATGCGCGTCTGCACCACCTCATCGCGCAGGCGACTGGCAACGCGGACCTCGTCGAGATCGTGCTGGACCTGGACCGGCGCATCAACGCGGGCTTCCGCCACGATCCCTTCTCCGACGAGCTCTTCATCCGCGCGTGCGCGGACCACGACGCGATCGTCGAAGCGGTCGCACGGCAGGACGCGCCGTCCGCGGGCGTGGTCTGCGAGGCCCACTTCCGCACGACGACGATGGGCGCCCCCGCAGGGGCGCCCACCGGAGGGTGACCGGAGACGATCAGGGCCCCGGGAGGATCAGCCGGCCACGGCCTCGGCGACGGCGATGTGCTCCATCCCGAACGCCTGGGCGACCGGCTTGTTCGTGAGCCGGCCGGCAGCGGCGTTGAGCCCGCGGCCCAGGGCCGTGTCTGCGCCCAGCGCGTCCTTCCAGCCGCGGTCCGCGATGCGCGCGACGTACGGCAGGGTCGCGTTCGTGAGCGCCCGGGTGGCGGTCACCGGGGCGGCGCCGGGCATGTTCGCGACGCAGTAGTAGAGGGTGTCGTGCACCGCGAAGGTGGGATCCGTGTGGGTCGTGGGCCTCGACCCCTCGAAGCAGCCGCCCTGGTCGATCGCGATGTCGACGAGCACGCTGCCGCGGCGCATGCCCGCCACCATCTCGTCCGTCACGAGCTTGGGCGCACGGCTGCCGGGGATGAGGACGGAGCCGATCACCAGGTCGGAGCGCTGGACGGACGCGGCGATGTCCAGGGGCGTCGACATCTTCGTCTGCAGGCGGCCGCCGAAGATCTCGTCGAGGTAGCGCAGCCGGGGCAGGCTGATGTCGTAGATCTCGACGGTGGCGCCCATGCCCACGGCGGCGTGGGCGGCGGAGGTGCCCGCGGCTCCGGCGCCGATCACCGTCACGTGCGCGCGGTCGACTCCGGGGACGCCCGGCAGCAGCACACCTCGTCCGCCGGCGGGGCTCAGCAGGTGGTGGGCGCCCTCCTGGACGGACAGGCGGCCGGCGATCTCGCTCATGGGGGCCAGCAGCGGCAGCCCGCCGGTGTCCGGCTGGACCGTCTCGTAGGCGATCGCCGTCGTGCCGGCGTCCAGGATCGCCTGCGTGAGGTCCTGGTCCGCCGCCAGATGCAGGTAGGTGAAGAGGACGAGGTCCTCGCGCAGGTGGCCGTGCTCCTCCGGCAGCGGCTCCTTGACCTTCACGATCATGTCCGCGTGCGCCCACACGGCCTGTGCATCCGCCTCGATCCGGGCGCCCGCGGCCGTGTAGTCCTCGTCCGTGATGTGCGAGCCCAGACCGGCGCCGGCCTGGACGACGACCTCGTGGCCGCGGCCCGTCAGGTCGGACACGCCCGCGGGGGTGAGCGCGACACGACGCTCTGCGGGCTTGATCTCTGTGGGTACGCCGATGCGCATGGGTGCTGTCCTCCATCGTGGGTGGGGCGATGCGGTGGTCCTCCGGGGTGTGGAGGGTGCCGCGGGCAGGTGTGTGAGCACGCCGCTGCGCGCCGGTCATGGGTGCGACGGCGGGCACATCGTCGTGCTTCGCTCCGAGCGTAGACCGGGGGGCCGGTGGGACACCAATCGGGGTGCGGCGGACCCCGTGCGACGGCGTCGCACGGCGGTAGGCTGGGCGCACGACCGCACCGACCGGCGACCGCGACGAGGAGGCAGCCATGACCGACGCCCCGCAGGACGAGAAGTACTGGTACAACACGAAGACGCAGCAGGTGGAGAAGGGCCGGCAGAGCAGCTGGGAGAACCGGATGGGCCCGTACGACACAGAGGCCGAGGCCCGCGCGGCGCTCGACACGGCCGCGGCGCGCTCCGCCCAGTGGGATGACGAGGACGCGGACTGGAAGAAGGACTGATCGATGGCCTCGCTCACGAAGCAGCAGAGTCGCGTCCTCACCGCGGTGCAGGACAGCGACGTCCGCTTCATCCGCCTGTGGTTCCCCGACGTGCTGGGGCGGCTCAAGTCCGTCGCGATCGTGCCGGCGGAGCTCGAGGGGGCGTTCGGTGAGGGGATCGGCTTCGACGGCTCCGCGGTCGAGGGGTTCTCGCGCGTCTTCGAGGCGGACATGGTGCTGCGACCGGACGCGTCGACGTTCTCGCTGCTGCCGTGGCGGGGCGAGACGGAGCCCACGGCGCGGATGTTCTGCGACATCCACGCCCCGGACGGCGGCCCGGCGCCTGCGGACGCCCGCCATGTCCTCAAGCGGACCCTCGCGCGGGCGGCGGAGGCGGGCTTCACCTTCTACGTGCATCCGGAGATCGAGTTCTACCTCTTCAAGTCCGGCGTCGTGGGTCCGGACGGGCCGGAGCCCGTCGACTCCGCTGGCTACTTCGACCACGTGAACGGCGGCACCGCGAACGACTTCCGGCGCTCCTCCGTGCAGGCGCTGGAGGACATGGGCATCAGCGTCGAGTTCTCGCACCACGAGGCGGGTCCCGGCCAGAACGAGATCGACCTGCGCTACGCGGACGCCCTCACGATGGCCGACCACGTCATGACGTTCCGCGCGCTCGTGAAGGAGATCGCGGTCGAGCAGGGCGTCCACGCGACCTTCATGCCCAAGCCGCTGGCGGGGGAGCCGGGCAACGGCATGCACACGCACGTCTCGCTCTTCGAGGGCGAGCAGAACGCGTTCTTCGCACCCGGTGCGGAGTACCAGCTGTCCGCGGTGGGCCGCCGGTTCATCGCGGGCCTCCTGCACTACGCGCCGGAGATCAGCGCGGTCACGAACCAGCACGTCAACTCGTACAAGCGGCTGTGGACGGGGCACGAGGCGCCCAGCTACATCTGCTGGGGCCACCGCAACCGGTCCGCTCTGGTGCGCGTCCCGCAGTACAAGTCCGGCAAGGAGTCCTCCGCCCGCATCGAGTACCGCGGCATGGACTCCGCCGCCAACCCGTACCTGGCGTACGCGCTCATGCTGGCGGCCGGTCTCAAGGGCATCGAGGACGAGCTGGAGCTGCCGGACGAGGCGGAGGACGACGTCTGGTCGCTCACGGACGCGGAGCGCCGCGCCCTGGGCATCCGCGCGCTGCCCCACAACCTCGACCACGCGATCGCGCTCATGGAGGACAGCGAGCTGGTCGCGACGACACTGGGCGAGGAGGTCTTCGACTTCTTCCTGCGCAACAAGCGCACGGAGTGGTCCGGATACCGCGATCAGGTGACGCCCTTCGAGCTCGAGCAGCTCTTCGGCTCGCTGTGATCGTGACGGGGCGGGGCCGCCGCGATCCCGCGCGGCAGAGCGCCCGCGCCAGCCGCGTGTCCCGGTTCCTGGGGGAGGTCGACGGCCACCTGGGCACGGATCTCGCCCAGCAGCCGGAAGTCGTCGCCCGGGTCGAGGCGGCCGTCGACCCGGATGCGTCCGCGCTGGGCCTCCTGCGGATCGTCGAGGCCGCGGTGTCCGCGGGTTCCCGCGAGCTGCTGGACGTCCTGTCCGATCCGGAGCGCCGGTCCGCGCTGCTGCCGCGCCTGCTCACGATCACCGGGGTCTCGGAGGCACTGACGGACCACGTTGTGCGCCACCCCGATTCCGCGCTCGTGCTGCTGGGCGAGGGGCACCTGGCCCTCGACGTGCCCGGCACCGCCGCCGAGGCGCTGCGAGACACCCTCCTGCGGGCGGTCGAGGCCGACCCCGACCGGCAGATCGCCGCTCCCGTCGCCCGAGTGACGGGGGAGGAGGGCATCGACGCCCTGCGCCGTGCCTACCGCGACGAGGTGCTGCGGCTGGCCGCGGACGACCTCGACGCCCCCGCTCCCGAGGCCGTGGTCGACGAGGTGGGTCGGGTCCTGTCCGATCTGGCCGGCGCCGTCGTCGAGGCCGCCCTCGCGATCGCGCGCGCGGAGCTGGACCCGCAGGCCCGGGTGCGCATGGCCGTCATCGCGATGGGCAAGTGCGGGGCGCGCGAGCTCAACTACGTCTCCGACGTGGACGTCGTCTACGTCCATGCACCTGCGACCGATGCACCGGAGGGCGCCGAGGTCCCGGACGAGGAGGCCGTGCACACCGCGGAGGCGATGGTCGCCCGCATCACGGAGGTCGTGGGAGCCCCCGGTCGCGAGCCGTCCCTCTGGGAGCTGGACGCCGCGCTGCGGCCGGAGGGCAAGTCCGGCCGCCTGCTGCGGACGGTCGAGGAGTTCGACGCGTACTACCGGGATGTCGCGGAGTCCTGGGAGTTCCAGGCGCTGCTGAAGGCGCGTCCGATCGCCGGCGACGTCGTGCTGGGCCGCACATTTTCCGACACGCTGCGGCACCACGTGTGGTCCGCCAGCACCCGCGAGGGCTTCGTCGAGGGCGTGCGGGCGATGCGCCGCCGGGTCGTCGCATTGCTGCCCACGCAGCACGCGGACGCGCAGATCAAACTGGGCAGCGGCGGCCTGCGCGATGTCGAGTTCTCCGCGCAGCTGCTGCAACTGGTCCATGGGGAGACGGACGAATCGATCCGTGCGCCGCAGACCCTGCTGGCCCTGGACCGCCTGGGGGAGCGGGGCTACATCGCGCGCGAGGACGCGGACGGCCTCGAGGAGTGCTACCGGTTCCTGCGGGTCGTCGAGCACCGCCTCCAGCTGCCGCGCCTGCTGCGCGCGGCCGTCGTCCCGGAGCTCGAGGAGCGCCGACGCCGTCTGGCGCGCTCCGTCTATCCGCGCGGGGACCGGACGATGGAGCGCCTGGACCGGGAACTGGGCGTCGTGCGCCGGCGCGTGCGGGTTTACCACGAGCAGATCTTCTACCGCCCCATCCTCGAGGCGGCCAGCTCCGCGGGTGCCGTCACGAGCCTGAGTCCGGACGAGGCCCGTCAACGTCTCGCCGCATTCGGCTATCGCGATACGAAGGCCGCGCTGGGACACATCCAGGCGCTGTCGGCGGGGGTGAGCCGGGCCGCCGTCGTCCACCGGCAGGTGCTGCCGGCGATGCTCGACTGGCTGTCGTCGGGTGTGAGCCCGGATGCGGGTCTGCTCGCGTTCCGGCAGATGGGGGAGAGCCTGCGCGACTCCGGCTGGTATCTGGGGCTCCTGCGGGACTCGGGCTCCACCGTCCGGTCGCTCGCGACGATCCTGTCCACCTCCGCGTTCGCGACGGGTCTGCTGCAGCGCACGCCGGCCGCCGTCGCGTGGATCGACGAGTCGGACGAGCTGGAGGCCCGGGACCCCGCAGCCCTGCTGCGCGAGGCGGAGACGCTCGTGTCCCGCCACGGCGCCGAGGCCGTCAAGCCCCTGCGCGCGCTCTACGGTCGCGAGCTGCTGCGCACCGCGCTGGCGGACGTGCTGGAGAGAGCCGATGTGCGGGTGACGGGGACGGCGCTCAGCACCAACGCGGATGTCTACCTCCACGGTCTGCTGACGGCCCTGCGCGACGAGATGGACTCCGTCGGTGTGCCCGCGTACGAGTTCGCGGTCATCGCGATGGGGCGACTGGGCGGCGCGGAGATCGGCTACTACTCGGACGCGGACGTCATGTTCGTCCACCGCCCTCTGGACGACGGCGCGGATGGGGCGGACAGGGTCGCGAAGCACGTGAAGAAGCTGGCGCTCGCGTTCACGAAGGCCGCCTCCCAGTCGGGCGCACACCCCGGCATCGTCGTCGACTCGGACCTGCGCCCGGAGGGACGCTCCGGACCCCTCGTGCGGTCGCTGGACTCCTACCGCTCCTACTACGCGAAGTGGTCGGAGCCGTGGGAGGCGCAGGCGCTGCTGCGTGCCCGCCCCATCGCGGGCGATGCGGCGCTGCGCGATGACTTCCTCGCCCTCATCGAGCCGCTGCGCCGTCCCACGGAGGTGCCCGAGGCGTCGATCCGGCAGATGCGCAGGCTCAAGGCGCGGATGGAGGCGGAGCGGCTGCCGCGCGGCGCGGACCGGCGCACGCACCTGAAACTGGGTCGCGGCGGCCTCAGTGATGTCGAGTGGACCGTGCAACTGGTGCAGCTGCTGCACGGACATGCGGTCGAAGGCCTGCGCACGACGTCGACGCTGCCCGCCCTGCATGCGGCCGTCGACGCGGGACTCGTCGACCCCGACGACGGCGAGGTGCTCGAGGAGGCGTGGCTCCTGGTGTCCGGGCTGCGCTCCGCGGCGATGCTGCTGCGCGGCCGAACCGTGGAATCGCTGCCGGCGGACCCGTTCGAGCTCGAGGCCTGCGCCCGACTGCTGGGGTACGAGTCCGGGCGGGGACGGGACCTCGCCGAGGACTACGGCGCCGCCACCCGCCGCGCCCGCCGCGTCGTCGAACGCCTCTTCTTCGGTTTCGACGACTCTGCGGACGCCGACGACCCCTGGGTCGGACGCCACGACTGAACCGTCCCCCGGACTCCTGCGGATCAGGGTGCGGCGGAACGGCGGCCGACCTCAGGAGAAGTCGAGGTCCAGCAGGGCGTTCTCGACGACCTCGGGCAGGGCCGGGTGGATCCAGTACTGGCTGGTCGCGACCTGGTCCGCGGGCTGGTCGAAGGTCATCGCCTGGATGAGCGGCTGGATGATCATGGAGGCCTCCGGCCCCATGATGTGCGCCCCCAGCAGGCGGCGCGTCCGCCGGTCCGCGATGACCTTCGCGAACCCCGTCCGGTCCTCCAGCGCCCATCCGTACGCGACGCCGGCGTAGTCGCGGCGGCCTACCACGACCTGGGCGCCGGACTCCCGGGCCTCCTCCTCCGTCATCCCCACGGTCGCGACCTGCGGCTCTGTGAAGACGGCGGCGGGCACCGCATCGTGGCGGACGGTCGCGAGGTCCCCCTCCCGGGCTGTGCCGGGGGCGCCGGCGGCCAGATCCGCGAGCAGATTGCGCTGAGCGATCGTGGCCTCGTGGTTCGCGACGTGCTTGAGCTGGAACGGCGAGCTGATGTCTCCCAAGGCGAAGACACCCGGCACGGGGACGCCGGCGGCCAGCACGCGCTGGTGCGCATCGACGGCGATCCGGCCGTCCGGGTGGACGTCGATGCCCGCGGCGGCCGCGTCGATCCCCTGGGAGTTGGGGGTCCGCCCCATCGCCAGCAGGAGGCGGTCGACGGTGAGCGGGGCGGGCACGACGGCGTCCGCAACGCGACCGGTCGCGGCGAACTCGACGCGCACTCGGCCGTCCTCTGTGGAGTCGACGCGGGCGATCTCGATGCCGAACCGGGCGTCGTGGTCGGCCGCGAACGCCTCCGTGAAGCGCGCGGAGACCTCGTCGTCCAGCGCACCCAGCAGGCGGTCACCGCGGGCCGCGACGGTCGTCGCTGCGCCCAGCCCGGTGAAGATGTGGGCGAACTCCATCGCGATGTAGCCGGAGCCCACGACGAGGACGGACTCCGGCAGATCGTCGATGCGCATGATCGTGCGGGAGGTGTGGATGCGCGAGCCCGGCGCGTCGACGACAGCCGGGTCGAGGCCGGGCACCTGGGGCAGCGCGGGGGCGGCGCCCGCGGCGATGACGATGCGGTCCGCAGTGATCTCCTCACCGCTGTCCGTCACGAGCGTGTGCGAACCCGTGAAGCGGACGTGCTCCGGGATGACGGTCGTGTTGGGCAGCTCGTGGGTGCGGTACCGGCGACCGCCGGCTTCGATCTCATCGATGCGGGCGAAGACCCGATCGCGGACGGCCGGCCAGTCCGCGCTGTCGAAGGAGGTCGTGAGGCCCAGGCGTGACGAATCCGCCGCCTGGCGGGCGACATCAGCCGCGTGGACGTACATCTTCGTGGGGATGCACCCCGCGTTCAGGCACGTGCCGCCGAACAGGTGCGGCTCCGCGATCGCCACCGTCAGATGGGAGAAACGGTCGTCGAGGATCGAGTTGCCGGAGCCGGTGCCGATGACCAGCACGTCGAAATGCGTCATGCGGCCGAGTCTAGTGTCGCGCGTGGGCGGACGAGCAGGGGCCCCGCGCCATGCGCGGGGCCCCTGCAAATCGCGTGAACCGTGGACGGATCAGCGCGGCCGGATCAGATCGAGAAGTACAACTCGAACTCCGTGGGAGTGGGACGCAGGCGGGCGACCTCGATCTCCTCCTCCCGCTTGTAGCGGATCCACGTCTCGATGAGGTCCTCGGTGAAGACGTCGCCGGCCGTGAGGAACTCGTTGTCCTGCTCCAGCGCGTCCAGCGCCTCCTCGAGGGACTGCGGGACGAGTGCGATTCCCTCGAGCTCCTCCGGGGGCAGCTCGTAGAGGTCCTTGTCGACCGGCTCCGGCGGCTCGATGCGGTTCTTGATCCCGTCCAGGCCCGCCATGAGCTGCGCGGAGAACGCGAGGTAGGGATTGGACGAGGGGTCCGGCACGCGGAACTCGAGCCGCTTGGCCTTGGGCGAGGAGCCCGTGACCGGGATCCGGATCGCGGCGGAGCGGTTGCGCGCGGAGTACACGAGGTTGACCGGTGCCTCGTAGCCCTTCACCAGGCGGCGGTACGAGTTGATCGTGGGGTTCGTGAACGCGAGCACCGCGCCCGCGTGCTCGATGAGTCCGCCGATGTACCAGCGCGCCAGGTCGGACAGGCCCGCATAGCCGTTCTCGTCGTAGAAGAGCGGCTTGCCGTCCTTCCACAGGGACTGGTGGCAGTGCATTCCGGACCCGTTGTCGCCGTACATGGGTTTCGGCATGAACGTCGCGGTCTTGCCGTTCTCCAGCGCGACGTTCTTGACGACGTACTTGAAGTCCAGCAGCTGGTCCGCGGCGTGCTTCAGCGTGTCGAACTTGTAGTTGATCTCCTGCTGCCCCGCCGTGCCGACCTCGTGGTGGGCGCGCTCGACCGTGAAGCCGATCTCCTTGAGCGTCAGCGAGATCTCATCACGGATGTCCGTGAAGTGGTCCTGGGGCGAGACGGGGAAGTAGCCGCCCTTGATGGGCGTCTTGTAGCCCAGGTTGCCGCCCGGCTCCTCCGCGCCCGTGTTCCACGCCGCCTCGATCGAGTCGATCTGGTAGAAGCTGTGGCCCGGGGTCGTCTGGTAGCGGATGTCGTCGAAGAGGTAGAACTCCGCCTCCGCGCCCACGTTCACCGTGTCCGCGATGCCCGTACTGCGGAGGTAGGCCTCCGCCTTCTCCGCAACCTGGCGGGGGTCGCGGGAGTAGGGCTCGTCGGTGAACGGATCGACGATCGAGTGCGTGATGACGAGGGTCTTCGCCTCGCGGAAGGGATCAAGGTATGCGGACTCGACGTCCGCCAGCAGCTTCATATCGGACTCGTGGATCCCCTGGAACCCGCGGATCGAGGAGCCGTCGAACAGCAGCCCTTCACTGATCTCCTCCTCGCCGTACGATTCTGCGGGAAGGTTGAAGTGCTGGACGACGCCCGGCAGATCGCAGAAGCGGATGTCGATGAATGCGACATCCTCCTTCCGCACGTATTCGATGAGTTCCTGTGCTGAGGTGAACACTCGCACTCTCCTGAGTTCGATGATGTGCTGTGACACTCCGGTCCCCATCCGCCCGGCCGGCACGGATGCCGACAGTGTGATGGAGGACGCTCGAGTTGGACCCATCTTAACGTCATGGAGAATCCGGGCGCCACTCAGGGTGACGTAGCGCCCCTGACAGTGGCATGGTCGGATCCGTGCCGGCAGGCCGGATCGATTAGCCTGGTGATCATGGTCGTGAGGGATGAGAGCACGTCGGGCGGGGCCGAGGGAAACGGGTCCGGTCCGCGCGATTCGGAGTGGCTGACGGGACCGTCGCTGCCGGACGGGGTCTGGCAAGGGCAGCGCCTGGGCCTGCCGCAGTCGGGGAGGGGCTCCATCGCCTCGCTCCTGCGCCGCGCAGGCGGCATCGCGATCGACTGGGCCATCGCGCTCACGGTCGCCAACCTCATCGTCGATGCGGACGTGTTCCTCATGAACATCGCGATCCAGTCGAGCTTCTTCGTGCTCTACCTGCTGTGCGTGTGGCTGCTGGGGCGCACTCCCGGCCACTGGATCATGGGCATCGGCGTCGTCGACGTCGCCTCACGCAGGACCCTGGCCTCCACCGGACCTGTGGGAGCGCTGCGCGCGCTGCTGCGCACGGTGCTCGTCTGCCTCGTCATCCCGGTCGTCATCATGGATCCGGACGGGCGGGGTCTGCACGACAAGGCGAGCGGCGCGGTCGTCGTGCAGACGCGATAGGACGCACGGAGCGGACGCCCGCGATCGTTTCGCGGACGTCCGCTCCGGGACTCCTCGTGCAGCGGTGGGGACGGCTCAGCGGCCGCGCAGCGCGCGGCGGTCCGGGCGCATCCGGGTGGGGTCGACGCCCTTGGGGATGGGCGGCCGCGAGGTCATCGACCCGATGCCGGTGAGGCGGTTGCGCACCGCCAGGATCTCCGCCTTGTTGAGCTTCTTGGGGAACTTGTAGAGGGTCTTCGTGATGTTCTCCATCGGCACCTGGTCGGCACCCTCACCGCCCTGGAACGTGTGGACCGGGACGCCCCTGACGATCTTCTCGTGGCGCCGCGCCTCCTTCGCCAGGAGCTTCGTGACCTTGTGCCTGCTGCGACCTTCGCCCACGAGCACGACACCGGCGCGGCCGGTCGTGCGGAACACCATCTCCCGCGTGCGCGGGTCGACGGCGATGGGGGTGTCCTCCATGAGCCAGCCGCGGCGGGCGGTGCCCAGCACGGCGCCGATCGCGCCCGGCTGACCGCGCATCTGGTCGAACGCGGCGGTCTCCGCGAAGCGGCCCAGGAGGAACATCGCCAGCAGCACGCCGCCCATGAGGCCCATGAGGCCCCAGAGGATCGTGCCCAGCACTCCGCCGCTGATGAGCAGTCCCAGCATGACGCCGATGAGTGTCAGGCCCACGAGCGCGGCGGCCAGGAGCCACGGGACGGCGGGGTTGTGCTTGCGCGCCATGGTGTAGACCTGGCGCATCTGCTGGATCCGGCCGTTCGACTTCTTCGGCTTCTTCTCCTTCGAGCGGCCGAAGAGGCCCTTGCGGGGGGATTCGCTGTTCGTGGACATGCTCTCGCTTCAGTGCGGACGGGGGTGAGGGGTCAACTCAGTAGTGTACCTCTTCGCCCTCGCCGAACGCGTCGACGACCGCCTGGGCCTCCTGCCGCGCGGGGACCTCGTCGCGGTCGAGGTGGGCGAGCTGCGCGGGGATCTCGAGGCCGCGTGTGCGCATCGCACCCGCCCACAGCTTGCCGGCCCGGTACGACGATCGGACCAGCGGCCCCGACATGACGCCCAGGAAGCCCATGCGCTCCCCCTCGTCGCGCAGCTCCACGAAGGTCTGTGGGCGCACCCACCGCTCGATCGGGTGGTGGCGCTCCGAGGGGCGCATGTACTGGGTGATCGTGAGGAGGTCGGTGCCCGCCTCCTTGAGGTCGCGCATCGCGTCGACGATCTCCTCGTCCGTCTCGCCCATGCCCAGGATGAGGTTCGACTTCGTCACGAGACCCGCCGCGCGCGCCTTGGTGAGGACGGACAGGGAACGTTCGTAGCGGAAGCCGGGGCGGATCCGCTTGCAGATGCGCGGAACCGTCTCGACGTTGTGCGCCAGCACCTCCGGCCGGCTGGAGAAGACCTCGGCCAGCTGATCGTCCTTCGAGTCGAAGTCGGGGATGAGCAGCTCAACGCCAGTCCCCATCCCGTCCGGGTGCTCGATCTCGTGGATCTTCCGCACCGTCTCCGCGTAGAGCCAGGCGCCGCCGTCGGCCAGGTCATCGCGCGCGACTCCCGTCACCGTCGAGTACCGCAGGCCCATCTGGCGCACGGAGTCCGCGACGCGCCGGGGCTCGTCCGCATCGAAGTCCGCGGGCTTGCCGGTGTCGATCTGGCAGAAGTCGCAGCGACGGGTGCACTGCTCACCGCCGATGAGGAACGTCGCCTCGCGGTCCTCCCAGCACTCGAAGATGTTGGGGCAGCCCGCCTCCTCGCACACCGTGTTGAGGCCGGCGCTGCGGACCAGGGACTTGAGCTGGGTGAACTCCGGACCGATCTTGGCCTTCGCCTTGATCCAATCGGGCTTCTGCTCGATGGGGGTCTGCGCGTTGCGGGCTTCGATGCGGAGGAGCTTCCGACCTTCTGGTGCGAGTGCCACAGTGCGTCCCTTCGTGTCGTGGTGGGGTGGTCGTGCGGTCAGGCGGTGATGTGGTCCTGCAGGAGTGCGGTGAGCCGGTCGGCGACATCCGCCGGCGTCACCGTGCGTCCCAGCTCCTGCGTGAGCGAGGTGACGCCGGCGTCCGCGATGCCGCACGGGACGATCGCGTCGAAGCCGTCGGACGCGTTCGAGCAGTTGAGGGCCAGCCCGTGCATCGTGACGCCGTCGTGGATGCGGATCCCGATCGCGGCGATCTTGCGCGTGGGTCCGTGCTGATCCGCGTGCAGCCAGACGCCGGCGCGGTCGTCGATCGTGTGCGCGGTGATCCCGTACTCCTGCAGGAGCGCGATGAGTGCGGACTCGATCTGGGTGACGAACAGACGCACGTCCTTGGGATCGTGCAGATGGTAGAGCAGGTAGGCGACCAGCTGGCCGGGACCGTGCCACGTGATCTTCCCGCCGCGGTCCACATCGATGACGGGGGTGCCGTCCGCGGGCCGCTCGTGATCCTCCGTGCGCTTGCCGGCGGTGAAGACGGAAGCGTGCTCGAGGAGGAGCAGAGTACTGGGGCGCGCGTCCCGGACGATCTCGTCGTGGAGGCGGCTCTGGAGATCCCACGCCTCCTGGTAGTCGACGTGATCAGGGGCGAAGCCGAGGCATTCGACGGTGAAGACCATTCGATCAGCCTAGCGTTCGGGTCGTGCCCGGCCGGCGCGACCCGGGGTGAGCCTCGCCACACCTGTTATATCCTTCCGATGGGCACATCAAACGTCAGTTATCCACAAGCACCGGTATCATCTGGCATCATGCGCAGTCGTCCTGCCACACTGCCGGTGAGAGCGTAGCGACACGGCAGGAGGCGGGTATGGACGCGCACGCGGATGACACGGAGGCGCGCTGGAGCGATGAAGCCCGGATCGACGATGGGATCGTCCGGGTGCGGGCGGGGGAGTCGGTCGGGTGGTTCATCGTCCCGGACGCTGCCGGTGCGACCGCAGGGGAGGAAGCCGCGCTCTTCCCGTCCACGACGGTCGAGGTCATCGACGGGTGCAGCGGCCTGCTGGTCCCGCGCTTCGAGGGAGGACTCGTCGACCGCGCGCTGCGGGAGCGCGGCGGTCTGGCACCCGCTCTGGCGCTGGGGCTGCTGGACGAGGTGGTGGAGCTGCTGCAGTCCGCGCCACCGGCGGGAGACCGGGCCTCGCGGGTGACCGTGCGCGCGTTCGCGTTCGACGCCGGCGGCGCCGTTGCCCTGCTGCCCGGTCGCGTCCGGGACGCGGCGTCCCGGACGGACTGTGCGGAACTGGGCGAGATCCTGCACCTGGCACTCACCGGGAGGATGTGGGAGGAGACGGGTCTGCCCGTGGCCCTCACCGCGCCCGAGGTCCCGGTCACCGTGGCCGCACTCGTCACGGAGCTGCTCGAGGACGCGGAGGGAGCGCCTGATCTCGAGGCGCTGCGGGCGCGCATCGCAGCCCTGGGGCCGGAGCGGGACCGCGGGTTCCGGCCGGCGGAACCCGGCGTGGACGAGGACTCCGCACCCACTGCGACTCTGGGCGCGGACCTCGTCCGGGAGCTGCGCGGCGGGGGCGGCCCGGAGGCGGAAGGGCCCGCGCGACCGGGCCGTGCGGAGCGGACCGCGGCGCGAACGCCGGTCCGCAGGACTCGCGCGCGGATGCGGAGGCAGCGTGAGCGGCAGAAGCAGCGGGGGCACCGGGAACGTCCGATCCGCCCTGCACGGTGGGGTCGGACGAGCGCGCTCGCACTGTCCGGGCTGGGCGTGTGCGCGGGAATCGTCCTCCTGGTCCAGGGCGTGGGAGGTGCGGACGCGCGGGACACACGTGCGGAGGGCCGGCAGGCTCCGCACGCGGAGGAGCAGCACGCGGAGGCACAGCATCCGGAAGCACCGGGGACCGAGCAGTCGGGGGTGGGGCACGAGGACCCGGTCGCGGCGGTCGTGGAGCTGAGCCGGGAGCGCGCCGACGCCATCGCGGAGGCCGATCGCGCAGCACTGCGCGGCCTCACCGTGCCCGGCTCACCGGCGGCCGCCGCGGATGCCGCACTCCCGCTCGACGCCTGTGGCGGGGACTGCGGAAGCGCCCGAACGCTCGAGGTGCGGGACGCGCACCGGATGGTCCGGGAGGAGGGCGCTGAGGAGGGCACCGGCGCCGCGGAAGGAGCCCGAGCGGTGGTCGAAGCGAGGATGGCGACGGACGGAGGACCGGGAACCCCCGTCGTCTTCGTGCTGGAGAGGTCCGACGGCCGCTGGCTCGTCCACAGCGTCGAGCGCGCGACCGGGTGAATGCGCACGGGGCGGCGGATCCGTGGATCCACCGCCCCGTGCGCGGGCGCTTCGTCCGGCGACTCGCATCGCCGGACCGGCTCAGAGCTCCAGGTCGCCCTCGAAGTCGCCCTCCTGCAGACGCTCCCGGATCGTCTTGAGGAATCGACCCGCATCCGCACCGTCCACTAGCTCGTGGTTGTACGTGAGCGGCAGGTGGACCATGTCGCGGATCGCGACGGACTCGCCGCCGTCCGCGGTCGGCACCACCATCGGACGACGGACGATCGTCCCCACGCCCAGGATCCCGGACTGCGGGTAGTTGATGATCGGCGTGTCCATGATCGCGCCGAAGCTGCCGATGTTCGTGACGGAGAACGTCCCGCCCGACAGCTCGTCCGGCTTGATCTGGTTGTTCCGCGTGCGCTGCGCCAGATCGTCGATCGCCTTCGAGAGGCCTGCGATCGACAGCGAGCCGGCGTCCTTGATGACCGGGACGAGCAGACCGCGCGGCGTGTCGACCGCGATGCCGATGTGCTCGTGATCGAAGTACTCGATCTGCTTGCCGTCCTCGGACAGCTGCGCATTCATCTCCGGGTGGATCTGCAGCGCCTCGATGACCGCCTTGATGAAGAACGGCAGGAATGTGAGCTTCACGCCGTGCTTCTGCTGGAAGGCGTCCTTCGTCGCCTTCCGCAGGCTGGCGACCGGCGAGACGTCGACCTCCGTGACCTGCGTCAGCTGCGAGGTGTTCTGCAGCGACTCGCGCATGCGCTTCGCGATCGTCTGACGGATCCGCGAGGCCTTCTGCGTGGAGCCGCGCAGCTTCTTCGCCTCCTCCGACAGCTCGACGACGCGGGGCTTCGCAGCACCGCCTGTCGCACCGCTGCCGCTGACCGGGGCCGGGGACGTCGCGGCGTTGAGCACATCCTGCTTGCGGATGCGTCCGCCCACGCCGGTGCCGGACAGCGTCGACAGGTCGACGCTCTTCTGCTTGGCGAGCTTGCGCACCAGCGGCGTCACGTAGGCGGCGTTGTCCCCCGCGACGCTCGCGGCGATGTTCTGGCCGGACGCGGGCTCGGACTTCTGAGCCGCCGCGGCCGGGGCGGACTCCTGCTGCGGTGCCGCGGCAGGCGCCTCCTCCTGGACCTCGGGCTCCGGCTCAGCCGCGGCCTCGGGCTCTTCGGCCTGCTCGGGCTCAGCGTCCTGCTCGGGCTCAGCGTCCTGCTCGGGCTCAGCGTCATCCTGGGCCGCGGGTGCGTCGTCCGCCGGGGCGGACTGGGACTGGTCGGCTGCGTCGGACGAGCCGATGAGGGCCAGCTTGCCGCCCACCTCGACGTCGTCGTCCTCCTCCGCGAACAGCTCGAGGACGGTGCCGGCGACGGGGGAGGGGACCTCGGTGTCGACCTTGTCGGTCGAGACCTCGAGCAGCGGCTCGTCGACCTCAACCGTCTCGCCGACCTCCTTGAGCCACCGGGTGACGGTGCCCTCGGTGACCGATTCGCCCAGCGCGGGCATCGTGACCTCGGTCGCGTCCTGGGACGCGGACGACGCGGATGCCGCGGCCGGTGCGGCGTCCTGGGGCTCCTCCTCGTCCTCGGCCTCGGGCTCGGCCTCGTCCTCGGCCTCGGGCTCGGGCTCCTCGGCGGGTGCCTCGTCCTCGGCCTCGGGGGCCTCGGCGTCGTCGTCGCTGTCACCGTCGCCGGAGCCGATGACGGCCAACGGGCCGCCCACCTCGACGTCGTCGTCCTCCTCCGCGAGGATCTTCTCCACGACACCCGCGTACGGGGACGGGATCTCCGTGTCGACCTTGTCGGTCGAGACCTCGAGCAGCGGCTCGTCGACCTCGACCGTCTCGCCGACCTCCTTGAGCCACCGGGTGACGGTGCCCTCGGTGACCGATTCGCCCAGAGCGGGCATGTTCACTGTGTTGGACATGTTCTTCGTCTCCTTCGGGACTCAGTTGTGCGCGTGGAGCGGCTTGCCGGTGAGCGCCAGGAAGGCCTCGCCGATCGCCTCGTTCTGGGTGGGGTGCGCGTGGACGAGCTGCGCGACCTCCTCCGGGAAGGCCTCCCAGTTGATGATGAGCTGCGCCTCGCCGGCCTGCTCGCTCAGGCGCGCGCCGATCCCGTGGATGCCCAGCACGGGGCCGTCCTTCTCGCGGATCACCTTGATGATGCCCGCCGAGTGGAGGATCCCCGTCTTGCCGTTGCCGGCCAGGTTGTAGTCGAGCGACTCGATCGCGTCCGCGCCATGCGCCTCCGCCGCCTGCTTCTCCGTGACGCCCACGGAGAAGATCTCCGGCTCGCAGTAGGTGACGCGGGGGACACCGGACTCCACGAGGGGAGCGGGGTTGAGACCCGCGATCTCCTCCGCCACGAAGATGCCGTGGGCGAACGAGCGGTGTGCCAGCTGCAGGCCCGGGGTGATGTCGCCGATCGCGTAGATGTTCCCCACGCCCGTGTGCTGGCGCTCGTCGACGATGACGAAGCCGCGGTCCAGGGTGAGTCCCTGCTCCTCGTAGCCGAAGCCCTGGGTGACGGGGCCGCGGCCCACCGCGACCAGCAGGTAGTCCGCGTCGAGGACGGTGCCGTCCTCCAGCTCGACGTGCACCTGGTCGTCGTCCTGCGTGACGGACTTGAACATCTTGCCGGTCTTGACGCCGATCTTGCGCTTCTTGAACGCGCGCTCGAGGTTCTTCGAGATCGCCTCGTCCTCGTTCGCGACCAGGCGGGGCAGGCCCTCGACGATCGTGACCTTCGCGCCGAAGGAGGCCCACACGCTGGCGAACTCGACGCCGATGACGCCGCCGCCCAGGACGATCGCGGACTCCGGCACGTCCGCCAGCTGCAGTGCCTCCGTGGAGGTGAGGACGCGGCCGGTGATGTCGATGCCGATCGTCTTGGGCTCCGAGCCCGTCGCGAGGATGATGTGCTTGCCCGTGACCGAGACGCCGCCCTCGTCGTTGGACACCTCGATCGTGTCCTGCGAGACCAGGCGGCCCTCACCGGAGATGTAGTCGATGCCGCGCACCTTCACGAGGCCCTGGAGCCCCTTGTGGTTCTTCGCGATGATGTCGTCCTTGTAGGCGAGGACGGCCTCGATGTCGATCCCCTGGAACTCGGCGCGGATGCCGAAGTCACCGGCGGCCTTCGTGGTGTCCGCGACCTCGGCCGCGTGGAGGAGCGCCTTCGTGGGGATGCAGCCGCGGTGCAGGCAGGTGCCGCCCACCTTGTCCCGCTCGATGAGGGCGACGCGCATGCCCAGCGTCGCACCGCGGAAGGCGGCGGCATAACCGGCCGTGCCGCCTCCGAGGATCACAAGATCGTAGTTCTCTGACGATTCGGTCACGGAGCACTCCTCTTAGTTCCGGCTTCTGCGTGTGCCGCACAGCGGCGTCGCATTCAATCATTCCATTCAACGGGGGTTCTGGCGCCCCTATTCCGGGCGGATTCGCGGTGAGGGGGGTCACGTGGCCCCCCTCACCGCGACCGGGATCAGGCCCCGGCCAGCTGGTCCGCGAGCTCGACGAGCGTCCGGACGGGAACCCCGGTGCCGCCCTTGACGGTGTACCCGTGCGGGGCCTCCGCGTTGTACGAGGGGCCGGCGATGTCGAGGTGGGCCCACTCGACCCCGTCGGCCACGAACTCGCGGAGGAACGCGGCCGCGGCGAGCATGCCGCCGGCACGTCCGCCGGAGTTCGTGAGGTCCGCGGTCGTGGAGTCGAAGGACTTGAGCATCTCCTCCGGGATCGGCATGGGCCAGAACGGCTCGCCGGAGGCCTCCGCCGCCAGGACGAGGCGGTTGCGGGCCGCGTCCGTGCCCATGACGCCGGAGGTGCGCGCGCCCAGCGCGACGATCTGCGCACCCGTGAGCGTCGCGATGTCGACGACGAGATCCGGAGACTCCTCCTGCGCCGCGACGAGCGCGTCGGCCAGGACCAGGCGGCCCTCAGCGTCCGTGTTCGTCACCTCGACGGTCTTCCCGCCGTAGATGCGCAGGACGTCGGCCGGACGCTGCGCGGAGCCGGACGGCATGTTCTCCGCGAGCGCCAGCCACGCCGTCACGCGCACGGGCAGGCCCAGGCGCGCGATCGCGAAGAGCGCCTGCGCGGCGGCCGCGGCACCGGCCATGTCGGACTTCATCTCCTCCATCTTCGCGGCGGGCTTGAGCGAGATGCCGCCAGAGTCGAACGTGATGCCCTTGCCCACGAGCGCCAGGTGGGTCGACGCCTTCTTGGGAGCGTACGACACCTTGACGAGGCGCGGGCCGCGGGGGGAGCCGCCGCCCACACCGATGAGTCCGCCGAAGCCGCGCGAGCGCAGCGTGTCCTCGTCGAGGACCTCGACGCGCACCTTCGCCTTCTTGAGCTCCGAGCCGGCGGCCTGGTCGACGACGGCCTGCGCGAAGGACTCCGGGTAGAGGTCCAGCGGCGGCTGGTTCACGAGGTCACGGGCGTCCGCGGCGGCGCGGGCCACGGTCGCGGCGCGGTCGAGGCCCGACTGCGCGGCACTGGGGGCGATGACGGCCAGCGACCGGACCGGGGTCGAGGAGCCGCCGTCGGAGAGGTAGGCGGTGTAGCGGTAGGAGCCCAGCAGCGCACCGGTGGCCACGGCCTCGGCGGTCGCCGCGTCCGTGACGGGGAAGGCGAGGGCGACGGACTCGACGTCGCTCAGCCCGCGCAGCGCGGTGCCGGCCGCCCGGCGCAGGGACTCGAGCGCCGCCGCGGGGTCCTCGTCCGTCGACGGCGCTCCCAGTCCTGCGAGGACGACGGAGCCCGCGCGCACAGCGGTGGGGGCGGGGATCCGGGCGACGGCGCCGGCCTTGCCGGTGTGGCCCACCGCGGCGGCAGCGGCGGCCAGCGCGGAGGCGGGCTTCTTCGCCAGCCCCTGCGCGGCGGGGACGGCGCCGTCCTCACCGGAGTGGAATGCGACGACGAGGACGTCCGCGGTCGCGGTCGCGGGATCGCCGGACGCGCGTGAGATCGTCGGCAGTGCTGTGCTGGGGGTGGCCATCGAGGGTCCTTCCGTCGGTCTGCGTAGTCCTTGCCAGCCTAGTGCCGCCCGCGTGCGGGCTGGAGTACGGGCCGCCCGCGGGCCGCTAGAGTGACCGCGTGGACGATCTCGCATACGCACTCCTGTACCGCTCGCTCCTGGTCCGCATGGATGCGGAGCGCGCCCACCGTCTCAGCTTCGCGGCCCTGCGGGCGCTCGACGCGGTGCCGGGGGTGCGGGACGCGGTCGGTGCGGTGCTCTCCGCCGGGACCCACGCCCCCGCGCAGGTGCTGGGGCTGCCGTTCCGCAACCGCGTGGGCCTGGCCGCGGGCTTCGACAAGGAGGGGCACGGCATCCGCGCCCTGTCGCGCCTGGGCTTCGGCCACATCGAGGTGGGCACTGTGACGGGGCACGCGCAGCCCGGCAACGAGTGCCCCCGCCTGTTCCGCCTCCTGGAGCACGAGGCGATCCTCAACCGGATGGGCTTCAACAACGCGGGCTCGAGGGCGGCGTCGTTCGCCGTCGACGACCAGCGCCGCGCCGTCGACCTCCTGCCGGAGGCCCTGCGCCCCGTCATCGGCATCAACATCGGCAAGACGAAGGTCGTCGAGGCGGCGGACGCGGCCGCGGACTACGCCCTGTCGACACGGACGCTCGCCCCGTTGGCGGACTACCTCGTCATCAACGTGTCGTCCCCCAACACGCCGGGCCTGCGCGATCTGCAGGCCGTCGACTCCCTGCGGCCGATTATCGCCGCGGTGCGCGACACCGCCGCCGAGGTCGTCGAGACCCCGCGGTCGACGCTGGGGCACGTGCCCCTGCTGGTGAAGCTGGCGCCGGACCTGGCGGATGCGGATGTGCGCGAGGCCGTCGACCTGGCGGTCGCGGAGGACGTCGACGGACTGGTGCTCACGAACACGCTCGTCGACCGGAGCGTCCTCACGGGTGCGGATCGGGCGTTCGCGCAGGCGGAGGCGGGCGGGATCTCCGGCAGACCGCTGGCGGAGCGGTCGATGGAGGTGCTGCGGCTGGTCCGCAGGCACCTGGACGCACAGCACCCGGGACGTGCGATGGCGCTCGTGTCCGCCGGCGGCGTGGGCGATTCCCGCGACGTGTCCGCGCGACTGGGCGCGGGCGCCGACCTCGTGCAGGCGTATTCGGGCCTCATCTACGGCGGGCCGTTCTGGCCGGGCGCACTGGTGCGGGGGAGCCGCCGCTGACGCGGCGGGGCGGATCAGGCCGGGTACTCGCGGCGCCGGACGACCGGCTTGGGCACGCGCAGGCGGCGGATCTGCACCGATCGCATGATCGCGTAGAAGTTCGTGCCCTTCTGGATCGACCCCTCGCCGAACTTCAGCTTGAGGCGTCCGCGCAGCAGGACGCACAGGAGGATGCTGTCGAGGATGATGAGCACGATGAGGCCGTAGACGATGAAGTTCGCCGCGACCGCCCAGGCCTGGTTGAACATGCCGGCGAGGAGGACGACGAGGGCGATCGGGATGAAGAGCTCGCCGATCGAGAAGCGGGCGTCCACGTAATCGCGGACGTAGCGGCGCTGCGGTCCCGCGTCGCGGGGTCCCAGGAAGCGCTCGTCGCCGTGCATGACGCCCACGCGCGCCTCGTCGCGGCGGCGACGCATGTCGTCGCGAGCGCGCTTGTCGGCTGCCTTGCGGTCCGCCCCCACCAGCGGGCGCTGGTTGCGGGCCTGCTGCTGGCTGCGCTTGGGCGTGGGCCGGTTCTTCTTCTGCTCGGCCGGATGGGACCCGCCGACGACACCGTCGGTGCTGCCGTTCTCCGCTTCCGGGGTCGCGTCCGTCTGCTGATCCCTGTCAGCGCCTGCCGAGTCACTCTTCCGTCCGAACACGCATTGAATAGTATCGGATCATGAATGTCGCACCGCACACGCTTCCGCTCCCCGACCGCGCAGCCCGGTTCCACGCAGCGCTCGAGCCGCTCATGGAGGAGGTCATCACAGACCTGACGGCGCTGGTGAGGATCCCGTCGATCGCCTGGCCGTCGTTCGATCCGGCCCACGTCGACGCCTCCGCCGAGGCCGTGGCAGGCCTGGCCCGCACGGCCGGCTTCGACGAGGTCGAGATCCTCCGGGCGCCCACTCCCGGCGGCGAGCCGGGCGCCCCCGCCGTCGTGGCCCGCCGCCCGGCCCCGGCCGGCGCCCCCACCGTGGTGCTCTACGCGCACCACGACGTGCAACCCGTGGGCGACACCGCGCTGTGGGACACCCCGCCGTTCGAGGCGACGGTCCGCGGCGACCGGATCTTCGGTCGCGGAGCGGCCGATGACAAGGCCGGCATCCTCGTCCACCTGACGGCGATGCGCCTGCTGGGCGACGACCTCGGCGTGGGTGTCGTCCTGTTCGTCGAGGGCGAGGAGGAGGCGGGGTCGCCGTCGTTCGGGAACTTCCTCCGGGAGCACCGCGAGAAGCTCGCCGGGGACGTCATCGTCGTCGCGGACTCCGGCAACTGGAAGGTGGGCACGCCGGCGCTCACGACCAGTCTGCGCGGGATGGCCTCGCTCGAGTTCACGGTGGCGACCCTCGACCACGCGGTGCATTCGGGGATGTACGGGGGAGCGGTGCCGGACGCGGCGCTCGCGATGACCCGGCTGCTCGCGTCCCTGCACGCGGACGACGGATCCGTCGCGGTCGACGGTCTGCGCGGGGAGGAGGCGGCGGACGTCGAGTACGACGAGGCCGTGCTGCGGGCGGACTCCGGGGTGCTGGACGGGGTCTCCCTCATCGGGCGCGGCTCACTGTCCTCGCGCATCTGGTCGCAGCCGTCGATCACGGTCATCGGGCTGGACCTCCCGCGGGTCGATGTGTCGTCGAACACCCTGCAGCAGTCCGTGCGCGCGAAGCTGAGCATCCGGGTCGCACCGGGGCAGACGCCCGCGGAGGCGCTCGAGGCGGTCCGGGCGCACCTGCGGGCGCACGCACCGTTCGGGGCGCGCGTCGACTTCGGGGCGGAGGAGGGCGGCAGCCCGTGGCGGGCGGACGTGTCCGATCCCGTCGTCGACACGGCGATGGAGGCGCTCACGGCCGGCTTCGGACAGGGCGCCGTCCAGGTGGGACTGGGCGGTTCGATCCCGTTCATCGCGGATCTGCTGGAGGAGTTCCCGTCCGCCTCGATCCTCGTGACGGGCGTCGAGGATCCGGACGCACGGGCCCACAGCGCGAACGAGTCGCTCCACGTGCCGGACTTCCGGTCCGCGATCGTGTCGGAGGCGCTGCTGCTCGAGGAGCTGGGCCGCGGGGCGCGGGAATAGGGCGCCGCGGCGAGTCGTTGCGGGTGTAGCCTTGATGGACCCGGCGATCGACAATGCGATCTGCGACGTCCCACCGAATCGTGCGAAGGAGATCCGATGACCGTCACCGACGAGACCACCGTTCCCACCCATGGAGTCGAGCTCTCCGACGCCGCTGCGGGCAAGGTGCGCAGTCTCCTCCAGCAGGAGGGCCGCGATGATCTCCGCCTCCGCGTGGCCGTGCAGCCCGGCGGCTGCTCCGGACTCATCTACCAGCTCTACTTCGACGAGCGGACGCTCGACGGCGACGCCGTGCGCGACTTCGACGGCGTCGAGGTGATCGTCGACAAGATGAGCGTGCCCTACCTAGGCGGTTCGACGATCGACTTCTCCGACACGATCGAGAAGCAGGGCTTCACGATCGACAACCCCAATGCGGCGGGATCGTGCGCATGCGGTGATTCGTTCCACTGATGAGGAGCGGAGCAGGACGGGGCCCGGCGGTGCAGCCGCCGGGCCCCGCCGCGCATTCACGGCCCGGGTCCATCGAGGCCGCGCGCCGCGGCGGGTCGTCGACGTGATGGACGAGGACCTCCGCGCGGTGTCCGCGGATCTGGACGTGGGCGAGGGCGGCCTCGAGACGATCCTCTCCGCCTATCGGGCCGGCTTCTTCCCGATGGGTCTGGGGGACGGGGGAGGGGCGCCGATCGGATGGTGGGCGCCCGCGCTCCGGGGCGTGCTGCTGCCCGGGCGTCTGCGGATCAGCCGGAGTCTGCGCCGTTCCCTGCGGCGGTACGCGCACAGCATCGACCGCGACTTCGCGGGGGTCGTCGACGGGTGCGCGGACCCGGATCGCGAGGGGGCGTGGATC
Organism: Brevibacterium senegalense; assembly: GCF_000285835.1. Taxonomy (GTDB): domain Bacteria; phylum Actinomycetota; class Actinomycetes; order Actinomycetales; family Brevibacteriaceae; genus Brevibacterium; species Brevibacterium senegalense. Next base: position 76,729 of record NZ_HE978600.1, read on the forward strand.
TCCTCGCGGATGAGACAGGTGTACCTGCGTCTCCACGCGGCCGGCTGGGCCCGGTCGATCGAGGTGTGGGATGCGGACGGGGGACTGGCCGGGGGCCTGTTCGGCATCGACCTGGGACATCTCTTCATCGGCGAGTCGATGTTCCACCGCGGCACGGACGCGTCGAAGGTCGCGGTCGTGCGCCTGGCGGAGATGCTGACGGAGCGCTGCGGCGAGGACTGGACCGTCGACGTGCAGTGGTCGACGCCACATCTGGAATCGCTCGGCGTGTCGGAACTGTCCGGCCTCGACTACCTCGTCCGGCTCAGGCAGGCGGAAGCGCGTGACGGCTCTGAGCTTTTTTACAGGTGAGGCACTGCCAACGTGAATTTCTACGGCGTGTAGCGGTAGGCTGTGGGGGACAAAGTCAGAGTACGGCTCTCCTGCCCCGGAGTCCTGCCCGTCGCTCGTCTGCTCGGCACCGCTGAGCACCGATCCGACGACGGGAGCACGGACGCGGAGTGCCGTCAGAGGTTCGAAAGGCTGCACGTGGATTCTCCGAATCAGCCCGCACCGGGGACGCGCACGTCCTGGGCCAAGCGGCTCGGTGTGATCGGCGCAGCGGCGGCAACGACACTGCTCGCCGGATGCACGAGGGAACAGTGGGAGGTCGGCTTCCTCCACGAGGACTCGAAGGGCGCGACGTCCCACACCGATCACTACATCGCACTGTGGAACGGCGGCTGGATCGCCGCCCTGGCCGTGGGCGCGCTCACCTGGGGACTGATCCTCTGGTGCCTCGTCGCCTACCGCCGCCGGAAGTCCGATCGCGGACTGCCGGTCCAGATGCGCTACAACATGCCCGTGGAGATCCTCTACACGGTCGTCCCGATCATCCTGGTCATGGCGTTCTTCTTCGAGAACGTGAAGACGACCAACGTCACGATCGATGACGACACGCCGGCCGAGCAGGTCATCGAGATCTACGGCAAGCAGTGGGCGTGGGACTTCAACTACGTGACCGAGGACGTCTACTACGCGGGCGTCCAGGCGAACCTCGACGGCACGGAGCAGCCGGGCATCGAGGCGCCCACGCTGTACCTCCCGTCCAACACGGACCTCGAGCTCAAGCTCGAGTCGCGCGACGTGATCCATTCGTTCTGGATCCCCGCCTTCCTCGAGAAGCGCGACATGATCCCGGGGCGCTCGTCCAGCATCCACCTGCAGGCCCTCAAGGAGGGTGACTACCTCGGCAAGTGCGCCGAACTCTGCGGTGAGTTCCACTCGGAGATGATCTTCAACGTCAGCGTCGTCTCCCCCGAGGAGTACGATGCGTACATCGAATCCCTGCGCGAGCAGGGCAACGAGGGACAGCTCGGCGAGGAGTACAACCGCACCGACTGGTACCAGAACCCTTATGAGCAGGAAGGGGCTGAGCACTGATGACTGCGACTGCATCGCGTCCCACCGGCATCGCCGGGGCTCCCGCCGAACCAGTGGCGACCAGTAAGGGTCGGATCTTCGTCAACTGGATCACCTCCACCGACCACAAGACGATCGGGTACATGTACCTGATCACCTCGTTCATCTTCTTCTGCCTCGGCGGCGTGATGGCTCTTATCATCCGCCTCGAGCTGTGGGAGCCGGGGATGCAGGTCCTCGAGACGAAGGAGCAGTACAACCAGCTGTTCACCATGCACGGCACGGTGATGCTGCTGATGTTCGCCACGCCACTGTTCGCGGGCTTCGCGAACGTGCTCATGCCGCTGCAGATCGGCGCCCCGGACGTCGCCTTCCCGCGATTGAACTCCTTCGCGTTCTGGCTGTTCAGCTTCGGATCGCTCATCGCGCTGGCGGGCTTCCTCACCCCGCAGGGCGCGGCCTCGTTCGGCTGGACGGCGTACGCGCCGCTGTCGAACTCGACGTTCACCCCCGGCGTGGGCGGTAACCTCTGGGTCATGGGCCTGGCCTTCCAGGGCTTCGGCACGATCCTCGGCTCGGTCAACTTCATCGCGACGATCCTGACGCTGCGTGCGCCGGGCATGACGATGTTCCGCATGCCGATCTTCACGTGGAACGTGCTCATCACCGCTGTGCTCGTCATGATGGCGTTCCCGCCGCTGGCGGCCGCCCTGCTGGGCGTCGCCGCGGACCGGATCCTGGGAGCGCACACCTTCAGTCCGGAGAACGGCGGACCGATCCTGTTCCAGCACCTGTTCTGGTTCTTCGGACACCCAGAGGTGTATGTGATCGCGCTGCCGTTCTTCGGCATCGTGTCGGAGATCTTCCCGGTCTTCAGCCGCAAGCCGATCTTCGGCTACGTCGGCCTCGTGTACGCGACGATCGCGATCGCCGCCCTGTCCGTCACCGTGTGGGCGCACCACATGTACGTGACCGGTGCGGTCATGCTCCCGTTCTTCGCGTTCATGACCATGCTCATCGCGGTGCCCACAGGTGTGAAGATCTACAACTGGATCGGCACGATGTGGAGAGGGTCGTTGACCTTCGAGACACCGATGCTCTGGTCGCTGGGCTTCCTCGTCACGTTCGTGTTCGGCGGTCTGACGGGCGTCCTCCTGGCCTCGCCGGCACTGGACCAGCAGGTCTCTGACTCCTACTTCGTCGTCGCCCACTTCCACTACGTGGTCTTCGGCACGGTCGTGTTCGCCATGTTCGCCGGCTTCTACTTCTGGTGGCCCAAGTGGACCGGCAAGATGCTGGACGAGACGCTGGGCAAGATCCACTTCTGGCTGCTGTTCATCGGCTTCCACGGCACGTTCCTCGTGCAGCACTGGCTGGGTGCCGAGGGCATGCCGCGCCGCTACGCGGACTACCTGCCGCAGGACGGCTGGACGTTCCTCAACCAGGTGTCCACCGTGGGCTCGCTGATCCTGGGCCTGTCGCTGGTGCCGTTCTTCTGGAACGTGTGGGTCACGGCCCGCAAGGCGCCCAAGGTGACGGTCAACGACCCGTGGGGCTACGGCGCATCGCTCGAGTGGGCCACGTCCTGCCCGCCGCCGCGCCACAACTTCACGAGCCTCCCGCGCATCCGCTCCGAGCGCCCCGCGTTCGAGGCGAACCACCCCGAGCTGCTGGAGCTGGCCGCGGCCGGCCACGGCTCGCACCAGGCCAAGGAGGTCGCCAAGTGAGGACGTCCGGTTGGATCTTCACCCTCGGGTTCTTCTTCTTCGTCCCGGTCGCGATCATCTACGGCTTCGTGACGGACTTCCAGGAGTGGGTGGGCTTTCCCGCCATCCTCCTGGTGGGCGGCATGACCCTCATGATCGGCCTCTACCTGTGGACCTGGGAGAAGAAGCACCCCCAGTTGCCCATGGACGACGTGGACGGCGAGATCGAGGACGAGTACTACGAGTACGGCTTCTACACGCCGTGGAGCTGGTGGCCGATCGTCCTGGCCGCGGGCGGCGCGATCTGCTTCCTGGCGGTCGCTGTGGGCTGGTGGATCTTCCCGTTCGGCGGCGTCATCGTCCTCGTGGGCCTCATCGGTCTCGTGTACGAGCACGACCGGGGCGTCCACGCGCACTGAGACGCTGACACCGGTCCGATAGAGCGGACGCGCAGCGCAGCCGACGGGCGGGGCGGAGGAGCGATCCTCCGCCCCGCCCGTCGTCGTGCGTGCCCGGGGGGGTGCGGAGGGCGGATGCGCGGCGGGTTGTCCAGGAGACTCCGGAGCTGTGCGAGCGATCGGAGGCGCAGGTCCGCGGCCGGTTCGATGACCCGCTCGACGAAGAACGGCGAGGGCTTCTCGACCTTCGATCCGCTGGACGACGCGATGATGTCGCACTCGAATGCGAGCGTTGCCGGCTCGTCCACCGCTTCCTCCGGCTGGTTCTCCACGATGCCGATGTGGAGGCCGCGGTCCTGCGACTGCCACCGCCGCCCAGGAGCGGCACTCATCGACGAGGGTCTCACCGACGTCGACGACCAGCGCTGTCAACGGCGGCTGAAAACTGACCCCCTACCGACGGTTGAAAATTGACCCCTCAGGGTCGTCAGTTTCAGATTCGGACAACATCTCGCGGCGGGTCCGCGTCCGGTAGGACTCGCCATCCATCGGCAACACCTCGGCATGATGGACCAGACGATCGATCATCGCTGACGCGACGGTGTCATCTCCGAACACCTCGCCCCACCGCCCGAACGACAGGTTCGACGTGATCAGGATCGACCCCTGCTCGTAGCGGGCCGCGACCAGCTGGAAGAACAGATTCGCGGTCTGCGTATCGAACGGCAGATACCCAAGCTCGTCGATGATCAGCAGCCGATACCTCCGCAACCGCTTCAGCTCCTTCTCGATCCCTGTCCGGCTGTCATGCGCCGCGGCCAGCCGACTCGCCCACCCCGACGCGGTATCGAACGCGACGGGGTAGCCGGCATGACACGCCTTCATACCCAGCCCGATCGCGACGTGCGTCTTCCCGACCCCTGGTGGGCCCAGCAGGATCACGTTCTCCGCTTTCGCGATGAAGCTGCACCCAGCCAGGTGCGCAAGCACATCACGACGGATCCCGGGCTGGTAGTCAGTGTTGAAGTCTTCCAATGTCTTCACCCCGGGGAAATGGGCTCCTGCCACCCGCAGGGCTGTCCCGTTGGCTTCTCTGTCAGTGACCTGCCGATCCAGCACCGCCGCGAGGTACTCCTCGTGCGACCATCCCTCCGTCCTGGCGGTCGTGGCCAGATCTGCGTACACCCTCCCGATCGTGGGAGTCTTCAACGCCTTGACCAGATGCCCGATCGTCGACTCGATCCGCGTGGCATTCGTGCTCATGCGACAGTCTCCTCACGGTCCCCGGCGGTGAAGTCCACTCCGAAGACGCTGTCGTAGTCACTCAGTGACCGCGTCGCGACCTCGACCCCGCGCGGCAGCCCCACCGGGCGCAATGCTCGCCGGGAGTACTGCGCCCGCAACGACCTGGCGATCTCGACATGCACGGGATCCGTGATCGTCTGATGCCTGTCCCAGCAGCGCGAATGCGACGCGACGACCGTTCCCTCGCACAGCACGCGCACCATGGTCGGGGACGCCTCCACATCGACGAGCCTGCCGATGACACGAGGATCGACGGAATAGTCGTTGCCACAGATGCGCACGTAGTAGTCCCGCGGCAGGCGCACCCGGGCCCGGATCCCGGTCACCGGGGCATGCGGCGGCAAAGGCGTCATCGCCGTGAGGTCGTCATCGAACGCCTCGCACGGGCGCCGGCCCAGGGACCGCACAGTCCGCTGATTCGCGGTACCGGTGATCCACTGCCCCAACTGCGTGTTGAAATCTGCCGGTGATGAGAAATTACGGCCCGGCAGGAACGAGGTCTCCAGGTAGCCGTTGTTCCGCTCGGTCATGCCTTTGAACTCCGGATCCCGTGGTGGGGCGATCACCATTGCCGTCGCCAGGGAGCCAGCGAACCCAGCGACCGGATCCAAGGGTTTGCCCTTCGGCGCGATCGCGGCTTCCCGGTCCCAGACCAGCGTCTTCGGCACACCACCGACACCGGCCAGTAGCTGCCACATGCCCGATAGCAGATCCCCGGACTGTCGCGATGGCAGCATCACCGCTGAAAGGAACCGTGAGAACGTCAGCGTTATCACTAGCACCGGGAACACCAGGGCGGCGCCGATGCCTGTCGGGATACGAGGCTCGGGGAACCACAGGTCCATCTGCGCGGCCTGCCCGGGCTCGTGGACCAGCCGGTCAGCAGGATCGACACCGACATACTCCGGACGGATCTCTCGCAGCCGATCCTTCAGCACGGTCAACGAGTTCTCGAACCCGATCCTCTCTGCGATGACCGTCGCCGGCATCCGCGGGGAATCGCGCAGCAGTTTCCGGATCTCTGGTTCGTACGCGTCGACGACGGAGCCGGTCTTCGCGCGCCTGTACCGGGGTGGTTGTGAAGCGGCCAGTGCCTTGCGCACGGTGTTCCGCGCGATGCCGAGACGGCGTGAGATCTCTTTGATCGGCACGTTCTCAGCGTTGTGCAAGCGGCGGATCTCTGCCCAGTCTTCCATGGCAATCATGCCTCCTAGCATGTGACGGGGGTCAAGATTCACCCGTCGGCTAGGGGTCATTATTCAGACGTCGTCGACAGCAGATCGAACAGGGGAGCTCCGTCCTCCAGGTCTTCGTACTGGAGGACTCCGATGGAGCCGTGTGCCGGATGCTCGATCCAGTAGGTGTCGTTGTCGTCATCGCGGTACGCACCCGCGGCTATGTGTCGCTCGACATCCTCCACCGTGGGCTGGGACTGGGTGTGGTGCGGAAACGCGTTGGTCGTCAGGAACTCGATGAGCGCCTCACGATCACAGCCTCCCGGGTCGAGTCGCGTGACCTGAGGGACATGGCGCCACTCTACCGTCACGGGGACGGTGCTCGTCGTGAATGGAGCGAGGGGCGGAGCAGCTCTCGCTGCTCCGCCCCTCGCGGACGATCACGTCACCGGGTGGTGATCACTTCTCCAGACCCTTGTGGTCGTCGTGGTCGCCGGCTGCGACCTCGTCGTGGTGGTGGGCCTCGTGTGCCGCGTCCAGCTCCGCCTTCGTGACGGGGTGGATGCGATCCTCGTAGAAGTACTTCGCCATCCGCGCGCGGACCCTCTCCAGACCGGAGACCTTGCCGTCCTTGCCCGGCTGCGCCGGCAGGACCTGCGGGGTCTCGAACGCGGTCAGGGCCCACACCTCGTGCGGCGTCAGCGGCTGGTGGCGCTCCTGGAACTCACCGTGCGGCAGACGGATGATCTGACCCGTCTCGTGTCCGTGGAGGACCAGCTCCCGGTCCTTCCGCTGGAGGCTCAGGCAGATCCGGCGCGTCAGGAAGAACGCGATGAACGGACCCACGATGAACAGGACGCGGAAGATGTAGATCATGTCGTTGAGCGACATGTGGAAGAAGACCGCCACGAGGTCACCCGAGGCGCCCGCCCACATGACCGCGTACCAGACGGCTGCGGCCACGCCCAGACCCGTGCGGGTGGGGTTGTTGCGGGGACGGTCGAGGATGTGGTGCTCACGGTTGTCCCCCAGCATCCACGCCTCGATCCACGGCCACACCATCGCGATGCCCCAGAACAGCAGCATGATGATGATCGCGATGTTGATGTTGAGGCTGATCGGGTAGCCGAAGATGTAGAACTCCATCCATCCCGGCATGATGCGGAGGATGCCGTCCGCCCAGCCCACATACCAGTCCGGCTGTGTACCTGCGGACACGGGGGAGGGGTCGTACGGGCCGTAGTTCCAGATCGGGTTGATCGTGAAGATCGCGGAGATGAAGGCCACCAGCGCGAAGATGAGGAAGAAGAATCCTCCGCCCTTCGCGGCGAACGTGGGCAGGACGGGCTCGCCCACGACGTTCTTCTCCGAGTGCCCGGCCCCGGGCCACTGCGTGTGCTTGTGGATGACCACGAACATGAGGTGGACACCGATGAGCGCGATGAGCACGGCCGGCAGGATCATGATGTGCAGCGAGTACAGGCGCGACACGATGTGGATGCCGGGGAACTCGCCTCCGAAGAGGAAGAACGAGATGTACGTGCCCACGAGCGGGATCGACTTGAGCAGGCCGTCGATGATCCGCAGACCGTTGCCGGACAGCAGGTCGTCGGGCAGCGAGTAGCCGGTGAAGCCGGCACCCAGACCCACCATCGACAGGACGATGCCGATGACCCAGTTGAGCTCACGCGGCTTGCGGAACGCACCGGTGAAGAAGATGCGCAGCGCGTGGATGGTCAGTGCGGCCATGAACAGCAGGGCCGCCCAGTGGTGCATCTGACGGATGAAGAGGCCGCCGCGGATCTCGAACGAGATCTCCAGCGTGGAGGCATAGGCCTCTGAGATCGTCACGCCGTGCAGCGCGGTCCAGGGGCCCTGGTACACGACCTCCGCCATCGCCGGCTTGAACCAGAACGTGAGGAACGTGCCGGACAGGACCAGGATGATGAAGCTGTAGAGCGCGACCTCGCCCAGCATGAAGGACCAGTGCGACGGGAAGATCTTCCGACCGAACTCGCGCACCGCCTTCGAAGCACCTGTGCGGTCCTCGGTCCACTGCGCGACGGAACCCACCGCGGCGACCGTCTTGGATGTCGTCTGTGCCGTGCTCATGCGTTCGTCTCCCGAGTGTTGATCTCCCAGAAGGTGGGTCCGACAGGCTCACGGAAGTCCGACTGCGCCACGAGGTAGCCCTCGGAATCGACCGTGATGGGCAGCTGGGGGAGCGGCCGCTTGGCGGGCCCGAAGATCACCTTGCAGTGGTTGGTCACGTCGAAGGTGGACTGATGGCACGGGCACAGGAGGTGGTGCGTCTGGTGCTCGTAGAGCGCCACCGGGCAGCCCACGTGGGTGCAGACCTTCGAGTACGCGACGATGCCGTCGACGCCCCAGTCCTCGCGGTCCGGGTCCGTATTGAGCTCGCTGGGGTCGATGCGCATGAGCAGCACCGCGGCCTTCGCCTTCTCGTCCAGCGGGTGACCCGAATCGCGGATGTTCTCCGGGATCACGTGGAAGACGGAGCCGATCGTCACGTCGGAGGCTCTGATCGGCTCGATCTGATTCTCCTCCGGGATCATGCCGATGTCCTTGCAGAGCTTCACGCCCTCACCCCACAGGGTGGTGAACAGCTTGTCGCCCGGCAGCGGACCCAGGTCGCGGAAGACCAGGATGGCCGGCAGCGGTGCGATCGCGACGGCCGCGATGAGCGTGTTCCGGATGAGCGAGCGGCGGGCTATGCCCGACTCGTCCTTCGCCTGGTTGAGGATCTCCAGAGCGATCGCCTGGTCCTCCTCGGACCCGGCGATGTCGTGGCGGTCCTCGACGACCTCGGCGTCCGGGATGAGGTTCTTGGCCCAGAGGACGATGCCGATGCCCAGGCCGGCGAGGGCGACGGTCGCGCCCAGGCCCACGCCTGCGGTGTGGATGCGGACCAGCGCTCCGGAGTCCCCGACGGGGAACAGGAAGTAGGCCACGATGAACCAGATGGTGCCGATCATCGAGACGATGAACCAGGCTGCGATCTGGCGCTCAGCGAGGCGCTCTGCGGCAGGGCTGCTGTCGGTGATGCGCGGCTTGTGCTCGGGGAGACCCGGGTTCTGGAACCCGTTCATCTCCTCGACCTGGCCGCCCGGGCCGCCGCTGTGCTGAATCGAGGTCATTCGCTTCCTCGTCTAGTACTCGTTGTGGATGAAGACTGGATGGTCACTTGGAACGCGCCGTGAGCCACATCGTGATGCCGACGACCCCGGCGAGGCCGAAGAACCAGATGAAGAGGCCCTCTGCGACGGGTCCGAGCGATCCGAGCTTGAAGCCGCCAGCGGACGGCGTCTCCGAGACCTCGCGGACGTAGGTGATGATGTCCCGCTTCTCCTCCGGCGACAGATTCGCGTCGTTGAAGATCGGCATGTTCTGCGGACCGGTCTGCATCGCCTCGTAGAGGTGCTTCTCCGAGACCTCCGTCAGGTTGGGCGCGTACTTGCCGCGGGTCAGGGCGCCGCCGGATCCGACGACGTTGTGGCACATCGCGCAGTTGGTGCGGAACAGTCCGCCACCGGCTGCCGCGTCGCCCTCGGCGGTGTCGAGCCACTCCTCGTCCGGGACGGCCGGGCCGGGGCCCAGCGAGGCGACGTAGCCGGCCATCTGCGCGATCTCCTCCTCGGAGAACTGCGCCTGCTTGACCTGCGCCTGAGGTCCATGCATCTGCAGCGGCATGCGGCCGGTGCTGACCTGGAAATCGACGGCGGCTGCGCCGACGCCGATGAGGCTGGGGCCGTTCTCCGAGCCCTCTGCGTTCAGGCCGTGGCACGTGGCGCAGTTCGTCACGAAGAGCTTCTGACCCGCTTCGACGTCCGCGGCGCTGTACTCATCGGCCGACGCGGTGGTGCTGCCGGTGAAGAGCGAGTAGGCGCCGCCGGTGAGCAGCAGGCCCACGAGCAGGAGTACGACGAGGGCCATCGGGTGCCGGCGGCGTGCGGCGAGTAGCTTCACGGGGTGTCCTTTTCTGGTCTGCAGGGGTCGCGGTCGTGAGCGCTGGTCACTGAACTGCGTAGATGATGAGGAACAGCGCGACCCACACGATGTCGACGAAGTGCCAGTAGTACGAGACGCAGGTGGCGAAGGTCGCCTCGCGGTGACCGAATCGCTTCGCCCCGTACGCGCGGCCGATCACGAAGAGGAACGCGATCAGACCTCCCAGCACGTGCAGTCCGTGGAAACCGGTCGTCAGGTAGAAGACCGAGCCGTAGCCGTTGGAGTTGATCGCGATGCCGTGGGACACCAGCGTCGCGTACTCCATGACCTGACCTGCGACGAACACGGAACCCAGGACGAAGGTGAGGAAGAACCACTCGACCATGCCCCAGGACTTGATGTTGAAGATGCTGCCCGTGCGATGCGCCTTGAAGTCGTGCTCCGCCTTCCAGACACCGATCTGGCAGGTGAAGGACGACGACACCAGGATGAGGGTGTTCACGGTCGCGTACGGGACATCGAGCTTGGCCGTCTCCACCGCCCACATGTCGGGCACGACGGAGCGCAGCGTGAAGTACATGGCGAAGAGCGCGGCGAAGAACATCAGCTCGCTGGAGAGCCAGACGATCATCCCGACAGTTGTCGAGTCTGGCCTGTTCACAGCGGGACGAACTGGCGCTGAGGGAGATGCAGCTACGGTTGACACGCCCCCATTATTACCCGTTTTGCAGGCGGAATTCACCTTGCGCACAGGTTGCGCGGCCCCGTTCTTCTACAACGCGTAGCAAGAACCGCATGGTGGCGCGGATCGGAGACTGTGAGGTTGATGGGAAATTCTGGCGCCGGGTCGCGCGCGTCGCGTCGTGAAGCCACCGATACGATGAACCGGTCGTCCTCAGAACACATGATCGATCACTCCCGAGGAGCCTCCGTGAACACATCCCCGAGCGCCCGCACCCAGTCGTCCGCACCCGTCGACGAGGCGGCGGTGCTGAGCGGTGTGCGGGCGTGGCCGGATCTGCTCGTGGGACTCATGCAGGGTCGGCACATGGACGAGGACACGGCCGCCTGGGCCATGGACCAGATCATGGAGGGCGGTGTGCCCGACGTGACGATGGCGGCCTTCCTCGTCGCACACCACGGCAAGGGCGAGACGGTCGAGGAGATCCGCGGTCTCGTCCGCGCGATGTACGCGCACGCTGTGGGACTCGAGGGACTGAGCGACTCCGTCGACATCGTGGGCACCGGCGGTGACCGGGCGAAGACGGTCAACGTGTCCTCGACCGCGTCGTTCATCATCGCGGCGACCGGCCAGCGGCTCGTCAAGCACGGGAACCGCGCGACCTCGTCGGCCTCCGGCTCGGCCGACGTCCTCGAGGTCCTGGGACTCGCCCTCGACCTGGAGCCCGAGCAGTCCGTCCGGCTCACGGAGGAGGTGGGCATGGCGTTCGCCTTCGCGAACGTCTACCACCCCGCGATGCGCTTCATCGCACCCGTGCGCAGGCAGATCGCGGTGCCGTCCGCCTTCAACATCCTGGGCCCGCTCACCAACCCCGCCCGGACGCGTGCGACGGCGATCGGCGTGGCGGACCCCGCGATGGCGCCCCTGGTCGCCGGTGTGCTGGCCGACCGGGGCGACACGGCGCTGGTGTTCCGTTCGCGGGACGGTCTCGACGAGTTCAGCACCACCGCTGTGACGGACGTGTGGGAGGTGCGCGACGGATCCGTGCAGGCGCACGAGATCGACGCGCGCGAACTGGGGCTTCCCCGCACGACGAAGGACGCGCTGCGCGGCGGGGACCCGGAGTTCAACGCCTCCGTCATGCGCCGCACGCTGGCCGGCGAGACGGGTCCTGTCCGCGACATCGTCCTCCTCAACGCCGCCGCGGCGCTCGTCGCAGCCGATCGGCAGGCGGTGGGCTCGCTGCACGAGCGCCTGGCGACACAGTTGGAGGTCGCGCGCGACGCGCTGGACTCCGGCGCCGGCGAGGCGAAGCTCGATGCGATGATCGCGGCGTCCACGCGCCTGTCCCACGAGGGCTGACGGCGCCGGCGGTCGCCCGGTGCGGCAGGACTAGACCGGTCGGGTCCGTTCCGCCCAGCGCACCCGCGCCGCCTCCGCCCCGCCCACCGGGGCGGACCAGGGCGCCGAGGCCGCCGCGAGTCGCACTCCGCCACCGGACAGCCACGCGTGGAGGGTGTCCGTCTCCTCATCCGACGTGACCGGTGCGAGCGGATCGTGCGGCGCGACGAATTCCGCGGTCTGGAGCAGCGCGTCGATCGCCGGTCGCGGGTCCGCCCCGCACGGGCTGGTGCCGGCGGCCGCCAGCCGGCCCCACCGTACGACGGCCAGGTCCCAGCCGCCGTCCTCCCGCCGCTCCGCCGCGACCAGCTGGGCGATCGCCCGCAGTGCGGCACGGGAGTGCGCGCGTGCGGATGCGGACAGCACGGTCGTGACGGCGTCCCGCGTTTCGCCCGCTGCCTCGTACCTCTCCTGGGAGGCGAGTTCGCCGATCCGCCTCCGCGCTGCCGCGAGGAACGTCGCCGGAGCCCCGTCGTACAGCCGGCGCAGCGGATCGAGTCCCTGCGCGTACTCCTCCGGCTCCGTCTGCCCCGCGCAGGGCCCGTGGCAGCGTCCCACCTGCGCCGCCGCGCAGGGGGTGGCGCGCGCCGCGCGCGGTGATTGCGTGCACGTCTTGAGGGGGACGACCGTCTCCAGGAGGGCTTTCGCGTGACGGGCCGCGACCGCGGACCGGAACGGCCCCAGGATCCTCCCGCCCTCCACGCGCTCCCGTGTGAGCGTCCGGACCGCGGACAGGCGCGGGAAGTCCCCGCCGGTCTCCACCAGCCAGTGCCTCCGGTCCGGGTTCTTCGACCGGCGATTGTACGGCGGCTGCAGCTCCCCGATGAGGCGGATCTCGCGGATCCGTGCCTCCAGCACCGTCGCGCAGACGAGCGGTGACACCTCCTGCGCCGCCGTCACCATCTCCGTCATCCGCCTGCGCTGCTCGGACTCCGTGAAGTAGGACCGCACGCGGGAGGCCAGATCGCCGCTGGAGCCGATGTAGAGGACGCGGCGCGATCCGTCGAGGAAGGTGTAGACGCCGGGGGCGTGGGGGAGCCCCTTCGCCAGGTGCAGCTTGGTGCGCCGCTGCGTCCAGCCCCGGGTCCGGATCGTCGTGACGTCCTCGAGCGTCGTCGCGCCCGCGTTCCCCAGGATCTCGAACAGCCCGTGCAGGACACCCACCGTGGCCCGCGCGTCCGACAGCGCGCGGTGGTCCGGCTGCACGTCCGTCCCGAAGTGGGTGGCGAGGGTGGCGAGCTTGTGGTTGCGCACCTCCGGGCGCGGCAGCGCCTTCCGCGCGAGCGCGACGGTGTCGAGCACCTGCGGAGCGGGCCACGGGTAGTCGAGGCGAGCGCAGGCCGCGCGCAGGAACCCCACGTCGAAGGGCGCGTTGTGCGCGACGAGGACCGCACCGCGCATGAACTCGAGGAACGCGGGCAGAACCGCTTCGATCCGGGGTGCGTCCGCGACCATGCTGTTCGTGATCCCCGTCAGCTGCGCGACGAAGGGGGAGATGACGGAGCCCACCGGGCGCACGAGCGACTGGAACTCGCCCAGCGTCTCACCGCCGCGCACGCGGACCGCCCCGATCTCCGTGATCGCGTTCTGCGTCGCGTGCGCCCCGGTCGTCTCCAGGTCCACCACAACGAAGTCGACGGTGTGGAGCGGGGTCCCCAGGTCAGACAGGGACAGCTGCCCGCCGCGGGTGCGGGTGTGCGTGCGATCGAAGGACGGCATGGGGGCCATCGTCGCACGTGCCCCGGACACGGGCGCGGACGCTCAGACCTCGCGGCCGTCGGAGAACGGGTCGCGGCGCGCGGGCAGATGGGAGAAGAGGACCGCCGCCGAGGCCACGGTCACCGTGACGGCGATGAGCACCGCCCAGCCCGGCACAGGCCGGAGGAAGACGGTCATGACGAGGACGGCGAGGAGGCCGCCCAGCGCACCGATGAGACCCATGACGAGTGAGGGCGAGGACGTCCGCCACCCCACCGGGCCGGGATCCGGCGGCGTCCAGTCGTCCTCGAGGACATCGTCGATCTCCTCTGCGGACACGTCCGGTGCGGTCGACGTGTGCCACTGGATGTTGTCGACGAACGAGGACCACGTGGCGTCATCGACCTGCTGGTCGTCCGGCAGCGACTCGTGCCGGTCCTCGGGCTCGTCCGGGTCGCGGTCCCGGGGGCCGGGCGGGTGCGCCGTCATGCCCCGGCCTCCGCGGCCTCGGCGAGGGCCTCCCGGACCTGCTGCTCGACGAGCGGGGCGTCCCAGTCGAGCGTCGCGACGTGCCGGCTGCGGCGCAGCGGGACGATCCGCGGCGCGCGGGGGAGTCCGCTGCGCAGCGCCCGCAGCGATCGCGGGCCCACGACGCCGTCGCTGCCGGACACGCAGACGGTCACGGGGGCGTCGACGCACCACAGGCGCTGCCGCAGCCCGCGCAGGCCCGCGTGCAGGCTCGCGACGGCGCGCACGGGGGTGCGGTCCGTCGCCTCCTCCTGGGCTCCGGGCTTCGCGATGTCCCCGCCGATCGACGCGACGGTGGGGACGAACGGCCAGAGGGCGGGCAGGAGCGGTGCGACGGGGGAGTCGACGTAGAGCGCGGGGTTGATGCACACGACACCGGCCGGGTTGCGCTGTGCGGCGACCTCGAGGGACAGCGCGCCGCCCATCGACAGGCCCGCGACCACGACGGAGGGATGCGCGGCGGCGAGCCGGTCGTACTCCGCCAGTGCGGCACCGCTCCAATCGGCCCAACCGGTGCGGCGGAGCCGGCGCCACGAGCCGCCGTGCCCGGGCAGCAGCGGGACGCTCACGGATCCGCCGGTGTCGACGAGGCCGCGGGCCAGCGGCAGCATCGACGAGGGGAAGCCGGTGAAGCCGTGGAGGAGGAGCAGTGCCGGGCGATCGGGAGCCCCGGCGTGCGCCCATGCCTCGGGCGGGGAGGAGGTGCTGGGAGTGACCGACGACGTCATGGTGCCAGCATCCCACACGGGTGCGGCGGACCCGGCGGCGGAGCGCATAGAGTGAGGGGGTCACGGAAGGCTGCTGATCACGAATCGGAAGCGGGTCACAGGTGTTCTACTGGTTCCTCAAGCGCGTCCTCGTCGGTCCGGCGCTGCGCGTGCTCTTCCGCCCGTGGACGCGCGGACTGGAGAACGTGCCGACGGAGGGCGGCGCGATCATCGCCGCGAACCACCTGTCCTTCATCGACTCGATCTTCGTCCCGCTGGCGGTCCCGCGGCCGGTCGTCTACCTCGCGAAGCACGAGTACTTCACGAAGCCGGGCCCGGTGGGCCGCGCGCAGCGCATGTTCTTCCAGATGACGAACCAGCTGCCCATGGACCGGTCCGGCGGATCCGCCTCCGAGGGTGCGCTGCGGGCCGGACTGGACGTGCTGCGCGGCGGGAACCTGCTGGGGATCTACCCGGAGGGGACCCGCAGTCTGGACGGGCGACTGCATCGGGGCCGGACCGGCGTGGCGCGCCTCGCCCTGGCCGCGGGCGTCCCCGTCATCCCCACGGCGCTCATCGGCACGGACGCAGTGCAGCCCAAGGGGCGCACGATCCCGCGGGTGCGGCGCGTGGGCGTGGTGTTCGGCGAGCCGATCGACGTGTCGCACCACACGGACGGCGAGGCCGACCGGCACGCGCTGCGGTCCGCGACGGACGAGATCATGTACGAGATCATGCGCCTGTCCGGCCAGGAGTACGTCGACACCTACACCGTGTCGCAGCGGCCCCGGCTGCTGACGGAGACGGAGCCGGCGGGGGAGCAGAGCGGCGCGTGAGCTGGGCGCACGTGCGTTCGATTCCTGCGATAACGGCGACACGCGGAATCGTTATCCGGCGCGTGCGTGATCCGCGCAGCCGGACCCCCTAGCGTCGTGGTGTGCCATGACCCCGGCGCACGGGAGTGGTGCGGTGTAGAATCGACTGCACCAGACCACCGCCATGTGCGCCCTGCTTCCCCCAGGGGTGAGAAGGAGGAGTCGGTGTGAACCGCTCTGAATCTGAACACGTCCAGACGCCGCCGCTCTCGCGCGACGCGCAGGGACTGCTCTTCGACGACGACATCCCGGAGCTCGACGACGAGGCCGGCTACCGCGGTCCCACCGTCTGCAAGGTCGTGGGCATCACGTACCGGCAGCTCGACTACTGGGCGCGCACGTCGCTGGTCGTCCCCTCGATCCGCGCGGCGACGGGCTCCGGTTCGCAGCGCCTCTACAGCTTCCGCGACGTCCTGGTCGTCAAGATCGTCAAGCGCCTCCTCGACGCGGGTGTCTCCCTCCAGCAGATCCGCGTGGCCGTGGGCCACCTGCAGGATCAGGGTGTGGAGGAGCTCTCGCAGATCACCCTCATGAGCGACGGCTCGTCCGTGTTCGCCTGCATGTCCGCCAACGAGGTCATCGACCTGGTGCAGGGCGGACAGGGCGTGTTCGGCATCGCCGTGGGCCACGTGTGGCGCGAGGTGCAGGGCACGCTGTCCGAGCTCCCCAGCGAGCGTCCCGCGGACGAGATCGAGCAGGTCGACGAGCTGGCGGCCCGTCGCGCGCAGCGCTCGGCCGCAGGATGATGAACCACCCCCGGCCCGCCTCAGTGACGCGGTAGGACGGGGACACGCAAGAGGGCGCCCAGCCGGGGAAGCGGTGGGCGGCCTCTCGTGTGCTCGTGAGACTGCGGGGCGGGTGAGCCTGCAAGGCAGTCGATCGGTCGGGCTGTTGGCCGCGGTGGATCTGCGGCGGCGCGTCGACCCGGGCCTGTCAGGTCAGCGGCGGTCGCGCCTGCGCAGCCCCAGGGATCCGGGAGTCGTCCCCGGGGACGGAGTCCCGGCGGTCTGCTCCGTGGCGGTCTGCTCCGGGGCTGTCGGCTGGTCGCCGGTTCCCGCTGCCTGGGTGTCCGCGGACGATGCGCCTTCTGCGGCGGTGGGATCGTGCTGAGGTCCGGTGGAGGTCGACCCCGTGGCGTCCTGGACAGCGGGCTCCTGCCTGGAATCCGTCTCCGGAGCCTGCCCCGCCTGCGGGGTGTCGGGCGAGGAGGCGTCGGCCGCGGCGCTGTCGGTCCGCTTCTGACCGCGGGTCCGGATCGTCGACGTGCGCAGTGCGCGGTCCAGGAGGGAGTCGAAGGCACCGGCGAGTTCGCTGGCGGACTGGCCCGGCCACGTGTGGATGGGGCGGGCGGAGCCCTGCGCCTGCTGGAGGACCGTGCGCTCCCCGATGGGCGGGGTGAGCACCAGGGGTCCGAACATCTCGCGCATCTCGTCGATGCGGAAGCCGTGCTCCCGGGACTTCGTCCGCACGCGGTTCGCGATGAGTCCCAGCGGCTGCAGGTCCGGCGCGCCGCGGCGGCGGAGCTCAGCGATCGCGCGCAGCGCGCGATCCGCGGCGGCGACGGAGAACAGTCCGGGTTCCGTCACGACCGCGACGCGCTGGCTGGCCAGCCAGGCGGCGCGGGTGAGCCCGTTCATGGACGGCGGGCAGTCGATGATGACGAGTCGGTAGTCGTCCTCGATGGTCGCCAGCGCGTCGCGCAGCCGGCGGAGGAAGCGCTCGGAGAGCGTGGGCCGGTCGAACTCCGCGGAGCGCGGACTGCCGGGGATCACGTCGAGCAGTCCCTTGGCGCTGCCCGACCAGCCGGACGGGACGATCGCCTGCTTGACGATCTTCTGCTTGGGCGCCGAGAGCACGTCCGCGATGTCGAGCGGTGTGGTCACCGGGACATCCAGCCCGGTCGACGCGTCCGCCTGCGGATCCATGTCGATGACGAGCGTGGGGATCCCGCGGTTGTGGGCGGCGGAGGCGAGGCCGAGCGCGACCGAAGTCTTCCCGACTCCGCCCTTGAGGCTGGAAACGCTGATGACGAGCACGTGAACTACCGTAACCGATCGGGGGCCGGTTTCCTGTGGGCAACCCGCCCGGAACCGTGTGTCACTGCGTGTCGTCGTCCGCTGTCCGCGCGCTGCGGATCGTGGCTCCCCGCGGTCCCGGCTCCACCGCGATGCGGGTGGGGATCGCCTGCTGCAGCTCCGAGACGTGGGAGATGATGCCGACCGTGCGTCCTCCGGTGCGCAGCCGGTCGAGGACGGCGAGGACGTCCCCCAGGGTGTCCGCGTCGAGTGTGCCGAATCCCTCGTCCAGGAATAGCGCGTCGAGGTCGATGCCCCCCGTCTCGCCGCGGACCGTGTCCGCGAGTCCCAGCGCCAGCGCCAGGGCGGCCATGAAGCTCTCGCCGCCGGACAGGGTGCGCGGATCGCGCGCCTCGTCGGTGAACGTGTCGAGGATCCGCAGCCCCAGACCGGCGCGTCGTTCGCCCCGGCGCCTCTCCAGGTCGTGGAGGAGCCGGTAGCGACCCGCGGTCATGTCGACGAGGCGGTCCGTCGCGTGCGCGGCGACCTCCTCGAAGAGGGCCGCGAGCGCGAACGAGGAGAGCGACATCCTGCTGGCGGCCTCGTTGCTGGTGCCCAGCACCAGCTCCGCCACGTCGATGTCGCGGGCGAGCTCGTCCTGCCGCTCCTCGTCCGCTCCCTGCTCCCTGCGGGCCCGGTCCAGGGCCGTGCCCGCCGTCGCGCTCCGGTCGCGGGCGAGCAGGGCCCGCTGCCGGGCACCGTCGGCCTGGGCGTGCAGGTCCGCCGCCCGCTCCTTGGCCCGTGCGGTCGCGTCCCGGAGCTCGTCGTGGGTGGCGGTGTCCGCGCGAGCCCGCCGGACCTGCTCCGCGTCCCGACGCAGCGCCAGCCGGGTCGCTTGCGCGCGATGGGCCTCCTGCTGCTCCTCCAACCGATCCAGTGGCAGGCGGGCCGCATCCTGGAGCGCGGGGACATCCGCGAATGCGGACTCCGCCAGCGCCGCGGTCAGCTCGTCCTCCCGTGCCCGCAGGTCCTGCTGCGCCGCCAGGGCGGCGTCCCGCGCCCGTGTCCAGGCGGTGTGCGCCGCGCGCAGCGCGGTGGCGGTCGCAGCCGCGGCCCGTGCCGCCCGGACGTCTGAGGGAGGTGCGAGGCCCACCCCCGCCAGAGCGGCCGGTGCGTCGTCCGCCTGGCTCTGGCGGGCCTCGGCGAGGGTGCTGCGGGCCGCGGTCGCGGCGGTGTCCGCCTGCGTGCGCGACTCGAGGAGCCGGGACTCCCCCGTTCGCGCCTGGGCGAGGCCGGACTCCAGCTCCTCCAGTCGCCGTTCGTCGCGAGTGAGGGTTTCGCGCAGTGCGCGCCGGCGCCGGACGGCGTCCTCCGCCGCCTGCAGCAGTCCGGGGAGGTCCGCACCGTCGTCGTCACCGGCGGCCTCCTGCGCCGCACGGAGCACCGCGGCGGCGGAATCGAGCCCCGCACGTGCCCCGGCCAGGGCCTCGCGCGCCCGGAGGTCCGCGGCCTCGGCCTCCTCGACCTCCTCCGGGGAGGGGCCGTCGGGAGTCGGACGTGCAGGGCGCGGATGCTCGCTCGATCCGCACACGGGACACGGCTGGTCCTGCTGGAGGTCCGCCGCCAGCCGGGCGGCCGCGTCCGCGCGGAGAGCCGTCCGCAGCGTCGTGAGGCTCTGTGCGGTGGTCTGCGCCGTCTGCGCATCGGACAGCACGCGGGCGTCTGCCGCCTCGTGCTGCGTACGGGCCGTCTCCCGTTCCGTCAGCAACCGGCGACGCTCGCGCAGGGATTCCCGCTGCGCGGCAGCGTCGTGGAGCTCCTCCATCTCCTCCCGCTGCCGCCGGATCCGCTCCTTCAGAGCCGTCGCGTCGTCCTCCCGCCGCTGCTGCGCGGTCCGGGCGTCTTCGAGCGCCTGGCGGGCCGCGGCTGCGGCGTCCTGGGCCGTCCGCACCTCCTGTTCGAGGTCCGCGAGCCGGGAGAGCCGCTCGACCGACCGCTCCAGGTGCGCCACGACGGCGGCCAGGTGCGCGTCCTCCAGCTCCTCCACCGCCAGCGCGGCTCCCGGGGGGAGCGCGGACTGCACGGCCGCGTACGCGGCCGCACGGTCCTCCTCACGCTGTGCGGCCGCCTCCTGCGCGTGAGTGCGGGCGCGCAGCAGGTGGCGCAGTCCGTGCGCGGCCCGGGCACGGCGCACCTGTGCGTCCAGCTGCGCCCGGACGGGTGCGTCGCGCTCCCACGCATCCTGGTCTGCGAGGAGCGCAGTCAGCACGGCCCGGTCCTCACTGCGGGCCTCCCAGTCGCGCGCCGCGGTCGCCGCCTCGTCCGCGCGCTCCTCCCACAGCGCCTGCGTCGTATCCGCGACGGCGGCCCGCTCCTGCGCGCTCACCGCCGCCAGCCCCAGATGCGCGATCGTGTCCGCGATCGAGGGCCGGGCCGGTGCGTCCGGGAGTCTCTCCCACGCCGCCTGCGCCGCGGCCTCGAGGGCGAAGCGGCGCTGGTGCTCGCCCTCCTCCGTCGCCCGTCGCGCGTGCGTGGCCCGCTCGCCCAGCACGCGTTCGACAGCGCGGAAGTGCTGGGTCGCGAACAGCTTCTCCAGGATCGACTCCCGCTCCGCCGGATCCGCGTGCAGGAAGGCGGAGAAGTCGCCCTGCGGCAGGACGACGAGCTTCGTGAACTGCGCCGCCGTGAGGCCGATGACCACATCGAGGAACGCCTGCGTCTCCTGGGCCGTCCGTGCGATGCCCGCCCACTGCCCGTCGACCAGCTCCAGCAGCGCGACGGTGTGGTTCTGCGTTGTCATGCCGGTGCCGCGCTTGCGGGGGCGCTGGTACTGGGGCGAGCGCTCGATGCGGAACCGGCGGTCGCCCACGGAGAACTCGAGCTCGACCCGGGTGGGGTCGCCCGGCGCGGTCAGGTGCGAGCGCAGATCCGCCGCCGAGCCCCGGGGCCCCGGCACCGTGTTGAAGAGGGCGAAGCACAGTCCGTCGAGGATCGTCGTCTTCCCGGCTCCTGTCGGACCGGTGATGAGGAAGATCCCGTCACGGGCGACGGCATCGAAGTCGACCGTCTGCCGGTCACGGAACGGTCCGAAGCCCTCGAGGACGAGGCGATGGGGACGCATGCCTCAGCCCACCCCGCCCGCGTCCTGTGTGCGGACGGCGGACAGCGCCGCCGCGAACCGGTGCGCGGCGTGGGCGGGCGGCGGCCCGCCCCGCTGGAGACGATGGAAATCCGCGAAGACGTCCGCATCCGACCGGGCCTCGTCGTCGCCCCGGGAGCCCTCCGCCGAGGCCGCGGCCGGCTGCGCGAGCGACGTCCAGGTCATGCGGATGAAGCCGGGGAAGGCGGTGCGCAGCCGGTCGACGGCACCGGGCACCCGCTGCGGGTCCGTGAGATCAGCAGCGATGAGGGCGTCCGCCGGCTGCTGCGGTGCCTGCTTCAGCACCTCCTCGAGTGTGCCGGTGAGTGTGCGGACCGGACGGAAATGCGGAACGGGGTGGACGGTGACGGCGGGCGGGGACGCAGTGCCGTCGACGGAGGGGGTGAACTCGACCTCGAGGACCGACTTGTCCGTGCGGGCCTCGCCGAAGGAGAAGGGGAGGGGCGACCCGCTGAAGCGCACGCGGTCGGTGATCGCCTGCGGCCGGTGGAGGTGGCCCAGCGCCGCGTAGTCCGCCGCGTCGAAGACGGAGGCCGGGACGACGCCCACGCCGCCCAGCGACACGTCCCGCTCCGATTCGCTGGAGGCGGCGCCCGCGACGAACGCGTGGGCGAGCACGACGAGCCGGTCGCGGGGGGCGTGCGCGTCCCGGTGCGCGGTGATGCGGTCCATCGCCGTCGTCAGCACGGCCGCGTGCGTGCGGCGGTCCGCACCCATCCGCTCCCACACGAGGGCCGGCTCCAGGTAGGGGATTCCGTGGATCGACACCGCCGGGGAGTCGTCGTCGGGGTCCACGAGCGCGCCGTCGACGTCGAGGCGGACCCCGGCCGTGAGGTCAGACAGGTGCGTGCGCAGGTGCACGCCCGCCCGGTCGAGGTGGTGGCGGTTGAGGCCCAGGCGGACGAACGAGTCGTGGTTGCCGCTCGAGGCGATGATCCGCACCCCGCGGTCCAGGATGCCCGTGACCGCGTGCCCCCACAGCCCCAGCGCATCCGGATGGGGGATCGCGCGGTCGTACACGTCGCCCGCGACCACGACCGCGTCGATCGCCCGCTCCTCCACGAGTGCGTGCAGCCAGTCGAGGAACGCGCGGTGCGCGGCGGTGAGGTCGACGCCGTGCAGACGGCGCCCCAGATGCCAGTCCGAGGTGTGGAGGATGCGCATGCCGCTCACAGTAGCGAAGGGTGCGGACACGCGCGGAGGGGTCCCGACCCCACCCTCGGGTGTGTCCAGGGCCACTTGTACAGTGGTCCTGTTCCGCACGACGCGTCGAGAACCGGCGCTGGAAGAATCGAGATCGAATGTTCCGCAAGGTGCTAGTCGCCAACCGTGGCGAGATCGCCGTCCGGGCGTTCCGCGCAGCCTACGAACTGGGCGCGGAGACCGTCGCCGTGTTCCCTTACGAGGACCGCAACTCAGAGCACCGGCTCAAGGCCGATGAGGCGTACCAGATCGGCGAGAAGGGCCACCCGGTCCGCGCCTACCTGGACGTCTCGGAGATCATGCGCGTGGCGAAGGAGTCGGGCGCGGACGCCGTCTACCCCGGTTACGGCTTCCTTGCGGAGAACCCGGACCTGGCTCGCGCATGCGAGGAGGCGGGCATCGTCTTCGTGGGCCCCCGCGCGGATGTGCTGGAGATGGCCGGCAACAAGGTGCACGCTCTCGAGGCCGCCCGCCGTGCGGATGTGCCGACGCTGCAGTCGACCGCGCCGTCCGCGGACATCGACGAGCTGCTGGAGCAGGCGAAGGGGATCGAGTACCCGCTGTTCGTCAAGGCGGTCGCCGGCGGCGGAGGCCGCGGCATGCGCCGCGTCGACTCCGACGACGCCCTCGTCGAGGCCCTCAAGTCCGCGATGCGCGAGGCGGAGGGCGCGTTCGGCGACCCCACCGTCTTCATCGAGCAGGCCGTCCAGCGGCCCCGCCACATCGAGGTCCAGGTGCTGGCCGACGAGCAGTCGAACGCCGTGCACCTCTTCGAGCGCGACTGCTCGATCCAGCGCCGTCACCAGAAGGTCATCGAGATCGCGCCGGCGCCCAACCTCGACCCGGAGATCGCGGCGGCGCTGCACGCGGACGCACTGCGCTTCGCACGCGAGATCGGCTACCAGAACGCCGGCACCGTCGAGTTCCTGCTGGAGACCGCGGGGCCCCGCGCGGGCAAGCACTCGTTCATCGAGATGAACCCCCGCATCCAGGTCGAGCACACCGTGACGGAGGAGATCACGGACATCGACCTCGTGCAGTCGCAGCTGCTGGTCGCCGCGGGCCAGTCCCTCGACGAGCTGGGCATCTCGCAGGACATGATCCGCGTCAAGGGCGCCGCCCTCCAGTGCCGCATCACGACGGAGGACCCGGCGAACGCCTTCCGCCCGGACACCGGCGTCATCACCGCCTACCGCTCCGCCGGCGGCGCCGGTGTGCGTCTGGACGGCGGCACGGCGTACGCGGGGGCGGAGGTCTCCGCCCACTTCGACTCGATGCTCGTCAAGTGCACGACCCGCGGCCGCACCTTCGAGCAGGCCGTCGACCGCGCACGCCGTGCGCTGGCGGAGTTCCGCATCCGCGGAGTCGCCTCGAACATCGGCTTCCTGCGCGCCGTGCTGGCGGAGCCGAAGTTCCGCTCCGGCGACGTCGCGACCACCTTCATCGACGACCACCCGCACCTGTTGGACGCGCGCGTGGGCGCCGACCGCGGCTCCAAGATCCTCGAGTTCCTGGCCGATGTCACGGTCAACCGCCCGCACGGCGCGGCACCCGTCTCGCTGGACCCCGGCGACAAGCTGCCCGCACTCGCCGCGGACGCGCTGTCGCAGGAGGCGCCGGCCGGGTCGCGGCAGCAGCTGCAGGAGCTGGGCCCGGAGGGCTGGGCGAAGGCCCTGCGCGCGCAGTCCGCACTGGCCGTCACGGATACGACCTTCCGCGATGCGCACCAGTCCCTGCTGGCGACCCGCGTCCGGACGAAGGACCTCGTGACCCCCGCGGAGTACGTGGCGCGGATGACGCCGCAGCTGCTGAGCATCGAGGCGTGGGGCGGTGCGACGTACGACGTCGCCCTCCGCTTCCTCGCGGAGGACCCGTGGGAGCGGCTCGCGAAGCTGCGCGAGGCCGTCCCCAACATCAACCTCCAGATGCTGCTGCGCGGGCGCAATACAGTGGGCTACACCCCGTACCCCACGCAGGTGACGGACGCGTTCGTGGCGGAGGCCGCCCAGCAGGGCGTCGACATCTTCCGCATCTTCGACGCACTCAACGACGTCTCCCAGATGCGCCCCGCGATCGACGCGGTCCGCCAGACGGGGACCTCCGTCGCCGAGGTCGCGCTCTGCTACACCTCCGACCTCCTGAACCCGGACGAGCAGCTCTACACCCTCGACTACTACCTGCGCCTCGCGGAGCAGATCGTCGAGGCCGGCGCCCACGTCCTGGCCGTCAAGGACATGGCCGGCCTGCTGCGCCCGGCCGCGGCGACGAAGCTCGTGACCGCGCTGCGGGAGAACTTCGATCTGCCGGTCCACGTCCACACCCACGACACGGCCGGCGGCCAGCTGGCGACCCTGCTGGCGGCCTCGGCCGCCGGTGCGGATGCGGTCGACGCGGCCACCGCCGCGATGGCCGGCACGACCAGCCAGCCGTCGCTGTCCGCTCTCGTGGCGGCACTCGAGCACACGGAGCGCGACACCGGGCTGAGCCTGGCCGCGGTGAGCGACCTCGAGCCGTACTGGGAGGCCGTCCGCAACGTCTACAAGCCGTTCGAGTCCGGTCTGCCGGGTCCCACGGGCCGCGTCTACCGCCACGAGATCCCGGGCGGACAGCTCTCGAACCTCCGCCAGCAGGCCGTCGCGCTGGGGCTGGGCGAGAAGTTCGAGGAGATCGAGGCGATGTACGAGGCCGCCGATCGCCTGCTGGGCCACCTCGTGAAGGTCACCCCGTCGTCCAAGGTCGTGGGCGACCTCGCCCTCCACCTCGTCGCGGTGGGTGCGGACCCGGTCGAGTTCGAGGAGCACCCGGAGCGCTTCGACGTGCCGGATTCCGTCATCGGCTTCCTGAACGGCGACCTGGGCGACCCGCCCGGGGGCTGGCCGGAGCCGTTCCGCACCCGCGCGCTGCAGGGACGCACCCACAAGGCGCCGGTGGCGGACCTCGCACCGGAGGACGCGCAGCTGCTGGAGGAGGCGGGCCGGACCCGCCAGGAGACCCTCAACCGTCTCCTCTTCCCGCAGCCCACGCAGGAGTTCGACCGCATGCGCGACCAGCACGGCGACCTGTCCGTCCTGGAGACCTCGCTGTACCTCTACGGCCTCGAGGAGGGGCACGAGTACAGCGTCGTCATCGACAAGGGCAAGGCCCTGCTGGTGGGCATCCAGGCGGTGGGGCCGGCGGACGAGCGCGGCATGCGCACGATCATGTGCACGCTCAACGGCCAGCTGCGCCCCATCTCCGTGCGCGACCGCTCCGTCTCCGTGGACGTCGCGACGGCGGAGAAGGCGGATCCGTCGAACTCCGGCCACGTCGCCAGCCCGTTCGCGGGCGTCGTGACGCTCAAGGTGGGCGAGGGCGACACGGTCAAGGCGGGCCAGACCGTCGCGACGATCGAGGCGATGAAGATGGAGGCCTCGATCACGACGCACATCGACGGCACCGTGTCGCGCCTGGCGATCGGCCCGGTCCAGCAGCTCGAGGGCGGCGATCTCGTCGTCGTGATCGATGGCTGATCGTCCCATCCGCCACTACGGGGACCCGGTGCTGCGCACCGTGTGCGACCCGGTCACCGCCTTCGACGAGGCACTGCGCGTGCTCGTCCGGGACCTCGCGGACACCGCGGCCCCGGACGGGCGCGCGGCGGTCGCCGCCCCGCAGATCGGGGTGTCCCGCCGGGTGTTCGCCTACCACCTGGACGGCCGGGTGGGCCACGTCGTGAACCCGACGGTCGTGGAGACCGGGGGAGAGCAACGCGACATCGACGAGGGCTGCCTGTCCGTGCCCGGCCTGTGGTTCCCCACACCCCGCTGGGAGTACGCGGCGGTCGAGGGCTTCGACGCGGACGGCGAACCCGTCCGCGTCGAGGGGGATGGCGTCTTCGCCCAGATGCTCCAGCACGAGACCGACCACCTGGACGGGATCGTCTACATCGAGACCCTGCCGGGGGAGCGGCGGCGCGAGGCGCGCAGCGCGATCCGCCGCGCGGACTGGTTCTGAGACCCCCGCACCACCATCACCCGCAACCGACAGCCAACGCACCCGTGTCCGCCACCACGGCGGGCCCCGTACAGAAGTGAGGGACTATGACAATCGAACGCGCAGGAGTCGTGGGCTCCGGTCTCATGGGATCGGGCATCGCAGAGGTGCTGGCCCGTGCCGGCATCGACGTCGTCGTCCGCGACATCAGTGACGACGCGATCGCCGCGGGCCGCGCCCGGATCGAGAAGAGCCTGGGCCGCGGAGTGGAGCGCGGCAAGCTGAGCGCCGAGGAGCGTGACGCGGCCGTGGCCCGCCTGCACTACACCGTCGACCTGGCGGACTTCGCGGACCGGCAGCTCGTCATCGAGGCGGCGAGCGAGAACGAGGAGATCAAGAAGTCGATCTTCGCGGAGCTGGACACCGTCGTGACGGATCCGCAGGCGATCCTCGCCTCGAACACGTCCTCGATGCCGATCATCCGCTTCGCCCGCTCGACGGGGCGGCCGGAGCGCGTCCTGGGGATCCATTTCTTCAATCCGGCACCGGTGCAGCCCCTCGTCGAGCTGGTGGTCTCCGAACTCACGGATCCGCAGGTCGTCGAGACGATCGACACGTTCGCGACGGACGTGCTGGGCAAGGTGACGATCCGTGCGCAGGACCGGCCGGGCTTCGTCGTCAACGCGCTTCTCATCCCGTTCCTCTTCTCCGCGATCCGCATGGTCGAGTCCGGTCAGGCGACGAAGGAGGACGTGGACACGGGCATGGTGAACGGCTGCGCCCACCCGATGGGACCGATCGCGCTGGCCGACCGCGTGGGCCTCGACACCTGCCTGTTCGTGGGGCAGAGCATCTACGAGGAGACGGGTGATCCGGCCGCCAAGCCGCCCGTCCTGCTCTCGCGCATGGTCGACGCCGGCCTGCTGGGCACGAAGTCCGGGCGCGGCTTCTACGACTACAGCAGCTGAGCCGGAGTCGTCCCCGACGACGGCGTTGAACGGAGGAGGGCCGGAACCCGCACGGGTTCCGGCCCTCCTCCGATGTCCGACGCGTGCGGTCAGGCGCGGGCGCCGTCGGCCGCCTCGTACGAGGCGACGCGCACGCAGGCGGCCACGACCTCGGCGGCCTGGACGACCTCCTCGAGCGGCGGCATCGACGGCGCGATCCGGATGATCGCGTCATCGGGGTCGATCCCGTGGGGGTGGGTGGCGCCGGCCGGCGTCAGCTTGACCCCGGCCTCGGCGGCCAGCTTCACGACGTGCGAGGCCGTGCCCGGCGGGACGGCCAGCGTCACGAAGTAGCCGCCGGACGGGCGGGTCCAGGCGGCCAGGTCGTCGGGGCCCAGCTCGCGGGTGAAGACCTCGTCGACTGCGTCGAACTTGGGTGCCAGGAGCTCTGCGTGCTTCCGCATGTGCTGCCGGACGCCGTCCGGCGAACCGAAGAAGCGGGCGTGGCGCAGGTGGTTGATCTTGTCCGGACCGATCGAACCTGCGCCGGCGTGGCCGGCGAACCAGTCGATCATCGCCGCGGAGCCGCCCACGAATGCGACGCCCGCACCCGCGAACGTGATCTTCGAGGTCGAGGCGAACACGAGCGGTCGGTCCGGATGGCCGGCCTGCGCGGCGAGGTCCAGAACGTCGATCGGCTCCGGGTGGGGCTCGCGCAGGTGGTGGAGGGCGTACGCGTTGTCCCAGAGGACGGTGAAGTCCGGCGCGGCCGTCTGCAGCTCCAGGAGCGCGCGGGCGCGCTCGACGCTCAGGCTCAAGCCTGTGGGGTTCGAGTGGACGGGGACGACCCAGATGCCCTTGATCGAGGCGTCCGTTCGTGTGAGCTCCGCGATCTGGGCGAGATCCGGACCCTCGCCGTCCATGCCCACCGGGATGAGCTCGAAGCCCAGGGACGCGGCCAGCTGGAAGTGGCGGTCGTAGCCGGGGACCGGGCACAGCATGCGGACGGGCTCGCGCACCCACGGTCCGTCGGAGCCCGGACGGCCGTGCAGCAGCATGAAGCTGAGGGCGTCGCGCATGAGGGTGAGTGACGACGTGCCCTGTGCCAGCAGCTGCGCCGCGGGCACGCCCAGGAGGGGTGCGAAGATCTCGCGGATCTCCGGCAGCCCGGCGAGACCGCCGTAGTTCCGGGTGTCGGTCCCGTCCGCGGCGCGCACGTCCCCGGGGGTCACGGCGGTCAGCAGCGGATCGGCCAGGTCCAGCTGGGCGGCAGACGGCTTCCCGCGCGTGATGTCCAGGTCGAGGCCGCCGGCGGCGAACGACTCGTAGTCGGACCGCGCCGCGGCGAGGCGGTCGGCGATCTCCTGCGGAGCGAGCGAACTGAGCGACATGATGCGTCTTCCGTCCTGGGGGAGTGCGGTGAGCCGGAACACGACAATCCTAGTCTGCGAGGCTCCGGTCCTGCAGTGCGGGCACCGCCGCAGTGCCCGCACGGCCTGTGTGTAGGGTCACGACCATGAGACGCTTCCAGCCTGATTCCGTCCGCGCCCAGATCGACGAGACGCTCCGCGGCCTGGGCGCCGACGAGCGCACCCGCACCGTCTGCGCGGACGTCATGTACGACACCGACCTCATGGGGGTCGATTCGCACGGGATCTCGATGCTCCCGTACTACGCCTCGGAGATCGCGAAGGGGCACCTGGACCCCACCGCAGTGCCGGAGGTCGCGCACTCCTTCGGTGCGGTCGTGCGGGTGGACGGGAAGCGGGGTTTCGGGCACACGGGCGCCCACCTGGCCATGACGGAGGCGATCGCCGCCGCCGGCAACTTCGGCGTGGGTGTGGGCGTCGTGAACCGGACGAACCACTACGGGGCGGCCGGGTACTACGCGCGGATGGCCGCGGATGCGGGACTCATGGGCATCTCGCTGTGCTCGACCGCGAACGCCCTGCAGGTCCCGCACCGTTCGAAGCACGCGCTCATGGGCACGAACCCCATCGCGTTCGCCGCTCCGGTGCCGGGGGAGGATCCCGTGCTCGTCGACATGGCGACGACGACCGTGCCGCTCAACAAGGTGAAGGTGTACGGGCTCAAGGGCGAGGACCTGCCCGCGGAGTGGGCGGTCGACGACGCCGGTGCGCCGCTGCACGACGCGCAGGAGATCTATCGACGCCTGGAGTACGGCAAGGACGGGGGAGTGGGCCTGCTGCCGCTGGGCGGTCAGGACTTCTTCACCGGCGGCCACAAGGGCTCCGCACTCGCGACGATGGTGCAGATCCTGTCCGCCGCGCTGCCGGGTGCGGGCCAGCCGGGCAACGTCGACGGCTACCAGGACATCGGCTACTTCTTCCTCGCGATCGATCCTGCGGCATTCGGCGCTCCCGGGGACGCGGGGGAGTACGTCCGCGAGTTGCGTGAGACGATCCGCGGTCTGGAGCCCCTGGATCCGGACGAGCCCGTCCAGGCGACCGGCGACCGGGATTTCCTCACACGTGCGGAGAGGCTGGAGCAGGGCGTGCCGCTGGCGGACGCCCTCGTCGAGCAGCTGCGCGGCCTCAGCGAGGAATGGGGCAGCGGCTTCGTGCTCGTCGAGCAGCGGTGAGCGGGCAGCCGCCTGCAGCCGGGGCGGGGGACGCGGACTGGGCGGGGACGGGCCAGCGGGCAGTGCGCCCCCGCACGGGCCGGCGCCGGGAGCAGGACATGGGCACGCGCTTCGGCGCGGAGGCGGAGTCCTACGATCGCGTGCGGCCCCGGTACCCCGCCGGGATCTACGAGTGGATCAAAGCCCGCGTGGGCGGGCCGGGGACGGCTGCGGACGTGGGCGCGGGCACCGGAATCTTCGGGACGGGTCTGACGGCGCGCGGCTGGACGGTGACCGGGATCGACCCGGATCCCGACCTGCTGTGGCTGCATCCCGACCCCGCCCTCACGGGCACGGCTGAGGACCTGCCCCTGGCGGACGGGTCCTGCGACCTCGTGACCGTCGCCCAGGCGTGGCACTGGATCGAGCCGGCCGCGGCCTCGGCGGAGTTCCTGCGGGTGCTGGGAGGCGACGGCGCGGTCGCGATCGTCCTCAACCAGTTGGACGTGCGCGTCGAGTGGGTACTGCGGCTGTCGCGGATCATGCACGCCGGTGATGTCTACCGGCCCGCGTGGCGGCCGGAGCTGACCGGGTTCGGTCCGGTCGAGACGACGACGGTGCCGTTCGAGACGGAGGTGACGGTCGAGACGGTCGTCGACCTGGCGCGGACCCGCTCGTACTGGCTGCGCAGCGACGCGCACATCCGGGCGCGCGTCGAGCGGAACATCCGTGAGTTCCTGGGGGAGGAGGGCCGCCTGCTCGCGGCGGCCGCGGGGGACCACTGCGAGCAGACGGGCACCTTCCGGCTGCCGTACCTGTGCCTGGGCTACCTCAGTCGGCCGTCGGCGTCGGGTTCGCCGGGGTCCCGCTCGTCGCGGCCGGGGTGGCCGGATCAGCGGCCTCGCCGCTGATGACACCGCGCGAGGCGCCCGCGGAATGGGCGACGGAGATCTTGCGCGGCTTCGCCTCGTCCGCCACCGGGATCGTGAGCGTGAGGACGCCGTCCGCGTAGTCGGCGGAGATGCGGGCGACGGCGACGCGGTGGCCCAGTGTCAGCTGGCGGGCGAACGTGCCGGTGGGACGCTCGCGCGTGAGCCACTTCGTGTCCGCGTCCGCGACGGCCGCGGCGCGCTCCGCGCGGACGGTCAGCGTGCGGTCCTCGACGTCCACGTCGATGCTGGCGGGGTCGACGCCCGGCATGTCGATCTGGGCGACGAACGAGTCGCCGGTGCGGTAGAGGTCCATGGGCAGGCCCACGGAGTTGGGCGTGCGGGTGACGTCGGAGAAGAAGCGGTCGATGTCGCGGATCGGGTTGAAGGAGGTTGCGTTCATGGTGCGGTTCCTTTCGATCGGGAGGGACTCTCCCCGTGGGGTGCGGGAAGCGCCGTTCCTTGAGTCCAACACGCTCAACTCTACTGGTATTCCGCCTGCGGCGGGTCCAGCGAACGCACAGCAGGGGGTGGCGGTGCGTCGTCCCGTGCGCGTGCGTGATAGGACGGTGGAGGCCGGCGCGCAGGCGGCGGGGACGGTCGACGGGACGGACGACAGGGGAGTGGGACGATGACGGTGGCGTCGATCGCGGCGGCGCTCGTGCCGATCGCGGCCCTGCTGGCACTGGGTGCCGCCCTGCGGCGGGTCCGCGGCTTCTCCGACCCGGCCTTCTGGTCCGGTGCGGAGCGCCTGGCGTACTTCGTCCTCCTGCCGGTGCTGCTCTTCGTCAACATCGCGACCGTCGACCTCGCGGGGGTGCCGCTGCTGCGGGTGTCCGTGGCGGTCGTCGTGCCGACGGTCCTCGTGACGGGGCTGCTGTTCGTCCTCCACCGGGTGGTCGCGCCCACGCCGCAGGCCTTCACGTCCGTGCTCCAGGGCTCTGTCCGGTTCAACACGTATGTGGGCGTGTCGCTGGCGATCAGCATCGCGCCGGCCGACGGTGCCGCGCTCGCGGGGGTCGTGGGTGCGGTCCTCGTCCCGCTCGTCAACATCATCGCGACGCTGGGCTTCGAGGTCTTCCTCGTTGACAAGGGGTCGCTGCTGGCGCTCGTGCGGAAGATCGTCCTCAACCCGCTCGTCCTCGCGTGCGCGCTGGGGGCCGTCGCCGGTCTGCTGCCGGTCGAGGCGCCCGAGGTCGTGCTCGCCGTGCTCGATCCGCTCGCCGCCGCGGCCCTGCCCGTGGGTCTGCTGTGCGTGGGCGCGGGGCTCACGCGGATCGAACTCCGCACGCACGCGGTGGGCGTGGCCGTGGCCTCCGTCGTCAAGCTGCTGGTGCTGCCGGCACTCGCACTGGGGGCGCTCGTCCTCCTGGGCGTGAGCGGACCGGTCGCGCTCATCGCGCTCGTGTTCTGCTCGATCGGCACGGCGAGCACCTCGTACGTCCTGGCCCGTCAGCTGGGCGGGGACGCCCCGCTCATGGCCGCACTCATCGCGTTCCAGACCGTCGCGTCGTTCCTCACGCTGCCGTTCGTGCTGACCGTCGGGGCGGCGGTGCTGCTGTGAGGGTGGTGCCAGGCTTATCCGTTGTGCCCGGCCACCTAGAGAGCTGTTGGGGGTGCGGCATCGGCACGTGTTTCACTGAGCGACGGTCGGGCACTACTGGACCTGCTGCGGGGCTCGACGCAACTCGTTCAGCACGACGGTTCGGTCGGAGAAGTCGGCGCTCCAGTAGAGCCATCCGTCCTCGTCCTCGGCGCCATCTGCCCTGGCTGCAAGCCCTGGCGACGTGTGCTCGGCGTCGTTCAGCAAAATCGTGCCGTCGCCTGTGACCTCCGCAATGGAGTCAGTGCGCGCGTCGGTGGGTACGAGGTAGGTTCCCACCGGGACGGACCCTGAGAGGACCATCTGCTCGAAGGTCGGCAGAACAGGTTCTTGCGACGGAGCTGGGACGGCAGGGGGAGAGGGCCGGTAGTTCGGGTCGGACAGCTTTCGGAAGCCCTCGTGGGTCACCGCCGCGATCAGTTTGCGCCGGGCCGCGAGGAACTCTGTGTACTCCATGTCGGTCCAGCCCTCAGGCAGGGCGTGCCACCAGGTCTGCAACGCTTGCCTGTCGCCGTGGATCTTCTTGTCGGCCACTTGGTCGTGCCAATACACCGCGGGAGCCCGGTTGGAGATGTCGATGTTGTCCGACCACTCGACGAGCGCCTGGTTGGCAACCTGGTTGATCTGGCGGGTGCTCGACAACCCGAGAGGGCCCTTCAAGTAGTCCTTCGGGAATAGGTGGTGCTTCTCCACGCCCTTGACGGGACGGCGGTTGGGATCGATCCAATCTTTGACTTTCAGATTCGAGAGAAGGACGTCGGCATCGAGGATGTTCAGTGCTGCGACGTATCCGGTGTAGGCCGGGCCGGACATGTTCGAGGTGTGCAGATCTTCGGGCAGGGTCACCATCCACCAGTCCGCCGTCAGTGTGGTGGCGACGAGCGAGTCGATCGCTTCCTTGAACGTCGCAGGGGTTCGATCCAGGCCATCGAGACGGTTGAGGTCCTGCTGCGCGCGAGTCTCGGGACTTCCCGAAAAGCGCCCTGTGATCTGAGCCATGAAGTACCACCGAGCCATCACTTCCCGGAGATCGTCCACGGGCACTCCGAACTCGGTGCGGCCGATCAGCCACAGGGCGTATCCGTAGAGGACCGCGTTCTTGGCGGTGACCATGGCGCTAGTCCGGATGCCCGCTCGCTCGATCACCTTGAGGTACTCGTCCCAGTGCTTCGGGTCCAGGGCGCGAGCCTGGCCGTCCTGTAGCTTCGTCAGTTCCTTCTCGCGATTCTCGGGCACGATCTCTCGAGTGCGCGGGTCGCGACCCCGAAGGGCGTTGTAGGCATCCTGGAGGGGTGCGCGACGATTGCCCACGGCGACCACTACGCGCAACAGGTGGTTGGGGTCGAGGGTGAGGTAGGGGTTCTTCGGGGTCCACTGGATCGATCGCTCCTCCACACGCGACAGCTCCTCAGGTGTGAAGCGGGAGGCCCGCGCGAAATCCTCCAGCTGCTGACGACCCTCCTCCCAGAAAACCGAGAGCCACGTCAGGATGAAGTCGGCCGAGGACAGCTTCACCCCCTCGGAGTTGATGCGCACGAAGATGTCTGCGGCCGTCTCTCGGCTCACGTCCCTCTTCAGCTGAACGACCTGGAACTGATAGGACAGCACGCGTGCAAGACGGTTGATGGCCTCCTCGATCCGACGCTCGTCCGCGCGGGGGAGTCGTTCACCGCCCTGCGCATCCTCCAATCCGTCGATGTAGTCGGAGCGAGCGTCGATGGGGGACTCGAAGACCACTTTGATGTCGTGGATCCAGTCCGGGGAGCGCTTGATGGCAGTGTCGGGCACCGCGAACCTTTCGGTCAACGGGTTGAAGGCGATGACGATGTTCTCCTGCGAGTAGTCCTCGCGGAGGATTCGCAGTCCCTTCACGACCGCATAGAGGGACGTGAGGCGCTGCTGGCCGTCGATGACCTGCATAGATGCGGCTTGAGACTTCTCTGCCGTCCCGATGGTCCGCGAGTGGTCTCCGTCCGTGTTCTCCCAGAACATGAGTTCACCGACAGGAAAGCCCTTATACATCGAGTCCATGAGGTCGCGTGCCTTCGCGTTGGACCAGACGAACGGACGCTGGATGTCGGGAAGGCGGACCGTGCCCGAGTCGACGGCGGACACGAGATCCCGCACAGTCCACGGGTGGTGACCGAATGTGTCTGGCATGGCGATTGTTCCCTCTGTCGATCTGGCCCAGCAACACTGGCGGATGCTGTCGACCACATCATGTCATCGGTCGAGTCGGGAGAGTGGACCCGCTTGCACCTACTTAACATAATGTAGATTATCGGCTCAGCCCAGAGTGACGGGGAGAAGGCCCGGTCGGGTGTCCGAGGCGATGTGCCGCAGGGCCGTGTCGATGTCCGGGTGGGCGAACTCGAAGCCGCTGTCCACGAGGACGGCGGGGTCGACCCAGCGGCTCTTGAGGACGAGTTCCGCCTCCGTGCGGATGACCCGAGCGCCCAGACGCAGCGACCACGCCGGCAGCGGCAGGCGCGCACGCGCGCCCAGCGGGCCGCCCAGGTGGCGTCGGACCGCCCGCATGAACGCGTCGTTCGTGACCGGCGTGCGCGTCGCGACGTTGATGGGCCCCGCGAGCTCCGGGCTGACGAGGATGTGCTCGATCGCCCGGTGGACGTCGTCGACGTGGACCCACGACATCATCTGGCCGCCATCGCCCTGAGGGCCGCCGAACCCCATCCGGGCCAGGTTGACGCTGGGGCTCAGCGCGCCGCCTGTCCCCAGGACGATCGCCATCCGCAGTGCGACGCGTCTCACGCCGTCGACGGGTGCGGAGAACAGCTCGTCCTCCCATGCGCGGGCGACCGCGACGGAGAAGCCCGAGCCCAGCTCCCCCGTCTCCTCGTCCTGCGGTCGATCCCGCGCCTCGCGGTAGATGGTCCCCGTGCTCGCGTTGATCCAGACCCGCGGTGGCGCCTGGCAATCCGCGAGCGCTAGGCCCAGTGCCTTCGTCGTCCCCGTCCGCGACCGGAGGATCTCGTCCGCCGTGCGGAGGGTGTAGCGGCAGCTGACGGATCGTCCCGCCAGGTTGATGAGCGCGTCCGCGCCGTCCAGGGCGGCAGTGAGATCGTCGTCCCACGTGAGGGTCGCGTCACTCCCCCGGCCGATTGTGACGATCCGGGCGCCGTCCTCGCGGAAGCGGGCGACCAGGCGGCCTCCGATGAAGCCGCCGGCTCCCGCGATGACGATGGTGCGCTGCGTCATGTGTCCTCCTGCTCTCGTGGGGTCTCCTGCGGTGCGCTCACGCGGTCCAGCAGGTCGATCGCGTCGTCCGCGAGCCCGCGTCCCACGGGCAGTCGGGCCAGTCGGACGAGGCGGGCGATCAACGGGGCGACGCCGTCGATGAGCGTGCGGGTGCGCTGCTGGTCGGGGCTGCGATCGAGCACCCAGTGGAGCGTGAGGGCCATGTGCGCGAGCCACAGCAGTTCCGGCAGCCTCTCCCCCACGCGTCCGCCCGGAATGCGGGTGGATGCCGCGACCGTCTCCCGCATGACGTCCACGGCGGCGCTCCTCGCGGAGTCCGAGTCCGCGGAGAAGGGGCTCGTCGCACTGCCGGGCCGCAGGGCCGTCGACAGAAGGGTGTCCCCGAAGGAGTGGTACGGCGTCATGACGGTGATACCGGCATCGAGGGTGGTCCGCAGGTTGTCCGCGAGCGACCCTCCTGCCACGAGCCGCGCCCGCGCCGCCTCCCGGTGCTCCGCCTGGATGCGGCGGTACAGCTCCTGCACGAGGGCGTCCTTGCCGTCGAAGTGGTAGTAGGCGTTCCCCGTCGACACGCCCGCTTCCTGCGCGATGAGGCGCATCGTCGTCGATGCGTACCCCTGTTCGCGGAAGAGTCGCAGCGCGGTGTCGGCCACGTGGGCGCGGGTGCGCTGGGCCTTCGTCGGCGGTGCGGTGTCGCGGGGATACGGTTCTGAGTCGTCGCTCATGCTGCGACTCTACACGCTTTTGAACGCGTTCAAAAGCGTGCGCAGGCACCTTCCCGCACACGCGAAGGGCGGCGGCACGGTCCGACCGTGCCGCCGCCCTGGGGCGCTGGGTGCCCCCGAGGCCGGTGCGCCTCAGGCGCCGCCCAGCTCCGGCCTGCCGCTGGAGTCGTCGTCCGACGTGCCGTCGTCCGAACCGTCGCCGTCGTCGGCCATGCCGTTCTCCTTCGTGAGGCCGGCCTCCTCGCTGCAGACGGGCCAGGCGCCGGGTCCCTGCTCCTCGAGCGTGTTCTGCGCGATCCGGATCTGCTCCTGCTTGCTCGCCTCGTGCGGCATGCCCTCACCGCCGAAGGCCTCCCAGGTCTGGAGGGAGAACTGCAGTCCGCCGTAGTAGCCGTTGCCCGTGTTGATGCTCCAGTCGCCGCCGGACTCGCATTCGGCGACCCGGTCCCAGACGCCCTCGGAGTCGGCCGCCTGCGCGGACGGCGAGCCCACGCCCGCCGCCATACCGGTCAGGGCGATCGCCCCGGCTCCTCCCAGCAGACCGATCCGGCGCAGGGCGCCGGCCCCGGTCAGGCGGGGGCGCGTCGTCGCAGTCGCGTTCGTGTTCACGGTGTCGTTCTCCTTCGGAGCACAGGGGCGGGGCTCCCCCGTCCGGTGCGCTCCTCGCTTCAACCGACGTCGTGCGGTGCACGGCGTGCGCGGGTCCGTGTCCGGATCCGCGCCGCCTGGCACGTTAGTGACCGCACCCCGGTGGACGGAAGCCCCGACGGGCTCTGCGCCGTGTGGATTCGCGCAGAGGTGCCTCGGCGCTCCCTGACCGTCCGACGACCGGAACGTCCTCCACCCGCCCGGACGCGTCACTCCCCCACGTAGGCGGCCAGGTGCCGGCCGGTCAGCGTCGAACCGTCGGCCACGAGCTGCGCGACCGTGCCCTCGAAGACGATCCGACCGCCGTCCGCTCCGGGTCCGGGGCCCAGGTCCACGACGCGGTCCGCGATCGCGATGGTCTCCGGCTTGTGCTCGACGACGAGGACCGTGTTGCCCTTGTCGCGCAGCTGCAGGAGCAGTTCGTTCATGCGCGCGATGTCGTGCGGGTGCAGTCCGGTCGTGGGCTCGTCGAAGACGTACGTGACGTCCGTGAGCGGGGACCCCAGCTGGCGGACCATCTTGACCCGCTGCGCCTCACCGCCGGACAGCGAGCCGGAGGGGCGCTCGAGCGACAGGTAGCCCAGGCCCAGGTGCACGAGTGAGTCGAGCAGCTGGGTGAGTCCCGTCAGCAGCGGGGCGACGGACGGCTCGTCGAGATCGCGCACCCAGTCGGCCAGTGCGCTGATCTCCAGCGCGCACGCGTCCGCGATCGACATCCCGCCGATCGTCGAGGAGCGGGTGGCCGCGGACAGCCGGGTGCCCTCGCAGTCCGGGCAGGCGACGGTCGTGAAGGCGCGGTCGACGAACTCGCGGATGTGCGGCTGCATCGACTCGCGGTCCTTCGTGAACATCGACTTCCGGATCCGCGGGACCAGACCCTCGTAGGTCGAGTTGATCCCGCGGAACTTCATCTTCGTGGGCTCCTTCCAGAGGAAGTCGTCCAGCTGCTTCCGCGTGAAGTCCCGGATGGGCACGTCCCCGGGCACCAGTCCGGATTCGGAGTAGAAGCGCACCATCCAGCCGCCGGCCTTGTAGCCGGGGATCGTGAGCGCACCCTCGTCCAGCGACAGCGTGTCGTCGTACAGGGCGCCCAGATCGACGTCGTGGCTGGTCCCCGTCCCCTCGCAGCGCGGGCACATGCCGCCCACCACGGAGAACTCGCGCTTCTCGCGGGTCGTCGACCCGTCCGGCCGCTCGAGGGTGACCGCACCGGCGCCGGAGGCGGAGGCGACGTTGAACGAGTAGGCCTGCGGTCCCCCGATGTGCGGCGTCGCGATCCGGGAGAAGAGGACGCGCAGCATCGCGTTCGCGTCCGTCGCCGTGCCCACGGTGGAGCGGGGATTCGACCCCAGGCGCTCCTGGTCGACGATGATCGCGGTCGTGAGGCCCTCGAGTCGGTCGACGTCCGGACGGCCCAGTGCGGGCATGAAGCCCTGCACGAAGGCGGGGTACGTCTCGTTGATGAGCCGCTGGGACTCCGCGGCGATCGTGCCGAAGACCAGGGAGCTCTTCCCGGAGCCGGAGACGCCCGTGAAGGCGGTGAGCCGCCGCTTGGGCAGGGAGACGTCCACGTCCTGGAGGTTGTTCTCCCGTGCGCCGTGGACCCGGATGCTGTCGTGTGCGTCGGCGGAGCGGGGCTGAGTGTTCACGACGGGCTCCTCGGAGGCGTGGTGGGAGTGGAGGACGGACCTCACCGGGCGGAGGCCGGCGCGGCGGAGGTCAGGGTGCAGTGTAGGGGAAGGCCGCGAAGAGCGTCTCGAAGCGCTTCCGCTGCGCCGGGCTGATCGCGGCGACCGGGTCGAGCCGGAGCGTGCGGCGCCCGGCGGGACCCTTCCGGGTCCAGAGCCCCACGACCTGTCCCCGCCGGATCGCCGAGCGCTTGAAGACCCCGTTGTTGCCCGGCACCAGCGCATCGTGCGCGTCCTGGTCCATGAGCGCGAGCCGATCGGGATATCCCAGCATCAGCTCGTCGAAGCCGGGCAGCAGCAGTTCGCGCATCGCGTCCTTCTGCGCGGCCTCGTATTCGTCGAGCAGTCCGGGCCGCAGGTGCGCGGGTTCGTCCGTGCCGGGGATCCGGCAAGTCTCCAGCCGGTCCTCGACGAGCGGGAGGGCCGCGCGGATGAGGGTGAGGGGCAGCTTCGTCCACCAGGCGAAGTCCCGCAGCGTCGCGGGCCCGTGCGAGGTGAGGTAGCGGAGCAGCAGTGCGGCCGTCGCCGCGGTCCGGTCCCCGTCGAACCGGTCCTCGAGGCTCGACCCGTCCGGCAGCCAGGACTCCGCCGCGACGACGGCCGTGTCCGTGCCGGTCCACGGTCCGTAGGCGGCCGCACCGGTCGAGAGGAGGTGGACGAGCAGGTGGTAGCCGCGTCCGCCGGTGGGGTCGAGGCCGGCCGCGTTCCACGCCTCGAAGAGATCCGCGCGCGGGACACCGCTCCCGGTCTCCGCGTCGCCGCCCGGCCGGGAGCGCCCCTCCGTCACCGCCAGGAGGATCTCCTGCGCCCGTCCGACATCGGACTCGTCGAGACCCAGCGCGGGCCTGCGGGCGATCGCCGCCCGGATCGCGGGCTGCGCGCACAGCTGGGTCATCCACCGCAGGTCCGCGGCCGCCACTGCGAAGACTGTGCCGCGCATGGGGTAGCCGCGCACCAGGGTGCCCGCGGTGAACGCGGCCGTCACCGCATCCGTGCCTCCGGGGGTGCGCAGCGCCAGGGACGCGACCACGCCGGGCAGGTCCTGTCCCTGGTGCGCGCCGAAGGCGGCCGCGACCTGCGTGACCGCTTCCGCCCCCGTCGCCTCACTGATCCGATGCGCGGGCAGCAGCCCCTGCGCCAGGATGCGCAGGCCGATGAGGGTGCGTCGGTCGACCTCGACCGCCACGGCGGGGTCAGCCGCGCAGCAGGCGGCGGGCCTGGCGGGCGCCCACGGCGACCGTGGACTGCGCCGTGCTGAAGGCGCGGTCCGTCCGCTCGCCCTTCCCCGGGACGCGCTGGGACACGTCGCCCAGGACGCGGGTGAGGCGCTCCTCCGTCCAGTCGACCGCTCCCCCGGGCGCGGCCGCGCGGGTGGCGGTCGTGCGGGCGAAGCGGGCGGCTCCACCGGCCAGCTGACGTGCCTGCTGGGCGGCGCCCTGCGCGGTGCGGGAGGCGGTGCCGGCACCGCGCGCGAGCGTGTCCGCGGCACGGCGCAGACGCCGTCCTGCGGTCCACTCGACGGATTCGTAGACGTCGTCGGGTTCGATGGGCTCGCGCGTGCTGGTCATGGTCCCATGGTCCCCCGCCGCGGTGTTCGCGGTCAACGGCGGCGCGCGGGAATGCGCGGGGCGGGTAGACTGTTGGATTCGGTGACACCAGTACCATGCGTCGACAGCGTCCGCGGGCCGTCCCGCGGAACGGGAGAAGTGAGGATCACATGAGCGAGCGCAGCCTCAGGGGCACGCAGCTGGGATCGCGCAGCCTCGAGTCCGAGGTGGGCGTCGAGCCGGCTCCGCGCCAGCAGATCGAGTACCGCTGCGAGGACGGGCACACGTTCACGGTGCCGTTCTCCATGGAGGCGGACATCCCCGCCCAGTGGGACTCCGGCACGCACGGCATCGGGATCCGCGTGGACGGCGGCGACGTCGAGGAGACGGAGACCAAGCCGGTCCGCACGCACTGGGACATGCTGCTGGAGCGCCGGTCCTTCGAGGAGCTCCAGGTCCTCCTGGACGAGCGCCTCGCCTACCGCCGCGGGGACCTGCCGGCCTCCAGCTGAGCGCCGCGGCCCCACAGAAGGAGCCCCGCCCGGACCGTCGCAGACGGATCGGGCGGGGCTCAGTGCTTCTCGTCCCCCGGGACGTCCCGTCAGCGGGACACGAGCGAGCGCAGCTGGCGCGCCCGCCGCTGCGCTCCCCACCGCACGACGCGCACCAGGGCCTCGCCGATGATGTCGCCGTTCATCTTCGACTCCCCCAGCTCGCGCTCGACGAAGGTGACCGGGACCTCGGTGATCGTGAGTCCCGCGTCCTTGACGCGGCGGGTCATGTCGATCTGGAAGCAGTAGCCGGCGGATTCGACGTCGTCCAGGTGGATCGCCTCGAGGGTCGTCCGGCGGAACGCGCGGAAGCCCGCGGTCGCATCGTGGACGCCCAGTCCCATGAGGACGTTCGCGTAGACGTTGGCTCCGCGCGACAGCACGTGGCGGTTGCGCGGCCAGTTCACGACCGCACCGCCGGGCACCCAGCGCGAGCCGATCGCCAGGTCCGCGCCGTCGCGCACGGCGGCCAGGAGCTGCGGC
Organism: Brevibacterium senegalense; assembly: GCF_000285835.1. Taxonomy (GTDB): domain Bacteria; phylum Actinomycetota; class Actinomycetes; order Actinomycetales; family Brevibacteriaceae; genus Brevibacterium; species Brevibacterium senegalense. Next base: position 117,845 of record NZ_HE978600.1, read on the forward strand.
AGGTCGCGGCCGCGATGGGAGCCGTCCGCGTCCATCTCGCAGATGATCTCCCAGTCCCCGGCCAGCGCCTCCCGGAAGCCCGCGAGGTACGCGGCGCCCAGGCCGCCCTTCGCGGGATTGTGGAGCACCCGCACCCGGGTGTCCTCCTGTGCGCGTGCGTCCGCCCAGTCGCCCGTGCCGTCCGGCGAGCCGTCGTCCACGACCAGGAGGTCCGCGTCGGGGACCCACCGGTGCAGCGCCTCGAGGGTGTGCGGCAGCGAGTCGATCTCGTTGTACGTGGGGATCACTACGAGTGTTCTCATCGCCGTCATCCTAGCCGAGGCCGCAGGCTCGGACCGCGGTCGCCCCGCAGAGACAACAGGCCCGGCGCGACGACCTTCGGGCCGCCTCCCCGCAGGGAGGACGTTGTCTAATGGTCGTCGTCGCCGGGCCTCGCCCCTGGGGGCGCCTGAGAGCAATCTACCGACGCTCCCCACCCGCCGCAACCGGAGCGGTGGGAGACTCAGGCCGTGCCCGAGGCCCCGGTCGCCACCTGCTCACCGCGCACCCACACCTGCGCGACCTCGGGGCGCGGCGCGTCGTCCGCGAGGTCGGGCAGACCGGGTGTCCCGGAGCGCGGGTCGGTGCTCCACGCGGCCAGCCGCTCGTCCGCGACCTGCACGACGAGCTCGCCCACGCGCCACCGCACGGCGGTGGCCTCCGCGCCCGGTGCCAGGACGCCGCCCTCGTGGCGGCCCAGCGCGCGGAAGCCGAACCGGGTGGCCGCGTTGAAGGCAGCGCGGGCGGAGATGCCGGCCTCCGTCCGGTAGACGGCCGCCGCGACGGTCTCCCACGGCTGCGCGGTGTCCAGCGCGAAGCTCACCTGCGCACCGGCGGACAGCAGCGGGGCCAGGGGCTGTGCGTGCCGGGCCGGGTCGAGCGTGAGGCCGACTCCGGTCGCCGCGAGCGACTCGACCGCGTCCGCGGGGACGGGGAGGTCCAGGTGCAGGCGCCAGAGACGGCGCTGGGACCGGGTCCGGACCTGGGGGTCGGCGAGGACCTCCAGAGCCGCGGCCAGCTGGTCCGCATCCGCGATCGTGACGTAGAGGGCGCGGTCGTCCTGCGCGTGCGCGGCGAGGTCCGCGGCGGGCAGCGAGGCCCGCTCCCCGTCCGCGCCCCGCGGATAGGCCGTGACCGCCAGTGCGGCCGGCGCGGCGGCGAGGAACGCGTCGACATGCGCGGACTCCCCCAGCACGTGGACGGAGGTGATGCCGGCGGCCAGCAGGGCGGCCGGGTCCGGATCGTCGCCGGTCAGGCGCAGGCCCGCGTGGACGAAGCCGGGCGCCACGAGATCGCCGTCCAGATCGATCTGCAGACCGTCGGCCACCGCGGCTGCCTCGTCCTCCCCCACCCACGACACCGCGGGACCCGTGAAGGCGATCGCGGTGGCGAACGGATCGGCGCTCGAGTACACGTCGCCGCGGGACAGGATCGAAGCAGTCTCAGTCATGCCGCGATCCTCTCACGCACCCGTGCGCGCGCGGCCCACCCGGTAGGGTGGCGCTCGTGACATCACCGCTGCTCGTCCTCGACACCCCCGCCCTCTACTACCGGTCGTTCCACGGTCTGCCGGACACGATCCGCTCGCCGCACGGCCGCCCGGTCCACGCGGTGCGGGGCCTGCTCGACACGATCGCGCAGCTGGTGCAGCAGTGGGACTCGCGTCGCATCATCGCCGCCATGGACGCGGACTGGCGGCCGGACTTCCGCACCGCGATCCTGCCGGAGTACAAGGCGCACCGCATCACCGACGAGGCCCGCGGCACGGAGACGCCCCCGGAGCTCGAGGAGCAGCTGCCCGTCATCTTCGACGCGCTGTCCGCCGTGGGCATCCCCATCGCCGAGGTCCCGGGCACCGAGGCCGACGATGTCATCGCCTCGATCGTCGCCCAGACGACGGACACCGAGGTCGTGGTCGTCTCCTCCGACCGCGATCTGCTGGCACTGCTGGAACCGGGGCGGCGCGTGCGGGTCCACCGTCCGCGGACCGGCGGCCGCTGGGAGACGACGGCGCCCGAAGACCTGCCGGGCCTCTACGGGGTGGCCGACGGGACCGCGTACCGAGCGCTCGCGGCGCTGCGCGGGGACCCCTCGGACGGCATCCCCGGCGCCCCGCGCATCGGCGAGAAGACCGCGGCGAAGCTGGTCGCGGGCTTCGGCGGTCTCGAGGAGATCATCGCGGCGGCGCAGGCGGGGTCGAAGGAGCACGGCCTGTCCGATCTGCGGCGGACGAGCATCCTCGAGCACGCGGACGCGGTCCGCGCGGGTGCCCGCGTCATGGAGGGGCTCACGGATCTGGATGTGCGGGAGTTCGTCGAGGAGGCCGGAGGGGCTCCCGATCGGGCCCGCGCCGTCGCCCTGGGAACGGACTGGGGCGTCGAGCGCTCCGTCGCCCGTCTCCTCGAGGCGCTGGGAGCGCCCGTCGAGTCCTCCCCCGCCCCGTCCACGGCCGCCTCGCAGACCTCCGCCGCGTCTGCGGCCGCGCCCACCGCCGGCGGGGGCGAGGCCGGCGCCGCCGTGACCGGGTGGGCGCGGAACCTCTGCGCGTTCGACCTCGAGACGACCGGTGTCGACCCGGCGACCGGACGGATCGTCTCCGCCGCCCTCGTGCCGTTCGCGGACGGAGGGGAGGGTCCGGCGCTCACGTGGCTCGTGGACCCGGGGATCGAGATCCCCGAGGAGTCCCAGCGCGTCCACGGGATCACGACCGCGCGCGTGCGCGCGGAGGGCACCCCCACCGCCCTGGCGCTGCCGCAGATCCTCGCCGCGATCGCCTCGCTGCGTGAGCGCGGCACCGTGCTGGCCGGGCACAACATCGTCTACGACCTCACGGTGCTGGCCGCCGAGGCCGTGCGCGGAGGCCTGCTGGCCGCTCCGCAGGATCTGCTGGCCGGGCTGCCGCCCGTCGTCGACACACTCGTGATCGACCGGCAGATCGACCGGTTCCGCAGGGGCCCGCGCACCCTCACCGCGGTCGCCGAGCACTACGGCGCGCCGCTCGCGGATGCGCACGACGCACTGGAGGACGCACGCGCCGCGGGGCTCATCGCCCTGGCGCAGTCCCGCACCTCGTCCGCGCTCGCGCAGCTGAGCGCCGACGATCTGCACGCCTCGCAGATCGACTGGAAGAGGGAGCAGGCGGCCTCGCTGCAGGAGTTCCTGCGTCGCAGGAGACCCTCAGCGACCGTGAACGGCGACTGGCCCCTCGAACCCCTAGACTGACGCGCATGGGTTTCCTCTCTCGACTGCTCAACCGTCCAGGAGCGCAGGCCGACAGGCGTGTCGGATGGTTCGATCGCGCACAGGCCGACCTCGACCGCCACGGTGAGGAGTACGCGCAGCAGACCGATGCGGAGCTGTCGGAGACCGCGCGCACGCTCTTCGAGACCGGCGGTCGCGAGGACCAGCTGGTCCGCTTCGCGGCACTCGCCCGCGAGGCGGCGGAACGCGCACTGGGAGAGCGTCCCTACGACCCGCAGCTGCGCGGACTCATCGGCCTGCTGGACGGCACGATCGTGCAGATGCTCACCGGCGAGGGGAAGACCCTCGTGGGTGCGCTGGCCGCTGCGGGCTACGCCCTGCAGGGCCGCCGCGTACACGTCGTGAGCGTGAATGACTACCTGGCGGTCCGTGACCGCGACTGGATGGGACCGCTCTTCGACCTCCTGGGCGTGAGCGCCGATTCCGTGTCCGGTGCGAAGTCCGACGAGCAGCGCCGTGAGGCCTATCGCGCCGAGGTCGTCTACGGGTCCGTCTCCGAGATCGGCTTCGACGTCCTGCGGGACCGCTTCCGGCTGCCGGACGAGGACGTCCGGGTCGAGGCTCGCGATGTCGTCATCGTCGACGAGGCGGACTCCGTCCTCATCGACGAGGCCCGCGTGCCGCTCGTGCTGGCGGGGTCGACGATCCGCGAGGAGGCCGATCGGCGCATCGCCCGCCTCGTGGCGCAGCTGGATGCCCAGACGCACATCGAGGTGAGCGAGGACCGCCGGTCCGTCGCCCTCTCCCCCGCGGGCATCGACGAGGTCGAGCGGATCCTCGACGTCGAGCTCTACGGCGACGACGCGCAGACGCTGGCCGCCGTCAACATCGCGCTCTACGCGCGCATGCTCGTCCACCGCGACGTCGACTACCTCGTGAGCGACGGCGAGATCCGGCTCATCGACGCGGCCCGCGGTCGCGTCGCGCAGCTGCAGCGCTGGCCGGACGGGCTGCAGGCCGCGGTCGAGGCGAAGGAGAGCCTCGAGACCTCGACGAGCGGGGAGATCCTCGACCAGATGACCGTCGAGGAGCTCATCCACTCCTACACGCGCGTGTGCGGCATGACCGGCACCGCGCTGGCCGTGGGCGAGGACCTGCGCGAGTTCTACTCGCTCGAGATCGTCGCGGTCGACCCGCACGAGCCCGTCATCCGCGTCGATGAGCCGGACCGCCTCTTCACGTACCAGGAGTCGAAGGAGCGGGCGATCGTCGAGGAGGTCGCCCGCGCCCACGCGGCGGACCGCCCGGTCCTCGTGGGCACCCGCTCGGTGGCGGAGAGCGAATCGCTGGCCGCACGACTGCGCGAGCGCGGCATCGAGTGCGAGGTCCTCAATGCGAAGGACGACACGCGCGAGGCGCAGATCATCGCGGGCGCCGGCCGGGCCGGGGCCGTCACGGTGTCGACGCAGATGGCCGGCCGCGGCACGGACATCCGGCTGGGTGACGCGGACGTGGCCGACGCCGGCGGACTCCTCGTCATCGGTGCGGGCCGCTACGAGTCCTCGCGCCTGGACGACCAGCTGCGCGGCCGTGCGGGCCGCCAGGGCGATCCGGGCAGCTCCGTCTTCTTCACGAGCCTCGAGGACGAGCTCATGAGCCGCGTGCCGGAGGCGCAGCGCTTCCTCGAGGAGGGCGACGAGACCGGCCTCATCACGGCGAAGCGCGCGGCACTGCTCGTCGAGCACGCGCAGCGGATGGCGGAGGGCGAGAACACCGCCGTCCACCGCGACACGTGGCGCTTCAACGAGCTCATGGCGCAGCAGCGACAGCTCGTCCTCGACCGCCGCGACGAGGTGCGCACCGGTGCCCGCGGACCGCAGGAGGTCCGCGACCTGCTGGCGGACGACCGCGTCGCGGAGATCGAGGAGCAGACGTCGGCGGACATCCTCGACGAGGCGATCCGCGACCTGCTGCTGTTCGCGATCGACGAGCGCTGGGTCGAGCACCTCGCGTACCTCAACGACCTGCGCGAGGGCATCCACCTGCGCACCCTGGCGCGCGAGAAGCCCCACGAGGCGTTCAACGCGGAGTCGATCGAGGCGTTCGCGACGTTCTGGGACGACGTCCTCGACCGGGCGCGGACCGTGCTCGTCGAGGCGGAGCCGGGAGAGGACGGCCTGGATCTGCCGGCGCACGGCCTCAAGCGGCCGTCGTCCACGTGGACCTACCTCACGACGGAGAACGTGTTCGGCTCCGATCTCGAGTCCGTCGTCAAGCGCATCCGCCGCGACTGACCTGCGGCACCGGCGGCCCCGTGGGGCCGCCACCGGGTCGCAGTCGGACTGCGACGCATCATTCCGCGACGACGCCGCGGCGGATCGACTCCGCCGCGCGGCGCACGCGCACCGCGGTCGCCGGCTCGCACACGTCCGCGATCTGTCCCAGGACATCGAGGGTCTGCTTCGCCCAGCGCACGAAATCGCCGGCGGCGATCCCCGCGCCCTTGAGCGTCGCGGTGAGCGAATCGCCCTCCGTCCAGCGGTAGAGGAGGCGGCCGATCCCGAAGTCCGGCTCCGGCGTCCGGGACAGCCGCGCGGAGCCCTCGAGCTCGGAGACGGTCCGCCACAGCCCGTGGACGTCGAGGACAGCGGCGTCCAGCGACGCGGTGGGCATGCGCGGCAGCCCGAACGAGTCCTGCTGGCGCGCGCTGTAGACGAGGCCCGAGGCCAGTGCGGCGATCTCCGGTTCGCTGAGCGCGTCGAAGACGCCGCCGCGCACCGCGAGCGCCGTCACGAGGTCGCGCTCCCCGTAGATCCGACGCAGGACCCGCCCGTCGGGCAGGAAGCCCACGGAGGTGAGCACGTCGCACACCCGCTCGAAGACGAGCGCGATCGACGTCGTCCGGCTGTCGATCTTCGCCCGCAGCGCGGCGGTCTCCGCTTCGAGCCGGTCCGCCCGCTCCGCCCACCGCGCGTGGTGCTCGCGATCGGGGCAGGAGTGGCACGGATGCGCGCGGATCGCGCCGCGCAGCTCCTCGACGCGCGGTGACGCGGAGGACGACGGGCTGTCGCCGTCGCGCGCCTGCTGCGCCTGGGCCTGCGCGGTCGTGGGGTCGGTGACGCGGCCGTCGGCCAGCGCCTCCGCGAGCGTGTCCCCCAGGCGCCTGCGCTGCTCCGCGACGCGGTGGTTGAACTTCTTGGGCATCTTGACCCGGCCCAGCTTGAGCGCGGGCTCCGTCACCTCGTGGGGGCGCAGGTGCCACACGCGCCCGGTCTCCGACAGCACGGAGGGCAGGCGGGTGTCGCCGTCGCGGCGCTGCAGCGGGCTCAGGACGACACTGGCGCCCAGCGAGCGCTTCGACGGCAGGGTCACGACATCGCCCACCCGCAGCAGTCCCAGGGACTCGATGACATCGCGCTGGCGGGCCTTCGTCCGGGTCCGACGCTGGCGCTTCTCCTCGACGGACAGCTCGCGGCGCAGTCGGGCGTACTCCCCGAAGTCGCCGCGGTCGCAGGCCATCGACTCCCGGTAGCCGGCGATGCCCTCCTCGTTGCGGCGCAGCTTCCGGGCGAGACCCACGACGGCGGTGTCCGCCTGGAACTGCGCGAACGAGGTCTCGAGGACCCGGCCTGCGGACTCGCGGTCCATCCGGTCCAGCAGGTTCGCCGCCATGTTGTACGTGGGCACGAACTGACTGCGCAGCGCGTACGTGCGCTTCGAGGCCAGCGCTGCGATGTCCGCGACGTCCAGGCCGGACTGCCACACGACGACCGCGTGCCCCTCCGTGTCGATGCCGCGGCGGCCGGCCCGACCGGTCAGCTGGGTGTACTCCCCCGGCGTGATCTGGACGTGCGCCTCGCCGTTGAACTTCACGAGCTTCTCCAGCACGACGGTGCGCGCGGGCATGTTGATCCCCAGCGCCAGGGTCTCCGTCGCGAACACCGCACGCAGGTGGCCGGCCGCGAAGAGCTCCTCGACGAGCTCCTTGAACTGCGGGATCATCCCCGCGTGGTGGGCGGCGAAGCCGTGCAGCAGTCCGGACGAGAAGGTGCCGAAGCCCAGGATGCCCAGGTCCTCGCGGGGCATCTGCGCGACGAGCGCGTCGAGGCGCTCCTCGATCGCCCGCTTCTCCTCGTCCGTCGTGAGATCGATGCCGTGGGTCAGCAGCTGCTCGACCGCCTCGTCGCAGCCGTTGCGCGAGAAGATGAAGAAGATCGCCGGCAGGAGGTTCTCCTCCTCCAGCCGCTCGAGGATCTGCAGGCGGGAGGTCCGCGGCACGCGCGCCGGGGGCCGTCTGCGGCCCCGTCCGCCCCCGCGCTGACCGCGGTTCTCGACCGAGCGGATCGCCCGGATGAGGTCCGGGTCCGGCTCCGTCGTCGAGCCCGCCCGGAAGAGCCGGTTGATGCGTCCGTCGACCAGCACGTGGTTGTGGAGGGGGACGGGCCGGTGCTCGGTCACGACGACGTCCAGCTGGCCGCGGACCTCGCGCAGCCACGCGCCGAACTCCTCCGTGTTCGACACCGTCGCGGACAGCCCCACGATCCGCACGTGCGCGGGGAGGTGGATGATGACCTCCTCCCACACGGGGCCGCGGAAGCGGTCCGCCAGGTAGTGGACCTCGTCGAGGACGACGAACCCCAGGGCGGCGAGGTCGTCGCCCGAGTGGAGCATGTTCCGCAGCACCTCGGTCGTCATGACGACGATGGGGGCAGACCGGTTGATGGACGTGTCACCCGTCAGGAGGCCCACCTGGTCGGCACCGAAGTCGCGGACGAAATCCGCGTACTTCTGGTTGCTGAGCGCCTTGATGGGCGAGGTGTAGAACACCCGGACGCCGCGATGGCGGGCCAGGGCGACGGCGAACTGCGCGATGACGGTCTTGCCGGCACCCGTGGGGGCCGCCACCAGCACGGACCGGTCCTCCAGGAGGTCCTGGCAGGCGGTCCGCTGGAAGCGGTCGAGCCGGAACCCCAGCTCCGCCTGGAACCCGTCCAGCAGGTCGTGCGTTTCGGTCACGCGCTCAGTCCTCCTCCGGGTCGACCCACAGGCCCTCCCTCATGAGCTTCCGCTTCCGGCGCCGGTCGCCCAGGAGGCAGACGATCCACGCCGCGAAGAACAGCGCGAGCATGGGGATGACGAGGAAGAACATGGAGATCGCGTCCGGCGCCGGTGTCGCGATCGCGGCGAACACGAAGACGATGAGGACGACGATGCGCCAGGACTTCCGGATGCGGTCCGCGGACAGGATGCCCAGCATGTTGAGGCCCACCATGATGACCGGCAGCACGAACGCCAGGCCGAACACCACGATGATGATCATGACGAAGGAGAGGTACTCCTGCGCCGGGATGATGTTGCTCGCCCCCTCCGGGGTGAACGCCGTGAGCGCCCGCACCGCGTTGGGGAGGGCGAAGAACGCGAGGCACGCGCCGCCCAGGAACAGCGGGATCGACACGAGGACGAAGCCCAGCGTGTAGCGCTTCTCCGTCTTCGTGAGTCCGGGCACGATGAACGCCCACAGCTGCTGGATCCACACCGGCGACGACAGGATGAGGCCGATGAAGAGCGACACCTTGACCTTCATGTCGAACGGCGAGGCGACGCCCGCGTAGTTGAGCTCCGCGACGCGCCCCTCCTGCGCCGCGATCTCCTCGACCGGCAACTGGAGGATCGCCAGCACGGGGTCGTAGAGGATCCAGCCCGCCACCGCCGCGAGCACCAGCGCGACGGCGCAGACGATCATCCGGTTGCGGAACTCGATGAGGTGCTCCGACAGCGGCATGCGCCGCTCCGGATCCTTCTTCGACCTCTTCCAGCTCCGTGGGTTCTGCTGCTCCACCAGATCCGTGGCCCGTGCGCTCAGGAGCGTCGCGTCGAGTCGTCGTCGGTCTGCGGATCGGCCTGCTGCGCGGACCCGCCGGTCACGTCGTCGACGGTGGGCGCGGACGACCGCTCCTGGATCTGGCGCGGGGCCTCCTCCGACCCGCCGGCGTCCTTGTCCTTGTCCGTGCGCAGATCATCCACCTCGGACTTGAACACCTTGAGCGACTTGCCGATGTTCTTCGCGATCATCGGCAGCTTCGGCGCACCGAAGATGAGGAGGATCACGATGACGAGGATGATGATGTGGATGGGCTCCGGGCGCATGAAGGCTCCTTGGGTCGATGCTGGGGACCAGTCTAGTCCTTCGCCCCGTGCTCCTCCTGTGCGGGAGGGTCGGCGCGGTCGTAGAGCGCCAGCGCCGCGCGTGTCGCCTGCAGCGCGGAGGAGACGACGGACTCGGGGCGCGCCTCCCGGACGCCGGCACCGTGCGCGGTCAGCAGGCGGACCGCCCACGCGCGTCCCGCCTGCGGGAGCGACACGGCGACCGAGCCGGGGCCTCGGGCGTCGTCGACGCGGGTGCCGCCCTGTGCGGCAGGATCCAGTTCGTCGGCCAGCCACGCGGCCTCCGGGGAGAGCACGAGGTCGAGGCCCGTGTCCTCCTGCGCGGACGCCGCCGTCGCGCCGTTCCCCGCCGGTGCGGCGGCACCGTCCGTGAGCACGGACGCCGCGGCGGGCGTCGCGCTGCGGATGCGGTCGACGGCGAAGGAGCGGTCACCGCCGGCGGTGAGGCAGTGCGCGTCGAGGTACCAGACGCGCCCCAGGCGCAGACGCAGCGGCCGGATCGTCCGCCGGGTCAGCTCGTCGCGGGCCGGCACGTAGTAGTCGATGTCGAGGGTCTCCCCCGTCTCGATCGCCGCGCGCACCGTCGCGGCCAGGTCGGCCGGGATCCGCGGCGGGGCGGCATCGACGGCGGTGCCCGGGACCTCGCCCGCGGCGGTCGCGAGCTTCGCCCGCACGGACGCGAGGACCTCCGGCTCCGCCTGCCGGGCGGAGTCGAGGTAGTCGAGCGCCAGCAGCAGGCCGCCCGCCTCGTGGGCGCTCAGCCGGACCGGGACGGACACCTCGTCCGCGTTGCCCACGAAGACGGCGCCGCTGCCCCATTCGGCCTCGATGAGGTCGTCCGGCATGTGCCCGGGCCGGCCGGTCACGAAGAGGAGCTCGAGGTCGTCGACGATCTGCGCGCGGGGCACCCCGAAGTGGGCGGCGACCTCGTCGAGGTCCGTGCCCGGCCGCCGGGTCAGGTACGGGACGAGCCCCAGCAGGCGGGACAGGCGGTCCTGGGCGCGCTCAGCCATCGTGGGCCTCCTCCAGGGCGGCGGCGGTGCGCCGCAGCAGATCGACGTGGGTGCGCAGGAGGGCGTGGGGCCCCAGCACGACGACGGACGGCGAGAAGTCCAGCAGGCGGTGGGCGAAGGCGTCGAGGTCGTCGACGCCCAGGCTGAGGACGTCCCACCCGGTCGGGATTGTGGGCGATTCCGCGGGCACCGGGGGGACCGTGCCGCGGGCGGCCTCGCGCAGCGGCAGCGCGCGGTCGGGCGCAACGGCGAGGACGACCTCGTGCGCGGTCGTGCGGCCCCGCCGCCCCGGCTCCCCCACCTGTTCTGGTGCGCGATCCTGCGGCAGGTGCGCGGCCGCGCTGAAGTCCTCCGGGATGCGGTAGTCGCCGTCGCGGCGGCGGGGCGCACGGCTGACCCGGCCGGTGATGCGGGAGAGCCGGAACGTGCGCAGCGCGTCGCGGTCGACATCGCGGCCCACCACATACGACCGGTCGCCGCGGGTCAGGAGGGCGTACGGCTCGAGGGTCCGGCGCGCGGGTTCGCGGCCGGGCGGACGGTAGTCGAAGACGACGCAGCGGCGGTCCGCGACCGCCCGCAGCAGGCCGGCGAACGCCGTCCCCGCGACCGTCGTGGGGACCTGGGCCTCGACCTCCCGGTCTGCGGCGGGGGCTTCGAAGCCCTCCCCCAGCCCGCGCAGCTTGTTGAGGGCGCTGCGGGCGTCCGCGGCCAGGGCAGTGCCGGACAGGAGCGACTGCGCGACGGAGACGACCGCGGCCTCGGCGGGGGTGAAGTCGAGACGGGTGAGCGCGTAGCCCTCGTCCTCGATCCGGTAGCCGTAGCCGGTGTCGCCCGTGAACGGGTCGTCCCACGCGGTCGAGGAGATCGCGATGCCCAGCTCCTCGAGGGTCGCCTTGTCGCGGGAGAACTGGCGGTCGAAGGCGACGTCGTCCAGCTGCGCGTACTCCTCGATGCTGCGGCGCAGCTGATCCCTGTCCGTCCAGCCGCGCGCTGCGCGCAGGGCGATGAGCAGGTTCATGAGCCGCTCGGTCTGACGTCGCTCTCGTGACACGTCCCCTACAGTACTCACCATGATCCACTGGCGTCGCGCGACAGTCCGCGCAGTCCTGTCCGACCGTCCCGGGGCCCGGGAGGTGCGCGTCGAGCTCCACTCGCCCCTCCCCGCGGTGGACGGCACCCCGCGGGACGGCGACCTCACCGTCCGGGCGCTGGCCTACACGGACCTCGTGGGGGCGCCGGAGGTGAATGACGCGGTGCTGCTGAACGTGTCCGCGCTGGCACGCCGCCTGGGCACGGGCGGGTTCGCGCTCGTGACGGCGATCCCCGACCGGTTGCCCGCTGACCCCCCGCCGGGGCCCGGTCACCTCGTGAAGGACCGGTACTCGCCGCTGCAGACGATGGTCCTGGGCGTCGACGACCAGGAGTCGCCGCACCACGACGTGCTCGCAGTGGCGGATGGCATGTATGGCACGCCGGTCGTCGTCGCGGACCTCCACTCCGCACTGCCGGCGATCATCGCGGGCGTCCGGGCGGATGCGCCGGAGGCCCGCATCGCCTACGTCATGACGGACGGGGCGGCGCTGCCGCTGTCGTTCTCGCAGGCGGTCGCGGGGCTGCAGGAGGCGGGCCTGCTGCACACGACCGTGACCGTGGGACAGGCGCACGGCGGCGACCTCGAGGCCGTCACGGTGCACACGGGTCTGCTGGCCGCGGTGCACGTGGCGAACGCGGACGTCGTCATCGTGTCCCAGGGTCCGGGCAATCTGGGCACGGGGACGCCCTACGGCTTCTCCGGCCTCGTCGTGGGCGATCACCTGAATGCGGCCGCCCTGCTGGGCGGCACGCCGATCGCCGCACTGCGGATGTCGCAGGCGGATGCGCGGGAGCGCCACCTGGGCATCTCCCACCACACGCTCACGGCCGTGGGACGGGTCGCCCGACCGGGCTGCCTCGTCCCGGTCCCCCGGTCGTCATCGCAGGACGCCGCCGAGGCCCCGGTCACCGTCGCGCTGGACGCGCAGCTGCCGCAGCTGGAGACCGCCGGCCACACGCTCGTCGACGTGTCGACGGACGGGCTGCGGGAGGCGCTGGAGTTCTCGCCGGTGCGCCTGTCGACGATGGGCCGAGGACTGGACGAGGACACGATCGCGTTCCTCGCCTCCGCCGCCGCCGGGAGGCTGGCCGCGCAGCGGATCGGGGGCTGAGAGCAGACAGCGGCGCCGCTGACCCGCAGGTGCGGATCAGCGGCGCCGCCGCGTGAGTGTCGGCGCTCAGGCGCCCGCGATCCCCTCGAGGTCGCACACGAAGACGAGGCTCTCGTTCGGCCCGATCGCGCCGGGCACGCCGTTCGGGCCGTAGGCCAGGTGCGGCGGGATGCGCAGCGTGCGGCGTCCGCCCACGCGCATGCCCTGGACGCCCTGGTCCCAGCCCGCGATGACCATGCCCACGCCCAGCTTGAACTGCAGCGGGGTGCCGCGGTTGTACGAGGCGTCGAACTCCTCGCCCGTCGAGTGGGCCACGCCCACGTAGTGGACGGCGACGGTGTCGCCGGCCTTCGCCTCGGGGCCCTCGCCCACGATGTCGTCGGTGATCTCGAGGTCCGTCGGGGCGGCGTCGCCCGGGAAGTCGATCTCCGGCTTCTGCTTGCTCATGTGATGCTCCTTGCTCTGAGTCGGTCCGCTGTCGACCGGGCGTCAGCCCACGGCCGAGAGGATGTCGATGACGAACACGAGGGTCGCGCCGCCGGGGATGGACGGCGGGGAGCCGCCGTCGCCGTAGCCCTTGTCCGGCGGGATGACGACGACGATCTGCGAGCCCACCTTCTGGCCCACGAGCGCCTCGTTCCAGCCGTCGATGACAGGGGCGGAGCCCACGCCCTGGACGACGAACGGCTCGCCGCGCTCCCACGAGCTGTCGAACGGCTCGGACGCGTCGTCCCACAGCCAGCCCGTGTAGTGGACGGACACGTTCTGGCCCTCCTCGACCTGGGGACCGTCGCCCTCGATCGCGACGCCCGTCTGCAGCTCTGCCGGCGCATCGCCCTCGGGCTGCTCGATCGACGGGGAGCCGTCGTCCCCGCGGGTCACGGCCGGGAACTCCTCCGGGAGGTCCTGCTCCTCGCCCTCGGCGCGCTCGAGCGCCTCCGGGATCTCCTCGACGCCCTCGATGTCGATGACGTAGACGAGCGTCTCCGCCTCCTGACCGGCCGAGGCCGCGCCGTTGAGCGAGAGCAGCACGCGGGAGCCCACGTTCTGGCCCACGACCGCGTCGAAGAGCCCCTCGTTGATCTGCTCCGTGTCCGTGGGGAAGCCGGACGGCGAGTCCGCGTCGTAGGACGACTCGACGACCTCGCCGCTCGTGCCGGACACGAGCGTCATGTGGGCGGTGACCTGCTGGCCCTCCTCGACCGTCTCCCCGTCGCCCTCGGCGACGACGGTGGACTCCGTCTCCTCGATGACGAGCGGCGCCTCGAACGTGACGGTGGGCTTCTCGCCGGGCGCTCCCTCGACGGTCACCTCGTCCAGCGCGGTCGAGGCCGGCTGCACGTCCGCCGTGGGCGACGCGGCGGTCTGGTCGGCCTCGTCGGCGCTGCACGCGGAGAGCAGGAGGACGGCCGCCGCGGTGGCGGCGAGCACGGTCTTCTTCACAGGTGTTCCTTCCGATCGGTACGGGGCGATCCTAGACGCTGCGGCTGGGCGCCTCGTCCAGCAGGGCGGTGATGAGGGCCTCGGCCCGCTCGCTGACCGGCTCGAACGGGTCCTTGAGGACGACCGCACGGTGGGACTGGTCGTTGAGGCGCAGGTGCACCCAGTCGACCGTGAAGTCCCGCCGGGCTCGGTGAGCGGCCTCGACGAAGCGTCCCCGCAGCTGCGCCCGGGTGGTCTCCGGCGGCCGGTGCCGGGCCGTCGCGATCTCGTAGGGCGTCACGACCGGCACGGCGCGTCCCGCCTCCCGGAGCGGTCCCAGCAGTCCCGATCCCGGGGTGATGTCGTGGTAGGCGACGTCCAGGCGGGTGAGCCGGGGGTCGTCCCAGTCGGAGCCGGAGCGCTCGCGGTACCGGTCCATGAGCGACTTCTTGAGGACCCAGTCGATCTCGCCGGCCAGGGGCGTGGGATCGCCCGCCTCGATCGCGTCGAGGAGGCGGCGCCAGCGGTCGAGGACCCGGGCGGCGACCGCATCGTCGCCCAGCGAGTGGTCGCCGCGGGCCACGAGCGCGGTCGCGTGCTCGAGGTAGACCCGCTGGAGCGACAGGGCGTCCGTCGTCCGGCCGTCCGCGGACTCCAGCGGGGTCCGCCCGGTCAGGTCGCGGCTCACCAGCCGGATGTCGCGGATGGGGTGCCGCAGCGAGCGGTCGCCCATGGGCACGCCCGCCTCGATGAGGTCGAGGACGAGGATCGCGGAGCCCACCTTGAGCTCCGTCGTCGCCGGCAGCATCGAGGAGTCGCCCACGATCACGTGCAGCCGGCGGTACTTCTCCGCATCCGCGTGCGGTTCGTCGCGCGCGTTGATGATGGGCCGGGAGCGGGTCGTCGCGGACGACAGCCCCTCCCACATGACGTCCGAGCGCGCGGACAGGCCGAAGGTCCGGCCCCCGGTCTGCGGGCGCGCGTCCGGGGCCGATCCCGCACCGGCCCGGTTCGTCTCGCCCGTGGGGACTTGGAAGGTGGGGCGGGCGGGGACGAGGGCGCCGGCGCCCACGAGCAGCTGCCGGGTCACGAGGAACGGCAGCAGGACGGAGGTGAGGTGCGAGAAGTCCATCGACCGGCGCACCAGCAGGTTCTCGTGGCTGCCGTACGAGTTGCCCTGCGCGTCCGTGTTGTTCTTCACGAGGTGCGCGCGGCCGTCGTGGCCGTCGGCCTCGAGCGCGGCCTGGGCGTTGACCAGCAGGTCCGCGAGGATCGCATCGCCGGCCCCGTCCTGGGCGATGAGGTCGGTGAGGCGGTCGCACTCCGCGGTCGCGTACTCCGGGTGCGAGCCCACGTCCAGGTAGAGGCGCGAGCCGTTGGGCAGGAACACGTTCGAGGACCGGCCCCAGTCGACGACGGGACGGAACAGGTAGCGGGCCACCTCCTCGGGTCCCAGCCGGCGGGTCGTGTCCGCCGTGTACGCGATCCCGTACTCGGTCTCCAGGCCGTAGATGCGCCTCATGCGTCTGCCTCCAGTCGACGGAACGTGCGCGGCGAGTCGGTCGTGCGGTCCAGCAGTGCGACCTCGCGCTGGGCGGCGGGGGCATCCGCCAGGCCCATCGCCGCGAGTCCCGCCGCGAGCGCCGCTTCGAGTCCCAGGCCGGCGAGGTCCGTGTCCCCCAGCGCCCGGGTGATCGCCTCGGCGCCCGCGCCCAGGGCGACGTGGCCGCGCTCGTGCGCGACGGAGCCGTCGAAGGAGAGGCGGAAGAGCCGGTCCGCGGCCGCCTCCTCCCCCAGTTCGGCGACGACCAGCTCGACCTCGTAGGGCTTCTGCTCGGTCGTGAAGACCCCGGCCAGGGTCTGCGCGTACGCGTTCGCCAGGCCGCGCGCGCTCACGTCGCTGCGGTCGTAGGCGTATCCGCGCAGGTCCGCGTAGCGCACGCCCGCCTGCCGCAGGCCCTCGAACTCGTTGAACTTCCCCACCGCGGCAAAGCCGATCCGATCGTAGATCTCCGCGATCTTGTGCAGGGACGACGACGGGTTCTCCGCCAGCAGCAGGATCCCGTCCGCGCAGCTGAGGACGAGGACGGGCCGCCCGCGGGCGATGCCCTTGCGGGCGAACTCCGCCCGGTCCTTCATGAGCTGCTCGGGGCTCACGTAGAACGGGACGCTCATGACTCCTCCTCCCCCGGCAGCGACCGCCGGGCCGGGACCGCCAGCGCCGAGGCCGCCGCGAGGACCGTCTCCTGCGGCACCTCCCGCTCGCCGTCGGCGGTCACGATGCGGATGATCGGGGCGATGCCGCCCACCAGGTCCGTGCCGCCGGTCGCGGCGTCGTCACGGGCGGCGTCGCCCAGGGCCTCGAGGGCCAGGCGGATGCCGTCCTCGGTCGTGAGGCCCTTGCGCCAGAGGCGACGCAGGGTCGACCGGGCGGGACCGGAGCCGGAGCCGATCGCGTGGTGGTCGACCTCCTCGTACTTCCCGCCGGTCGCGTCGAAGCTGAAGATCCGTCCCGGTGCGGAGGGGTCGTCCGTCAGTCCGGCCAGCAGCGGGACGACGGCGAGCCCCTGCATCGCGAGCCCCAGCTGGGACCGGAGCATCGCGGCCAGCCGGGTGGCCTTGCCCTCGAGGGAGAGCGGTGTGCCCTCGATCTTCTCGTAGTGCTCGAGCTCCACCTGGAAGAGCCGCACGAGCTCCAGGGCGAGTCCCGCCGTGCCGGCGATCCCGATGACCGCGCGGCGGTCCGCGCGGTGGACCTTCTCGATGCGGCGACTGGCGATGTGGTGACCGGCCGTCGCCCGGCGGTCACCGGCCATGAGGACTCCGTCCGCAGTCCGCAGCGCCAGCACCGTCGTGCCCTCCGGCGCCAGGGCGGGGCTGAGGCCGCCGGTCGCGGGCAGCGCCTCCGGCTGCGCCTCGCGCACGAGGTCGAAGAAGGAGGTCGAGGTCGAACTGAGGAACGACGGGCCGAAGCCGGTCACTGCCCGCCCTTCTGGACGAAGTTGCGGACGAACTCCTCCGCGTTCGACTCGAGGACGCTGTCGATGTCGTCGAGGATCGAGTCGACGGCGGTCGTGTCGATCTGCGTCTGCGCCTGGACGACCGGTGCGTCGTCCTCCGGCGGCTCCGGCCGCTCGTTCCGGTCGCGGTTCGCCTGCTCGCTGCTGCTCGTCATCGTGTTGCCTCTCCTCCGACTGTCTGCGGTGTGCCTCAGTCTAGTGAGGCCGGCCCCGCGTGGTCCGCCCGGAGCCGCTCGATGAGATCGTCCGCGCTCCCGGCGGCGTGCAGGGCGGCCCCCACGGCCTCGCGCGTGTGCCCCAGGGGGCTGCGCATGCCGATGCGCACGTGCGTGCCGTCCGCGCGCTCGAGGACGACGGCGTCCCACGACGCGGCGGCGACCGCCGGGGCGAACCGTTCGATGACGCCGCCGCGCAGGAACGCGCGGGTGTCGTGCGGTGCGGTGTCCACGGCGGCCTCGACCTGCGCATCCGTCGTGAGACGGCGGATCCGGCCGGCGGACTCGAGCCGGTGGAACAGCCCCTTCTCGCGGCGCACGTCCGAGTACTGCACGTCGATGAGCGCGAGCGTGGGGTCGTCCCACGCGAGGTCGCCGCGCGTGCGGTAGCCCTCGAGCAGCACGAGCTTCGCGACCCAGTCGATGTCTGCCGCCAGCTCGCGCGGCTCCCGCGCCAGCGCGGTGAGGAACCGGTCCCACTCGGCCAGCACCTCCGCCGTCGCGGGGTCGGGATCCGGCCCTGCGGCCCGCTGTGCGGCGTCCCAGTAGAGCCGCTGGACGTCGATCGCGGTGAGTGCAGACCCGTCCGCCAGCGGCAGTGCGGCCGTGAGCGTGAGGTCGTGGCTGACGGTCTGCAGCGCGGTGACCGGGTCCGCCAGCTCGAGGTGCGGGGCGAGGCCCGCCTCGATGAGCCCCAGCACCAGTGCGGTCGAGCCGAAGCGCACGAGTGTCGCGGGCTCCGCGAGCGTCGCATCGCCGATGATGACGTGCAGGCGGCGCCACTGCGTGCCGTCCGCGTGCGGTTCGTCGCGCGTGTTGACGATGGGGCGGCGGAGGGTCGTCTCGAGGCCGATCTGCTCCTCGAAGAAGTCCGCGCGCGAGGAGATCTGGTAGCCGGGGACCTCCCCGCTGCGTCCGATCCCCACCCGGCCGGCGCCGCAGAGGATCTGGCGTGTCGTGAAGAACGGGATGAGTGCGGCCGCCAGCAGGTCGAAGTCGACGTCGCGACGGACGAGGTAGTTCTCGTGCGCGCCGTACGAGGACCCCTTCGAGTCCGTGTTGTTCTTGTAGAGGTTGACCGGCTCCGCGGTGGACGCGAGGGAGCGCACGCACTCCTCCGCCACCCGATCGCCCGCCCGGTCCCACACGAGCACGTCGCGGGGTGTGCGGACCTCCGGCGACGAGTACTCCGGGTGGGCGTGGTCGACGTAGAGCCTGGCGCCGTTGGCCAGCACGACGTTCGCCAGGTACTGCGCGTCCGGCATCGCGTCCGGCAGGTGGGTGAGCTGGCTCACATGCGCGTCCGACTCGTGCATGAGGAAGCCGCGGGCGTCCGCCAGCGGGGTCTCCGCGCTGAAGTCCCAGAAGCTCTGGGCGGACCGCAGACCGCGCGGAGCGGCGTACGCGTCGACGACCCGGGCGGAGTCGCGCATCGGGTTGGCGCCGGGACGACCTGGCTCGCTGATGCCGAACTCCGTCTCCGCGCCCATGACGCGCACCGCACTCACCGGGGGGACCTGCTGGGACATGCTCCTCCTACAATCGAGGCGTGGCTTCGAAGAAATCATCTCATCTCGTCCTCGCCCTGGCCGTCGACCTCGTGCTGGTCGTCGCGTTCGTCATCGTGGGGCACGTCCAGCACTACCGGAGCCTGGACCCGGCGGCCCTGCTGCAGACCGCGTGGCCGTTCCTCGCGTCCCTGGCCGTCGCGTGGGTGCTGACCCGCGTGTGGCAGAAGCCGCTGGCCCCGCTCACCACCGGGACCGGGATCTGGGCGATCACCGTCCTCGTGGGGCTGGTGCTGCGCGCGATCGGCGGGGTCTCCGTCGCAGAGCCCTTCCTCATCGTCGCGGCGGGCCTCAACTTCGTGACGCTCGTGGGCTGGCGACTCATCGCGTCCGCGGCCGTGGGCCGCGGCGCACGCTGATCGGACGTCCGACCTCGTCACACACGAGTCCTCGTCACACGGGGGTCTGCTCGCCCGTCCGGATGAGGCGCAGGTGGGTGATCCGCTCGCCGCGGCGGCCGCTGATGCGCGCCCACTCGTCCGGGTTCGTCGTGTTGGGCAGGTCCTCGTGCTCCTCGAACTCCTCCGCGATCGCCCGGTCGAAGTGCTCCCACCGGATGCCGCGGCCCTCACCGGAGAGCACGGACTTGATCGCGTGCTTCTTCGCCCGGTCGACGACGTTGTGGATCATCGCACCGGAGGAGAAGTCGGAGAAGAAGAGGACCTCGCGCCGGCCGTCCGCGTACGTGACCTCGACGAACTCGTTGTCGCGGGAGCGGGCGTACATCCGCTGCACGCAGCGGTCGATGAGCGCCTCGACGCCCTCCTCCGCGAGCGTCGGGTGCAGCGGCAGCCGCGCCGTCACGTACTTCGAGAAGATGTCGCGGGCGGCGTCCTCGTTCGGACGCTCGATCCGGATCTTCACGTCCAGGCGGCCCGGGCGGAGGATCGCGGGGTCGATGAGGTCCTCGCGGTTGGAGGCGCCGATGACGATGACGTTCTCCAGCGACTCGACGCCGTCGATCTCCGCGAGCAGCTGGGGGACGATCGTCGTCTCCACGTCGGAGGACTTGCCGGTGCCGCGCGTGCGGAAGAGCGACTCCATCTCGTCGAAGAAGACGACGACGGGCGAGCCGGCGGTCGCCTTCTCGCGGGCCCGGGCGAAGATGATCCGCAGCTGGCGCTCCGTCTCGCCCACGTACTTGTCCAGCAGCTCGGGGCCCTTGACGTTGATGAAGTAGCTCGTGGCGGACGGATCCGCGCGCCGGGCCGACAGCGAGTTCGCGACCGCCTTCGCGATGAGCGTCTTGCCGCAGCCGGGCGGGCCGTAGAGCAGGATGCCCTTGGGCGGCTTGAGCTCGTGCTCCTCGAACAGCTCCGGGTTCTCGAACGGCATCTCGACGGCGTCCTGGATCTGGTCGATCTGGGCCGCGAGGCCGCCCACGTCCGCGTACGAGATGTCCGGGACCTCCTCGAGCAGGAGAGTCTGGACCTCGGGCTTCTCCACGACCTCGGTCGCGAACTGCGTGCGCCGGTCGACGAGCACGTGGTCGCCCACCCGCACGCCGCGGGCGCGCAGGTCGGTCCCCAGCCGGCAGACCATCTCGTCGTCGTTGGGGCCCCCGATGATGATGCGGTCGCCGTCGGGCATGACCTCGCGCACCGGGGCCACGTCGCCCACGCCGCTGGGGGCGGCCGCGTCGATGACGACGAGTCCCTCGGACAGGCGGACGTCCGCCCCCGGCACCAGCACCGCGTCTCCCACGTCCGGGGCGACGGCCAGGCGCATGCGGCGGCCCGAGGCCAGCACGTCGACCGTGCGCCCCTCGCCCCCGCTCTGTGGCGGGCGCAGCACCGTGCCGTACGTGTTGGGCGGCTCCGACAGCGCGGCGATCTCCGTCCGCACCCGGGTGAGCTCGTCACGGGCGCCCCGCAGGGTCGCCGTGAGGTTCTCGTTCCGCTTGCCGGCGGCCACGAGCTGCTGGCGCATCATGGAGTTCTCGCGCCGCAGCGTCGTGATCTCCGCGGTGGGCTCAGTCGTCATCCGATGCATCCTCGTCCTGTGCGTACTCCTCTGCGATCCTCGCCCGCGACCCGGCCTGCCGGCCCAGCTTCCGGAGCCGCTTCGCGGGTGCGGTGCGCTGACCGATGGCGTGCTCCGTGATCTCCGGTTCGAACCACTGCTCGAGGTCCTCCTCGCTGGGGGTGCTGCCCTGGGGGCGGCGCGACCGCTCGAGCGGCGACTGGCCGTCGTGGAGCCTGCGGGCGAACAGGAGGAAGCCGGTGTGGCCGATCATCCGGTGGGAGGGGCGGACGGCCAGGCCCTCGAGGTGCCAGTCGCGGACCATCGACTCGAGCGCGCGGGGCTCGGCGAACCTCTGCGAGGTGCGCACGGCCTCGGCGGTCCGCGACAGCTGGGAGGCGGTCGCGACGTAGACGATGAGCATCCCGCCGCCGGTCAGCACGTTCGCGGCGACGTCGACGCACTCCCACGGTGCGAGCATGTCGAGGACGACGCGGTCGGCCTCCCCGGGCTCCAGCGTGTGCGGCAGCGTCTCCGCGAGGTCGCCCACTGAGCAGGTCCAGGCCGGGTGGGGTGCGCCGAAGAAGTCCTCGACGTTGCCCGCGGCGATCTGCGCGAACTCCTCGCGGCGCTCGAAGGAGTGGACGCGCCCGGCGTCGCCCACCGCCCGCAGGAGCGCGAGCGTGAGGGCGCCGGAGCCCACTCCGGCCTCGACGACGGTGGCACCGGGGAACACGTCGCCCAGGGTCGTGATGAGGGCGGCGTCCTTGGGGTAGACGACGGCCGCACCGCGCGGCATCGAGAGGACGAAGTCCTCGTAGGCGGGTCGCAGCGCCTGGTGGGCGATGCCCTCGCTGCTGTGGACCGTCACGCCCTCGGGCCCGCCCAGCAGATCGTCGTGCTCGATCCAGCCGCGGTGCGTGTGGAAGCGGTCGCCGGGGGTCAGCACGATCGTGTTGAGGCGGCCGCGGGGGTCGGTGAGCTGCACCTTGTCGCCGGGGCGCAGCGGCCCGCGCTGCATCCGTGCGCCGGTGGGGTTCGAGGACGTGTTCATCGTCTCCACTCTAGACCGAGCACGGGCTCCGGCGGTCAGTGGGCCAGCAGCTCGTCGAAGAACTCCGGCAGGTCGATGAGACCCACGAGCGTCTCGCCGTCGAGGACGAGGCAGTGCGTGGCTCGCGGGCGGTGCGTGAGCGATTCGAGCAGGTGGGGGGCCGTGATGTCCGCGGGCGCACCGATCCAGGAGCCCAGCGGTCGGATGTGCTCGTTCACCTCCGTGCCCGGTGCGGCCCGCTGCGCGGACCGGCGGTCGAGGAGCCCGTGCGGCAGCCCCGTGTCGTCGAGGACGACGACGAGGGGGCTGCGACCGGTCTGCGGGTCGACGTACTCGAGCGCCTCGTCCAGCGGCGATCGCCACGACGCGGCGATCGCGGGCTGGATGACGCGGCGCATGTCGTACGTCTCGACGCGTCGTGCGCGGCGGGCGTTCTTCGCGGCGTCCGCGGCCGAGACCCAGATCATGACGGCGATCGCGGTCGTCCACATGACGGTGACGAGATCCGGGGTGCCGCCGGTCAGCAGCGGCTGGAGCACCGCCCACGCGACGAAGCCCAGGGCGATGAGGCGGCCGGCCCAGGCGGCGAGGATCGTCCCCAGGAAGGGGCTGCCGGTGATGCGCCAGAAGACGGCCTGCAGCGCCCACCCGCCGTCCAGCGGGATGCCGGGCAGCAGATTGATCGCCCCCAGGGCCAGATTGGCGAGCGAGAACCCGAACAGCAGGAGCCAGGCGACGCTCCCCCGCTCCAGTCCGTCCAGGACGAGCCAGCCGGCGCCGCCCAGCACGAGGTTCACGACCGGCCCCACGACGGAGATCGTGAAGCTCGTCCACGCCGACCGCGGGGAGTCGGCCTGCTCGCGCGGCTCGAAGCGGGTGAAGCCGCCCCAGATGTTCAGTTCGACGGCGGCGACGCGGTAGCCGGCGAGGCGGCCCGCGACGGCGTGCGCCAGCTCGTGGAGGAAGACGGAGCCGAAGAGGACGACGGCGAAGATGAAGCCGATGACGTAGCCGGCCGGGCCCAGGTCCGGGCGCACGCGCGAGATCCACGGCGCGAAGAGGAGCGTGATGACGCCGGCGGCGATGAACCACGACCAGGCGAGCAGGACGGGGGCGCCCAGCACGGTGCCCAGACGGAGCCCGCCGGACGCTGCGGGCGCAGGAGCGTCTGCGGAAGCGGTGGGTTCAGGCACCGGACCATCGTACGGGTACGGTTGCCGCATGGCCGAACTGCTCGCTCTGTCCCCCTCGCGCGCGAACGACTTCGTGCAGTGCCCGCTCAAGTTCCGTCTGCGCAGCATCGACCGGCTGCCGGAACCGCCGTCGGAGGCGGCGTTCCGGGGCACGCTCGTCCACGCGGTGCTCGAGGACCTCTTCGACGCCGTCGCGCCGGAGCGCACGATCGAGACCGCGGTCGCCGGGATCGGTCCGGCACTGGACGCGCTGCGGGAGAAGGACCCGGACACGGTCGCGGAGCTGTTCCCCGGTCCGGACGCCCTCGCCCGACTGCAGGAGCAGGCCCGCACCCTGCTCGAGGCCTATTTCACCCTCGAGCTGCCGGAGAACCTGGAGCCGGCGGCCCGCGAGGAGTTCGTGCAGGCGCGGTTGGACAACGGCCTCACGCTCCGCGGCTTCGTCGACCGCACGGACATCGCGCCGGGCGGGCAGGTGCGCCTCGTCGACTACAAGACGGGCAAGCAGCCCAAACCGCAGTACTCGGGCGAGGCGGACTTCCAGATGCGGTTCTACGCGCTCGTCCACTGGCTGAGCCGGCGGGAGCTCGTCCACACGCTCCAGCTGTTCTACCTGGGCAGCCGCTCGACGGTCACGAAGCGGCCCACCGCGGCGGACATCGAGCGGACGGAGACGGAGATCCTCCAGCTGTGGGAGCAGATCGCCCGCGCCGCGGAGAACGACGAGTGGCGGCCGCGCCGCACCCCGCTGTGCGGCTGGTGCCACTTCAAGCCGATCTGCCCCGCGTGGGGCGGTACTCCCCCGCCCACACCGCAGATCACCGCGATCGCGGGGCGCTGAGCAGCTCCGCCGTCAGGGTGTCGAGTCCCGCGGCCGTCATCCCCTCGAGCGAGTCGACGAGGACCGCCCCGACCGTCTCCGGCAGGCCGACGATGTGCGGGATGCCCACGGCGCGGGTGCCCGCGGCCACGGCGGAGCGCAGCCCCGGCAGGGAGTCCTCGAGGGCCACGCACCGGTCCGGGGACTGCCCCACCGTCTGCGCGCCCACGAGATACGGCTCCGGGTGCGGCTTGCCGTGGGACACCTCGTCGCCCGTGACGAGGGACACGAAGGTGCCGGGCTCGCACGCGGCGACGACGGCCTCGGCGAGCCTGCGGTACGACATCGTCACGAGGGCGCACGGGACGCCTGCGGCCCGCAGGTCTGCCAGCAGCGCGAGCGCGCCGGGTCGGAACGGCACGTGCTCGCGGACCCGGGCGACGACCCCGTCCAGCAGGATCTCGACGATCTCCTCCGCCGGCAGCGGCAGGCCGTGCTCGCGGAGGATCTCCGCGCTGCGCAGCAGGGTGTTGCCCACCATGAGCTCGCCCAGTCGCTCGTCCCAGTGGAGGCCGTACCGGCCCATGAGCTCGATCTCCGCGGCCATCCAGTACGGCTCCGTGTCGACGAGGGTGCCGTCCATGTCCCAGAGGACCGCGGCGTAGCTGAGGGAGGAGGGGGTGCTCATGCCCCCAGCCTAACCGGCACGCACCGCGCGAGACGCGTAGTCTGGGAGGCATGGACCACCTGCCCGCTCCCGGATCCCGCCTCCTCGTCCTCGCGTTCGAGGGGTGGAACGACGCGGCGGACGCGGCCTCGGCGTTCGCGAAGGACCTCATCGACCAGATGGACCTGACGCATGCGGGGATGATCGGCGGCGAGGAGTTCTACGACTTCCAGACGCACCGGCCGTCCGTCTCCCGTCGCGCGGACGGCACGTCGCGCATCGACTGGCCGGGCACCCGCGTGCACACGGGCACCGTCGCGGGCACGGACATCCCCCTCGAGGTCATCGTGGGCGACGAGCCCGCGTTCCTGTGGCAGCGGTTCGCCTCGCTCATCGTCGAGCGGGTCGAGCCGGGCGACGTCGTCGTGCTCGTGGGCGCGCTGCTGGCGGACACCGTGCACTCGCGGCCGATCCCCATCACCGTCACGGCGGAGCGGCCCGATCGGGTGCCCGCCGCGAACGCCGTCCGCAGCGAGTACGAGGGGCCCACCGGGATCATCGGGGTCATCGCCCACGAGCTGTCCGCGGCCGGGCACGACCCCGTCTCCCTCTGGGCGGCGGTGCCCGGGTACCTGGCGGGCGCCCCCTCCCCCAAGGCGCACCTGGCCCTGCTCACCGCGTTCGAGGAGCTCACCGGTCTGGTCCTGGACCAGGGCGGGCTGGTCGACGCGACCCGGGACTGGGAGGCGGACGCCGAGGCCGCGGTCACCGCGGACGACGACCTCGCCGCATACATCCACCGGCTCGAGAGCATGACGGACGCCGCGGACCTCCCCGAGGCCAGCGGCGACGCGATCGCCGCGGAGTTCGAGCGGTACCTGCACCGCAGGAACGACGACGGCGGGCGCTAGAGAGCACCCGCCGTCGTCGAGGTCCGCCACTGCGGGCGGTGTCAGCGCAGGGTGATGCCCAGCAGCGCGTCGACGGCGTCGACGATGAGAGCCGTCGCCTCCGCCGTGCCGCCGGCCTCGCCCACGGACTCCGCCCATTCGTCCAGGTCGTCGAGGATCGCCGGCGTGTCGAGGTCGTCGACGAGATTGCCGCGGATGTCCTGGAGGAGCTCCTCCGCCGCGGCCGGATCCGTGGTCGAGGTCGCCGCGCGGCGCCAGTGGGCCAGCCGCGTGCGGGCCTCCGCCAGCAGCCCCTCCGTGTACATCCAGTCGCTGCGGTAGTGGTGGCTCAGCAGGATGGCGCGGATCGCCATCGGGTCCTCGCCCTGCTCGACGAGCTTCGAGACGAGGACGAGGTTGCCCTTGGACTTCGACATCTTCTCGCCCTGGTAGCCCACCATGCCCACGTGCATGTAGGCCTTCGCGAAGGTCTCGCCGGTCAGGGCGGTCGCATGGGCCGCGCACATCTCGTGGTGCGGGAAGACGAGGTCGCTGCCGCCGCCCTGCACCGTGAGGGGGAAGCCCGCGTGGTCGCGCGCGATGACGGCGCACTCGATGTGCCAGCCGGGACGTCCCCGGCCCAGGCGGCCGCCGTCCCACGCCGGCTCCCCCGCCCGCTCCGCGCGCCAGAGGAGGGGATCGAGCGGATCCTTCTTGCCGGGGGTGTCCGGGTCGCCGCCGCGCTGGGCGAAGAGGCCCAGCATCTCCGCCCGGTCCAGGTGCGAGGTCGAGCCGAAGGGCGGCTCGATGCGCGTGCTCACGCGGTAGTACACGTCCCCGCTGTCCAGGGTGTAGGCGGCACCGCGGTCCAGCAGCGTCGTGACGGCGTCGACGATCTGCGGGATCGATTCGACGGCGCCGATGTAGGAATCCGGCGGGATGACCCGCAGGTGCTCCATGTCCGATCGGAACAGGTCGACCTGCGAGTCCGCGAGCTCGCGCCAGTCGACGCCGGTCGCGTCCGCGCGCTCCAGCAGCGGATCGTCGATGTCCGTGATGTTCTGCACGTACGTGACGTCCACGCCGGCATCGCGCCAGACGCGCTGCAGGACGTCGAAGGCGACGTAGGTGGCGGCGTGGCCCAGGTGCGTCGCGTCGTACGGCGTGATGCCGCAGACGTAGAGCCGCGCCTGCTTGAGCTTGCGGGGCGTGTCCGCCGGACCGCGATGCGACGAGCAGAAGACGGTGGGGCGCTTGCCCTTTCCGGCCACGTCGGGGATCTGAGGGGATGACCAGGACTTCACGCGCACCAGCATCGCACTTCGCGGTGCACAACGCGAACTCTCCGGTGGGACGCCTGCGTCACACGGTGTCGGCTGTCACAGGGCGGGAGACACAGGTCGGGTGTCACGGGGAGGATGTCACAGGGGCGGCCACGGGATGACGTGGCGGTCCTCCGGCGGGAGCGGGAAGCTTCCCTCCTCCAGCAGCGCGGCCGCCCGGCGGGCCAGGGCCCACAGCTCCCGCTGGGGCAGCAGGTCTCCCAGGAGCCCATCGAGGTCGTCGTCCCGGGCTCGTGCCACGAGCGCGACCTCGTCCTCGTGGAGCGGCTCCCCCGCGAAGCCCCACAGGATCGTGCGCAGCTTGGGGGCCGCGTGGAAGGACAGGCCGTTGTCGATCGCGTGCAGGTCCACGACCGGCTCCTCCCCCGGCTCCAGCCGCCACGCGCCGGCGAGCACGTGGCCGCCCTTGCGGTCCGCGTTGCCCAGCAGGACGTCCAGCAGGGCGATCCGGCGCACGGGTGCGGTGAGCGCGTGGGCGAGCACGACCTCGGCGCCGTCGCCCAGCACCGCGCGGAGGACGGGAGCCAGATCGGACCCCACGGCGTCCTCGTCCGCGAGGACCACCGGCGGATCGGCCGCCGGATCCGTCTCGACGTAGGCCTGGAGGGAGGCGCCGTCCGCGTCCGCGCGGTGGACGTCGTCCCGCCAGACCGTGGGCGGGACGACGTCGAGGCCCAGGTGGTCGGACAGCCGGAACGCGGCGACCTCCCGCTGCGACAGCGTGCCGCGGGGGAAGTCGCGCAGGGGCTGCTCCCCCGCGCGCGTCTTGAGCACGGCCCGCACGGTGCGCAGGGGACCGCCCGGGGACTCCGCCCCCGTGACGGTCGTGAGGAGGGTCTCGTTGCTGGCGCCGCGCATCCTGCCCAGCGGCCGGATCGTGCCGGTGGACAGCAGGTGCAGCATCCCGGCCGTCAGCGCGGCACTCCGTTGAGACGGGGGCAGATGTGACCGGACGGGTCGAGGGCGCCGTGGCACAGCGGGCACTCGCCGCGGCCGGACGTGACGACCTGCTCCGCACGGCGGGCGAACTCGCGCGCCTGCACACCCGTGAGCCGCACCCGCAGCACCGAGCGCTCCTCGCCGTCCGCGCCCGGCTCCGAGCTGGCACCGGACTCCGCGTCCGCACGGGTGAGCTCGAAGCACTCGAGGATGAGGCGGTGGTCCTCCGTGTCCCAGCCCAGGCTCATCGTGCCCACGCGGAACTCCGCGTCGACCGGCATGACGAGCCCCGCGTTGTCCTCGACCTCCGGCAGCGGGGCGGCCGGGACGCCGTGGCGGCCCTCCGCCCGCGAACGGACGAGGTCGAGCAGCTCGTCGACGCGTTCGGCGAGGATCTCGACCTGCTCCTTCTCCAGCGCGACGGAGTGCACGCGCCCCGACGTCGACGCCTGGAGGTAGAACGACCGCTCGCCGGGCAGGCCGACGGTCCCGGCGATGAAGCGGTCCGGAGCGGGATGGTCGAATGCGTGCACTGGCATGGTCTCAGGCTATATGAGACGCGCCGAGGTGCGGCTAGAGTGGGGCCCATGAGCACGGATCCGAGCGCCGCACTGGAAGACTTCCTCTCCTCCGTCCGCGAGCACTTCGCGGCGTCCGCCCACCGCACCTCCGACACCGATCCGCGCGTCGAGGCCGCCTACATGGCGCTCGCGGACGCCTTCGAGATCTACGAGGACTCCCTCTTCACCGCCTACGGCGAGGTCACGCCGTTCGAGCTGTTCGACGACGTCGAGGACGATCGCGAGGACGGCGACGACGACTACGACGATGAGGATGACGACGAGGACGACGTCGACTTCGACGATGAGGATGACGACGACTACGACGAGGACGACAGCCGGGACTGACCCGGTGCCGGCCCGGTCGGAGCCGGGTCAGTCAGCGTCTGCGTCGGCTCAGGGGCCGTCCGGGTCCGAGATCTGGTCGAGCACGTCGCGGATCTCGTCCGCCAGCTCCAGGTCGGAGTCCAGCAACTGATCCAGCTGCCCGCGCGTGCGCGGGGACACGATCGTCGAGGCGCACAGCGAACTGCGGTTCCAGGCCAGTGCGATGTCGACCGGATCGACGCCCAGGGCGGCGGCGGCCTTCGACACGCCCTGGACGATGCCCGTCGAGTCGTCGTCCAGGAACGCCCCCACGTAGCCGGACAGCTCCGTGGCGCCCCGGCTGCCGGAGGGGACGCCCCGCAGGTACTGCCCCGACAGGACGCCGCGGCCCAGTCCGGCCCCGGCGATGAGCCCCAGTCCCAGGTAGTCCAGAGCGGGGCGCAGCGAGACCTCCGCCTCGCGCCGCAGCAGCGAGTACTCCGCGATGGCACCGGCGATCGGGATGCCCGTGTCCGCCGCGCGCAGCGAGAGCTGCCACGCGGAGTGGTGCGACAGCAGGACGTAGCCCAGGTCGCCCGCGTCCGCGAGCGTGCGGAGGACGGACGCGGACTCCTCGACGGGGATCCGGTCGTCGAACGCGTCGAGCACGAGGACGTCCAGATGGTCGCGGCCCAGCGTCCGCAGGAGGGACCGGATGTCCGTCAGCAGGTCGGAGCGGCCCGTGCGCAGCTGTGCGCTCGTCCCCTCCGCCCGCACACCCGCGCGCACCAGCAGCTGGACGCGGGACGGCAGCCGCAGACCGGCGACCAGCGGCACGGCCGGTGCGTCGAACGACGGCAGCTCGAGCGCGGTGCCGCCGGCCGACGCGTACGCGTCCAGCAGCTCGCGCGCCGTCGCCTCATCGACCCGTCGGCCCCACTCGAAGGTCCCCAGTGAGAGATCGGACACCTGGAGCCCCGTTGTGCCCATCCGGTTCGAACGCATAGTTCCGAAGGCTACCGGATGAGGGGTACCCTGACGTGGTCCTGCTCCCCGACACGAAGGAATGCACCTCCATGGACTGGATCGTCGCGGTGATCCTGGGGATCGTCCAGGGGCTCACCGAGTTCCTCCCGATCTCCTCCTCCGCCCACCTGCGGATCGTCGGAGAGATCCTCATGCCGGGTGAGGACCCGGGAGCGTTCTTCACCGCGATCGTCCAGATCGGCACGGAGACCGCCGTCCTCGTGTACTTCTGGAAGGACATCACGGCGATCATCGGCGCCTGGTGCCGGTCGCTGGTGGGCCGCGAGTCCCGCAGCGACCCCCGCGTCCGGATGGGCTGGCTCATCATCCTGGGCTCGGTACCGATCGTCCTCCTGGGCCTGCTCTTCGAGGATCAGATCGACTCCGTCCTGCGCAGCCTCTGGATCACCGCGACGATGCTCATCGTCTTCGGCCTCATCCTGGGTCTGGCGGACCGCATCGGCCCGCGCGAGCGCACGCTGGAGACGATGACCTGGGGCCAGGGCCTCCTCTACGGCTGCGCGCAGGCGCTCGCCCTCATCCCCGGGGTCTCCCGCTCCGGCGGCACCATCATGGCCGGCCGCTTCATGGGCTTCACCCGGCCCGAGGCCGCCCGCTACTCGTTCCTGCTGGCCGTCCCCGCCGTCATGGGGTCCGGCTTCTACGGCCTCTACAAGTCCTTCACCGAGGCCTCGGCCGGCCAGGAGATGGTCCTGGGCTGGGGCCCCATCGCCGTCGCGACGATCGTGAGCTTCGGCGTGGGCTACGCCGTCATCGTGGGCTTCCTCAAGTTCGTCCAGACGAAGTCCTTCGCCGTCTTCGTCTGGTACCGCGTCGCGGTGGGACTCCTCATCTACGTGCTGCTGGGCACGGGCGTCCTGCAGCCGCTCTGAGCCCCGAGCGGTGCTGAGGGGTCCTGAGAGGTCCTCAGCGGCCGCCGCCTGGGGCGCGCGTCTGAGCGCGCCGGCCCCGGGCCGTCGCCCCCAGCATCGTGACCGTCATGGGCGGGTGGGACTCCGGCTTCCCCACCGCGATGCGGGAGACCGAGGCCGGGGCGACCGCGATCCGCTGGAACCGGTCGACCTCGAGCCCCAGGGCGTGCGCGAGCATGAGCTTGATGACGTCTCCGTGGGAGACGAGGACGAGGGCCTTCGACCCGGCCTCTCGGGCTGTGCGGCACGCGGACTCGAGCGCGTGCGCGGACCGGGCCGCGACCTCGGCGAGGGACTCCCCCGCCGGGAACCGGGCGCGGCTGGGAGTCGTGCGGACGGTCTGCCACAGCGGCTCGCGCAGCAGCTCCTTGATGGGACGGCCGGTCCAGTCGCCGTACTCGACCTCCGCGAGGCCGTCGAGGACCGCGTAGCGGGGTGCGGCGCCTGCGACCGCGGGTTCCGGACCGGTCACGTCCAGCAGCTCGTGCGTCGTGCGGACGCACCGGTGGATGGGCGAGGTGAGGACGGTGAGCGGCGCGTCCCCGTCCAGTTCCGGCACGAGCGTGCGCGCCTCCCGCACCTGGCGCACCCCGCGGTCCGTCAGGTCGACCGCGTGATCGCGGCCGGCGAGGACCCCCGCGGCGTTCGCCGTCGACTCGCCGTGCCGCACCAGAATGATCTCCATCGCCCCAGGATAAGCCGGTCGCGGCCCCGGTGATACGGTCCTGAGGTGCGCGTCAACGGAACCCTTCTCCTCGCAGGCGCGGCGACCGTCCTCGCCGGCTTCCTCATGGCGTTCCAGTCGCGGGCCAACGGCTCGCTGGCCGGTGTCATCGGCTCGAGCGTCTTCGCCGCGACCGTCAGCTTCCTGGGCGGCCTCCTCATCCTCCTGCTCATCCTCGCCGTCTCGCGGCCCGGTCGCCGGGGCGTGGGACGGCTGCGCGCCGCGCTGGGCGACGGCACCGTCCGGTGGTGGATGCTGCTGGGCGGGCTCGGCGGGTCGACCGTCGTCCTCGCCCAGGCGCTCACCGTGCCGCTCATCGGCGTCTCCGTGCTCACGATGTCGTTCGTCTGCGGTCAGCTGCTGGGCGCGATCGTCGTCGACGGGACGGACCTGCCGCCCAGCGGCCGGACCGCGCTGAGCGCGTGCCGGCTCGTGGGCACCGCGGTCGTCCTCGTGGGTGTCGTGCTCGTGTCCGTGGGCGGCTTCTCCCGCGGGATCCCGCTGTGGGCGCCCCTCGTGCCGCTGCTGGCCGGGGCGATGACCTCCGTGCAGTCCGCGCTCAACGGCCGGGTGCGGGCGGTTTCGGCGTCCTCGCTGACCGCGACGACCGTCAACTTCCTCGTGGGGTCCGTCTTCCTGCTGGTCTGCTCCGGCCTCGCGTGGCTGCTGGGCGCGCGGGTGACCGGGCTGCCGGACCTCCCCGGCCAGGCGTGGCTGCTCATGGGCGGTGCGCTGGGCATCGTCTTCATCGGTGTCACGTCCGCGACCGTCAGCCACCTGGGGGTGCTGCTCGTCTCGATGACCTCGCTGTTCGGGAACCTGCTGAGCTCCGTGCTCGTCGACCTGCTGCATCCCGGTGCCGTCATCACCCCGCTCACCGTCGTCGCGATGGCGTGCGTGCTGGCCGGCGTCGTCATCGCCTCGTGGCCGCGCCCCGGCGGCGGACCGCCGCGGCGCGCACGGGTCACGCCGCCGGCATGAGGATCACGCCTCCAGCATGAAGCGGTTCAGCACGCGGGTGCCGAAGTCCAGGGACGACAGGGCCACCCGCTCGTCCTTGCCGTGGAACATCGCGGCGAAGTCCAGGTCCGGGGTCAGCCGCAGCGGTGCGAAGCCGTAGCCCACGATCCCCAGGCGGGCCAGCGACTTGTTGTCCGTGCCGCCGCTCATCGTGTGCGGCAGGACCTTCGCGCCGGGATCCGCGTCGAGCAGGCACCGCTGCATCGTCTCGACGAGGCGACCGGAGAACGGCGACTCGACGGAGTCCCCCACCGTCACCGGCTCCACGTCGATGCCCTCGCCCGCCAGCTCCTTGATCGTGAGCATGACGTCCTCGAACTGGCCCGGCAGCACGCGGCAGTCGACGAACGCCTGTGCGGTCGCGGGGATGACGTTGTGCTTGTAGCCGGCCTGGACGATCGTGGGGTTCGAGGTGTTGCGCAGCGTCGGCTCGACGAAGCGGGACACGGTGCCCAGCTCCGCGATGAGCTCGCCGGTCGTCTCCGCGGTGAACGGGATCCCGGTGATCTCCGAGACCCCTTCCAGCAGGTCGCGGGTGGCCTGCGGCATGTCCTCCGGCCACCGGTGCGCACCGATCCGCGCGATCGCGGCCGCCAGGCGGGTGATCGGGTTGTCGTCGTTCACCATCGAGCCGTGGCCGGCGGTGCCGTGCGCCAGCAGGCGCAGCCATGCGATGCCCTTCTCCGCCGTCTGGACGAGGTAGACGCGCTGCCCGCGGATGTCCGCGGAGTAGCCGCCCACCTCGCTGATCGCCTCCGTGGCGCCGTCGAACAGCTCCGGGCGGTTCTCGACCATCCAGCCGGCGCCGTAGCCGCCGCCGGCCTCCTCGTCCGCGAAGAACGCGATGATGAGGTCGCGCCGGGGGCGCAGCCCCTTCCGCATCATGTCGCGGACGTTCGAGAGGATCATCGCGTCCATGTTCTTCATGTCGACCGCGCCGCGTCCCCACAGCATGCCGTCGCGGATGACTCCGCCGAACGGGTCGACGCTCCACTCCGACTCGTCGGCCGGCACGACGTCGGTGTGGCCGTGGACGACGAGGGCGCCGGCGTCCGGGTCCGTGCCCGGGATGCGGGCGACCAGGTTGGCGCGGCCCGGCTCGGACTCGTGGATGACGGAGTCGACCCCCACCTCCTGCAGCAGTGCTGCGATCCACTCCGTCGCCTCGAGCTCCGGATTGGTCCGGCCCTCGCCCCAGTTCTGGGTGTCGAAGCGGATGAGGCGGGAGGCGATCTGCGTCGTCTCCTCGACCGCCTGCGCCAGAGGGTCGGTGGTCGCGTCGTCGGTGCTCACGTGGGGGTCCTTCCGGTGGAGAGCGGGGTGGAGGTGTGCGCGGCGGGCGGGCGCGTCAGCCGTAGACGCGGAAGCCCAGGTGGGCGCGATCGCCCTCCCAGAGGAGCGACGACCGGATGATCGTCTCCGCCTGCTCCTCGACGGGCGTGTCCGACAGGGCCGCGAGGTACTCGCGGTGGCACGCGAGCGAGGCGATCGCCCGATCGAGGTCGTCCGTCACGTCGACCCGGTGCGTGGGATCGGCACCGAACTCGAGGACGCGCTGCACGCCGTCGTAGCGGGCGCCCGGGACGATCCACTCGTTTCCGGCGTCGCCGATCGCGTCGATCGCCGCCTGCCCCAGGTTGCGGTGGTCGGCGGAGTTGAAGTGCCGCCCGCCCCACGTCTGCTGGAAGTTCAGCAGCACGACGATGTCCGGGCGGAAGGCGCGGATGCGGCGCGCGATCGCGGTCCGCAGCTCCGGGGTCTGCAGGATCCGGCCGTCCGGCTGGTCGAGGAATTCGAGCGAGGCGACCCCGACCTCGGCGCAGGCGGCCTCCTGCTCCGCGGTCCGGACGACGGCGGACCGGCCCGGGTCCATGCCCTCGATCCCGGCCTCGCCGCGGCTGGCGAGGACGTAGCCGACCCGTTTGCCAGCGCGGGTCCACGCACTGACGGCGGCGCCGATGCCGTACTTCGGATCATCCGGGTGGGCGACGATGACCAGGGCCGATGCGAAGTCGTCGGGCAGGACGGGCAGCTGCTGAGCGGACTGTGAGTCCGTCATGAGTTCACCTCCACGTAGAGCACTGTCCACACCGCAGTCTACTGGGCGGGTACTGTGGAGCGACGACCTCGGGAGGCGGTGATCGCGCCCCGGGGCCGACCGGAAGAACTTCGAAGGAGACACACGTGCGCATCCTCGTCCTGGGCGGAGACGGCTTCTGCGGCTGGCCCGCGGCCCTCCACCTGTCTCAGCTGGGCCACGACGTCGACATCGTCGACAACCTGTCGCGGCGCCGCATCGACGCAGAGCTGGGGGCCGACTCACTCACCCCCATCCGCACCCCGGAGGAGCGGATCGCGGCGTGGCAGGAGGTGACGGGGAAGACGATCGGCTTCCACCCGACCGACATCGCACAGGACTACGACGGCCTCGTCGCGCTGCTGGCCCGCACCCGGCCGGACGTCATCGTCCACTTCGCGGAGCAGCGGGCGGCACCGTACTCGATGAAGTCGCCGGTGCAGAAGCGCTACACGATCGACAACAACGTGAACGCGACCCACAACGTGCTCGCCGCGCTCGTGGAGACCGGCGTCGACGCGCACCTCGTCCACCTGGGCACGATGGGCGTCTACGGCTACGGCACGGCCGGCATGCGGATCCCCGAGGGCTATCTGGACGTCAAGGTGGACGGCGAGGACGCGGACGGCACGCCCACGGGCGAGCTCATCGACCAGACGATCCTCTACCCCACCAATCCCGGCTCGATCTACCACATGACGAAGGTGCTCGATCAGCACCTGTTCGCGTTCTACGCGAAGAACGACAAGCTGCGCATCACGGATCTGCACCAGGGCATCATCTGGGGCACGAACACCGCGGAGACCCAGCTCGACGAGCGCCTCGTCAACCGCTTCGACTACGACGGCGACTACGGCACGGTGCTCAACCGCTTCCTCATGCAGGCGGCCGTGGGCTACCCGCTGACGGTGCACGGCACGGGCGGGCAGACGCGCGCGTTCATCCACATCACGGACATGGTCCGCTGCATCGCCCTGGCGATCGAGAATCCGCCGGCCGGCGGAGAGCGGGTCAAGATCATCAACCAGCTGACGGAGACGCATCGGGTCCGCGACCTGGCGCAGCTCATCTGCGAGATCACGGACGCGCAGATGGAGCTGGTCCCCAATCCGCGCCAGGAGTCCGCGGAGAACGACCTCTTCGCCTCGAACGACACGTTCCTGGACCTGGGCCTGGAGCCCACCACCCTGTCGGAGGGCCTGCTCGCCGAGGTCGAGGAGACCGCCCGTCGCTACGCCGACCGCGCGGACCTCACGAAGATCCCCGCCTCGTCGCTCTGGACGAAGAACCAGGAGGTGGGCGCGCCCTCGCGCGTCCCCGAGACCGCGTGAGAACGGGCTGAGCCCGTGCGTATCGCCGTCTTCACCGAGGTCTTCCTGCCCAAGATCGACGGAGTCGTCACCCGGCTGGTCCGGACCCTCGAGCAGTTGCAGGGCCTGGGGCACGAGGTCGTCGTGTTCGCCCCGGGCGACCCGCCCGCGACGTTCGCGGGGTTCGAGGTCGTCCGGGTGCGCGCCGTCCCCTTCAAGCCGTGGTACCCGGAGCTGTCCGTGGGGATGCCCACACCGGAGATCGCCCGGGTCATGGAGCGGTTCCACCCGCACGTCGTCCACGCCGTCAACCCGGTGTGGCTCGCGGCCTACGGGACGCTGTCCGCGCGCCGCCGGGACCTGCCGCTGCTGGGCAGCTTCCACACGGACGTGCCCTCGTACACACAGCGGCTGGGCCTCGAGTGGATCACGGACACGACGAGTCGCTGGATCACGTGGATGCACAACTTCTCGCAGGTGAACCTCTGCACCTCCCAACAGATGGTGCAGCGGGCCAAGAGCGCGGGCATCCGCAACGTGCAGCTGTGGCCCAAGGCGGTCGACACCGTGGGCTACCACCCGGGCAACGCCTCCCGCGCGATGCGGGAGAGGCTGACGGACGGGCACCCGGACGACCGCCTGCTCGTGTATGTGGGGCGGCTGTCGAAGGAGAAGGACCTCGATCTGCTGCGTCCGCTCATGGACCGGATGCCGTCGGACGTCCGGTTGGCCCTCGTGGGGTCCGGCCCGCATCGGGAGGAGCTCGAGGCGGAGTTCGCCGGCACGCGGACGGTCTTCACCGGCTACATGGCGGGTGAGGAGCTTGCGGCTGCGTACGCGAGCGCGGATCTCTTCGTCTTCCCCTCGACGACGGAGACCCTGGGGCTCGTCGCCCTCGAATCGATGGCCTCCGGGGTGCCCGTCGTGGGTGCGCGCGCCGGCGGCATCCCGTTCGCGGTGCGCGACGGCGTGGGCGGACTCCTGCACGAGCCGGGCTCCGTCGACGACCTGCAGACCCAGGTGCTGCGCGTGCTCGAGGACCCGCAGCTGCGCGCACGACTGTCCGCAGGCGGTCTGGAGGAGACGCAGAAGCACGGCTGGCGGGCTGCGACCGAGTCCCTCGTCGGAGCGTACGAGGAGGCCATCGAGCGCTACTGGTCCGATCACCGGCCGCCCGGCTGGCGGATGGCGCTGCTGGGCCGGCCCATGCCCCCGGCCACTCCCCCGGTGTTCTGAACCCGCCGGACGACCCGGGAACCCCGGCGGATGTCCGGCGGGCGTCCCCGGAACACTCCGGGGGCGTCCCCGCGGGGACGCGAGAAGGCCCGCCGCACCGGATCTGAGATCCGGCCCGACGGGCCTTCCACCTGTTGTGCGCGGAGGGGGACTTGAACCCCCACGCCCATTAATAGGGCACTAGCACCTCAAGCTAGCGCGTCTACCTATTCCGCCACCCGCGCGGGCAACAGAGAATAGATTACACACTCCGGAGGGGCAGACCAAATCCTGCGGGCGCCCCGACCTGTGCGGTGCATCACGTCACGCGCGCTCGGTCACCGTCGAGAGCATGTGGGGCTTCCCCCGCTTGCGATCCCACACATCGACCCTGGTGACGGCTCCGTCGCGACGGACGGCCGCCGCGACGCGCGCCGGCAGGGTGATGGGGGTCGCGAACTCGACCTCCCACGTGAAGGCATCCGCCCGGACCTGGGCGGCCGCCAGCCCGTGCGCCGCGGTGTACATCCCGTGGATGATGCGCCCCCGGAACCCGAACGCTCGTGCCGCGAGCCCGTTGAGGTGGATGGGGTTCACATCCCCGGACACGCGGGCGTACACATCCGCGGTCCGCGGTGCGATGGTCCACTCGAGGGTCTGGGCCGGCGCCTCGAACGGCTCCCGCTCCGGCTGCTCGTGCGATTCCGCGCCGTCGACCCGCGCGCCCTTCGCGAGGTAGTGCGAGGTCTCCTCGACCCGGGTCGCACCGTCCACGTCGAAGCGAGCAGTGACGACGACCTCGGTCCCCTTGGGGTGGGTGCGCAGCGCGGCGACCCGGACGGTGGCCTCCACCGTCTCCCCCACCCGCACCGGCGCGTGCTGTTCGACCGTGTTGCGGATGTGGACGAGGCCCACGACGGGCAGCGGGAAGTCGCGGGCGCTCATGAGCTCGAGGCTGGCTCCGAACGCCTGCGCGTGCAGCCACGTCACGGGCACGACGTCGCGCACCGGCTCGCCCACGGCGCGGTCGAACCGGGCGACGGAGTCCGCCTCCGCCGTCACCCGCACGGTGCGGGCGGCCGAGCCCGGTCCCGCGATCCGGTCGAGTGCCGGTGCGGGCGCGGGGCGGACGGTCTTGAGGACGCTCGCGCCGGCGGCGCTCAGGTAGGTCCGCAGCATCAGGCACCCACCATGTTCTGCCCGCACACGCGCAGCGTGTCCCCGGAGATGCCTCCGGCGCCGTCGGAGGCGAGGAACGCGATCGCCTCCGCGACGTCGACGGGCAGGCCTCCCTGCTGGAGGCTCGACACGCGTCGCGCCAGTTCGCGGGTGAGCGCCGGCATCTTCGCGGTCATCTCCGTCTCGATGAAGCCGGGGGCCACCGCGTTGATGGTGCCTCCCTGCGTGCTCAGCTGCGCCGCCGAGGCCGCCACCATCCCGATGACGCCGGCCTTCGAGGCCGCGTAGTTGGTCTGCCCCCGGTTGCCGGCGATGCCCGAGGTCGAGGCCAGGGAGACGACGCGGGGCGTCCCGCCCCAGGCCCCGGCCTCCGTGAGCTGGGCGTTCATCCGCAACTGCGAGTCGATGTTGACCGCGATGACGGAGTCCCAGTGCGCGGCGTCCATGTTCGCGAGCATCTTGTCGCGCGTGATGCCTGCGTTGTGGACGAGGATGTCGATCGGCGCGCCGACCGCCCGGGCGATCGAGCGGCCGGCGTCCTGGGCGGTGATGTCGAGCTGCACCGCGGTGCCGCCCACCCGGTTCATCGTCGTCGCGAGCGCATCGCCCGCCTGCGGGACGTCGACGCCCACGATGCGGGCGCCGTCCGCGGCGAGCGTCTGCGCGATCGCTGCGCCGATCCCGCGTGCGGCGCCCGTCACGACCGCGACGCGACCTGTGAGGTGCTTCCCCGCGAAGGCCTCGGCGGTGACGGGGGCGCCGTCCGCGGTCGTGACGTGCAGCGGCTGGCCGGACACGTAGGCGGACTTCGACGAGAGGAGGAACCAGAGCGCGCTCACCGCGCTCGGTGCGTCGAGGGGCACGCCGTCGGAGACGACGATGCCGTTGGCGGTGGAGCCCGAGCGCATCTCGTGCGCGAGCGAGCGCATGAGTCCCAGTGCGCCGTTGCGCACCGCGTTGAGCGCGGGGTCCATCGCCTCCGGGCGCTCGGGGTTGATGTGGCCGTCGCGGCTGAAGACGACGACGCGCGCGCACCGGACGAGGCCGCGCAGGGCGCCGCCGATCTCCAGTGCGGTCCGCGAGAGGTCGGCCGGTCCCTGCGCCTCGTCGACGAACGCGAGGATCGCGGAGAGCTTCTCCGAGGTGGGCGTGCGCCGCACCTCGAAGCCGTTGTCCAGCAGCAGCTGCGCGTACGTGTCCGCGCCCGAGCCGGGACCCAGGACGAGGACGGGCTCGGACAGGTGGTCGCCGTCCGGGCGTCGCCGCAGCGGGACGGGGTTGGGCAGGCCCAGCGCTTTGACGGCGGCGCGCAGGGGTCCGTTGGCGATGCGGGTGTAGGTGTCGGTCATGACTGACGTGCCTCCAGAGGTTCCGGGTCTTATCAGGCTTCGATGATCGCCGTGAGGCCCTGGCCCCCGGCTGCGCAGATCGAGACGAGGGCGCGGGTGCCGCCCGTCTCGCGCAGGTGCTTCGCGACCGAGGCGACGATCCGGCCGCCGGTCGCCGCGAACGGGTGGCCCGCCGCCAGCGACGAGCCGTTGGGGTTGAGCTTCGCGCGGTCGATGGATCCCAGGGGCGCGTCCAGGCCCAGGCGCGTGCGGCAGAACTCCTCGCTCTCCCACGCCGCGAGATGCGTGAGAACGGTCGAGGCGAAGGCCTCGTGGATCTCGAACACGTCGAAGTCCGCGAACGTGAGGCCGTTGCGGGCGAGCAGGCGCGGCACGGCGTAGGCGGGAGCCATGAGGAGACCCTCGTGACCGCCCACGAAATCGACGGCCGCGGCCTCGGCGTCGACGAGGTAGGCGAGCGGCTCGATGCCCTGGGCCGCCGCCCAGTCCTCCGAGGACAGGAGGACGGTCGAGGCGCCGTCGGTCAGCGGCGTCGAGTTTCCGGCCGTCATCGTGGGCTCGGCGGAGAGGCCCCGGCCGAAGACGGGCGAGAGCTTCGCGAGCGACTCGAGGGTGGAGTCCGCCCGCATGTTCGTATCGCGGGTGACGCCCAGGTACGGCGTGACGAGGTCGTCGAAGAAGCCGCGATCCCAGGCGGCGGCGAGGTTCCGGTGCGAGGCCAGCGCCAGTTCGTCCTGCTCCTCGCGCCCGATGCCCCACTCCGCCGTCGTGATCGCCTGGTGCTCACCCATCGTGAGGCCGGTGCGGGCCTCGCCGTTCGAGGGGAGTGCCGGGGCGAGGTCGCTGGGTCGGAGCTTCGCGACCGCCTTGAGTCGCTGCGGCACTGTCTTCGCGCGGTTGAGCTCGAGGAGGGTGCTCCGCAGCTCCTCGCTCACCGTGATGGGGGCGTCCGAGGCCGAGTCGACACCCGCGCTGATGCCCGCCTCGATCTGCCCCAGGCGGATCTTCTGGGCGATGCTCACGGTGGTCTCCAGGCCGGTCGCGCACGCCTGCCCCAGGTCGAAGGCGGGGGTCTCCGGGGACAGGGCCGAGCCCAGGACGGCCTCGCGCGTGAGGTTGAGGTCGCGCGAGTGCTTGATGACCGCGCCGCCGGCGACCTCGCCCATGCGATGCCCGGCCAGGCCGTAGCGCGCGACGAGTCCGTCGAGGGCGCTCGTGAGCATGTCCTGGTTGGAGGCGCGCGCGTACTGCTTGTGCGCGCGGGCGAACGGGATGCGGTTGCCGCCCAGGATCGCCGCGCGGCGCACCGGGGGCTGCTGTGCGGAGGTGGTCGGGGCGGACTGCGTCCGGGGGGTCTGCGACATGGCGTGGGTCCCTTCCGAGGGTGTGAGGCGATTCACCGATACCGACCGTACCTGATACCGTCTGTCACATGAAAGCCCAGTCGACGACCGATGCGGACGTCCGCGACGGCCGGAGCCTCCGCTGGGAGGAGCACCGGCGGCAGCGCCGTCGGGAGCTGCTCCGCGGTGCGCGCCGCGCCATCGCCGCGCAGGGCGAGTCCCTGTCGATGGACGGCCTCGCCCAGGCGACCGGGACCTCGAAGACGGTCTACTACCGGTACTTCCACGACCGCCGCGGACTCCAGCAGGCCATGGGCAGGTGGGCTATGGGCGTCATCCGCCGTTCGCTCGATGACGCCGGCTCCCCCGACGGCCCGCCCCGTGAGGCGCTGGGCGCGATGATCGCCGCGTTCGTCGATCTGGGCGTCCGCTCCCCGGCGGTCTACCGCTTCTGCGACTCCGTCGTGACGGAGGACGGGGCCGGAGCGTTCCTCGACGACGTCGTCGACCTGCTGTGTGCACGGATGCGGCTGGAAGGACCGACCGAGCGCATGTGGGCGCGCGGAGCCGTGGGCTTCGTCCGCAGCTGCACGCTCGACTGGCTGGCGGACCCGCGCTCCGCGGACCGTGCGCAGACGGACAGTTTCACCACGCGCCTCGCCACCTGGCTGTGGGCATCACGGAAGGAAGTCGCATGACACCAGGCAAGACACCGCTCACCCTTGATCCGGCCGTGCTGCAGGGCGTGGTCGACGGCGCATGGGCCGGCGCCCGTCGCCGCATCCGCGAGCTCAGCACGGATCCGGCGCTCCACCTCCCCGTCGACGGCACGCTCGAGGAACTGCGTGCGCACACGACCGCGGCGGTCCGCCCCGTGGCCGACTCCGGCCTCACCCGGCTCGCGCTGCCCGTCGAGCAGGGCGGCACCGGGCGCCACGCGGAGTACCTCGCGGGCTTCGAGGAGCTCGTGACCGCCTCCCCCAGCCTCCAGATCAAGGCGGGCGTGCAATTCGGCCTGTTCGGCGGTGCGATCATGCACCTG
The DNA here is from genome assembly GCF_000285835.1 of Brevibacterium senegalense. Taxonomy (GTDB): domain Bacteria; phylum Actinomycetota; class Actinomycetes; order Actinomycetales; family Brevibacteriaceae; genus Brevibacterium; species Brevibacterium senegalense. The sequence continues at coordinate 159,643 of NZ_HE978600.1, forward strand.
GGCAACAGCGACCAGCATGAGAAGTGGCTGCTGCCGGCACTGGACGGTGAGCTGATGGGCAGCTTCGCGATGACGGAGATCGGCCACGGCTCCGATGTGGCCGAGGTCGGCACCACCGCGACGTACGACGCCGCCTCCCGCGAGTTCGTCGTCCACACCCCGTTCCGGGCCGCGACGAAGGAGTACATCGGCAACGCGGCCCGCGACGCGCAGGCCGCCGTCGTCTTCGCACAACTCATCACGCAGGGCGTCAACCACGGCGTCCACGCGTTCTACGTGCCGATCCGGGACGAGGCGGGCGACCCGCTGCCGGGTATCACGATCGAGGACGACGGGAAGAAGGGCGGCCTGCCGGGCGTCGACAACGGGCGCTTCGCCTTCGACGAGGTGCGGGTCCCGCGGGAGAACCTGCTGACCCGGTACGGCGCGGTGACGGAGGAGGGCGAGTACTCCTCGCCCATCGAGTCCCCGGGGCGCCGCTTCTTCACGATGCTGGGCACGCTCGTGCAGGGGCGCGTGTCGCTGGACGGCGCCGCGGTCGTCGCCTCGAAGCTGGCGCTCGACATCGCGGTGCGCTACGCGCACGACCGCCGCCAGTTCACCACCTCCTCCCCCGTCGAGGAGACCCGCCTCATCGACTACCAGCGCCACCAGCGCCGCCTCATGCCGCTCATCGCGCAGACGTACGCGGACGCGATCTCCCACGACACGTTGCTCCACACGTTCGACGCAGTCTTCTCCGGCGAGGACGAGACGACGGAGGGCCGCGAGCTGCTGGAGACGCAGGCGGCCGGCTTCAAGGCGCTCACGACCTGGAACGCGCTCGACACGATCCAGGAGGCGCGCGAGGCGTGCGGCGGCGCCGGCTACATGGCGGAGAACCGACTCGTGGGCCTCCACGCGGACATGGACGTGTACGTCACCTTCGAGGGTGACAACACGGTCCTCCTGCAGCTCGTGGGCAAGCGTCTGCTGACGGACTATGCGAAGGAGCTCAAGGACATCGACTTCGGCGGTGCCGCCCGCCTCATCGGCGCGCAGGCCGCCGAGCACACGCTCTACCGGACCGGATTCGCGAACGTGGGCCGGACCATCGGCGACCTCGTGACCGCCTCCGTGAACGACAAGCGGGTGCGGTCCGGCAAGGTGCAGGAGGCGCTCCTGCGCGATCGGGTCGAGACGATGGTCGCCTCCGTCGCGCAGAAGCTGCGCGGGGCGCAGGGGAAGGACCAGGCGACCGGCGCGCGCATCTTCAACGAGACGCAGAACGAGCTCGTCGAGGCCGCGATCGCCTACATCGAGCTGCTCAAGTGGCAGGGCCTCAACGACGAGATGCACCGCGTCGAGGACGAGGGCTCGCACCCGGAGGAGGCCAAGATCCTGCGGCGCATCCGCGACCTCTTCGGCCTCACCCTGCTGGAGCGGCACATGGGCTGGCACCTCATGCACGGGCGTCTGCCGATGGCGCGCGCCCGCCGCATCGGCCCCACGATCGATGCGCTGTGCGCGAAGCTCGCGCAGAACTCGCTCGACCTCGTCACGGCGTTCGGGTACGGACCGGACCACCGGCGCGCGCCCATCGCGGACGGGGCGGAGGCGCAGCGGCAGGGCGAGGCCCGCGCCTACTACCGGGCGGCGCGGGCGAAGTCCGACTGGCCGGTCGAGGAGAAGGAGCTCAGGAGGCGAGCAGCTCGCCGATGAGCGCGGCGACCTGACCGGATTCGGTCAGGAAGCCGTCGTGGCCCGCCCAGCTGGTGATCGTCCGGAAGGACGTCCCGGCGGGCAGGCTGTCGGCGAGCAGACGCACCTGCGCCGGTGTGTACAGCCGGTCGCTGGAGACGGCGGCCACGAGGAACCGGCCGCCGGCTCCGGCGAGGGCCCGGCGCAGGTCCTGGGAGCGACCTCGGCGGACGTCGTGGTCCATGAGCGCCTGCGACAGGGTCACGTAGGAGTCCGGGTCGAAGCGGCTCACGAGCTTGCCGGCCTGGTGGTCGAGGTAGCTCTGGATCGTGTAGTAGCGGTCCCCCGGCTCCTCCGCCGGCCGGTCGGTCGTCTGCTGGCGGGCGCCGAACCGGTGGTTGAGCTCCGCGTCCGCGCGGTACGTCAGGTGCGCGATCTGCCGGGCGATGCCCAGTCCGCGCACCGGATCCGTCCGGATCGCCTCGACCTGGATGTGGCCCCACGCGATCTGGTCCGCGTCCGAGTACGCCGGGGCGGCGAAGACGCCGGTGCGCGCGACGCGCTCGGGCGCCAGCAGCGCCGTCTCGAGTGCGCGGGCGCCGCCCATCGAACCGCCCAGCACCGCCTGCCACCGGTCGATGCCCAGGTGGTCGGCCAGGAGCAGCTCCGCGCGCACGGTGTCGCGGATCGAGATGCGCGGGAAGGCCGAGCCCCACGGTGTGCCGTCCGGGCCCGCGGTCAGCGGACCCGTCGACCCGGAGCAGCCGCCCAGGACGTTCGCGCACACGACGAACCAGCGATCGGTGTCGAGGGGCAGGCCGGGGCCGATGAGGCCGGGCCACCACTCGTGCGCGTGCGAGTCTCCTGTGAGGGCGTGCTCGATGAGGATCGCGTTGTCCGCCTGCGGGGACAGCGTGCCGTACGTGTCGTACGCGAGCGCGACGGACGGCAGCACCGCGCCGGTCTCGAGCGTGAGCGACCCCAGCTGAGCCGTCGTCGTCCGGTGCACGAGCGGAGGCGCGGCTGCTGTCACCGGGCCACCCGGGCCGCGGCGGCGAAGCCCTTCTCGAGATCCGCGAGGATGTCCTCGATGCCCTCGAGGCCCACCGCCAGGCGGACGAAGCCCTGGTTCACGCCGGCGGCCTGGAGCGCGGCGTCGTCCAGCTGCGAGTGCGTCGTCGAGGCGGGGTGGATGACGAGCGAGCGGACATCGCCGATGTTCGCGACGTGCGAGTGCAGGTCGAGCGCGTCGACGAAGGACACGGCGGCGTCGAACCCGCCTGCGATGTCGAAGCCCAGGACGGAGCCGGCGCCCTTGGGCAGGTACTGCTGGGCCAGCTCGTACCAGGGGCTGGACGGGTGGCCGGCGAAGTGGATCCTCTCCACCTGCGCGTGCCCGTCGAGGAAGTCGATGACCTTCTTCGCGTTCTCGACGTGGCGCTCGATGCGCAGGCTCAGGGTCTCGATGCCCTGGGCGATGAGGAACGCGTTGAACGGCGAGGCCGCCGGGCCCAGGTCGCGCAGCAGCTGGACGCGGATCTTGAGGCCGTAGGAGACGTTGGCGCCGAAGGCCGAGTCCGGACCCAGATCGCGCCCGAAGACGAGCCCGTTGTACGACGGGTCCGGCTCGTTGAAGCCGGGGAAGCGCTCCGGGTCCTGCGTGTAGTCGAAGTTCCCGGAGTCGACGATGACGCCGGCGATCGACGTGCCGTGGCCGCCCAGGAACTTCGTGGCGGAGTGGACGACGACGTCCGCGCCGTGCTCGATCGGCTGGACGAGGTACGGAGTCGCGACCGTGTTGTCGACGATGAGCGGCACTCCCGCCTCGTGGGCCAGGTCCGCGACCCGGCGGATGTCGAGCACCTCGGAGCGGGGGTTCGCGATCGACTCCGCGAAGAACAGCTTCGTGTTGTCCCGGACCGCGTCGTTCCACGCCTGCGGATCGCTCGCGTCGACGAACGTCGTCTCGATGCCCAGCTTGGGCAGCGTCACCGCGAAGAGGTTGTAGGTGCCGCCGTACAGGCTGGCGCTCGCGACGATGTGGTCGCCCGCACCTGCGATGTTGAGGATCGCGAGGAACTCCGCGGACTGGCCGGACGCGACGAGGACTGCGCCGACGCCTCCCTCGAGCGCGGCGACGCGGGCTTCGACGGCCTCGTGCGTGGGGTTGCCCAGGCGGGTGTAGATGGGGCCCAGCTCGGCGAGGGCGAAGCGGTCCGCGGCGGTCTTCTGCGAGTCGAAGACGAAGGAGGTCGTCTGGTAGATGGGCAGGGCCCGGGCGCCGGTCTGGGAGTCGGGCTCCTGGCCCGCGTGGATCTGGAGGGTCTCGAACGCTGTCATGGGAGCTCCTTCGCGGATGGACGTGCGGCTGCGGGTGGACTGCGGCTGTGACCATCGTGGACGAGGCGCGCGGCCCCCACACGACCCGATGTCACGAAACGTCATGGAAGCGTCACCGGGCGCCACCGTGCGTCATCGGAAGTCACGTGCACGCGGAGCGATGTCCGTCGCGATCGGCACGAGCCGCTCCGCGTACAGGCTCACGACGGTCTCCCCCGGCGAGCCGTCGGGGCGGTTCGCACCGGCCGCCCGCTGCATGCGGCCGGTCACCGCGAGCACGTTCTTCGTGAGCGCGATCGACCGGTGCCGCTGCATGAGGCCGGGAGAGCACACGACGTTGAGCATCCCGTACTCGTCCTCGAGGTTGAAGAAGGTGATCCCGTCCGCGGTCGACGGCCGCTGCCGGTGCGTGACGATGCCGGCGATAGTCACCCGTGTCCCGTCTCCCGCATCCCGGGCATCGCGCGTCGACCCGTACCCGCGGGCGCGCAGCGACGCGCGGAGGACCTCGGTGGGGTATCCGTCGACCGTCACCCCGGTCGCCCACAGCTCCGCGAGCGTGGTCTCGAAGGCGTCCATGCCCGGCAGTGCGGGCGCGGTCTCCGGTCCCGAGGTCCCGGGCAGTGTCGCGGGCGACGCACCCGACTGCCCGCCCGCCACCCAGAGCGCCTGCCGGCGCTCGAGCCCCAGCGAGCCGAACGCGCCGGCCGTCGCGAGCCCCTCGAGCGCGCGGACCGGCAGGCCGGTCCGCTGGGCGACGTCGCCCACCGAGGAGTAGGGGCCGTGGGCGCGCGCGGCGACGACGGCCTCGGCGTGCTCCTCCCCCACATCGCGGACCGAGGCCAGCCCCACGCGGATCGCGAACCCGCCGGCGGCGTCCGGCCAGCCCCCGCCGGAGTCCGGGTCCGGCTCGAGGTCCGCGAGCACCGCGGAGGCGTTCACGTCGACGGGGCGGACACCCACCCCGTGGCGGCGGGCGTCCGCCAGGAGGGACTGCGGCGAGTAGAAGCCCATCGGCTGGGCGCGCAGCAGGCCCGCCGTGAACGCCGCGTGGTGGTGGCGCTTGAGCCACGCCGAGTCGTACACGAGGTTCGCGAAGCTGATCGCGTGGGACTCGGGGAAGCCGTAGTTCGCGAAGGCGGCGATCTTGTCGAAGATCCGCCGGGCGGTGGACTCGTCGACGTCGCGGGCGGCGGCGCCGGCGAGGAAGCGCTCGGAGAGCCGGCGCATGCGCTCACGGGAGCGGCGGGCGCCCATCGCGCGGCGCAGCTCGTCCGCGTCCGCGCCCGAGAACCCGCCCACGTCCATCGCCATCTGCATGAGCTGCTCCTGGAACAGCGGCACGCCCAGGGTCTTCTCGAGGCTGGGGCGCAGCAGCGGGTGGAGGTAGGTGACCTCCTCCTTCTGCTGCCGCCTGCGGATGTAGGGATGGACGGAGCCGCCCTGGATGGGTCCGGGCCGGATGAGTGCGACCTGGACGGCGAGGTCGTAGAAGGTGCGCGGGGCCAGCCGGGGCAGCGTGCCGATCTGGGCGCGGGACTCGACCTGGAAGACGCCCACCGCGTCCGCGGCGCACAGCATGTCGAAGACGGCCGGGTCCTCCTGCGGGATCTCCGCCCGGTCGATCCGCTCCCCCTTGTGCCGGGCGATGAGGTCGACCATCTCGTGCAGCGCCGTCAGCATCCCCAGCCCCAGCAGGTCGAACTTCACGAGGTCCATCGCCGCGCAGTCGTCCTTGTCCCACTGGACGACGGTGCGGTCGGCCATCGTGGCGGGCTCGATCGGGACGACCTCGCCGATCGGACGGTCCGCGAGGATCATGCCGCCGGAGTGGATGCCCAGGTGGCGCGGCGTGTCGAGGAGGTCCGCGGCCGCGGTCAGGACAGGAGCCGGCACGCCGCTGTCCTGGGTCGAGGGCAGGCTCCCCCAGCGGTGGAGCCCCTTCGAGAACGCGTCCTGCTGGCCCGGCCCGTAGCCCAGGGCGGCGGCCGCGTCGCGGACCGCCGACTTCGCCCGGTAGGTGATGACGTTCGCGACCTGCGCGGCCCGGTCCCGGCCGTAGTGCCGGTAGACGTACTGGATGACCTCCTCGCGACGGCCGGACTCGATGTCGATGTCGATGTCCGGGTAGCCCGCGCGGTCCGGGGTGAGGAAGCGGTCGAAGAGCAGCCCGAACCGCACCGCGTCCACCGCCGTGATGCCCAGGACGTAGCAGACGGCGGAGTTCGCGGCCGAGCCCCGCCCCTGGCAGAAGATGTCGTGGTCCCGGCAGTACCGGGCGATGTCCCGCACGATGAGGAAGTAGCCGCAGAAGCCCATCCCCTCAATCGTGTCGAGCTCGCGGTCGATCTGCTCCCACGCGTGCGGGGCGTCCGCGCGGGTGCCGTAGCGGTGGAGCGCGCCGTCCGCCACGAGACGACGCAGGTGGGACGTCTCGTCACGTCCCGGTGGGACGGGGGCCGCGGGCAGGCGGGGTGCGGCGGCACGGAGGCTGAAGGCGGCCTCGGCGCTGATGCGCACCGTGCGGTCGACGGCGTCCCGGGGGAAACGGGCGAGCATCTCGTCGCCCGCGTGGATGCGGGCCGAGGCCGTGGGCGGCAGCCAGCCCGCCATCGCATCGAGACTGCGCCGGGAGCGGACGGCGGCGCGCACCTGCGCATCGCGATGGCGGGCGCGGGTCGCGTAGTGCACCGCGTTCGTCGCGACCGTGGGCAGGCCGGTGCGGTCGGCGAGGTCGATGAGGTGGCGGATGCGCTCGTCGTCGTCCGGCAGGCCGTGGCGGGTGAGCTCGACCGCGAGGTTGTCCGCCCCGACCGCGTCGCGCAGGCGCCGCAGCGCGGTGAGCCCCCCGTCCGGGTCCTGCGGGTCCGCGAGCGCGCGGGCCAGCGGTCCCTTCCGGCAGCCGGTCAGCAGCTGCCACGCGCCCGAGGTCCGCGCCTCCTCGTGCAGCTCCTCCGCGTGGAAGACCGGCCGGTTCTTCTCCCCGCGCAGGTTCGCGCGCGTGATGGCGGCGGAGAGGCGGCGGTAGCCCTCGACGCCGCGGGCCAGCACCAGCAGGTGCGTTGCCGCCGGGTCGACCTGGCCGGGGATGCGGTCGGTGAGTCCGATCGACAGCTCCGAGCCGAACACGGTGGGCAGACCGGACTCCGCGGCCGCCGCGGCGAAGCGGGGCGCACCGTAGAGACCGTTGTGGTCCGTGAGCGCCAGCCCTGCCAGCCCGGCCGCGACCGCGGTCTCCACGAGCTCCTCCGGCTCCGAGGCACCGTCGAGGAAGCTGAAGTCCGAGTGCACGTGCAGCTCCGCGTAGGGCGTCCCCGCGGGGACGTACGCGGGTGGTCGGGGTGGTTGCGGTGGGCCGTCCGGCGGGCTGCTCGCGGGGCTGTCCGGGAGGATCCTGTCCGCGCGGCCCCACGAGCCCACGGAGACGGGGCGGTCGTCCGGTGCCGCGCGGTCGGAGAGCCGCCGCTCGAGCTCCGACCAGGGTGTCCGCGGGTTGAAGCCGCTCATGCGGAGGCCCTCCTCACGCGTACTCCCCCACGAGTCGCCACTGGCCGTCCTCGCGGCAGAGGAGGAAGGCGGCACCGTCCTCCGCGAGCACCTGGAGGCGCACGCGACGCTGGCGGAGCGCGGGCTCCCACCAGCCGGTCTCGACCGGCCACGGCGATGAGTGGTCGACGATCCGATGGGTGCCCGCTCCGGGGATCCGCAGGGTGGCGGGTCTCGAATCCAGCCCCGAGGACCGGGCGACCACCGACCCGCCCGCCGCGTCCAGCAGTTCCACCGGGGTGCTGAGGATGCGGGCCGGATGCGGTGCGGGGATCGCACCCGGCCAGGGGGCCTCGGGGTCGCGGTCCGGGCGGGGCGCCTGCTGCCAGGGGGTCCAGAGGTTCGTCTCCTGCGGGTCGCGGCCGCCCTGCAGCCCGGGGACCAGCACCGAATCCGGGCCGAAGAGGCCCTGCACGCGCTCGAGGCTGTGCGCCACCGCGCCGCTGCCGCGGTCCAGGAGGCTGGGCTGGGTGGCGAGGGGGGCCGCCAGCTCGGCTGCTGTGAGGGTGAGGAGTGCGATGCCCTCGTCGTTCTCGTCCGAGGTCGCGGCGGGGCGAGGTGCCGTGCGTGAGGTCAGCCAGCCCTCCGCCTGCCAGCGCGCCCGGTCCGCGACGCGGTTGTCCGTCATGTCCTCGAGCCGCCACGTGCGCTCGCTGACCTGTCCCCCGGCGGCGGTGAGCCGGATCGTCACCTGGGTGCAGGCGAGGGAGCGCCGGCGGACCTCGTCGAAGAGCTGGGCAGCGGCGGCGCGGGCTCGGAATGCGAGGACGTCGGTGCGCGGGGTGGGCGGCTCCAGGGGCGCCTCGACGACGAGGTCGTCCGCGCGGCTGTGGTCGCGCAGACCGCGCTGACCCACGCCCCGTGCCAGGTCGCGCAGCCGCAGGCCCAGCGGACCGAACCGGGTGCCGATGTCCGTGGGGCTCAGCTGCGCGAACGCGCCCAGCGTGCGCAGGCCCAGGCGCTGGAGGACACTCACGAGCTCGGCGAGTGCCTGGGGGTCGAGGGTCTCGTCCAGGAGGAGCGCCGCGTCGAAGGCGCGGGTGGGCTGCGCGGCGAGGAACGCGCGAGTGCCGCCCGGCGCCACACGGGTCGCGGTGCGCGCGGCGAGGAGGGCGGCGAAGTGCGTGTCCGCGATGCCGGGGAGGAACTCCCAGCCGGTGCTCTCCGTGAGGGCGGCCAGGAGGTGCTCGACGGCGGCGGCCTCGTCCGGATGGGTGTGACGCAGCGAGGCCGCCGGGATGCTCACCGCGCCGGGCCCCAGCACGGTGAAGCGGGCCACGGTGTCGTCCAGCGCCTGCGTGGCGGAGGCGAAGAGACGCGCCTCCGCGTCCGGGTTGCGCGGGGCCAGGAGCAGGTCGGGGCAGCGTCCGCGGGCCGCGCGCGTCGTCATGGCCGGTTCGACCCCGAGCGCCCGCGCCGGAGCGTTGACGGAGACCACCCGGTTGGCGTGCAGGACGGCGACCGGGGCGGTGGGCAGCGCATCCGCCTCCAGGGCTGCGGCGAGGGCGGGCCAGTCGGGGACGACGAGGACGAGGACGCGCTGCGGTGCGGACTCGCCCGGCTGCGGACCCCGCTGTGCGCTCAGCTGCTCACGCATCGCGGACGAGCCGGAGCGTCCCCGCGGGGACGTCGCTGTGTGCGGGAGCGACAGGGGCGGCGGCTCCCTGCGGGTCGGGCAGGACGAGGGTGTGCTCTCCCGTGCGCGCGCTGTGCACGCGAAGGACCCTCCGCCGCAGACGTCCCGACCCCTCGTCCGTCCCCTCCCACGACTCACCCAGCACCGTCACGTGCTCGGAGCTGCCGGGGAACGGGGCAGCGGCGGGAAGGGCGGGGGCCGTGCGTGCGGCGGAGGGGGATGTGCGAGCCGCGGAGGTCAGGGCGGTGGCGTGCGTCCGGCCCAGGAGGATGAGCGTCGCCCGGCTGTCCCGCAGCTTGGCGGCGATCCGTGCGCGCTCGCCTGCGGAGGCGGAGAACCCCGGAGCGACGAGGAGGACGTCGAACGACTCGATGAGGATCGAGGTGACGCGCATCCAGTCCTGCGCGGGGGTGTCGAGGCAGACGAAGCGCGGCAGATGCACGCCCAGGTCCTGCATCGCCGACACGGCGGGCTCCCCCAGACCGATGCCCGCGCACCAGCCGCCGTCCTGCGTGGTCAGAGCGCAGCAGGCCAGCGCCAGGGAGAGCGCGGACCGGCCGCTCATCTGGACGGCCTCCCCCTGAGGCAGGCCGCCACGCGCGAAGAGACGCGCGAGCGCCGGGAGGACGGGGCGCGGCCTGGCCTGGTCGAGGAGGGAGCTGGCCGTCGGGATGCCCAGCGAGCGGCTGAGCCGTTGGGTGAGCGCGCGCGCCTCCGTGACCGCTTCTGCGGAAGCGGTGAGGGGGCTGGGCGCGGCGGACATGCCTCCAGTATCGAACACGCGTTCGAATGCGGCAAGTGCGCTGGTGTCACCCACGGTCGCCCTCGAGCGGTGGTTCTGGGCTCATCCACCAGCCGCTGCTCCGGTTGGTGATCCAGCCGCCTTCCGGGTCCTGGTCCGGCGCCGGAGCGGGGTCCGTGAGGGTCTGATCGGCCCTACTCGGGGGATCCTCCCGGCGAGCCCCTTCCTGACGAGCCCCTTCCTGCGGGCGCTCCTCCTGGACGCGCTGCTCCCGGAGACGGCGCTCGCGGAGTGCGGCCTCCGCGTCGAAGAGCCAGGCGACGCCTGCGTCCAGGGTGAAGCCCCAGCCGCCGCCCTCGGTCACGATCTCCGGCTCGTGGGGTCCCAGGTGCGCATGCGGGATCCCCAGCACGAGAGGCCGCGTCACGACGCCGTCGACGTTCCGATCGGAGCCGGCGGAGGGGGCCGAGGCCTCGAGATCTGCGGCGTCACCCGGGCGGATGCGGATGCCCTCGTGTGTGTGGAACGCGAAGCCCGTCCCTGCGCGGAGGGCACCGGAGAAGACCGGATCCTCCGTCCGGGTGATCCGCAGGCGGTGCTCGTGGACCGCGATGTGGTGCGAGCGGCAGAGCAGCAGCATGTTGTCCAGATCGGTGGGGCCGCCCTCACTCCACATGCGGATGTGGTGGGCCTCGAGGCCCGTGCGGCGGGCGCAGGTGGGGAACTGGCAGTGCAGATCCCGCGCGGACAGTGCGAGCCTCTGCCGCGACGAGGCCAGGCGCCGCGAGCGTCCCAGTGCCAGCACATCGCCGCTGTCGTCGATGAGGGCGCCCACCAGCGCGCCCCCGCAGGCCAGACGGGCCGCCGAGGCCGCCGTGATCGGCCCGCGATCAGCCGTGTGGCAGCGCTCCGCACGGGGCGACGGCGACGGTGCACTCGCCTCACCGAGGCCGTCCTCCGCTCCAGGATCGCCGTCACGGGCCGCGCCGCTGCCGGCGCCGAGGGCCTCCGGCGACACGTGCACGACGAGGGTCGCGCGGGAGGAGCTCGCAGGGCTGCCCAGTGCGGTGCCGTCGCGATGCATCCGGACGAGCTCCAGGAGCGCATCCACCCGGTTCGCGGAGTTGTGGTGCGCAGCGCCGTGGTGCGCAGCATCGTGGCGCGCGGAGTCCTGCTCCTCGCCGGCGCGGAGGGCGTCGCGGACCGCATCGAGCGCGGCCAGGAGCTCGAGGGCGTCGGCCTCCGGCAGGTCGAGGATGATCCTCGCCCGACCGAACTGCTGCGTCGAGAGGTGAAGGGAGTCCTGCTCCAGCCGCGCCGACAGTCGGGTCGTCACGACTGCGGTCTCCGACTGCCCCGCGTCAGTCCGGTCGACAGCGGCGTCGGGAGCGGGCTGGGAGCCGGCCTGGGCTTCGGACTCGACTGCGGCCTCGGACCCGGTTGCGGCCTCGGCGAGGCTGCCGGGGACCTGGACCTCCAAGGAGCCCTGCGGGAGGCGACCCACGAGTGAGTCGAGCAGCTCGTCCGTGTCCGCAGGGTCCAGGCGCCGATAGGCGGCGACCATCGCCGAGATCTGCGAGGCCGTCGCCCGCCGGGTGATGCCCGCGGCCTCCCCGTCATCGATGCGGCCGGCCAGCCGCGTGATCTCGCGGGCCTTGCTGAAGGAGATCCGGCCGCTCGCCAGCAGCTGTGCCACCTGCGGCATCGCCCGCAGGCCCCGCATGACGCGGATGTGTTCGCGTGCGGTGTGGGCGTCCATCTCGCAGACGAAGGAGACCCACTGCACCAGCGTGCGGACGCCGATCCAGTGCGCCCACGCCTCCGTCCGGTCGATCTCGTCGAGCAGCTCCAGGAACTGCGCCTGCTGACGGGCGATGCTGCCGGCGAGCATGCGCATCCGATCCGCGATCGCCCGGGCCTCGCGCACATCGATCGTGTCGTCGATCGGGTGCTGCGAGGTGTCGTGCGGAGTGCTGTCCGCAGGGCCGGGGGTGGAGTCCTGTGCAGGTTCCTGCGCGGGGTTCTGCGCGGCGTCCTGTGCGCGGGAAGCGTCGTTGCCGTCCCGGTCGTCCGTGGCCATGTCATCCTCCTGGATCCGGCAGGCGGGGCGGCGACTCTCGATGCGAGGTCTCCCCTGACCTGTCCTCGTGCCGACACGCTAGGACGTGGCACGGACACAAGCAGGATCACTCGCATTCGTACTGGTCAGAATGCTGTTCATGAATGACAGGCATATCGAACATCCACGCGTGTGAGCGCGAAGAGCAGGTGCGGAGATTGGGGCAGAAGCAGAGCGTGGTGCAGACAGGGCGGGCGGCCGCGTCCCCGCGGGGACGCGTGATCGTGCCGGGGTGCAGGCCGGCAGGCGGGGAGGCGCCGGGCGCGAACCGTGTGCGCAGTAGGGTGAGAGCCCTATGAAGGACCTGAGCATCGTCTTCCACACGCCGGAGATCCCCGGCAACACCGGCAACGCGATCCGTCTCGCGGCGGTGACCGGTGCGCACCTGCACCTCATCGAGCCACTGGGGTTCGACCTGTCCGACGCGAAGCTGCGGCGGGCGGGCCTCGACTACCACGACCTCGCACACGTGACCGTCCATCCGACGCTCGACGACGTCTGGCAGACCCTGGGCGAGCGGCGGGTCATCGCGTTCACGACGCACACGGAGGACAGTTTCGCGGACGTCGAGTACCGGCCCGGGGACGTCCTCCTGTTCGGGCGGGAGTCGACGGGGCTGCCGGACGAGGTCGCCCACGACCCGCACGTCGATCTGCGGGTCCGCATCCCGATGCTGCCCTCGCGCCGCTCGCTCAACCTGGCGAACTCGGCCTCGATCGCCGTGTACGAGGCCTGGCGCCAGCACGGCTACCCCGGCGGACGCTGAATCGCCGGGGCCGCACCTGAGCCGTCGGGGCGGCAGGCGATATGATCGGCACCACCCTGATGGACCCGCACCACCCCCGCGGGCCGCACCCGACCCGATGAGTGAGGACTCCCCGGCATGACAGACTCCCCCGGCACGACCGTCTCCCCCGTGCCCCGCATCCTCACGATCGCCGGATCCGATGTGTCCGGCGGTGCAGGCCTCGAAGCCGACCTCAAGATGTTCACGGAGTACGGCGCCTTCGGCACCGCCGTGGTCACGTGCATCGTCACCTTCGACCCCGCTCAGTCGTTCGAGCACGACATCACGTTCATCGACACGGATGCGATCATCAAGCAGCTCGACTCCACGCTCGCGGTCCACGACTTCGCCGTCATCAAGTCGGGGATGCTGGGGTCCGTGGACTCGGCCCTGGCGCTCGCCGCCAGCCTGCGGGAGAACCATCTGCCGTACGTCTTCGATCCCGTCCTGGTCTGCAAGGGCAGCGGCACGATGGTCGATCTCAAGGACCTCTTCGTCGAGAACCTCGTCCCCCTGGCGACCGTCATCACGCCCAACCTGGAGGAGGCCGCGACGCTGACCGGCCGCGGGCCGATCCAGTCGGTCGACGGCATGGTGGAGGCCGCCCGCGACATCCGCGCGATGGGCGCCCAGCACGTCGTCGTGAAGGGCGGTGCGCGCCTGGCCGGCCCGGACGCGATCGACGTCCTGCTGGAGGCGGCTCCGGACGGCGACCGGATCACCGTCTTCAGTGCCCCCAAGGCGCACGACCGGATGGTGAACGGGGCGGGCTGCTCGTTCGCCTCGGCGATCGCGGCGGGACTGGCGACCGGGGCGGACGTGACGGAGGCCGTCCGGCTGGCGAAGCTGCGCGTGGCCCACGGGATCGCGGCGTCACTCACGAACGCGACCGGGGTCGATTCGCTCTTCCACCCCGCCGCGCGCGTGCGGCCCCAGGAGGGCCTGTCCGTCACCGTCGAGCCGCGCGACTGACCGTGCGGCTCGGCTGAGCGTTCAGCGCGGCCGGGCGCTCGGCACGCCGCCGGCGTCCCCGCGGGGACGCGTGACGCACCGCGGGCCCGGACCCCTCGTGAAGAGGGATCCGGGCCCGCAGTCGTCCGGAGGGACTGGTTCGCGTCCCGAGGACTCGTTCAGCCGCGGCGGCCGAAGCCCTTGTAGCGGTCCTTGAACTTCTCCACGCGGCCGGCGGAGTCGAGGATGCGCTGCTTGCCCGTGTAGAACGGGTGCGACGCGGACGAGATCTCGACGTCGATGACGGGGTACGTGTTGCCGTCCTCCCACTCGATGGTCTTGTCGCTCGTCGCGGTCGACCGGGTGAGGAACTTGGTGCCGGATGCGAGGTCGTTGAAGACGATCTCGCGGTACTCCGGGTGGATGTCCTTCTTCATGCTGAGTCCTTTGCTGTGAATTCTGATCAGGCGCCTGATGCGACCGGAGTCGCCTGCCAGTGCCCGAATTCCGCGTGGTCCGCGACCGACATGGAGGCCTGGCCCCACCAGGGGCCGCGCGCGGACCGACTCACCATTCTACACGGGTCACGCGCCCAGGAGGTAGTCGAGGAGCGGTTCGTAGTGCTGCGGCAGCACGTTGTCGTCCAGCGGGACCGCGATCTCGATCTGTCCCTGCGCCTCGCCCACGAAGAGTGCGGGGTCGTTGCAGTCCGCGAAGCCCGCGGTGCGCAGCCCGGCCGCGCCCGCGGCCCCGGCCCAGCCGTGGTCGGCCACGACCAGATCCGGGCTCCCGAGGCCGTCGTCACCCAGCCGTGTCAGCAGCGTCTGCATGGGCTCGGCGAAGTGGGTGTGGGGCACTCCCCCGTGCTGGTGCCAGACGTGGACTCCGTCTATCCGCCGCACGTCGCCGCCCAGCGGCGCGTCCGCCGGCAGCCGGACCGCGACGGGGTCGGGACTCCTCTCGAGGTCGACACCCACGATCCGTGCGCCGCGCGCGGCCGCCCACCGGGCCATCGCCTGGTGCACGGGCAGGAGCCCGGCGGGATGACCGGTGGCGAAGAGGACCGCGCCGCCCGCCGCAGAGACCTCCTGCAGCGCCGTCCGCAGACGGCCGAGCGCGTCGATGCACAGCTGCGCGGAGATCGTGTCGACACCCTCAGTGACATTCCGATCGCCGCTGATCCCCACTCGCTCGACCATGAGGTCGAAGACGGACTCCTCCGTCCACGTCCGTGTCAGGGGGATCCCGAAGTCGAACTGTCGCTCCTGCGCGAGGAACCGCCGGATGTGGGCGAGGTTGTTCTCCCGCGGCGTTGCGACACGGCCGGTGATCGCGGTCGCGTCGAGGTGCCGGGCGAGCTGCGCACGGAGCGGGCGGAGTCGCGTCTCGACGGTGCCTGGCTTCACGGGGTCTCCTCTCGGTGGCGGGGTGCCGGGGTCGGGCTGAGGTCGGAGGACGTGCTCATCGGTCTCGGCTCACTCGATCTGCAGGGCGTAGCACGCGACGGCGGTCGCGGCGGCCACGTTGAGGGAGTCGACCGCGTGCGCCATGGGGATGAGGACGGTCGCGTCCGCCTGAGCCAGGGTGGCCGGTCGCAGCCCGTCGCCCTCGGTGCCCAGGAGGAGCGCGACGCGCTCCGGAGCGGTCGCGGCGAACTCCCGCAGGGTCACGCTGTCGTCCTCGAGGGCCAGTGCGGCGAGTATGAAGCCCTCCTGCCGCAGCTCCTGCAGACCGGTGGGCCATGCTGTGAACCGGGCCCAGGGCACCTGGAACACCGTGCCCATCGACACCCGGATCGAGCGCCGGTAGAGCGGATCCGCACAGGACGGGGACAGCAGCACCGCGTCGACGCCCAGCCCGGCCGCGGACCGGAAGATCGCACCCAGGTTCGTGTGGTCGACGACGTCCTCGACGATGACGACCCGCCGGGCGCCCGTGATCGTCGCGGACACCTCCCGAGGCCGCGGTCGCCGCATCGACGCAAGGGCGCCCCGGTGCACGTGGAAGCCCGCGAGACCGTCCACCTGCTCCTCCGTGCCCAGCAGGATCGGGGCGTCCGATGCGAGATCGCCTGCCAGCACGGGTGCCAGGCGGAGGAACCAGGCGCGCGACATGAGCAGAGAGCGCGGCTCATGGCCCGCCCGCAGTGCGCGGTCGATGATCTTGGTGGACTCCGCGATGTAGAGGCCGTGCTCCGCCTCGAGCGAGGTGCGCAGCTTCACGTCCGTGAGGTCGCGGTAGTCCGCGAGCAGCCCGCCTGTCGACGTCGAGCGCTCCGGGGCAGCGGTATCGAAGTCCGCGGCGTCCACGTCGGCATCGCCCAAACCCGCGTCATCCAGGTGACGGAGTCGTGACGGCGCGATGCCGTGCGTGTGCGCGGCGGCGAGGAGCTGCTCGACGGTGGGTTCGGGCGTCCGGGGAGTGTTCACGGGCACCCGCTCACATCGTGAGGATGCGGAAGAAGGCGACGAGGCCCAGCACGACGATGACGGTGCGCAGCAGGACGGGGCTGAGCCTCCGCGACACACGGGCGCCCGCGTAGCCGCCCACCAGAGAGCCGATCGCGATGAGCAGCACGGACAGCCAGCTGATCCGGTCGAAGCCCACGATCGAATAAACCGTCGCCGAGGTGATGTTGACCACCAGCACGAGCACGTTCTTCGCCCCGTTGAGCCGCTGGATGCTGTCGGAGAGGACGAGCCCCAGCAGGCCCACGAGGATGATGCCCTGCGCCGCGGCGAAGTAGCCGCCGTAGATCGCGGTGGCGAAGACGATGAGTCCGACGACCAGCGCACGGCCCGGCGCCAGTGGCGCGATCCCGTCGCCGACCGCCGCAGGACCCGTCCCCGCAGCACCCGTCCCCGCAGCATCTGTCCCCGCGGGGACGCCCGGCTGCCCCTGCGCGTCCTTGAGCTTCTTCCGCTTGAGGGCCCGCTGGAGCATGGGCTGCCCGATCACCAGGACGAGCGCCACGAGGATGAGGACCGGCACGACGGACTCGAACGTGTCCTCCGGCAGGTGCAGCAGCAGGTACGCGCCCACGAGGGACCCCAGCAGGGAGGCCGGCAGCAGCTTCAGCAGGCGCTTGCCCTGTCCGCGGATCTCCTCGCGGTAGCCGAAGGAGGAGGCGATGTTGCCGGGGATGAGCCCCAGCGCGTTGCTCATCGTCGCGCTCACCGGCGGGACGCCGAAGGCGACGAGGGCCGGGAACGTGATGAGGGTGCCCGACCCCACGGCGGCATTGATCGCTCCGGCCCCCACTCCTGCCAGCAGGATGAGGACGATCTCGTAGAACTCCACGCGGTCGCCGGGCCGATCAGTGGGACGCGGAGGACCGGGCGCCGGCGGCGCGCGCGGCGAAACGGCCGTCGTGCTCCTCGAGGACCACCGGGACCCCGAAGGTCTCCGTGAGGTTCTCCGCCGTGAGCGCCTCCCCGATGGGGCCCGCGGCGACCGCCTGCCCGTCCTTGAGCAGGAGCGCATGCGTGATCCCCTGCGGGATCTCCTCGACGTGGTGGGTCACCATGATGGTCGTGGGACCGTGCTGCGAACCGATGATCTCCGTGAGCGCCTGCAGCAGCTCCTCGCGACCCCCCAGGTCCAGGCCGCTCGCGGGCTCGTCCAGCAGGAGCAGCTCCGGGTCCGTCATGAGGGCGCGGGCGACCTGTGCGCGCTTGCGCTCCCCCTCGCTCAGGGTCGCGAAGCGGCGATCGGCCAGGTGACCGATCCCGAAGGCGCCCAGCAGCGCCTCCGCCCGCGCGATGTCCTCGTCCTCGTACTCCTCCGTCCAGCGGCCCACGACGCCGTACGCGGCGGTGAGCACCAGATCGCGCAGGGTCTCCGAACCGGGTGTCTGCTGCGCCAGGGCCTGCGAGGTGAAGCCGATCCGGGGGCGCAGCTCGAAGACGTCGACGCGGCCCATCTCCTCGTCCAGCAGGCGGACGGCACCGGCGGTCGGGTGCATCCGCGAACCCGCCAGCTGCAGGAGGGTCGTCTTGCCGGCGCCGTTGGGGCCCAGCACCACCCAGTGCTCGCCGGCGCGGACGGTCAGGCTCAGATCGTCGAGGAGGTGCGAGGGACCTCGGCGGACGCTGACGGCATCGAATTCCACCACTGCACTCATGCCGCTCACTCTATACTTCCAGCGATGCGCACGACGACACCGCTCCTCCCCGTCCTCTTCGCCGCCGCGGTCACGGCGCGGCTGGCGCAGCGTGCGGCTCCCGACACCGTCACCCACGCGTTCGAGACGGTCGGGCTGCCCGTGCCGCTGCTCGTCGACGATGCGGTGTTCGCTCCCCCTGCGGGGGCCGGCGCCGAGGTCCCGGCCGGCCTGCTCCTGTGGGCCGCCGGTCTGCAGCGCGCCGGGGCCGCCCGCGTGCGCGTGGAGCCCGTCCACCCCTCCCTGCCGCTGCGGGTGCCGCGGATGGACCGGGCGGGCAGGCGAGCGACGGCGCGGGCCTCGGCGCGCACGCACGCGCTGTGCGTCGTCGAGGACGCCGCGGGCACCGCGCTCGCGGTCGTCGCGCTGGGGTCGGAGGGCGACGCGGTCGCGGTCCCCTGTGCTCCCGCGGTGTACGCGCCGGTCGACGACGTCTTCCCCGCCGAGGCCTCCCGCCGCCTCCGCGAGTCCGTCATGCGCGCGCTCGCAGCCGTGGAGGCGCAGCCGCTCGAGGGGGTGCGCGACCTGCCGTGGCGGGACTGGCAGGCGGACCTGAGCGGCGACCACGACGACACCCGGCACACGGCGCTCGCGGCGCTGACCGGTGACCACGACACGGCCCGCAGCCTCCACACCGCACTCCACGTGCACGGCAGCCTGTCCGCGCTGCAGGTGCCCGCCCAGACCGGGGGCGACGCGGTGGGACCGGCGCTCGCGGCCGTGCACGGTGCGGCCGCCCGGGTCCTCACGACGCTCACCCGCCAGTGAGGACCGCGCTCACCCGCCAGTGAGGACCGTGTTGACCCGTCAGTAGGATCGGAGCATGACTGCTCAGGGCCTCCTCGTGTTCGACGTCGACTCCACCTTCATCGAGGAGGAGGTCATCGAGCTGCTGGCGGAGACGACCGGTCGCCGCGACGAGGTCGCCCGCGTCACCGAGCGGGCGATGCGCGGCGAACTCGACTTCGCCCAGAGCCTGCGCGAGCGCGTCGCCGTGCTCGCGGACCTGCCGGAGACCGTCGTCGAGGAGGCCGCCGCGGCCGTGACCCTCACCCCGGGCGCCGCCGAGGTCGTGGCCGCCGCCCGCGCGGACGACTGGATCGTGGCCCTCCTGTCCGGCGGCTTCACCGCCGTCATCGAGCGGGTCCTCGACGGGGTCGTCGACAGCACCGGACAGGGCAGCACCGCGGGGCTCGCGGTCGATGAGATCCGCGCGAACACGCTCGAGATCGTCGACGGGCGCCTGACCGGCCGGGTCCTGGGAGAGATCGTGGGCCCCCGCGAGAAGGCCCGCCACCTCGCGGAGATCGCGGCCGTCCACGGCGTGCCCGCGCAGCGGACGATCGCGGTGGGCGACGGGGCGAACGACGCCCTCATGCTCGAGGCCGCCGCCGTGGGGGTCGCGTTCTGCGCAAAGCCTGCGCTGCGGGAGCACGCGGACCTCGTCGTCGACGAACGCGACCTGCGCGTCGTGTGGGACCGGGCGCGCGGCCTCCTGGACTGACGGTCGGAGCCTACGCGGCAGGCTGGTCCTTGAAGTGGCGGATCAGCTCCGGGCGGGCCGCGCCCGCGATGTCCGGAGCGCCCAGCTGCGCCCAGTCCTCCAGCCGGAAGACGGCGATCGAAGACGGCGGGAAGCCGGGCTCGGTGCCGGACGCCCCACCGTCCGTCAGGTGCGCGACCACCGCACTGACGGTGGGCTGGTGGCCCACGATGAGGGCTCCGGCGGACTGCGCCGGGATGGTGAGGAGGGCCTCGGCCCACTCGGGGATCCAGCCGCCGTAGAGGGGATCATCGGTCCGCACCTCCGGCGTGCCGGAGCCGGCCCCATCGGCGGGTGACGCGGGCAGGAGACCGGCGACGACCTCGGCGGTGGTGCGGGTCCGCAGGGCCGGGGAGGCGATCACGGTGTCGATGTCGCGAGTGCCGGGGACGGCGGCGGAGGCGAGGAACTCCCCCATCCGCCTGGCCTGTGCGAGGCCCGCGTTGCTGAGGGGGCGGTCGAAGTCGTTCGTACCCGCATCGATCGCGGGCACCGTATGCGCGTGGCGGGCGAGGACGAGGCAAGGCATGCTCCCCACCGTACTCGCCCGCCCCGCGCACACGGGCGTCAGGCTCGGATCAGGCTCCCGTGAGGTGGAAGCCGCCGTCGACGTGGACCATCTCGCCGGTCGTCGCCGGGAACCAGTCGGACAGCAGCGAAACGATCGCCTTGCCGGCCGGCTCCGTGTTCTTCTGGTCCCAGCCCAGGGGCGCGCGATCGCCCCACATGGACTCGAGGCCCTCGAAGCCGGGGATCGACGTCGCGGCGGTCGTCTTGAGGGGACCCGCGGAGACGAGGTTGACGCGGACGCCGCTCTCGCCCATGTACTTCGCGAGGTAGCGGGCGGTCGACTCGAGCGCGGCCTTCGCGACGCCCATCCAGTCGTAGACCGGCCAGGCGACCGTCGCGTCGAACGTGAGCGCGACGATGCCGGCGCCCGGGTTGAGGACCGGCTTCGCGGCGACCGCGATCGACTTGAGCGAGAACGCGGACACGTGCATCGCGTTCGACACGGACTCGAAGGGCGTGTCGAGGAACACGCCGCCCAGTGCGTCCTTGGGCGCGAACGCGATCGCGTGGACGATGCCGTCGATGTTCCCGCCCAGGCGCTCGGGCAGCGCGGCCAGATCATCCTCGTTCGTCGCGTCCAGCTCGATGACCTGTGCCGGCTTCGGCAGGCGCTCCGAGATGACGGAGGTGATCTTCATCTGGCGGCCGAACGACGAGAGGATGACCTCTGCGCCCTGCTCCTGCGCCAGACGCGCTGCGGCGAAGGCGATCGACGCCTCCGTGAGGACGCCGGTCACGAGGATGCGCTTGCCGTCGAGGATTCCCATGGAGAGGGCCTTTCTGTTCGAGTGGTGCTCTGGTGGAGCGGTGCTTCAGCGGTTCAGTGTCCCATGCCCAGGCCGCCGTCGACCGGGATGACGGCGCCGGAGATGTACGCGGCCTCGTCGGAGGCCATCCAGCGGACGACCTTCGCAACCTCGTCGGCCTCCGCGAACCGCTTCGCGGGGATCGACTGGAGGTACTCCTTCTGCTGCTTCTCCGGCAGCGCGTCCGTCATGTCCGTGCGGATGAAGCCCGGCGCCACGACGTTCGCGGTGATGCCGCGCGAGCCCACCTCGCGGGTGATCGAGCGGGCCAGGCCCACGAGCCCGGCCTTCGAGGACGAGTAGTTCGCCTGGCCGGCGACGCCGAAGAGCCCCGACACGGACGAGATGAGGATGATGCGGCCGTACTTCGCGCGGACCATGTTCGTGATCGCGCGGCGGGCCGTGCGGTAGGCGCCGCCCAGGTTCGTGTCGATGACGGAGGTGAACTCGTCGTCCGACATGCGCATGAGCAGGTTGTCCGCGGTGATGCCGGCGTTCGCGACGACGACCTCGACGGGACCGTACTCCTCTTCGACCGCGGTGAAGGCGGCGTCGAGGGAATCCGGGTCCGTCACGTCCGCGGAGACCGCGAGGGTGCCCTCGGGCGCGTCGCCGCTGCGGGAGGTGACGGCGACGCGGTGGCCGGCGAGCAGCATCTGCTCCGCGATGGTGCGGCCGATCCCGCGGTTGCCGCCGGTGACGAGGACGACACGAGAGACCGGTGCGTCGGCCGTGGTGGCGTCTGCGGAGGGTGACTGGGTCATGGATGCGCTCCTGGGCGTCGGGGGCGTGGGTGTCGGGGACACGGGTCTGGGGGTGCGGGTCTCGGGGACCGGTTCACCTGCGGGGCCCAGACTATCGGAGTTAGAATGGACGGTGGATATGGGTGAGAACAGACAGCCGACCTCTGTCACCGACGCACAAAGCGCGGCGGACGAGGACTACAGGCGGCGGATCAGGCGCTACACGATCTCGATGATCATCCGAGTCGTGTGCCTGCTGCTGGCATTCGTGTTCAGCGGACCCGTCCGCTGGATCCTGCTGGGCGGCGCGATCGTCTTCCCGTGGGTCGCGGTCGTCATCGCGAATTCGCGCGACGAGCGACTCGTCCAGTACGACGTCGCGACCGTGACGCCCCGCTCCCCCGACGCGCTGCCGCGCACCGCCCGGCCGCAGGACCGCCCGGGTGAGAGCCGTGCGGACGACGGGAGCGGCGAGCACGAGGACCTCGACGACAGAGACTTCGGTGACGTCGACGACGGGATCATCCCCGGCGAGGAGGTGGATGATGGGCGCGGCTGAGGTCGTCGTCTGCTCGGCGAAGGGCTGCCGTGACAGCGCTCTCCACGCGCTCCTGTGGAACAACCCGTCCCTCCACACGCCCCAGCGGCGCAAGGTGTGGCTCGCCTGCGACGCGCACCGGGAACACCTGGAGGAGTTCCTGGGCCTGCGCGGCTTCCTCGACCGGACCGTCCCCGTCGAGCAGATCCCGGAGGACGCCGGATGAGCTTCCTCCTGAGCCGCCGCTGGCTGCAGTACATCGCCTTCGCGCTGGTGGCCGCGATCGTGTGCCTCCTGCTGGCGAACTGGCAGGACCACCGCCGGGCGAACCGCGACGCGGAGATCGACCGCATCGAGGCGCACTACTCCGCGCAGTCCGTGCCGCTGTCGACCGTCCTCCCCGCGACGGACGCCCCGTTCGCGGACGACGACGAGTGGACCCGCGTCGAGGCCACCGGCGAGTACCGCCCCGAGGACGCGACCGTGGCCCGCAACCGGCCCAAGAACGGCAGCGCCGGCTACTGGATCGTCGTGCCCTTCGACGTGGACGGCGGCGGCACCCTGCTCGTGGCCCGCGGCTGGTCCGGCGGCAGCGGGGCGGATGCGACCGCCGCCGAGGCCCCCGCACCTCCCACAGGTGCCGTCACCCTGACGGCGTGGCTGCGGCCCGCCCAGGACGGGGATCCGGCGGAGAACACGGAGACCTCCGTCGTCGCGATCGACCCCGCTCTCCTCGAGGGCGACGGCGCGTACGCCCACGCCTACGGCTACCTCGACTCCGAGGATCCCGCCCCCGCACAGTCGCTCGAGGCCCTGCCCGAGCCCAACACGGACCCCGGCTCCCACCTGAGCTACACGTTCCAGTGGATCGCGTTCGCGATCATGATCCTCGTGGGCGTCGCGTACGCGGCCAAGCGGGAGCGCGACGCCGTGCGCCGCGGCGAGCGGGACGACGCGATCGCCCACGACCGGGTGGTGCCGGGCGTCGAGTACGAGGTCGTCGACAAGGAGGAGCTGCTGCGGGGCGGTACCCGCCGCTCCCCCGCCGCGTCGCAGAGACCGACCCCGCGGGCGGTGCCGGGCATGCGCCGGGACGCGCGCGCCCTCACCCGCTCGCAGCGGCGCGCGGACCAGGACGAGGACGCCGCGCTCGACGCGCAGCTGGACGGCTGAGGAGCGTCCCCGCGGGGACGTGCGGCCGGTCGAGCGTCCCCGCGGTGACGCTCACGCGAGGGTGACGAGATCCAGGTAGCTCGACGACCAGTGGTCCTCGTCGCCGTCCGGCAGCAGCAGGACGCGGTCCGGGTCGAGCGCCTCGACGGCACCCTCATCGTGGGTCACGAGGATGATCGCGCCCTCGTAGCGGCGGATCGCGGAGAGGATCTCCTCGCGGCTGGCGGGATCCAGGTTGTTCGTGGGCTCGTCGAGCAGCAGGACGTTCGCGCTCGAGACGACGAGCGTCGCAAGCGCCAGCCGGGTCTTCTCGCCGCCGGACAGCACCCGCGCCGGCTTGTGCACGTCCTCGCCCGTGAAGAGGAACGACCCCAGCACGGTCCGTACGCCGGTGTCGTCCAGGTGCGGTGACTGGGAGCGCATGTTCTCCAGCACGGAGCGGTCCAGGTCGAGCGTCTCGTGCTCCTGCGCGTAGTAGCCCAGCTTGAGCCCGTGGCCGGGCACGACCTCACCGGAGTCCGGTTCCTCGACGCCCGCCAGCAGCCGCAGCAGGGTCGTCTTGCCCGCGCCGTTGAAGCCCAGCACGACGACGCGCGTGCCGCGGTCGACGGCGAGGTCGACCCCCGTGAACACCTCCGTCGACCCGTAGGCCTTCGTGAGCCCCTCCGCGGTGAGCGGCACGCGGCCGCACGCGGCCGGCGCGGGGAAGCGCAGGTGCGCGACCTTGTCCGCCGCGCGCTCGGCCTCGAGGCCCTCGAGCATCCGGTCCGCGCGCTTGGCCATGTTCTGCGCGGCGACGGTCTTCGTCGCCTTCGCCCGCATCTTGTCCGCCTGCGCGTGGAGGGCGGCCGCCTTCTTCTCCGCGTTCGCGCGCTCGCGGCGACGGCGCCGCTCGTCCGCCTCGCGCTGACGCAGGTACTGGCGATAGGTCATCGAGTAGATGTCGATGACCTGACGGTTCGCGTCGAGGAAGAACACCTTGTTGACGACCTCGTCGATGAGCGCGAGGTCGTGCGAGATGATGATGAGCCCGCCCGCGTACGTCTTGAGGTAGTCCCGCAGCCACAGCACGGACTCCGCGTCGAGGTGGTTCGTGGGCTCGTCGAGGATCATGGTGTCCGGAGCCGCGAAGAGGATCCGGGCGAGTTCGACGCGCCGGCGCTGACCGCCCGAGAGCGTGTCGAGCGGCTGCGCCAGCAGCGCCTCGTCGATGCCCAGGTTCGCGGCGATCGAGAACGCCTCGGACTCGGCCGCGTACCCGCCCGCCGCGACGAACTCCGCCTCGACGCGCGGGTACCGGTTGATCGCCTTCTCCATGACCGCCGGGTCCGGCGAGGACATCTGCTCCTCCGCCTTCCGCATCCGGCGGGCCAGCACGTCGAGGTCGCGGGCGCCCAGGATCCGCTCCCTGCCCGTCGACTTCGGATCGCCCGCGCGCGGGTCCTGCGGCAGGTAGCCGACCGTGCCCGAGGTCGTGACGGTGCCCTCGCTGGGGAGCACCTCCGACATGAGGACGCGGGTGAGCGTCGTCTTCCCGGCGCCGTTGCGCCCCACGAGGCCCACGCGGTCACCCGTGTCGACACGGAAGGAGACCCCCGACATGAGGGTGCGGGAGCCCACTGTGATGCCGAGGGCGTGGGCGGAGATCATGAGCGGGCCTCCCAGCCGGTGCGGATGAGGTGGGCGAGCAGGTCCTGCGCGGTCCGGCCGGTCTCCCGGGCCTCGGCGACGATGGCGTCCGCGAGCTCCTGCTCGAGCGGGCAGGAGACGACGACCGTGCGCGCGGGTGCGGGTGCCTCGGCGGCGGGTGCCTCCCCTCCCCCGGGACTGGTGTCCCCACGGTCACGCCCCCCGAAGCCGGGGCCGGCATCGACGGGACGACCCGCGCGCATCGCCTCGGCGGCGCGGCGGGCGCGGTCATCGGCCGCCTCGTTGAGCGGATGCCCCGCGTGTCCCTTGACCCACTCGAAGCGGACCCGGTGCCCCGCGGACTCACGGGCCGTCATGAGCTCGTCGAGCCGCTCCATCTGATCACGGTTGAGGACGTCCTCGCGGTTCGCCTTCTTCCAGCCCTGCAGCTTCCACTTGGGCATCCACTTGGTGATCGAGTTGATGACGTACTTCGAGTCGCAGAGGACGTGCAGGTCGGGTTCGTCCGCCGCGGCGGTGAGGAGCTCGATGACCGCCTGCAGCTCGCCGCGGTTGTTCGTCGAGGAGTCCCAGCCGCCCGCGGCCCACCTGTCGTCGTCGATGAACCACGCCCAGCCGGCGGGTCCGGGGTTGCCGAGGGCCGAGCCGTCGACGGCGGCGGTGAGCGTCACAGAGTCTCCGTTCAGGGGGTTTCCGGGAAAGGGGTGCGAGGGCCACCCCATGCTACCGGTGCGTGCCCTACTCTTCTGTCATGTCCTTCAGACCCGATGCGCAGCTCGACGCCTCACAGGTATCCCGCGGTTCCCGCCGGCGCGGCGGCACGATCGCCGTGGGCGGCGGAGCGGGCGTCCTCGTCCTCGTCGTGGGCGTCCTCCTCTTCGGCCCCGACTTCGCCCTCCAGCAGCTGACCGGCGGCGGCCAGCAGCTGGAGACCGGCACCGTGGGCGAGGACGACGACCTGGGGCAGAAGTGCCGCACCGGCGAGGACGCGAACGCGGACGTCGAGTGCCGCGTCGTCGGCACGGTCAACAGCCTGAATGCGTATTGGGCGAACGCGGGCGCCCGCGACCTGGGCGTGGACTACCGCGCCCCGCAGGCGGTCCTCACGAGCGGGACGTGGGAGACCGCGTGCGGGACCGGGACCTCGGCGATGGGGCCGTTCTACTGCTCCGGTGACGAGACCGCGTACTTCGACGTCGACTTCTTCGACGATCTGCGGACGCAGTACGGTGCGGACGCGGGCTCGCTGCCCGAGGAGTACGTCGTCGCCCACGAGTTCGGCCACCACATGCAGAACCTCACCGGCGTGCTGGCCCAGACGCGCGACGGGCGGACCGGACCGCAGTCCAACGCGGTCCGGGCGGAGCTGCAGGCCGACTGCTTCGCAGGGGCGTGGGCCGCGAACGCGGCGACGACCGCGGACCCGGCGACGGGGACTCCGTTCCTGCAGCCGCTCACCCGTGCGGACGTCGAGGCCGCGCTGTCCGCCGCCGAGGCGATCGGGGACGACCGCATCCAGGAGACCGCCCAGGGGCGGGTCACGCCGGAGAACTTCACCCACGGCTCCGCGGAGCAGCGGATGGAGTGGTTCGCGACCGGCTACGACGAGGCGACGCCCGCCGCGTGCGACACCTTCGACGTCGACGAGGTCTGAGGCGACTCGCTCTGAGTCGACCCGGCCTCAGCCGGATCAGATGTTGAAGCCCAGGGCCCGCATCTGCTCGCGGCCGTCCTCCGTGATCTTCTCCGGGCCCCACGGCGGCATCCAGACCCAGTTGAGTCGGAACGCCGGGACGATCCCGTCGAGGGCCTGGGCGACCTGGTCCTCGATCACGTCCGTGAGCGGGCAGGCGGCGGAGGTCAGCGTCATCTCGATGACTGCCACGCCCTCCTCGTCGACGGCCGTACCGTAGAGCAGGCCCAGATCGACGACGTTGACGCCCAGCTCCGGGTCCATGACGTCGTAGAGCGCCTCCGTCACCTCTTCGGGGGTGGCGGCGGTCGGTGAGTCGATGACGTCGGTCATGGTGATCACTCCTTCGTAGTAGCAGTCTGCGCGAGAGCGTCCTCGAACGCCACCCACGCGAGCAGCGCGCACTTGATGCGGCCGGGGAACTTCGACACGCCGTGGAACGCGGACGCGTCCCCCAGCAGCTCCTCGTCCGGCTCGCCGCGACCGCGGGAGTCCATGAGCGTGCGGAAGGCCGGGGCGATCTCCGCCGCGAACCGGTCGCGACCGTGGTCGGTCAGCAGTTCACTGGCGACGGAGGCCGCCGCCATCGAGATCGAGCAGCCCGCGCCCTCCCAGCGGTGCGCGTCCGCGCCGGAGCCGGGGCCCACCTCGACGGTGATCTCGTCCCCGCACGTCGGGTTGACCTGGTGGGACGATCCGAAGCCTGCGGGACGGTCCGCGGGTGCCAGGAGGGTGCCGGACCCGATCCGCTCGCGGGAGTGGTCGAGGATGACCTGCTGGTAGAGCTGGGTGAGATCCGTCATGCGTGCGCTCCGAAGAACGCGCGCACCTCGGACAGGGCGGCGAGGAACTGCTCGACGTCCGCGGTGTCCGTGTAGATCGCGGAGCTGGCGCGGGTCGAGGCCGTGATCCCGTAGCGGCGGTGCAGCGGCTGCGCGCAGTGGTGCCCCACGCGGGCGGCCACGCCGCGAGAATCGAGGAACTGGCCCACGTCGTGGGCGTGGACGCCCTCGACGTCGAAGGACACGGTCCCGATCCGCCGGGTCGGATCGAGCGGACCCAGCACGCGCACCCCGGGGATCTCGCGGACGCCGGACAGCAGCGCCTCGCCGACCGCGGCCTCGTGCATTGCGACGGTGTCCATCCCGATCTCCGTCAGGTACTCCACCGCCGCACCCAGGCCCACGATCTGCGCGACCGGCTGCGTGCCGGCCTCGAAGCGCTGGGGCGCGGGCAGGAACCGCGTCTCCTCCATCGTCACGGTCGTGATCATGGATCCGCCGGTCAGCACCGGGGGCAGCGCGTCGAGCAGGTGCTTCCGCCCGTACAGCGCGCCGATCCCCGTGGGTCCCAGCATCTTGTGGCCGGAGAACGCCGCGAAGTCGACGTCGAGCGCGTGCAGATCGAGCGGCAGGTGCGCCGCCGACTGGCACGCGTCGAGCACCGTGAGAGCACCCACCTCCCGCGCGCGGGCGACGAGACGATCGACCTCGTTGATCGTGCCCAGCACGTTCGACACGTGCGTGAACGCGAGGACCGCGGTGGAATCGTCGACGATCGTCTCGAGGTCCGTGAGATCTAGCCGGCCGTCGTCGGTGAGCGGGAGCCAGCGCAGCCGCGCCCCGGTCCGGGCGGCCAGCTGCTGCCACGGCACCAGGTTCGCGTGGTGCTCCATCTCCGTCACGACAAGGGTGTCGCCGGGGCCCACGCGGAACCGGGCGGCCTCATCCCCGCCCAGTCCCGCGCTGGCATTCGCGAACCCGTACGCGACGAGGTTGAGCGCCTCCGTCGCGTTCTTCGTCCACACGACCTCCTCCGTGTCCGCTCCCACGAAGCGGGCGACCGCGGCGCGCGCGGCCTCGAACGCCTCCGTCGCCTCCACCGCGAGGGTGTGGGCCCCGCGGTGGACGGCGGCGTTGCTGCGGGTGAGGAAGTCCTGCTCCGCATCGATCACGCAGGTGGGCTTCTGCGCGGTCGCGCCGGAGTCCAGGTAGGCGAGCCGGGAGCCGCCCATCGTCCGCTCCAGCAGCGGGAAGTCTCCGCGCACCCGCGCGGTCTCGAGGGGATCCATCGGTGGGCGGTCCTCAGGCGTCGACGAGGAAGCGGTCGTAGCCCTCGGACTCGAGGCGGTCCGCGAGCTCCGGTCCGCCGGACTCGGCCACGCGGCCGTTCACCAGCACGTGGACGTGATCCGGGCGGATGTACTGCAGGATGCGCGTGTAGTGCGTGATGAGCAGGACGCCCAGGTCGCTGCTCTCCTTCGCGGCATTGACGCCCTCGGACACGATGCGCAGCGCATCGACGTCCAGACCGGAGTCCGTCTCGTCCAGGATCGCGAAGTCCGGCTTGAGCATCTGCAGCTGCAGGATTTCGTGGCGCTTCTTCTCACCGCCGGAGAAGCCCTCGTTCACGCTGCGGGAGGCGAACTCCGGGTCCATGCGCAGGTTCTTCATGGCGGAGGACAGGTCCTTCGTCCACGTGCGCAGCTTGGGGGCCTCGCCGTCGACCGCGGTCTTGGCGGTGCGGAGGAAGTTCGTGACGGTGACGCCGGGGACCTCGACGGGGTACTGCATCGCGAGGAAGAGACCCGCCTTCGCGCGCTCGTCGACGGACATCTCGAGGACGTCCTCGCCGTCGA
Organism: Brevibacterium senegalense; assembly: GCF_000285835.1. GTDB lineage: Bacteria > Actinomycetota > Actinomycetes > Actinomycetales > Brevibacteriaceae > Brevibacterium > Brevibacterium senegalense. Next base: position 188,960 of record NZ_HE978600.1, read on the forward strand.
GGGTGACCGAGCCGGAGGTCACCTCGTAGCGGGGGTGGCCGGCCAGCGCGTACGCGAGCGTCGACTTGCCGGAGCCGTTGGGACCCATGATCGCGTGGGTCTCGTTGCTGTTGATCTCCAGGGTCAAGCCCTTGAGGATCTCCTTGGTGCCGGATTCCGTCTCGACGGAGACGTGCAGGTCCGTGATGCTGAGGGTGGTCATGACTACCTCTGTATTCGTTCGTGTGGTGAGCGTGTGTCAGTCGGCGAGGCCGACGAAGATCTGGCCGTCGCGCTCCTCGCAGGAGAAGACCTCGACGGGCTCGAAGGCCGGCGGCGAGGTGGGCTCGCCCGTGCGCAGATCGAAGGCGGAGCCGTGGAGCCAGCACTCGACGGTGCAGCCCAGGACGTCGCCCTCGGAGAGCGACACCTCGCCGTGCGTGCAGATGTCGTCGATCGCATGGACGGTGCCGTCCTCCGTGCGGGCGACGCAGACCTCGCGGTCGGACACTACGACACGCACGGCGGAGCCGGGGGCCAGATCCGCCGCCGCGAGGACCGGGACCATGGTCACAGGACGCTCCGGGAGAGCTCGTCCTCGATCTTCCGGCTCAGGACCTCTTCGACCTCCGGGATGCCGATCTTGAGGATGACCTCCTGGAAGAAGCCGCGCACCACCAGGCGGCGCGCCTCCTCCTCCGGGATGCCGCGGCTCATGAGGTAGAAGAGGTGCTCCTCGTCGAAGCGACCGGTCGAGGAGGCGTGGCCCGCGCCCTCGATGTCGCCGGTCTCGATCTCGAGGTTGGGCACGGAGTCCGCGCGCGCACCGTCGGTGAGGATGAGGTTCCGGTTGAGCTCGTACGTGTCGATGCCCAGCGCCTCCGGGCGGATGAGCACGTCGCCCACCCACACGCTGCGCGCGTCCGTGCCCTGGAGGGCTCCCTTGTACATGACGTTCGACGTCGCCTTGGGCGTGTTGTGGTCGATGTACGTGCGGTGCTCCAGGTGCTGGCCCGCGTCCGCGAAGTAGAGGCCCAGCAACTCCGCCTCGCCGCCGGGGCCGGCGTAGCGGACGTTCGAGTTGAGGCGGACGATGTCGCCGCCCAGGCTCACCGCGATGTGGCGGTAGCGCGCGTCGCGGCCCACGAGCGCGTCGTGCTGGCCCAGGTGGACGGCGCCGTCGTCCCACAGCTGCAGCGAGGCGACGGTGACGTCCGCGCCGTCGCCCACGACGATCGAGAGCAGCTCCGAGTAGCGGGCGAGGCCCTCGTGCTCGAGGACGATCGTCGCCTTCGCGTGCGCGCCCACCGTCAGGAGGGTGTGGGCGCGGACGGCGCCCGCGTCCGCACCGTTCGCGCGGATGACGACGGGCTCGTCCAGTTCGAGATCGGCGGGGACGTCGTAGTGCACGACCTCCGGGGCACCCGCGGCCGCGAGGACGGCGGGGCGGTCCTCCGGTGCGAGGATCCCGTGGGACTGTGCGGCCTCGGTCGTGATCGTCTGCCGGGTGACGCCCTGCGGGAGGGAGTCCTCACCGGTCAGCTGCGCGGACGAGGTCGCCTCCTCGAAGAGGTCGGCGAGCTTCTTGACGGGGGTGAAGCGCCACTCCTCCTCGCGTCCGGTGACGGCGGGGAATGCGGACGTGTCGAAGCTGCGCGGCCGGTCCTGGCGTCCGTTGAGGAGCATCGGCAGGCCGGAGGGCTTGTCCAGTGTCTGTGTCATTAGAGTTCTGTCTCCTGGTGGTTCCGGGTGTCTGGGCGGGATCGGGGGATCCGCTCAGCCCAGGGAACCCTCCATCTGCAGTTCGATGAGCTTGTTGAGTTCGAGGGCGTACTCCATGGGGAGCTCGCGGGCGATGGGCTCGATGAAGCCGCGGACGATCATCGCCATGGCCTCCGTCTCCTCCATACCGCGGCTCATGAGGTAGAAGAGCTGGTCCTCGCTCACCTTCGACACCGTCGCCTCGTGGCCCAGTGTCACGTCGTCCTCGCGGATGTCGATGTACGGGTACGTGTCCGACCGCGAGTTGTTGTCGACCAGCAGCGCATCGCACAGCACGTTGTTCGACGAGCCGTGAGCGCCGGGGTGGATGTGCACGAGTCCGCGGTAGCCGGAGCGGCCGCCGGCGCGGGCGACGGACTTCGCGACGATCGACGACTGCGTGTGCGGGGCGGCGTGCACCATCTTCGACCCGGTGTCCTGGTGCTGACCGGCACCCGCGAACGCGACGGACAGCGTCTCGCCGCGCGCGTGCTCGCCCGTGAGCCAGATGGCCGGGTACTTCATGGTGACCTTCGAGCCGATGTTGCCGTCGACCCACTCCATCGTCGCGCCCTGCTCCGCGATCGCGCGCTTCGTGACGAGGTTGTACACGTTGTTCGACCAGTTCTGGATCGTCGTGTACCGGACGCGGGCGTCCTTCTTCGCGATGATCTCGACGACCGCCGAGTGCAGCGAGTCCGACTTGTAGATGGGTGCCGTGCAGCCCTCGACGTAGTGGACGTAGGAACCCTCGTCCGCGATGATGAGCGTCCGCTCGAACTGGCCCATGTTCTCCGTGTTGATGCGGAAGTAGGCCTGGAGCGGGATCTCGACGTGGACGCCCGGCGGGACGTACACGAACGAGCCGCCGGACCACACGGCCGTGTTGAGCGCGGCGAACTTGTTGTCGCCGGACGGGATGACGGTGCCGAAGTATTCCTGGAAGAGCTCCGGGTGCTCCTTCAGCGCGGTGTCCGTGTCGAGGAAGATGACGCCCTGGCGCTCCAGTTCCTCGTTGATCTTGTGGTAGACGACCTCGGACTCGTACTGCGCGGCGACACCGGCGACGAGGCGCTGCTTCTCCGCCTCCGGGATGCCCAGGCGGTCGTACGTGTTCTTGATGTCCTCGGGCAGCTCCTCCCAGGACTGGACCTGGCCCTCGGTCGACCGCACGAAGTACTTGATGTCGTCGAAGTCGATGCCGGAGAGGTCCGCGCCCCACGACGGCATGGGCTTGCGCTCGAAGAGGCGCAGCGCCTTGAGACGGCGCTCGAGCATCCACTCCGGCTCCTCCTTGAGGGCGGAGATGTTCCGGACGACGTCCTCGCTGAGGCCGCGCTCGGCCGTCTGGCCGGCGGCGTCCTCGTCGTGCCAGCCGTACTGGTAGGCGCCGATCGCCTTGAGCTCGGGGTTGAGCTCGAGGATCCTGTTGGTCTCGGTGGTGTCGGTCACCGTGAGCCTCCTTGTCTGGGGTCCGCGCTCTGCTCGCCGATGAGGGGACGGGTGAGTGCGGACGTGGGGATGTGGGTGGTGCAGACGTGCGCGCCGCCGGCCAGGGTCGACAGGCGGCGGACGTCCACGCCCAGGTATTCGCCGAACACCTCGAGCTCCGCTTCGCAGAACTCGGGGAAGCGCTCGGCCACGTTGCGGATGGGACAGTGACCCTGGCACAGCTGCATCGACTCGAGCGGGGTGCCGGCGGCCACGGGCGACGCCGAGGCCGCGAAGCCCTCGCGGTCGAGGGCCTTCGCGAGGCGGCGGGACCGCTCTGCGACGGTGCCCTGCCCCTGCTCGCCGGGCCGGAAGTCCGGCAGGCGCCGGCTGAGCCGATCGCGCAGGCGGTCCGTGTGGACCCGCACGAAGCCCTCGACGACCTGCGGTCCCGCGGCCTCCTGCACGTAGTCGAGCACATCGACTGCGAGCTCATCGTACGAGTGGGAGATGCGGGCGTGCCCGGAGGCCGTCACGGTGTAGTGTCGTGCCGGTCGTCCGCGGCCGGCGCGCTGACCGGCCAGGGAGCGGACCTCGATAAGGCCTTCGTCCGTGAGGGCGTCCAGGTGGCGGCGGATCGCCGCCGCCGTGAGCCCCATCATCTTCGCGAGGGCCGAGGCGGAGATGGGGCCGTGGTCCAGAACGGCGCCCAGGACCCGCTGACGGGTCCTCCCGTCCTCGGGCGGAACCACTTCCGCAGCGGACACGCACACCTCCTACCGGTGGTTTCACTCGTTTCAGCAACAAGTCTCTTACCTAATTGTACCGATTGTTCCCCCCGTGGCCAGTGACCCGGATGTGCGGCTGCGCACAGTACAGTGGACGCTCATGAGCACCCTCCCCCTGCGCATTGAGCGACTCGCTCTGTCCTACGGCGGCTCGACGGCCGTCGAGGACGTCTCGCTGACGGCGGAGGCCGGACGGGTGCACGCGCTCCTGGGACCCAACGGGGCCGGGAAGTCCTCGACGATCGCCTGCGCGGCGGGCCTGCGCGTCCCACGGTCCGGCAGCATCCGGATCTTCGGCCTCGATCCTCGCACGGACCACACCCGCACCGCCGAGCTGGCCGGGGTCATGCTCCAGGACGGCGGACTGCCCATGTCCGCGCGGCCGCTGGCCGTGCTGCGCCACCTCAGCCGTCTGTACCGCGATCCGGCCGACGTCGATGCGCTGGCGGAGCGACTGGGGATCACCGGCTTCGCCTCCCGCTCGATCCGCCGGCTGTCCGGCGGTCAGCGGCAGCGCGTCGCCCTTGCGGCCGCTCTCGTGGGCCGGCCTCGCCTCGTCTTCCTCGACGAGCCCACGGCCGGACTGGACCCGCAGGCCCGGCTCGCCGTCGACGAGGTCGTCGAGGAGCTGCGCGCGGAGGGGACCGCGATCGTGCTGACGACGCACGACATGGCGGACGCGGAACGGCTCGCGGACTGTGTGACGGTCATCGATCACGGCCGCGTCATCGCGCACGGCTCGGTCGCATCGCTCACCGGTGCGGGCGACGGCGGCGCGCCGGGCCGCACCGCGACGATCGTGCTGGACGACGGCATCCCGGAGGAGGCGCTCATCGCACTGGCCGACGAGGGGATCGTCCACGTCGACGGCTCGACCGTCACGATCGACTGCGCGCCGGACGTCGACGCGCTCCACCGCATCGCCGGCGTGCTCGCCGCGCACGGCACCGCGGTCCGCTCCGTCGAGTTCCGCGGCAAGTCCCTCGCGGACGTCTTCCTCGAGCTGACGGGGAGGAGCCTGCGATGAGGGCGGACGTCACGCGCATCCTCGCGCAGACCCGGTTCGAGACGCTCACCGTCCTGCGCAACGGGGAGCAGCTGCTGCTCGCCCTCATCCTGCCGCTCATCATCCTCGTGGGTCTGGGCAGCACCGACGTGCTCGCGTCGATCGGCGCACTGCCCGCCGGGGTCTCTCGGATCCAGGTCGCCACGGCCGGAGTCCTGGGGGTCGCGGTCGCGTCGATCGCCTTCACGGGACAGGGCATCCAGACGGCGTTCGACCGCCGGTACGGCGTGCTGCGGCAGCTCGCCACCACTCCGCTGGGCGCCGGCGGCGTCATCGGCGGCAAGCTGGGCGCGGTGCTGGCCGTCCTCGTCGTCCAGGTCGCCGTCCTCGGCACGACCGCGATGGTCCTGGGGCTCGACACGACGTCGGTCTCCCCGGTCGGCACGGTGCTCGCCCTCCTGGCCGGGGCTGCCGCGCTCGTGTCGTGGGGAGTCCTCATGGCGGGCACGCTGCGACCGGAGGCGACGCTCGCCGTTGCGAACCTCCTCTGGGTCCTCATGGCCTCCGTGGGCGGACTCCTCTTCCCGCGCGACGGCCTGTGGGGCGCTGTGGCGGATCTCACTCCCCCGGGCGCACTGGGCACGGCACTGCGGGCCGCGGTCCTCGACGGCGCGATCGCGTGGGTGTCGCTGCTGGTCCTGACGGTGTGGACGGTCGTGGGCGCACTGCTGGCCCGCCGCTGGTTCTCCTTCGACTGACGACTACACTGTGGGTGCCCCGAACCGCCGTGAGTGAGGACGCCCTGTGACGACGCGCATCGACAGATCCCTGGCCTGGCTGATGCTGAGCGCGCAGTCGCTCATCATCCTCACCGGCGCGCTCGTGCGACTGACGGGCTCCGGTCTGGGCTGCCCCACGTGGCCGCGCTGCACGGACGAGTCGATCATCCCCTACGGAGAGCTCACGATGCACTCCGCGATCGAGTTCGGCAACCGCCTGCTGGGCGTGGGGCTGGGCGTCCTGGGCGTCATCACGATCCTCGTCCTGCTGCGCCGCTTCCGCACCCGCCCCGACCTCGTCTGGTTCGCCGTCGCGCTCACGGCCGTGGTCCCGGTCCAAGCCGTCCTGGGCGGGATCACGGTCCTCACCGGCCTCAACCCCTGGATCGTCGCGCTCCACTTCGTGCCCTCGGCCGCCGCCGTCGTCGTGTCGACCCTGTTCGTGCGCCGCACCTACGACTCGGGGCGGAAGCCCGAGGCCGTCGGCACCCCGCTCATGCGCGGGCTCGCCTGGGCGGCCCTGGGGCTCACCGCCATCGTCGTCGTCCTGGGTCTGCTGGTGACCGGTGCCGGCCCCCACGCAGGAGACGAGATGAGCGCGCGCAACGGCTTCGACACTCTCCTCATGGCCCGCCTGCACGCCGCGCCGGTCTGGCTGCTCGTCGCCGTCACGGTGGGCTCCGCACTCGTCTCCCACAGCGCAGTGCGCAGAGGAGTGCCGCACGCCCGCCGCCTGCGCCGGGCCTCGCTCGTCTTCACCGCCGCCGTCGCCGCGCAGGGCGCGCTGGGCTACGTCCAGTACTTCCTGGGCGTCCCGTGGATGCTCGTCGCCGTGCACATCATCGGCGTCTGCGCCGTGCTCATCACCGCCACCTGGCTGCTGGACGCCCACTACGTGCGCCCGCCGCAGACACCGGTCGCGCAGGAGAGGCAGGCGGCGGCCCGCGCGCCTGCATGACGGAGAGTGTCGTCCCGTGACGCGCATGTGACGCCTGCGCGGGCGCCGCCGCCCGGTCCGACCGAAGCTGGAGGGTGATCACCGCACCCCCCTCGGAAGGACGCTCATGAGCACACCCGTCTCACCCCTGGCCGACCTCGCGACCCCGCTGAAGTTCGCCTACTGGGTCCCCAACGTCTCCGGCGGCCTCGTCATCTCGACCGTCGAGCAGCGCACGGACTGGGGCATCGACTACAACCGGGCCCTCGCCCGCACCGCGGAGTCGCTGGGCTTCGAGTACGCGCTCACCCAGACCCGCTACCAGGCCAGCTACGGCGCCTCCCAGCAGCACGAGGCGACGGGCTTCTCCCTCGCCCTGCTCCTGGCCACGGAGCGCCTCAAGGTCATCGCCGCCTTCCATCCGGGCATGTGGCACCCCGGCGTGCTCGCGAAGTTCATCAACACCGCGGACCAGCTGTCCGGCGGTCGCGCCGCGGTCAACATCGTCTCCGGCTGGCTCAAGGACGAGTTCACGGGCTTCGGCCTCCCGTGGCTCGAGCACGATGAGCGCTACGTCCGCACGGAGGAGTTCATCCGTGCACTGCGCGGTCTGTGGACGGAGGCCGACTACCGGCAGTTCGGCCGTCACTACGCGATCGACGGGGTGACCCTGAAGCCCGGTCCCGTCGACGTGCCGCGGCGCGCCCACCCGGACATCTTCTTCGGCGGCAACTCGACGGCCGCGCAGGCGACCGCCGGTCGCGTCGCGGACTGGTACTTCTCGAACGGTCGCACCCTCGAGGACTACGCGGACAACGTGGCCGGCGTCGCCGCCGCGGCGGTCTCCGGGGACCGCTCAGCACCCCGTCCGCCGCGCTTCGGCATCAACGGGTTCGTCATCGCCCGCGAGTCGACGGAGGAGGCGCACGCGCAGCTGCGTGACATCGTGGAGAACGCCCACCGTCCGGCCGTCGAGGGCTTCCGCAGCTCCGTCCAGCAGGCCGGATCGTCGACCGGCGATGGCAAGGGCATGTGGGCGGACTCCTCGTTCGAGGACCTCGTCCAGTACAACGACGGGTTCAAGACCGGCCTCATCGGCACGGACGATGAGATCGCCCACCGGATCATCGAGTTCAAGAAGCAGGGCGTCAACCTGATGCTGACGGCCTACCTGCACTTCCAGGAGGAGCTCACGCACTTCGGCGAGGAGATCATCCCTCGCGTGCGCGAGCTCGAGGCCGCACTGGCTCTGGACAACGGCGTGGAGTTCCGCGCGGACGAGGCGGCGGAGTCGACCACCGCCCCGGTTACAGCCAGGGGTTGAGGAACGGGTCGATCGCGACCGCGAGGAAGAGCACCGACAGATAGGTGATCGACCCGTGGAACACGCGCATGGCGCGCAGGCGGGTGCCGGAGAGCCCCGCCTGCGCGCGCCGGATGAAGGCGATGCACTCCCACAGGAACCAGCCGCCGGCTGCCACGGCCACCGCGATGTAGAGCGGGCCCATCGGGGCGACGGGGATGAGTGCCAGCGACGCCCCGATCATCGCGATCGTGTACCAGATCATCTGACGGGCGACGTTCGTGGGCGGCACCTTGTTGGGCAGCATCGGCACGCCGGCGGCTTCGTAGTCCGCCTTGTACTTGATGGCCAGCGGCCAGTAGTGCGGGGGCGTCCAGAAGAAGACGACGAGGAACAGCAGCAGCGGCTCCCAGCTGAGGGAGCCCGTCACGGCCGACCAGCCGATGAGGACCGGCATGCAGCCGGCGGCGCCGCCCCACACGATGTTCTGCGTGGTGCGGCGCTTGAGCACGAGGGTGTAGAAGACCGCGTACAGGAGGATCGCGACGGCAGTGAGGCCGGCGGCGACCCAGTTCGTGAAGCCGCCCAGCCAGAAGATCGAGCCGAAGCCCAGCGCGAAGGCGAAGATCGTCGCGGCGCGCGGGGTGATCTCGCCCGTCACCAGCGGGCGGTTCTCCGTCCGCTGCATCTTCGCGTCGATGTCGCGGTCCGCGATGCAGTTGAAGACGGACGCGGACGCGGCGGCGGCGGCACCGCCGATGAGCGTCGCGACGACCAGCCACAGGTTCGGCAGCCCGCGAGCGGCCAGGAACATGACCGGTGCGGTCGTCACGAGCAGCAGCTCGATGACGCGCGGCTTCGTGAGGGCGATGTAGGCGAGGATCGTGCCCGTGAGGGTGCCCCGTCCGCGTGCGCCCAGGCGCCGTTCGTCGAGGGTCCGCTGCAGCGGCTTCTCGTCTGCAGAGGGGTGATGTGCGGACTGCGGGGGGAGAGACACGGTGTCGGCTGCGCCTTCCTGGTCGGGATCGTCCCCGTGATTCTATCCCCCGTAGAAGAGTTGTGCATGCAGGGCCGTGTCACACCGCGCGTCCCGGTAGAGTGGCAGTCGTCAGTGCCCGCCCCGCGACGGCGGGCAAGCCCTCGTCCCGAAGGATCGAACCGCGCGCATGACCAGCACGAGCACCCTCTCTTGGTCCTCCCTCGACAGCCGGGCTGTCGACACCGCACGACTCCTGGCCGCGGACGCGGTCGAGAAGACGGGCAACGGCCACCCCGGCACCGCCATGAGCCTGGCGCCGGCCGCGTACTACCTCTACCAGCACGGTCTCGTCCACGATCCCGCCGACACGACGTGGATCGGCCGCGACCGCTTCGTGCTGTCGGCCGGTCACTCGAGCCTGACCCAGTACGTCCAGCTCTACCTGTCCGGCACCGGGCTGGAGCTCGAGGACCTCCAGGCGCTGCGCACGTGGGGCTCGCTGACCCCGGGCCACCCGGAGGTGGGCCACACCGACGGCGTCGAGATCACGACCGGTCCGCTGGGATCCGGCCTGGCCTCGGCGGTGGGCATGGCGATGGCGCAGCGCCGCGAGCGCGGCCTCTTCGATCCCGAGGCCCCGGCCGGGGAGTCCGTCTTCGACCACCGCGTCGTCGTCATCGCCGGGGACGGCGACCTGCAGGAGGGCGTGTCCGGCGAGGCCTCCTCGCTGGCCGGCACGCAGCAGCTGGGGACCCTGACGGTCATCTGGGACGACAATCGGATCTCGATCGAGGACGACACCTCGATCGCGTTCACGGAGGACGTCGAGGCCCGGTACGCGGCGTACGGCTGGCACGTCCAGCACGTCGACTTCACCAACGGCGGCGCGGAGTACCACGAGGACGTCCCGGCGCTCGACGCGGCGTTCCGCGCGGCGCAAGAGGATCCGCGCCCCTCGTTCATCCGCCTGTCGACGATCATCGGATGGCCTGCGCCCCACGCCCAGAACACGGGCGGGGCCCACGGTGCGGCGCTGGGTGCGGACGAGATCGCCGCGACGAAGGAGATCCTGGGCTTCGACCCCGCGCAGTCCTTCGTCGTCGAGGACGAGGTCCTCGCCCACACTCGGCAGGTGCGCGAGCGCGGTGCGGCGGCGCACGCCCGCTGGCAGGAGCGCTTCGAGGCGTGGCGGACGGCGAACCCGCAGCGGGCGGAGCTGTTCGACCGGCTGCAGGCGGGCCGGCTGCCGGACGGCCTCGCGGATGCGCTGCCCGCCTTCGAGGCGGGCGCGTCGCTGGCAACCCGCGCGGCCTCGGGCACGGTGCTCAACGCGCTGGCGCCGCTCATGCCGGAGCTGTGGGGCGGATCCTCCGACCTCGCGGGCTCCAACAACACCCTCCTCAAGGGCGAGCCGTCCTTCCTGCCGGTCGAGCGGTCGTCCGCGATGTTCCAGGGCGAGCCGTACGGCCGCAACCTCCACTTCGGCATCCGCGAGTTCGCCGCGGGCCTCGTGAGCAACGGCATCGCGCTGCACGGTCCCACCCGCCCGTACAACGGGACGTTCCTCGTCTTCAGCGACTACCAGCGCCCGGCCGTGCGCCTGGCCGCACTCCAGCAGCTGCCCACGGTGTTCGTGTGGACGCACGACTCGATCGGCGTGGGCGAGGACGGACCCACCCACCAGCCCGTCGAGCACCTGAGCGCGCTGCGCGCGATCCCCGGCCTCGACGTCGTGCGGCCCGCGGACGCGACGGAGACCGCGGTCGCGTGGCTGCGCATCCTCGAGCGGTCGGACGGCCCGTCCGGCCTGGTCCTCACCCGTCAGGGCGTCCCGGTCCTCGACCGCGAGGAGCTGGCGCCAGCCCAGGACGCCCGCCGCGGCGCGTACGTCCTGGCCGACTCGGACGGCGAGCCGGAGGTGCTGCTGCTGGCCTCCGGGTCGGAGGTCCAGCTGGCCCTGGCCGCGCGCACGGAGCTCGCCGCCCACGGCGTCGCGGCACGCGTGGTGTCCGTGCCCTGCCTCGAGTGGTTCGAGCAGGAGTCCGCGGAGTACCGCGAGTCCGTCCTCCCGCGGTCCGTCCGCGCCCGCGTGAGTGTCGAGGCCGGCATCGCCCAGAGCTGGCACCGCTACCTGGGCGAGCACGGCCGCGCCGTCTCGCTCGAACACTACGGTGCCTCCGCCCCCGGCGCCCTGCTCTTCGAGAAGTTCGGCATCACCGCCGAGGCCGTGGTCGCCGCCGCACAGGAGTCGCTCGCAGCCGTCGCAGAGGAGATCCGATGACCGTCCCCCCGACCCCCTCCGAGTCGACCGCGACCGCACAGAACGGTCCCTTGGCCCGCCTGTCCGAGGCCGGTGTGTCCGTGTGGCTCGACGATCTGTCGCGCACCCGGCTGGAGTCCGGCTCGCTCGCAGAGCTCGTCGCCACCCGCTCCGTCGTGGGCGTCACGACGAACCCGACGATCTTCGCCCAGGCGATCGCCTCCGATGACGCGTACACCGCGCAGCTGACGGAGCTGGCGGCGTCCGGTGCGGATGCGGAGACCGCGATCGACGCGCTCACGGTCGACGACGTGCGCGCCGCATGCGATCTGCTCCTGCCCGTGTGGGAGCGGACGGACGGCGCGGACGGTCGCGTCTCGCTCGAGGTCTCCCCCGCCCTGGCGCACGACGGCGACGCGACGATCGAGGCGGCCACGCGCCTGGCGCACGCGGTCGATCGCCCCAACGTGCTCATCAAGATCCCCGCGACGGAGGAGGGCGTCTTCGCGATCCCCCGCGTGCTGGAGCGCGGGATCAGCGTGAACGTCACCCTCATCTTCAGCCTCAGCCAGTACCGGGGCGTCGTCGAGGGATACCTGAGCGGCCTCGAGCGCGCGCGGGAGGCGGGCGTCGACCTCTCGACCCTCCACTCCGTCGCCTCGGTCTTCGTCTCGCGCATCGACACGGAGATCGACGCCCGGCTGGACGCTCTGGGCACGGACGAGGCCCGTCACCTGCGGGGCGGGGCGGGACTGGCGAACTGCCGCCTGACGCACCGCGTGAAGAAGCAGCTGTTCGACTCCGAGCGCTTCCGGGTCCTCGAGGCCGTGGGCGCCCGCCGCCAGAGGCTGCTGTGGGCGTCGACCGGCACGAAGGACCCCGCGTACCCGGACACCCTCTACGTGAGCGAACTCGTCACCCCGGACACGGTCAACACGATGCCGGAGAAGACGCTCGAGGCCTTCGCGGACCACGGCGAGGTGGGACCGGACACGATGGTCGACTGCTACGACGCCGCGGACCGGCACTTCGACGCCCTCGCGCGGCTGGGGGTCGACTACGCGGACGTCATGGACACGCTGCAGCGGGAGGGGCTCGAGAAGTTCTCCGCCAGCTGGGACGAGCTGGTCGCGGAGGTGACGGCCCGCCTCGCCCGGGCGCGGGGCGAGCAGGAGGCACAGGGAGGTCGCACATGACGGTCGAGATCGGTTTCCCGGAACCGGCGGAGACGACCACCCGGCTCCAGCAGATGGCGGATGCGGCCCTCGCGTCGCGGATCGCCCAGCGCGATGCGACGCTCTGGGGCGAGGACGCGCAGGAGACCGCGGCGACGCGTCTGGGCTGGACGGATCTGCACACGCGCGCGGCCGGCCTCATCGAGCAGGTCGAGGCGCTGCGCGCGGAGTTCGAGGCTGAGGGCGTCGATCGGTTCGTCCTCGCGGGGATGGGCGGGTCGTCGCTGGGTGCGGGTGTCATCGCGTCCGCGCACGGCGCGCCCCTCACCATCGTCGACACGACGGACCCGCACGACATCGCCGCCCTGTGCGAGAGCGACGATCTCGAGCGGTCCGCACTCGTCGTCGCGACGAAGTCGGGGACCACGATCGAGACGATCTCGGCGGCCTCGGCGTTCGCACAGGCGCTGCTGGCGCGGGACATCGATCCGCGGAGCCGTCTCGTCGCGGTGACGGATCCCGGCACGACGCTCGCGGAACAGGCCGTCGAGGAGCGCTGGCGGCGGGTGTTCCTCGCCGACCCCAGCGTGGGCGGTCGGTTCAGCGCGCTGTCCGCGTTCGGGCTCGTCCCCGCCGGGCTGGCGGGGGCGGACGTCCAGCGGGTCGTCGACGAGGCCGCGGACGTCGCGGCCACCGTGCGCGCGGACGACACGGGCAATCCCGCCCTGCAGCTGGGCGCCCTGCTCGTCGCCGCGCACGCGCGCGATGTCCGGACGCTCGCGCTGGCGGCGACGGATCCCGTGCTCGTGACGCTGCCCGCGTGGCTCGAGCAGCTCATCGCCGAGTCGACGGGCAAGGCCGGTCTGGGCTTCCTGCCCGTCACGTGCGAGGGCATCGACGTGCACGGCTTCCGCGACGCTCATGCCGCGACCGCACTGGTCTTCGCGGGGCCGGCGCAGGGCGATCATCAGCCCATCTCCGGCATCGCGGTGTCCGTCGAGGCGCCGTTGGGCGCCCAGCTCCTCATCTGGGAGACCGCCGTCGCGCTCGTGTGCGCGGAGATCGGTGTGAATCCCTTCGACCAGCCCGATGTGGAGTCCGCGAAGGAGCGCACCCGTGCGCTGCTCGAGCCGGACGCGGACGGGGAGGACCCCGGCACTGCGACTGCGACCGACGCGCTCGTCCGCATCGAGGACGGCCCGCTCACGGCGGAGGTGAGCGACGGATCCGAGGACACGACGATCGCCCAGGTGCTCGCCGCGCTGCTCCCCGATCCTCAGGACGAGGACCGGTACCTGGCGGTCCAGGCGTTCCTCAGTCCGGAGCACGACGGCGACGTCGCGCGACTGCGCGAGCTCCTGGCCCGGAAGTCCGGCGGCACGGTCGCGTTCGGGTGGGGACCGCAGTACCTGCACTCGACCGGACAGTTCCACAAGGGCGGGCGTCCGACCGGCGCCTTCCTCTACCTCACGGGCGATCCGGACGCCGCGCCGGCGCTCGGGATCCCGCAGGCGGGCTTCTCGTTCGGGCGGCTGCAGGTGGCGCAGGCCCAGGGCGACGCCGCCGTGCTGCGGGAGCTGGGACGCCCGGTCGTCACGGTCGCACTGGCGGACCGCAGTGCCGGGATCGGACGTCTGCTCGAGATCGTCGATGCCCTGCCGGACGCGCCGTCGCGCCGACCGGACGAGGCACCGGCCGCCGACGAGACCGAGCCCGCCGACGAGGGGGAGCCCGCCGACGACGTCGAGCCCGGTACAGAGGTCGAGACGGATGGCGAGGCCGAGGCGGAGCCCACTGCCGAGTCCGCGGCTGTTGAGTCTGTCGGTTCTGCGAGTGCCGGTGCTGCGTCTGCCGAGGCCGATGCCACCGACGCTGAGGACGCCGTGACGGGAACGCCCGTGGCCGACGATGCGGCGAGCGATGTCCCGGAGGCCCGGGTCGCCGCGCCGGATGGACCGGATGCCGGCTCTGCGGATGGAGCTGTGGCCGAGGCCGCCGAGCCGGACGCAGGCGGACCGGTGGCCGACGCCGACGACCGGAAGGTCTGAGACCGGCCGTCACGTCCCCGGTCACCACTGTCCGGGGACGCAGCACGGGGCCCGGAGGAGGCTGGCTCTCCTCCGGGCCCCGTGCTGTCCCGGTGCTGCCCCGGTGCTGTCAGTGCCGGTTCGTCGCAGCGCCGGTGCGCCGACCGGCCCTCGCGCTCACTGGAAGCGGACGACGACTCCGATGAGGATGATGCTCGCGACCCAGACGATCGCGACGAGTGCGGTGAAACGGTTGAGGTTGCGCTCCGCGACTCCCGACGAGCCCAGCGACGAGCTCATGCCGCCGCCGAACATGTCCGACATGCCTCCGCCCTTCCCCTTGTGCATGAGGATGAGCATCGTGAGGAAGACACTGGTCAGGATGAGGACCGCGATGAGCGTCCAGTTGAGGATCTCCATAGTGGCCTCAGTCTACTCGGTGCACGGCGCGGATGAGTTCAGCGAAACCCGTGGGGTGCAGGCTGGCGCCGCCCACCAGCGCTCCGTCGACGTCCGGACCCGCGACCAGTTCCGCCGCGTTGTCCGCCGTGACGCTGCCGCCGTAGAGCACACGGGCCGTCCGTGCCACTCCCTCGCCGTGCACCTCCGCGAGGCGACCCCGGATCGCCGCCGCCATCTCCTGCGCGTCCGCGGGTCCGGCGGTCTCGCCCGTCCCGATCGCCCACACGGGCTCGTAGGCGATGACGAGGCCGCCGAGGTCGTCGGCACCGATCCCGTCGAGGGCACCGTCCACCTGGTACAGGACGTGGGCGACGTGATCGCCCGCGTCGCGGACCTCGCTGGGCTCGCCCACGCAGAGGACGGGGGTGAGGTCGTGCCGCAGCGCGGCGCGCAGCTTCGCGGCCACGAGCGCGTCGTCCTCGCCGTGGTGCGCTCGGCGCTCGCTGTGGCCCACGAGCGCGTAGGTGCAGCCCAGGCGCGACAGGAAGGCGCCGGAGACCTCGCCGGTGTAGGCGCCGGAGTCGTGGGGCGACAGATCCTGCGCACCGTATGTGAGGTCCATCCGCTCGCCCTGGATGAGCGTCTGCGCGGACCGGAGGTCCGTGAACGGGGGGATCACCGCGACGTCGATCCGATCGAGGTCGACGGACAGATCGCGCAGCGCCCACGACAGCTTCTGGATGAGTGTGAGCGCCTCGAAGTGATCGAGGTTCATCTTCCAGTTGCCCGCGATGAGCGGGGCCCGGTTCGTCTCCACCATCGTGCTCACCCCTCCAGCACCGCGAGGCCCGGCAGGACGCGGCCCTCGAGGAATTCGAGCGAGGCGCCACCGCCGGTCGAGATGTGGCCGAAGTCGTCGTCCGCGAAGCCCAGGGCGCGCACGGCCGCGGCGGAGTCGCCGCCGCCCACCACGGTGAGTCGGCCGGACTCGCGTCCGCCGTGGGCCGTCGTGAGGGACTCCGCGACCGCACGGGTGCCCTCGGCGAAGGCGGGGAACTCGAAGACGCCCATGGGACCGTTCCAGAAGACCGTCCGCGCCTGCGCCGCGCGTGCCGCGAACGTCCGGGCGGCCTCGGGGCCGATGTCGAGGCCCAGGGCGGTGGCGCCGCCGGGCGTCTGTTCGAGCGCGTCGACCTGCGCGGTCCAGTGCGCCGCCTCGCGGTCGAAGGACTCCGCCATGACGATGTCCTGCGGCAGGAGGATCTCGACGCCGCGCTCCTCCGCCTTCCGCAGATAGCCGCGCACCGTCTCCAGCTGGTCCTCCTCGACGAGGCTCGCGCCGATCGCGTGACCCTGCGCCTTGAGGAACGTGAAGACCATCCCGCCACCGATCATGAGGACGTCCGCGCGCTCGAGGAGGCTGTCGATGACCCCCAGCTTGTCCGACACCTTCGAGCCGCCCAGGATGACGGCGTACGGGCGTGCGGGGTCCTCGAGCAGACGTCGCGAGACCTCGACCTCCGCCGCGACGAGACCGCCCGCGTAGGCCGGCAGGCGACGCGCGATGTCGACGACGCTCGCCTGCTCGCGGTGGACGACGCCGAAGCCGTCGGACACGAACAGGTCCGCGAGCTCCGCGAGGCCGTCCGCGAACGCACCCCGCTCCCCCGCGTCCTTCGAGGTCTCCCGCGGGTCGAACCGAAGGTTCTCCAGCAGGGCGACCTGGCCGTCGGCCAGCCCCTCGACCGTCTCCCGCGCGCTCTCGCCCACGGTGTCGTGGGCGAAGGCGACGGGGCGGCCCAGTTCCTCGGCCAGGGCGACGGCGACGGGAGCCAGCGACAGCTCCGGCACCCGCTCGCCCTGGGGGCGCCCCAGGTGCGCTGCGACGACGACCCGGGCCCCGGCCTCGGCGAGGGCTCGGATGGTCGGCACGGACGCGGTGATCCTGCCCCGGTCGGTGATCTCGCCGTCCCGCAGCGGGACGTTGAGGTCGCTGCGGACGAGGACGCGCCTGCCCGCGACGGCGACGGCGGGAGTGAGGATCTGCATGGAGGGCCTTTCCGGTGGGTGAGGGCGACTCAGCCCAGCTGGGTCGCGATGTGGACGGTGAGGTCGAGGA
Organism: Brevibacterium senegalense; assembly: GCF_000285835.1. Taxonomy (GTDB): domain Bacteria; phylum Actinomycetota; class Actinomycetes; order Actinomycetales; family Brevibacteriaceae; genus Brevibacterium; species Brevibacterium senegalense. Next base: position 205,906 of record NZ_HE978600.1, read on the forward strand.
GGCGGTGCGAGTACCCCCACTCGTTGTCGTACCAGGCGATCACCTTGAGCTGATCGCCCACCTGCTCCGTCAGGAGCCCGTCGACGATCGCGGAGTGCTCGTCCATGACGATGTCGGAGGAGACGATCGGGGCCTCCGTGTACGCGAGGATGCCCGCGAGGGGACCTGCGGCGGCCTCGCGCAGGAGGCGGTTGACCTCGTCCGCGTCCGTGTCCCGCTCCGGCGTGAACACGAGGTCGACGAGCGAGCCGGTGGGGACGGGCACGCGCACGGCGAGACCGCTGAGCCGGCCATCCAGCTCCGGCAGGACCGTCCCCACCGCGGCGGCGGCACCCGTCGTCGTCGGCACGACGTTGACGGCGGCGGCCCGGGCCCGGCGCAGGTCCTTGTGGTTGCCGTCGACCAGACGCTGGTCGCCCGTGTACGCGTGGATCGTGGTCATGAGGCCGGACCGGATCCCGATGCCTTCGTGGAGGACCTTCGCGACCGGGGCGAGGCAGTTCGTCGTGCACGAGGCGTTCGACACGATCGTGTGACGCTGCGGATCGAAGTCGGTGTGGTTGACGCCCATGACGAACATGCCGTCGACGCCCTTGCCGGGCGAGGACATGACGACGGTGCGGGCGCCGGCGTCCAGGTGGCCGCGCGCCTGGTCCGCGCTGCGGAACCGCCCGGTGGCCTCGATGACGATGTCGACGCCGTACTCGCGCCACGGGATCTCCGCGGGTGTCGAGTGGGCGGTCGCGCGGATGGTGCGGCCGTCGACGATGATCGAGTCCTCGTCGTGGTCGACAACGGCGTCGAGGCGCCGCCAGACGGAATCGTAGGCGAGGAGGTGGGCCAGCGAGGCGTTGTCCGTGAGGTCGTTGATCGCGACGACCTCCACGTCCGGGTGGGTGAGTGTCTGGCGGAGGAAGGACCGTCCGATGCGTCCGAAGCCGTTGATTCCGATGCGAGTGGTCATGGAGAGGCGCTCCTCAGATCGTAGGGTGATCCCATTCTATCGACTGCGGAGCGGTCATTCGTCCTCGAGCATGTCCGCCGTGATGTTGGCGTCCGTGCCCGGGATCCCCAGCTCCTCCGCCCGCTTGTCCGCCGTCGCGAGCAGGCGGCGGATGCGGCCGGCGACCGCGTCCTTCGTCATGACCGGATCCGCCAGCTGGCCCAGCTCCTCGAGCGAGGCCTGCTTGTGGGTGAGCCGCAGCCGGCCCGCGTACCGGAGGTGCTCCGGCACCTCATCGCCCAGAATCTCGAGAGCCCGTTCGACACGGGCGCCGGCGGCCACCGCGGCGCGGGCGGACCGGCGGAGATTCGCATCGTCGAAGTTCGCCAGCCGGTTGGCGGTCGCCCGCACCTCGCGCCGCATCCGGCGCTCCTCCCACACGAGCACCGCATCGTGGGCGCCCATCCGGGTCAGCAGCGCGGCGATCGCGTCCCCGTCGCGGATGACGACGCGATCCGTGCCGCGGACCTCACGGGCCTTCGCGGCGATGTCGAGGCGGCGGGCCGCGCCCACGAGGGCGAGGGCGGCCTCGGGACCGGGGCACGTGACCTCGAGGGCGGCGGAGCGGCCGGGCTCCGTGAGCGATCCGTGCGCCAGGAAGGCGCCGCGCCAGGCCGCCTCGCAGTCCGCGACCGCCCCGCCCACGATCGTCGAGGGCAGTCCACGGACGGGACGGCCGCGCGCGTCCAGGAGGCCCGTCTGCCGGGCGAGCGAGGCGCCGTCCTGCGCGATGCGGACGAGGTACCTGCTGCCGCGGCGCAGACCTCCCCCGGTGATCGCGACGATCTCCGCCGTGTGGCCGAAGAGCCCCCGGATCTCCGCGCGCAGGCGGCGCGCCGCAGCCGCCGTGTCCAGTTCCGATTCGACGAGGACGGCGCCGCCGGAGAGGTGGAGGGCGGACGAGAACCGGAGGATCGACGTCACCTCCGCCTTGCGCGCGGACACCCGCGTCACCTCGAAGCGGGCGAGCTCGTCCTTCACCTGCGCGGTCAGCGCCATGGGCACTCCTTCTCCTTCCGACCGACTGTCCTCACCACGTGTCCTCCCTCAGGAGACCGCGGTCGAGCAGCAGATCACGGTAGCAGGCCGCGAGCTTGAGGCTGTCATGCTGGCGCGGGCGGCGGGATGTGAGCGGATGCGTGCGGACCTCCGCGCCGAAGAGCTCCGAGGCGATCCGGACGAGGGCGGACTCCTTCGCCGCGGCGGCGGCGTCGACGAGCACGAAGTCGAGGCGCAGGTCCGGCGCGTGCCGGTGCAGCGACTGCAGGTGGTCGACGAGGGAGAGGTCGACCGTCTCCCCCGGCGCCGCGCCCAGGTTGAGCGTGAGCGTCTTGAGGGCCCGCGAGCGGACGATCGCGTCCGCCAGCTGGGGCACGAGCAGGTGGGGCATGACCGACGTGTACCAGGAGCCGGGCCCCAGGTTGAGCACGTCCGCCGCCTCGACCGCCGCGATCGTCTCGCTGCGGGCCGGGGGCGAGGCCGGGTCGAGCCGGACCTCCTCGACGCGGCCCGGTGTCGCGGCCAGCACGGACTGGCCGCGGATGACCTCCGGCGCACCGGCCGCGGCCGTCACGACGTCCGCCTCGATCGTGAGGGGGACGGACGACATGGGCAGGACGCGGCCGTGCGCCCGCAGCAGACGCGCGATCCAATCGAGTCCCACGACGTGGTCCTCGTGGATCTGCCACAGCGCGGCGATGAGGAGGTTGCCCACCGCGTGCCCCTCGAGGGCCCCCCTCGAGGCGAAGCGGTGCTGCATGACCCCGCGCCACACCCGGCCCCATTCGCCGTCGTCGCAGAGTGCCGCCAGCGCCATGCGCAGGTCACCCGGCGGCAGGCCGCCCATCTCCGCACGCAGGCGTCCGGACGACCCTCCGTCGTCCGCGACGGTCACGACGGCGGTGAGGTTCTCCGTGATGAGCCGGAAGGCGCGCAGCGCTGCGTAGAGCCCGTGGCCGCCGCCGAAGCTCACGATCCGGGGCTCGTCGCTGCTCTCGCTGTCCTGCGGGGTGCTGCCCAGGAGGCCACCCAGCAGCAGCGGCAGCTCCTCCGTGCTGGGGGCCCGGCCCATGTCCGGCACCCGACCGCCGCTCACGACTTCTCCAGATCACGGTGGCGGACGGAGACGCGCAGGCCGGTCGCCTGCCGCAGCCGGCGGGCGAGCTCCTCGGACATCGCGACGGAGCGGTGGCGACCGCCCGTGCAGCCCACGGCGACGGTCGCGGAGGAGCGACCGTCCTCGAGGTAGCCGCGCACCACCGTCGCGAGCGCCTGGGTGTACTCGTCGAGGAACTGCGAGGCGATCGGCTTCTGGAAGACGTAGTCGGCGACCTCTGAATCCGTGCCGTCGAACGGGCGCAGGTGCGGCACCCAGTGCGGGTTGGGGAGGAAGCGCACGTCCGCGACGTGGTCCGCGTCCGTGGGGATGCCGTGCTTGAAGCCGAAGCTCATGACGGTCAGCCGCAGGGTGTCCCCCGCCTCCGCCGCGAACGCCTGGCGGACCTCCTTGGCGAGCTCGTGGATGTTGAGCGTGGAGGTGTCGATGACGACGTCCGAGCGGTGCTTGACGTTCTCCAGCGCCGCGCGCTCCGCGGTGATGCCGTCCAGCAGCGTCCCGTCGCCCTGCAGGGGGTGCGGTCGACGGACGGATTCGAACCGGCGGACGAGGATGTCGTCCGCCGCCTCGAGGAAGAGGACGCGCAGCGCGACGCCCTGATGGAGGTACTCGTCGACCGCGGAGGCCAGATCCGCGCGCTGCGCCGCGCGGCCGCGGATGTCCGTCACGATCGCGACACGGGGCAGAGCGCCCTCCGCACGGCCCACCAGCTCGAGGAGCGGCGCGATCATCGCAGCGGGCAGGTTGTCGACGACGTACCAGTCGAGGTCCTCCAGCACCCGCGCGGCCGTCGACTTGCCCGCACCGGACATACCGGTCACGAGCACGACTTCGGGCAGCTGAGCGCGAGCGGAGGTGTCAGCTGTCATCAGTGGTCGTCCCTTCTGCGAGTCCTGCGTGAATCGTAGCCGCAAGAGCGGCGCCCACGCCCTGGACCTCCTGCAGCTGCTCGACCGTCGCCGCGCGCACACGGGCGACGGAGCCGAACCTCGCCAGCAGGGCCTTCTGCCGCGCCGGCCCCAAACCGGGGATCCCGTCGAGGGCCGACGCCGTCGCGGACGCGGCCCGCTTCTTCCGGTGGTACGTGATCGCGAAGCGGTGGGCCTCGTCGCGGATCCGCTGGAGCAGGTAGAGGCCCTCCGAGCTGCGTGGGAAGACCGTGGGGTACTCCTCGCCGGGCAGCCAGACCTCCTCGAGGCGCTTCGCCAGACCCGCGACGGCGATCTGCGCGAGCCCCAGGTCGTCGAGGGCGCGCCGCGCGGCCGCCACCTGCGGCGGACCGCCGTCGACCAGCAGCAGCGACGGGCGGTAGCCGAACCGCTCGTCGGGCTCCTCCGCCGCGAGGCTCTCGAGATAGCGGGTGAAGCGCCGGGACACGACGTCGTACATCGCGGACGTGTCGTCGCGCGCGGCGTCCCCGCGCACAGAGAAGTGCCGGTAGTCGCGCTTGAGCGGCAGCCCGTCCTCGAAGACGACGAGCGAGCCCACGACGTCCTGCCCCTGCGTGTGCGAGTTGTCGATGCACTCGATCCGCATGGGCGGTTCGTCGAGCCCCAGGACCTCGTGCACCTCGCGCATGGCCTCGCTGCGGGTCGTGAGGTCGGAGGCGCGGCGCGTGCGGTGCAGCACGAGGGACTGCTGGGCGTTCTGCCGGACGGTCTCGAGCAGGGCGGCCTTCTCCCCCCGCTCAGGCACCCGCAGCGTCACCCGGCGACCGCCGCGACGCTCGCGCAGCCAGTCCGCGACGGTGTCCGCGTCCTCCGGCAGCACGTCGACGAGCACCTCGGCCGGGACCCCCTGCGGGTCGACCTCCCCGTACGCCTGCCGCAGGTAGTCCGCGACCAGCTGGGCCGGTGTCGCGTCCTCGAGGCGCTCGACGATCCAGCCGCGCTCACCGCGGATACGCCCGCCGCGCACGTGGAAGACCTGGACCGCGGCCTCGAGCTCGTCATAGTGGACGGCGAAGACATCGCAGTCCGCATTCATCGAGAGCACGACGGCGTTCTTCGCCAGCACCTTCTCCAGCGCCTGGATCTCGTCGCGCAGGCGGGCGGCCCGCTCGTAGTCCAGCTCCTGGGCCGCGTTCGCCATCTCCTTCTTCCGCTGGGAGATGAGCGTGCCGGTGGAGCCGGACATGAAGTCCCCGATCCCGCGGACCAGCTCGCGGTGCTCGTCCTCCGACACCCGCCCCACGCACGGGGCGGAGCACTTGTCGATGTAGCCCAGCAGGCAGGGGCGGCCGCTGCGTTCCGCGCGCTGGAGGACGCCGGACGTGCACGTGCGGACGGGGAACACCTGGAGCAGCAGGTCGAGAGACTCGCGGATCGCCCAGGCCTGGCCGAACGGTCCGTAGTACGTGATGCCCTTCTTCCGCTTGCCGCGCGTCACGTAGACGCGCGGGATGCGGTCCTTCGTCGTGATCGCGAGGTACGGGTAGGACTTGTCGTCCCGGAACATGACGTTGAACCGCGGACTGAACTCGCGGATCCACGTCCACTCCAGCTGGAGTGCCTCGACCTCCGTTCCGACGACGGTCCATTCGACGGACGCCGCGGAGTGCACCATGCGGAACGTGCGGGGGTGGAGGCCCGCCGGATCCGCGAAGTACGAGTTGAGCCGCTGCCGGAGGTTCTTCGCCTTGCCCACGTAGAGGATCCGCCGGTCCTCGTCGCGGAAGCGGTAGACGCCGGGGGATGTGGGGATCTCCCCCGACGCGGGACGGTACTCACTGGGGTCCACGGACCCCCCTCCGCGCCAGCACCTCTGCGAGGTACTCGCCCGTGTGGCTGCCGGGGACCTGCGCGACCTCCTCCGGCGTGCCCTCAGCGACGACGGTGCCGCCGCCGCGGCCGCCCTCCGGCCCCAGGTCGATGATGTGGTCCGCGCTGGCGATGACATCGAGGTTGTGCTCGATGACGAGGACCGTGTTGCCCTTGTCGACGAGGCTCTGGAGGACGGTCAGGAGGCGCGAGATGTCCTCGAAGTGCAGGCCCGTCGTGGGCTCGTCCAAGACGTAGACGGTGCGCCCGCGGGTGCGCTTCTGCAGCTCCGCGGCGAGCTTGACGCGCTGCGCCTCGCCGCCGGACAGGGTCGTCGCGGGCTGGCCCAAGCGCACATAGCCCAGGCCTACGTCCACGAGGGTGACGAGGTGGCGCGCGATCGCGGGCACGGCCTCGAAGAAGCTGGCGGCCTCCTCGATCGGCATGTCGAGCACCTCCGCGATCGACTTCCCCTTGAAGGTCGCCTCGAGCGTCTCCCGGTTGTAGCGGGCGCCGTCGCAGACCTCGCACGGGACGTACACGTCCGGCAGGAAGTTCATCTCGATCTTGATCGTGCCGTCGCCCTTGCAGTTCTCGCAGCGCCCGCCCTTGACGTTGAACGAGAACCGGCCCGGCTGGTAGCCGCGGATCCGGGACACCTCCGTCTCCGAGAAGAGGCGGCGCACGTGGTCGAAGACGCCCGTGTACGTGGCGGGGTTGGACCGCGGCGTCCGGCCGATGGGCGACTGGTCGACGTGGATGACCCTGTCGAGGTGCTCCAGACCGGTCACGCGCTTGTGGCGGCCCGGGACGCGCTTGGCGCGGTTGAGCTTGTTCGCCAGCTCCGTGTAGAGGATGTCGTTCACGAGGGTCGACTTGCCGGAGCCGGAGACGCCGGTGACCGCGGTGAGCACGCCCAGCGGGAACTCGACCGTCACGTCCCTGAGGTTGTTCTCGCGGGCGCGCTCGACGCGGAGCGTGCGCTCCGGATCCGCCGCCCGCCGCTGGTCGGGCACCGCGATGCTGCGACGTCCGGACAGGTAGTCGCCCGTGAGCGAGCGGGGAGCGTCGGCCAGGCCCGCCACCGGTCCGGAGTAGACGATCTCGCCCCCGTGCTCGCCGGCGCGCGGACCGATGTCGACGATCCAGTCCGCCGCGTCGATCGTCTCCTCGTCGTGCTCGACGACGATGAGGGTGTTGCCCAGGTCGCGCAGCTTCGCGAGCGTGCCGATGAGGCGCCGGTTGTCCCGCTGGTGCAGGCCGATGCTGGGCTCGTCGAGCACGTAGAGGACGCCCACGAGGCCGGAGCCGATCTGCGTGGCCAGGCGGATCCGCTGCGCCTCCCCGCCGGAGAGCGTCCCGGCCGTCCGGTCGAGACTCAGGTAGTCGAGACCCACGTCCAGCAGGAACCGCAGGCGGGCGTTGATCTCCTTCATGACCTGCGCGGCGACCTGCGCGTCCCGGTCGGACAGGGTGAGTCCGGCAAGGAACTCCGCGGCCTCGTCGATCGGCTTGCGCGACAGATCCGCGATCGAGATCCCGCCCACGGTGACAGCGAGGACCTCCGGACGCAGGCGCGCGCCCTCGCAGACGGTGCACGGGATCTCCCGCATGTACTCCTCGTACCGCTCCCGGGACGACTCGGATTCCGTCTCCTGGTGCTTGCGGAGGATGTACTGGACGACGCCCTCGAATCCGGTCGAGTAGGTGCGCTCGCGGCCGAACCGGTTGCGGTAGCGGACCTGCACCTTGTGGTCCTTGCCGTCCAGCAGTGCGCGACGCGCGGCGGCGGGGAGGTCCTTCCACGGGGTGACGAGGTCGAAGCCCAGGTCGTCGCCCAGGCCCTTGACGATGCGCAGGAAGTACTGGGACGTCGTCTTCCCGGTGGCCCACGGCGCGATCGCGCCCTCCGTGAGGGTGAGGTCCTCGTCCGGGACGACGAGGGACTCGTCGACACTCAGCCGCGTCCCGATGCCGTCGCACGCCGGGCACGCGCCGAAGGGCGCGTTGAACGAGAAGGTGCGGGGTTCGATCTCGTCGAGGACGAGGGGGTGGTCGTTGGGGCAGCGGAGATTCTCCGAGAACGTCCGCACCGTCCCCTCGTCGACCAGTTCGACGTCGATCCGACCCTCCGCCAGCCCCAGGCCGGTCTCAACGGAGTCCGCGAGGCGCTGTCGGATCCCCTCGCGCACCACCACGCGGTCGACGATGACGGAGATCGTGTGCTTGTACTGCTTCTTCAGCTCCGGCGGATCGTCCAGGCGGATCTGCTCGCCGTCGACGACGGCGCGGGAGTAGCCCTGCGCCAGCAGCTGCGGGAACAGGTCCTTGAACTCGCCCTTCCGATTGCGGACCAGGGGGGCGGCGATGATGAGCTTCGTGCGCTCCGGCAGCTCGAGGAGACGGTCCACGATCTGCTGCGGCGACTGCTTCTCGATCTCCTCCCCGCACGTGGGGCAGTGCGGGATCCCGATCCGGGCCCAGAGGAGGCGCAGGAAGTCGTGGACCTCCGTGATCGTGCCCACGGTGGAGCGGGGGTTCTTCGACGTCGACTTCTGATCGATCGACACCGCCGGCGACAGGCCCTCGATGAAGTCGACGTCCGGCTTGTCGACCTGCCCCAGGAACTGCCGGGCGTAGGACGACAGGGACTCCACGTAGCGGCGCTGGCCCTCCGCGAAGATCGTGTCGAAGGCCAGCGAGGACTTGCCCGACCCGCTCAAACCGGTGAACACAACCATCGAGTCGCGCGGGATCGTGACGGAGGCGCTCTTGAGGTTGTGGGCGCGGGCGCCCTGCACCCGGATGACGGGGGCGTCGTCGTGCGTGCGGCCGTCCGGTGCGGTGCGCGGGAACTGGTCCGTGGAGCTCTGCATTTTCACTCCCCCACTGTATCGACCGGGACGGACGCACTCACTCCTCTGTGAGGGGACCCACCCCGTCGATGCGGAGGACGACCTCGCCGGCCTCGTCGCTGGCGGGCAGGTCGACGGTCGCGCGGATGGACCAGTCGCCGTCGCCCTGCGGGTCCGCCAGCACCTGCCGCACGCGCCACGTGTCCGCTCCCCGCTCGATGTGCACCATCCGCGCGGAGCGTGCGTCCGCGTCGATGCCCAGATCGTCGTACTCGTCGTAGAAGGACTCGATCGCGTCCTCCCACTCGCGCGCACCCCAGCCGGACTCCCCGTCGAGCGCGCCCAGCTCGCGGTAGGCGGCGCGTTCAGCCAGCAGGACACGGTGGAACAGCGCGTTCCGGACGGCGGCCGTGAACCGGCGCTCGTCGGAGGTGAATGTCCGCTCCAGCGCGTGGAGCGCGACGTCGGGCAGCTCCTCCCCCGGTTCCGCGAGTGCGGCCCACTCCTCGACGAGGCTCGAGTCGACGCGGACGACCAGATCGCCCAGCCACGTGATGATGTCCTCGAGCTCCTCGCCGCGCCGGTCGACCGGGACCGTCTGGACGAGGGCGCGCCACACGTCGAGGAGGTAGCGCAGGAGACCGCCCTCCACGCGGGCGATGCCGTAGTAGGCGACGAACTGCGAGAAGTTCATCGACTGCTCGATCATGTCCGCGACGATCGCCTTGGGCTCGATGCCGATCTCGCGCACCCACGGCGCGGTCTCCGCGTAGGCGTCGAACGCGGCCTCGAGGACCTCGCCGTTGGGCCGGGGCACGTCGAGGGAGTCGAGGATCTCCATCCGCTCCGCGTACTCGACGCCCTCCGCCTTGAGTGCCGCCACCTCGTCGCCCTTGATGCGGTCCAGCTGGCCGCGGATGATGTGGTGCTGGATCTGCGTCGTCGCCTCGATGACGCTCAGCGCGTCGAGCGCCCAGGTCTCCGACTGCTCGTCGAAGAGGTCGAGGGCCGCCAGCGCGAACGGGCTGAGCGGCTGGTTGAGAGCGAAGTCCGGGCCCAGGTCCGCGCTCAGCGCGTACTCGACGCGGCCGTCGTCCGTCACGGTCCGCTCGATGACGCCGCCGACCAGCAGGCTGCGACCGATCCGCAGCGCCCGCAGCATGAGGTCGAGGATCCGCTCGCGGGACTCGTGGGTGCGCTCGAGGAAGTCGCGGATCGTGTGGACGCCCGCGTGCGGACGCGCCAGCAGGTTCACGATCATCGAGTGGGTGATCCGCATGTGCGAGCGCAGCTGCTCCGGGGTGCCCGTCTCCAGGTTCTGGAACGTCTGCTGCGACCAGCCCACGTGGCCCTCGGGCGCCTTCTTCCGCTTGACCCGCTTCTGCTTCTTGGGATCGGACCCCGCCTTCGCGAGCGCGACCGCGTTCTCGATCTCGTGCTCCGGCGCCTGTGCGACGACGTAGCCCACGGAGTCGAAGCCCGCGCGGCCGGCGCGGCCGGCGATCTGCTGGAACTCGCGCACCTGCAGCTGCCGGACCCGGCGGCCGTCGAACTTGGCCAGCGAGGTGAAGAGCACCGTCCGGATGGGCACGTTGATGCCCACTCCCAGCGTGTCCGTCCCGCACACGACGCTCAGCAGGCCCGTGAGTGCCAGGTGCTCCACGAGTCGTCGGTACCGGGGCAGCATGCCGGCGTGGTGCACGCCCACGCCGCCCAGGACCAGTCGCCGGAGTGTGACCCCGAAGCCCTTGCCGAAGCGGAAGCCGCGCACCTCCTGGGCGATCGCGTCCCGCTGCTCCCGTGTCGTCAGGTTGGCCGCGAGGATCGACTGCGCGAGCTCCACGGAGCGCGCCTGGACGAACGAGACGACGTAGACGGGCGCGCGGTCCTCCGCGACGAGCGAGGCGAGCTTCTCCAGCAGGGGCGAGGTCGAGTACTCGTACTCGAGCGGGACCGGTCGCTGCGCGGAGCCGATGTGCGCGGTGTCACGGCCGGTCAGGTCCGTGAGGCGCTGGGAGATGTCCGTCGTGTCACCCAGCGTCGCGGACATGAGGACGAACTGGGCCTGCGGCATCTCGAGCAGCGGCACCTGCCACGCCCAGCCGCGCTGCGGATCCCCGAAGTAGTGGAACTCGTCCATGACGACGAGCGCGACGTCCAGCTCACCGCCCTCGCGCAGGGCGTGGTTCGCGAGGATCTCCGCGGTCGCGCAGATGACCGGCGCCTCCGGGTTCACGGAGCTGTCGCCGGTCACCATGCCCACGTTCTCGCGCCCCAGCGCTTCGACGAGCGAGAAGAACTTCTCGCTCACGAGTGCCTTGAGCGGCGCGGTGTAGTACGCGGTCCGGCCCGTCGACACCGCGTAGTACAGCGCCGCGAGTGCCACCATCGACTTGCCGGAGCCGGTGGGCGTCGCAACGATCGTGTTGTCGCCCGCGAGCACGGAGAGGATCGCGTCCTCCTGCGCGGGGTACAGGCTCATCCCGCTCTCCCGCACATGCGTCTCGAACGTCTCCCAGACGGTGTCGGCGTCTGCGAAGTCGTCGGGGATCTGCGGGAGTCGGGACACGCGGGGGCTCCTGGGCTCGAGGGGTAGTGTCAGTGCACGGGGCGCACCCGTGCTCCGAGACGAGTATCGCACTCGCACCCGACCGACACACAGGAGAGCCATGGCAGTCTTCGCCGTCACCTACACCTACGGCCCCGATACGGAGAAGCGGATGGGGGTCCGCCCGGCCCACCGCGAGTGGCAGGCCGCGCAGCTGGAGGCCGGTCGCCTGCTGGCGTCCGGACCGCTCGAGGACGAGCTGACGCCCGGCGGCCTGCTGATCCTCCGCGGCAAGGACAAGGAGGAGATCGCGACCCTGCTGGCGCAGGACCCGTACGCGGACGCGGGCGTCATCGACGACACGACGATCCGTGCGTGGACCCCCGTGTTCGGCCCCTTCGAGGCCTGATCCGACCCCACCACCGCCGAGGCCCCGGTCACCTGTCCAGGTGACCGGGGCCCACGCATACGGCCGGGTGGGGACAGCGGATCAGTCGCGCCGCAGGGGCGCCTCCTGGGTCCGCTTCATCGCGATGAGGCTCGCGACGGTGGCGACGACCATCGCGAGGACGATGAAGCCCAGCGACTGCCACGTCGTGATGACCGGCACCTGCGAGGTGAAGGACTCCGGCAGCCACTCCGTCTCGTGGAGGGCGTGCAGGAACAGCTTCACACCGATGAAGGCGAGGATCGCGGCGATGCCGTAGTGCAGGTACGGGAGTTTGTCGAGCAGGCCGCCCAGCAGGAAGTACAGCTGACGCAGTCCCATGAGCGCGAAGACGTTCGCCGTGAACACGAGGAACGGATCCTGCGTGATGCCGAAGATGGCGGGGATCGAGTCGAGCGCGAACATGATGTCCGTCGTGCCGATCGCGATGAACACGATGAGCATGGGAGTGAAGAACTTCTTCCCGTCGATCGTGACGCGCAGCTTGTTCTCGTGGTACTCGTCCGTGATGTTGATCCGCTTGCGGAGGAAGCGGATGAACCCGTTCTCCGCGTCCTCGTCGTCCTCGCCGCTGAACGCCTGGCGCCACGCGGTCCACAGGAGGAAGGCGCCGAAGAGGAAGAACACCTCGATGAAGCGCTCGATGATCGCGGAGCCCGCGACGATGAAGATGCCGCGGAAGATGAGGGCGAGGATGATGCCCACCATGAGCACCTGTTGCTGGTACTTCTTGGGCACCGAGAAGCCGCTCATGATGATGACGAACACGAACAGGTTGTCGATGCTGAGGCTGTACTCCGTCAGCCAGCCGGCGAGGAACTGTCCGCCGTGCTCCGCATCGCCCATCGCGAAGAGGACGCCGGCGAAGACGAGGGCGAGGCCCACGTAGAACGCGACCCACAGCGAGGCCTCCTTCATGGAGGGCGTGTGGGGCCGCTTGATGACCATGAGGAGGTCGGCGACGAGGATCAGCACGAGCACGACACTCGAGACGACCTCGAACACGTGGTAGGGATCCTGGAAGAACTCTTGCATGAGTGCCTTTCGGAGGAGAGTGGTCGCTGCACGCGGTCGAAAGTCTCTCCCACGGCCAGCGGCCGCTCCGCATCCGGATCCGCAGGATGGCTGCGATCGTGGTGACGAATGCGGAAGGTGTCGGGATACTCCCCTTCAACGACGGTTCATCGTACACCGATCAGACGTGTCCCGCCTCCTTCATCTGCCGCAGCTCGCGCTTGAGGTCGCCCAGCTCGTCCCGCAGGCGGGCCGCGAGCTCGAACTGGAGGTCCGCCGCGGCCGCGTGCATCTGGTCGGTGAGCGTCGCGATGAGTTCGACGAGGTCCTCCGCCGGCGGCGCCAGCGGCGCTCCCGCACCCCGCGACGTGGAGAACGCCTCCCGCTGCTCGTCCGTGATCGTCGCGTTGAACCCGCGCTTGCCCTTGCCGTAGTCGAACTCCGCGAGGATCTCGCGGGTGTCCTCGTCCTCGCGCCGCAGGCGCTCCGTGATGTCGGAGAGCTTCTTGACGAGCGGCTGCGGGTCGATGCCGTGCTCCTCGTTGTGCGCGATCTGCACCGCGCGCCGGCGGTCCGTCTCGTCGATCGCCTCGCGCATCGACCGTGTGATCGTGTCCGCGTACATGTGGACCTCGCCGTGCACGTTGCGGGCCGCGCGCCCGATCGTCTGGATGAGGGAGGTGGCCGACCGCAGGAAGCCCTCCTTGTCCGCGTCGAGGATCGACACGAGCGACACCTCCGGCAGATCGAGGCCCTCGCGCAGGAGGTTGATGCCCACGAGCACGTCGAAGTCGCCGGCCCGCAGCTCGCTCAGCAGCTCGACGCGGCGCAGCGTGTCGACGTCCGAGTGCAGGTACTCGACGCGCACCTGGTGCTCCAGCAGATAGTCCGTGAGGTCCTCCGCCATCTTCTTCGTGAGGGTCGTGACGAGCACGCGCTCGTTCCGCTCGACGCGGACCCGGATCTGCTCGAGCAGGTCGTCGATCTGCCCGCGTGTGGGCTTCACCTCGATGCGGGGGTCGACGAGGCCGGTGGGGCGGATGATCTGCTCGACCGTCCCGTTCGCCCGCTCCAGTTCGAAGTCACCCGGGGTCGCGGACAGGTAGACGGTCTGGCCGATCCGGTCGAGGAACTCCCCGAACCGCAGGGGCCGGTTGTCGAGCGCGCTGGGCAGGCGGAACCCGTGGTCCACGAGGGTGCGCTTGCGCGACATGTCGCCCTCGTACATGCCGCCGATCTGCGGCACCGTCACGTGGGACTCGTCGATGACGAGGAGGAAGTCCTCCGGGAAGTAGTCGAGGAGGCAGTTGGGGGCCGTGCCCGCGGCGCGCCCGTCGATGTGGCGCGAGTAGTTCTCGATGCCGGAGGTGAAGCCCATCGAGCGCATCATCTCCAGGTCGTAGGTGGTGCGCATCTTGAGCCGCTGCGCCTCCAGCAGCTTGTTCTGGCCCTCGAGCTCCTCCAGCCGCTCCTGCAGCTCCTGCTCGATGTCCGTGATCGCCCGCCCCATCCGCTGGTCGCCGGCGACGTAGTGGCTGGCCGGGAAGATGTGGACGACCTCCTCCTCCCGCACGATCTCGCCGGTGAGCGGGTGGAGCGTGTAGAGCGATTCCACTTCGTCGCCGAAGAACTCGATCCGCAGCGCCAGTTCCTCGTACTGCGGGATGATCTCGACCGTGTCCCCCCGCACGCGGAACGTGCCCCGCGTGAAGGCGACGTCGTTGCGCGAGTACTGCATCGAGACGAACCGCTTGAGCAGTTCGTCCCGGTCCAGTTCGTCGCCCACCGACAGCGACACCATCCGGTCGACGTACTCCTCCGGTGTGCCCAGGCCGTAGATGCAGCTGACGGTCGAGACGACGACGACGTCGCGGCGGGTCAGCAGCGCGTTCGTGGCGGAGTGCCGCAGGCGCTCGACCTCGTCGTTAATCGACGAGTCCTTCTCGATGAACGTGTCCGTCTGCGGGACGTAGGCCTCCGGCTGGTAGTAGTCGTAGTAGGACACGAAGTACTCGACCGCGTTGTGCGGCAGCAGCTGCCGGAACTCGTTCGCCAGCTGCGCGGCGAGCGTCTTGTTGTGCGCCATGACGAGCGTGGGCCGCTGCACCTGCTCGATGAGCCACGCGGTCGTCGCGGACTTGCCGGTGCCGGTGGCGCCCAGCAGGACGATGTCCTTCTCCCCCTGCTCCAGGCGCGCGGTCATGTCCGCGATCGCGGCCGGCTGGTCCCCCGACGGCGAGTAGTCCGACACGACCTGGAACGGCGCGACGGACCGGACGATGTCCGGACGGTGGCCCACCAGCGGCACGGGGCGGCTGGGGGCGTCCTGCGGGCGGGTGTCCGGGTGCTGCGGGTCCATGGCACACACGATAGCGCGGAGGACGGACACGGGAACCGCCCCGCAGGGCCGCTGCGGGGCCTAGACTCGGACCGGACGAAACGAACTCAGAAGGGGATGACGATGGCGGAGACGATCTCGAAGGCGCACACGGTGTGGCGGGGCACGCTCCCGGAGGGCAGCGGCACGGTCTCGCTCGACAGCTCCGGCGCCGGCGCGCTGGCGGTCTCGTGGGAGGCGCGCGCGGAGGGCACCGGCACGGCGACGACGCCGGAGGAGCTGCTGGGCGCCGCCCACTCCGCCTGCTTCTCGATGGCCCTGTCGAACGCGCTCACCTCGAACGGCACGCCGCCCGAGGAGCTCTCGACCGGCGCGGACGTCAGCTTCTCCCCCGCCGACGGGATCACCGGAGTGCACCTCTACGTCGTGGGCTCCGTGCCGAACCTCAGCGAGCCGGACTTCCGGACGATCGCCGAGCGCGCGAAGAAGGACTGCCCCGTCTCCCGCGCCCTCAAGGGCGTGTCGATCGAGCTCAGCGCGTCCCTGCGCTGACCGTCACCGTCGCGGGACGGCCGGGGTCCGTCGTGAGCCACCGGTCGTCCCGCGGCGCGTAGCCCGCGTCGCGCAGAAGGGCGCCGACGGCCTCGGGGTCCGTGCCCGCCGGGACGCGCAGGTCGATTGCGACCCCGTCCGCAGCGGGCGACGCCGAGGCCGTGGCCGGCACCCCGGCACGGCCCGCTGTCCGCTCGAGCCGGGCCACGAGGCGCGCGCCCGCGGCACGCTGGGCCTCCTCCCCCGCCTCCGTCCCCGTGAGCGGCAGCGGCCGGGCCGGGATGCCGGCGGCGCGGTTCCGCCGGAACGGCTCGATCCGGTCCTCCCACAGCCGCGCGACCTGTGCGCGCAGGTGCTCCTGCGTCCCCGCGTTGTCGAGGGCCGTGTCGCACGCGAGGTGGCGCTGGGCGTCCGTCGCCTGCGCCCGGATGCGCCGCTGGGCGTCCTCCCGATCGAGGCCCCGACTGGTCGTGAGGCGCTCGAGCCGCGTCTCCTCCGGCACGTCGACGAGCAGACTCAGGTGGTAGTTCCCCGTCATCCCGTTCTCCACGAGCAGCGGGACGTCGTGGACGACGACCGGCAGATGCGCGTGCTCCGCCAGCCGCGCGGCGGTCCGCTGCGCGATCGCGGGGTGCATGATCGCGTTGAGTGCCGCGGTCCGCTCCGGTGTCGCGAAGGCGAGACCTGCCAGCGCCGCGCGGTCCAGCGCGCCGTCGACCGCGAGGACCGCGTCCCCGAACTCCCGCCGCAGGGCCTCCAGGGCCGGTTCACCCGGCTCCACGACCTCGCGTGCGATGCGGTCCGCGTCGACGATCCCGGCTCCGCGGTCCGCCAGCAGTGCCGCGACGGTCGACTTGCCGGCGCCGATCCCCCCGGTGAGTCCCAGCAGCAGCGGAGAGGTGGGCGCGTGCGTCTCTGTCATGGTCCTCACCCTACTCCGCGCAGGTCGACGACCCACGTGTCCTCGACGCGCTCCGCGTGCGCTCCCGGCGTCCGCGCCAGCGCCTCCGCGAGCTCGTCCGCCGGCCCGGGCAGAAGGGGTGCGCCCTCCGGCACGAGGACGAACTCAGTCCCCCGGGCCCGGATGTCGCGGACGGCGTCCACGACCCGGGCCTCGTCGAGAGCCGCGGAGCCCCCAGGCCCCTCCGCCTCCCGCAGGAGCACGTCGAGCGGGTCGAGCAGCGACTGGTAGAGGACCGGGTGGTCGTCGGTGCTCCCGATGAAGTACCCGCCGGTCTCGCGGTAGTGCATCCCGGTCTCCGCCTGCCACGCCATCGCCTGGGCGTGGTCGGGCTCCGCCACAGCCCGCGGGGTGGGCAGCGCCTTGACGACGGATCCCTGCGGGAGCGCCTCCTCGATCGCCCCGGCGGCGATCGCCGTGGGGATGTGCAGGACCCGGGTCTCGACCGCGGCGGGTGCGATGAGCACGCCCACGGATGCGACCGCCGCGACGGATGCGACCGCCGCGCGCGCACCCGCCCGCAGCGCGTGATGGAGCAGCACCGCGGTGAGCGCGCTCAGGACCAGCACCACGTGGACGGACAGGCGCATCGGCAGGATGTTCTCCAGCACCGGCAGGTGCTCGACGAGGCGGAACGGCCCCGGCACCGGGAGCTCGTGTCCCAGGATCCGCAGGGGCGAGCCCATCGACAGCAGCCACACCGCCGCACCGGTGAGCGCCAGGACCCGCACGAGCAGGCCGTGGCGGGGCGACCTCCACCGGCGCAGCACGGCCCAGGCGCCCACGACCAGCCAGACGAGCGAGACGTACCCGCCCACCTCCGCCGGATCGATCCCCAGGACACGCGGGATCTCCGGGCCCGCTCCCCGCAGCAGGGTGTGCTGCGAGGGCGTCACGAGGTCGGCGAGGTCGTTGTTCCAGACCCCGTGCGGACGGATCGCCTCACGCGGCGCCCCCGGTCCGGTCAGCATCGTGACGAGCAGCGGCGCGGCCAGCAGCAGCGCCGTCACGACGGCGGCACCCGACGCGGCGAGGAACGGCACCAGACGCGGTCGCAGGCGCCCGCGCAGGCACACGGCGATCGCCGCCACCGCGGCCACGGCAGCCAGGAAAGTGCCGGCCAGCAGTTCCGTCGACACGTAGAACTGCCAGCCCAGGGCGCCGCCCACCAGGATGCCCCACGGCAGCGCCTCGCGCACGTGGGTGCGCAGAGCTCCGCCCGCGGGCGCGGTCGCGGACCGCCACAGGAAGGCACCCACCAGCGGCGGCAGCACCGCGAAGCTCAGGTTGAGGTGGCCTCCGGCCTGGGCGGTGAGGTACGGGGAGAAGCCGTACAGGAGGGCACCCGCGAACGCGGGGGTCCGGTCCGCGAAGCGGGTCAGCAGCGCGGCGGCCGACAGTGAGGCGGCGACCGGCGAGAGGACGATCGCCGTCGTGTAGGCGACGACCGGTCCGGCCAGCCACGTGAGGGGGGCCAGCGGCAGTGCGAGACCCAGGACGCTCGTGTTCCACGCTCCGTTGACGCCGTCGGGCCAGTTCATCCCCGCAGTCAGAAGGAAGCCCGTGGTGCCGGTGCCGAAGCCCAGGGCGGAGGCGAGGGCGTCCGCGCCGTTCGCGAACCACCAGATGAAGAGGGAGGCGTCGTCGTTGTGCGCGTACACGCGCCCACCGGGATCCGCGACGAGGCCGCGGAACGTCAGGAGCGAGAGCGCCAGCGCCAGCAGCGCGAAGACGAGCCAGGGACGGGATGCGGAGGACCCCCGGACATGCGTCCGGGGGTCCTCAGAGCCTCTGCTCACAGATGCGGCGTCAGCGTGCGGCGATCAGCTGCCGGCGAGCTTCTCGCGCAGCGCGGCCAGCGCCTCATCGCTGGCGAGCGTGCCGGAGTCCGCGGGCGCCTCGCTGGCGTACGAGCTGGCGGCCGCCGGGGTCTCCGAGCTGACGGCGCCGGACGCAGCGGCCTCCGCGTCTGCGGAGATCGCCTTCGCGACCTGCTTCTTGTGCTCCTCCCAGTGGTGCTGAGCGGTCGCGTACTGCTGCTCCCACTCCTCGCGCTGGGCGTCGAAGCCCTCGAGCCACTCGTTCGTCTCCGGGTCGAAGCCCTCCGGGTACTTGTAGTTCCCGTCCTCGTCGTACTCCTGGAGCATGCCGTAGAGTGCCGGGTCGAGGAACTCCTCCGCCTCCGGGTCCACGCCCTCGTTCGCCTGCTTGAGGGAGAGCGAGATGCGGCGGCGGTCCAGGTCGATGTCGATGACCTTGACGTAGATCGTCTCGTCGACGCCCACGACCTGCTCCGGCAGGTCGATGTGGCGCACGGCCAGCTCCGAGATGTGCACGAGGCCCTCGATGCCGTCCTCGACCCGCACGAACGCGCCGAAGGGCACGAGCTTCGTGACCTTGCCGGGCACGATCTGGCCGATGATGTGGGTCCGGGCGAAGTGCTGCCACGGATCCTCCTGGGTCGCCTTGAGCGACAGGGAGACGCGCTCGCGGTCCATGTCGACGTCCAGGACCTCGACGGTGACCTCGTCGCCCACCGTCACGACCTCGCTGGGGTGCTCGATGTGCTTCCAGGACAGCTCCGAGACGTGGACCAGACCGTCCACGCCGCCCAGGTCGACGAACGCGCCGAAGTTGACGATCGAGGAGACGACGCCCGGACGGACCTGGCCCTTCTGCAGGGTCTGCAGGAAGTCGTGGCGGACCGCCGACTGCGTCTGCTCGAGCCAGGCGCGGCGCGAGAGGACGACGTTGTTGCGGTTCTTGTCGAGCTCGATGATCTTCGCCTCGACCTGCTGGCCGATGTACGGCGCCAGGTCGCGGACGCGGCGCATCTCCACGAGCGAGGCCGGGAGGAAGCCGCGCAGTCCGATGTCGACGATGAGGCCGCCCTTGACGACCTCGATGACGGTGCCCGTGACGACCCCGTCCTCGTCCTTGATGCGCTCGATGTCGCCCCATGCGCGCTCGTACTGCGCGCGCTTCTTGGAGAGCATCAGACGGCCGTCCTTGTCCTCCTTGGTGAGGACGAGGGCCTCGATGCCGTCGCCGACCTCGACGACCTCGGACGGATCGACGTCGTGCTTGATCGAGAGCTCGCGGGAGAGGATGACGCCTTCGGTCTTGTAACCGATATCGACGAGCACCTCATCGCGATCGACCTTCACGACGGTGCCTTCGACGATGTCTCCGTCATTGAAGTACTTGATGGTCTCGTCGACGGCTGCGAGGAAGTCCTCGGAGGTGCCGATGTCGTTGACGGCGACCTGCTTCTGGTGCGCCGAGTCAGGCGTGGTGGTGGTCATTAGGTAAGGGACTCCGTAGATGGAATGTGGCCCGCGGTCCCGAGGGAACGGGGACACGGTCTCGTGATGGATGATTGGAAGTGCAGCACGGCGCCGTGTGACGTCCACGGTTCGCGATGTGCATACAGTCCCATATGCTAGCACCACCGCGGGTGCGAACGCACGTGCGGACTGTGGTTCTGACAGCGAGGAGCGGGTGTGAGCGAGGGCGAGTACTCACCGGAGATCATCAGCGGCGGATATCTGTCGATCGGTGAGGAGGAGTCCGTCCGGGCCAACCGCTCCTACTGGGACGGATCCGCGGAGGAGTACCTCGCGGAGCACGGCAGCTTCCTGGGGGCCTCGGAGTTCGTGTGGTGCCCGGAGGGCGTCCGCGAGGACGACGTGCGGCTGCTGGGCGACGTCCAGCGGCGCCAGGTGCTCGAGGTGGGCTGCGGCGCGGGGCAGTGCTCTCGCTGGCTGGCGGAGCACGGCGCGCTGGCGACGGGCGTCGACCTGTCCTCCGGCATGCTCGAGCAGGCCTCCCGCCTGCAGCGCGAGAACCCGCTGGGGCCGGACGCGGTGCCGCCCACCTTCCTCCAGGCCGACGCGCGCTCGCTGCCGTTCCCGTCCGACAGTTTCGACATCGTCTTCTCCTCGTACGGCGCGCTCCCCTTCGTCAAGGACGCGGAGACCGTGCTCGCGGAGGCGGCCCGCGTCCTCCGCCCGGGCGGCCTCTGGGTCTTCTCCGTCACCCACCCGCTGCGCTGGATGTTCCCGGACGTGCCCGGCGAGGCCGGACTCACCGTCGAGTACTCGTACTTCGACCGCACGCCGTACGTCGAACTCGACGCCTCCGGCCAGCCCGTCTACGCGGAGCACCACCGCACGCTCAGCGACTGGATCCGCCTCCTCGTGGACGCGGGCTTCGAACTGACCGGGCTCACGGAGCCCGAGTGGCCGGAGGACAACGAGTCGTCGTGGGGCGGCTGGTCGCCGCTGCGCGGCCGGGTCATGCCGGGCACCGCGATCTTCTCCACCCGCCTGCGCGACTGAGAAGCCTGCGCGACGGCCCCGCCACGGGCGGGACTCAGTGCGCGGCGTCCTGCCAGCTCTGCCCGATCCCCACATTCACCTCGAGCGGGACGGACAGGGTCGCCGCGTCCGCCATCCGCTCCGTGACGATCCGCGACACCTCGTCGTGCTCGCCGGCGACCAGCTCGACGATGATCTCGTCGTGCACCTGCAGGAGCACGCGGCTGTCGAGGTCCGCCTCCCGGATCGCCTCGTCGACGCGGATCATCGCCCGCTTCATGATGTCCGCCGCGCTGCCCTGGATGGGCGCGTTGAGTGCGGCCCGCTCCGCCATCTCGCGGACCTGCCGGCGGTCGGAGGTGAGTGCCGGCAGGTACCGTCGACGACCGTCCATCGTCTCCGTGTATCCGCGCTCGCGCGCCTCCTCGACGACGCTCGAGAGGTAGTCGCGGACCGCGCCGAACCGGTCGAAGTAGCCGTCCATGAGGGAGCGGGCCTCGTCGACGCCGATCCCCAGCTGCTGGGAGAGCCCGTAGGCGGACAGGCCGTAGACCAGTCCGTACGACATCGCCTTGACCTGAGAGCGCAGCTCCGGGGTGACCTCCGAGGTCGCCACGCCGAACACCTGGGCGCCCACGTAGGCGTGCAGGTCCTCCCCCGCGCGGAACGCGCTGATGAGGGACGGGTCGCCGGACAGGTGCGCCATGATGCGCATCTCGATCTGGGAGTAGTCCGCGGTGAGGAGGGCGTCCGCATCGCGGCCGGGGACGAAGACCTCACGGATGC
This sequence comes from Brevibacterium senegalense, assembly GCF_000285835.1. Lineage (GTDB taxonomy): Bacteria > Actinomycetota > Actinomycetes > Actinomycetales > Brevibacteriaceae > Brevibacterium > Brevibacterium senegalense. The sequence goes on from NZ_HE978600.1 coordinate 227,605, forward strand.
GGCGGCCGGCCTCGGTGCGCACCGGGATGTTCTGCAGGTTGGGGTCCTTCGACGACAGTCGGCCGGTCGCGGCGACGGTCTGCAGGTAGGTCGTGTGGATGCGTCCGCCGTCCGCGATCGTCTTCTCCAGCCCCACGACCGTCTGGCTCAGCTTCGTGCGGTCCCGGTGCGCCAGCAGATGCGCCAGGAAGGGGTGCTGCGTCTTCGCGTAGAGATCCGCGAGTGCGGCGGCATCCGTCGTGTACCCGGTCTTCGTCCGCTTGGTCCGCGGCATGTCGAGGTCGTCGAAGAGGACCTCCTGCAGCTGCTTGGGCGAGCCCAGGTTCACCTCGCGCCCGATCGCCGCGTACGCGTCCGCCGCACTGGCGTCCGCCTGCGAGCGGAACTCCTGCGCGAGAGCGTCGAGACGTGCGCGGTCGACCGCGATGCCGCGGACCTCCATCCGGGCGAGGATGTCGAGGACGGGGACCTCGATCTCCTCCATGATCCGGGTGAGGCCGCTGTCCTCGAGCGCCTCGGCCAGTACGGGGCGCAGGTCCGCGACAGCGGCGGCGCGTGCGGCGAGCGGGGCGAACGGGTCCTCGTCCGCGGCCTCGGGCAGCGTCGTCCCCAGGCGCGCGCCCAGCAGGTCGCCCAGCTCGTAGCCGCGGCGGTCCGGCTCCAGCAGGTAGCCGGCCAGCTGGGTGTCCCAGGCGACGGCGGCCTCGGGGAATCCCGCCTCCCACAGCGCTTTGAGCTGCGGCTTCGCATCGTGGGCGACGAGGCGCGGGTGCTCCGTCAGGAGCGCCGCGAGCGCGGTCTGCGCGGTGGTGTCCAGCTCGCTCAGGTCGAGCGCCCAGAGGTCCTCCCCGCGCGCCAGCACGAGACGGTCGACGGTGCCCTCCCCGCGCACGTAGGCGCCGTCGGACGCGAGCGCGACCCAGTCCTCGGCGCGGACCCCGGCCAGGGCCTCCGGCACGTCCGCGGAGGCGAGCCGGGTCGCCTCCCGGACCACGGCCTCGGCGGCGGTGTCCGCGTCCTCATCCGTGTACAGGGCCTGCGCGCGTCGGCCCAGCACCGCGAACTCGAGCTGGTCGAAGAGGGCGTCCAGCGTCTCGCGGTCCGGCGACCGGCGGCGCGTCTCCTCGATCGTGACCGGCAGCTCGACGTCGTCCAGGAGGCGGTTGAGGCGGAAGTTGCGGCGCACGTCGGTCAGGTGCGCGCGCAGGCTCTCGCCCGCCTTGCCGGTGATGACGTCCGCGTGGGCGAGGACCTCCTCGAGCCCGCCGTAGGTCGTGAGCCACTTCGCGGCGGTCTTGGGGCCCACCCCGGGCACGCCCGGCAGGTTGTCCGCCTTCTCGCCCACGAGCGCGGCCTGCCCGCGGTACTGCGCGGGGGTGACGCCGTACTTCTCCTCGACCGCGTCCGGGGTCATCCGGTCGAGGTCCGTCATGCCGCGCCGGGGGTAGAGGACCGTCACCCCGGGGCGGACCAGCTGGAAGGCGTCCTTGTCGCCCGAGGCGATGCGGGCCTCGACCCCGGCCTCCTCCGCCAGCCGTGCGAGAGTGGCCAGCACGTCGTCGGCCTCGACGCCCACGATGCCCAGCACGGGGATCCGCAGCGCCTGCAGCACGTCCTCGATGAGGTCGACCTGGCCGTGGAAGTCCGGCGGCGTCTTCGCGCGCCCTGCCTTGTACTCCGGGTGCTCGTCCAGTCGGAACTGCGGCCGGCCGCGATCGAACGCGACCGCGATGTGCGTGGGCGACTCTGCCTCGATCGCCGTCAGCAGCATCGAGACGAACCCGAACACCGCATTCGTCGTCTGCCCCGATGCCGTCTGGAACTTCTCCGGCGGCAGCGCGTGGTACGCGCGGTAGGCCATCGAATGGCCGTCGATGAGGAGGAGCGAGTCCTGCGGGGCGGGGGCTGCGTCTGCGGAGGCTGTCGTCGTCACCCCCACAGGGTACCGGGAGACGGGAGGACGGCGCCGGGTCCTGATAGAGCCGGGTCCTGACTAGAGTGAGGGTGATCCCATCCGCACACCACCTCAGGAGTCCCCGTGCCCGCAGACCGGCAGATGCCCGCCCTCTCCCCCGACATGACCGCGCAGGACTACGCCGCGCTGGTCGAGAACTGGACGCTGCCGGCGGGCACGCTCGTCGAGAAGATGGGGATCCGGACCACGGGGCTGGGCTGGGAGTGGATCGAGGCCGACTGCCCGGTCGCCGGCAACCTCCAGCCGGCGGGGCTCTTCCACGGCGGCGGCCACGTCGTCATCGCGGAGACGCTCGCCTCGATGCACGCAGCGCTGCGCTCCGGCGGAGCCGTCGTGGGGGTAGACCTGAATGCCACGCACCTGCGATCGATCACGGAGGGCACGGTCTTCGCACGCGCGCAGGTCCTGCACGCGGGGCGCCGACTGTTCAACCACGAGGTCCGGATGACGGATGCGGACGACCGACTCCTGTCGATCGTCCGCATCTCCAATATGGTGCTGCAGGGCTCCTGAGGCTCAGCCCTTCGCGGAGCCGATCTGGTTCAGGACGGTCTCCGCGACCTCGCGCATCGTGAGGCGACGGTCCATGGAGGTCTTCTGGATCCACCGGAAGGCCTCCGGCTCCGTCAGCCCCATCGACGAGATGAGGAGGCCCTTCGCACGCTCGACCAGCTTGCGCGTCTCGAAGCGGTCCGTGAGGTCGGAGATTTCCGATTCCAGCGCAGTGATCTCCGCGTGGCGCGACAGCGCGATCTCCAGTGCCGGCAGCAGGTCGTTCGACGAGAACGGCTTGACGACGTAGGCCATGGCACCGGCGTCGCGGGCGCGCTCGACGAGCTCCTTCTGCGAGAAGGCGGTGAGGAGCACGACGGGGGCGATGCGGGCCTTCGCGATCCGCTCCGCTGCGGAGATTCCGTCGAGGACGGGCATCTTGATGTCCATGACCACGAGGTCCGGACGCAGCTCCTCCGCCAGCCGGATCGCGGACTCGCCGTCCGCGGCCTCGCCGACGACGTCGTATCCGACCTCGCGGAGCATCTCGACGATGTCGAGACGGATGACGGCCTCGTCCTCCGCGACGACGACGCGGCGCACGGGACCGTGCTCGGTGCTGGGGGTGTCTTCGTTGTGGGTCACCCCGCCATCCTACCGCCGTGACGGTCTCCGGGCACGGCGGGGGCGCACCCGGTGCGTGCAGTACACTTCCCCTGGGCCGGATTGGCGGAATCGGTAGACGCAGCGCACTCAAAATGCGCCGCCTTCGGGTGTGAGGGTTCGAGTCCCTCATCCGGCACGGAGGAAGGGGTCCCCAGCGGGGACCCCTTCTGCATGTGCGGATCCTGCGCGCTCAGACGCCCGTCTCGTCCACCTCGTCCCGGTAGGCGGCCGCGACCCCGTTGATCGCCTGCCCCAGGACGTGCACGCGCAGCGCGTTCGTCGACCCGACGATGCCGGGGGGCGAGCCGGCGACGATGATGCTCAGCTGGCCCTCCTCCCCCTCGCCGTTGCTCAGGAGCACCTTGTCGACCTGGCGGGCCATCTGGTCCGTGTGGTGGACGGCTCGCACGAGGTGCGTGCGCACGCCCCAGCTCATCTCCAGCTGATTGCGCACCCGGGGGTCGGGTGTGAACGCGATGACGGGCCGCTTCTGGCGCAGGCGCGACATGCGTCGCACGGAGTCGCCCGACTGCGTGAAGGTGCAGACGAGGTCGATGCCCAGCTGCTCCGCGATCTGCGCGGCCGCCGCCGTGATGGCTCCGCCGCGCGTGTGCGGGGTGGTGCCCAGGGAGGGGATCCGGTCGAAGCCCTCAGCCTCCGTCGCCTCGATGATGCGGGCCATCGTCCGCACCGACTCGAGCCAGTGCGCGCCGATCGACGTCTCGCCGGACAGCATGAGGGCGTCCGCACCGTCCAGGACGGCGTTCGCGCAGTCGCTCGCCTCCGCCCGGGTGGGGCGCGGCGACTCGATCATCGACTCGAGCATCTGGGTCGCGACGACGACGGGCTTCGCCTGGCGACGGGCGACCTCGATCGCGCGCTTCTGGACGATCGGGACCTCCTCGAGCGGCAGCTCGACGCCCAGGTCTCCGCGGGCCACCATGATGCCGTCGAACGCGGCGACGATCTCGTGGAGGCGGTCGACCGCCTGCGGCTTCTCGAGCTTCGCCATGACGGGCAGGCGCACGCCCGTCTCCTCCATGATCCTGTGGACGTCCTCGATGTCCTCGGGCCCGCGCACGAAGCTGAGTGCCACCCAGTCGACGCCGTGCGCCAGACCCCACCGCAGGTCCGCGAGGTCCTTCTCCGTGAGGGCGGGGACGGAGACGGCCACGCCGGGCAGATTGATCCCCTTGTGGTCGGAGATCCGGCCGGGCACCTCCACCTCCGTCACCACGTCCGTCTCCGTCACCTCGATCGCGCGCAGACGGATGCGGCCGTCGTCGATGAGCAGCGGGTCGCCCGGCTGCACGTCGCCGGGGAGTCCGGTGTAGGAGGTGCTGACGATCTCCGCATCGCCGTCGACGGGACGGGAGGTGATGGTGAAGCGATCGCCGATCGCCAGGTGCGGCTTGGCGCCGTCCGCGAACGTGCCCACCCGGATCTTGGGCCCCTGCAGGTCGAGGAGGACCGCCACCGGCGAGTCTGAGTCCGCCGCGGCCCGACGGAGCCGCTCGAGGCGCTCCTCATGGTCCGCGTGCGTCCCGTGGCTCATGTTGAAGCGGGCCACATTCACGCCCTCCGCGAGGAGGTTCCTCAGGTCGTCGTAGGATGTCTGTGCTGGTCCCAGGGTCGCCACGATCTTCGCATGCCTCATGGCACCAGCCTACTGCCTACGGGCCCGCGGTCAGCGCCTGTTCGTGGGCCGTCACCGGACGCGGGAGGGACGTCTCCCCCATGAGGTGCGCGTCGACGGCCGCGGCCGCCGCCCGGCCCTCCGCGATGGCCCAGACGATGAGCGACTGGCCGCGCCCCGCATCGCCCGCGACGAACACGCCGTCGAGGGCCGTGGCGTAGTCAGCGTTGCGGGCCAGGGTCCCCGCCTCGACGCCGAGGCCCCACGCGGCCGCCGTGACCGTCTCCGGTCCCGTGAACCCCATCGCGATGAGCACGAGATCCGCGGGCAGCTCCTCCTCCGTGCCCGGCTCCGGCACCCGGCCGGCGTCCGTGTACGCGGTCCGCGCGACCCGCAGCGCCCGCACGCGGCCGGCCCCGTCGTCCAACGCCTCGACGGTCGAGGCGAGGAAGCGGCGCTCACCGCCCTCCTCGTGGCTGGTCGAGACCTCGAAGATCCGGGGGTCCGTGGGCCACGGCTCGTCCGCGGAGCGCTGGGCGGGCGGCCTCCGGCCGATCGCGAGCGATGTGACGGACGCCGCGCCCTGACGCAGGGCGGTGCCGACGCAGTCGGACCCCGTGTCGCCTCCGCCGATCACGACGACGTGTTTCCCCGCGGCGTCGATCCGGTCCGCGACCGGATCGTCACCGGCCTGCCGCCGGTTCTCCGGGACGAGGTAGTCCATGGCCGGGTGCACGCCCGCCAGCTCGCCGCCGGGGATCCTCAGCGCGCGCGGGACGGTCGCTCCCGTGCACACGACGACGGCGTCGACGCGGTCGCGCAGCTCCTCCCACGACACGTGCGTCCCGATCTCGACCCCGGTGCGGAATCGGGTGCCCTCGCGTCGCATCTGCTCGAGCCTGCGATCGATGTGGTGCTTCTCGAGCTTGAAGTCCGGGATCCCGTAGCGCAGGAGTCCGCCGATCCGGTCCTCGCGCTCGAACACGACGACGGAGTGCCCTGCACGGGTCAGCTGCTGGGCGGCCGCCAGGCCTGCAGGGCCCGAACCGACGACGGCGACGGTGCGTCCCGACATCCGCTCAGGCGGCCGCGGCACGACGAGGCCCTCCTCGAACGCACGGTCGATGATCGTCTGCTCGACGTTCTTGATCGTGACCGCCGGTTGCGAGATCGCGAGGACGCACGCGGATTCGCAGGGCGCGGGGCATGCCCGGCCCGTGAACTCCGGGAAGTTGTTCGTCGCGTGGAGGAGCTCGCTGGCCCTCGCGGTCTGCCCGCGCCACATCGCGTCGTTGAACTCCGGGATGAGGTTGCCCAGGGGGCACCCCTGGTGGCAGAAGGGGACGCCGCAGTCCATGCACCGACCGGCCTGCCGCACGAACGCGGACGCGTCCTGCCGCTCCTGCTGCACCTCGCGGAAGTCGAGGAGTCGGACGGCGACGGGGCGGGACGGGGGGAGCTCCCGCTCCGTTGTCGTGAGGAATCCGTGCGGATCAGCCATGGGTCATCTCCAGGATCGAGCTCCATGCCTCGGAGCCGTCGGGGTCGGTGCCGTCCTCCTCGAAGCGCGTGCGCAGCGCGAGGACCGCCTGGTAGTCGACGGGGACCAGTTTGGTGAACCGGCCGAACACGTCCTCTCCGCGCTCGAGCCGCGCGAGGAGGGACGCGACGAGCGGTGAACTCGTCCACTCGAGGTGCTCCCGCAGCAGGACCTCGAGCTCGTGCGTGTCCTCGCCGGACAGTCCGCGCAGGTGGAACCGCCCGGCCGCCCGGTCCGCGACGTTGAGGCGCGCGGGGTTGAAGTCGAGCAGGTACGCGACTCCCCCGGACATCCCGGCGGCGAAGTTCCGACCCACCGGCCCCAGCACGACTGCGGTGCCGCCGGTCATGTACTCGAGTCCGTGGTCGCCGATCCCCTCGACGACCGCGGTCGCACCGGAGTTGCGCACGAGGAAGCGCTCGCCCACCTGACCGGACAGGTGCATCCGGCCGGCGGTCGCGCCGTAGCCGATCACGTTGCCGGCGATGACATGGTCCTCGGGCCGGTACCCGGGCGCGGCGGCCGGCCGTACGGCGATCGTGCCGCCGCAGAGGCCCTTGCCCACGTAGTCGTTGCCCTCACCGCACAGCGACAGGGTGACACCGCGCGGCAGGAACGCACCCAGGGACTGGCCCGCGCTGCCGGTGAGATGCACGCGCAGGGTGTCCTCCGGCAGCGCCTCGAGGCCGTGCTCGACGGTCACCCGATGGCCCAGCATCGTGCCCACGGACCGGTCGACGTTCGTGACCGTGTGGTTGAGGACGAGCGGCGTGCGGGCGCGGATCGAGTCCGCGGCCTCCGCGATGAGACGCGCGTCGAAGTGCTCGTCGAGCCGGTGGTCCTGGCCCACGGTCCGGGAACGGACCGCAGCGATCTCCCCGTCCGCCGTGCGCGGCACGGCGAGGATGTCCGCGATGTCGAGGCCGTCCGCCTTCCAATGGCTCTGGGCCGCACTCCGGTCCAGGCGCTCGACGCGGCCGATCGCCTCGTCGAGGGTGCGGAAGCCCAGCTCGGCCAGCAGCTCCCGGACCTCCTCCGCGATGTACTCGAAGAACGTCTCGACGAACTCGGGGCGGCCGGTGAAGCGGCGGCGCAGCTCCGGGTTCTGCGTCGCGACGCCCACGGGGCACGTGTCCTTGTGGCACACGCGCATCATGATGCAGCCGCTCACGACCAGGGGCGCCGTCGCGAAGCCGAACTCCTCCGCGCCCAGCAGCGCGGCGATGACGACGTCCCTGCCGGTCTTGAGCTGGCCGTCGACCTGGACGGAGACCCGCTCGCGCAGGCCGGACTGGACGAGGGTCTGCTGGGCTTCCGCGAGCCCCAGCTCCCACGGGACGCCCGCGTGCTTGAGCGAGTTGAGCGGGCTGGCCCCCGTTCCGCCGTCGTGTCCGGAGATGAGGACCACGTCCGCCTGCGCCTTCGCGACACCGGAGGCGACGGTCCCCACGCCGGATGACGCGACGAGCTTGACGTGGACGCGCGCCGCGGGGTTGGCCCGCTTGAGATCGTGGATGAGCTGGGCCAGGTCCTCGATCGAGTAGATGTCGTGGTGCGGGGGCGGCGAGATGAGGCCGACCCCGGCCGTCGAGTTCCGCGTCCGCGCGATCCAGGGGTAGACCTTCGACGGCGGCAGCTGACCGCCCTCACCGGGCTTGGCGCCCTGCGCCATCTTGATCTGGATGTCGTCCGCCTCCGTCAGATAGAGGCTCGTGACGCCGAACCGGCCGCTCGCCACCTGCTTGATGGCCGACCGGCGCTCCGGGTCGAGCAGCCGTTCAACGTCTTCGCCGCCCTCGCCGGTGTTCGACTTGCCGCCGATCCGGTTCATCGCGATCGCGAGCGTCTCGTGCGCCTCCTGCGACAGGGAGCCGTAGCTCATCGCCCCGGTCGAGAACCGTCGGATGATCGCGGACGCGGGCTCGACCTCCTCGAGCGGAATCGGACCGGTCGCACCGGGGACGAGGTCGAAGAGGCCGCGCAGCGTCAGCAGTTCGCGCGCCTGGTCGTCGACCCGCCGCGTGTAGGAGCGGAAGATGTCGAAGCGGCGCGTGCGCGTCGCGTGCTGGAGTCGGAAGACCGTCTCCGGGTCGAAGAGGTGCGGGGGTCCCTCCCGGCGCCACTGATACTCGCCGCCGATGTCGAGGGCGCGGTGAGCGACCGGGTTGTCGTGCGGATAGGCGGCGCGGTGGCGTTCCTCCACCTCCTGGGCGATTCCATCGAGTCCGATCCCGCCCAGACGGGCCCGCGTCCCCGCGAAGAACTCCGCGACCAGCTCGTCGCTCAGTCCCAGCGTCTCGAAGGTCTGGGCCGCGTGGTACGAGTGCACCGTCGAGATGCCCATCTTCGACATGACCTTGAGGAGTCCGCGACCCAGGGCGCGCAGGACGTTGCGCACGGCGACGTCCTCCTCGATCCCCGTCACCCGGCCGTCGCGGACCATGAGGGCTGCGGTCTCCATCGCGAGGTAGGGGTTGACCGCCGATGCGCCGAACCCGATGAGCGCGGCGACGTGGTGGACCTCCCGCACGTCCCCGGCCTCGACGAGCAGCGACACGGACGTGCGCGTCCGCTCGCGGATGAGGTGGTGGTGGACGGCGGAGGTGAGGAGGAGGGTTGGGATGGGCGCGAGGTCCGCCTGCGAGTCGCGGTCGGAGAGCACGAGGAACCGGGCCCCCGCCCGGATGGCCTCGCTCGCCTCGTCGCACAGCTGGGCGATCCGCGTCCGCAGGGCCTCGCCGCCGCCGGGCCGGTAGAGACCTCGCAGGACCGCGGTCGCGCGCCGTGCATCGGACCCCACGCGGGCGCCGGACAGGTGGACGAACTTCGCGAGCTGCTCGTTGTCGATGACGGGGTACGGCAGATCGACCTGGAAGAGGTCCTGCGGGCCGGACGCCAGCAGGTTCCCCTCGCTGCCGATCCCCACCGCGACGCTCGTGACGATCTCCTCGCGGATCGCGTCGAGCGGCGGGTTCGTCACCTGCGCGAAGCTCTGCGCGAAGTAGTCGAAGAGCAGGCGGGGGCGCTCCGCGAACGCGGCGACCGGGGTGTCCGTGCCCATCGCGCCCAGCGGCTCGGTGCCGGCCTCGGCCATGGGGCCGATGAGGATCCGCAGCTCCTCGTCCGTGTAGCCGAACGTGCGCTGGCGGCGCTCGACGGACGCCTGCGGGTAGCGGACCGTCTCCCGCTCCGGCAGGTCCTCGATCGAGACCGTCGTCTGCTCGAGCCATTCCCCGTACGGGGCGGCGGAGGCGAGCGTCGCCTTCGTCTCCGTGTCGGACACGATCCGGCCGGCGACCATGTCGACGAGGAACATCCGACCGGGCTGCACACGACCGCGGGCGACGATCGTGTCCACCGGCAGGTCGACGACTCCGGCCTCGCTCGCGAGGACGACGGTGTCGTCCGTGAGGGTGTACCGAGCGGGGCGCAATCCGTTGCGGTCCAGCACGGCGCCGATCTGGTCGCCGTCGGTGAACGCGACGCACGCGGGCCCGTCCCACGCCTCCATGAGCAGCGCGTGGTAGCGGTAGAAGGCCTGCCGCTGCTCCGAGATCGCAGGCTCCTTCTCCCAGGCCTCCGGGATGAGCATCGCCATCGCGTGCGGAAGCGGGCGGCCGGCCATGACGAGGAGCTCGAGGACCTCGTCGAGCGAGCCGGAGTCCGACAGCATCGGGTTGTTGATGGGGAGCAGACGCGCGAGGTCCGCATTGTCGCCGGTGCCGTCCGGAGAGGCGAGGAGCTCGGATGCGACGACGGACTCCCGTGCGGCCATCCAGTTGCGGTTACCGCGGACCGTGTTGATCTCCCCGTTGTGGGCGAGCATCCGGAACGGCTGCGCAAGCGGCCACGACGGGAAAGTGTTCGTCGAGAAGCGCGAGTGGACGATCGCGAGGCGCGTCCGGAACCGCTCGTCGGACAGATCCGGGTAGAACGGCTCCAGTTGGGCGGTGCTCACCATCCCCTTGTAGACGAGGGTGCGGGTCGACAGCGACGGGAAGTAGACCCCGTCGCGCTCCGCCCGGCGACGGACTGCGAACGCGCGACGGTCCAGCGCCCACGGATCCGTCACCCCGGCCGCGTCCGTGCGCAGCGGCCGGTCCGCCGAGGCCGTGAGGAAGACCTGCTCGAAGTGCGGCATCGCGGCGCGGGCCGATGCCCCCAGCACCGACGGGTCGACCGGAACGGGCCGCCACCCCAGGACGTCGACGCCCTCCTCCTCTGCGAGGGTCTCGACGAGCGCCCGGCCGGACGCGGGGTCCGCGGGGTCGAGGAACGCGGTCCCGACCGCGTACTGTCCCGCTTCCGGCAGCGCGAGCCCGCTCACGGCGGTGAGGAAATCGTGCGGGACCTGCACGGTGATGCCCGCGCCGTCACCCGTTCCCTCGTCTCCGCCCACGCCGCCCCGGTGCTCCATGTTGCGCAGCGCCGTGAGGGCCTGCTGCACGACGAGGTGATCGGCGGGTCCGCGGTAGCGCGCGATGAAGGCGAGGCCGCACGCGTCGTGCTCGTCGGCGGGGTCCGCGAGCGCATGGCGCGCCGGGCGCGCGGAGAAGGGCAGTGAGACGGGTCCACTCATGCGAGCACCGTCCTTCCGGGGTCGTGCGGAAAGGGCCGCAGCAGACGGCACTGTCGGCACTGCGGTGCGCCGCCTCGTGCGAGGCCGGCCACACGGAAACCCAGTTTACACTCCGCAACTCCCAGTTCCGCGCTGCGTCTCAGAGTCTGAGCGACCGCGCAGCTGCGGGACGATCGAGATTGCAGACGTGACCGCGCCGAAGAATCCGAAACCGCGGCGCGGGGGCTCCTCCTCATCAGGCCGCGCGGTCGCGTCCGCCGTTGCGTCGGGAACGGAATCGGCGGGTCCGGAGGGTGTCGATGGGGCGGACGAGGTGTCCCCACCGCCCCGACCGTCGACGTACGCGGAGTCCTTCCCGGATCCGTGCCGGGCGCGGGAGACCGCGAGGAGGACGAGGCCCACGAGGAAGACGAGGATCGATGTCCACACATTGAGGCGCAGCCCCAGGATGTGCTCGGCGTCGTCGATCCGCAGCGCCTCGATCCACACGCGTCCCAGCGTGTAGTAGCTCAGGTACAGGTAGAACACCTGTCCCCGCCACAGGCCGAACCGGCGCGCGGCCCACAGCAGGAGTGCGCAGCCGGCCAGGTTCCACAGCGACTCGTAGAGGAACGTGGGGTGGAAGAGGGTGTCCGCCGGCAACTCCGGGTCCGGCCAGGTGGGGCTTGACCGATCGATCTCGAGCCCCCACGGAAGGGTCGTGGGCGCACCGAACAGCTCCTGGTTGAACCAGTTGCCCCACCGGCCCACGGCCTGCGCGAGGATGAGGCCGGGCGCGGCGGCGTCGAGGAACGACGTGAAGCGGAACCCGTGCCGTCGGCACACGAACAGGACGACGAGCACTCCCAGCGCGACCGCGCCCCAGATGCCCAGCCCGCCGTTCCAGATGTAGAGCGCGGCGACGGGGTCCCCGTCCGGACCGAAGTAGGGGTCCGGCGTGGAGAAGACGTGGTAGAGCCGGCCGCCGATGATCCCCGCGGGGATCGCCCAGATCGCGATCGTCCAGAGATCGTCCTCCGTGCCGCCGCGCGCCTGCCACCGCTTGTTCGTGAGCCACAGGGCCAGCGCGATGCCCAGGAGGATGCAGAGCGCGTACGCGTGGATCCGCACGGGTCCTACGTCGAAGCCGCTCCAGGTGGGCGACGGGATGGACGCGAGGAGGTCGACGACGCGCGGATCAGTCACGCACGCCCTCCACGAACTCCCGCGCGACCCGACCCACACCGGCGGGCCCGTCGTCGTCGAGGGCGCGGACGAGGGCGGAGCCCACGATGACGCCGTCGGCGAAGCGGGCGACCTCCGCCGCCTGCTGCCGCGTCGACACGCCCAGTCCCACGCACACGTGCTCCGCACCCGCGGCCCGCGTGTTCGCGACGAGGTCCTCCGCCCGGGAGCCCACCTCCTCGCGCGTGCCCGTGACCCCCATGGTCGAGGCCGCGTAGACGAATCCGCGGCTGGCGGCGGCGACCGTCGCCAGCCGGTCCGGAGACGACGACGGTGCGACGAGGAAGATCCGATCGAGCCCGTGCGCGTCGGAGGCGGCGATCCATTCGTCGGCCTCGTCCGGGATGAGGTCGGGCGTGACGATGCCCGCGCCGCCCGCGGCCGCCAGGTCGCGGGCGTAGGCGTCGACGCCGTACTGCAGGATGAGGTTCCAGTAGCTCATGACGACGGGTGTCGCACCCGCGTCCGCGGCGGCCTCGATCGCCGTGAAGACGTCCCGCACGCGCACCCCGCGGCTCAGGGCCTGCACGGTCGCGGCCTCGATGACGGGGCCGTCCATGCCGGGGTCCGTGTAGGGCATCCCGATTTCGATGATGTCCGCGCCGCCGTCCGCCAGCGCGCGCACCGCGTCGAGCGAGCCCGGCACGTCCGGGTAGCCCACCGGGAGATAGCCGATGAACGCGGCGCGGTCCTCTTCGGCCGCGGCCGCGAGCACTCCCCCGGTGCCGGATCCGGTGTTCGTCGCCGTGCTCATTCCACGTCTCCTGCCGTCTCGTCGAGGTAGCCGAACCAGCGTCCGGCGGTCGTCACGTCCTTGTCGCCGCGCCCCGAGAGGTTCACGAGGATCGTCGCGTCCGGTCCCAGCTCGCGGCCCAGTTCCAGGGCGCCCGCGAGCGCGTGCGAGCTCTCGATCGCGGGGATGATCCCCTCCGTGCGGCAGAGCAGGCGGAACGCGTCCATCGCCTGGGCGTCCGTGACGGGGCGGTACTCGCCCCGCCCGGTCTCGTGCAGCCACGCGTGCTCCGGCCCCACGCCGGAGTAGTCGAGTCCCGCGGAGATCGAGTGGCTTTCCAGTGTCTGCCCGTCCTCGTCCTGCAGCTGGTAGGACTTCGCTCCGTGGAGCACGCCCACCGTGCCGCGCGTGAGCGTCGCCGCGTGCCGGGGCGTGTCGATGCCGTCGCCGGCGGCTTCGCAGCCGATGAGCCGCACGGACGCGTCTGGGATGAAGGCGTGGAAGACGCCGATCGCGTTGGAGCCGCCGCCCACGCACGCGACGACCGCGTCCGGGAGCACACCGGTCAGCTCGAGCGCCTGACCGCGCGCCTCGAGGCCGATGATGCGCTGGAACTCGCGGACGAGGAGCGGGAACGGGTGCGGCCCCGCGACGGTGCCGAACACGTAGTGGGTCGACTCGACAGAGGCGACCCAGTCGCGGAACGTCTCGTTGATCGCGTCCTTGAGGGTGCGCGACCCCGCCTCGACCGCGGTCACCTCCGCGCCCAGCAGGCGCATGCGCGCCACGTTCAGCGCCTGCCGCTCCACGTCGACGGCGCCCATGTAGATCCGGCACTCGAGCCCCAGCAGCGCGGCCGCGGTGGCGGTCGCGACGCCGTGCTGGCCCGCGCCCGTCTCCGCGATGAGCCGTGTCTTCCCCAGACGACGGGCCAGGAGACCCTGGCCCAGTGCGTTGTTGATCTTGTGGCTGCCGGTGTGGTTGAGGTCCTCCCGCTTGAGGAGGATCCGCGCGCCGCCGGCGTGCTGCGAGAACCGGGGAGCCTCCGTCAGCAGGCTGGGCCGGCCCACGTACTCCGCGAGCAGGCCGCGGTACTCCGCGCGGAAGTCATCGTCCAGGACGGCCTTCGCGAAGGCCTCCTCGATCTCCTCGCACGCGGGGACGAGGGCCTCGGGAATGAAGCGGCCGCCGAAGTCGCCGAAGCGGGGACCCTGCGGCAGCTCCGCATCCGGGCGCGAGAACTGCTCGATCTGCTCGATCATGGATGTCTCCTCCAGGGATCAGGGGCGTGCTGCGGCACCGGCCGCGGTGAAGGCGGCGACGGCGGCGGCCGGGTCACCGCCGGTCACGAGCGCTTCGCCCACGAGGCCCAGACGGGCGCCGGCGGCGGCGTACTGCGCGACCGTGTCCGGTCCGCTCACGCCGGACTCCGCCACGAGGACGGCACCGGCCGGCGCGTGCGGTGCCAGGTGCGCGAATCGGGCGGAATCGACCGTGAGGTCCTTGAGATTGCGGGTGTTGACGCCCACGAGCGCGGCGCCCGCCCGTCCGGCCCGGGCGAGCTCGTCGACGGTGTGGGCCTCGACGAGTGCCGCCATGCCCAGCTCCCGGCTGAGCGCCAGGAAGTCGATCAGCTGCGCGTCGTCGAGCGCCGCGACGATGAGGAGGACGATGTCCGCTCCGTGCGCGCGGGCCTCGTGGAACTGGTACTCGTCGACCATGAAGTCCTTGCGGAGGACCGGCACGTCGACCGCGGCGCGGACCGCGTCGAGGTCTGCGAGCGAACCGTTGAAGCGGCGCGCCTCCGTCAGCACGCTGATCGCGGCCGCTCCCCCGCTCTCATAGGCGGCGGCCAGTGCGGCGGGGTCCGGGATGTCCGCCAGCGCGCCCTTCGAGGGCGACGAGCGCTTGACCTCGCAGATGAGGCCGAACCCGCCGGCCGGCGGGAACGGGCGCACCGGCGCCGCGGCGAGGGCGTCCTCGCGGACGCGGGACAGCGGACGGTCCGCCCTGCGCGCGTCGAGGTCCTCGCGCACGCCGGCGATGATGGCGTCGAGGACCGTCACGAACGGGGCTTGCCCTTGCCGGCGGCGCGCATGATGAGACCCACGACGGGGCCCGCGACCACGACGGCGAGGCCGGCGTACAGCATCGTCTGGTTCTCGATGACGAGCCCGATCGCCAGGATCGTGCTGCCCAGCAGCATGAGGAAGACGCCCATCCACGCGGCCGGGGTGTTCCCGTGTCCGGGATCCTTGATCTTGTCGTAGTCGATCGCCGAGCGGTCGAGGTCGTTGCCCGCACGCGTTGTCGCTGCCATGTCACTCCTTGTCCCGCGGGGATGGGACCCGCGCGTGTGAAGTCGGTTCTGCTCAGGGGTCATTGTCGCATGTGCGTAGGTCAGCTGGGGTCCTCGCCCCTCGACAGCGCGTCCCATGCCGCCGCCGGATCGTCGTCCGCGGACGCGCCGGGGGCGGAATCCCGGTCGTAGCGGGAGGAGACCGTCCACCGCGGGCTCACGACCGCCGTCCAGACCGCGACGGCGACGATCGCCGCGCCCGCCGCGGTCGCGAGGGCGACGGGCACCGTCGGACCGGTCGTCGTGAGGGCGGTGAGCGCGGCACCGGCACCCACGACCGCGACGAGGACGCACACGATGATGCGGCCCACCCGGCCCATCATCGCGAGCAGCAGGGAGGCGACGGCGATGATCGCGGCGCAGGCGGTCAGGACCGGGTGACCGGTCGACTCCTCACCCGCGACCTCGGCGACACCGGACGGTCCCGTCGCGCCGGGTGCGGCGGACCCCCATGCCTGGGAGGCGACGATCCACAGCACGCCCGCCAGCAGCAGGAGCGCGAGGACGGCTCTGCCCTTCGTCATCCGTCGGACCCCCCGGCGACCCGCGGTGCGCGGACCGTGCCGGCGGCCGCGGCGGCCCGCAGCACGGCCGCGGCCTTGCGGCGGCACTCGTCGAGCTCCGACTGCGGGTCGGAGTCCGCGACGATCCCGGCGCCCGCGGACACCGTCAGGAGTCCGTCGCGCAGGATCCCGGTCCGGATCGCGATCGCGACGTCGAGGTCGCCCGTGAAGGACAGGTAGCCCACCACTCCCCCGTACACGCCGCGTGCGGTGGGTTCGAGGCGGTCGATGATGCTGAGGGCGCGCGGCTTGGGCGCACCGGAGAGCGTGCCGGCGGGGAACGCGGCCCGCAGCACGTCGAGGCCGCCCGTCCCGTCCCGCAGTCGCCCCGTCACGGTCGACACGATGTGCATGACGTGGCTGTACCGCTCGATCTCCATGAACTCGACGACGTCGACGCTGCCGGGCTCACTGACCTTCGCCAGGTCGTTGCGCGCCAGATCGACGAGCATGAGGTGCTCGGCGCGCTCCTTCTCGTCCGCCAGCAGCTCCGCCGCGAACGCCCGATCCTCGTCCGCGGTGGCGCCGCGCGGTCGGGTGCCGGCGATCGGGTGGGTCGTGACGGTGCCGTCCGTCACGGTCACGAGTGCCTCGGGCGACGAGCCGATGAGCGTGAGCGGCGACCCGTCGGCGACCGGCGCCTCGAGGAGGTACATGTACGGGCTGGGGTTCGTGGCCCGCAGCATCCGGTAGACGTCCGTCGCGCTCGCATCGACGGCGGTGTCGAACCGCTGTCCCAGCACCACCTGGAAGATCTCGCCCTCGACGATGAGGCGCTGCGCCTCCTCGACGGCGGCGAGGTAGTCATCGGGGTGGGTGCGCGGCTTCACATCCGGCTCGGGCGCGTCGTGGACGGACAGGGACGGCACCAGCGGCACCTGCAGCTCCTCGATCATCCGCTCGAGGCGTCGGACCGCGGCGTCGTACGCCTCCTCCGCGCCCTCCGGCCGACCGTCGACGTTCACGGCGTTCGCGACGAGGGTGAGGCGGGAGGTGAAGTGGTCGAGGATCGCGACGTCGCCGGGGATCGACAGCGACAGCTCCGGGACCGGGTGCTCCGGCAGGGGCGACGGTCCCAGGTCCTCGAAGCGGCGGATCGTGTCCCACCCCAGGTAGCCCACGAACGAGGACACCATGGGCGGCAGGTCGTCCTCCGATCGGTCCGCGGCCAGCGAGCGCAGCGCCGCGGCGAGGGCCGCGTGCGGGTCGCCCCCGGTCGGCAGCCCGGACGGAGGGGTGCCCAGCCAGACCGCCTCCCCGTCGACCTCCGTGAGCGTCGCGACGGGGGCGCGGCCCACGAACGAGTACCGGCTCCACTGGTCCTGCGCGGCGGACTCGAGGAGGAAGCCGCCCGGGCGTCCCTCCGCCAGCCGGCGGTAGAGGCTCAGTGGCGTCTCCGTGTCCGCGAGGACGGTCGTGCGGACAGGGATGACGCGGCGGTGGACCGCCTGTGCGGCGAACCCCTCCCGCGTGGGCAGGACCGTCATGCGAGCTCCCGTCCCGTGAAGCACGTCGTCGTCCCCGTGTGGCAGGCCGGCCCCGTCTGCCGGACGGTGTAGAGGAGCGTGTCCCCGTCGCAGTCGGTGGCGACGGACTCGACGTGCTGCACGTGTCCGGACGTCTCGCCCTTGACCCAGATCTCCCCCCGCGACCGCGACCAGTACGTGGCCCGGCCCGTCGTCAGCGTGGCGCGCACGGCCTCGGCGTCCGCCCACGCGAGCATGAGGACGTCGCGGGTCGCGGCCTCCTGGACGACGACGGGCAGCAGTCCGCGCTCGTCGAAGACGAGCCCGTCCAGGCGGGGGTCGGTGTCAGCGCACCTCGTGTCCGGCACGATCGAGCTCCTCCTTGATCTGGGGGACGGTGGTGTCGCCGAAGTGCAGGATGCTGGCGGCCAGCACCGCATCCGCCCCGGCGTCGACGGCCGGCGGGAAGTGCGCGGGCGAGCCCGCGCCTCCGGACGCGATGAGCGGGACCCGCACCTCCCGGCGGACCGCTGCGAGCATCGCGAGGTCGAAGCCCTGCTTCGTGCCGTCCGCGTCGATGCTGTTGAGCAGGATCTCGCCGGCTCCGGCCTCCGCGGCCCGGGCCGCCCACTCGACCGCGCAGATCCCGGTCCCCGGCGGCCGCCGTGGGTCGTGACCTCGTAGCCCGAGGCCGTGCCCGGCTGCCCGTCGGGCACCCGACGGGCGTCGACGGAGAGGACGAGGACCTGGCTGCCGAAGCGCTGGGCGATCTCGGAGATGAGCTGGGGCTTCGCGACGGCGGCGCTGTTGACGCCCACCTTGTCCGCCCCGCGGCGCAGCAGCGTGTCGACGTCCTCGACGGTCCGGACGCCGCCGCCCACCGTGAGCGGGATGAAGATCTGCTCCGCGCACCGGGTGACGACGTCGTACATGGTCGACCGGTCGCCGGTCGTCGCGGTCACGTCGAGGAAGGTGAGCTCGTCGGCTCCCTGCCCGTCGTAGCGCCGCGCCAGCTCCACGGGGTCCCCCGCGTCACGGAGGTCCGCGAAGTTGACGCCCTTGACGACCCGGCCGTCATCGACGTCGAGGCACGGGATGACGCGGACGGCGGGGCTCACAGGCCCAACCTGCGGTAGCGGTCGATCCGGGCGCCCGTGCGCAGGTAACCGGGCGTGCGCATGAGCTCGATGATCTCGTGCTCGAGCGTCGCGGACAGCCGGGCGATGAAGCCCTGCGGATCGTCGGAGGCGTCGACCGGCTCCGCAACGACGCGGTCGACGACGCCGGCGGCCACCAGCTGGGCCGACTGGACGCGCTGGGCCTGCGCCATCTCCGCGGCGTGCTGGGTGTCGCGGTGCACGATCGCGGACGCGCCCTCCGGCGGCAGCGGGGACAGCCAGCCGTTCTGCGCGGAGAGGACGCGGTCGGCCGGGATGAGTGCCAGTGCGCCGCCGCCGGAGCCCTCGCCCATGATGACGGAGACGCTGGGCGAGTCGAGGTCGATGAGGTCCGCGAGGCTGCGCGCGATCTCGCCAGCCAGGCCGCCCTCCTCCGCCTCGCGCGACAGCGCGGCCCCGGGGGTGTCGATGATCGTGACGAGCGGGATCCCCAGCTCCTCCGACAGGCGCATGCCGCGGCGCGCCTCGCGCAGCGCGGCCGGGCCCATGGGCTCGCGGGTGTTCTGGCGGTACCGGTCCTGGCCCAGCACGATGCACGGGGCGGAGCCGAAGCGGGCGATCGCCAGCAGGAGGCCCGGGTCCTTCTCGCCCTGGCCGGTCCCCCGCAGCGGGAGGACGTGGGTCGCGCCGTGGCGCAGCAGATCGCGCACGCCGGGGCGCTCGGGCCGGCGCGAGGCGGTGATGACCTCCCACGCGTCCCGCGTGTCCGGGTCGACGGGGCGCGAGTCCGGGTCGGGGACGCGGGCGGGCAGCTCGCGCGCGCCCATGAGCACGTCGAGCACCCGGGCGACGGTGTCGTGGATCCGGTCCGGGCCCAGCACGGCGTCGACGATGCCGTGCCGCTGCAGGTTCTCGCCCGACTGGACGCCGGCGGGGAACTCGCGCCCGTAGAGCTGCTCGAACACGCGCGGTCCCAGGAAGCCGATGAGGGAGTCCGGCTCCGCCACCGTCACGTGCCCCAGCGAGCCCCACGAGGCGAACACGCCGCCGGTTGTGGGGTGGCGCAGGTAGACGAGGAACGGCAGCCCGGCCTTCCGGTGCGCGACGACCGCCGCGGTGATCTTCACCATCGAGAGGAACGCGACGGTGCCCTCCTGCATGCGGGTGCCGCCGGAGGCGGGCCCCGCCAGCACGGGCAGGCCCTCGAGCGTCGCGCGCTCGATCGCCTCGACGAGGCGCTGCGCGGCGGCGGTGCCGATCGAACCGGCGAGGAAGCGGAACTCGCATGCGACGACTGCGACGCGCCGGCCGTGGATGAGGCCCTCGCCCGTCACGACCGCCTCGTCGACGCCGGACTTCTCCCGCGCCGCCTCCAGTTCCGCGGCGTAGGCGTCGTCGATCCCGGCGGCCGGGACGATCGGCGTCGTGTCCCACGACACGAAGCTGCCGGGGTCGACGACCCGCTCGATGAGCTCGCGTGCGCTCAGGCGCTTCGCCATATGTCAGTCCTCCAGCCAGGACCGGATCTCCCGGTCGTGCTCGGACAGCCGCGGCGGGGCGAGGTGCTCCGTCACGGTCGTCTCCGTCTCGCCCGCGGCGTCCGCGTCGAAGAAGCGCAGCGGCGGCCCGGGCAGGTCGATGTCGCCGATCGTCGGGTGCGCGGCGGTGATCTTGAGACCCTGCGACAGCGCCTGCTCCCACTCGTAGACCTCCGGCAGCGTCCGGACGACGCCCGCGGGGATCCCGGCCTCGGACAGCTTCTCCAGCAGCGGGGCGGAGTCGAAGCGGCCGAACCGCTCCTCGATGACCGCGATGAGCTCCTCGCGGTGCGCGAAGCGCTCCCCGTTCGTCGCGAAGCGGGGATCCGCGGTGTCCAGGTCGAACGCCTCGCAGAACCGCTGCCACATCTTCTCGTTGCCCACGGAGATCTGCACCGCGCCGTCGCGGCACGTGAAGAGGCCGTAGGGCGCGAGCGTCGCGTGGTGGTTGCCGCCGGGCTCCGGGGTCATCCCGCCAATCGTCGCGCGGGTGCCCTGGAACGCGTGGATGCCCACCATGCCGGCGATGAGCGAGGTGCGCACGACCTTGCCGCGTCCGGTCCGCTCGCGCTCCAGCAGCGCCGCGAGCACGCCGTACGCGCCGTGGATGCCCGCCAGCAGGTCCGCGATCGGGACGCCCACCCGCTGGAAGTCGTCCGGGCCGGAGCCGGTGATGGACATGAGGCCGCCCTCGCCCTGCGCGATCTGGTCGTAGCCCGCGCGCGCGGCCTCCGGACCGTCGTGGCCGAAGCCGGTGATCGAGAGGACGATGAGGCGGGGGTTGAGCTCTGCGAGCGCGGTCGTCGAGAAGCCCAGCCGGTCGAGCACGCCGGCCCGGAAGTTCTCGATGAGGACGTCCGCCCGCTTCAGCATCGCGGTCAGCGTCGCGACACCGTCCTCGCTCTTGAGGTCGAGGGCGATCGACTCCTTGTTGCGGTTGGTCGACAGGTAGTAGGTGGACTGCGGGTCGTCCTCGGGGCCCGCGAAGGGCGGTCCCCAGCCGCGGGAGTCGTCGCCGGTGCCGGGCGTCTCGACCTTGATGACGCGGGCGCCCTGGTCGCCCAGCATCTGGCCGGCGTGGGGGCCGGCCAGCGCGCGGGACAGGTCGACGACGACCGTCCCGGCGAGGGGGCCTGCACTGCGGGGGGTGGTGGGAATGCTCACGGTGTGCCTCCGGATGGGGTGTGC
Organism: Brevibacterium senegalense; assembly: GCF_000285835.1. Lineage (GTDB taxonomy): Bacteria > Actinomycetota > Actinomycetes > Actinomycetales > Brevibacteriaceae > Brevibacterium > Brevibacterium senegalense. The sequence goes on from NZ_HE978600.1 coordinate 248,682, forward strand.
TCGTCTACGAGGATACGCAGGTGGTTCGCCGCCGCCGCGGCTCTGGGTCCGTCCGCCGCCTGGATCGCCATGACCGCGGCGGTCGTCCCGTCGGAGAGGCTGAGAGTGGCCCACGAATCGCCCAGCGGCTCCGAGTAGGACACGCCCACGATCTGGCTCCAGGCGTAGCGCCGGGTCAGGAGGATGTTGCGGACGAAGAGCCCGTCCTCGTCCGCCCGCGCGACGATCGTGGCGAACCGCAGGATGATCGCGGACAGCAGCAGGCCCAGTCCGATCATCCAGACCGAGTCCGCTCCGGCCCGCCAGCTGCGCCACTCGATGACCGTGAACGCGATCGACGCCGCGACGAACGCGGCCGTCACGAGCGGGGCGAGGATGAGGCCCACGGTGCGCAGCATCCGCGGCCGGAACACGACCGGCAGTTCCATGGGACGGTCCGCAGCCGGGTCAGACACGGCAGGCGGCGATGTTCGTGACGAGGATCGCGCGGGCGCCCACGGAGTAGAGCCGGTCCATGACCGTGTGCTGGGCGTCCGCGGAGACCATCGAGCGGACGGCGACCCATTCCGGGTCGCGCATCGGGGAGACGGTGGGGCTCTCGAAGCCCGGGGTGACCGCGACGGCCTCCGAGAGGCGGTCGACGGGCACGTCGTAGTCGACGATCACGTAGCTGCGGGCGACCATGACGCTCTCGAGGCGTCGGACGACGACCTGCGCGGCGTCGGACAGCTCCTCCCGCTCGACTGGGGCGACGAGGAGGCCCTCGGAGCGCATGATGGGGTCGCCGAAGGTCTCGAGGCCGGCCTGTCGCAGCGTCGTGCCGGTCTCGACGACGTCCGCGATCGCGTCCGCGACGCCCAGCTCGATCGAGACCTCGACCGCGCCGTCCAGGCCGACGGTGCGCGCGTCGATCCCGCGGGCGGCCAGGTCGCGCTGGACGAGGACGGGATAACTCGTCGCGATCCGCCTGCCCTCCAGCTGGGTCACATCCGTGAAGGTTCCGGCTCGGCTCGCGTAGTGGAAGCGCGAGCGTCCGAAACCCAGCGGCAGCGTCTCGAGCGCCGCCGCACCGGACTCCAGGAGCAGGTCGCGCCCCGTGATGCCCAGGTCGAGGATGCCCTCGCCGATGTAGACGGCGATGTCGCGGGGACGGAGGTAGAAGAACTCGATGCCGTTGGCGTCGTCACGGCTCACCAGCGTCTTCGAATTGGTGCGCAGCTTGTATCCGGCCTCCCGCAGCATGACGGTGGCGGACTCTGACAGGGTGCCCTTGTTCGGCACCGCGATGCGAAGCATGGAATGCGGCTCCTGGGAGGATTCGACCGGGTGGTGGGTGCGGGTGGGGACCGGGTCAGAGATGTCGGTAGACGTCCGCCGGTGTGAGGCCGCGGGCGATCATCATGACCTGCAGGTGGTAGATCGCCTGCGAGATCTCCTCCGCGAGCTCCTCGTCCGACTGGTACTCGGCGGCCATCCAGACCTCCGCCGCCTCTTCGACGATCTTCTTCCCGATCTGATGGATGCCCGCGTCCAGCTCCGCCACGGTGGACGAGCCCTCCGGTCGGGTCTGTGCCTTCTGCGCGAGTTCCGCGAACAGGGAATCGAAGTCCTTCACACGATCAGGGTAGTGCAGGGTCCCGGAGTCGGTCATGCCGGGTCGGGACGTGAGATGTCCGGCGACAGATCCGTGGGCGAGGCGATGCGCTGGCGGGAGCGGCGGCTCCAGTCGATGATCCCGACGATCACCATGACGAGGAAGACGAAGTAGACCGCACCGGAGAACACGAGTCCGCCCATGATGGCGAGCGGGATGCCCACGAGGTCGACGAGGAGCCACACGAGCCAGAACTCGACGATCGCCCGTCCCTGGGCCACCATCGCGGCGAGCGAACCCACGAAGATGTAGGCGTCCGGATACGGGTTCCACGACCAGCCGCCCCACGCCAGGAGCGAGCCGAACGCGACGGTGCCGACGAGCAGGAACCCCAGGAGCAGGAGCCGCTCCGTCCACGTCCCCCACCGGACCTCGACCTCGCCCGAGGCCGCCTGCTCCTTCGCCTGCTTCCACCGGGTCCAGCCCCAGACCGCCGCGGCGATGATGACGACCTGACGCGAGGCGTTGCCGCCCAGCCCGGCGCCGATGCTGGCGCTCAGGAGCAGGACGGACCCCAGGATCTGGACGGGCCACGACCAGATGTTCCGCCGCAGTGCCAGGAACACGGTCGCGATCGCGCAGACGTTCCCGATGAGGTCCGACCACGGGACGGGCGTGCCCAGGAGCGTGAAGACGGGGGTGTTGAGGACGTCGAGCAGCGGCACGACTCAGGCCTCCGCGGCGGCTGCTGCCGCCCGCCGGCCGGTCTCCCGCAGGTGCGCGATCGCCTGCTCGGCGTCCTCCGCCCCGTAGACGGCGGAGCCGGCGACCAGCACGTTCGCGCCGGCCTCGACGGCCCGCTCGATCGTCTCCGTGGAGATCCCTCCGTCCACCTGCAGCATGACGTCGAGGCCGGAGGCGCTGATCGCCTTCCGCATGCGGGCGATCTTGGGCAGGCACACGTCGAGGAAGCGCTGGCCGCCGAATCCCGGCTCGACCGTCATGATGAGGATCTGATCGAACTCCGGCAGGAGGTCGATGAGCGATTCGACGGGCGTCGCCGGACGCACCGCGACGCTCGCCTTCGCACCGGCGGCGCGCAGCTCGCGCGCCAGGCGGACGGGTGCGGTCGCCGCCTCGAGGTGGAAGGTGACGGACGCGCACCCGATCTCCGCGTAGACGGGCGCCCACGTGTCCGGGTCCTCGATCATGAGGTGGGCGTCCAGCGGGATGGGCGAGACCGCCCGGATCCGCTCGACGACCGGGGGGCCGAACGTGAGGTTGGGCACGAAGTGGTTGTCCATGACGTCGACATGCGCCATGTCCGCGGAGCTGATGCGCGCGAGTTCGCCGGTGAGGTCCGCGAAGTCCGCGGACAGGATGCTCGGATTGATGTGTAGTCCCACGTCGCCAGCCTAGCGCCGCCGCAGGAGCGCGAGGAACATCGCGTCCGACCCGTGGAGGTCCGGCCACAGCTGCGCGTACCGGCCGTCGCCGCGGGCGGCGGAGGCGAAGGTCTCAGCCTCCAGCCCGGTCGCCTCCGCGAGCACGGCGGCCGCGTCGAGCACCTCGACGTCGCCTGACTCGACGACCTCGTCGACGATCCCGGCGGTCTCCGCCCAGTGCGGCGAGCACGTCGAGTAGGCGATGACGCCGCCGCTGCGGGATGCCGCGACCGCGGACCGCAGCAGCCCGCTCTGCAGCGGGGCCAGCGCCGCGATGTCGTCGGGGCGCCTGCGCCACCGCGCCTCCGGACGCCGCCGCAGCGCGCCCAGGCCGGTGCACGGGACGTCGACGAGCACACCGGTGTGCGCGCCCGGGTGCGTCTCCCCCGCCGTGCGGCCGTCCCCGGTGGCGACGGTCACGACCTCCGCCGAGGCCCGGGTCGAGTCCCGCACGAGCTGCGCCCGGTGCGCGGACGAGTCGACGGCCCGCACCGTGCCGCCGCGTCCCGCGGCCAGCGCGCCCAGGACGGCGGTCTTCCCGCCGGGTCCCGCGCAGAGGTCGAGCCACTGCGGACGGTCCGCGGTGTCCGTCTGTGCGAGGGCGAGGGCGATGAGCTGCGAGCCCTGGTCCTGGACGCGGACCCGGGCCTCGTCGACTCCGGGCACGTCGCGCGGGTCGCCGGAGTCCAGGACGAGGCCCAGCGGCGAGAGCGTGCCGGGGGTCAGCTGCGGGTGCGTCGCCGCGAGCTCGTCGCGGTCGGCCAGGCCGGGCAGTGCGGCGAGGCTCACGCGGGCGGGGGCGTTGTCCGCGTCGAGCACGGCACGCAGCGTCGCCTCCAGTCCCTCGCCGCCGCGTCCGTGTCCGCGCAGCGACAGCCGCAGGGCGCGCACGATCCAGGCGGGGTGGGAGGTCGTGAGCGCGAGGGCCTCGTCCGCGGCCAGCCCTCGGGAGACCTCCGTCAGCCAGCCGTCGCGGTCCCGCTCCGCGACCCGGCGCAGGACCGCGTTCACGAGTCCCGCGGCGCGACCGCCCCCGGCGCGACGGAGCGCGTCGATCGTCGCCGACACCGCCGCGTGGTCCGCGATCCGCGTGCTCAGCAGCTGGTGGACGCCCATCCGCACGGCCGAGGCCGTGCGCGGGTCGAGGTCCGCGGGATGGCGGTCCGCCGCCTGCGCCGCGACCGCGTCGTAGAGGCCGAGGCCGCGGAGCGTGCCGTACGTGAGCTCGGTCGCCAGCGAGGAGTCGCGGGGGTCGAGCCCGGCCCGCCGCAGGCGCGACGGCAGGAGGAGGTTCGCGTACGCGTCCGCCTCGTCGACCTCCGTCAGCACCTCGAGGGCGACGTCCCGGGGCCCCGGCTTCCCGCCGCCCTCCCCGCGGGGCGCCCGTCGGCGGGACTCCTGTCGGCGGGACTCCTGTCGGCGCTGGGGCCGGCGTCGCGCGTCACTCATGATCGTCTCCCGTCTGTGCGGCGAGGTCCGTGTCGAAGGCCGCGTCGGGGCGGCCGCGCAGGAAGTCCGCGGCCTCGCGGGCGGGCTTCCCGAAGGGCTGGATGCGGCCGATCCGCACGGGGCCGTCGCCGCTGCCCACGACGACGCCGCCGTCCGCGGTGGCGGCCAGCGCCCCGGGAGCCGGGCGCGGATCGCCCGCATGCGCCTCCGTGAGGCCGGCGACCTTCGCCCGCCTCCCGTCCAGGAGCGTCCACGCGCCGGGTGCGGGCGAGACCCCGCGGGCGCGGGCCAGCACGGCGGCCGCCGGATGCGCGAAGTCGAGCCGGGCCTCGTCCGGGTCGATCTTCTGCGCGTGGCCGGCCTCGCCGGTCTGCGGGGTCAGCTGTGCCCGGTCGGACGCGAGGAGGGCGAACGCCTCCCTCAGCAGTCCGGCCCCGGTCACGGCGAAGTCGGCCAGCACGTCGCCGGCGTCCTGTCGCGGCAGCGGCAGACTCCGCTGGAGCAGCACCGGACCGGTGTCCATGCCCGTGTCGATCCGGAACACGGTCAGGCCCGTCTCCGCACGACCGTCCATGAGCGCCCGTTGGACGGGCGCTGCGCCGCGGTACTGCGGCAGCAGCGAGAAGTGGAGGTTGAACCAGCCCAGCCGTGCGGTCGCGAGCGCCCGGGGTCCGGCGATCGCGCCGAACGCGACGACGGCGACCGCGTCCGGGCGCAGCTCCTCGAGCCGGTCGAGGACCTCGCCCCGCAGGCGGTCGGCCTCGAGGACGGGCAGGCCCAGCGCCTCCGCGCGGCGCTTGACGGGGCTGGGGGTGAGGATCCGCTTGCGTCCCACGGGCGCGTCCGGCCGGGTGAGGACCGCGACGATGTCGTGGTCCGCGTGCAGGGCGTCGAGGGAGGGCACGGCCGCGTGCGGGGTGCCGGCGAAGACGATTCTCACGGCCCCGAGTCTAGTGCGCGGGAGTCCTCACAGCGCCCCCGCCGGGTCGACGACGTGCCGGACGACCGGCAGGGACGCGGCCGATCGCTGCGCGGCCGCGGCGGTGAGTGCCGCGGACACCGGCGCGGAGGCGCTGCGGCCGAAGGACAGCAGCAGCACCCTCTCGTCCTCCTCGTCGCGGGTCAGCAGCGGGGTGAGCACGCCGGCGCCCGCCTCCGCCTCGAGACGCGCCTGCACCGCGCGGACCTCCGAGCGGGGTCCGGTCAGCTGGACCGTGCGGGTGGTGGGGGGCAGGCCCGTCGCCTGCCGGTCGCGGAGCTCGAGGTGCGCGTGCCGGACCGGGTCGAAGGTCTGGAGGACGCGCACGACGACGTCCGTCGTGTCGAGGACGAGGGCGCGTCCGCCGGCGGATGCGCCCCGCACCAGGGCGAGGGCGCGCAGGCGGCGGGCGATCGCACGGCTCACCCCGTCGAGGCCCGGTCCCGGCCACAGCGAGTCCAGCAGCAGGGCCGCGGCGTAGCCGCCGTCCGCGTACGGCTCCGCCCCCGTCGTCGCGACGACGATCGCCGGTGCGGAGTCGACGGACCGGACGATGTCCGTGCCGCCCGAGCGGATGACGGGGACGTCCGCGAAGGCCCGGGCCAGCTCCTCGGCCGTCCGCTCGAGTCCGCGCACGACCGCGCGGACCCGGGTGCTGCGGCACCGGGGGCAGCTGAGGTGCTCCTCGCGCAGTCCGCAGTGGGCGCACGCGAACGGTCCTGCGGCGCCGGCGGCCGCGATGCGCGCCTCGCAGCGGGGGCAGTCGAACAGGTCCCCGCAGCGTGCGCACGCGACGACGGGCAGGTAGCCCGCTCGCGGCACCTGGACGAGGACGGGCCCCTGCGCGGTCTCCCGCTTCGTCCGGCCCAGGGCCCCGCGGATGAGGTCGAAGGCCTCCGGCGGCATGCGCTCGGACGGGGTGTCCGCGTGCGGGAGGAGGACGAGCGGGGCCGTCGCCCGCCGCTCCTCCCGGGGGCGGTCGATCGAGCCGATCCAGCCGGACTCGACGAGGTCCTGCACCTCGACGGTGCGGGTGTGGTCGAGGAGGAGGAGTGCGGCACCCGTCTCCCGCACCCGCAGGAGGCAGACCTCGCGGGCGTGCGGGTAGGGGGCGCGCGGCTCGACGTAGTGATCGCTGCCGTCCTCGACGAGGAGGACGAGGCCGGCCTCCCGCACGGGTGCGAGCGCAGCGGCCCGCGTGCCGATGACGAGGCGGGCCGCTCCCGCGTGCGCGCGCACCCAGTTCGACCAGCGCGCCTGCGGTCCCTGGTCCGCGGACAGGCGGACGGTGAGGGGCGCCAGGTCGCCCAGGCGGGCCTCGAGCGCGTCGAGCTCGCGGTGGTCCGGCACGATCCACAGGACGGACCGGCCGGCTGCGATCGTCCGGTGCGCCGCCGCGAGACCGACCGTGATCCACCCGGTCCCCGGTTCAGAAGCCGGGGTGAGCGCCGCTGCCGCGCGGGGGCCGTCCCGGCCGTCGGGCTCCCGGAGCCAGTCCTCGAGCACGTCGAGGTACTCGCGCAGGGCCACCGGTGCGTCCTCTGGCGGGGGGACGGGGTCGAGTGCCGCGGGCGGCTCGGACGTCAGCCGCTCGATCGCGGCCAGCGCCCTCGCCTCCCCCGCCGCGTGGCGCGGCGGGATCGCGAGCCGCAGGACGTCCGGAAGGGTGCCTGCCCATCGCTGCGCGACGGCGCGCGCCAGGGACAGCACCGGCGCGTCCGCGACCGCGACGGGTGAGACGACGCGCTCGAGCGGTGCCAGCGGACCGGTCACGTCCGTCGAGTCCGTGCGCTCGAGGAGGAAGCCGGAGACGAGGCGGCCGGAGAACCGGACGCGCACGCGCACACCGGGCACGGCCTCGGTGTCCTGGGCCTCCGTCACGCCGAAGTCGAACGGACGGGCCAGGTGCGGGACGGGGGTCTCGAGGAGCACGCGCGCCACCGGCTGTGCCGCGGCGGGTGTGAGGCCGCCGCGCAGGCGCAGGTGCGGCTCCTCGTCCCCCAGCAGCGCGGGCTGCACGCGATCAGCCCACGAGGGACGCGAGCGCCTGGGCCCGGTCCGTGCTCTCCCACGTGAAGGCCTCGCCGGTGCGGCCGAAGTGGCCGTAGGTCGAGGTCTGCGAGTAGACGGGGCGGACGAGCTCCAGCTCGCGGATGATCTCCGCCGGGCGCAGCGGGAAGACCTCGCGGATCGCGGACGCGATGCGGGCGGGGTCCGCCTGCTCCGTGCCGAAGGTCTCGACGTAGAGGCCCACCGGCTCGCTGCGGCCGATCGCGTACGCGACCTGGACCTCTGCGCGCCGGGCCAGTCCCGCCGCGACGACGTTCTTCGCGACCCACCGCATCGCGTACGCCCCGGAGCGGTCGACCTTCGAGGGGTCCTTGCCGGAGAAGGCGCCGCCGCCGTGGCGGGCGAAGCCTCCGTACGTGTCGACGATGATCTTGCGGCCGGTCAGACCGGCGTCGCCCATGGGGCCGCCGATCACGAACGCGCCGGCCGGGTTGATGTAGTGCGTGGTGCCCGCGGTGTCGAGCTCGAAGTCCGCGAGCACGGGGCGGATGACCGCCTCCGTCACGTCCGCGGACAGGCGCTCCTGCGTCACGTCCCGATCGTGCTGGGTCGAGACGACGACGGCCTCGAGGCTGACGGCCTCGTCCCCGTCGTAGCCGATCGTCACCTGGGTCTTGCCGTCCGGACGCAGGTACGGGAGCACGCCTCCCTTGCGGACGTGCGCCAGTCGCTCCGACAGCCGGTGCGCGATGTGGATGGGCAGGGGCATGAGCGCGTCCGTCGTGTCGTCCGCGTACCCGAACATGAGGCCCTGGTCGCCCGCGCCCAGCGAGGTGCCGTGGTCGGAGTCGTCGGAGGTGCCGGAGCGGCGCTCGAACGAGTTCTCCACGCCCGCGCTGATGTCCGAGGACTGTGCGCCGATCGACACGGACACGCCGCAGCTGTGCCCGTCGAAGCCCTTGTCGGAGGAGTCGTAGCCGATCCCGGTGATGACGTCGCGCACGATCGAGGCGACATCCGCGTAGCCGGTCGACTTCACTTCGCCGGCGACGTGGACGAGGCCGGTCGTCACGAGGGTCTCGACCGCCACCTTCGAGGAGGGGTCCTGTGCCAGCAGCGAGTCGAGGACGGCATCGCTGATCTGGTCGCAGATCTTGTCCGGGTGGCCTTCCGTCACGGATTCGGACGTGAAGTGGCGCAGATAGGGAGAAGTCACGGGTTCATCCTAGCGAGTGCGTTCGGCGATGACCGCCGCGATGACATCGTGGGACACATCCGCCTTCGTCCCGGTGCTGCGCACGACCTCCTGCGCGACCGAGTCCGCGGGGCGGTACACGATGACGGTGTTGTCGTCCTGGCCGAAGGCGCGGTCGCCGGACACGTCGTTGAAGACGAGGAGGTCGCAGCCCTTCCGCAGCAGCTTCTCCTGCGCCAGCACCGCCGCGGGCCGGTCCGGCGTGCCGGTCTCCGCCGCGAAGCCCACGAGGAGCTGGCCGGTGCGGCTGCGTCCCGCGTCGCGGTCCTCGACGAGTCCGCGCAGGACGTCCGGGTTCTCGACGAGCTCCAGGACGAGGCCGTCGCCGGACTTCATCATCTTGTGCTCCGCGGTCTGCGCGGGGCGGTAGTCCGCGACGGCCGCGGCCATGATCATGACGTCCGCGGTCGAGGCGTGGACGACGCAGGCGGCCTGCAGCTCCTCCGTCGTCGAGACGGTGTCGACTGCGACGCCCGCGGGCAGCGCGGCGAGCACCTGGGAGTCCACGTTCGCGGCGATGAGCGTCGTATCCGCACCGGCGGCCGCGGCGGCGGCGGCCAGCGCCGCGCCCTGCTTGCCGGAGGAGCGGTTGCCCAGGAAGCGGACGGGGTCCAGCGGCTCCCGGGTGCCGCCGGCGGTCACGACGACCGAGGTGCCGTGCAGCGGTCCGGGCTCCGCGGCCTCGGCGGGGGTGACCGGGTGACCCGAGCCGCCGGCGGGTTCCTGCACGGCGGTGAGGGCGGCGGCGATGATCTCGTCCGGCTCCGGCAGGCGACCGGGACCCGAGTCCTGACCGGTCAGGCGGCCCGAGGCCGGCTCGATGACGGTCCAGCCGCGGCTGCGCAGCACTGCGACGTTCTCGACGGTCGCAGGGTTCTCCCACATCTGCGTGTGCATCGCGGGGGCCGCGACGACGGGGCACGTGGCCGTCAGCAGCGTGGCGGTGAGGAGGTCGTCCGCGATGCCCGAGCGGGCGCGGGCCAGGAGGTCCGCGGTGGCCGGCGCAATGACGACGAGTTGGGCCTCGTGACCGATCCGCACGTGCTCGACGCGGTCGACGCCGTCGAACACGGTCGTCGAGACGGGCTGCCCGCTGAGCGCCTCCCAGGTGGGCGCGCCCACGAACTCCAGCGCCGCGTCCGTGGGGACGACGCGCACCTCGTGGCCCTGCTCTCGGAGACCCCGGAGCACGTGCGCTGCCTTGTACGCCGCGATGCCGCCTGTGACCCCGAGGACGATCCTCATTCCGCGGCGGGGTCCGCGGCGGAATCGGTCGTGTTCGTGATGGCGCTGTCGCCGCCGAAGGCGTCGCCGCCGAAGGCCTCGTCGAACGAGAAGTCGTGACCGTAGTCGAGGTCCGTCACGGGGGCGAAGTCCGCCTCCGTGGGCTCGCGCATGATGAGCTTGCCCTCGTGGATCTCGCGCAGAGCGATCGACAGCGGCTTCTCGTTGGGCTCCGGCGTCACGAGGGGGCCCACGTTCTCCAGGAGGCCCTCCTGCAGCTGCGCGTAGTACGAGTTGATCTGACGCGCGCGGCGCGAGCTCTGGATGACGAGCTCGTACTTCGAGTCCGTGACGGCCAGCAGGTCGTCGATCGGGGGGAACGTGATGCCTTCGGGGGTGTGTGCCACTGGCTCTCCAAACGGATGGACGGCGGGTGAGGGGGCGGCCGGGAGTCAGTCCCGGTCCTCGAGTCCCATCAAGTCTACTAGTTCGCGCGCCGCCTCGCTCACATCGCGGTTGATGATGGTCACGTCGAACTCCTTCTCCGCCTCGAGTTCGACGCGGGCGGTCGCGAGTCGGCGCTCCTGCTCCTCCTCCGATTCCGTCCCGCGCCCCACGAGGCGGCGGACGAGCTCGTCCCAGCTGGGCGGCGCGAGGAAGACGAAGAGCGCCTCCGGCATCGCCTCGCGCACCTGGCGGGCACCCTGCAGGTCGATCTCCAGCAGCGGCGCACCGCCAGCGTCGATCTGCTCCTGCACGGGGCCGCGCAGCGTGCCGTACCGGTTGCGGCCGTGCACGACGGCGTGCTCCAGCAGCTCGCCGTCCGCGATCATCCGGTCGAACTCCGCATCCGTCACGAAGTGGTAGTGCACGCCGTCGATCTCTCCGGGGCGCGGTGGACGCGTCGTCGCGGACACGGAGAACCACACCTCCGGGTGCGCCTCGCGGATGCGCGCGCTCACGGTGCCCTTGCCGACCGCGGTGGGGCCGGCCAGCACTGTCAGTCGGCTCATCCGGGGAAGCGCTCGAGCAGAGCCGACTTCTGGTGCACGCCCAGCCCCTTGATGCGGCGCGAGGCGGCGATCCCGAACTCCTCCATGAGCGCGGTCGCGCGCCGCTCGCCCACACCGGGCATCGAGCGGAGCAGATCGTGGACCTTCATCTTCGCAAGCGACTCGTCGCCGACTGCCTTCTCCAGCACTGCGGACAGTGTCATGTCTCCGTTCTTGAGGGCCGCCTTGACCTCGGCACGCGCCTGTCTGGCGGCGAATGCCTTGTCGAGAGCGGCCTCCCTCTCCTGCGGGGTCAGCTGCGGTAGTGCCACTGCCGTGCCTCCTCGTCCCGTTGGGTGCAGACCCCCTGCGCCGGGCGTCTGCGCCTCAGTCTACGCTGAGGTGGGCGCCGAGTTCAGCAGTGATCTGCGCGATCCTGCGGCGCAGGTCCGCCGGATCGCTCCCCGCGCCGCTGATCCCCCGCGAGGCGTTGACCGCCAGCCGGTGGTCCGCGGCGACCGGACCGAAGAGCCGGGCGAGATCTGCGGCGGTCGCACCCTGCGCCCCGTATCCGGGTGTGAGGACGGGGCCGGGGAACGCCCCCGCGTCCAGGCCCAGCGCCCGGGCGGCGGGGCCGATCGTCGCGCCGACGACGACCCCCACACGACCCGGGCGTGTCGCGTTCTCCTGCGCGGCCAGCCGCAGCATCGTCCCGCCCACGGGCTCGCCGTCCTCTCCCCGCGCGTGCTGGACCTCCGGCCCCGACGGGTTCGAGGTGAGTGCGAGCGCGAAGACGAGCGCGTCCTCCTCCTCGAGCAGGTCGAGCACCGGCCCCAGGGAGGCGAAGCCCAGGTAGGGCGAGACCGTCACGGCGTCCGCCCGCAGCGGGGAGCCGCGCCGGATCCACGCGTCCGCGTAACCCGCCATCGTCGAGCCGATGTCCCCGCGCTTCGCGTCCGCGATCGAGAGGAGACCCAGGTCGCGGGCCGCCGCCAGCACCTCCTCGAGCACCGCGAATCCCCGCGCGCCGAAGCGCTCGAAAAGCGCGACCTGCGGCTTGACGACCCCGGCACCGCCCGCGACCGCCGCCTCGAGGAGGCGCAGTGCGAACGTGCGCGCCCCGTCCGCGGAGTCCGGGAGGCCCCAGGCGGACAGCTCCCCCGGATGCGGGTCGATGCCCACGCACAGGGGGCTGCTCCGCAGGGCCGCGCGCAGACGGTCCGGGGCCGTGCTCACGCCCAGTCCTGCAGCGCGCGCACGTCCATCGCGTCCCGTTGCAGGGACTCGATCGCGGACACCGCCGCACTGAACTCGTCGACCGTCGTGAGCAGCGGGACGTTCGCCGAGGTCGCGGCGGCGCGGATCTCATAGCCGTCCGCGCGCTCCTGTCGGCCGCCGGGCACGTTCACGACGAGGTCGAAGCCGCGAGCGGCGATGCGGTCGAGCACCGACTCCTCCCCCGCACCGGTCTCGAAGTGCTTCGCCGTCGTCTCCGCACGGATCCCGTAGCGGGCGAGGACCGCTGCGGTGCCCGCCGTCGCGACGATCGAGAAGCCGCGGTCTGACAGCAGCTTGACGGGCAGCACGAGGGCCCGCTTGTCGCGGTCCGCGACGGACACGAACACGGTGCCAGAGGTGGGCAGTGTCGTCGACGCGGCCATCATCGCCTTCGCGAAGGCCCGCGGGAAGTCGCGGTCGATGCCCATGACTTCACCGGTCGAGCGCATCTCCGGCCCCAGGATCGAATCGACCGCGCGGCCGTCGACCGTCCGGAAGCGGCGGAACGGCAGGACCGCCTCCTTGACCGCGACGGGGTGGTCGGGCGCCAGGCGCGAGCCGTCGCCGGCCTGCGGCAGCAGCCCGCCGCGCAGCTGCGCGATCGTGCGACCCACGGCCAGGAGCGCCGCGGCCTTCGCCAGCTGGGTGCCGGTGCTCTTCGCGACGAAGGGGACGGTGCGCGAGGCGCGCGGGTTCGCCTCGATGACGTAGAGGACGTCCGCGGCCAGCGCGAACTGGATGTTGAGGAGTCCGCGCACGCCGGTGCCCTCCGCGATCGCGGCTGTCGCGGAGCGGACGCGCTCCAGCACCGCCTCGCCCAGGGTGAGCGGCGGCAGCACGCACGCGGAGTCGCCGGAGTGGATGCCGGCCTCCTCGATGTGCTCCATGATGCCGCCCACGAAGACCTCCGTCCCGTCGTACAGCGCGTCCACGTCGATCTCGATCGCATCCTCGAGGAAGCGGTCGACCAGCACGGGGCGATCCGCGGACACCTCGGTGGCGGACTCCATGTAGCCGCGCAGCTGCTGCTCGTCGTACACGATCTGCATGCCCCGGCCGCCCAGCACGTACGACGGGCGCACGAGCACGGGGTAGCCGATGCGCTCCGCGATGACGACGGCCCCCTCGAAGGTCGTCGCGGTGCCGTGCTGCGGCGCCTGCAGGCCAGCCGCGTCCAGCACCTGGCCGAACTCACCGCGGTCCTCTGCGAGGTCGATGGCCTCCGGCTGCGTCCCCAGGACGGGCACGCCCGCGGCCTTGAGGTCCGCCGCCAGTCCCAGCGGGGTCTGGCCGCCCAGGGTGCAGACGATGCCCGCGACGGGGCCAGCCGCGAGCTCCGCCTGGTAGACCTCCATGACGTCCTCGAACGTGAGCGGCTCGAAGTAGAGCCGGTCCGCCGTGTCGTAGTCCGTCGAGACGGTCTCCGGATTGCAGTTGACCATGATCGTCTCGTAGCCCGCCTCGGACAGGGCCATCGTCGCGTGGACGCACGAGTAGTCGAACTCGATGCCCTGGCCGATCCGGTTGGGTCCCGAGCCCAGGATGATGACGGCCTCCCGCTCCCGCGGCATGACCTCCGTCTCCTCCTCGTAGCTCGAGTAGTGGTAGGGGGTGCGCGCCTCGAACTCGCCCGCGCACGTGTCGACCGTCTTGTAGACGGGACGGATCCCCAGCGCGTGGCGGACTCCGCGGACCACCGTCTCCTCCGTGAGCCGCAGCTGACCGATCTGGTGGTCGGACAGCCCCGTCTCCTTCGCGAGCCGCAGCAGGTCGTCCGTCAGGTCCGTCGCCGCCGCGACGGCATCCGCCACCTCCTGCAGCTGCAGGATCTGGTCGAGGTACCACGGGTCGATCCACGAGGCCTCGTGCACGTCCTCGATGGACATCCCCGAGGCCAGTGCGAGGCGCACGGTGTGGATGCGGTCCGCGGTGGGGTGGGCGAGGCGGGCGGTGACGTCCGCGCGCACGCCCGGGGCGTCGAGGTCGACCCGCTGCGAGAAGTCGAACTCCGCGCCGCTCTGCTCGAGTGAGCGCATCGCTTTGAGGAGCGCGGCGCCGAAGTTCCGGCCCAGCGCCATGACCTCGCCCACGCTCTTCATCGTGGTCGTGAGGGTGGGGTCCGCCGCGGGGAACTTCTCGAACGCGAAGCGCGGGATCTTGACGACGACGTAGTCGAGCGCGGGCTCGAACGACGCCGGGGTGACCTCCGTGATGTCGTTGGGGATCTCGTCGAGCGAGTAGCCGATCGCCAGCTTCGCGGCGATCTTGGCGATCGGGAAGCCCGTCGCCTTCGACGCGAGCGCGGACGACCGGGACACGCGCGGGTTCATCTCGATGACGATGATGCGGCCGGTCCGCGGGTCGACCGCGTACTGGATGTTGCAGCCGCCCGTGTCGACGCCCACCTCGCGGATGACCGCGATGCCGATGTCGCGCATCCGCTGGTACTCGCGGTCCGTGAGGGTGAGTGCCGGGGCGACCGTGATGGAGTCGCCCGTGTGGACGCCCACGGGGTCGACGTTCTCGATCGAGCAGACGACCACGACGTTGTCCGCGTGGTCGCGCATGAGCTCGAGCTCGTACTCCTTCCAGCCCAGGATGCTCTCCTCGAGCAGGACCTCGTTCGTGATGGAGTCGTGCAGCCCGTCGCCGGCGATCCGGCGCAGGTCGTCCTCGTCGTAGGCGAGGCCGGATCCCAGTCCGCCCATCGTGAAGGACGGGCGGACGACCAGGGGGTACCCCAGCTGCTCCGCTCCCTCCAGGACGTCGTCCATCGTGTGGCAGATGACCGAGCGGGCGGACTCGCCGCCCACGGACTCGACGACGTCCTTGAACTTCTGACGGTCCTCGCCGCGCTGGATCGCCTCGACGTCCGCGCCGATGAGCTCGACGTCGTACGCATCGAGGATGCCCGCGTCGTGGAGGGCGATCGCGGCGTTGAGGGCGGTCTGGCCGCCCAGGGTGGGCAGGAGTGCGTCGGGGCGCTCCTTCGCGATGATCGTCTCGATGACGCCGGGGTCGATCGGCTCGACGTACGTGACGTCCGCGATGTCCGGATCCGTCATGATCGTCGCGGGGTTCGAGTTCACGAGGATGACGCGCAGGCCCTCGCTGCGGAGCACGCGGCAGGCCTGGGTCCCGGAGTAGTCGAACTCGCAGGCCTGGCCGATCACGATGGGGCCTGAGCCGATGACGAGGACGGACTTCAGATCGTCTCTTCTGGGCACGGTGTGGTCTCCTTCTGCGCGGCTCAGGCGCGCGCGGACGCGGGGCTGTCGGTCATCATGTCCGCGAAGCGGTCGAAGAGACCGCGCGAATCATGGGGCCCGGCGGCGGATTCGGGGTGGAACTGGACGGAGAACGCCGGTGTGTCGAGGCACCGCAGCCCCTCGACCACCTGATCGTTGAGGCCGATGTGGCTCACCTGCACGCGGCCGAACTCCGCCTGCGGTGCGGTGACGGGCTCGCCCAGGGGTGCCGCGACCGCGAAGCCGTGGTTCTGGCTGGTGATCTCGACGCGGCCCGTCTCGACGTCCAGCACGGGCTGGTTGGCACCGCGGTGTCCGAACGTGAGCTTGAACGTGTCGAAGCCCAGTGCGCGGCCCAGCAGCTGGTTGCCGAAGCAGATGCCGAAGAACGGGATCCGAGCGCGCAGGACGCTGCGGAGCACCTCGACCTCGTGGTCGGAGGTCGCGGGGTCGCCCGGTCCGTTCGAGAAGAAGACGCCGTCGGGTGCCAGCTCCAGGATCCGCTCGAAGGGGGTGGAGGCCGGCACGACCGTCACCTCCATCCCGCGGGCGGCCAGCTGCTCCGGGGTCGCGGACTTGATGCCCAGGTCGTAGGCGAGGACGCGGAAGCGCTGCGGTCCCACGGCGGGGATTGTGTACGGCTGCGTCGTGGAGACCTCGTCGACCAGGCGCGATCCGGCCATGGGGGCGGACTCCCGGACCGCCGCGAGCTGCGTCTGCGCGTCCAGCCCCGCCTCGTCGCCGGAGAAGATCCCGGCGCGCATCGCACCCCGGTCCCGGATGTGGCGGGTGAGCGCACGGGTGTCGATCCCGCTGATGCCCACGATGCCGCGGCGTGTCAGACGCTCCTCGAGGCCCTCCGTCGCGCGCCAGTTGGAGACGCGGCGGGAGGGATCGCGCACGACGTAGCCCGCGATCCAGTAGCCGTCGGACTCGTCGTCCTCGTCGTTGACCCCGGTGTTCCCGATGTGGGGTGCGGTCTGGACGACGATCTGTCGCTGGAACGACGGGTCGGTCAGCGTCTCCTGGTATCCGGTCATGCCGGTCGTGAAGACGACCTCCCCGACGGTGCGTCCGGTCGCGCCGTAGGCACGGCCGCGGAACGTGCGGCCGTCCTCCAGGACGAGCACGGCGGGGGCGGATGAGAGCAGGGACATGTCAGTCCTCCTCGATCGAGCGGCGGATGGAAGTGATGAGGGGCGCGCGGTCGTCCGCCGCGCGCGTGCGGAAGCCGGTCTCCAGGCGGGTGCCCGCGAGCGTCCAGCCGATGACGACGAGACCGTCGGGCTCCACGAACTTCCCGATCATGCCCTGTGCCGTGCGCGCGGAGCGCACATCGGACCAGGGGATGAGGAAGTCGCCGGTGCCCGCCCGGTCGAGCACGACCCCGTCCTCCGTCAGCACGACATCGGCCGGGGTGCGCAGGCCCAGCCCGTGGACGGCGATGCGGTCGTACGGGTCGCCCTCCGTGGTCGTCGCGACGTACATGCCGTCGACGGGACCGTGGAGGACGGTGCTGCCCTCGCGGGGCCGGGCGGGTGCGGGCAGCCCGGACTGCGAGCCCGCGCGGCGACGCCAGCCCCACCAGAGGAGCGCGAAGACGAGGAGGGTGACGAGGACGAGGACGATCGTGGGCGTCAGTCGTTCCACGGCCCCGCCTCCGCGAAGTCCAGCGGCGCGCCCAGCGCGCCGTCGGCGACGACGCGGGTGCCGTAGAAGAACGTGTCCCTCACGCGCATGCCCAGTTGCGTGCCGCGGAACGGATTGTTGCGGCCCATCGTCCGATGGACGTCGGGGTCGAGGACGTGCGGAGCGGCCGGATCGACGAGGACGAGGTTCGCGCCAGTCCCCGCCTCGAGCGTCCCGTGCTGGGAGAGACCCGTGATCCGCGCAGGCGCGGCCGACAGCACGCGCGCCAGGTCCGCGTGAGAGAAGTCGGTGTCGCGCATCGCGTGCGCGACGACCGCCAGGGCGGACTCGAGTCCCACCATGCCCATCGCGGCGGCCGTCCACTCGACGCACTTGTGCTCCGCGGGGTGCGGCGCGTGGTCGGTGCCGACGACGTCGATCGTGCCGTCCGCCAGTCCCTCCCGCAGGGCCAGGACGTCCTCGCGGGTGCGCAGCGGCGGGTTGACCTTGTAGACGGGGTCGAAGCTGCGGACCTCCTCGTCTGTGAGGATGAGGTGGTGGGGCGTGACCTCCGCGGTCACGCGGATGCCGCGGGCCTTCGCCCAGCGGATGAGGTCGACACTGCCAGCGGTCGAGACGTGGCAGACGTGGAGGCGGGAGCCCACGTGCTCCGCCAGGAGCACGTCGCGGGCGATGATCGACTCCTCGGCCACGGACGGCCAGCCCGGCAGTCCCAGTTCCGCGCTCACGGCGCCCTCGTTCATCTGGGCCCCCTCCGTGAGGCGGGGATCCTGCGCGTGCTGCGCGATGATCCCGTCGAAGGCCTTGACGTACTCGAGCGCCCGCCGCATGACGAGGGGGTCCCACACGCAGTGGCCGTCGTCGGAGAACATCCGGACCCGGGCCTCGGAATCGGCCATCGCGCCCAGCTCCGCCAGCGACACGCCCGCCAGCCCCACGGTCACGGCGCCCACGGGGCGCACCTGCGTGTAGCCGGCGGTCCGCCCCAGCCGGTGGACCTGCTCGACGACGCCGGCGGTGTCCGCGACGGGTGAGGTGTTCGCCATCGCGTGGACGGCGGTGTAGCCGCCGGCCGCGGCGGCCTGAGAGCCGCTCAGCACCGTCTCCGCGTCCTCGCGCCCCGGCTCGCGCAGGTGCGTGTGCATGTCGACGAGACCGGGCAGCGCCAGCAGCCCGTCCGCGTCCACGACGGTCGCGGACGCGCCCACGTCCTGCGGATCGACGAATCGACCGTCCCGGATCCCCAGGTCCGCACGGGTGCCGTCCGGCAGGGTCGCCCCCCGGATGAGTGTCTGGTTCACAGCTGTCCTTCCCGACCGCGGTCCGCGGTCGACTGGCCGGTGAGGAGTCGGTAGAGCACGGCCATGCGCACGCTCACGCCGTTGGCGACCTGGTCGAGCACGACGGTGCGCGGCGAGTCCGCCGCCTCCGCGCCGATCTCGAAGCCGCGGTTCATGGGACCCGGGTGCAGGATCGCGCAGTCGGCCGGCAGTGCCCGGGCCCGGGCGTCCGTGAGCCCCCAGCGCCGGGCGTACTCGCGCGCGGTGGGGAAGAACGCCTCGTCCATCCGCTCCTGCTGGACGCGCAGCATCATGAGCGCGTCGAAGCCCTGCGAGGCGATCGCCTCGTCGAGGTCGTAGACGACGTCGCACGGCCACGAGTCCACTCCCACGGGCAGGAGGGTGGGCGGCGCGACGAGGACGACGTGTGCACCCAGCGTCGTGAGGAGGTGCACGTTCGAGCGCGCGACCCGCGAGTGGAGGATGTCGCCCACGATCCCCACGACCATGCCGTCCAGGCCCCGGCCCACCGCCCCGTCGTGGGGCCCGGAGGCCGGCAGGCCCGCACGGACGCGGCGCAGGGTGAACGCGTCGAGGAGCGCCTGGGTGGGATGCTCGTGCGTGCCGTCCCCGGCGTTGACGACCGGGGCGTCGATCCAGCCTGCGTGGGCCAGTCGGTGGGGTGCGCCGGAGCCGCTGTGGCGGATGACGATGCCGTCGGCCCCCATCGCGGACAGGGTCTGCGCGGTGTCCTGCAGGCTCTCGCCCTTCGACACGGACGAGCCCTTGGCCGTGAACGTGATGACGTCCGCGGAGAGCCGTTTGGCGGCGGCCTCGAACGACAGGCGCGTGCGGGTCGAGTCCTCGAAGAAGAGGTTGACGACGGTGAGTCCCCGCAGCACGGGCAGCTTCTTGACCTCGCGCGTGCTCACGTGCGACATCTGCTCGGCGACGTCCAGCAGGTCGATCGCCTCCGCCCGGCTCAGCTGCGCGGTCGACAGCAGGTGCCTCACGACGCACCCCCCGCGGCGGTGATCGTGACGGAGTCCTCACCGTCGATCTCCTGCAGCCGCACGCCCACCCGCTCGTCGAGCGCGCTGGGCAGGTTCTTGCCCACGTGGTCGGCGCGGATGGGCAGGCGCCGGTGACCGCGGTCCACGAGGACCGCCAGGCGGACCGCGGCGGGGCGGCCGATCGCGGACAGCGCGTCGAGCGCCGCCCGGATCGTGCGCCCGGAGAAGAGGACGTCGTCGACGAGGACGACCGTCCGTCCGTCGACGGAGCCGCCGGGGATCGAGGTGGGCGAGACCGACCGCAGCGGCCCCTTCCTCAGATCGTCGCGGTGCATCGTGATGTCGAGGGATCCCGCGAGGGCCGTCTCGTCCACCTGGGGCTCGATCCGCGCGATCGCCTGCGCCAGGCGCGCGGCGAGGGGGACGCCCCGGGTGGGGATGCCCAGCAGGACGAGGCCCTGGGGTCCCTTGTTCGCCTCGAGCACTTCGTGCGCGATGCGGGTCAGTGCGCGGCGGACCTCCGGTCCGTCGAGCACGGTGCGCTGCTTCATGGTGTGTCCTTCCCCGCCTCCCGGACGGTGTTAAAGGAATGTGGCGCGTGCTCTCGCAGTGTAGTCCGCGCGCATCGTCCCGCAGTCCGCGGGGTGGCGGATCAGTCCTGCAGGCCGGCGATGCGCGAGAGCACGCCGGAGACGTAGCCGGGCGAATCGTCGGTGGAGAAGTCCTGCGCGAGCGTCTGCGCCTCGCTGATCGCGACGGGCGCGTCGATCTCGTCGTTGTGGAGGATCTCCCACGCGGCGATCCTGAGGATCGCACGGTCGACGGCCGGCATCCGCTCGAGCGACCAGCCGCGCGCGTAGGTGCGGACCAGTTCGTCGATCTCGTCCCGATGCGCCGTGACGCCGTCGACGATCTGGACCGCGTAGGCCTTCATGGGGTAGTCCGGATCCGACGAGCGCAGCGGGACGAGCACGGAGATGTCGATACCCCGCGCCTCGGATTCGAAGAGGAGCTCCAGCGCCCGGCGACGGGCGCGCGTGCGCGCACTCACTCCTTGACGCGGCCCAGGTAGTCCCCGCTGCGGGTGTCGACGCGGACCTTGACGCCCTCGTCGAGGAACAGCGGGACCTGGATCTCCAGACCGGTCTCGACCGTCGCGGGCTTCGTGCCGCCGGACGAGCGGTCGCCCTGCAGGCCCGGCTCCGTGTGCGTGATCGTGAGCTCGACGGCGGCCGGCAGCTCGACGGACAGGGGGGTGCCCTCGTGGAAGGCGACCTGCGCCACCTGGTTCTCCAGCAGGTAGTTCGCGGCGTCGCCCACGAGGTCCTCGGACAGCGGCACCTGCTCGTAGTCCTCCTGGTCCATGAAGACGTAGTCGGTGCCGTCGTGGTAGAGGTACTGCATGTCGCGGCGGTCGACCGTCGCGGTCTCGACCTTCGTGCCGGCGTTGAACGTCTTGTCGATGATCTTGCCGCTCAGGACGTTCTTGAGCTTCGTGCGCACGAACGCGGGTCCCTTGCCCGGCTTGACGTGCAGGAACTCCTGCACCTGCCAGAGCTGTCCCTCGAGGTTCAGCACCAGGCCGTTCTTCAGGTCGTTGGTCGTTGCCACAGATCGTGTCCTTCTGTCGAGTGCAGTGCGTGCGCATGCGCGGGTCGAGTCTAGCAAGACCGCGGGGGTCCCCCGCGCGCCCGCAGAGTGCCTCCGCCCCCACGACTTCTCAGAGCGAGACGGGTCCCAATCGGGTCGTGGGCGACTGCTCTCCGATCTCCTGGTAGGCGGAGAACAGGATCGCGTCGTCGGGGACCTCCGTCACGACGGGGCTGCCCACCGCGTCCAGCAGGACGAAGCGCAGGATCGTGCCGCGGGCCTTCTTGTCCCGCCGCATCGTCTCGAGCAGCTGCGGCCACCGGTCGCCGCGGTAGCCCACGGGCAGACCCAGCTTCGCGAGGATCGACCGCATCCGGTCGACGACCGCCGGGTCCAGGCTGCGCAGCAGGGTCGAGAGCTCGCCGGCGAACACCATGCCCACCGCCACCGCAGCCCCGTGGCGCCACTGGTAGCGCTCCTGGCGCTCGATCGCGTGGGCCAGCGTGTGGCCGTAGTTGAGGAACTCGCGCGTGCCGGACTCGCGGAAGTCCGACGAAACGATGTCCGCCTTGACCCGGACGGACCGCTCGATGATCTCCCGCAGCACCGGTGAGTCGTGCCGGGCCAGCTCCTCGCGGGGGTGCTCCTCGATGAGGTCGAGGATCGCCGGGTCCGCGATGAAACCGCATTTGGCCGCCTCCGCCAGTCCTGTGAAGAGCTCGTTGTCCGGCAGCGTCGTGAGCGTCTGCGTGTCGATGAGGACGCCCGCCGGCGCGTGGAACGCGCCCACGAGGTTCTTGCCCTCCGACGTGTTGATCGCGGTCTTGCCGCCCACCGCCGCGTCGATCATGCCCAGCACCGTCGTGGGGATGTTGATGTAGCGGATCCCCCGCAGCCAGGTGGCCGCGACGAAGCCGCCCACGTCCGTGACCGCGCCGCCGCCCACGTTCACGATCGCGTCCGTGCGGGTGAAGTCCGACTGACCCAGGATCTGCCAGCAGAACCCGGCCACCTGCAGGTGCTTGGCCTCCTCCGCGTCCGGGATCTCCGCGCTCACGGCCTCGAAGCCGGCGGCGGCCAGCTCCTCCCGCACGCCCTCGCCCGTGTTGCGCAGCGCGCGGGGGTGGATGACCAGCACCCGACGGACGCGGCCGCCCAGCAGCGCCGGCAGCTCGCCCAGCAGGCCGGAGCCCACGAGGACGGTCGTGGGGGTCTCGCCCGTGATCTCCAGTTCGGTCCGTTCCGTCATGCGTCCGTCCTCCGTTCGACCCCCGCGGGGTCGTCGTCCCGCCCCTCCTTCGAGGGGATGTCCTGATAGCGCGCGTACTCCTCCGCGCGCTGCAATCCGGTGAGCTGGTCGACGATGCGGTTGACGACCGTGGACGGGGGTCCGTGGGCCGCCATGACCGTGATCGTCGAGGCACCGTCGTAGAGCGGCCGCCGCTCGTCGACCAGCTGCTGCCACCGGGCGACGGGATCCTCGTCGCCGGCCAGCAGGGGCCGCGACGAGCCCCGCAGGCGGGTCGCCGCCGTGTCCGCATCGATGTCGATGCCCACGACCTTGAGGGCCGGGTGCCGCAGCTGCGCGCGGGTTCCGCTGTTGAGGATCGCACCTCCGCCCAGCGACACGACCGCCGGCTCGTCGAGCAGCCGCCGCAGCGTCTTCCGCACCACCTCGCGCTCGATCGAGCGGAACCGGGCCTCGCCCCGGCTCGCGAAGATCTCCGGGATCGGTCCGTGCGCCGCGACGATGAGTGCGTCCGTGTCGTAGAGCGGCAGTCCCAGGCGGACGGCCAGCAGCCGTCCGATCGTCGACTTCCCGGCCGCCGGGGGGCCGATGAGCACGATGCGGGCCCCCGCCGCCGGTGCCGGGTCCAGCGGCGGCACCGGCCGGGGCAGCGGGTGTTCCTCCCCCGGATTCACGGCCGCCATCTCACTCCGCGCGCAGCGGCAGCGCCTCGAGGTACGTGCGGATGTTCCGCTGCACCTCGGCGACGGAGTCGCCGCCGAACTTCTCCAGCACGGCCTGTGCGAGCACGAGCGCGACCATCGCCTCTGCGACGACGCCCGCGGCGGGCACCGCGCAGACGTCCGAGCGCTGGTGGTTGGCCGTCGCGGCCTCCCCCGTCGCGACGTCGACCGTCCGCAGCGCCCGCGGCACGGTCGCGATGGGCTTCATGCCGGCGCGCACCCGCAGGGGCCCTCCGGTCGACATGCCGCCCTCGATGCCGCCCGAACGGTCGGAGACGCGCTGGATGCCGCCGTCGGCCGGGAGCATCTCGTCATGCGCCTGCGAGCCGCGCCGGCGGGTCGTCTCGAAGCCGTCGCCCACCTCGACGCCCTTGATCGCCTGGATGCCCATGAGGGCACCGGCCAGCCGGGAGTCCAGGCGCCGGTCGCCGTGGACGAACGAGCCCACGCCCGGGGGCATTCCCCACGCGATGACCTCGACGACGCCGCCCAGGGTGTCACCCGCGCGGCGGGCGTCGTCCACCTCCGCGACCATGCGCTCCGACAGCTGCGGGTCGAAGCAGCGCATCGGGTCCGCGTCGAGGGCGGCCACGTCGTCCGGCCCCGGCAGGGGCGCGTCCCGCTCACCGGTCACGGGACCGATCGCGGTCGTGTGCGAGACGAGTCGGATGCCCAGCTCGGCCAGCAGCCGCTGCGCGACCGTGCCCAGTGCCACGCGCGTCGCGGTCTCACGGGCCGAGGCCCGCTCCAGCACAGGCCGGGACTCGTCGAAGTCGTACTTCTGCATGCCCACGAAGTCCGCGTGGCCCGGGCGGGGCCGGGTGAGCTTCGCGGCGCGGGCCATGCCCTCGAGCTCTGCGGGGTCGACGGGATCCGGGCTCATGACGCGGTCCCACTTGGGCCACTCCGTGTTCCCCACCTCGATCGCGACGGGGCCGCCCAGTGTGCGGCCGTGACGGACGCCGCCCAGGAAGCGGATCTCGTCCTCCTCGAACTTCATGCGGGCGCCGCGCCCGTAGCCCAGCCGACGACGGGCCAGCGCGGCGGACACGTCGTCGCGCGTGAGGGGGACATGGGCGGGGACGCCCTCGAGGATTCCGACGAGCGCCTCACCGTGGGACTCGCCTGCTGTAAGCCAACGCAACATTCTCAGGAGTCTACCCAAGCGCCGCCACGAGCACGGGCCCGGTCCACATGCCGAGGAGGAGGTGGGGACCCAGTGCCAGGCGGGTCCGCAGGCCCTCCCGCCGCACAACGACGCGCCAGAGGGCCTCCACGAGCGCAGACACCTGGGAGATGACGAACGCGACAAGGACGGCGCCCCCGCCGCCCAGGCCCGCCAGCAGCCCCAGCAGGACGGCCAGTTTGACATCGCCCAGCCCGATCGCCAGGTGGCGGCCGCGTCCGCCCGCCAGCGACAGGAGCAGGAGGACCGCTCCGCAGACGGGCCCCAGCAGCAGGGCCACGCCCGTCGACCACCCGGCGGGGGCCTCGGGAGCGAGGATCCGGACGGTGAGCCACAGGAGGGCGGTCAGTCCGATGAGCGGCAGGACGATCCGGTCCGGCAGGCGGCGGATCCGCCGGTCGACGACGACCAGCAGCGGGGTCGCACCGGCCGCAGCGCCCCAGCCCACCGCCAGCAGGACGGTCGGCACGGTCCCACCCGCCGGCACGACGAGGGATGCGCACGCGGCCGGGACGGCGGCGCCCAGGACCAGCACCGCGGCACCCCACCGATCACGTGCCAGCGAGCGGCGGACGGGCCGCAGGAGGCGCATCCCCGCCTCGTCCGCGACGAGGGCGGGCAGGAGTCGCTGGGCGAGCACGGCGGTGAGCACCGCGACGAGCACCGCGGTGACCGTCGCGACGCCGGCCATCAGGCGGTCCGGAGGGCTGCGTCCATCGCGGCGAGGATCGTGGACCGGGCCGCGTCCGCACGGGCGGGGTCGTGGCCGGCCAGGACTGCGAAGCGGACGTGCTGGGCGACGGCCTGGTGCAGCAGCATGCGGCCCCCGGCCACGACGAGGGCACCGCGGTCGGTGAGCGCCCGCTGCAGCGGCGCGGACTCCGCCGCGTACGCGGCGTCGTGGACGAGCGCGTCGATGCGGGCGGGCAACGCGACCCGGGCGGCGTCGAGCGCACCGGCGGGCAGGGTCGACAGGGTGAGGCCCCGCTCCCCCGGCACCCAGTCCGGCAGGTCCGCGACGATCGCCTCGAGGCCCAGAGCCTGGGCGACGGCACGGGCGGCACCGGCCCGCGTGCGGTCGCGCACGAAGAGGCGCACCCGCACGACGCCCAGCCGCGCGGCGGCCGCCAG
>NZ_HE978600.1:274195-372847 GCF_000285835.1 Brevibacterium senegalense
GAGGCCGCGGTGGCGCCGGCGCCCAGCACGTCCGCCTCGTCCGTCCACGGCGCGGCTTCCGCTCCCGCGCGCGCCAGCCCCTCGTGGACCGCGGCGACGATTCCGTCGACGTCCGTATTGAGCACCGCGCCGCCACCGGTCTCCGGCCGCAGCAGCGTATTGCCCGCACCCGTCGCGATGGCGTCCGCGTCCAGGTCCCACCCGTTGCCGCGGGCCAGGTCGAGGAGCCGGTGCTTGAGCGGCATCGTGAGGGAAAGCCCCACCAGGTCCGGGCGGTCCGCCAGGAACGTCTCGAGCTGCTCCTCGCGCACCTCGAACCGGTCGTAGGAGAAGCCCTCGAGCCCCAGCGCGCGGGCCGCCGCGCGGTGCAGGGCCGGGGAGAGGGAGTGCGCGATCGGTGAGCCCAGGACGGCGAAACGGGCGGGCGACTCAGCCATCGCCGGAACCCCCGCTGCGTTCGCGCAGCCACGCCCGGTACTCCTCGACGTTCTCCAGGTGCTCGTCGTAGGTCTCCGCGAACCGCGTCTCACCCGTGTCCGGATCGACGGCCACGAAGAACTGCCAGTCGCCCTCGGCCGGGTCCATCGCCGCATCGACCGCGCTGCGCCCCGGCGAGTTGATGGGTCCCGGCGGCAGGCCCTCGTGCATGTACGTGTTGTACGGATTGTCGTCCGCGCGCTCCTCCGCCGTCGTCGTGAGGTCGTCACGGGCCCCGTGGATGTACGCGATCGTCGCGTCCGACTGCAGCAGGCCGTTCGTCTGCGAGTCGTCCCCGGTGCGGTTGAGGAACACGCGCGCCACCTGCCGGCGGACCTCCGGATCCGCGGGCGACTCGATCTCGACGAGGCTCGCGAGGGTGAGGATCTCGTTCGCCTCGGCGTCCTCGATGCCGGCATCGGCCAGTTCGTGGGCGGTGCGATCGACCATCTGCTGGACCACGGCCTCGGCGGTGGTGCCCGGCTGCAGATCGTATGTGGCCGGGAAGAGGTATCCCTCGAGGCTGGGGGCGTCGATGTCGAGGTCGTAGTCCTGCGGGGTCCGGTCCTCGATCGCGGCCGTCACCTCGTCCTCCGCCATCCCGGACTCGATCATGCGCGCCTGGATCTGCGGCAGCGCGAACCCCTCCGGGATGACGACCTGGGGAGCCGCCTCCGGATTCACCATCGCCTCGACCGCCGCGGCGGAGCTCATCTGCTTGCGCATGCTGTACGTCTGCGCCTGCAGGGACACCTCGCGCCGCTCGACCTCGTCGATGAACGGCCGGGAGGACTTGATGACGTCCTCCTCGACCAGCTGGTTCGCGATCTGCGTGACCGAGGTCCCGGGCAGCACCTCGACGCTGACCGGCTCCGTGCCCTCCCCCTCGTAGTCGTCGCTGCGGCCCAGCACCTCCTGCACGATGCCGCCGGTGACGGACACCGCGACGACGCCGCCGATGCCCAGCACCAGCAGGGCGGCCACGACGATCGTCGTCGTCCGGCGCCGGCGCATCATCCGCCGCCGGCTCTGCGCACGCTGCTCGGCGCGGGAGAGCGGGGCGGCCTCCTCGATCGGATCGATCGGGTCGTTCTGGTCCATGTCTGCTCAGTCCTCCCGGTCGAGGATGGTTCCAGCGGGGGTGCCGCTGCTCTTCTCCAGATCCAGCGCGGTCTGCAGGATGAGGACCGCCGCGACGGAGTCGACGCGGTCCCGGCGCTGCTTCGAGTTCTTCCCGGCGCTCTGCAGGACGCTGTGCGCCTGCACCGTCGTGAAGCGCTCGTCGACGAGCCGGATGGGCACGGCGATGCGCGTCGCCAGCTCGCGCAGGAACGCGAGAGCCGCGTCGACGGCGCCGTGGTCGGCCCCGTCCAGCGACCGAGGCCGCCCCGCCACGACCTCGATCGCGCCGTGCTCCTCGACGAGGTCGTGCACGCGGGTGAGTGCCTGCGCGTCGTCGTCGCGGCGCACGTGGTCGAGCGGGGTCGCGAGGATTCCGTCGGGATCGCAGACCGCCGCACCCACGCGGACGCTGCCTACGTCGAGGGCGAGCCGCCGACCCCGGCGGAATCCGCTCATGACCCGGCGATCGCAGTCGCGACCGCGTCGAGCGCCGCCGCACTCCTGCCGGCGTCCTGGCCGCCGCCCTGCGCGAGGTCCGGCTTGCCGCCGCCGCCCCCGCCCAGCTGGGCGCACGCGGTCTTGACGAGGTCGCCCGCGCGCAGTCCGCGCGCCTGGGCGCCCTCGTCCGCCGCGATGACGACGCTGGGCCGGCCGGAGACCGTGCCGATCGCGGCGACGACGACCGCGTCCGCGTCGATCCGGTTCCGCACGTCCGTCACGAAGCTGCGCACGTCGCCCGCGTCCGTGACCTCGCCCAGCTGCGTGGCGGAGTAGCGCACCCCGGCCACGTCGCGCGCCTGCGCCACGGCGTCCGCGGCGGCGGCGAGCACGCGCTCACGCGCCAGGTCCGCGATGGTCCGCTCCGCCTCCTTGAGGCGGTCCAGCAGCCCCGCGACCCGGCCCGGGACGTCCGCACCGGGCACCTTGAGCATCTCCGACAGCGACTGGAGGATCGTCCGCTCCTTCGCCAGCCCGCGGAACGCCTCGAGTCCCACGGAGGCCTCGATGCGGCGGGTGCCGGAGCCGATGGACGCCTCGGACAGGACGGAGATGGGGCCCACCTGCGCGGTGCGACCGATGTGGGTGCCGCCGCACAGCTCGCGGGAGAACGGGCCGCCGATGTCGACCACGCGCACGACGGACGGGTACTTCTCGCCGAACAGCGCGAGCGCACCGGACCGCTTCGCCTCCTCGAGCGGCAGGTACTCGTAGCTCACTTCGAAGTCGTCGCGCACGGCGATGTTCGCCGCGTCCTCGATCTCCTCGCGCAGGGCGGGGCTCAGCGCTTCCGGGAACGCGTAGTCGAACCGCATGTAGCCGGGCTGGTTGAGGGATCCGGCCTGCACCGCGTGCGGGCCCAGGACGGTCCGCAGCGCGGAGTGGACGAGGTGGGTCGCGGAGTGCGCCTGTGCGGCGGCGAACCGGTGCGCGCGGTCGACCTCCGCGGACACGTCCGCACCCGTGGCGAGCGAGCCCTCGACGACCTCGATCCGGTGGGCCGGCAGTCCCTTGACGGGGGCCTGGACGTCGAGGACCCGGGCGGTGAAGCCGTCGCCGCGGATGAGACCGCGGTCCGCGCGCTGTCCGCCGGACTCCGCGTAGAACGGGGTGACGTCCAGGACGAGGTCGACGGTGTCGCCCGGCTGCGCGACCTCGACGGACCGCCCGTCGGCCACGAGGCCGCGGATCCGGGAGTCCGCCGTCAGCACGTCGTAGCCCACGAACTCCGTCGAGCCCTCCTCCAGCAGCTGCGAGTAGGCGCTCAGGTCCGCCCCGCCGCCCTTCTTCGCGCGGGCGTCCGCGCGGGCGCGGTCGCGCTGCTCCTGCATGAGCGTGCGGAAGCCCTCCTCGTCGACGCGGACGCCGTGCTCCGCCGCCATCTCGAGGGTGAGGTCGATGGGGAAGCCGTGCGTGTCGTGCAGCGCGAAGGCGATGTCGCCGGACAGCGCACCGCCGGCCCCCACCCGGTCGACGGCGCCGGTCAGCAGTGCGGTGCCGGATTCGAGGGTGCGGAGGAACGCAGTCTCCTCCGCGTAGGCGATGCGCGAGATCCGGTCGAAGTCCGTCTCGAGCTCCGGGTAGGACGCCCGCATGACGTCCATGGACCGGGGCAGCAGGTGCGGCAGGACCGGCTCGGTGACCCCCAGCAGTCGCATCGCGCGCACGGCGCGGCGCAGCAGGCGGCGCAGGATGTACCCGCGGCCCTCGTTCCCGGGGCGCACTCCGTCGCCGATGATGACGAGCGCGGAGCGGACGTGGTCCGCGACGACGCGCATGCGGACGTCGTCCTCCTCGCGGTCCCCGTACGCGCGGCCGGACAGCCGTGCGGCCTCGTCGATGACGGGGTACACCTCGTCGATCTCGTACATGTTCTCGACGCCCTGCTTGAGGAACGCGACGCGCTCGAGGCCCATGCCGGTGTCGATGTTCTTCGCGGGCAGGTCGCCCGCGATGTCGAAGTCCGTCTTCGACCGCACAGCGGAGAGCTCGAACTCCATGAAGACGAGGTTCCAGATCTCGATGTACCGGTCCTCGTCCGCCTCCGGACCGCCCTCGGCCCCGTAGGCGGGGCCGCGGTCGTAGTAGATCTCCGAGCAGTAGCCCCCGGGTCCGGGCTGGCCCGTGTGCCAGAAGTTGTCCTCGCTGCCGCGGAACTGGATGCGCTCACGCGGGATCGACGTCTCCTCGAGCCACAGGTCGACCGTCTCCGCGTCCTCGCGGTGGACCGTCGCCCAGAGCAGGTCGGGGTCGAAGCCCAGCCCGCCCTGGTCCTCGGGCCGGGTCAGCAGCTGCCACGCGAAGCGGATCGCGTCCGCCTTGAAGTAGTCGCCGAAGGAGAAGTTGCCGTTCATCTGGAAGAACGTGCCGTGGCGGGTCGTCTTGCCCACCTCTTCGATGTCCTGCGTGCGCACGCACTTCTGGACGCTCGTGGCGCGCGGGAAGGGTGCGGGTTCCCGCCCCGTGAGGAACGGGATGAACTGCACCATCCCCGCGATGTTGAACAGGATCGACGGGTCGGAGCTGATGACCGACGCCGACGGGACCACGGTGTGGCCGTTCTCCTCGAAGAACCGAAGCCAGCGCTCCCTGATCTCTGCTGTCCTCATCCGGGTGACATCCTTTCGTGCGGCGGACGGCGTCTGCTCGACGGACCGCCTCACAGCATAGTGGAGACATGAATGGCGGCGGGCCGCCGCACGACCCGGTGGGGTGTGCGACGGCCCGTGCGCGCGGGGTCCCTGGGGACCGGTGGCCCGGACGGACCGATCAGCGCGAGTAGTGCTCGACGACCAGCTGGACGTCAGCGGTCACCGGGACCTCGGAGCGCTTGGGGCGGCGCAGCAGCGTCGCCTGCAGGGCCTCGAGATCGACCTTGAGGTAGCCGGGCAGGGTCGGCAGCACATCGCGGTGCGCACCGGCCGCGGCGACCTGGAAGGGGTCGCGGGTCGTGGAGCGGGGCTTCACGTGGATCATCTGCCCCTCCTTGACGCGGAACGAGGGGCGGTCGACCAGCTGGCCGTCGACCATGATGTGGCGGTGGACGACGATCTGGCGCGCCTGCGCGATCGTGCGGGCGAAGCCGGAGCGCAGGACGAGGGCGTCGAGACGCATCTCCAGGAGCTCGACGATGTTCTCACCCGTCAGACCCGGGAGGCGCTTGGCCTCCTTGTAGGTCGCGAGCATCTGCGCCTCGCGGATGCCGTACTGCGCGCGGAGACGCTGCTTCTCCTTGAGTCGGACCGAGTAGTCCGAGTCGTTGCGCCGGCGGGCGCGGCCGTGCTCGCCGGGCGGGTACGGGCGGCGCTCGAAGTACTTCTCCGCCTTGGGCGTCAGCGGGATGCCCAGTGCGCGCGAGAGGCGCACCTGGCGACGATGACGTGCGGGTGCAGTCATGGTGGTGCCTTTCTTCATGAGGTGCGTCCGGACCGGTCTACTCGCCGGTGGATCGGACAGCTGTTTCCCTCCGAACGGGAAAGAGGGGCGGGATCGCGAGTCCGATTCCGCCCGACCGCCTCTGGACGAGGCACAGCGACTGACAACTCTATCACGCCTGCTCGCCCCGGCGCAGCGCCGCGAGCGCGTCCAGCCGGTCGGCCATGCGCGACTCCGCCCCGTTGGCGGTGGGCCGGTAGTACGTGGTCCCGGTGAGGGTGTCCGGCAGGTACTCCTGGGGCGACACCCCGTAGGGCCAGTCGTGGGAGTACCGGTACCCCTCCCCGTGCCCGAGGCCCTTGGCACCCGGGTAGTGCGCGTCCCGCAGGTGCAGGGGGACCTGCCCGGCACGGCCCGCCTTCACATCCGCGATCGCCTCGTCGAGGGCGCGGTAGGAGGCCGGGGACTTGGGGGCGGTCGCGAGGTAGACGACCGCCTCGGCCAGGGGGATCCGCCCCTCGGGCATCCCGATCCGCTCGACGGCCTGGTGGGCGGACACCGCGATGGTGAGGGCCTGCGGGTCGGCCAGTCCGATGTCCTCGGCGGCGGAGATGACGATGCGGCGGCAGATGAACCGCGGGTCCTCGCCCGCGACGATCATGCGCGCCAGGTAGTGGAGCGCGGCGTCCGGGTCCGAGCCGCGGATCGACTTGATGAAGGCGGAGATCACGTCGTAGTGCTGGTCCCCGTCGCGGTCGTAGCGCAGCACCGCCTCCGCGCTGGCCTCGGCGACGTCGTCCTCCGTCACCTCGACCGGACCCGTCCCCGGGTCTGTCGCGCCCTCCCGGTCTGCATCCTCGTCCCTGTCGGTCTCGCGGCGGGCGCGCGCGATCCCGGCGGCCGCTTCGAGGACGGTGAGCGAGCGACGCGCGTCCGCACCGGCGACGCGGACGATCATCGCGCGGGCGTCGTCGGTGAGCGCGAACTCGCCGGCCAGCCCGCGCGGATCCGTGACGGCGCGGTCCAGCAGTCCCCTGATCGCCTCGTCCGTGAGCGGCTTGAGCGTCAGCAGCAGCGAACGCGACAGCAGAGGGGCGATGACGGAGAAGCTGGGGTTCTCCGTCGTCGCGGCGACGAGGACGACCAGCCGGTTCTCCACGGCCGGGAGGAGGGCGTCCTGCTGCGCCTTCGTGAACCGGTGGATCTCGTCGAGGAACAGGACGGTGGTGCGCCCGTTCATCTCGCGCTCGGTCCGCGCGGTCTCGACGACCTGCCGGACGTCGCGCACGCCGGCCGTGATCGCGGACAGCTCGACGAAGCTGCGCCCCTCCGCGTGGGAGATGACGTGCGCCAGCGTCGTCTTGCCCACGCCGGGCGGGCCCCACAGCATGACGGATGACGGTCCGGTCCGCGCGTCCGCGCGGGCCTCGACCAGCTGCCGCAGCGGCGAGCCGGGGAAGGTGAGGTGGTCCTGGCCCAGCACCTCGTCGAGCGAACGGGGACGCATGCGGACGGCGAGCGGGTCGAGCGCCCCGCTCGCCTCCGGTGCGTCGGAGAAGAGGTCCGCCGTCAGGAGGAGACCTCCTCCTGCGCGTCCTCGTCCTGGGCCACGTGGTCGACGCCCGCTTCCTTCCGCTGCGCCTCCGTGATGGGCGCGGGCGCGTCCGTGAGCGGGTCGTAGCCGCCGCCGGACTTGGGGAAGGCGATGACGTCCCGGATCGAGTCCGCGCCGGCCAGCAGCGCGACGATCCGGTCCCAGCCGAACGCGATGCCGCCGTGGGGCGGCGCGCCGAACTTGAACGCCTCGAGCAGGAAGCCGAACTTCTCCTGCGCCTCCTCCTCCGTGATGCCCATGACGCCGAAGACGCGCTCCTGGACCTCGCGCGAGTGGATGCGGATCGAGCCGCCGCCGATCTCGTTGCCGTTGCACACGATGTCGTACGCGTACGCGAGCGCCTCGCCCGGATCCTGGTCGAACGTGTCGAGGAACTCCGGCTTGGGCGAGGTGAAGGCGTGGTGGACCGCGGTCCACGCACCGGCGCCCACCGCCACGTCGCCGGCGGCCTGCGCGTCCGCCGCGGGCTCGAACATCGGGGCGTCGACGATCCAGACGAACGACCACTCGGATTCGTCCAGGAGGCCCTCGCGCACCGCGATCTCCTTGCGGGCCGCGCCCAGCAGGGCCCGGGCCGCGGACGTCGTGTCCGCCGCGAAGAAGATCGCATCGCCGTGGGCGGCGCCGGTCGCCTCGAGCAGGCCCGCGCGCTCCTCCTCCGACAGGTTCTTCGCGACCGGACCGGTCAGCTCGCCGTCCGGCTGGACCAGCACGTACGCGAGCCCCTTCGCGCCGCGCTGCTTCGCCCACTCCTGCCAGCCGTCCAGCTGGCGCCGGGGCAGCTTCGCACCGCCCGGGTAGACGACCGCGCCCACGTAGGGGGCGCGGAAGACGCGGAACGGCGTCTCGCGGAAGTACTCCGTGAGCTCGACCAGCTCGAGGTCGAAGCGCAGGTCCGGCTTGTCCGAGCCGTACCGGGCCATCGCCTCGCGGTAGGTCATCCGGCGGATGGGGCCGGGGATGTCGACGTCGATGAGCTTCCACAGCGCGGCGAGGATCTGCTCCGCCAGCGCGATGATGTCGTCCTGCTCGACGAAGGAGGCCTCGATGTCCAGCTGGGTGAACTCCGGCTGCCGGTCCGCGCGGAAGTCCTCGTCGCGGTAGCAGCGGGCGATCTGGTAGTACTTCTCGATCCCGCCCACCTGCAGCAGCTGCTTGAACAGCTGCGGGGACTGCGGCAGCGCGTACCACGAGCCCGGGCGCAGGCGCGCGGGCACGAGGAAGTCGCGGGCGCCCTCCGGCGTCGACCGGGTGAGGGTGGGCGTCTCCACCTCGACGAACTCGTTCTCCTCGAGGACCCGCCGGGCGGCCCGGTTGACCGCCGAGCGCAGCCGCATCGTCGAGGCGGGGCCGGACCGGCGCAGGTCGAGGTACCGGTAGCGCAGGCGGGTCTCCTCGCCCACCTGCCCGGAGTCCTCTGCGTGATCGGAGACCTGGAAGGGCAGGGCGGACGCCTGGGACAGGATCGTCACGTCCGTGTCGACGACCTCGACCTCGCCGGTGGGCAGCCCGGGGTTCGCGTTGCCCTCTGGGCGCACGGACACGGTGCCGGTCACGGACACGACCGTCTCGTTGCGCAGCTGGTCCGCGACCTGCTCGCGCACGACGACCTGGACGATGCCCGTGGCGTCCCTGAGGTCGATGAACGCGACTCCGCCGTGGTCACGGCGCCGGTCGACCCACCCCGCGAGGGTGACGGCGGTTCCGGCGTGCGCGGCGCGCAGGGCGCCGGCTGAGTGGGTGCGTAACACGAAGAGGACTCCTGGGATAGGTGCTGAGGGCGAAACACGTCCATGATAGACGCAGTGGAGGACACGGGAACGAGAGGCGGGATGCGGGCATGACGGAGCACTCAGGGGACGCGGGGCGCGAGGCACTGCCCACCTCCGCGCAGGTGGAGGTCGCCGCGGAGACGTTCCGGATGCTGTCCTCGTCGACCCGCCTGCTCATCGTGCGGATCCTCGTGGACGCGGAGCACGACGTCACATCGCTCGCGGACCTCTCGGAGGCGAGCGTCCAGGCCGTCTCGCAGCACCTCGCGAAGCTGCGGCTGGCGGGCCTCGTGAGCTCGCGGCGGGAGGGACGGCGCATCATCTACACCGTCGACGACCCCCACGTCGTCACGATGGTCGAGGAGATCTTCGAGCACATCGCCCCGGACGGCTCGCTCGCCCCGGACCCGGCCGAGCGCAGGCCTCAGCGGCGCCCGCGCCGCTGAGGACCCTGCGACCCACTCCCCCGCGCCTCACTCCCCCGCGACGCGCTCGACGCGCGGCCAGAGGTCCTCTTCCGGCGGCGTCCACACGGACGCGTCGGCCGGCTCCTGGTGCCCGGAGCGGATGTCCTTGACCTCGTGCCCGGACTCACCGTCGACGAACCACACGAACGGGATGCCGCGGCGGTCGGCGAAACGGATCTGCTTGCCGAACTTCGCCGCGGCGGGTGCGACGTCCGCGGGGATGCCGCGGTGCCGCAGGGTCGCGGCGACCCGGTCGGAGTCGCCGCGGTGGGCCTCGTCCGACACGGACACGAGCACCGCGGTGGGGACGTCGCGGGTCGCCTGCACCATGCGCTGCGCGCCCACGAGGCGGGACATGAGGCGGGACACGCCCACGGACATCCCGACCCCGGGGTAGGTGCGCTTCCCGCTCGTGGCCAGCGCGTCGTAGCGCCCGCCGGAGGCGACGGAGCCCAGGTCCTCGTGCCCCTGCAGCTGCGTCTCGTAGACGGCCCCCGTGTAGTAGTCGAGGCCGCGGGCGATCTTGAGCTGGGCCCACACGGTGCCGGGCGCGCGCGTGTGGGCGGTCTCGAGCAGGCGGGTGAGCGCCGCAAGACCCTCATCCAGCAGCGGGTGGCTCACGCCCAGGTCCACGACGGCGTCCGCGAAGCCCGCGTCCGGGCTCTCGATGCGGGCCAGCGCGAGGCACAGCTCCTGCTGACGCGTGTCCGCCCCCGCCTCCTCCGCGAGCAGCCGGGCGACGGCCTCCTCCCCGATCTTGTCGAGCTTGTCGATGCTGCGCAGGACCGCGGGGACGTCGTCCAGGCCGGCACCGCGGGCGAAGCCCTCGATGAGGCGACGGTCGTTCGCGAGGATCCGCACGGGCGGCACGCCCAGCTCACTCAGGGCCCGGAAGGCCTCGGCCATGACGAGCGGCACCTCGACCTCGTAGTGGTCCGGGAGGACGTCCTCGCCCACGACGTCGATGTCCGCCTGGATGAACTCGCGGAAGCGGCCGTCCTGGGGACGCTCCCCCCGCCACACCGGCTGGATCTGGTAGCGCTTGAAGGGGAAGGCCAGGTGCCCGGCGTGCTCGACGACGTAGCGGGCGAAGGGCACGGTCAGGTCGAAGTGGAGTCCCAGCGGGTTCCGCGACTCACCGCCCTCGCCGTGCAGGCGCGACACGGCGAAGACCTCCTTGTCGATCTCGCCGTCCTTCGCGAGGCTGCTGATCGGCTCCATCGCCCGCGTGTGGAGGGCGGCGAAGCCGTGCAGCTCGAAGACGTGCTTGAGCAGGTCGATGACCCGCTCCTCGACGATGCGGTCGGCGGGCAGCCATTCGGGAAAGCCGGACAGCTTGGCGGCGCGTGCCATGGGGACTCCTGGGTGTGTCGGGGCGGTGCGGGTGAGATGCGCGGCGGTGGTCAGCGACCGGGAGCGGTCACAGGAAGGGGTTGGTCGTCAGTTCGTGCGCCAGCCGGGTCGCAGGTCCGTGCCCGGGCAGGACCGGCGAGTCGGGGCGCGTCCGCAGCGCGCGGAGCGAGGCCTCCATCGCCTGCGGATCGCCGCCGGGCAGATCGGTGCGGCCCACGCTCCCGGCGAACAGCACGTCACCGCTGGCCAGCACGAGCGGCGGGCCGTCCGCGGTGGGCGCGTCGTCGACGATCTCGTAGAGCATCGAGCCCTCCGTGTGCCCCGGGGCCAGCGTCGCGGTGATGGTGAGACCCGCGATCCGCAGCACGTCGCCGTCGTCCACGGTCCGGACGGGGGGTGGGGTCCAGTCGGCCGTGAGCGGCGCGAGCATCTGCGAGAACGCGCCCGAGACGCCCGCCGCCGGATCCTCGAGCCGGTGTGCGTCCGGCGCGCCGATGTGGGCCGGCACGTCGAAGCGGGCCAGGACCCCGGGCAGTCCCAGCACGTGATCCGCGTGCCCGTGCGTGAGCAGGACCGCCTCCGGGCGCCAGCCCAGCTCGTCGAGCAGGTCAGCGAGATCGGCGGCGCAGTCGTGGCCGGCGTCGATGAGCAGGCAGGCGGACCCGGCCTCGCCGTCGCCTGATGCGATCGCGTAGCAGTTGACGTCCAGCAGGGCGGCGCGGACTCCGGTGATCTCCATGCGGACGAGTCTAGTCCTCCACCTGCACGCGGCACTCCGACGGATATGCTGGTCGGGTCAGCGCCGGCGCACCCGGCGGCACCCTGCCCGCACCCTCCGGCCGTCCGGCCGGGGGACGTCCTGAGGATCACGATGACGAAGCCCACGCCGCAGCAGCCACCCGTCCCCCGGCCTCGGCCCATGCCCGGCCCCGCAGGCGCCCGGCCCGTGGCCGCGCCGGCCGCTCCCGCGCGGTCGCAGGCGGATCGGGACCAGGCGATCGCCGCCGCCTCCGCGCACGGACGCGTCGACGACGATCTGCGCGTCTTCGCCGTCACGCCGGAGGGTGAGCGCGAGGTGGGCCAGTACCCGGACGCGACCGCGGACGAGGCCCTCCGCTATTTCGCCGGCCGGTTCGTCGCCGTCGAGGAGCAGGTCGAGCTCCTGGAGCAGCGCCTGGCCGCGGGCGCGGAGGCCCAGGCGGTCCGCGCGTCCGCCCGGTCCCAGCGCGAGGAGCTGCCCGGCCTGGCCGCCGTGGGCGACTTCGCCGCCCTGGACGCCCGCCTGTCGGCCGTGCTGGACGCGACCGAGGCCGCGGCCCAGCAGGAGCGCGCCCGCCGGTCCCAGCGGCTCGAGGAGGGCCGCGCGGAGCGGACGCGCATCGTGGAGGAGGCGGAGGCCGTCGCCGCGCAGGATCCTCAGCGCACGCAGTGGAAGGACTCCGCGGCCCGGATGCGCGCACTCTTCGACGAGTGGAAGTCCGTCCAGAGCTCCTACCCGCGCCTGCCGGCCGCGCAGGACAAGGAGCTGTGGGGCCGGTTCTCGCAGGCGCGCTCCACGTTCGACCGCGGGCGGAAGGCCCACTTCGCGCAGCTGGACGAGCGTGCGGCGGAGGGCAGGCGGCTCAAGGAGAAGCTCATCGCGCGGGCGGAGGAGCTGTCCGGTTCCACCGAGTGGCGCGAGACGGCGTCGAAATACCGCGATCTCATGGACGAGTGGAAGGCCGCACCTCGCGCCGGGCGCAGGGAGGACGACGCCCTGTGGGCGCGCTTCCGCGCCGCCCAGGACGTCTTCTTCGACGCACGGACGGCGGCGAACGCGCGCATCGACGAGGAGTACCGCGGGAACCTGACGGTCAAGGAGGAGCTCCTGGCGGAGGCGCAGGCGCTCCTGCCGATCACGGACATCCAGGCGGCGAAGACCGCCCTGCGGGGCATCCAGGACCGCTGGGAGGACGCGGGCAAGGTGCCGCGCGGCGATCTGAACCGGATCGAGGGCGGACTGCGCGCCGTCGAGCAGGCCCTCGCGGACGCCGAGCAGGCGGAGTGGGAGCGCACGAATCCGGAGACCCGTGCGCGCACCTCGGGCATGCTCGCCCAGCTCGAGGACGCGATCGCGGAGCTCGAAGCGGACCTCGAAGCCGCCCGCGACAGCGGCGACGCAGACCGGATCGCGCGTGCCGAGGAGGCGCTGGGCGCACGCCGCGCGTGGTACGACCAGATCGCGGCGACAGCGGCCGATCTGGGCTGATCCCGCAGTTCTCCACAGGGGCGGGCGTGCTGTTGCACGCCCGCCCCTGTCGCGTGAGAGTGGGTCCATGTCTGGGTTCATCCGGCTGCACCGGCCGCTCCCCCTCACGGATCTGCTGGGGCTCGAGTACGACGGCCTCCTGCAGCGGCTCACGCGCGAGGTGTGGGTCGCGGCGGGCACGATCGCGGATCCGGCCCTGCGCTGCGCCGCGCTGGGTGCGGCCCCGCGGCCCCGCATCGCCCTGTCCCACCGATCCGCGCACTGGGTGTGGTGGGGCTCATCGTCCGGCAGGGCTCCCGCGCTGACGGAGTACACCACGTTCTCGCGGAGGCGGATGCGCGCCGCCCGCGGCTCCTGGACCGTCTACGAGCGCGATGTCCTGCCGGCGGAGCGCGTGGAGTTCGACGGGCAGACCGTCACGTCACCGGAGCGGACCCTCTACGATCTGCTGCGCGCGGCGCTCCAGGCCTCGGACCCGGTCACGACGGGTCAGCACACCTTCGCGCGCGTCCCGCACGCGGACCGGCAGGCCTTCCTCGCGTGGCTCGACGGCGTCGAGCGACGCCCCTACGCCGCGCGCACCCGGGCTCTGGCGCTCGCGACGATCGGCCGCGCGCCCAGCCCGTCCCTCACACCGTGACGCGGTAGACGTCGAAGACGCCCTCCACCCGTCGGACCGCCGCGAGCACGTTGTCGAGGTGCGTCCCGTCCCCCATCTCGAACACGAACCGCGACTGCGCCACCCGGGCGCGGGAGGTCGCGACGGAGGCGGACAGGATGTTGACGTGCAGCTCCGACAGCACGCGGGTGATGTCCGACAGCAGGCCCGCCCGATCCAGTGCCTCGACCTGGATGTTGACGAGGTAGAGGCCGCGCGAACTGCCCGTCCACTCGACATCGACGAAACGCTCCGGCTCCGCGCGCATGGACTCGAGGTTCGTGCAGTCGTCGCGGTGCACGGACACCCCGGCGCCGCGCGTGACGAATCCCACGATCCGATCGCCCGGGACGGGCGTGCAGCAGCGCGCCAGCTTGACGAGGAGTCCGTCCGCCCCCGTGACGCGCACGCCCTCCGCGGTCGAGTGGTGGCCGCTCGAGCGCCCCGTGGGGTTGGTGGGGCCCACCGGCACCGCCGGGGCCTTCTCCTCGCCCACCGCCTTCGCCAGCAGGTCGACGACGTGAGCGGCCGAGGTCGTGCCGTTGCCGATCGCTGCGTACAC
This sequence comes from Brevibacterium senegalense, assembly GCF_000285835.1. Classification (GTDB taxonomy): domain Bacteria; phylum Actinomycetota; class Actinomycetes; order Actinomycetales; family Brevibacteriaceae; genus Brevibacterium; species Brevibacterium senegalense. The sequence goes on from NZ_HE978600.1 coordinate 288,343, forward strand.
CGCGGACACATCCGTCAGGTGCATCTGCTCGGCGACGGCCAGGAGACCCTCGGCGGACATGAGCCGCTCCGCGGACAGCGAGTGGCGGCGCATCGCCCGCGCCAGCTGCTCGCGCCCGGACTCGATCGCCTCCTCGCGCCGCTCCTTGCTGAACCACTGGCGGATCTTGCTGCGTGCGCGCGGCGAGCGGACGAAGGCCAGCCAGTCCCGGCTGGGACCCGCGGACTCGTCCTTCGACGTGAACACCTCGACGACATCGCCGTTGGACAGCTCCGATTCGAGCGCCACGAGGCGGCCGTTGACGCGGGCGCCCATCGTCCGGTGCCCCACCTCCGTGTGCACCGCGTAGGCGAAGTCGACGGGGGTGGAGCCCGCGGGCAGTGCGATGATGTCGCCCTTGGGCGTGAACGCGTAGACCTCCTGCGAGTTCACCTCGTAGCGGAGGCTGTCGAGGAACTCCTCCGGGTCGGAGACCTCCTTCTGCCAGTCCAGCAGCTGTCGCAGCCACGCGACGTCGTCGACGGTGCCGGTGTCGCCCACCTTCGCAGTGCGTCCGCCGGAGGACACGCCGCCGCGGTCCTTGTACTTCCAGTGCGCGGCGACGCCGTACTCCGCCCGCCGGTCCATCTCCCGTGTGCGCACCTGGATCTCGACGGGTCGCCCGTCCGGGCCGATGACCGTCGTGTGGAGGCTCTGGTACATGTTGAACTTGGGCATCGCGATGTAGTCCTTGAACCGTCCCGCGATGGGCGACCAGCGCGCGTGCACGATGCCCAGGACCGCGTAGCACTCGCGGACCGTCTCGACCAGCACGCGCACGCCCACGAGGTCGTAGATGTCCGCGAACTCGTGGCCCCGCACCACCATCTTCTGGTAGATCGAGTAGTAGTGCTTGGGGCGGCCGGAGATCGTCCCGTCGATGCCGGAGGCCACGAGCTCATCGCCCAGCTCCTTCGACACCGTCCCCAGGAACTTCTCGCGCTCCGGCGCCCGCTCCGCCACGAGCCGCACGATCTCCTCGTACACCTTGGGGTAGAGCACCTGGAACGACAGGTCCTCCAACTCCCACTTGATCGTGTTCATGCCCAGCCGGTGCGCCAGCGGGGCGAAGATCTCGAGCGTCTCCTTCGCCTTGCGGCCGCTGGAGGAGGCCGGCACGTACTTCCACGTCCGCGCGTTGTGCAGGCGGTCGGCCAGTTTGATGACGAGCACGCGGATGTCGCGGCTCATCGCGACGATCATCTTCCGCACGGTCTCCGACTGGGCGGCCGCACCGTACTCGATCTTGTCGAGCTTGGTGACGCCGTCGACCATGACGGCGATCTCGTCGCCGAAGTCCTCGCGCAGCTGCCCGAGCGAGTAGTCCGTGTCCTCGACGGTGTCGTGCAGCAGCGCTGCGGCGAGCGTCGTGGGCGTCATCCCGATCTCTGCGAGGATCGTCGCGACGGCGACGGGATGCGTGATGTAGGGATCACCGCTCTTGCGCGTCTGGCCCGTGTGCGCCCGGTCGGCGACCCGGTAGGCGCGCAGTACCAGTCCGGTGTCGCTGCGCGGGTGGTTGACCTCGAGCGCCTGCAGGAGGGGACCCAGTGCGCGCGGGCGCGCCGGGTCCTGCTGGGCCCGCGCCGTCCAGAAGGCCAGCCGGCCCAGACCCCGGCGCCGGTTGCCAGCGCTCTCGTCCACGTGCGTCACACGATCCTCCCCTCGCTGCGGCGACCGACCGCCGTCACCGCCGTGACGACCATCGTACGGCCGGTGGGGGTGCGGCGCCGCGCACGGGCGTGCAGCGCCCGCGTGTCACCGTCCGGCGCTGACGGGCACCTCGTCGCCCAGGACCGGGGCCCGATCCGGCAGCCCCTTCTCCTGCCGGCGCTCCTCGACGGCCGCCTCCTGCTTCCGCACCGCGGCCTCGCGGCGCCGCAGCACTGCGTAGAGCGGCGACGCGACGAACAGGGTCGACAGCGCGGCGACGATCGTGCCGATGAAGAGGGACAGGGAGATGTCCGTGAGCGTGCCCGCGCCCAGCAGGACCACGCCGATGAAGAGGATCGACGCGATCGGCAGCACCGCGATGACGGAGGTGTTGATCGAGCGCACGGTCGTCTGGTTGACGCCCAGGTTCACCAGCTCGGAGAACTTCATGTGGACGTTGTCCTCGTAGCCCTGCGTGTTCTCCCTGATCTTGTCGAACACGACGACCGTGTCGTACAGGGAGAAGCTCAGGACGGTGAGGAATCCGATGATCGCCTCCGGGGTGATCTCGAAGCCCGTCGCGGAGTAGATCCCGATCGTCACGACCATGACCGCGATGAGGCCGATGATCGCAGCGATCGACATCTTCCAGGTCCGGAAGTAGATCGCCATGAAGATCATCGCGAGGCCCACGAAGATCACGAGCGCGCGCAGCATCTTGTCCGTGACGTCCTGTCCCCAGGCGGGGCCCACGAAGTTCGAGGTGACGTCCTCCGTCTGCACGTCGTAGACCTCGACGAGCGCGTCGCGGACCTCCTGCATCTGCGGATCCGTCAGCTGCTCGGTGGTGATCCTCACGGACGTGTCCGAGGTCGGGACCACCGACGTGCCCACGTCGCCCACCGCGTCCGTGACGGCGTCCGTCGCGGCCTGCGACTGGGAGGCGTCGACCTGCGCGACCTGGAACTCGGAGCCGCCGCGGAAGGCGATGCCCAGGTTGAAGCCGAAGATGAGCGGTACGGCGACGCACAGCAGTCCGACGACGCCGGCGATCGTGAGCCACAGCTTGGCACGCCCCACGAACGGGATCGACGTGCGACCGCTGTGGAGGTCGTTGCCCCACGACAGGAACTTCTTCATCGCTTGTCCCCCGCCTGTGCGTCGGTGTCGGATTCCTGCGCCTCGCGCGCCTCCTGGGCCTTGCGCTCGGCGAGGGTGAGGCCGGTGCGGCTCGCCTCACGGCGATCCACCTGCTTCTGCCGGCGCTTGGCCTCCTTGAAGGAGCCCTTCTTCGTCCCATCGCGCCGCGCGCGCTCCAGATCGATGCCCAGCGCGCCCCGATACGTCGCCTCCGTGACTCCCAGCTGCCGGGGATCCATGCCGGACATCGGATGGCCGTCCCCGAAGAACCGCGTGCGGGCCAGGAGCTGCATCATCGGGTGCGTGAAGAGCACCGTGACGAGGAGGTCGACGATGACGGTGAGGCCCAGCGTGAACGCGAAGCCGCGGACGCTGCCCACCGCGAGGATGTAGAGGATGACGGCGCCCAGCAGGTTGACCGCCTTCGACGCGAAGATCGTCCGCTTCGCGCGATCCCAGCCGATCTCGACGGCGGAGGTGAGCTTGCGGCCGCCGCGCAGCTCGTCGCGGATGCGCTCGAAGTAGACGATGAACGAGTCCGCCGCCGCGCCGATGCCCACGATGAGGCCCGCGACGCCCGCGAGGGAGAGCCGGTACCCGTATCTCCAGGTCACGAGGAGCAGGAGGAGATAGGTGAGCAGACCTGCGACCGCCAGGCTCGAGACGGTCACCGTCCCCAGCACCCGGTACTGGACCAGCGAGTAGACGACGACCAGGCCCAGGCCGATGAGGCCGGCCAGGACACCCATCGCGAGGTACTCGGAGCCCAGGGTGGGCGAGATCTGCTGCTCGCTCTGGACCTGGAAGCTGATGGGCAGTGCGCCGTTGCGCAGCTGGTTGGCGAGCGTCTCGCCCGATTCCAGGTTGAAGTCACCGGTGATCTGCGCGCGGCCATCCGTCACGGGCGTCTGCGAGGCGGGGGCGGACAGCACGAGGCCGTCCAGCACGATCGCGAACTGGTTGTACGGCTGCTGCTGGCCGGTGATCGCGGTGGTGATCTGGCCGAACACGTCGCGCCCCACCTGGTCGAACTCGATCGTGACCGCGACGCGGTTGGTCTGCGTCCCCGTCGAGGTCGTCTCGAAGCCGAAGTCCGCGTCAGACACGTGCGAACCGTCCAGTTCGACCGGGCCCAGGATGAACTTCGACGATCCGTCCTGCGCGCACGAGACGACGACCTCGTCCGGATCGCCCTGCACGCCGCCGGTCCGATTGGCCGGGTCCGTGCAGTCGAGTTCCGCGAACTCGTTCATGACCTCGTCGGAGGCCCACGACATGTCCGTCATCGGGTCGAAGCGCGGGACGGTCTGCGCCGACTCGTCCGTCGCTCCCGCACTGGGCTGATCCGTCGCGCCCGGCTCAGCGGTCTCGCCGGACTGCTCCGTCCCCTCCCCGGCCGGCTGCGACTCGTCCGGCGCGACCGTGCCGCCGCCCTGCGCGTCCTCCGCATCCTCGCGCAGCAGCTCCTCGAGGCGCTCGCGCTCCTCGTCGCTCAGATCCGCGGTGGGGTCCTCGGTCGCCTCGTCCGTGGGAGCACCGTCTTCGCTGACCGGCTGCGGGGCGCCCTGGTAGGCGACGCGCCGGAAGGCGAGCTGCGCGGAGGACCGCACCAGCTCGCGGGTATCCTCGTCCGGATTGCCCGGCAGATTCACGATGATGTTCCGGTCGCCCTGCGTCGTGATCTCGGCTTCGGACACGCCCGTGCCGTCGACGCGCTGGCGGATGATCGCGACCGCCTGCTCCAGCTGCTCGGAGGAGATCGTCGTCTCCTCGTCGACCTGCGGCTCGAGGATGATCGAGGTGCCACCCTCGAGGTCGAGGGCGAGCTTGGGCGCCCAGGTCGCAGACGACCAGATCGCGCCGGCGCCCACGAGGACGACGAGTGCGACCGTGACGACGGTCAGCCAGATGAAGGACAGTACCGGGCGCGGTTCGTTGGAGGGTGCGGCCACGTTATCGCTTTCGGGAGGTGGGAGCGGGAGGAGTGCCGGTCGGGGTCCGACCGGACCGGTCAGCCGCGGTTCTGCCGGGTCTCGTCGTCCGAGTCGTCATCGGTCTCGGCCGAGTCGTCGATTGCCTCGCCCTGGGCCTCGTCCAGAGTCTCGTCCGTCTTCTCGACCGCGTCCTCCTGGACCGCGGCGTCGTCCACGACATCCTCAGCGGCCTCGCCGCCCGGGGCCTCGGCGGCCTCCGCCCGGTCCTCCTCGACGGGGGTGAGGGACGAGAGATCGTCGGGGACCTCCGTGCCGCCCAGCTCGTCGTCCAGCGGGGTGTCCGCGACGGGCTGCTCGATCTGGCCGATCGCCTGGCGGTGGACGGTCAGCACTGTGCCGGGGCCGGATTCGATGACCACCTTGTTCTCCTCCGGCATCACCTCGACGACCGTGCCGAACACGCCGAAGGACGTCATCACCCGTGCGCCGGGAACCAGCCCCGTCGACAGCTTCTCCTGCTGCTGACGCTGCTTCTTGCGCGAATTCATCATGAAGAAGATGAGGAGCGCGCCGAATCCGAGGATGAGGATCATTTCCATGGGGCGGTGGCCGCCTTTCGTGAGGGGAGTCGAGAAGACCGGAGGCCAGTCTAGTGGTCCTGTCGAGGAGACTCACATCGAGGATCAGAAAGCGTCGTCCGGCGCCTCGAGCCCCAAGTGCCGCCAGCCGTCGCCGGTCGCGACCCGCCCGCGCGGGGTGCGGGCCATGAGACCCTCGCGCACGAGGAACGGCTCGACGACCTCTGCGACCGTCTCCGCCTCCTCCGCGACCGCGACCGCGAGCGTGGAGAGTCCCACCGGTCCCCCGCGGAACCGGACGCACAGCGCGTGGAGGACGGACCGGTCCAGCCGGTCGAGGCCCCGTTCGTCCACCTCGTAGACGGTGAGGGCGGCGCGGGCCGCGTCCTCGTCGATCCGCCCGTCGCCGCGGACCTGCGCCCAGTCGCGCACGCGGCGCAGCAGCCGGTTGGCGATGCGCGGAGTGCCGCGCGAGCGCGAGGCGATCTCGTGGAGGCCCGCCGGTTCCGCGTCGATCTCGAGCTTGCCCGAGGACCGGGCCAGCACCTGCAGCAGATCCGTCGTCGAGTAGAACTCGAGGTGTCCCGTGAACCCGAAGCGGTCGCGCAGCGGCGCCGGCAGCAGCCCCGACCGGGTCGTGGCGCCCACGAGCGTGAACGCCGGCAGGTCCAGCGGGATCGCGGTGGCGCCGGGCCCCTTCCCCACGATGACGTCGACGCGGAAGTCCTCCATCGCGACGTAGAGCATCTCCTCCGCCGCACGTGACATCCGGTGGATCTCGTCGATGAAGAGGACCTCGCCCTCCTCCAGCGACGACAGGATCGCAGCGAGGTCGCCGGCGTGCTGGATCGCGGGACCGGAGGTCACCCGGATCTGCTGGTCCATCTCGTGCGCGATGATCATCGCGAGCGTCGTCTTCCCCAGCCCCGGCGGACCGGACAGCAGCACGTGGTCGGGAGCGCGGCCGCGGGCGCGGGCCGCGTCGAGGACGAGCGACAGCTGGTCCCGGACCAGCGGCTGCCCCACGAACTCCCGCAGCCCCCGTGGCCGCAGCGCGGATTCCGCGGCGCGCTCCTGCTCGCCGGCGCCTGCGCGCGTGAGGCGCTCCGCCTCTGCGCCCGTGGGCCCGTCGTCCCCGAAGTCGACCTCGTACGACCGCTCGTTCACCGGGGGCCGCCCAGCATCCGCAGCGCATCCTTCAGCAGTGCGGAGACGTCCGCGTCCGGTGTCGCCGCACGGGCGTCCGCGACCGCGCGCTCCGCCTGGGCGTCCTTCCAGCCCAGACCCACGAGCGCCTCGACCACCTGGTCGCCCGGCGCGGGCGCCGCGGTGACCTCGGCACCCGGCAGCATCGCGTCCACGGGAAGCCTGCCCGTGAGCTCGAGGAGCATGCGGGCCGCCCCCTTCGCCCCGATCCCGGGCACGGCGGTGAGCGCCTTCGCGTCCTCCGCCGCGACCGCCGCCGCCAGCCCGTCCGCACCCAGGACCGCCAGCACCGCCATCGCGAGCTTGGGACCCACGCCGGACACGGTCAGGAGCGTGCGGAAGACGCTGCGGGCGTGCGCCGCCTCGAAGCCGTAGAGGGTGAGGGAGTCCTCGCGGACCACGAGCTCCGTGTGCAGCTCGATCTCCTGGCCCTCGTGCATGCGCGCGGCGTGGCCGGGCACGATCGTGACGATCCGGCCCACCCCTCCCGCGAGGACGACGACCGAGTCCGCCCGGACGGAGTGGGCGGTGCCTGTCAGGTACGCGATCAACGGGGCGACTCCTAGCGATCCTTTTCGAACACACGTGCGATTGCAGTCTAACCCAGCGGGGAGCTCCTCACGATTCCGCCGCGCGGAGTGCGGCGGCCCACTGCTCCTGCGCGGGCGTGAGCCCCGAGCCCTGCCGGCCGGCGGCCCGGCGCGCCAGCACGTCCTTGCGCTTGCCGGGGGTGGAGGCGCCCGCGGTGGCACCGCGCCACACGTGGGTGATCGCGAGCGCCAGCGCGTCCGCCGCGTCCGCCGGTCTGGGCGGGGCGTCGAGCCGCAGGATGCGCGTGACCATCCGCGTCACCTGCTTCTTGTCCGCGCGACCGCTGCCCGTGACGGCGGCCTTGACCTCCGACGGCGTGTGCATCGCGACGGGGATGCCGCGGCGGGCCGCCAGACCCATCGTGAGGCCCGAGGCCTGCGCGGTGCCGATGATCGTCGAGACGTCCGAGCGGGCGAACACGCGCTCGATCGCGACGACGTCCGGCCGGTGCTCGTCGATCCACCCGTCGAAGGCCTCCGCGATCGTGCCCAGGCGCACGTCGACGGAGTCATCCGCGGGCGTGCGGACGACCCCCACCGCGACGAGCCGGGGCTGCGCCGGCCTGCCGGACTCGACGACGCCCAGGCCCAGCCGGGTGAGCCCGGGGTCCACGCCCAGGACCCGCACGTTTCAGTCCGCGTCGAGCGCTGCGAGCACGTCGTCGGACAGGTCGACGTTCGTGTAGACGTTCTGGACGTCGTCCAGGTCCTCGAGCGCATCGATGAGTCCGAAGAGCTTGCGCGCGGCGTCGACGTCCACCGGCACCTCGACGGTCGGGACGAAGGCGGCCTCGGCGGACTCGTAGTCGAGTCCCGCCTCCACGACCGCGGTGCGGACGGGGACGAGATCCGTCGCCTCGGAGATGACCTCCCACTGCTCGCCCGCGTCCTTGATCTCCTCCGCACCGGCCTCGAGCGTCGCCTCGAGGATCGCGTCCTCGTCCGCCGCGTCCTTCCGGACGGCGACGACGCCCTTGCGGTTGAAGTTGTAGGCGACGGAGCCAGGATCGCCCATCGACCCGTTGTTGCGGGTCACGGCCACGCGCACATCGGAGGCCGCGCGGTTGCGGTTGTCGGTCAGGCACTCGATGAGCACCGCGACGCCGCCGGCGCCGTAGCCCTCGTACATGATCGTCTCGTAGTCGACCCCGCCGCCGTCCAGGCCGCCGCCGCGCTTGACCGCCCGGTCGATGTTGTCACTGGGGACCGACGACTTCTTGGCCCGCTGCACCGCGTCGTACAGGGTGGGGTTGCCGTCCAGATCCGGACCGCCGTTGCGCGCCGCGACCTCGATGTTCTTGATGAGCTTCGCGAACAGCTTGCCGCGCTTCGCATCGATCGCGGCCTTCTTGTGCTTGGTCGTCGCCCACTTGGAGTGGCCTGCCACGTGCATTCCTCCGTATCAGTCGAGAGCCGGGTGACACGTCATTCTACAGTCGGGCCGCCCGCCAGCTGGGCGCGCACCGCCGCCATCCGCTGGGCGACGGTGATGATGCAGAGGACGCTCAGCGCGCCCAGGGCGATCGTGAGGGCCACGACGGGGACCCCCAGACCCACGACGCCCGTCACGACGAGGGTGACGAGCAGCCGATCCGCCCTCTCCGCGATGCCACCGGCGGCCGTGACGCCCAATGCCTCGCCGCGGGCCCGCACGTAGGACACGAGCGAACCGGTCACGAGGCAGATGAGGGCGAGCAGCGCCGTGAGCGGGTCGTCGGTGCCCAGGAAGAACCAGAGTGCGAGCCCTACGAAGACGGCGGAGTCAGCGATCCGGTCGAGGGTCGAGTCGAGGAAGGCGCCCCACTTCGAGCTCTCCCCCGACAGCCGCGCCATGATGCCGTCGAGCATGTCCGCCAGCACGAACACCGTGATGACGACGGTGCCCCAGAACAGGTGTCCCAGCGGGTACGCGACGAGGGCGCCCAGGCAGACGCCGATCGTCCCGATCACGGTCACCGCGTCCGCGGTGAGGCCCAGTCGCAGCAGGAGCTTCGCCGGCGGGGTGAAGAGGCGGGTGAACGCCGCCCGCGCGAGCGAGTTGAGCATCAGGCGTCCTGCTCCGCGGGCCCGGAGCCGCCCAGGTGGCGCCCCCACCACTCGACGATCGCACGGGAGCGGGCGACGCGGTGACGCGGCCGCCCGCTGCGGGACAGTTCGTGGTCCTCTCCGGGGAAGACGAGCATCTCCGCCTCGACCCCGTGCCGCAGCAGCCCCGCGTAGTACTGCTGGGCCTGCTCGAGCGGGCACCGCAGGTCCTGTTCCGAGTGGAGGACGAGCGTGGGGGTGCGGACGTCTCCCACGCGCGCGACCGCGGACTGGCGCGCGACCTCGGCCGGGTCCGTGCCCACGTACGCGTGGCCGAAATGCATGCCGATGTCGCTCGTGCCGGCGAAGGCGACCGGGTCGAGGAACCCGCGCTCCACGATCGCGGCGGCGAAGCGGTGGTGGGCGGAGGTGATCATCGCGGTGAGGTAGCCGCCGTACGAGCCGCCGGCCACGCCCTGCCGACTGCGGTCGAGGGCGGGGTGCGCCTCCAGCGCGGCGTCGAGGACGGCCAGCACGTCCCGGGCCGCGGGCTCCGCGAAGTCGCCCCGGACCGCCAGGCCCCAGTCGCGCCCGCGTCCGGCGGAGCCGCGCGGGTTGGACCACACGACGCCGATCCCCGCGTCCAGCAGCACCTGCACCTCGTCGAGGACGGCGGCCGTGTACTGAGCGAACGGGCCGCCGTGGATGAGGAGCACGACGGGATGCGGACCGGGGCCCTCCGGCACGGCGCACCAGCCGTGCACCTCTCCCCCGTCGGTCTGCGCGGTGATCGCGTGCGCTCGGGACCAGTCCGGGCCCGGCAGCGCGGTGAGCGGGACCGGCTCCGCGTCCGGGTCCAGCCGGAACACGTCTCCCGCGCTCGCGGGCGTCGCCGCCGTCACGACGATCCGACCGTCCGCATCCGCGTCCCAGCCGGTCACGACCCAGTCGTCCGGGGTGAGTGCCTCGACGTGCGCCTGACCGCCGCCCTCTCCGGGGAGGGTGATCCGGACGAGGCGCTCGGCCCCGTCGTGCGTCTCGAGGCACATCGCACGGCCGTCCACGACGCGCAGGTCGCCGCCCAGCTCGCACCGGTCCTCCGGGGTCAGGCGCACGGTCGAGCCGTCGCGGGTGTCGTGGAGGTGCAGTCCCGCGACCCGGGCCACGAAATCCGCGTGGCCCGGCCCCATGTCCGCCGCCAGGAGCAGGACGCGGTCGCGGTCCAGCCACGCGTGCGACCCGACGCTCAGCGTGCCCGTGTCGAGACGGTGGGCACCGTCAGGACCCACGATCCAGACCGCCGTGCGCAGATCCGCGACGGTGCCGGGCTCCACTGCCGGCCCCAGGGCGGAGACCCGACCGTGCTGCGCGCGCGGCTCGCGCACGTCCCCGCGCAGGCGGAGGACCTCGGTGGTGGCGGGCAGCGGGATGCCCCCCGCGGGCGCGGCGGCCGCCTCGTCGTCGAGCGGCACCCGCAGCAGCCGCGCGGGGCGGTCGAGGGTGTAGCCCAGCCCGTTCGCCTGGTACTGGGCCGTCGTGATCCTGCGCGGGGCCTCAGCCTCGGGTCCCACGTCCGGATCGGTGCCGTACCGGCCGGGCTCCGGGTCACGGGCGATGACGAGGGCGTCGTGACCGTCCAGGACGGCGTCGAGGACTCCCAGCGGCTCGTCCGTCACCGCGCGGGGCAGACCGTCGCCGAGGCCGGCCCACAGCTGCGCGGGCCCGTCGCCGGTCGCGCGGAGGAGGGCCCGGACCCCGCCCGATTGCACGAGTCCGCGGTCGGAGGTCCCCGACGAGAACCGTCGCACGGGTCCGGGCCCGGACAGCGGCACCGTGTGGAGGCGGGTCGTGTACACGTCCGCCTCGAGGTCGGGACGGGTGATCTCGACGACGACCGCGTCCTCGAGCAGCAGCGGGCGCCCCACCGTGTGGAACGCGGCGATGAGGTCCCGGGGATCAGCCACCGGCGCCCCACTCCGCGGCCACGAGGGCGCGCACCTGGTCGTGGACCTGCGGCAGCGCCTTCGTCTGCGCGACGATCGGCAGGAAGTTCGCGTCCCCGGCGAACCGCGGGACGACGTGCTGGTGCAGGTGCGCGGCGATGCCCGCACCGCCAGCCGCACCCTGGTTCATCCCCAGGTTGAAGCCGGGCGGCGAGGACACGCGGCGGATCGCCCGCATCGCCTCCTGCGTGAACTCCGCCAGCTCGCGGGTCTCGTCCGCCGTCAGGTCCGTGTAGTCGGCCACGTGCCGGTACGGGCAGACGAGCAGGTGGCCCGGGTTGTACGGGTACAGGTTGAGCACCGCGTAGACGTGCTCACCGCGCGCCACGATGAGGCCTTCCTCGTCCGTGCGACCGGGTGCGGCGCAGAACGGGCAGTCGACGGCTCCCCCGTCCGTGGGCTTCTGGTCGCCGGCCACGTAGACCATGCGGTGCGGCGTCCACAGCCGGTCGAACCCGTCCGTCTGCCGCGGGAATCCCTCCGGCGACTCGGCCTGCACAGGCGGCGCGCCGCCCGGCGACGCCTCCTGCGGCGCCCCGCCCGTCATACCTGCGCCTTCGAACGGATCGCCGCGAGGATCTCCTCGACCGCCTCGTCGACGGGGACGCCGTTGCGCTGCGACCCGTCGCGGAAGCGGAACGACACGGCCTCGGCCTCCTGGTCCTCGCCGCCGGCGATGAGGATGAAAGGCACCTTCTGCTTCGTGGCGGTGCGGATCTTCTTGGGCATCCGGTCCGCGGAGTCGTCGACCTCGACCCGCACGCCGTGCGCGCGCAGCCGCTGGGCGATCTCCTGGAGGTACGGCGCGAAGGCCTCTGCGACGGGGACTCCCACGACCTGCACCGGGGCCAGCCAGACGGGGAACGCACCGGCGTAGTGCTCCGTCAGCACGCCCATGAACCGCTCGATCGAGCCGAACTTCGCGGAGTGGATCATGACCGGGCGCTGGCGGCTGCCGTCGGAGGCCTGGTACTCGAGATCGAACCGCTCCGGCTGGTTGAAGTCGTACTGCACGGTCGACATCTGCCACGTGCGTCCGATCGCATCGCGCGCCTGGACGGAGATCTTGGGCCCGTAGTAGGCCGCGCCGCCCGGATCCGGCACCAGTTCCAGGCCGGTCTCGCGGGCGACGGACTCGAGGACCTGCGTCGCGGTCCGCCACTGCTCGTCGGAGCCGATGAACTTGTCCTTCTTCCGACCGTCCTCGTCGCGGGTGGAGAGCTCGAGGTAGAAGTCGTCGAGGCCGAAGTCCCGGAGCAGGGAGAGGATGAAGTCGAGGAGGTGCCGGATCTCGTCCGCCGCCCCCTCCTGCGTCACGTACGAGTGGGAGTCGTCCTGGGCGAAGCCGCGCACGCGCGTGAGGCCGTGGATGACGCCGGAGGGCTCGTCGCGGTAGACGGAGCCGAACTCGAAGAGCCGCAGCGGGAGTTCGCGGTAGGAGCGGCCGCGGGCGCGGTAGATGAGGTTGTGCATGGGGCAGTTCATCGCCTTGAGGCGATAGGGGTGCCCGGGCTTGACCACACGGCCGTCCGCGTCGCGCACCTCGTCGACCGCGAGGGCGGGGAACATGCCCTCCTCGTAGTAGGGCAGGTGGCCCGAGGTGTGGAACAGCTCCTCCTTCGAGATGTGGGGGGTGCCCACGTACTCGAAGCCCGAGGCGATGTGCCGGGCGCGGACGTAGTCCTCCATCTCGCGCTTGATGACACCGCCCTTGGGGTGGAAGACCGGCAGGCCGGAGCCCAGCTCGTCGGGGAACGAGAAGAGGTCCAGCTCGATGCCCAGGCGACGGTGGTCCCGGCGCTCCGCCTCCGCGAGGCGCTCCTGGTGCGCGCGGAGGTCCTCCTTGCTGGCCCATGCGGTGCCGTAGACGCGCTGCAGCGAGTCCCGCGACTGGTCGCCGCGCCAGTAAGCGGCGGACGACCGGGTCACGGCGAAGCCCTGGCCGATGTGCTTGGTGGTGGGCAGGTGCGGACCGCGGCACAGGTCCTGCCAGACGACCTCGCCCTTGCGGTTGCGGTTCTCGTACACCGTCAGGTCGCCCGCGGCGACCTCGACGGCCGCCTCGTCGTCGGCGGACGGGCTGAAGCGGGTCGTGATGAGCTCCGTCTTGAAGGGCTCGTCCGCCATGCGCGCCAGCGCGTCCTCCTCCGACACCTCGACGCGGTGGAAGGTCTGCCCCTCCTTGATGATCTGCTTGGCGCGCTTCTCGATCTCCTTGAGATCCTCCGGGGTGAACGGATCGACGCCTCCGAAGTCGAAGTAGAACCCGTCGGTGATGAAGGGGCCGATGCCCAGCGTGCTGCCGGGGAACAGCTCCTGGACCGCTTGCGCCACGACGTGCCCGGCGGAGTGCCGGAGGATGTCGAGGCCGTCCTGGTCCGCGAGCGTGATGGGTTCGACTGCATCACCCGGGCTCAGCGTCCGGCTGAGGTCCGCAGGGGCGCCGTTGAGACGGAGGGCGACGACGTCGCGGCGATCCGCGAACAGCTGCGTCCCCGTCATCCCCTCCTCGATCTCCTGGGGCCGTCCGTCGAGGGTGATGCTGTGAGCCACGTGGCGCTCCTTCATGGGTGGGCGATGACGGGGACAGACCGGGTCCCGCGCCACGAGCGAGTCTAACGCGTGGTCCGCACCCCGCACCGTCCGGTGGGAGCCGCTGAATGCGAGGAGCCCCCCGGTCTCCCGGGGGGCTCCTCATCCCTGTGCGCGATACTGGGATCGAACCAGTGACCTCTTCCGTGTCAGGGAAGCGCGCTACCGCTGCGCCAATCGCGCCTGTGCACAGGCTATTCAGCTGTGGTGGTCACCGCGTGAGCGGTGCCGGCGGATGTCTCCGCCGTGCGCGATACTGGGATCGAACCAGTGACCTCTTCCGTGTGAAGGAAGCGCGCTACCCCTGCGCCAATCGCGCTCTGCCCCGTAGGGGCCTAGCGAGGTGGAGAGGGGATTCGAACCCCCGTATACGGCTTTGCAGGCCGCTGCCTCGCCTCTCGGCCACTCCACCGTGGGACGGTTGACCTGTCATTGACCTGTCTCCGAGCGGATGACGGGACTCGAACCCGCGACCCTCACCTTGGCAAGGTGATGCTCTACCAACTGAGCCACATCCGCGTGGAAGCTCTCGCTCCCTGTGTTCCGGGCTGTTCCCCGCAACGAGAGATAAATCTACACGGCCCCCCGGGCCAAGTCCAATCGTCCTGGAGTGGCCCTCGTCACATGCTGAGAGGCGGCCCAGGATGCGTGCTTAGACTCCGGGATGTGAACGACAGGAAGTCGGAACGGCCGGAGGGGTGGCTGTCGCGCAGCCACAAGCAGGGCAGGCCGTGGTTCCGCCGCACGCGGCTGGGATACCTGCGCTGGCGCACCCGCTTGGACGCCCGTCCGCGCACGGCCCGCCTCTACCGCGTGACGGTGGGGGTGCTGGGAGCCCTCATCATCGTCGTGGGTCTCATCCTCGTCCCGATGCCGGGACCGGGCTGGCTCATCGTGCTGACGGGGGTCGCGATCGTCGCCTCCGAGTTTTCCTTCGCCCGACGGCTCCTGCGGTTCGCGCAGGCGAGGCTGCGGGCGTGGACGCGCTGGGTCGCCGCCAGCCACTGGAGCGTGGGGGCCGGGCTGGGCCTCCTCACATGCGCCTGCGTCGTGGGCGCCGTCTGGCTGGTGCTGCTCCTCATCGGCCTGCCCGCCTGGGTGCCGCGCGAGTGGGTGCCCGCCTGGACCGGACTGGGCTGACCCCCGTCAGTCGCGCGCGATCGTCGCCGCTGATTCCTCGAGCGCGCGCAGCGCATCGGCGCGGTCGAAGTCCGCAGGCGGGTACTCGAGCCCCATCGCATCGAGGTGGTGCAGGACGATCCGTCCCACCGCCCAGCGCGCGTACCACTTGCGGTCGCCCGGCACGACGTACCACGGGGCGCTGTCGCCGTCGGTCCGGTGGAGCACATCCTCGAAGGCCTGCGTGTACTCGTGCCAGCGCAGGCGATCGGCCAGATCCGAGGCGGAGTGCTTCCACGCCTTCTCCGGCTGCTCGATCCGCTCGCGCAGCCGTGCGGCCTGCTCGTCCTGCGAGACGGTCAGCATGATCTTGACGACATCGATGCCACTGAGCGACAGACCGTCCTCGAACTCCGTGATCGTCTCGTAGCGGGGCTCCCAGACGGAGCGCGGCGCCAGGTCGTGCATCCGCACGGCGAGGATGTCCTCGTAGTGGGACCGGTCGAAGACGGCGATCCGTCCCCAGGCCGGCACCCGACGCTGCACGCGCCACAGGAAGTGGTGCGCCGCCTCCTCGTCCGTGGGCACGCCGAACGCGGTCGTCTGCAGACCGTGGGGACCCACCGCACCGGACAGGTGGCGCACGATACCGCCCTTGCCGGCGGCGTCGCGGCCCTGCAGGACCACGAGGAGCGCGCGCTTGCGCCCCTGCGCGGACAGCGCGTTCGCGTAGAGGCGCTCCTGCGCGCTGCGGATGCGCGGGGCGTCGTCCTCCTGCGCGGACTGACCGTCCTTCTTGCCTCCGGAGAACCCCGGGGTGGCGGCGGGGTCGACCCCGTCCAGTCCCCGCTGCGGGTCGAAGCGCAGTGCGGCTGCGACTCCGGCCGGGTCGGTGAGTGGTCCGGTCGCATCCGTCATGGGTCCTCCGTCAGTCGTCCGCCTTGTGCGCGAGCGCCGTCAGGCGCGACAGGCAGCGCAGGTACTTCTTCCGATAGCCGCCCGCCACCATGTCGTCGGTGAAAACGCGGTCCAACCGCTCGCCGCTGGACAGGACGGTGATGTCGCGATCGTACATCCGGTCGACGAGCGCGACGAAGCGCAGGGCGACCCCCTCGTTCTCGATCGTCGTCACGTCGTCCCAGATCACCGCATCCACCCCGTCGAGCAGGCGCCCGTAGCGCGAGGGGTGGACCGTGGAGAGATGTGCGACCGCGTCCGCGAAGCCGTCCCGCGCGACCGTGCCCTCGAGGCCGCCCAGCGCCGCCTCGAGCTGCTCCGGCGTACGGGGCTCCGGCGGCTGCGGCAGACCGCGGGCGCGATAGTCGTCGCCGTCGATCGAGATGATCGTGAACTGGTCTGCGAGCGCCTGGATCTCGCGCAGGAAGTCCTGCGCGGCGAAGCGGCCCTGCCCCAGCGCGCCCGGGAGCGTGTTCGAGGTCGCGACGATCCGCACGCCGGCGTCGGTGAGTTCGCGCATAAGGCGGGACATCATGACGGTGTCGCCGGGGTCGTCCAGCTCGAACTCGTCGATGCACACGAGCCGCATCTGCGAGAGCTCGTCGCGGGCACGCACGAAGCCCAGCGCGCCGATGAGGTTCGTGTACTCGACGAACGTGCCGAAGGTCGCGGGCTTCTCACTGGCGTGCCAGGCGGACGCCAGGAGGTGGGTCTTGCCCACGCCGTAGCCGCCGTCCAGGTAGACGCCGCGGGACCGGTTCTTCCGCCCGCCTCCGAAGAGGCGACCCAGCAGTCCCCCGGATCCGCCCGGCGCGGCCACGAACTCCTGGAGCGTGTCCCGGGCCTGCGACTGCGTGGGCTGGGTCGGATCGGGCCGATAGCTGTCGAAGGACACGTCCTCGAACTGCGGTGGCGGGACGAGCCCGTCGATCAGCTCATCCGGCGAGATGCGCGGGTCGGACTCTGAGAGGTGGATGATCTGGGCGGTGCTCACGAGCGTCAAGCATACAGATTCCCAGCATCCTGACAGGACGCACGGATGGGACGCGGGTCAGGCGAAGTCGAAGCCCAACCGTCCCAGCGCCTTGGGATCGCGCTGCCAGTCCTTGAGGACCTTGACGTGCAGGTCGAGGTACACCGGTGTGCCCAGCAGTGCCTCGATCCCCCGGCGGGCCTGCGAGCCGATCTGCTTGAGGCGGGAGCCGCCCCGCCCGACGATGATCGCCTTCTGACTGGGGCGCTCGACGTAGACGTTCACATGGACGTCCCACAGCGGCTTGTCGTCCGGCCGACCCTCGCGCGGATTCATCTCCTCGACCTGCACGGCCAGGGAATGGGGCAGCTCGTCGCGCACGCCCTCGAGCGCGGCCTCCCGGACCAGTTCCGCGACCATGACGGCCTCGGGCTCGTCCGTGAGGTCGCCGTCCGGGTAGAGCGGCGGCGACAGCGGCAGGTGGGCGGACAGGACGGCGTCGACCGTGTCGACCTGGAAATCCTGGACGGCGGACACGGGGACGACGTCCGCGAAGTCGCCCAGCTGCGCGGTGCGCAGGAGGGCCGCGCCCACCTCGTCCTTCGAGACCCGGTCCGTCTTCGTCACGAGCGCGACTACGGGCGTGCGTCCGGCGAACTGCGCCAACTGCTGGGCGATGTAGCGGTCACCGGGTCCGGGCTGCTCGTCCGCGGGGACGCAGAAGCCGATGACGTCGACCTCCGCGAGCGTGCCCGCGACGAGGTCGTTGAGCCGCTCCCCCAGCAGGGTCCGCGGACGGTGGAGGCCCGGGGTGTCCACGAGGATGAGCTGGTGGTCGTCACGGTGCACGATGCCGCGGACGGTGTGCCGCGTGGTCTGCGGCTTGTCCGAGGTGATCGCCACCTTCTCCCCCACGAGCGCGTTCGTGAGTGTCGACTTGCCCGTGTTGGGCCGGCCCACGAGGCACGCGAAGCCGGCGCGGTACGTGTCCGGGTAGTCCGTGCGGAATCCGCCCGAGGTCCCCAGTGCCTGCGCGATCCGGTCGTCGAGCGACTGCGCCGCGTCCTGCCCGGTGTCGTCCTGCTCCGTCCGGTCTGATCCTGTCTGGTCCGTCATCGTCATGCCTCCTGGGTGGTCCTGTCGCGGGCGCCGTCCACGCGCACCCGGGTGATCCTGTGCCGTCGTCCCTCACCGGGCAGCGCCTCGAGGCGCAGCCCGGCGATCCGCGCGTGCGCCCCTGCGATCGGGACGCGTCCCACGAGCTTCTGGAGGAGGCCGCCCACGCTCGAGACGTCCTCATCCTCGATCTTCACGTCGAAGAGCTCGGCCAGGTCGTCGATGTCCATGCGCGCGCTCACGATCGCCGAACCGTCCTCCTGCCACACGGCGTCGTCGCTCACATCGTATTCGTCGTCGATCTCGCCCACGATCTCCTCGACGATGTCCTCGATCGTCACGATGCCGGCGGTGCCGCCGTACTCGTCGACGACGACCGCCACGTGGGTGTTGCGCGCCTGCATCTCGTGCAGCAGGTCGTCGACCTGCTTCGTGTCCGGCACGAACCGAGCCTCGCGGGCGAACCCGTCCACGACCTCGGCACTGAGCTCCGGCCGCATGTGCAGCTGCCGGGCGATGTCCTTGAGGTAGAGGAAGCCGCGCACGTCGTCAACGTCCTCGCCGGTCACGGGCACCCGGGAGAACCCGGAGCGCAGGAACAGGACCATCGCGTCGTCGAGCGTCGTGCCCGTGCTCACGGACACGAGGTCCGTCCGCGGGACCATGATCTTCCATGCGCGCGTGTCGCCCAGCGAGATGACGTTCGCGATCATGGTCCGCTCGTCGTCCTCGATGACGTCCGACGCCTGCGCCCGGTCCACGTAGTCCAGCAGCTGCGACTCGGACAGCGGTGCACCGCCGCCGCTCACGCGGGCCGGGGTCAGCATGTTGCCCAACCACACGAGGACGAGGGCGACGGGACCCAGCGCGGTGCGCAGGCCGGAGACCAGACCGCCCAGCAGCAGTGCGGTCTGGAGCGGGTAGTGCCGGGCGACGTTGCGCGGGGAGACCCCCGCGACGACGAACACCGCGACCGAGGCCGTCACGACGGTGCAGACGACGGCCTCCCAGCCCACATCGAACACCTGCAGGTACGCGTAGGCGATGAAGACGGTCGCGAGGGCCTCCGTGAACTGGCGGAGGAACGTGAGGACGTACGTGTGGACGAGCGGGTCGGCCACGACCCGCTGGAGCCGGACGGCACCGCGGCGGCCCTCCTCGTGCGCGTCGTCGATGTCGCTGCGGGAGACCGTCGCGAAGGCGGATTCCGCCGCGGCGAAGACGGCGGCGACGCTCAGGCAGACGAGGGCGGCCAGGAAGCCCAGTGCGATCGTCACGCCTCAGGCCTCCGTGGGCCGGGGCGCGTTGGTGCGACCCGGCTGGGTCGCGGCGAGGAACGTGAGCAGTAGTCGACGCTGCAGGCCGAACATCTCCGCCTTCTCGTCCTCCTCCGCGTGGTCGTACCCCAGCAGGTGGAGGAGGCCGTGCGTCACGAGGAGCAGCACCTCGTCCAGCAGGCTGTGCCCCGCTGCGGCCGCCTGCTCCGCCGCCACGTCCGAGCAGACGACGATGTCGCCCAGCACGCCCGGCTCCGCATCGTCGCCGGGACGCAGCTCGTCCATGGGGAAGGACATGACGTCCGTGGGCCCGTCGAGGTCCATCCACTGCACGTGGAGGTCCGCCATGGGCCCGGGCTCCACGAACCGGACGTAGACGTCCGCATCCGGGTGGATCCGCATCTGGGCGCACACGTGCGCCGTGAGCGCGCGGACCGTCTCGAGGTCGATCCCCGCCCCGGACTCGTCGGTGATCTCGATGGTCATGAGCGGCCTCCCGAGGCGCCCGTCCACAGGTCGTACGCGTCCACGATCGCGGACACGAGTGCGTGCCGGACGACGTCCTTGCTGGTGAGTGTGCAGAACGCGATGTCGTCGACGTTCTGGAGGATGCCCTGGACGATTCGCAGGCCGCTGGTGGTGCCGTGCGGCAGGTCGACCTGGCTCGTGTCGCCGGTCACGACCATGCGCGAGCCGAAGCCCAGCCGGGTCAGGAACATCTTCATCTGCTCCGGCGTCGTGTTCTGCGCCTCGTCGAGGATGACGAACGCGTCGTTGAGGGTGCGGCCGCGCATGTAGGCGAGCGGGGCGACCTCGATCGTCCCGGACTCCAGCAGACGGGGGATCCGCTCCGGCTCGAGCATGTCGTGGAGCGCGTCGTAGAGGGGCCGCACGTACGGGTCGATCTTCTCGTTGAGGGTGCCCGGCAGGAATCCCAGCCGTTCCCCGGCCTCGACCGCGGGGCGGGTCAGCACGATGCGGGAGACCTCGCGGGCCTGCAGGGCGTTGACCGCCATCGCCATCGCGAGGTACGTCTTGCCGGTGCCGGCGGGTCCCAGGCCGAACGTGATCGTGTGCTGGCGGATCGCACGAACGTACTCGTGCTGGCCGAAGGTCTTGGGCCGGACGGTGCGGCCGCGGGAGGACAGGATGCCGGTGCCCAGCATCTCCGAGGCCGCCCCCGCGGACGGGTCGATCTGCCCCACCCGCGTCACCGTGTCCGGATCGATGAGGGCACCGGCGGCGACCATGCGCTTGAGCTCTCCGATCGTGCGGACCAGGACGGACACGGACTCCTCCGGTCCCGTGAGTGCGACGTCGCGCCCGCGCACATGCACGTCGACGTCCGGAGCCAGCTTCTCGAGGGCGACGAGGTTCGCCTCCGCGGGTCCGAAGAGGGAGACGAGGTCCAGCGATTCCGGCAGAGCCAGGCGGACCGTCGTGGGGCCGGGCGTCTGCGCGGCGGGTGCGGCGTGGTCGGTGTCCAGGGGGTGTCCTTCCGGGATGAGTGCCTGTGCCCTGCAGTCTACCGGCGATCGGGAGTGCGGATCAGGCGCGCCGATCAGGGTCGCGGGGAGCGCCAGCGGCCCAGCGCCGCCTGCACGAGCGCGATGCCCGCCGGGCCCGCGCTCGAGGCGCGCAGGACGGTCCGGCCCAGCAGCACCGGGGTGGCCCCCGCATCCGCGAGCGTCTCGATCTCCTGCGGTGCGATACCGCCTTCGGGCCCCACGACCAGCACGATGCGGTCGGGCACCGCATCCGGCGCACCGGCGAGCTCGTCGAGCACGTCCGCCAGGTGCAGCTGAGCCTCCTCGTGGAGGACGAGCACCCGATCACCGGCGTGCAGACGCGGGCCCAGCGCGCCGCCGCGGGCCAGCGGCTCGAGCTCCGGGGCGAGTGCCCTCCGGGACTGCTGCGCGGCGGTGTCGAGCAGCGATCTCCACTTCGCCTGCTGGCGGTCCTCCTTGGCGGCCGGCCACGCGGCGATCGACCGCGCGGCGGCCCAGGGGATGACGCGGTCGACGCCCATCTCCGTCGCGGATTCGATCGCCTGCTCGTCGCGCCCGGATTTCGCGAGCGCCTGCACGAGCACGAGCTCCGGACGGCCCGGCTCCTCGCGGGTCGCCTCTCGCACCCGCGCCGTGAGCGGTGCGTCGTCCTCACCGCGCCGCCTGCCGCGGCGCCGGCCGTCCGCCGGATCGTCCGGGGGCGTGGCAGGCGCCAGCACGCAGCGCAACCGCTGACCGGCGCCGTCGACCAGGTCGAACTCCTCGTCCGCCGCGATCCGGGTGACCCGGATGTGGTGTGCGACGGAACCCGCGACGCGGACCTCGTCACCCGTCGCCGCCTGCGGCAGGGACCGGTCGAGGAAGACGGGACGGCTCATCGGCCGGCCAGTCGCTCCCGCAGCCGGGAGAACGGTCCGTGCTTGGTCTCGCCCGCGCTGCCGGTGGGCGCTGTCTCGTCGCGCGCCTCCGCCAGCTGCCGGAGGAGGTCGCGCTGCTGGGCGTCGAGGGCCGTGGGCGTCTCGACCGCCAGGGTGACGAACAGGTCGCCGCGACCCTCGCGGCGCAGCTGCTGCGCGCCCAGGCCGCGGACGCGGATCGTGTCGCCCGTCTGCGCTCCCGCCTTCACTTCGATGCCCTGTTCGCCGTCGAAGGTCTCCAGTGGGATCGTGGCGCCCAGCGCGGCCGCGGTCATGGGGATCGTGAGCGTGCAGCGCAGGTCCGAGCCGTCGCGGGTGAAGACCGGGTGCTCCTCGACGATGACCTCGAGGAAGAGGTCGCCGCGCGGGCCGCCGCCGGGGCCCACCTCGCCGCGGCCGGCCAGCTGGATCCGGTTGCCGTCGCGGACGCCGGCGGGGACCTTGACCGTGATCGTCTCGTTCGCGCGCACGCGGCCGTCGCCGTGGCAGTTCTGACAGGGGTCGTCGATGACGGTGCCGTAGCCGCCGCACTTGGGGCACGTCTGGTTCGTCACCATCTGGCCCAGGAGGGTCCGGGTCATCTGCTGGACGGAGCCGTGGCCGTCGCACACCGTGCACGTCGAGACGCGGGTGCCGGCGCGCGTGCCCTCGCCCTCGCACGTGCCGCACAGGTCCGCCGTCACGATCTCGACGTCCGCCGTGCCGCCGAAGGCCGCGGTCCGCAGGTCGATGTGCAGCGCCACGAGCGCGTCCTGGCCGCGCCGCACGCGCGACGCCGGCTGCGGGCGCCCGCCGCCGCCCCCGCCGCCGAAGAAGGTCTCGAAGAGATCGGAGAAGCCGCCGAAGCCGGCACCACCGGCCGCCTGGCCGTTCTCGCCGCCGCCCAGGTCGTAGTTGCGCCGCTTCTGCGGATCGGACAGGACGTCGTACGCCCGCGACACGGCCTTGAACTCATCCTCGTGTCCCGGGTTCACGTCCGGGTGGAGCGTGCGCGCCAGCTTGCGGTAGGCCTTCTTGATGTCGGCATCGCTGGCGTCGCGGGAGACGCCCAGGGTCTCGTAGTGGTCACTCACCGGTGTCGGTTCTCCTAGTGCGCGGTCGGCGCGATCGGTTCGTTCTTCGTGGGCACGCGGGGTGCCGGATCAGTCGTTGAGGATCGTGGAGATGTACTTCGCGACGGCGCGCAGCGCCGCCATCGTCGTGGGATAGTCCATGCGTGTGGGCCCCACGACGGCCATGCGCGCCTCCACGCCCTCCGCAACGTAGTTCGTGGCGACCACGGATGTCGAGGCGAAGGTGTCGAGGGGATTCTCCGCGCCGATGCTGACGGCGACATCAGGACCGGGTGCCGCCATGGTCGACAGGAGCCGCAGGAGGACGACCTGCTCCTCGAACGCCTCGAGGATGGGTCCCATGTGCTCGCCCAGTTCACGACCCGCCCGGGCGAGATTGGCGGTGCCCGCCATGACGAGTCGCTCCGTGTGGAACCCGCGGGACAGGTCCGCCAGCACGGTCCCCAGTGCGGTCGCCGGGCCCCGCAGCTCCGGGCGCGCCTCGACCGTCCCCACGAGGACGGGGACATCGCCCACCGCCGCGTCGACGAGGTGCGCGAGGAACAGCGCGCGCAGGGCCGCGACCTCGTCCGCGCTCACCGCGCGTCCGGTGTCGACGAGCCGCTGCTCGACCTGGCCGCCGTCCGTGATGAGGACGACCAGCAGGCGTGACGGGGCGAGGTCGACGAGCTCGATGTGCCGCACGCGGGCGCGCGAGAGCCTGGGGTACTGCACCATCGCCACCTGGTGGGTCAGCTGCGACAGCAGCCGGACGGTGCGGTCCAGGACGTCGTCGACGTCGACCGGATGCTCGAGCACCCGGGCGACCGCGCGCTTCTCCGCCGCCGAGAGCGGCTTGATCTCGTCGATCCGGTCGACGAAGGCGCGGTACCCCTTGTCCGTGGGGATCCGGCCGGCGGACGTGTGAGGCTGGGCGATGAGGCCCTCCTGCTCCAGTGCCGCCATGTCGTTCCGGATCGTGGCCGATGACACACCCAGACGGTGGCGGTCGACGAGCGCCTTCGATCCCACGGGTTCGTTCGTGGACACGTAGTCCTCGACGATGGCGCGGAGAACGCGCGCGCGACGATCGTCGTTCACCTCTCCACCTCCACTGCGTCTCCTCGCCTCCGCCGCTGCTGGGGCGGGGCGGATCTGGCACTCGCTGCGTCTGAGTGCCAATGATACTCCCCGCCACGGACGTCCTCCACCTCGGCGCGCCTGCCCGGCCCGGCCGCAGGCCGTCGCTACCCTGACCGGATGTCCTTCCACGATCGTTACGGCTCCGATGTGCTCTCC
Source organism: Brevibacterium senegalense (assembly GCF_000285835.1). GTDB lineage: Bacteria > Actinomycetota > Actinomycetes > Actinomycetales > Brevibacteriaceae > Brevibacterium > Brevibacterium senegalense. The sequence continues at coordinate 312,321 of NZ_HE978600.1, forward strand.
GGGGGGCGGACGCACGCACGCCCCTCCCTCCCCCGCGTCCCCGCGCGGCCCGGCCTCGTCGTCGAGGTGGTGGAGACCGGCTACGTGGGCGCGATCGTCCGCGTCGAGAAGGCCGCAGGCGGCTTCTCGATGGTCCTCGAGGACCGCCGGGGGACGCGCGTGTCGTTCCCCCTGGGTCCCGGGTACCTCATCGACGGGCGACCGTGCGAGCTGACCCGGCCGGGACCTCGGGCGCAGTCCCCCGCCGCAGGCGGCACCGCCGGCACAGCACCCGGGCGCACGGCCAGCGGTTCGCGCCGGGTGGCGGACGCACGGGCCCGGGTGGCCCGCGGATCCCGCATCTGGGTCGAGGGCAAGCACGACGCGGAGCTGGTCGAGCGGATCTGGGGCGACGACCTGCGGATCGAGGGCGTCGTCGTGGAACCGCTGGGCGGGCTCGACGACCTGCCGGACCGGATCGCGGAGTTCGGTCCGGACGCGCAGCACCGGGTGGGCGTGCTGGCCGACCACATGGTGACCGGGACGAAGGAGTCGAAGCTGGCCCGCCGCGTCATGGACGACCCCGCGTGGAAGGGGAACGTCCGCGTGATCGGGCACCCGTACGTCGATGTGTGGCAGGCGGTGCGGCCCGCGGTCGTGGGCATCGAGGCCTGGCCCCGGGTCCCGCGCGGCGAGGACTGGAAGACGGGCGTCCTGCGGCGGATCGGCTGGGACCACGCCGACCACCGCGACGTCGCCCGCGCATGGGTGCGGATCCTGCGCTCGGTCACGACGATCGCGGACGTGGAGCCGCAGCTGTCGGGGCGAGTGGAGGAGCTCATCGACTTCGTGACGGTCAACCGGCACTGACGCCCGCCGGCGAGGTCTGCGAGACTGGTCGCACACCCGCACCTCCCCACTCCGCAGGAGCCGCCGTGAGCGTTCCCCCTCCCCACACCGGACCCCACTCGCACCAGCCCGGACCCCACTCGCACCAGCCCGGTCCGCAGTCGCACGGTCAGCAGCCGTTCGGCGGGCCCGCGGCCCCGCCGCTGCGCGGACCGCACCCGGACGCCGCCTACGGGACCGGATCCGCACAGTACTGGCGGTCGTCGCAGGACGACCGGTCGATGGCGGTGCTCACGCACATCGGCGCGCTCCTCATCAGCGCGGTCGTCCCGCTCATCATGTTCCTCCTCAAGAAGGACGAGTCCGCGTTCATCCGCGAGCAGTCGCGCCAGTCGCTCAACCTGCAGATCATGATCCTCATCGCGGGGTTCGTGTCCGGCCTGCTCATGTTCGTGATCGTCGGCTTCATCCTGCTGCCGCTCGTCGTCATCGCCGCCTGGGTGTTCCAGATCATCGCGGCCGTCAAGGCCTACAACGGCGAGTGCTACCGGATGCCCTTCACCTTCGACTTCGTCCGCTGAGGCGACCGGGTGGCCTGAAGGAGACGGCCGTCAGTCCGTCTGGAGATGGTCGGACAGGGTCCGCACGATGCCGTCGGCCAGGAGCCGGCCGGTCCGGGTGAGGTGGATCCGGCGGGTCCGGAGGGTCTCCGGTGCCAGCAGCCCGTCGGCCAGCATCCGCGCGATGTGCGGTCGTGCCCCGTCGGTCAGCCCGTCCAACGGATACGCCCCGTCGATGCGCACCGCCAGCATGAGGTCCTCGAGCGCCCGCGTGTGCGCGTCGAGCACCTCGCGTCCCACGGACGGGGAGTCGCCGCCGTTCAGCCGGTCGGCCCAGGCCCGCGGGTGCTTCGCGTTCCACCAGCGGACGCCGCCCACGTGCGAGTGCGCCCCCGGTCCGTACCCCCACCAGTCGGCGTTGCGCCAGTAGGCGAGGTTGTGCCGGCAGCGCGTCTCCTCCGCGGTGGAGAAGTTGCTCACCTCGTACCACGTGAGGCCGGCCTGCCGCAGCAGGTCGTCCGCCAGCTCGTACTTCTCAGCGAGATCGTCCTCGTCCGGCATGGGCAGCAGCCCGCGCCGCACCTGCGCGCCCATGCGGGTGCCCGGTTCGACGATGAGCGAGTAGGCGGACACGTGGTCCGGCTCCAGCTCGAGCACCGCCTCCAGACTGGTCCGCCAGTCCTCGAGCGACTCCCCCGGCGTGCCGTAGATGAGGTCGAGGCTCACGCCCAGGCCCACCGCGCGCGCGGCGGCGACGGCCGCCCCCACGCCGGCGGGGTCGTGGGTGCGGTCGAGAGTCCGCAGCACGTGCGGCACCGCGGACTGCATGCCGAAGGAGACGCGGGTGAAGCCCGCCTCCCCGAGGACGGCCAGCGAGTCCCGGGTGACGCTGTCCGGGTTCGCCTCCGTCGTGACCTCCGCGCCGGGGGCCAGGCCGAACCCGTCCGTCAGGTCCTCCAGCACTCCGGCCAGGACAGGGGCGGGCAGCAGCGTGGGAGTGCCGCCGCCGAAGAAGACGGTGTCGAACGGGCGATCTGCCAGTGGCGAGTCCGCGAGCACCCGCTCCGACACCGCGATCTCGCGGGCCAACTGCTCGCGGTAGTCCTCGCGGTTCGCGCCGGGGCCCAGCTCGTCCGCCGTGTACGTGTTGAAGTCGCAGTAGCCGCAGCGCACCCGGCAGTAGGGCACGTGCACGTAGGCGCTGAACGTGTCCGCGCCCGCGCGTCGCAGCGCGTCCTCCGGCAGTGCGCCGTCGAGCGGCGGGGCGTCCCCCTCCGGCTGGGCGGGCACCGCTACTTCTTGTCCGACGAGGGTGCCTCGTCGGAGGACAGCGCGGCGATGAAGGCCTCCTGCGGCACCTCGACGTTGCCCACCATCTTCATGCGCTTCTTGCCGGCCTTCTGCTTCTCCAGCAGCTTGCGCTTGCGGCTGATGTCGCCGCCGTAGCACTTGGAGAGTACGTCCTTGCGGATCGCGCGGATGGTCTCGCGCGCGATGATGCGGGAGCCGATCGCGGCCTGGATGGGGACCTCGAACTGCTGACGCGGGATGAGCCCGCGCAGCTTCCCGGCCATCTGCACGCCGTAGCCATACGCCTTGTCCTTGTGGACGATCGCGGAGAATGCATCGACCTGGTCGCCGTGCAGCAGGATGTCGACCTTGACGAGCTCGGAGGTCGCCTCGCCGTCGTCCTGGTAGTCAAGAGATGCATATCCCTTCGTCCGGGACTTGAGCGCGTCGAAGAAGTCGAAGACGATCTCCGCCAGCGGCAGCCGGTAGCGCAGCTCGACGCGGTCCTCGGAGAGGTAGTCCATGCCCAGGAGGGACCCGCGCTTCGACTGGCACAGCTCCATGACGGCGCCCACGTAGTCGCTGGGGGTGAGGATGGTCCCGCGCACCATGGGCTCGTGGACCTCCTTGATCTTCCCCTCCGGGTACTCGGACGGATTCGTGACGATGTGCTCCGTCCCGTCCTCGGTGATGACCCGGTACACGACGGAGGGCGCGGTGGAGATGAGCGAGAGGTCGAACTCGCGCTCGAGCCGCTCGCGGACGATCTCCAGGTGGAGGAGGCCCAGGAAGCCGCACCGGAAGCCGAAGCCCAGCGCGGTCGACGTCTCCGGCTCGTACGCGAGCGCCGCATCGTTGAGCTTCAGCTTGTCGAGCGCGTCCCGCAGCACGGGGTAGTCCGAGCCGTCGATGGGGAACAGGCCGGAGAACACCATGGGCTTGGGCTCCGAGTAGCCGGCGACGGGCGCGTCCGCGGGCTTCTGGGAGTTCGTGACGGTGTCGCCCACCTTCGATTGGCGCACGTCCTTGACGCCGGTGATGAGGTAGCCCACCTCGCCCACGCCCAGTCCCTTCGCGGCGACCGGCTCCGGGGACGAGACACCGATCTCCTGCAGCTCGTAGGACGTTCCGGTCGACATCATCGTGACCTTCTCGCGGTGCGAGAGCCGCCCGTCGACGACGCGGACGTAGGTGACGACGCCGCGGTAGGTGTCGTAGACCGAGTCGAAGATCATGGCGCGCGAGGGAGCGTCCGCGTCGCCCACCGGGTGGTCGATCTCCTGGACGATGCGGTCGAGGACGCCCTCGACCCCCTCTCCGGTCTTGCCGGACACCCGCAGCACCTCGTCCGGTTCCGCGCCGATGAGGTTCGCCAGCTCCTCCGCGTACTTCTCCGGCTGCGCGGCGGGCAGGTCGATCTTGTTGAGGACGGGGATGATCGTGAGATCGTTCTCCATCGCCAGGTAGAGGTTGGCGAGCGTCTGCGCCTCGATGCCCTGGGCGGCGTCGACCAGCAGCAGGGCGCCCTCGCACGCGGCGAGCGAGCGGGAGACCTCGTACGTGAAGTCGACGTGGCCGGGCGTGTCGATCATGTTGAGCGCGTACGGGGTCCCGTCGACCTCCCACGGCATGCGGACGGCCTGCGACTTGATCGTGATGCCGCGCTCGCGCTCGATGTCCATCCGGTCCAGGTACTGCGCGCGCATGTCGCGCGGCTGGACGGCCCCGGTGATCTGCAGCATCCGGTCGGCGAGCGTCGACTTGCCGTGGTCGATGTGGGCGATGATGCAGAAGTTCCGGATCAGTTCCGGTGCGGTCGCCGCGACGTCGATCCGCTTCCGCGCGTCAGCGCTCACCTGAGGTGCCATGTGGTTCCCGAAGTCCTCTCATCAGTCTCAGAGGTGCATTCTCCCATGTTCCCCCCGCCACCGCGAACGCGCGCGCTACGCTCGCATCATGGCTCTGCTCCCGCCGCGCGGCCGCGCACTGTCCGTCATGACCGCGAACCTCCGCTATCCGGCCCGGGACCGGCATCCCTGGGCGCAGCGCCTGCCCGCCTGGGTCGACCTCCTCACCCAGGAGACCCCGCACCTCGTGGGCACGCAGGAGGGGACGATCGAGCAGCTCGACGCCCTCGTCGCAGCGCTGCCGGAGCGCTACGCGTGGACGGGTGAGGGGCGGGCCGGCGGCGATGCCGGCGAGTTCACGGCGGTCCTCTTCGACGCGCAGCGCCTGGACGCCCGGGCCGTCGACGTCCGCTGGATCTCCGAGACGCCGGACGTGCCGGGATCCCGCTCGTGGGGGTCCTCGCACCCGCGCACGATCACGTCGGTGGATCTGCGCGACCGGGTGGGCGGGCACCTGCTGCGATTCATCAACGTCCACGTCGACCACCGGTCGGAGCGGGCGCGTCCGCACGCGGCGCGCATGCTGCGCGAGCTGGTGGTCCAGGCGGCGGCGGACGGCGCCCAGGCCGTCGTGACGGGGGACTTCAACGTCGACCAGGAGCACGACCTCCACCGCCTGCTCGTCTCCGACGGCCTCGTGTCCGACGCCGTCGACACCGCGCCCGAGGCCGGGGTCGCCGATGCGGACGTCGACACCTTCCACTTCTACCGGGGTGTGCGGCGCGGGGGACGTCGGATCGACTGGATCCTCCACACCCCGGGCCTGCGGACCCTTGCGGTCGCCCCCAACACCCGCGCACCCGGCGGTGTCTTCCCCAGCGACCACTTCCCTGTCCAGGCGCACCTCCAGTGGGCCGCGGACGTCCCCGGCGCCGAGTAGGCTTCGGAACATGGATTGGAAGCGTCTCGCCCAGAAGGCCGTCCGCTCCGGCGTGCGTCAGGGCATCAACCAGCTGCGCCGGTCCGGCAGGGACACGACGGCGCTCACCGTCGTCGACTCGCTGCTGCGGGAGAGCCCGCGCGCCGGACGGCCGGACCCTTCCCCCGCCCCGCCGCGGAACCGGCGGCAGGCGGAGCAGCCGTCGGAGGGCGCCCGGTCCGGGTCGCCACGGAAGGCACCCCGCGAGGATTTCGGGAAGGCCCGCAGCGCGTCGCGCCACAAGCCCTCACAGCGGTTCCCCAAGCGCCCCGACGGCGGGTACCCCGGCGACTACCGCGGGCCCATCCGTCCCGTCTACACGCCGGACCTGGACGGCGATGCGGATCCCGGCGAGATCGTCTGGGCGTGGGTGCCGTACGAGGAGGACCACTCGCAGGGCAAGGACCGCCCGGTCCTCATCATCGGCAGGGACGGGGCATGGCTGCTGGCCCTCATGCTCACGAGCAAGGACAACGTCCCCGGCGGCGTGGGCGACGTGCGGGACGATGAGCACGGCACGCCCTACATCAACGTGGGCACCGGCGACTGGGACGCGCAGGGCCGTCCGTCGGAGATCCGGCTGGACCGGATCATCCGCATCGAGCCCACCGCTGTCCGGCGAGAGGGCGCGATCATGCCGATGGACCGCTTCTCGCGTATCGTCGCAGCGATCGACGCGGGGTGACGGACTCCGCGCCGGCACGCCGCCCTCGAGTGGAGCGCGCGGCGCGGATCCTGTAGGATCGTCTGCTGTACGTCCGCCGTGGTGAGTGTCTCATCGTTGGTCGGGCGGACGTCACCACCCACTGTGGTCGGCCGGTGTTTCCCCGCTGGTCCGACGTCGACGGCGGGTGAGCCCTCACGACCATGCATCACCGCACGAAAGAGTATCGACGTTGGCAAACATCAAGTCGCAGATCAAGCGCAACCTCACGAACGAGAAGGCGCGACTCCGCAACCGCGAGGTCCGCAGTGAGGTGAGGACCGCGATCCGCTCGCTGCGCGCGCAGATCGCAGCCGGCGACGCCGCTTCCGCACAGACCGCACTCCAGCACGCCTCGCGCAAGCTGGACAAGGCCGTGTCGAAGGGCGTTCTGCACAAGAACAACGCAGCCAACCGCAAGTCGAGCCTGGCGAAGCAGGTCAACGCGCTGGACGTGTGATCCTGCAGACCCGCTCACGCGGTCGGACGGGCCCGTTCCTCTGAGGAGGAGCGGGCCCGTCCGCATTCATCGGACGCGGGGTGGCATCACCGCACGCGGGACAGCCGGCAGACGGTCGCCACGAGATGCTCGACCGCGTAGACGGGATCGCGTCCCCCGCCCTTGACGGCCTCGTCCGCCTGGGCCGCGGCCAGGATCGCCCGACCCAGCGCGACGGAATTCCACGCCCGCGATTCCCGCCGGGCGCGATCGACCTGCCACGGTGCCATGCCCAGCTCCGAGGCGAGTGAGCCGGAGGACCCGGACAGGCCCTCTATCTTCGCGAGGTTGCGCAGCTTCATCGCGACCGCGGCGACGACGGGGACGGGATCCGCACCCGTCGCCAGCGCGTGGCGCAGGAGGGAGAGCGCCTCCCCCGTCCGGCCTGCGGTGGCGGCGTCCGCGACCTTGAAACCGGTCGCTTCGATCCGGCCACCGTAGTAGGCGTCGACGACCGCCGCGTCGACGGTGCCGGTCGTGTCCGTCAGCAGCTGGCGGACCCCGGCATCCAGCTCCGAGAGGTCCGACCCCAATGCGTTCATGAGGGCGGCGAGTCCCTCCGGGGTGAGGGTCCGCTCTGCCCGTGCGAAGGCGTCCTTCGCGTACGCCGCGCGGTCCGCCTCGCTCTTGAGGACGCCCACGTCCACGGTGGGGGCGCCCGCCGCCGCGATCGCCTTGAGCAGTTTCGCTCCCCGCTGCCCGCCCCGATGCTCGAGGACAACGACCATGTCCGGGTTGGGGTCCTCGACGTAGGCGAGGGCGTCCTTCAGGAAGTCATCGCTCATCGCGGCCAGATCGTCGACGAGGATGAGGCCGTGCGCGGAGAAGAGCGACGGCGCCGCCGCATTCACGAGGGCACCGGCTTCGTAGGAGGAAGCACTCAGGCGCACCGGCTCGACGTCCGGGTGCTTCCGCGTCACGGTCTGCATGATGCGGGTCCGTGCGTTGCGGATGAGCACGTCCTCTCCCCCGGACAGGAGGACCAGGGGTGCCGGTGCCGCGCGGTGCCACGCGATCGTCGTCTTCTTCGCTGCCACGGGTCCACACTAGCGCCCGTCGTGGACGCAGGCCTCGTCACCGCGCAGCAGGGCCAGGTCCGCCGTCAGCGCGATGCTGCCGCACCGGTCGGTGCGCAGCACGGGGATGGGGCCGAACGCCGCAAGGGCGCGCGGCGCAGGGTGTCCGTACGTGTTGTCCGCCCCCACGGACACGACGCCCACCTGTGCCCGTGCCGCACGGAAGAAGGCCGGTGACAGGTCGCCGCTGCCGTGGTGCGGGGCGACCAGCACGTCGAGCGGATCCCGATCCGCGAGGTCCCGGACCAGGCGCAGCTGCTCCGCCTCCCCCACGTCCCCGGGCAGCAGGACGCGCAGACCGTCCACCTCGACGAGCAGCACGAGGGACGCGGCGTTGCCGTCCTCCGCCGACCGCGGCTGCGGCGGCGGCCACAGCACCTCGACGTGCACCCCGTCCGGCAGCAGCACGGGATCCAGGGGGACACCCGCCGCGGCCGGCGGAGCGATCGGCGCGGCACGCGCCGCCGCCCGTGCGTCCGGCGTCGCGGCCAGGGCCCGGGGGTGGACGACGACGGCGTCCTCGACCGCGGCGACCGCGTCCGGGAGGGCCCCCACGTGGTCCGCATCGAAGTGCGAGATCGCGATCGTAAGGCGGGTGATGCCCGAACCGGCCAGGCAGGCAGCAAGCAGCCCCGGCTCGTCCCCGGTGTCGACGAGGAGCGCGTGGTCGCGAGGCCCCTCACGGCTGCGCACGAGTGCGGCACTCCCCTGCCCCACGTCGCACACGAGCAGCGACCAGGCGCCCCGTCCCGCCGTCGTGAGGACCGGTGCGGTCAGACCCGAGGCCAGGCAGGCGAGTGCGGTCACGAGCCCCAGTTCGCGCAGACGGCCCCGGCCCAGGAGCGCGCAGGCCGTCCCCAGCACCAGGCCCAGGGCGACCGCGATCCCCACCGGCCCGGCCGGCCACCCCAGGGAGGCGCCCGGCAGTCCGGCGCACAGCAGCGCGATCCGTGCGATCCACCATGCGGCCGCCGCTCCCAGTGCACCCACCACGCGGGCGGGGAGGCTCAGGACCTCCGCGTCCCCCAGCGCGTGTGCGAGTCCCTCGAGCGCCAGCGCGCCCAGTCCCAGCACCGTCGCCGGTGCCACGGCGGGGCCCGCCACCGCGTTCGCGACGACCGCGTACGGACTCATGCGCGGATCCAGCAGGATGAGCAGCGGTGAGACGCCCAGCTGCGCGGCGGTCGGGACGGCGAGGGCCGCGGCCAGGAACCGCGGCATCCCCCGGTCGACCAGCAGGCGCACGAGCGGCGGTGCGAGGAGGATGAGTGCGGCGGTCGCGGCCACCGACAGGCCGAAACCCACCTCCCGGGCCAGGTGGGGACGGGCGACCAGGAGGATCGTGATCGCGGACGCCAGCACTGCGAGCGTGGGCGTGCCCGCGGGGCGCAGCAGTCCCACCGCCAGGAGTGCCGCCATCGCCGTCGCACGCATGACGCTGGGCTCCGGCCCCACGACGAACACGTAGCCGGCCGTCACGACCGCGGCGGGGAGGATCCTCACCCACCAGGGGCTGCGCAGTCCGGCGCAGAGCAGCACGACGACGCCCGCGACGATCGTGATGTTCGATCCGGACACAGCGGTCACATGCGTGAGCGAGACGGCGCGCATCGCCTCGGTGAGCCCACCGTCCACGTGCGCCACATCCCCCACGACGAGTCCCGGGAGCAGGTCCGCACCGGCGTGGTCCCCACCCCCGCCGCGGTGGCGAGCCCCGCGCGCAGCTGCGCCCGGATCCGCCACGCCCGGGCCGGCTCCTCGACGATCCCCTCGACCGTGAACCCCGCCAGGTCATCACCCCACCAGTCCAGATGCGCGCGCACCGTCGCGCCGGCCGCAGGGGGCTCGTCCTCCGCGATGAGGGTCGCGCGGCCGAACTCCCCCGTCCCGATCGTCCGGAACCTGCCGGATTCCGTGGGATGCGCATCGGCCACGAGGCGGACCTCCGCCTGGACCGGCCGCGGCGATTCCGCAGCGGTGAGCGCCTGTGCCCCGGCCAGCAGTCCCGCCAGCCCTGCGACGACGAGAACGGTCCCCACCGGGGAGGCTCCCCCGCGCGAGCGCGCCCGCCGCAGCAGCAGGGCGGCCCCCGCTGCCGTCAGGAGGCACGCGAGGACCAGTGCGGGGACCCCCGCGGCCAGGGAGCAGCCCCACGCGCAGACGGCCGCCGCCACCACCCGCACCGTCCCGATCCGGTCGCGCAGCCGGGCGAGCACACGACGGGCGCGGGAACGTCGTACGCCGACCCGCCCCCGCGCCCGGCTCACCCCACCGTCACCGCATCACGGATCGCCGCGAGCGTCGCGTCGCCGATGCCCGTGACGTCCAGCAGTTCCTCGACGGAGCCGAACCGGCCCACCGCCTCCCGGTGGTCGAGGATCGCCTGCGCCGTGACCGGTCCGATCCCCTGCAGCGTCTGCAGCTGCTCCAGGTCCGCCGTGTTGAGGTCGAGGAGCGGTTCCCCGCCCTCCGCGGGACCGGCGCCCCCTGTGTCCCCGGTCCCGCCGGCCTCGGGGAGCGCGGCCGGCGGTTCCTCCCCCTGGCGCGGCACGCGGATCTGCTCCCCGTCGACCAGCGTGCGGGCCAGATTCACCCCGTCCGTGTCCGCGTCCGCCAGCGGACCGCCGGCGGCCTCGAGCGCGTCGCCGACCCGTGCGTGGGCGGGCAGCTCGACGACCCCGGGCCGCACGACCGCACCGACGACGTGGACGACGACCGGAGATTCCTGCCCCGTGGTGGGCCCCGCGGTCGTCCCGGCTGCCTCGGTCCACTCCGGTGCCGCCTCCTGGCCGTCGGGTGCGACGACCGGTTCCTCACCGCCGGACAGCAGTGAGGGGGCGAGCACGACGACGAGCACACCGCTGAGGACGACGCCCAGCAGGACGAGCAGGAGTGTGCGCGTGAGACCCGGGCGGACACCCCGGGGCTCGTCGTCCACCCAGGCGGCGTCCTCGTCGACCGCGAGGGCGTCCTCAGGGTCGAGGTCGTCCTCGCGGTCCGCGGGCGTCCAGCCGCGCTCCCCGCTGCGGGCCAGCAGCGCGGAGAAGCGGTCTGCAGGTGAGGTACTCATGCCGGCCAGAGTGGCGTGCCCGCCCCGACACGGCGATCGGGACGGCGCGCCTGTGGATCGAGCCGGCGCCGTCCCCACGATCGGGTGCGCGGGGAGGTCGACTTACCTCCACGTCTGTGACCGCGACCGGCACGACGAACAGGACGCCGACGGATGTGTTCGCAAGGGTCCCCGGACGATGTGGAACCGTTGCCTCAGCTGCGGCCGCGCACCACCACGCCCACGGCGCCCGGTCCCACGTGCGCGACGATGACCGGGGACAGCACGCCCTCCGACAGTGCCCAGCCCTCGTCCTCCGCCACCTCCGCCAGTGCGTCGCGGACCGCCCGCGCGTCCTCCCCAGCGGCGTCGAGCGACCCCTCCGAGACGAGCACGACGATCTCGCAGTCCCCCAGCGTCCGCGCGGTCGCGAGCGACTCCGCGGTCATGCGGGCGTGCGCCTTCCGCAGGGTCCGCACCCGTGCGCGTGTGTCGACGACACCGTCGGTGAGGCCCAGCACCGGCACGATCGAGAGCGCGCGACCCACCAGCGAGGCCGCCCGGCCGATGCGTCCGCCCCGTTCCAGGTGCTCGAGCGTCGCGGGGCAGAAGAGGGTCTGCGTCTCCTCCCGCAGGTAGTCCTCCGCCGCCGCACGCAGCGCTGCCGCCCCGCGGCCGCGGGCCGCGCCGTCCGCGATGAGGAGGGCGGCACCTCCGGCCGCGGCAGAGGTGGTGGCCGAATCGAGGACGGTGACCGGGACCTCGGCGGATGCACCGGCGCGGACCGCGGAGTCATGGGTCCCGGACAGGGCGCGGGAGATCGTGAGGATCAGGACATGGTCCGCACCGGCGACGGCGAGATCCGCGATCGCCCGGGCGAAGTCGTCCGGCGCCGGCATCGAGGTGGACGCCCGGGCCCCCTCCGCCATCGCACGACACAGCTCCAGCGGCGGCAGTGCACCGTCGACGTGGGGCTCGTCGTCGACGAGCACTGTGAGCGGAACGACCGCGAAGCGGGAGTCGAGGTCGCGTGAGACCCGTGCGGCCTCGTCCGCGCGCAGCAGCACGGTCGAGTCGACGATGAGCCCGATCTGACCCGCACCGCTGTCCTCCCCCGGACGGTGGCCCCGCTCGCCCGTCACGGTCGTCCGAGGGCGCGATAGGTCCAGCCGGCCGCGCGCCACTGCGCGGGGTCCAGCACGTTGCGGCCGTCGAGGATGCGCGGGGTGTCGACGAGGGCGCCCGTCGCGACGGGATCGAGCGAACGGTACTGCGTCCACTCCGTGAGGAGGAGGACGAGGCCCGCTCCCGTGAGAGCCGTCTCGAGGTCGTGCTCGTAGTCGAGGCCCGGCTCGCGGCGGCGGGCGTTCGCGATCGCCTCCGGGTCCGTCACGGTGACACGAGCTCCGTGCTCCGCCAGCCCGGCGGCGACGGCGAGGGCCGGAGAATCGCGCGTGTCGTCGCTGTCCGGCTTGAAGGCGGCGCCCAGCACCGTGACGGGCACGCCGTCGACGGAACCGCCGCACACGTCCAGTGCCAACTCGATCATCCGATCGCGCCGACGCAGGTTGATCGCGTCGATCTCCTTGAGGAAGCTGACGGCGTCGCCAGCCCCCAGATCGTCCGCGCGGGCGATGAACGCGCGGATGTCCTTGGGCAGGCAGCCACCGCCGAAGCCCAGGCCCGCGTTGAGGAACTTCCGACCGATCCGGTCATCGATCCCGATCGCATCCGCCAGCACCGTCACGTCGCCGCCGGCCGTCTCGCACAGCTCCGCCATCGCGTTGATGAACGAGATCTTCGTCGCGAGGAACGAGTTGGCCGCTGTCTTGACGAGCTCCGCCGTGGGGTAGTCCGCGACGATGCGGGGGATGTCCTTCGCCAGCAGCGCCGCGTAGACCTCGTCGAGCTGCTCCTGCGCACGCGCGCCGGCGTCTCCGCCCGGCACGCCGTAGACCAGCCGGTCGGGCGACAGCGTGTCCTGGACGGCCTTCCCCTCGCGCAGGAACTCCGGGTTCCACGCGAGTTCCGCACCGGAGGCGCGCACCTGCTCCGCCAGACCCGCCGCGGTGCCCACCGGGACGGTCGACTTGCCCACGACGAGGTCGCCGGGGCTCAGGTGCGGCAGGATCGAGTCGACCGCCGCCGCGACGTACGTGAGGTCCGCGTGCAGTCCGTCCGCGCGCTGGGGCGTCCCCACGCAGATGAAGTGGACGCTCGCCGCCGCCACTGCGGAGGCGTCGGACGTGAAGGTGAGGCGTCCGGTGTCCTGGGTCTGCCCCAGCAGCTCCGGCAGGCCCGGCTCGAAGAAGGGCGCGCGCGCCGCGGACAGCTCCGCGAGCTTCGCCTCATCGACGTCGACGCCGATGACCGTGTGTCCCAGCGAGGCCATCGACGCGGCGTGCACCGCTCCCAGATACCCGACCCCGATCACGGACACTGTCGTCATGGTTCTCCTCAGCTTCGAACGGTGGTGGCACACCCGGCGGGCGTGCGCGCCGCGACGCGCGGCGTCCGGAACAGCATAGGCGACGGGGTGGGCGCGGGTAGTCTGGGCGCGTGAAGCGAATCGGTGACTTCCTCGTGAATACTCCCTCAGCCGTCGTCGTGCTGGCGGCGGCGGCGATCCTGCTCGTGTGCGCACTCATCCCGACGCTGCACTCGATCGCATGGCTCCTGCTGCTGGTCGCGGTGCTGGTGGCGGTCATCGCCGCCCTGGGCTGGTCTCGCACGTGGACTCACCTGCAGGACCGGATCGACGTCCTGCAGTCGAGCACCGCGGACGCGTACGAGACGTACACCCCGGTGACGCTCACGCAGACACCGCAGGAGGAGCTCGCGCAGGCGGACAGCACGGCGGCGCAGACGATCGTGTCCCTCCTCCCGGAGGACGACGGGCTCATCCGCCGTCTGCGGATCGATGCGGAGATGACGGTGTTCCCCCAGGACGCGGTCGCCCCGCTCCAGACATTCCTGGCGGACTGCAGCGCGACCCGCTTCGACGATCCCGCGGCGCATCGGGCCTTCATGGACCTCTACCGGGCCGCGCGGACGCTCCACGACTGGATCCGCCAGGAGACGGAGACCGCCGAGGCCGCCCCCGGTGACCGTGTCCTCATCCCGGGCGACCGGCGCGAGTCCGGCTGGAAGGCGTTCAACGAGGCGAAGCGGACCGGCGAGCGGCGCGCGGACGCGCTGCTGGCCGCCCGAGCCGAGTTCTCCCGGGTCCTCCTGGTCAGCCAGATCCTCGAGGACTGAGGTCGCCCAGGGCAGAGGAGCCGCCTCACCACCAGGTGTCGGCGGGCCCCGGCGGGGTGCGGCGCTTGTGCTCCGTGGACCGGTAGCGCTCGAGGATCGCGTGGGCGATGCCGTCCGCGACCTCGTGCCCCTCGAGGAAGTCGTCGATCTGCTCGTACGTGAGCCCCAGTGAGCTCTCGTCCGTCTGACCCGGCTGCTCGTCCAGCAGATCCGCGGTGGGCACCTTCCGCCACAGCCGGTCCGGGCTGCCCAGGGCCCTCAGCATGGCGGCGCCCTGTCGCTTCGTGAGCCCGGTGAGCGGCGCGACATCGACGGCGCCGTCCCCGTGCTTCGTGAAGAAGCCGGTGACGGCCTCCGCGGCGTGGTCCGTGCCCACGACGAGCGCCCCGCGGTCGCCGGCGATCGCGTACTGCGCGATCATCCGCATGCGCGCCTTCACGTTGCCGCGGTGGAAGTCCGGCAGACGACGGCCGGTGGCCGTGTCGTGGGTCGCGACGAGGGCGTCCGTCGCAGGAGCGATGTCGACGTCCACGACCTCGTCCGGCCCGATGAAGTCGAGTGCGGCGTCCGCGTCCGCCGCGTCCGCCTGGACCCCGTAGGGCAGGCGGACGGCGATGAAGCGCGCCGCGGCACCCTGCTGGCGCAGGTCCTCGACCGCCAGCTGGCAGAGGCGGCCCGCCAGGCTGGAGTCCTGGCCGCCGGAGATCCCCAGGACCAGCCCCCGCGCGCCCGTCCGACGCACGTACTCGACGAGGAAGCGGATCCGGCGCTCGACCTCACGATGGGGATCGAGCTCCGGCACGACGTGCAGCGCGGCACGGATGTCGTCGGGGATGACGGGCATGGTGACCTCCTGACGTTCGACGGTCCGGACTCAGGCGTCCGGGACGATGTTGACGAGCTTGGGTGCTCGCACGATGACCTTCCGCACGCCCGCATCGCCCAGCGCCCGCCGGGCGCCGTCGGATTCCAGCGCCAGCGCCTCGAGCTCCGCCTCGCTGATGTCCGGGGACACGTCGAGGCGCGCGCGGACCTTGCCCTTGACCTGGACGACCGCGGTGACCGTGTCCGCCACGAGGTGCTGCGGGTCCGCCTGGGGGAACGATGCGTAGGCCAGCGAGGACTCGTGCCCCAGGCGCTCCCACAGCTCCTCCGCCAGGTGCGGGGCCAGTGGCGCCAGCATGAGGACGAGCGGTTCGATCGCCTCGCGCGGCACCGTCCCCTCCTTCGTGAGGTGGTTCGTCAGCACGATGAGCTTCGAGACGGCCGTGTTGTTGCGGAAGTGCTCGAGGTCGTCGCGGACGCCGGCGATCGTCTGGTGCAGGATGCGCAGGGTCGCAGTGTCCGCGCCCGTCTCGTCGACGCGCACGGCTCCCGTCGCCTCGTCGATGACGAGACGCCAGACGCGCTGCAGGAACCGGTGGGCGCCCACGACGGCGCGGGTCTCCCACGCGCGGGACACCTCCAGCGGGCCCATCGACATCTCGTAGACGCGGAAGGTGTCCGCACCGTACTGCTCGTACATCTCGTCCGGAGTCACGACGTTCTTGAGCGACTTGCCCATCTTGCCGTACTCGCGGTTGACCTGCTGCCCGTCGTGCCACCACGTGGAGGTGCCGTCGTCCGCGACCCGCTCCTCGACCTCGTCCGCTGAGACGTACGCGCCGCGGGAGTCGGTGAACGCGTAGGCCTGGATGTACCCCTGGTTGATGAGCTTGTGGAACGGCTCGAACGACGAGGAGTGGCCCAGGTCGAAGAGGACCTTGTGCCAGAAGCGCGAGTACAGGAGGTGGAGCACAGCGTGCTCGACACCGCCCACGTACAGGTCCGCGCCGCCGGCGGGCTTGTGGGCGGTGGGGCCCAGCCAGTACTGCTCGTTCTCGCCCGCGACGAAGGCGTCCACGTTCGTCGGATCGGCATAGCGGAACTGGTACCAGGACGAGCCCGCCCAGTTGGGCATCGTGTTCGTGTCGCGGCGGTAGGTCCGAGGCCCGTCGCCCAGATCCAGCTCGACCTCGACCCAGTCGCTGTTGCGGCTCAGCGGTGCCTCCGGCTCGCTGTCGACGTCGTCGGGCGCGAAGGTGCGCGGCGAGAAGTCCGGCACCTCCGGCAGGTCGACCGGCAGCATCTCGTCCGGGATCGCGTGGGGCGCCCCGTCCTCGTCGTACACGATGGGGAACGGCTCGCCCCAGTAGCGCTGACGGGAGAACAGCCAGTCGCGCAGCCGGTACTGGGTCGACGCCGTCGCCAGTCCGCGCGCCTCCAGCCACGCGAGCATCGCGGCCTTCGCCTCGTCGATCGAGGTGCCGTTCAGGTCGATGTCCGCGTTCGCGGAGTTGATCTTCGCGCCCTCGCCGGTGAAGACCGTGTCCTCGTCGTGGTCGGCGGGCGGCTGCACGGTGCGCCGGTACGGCAGGCCGAACGCCTTCGCGAAGTCCCAGTCGCGCGCGTCCTCTCCCGGCACGCCCATGACCGCACCGGTGCCGTAGTTCATGAGCACGTAGTCCGCGACGAAGACGGGCAGCGACTCGCCGGTCGCGGGGTTCTGCACCCGCGTGCCGGTGTACACACCGGTCTTCGTCCGGTCCTCCTGGCGCTGGGCAGAGGTCTTGGCCGCGGCCGCGCGCCGGTATGCGGCGATCGCCTGTGCGGGTGCGTCCCCGTCTCCGCGCCAGGCCGCGGGCACGTCGTCCGCCCACTGCTCGACGGTCAGCTCGTCGACCAGCGGGTGCTCCGGCGACAGGACCAGGTACGTCGTGCCGAACAGGGTGTCCGCGCGCGTCGTGTAGACCTCGATCTCCCGGTGGTCCACGGGGAACCGGATGAGCGCGCCGGTCGAGCGGCCGATCCAGTTGCGCTGCATCTGCTTGACCGCGTCCGGCCAGTCGACCAGGTCCAGGTCGTCGGCCAGCCGGTCCGCGTACGCGGTGATGCGCATGTTCCACTGGCGCAGCGTGCGGGTGAAGACGGGGAAGTTGCCGCGCTCGGAACGCCCCTCCGCCGTCACCTCCTCGTTCGCCAGGACGGTGCCCAGTCCCGGGCACCAGTTGACCGGGGAGTCGGAGATGTAGGCGAGCCGGTGCTCCTGGAGCACGTCCTCACGCTGCGCGGGGGTCAGTTCCGCCCACGCCCGATCACGGCCCGTGTCGCGGCCGGCCTCGAACTGCCGGACCAGGGTCTCGATGGGGCGGGCCGCACCGGCGCCGTCCCCGGCCTCGGGGTCGTACCAGCTGTTGAAGATCTGCAGGAAGATCCACTGCGTCCACCGCACGAACTCCGGGTCCGTCGTGGAGAAGGTGCGGTCCGCGTCATGGCCCAGGCCCAGCCGCGACAGCTGGCGGCGCATGTTCGCGATGTTCTCCTCTGTCGTCACCCGGGGATGCTGCCCCGTCTGGACGGCGTACTGCTCCGCCGGCAGGCCGAACGAGTCGTACCCCAGCGCGTGCATGACGTTGTGGCCGCGCATCCGGTGGTAGCGGGCGTAGACGTCCGTCGCGAGGTAGCCCAGCGGGTGCCCCACGTGCAGGCCGCGACCGGACGGGTAGGGGAACATGTCCATGAGGTAGACGTGCTCCCGGTCGCCTGCCGGGCGGTCCGGGGCGGCCTGTGCCAGGTCGCCCACGGGATTGGGCGCGGCGAACGTCTTCTCCTGGGCCCACCGCTGCTGCCACCGGCGCTCGATCCGATCTGCGAGCTGGGCGTCGTACCGGTGGTCGACGGGGCTCGTCTGGTCGGAGGCTGCGGTCATCGGTGGGATCCTTCCGGGTCGGGGCGGGAGACTGCTCCATCCTAGACCTCCGAGTCCCGGCACGACGATTAGTGACGGAGGTTACGTCCCCGTAGGATGAGGCCAGCGGCCGACCATCCACCGGCACCCGTCAGACTTCCGCAGCAGACGCAGAGAGGCACAGACATGGCTTCGATCACCATGCCCCAGACCACGACGACGGGAGAGGGCATCGACTTCCGCGTCGGACAGTCGACCACCGACGTCCTGCTGGAGCGCATCCAGGCCGATCCGCAGGCGCCCCTCATGCTCCGCCCCGCCGGCGACAGCACCTGGTCGGAGGTCTCCGGAGCGCAGTTCCTGGACGACGTCACCTCCGTGGCGAAGGGCCTGCTGGCCGCCGGCCTGGAGTCCGGCGGTCGCGTCGCGCTCTTCGGGTCGACCGCCTATGAGTGGACGCTCTGCGACTACGCGATCTGGTTCGCCGGTGGCGTCACCGTCCCCTTCTACGACTCCTCCTCCGCGGACCAGCTGGCCTGGATGATCACGGACGCGGACGTGAGCTACGCGCTGGTCCAGTCCGACGACCACGCGCTGCGCGCGCGTGCCGGGGCGCAGGAGGCGGGCATCCCCGCCGGTCGCGTGCCGGTCTGGATCTACGGAACGGGCGGCCTCGACGAGTTGCGCGAGATGGGGTCGGCCATCACGGACGACGAGCTGGAGGCCCGCCGCGCGCAGGTCACCGGTGACTCCGTCGCGACCCTCATTTACACCTCCGGCACGACCGGCCGGTCGAAGGGCTGCGTCCTGACGCACGGCAACTTCGTCCAGACCGTCGCGGGCGCTCAGCAGCACGTCCCCGCGGTCTTCGCCCCCGGCAGCGTCTGCCTCCTCTTCCTCCCCCTGGCCCACGTGTTCGCCCGGTTCGTCCAGGTGCTCGCCATCAACGTGGGCAGCGTGCTCGCCCACACCTCCGACCTCACGCGGCTGACGGACACGTTCAGCGAGGTGAAGCCCACGTACATCCTGGGCGTGCCCCGCGTGTTCGAGAAGGTCTTCAACTCCGCCCGCGCGAAGGCCGAAGGCGACCGGAAGGGCGCGATCTTCGGTGCCGCGCAAGCGACCGCGGTCGCGTACTCCCGCGCTCTGGACGAGGGCGGCCCCTCGCTCCCCCTCAAGCTGCGCCACGCGCTGTTCGACAGGCTCGTCTACTCGAAGCTGCGGACCGTCATGGGCGGCGAGCTGCAGTACGCCGTGTCCGGCGGCGGGCCGCTGGGCGAGCACCTGGGCCACTTCTACCGCGGCATCGGCGTGGAGATCATCGAGGGCTACGGCCTCACGGAGACGACCGCGCCCGTGACGGTCAACGTGCCCACCGACGCGCGGATCGGCACCGTGGGCAAGCCGCTGCCCGGCTGCACCGTCGCGATCGCCCCCGACGGCGAGGTGCTCGCCCAGGGCGTGAGCGTCTTCCAGGAGTACTGGAAGAACCCCGAGGCCACCGCGGACACCTTCTACGACGACTGGCTGCGCACGGGCGACATCGGTGAGATCGACGGGGACGGCTTCTTGCGCATCACCGGTCGCAAGAAGGAGCTCATCGTCACGTCCTCCGGGAAGAACGTCGCGCCGGCCCCGCTGGAGGACGAGCTGCGCCGCCACCCCCTCATCGCGCACCCGGTCGTCGTGGGCGACAACAGGAACTTCATCTCCGCGCTCGTCTTCCTGGATGCGGAGATGATGCCCGGCTGGCTGTCCAACCGCGGCATGCGCGCGGACATGACGATCGAGGAGGCCGTCACGAACTCGGCCGTCCACGACTCGATCGCACAGGAGATCGATCGGGTGAACGACAGAGTCTCGCGGGCGGAGTCGATCCGCGAGTTCCGCCTGGTCCCCGCGGTCCTGAGCGAGGAGAACGGCTATCTGTCCGCGAAGCAGTCCGTCAAGCGCCACCTCGTGACGAAGGACTTCGCGGAGTACCTCGACGACATCTACGGCGCCTGAGCGGACACGACCGACCCGCCGCTGCCGACCCACCGCTACAGTCGGGAGCACCAGAGGGAAGGAGACCACCGTGTCCGAGCAGACGACCGACCCGCACACCACCCGCGGGAACTACATCTCCCAGGGACAGGAGTTCACGCGGGACACGAACTACATCGAGGACCGGATCCTCGATGATCCGCAGGCGCAGTGGCCGGTCGAGGCCGGTCGCTACCGCCTCATCGCCGCGCGGGCGTGCCCCTGGGCCAACCGCACGATGATCGTCCGGCGCCTGCTGGGCCTGGAGGACGCGATCTCCCTGGGCATGCCGGGACCCACGCACGACGTCCGGTCGTGGACGTTCGACCTGGACCCCGGCGGAGTGGACCCTGTGCTGGGCATCGAGCGCCTGCAGCAGGCCTTCTTCGCCCGGTTCCGCGACTATCCGCGCGGCATCACGGTCCCCGCGATCGTCGACGTCCCCACCGGTGCGGTCGTGACGAACGACTTCCCCCAGATCACTCTCGACTTCTCCTCACAGTGGACGCGCTTCCACCGCGACGGCGCACCGGACCTGTACCCGGAGACGCTGCGGGAGGAGATGGACCCGCTCATGCGGCTCATCTACACGGAGATCAACAACGGGGTCTACCGGTGCGGCTTCGCCGGCGGCCAGGAGGCGTACAAGTCCGCATTCGACCGCCTCTTCACCGCGCTCGACACGATCGAGGAGCGCCTCACGACCCGACGGTTCCTCATGGGCGACCGCATCACGGAGGCGGACGTCCGCCTCTTCACGACGCTCGCCCGCTTCGACGCCGTCTACTACTCGCACTTCAAGTGCAACCGGCAGCGCCTGTCCGATTTCCCCGCGCTGTGGGGCTACGCCCGCGATCTGTTCGCCACACCGGGGTTCGGCGACACCGTCGACTTCCAGCAGATCAAGGAGCACTACTACATCGTCCACGAGGACATCAATCCCACCCGCGTCGTCCCGGTGGGTCCGGACCTGTCCGGCTGGCTCGAGCCGCACGGGCGCGAGTCGCTTGCGGACACCCCGCCGTTCGGCGACGGCACCCCGCCCGAGGCCCCCAGGCCCCACGAGGTCGTCCCGCCCGCGCACACCCCGCAGGCCTGGATCGACTGAGCTTCAGTCCGCCGCAGGCCCTTCCCCCGGATCCGCGCCCTGCCGGGCGCGGGTCCGGCGGACCCGCTTCACGATCCACCAGACGACGGCCGCGCCCACGACGACGACGACGGCCTTCTGGAACCAGCCGGCGTAGGTCTCGATGATCGCGTAGTTCTCGCCCACCCAGAATCCCAGCACGACGAACACGGTGTTCCAGATGAGGGAGCCGGACATCGTGAGGAGGATGAAGGTGCTCTGACTCATCCGCTCGATGCCGGCGGGGATGGAGATGAGCGAGCGGAAGATCGGGATCATGCGTCCGAAGAAGACGGCCTTCTTCCCGTGCCGTGAGAACCACGCGACGGTCCGGTCGACGTCCGCGGGGTCGACCAGCGGCAGCTTCGCCGCCCAGCCGGTGATCCGCTCGTGGCCGAAGGCGCGTCCCACCCAGTAGAGGACGATCGCGCCCACGACGGATCCGATCGTCGCCCACGCGATCGCGGAGATGAGGCTCATCTCCCCCAGACTGGCGGTGAATCCGGCCAGCGGCAGGATGAGCTCGCTGGGGATGGGCGGGAAGAGGTTCTCGAGTGCGACGAGCAGCCCCACCCCGGGCGCTCCCAGCATCTCCATGACCGTGACCACCCACTCCGTGAACCGGTCCATGAAGGACGTGCCCTGCGCGGCCGGGTCCTCCACTGCGACGAGGATCCGGGACAGGTGTGCCGTCGTGACGCTCATGCGGCCAGCATAGGGGCTGGACCCGGGTGGCCCCCACACGCGCGTGTCAGCCTGCGTGCGCGACGCGGGGCCGCGGTTGACCTCCGAAGTCCGATTCCCGCACGTAGGATGGCAGGCATGACCGCCACTGCGCACGCATCCGACAGGATCCTCACGACGTCGAAGCGGGCCGCGGGACAGGGCGCCGCCCAGCAGCTCCTGCGCCGACCCGTGGTCGCCCACCTGCAGCAGACGCTCGCCCGCTACGGCGACCGGCTGGGCAACCAGTTCGCCGCCGCGATCACCTACTTCCTGGTGCTCGCGCTCATCCCCATCCTCATGTTCGCGTTCTCCGCACTGGGCTTCTTCCTCGAGGTGGTCCGTCCGGATCTCATGGGGGTCGTGAGCGACCAGATCGCGTCCGTGGGCGGCAGTCCCCAGATCGTCGACATGCTCCAGCAGTTCCTGAGCGGCTGGCGCGGAGTGGGCATCGTCGCGATCCTGTCCGCGCTGTACACCGCGC
Source organism: Brevibacterium senegalense (assembly GCF_000285835.1). Lineage (GTDB taxonomy): Bacteria > Actinomycetota > Actinomycetes > Actinomycetales > Brevibacteriaceae > Brevibacterium > Brevibacterium senegalense. The sequence continues at coordinate 334,495 of NZ_HE978600.1, forward strand.
AGGGGTTCATGGGGAACCTCAAGGACGCGGTGCGCTCGCAGCTGTCCGACGAGGGCGTGCAGAAGGATCAGGACGGGTTCGTCCCGCGCGTCGTCAACAACACGCTCACCCTGCTCGTCGTGCTAGTGGGCGCGGGCCTCGCGGTCGCGCTCACGATCGTGTCGTCGAGCCTCCGGTCCGTCATCGTCCGGTGGCTGGAGCTGCCGGGCTGGATGGGCCCGGTCTTCCAGCTGGTCCCGCTGCTCGTGTCCGTCGGCACCTTCTGGGTCCTGCTGTTCGTCGTCTTCACCCTGCTGCCGTCGGAGTCCATCGAGGCGCGGACGAAGGTGAAGGGCGCCCTCATCGGCGCGATCGCCCTCGCCCTCATCGTCCGCTTCGCGACACTGCTCATCGACATGTTCTCCGGCTCCCCCACGGCCGCCCTCTTCGGCCCCGTCATCGCGATCATGCTGTCGCTCAACATCGTCGCCCGCATCATCCTCATGGTCGCGGCGTGGATGGGCACCGCGGACGACCACTCGATGTTCCAGCAGGTCGTGACCGCGGCGGACTCCGGCGCGGACCCCCGCCTCACGGCACCGCCGCACGAGGACAGCGCTGCGGAGACCGCGATGACCTTCATCGCCGCCGCCGGGCTCATCGCCCTCACGATCGTGGGCTTCAACCGCCTCCAGCAGCGCGACGGCGACTGAACCCGCCCGGCACCGGTCGCCTCCGCCCCCGCGGCCGGGCGTGCGTAGAATGGGCCGGACACCACCGTGGAGTGAAAGGGTTCGTCTCTTGACCGACCAGATCGAGGCCGCCGCCCAGTCGTGGGCCGCCAAGCAGCGCGCAGCGGAGGGGCTGATCCCCCTCGTGGGCAGCCTGTACCGCGAGAACGACGTCCTGCTGACCGTGTACGGACGCAGTCTTCTCAACAAGTCCGTCACCGGGATCATCAAGGCGCACCGCTACGCGCGCCACTTCGACGGCGTCGAGCTGGACCTGGACGAGACGCTCGCGGTCGCGCAGCAGCTGGCGGAGCTGGACCCGGGTCCCAGCACGATCGACCTGGGCCGTCTGGCGGCCTCCGTCCGGACCGGCGGCGACGTCGCCTCGGTGCTGGCGGAGCAGCTCGCCGAGGTCGTGGGCGCCACCGCGTCCGCGGACGCCGGCCCGCGCGACGTCGTCCTCTACGGCTTCGGCCGGATCGGCCGACTCCTGGCCCGCATCCTCATCGACCGCGCCGGCGGCACCGGTCTGCGCCTGCGCGCGATCGTCGTGCGCCGCAGCGGCAAGGGCGGCGAGGACATCGTCAAGCGCGCCTCCCTGCTGCGCCGCGACTCCGTGCACGGGAAGTTCGACGGCACGATCGTCGTCGACCAGGAGAACGAGACGATCCTCGCGAACGGCACGCTCATCCAGGTCATCTACTCGGACGACCCGTCGACCGTCGACTACACCGCGCACGGCATCGACGACGCGATCATCGTCGACAACACGGGCATCTGGCGCGATGACGCGGGGCTGCGGAAGCATCTGGCCAGCCCCGGCGCCTCGAAGGTCATCCTGACCGCGCCCGGCAAGGGCGAGGTGAAGAACATCGTCTTCGGTGTCAACTCCGATGCGATCGCCCCGGAGGACACCGTCCTCTCCGCCGCGTCCTGCACGACGAACGCGATCACCCCGGTCCTCAAGGTGCTGAACGACGAGTTCGGCGTGGTGAACGGACACGTCGAGACGGTCCACTCGTTCACGAACGACCAGAACCTCATCGACAACTACCACAAGGGCTCGCGCCGCGGTCGCGCCGCCGGACTCAACATGGTGCTGACGGAGACGGGCGCCGCGAAGGCCGTCGCGAAGGCCCTGCCGGAGTTCGCGGGCAAGCTGTCCGGCAACGCCATCCGCGTGCCCACCCCCAATGTGTCGATGGCGGTCCTCAACCTCAACCTCGAGCGCGCGACGACCGTCGAGGAGCTCAACACGTTCCTGCGGAACACCTCGCTGCACTCGCCCATGCGCAACCAGATCGACTACATCGCCTCGCCCGAGGTCGTGTCGACGGACCTCGTGGGCTCGAAGCGCGCCGGCGTGGTCGACGGCCTTGCGACGATCGTCGACGGCGACCGCGTCGTCGTGTACGTCTGGTACGACAACGAGTTCGGCTACTCGTGCCAGGTCATCCGCTGCGTCGCGCAGATGGCGGGCCTGGACATGCCGTCGCTGCCGGCCCTGTCCTGACCATTCCCCCGGTGCTCCCATGACCCGCATCCTCGCGATCGACGAGGGGACCACCTCGACCCGTGCGGCCGTCCTCGATGGGGACGGCCGCACGGTCGCATCCGCGTCCCGCGAGTTCCACCAGTCGTTCCCGCAGCCGGGTCGCGTCGAGCACGACGCGCTGGAGATCTGGCGCGTCACCCGCGAGATGATCGGTCAGGTGCTGGGCACCAGTCAGCTGACGGCCGCGGACATCGACTGCATCGGCATCACCGATCAGCGCGAGACGACCGTCGTGTGGGACCGGACGACGGGACGCCCGCTGGCACCGGCGATCGTCTGGCAGGACACGCGCGGCGGCGACATCGTCGCCCGCCTCGAGGAGGACCACGGGGACCGGATCACACGGATCACGGGACTGCCGCCGGCCACCTACTTCTCCGCCGTCAAACTGCTGTGGCTCCTCGAGGAGGTCCCGGAGGTCCGGCAAGCCGCGGAGTCCGGCCGATTGCTGTTCGGCACGATCGACACGTGGCTCATCTGGAACCTGACGGGCGGGGTGCAGGGCGGTCTGCACCTGACGGACGTCACGAACGCGTCCCGCACGATGCTCATGGACCTGAAGACCCTCGACTGGTCGGACGAGATGCTCGCGCTCACGGGCATCCCCCGCGACGTCCTGCCCCGGATCCGCCCCTCGATCGGCGACTTCGGCGTCGTCGACGACCGGCACCTGCTGGGCGGTGTGCCGATCACCGGCGTCCTGGGCGACCAGCAGGCGGCGGCGTTCGGCCAGTGCGCCTTCTCCCCCGGCGACACGAAGAGCACGTACGGCACCGGGTGCTTCCTCCTCACGAACACGGGCGACACCCTCCCGCGCGCGGGCGGCGGCCTCATCACGACCGTCGCATACCAGCAGGAGGGGCGGCCCGCCCAGTACGCGCTCGAGGGCTCGATCGCCGTCGCGGGCTCACTGGTGCAGTGGCTGCGCGACAACCTGGGCATCATCCGGGACTCCGCGGAGGTCGAGGAGCTCGCGGACTCCGTCCAGGACTCCGGCGACGTCTACTTCGTCCCCGCCTTCTCCGGCCTCTTCGCCCCGCGGTGGAAGCCCGATGCGCGCGGCACGCTCGTGGGACTGACCCGCTACTCGACGCGGGCGCACATCGCCCGCGCCGCACTCGAGTCGACGGTGTTCCAGACGGCGGAGGTCATCGAGGTGCTGCGCGCGGAGTCCGGCTTCGACATCGCCTCGATCCGCGCGGACGGCGGGATGGCCGTCAACGACGCGCTCCTGCAGTTCCAGGCGGACATCTCCGACTGCGAGGTGGTGCGCGGCGGGATCGAGTCGACCGTGCTGGGCGCCGCGCTCGCCGCCGGCATCGGCCGCGGCACCTACGGCGGCACGGATGACGTCCGGGCCCTCTGGCAGGAGACCGGCCGGTGGACGGCACGGATGGACCCCCGCGACCGCGCACACCGGCGCGACCGTTGGGAGTCCGCGGTCCAGCGCTCCCTCGGCTGGGCTCAGCCGCGGACGTAGCCGGCCTGCAGGTCGACCGTCTGCGGGAACGGCTCCCCCGCCCGCCAGCGGCGCCAGTGGTCGACGAACTGATCCAGCAGGCGCTCGTTCCACCCCTGCGTGTCCCCGGACAGGTGCGCGGTGATGAGGGTGTGCGGCGCGTCCCACAGAGGGTGGCCCGCCGGCAGGGGCTCCGGATCGACGACGTCCAGTCCCGCGCCCGCGATCGCGCCGCGGTGCAGCGCGTCCAGCAGGTCGCCGGTCACGGTGGACTCGCCCCGGCCGATGCTCACGAACCGTGCCGTGGGCTTCATCGCGGCGAAGACGTCGCGATCGAACAGCCCGCGGGTCTCCTCCGTGAGCGGTGCGGCGTTGATGACCCAGTCGACCCCGCCCACATGGTCCGTCAGGTCGACGGAGTCGTGGATGACGGCGAAGTCGTCGTCGCCGGCCCGCGCCCGGGTGCCCGCACCCTCGACCCGGACGCCGAGGCCCCGCAGCAGTCGTGCGATCCGCCGGCCGATGCCGCCCACGCCCACGACGAGGGCGCGGGTGCCCGCGACGGTCTCCGTCTCCCGCCGCTGCCAGACGTGCGCCCGCTGCAGGTCGAGGCTGCGGACGGAGTCCTTCGCGAACGTGAAGACGACGCCCAGCACGTACTCCGCGATCGCCTGGTCGAAGATCCCGTGGGCGTTCGTGACGGTCACGTCCCGGGCGCTCAGCAGTCCCGGGAACCGCAGTGTGTCGATGCCCGCGCTGGCCGCGTGCACCCAGCGCAGGCGGTCGGCGGCCGGCAGCGCATCCTGCAGCGCGGTGGAGAAGAAGTCCCACAGCAGGAGCGCGTCCGTCCCCGGCAGTGCGTCCGCGAGGGTGTCCGCATGGGCCCAGCGCACCTCCGCGTCGAGGGTGTCGAGGACGGCCGGCCGGCCGCGTCGGTCCGAAGTGAGGATCGTGAGGACGGTCATGTCGTCATCCTCTCATCCCCGCCGGACGGTCAGACCGCGGCGTCCCCGTCCTCCACGACCGCCCGCTCGACCGGGGCGTTCGAGGTGGCCAGCGGCTTGGGCTCGATGAAGCACGCGATGACGCAGCCCACGAGCGCCAGGGGCGCGATCCACAGGTACAGCGGGACGAGCGCGTCGTTGTACGAGGTCACGACCACGTCGAAGACCGGCTGCGGCAGGTGCGCGACGATGTCCGGGGTGATGCTGTTCGCGTGCGCCGCCTGGTCCGCGGCGCCCGGCACCCCGGCCATCCCCTCCTGCAGGTTCGTGACGAGTCGCGAGGTGAAGAGCGTGCCCACGAGCGACATGCCCAGCGTGCCGCCCACCTGCCGGAAGTAGTTGTTCGACGCGGTCGCGGTGCCCACGAGGGACACGGGGAACGAGTTCTGCACGATGAGGACCAGCTGCTGCAGGGCCATGCCCAGCCCCACTCCGAACACGGCCAGGTCCGTCATGACGCGCCACAGCGGCGCGTCGGCGGTCAGCGTCGACAGGAGCACGAGCCCCACGGCGGCGATGAGCATGCCCGCGATCGGGTAGATCTTGTAGCGGCCCGTACGCGCGATGACGAAGCCCACCGTGGTGCCCACGACGAGCATCGAGGCCATGAGCGGGATCATCGCGAGACCGGCGACCGTGGGGGTCAGCCGGTGCGTCATCTGCAGGTACGTGGGCATGTAGGTGATGACGCCGAACATGCCGATCGACAGGCAGACGCCCGCGATGGAGGCGAGGGTGAAGTTGCGGTCGCGGAACAGCCACATGGGAATGATGGGGCTCGCGACCCGCAGCTCGACGAACACGAAGGCGACGGCGGAGACGAGACCCGCGACGATGAGCCCGATGATCTGCGGCGAGGCCCACTCGTACTGCGTGCCGCCCCACGCGGACAGGAGCACGACGGAGCTCGTGAAGACCGCGATGAGGGCCAGGCCCAGCGCGTCGACGGAGCGCTCACCGGTGCGCGTGGCCGGGTCCTCGCGGAAGAATATGGCCGTCGAGGCGATCGCGAGCAGACCCAGCGGCAGCGCGAGCAGGAAGGCCCCGCGCCAGCCGGGCCCCTCGGTGAGCCAACCGCCGATGAGCGGTCCCGCGACCGAGGAGACCGCGAAGACCGATCCCATGACGCCCATGTACTTTCCGCGCTGGCGTGCGGGCACGACGGTCGCGATGATCGCCTGCGACAGGATCATCATGCCGCCGCCGCCCACGCCCTGGACGACGCGACCCACGATGAGCCATGTCATCGAGTCCGCGAAGAAGCCCACGACGGATCCGACCATGAAGACGGTGATCGCGCCGATGAAGAGCGGCTTGCGCCCCACCTGGTCGCCCAGCCTGCCGTAGGCCGGCATGAGGATCGTGGACGACAGCATGAAGCCGGTCTGGATCCACATCATCCGGTCGACCCCGTCCAACTCGCCCACGATCGTGGGCAGCGCGGTCGCGAGGATCGTCTGGTTGAGGGAGAACATGAAGGTCGCGAGCATGAGCCCGATGAAGAGGGTGACGATCCGCCCCGTCCCGGGGTCGGTCGTCCGCGCGGCGGTGCCGGTGGGCCGCGCAGCAGTGGAGGTGGTCACAGGTGGGTCCCTTCCAGGACGGAGGTGAAGAGGTCGAGGGAGCGGTCGAAGCGCTCGTGCATCTGCTGCGCCGTGGGCTCCGGTCCGGAGTCCCCGGCGGCCGGGACGAACGAGTGGCGCAGCGGCGCGAACGCGATGATGACGAGCATGCGGACGGTGTCGCGCGGTGTCGTGCCGGCCGGGACGTCCAACCGTGCGAGGCGCGACGACAGGAGCGGCACCAGTTCGTCGATGAGGGCGCCGGCCAGGGCCGTGTTGGCATCGACCCTGCGCTGGACCAGCTCCGGGTGCCGCACCAGCAGGGCGCGCCGCAGCTGCTCGCTCTCGCCGTCGCCCAGCGAGAGCGAGAGGACCTCGCGGACGAGACGCGCGACGACCGTCAGCAGGGGGCCGGAGAGGTCGGTGCGGGCGACGACGGCTCGCACCGCCTGCTCATCGGGACCGCTCGCGGCGCTGCCGATGATCGCGTCCTCCTTCGAGGCGAAGTAGTTGAAGAAGGTGCGCGGAGAGATGCCGGCGGCGTCCGCGATCTGTGCGACGGTCGCGGCGTCTAGGCCGCGCTCGAACGCCAGCCGCACCGCGGCCTCATGGATCGCAGTGCGGGTCAGTCGCGCCTTGCGGTCGCGCAGCGATTCGCACGCGGCGGGGGTCTGTTCGTCAGTCACCCTAGAATTATGCAGTGCGTGCAACGTTGCATCAAGCGCAGAGTTGCGTTCAGTGCAGGATCTTCGTCACAGTCGCGCGATCGCACATCGAGGCCTACATGAGCTGGCGGATCCGCGCCCGCTGCTGCTCGAGGATCTGCAGCTGGTTGAGCAGTGCGGAGCTGGTCTCCAGATCCGTGGGGTCCGTCCGCTGGAGGCGCGAGTGCAGCTCGGCGGCGATCCGGGCCATGTCGGAGTCGAAGAGCCGGGCGATGATGCCCCGCGAGTAGCGCTCGACACCGGCCGCGTCGTGGGCAGGCAGCGGCTCGACGGTCAGCGCCCCCACGAGTGTGGCGATCCGCTCGTCGCCGCGGCGGGTCGCGGCCCCGAGGACCTTCTCCGGCCAGGTCGCGGGTTCGGCCAGTCCCGTGCGGATCCCCCCGGCGTCCTGCATGCACGTGTGGACGCGGCGCAGGTCCGGATGCGTGAAGACCTCGCCGTTGAGTCCGTCGAACAGTGTCGCGTTCACGAACTGGGGCTGCTGGAGGGCGACCTGCAGCGCGGACCGCTCGATGCGGACCGCGGCGGGGTCGTACTCCGGGACGACCGCGGGGCCTCCCCCGAACTCCTCCGCGTAGGCCTCGATGCGGCCGGCCGTCCGGGACTCGTACGCGGCAGACTCCTGCGAACCGCCCTGCTGCGGCCGGGACTGCTGCGGTGCGGGCCCCCGCTGCCGCTCACCGCGGCCCCGGTCGCCTCCCCGCGGACGACCCGCGGCGGGCTGGGAGCGGCGGACGGCCTCGGCGACCTCGTCGATCCCCACCCCCAGCTGGCCGGCGACGAACCGCTCGTAGCCCGGCCGGATCGCCGCGTCCCGGATGGAGGCGACGACGGGCGCGGCGGCCCGCATGGCGCCCACGCGCCCCTCGACGGTCGACAAGTCGTAGCGCGCGATCGCCTGCGTGATCGCGAACTCGAAGAGCGGCCGACGGCTCTCGATGAGGTCGCGGACGGCCGGGTCCCCCGCCTGCTGTCGCAGGTCCGCGGGATCGCGACCGTCCGGCTCGACCGCGACGAAGGTCTGCGCGACGAAGCGCTGCTCCAGCTCGAACGCCTTGAGCGCGGCCTTCTGCCCGGCTTCGTCGCCGTCGAACGTGAAGACGACCTCGCCGGCCCCGGACGACTCGTCGCCCAGCAGTCGGCTCACGATCTTCGCGTGCTCCTCGCCGAAAGCGGTGCCGCAGGTCGCGACCGCCTGCCCCACGCCGGCCAGGTGGGCGGCCATGACGTCCGTGTAGCCCTCGACGATGACGACGCGCTTCGTCTTCGAGATCTCGCGCTTCGCGAGGTCCAGGCCGTAGAGGACCTGCGACTTGTGGTAGAGCGCGGTCTCCGGGGTGTTGAGGTACTTGGGACCCTGGTCGTCCTCGTAGAGCTTGCGGGCGCCGAAGCCGATCGTGCGTCCGGTCACGTCCCGGATGGGCCAGAGGATGCGGCCGCGGAAGCGGTCGTACACGCCACGACGGCCCTCCGAGACGAGGCCCGAGGCCGTGATCTCCTCCGTCGTGAACCCGCGCCCGCGCAGCATGCGCAGCAGGTTGTCCCACCCGCGCGGCGCGTACCCCACGCCGAAGCGGTCGACAGCCGCCCGGTCGAAGCCGCGGTCGGCGAGGTAGCGGCGGGCCTCCTCGGCCGCGTTCCCCTGCAGCTGCTCGCGGAAGAACGACTCCGCGACCTGGTGCATCTCGACGAGCCGCTGCCGGCGGCCCACCTCCTCGCGGTCGGGGCCGCTCGCCCCCTCCTCGTAGCGCAGCTGGACGCCGGTGCGCTCGGCCATCCGCTCAACGGCCTCGACGAACGTGACGCCGTCCATCTTCTGGAGGAACGTGAACACGTCGCCGGACTCGCCGCAGCCGAAGCAGTGGTACATGCCCACCTGCGGGCGGACGTGGAAGGACGGAGTGCGCTCGTCGTGGAATGGGCAGAGCCCCTTGAGGGATCCCACGCCGGCCCCGCGCAGGGTGACGAACTCCCCCACGACGTCGTCCAGGCGCGCCCGCGAACGGACCTCGTCGATGTCCTCGCGCTTGATGAGTCCCGCCATCAGGCCTCCCCCGCCATCAGAGCATGTCCGCGACGCCGGCCCGCAGACGGTGGTAGTGGGTCCAGGCGGAGTGGTCCGTGAGCGAGGCGACCTGGTCGACGACGGCGCGCAGCCGCTCCGCGTCCGAGTCCGCCTCTTCGTGATCGGCCCGGAACAGGGGATCCATCGCACCTGGCTGCTCGCTGAAGTGCTCGGCGACGGTCCTCAGCACATCCGCCTGGATGTCCTGCAGCCGCAGACGGTCGTCCGCGACCATGACGGTGACCGTCGCGAGTCCCTTGAGGACCGCGATCTCGTGCGCGGAGGCGACCGGGACGACGAGGCTGCCGGCGTAGCGCCCCAGCGGACCCCAGCCGTGCTCCTCGCGCGTCGCGGCCTCCGCGGCCGCGGCGAACCGGCCGATCAGCTGACTCGTCATGTGCTTGAGTGAGGCCTGGTCCCGGCGCGAGCCGGTGTATTCGCCGTGCGGCCAGTAGGCCGCGGCGCGGAGGCGGTCGAGCGCCGCGATCATGTCCTCGTCGGGGGCGTCCGGCAGGTACCACTGCCGGGTGATGTCGAGCAGGCGCTCGAGGGCCGGATCCGTGCGGAACTCCTCGAGCCGCAGATGTCCGGCGACGATCGCGTCCTCGACGTCGTGGACGGAGTACGAGATGTCGTCGGCGAGGTCCATGATCTGTGACTCGAGGCAGCGCCGGGTGTCCGTCCGCCCGTCCCGGTAGAAGTCGAAGACCGCGCGGTCGTCCTCGTAGACGCCGAACTTCCGCACGCGCGCGCCCTCCCGGCCGGCGGGCGCCTCGCTGCGGGACCACGGGTACTTCGTGCACGCATCCAGCGTGGCGCGGGTCAGATTGAGTCCGGCCGGCCCCCCGTCGTCGGTGAACACCTTCGGCTCCAGGCGCGTGAGCAGCCTCAGTGTCTGCGCGTTGCCCTCGAAGCCGCCGATGTCCGCGGCGAGGTCGTCGAGAACCACCTCGCCGTTGTGCCCGAACGGGGGGTGGCCCAGATCGTGGCTCAGGCACGCGGTGTCGACGATCTCCGGATCGCAGCCCAGGTAGCGGGCCAGTTCGCGGCCCACCTGCGCGACCTCGAGCGAGTGCGTGAGCCGGGTGCGGACGAAGTCGTCGCTGCTGGGCGACACGACCTGTGTCTTCGCCCCCAGTCGGCGCAGACCGGACGAGTGGAGCACGCGGGCGCGGTCGCGCTGGAACTCCGTGCGCCGGGGGTTCTTGGGCGGTTCGACGACCCACCGCCGGCGGTCGGCGTCACCGTAGTCGTAGACGGGCACCGGGATGAGACCTGCGCTCACCTCAGCCTCCCGAGATGTCGAGCTCGGCCTCGGCGAGGTCCGCGTACCACGCGTCGTCCATGTGCCGGGAGTCCAGCCAGCCCTCGGGCAGGTGCGGGCGCTTCGCGCGGGTCGTGCGGCCGCGCGACCCCTCCGCCGCCTCACCCGGGTAGGGCTGCGAGCGGTCGAGCTCGCCCAGCAGCTCGTCGAGCTCCTCGAGCGAGGACACCTTCGCGAGCCGGCTGCGGAGGTCGCCGCCCACGGGGTAGCCCTTGAAGTACCACGCCATGTGCTTGCGCAGGTCGCGGATCCCCAGGAACTCGTCGCCGTAGTGGTCGATCATGTAGAGGCCGTGCAGGCGGACGGCGTCCGCGACCCCGCCCAGGTCCGGCTGGTTGCGCACCGGGTTGCCGGTGAGCGCGTTCTCCAGATCCCCGAACAGCCACGGGCGGCCCTGGCAGCCGCGACCGATCACGACGCCGTCGCAGCCGGTCTGCTCCATCATCGACAGCGCGTCCTCGGCGGCGAAGATGTCTCCGTTGCCCAGCACGGGGATCTCGTCGCCCGCCAGGCGCCAGACCTCCTCCTTGAGCGTCGCGATCGCGGACCAGTCCGCGGTGCCGGAGTACAGCTGGGCGCACGTGCGCCCGTGCAGCGTCATCGCCGCCACGCCCGCGTCCACCCCGATCCGGGCGGCGTCGAGATAGGTGAGGTGGTCGTCGTCGATGCCCTTGCGCATCTTGATCGTGAGCGGGACGCCGCCGCGGGATGCCTCGCGGACGGCCGTCGTGACGATCGAGGCGAAGAGGTCCGTCTTCCACGGCAGAGCGGAGCCGCCGCCCTTGCGCGTCACCTTGGGGACGGGGCAGCCGAAGTTGAGGTCGATGTGGTCCGCCCGGTCCTCCTCGACGAGCATGCGCACGGCCTGGCCGGTCGTGACGGGGTCGACGCCGTACAGCTGGACGGACCGCGGGGTCTCGAACGGCTCGTGGTGGATGATCCGCATCGTCTTCTCGTTGCGCTCCACGAGCGCGCGGGTCGTCACCATCTCCGTGACGTACAGCCCGCCCCCGTACTCGCGGCACAGGCGCCGGAAAGCGGTGTTGGTGATGCCCGCCATCGGCGCGAGCACGACCGGTGAGGTCAGCTCGATGTCCCCGATCCGCAGAGCGGGTCGGGACGTCCGGGCGGGCGGGGAGGTGCGGGGCGGGGTCACGGCAGTCACCCCATCATTGTCCCCCCGGGGTCAAACTGCGGGACGTCCCGGCTGCGCGCGCCGCCGGGTCCTAGAGTGTGGGGCGTGACCGTCCTCCTCTCCGCCGTCCCGCTGCTGGTCGTCGTCGTGCTCCTCGTCCTGGGGCGCGGGGCACTGACCGCCTCCCTCGTGGGTCTGTGCCTCGCCCTCCTCATGGGCGCCGTCGTCTTCCCCGTCGACCTAGGCGCGTTCGCCGCAGAGGGACTGGGGTTCCTCCCGATCGTCGTCGAGGTCGTCCTCATCCTCCTGACGGGCGTCGTGCTGGCCCGCCTCTTGGGGGCGCTGGGCGCGATGACCCGCATCAGCGACTGGGTGCTGAGCGCCTCCCCCGGGTCGACAGCCGGTGCCGTCCTCGTCCTGTTCGGGATCATCCCGTTCGCGGAGTCGGTCACCGGATTCGGCATCGGCATGACGGTGGGCATCCCCATCCTCGTCCATCTGGGCTTCTCCGTCCGGAAGTCCGCGGTGCTGGGGCTGCTGGGCATGGTGGCTGCCGCGTGGGGCGGCCTGGCCCCCGGCGCCAAGGTCGCCGCCGGTCTGCTGGGTCTGTCGCTCACGGACCTGGGCGTCCACACGTCCCACTTCAACGTCGTCCCGGTGCTGGTCGTCGCGATCGTCGTGACGGTCGTCGTCCGGGATCGGGTGGCCGGGCTCCTCTACAGCACGCTCGCGGGCCTCGTCCTGAGTGTGGGCCTGTGGGGCTTCAACACCCTCATCGGCACGCCGCTGGCCGGTGTGCTCGCGACCCTCGTGGTCGTCGCGGTGCTGCTGGTGGCCTTCCGCGCTCGCGGCGCCCGCGCGACCTTCGACCGGGACCTGGGACTGGCCCTCGTCCCCTACGGGGTCCTCACCAGCGGCCTGCTGCTGTGCAGCGGTCTGGCCGCCCTGTGGCCCCACCCCGTCACGACGCTCCTGTCCTCCCCGCCCGTCTGGCTGGCCGCCGGCTGCCTCGCCGCGGCGGTCCGATTGGCCCGTCGGGGGCCCGTCCTGCGGCCGACACTGGTCGAGGGCGCACGCGCCTTCCTGCCGGTCGGGATCTCGACCACCGCCTTCATGGTCATGGGGTGGAGCCTGTCCGTCTTCGACATGAGCACGCGGATGGGCGAGGCGCTGTCCGGACTGGGTGTCTGGACCGTGCCCGCGCTGGGCATGGTGGGTTCCGTCCTGGCCGGCTCCATCACGGGGTCCCTCTCCATGTTCGCGACCACGTTCGGCTCGATCGCCCACATCACGGGCGCACCGGAGCTGCCGGTCGTCGCCGCGGGCCTGGCGGCCTCCGGCCTGGCCAACGGCGCCTCCCCCGCCCGCGCGCAGCTGGCCGTCACGATGGCCGTGCAGGCGCTGCCCGCGGACAGCGCAATGCGCCCCGCGGATGCCGCGGAGCGCAGTGCGATGGAGCGGACGGTGCTGGGCTGGGTCGTGGGCCTGTCCGCCGTGAGCGCCGCCGGTGTGGCGGTCGCCCTCACGCTGACGGTGTGAGACCCGCCGCGATGTAGCCGGGGACGTCCGCGATCGCGACGCGCTCCTGGGACATGTCGTCCCGCTTGCGGATCGTCACCGCGTCATCGTCCAGCGAGTCGAAGTCGACCGTGATGCAGAATGGCGTGCCGATCTCGTCCTGACGGCGGTAGCGACGGCCGATCGCGCCGGCGTCGTCGAAGTCGACGTTCCAGCTCTTCCGCAGCGTCGCCGCCAGCTCGCGGGCCCGCGGGCTCAGCTTCTCGTTGCGCGACAGCGGCAGCACGGCCGCCTTGACCGGCGCCAGGCGCGGGTCCAGTTTCAGGACGATGCGGGTGTCCGTGCCGCCCTTCGTGTTGGGCGCCTCGTCCTCCGTGTACGCGTCCGCCAGGAAGGCCATCATCGCGCGGGTGAGGCCGAAGCTGGGCTCGATGACGTAGGGAGTGTAGCGGTCGCCGGAGGCCTGATCGAAGTACTGGAGCTTCGTGCCGGAGGCCTCCGTGTGGCTGCTGAGGTCGTAGTCCGTGCGGTTCGCGATGCCCATGAGCTCGCCCCACTCCGACCCCTGGAAGCCGAAGCGGTACTCGATGTCGATCGTGCCGTCGGAGTAGTGGGCGCGCTCGTCCTCCGGCACGTCGAGGCGTCGCAGGTTGTCCGGGTCGACCCCCAGGTCGATGAACCAGTTCCAGCAGTCCTCGACCCACTGGTCGAAGAACTTTCCGGCGTCCTCCGGGTGGACGAAGTACTCGATCTCCATCTGCTCGAACTCGCGCGTGCGGAAGATGAAGTTGCCCGGGGTGATCTCGTTCCGGAACGCCTTGCCCATCTGGCCGATGCCGAACGGCGGACGCTTGCGCGCGGAGGTGACGACGTTGTTGAAGTTGACGAAGATGCCCTGCGCCGTCTCCGGGCGCATGTAGTGGAGACCCTCCTCGTTGTCGACCGGTCCCAGGTAGGTCTTGACGAGGCCGGAGAACTGCTGCGGCTCCGTCCACCGGCCCTCCTGCCCGGTCTCCGGGTCGCGGATGTCCGCCAGGCCGTTGGGCGGCTGGTGGCCGTGCTTCGCGACATAGGCCTCGATGAGGTGGTCGGCGCGGTAGCGCTTGTGCGTGTGGAGCGATTCGACGAGCGGGTCGACGAACGTCTCGACGTGGCCGGACGCCTCCCACACCTTGCGCGGCAGGATGATGGACGAGTCGAGTCCCACCATGTCCTCGCGTCCGCGGACGAAGTTCTGCCACCACAGGGCCTTGATGTTCTCCTTGAGCTCCACGCCCAGCGGACCGTAGTCCCAGGCGGAGCGGGACCCTCCGTAGATCTCACCCGCTTGGAACACGAATCCGCGTCGCTTCGCGAGTGTGATGACGGAATCGAGGGTCGATGCCACTGGTGAACTCCTTCGAGGACAGGAACGGCTGGCTGCTGTTCGATCGGACACAACCCTACCGATCCGGCGACCCGCACGCTTCACCCCGTGTAGGATCGAGGATGCGGCCTCCGTGCATGAGACGAGCACTTTCGGCCGAATCCCGCGCACCCGCCATCGAAGTCCTCTGCGGTCGTGCGCGCGCTACGTCTTAGGAATGAGCTCACCGTGTCAGAGAACCCGCAGAACACCCATGCCGAAAACGGCGCCTCCCCCGCCTTCGCGGACATGGCCCTCCACCCGGCCGTCGCCCGGTCGATCGTCGATCTGGGCTATGAGACCCCGTCGGCCATCCAGGCCCGCACGATCCCCGCCCTGCTGGAGGGCCGCGACGTGATCGGTCTGGCGCAGACCGGCACCGGCAAGACCGCCGCGTTCGCACTGCCCACCCTGTCCGCGATGGCGGAGCTGGGACGGGCGACGGGCGGCCCCCACGCCCTCGTGCTGACCCCCACCCGCGAGCTCGCGCTGCAGGTCGCGGAGGCGTTCTCGTCCTACGCCGCGCACCTCCCCGACTTCTCCGTCCTGCCGATCTACGGCGGCCAGTCCTACGGCCCGCAGCTGGCGGGCCTGCGCCGCGGTGCCCAGGTGGTCGTCGGCACCCCCGGTCGCGTCATCGACCACCTCAAGAAGGGCTCCCTCCAGCTCTCCTCGCTCAAGCACCTCGTGCTGGACGAGGCGGACGAGATGCTCAAGATGGGCTTCCAGGAGGACATCGAGGAGATCTTCGCCGCGACGGGGTCGGAGCGCCAGGTCGCCCTCTTCTCGGCGACGATGCCCGGCTCCATCCACCGGATCACGAAGAAGTACCTGAACGACCCCGTCGAGGTGCGCGTCGAGTCGACCACGACGACGGGCGCGAACATCCGTCAGCGCTACCTGACGGTCGTCCACTCCCACAAGCTCGACGCGCTCACCCGGGTGCTGGAGATCGAGGAGTACGACGGCATCATCATGTTCGTCCGCACGAAGCAGGCGACGGAGGAGCTGGCGGAGAAGCTGCGGGCCCGCGGCTTCACTGCGTCCGCGATCAACGGCGACATCCCGCAGCAGGCCCGCGAGCGCACCGTCGAGCAGCTGCGCAACGGCCAGATCGACATCCTGGTCGCGACGGACGTCGCGGCCCGCGGTCTGGACGTCGAGCGGATCCAGCTGGTCGTCAACTACGACATCCCGCACGACACGGAGTCCTACGTCCACCGCATCGGCCGCACCGGTCGCGCGGGCCGCTCCGGCGAGGCCATCCTCTTCGTGACCCCCCGTGAGACGCACCTGCTGCGCCAGATCGAGAAGGCCACGCGCCAGCGGGTCGCGAAGCTCGAGATGCCCACGGTCGAGCAGCTGACGAACAGCCGCGTCGCCCGGTTCGCCGGCCGCATCACGGAGGCCCGCACCGGCTCAGACCTCACCGAGGTCCGCCAGGTCATCGAGGACTACATCCAGACCCACGACGTCCCCGCCGAGGAGGTCGCGGCCGCCCTGGCCGTGCTGCTGCTGGACGGCGACTCCCTCACGGCGGAGCCCCTGCCAGAGCCCAAGCCGCGTGCGAACCGCAGCGAGCGCGGACCCCGGTCGAACGCCGGCATGCGGACGTACCGGATCGCGGTGGGCCGCAATGACCGCGTGCAGCCCGGCGGCATCGTGGGCGCGATCGCGAACGAGGGCGGCCTCACCTCCGCCCAGATCGGCGCGATCGACATCCGCGCGACCCACTCGCTCGTGGACCTGCCGGAGAACCTGCCGGAGTCCACGCTGTCGAAGCTGTCGCGCACGAAGATCCAGGGCCGCACCATCGACATCCGCCCGGACAAGGGCCGGCCCGGTCGCCCGTACCAGAAGCGCTCGCACGACGGCGGCGATCGCGGTCGCCGCAGCGGTCGTCCCGGTGGTCGGGATGTGAGCCGCGCGGACGCGAAGAAGTCGTTCCGCCGCAACGACTGACGTCCCCATGACCGTCCGCATCGTCTCCCTCCACCGGTACCCCGTCAAGGGGTTCCCGGCGGAGGGGGTCGCGCGCGCCCGCCTGGAGCCCGGCGCCGGCATCCCCGGCGACCGGGTCCTGGCCGTCTCCGACGGCACCGCCTCCCCCGTCCCGGACAGCTGGAACCGCTGGTCCCACTTCTTCGCCCTCAAGAAGCGCCCCGACCTCGCCGCCTGGTCCGTCCGCACGGACCCGGACGGGACGATCGTGCTGGTGCCCCCGGCCACCGGGGCCCGGTCCCCCGCCGCCGAGGCCGCATCCACCATCCGCATCGACCCGGCCGATCCGTCGTCCCGGTCCGCCGCGGCCTCCCGCATCGCCGCCCGCCTGCCGGGCGCGGACCCGTCCGTCGTCGACGTGCTCACCGCGCACTCGGCGGCGGGGCCCCAGGGCATGTTCGACAGCGAGCACGGACATGTGAGCCTCATCTCCCTCGACACCGTCCGGGCCCTGGCGCGGGCCGACGGCCGTGACCTCGACCCCGCCCGGTTCCGCGGCAATCTGCTGCTCGAGGGGCTGGAGCCGTTCGCGGAGACCGCGCTCGTGGGCGCGATCGTGCGGGTGGGCGAGGCGCGCCTGCTCATCCGCCAGACGATCGAGCGGTGCACCGCGACGACCGTGCACCCCGACACCGCGGTCCGCGACCTCAACGTCCCCCGGATCCTCGCGACCCGCTGCGGCCACATCCACTGCGGGCTCTACGGCGAGGTGCTCACCCCCGGTGAGGTGCGCCCCGGTGACGCCCTGGTCGTCGAGCACCGCAGCACCGATCGCCCCCTGCCGGCGGGGACCGGCCCGCGCTCGCTGCACGTCCTCGAGTCCTCCCCACTGGAGGACGGTCGCCACCACCTGCGGCTGACGGATCCCTACGACTGGTTCGCGGCCCACTGGCAGGCGGGCCGGCACGTCCGCGTCCACCTCACGCTCGACGGCGAGCCCCGCTGGCGGTCCTACACCGCCGTCCTGGTCCGCGACAGCAGCTTCTCGCTGCTCGTGAGACCCCGCGGAGCGGTCTCCCGCGCCCTCGCCCGCCTGACGACCGGCGACCGCCTCACCGTGTCCGGGCCCTTCGGCGGGCTCACCCCCGACGCGCTCACCCCCGACGCGCTCACCCCCGCAGCGGAGACCCCTGCACCGGGTCCACTCACGGTCGTCACCGCCGGCGTGGGCCTCACGACCGCGCTGTCCCTGCTCCCCGGACTGCCGCCGGAGACACCCGTCCGTCTCATCCACCTCGACCGGCACGCGGCCCCGGGTGCCAGCACCTCCGTCGACGCGCTTCGCGCACTCGCCCAGGGGCCGGGACGCGACCTCCTCGTCTGGGACACGGGGGTACGGGGCCGCCCCGGGCCGGGTGACCTGCAGGAATGGGTGACCGGGGCCTCGGCGGTGGTGGTGTGCGGGGGTGCCGACTTCGTCCACGCGGTCGCCCGGGCCGCGACCGCGGCGGGCCTGCCGCCCGGCCGGGTGCACCGGGAGGCGTTCACCTCACCGGCGGACGCGGCGCGGCTGGACGACTTCGCCCCGGCGACCGTCGTGCGTCCGGACGGCAGCCGCCTGCGGTGGACGCCGGAGTCCGGCACGCTGCTCGAGGCCCTCGAGGCGGACGGTGCGCGCGTGCCCTACTCCTGCCGCGCGGGCTCGTGCGGCACGTGCGCGATCCGGGTCGACGACCCCGAGGCCACCGCGGCGGTGCAGGACGAGACGGCCCAGCCCGGTCCGGGCCGGATCCTCGCGTGCGCCCGTGTGCCGCTGGGGCCCCTCACCGTGCTGGGCGAGGACTGAGGACTACTCGAACATCGCGCGGTACTGCGGGAAGCGCTCCAGGTAGCGGTCGACGTAGCTGCACATCGAGCGCAGCTTGTGGTCGTCGCGGGCGAAGACGTCGAGCGCCTCCGTCACGAGCGTGCGCGCCCAGCCCTGGCGGGAGTGCGACTCGTCGATGATCGTGTGGAGGATCGTGCGGACGTCCCCGTCCATCCGGTACTCGAGGAAGCCCACGAGCACGGGAGCGTCGCCGGACAGATCGCGGACGACGATCCGGTTGCGATCCGGCTCCTCCACGATGTCGTACGCTCGCGAGACCTTCGACGGCTCTGCCATCCGGTACCCCTCTCTCAGTCCTCGCCCTTGGCGGGACCCGTCGACGCTGCGGTCTTCCTGGACATCCTCTTCTCAAGGTAGCGCGCCAGACCGGCGACCACCATGTTGATGATGATGAAGAGGACGGCGCCCACGATGAAGGTGGGCAGGAGGTTGTTGTAGGAGCGGCCGATCGCGTTCACCTGGTACAGGAGGTCCTGGTAGGTGACGATGAAGCCCAGCGCGGAGTCCTTGAGGAGCACGACGACCTGCGCGATGAGCGTGGGCATCATCGCGCGGACCGCCTGCGGCATGAGGACGAGGCGCATCGTCTGCGATCCGCGCAGGCCGATCGACATGGCCGCCTCGCGCTGTCCGGTGGGCACCGCCAGGATGCCCGCGCGCATGATCTCCGCGATCACCATGCCGTTGTAGAGCGTCAGGCCGATGACGACGGACCAGAAGGACCCGATGTCGTTGCCGAACAGCAGGAACGTCGCGAAGATGAGGAGGAGCACGGGCACGCCGCGGAAGATCTCCAGCACGATCGTCGACGGCAGACTGATGGCGCGCTGAGGGGCCAGGCGCAGGAGCGCGAAGGCCACGCCCACGACGAGCGCGAGGACCGTGGCGACGATCGCGACCTTGATCGTCGCCCACATGCCGGCCAGCAGGGTCCGCTGGATGACGGCGTAGGAGAACGGGGCCCACTTCGCGGCGTCCAACTGGCCCGCGTCCTGGAACTTCCAGCCGATGAAGGCCAGCAGACCCAACAGCACGAGGACGGAGACGACGGACAGGGTCGTGTTGAGCCGGCGGGTCCGGGGACCCGGAGCGTCGAACAGGACCTGGGTGGGGGCGCTCATCGGAGGATCACCAGCTTCCGCTCGAGGAGGTCGAAGACCCGGCCGATCACCAGCGCCAGCGCGAGGTAGACGAGCGCGGTGGCGAGCAGCAGCGGGATGACGATGTCGCCGCGGACCTCGATGGCCCCGCGCATCGCGGAGATGAGCTCGCGGTTGTTGAACGCGGAGGCGATCGAGGTGTTCTTGAGCATCGCGATGATGACACTGCCCAGGGGCGGCAGGACCGTGCGGAACGCCTGCGGCAGGACGATGAAGGACAGCACCTGCGTGAACGACAGGCCGATCGCGCGGGCGGCCTCCGCCTGACCCACCGGCACCGTCGCGATGCCGGAGCGCAGCGTCTCCGCCACGAAGCAGGAGGTGTAGGCGATGAGGGCGATGTTCGCCAGCACGAACGAGTTCATCGCGGCCGTGCTGCCGAACCGGATGTCGAGGTACGGCAGTCCGAACACGCAGAAGAACATGACGAGCGTGAGCGGTGTGTTCCGCACGACGTTGACGTACGCGGCGGAGGCGCCCCGCAGCACCGGGATGGGCGACACGCGCATCGCGGCCAGCAGCGTGCCGCCGATCAGGCAGCCGATCAGCGTGACGCCGAACAGCGACAGCGTCCCCCAGGTTCCGCTGAGGAACGTCTGGATGAGCGTATTCACAGGTGTCCTTCGTTCTCCCTGTCAGGTGGTCCCGGTGGAGATCAGCGTCGGGCCGCTCAGTAGCGGTCGACGGTCGGCTGCTCGACCTCGGAGGCATCGCCCAGCGTGTACTCGAAGGCCTCCGTCCACGTGCCGTCCTCCATCGAGGCCTCGAGCGCGTCGTTGACCGCGTCGCGCAGCGCCTGGTCGTCCTTGGGCATGCCGATGCCGTAGGGCTCCTCCGTGAAGGGCTCGCCCGCGACCTTGAACTCGCCCTCGTACTGCGCGGCGTACCCGCGCAGGATCGCGTCATCGGTCGTGACCGCGTCGACGGAGCCGGACTGCAGGTCCGTCACGCACTTGGAGTACGTGTCGTACGTGACGAGCTCCGCGTCCGGGTACTCGTCCGTGATGTTCTGCGCGGGCGTGGAGCCGTCGACGGAGCAGACCGTCGAACCCGCCAGGTCGTCCGGGCCGGCGATGTCGGAATCGGCCGCGACCAGCAGGTCCTGGCCGGCGACGTAGTACGGACCGGCGAAGTCGACGACCTTCTTGCGCTCGTCGTTGATCGTGTAAGTCGCGACGACCAGATCGACGTTGCCCTGCTGGAGGAACGGCTCACGGTTCGCGGACACCGTCTCGACCCACTCGATCTGGTCCGGTGCGAAGCCCAGTGCGGCGGCGGTGATCTTGGCGATCTCGATGTCGAAGCCGGCGGGGGTGTCCGAACCCGGCTCCGTGTTGCCCAGGCCGGGCTGGTCCATCTTGACGCCCACCTTGAGTGTGCCGGCGGAGTTCGCGGCCTCCCACGTCTCGCTGTCGGACAGGTCGACGTCCTCGGCGACCGTGTACTCGGGGGCCTCCGCCTGACCCTCCCCCTCGCCTCCGACCTCGGGCGTGCCCTCCTGACCGCATGCCGTGAGGGCGAGCAGCCCGACGGCGGCGCCTGCGACGATGGTGCTGAGCTTCTTCATCTCTTCTCCTTGTCCGGGCGACCGGGTTCGCCGGTGCGCCTGTGTGTCTGCGCCGTGGCGCGGGGTGTGATCAGTTGGTGAGCAGCTTCGACAGGAAGTCCTGGGCCCGCGACGACCGGGGATTCGTGAAGAACTCCTCGGGTTCCGCGACCTCGACGATCTCCCCGTCCGCCATGAAGACGACGCGGTGGGCGGCCTTCCGGGCGAAGCCCATCTCGTGGGTGACGACGACCATCGTCATCCCCTCCTCCGCCAGCTCCACCATCGTGTCGAGGACCTCGTTGATCATCTCCGGGTCCAGCGCGGACGTGGGCTCGTCGAAGAGCATGAGCTTGGGCTTCATCGCGAGCGACCGGGCGATCGCGACGCGCTGCTGCTGGCCGCCGGACAGCTGGGCGGGGTACTTCTCCGCCTGGTGCTCCACACCCACGCGGCGCAGCAGTCCGCGCGCCAGCTCATCCGCCTCCGCCCGCTTGAGCCCGCGGACGCGGATGGGGCCCAGCGTCACGTTCTCCAGGATCGTCAGGTGCGCGAACAGGTTGAACGACTGGAACACCATGCCCACGTCCGAGCGCAGGCGCGCCAGTGCGGCACCCTCCTCCGGCAGCGGCTGGCCGTCGATCTCGATCGTGCCGGAGGTGATCGTCTCCAGCCGGTTGATCGTGCGGCAGAGCGTCGACTTGCCGGAGCCGGACGGCCCGATCACGACGACGACCTCACCGCGGGCGACACTCAGGTCGATGTCCGTGAGCGCCTGGAAGTCCCCGTAGTGCTTCTGCACGTCCCGCATCACGACGAGGGGCACACCCGTGTCCGGAGTCACATTCGCAGTCATGCCGTCAAGACTACGCACATTGCGCTCGCAGGGGCATCCCAGGAACGGCTCTCGCGCGTTCCGGGCCGGAATCGAAACCCAATCGTCACCGAACACGTGTGGTCCTCCCACCCGCGCGCAGCGCCCGGATCCGATCTCACCGGATGAGACGACCGCGCCACACGCGGGGCCATGAGGCAGATTCGGTGGCCACAGCCACAGATCTGCGCATAATGATGCGAGCCCCAGTATCTCCGTCGACCGCGACCACGAAGGATTCTCACAATGGCGTCACCCTCCGATCGTTCCGGCACCCCCTCCGCAGGACACATGATCGTGCGGTCCCTCGAGCAGCACGGCGTCGAGCGCGTCTACGTGGTGCCCGGCGAGTCGTACCTCGATGTCCTGGACGGCCTCCACGACTCGACGATCGAGACGGTCGTCTGCCGTCACGAGGGCGGTGCGGCCTACATGGCCGAGGCCGACGGCAAGATGTCGTCGACCCCCGGCGTCGCGATGGTGACCCGCGGTCCGGGCGCCGCGAACGCGCACGTGGGGCTGCACACCGCCTGGCAGGACTCGACCCCCATGGTCCTCTTCGTGGGACTCATCCCCTTCGAGCACCGCGAGAAGGAGGCGTTCCAGGAGTTCGATCCCAAGGCGTGGTTCGACACGGGCGCCAAGCGCGTCATGGTGCTCGACCATCCGGAGCGCGCCTCCGAGATCGTGGCGGAGGCGATGTTCGCGGCGAACTCCGGACGCCCCGGCCCCGTCGTCGTGGGCCTGCCGGAGGACATCATCCGTGAGGCGCACGAGGACATCGTGCACCCGGAGATCCCCATCGCGACCGGCGGCATGACCGTGCAGGACTGGAAGGCGCTGCGGTCCGCGCTGGACGGCGCCGACCGCCCCCTGTTCGTGTTCGGCGGCAACGACTGGACGCACGAGGCGGCGGAGACCTTCACCCGCTGGCTCGAGGACCACAATCTGCCGGCGGCCGCGGAGTGGCGCTGCCAGGGCACGGTCCCCTTCGGCTCCCCGTCGTACGTGGGGCCGCTGGGCTATGGCCGCCCGGGCTTCACGGAGCGACTCATGGACGAGTCCGACCTGCTGGTGTTCGTGGGCACGGTCCCCGGCGACGTCATCACCGACGGCTTCACGGTGCGGCAGAACTGGGAGAAGCAGAACTTCATCGTGACGATCGACCCGTCGCTGCGCGGGCGCTCCGGTCCCGTCACCTACCAGATCGTCGCGAAGCCGGACCCGTTCATCCGCGACCTCATCCGCATGGACCTGCCGGTCCGCGACACGTGGCGCCAGTGGACGAACCGCCTGCGGAAGGCGCAGCTCGAGTTCTCCGCTCCCCCGGCGTCGCAGCCGGGTGAGGGCCGGGCGCGCATGGCGACGCTCATGGGCGGACTGGTCGAGCGACTCGACGAGGACGCGATGGTCACCTTCGGCGCCGGCGAGCACACGAACTGGGCCCACCGCTATTTCCCCACGAACGGCTACGCGTCGATGCTGTCCGCGCGCAACGGGTCGATGGGCTACTCCGTCCCCTCCGCGGTCGCGGCCTCGCTGCGGTACCCGGAGCGGCAGGTCGTCTCGATCGCCGGCGACGGGGAGTTCCTCATGAACGGTCAGGAGCTGGCGACCGCCGCCCAGTACGGCGCGCACCCCCTGGTCGTCGTGATGGACAACCAGGAGTACGGCACGATCCGCACGCACCAGGAGCGGGAGTACCCGGAGCGCATCTCCGGCACCCAGATGCGGAACCCGGACTTCGCGCTCATGGCAGAGGCCTTCGGCGGGGTCGGCATCCGCGTCGAGCAGGACGCGGACGTGCCCGCGGCACTCGACCGCGCCTTCGCGGCGATCGGAGAGGGCACCTTCGCCCTCATCCACATCATCGTCGAGCAGCGCGTGAAGGCGTACTGACATGACGCAGGACTCCCCTCTCTCCGGCTTCCCCCTGCGCTCGTACGACAAGCTCCGCTACGCGGACACGGACCGCCAGGGCCACGTCAACAACGCCGTGTTCTCGACGTTCTTCGAGACCGGCCGCGTCGAGCTCATCCACCAGCTGCGCCAGGTCGCGGCGGACTCGACCCGCGACTTCGTCATCGCGAAGATCACGATCGAGTACGTCGCGGAGCTCCTGTGGCCCGGCGACGTCGAGGTGGGCACGCGCGTGATCCGTGTGGGCACCAGCTCGATCGTCGTCGAGCAGGTGCTCGTCAGCGAGGGCATCGTGCACGCGCGCGCCGAGTCCGTCATGGTGCTGACGGACACGACGACGCGCCGCTCGACCCCGCTGGACGACCGCTCGCGGTCGACCCTCGAGAGCCTGCGCTGACGGCTCAGGCGCCCGCGACCAGCCGGGCGCCCTCGTCTCGCAGCTCGACCTTGCGGACCTTGCCGGAGACGGTCATGGGGAACTCCGTGCGGACCTCCACGTAGCGGGGCACCTTGTAGTGCGCCAGCTCGCCCTGGGCGAACGCGCGCAGGTCGTCCGGGCCCAGGCTCTCGTGCCCGTCCGCCAGCACGACCCACGCCATGAGCTCCTCGCCGTACTTCTCGTCCGGCACTCCCACGACCTGGATGTCGCGGATCGCCGGGTGGCGGTGGAAGAACTCCTCGATCTCGCGGGGGTAGACGTTCTCGCCCCCGCGGATCACCATGTCCTTGATGCGGCCGGTGATCTCGATGTAGCCGTCGTCGTCCATGACGCCGATGTCGCCGGTGTGCATCCAGCGGGCGGCGTCGATCGCCTGGGCGGTCTTGTCCGGCTCGTCCCAGTAGCCCAGCATGACGGAGTACCCGCGCGTGCAGACCTCGCCCTTGACGCCCCGGGGCACGGTGCGCCCGTCGACCGGGTCGACGATCTTGACCTCCGTGTGCGGCATGACCCGGCCCACCGTCTCCGTGCGGCGCTCGAGCGTGTCGTCCGCCCGGGTCATCGTCGACACCGGCGAGGTCTCGGTCATCCCGTAGCAGATCGCGACCTCGTCCATGTGCATCCGGTCGATGACCTGGCGCATGACCTCGACGGGGCATGTGGAACCCGCCATGACGCCCGTGCGCAGCGTCGAGAGGTCGAACGTGGCGAAGTCCGGCAGCGACAGCTCCGCGATGAACATCGTGGGGACGCCGTACAGGGAGGTCGCGCGCTCGTCCTGCACGGCCCGCAGCGTGGCCTCCGGATCGAACGCGGCGGCGGGGATGACGGCGGTCGCCCGGTGCGAGACGATCGCGAGCGTCCCGATCACCATCCCGAAGCAGTGGAAGAACGGGACGGGCAGGACGACGCGGTCGGTCTCCGTGTACCCCAGCAGCCCACCGATCGAGAATCCGTTGTTGAGGATGTTGTGATGGCTGAGAGTCACCCCTTTGGGAAAGCCCGTCGTGCCGGAGGTGTACTGGAGGTTGACGGGATCGTCGGCCGTCACCTCCGCCTCCGCCTGTTCCAGGCGGGTGCTCCACCGCGCGCCCGTGTCCTCCAGCAGCGACCGGCCGCGCTCCAGCAGCGCGGCGAACGACTGCTGCGAAGGTACGTGCGCCCTCGCCTCGGCTCCCAGCGGGCCCGGCACGGTGTCGAGTGCGAGGACGTCGACGCCGCCCAGGGACTCCGCCGCCTGGTGCGCGATCGCGAGGTAGTCGGAGCGGGCGTCCGCGATCTGCGCGACGACGGTGCGGGTGCCGCTCTGCCGCAGCACGTACTCGAGCTCGTGCGCGCGGTAGGCGGGGTTCACATTCACGACGACGCCGCCCAGGCGGGCGACCGCGTAGAGGACGAGCGTCCACTCCGGCACGTTCTGCGCCCAGATCGCCACCCGATCGCCCGGCCGCACGCCGCGGTCCAGCAGCGCGACGGCCAGTGCGCGCGTGTCCTCCTCCAGCTGCGCATACGTCCACCGGCGTCCGGAGGGGACGTCGACCAGGGCCTCGCCGTCCGGCCGGGCGGCCGCGGCCGCCAGCAGGTCGTCGCCCAGGGTGAGCCCCAGCAGCGGTACGTCAGAGGTCCCGGAGCTGTAGGACGGGGTGGCGGATCGAGCAGTCACGTCGTCGTTCTCCTCACTGTCGGCGTTCACCACCGGCGACGATGCCGGTGGCGAACGCCATCCTCGCACACCGTGACGCAGCGCACAGTCGCGCCCCGCGCCCTCGCGGATGTCCGCCCGGTCACGCGTGTCGCAGATCTGGGACAGTCGGTGCAGGAGGCCCGACCGCGCGGGAAAATAGAGCGGCACCAGAGTCGGCGCCGGGTGCGCCGTCCACCGCAGAAGGAGCGACCCCATGTCCACGAAGCAGAACCAGCGCCGGTTCGCGGCCCCCGCCCCCGCCGTCTACGAGGCGGTCACCGCCGCCGCGCAGAACGCGGTCCAGGTGATGGAGCGCGACGAGCAGACCCTCTCGCTCGTGTGGCAGACGAAGAAGTCGCTGTTCTCGTGGGGCCACATCGTGGGCGCCCGGGTGAACCCGGACGGCGACGGCGCCCTCCTCGAACTGGTCGTCTCCGGCCTCCCGGATGCGCCCCGGGCGCTCATGGACGGGAAGAAGAACGAGTCGATGGGTCAGCGGGTGCTGGACGAGGTCGCCGCGCACCTGGGCTGAGGAGCGGCCCGGAGGGATCTGTCAGCCGCACTGCCTAGGCTGGGTCGCATGAGATTCCTCGTCCGCATCCTCGTCAACGCCCTGGCGCTGGCCGCCGCGGTCCTCCTGCTTCCCGGTGTCACGATCTCCGGCAGCGACTCGCTCGCCTCCTCGATCGGGGACACCCCCGCGACCCTCGTCGCCTACGCCTGCATCGCTCTGGTCTTCGGCGTCGTCAACGCGTTCGTGAAGCCGATCGTCTCCTTCGTCTCGACACCGCTCACGTGCCTGACGCTGGGCCTGTTCTCCATCATCGTGAACGCGCTCATGCTCGTGCTGACGGCCTGGCTGTCGGAGTTCACACCGTTCGTCCTCAGCATCGACACGTTCTTCTGGTCCGCCGTGCTGGCCGCCATCGTCGTCGCGGTCGTCTCCGCGCTCCTGGGCTGGCTCCTGCCGGACACCCGGTCCGAGTCCGTCCGTGACTGACGGGAACGCCGCCCCTGGGCTGGTCCCCCTCTCCCTCCTCGACCGCGCGCTCACGCCGGCCGGCGTGTCCGACGCCGCTGTGCTCACGGGGGTCGTCGACCGGGCCCGCACCGCGGAGGACTTGGGCTTCCACGGCTTCTGGGTCGCCGAGCACCACGCCGTCCCCGGCATCGCCGGCTCCTCCCCCGCCCTCCTGGCCGGTGCGGTGGCCGCGGCGACCCGTCGCATCCGCGTGGGCACCGGCGGCCTCATGGTCCCCACTCACCCGCCGTTCATCCTGGCGGAGCAGGTCTCCGTCCTCTCCGCGCTCCACCCGGGGCGTCTGGACGTCGGCCTGGGTGCCAGCACCGGCTTCACCGCCGCCGTCCGCCGCGCGCTGCACCAGTCCGACGACGCGGCCGCCGAGTACGACGACGATGTCGCCGCACTCGTTGACGCGCTGGGAGGCCGCAGCCCCGTCACCCTCCGCCCGCAGCCGGCCGCCCCCGCGCCCCTCCTCGTCCTCACGGGCGGGTCGCGGCTGCCGCTGGCGGCACGACTGGGTCTGGGAGCCGTCGTGGGCGGCCCGTCCGTCCACCCGCCGGCGGGCGCGGCGGAGGGGGACGGTCGCCGAGGTCCCGGTCACCCGGAGCACACCCCGCTGGCCCGGTACCGCCAGGACTTCCGCCCCTCACCCCTCAGAGAACGGCCGCGGGTCATCGCGAGCGTCACCGTGGCGGTCGCTCCGACGCCGGAGGCGGCACAGAGGCTGGCGCTGCCGGAGGTGTGGGCGACGGCGCTGTCGCGCTCGACCGGTTCCTTCGACCCGCTGCAGCCGGTCGACGCGCTGGACCCGGACCGTCTCACGCACCAGCAGGCGCGACGCGTGCGACGCCAGCTCGAGATGACCGTGCACGGCACTCCGGAGCACGTGCAGGAGCGCCTCACCGCGATCGCGCGGTGGACGGGGGCGGACGAGCTGCTGCTGACCGGCGGGGTGTCCGACCCGGAAGCCGGCGGTCTGTCCGACCGCCTGCTGGCGGGTCTGTCGATCCGGCGCTGAGGCGCGTGCTTCAATGGCGAGCATGGTCACGTCCCCATCCGGTGCCGGAGACGCACGGCACCTCCGCAGACACCCGGAGTCCGTCCCTTCGCAGCACCGGTCCGCCGTCGAGGAGGCAGCGGACGCGCACAGCCCGAACGAGGTCCACGAGTACCGCATCGACCTGGAGCGGCTGCGGTTCTCCCCCTACTTCGGCCGGCTGTCCGCGGTCACGCAGGTGGTGCCGCAGTCCGGAGTGGGCCCCATCATGCACAACCGGCTCACGCACTCGCTCAAGGTCAGCGCCGTCGCCCGCGTCATCGCCGCGAACCTCGCCGCCCGCCTGGCCCGGCACCGCGCGCACGAGGACGGTCGGGGCGCATCCGACCCGGTGGGGGCCGTGCTGGCGCACCTGGGCGGCTGCGACACGATCGTCGCCCAGTCCGCCGCGCACGCGCACGACCTGGGCCATCCCCCGTTCGGGCACCTGGGCGAGCGGACGCTCGACCGGATCGCCCGGACGGAGCTGGGCCTGCCGGAGGGGTTCGAGGGCAACGCGCAGACCTTCCGGATCCTCACCGCACTCGACACCCTGGGGCGTGACTTCCCCGGCCTGAATCTCACCGCCGCGGTGCGCGCCTCCGTGCTCAAGTACCCGTGGACGCGCGGGCAGTGGGCGGGCGTCGACCTCGAGCAGGTGCCGGCGGAGGCCCGCCCCCGCGGCGTGGGCCTCGACCCCACGGGCGGGGCCGTCAAGTTCTCCGCGTACGCCCTCGAGGCGGAGGAGATGGATGCGGTGCGCTCCGCTTTCCCGGCGATCGATCCGTTCCAGCAGACGGTCGACTGCGCGATCATGGATCTGGCCGACGACATCGCCTACGCGGTCCACGACCTGGACGACTTCGTGCGCGCCGGTGTGCTCCAGCAGGCGGAGGTGGCCGGAGAGTTCCACGCGTGGCTGGACGGCGACCCCGACCTGCGCGACGCGGACCTCCGGAGACTGCGGCTCCGCTGGCGGGAGCCCGGCGCCTCCCTCGAGCTGCTGCGCCGCGATGCGCTGCGCAAGGACCCGTGGATCGCCCACAGCGACGAGTTCGAGGCGGCGGTGCGCCGCATCAGCGCGGATCTGGGCGATGACCTGCTCACCCGGCCGTACGACGGGGGCGGGGAGGCGGAGCGCAAGGTCTCCGCGTTCACGCGACGCTGGATCGAGCGACTGCGCACCAGCGTCGTCGTCGAAGCCGAGCCGTCCGTGCGCGGCGGCCACGTGCGGTTGGACCGGCGGGCCTGGCACGAGGTGCTGGTCCTCAAGTTCGTGCACGCGCGCTTCGTGCTCGACCTGCCGGACATCGCCCTGGCGCAGCGCGGCCAGCGTCGGGTCCTCGAGGAACTGGTCCGCGGCTTCGACGCGTGGCTGTCCGACCCCTTCGACGGCGGCCGCGCACCCCGGCGCCTGCTCGAGTGGGTGGACCACACGACGGAGGCGACGTTCGCGCTGCGGGACCGCCGGCCTGACCTGCTGCTGGGCGCCGCGGACGATGCGGGGCTGCGCAGGCAGGGCCGGTCGCGGGCGATCCTCGACTACGTCGCCTCGCTCACGGACCAGCAGGCCCTGGCGACCCACGCCGCGCTCACCCGCGGATGAGCGGGGCCCTCAGTACGCGACGAGGTAGACGACCGCCCCGATGACCGCGCACGCGCAGACGCCGAAGCACAGGTAGGCCGACGCCAGGCGCAGGCGCTGCTGGCCGGGGGTGAGCGGCTCCGGCTGCATGACCTTCGCGACCTTCTTCTCGATCTTCGCCGCCTGCTGGGGAGACCGCACGGCGATCGCGTCGGGGAACTCCGCGGGCGGCACGACCGGCGGACGGCCTCCGGAGACGAGCATGCGCAGGCCCAGCGCGTAGAAGAAGACGCCCACGGCCGCGCATGCGAGCGAGACGATGAAGACCTCCAGGAATGCGAACCAGTCGATCATGCGCGGCCCTTCCCCTCTGCCTTCGAACCCTGTCCCTTGATGTCGACGGCGTTCCCCGACTCCGCGACGTCGCTCACCGCGTTCGAGTGATCGACGCGGGTCGCCAGCGAGCGGACGTAGAGGTACACGACGATGCCGCCGGCGACCGCCGCGTCCAGCAGGAGGCCCCACGGGCCCACCCACATGATGACGAGCGTCGCGAGCGCGCCCACGAGGCCGGCGGCCGGCAGCGTCAGCAGCCACCCGGACACGATCTTCCCCGCGGTCGACCACTTGACGGTCGATCCGCGCCGCCCCAGTCCGGACCCGATGACGGAACCGGACGCGACCTGGGTGGTCGAGAGCGCGAAGCCCAGCGCGGAGGACACGAGGATCGTGGCACCGGTCGAGGTCTCCGCCGCGAAGCCCTGCGCGGGCCGCACCTCCGTGAGTCCCTTCCCCAGGGTGCGGATGATCCGCCACCCGCCCATGTACGTGCCCAGCGCGATCGTGATCGCGCAGGTGAGCACGACCCACAGCTGGGGCTCGTGGTGCGCGGCCGACTGCCACCCCACCGTGATGAGCAGCAGGGTGATGATGCCCATCGTCTTCTGCGCGTCATTCGTCCCGTGTGCCAGGGCGACGAGCGACGAGGTGAAGATCTGGCCGCGTCGGAATCCGTCGCGACCGTTGGGCTTGCCGTCGTACCGCCGTGTCATCCGGTAGGCGATCTTCGTGGCGACGAACGCGACGATGGCGGCGGTCAGCGGGGAGAGGACCGCGGGCAGGATGATCTTCGACAGAACGCCGCCGGCATTCACCGCGGTGTAGCCCACTCCCACGATCGTGGCGCCCAGCAGACCGCCGAACAGCGCGTGCGACGAGCTGGACGGCAGTCCCAGCAGCCACGTGAGCATGTTCCAGAAGATCGCGCCGATGAGCCCGGCGAAGATGACGAACGGGAAGAAGTCCGCACTGATCCGGTCCTCGTGGATGATGCCGCCGGAGACGGTCTTCGCGACCTCGGTCGACAGGAGCGCGCCGATGAGGTTGAGGATCGCGGCCAGTGCGACGGCCGTCCTGGGCTTGAGGGCTCCTGTGGCGATGGGCGTCGCCATGGCGTTCGCCGTGTCGTGGAAGCCGTTGGTGAAGTCGAAGAAGAGTGCGAGCGCGATGACCAGCACGACTGTGAGTGTGAGGAATTCCACTGACTACCTCGGGTCGGAGGAACCGTGCGGACCGGTCGCCGTGGGGGCGGCCAGGTCCGGGCGGCGGCAGTCACGCCGGTGCGGACTCTCCCGTCGACCGGCATTCACTACGAGTACATCTCATCGTAAACAGAATGTCACTCGAGCGGTAGCGCGGTCCCCACCGCGGCGGCGACGTCCGCGGCCAGGAGGGCGGCCTCGGCGTCGGTGAGGGCATGGACCGTGAGTCGCAGCCGGTGCGCGACCGCGCCCTGCTCCCCCACCCGGAAATCCTCGCCCGCGCGCACCAGCCAGCCGCGCTCGGCCAGGGGGCGCAGCACGGACCGGGCGGGGACCGGCAGCTCCACCCACAAGCTCAGGCCGTCGCCGGCGGAGGCGGGCACGCCGTGCTCGGTGAGGAGCCGGGCGACCGCGGCGTTGCGCCGTGCGTAGTGGAGACTCGCGCGCTCGATCTGCGCGACCGCCTCCGGATCCGTCAGCAGTCCGTGCGCCACGCGCTGCAGCAGGTGGCTCACCCACGTGGTGCCCGGCCGCAGGCGCATCGCGAGACCGGCGGCGGTGTCCGCGTCCGAGGCGACGAGTGCGACGGCGATGTCCGGGCCGATGAACTTCGACAGGGAGCGCAGCAGGGCCCAGCGGCGGTGCCCCGGACCCACGAGCGAGTGGAACGGCTGCCGGGACAGGAGCGAGAAGTAGTCGTCCTCGATGACGAGGACGTACGGGTGGTCCGCGAGGACCTCCTGCAGGGCGGCGGCGCGCGCGGCGGACCGCGACGCGCCGGTGGGGTTCTGCGCGCGGGGCGTGCTGATGACGGCGCGGACGCCCGTCTCCAGCACCGCGCGCAGCCCCTCGACCGTCATGCCCTCCGCGTCGATGGGGACCGGGACGGGCCGGTACCCGCCCACCCGGACGGTGTGGATGCTCGAGAGGAAGCACGGATCCTCGAGCGCGACGGCGTCGTCGCGACCCAGGGACTGGGCCAGCAGGCGCTCGACGGCGTCCGCCGCTCCGTTCGTGACGGTGAGCGAGAAGGCGTCCGGGACGTCCGGGCCGATCCACTCGCGGGCCCACGCCTCGAGGTCCGGGTCGAGGACCGGCGCGCCGTAGAGGACGGGACCGCCGCCCAGCGTCCGCAGGACCGGCGACAGGTCCGGGATGAGCGCGGGATCCGGGTTGCCGCTGGCGATGTCGCGCAGCGTCGCCTGCGCTGCATAGCCCTCCTGCGCGACCGGGTCGATGCCCGCGATGCGCGTGCCCGCCCGCCCCTGCGCCTCGACGATGCCGGCCCGGGCCAGCTGGCCGTACGCGGCGACGACGGTGTTGCGGTTGACGCCCAGCTCCTCCGCCAGCGCGCGCACGGACGGCAGGACGTCACCAGGCATCAGGGAGCGGCGATCCCGCAGGGAGCGGATCGACTCCGCGATGTCCGCCGCCGTGCCGCCGGTGATGCGCGCGGTTGCGTCGTCGGGGTGCGCCGCCGCCATGTCGCCCTCCTCTGGTCGTCGCCTCCGCCCCATGCTACGTTACGGCCTATGCCAAACTCTGGCATAGGCCAAAAGAAGCGAGGAAGAGCATGACACCGCAGTCCACCGCACCCCCGTCCCACTCGTCGCAGTCCCCCGCGGTCGGGTTCGCCCGGTCCCTCACCGGCGGAGTCATCATGGACGTCGTGACGGCGGAGCAGGCGCGCATCGCGGCCGAGGCGGGCGCCGTCGCCGTCATGGCGCTCGAGCGGGTGCCCGCGGACATCCGCGCGCAGGGCGGCGTGGCACGCATGAGCGACCCCGACCTCATCGACGAGATCATCGCCGCCGTCGACATCCCGGTCATGGCGAAGGCTCGGATCGGTCACGTCGTCGAGGCGCAGATCCTCCAGGAGCTGGGTGTCGACTGCGTCGACGAGTCCGAGGTCCTCTCCCCTGCCGACTACGTCCACCACATCGACAAGCGCGCCTTCACCGTGCCGTTCGTGTGCGGCGCGACGAACCTGGGCGAGGCGCTGCGGAGGATCGCCGAGGGCGCGGCCATGATCCGCTCGAAGGGCGAGGCCGGCACGGGGGACGTGTCCGAGGCGACGAAGCACATCCGCACGATCCGGGCGGAGATCGCCCGCCTCACCGCGCTGCGCGGCGATGAGCTGGCCGTCGCCGCGAAGGAGCTGCAGGCGCCGCTCGACCTCGTCGCACGGGTCGCGGCGGACGGCCGTCTGCCCGTGCCGCTGCTGACGGCCGGCGGCGTCGCGACGCCGGCGGATGCGGCGATGATGATGCAGCTGGGTGCCGACGGCGTCTTCGTGGGTTCCGGCATCTTCAAGTCCGGGAACCCGCAGCAGCGGGCGCGTGCGATCGTCGAGGCGACGGCGCACTATGAGGACGCCGCCCTGCTGGCCCGGGTGTCCCGCGGCCTGGGCGAGGCGATGGTGGGCATCAGCGTCGCGGACCTGCCGGCGCCGCACCGCATGGCCGAGCGCGGTTGGTGACGCGGTCCGGGCGGTGAGCGCAGCGCGCGGATGTCAGCCGATGACACCGCCCGGACCACCGTCGCCTCGACCCGGCTACCGTCGTGCGGGCACACCCGCTCGGAGAGGACCCCATGACCGCACCGTCGCTGTGGCAGCCCATCACCGTGGGCCGCATGCACCTGCCCCACCGCCTGGCACTGGCCCCGATGACCCGGAACCGCGCGCAGCCGGACGGCACGCCGGGCGAGCTGGCCTCCGAGTACTACGCGCAGCGGGCCTCCCTGGGCCTCCTCATCACGGAGGGCACCCAGCCGTCCGCGGACGGACAGGGCTACCTGCTCTCCCCCGGGATCCACACCCCGGCGCACGTGGCCGGCTGGCGCACCGTCGCTGAGGCCGTGCACGCCGCAGGCGGCCACCTCGTCCTCCAACTCATGCACGCGGGCCGCCTGGGTCACCCGGACAACACGCCGCACCACCGCCTGCCGGTCGGCCCGTCCGCCGTCTCCGCCGGGCAGCAGATCCCCACACCCACGGGGATGCAGGAGACCCCGGTCCCCCGCGCCCTGGAGGCGACGGAGATCCCCGGCGTCATCGACGAGTTCCGCCATGCAGCCGCCTGCGCGATCGAGGCCGGTGCAGACGCGGTGGAGGTCCACGCGGCCAACGGGTACCTGCTCCACCAGTTCCTCTCCACCGATGCGAACCAGCGCACGGACGACTACGGCGGCTCGGTGGAGGACCGCGCGCGGCTGGCCGTCGAGGTCACCCGGGCTGTCGCCCAGGAGATCGGGGCGGACCGCACCGGGGTCCGCATCTCCCCCGCCTTCGGCCTGGGCGGGCTGGACGAGGGCGACGCCGAGGCCGTGCACACCCAGTACCTGCACCTCACCCACCGGCTAGTACAGCTGGACCTCGCCTACCTGCACGTGCACCACCGGGGCGACGACGACCTGCTGCGCGCGATCCGCGATGCGTGGCCGTCCGTGCTGCTGGTCGTCCGCAAGGACCGGACCCGCGAGCAGGTCGCGGACGACATCGAGGCGGGGCTCGCAGACATGGCACCCCTGGGGAGGTCCGCGCTCGCGAACCCGGACATCGTCGAACGGCTGCGCACGGGCGCGCCCTTCAACGAGGTCGACAAGGCGACGATCTACGGCGGCACTGCGGTGGGCTACACGGACTACCCCACCCTCTCCCGCGTCTGAACGTGATCGACTAGCGCTCGTCGGCCGCGAGCGAGGCGAAATGATCGCGGAGCGTCCGCGTGCCCACCTGGTCGCCCACGGAGTCGGCTTCGATCCCCTCGAGGTGGAACCGCGTGAGGGATGAGACCCGCGGCCCCACACGATCAGCGATCGCCGTGCCCGCTCGCACTGCGGGTCCGGGGACATGAACGCGCTTCGCGCGCATGAGCGCAGACGTCCCGCTCGCCGCGCTCTGCACACCCAGGTACTGGAACGTGCGCACGTCGCTCGACTCCGCGAGCTCCAGGTACCGGAGATTCAGCGCGAAGTCGACGTCCTACGGGTCCGCCCTCTATCGCGTCACCCCCAGGGCGGACACGACATGGTCGATCCCCGTGACGATCGAGGAGTCCACATCCGAGCCGAGCCGCGGAGACACCACCGAGTGCTGGCGGGCTTCCTGACCGACTGCCTCCGGCCGGCGCCGTCAGCGGTGTGACGGGGCGGCCGGAGCGCGGAAATGACGCGGCTCAGCTGCCTGACGTCTCTCCGGTCGGTTCTCGCGCGTCCGTCTTCTGACCGTCAGTCCGTTCGGACCGGTCATCGCCACCGGCCGCTCGACGGTCGTGGGCCCATGTCCGGCCCTGCGCCGCCTTCCTGCTCCGGTTCCGGCGGATGAGCCAGCGAGCGATGAACCAGCCGGGAACCCCGACCACGATCACCCACGGCAGGAGCGCCGCGAGCACCAGCACCAGTCCGCCTGCTGAGGCCACCAGGGTCGTACCCAGCGCACCGAGCCACTCTGCGAACCCGCCCCGGTCGCCCCCACTGTCGCTCTCCCGCAGTTCGACCTGGAGCGTGGACATCGAGACCTGATCCTCCAGGTCATCGCGCTGGGCGACCAGCGACTCCAGCTCTCCCTGCCGCTCGCTCAGGGCCTGTTCGGCTTCGAGGAGGTCGGAGGCGGAATCCGCTTCGCCCATGATGCCCTCCAGGCGCTCGGTGGAGGTCTCCAGGGCACTGATCCGCGAATCGAGGTCACGCACCGCACCCGTCACGTCCTCCGCGCTCTGGCTCCGCTCCACGACCTCGCCGGCGCCTTCGACGTCGGTCATCAGCTGTTCGAACTCCTCAGCGGGGACGCGCAGCGTGATGTCCACGACGGCTTCACCGCCCCGGTCGGCCCACTCCTCACGACTCTCCACATAGCCGCCACGGGAGTCGCCGTGCTGGGCGATCCCGTCGGCCGCGTCAGAGGGGTCGTCCGTGATCACCCGCATGTCACCCGTGGCGATGACCTGTCGGTTCGCCTCGGTTGCACCGGGATCCTCGTCCTGCTCCGCAGAGCCGTCCGACCCCTCGGGGACCGCGTGCTGCTCTGGCGCCGGTGCACTGCCTGCGTCGTGGGAGGTCGATCCGCAGCCGGCCAGCACCAGGCCCAGACCGAGGATGACGGGAGCGATGATTCGTTTCATGCCACTGATAGTAGGTGCCCGCGATGACAGGCGGTTCGGTCCCGTGTGGCGGTTCTGCAACCCCTGACACACGGACGGCACTCCGCGATCGCCCCGACCAGAACCCACGAAAAAATCCTGAGCCGCGACATAGTGGGAAACTCTGCCGCGGCCCAGGACGATCGTGGACCTACGGAGACTGTTTTCGAAACTTGCCCCGCGGCTCCGACGTGCGCTGATGGTCGTCAGGACGGTTCGGCTCCGGCCGTCCGAGGGTAGAGTTCGCGACCGTCGTAAGACACGGCAAGTTGCTCAACCGAACGATCGGCAGCTTGCCGCCGTTGAGGCCCGGTATGCCGAGGGAGCCAAGCTCCGGGATCTCGCGCTGGAGCTTGGCGTCAGCCGAGTCCGACTCGCTGAACTACTCCGTCAACGAGGCGTGCGAATCCGGAACGCTTCTCCTACGCCCGACGAGGTCGCGGAGATGGTGCGCCGCTACGAGTCGGGTGAGTCGCTGGAGCAAATCGGTAAGCGGCTCGGGTTCAACGGCGGTACCGTGCGAAATCGCCTGGTTGCCCGTGGCGTAGCGATGCGCGACTCGCACGGACGCTCGCGTTGAGAGAAGTGAGACAGCAGCGACACAGTCAGGTATGAGCAGCAGCATCCTGTCGAGGCGAGACAATGCGGCCATGATCAGTCCACACGCCGAGTACCCGGACGATCGTGAGCACCCGGACCACACGAACTATCTCCAAGAACTCGGACGGGCCACCTACGCCGCGGCAGCGTTAGCAGGAATCGCCTTTGACGGCTCTTCCGGTTCTAGAGTGCGTTGACCCTACTGAATAGTTGTCCGGAGTGGAGCAGGCATCGCAGCACGTAGTGCTCGAAGTTCCTGAAGCCCAGACCGATACCGCGCAGATGCTCAAGACGCCCGTTGATCGCCTCGACCGGCCCGTTCGATACGCCACCACGGTCGAAAAACGCCAGCACCTGGGACCGCTTCCGCCACAGTGCCCTCCCTAGTTGCGCAAGCTCTTCCAGCCCGCGCGGCAGGCCCCTGCGCAACTGATCGATCAGCGTCTGCATGAGACGCCTGCCCGCCTTCGGGTCGGGATGCCGATAGGCATCGATGACGTCCTGGTAGACGAGGTACGTCACTTCCAAAGCGACGTGATCGTCGTGTTCGGCCCACAGCCGCTCCAACCGGTCTCTGCCCCGCTTGTTCAGCAGAGATCGCCTGGTCAGCAGAGTCCGTCGTCCCTGGTAAAGGAGGTCCTTCTCGCGGCCCCGATGTCCGTGGATCTGCTGCTGCAATCGTTGCCTGCAGGCGGTGAGCTTCTGCCCGGCGAGCTGGACGACGTGGAAGGGGTCATCACCGGCACGGATTCCGGCAGCGACTGCGACGTCTCGGAGTGGTAGCCGGCGAACCCGTCCATCGTAACGATCCTCACCCCGTCACGAAATGCTGGGGAACGCTCCTGCAGCCACGTCGTCACGACTCTGGCTGAGCGTCCCGCCTTCACGTCCAGCAGACGTACTCGACCAGTCCCGTCGATGAGTGGAGTCAGGTCCACGAAGATCGTCGCGAAGGAATCTTCGCCTTGTCCGCGCACCAGCTTCCAGCAATGCACATCGATGCCCAGGACACGGACCCCGGCAAGATGCGCGGGGTCCGCGTACACCAGAGACTTCGCAGCAGTCGTCGCCAGCTGGTTGACGAGATCCCACCCCAACCCGAGAGCCCAACTGATGGCCGAGATGCTCATCTGATCGCGGACGAGGCGTTTCAGGATCCAGGTCGTGGCGCGCTTGGTGGTCTTCGCCCCTGGCTCAGCGGCGTCGAGGTGGTGCTGGAAGATCGTGCGCCGGCACCCGGCATGTACGCACTGGTAGCGCGGTAGACGCACGTGCAGACGGGTCGGGCGGACGGTGATGGGAACGTCCGTGAGCTTGCGGATGACGTGATCCCGCAACCGGCCTTCAGCACCGCAATCGGGGCAGAAGCCGAAGGGTTCTCGTGGTGCGGCTTCGATGACGGTGACGTCCTCATCGGTGATCCGGGCGCCGGTGATGTGGATGCCGAGTTCGAGGGTGCGGCAGATGACATCAGCGACGGGACACGACTGGGACGAGACGGTGAATCGCCCC
>NZ_HE978600.1:374298-387739 GCF_000285835.1 Brevibacterium senegalense
CGGTAGATTGCACGGCAGGGCCTTGGGTGTGAGGGATCTTGAGGAATTTCCATCCTCACCCAAGGCCCGCCTCTCACTCACCACCGACACCAGGGGACGCGGGGCACGGCACGCACTCTGAAACCGGAAGAGCCCATATACTCCTCGATCAGCCGGTCGGTTGCCTCGTCGATGTGGCGTGCACGCGTCGAGAACTCCGCAACCAGCTCCTCGGGAACCTCGGCAATCGCCCATGTAGGGTTGCGGTCCCGGCCACGGGCACGCGACTCCCACTCCACACCGAGCATCCGCGTCAGATGATCAGCATAGACGGCCTCGTGCAGTTCCGAGAGAGCAACGGTCGCCGCGTGCAACGGCCGCCGTCCAAGGATCTCCACCTCCCGTCCAAGACGGTCTGCACCTTGTTACTGATCACCACGTCCGTGTGCAGGTGCGGGTCACTGGCACGGGAGTCGTAGTCGCGATGACACCGCGAACATCGACCTGGGCGACAGCACCGCCGCCAGCATTTGCACCAGTGCGAGTGGCTGCAACCTCACGCTCCATGTAGACGATCATGTCCGCAACCGCGTCGTGATGCGCTTGGGCAATCAGGGATTGCGTACCTGCATCCGCAACCGCCCACAGCACACTGGCGGATTTCGGGATCGAGAACGTAAAGTCGAATCCTGCAACCGCCCGTCGCGTCCACGTTCGGCTTCCTCGGCCTCTATTGCAGTGACTGCGCGGGCACGTGCCGCCGGATCAAGGTGCGAGTCAAGGGTTGCGGTCCGCTCTTCGACGCGTTGCGCGATGGTCTTGTAGACCGGATAGGCGCGGCCCAGGGGCGCACCCGTCACTGTGTCGCGGCCCATCCCTACCAGTAGCTGGAGCTGAGCTTCGCTGACTTCGTCGCCCGACGTGATCTGGCCAGTCCCGAGAGCTGGGAGGCCGCTGCCCATCCACCGGCCAGGAGGAGTGCCCTCCGCGCTGTAGTAGCGGGGCAGCGGCGTCGACAGTGCCCGGTCTCCGTCCCCGGCGGCGACGGTCCGCAGGAGGTACTTGTAGCCGTCCCCAGCCGACATCACCCGCTTCGATACTGTCACGCCCGTTCACCTTCCCTGCGTCACGAAGGAGGTGAGCTACCGGGACCACCGGACCTCGATCTGCAAGAGGCGTGGTGGCTCGAATTGGAGGTCGATGGCTGATCTCAAGCTACCGGTCGTCGGGCCTGACCGTCGGTCTGTGCCCAACGAGCGAGGTGTAGTCGTCTTCGACAGAAAGCGCTGCAACCATCCGGTCAACAAGCTTCGGGAGGTAGGCATACTGCTTGAACGTTGGCGAATAAAG
The DNA here is from genome assembly GCF_000285835.1 of Brevibacterium senegalense. Lineage (GTDB taxonomy): Bacteria > Actinomycetota > Actinomycetes > Actinomycetales > Brevibacteriaceae > Brevibacterium > Brevibacterium senegalense. The sequence continues at coordinate 375,628 of NZ_HE978600.1, forward strand.
ACAGTACCCTTCAGAGTTCGGCAGTTGGTCCTTCGACTGCGACTTCACGGGACCGATTCCCCACTTCTTCCGGAGCCTAGTGAAATCGTTAACACCGAACTCGAACGGGATGCGTTCTTGTACCTGCTTTGCAGCCGCGCTGGGCAGCACCTCGTCGCCGTTCGCTGCATTCCTGAACTTCTCAGCAACGATAACGCTACCCTGCTGACCCACAAGCTCCTGAAGCTCGTCTGGAGTCAGCTCATCCTGTCGGACGAAGTTCAAAGCCATGTCGGCATCGGTCTTCGGCCCCTTCACCGGCAACAACAGGAGACGGTATGCGTATCGTTCATCACTTCTAATCGACTCATCGAGTGCATCCTGGAACTCCGCGATGAAGGTGGACGTACCTTGCGGAAGCCCTCGCCGAAGTGAGCGCTGCTCTTCATACCTGGTCGGGCTGAGGGACTGTACGAAGACGGGAAACTTCAACTCAGTCCCGAGGCTTGCCGCCGATCCAAACCGCCGGACCAATTCTGATTCAAAGTTGATAATGCAGGCGTGAGCTTCGGCTGCCGTCGTAACAAGGACTGAGTCCTGATAACGATGCTCAACGTGATTACGCAGGCCGATGAAGAACTCGACGTTCTTCCGGATCGGATCGTTATCCTTGAACTCGTGCTTCAGGCACTGGCTAAGATCCCATGTCTTCTTTGAACCATCGGGGTTGCGCTTAAAGGTGCGCCGCTTGTCATTCTCTCTATAGAAGATCTCAACCTTTCGGCGCATCCGATCAGCGTGCATGAGGTTCTGCCATGCCAGGTGAATGTGGACTATGAAGTCAGCGAAGCTGCGTCGGTCACCCGGGCGATTGTAGAAGTCGATCGCCACCAGCGCTTGGCGACGTGCTTCCTCAAGGGTGTGCTTCCACGCTGGGGGTCTGGCCATGGATCAACAGACTTTCTGTCGAGAGTCGGAGCGGGACAATGAATCAGGCGGTAACCAGCTGCATCAGCTCGGTGTAGTCGGTGACGACGTCGTAGGTGACGTCGCCGTCGTTCTTCTTGTTGAGGGAGGCGAAGAACTTGCGGGCGCACTCGATCTTTGCGTCCTCGACGCCCTTCAGCTGGAGGGTCGAGAGTGAGCCCTTGGTCTCCGCGACGAAGTAGACGTGCTTGACGCTGCCTTCCTTGAACGCGATCGCCCAGTCTGGGTTGTAGTCTCCGACCGGAGTTGGGATGAAGAACCCGCGTGGAAGCTTCGCGTAGACGGCGACCTCGGTGCTGGTGTCCAGCTCGTTGACGAAGGCACGCTCGATCTTCGAGTCGGTCACGACGTAGTCGTAGATGTGTTTCGTGAGCTTGGCACCGGCGTAGGTGAAGTCTTGCTTGGTCTGGTTCTCTGTGAAGATCGCAGAGTCGAAGGTCTCGTCCAGAGCGTCGTAGGCGAGGTGCTCCACGATGACGGTGGCCTTCTGCTCGTTGATCAGCCGCGCAGCCTCGGTGATGAAATGTTCCGGGTTCAGCCTGAACTTCCCGAACGTGTCCGGTCGGACACCCTTGAGGATCGCTGCGACCGTACGACGGGTCAGCTTTGTCTTCTCGGCGATCTCACCCAGCAGGTCGTACTTCACCTGCGAGCCAGCCGTCACTTCCTCGGTCACGGTCTCCGTGGTGGACACCGCGAATCCCGAACCTTTCGAAAGGTCGTCGGCCTCCAGCTCATCACGCTGCTTACCTGACTGGATGACGTACTGCATGGACGCGACGTTGAGGTGCTTGTCCATGTGGTCAACAGCCTTGTGGATCAGTTTGTCTGAGTCGAACTCGACCTGGTAGACCGCCTTGTGGTTGATCCGACCCCACAGGTTCTGGAACTCCTTGCGCGCGAAGTTGGCCTCGTTGAGGGGAACCTTCTTCGGCTTGCGGTCATCCGTGGGCTTCGGCACGTCGATGTACAGCGAGTCGACCAGCGGCCAGACGAAATCCACCATCGGCAACAAGACCTCCGACGCTGGGACAGCAAGCGTCCCTTCAGCCTTGGCCTCCTTATAGGTCGGCGTGATGTGGCCGTCATCGTCGATGTAGTCGTTGCGCGCCAGGTAGTTGTAGAGGGACCTGGCCAGTTGCTCCTCCACGATCGATTCGCCCGCGGTGGTCTGGATCGTCTTGCCCTTGAAGAAGTTGACGCTCGCCTTGCGCGGGCGGGCAGCCAGGGACTCCGAGATCTCCTTCTGGAGCTCATCGACAAACTCAGTGTAGGACTCGTCGGTGACGACGGTCAGTTCGTTGATGTCGTGGACCCGAGCGCCGACGGTCGACTCGTCCATGCGCTCGCCTCGCTGGTCTACTGCCAGGCGGAGGCCACGGCCGATCTCCTGACGTCGGGAGACGGTGTTGTCGCTCTTCTTCAGCATTCCCATGACGAACACGTTCGGGTTGTCCCACCCCTCGCGCAGTGCTGAGTGGGAGAAGATAAAACGCACGGACTCGTCCAAGGAGAGCAGTCGCTCCTTGTCCTTAAGGATCAGGTCGTAGGCATCGATATCAGTGGACTGGCCCTTGTCATCACCCCGGCCGGAGACCTTGCCGTCGACCTGATGCTTAGATTTCTTGTCGATCGAGAAGTAGCCCTGATGGACCTCTCGAATCTCGTCGCGACGAAGGTACGCCTGGTACGCGGCGGTCGCCTCGTCGAGGGCCAGCTCGCCGAGCACCTCGTCGCGAATCAGCGCGTACTCCTCCTCGAACATTCGCGCGTACTCGCCGAGCGTGTCTTCTCGGGAGTAGTTGCGGTACTTTGCCACCTCGTCGATGAAGAACAGGGACAACACCTTGATGCCCTGGCTGAACAGCTCTCGTTCCTTGTCCAAATGTGCACGAATGACCTCGCGGATCTGGATGCGGCGCTTGGTGTCCTCAGTGACGTCGCGATCGGCGAGCTGACCGGCGAACACGATGTCCCCATTGCTCAGCTCGATCACGTCACGATTCGCATCGATGTCGATGACCACGAGGGACTTACCGTCGGGGCGGTAGGCCTCCAGCCCATTCGAGAGATCGTGGAGATTCGTACCCTTCTCCACCCGCTTCACCAGGCGCTTGATCCCCGTCTTGGTCTGGACCTCGATCTCGACCCGAGCGCGCGGTAGCGCACCCTTCGCAATCTCAATCGCCTCAAGGTACAGGTAGGCAGTAGACCCAGCCAAGCCCTTGACAGTGATGCCGCGAACGGCAATCTGCTTGACCAGTTTCTGGTTATAGGCATCGAGTGCGTCTAGCCGATGCACCTTGGTGTGCTCCACCTTGTGTGTTGCGGAGTAGCGAAGCATCATCAGCCCGTTGAAATTCGACAAGGCCTTGAGAGACTTCTCCGCGCCGATTTTCTGTGGCTCATCAATGATCACGATCGGACGGTTAGCCGCGATCACATCGATCGGTTTGCGGGACTGGAAGTCGTCCAGCACGTCGTAGATACGCCTATTGTCTTTGCCCGTCGCATTGAATGCCTGGATGTTGATGATCATCACCTGCACACCGGCATCCGAGCTGAACCGCTCCAACTCATGGAGTTCAGATGAGTTGTACACGAAGGACCGCGGCTTGGTCCCGTACATCTGCTGGAAGTGATCCGCAGTAACATCAAAGGACTTCTTCACACCCTCGCGGATCGCGATCGACGGCACGACGATGATGTACTTCGACCAGCCGTACCGCTTGTGCAGCTCCATGATCGTCTTGATGTAGACGTAGGTCTTGCCGGTACCAGTCTCCATCTCAACGTCGACGTTCGGAGCATGGGGCGCAGCTTTGCTATCCTTCAGCACAGTCGAGAGCGGTAGGTTGCGAGACTGTTGCACCTTGTGCACATTTCCCAAGAGCTGCGCATCTGTCAGCGCAATCTCTGCGTTGCGCAGGCCAGAATCCGAGTACAGCGGGGCCATACCCGTTTGAGGTCTTCCGGGGTCGACACGATACGAGATCCCGTCATGCTTGGGTTGGCCTTCAAACACCTCGACCACCGAATCGACGGCAGCTGTCTGGTACTGCTGAACTTTGAACTGGAGCTTCATGCTGATCAGATCGCCTTCACTTCAGTGGTAGGGGATACTTCACGGAAGATCTGCTCAGCGTTGATCCGTGCGGAATCGGAAATGAACGCGTCATCGCGAAGGACTACACGCAGTGGTTGACGGTGCGCCATCTCATGAAGCACATTGTCTGGGAGATTCTGATCAAAACACGCGAGGATCGCGCCATCATCGACGATAAAGACGCCGCATCCGTCAAAAGACTCACGAACGATCGATACCGACAATTCAACGCCCCAGTCCAGCAGGACCTCGAACAACAAATCTTCAGGAGACCTATGCGGCTTGACACTCCCGACGAGGCCATCAAGGGAGGCCTGTCCAGTTTCGTCGGGCAAATGGAAATTACCCAGGAGGTTCGTGCTGCTAATCGTAAATGCGCGGAAACCGTCCGCTGATATTTCTAGCTCTCCTCTAGCTTTCCCGCAGACTCCGCGAATCCTCTTCCTTGCAATCTCGGCGATGCTAATGTAGCCAGCCCTCGAAGCTCCCGAGTCAGGCGGCACTGACTCTGCGAGCTGCACGAGAATAAATCGTCTGGAGCCTCGATCCGCGACGTTCTGTTGCATCACAGCCTGAGCTGTGGTTCCAGAACCCGCGAAAAAATCCATGACTATTGAGTCTGTGTCGCTAGCAATACGAATTAGATGCTGGATTAGCTTGACCGGCTTAGGAAAATCAAATATCCCCTTCTCGCCGATTGCTGATTCAGCCTCTTTTCGCCCAGTTCGTGTAACTCCAAATCGCTCGCTTGTCATGAGCGATCTCGGGCGAGCCCCAACCTTCTCATAGTTCTTCGTATAGACAAAGCCCTTTTCGAAAACCAAGGCATTATATTCGTCAGAGACTTTGTCTTTCCCCCAGCGCCAACGTGCGACCTGCGATCTCCCTGCTGGCTGCTCTGGTCGGTAGGAACGCCCATCTGGTCCGATGATGTCGAAGTCTAGACTGGATACATATCCCAGTGTCTTAGAATCGAGGCGAACTAGCGAATAGCGACCTCTTTCGTCTTGACGATTGTAAGAAGTGGAAACTACTGCTTCGGGATCGGCATTGAAACTAGACAAAGCAGCATTTCGCGCATAGGCGATGACATACTCATGCTCGACAACTGCATACTGCGAATCATTCTTACCTGTACCGCCCTTTTTCCAGACGAGCTGGCCAGCAAAGTTGGACCCACCAAACACTTCATCGCACAACTTACGAAGCTGCGGCGCCTCATGATCATCAATGCTAATGAAAATAATCCCGTCGTCGGAGAGGAGATTTCGGGCGAGCTTCAGGCGCGGGTACATCATGCTCAGCCAGTCTGAGTGAAACCGCCCGTTGGACTCACTATTAACGACGAGGCGTTCCCCTGTGCTTGCGCTTTGACCTGAGCGGGCAAGGTAGTCGGATCTAGATTCAGCGAAATCGTCGTCATAGACGAAGTCACTTCCAGTGTTGTATGGGGGGTCGATGTAGATGAGTTTGACCTTGCCCAAGTAGGACTCCTGGAGCAGCTTGAGTGCTTCCAAGTTGTCTCCCTCGATGAAGAGGTTCTTGGTCGTGTCGAAGTCGACGGACTCCTCGCGGACGGGACGGAGGGTCTTCGCGATGGGAGCGTTCGCAGCGAAAGCCGCAGCGCGCTTGCCGGGCCAGTCGAGCCGGTACCGCTCCTGGGGTCCGTCGACGACGTGGTCGGAGAGTTCTTGGCGGAGGAGGTCGAAGTCGACGGCGCGCTGTGGGTTGCCGTCGGCGTCGAGGGTCTCGGTGACAACGGTTGGGAACAGCTCGGCAAGCTTGTCGATGTTCGCCTCGGTCAGGTCGGGCGATGTCATGCGCAGTTTTTCCATGGTCTTACCTCTGCTGTTCCAGCTGTGTTTGTTTGGTCTTGAGGGTTCGGCGCAGTTCAATCTTTCGGTTGAACTGCTTCTCGTTGCGGAGCTTGCGCTCCAGGGTCTTGATCTCGCGTTCGAGCTTGCCAACGGTCTTCAGCCTGTCAGCGACCTCCGACATGCCTTCGCCTGGACGAACTTCCACATCGGCAAGTGGTTCGAGCAGGGCGGCGTAGAGGGCTGGCAAGGTGATCGCTGTCGGTAACGGCTGGCGTTCGGTGTCAGCTGGTTGCCACCCGGTGCTGAAGTACTGGCTGATCTTCGGGGTACCTGCACCGAGTTGCTTGTGAGCTGCGACCATGCGGGTCTCGCACACACCGGCGACGTCGCGGTTGACCTCGAAGATGATCGGGCGAGGTATCGATTTGTCGATGGTGCTCAGCACTGGTTCGGAGACGTCCGAGCCCTTCGCATCAATCTGGAAGATCGCGATGTCCGGGACCTCGTCAGTACCTGCCAGGTTGATCGTCGCTTGCGCGAGGTCGTAGGTCCAGAACACTCGATCGACCTCGGAGATGAACTTCTCCCGCAGGGCCGTGTTGACGCTGGCGTGTTCGTAGAACTTCTCCTTGGGCACCCGTCTCCCGAAGTGGGCGGCGCTCGGCCACTGATACAGCAGGTCAGTCACCGGCACCAGCCTCCTCCGTGGAGGTGATGACGGCGATGAACGCGGTGAGTTCGAAGTCGTCGAGTCCGGCGATGGTCTGGGTGAGGGCGGTGGTGGGGCCTGGGGTGAACAGGCTGTCGATGTCGCGTTCTTCGGTGACGTCGATCATCGAGTGGATCGCATCAGTCAGTAGCTGAGAGTACTGGCTCATGTCGGCACCGTCTCGGGTGGCCTCGTTGAACGCGCGAACCGCGTTGGGGACAGGTTGGTCGTAGGGGCGGCATCCGGTGCGTAGGAGGTCGAGCAGGTGCTTGGCCTCTGTGTGGTCGGCAACCACGTGGCCGTCCTCGTCAAGGTAGACGAGGTAGTGCGGGTGGAGACGGTTCCCACGGTTCATGTGTTCGTCCGCGTTGACGTTGCGCAACGCGAAGATCACACCCGGCACCAGCCCCTTACCTGGGTCGGCAGGGACGACGGCATGGAGGCCCTTTGGAACGGTGGCGAGGTCGCCGTATTGCTTGATGTAACCGAGGAGGTCCATGCGGAAGTCGTTGAGTCCGAGGTCGGTGATGGAGACACCGGTGCGGACGTCTTCCAGCTCAATGACTTCGTCTTGGAGTTTGCGGAGTTGTTCCTTACGGAAGGCTGCATCCGGGTCTTCCTGGGTGAGGACGTTGTCGTCGGCGGTGCCCGCGATGTCGGCGATGACCATCCGGTTCTCGACGCGTTCCTTGAGGTTGATGTACTCGTCTAGTGAGATGTCGGGCCAGAAGTTCACCAACTGAATGACCTGGTTGGTGGACCCGATGCGGTCGATGCGTCCGAACCGTTGGATGATGCGTACCGGGTTCCAGTGGATGTCGTAGTTGATCAGGTAGTCGCAGTCCTGGAGGTTCTGTCCCTCGCTGATGACGTCGGTGCCGATCAGCACGTCCAGTTCGCGGGTCTCTCCGGGCATGGTCAGCTCGCGCTGTTTGGAGCGCGGGGAGAACAGGGACATGATCTGCTGGAAGTCGTAGCCCGTCCCCAAGGTGGCGTGAGCACGGTTGCCACCGGTAATGACCGCCGTCTCCAGCCCGGCGGCGGCAAGTGCTGGTGCGAGGTTCTTGTAGAGGTAGTCGGTGGTGTCCGCGAAGGCGGAGAACACCAGGACCTTGCGGTTGCCGGGGTTGATCGGATGCTGCTCTTTGGAGCGGATGATGTCCTTGAGCTTGCGGAGCTTGAGGTCGTGGTCTGGGGTGACCTTGTTCATCTCGTCGAGGAGTTCACGCAGGGTCTCGCGATCGTTCCACAGGTCGCGTTGCCAGGACTCGATGTCGAGGTCGTCCAGGTCGATGCGGATCTTCTCACCGAAGGAGAGAGCTTCGATGTTGGCGTCGTCCTCGTCGTCGATGTCGAAGTCCCGGTCTGCCATGTCCGGGACTAGGTCGGCGAGGTTTCCAGCGTGGTTGCTGATCCGGGACAGGGTGTGTGTGACGGAGCTTTGGATCTTGCCCAGTGTCAGGCGGAAGGCCTCAACTGAGCTTTCCAGGCGCTTTAGGAGGTTGACGGTCATCAACTGTTTAAGGCCTTGCTCGCGGCCTGCCTGCCCCAAGTTCGACCGGGCGTTCCCGGTGGTGACGTCGTAGAGGTCCTCGTACTTGCTTCGTCGCGAGGGGAACACGTAGGCCAGCGGGGTGTAGACGGCCAGGGTGAGGGCCTGGAGCTGTTCGAAGATGTCGTTGAATCCGGGCACGTCTGGGAGGTCGGTGAGCGGTTCGCGCACAGAGATGGGCGTGAGGCGTTCGGGGAAGGCGCCGATCTCGGTGGTGTCGTAGAAGGCCTGGATGTGCTTGCGCGATCGGGCGATGGTCACCGAGTCCAGGAGTTCGAAGAAGTCGAAGTCCAGCATTTTCAAGATCTGGTCCGTGGTGCGGTGCTCGGCGTCGAGCTTGGACCATTCGTTGAAGACCCGTTGGGCGTCGGAGAAGACTTTCTCCACGCTGGTGGAGATGTTCAGGTGTTTGGCGAGATTCTCCGACTCGCCTTCGTAGGCGAGTTGGAGCTGGTTCTTCAGGTCGTTGAACCGGTTGTTCACCGGGGTTGCCGACAGCATGAGGACCTTGGTCTTCACGCCCTCCTTGATGACCTGTCGCATGAGTCGCTGGTAGCGCGACTCCTTCTCCTCCGCGTAGTCGGCGTTGCGGAAGTTGTGGGACTCGTCAATCACCACCAGGTCGTAGTTTCCCCAGTTGATACGGGCGAGGTCGAGGCCGAGGGATTCGCCTTTCGTTCTTGACAGGTCGGTATGCGCGAGGACGTCGTAGGCGAAGCGATCCTCGCGGAAAAGGTTGGTGGTGTAGTTGGAGTTGTAGTTCGTCCAGTTCTCCGCCAATTTTTTGGGGCACAGCACCAGCACGGACTTGTTGCGTAGCTCGTAGTACTTGATGACGGCCAGCGCGGTGAAGGTCTTGCCCAGACCGACGGAGTCCGCGAGGATGCAGCCGTTGTAGGTTTCCAGCTTGTTGATGATGCCGGTGGCGGCGTCATGCTGGAAGTTGTACAGGCTCTTCCAGACCTTGGTTTCCTGGTACCCGGTGCGGTCGTTGGGGAGGACGTCGTCGTTGATGTCGTCGAGGAAGTCGGCGAACAGGTTGTAGAGGATAAGGAAGTAGATGCGCTCTGGGGAGTTCTCGGCGTATACCGTGGCGATGTGGTCGCAGACTGCCTGTGTGACGTCGTCGAGCTGGTCGGGGTTGTTCCAGATCTGGTCGAACAAGGCAAGGAACGATTGGGTTTCAGCCGCGCCCTCGAACTTGGTGACGACATTGGAGACGGCCGGGCCCTTCTCAAAGCCCAGGTCAGTGGTGGTGAACCCTTGAATCGGGAAGTAGGCGGCGCGGTCGTCGACTGCGGCCAACGGCTGCATGGGACTGCCTGTCGCGTTGGAACGGAACGTGACCTTGCGGCGCACCCAGTCCGCGCACTCCCGTGCGATGGCCTTCTGGGTGAGCTTGTTGCGCAGCCGGATCTCGAACTCGGACCCGGCGATTGCTGACTCGGCGTGCCCGGCAGGGATGAAGAACTGACGGCGCTCCTTGCGGACCTTGTCGGTCACATCCTCGGCCACGAACGACGGGGACGTGAAGATGAACTCCAGCTCGTCGACCCGTTCCAACTCCTTCTTCAGCGCCTCGAAAGCGAAGATGGAGAACGTGGAGGCCGCGATCCTGACCTTCGACCCACTGGCCAGAACGGTCTTGAGGTCATCGCCTAGAAGGTCGGTGACGTTGTTGATAATGCGCACGTGAGTCAGTCACCTGCCTTGGTGGAGTCCGAGTCGGCGGCGCCGTCGTTGCGGACCCAGTCGTCGACCTCGGTGGCTTGGAACTTCCAGAGGCGACCGATTTTGTGGGCGGGCATGCCCTTGTCGGCGATCCACGTGTAGATGGTGTCCTTGGTGACGCCGAGGTGGGCGGCGATGTCGTCTGCCGACAGCCACGGCTCGCTCACGTTGGTCCTCCCTCGACCGTTCGGGCCCCACCGGCTGGGACGCCGTGCTGATTCTACCGAATCAGACCCAGTTTGTGCGGAGATGTCCCACCCAAGTGGGGTGCACGCCACAGCTCCATGAGCCAAAATGAGGTATGGAACGAATCTTCCCTGACGGCGTGGAAGCCGTCCGTGAGCGGGCCCCCGGGCCGATCCATGTTGAGACAGCGACGTGAATCGCCCCGGGTTAAATAGAGACATCGTTAACCCGGAAGGATGGGCGGCACGGTCGCACCACGGAAGTACCCTGACGAGCTACGCGAGCGAGGGACAAGGATGGCAATCGATGCGCGACAGGACCCGGCCACTCGAGCCGGTGCGTTCCGTCGGATCGGGGAACAACTCGGTGTCCACCCCGAAGCGCTGCGGACGTGGGTGAAGAAGGCTGAGATCGATGAAGGACTCAGACCGGGAACCATCTCGGATGAGGCTGCCCGGATGGCCGAACTCGAGAGGGAGGTCCGCGAGCTGCGGCGGGCGAATACGATCCTGCGGCAGGCATCGGCTTTCTTCGCGTCAGTACCAGACTGAGGGTGTCTCGGCGGGGCTGGCTCGTTTATTCGCTGCTTTCGTAGCTTGTCCGCGATGTGCCGTCCCGCCGGGGCCCGCGGTGCTGGAGGTGGGCGTGGCCTGATAGGAGCCTGCTGGTTCGAATGCCCAACTGAGGCGTGCTCGTCCACGTTCGGCATCGCAGTCCGAGCAGTACCGGACTGGGAAGGGGACTGTCATGGCTGTCATCGGTATCGACGCTCACAAGGACTGGCACACGCTCGTCGCGGTGGACGAGGTGGGCCGGAGGATCAAGGAGCTCACGGTCGAAGCACGTGCCGTGGGGCATCGGAAGATCTTGACCTGGCTGGAAGGCTTCGAGACTGTCACTGTCGCGGTCGAGGACTGCCGTCACCTGACACGTCGGCTCGAGGCGGACTTGCTCAAGGCCGGCCATCGAGTCGTTCGCGTGCACACCAGGCTGATGGCTGGCATGAGGCGCAGCAGCCGGGAACGCGGCAAATCGGATCCTATTGATGCGGAAGCCGTGGCCCGGGTAGCACTTCGCGAAGAGGACTTGCCGACTGCTGAGCTGCCGGGCACGTCCCGGGACATCAAACTGCTGTCTGACCATCGCAGGACGCTGGTTGCCCAGCGCACGGCGATGCAGTCCAAGGCCCGCTGGTTCCTCCACGAAATCGATCCGGAGCTCGAGATTCCTTCTCGTGCTCTGCGCCGGTACCACCTCCTGGATGAGCTGATCGAGTACCTGGAGCCGGTCGACGGGGCGGTCGCCGAGATCGCTCGCGACCTGCTGGTCGATATTCGCGAGCTGACGGCCAGGATCAACACGCTGGAGAGCCGCCTGAGCCGACTGGTGCGAGCCGGCCATCCCTCATTGGTCGCCGTCCCGGGCATGGGAACCTTGGGCGCAGCGATGATCATCGGCGAGACAGCGGGGATCGCCAGGTTTCGCTCCCGCGATGCCTACGCGAGATTCAACGGCACCGCGCCGATCCCGGTCTGGTCAGGCAACAAGGTCCGCGTTCGACTCTCGCGTGGAGGGAACCGCACGATCAATACCGCTCTGCACATGGCTGCCCTCACTCAGATCGTATGGGCGCGGAAGGCGCCACCTACTACGACAAGCTCATCGCCGCCGGCAAGACGCGCAAAGAGGCTCTGCGGCTGCTACGACGTCGACTTTCGGATCGCGTCTATGCCGCTCAGAAGGCGGACGTGGTCCCTGCCGTCCAGTCGCCTGCGCGCGATGCCCCAATGGAGCGGTCGATGATCGAGGATCCTGCGTCGTCAATGGCGCTCATGGCCGCCTGAGCGATCCAACTTGACATAGGAGCATCGCGGAGCCAGGCCGCCCCTCCCGGTGATGTGCGCGTTCATCGACGCGCACCGGGACGAGCACGGGGTCGAGCCGATCTGCAGGCACCGGTGCATGAGGAGAACTACGGCGTCTACGGGGCGCGGAAGGTTCATGCCGAGCTGCGCAGGCAGGGCCACGAGGTGGCCCGGTGCACC
>NZ_HE978600.1:387897-389775 GCF_000285835.1 Brevibacterium senegalense
CGCGTTCATCGACGCGCACCGGGACGAGCACGGGGTCGAGCCGATCTGCAGGCACCGGTGCATGAGGAGAACTACGGCGTCTACGGGGCGCGGAAGGTTCATGCCGAGCTGCGCAGGCAGGGCCACGAGGTGGCCCGGTGCACCGTGGAGCGGCTGATGCGTAAAGCGGGACTCCGCGGCGTTAGCCGAGCGAAGGGGCCCCGGACGACGAAGCCGGCACCGGAGACAGACAGGACTGCGGATCTCGTCAATCGTGACTTCACGGCCGAGGCGGTCAACCAGTTGTGGGTCGCAGATATTACGTATGTGCGGACGTTCGCCGGATGGGTGTATGTCGGGTTCGTCCTGGATGTGTTCTCGCGTCGGATCGTGGGCTGGCAGGTGTCAACGAGGCTGTACACGGCGTTGGCGATCGATGCGTTGGAGATCGGGATCTGGACACGTCGGCGTGATGGTGACGTTCTGTCCGGTCTGGCCCATCACAGCGACCGTGGAGTTCAGTATCGTGCCGTGCGCTACGCGGAGCGACTCGCGGTGGAGGATGCTGTCGCGTCGGTCGGGTCCCTTGGTGACTCCTATGACAACGCGATGGCGTAGGCATTGAACTCGTTGTTCAAGGCCGAGTTGGTCCGGAATCACGGGCCAGGGCGGGACGTGTCGCATGTCGAGGTCGCGATCGCGGAGTAGGTCGATTGGTACAACCATCGCCGTCTTCATGGCGAGATCGGGCACGTGCCTCCCGTTGAGTTCGAAGCAGTCCACGCGGGGCAGCCTGCTCGGGCGTTGGCATCAATTTCCAGATAGAAATCCCTCTACAAAACTCGGGGCTTGACACCCGCAACGGCCTTGAAGAAGGCCTCTCCATCCCAGCCCAGCGGGAGGCTGCCCAGCGCAAGGCCGACCAGCTCGGCGCCGTCATCGTCAAAGAGTTCATCGAACCCGGCGAGTCCGCCAAGACTGCGCAACGCCGCGCCCTCCAGGACATGCTCGACTACGTCACCGAGAACCCCGTCCAGTACTGCATCACCAACAAGGTCGACCGCCTGGCACGCAACCGCCTCGACGACGCGATCATCCACGCGACGCTCCGGGATGCGAACAACATCCTGGTCTCAGTCACCGAGAACATCGATGAAGCCCCATCGGGAATGCTCATGCACGGCATCCTCGCCTCCATGGCCGAGTTCTACTCCCTGAACCTCGCGCAAGAAGTCCTCAAAGGCATGACCCAGAAGGCCAGCATGGGCGGTACACCTGCCAAGGCACCCCTCGGATACTTGAACGTACGCACCACCGATGCGAAAGGCCACGAGGTCCGCGACGTCACCATCGATCCCGAGCGGGCCGACCTCGTCAAGTTCGCCTTCACCGCCTACGCCACCGGCGACTGGACCCTGTCCTCCCTCGCCACCGAGTTGGAAGCCCGGGGGCTCACATCGCGTCCAACACCTGCACGTCCGGCCAAGCCGATCTCGACCACCGCGTTGCACAAAATCCTCACGAATCCCTACTACCAAGGAAGCGTCACGTTCAGGGGCGTCACCTACGACGGAACCCACACGGCCCTGACCGAATCCGAGACCTGGTTGCGCGTTCAACAGCAGCTTGATGACAAGAACCAGCGCGGCGAGCGGCCCCAGAAGTACGACCATTACCCCAAGGGCACCCTTTACTGCTCGTGCGGCGCCAAGATGATGATTGAACCGTCCTGGGTTTCGTTCCTAGACGGCATTTAAAGTATCGACCTGTCTTGCCACGGTTGCAAAGTGCTCAGCTTCGACCTCGGCGGGAGTCCGATGGCCGAGCCCTTCATGCAGCCGGCCGGTGTTCCACCAGTGCACCCAGTTCATCGTCGCGAACTCCACCTCAGTTAGCCCA
>NZ_HE978600.1:390541-511293 GCF_000285835.1 Brevibacterium senegalense
GGCCATACGCATCAGTCGGGCTGTCTGGTCCCGGCCGATGTCCCATCCGGCTCGGTGCATCGCGTGCCACATCTTCCGCACCCCGTAGACACCGTAGTTCGCGGCGTGGATCCGTTTGACCTCCTCGACGAGGAGACCATCGCGGAGGGTGCGGGATGCGGGCGTCCGGGACTTCGCTGCCCGGTAGCCACGGGAGGTGATGAACCCACGTGCCGTCGCGCCCAGGACGCGACAGATGAACTCGACCCCGAAACGACCCCGGAACGTGTCGATGAACCGGATCATTTCGTCGTGGGACGGTCGAGTTCCGCGGCGAAAAACGCTGACGCGGTCTTAAGGATCTCGTTCGCGCGTTTGAGCTCCTTGACCTCGCGGCGCAACCGCTTGAGTTCCTCGAGGTCCGCACTCGTAGGACCTTCTTCGACACCAGCGTCACGGCGAGCTTGTCTCGACCATCCCCGCAACGTGTGCGGGGAGATCCCGAGCTTCTCGCCAGTCGCAGTGGCAGCGCCCCAGACCGAGGTCTCTTCGACCCTGCGGTGGTCGTCCATCATTCGTAGTGCCCGCTCCTTGAACTGCGGGCTGTACGTGTTGGCCATATTCCAATCCTCCTAGATCAAGCGGATCGGAACGAAACCCAGGACGGTTCATGATCGAACGGCCCCGCGACAAACAGGGTGACCGCGACGAGTACTTCACTTGCTCCGGATGCCGCAGGAAGAACGGCTGCACCCGGTCTGCCATCATCATCGACCGCATCGAAGACCGGATCGAATCCACCTACAACACCAACGGTTTCACGGCCGCCGAGGCCGATCGTGTCCGCGAAGTCCTCGGCACCGTCTTCGATCAGCTCGAAGTCACCACCGACGACGAACGCTCACTCCTCCTCACGCAGAAGGAGAAGCTCGACGCCGAGCGACTCAAACTCGTCCAAGCTCACTACGCCGACGCCATCCCGCTCGACCTCCGCAAATCCGAACAAGACCGCATCCGCACCAACCTCGACGCCATCGAACACCGGCTGGAGAACCTCGCCACCAGCCCCGAGGACGCCCGCGAAGGCCTCGACCAGCTCGCCGACATCCTCACCGACCTCGGCGACGTCTACGCCCGATGCGAACCTGCTGAACGCCGCATCCTCAACCGAGCCCTCTTTGACAAGATCATCCTCGACGACGAAGACCACGTTGACTACGTGCCCACGGATGCCGTCAGCGTGACGATTGCCCAGGCCAGGGCCATACAGCCGCCCGACCTGGGGACGAAAAAGAACTTGCCCCGCCATCAGGCGGGGCAAGTTTCGAATTTCTCATCTCTGGTGGAGGTAGCGCGACAGTGTTCGAACCTTGCCCCGGCGCTGACGCGGGCCGTGTCGTCGCATCACGCGATTCGGCGTCGGGACTCGTTGGTTCGCCAGGAGTCTTTGAAGCAGCTACCGCGCCCGGTGACGCGCTTGACGGAAACCATGCTGCTTGAGGCCGAGCGGAGGTATCGGGGTGGGGAGATCCTGCGGACCATCGCGAAGGATCTGGGGGTGAGTCGTGAACGCCTCTCAAGTCATTTGCGCGAGCGAGGGGTCCGGCTCCGTCGAGAGAAGCCCACTCCTGCGCTGGTGCTTGAGATGTGCCGCCGTTACGAACAGGGTGAGTCGTTGGCGAGAGTTGGCGCGCGCCTTGGATTCAACCCCAGTTCCGTGCGTGTCACGCTCCTCGCTGCGGGTGTGAAGCTTCGGGACACTCATGGGCGAGTGCGGTGAGTCTCGGCGCCCCTGTCGGGGTGTTACTCGATAGCCCCGAGTATTGCTGCGACTCGGGGTGGCAGCAGAGGCTTCGTACCAGTGGTGTTTACAAGCGTGGCGAGGTTGCGCCAGGCATGGGCTCGAATCTGAGCGGTGGTGACTCCGCGCTGCTTGGCGAGAGCTGCTTCGACGTCGCGGACGTTGCCCGGTTGATGCGGGCGGGCTCCGCTGCGGTTCCCATCGGGGTGGTCTGTTTCCAGGAGGAGACGGTCCGTGGGGATGAGGTCGATGGCGTCGCTTCGGCGCAGGGTGGCGGTGTTGATCGAGAAGTAGGCTCCGAGTTCAACTGCGCGCCTTGTGGTGGCTCGGTCGCCGAGCCACCAGTGCAGGATCGCGCCGGTGATCGGAGTGTGTTCGAGATGTTCCACGACTTCGTTGGTTGCCCGGTAGCTGTGGATCGACGTGAGCCGGGGCTTCGCTTGGAGTTGCGTGAGCAGCGCGGTCAACACCTCGTGTTGTTTGGCGAGGCGGGATGGGACTTTTGCGTCGAGTCCAATTTCGCCGACGTAGGGGGTGCGGGCGATGAGACGCTCGAACTCTTCGGGGTCGTAGCCGTCGAGTGCGGTCTTCACTCCTGGGTGAACGCCGACGCCCCAGATCGCGAGCAGGTCGCGGTGCTGGCGATCGAGGGCGAGACGCGACTCGGCGAGGCTGCGGCTTGCCGCGAAGATCACGGCTCGGAGGTTCAGCAGGTCCCGAGGGGTGATCGTCGGGTCGATGTGGGCGTGGAGGTCAACGGCCGGGAAGTTGGTCATGTCAGCGTTTCCAGCTCGCGTGCGCCGCGGACGCAGAGGTCACGGGCGTCGGATGCGGAGTACCCGTCAGGCAGGCGCATCGCTGCGATGTCGCTGACCCGGATTCCGCGGGCCACGAATCCGCGGATGCTGGGAAGGATCGACGCCTTTTCGAGTTGAGATCTCGCGGCCTCGCTGGGAGGGGTGTCGATCACGTAGGTGCTTCGGTCGGTGAGTTCCGCGGCCGCAAACGATGCCCGGCGCACCAGGCACCCGAAGCACGTTCCGCAATGATCGGTCGCTGTCACGCCGAGCCATCGTCGGTTGGTGAACGCGCACGAGTTGGTCGCGCTGAGCAGGTCCGAGGCCGTGCCATCGCCGACCTGGTCCGCCAGCCACCGGAACATCTCGCCCTTCGTCTGCGCCGCGAATGGATTGGACAGGGTCCCCCATGCGCCAGCGGCGGAGACGAGTCTGGACAGTTCGGTGAGGAACCACGGGTGGGTGGTGCGGGTGGAGAGACTGCCGAGCTGGTCAGGGCCCAGGGGTGGGTTCAGTGACGCGAACCCGTTCTCGGGGATCCAGAGCTCCACCTCGTTGACCGAGGCGAGGGCGAGGCCGAGCGCGAGGAACAGGAACGATCGGGTTCGCGTGGTGTTCTCGTTCTTGAACCGGTGTCCTCCGGGTTGTGTCTGGCGTCGGGTGAAGCGGATCTGCGCGTGCTGCTGCGTGCTGCCATTGGGGCAGAGGTCTCGGATGCGTTCGGCGACGTCCTGCTGGATGGGTGAGATCGATGTCGCCCCGACGTGAGAGACAAGCAGATGCGGTTCGGGCTGGGTGCGTGCGAGGAATGCACCGGTGGCGGAGTCGGCGCCGCCGCTCATGAGCACCACCCGCTGCACGTCGGGATACCCGTTGGGCGCGATGTCCTCACGAGGGATGCGTGCTGCACGGAAGGTGAGCGTCCATCGGTCACCCGACAAGAAGTCGAGGAGCTGCTGCAGCTGGTCCGTGATGGCGTTCCAGGGTGCCGTGTCGTGGACGGGGACGCTCAGAGCGATGTGGCGTTGGGTCCAGTTGACGCGGCCGGCCCGGCGCGGAACGGAGCGGTCTGCGGCGTAGACCATCGCAGCTAGGCGGAACAGTTCGATGTTCTCGCGTCGCACCGGGCCGAGCTTGCCCAGCCGGGGTCCCAGGGAGGTGTTGAAGGTGCCGGCCCCAGCGGTGGGCCAGTAGAACGTGCGATCGGCGGACTCGGGAGTGAGCGCCGATGGGACTTGGAAACGAAGGTCGAACTGCGCCATCTCAATCTGCCTCGTGGATGGTTCTGAGATATTCGAGTCCGTCTTCGATCGCGCGCGTGAACTCCTCGGGGCTGGGCCCGCTGGGCGAGAGGTCCGCGTGCGCGGCGAGCTCTTCCGCGGCCTGACGGATCCCGTCCTCGAACGCCGCGCGTTCGGCTCCTGACATGTCCTTAGTGTTCAGGCTGGACGCGGTCTCCACGAGGTATGCCTCGGCCAGGATCAGGGCGACCGCTTCCTCGGCGATCTGCCCGAGTGACACGTCCGTCCCCGTGCTGTCGCTCTCGACGAGCCATTCGGCGAGCCTGCCGACGACCTCCATCTGCTCCGCAGTTTCGATCGTTCCCGCGGGGAGGTCCTCACAGACTTTCTGTGCGATCTGGTGGGCGACGTCGAAGATATTCGGGTTCGCCCGCAGTGCGTCGTAGTCCAGGCCGAGATCGCGGAGAGTCTGCGCGTCGCCGCTGCGGTACGCGTAGGCCGCTGCGGCTCCACGGCCGGCGGAACGCGCGGAGGCTGCCGTCGATCGCGTGAGACTCTCGTCGCCCCGGCGGCCGCCCCCACCCCTTCCCCCTCCGCCGCGGGAGGAACGGAAGAGCGCGGCCGTGGGCAGCATCCTGCCGGCCGGTGAGCTCGGGGAGGGCTTCAGCGGAGAGAGAAGCGAGGGCTGGTTACCTGGGGGCGGCGGGGCCTGGCCGTCAGCCCCAGGGAGGCTGGCCAGCCAGTCGTCGAGTCCGTCGCGCAGGTCACCACCGGCGGCGCTGCCGGAGTAGGAGCCTTTCGTCCCCATCAGCGCTTACCACCTTTCGGTGGCGGCGTGGTGAGCGCCTTCTTGATGTTGCCGTCTGGGAGTTGCGCGGCCAACGCGTTGATGACGTCCTTCATCCCGGGGATCTCGACCCCGGCGAGGATGACGGCGGTACCGGGCTGCAGATCGGAGGCCGGGAGCCGACGGAACGCGTCAAGCGCGGCCGGTTGCACGGCGACATGTGCGGTGGCGAGTCTGACGATCCCGGCGACCGCGCCGCGTTGCTCCTGGACTCGGTCTCGTGCGCGCAGCCCCAGGTGCCGCAGCAGCTGATCGACATCGTCGGTCGTGAGCGCTCGCAGGCTCTCGTCGGTGAGTTGCCGCCTGTCCACCGTGCGGGTCGAGGCCAGCTGCGCGGCCAGATCGCGGAGATGTTGGGGAAGCTCGGCGCTGACCAGGAGGTCGCCGCGGAAGGATGCCGCCAGGTGCAGGTACGGGCTCAGGTCGAGGTCATGAAGATCCGGTGGGAGCTTGGCCCACCGAATCATGTCCTCGGCGAAGTGCGGGGCGACCGCGGCTGCTGACGCTGCTTGGGTCGGCGCGTCTTCCGCTTCGGATGGTCGCGCATCTTCCGCGGTGTCGTCCGGTTCCGCTCCGGTCACGTCCGCAGCGATCTCGGCGGGTTCATCCGGTGCGTGGTCGGCGAGGTCAGTTGGCGGAGCGGGGACGGGAGGTTCTTTCGGCCGGTTGGCTTGCGCTTCCAGCGACTCCAGTCGATCTCGAAGCTCACCGGTTCGCAACCATGACAGCACGGACTGGAACTGATCCGGCAAGAGGACTTCGAGAACCATGAGCTTGGCGACGACGTCGAAGTCGAGCTCGATGCCCCGCCGCGCAGCGATGGATCGACGGATGTTCAGGTCGTTGAGGAATCGCTTGATGCGCCGCGGGTTGCCCCGGAGCTTCTCGTAGAGGATCGTGGTGAGCCGACGCGCGAAAGACAGCTCTCGCTGGACGTCGAGGTCGTCAGGCGCCTGGAGGTCGTCGAGAGCGCCGGCCATGCGGAGCCGGTGGCATTCGGTGATGACCTTTTCCAGTTGCTCATCGGTGAGACGCTGGTCAACGCGATTCTGCAGCTGCAGCAAGAGCACATACGACTCGGTGTCGAAGGCACCCAGAGCCGGCAGTGGGACGGTGGTCTGGACGATCTTGTGCAGATAGAGCTTGGACGGGGGTTCCGCTGGGAGAGCGTCTTCGTCCTCTGGACGTTCCGTGGGCATGCTCGAATCTGGCAGGCGGGTGCGGATCGCATCGGCGACCCGGTCCTCGTCTGCCGCGATGACGAACGCCATGCCCTCAACGCTCAGGAAGAGACGGATCGCTTCCAGGGTCTCCACGACGGTATCCACCAGGCACCGGTCGAGGTCGTCGACCAGCACCGCCACCCGGCGTACGTGAGCCATCTCCTCGGCCCCCAACAGCTCAGCGAACTCGGCCTTGAAACCGGCCAGGCCCCGCGGCTGGTCGCCGGCGCCAGTCCCCTCGGACGCCGGTTCGCGAATGAGATCCAGCACGTCGCTGACACCTGGGATCTGCAGGGTGAGCGACGACTTGGCGGCGAGCTTGACCGCCTTGGCCCAGTCGACCCGATCAGAGAGCCTCTTCAGGAGCTTCTTGATCTTCTCGCCCTTGGACTCCTCGACGTCCTTGAGGCGTTCGGTGAGTTCGGCCGCGATGGCGTCGAGGACCTCACCGATCAGGCTTTCCTTCGCGCCCACGGCAGGGTCGTAACGCCAGGGGTCGGTGCGGACGGTGATGATCTTGGCGTTCTCGGGGTCGCTGCGGGAGTCAAGATCGGCCTTGATGAGTTCAAGGACGGTGGTCTTGCCGCTGCCCCACGGGCCGGACAGTCCGATCGCCAGCGGATCGAGCGCGTCATCGAGCACGGCGTCGGAGACTGTTTCCGCGATGGCCCGCGCCGCGAGGAAGTCCACTTTCGACGGCTCATCGGACCAGAGGCGACCGCGAAGGTCCTCGATCGTGGACATCACGCCTCCTCACGTTCAGCTGCGAAGGCGGTTCTGTGAGACCCGCCGCGAGCTCGCCCGCCGTCGGGGCGGTGCGCGAAGCGCGCACAAGCATCCGACGGCCCAAGTTTTCCGTTCAGGATCTCATGTTTGCCCTCGCATTCGGGGCCGACACGCAGGGAGCCCTCGGCGGCTGTAGCGGGTCAGTCCGTGGAGTCGTTGCCGCCGGAGGGGAACGGCCGCCGGGCCTGGGCGTCGAGGTGTGCCTGCTTGACGGCGATCAGGTTCTCCTCGACGGAGCTCGTCGTGCGGTCGTTGGTGACGTGGATGTCGAGTCCGGCGTCGTGGAGTTGCTGGACGACGGCGACGTGATCGGCGTACTTGGAGCCGAGCCGACCGAGATCGGTGACGATGAGCCCGGTCACGTCCTCCCGCGCGACGGCATCGAGCATGTGATGCAGGCCGTGGCGGCTGTGCCCGACGTCGGTGAAGACCTGGGTGACGGTCAGGCCGTGCTCGTCGGCGTAGCGGCGGCAGTCGGCTTCTTGCTGGTCCAGCCAGGTTGGGTTCTCTGCCGCGCTGTACCGGTAGGTGACGGCCTTCATGATGCACCTCCGGCCATGACCAGAACCTCATCCGGCGTAACACCGGGCAGCTCGGCTTCGCGGCGGGCAGTGCGGCGCTGGACGTGCTCTCGGTAGCGGACGCGGGCGAGGGCGATGAGGCTCATCGGGCCGAGCCAGAGCATCTTGAGCGCGTTCCATGCGCACAGCAGGACGACCAGGTGGAGCCAGCCGGGGCCGCCCTGCTCGATGTGGTCGGTCAGGATCTTGACGGCTGCGATGTAGGGGGCGGCGAGCAGCATCGCGGGGACGCCCCATTTGAGTCCGCGGCGGGTGTAGACGGCATCGCGGATGCGGTTCGTCGGGAAGAGCCGGCGGGCCGGTTCCAGGTTCTGGGCGGTGTTCTCGCTCTGGCGCCAGCGGCGTCGGACGCGGTCGCTGAGGAACATCGGTGGGCCTCCATTCAACACGGTTCGAATGATCGAGAAGCGGCGTGTTGGTGGTGGCCCCGAAGGGGCGATCCCGAAGGACCCTACAGATGGAATGCCTGCGCTTCACTTCATAGTTTACGCCGGGGCCGGGCGAAGGGGAAGGTCTCGTCGCGGTGCCGGGTGCACCTGCGCTGGTAATGCCTGGTGAGTGGAAGGACCCGGTCATGGTTGCTCTGGCTGACTACACCTCCGATGAGCGGACGGCCCGCGTGATGCTCTCGATGATGATCGAGCCCGCCGACCGCGCCGTCGGCCGCCTGCTGCGCCGCGAAGGCGCCGTCGAGACCCTCCGGCTCCTCGACGCGGGCGGATCGATGCCCGGCGTCCGGGCTGAGGAAGGAGCGCTCCTGCACCACACCGCGCAGCAGTTCGCTTCCCGGGGCGGCCTCGGCGATGATCTGGCGGGGCTGCTGGACGGGTCGTATGCGCCGCTGATCCCTGGCGATGCGCATTGGCCGGTCTCGGTGGACGCGCTGGGCGATCGTGCCCCGTATGTGCTGTGGGCGCGAGGTGCGACCTCGTTCCTCGCGACCCGGCGCGATGCGCGGTATTGGTAGCGCGCGTTATTGAGCCTCGCGCTATTGAGCCTCGATTTCGTATGCCGTTCAGCAGCAGGTCTCGGGTCCGCAGCAGTTGCTGGACGGCTCGACGCTGCGAGCGGGCTGGGGCCGCTCGTCGAGAATCCCGGTGATCACGGTGCGACCGAGCTCGAAGGCGTCGCTGACGGGGAGGGTCTGCGCGCCGGGGTGTTCGGTGAGCCAGCTGGCAGCGTCCTGCGGGGAGGTGAAGTAGTGGACCTGGTTGCAGAACGAGGAGCGGATCGATGGCGTGTCTGCGGCATTCACGAGGGACATCACCGCGGTCGCCGGTTCGACACTGGTGACGCCGACGGTCGGGTCGACGCTCACCCGGATCGTGTCGCCGCTGGTTGGGGAGATCGACTCGATGCGGGCGGGGCGGTCCAGGAGGGCGGGGAAGATCAGGGTGTCGAACGCGCACCAGGTGTAGAGCTCTTCACCGGAGACGGTGAACCGGTGCCTGGTGGGGCGCAAGGTGAGGCCCTGGCCGATGATCCGGCCCTGGCCGTCGTACTCGGTGTCCGGCGTAGCGGCCAGGCGGGCTCGGACCTCGTCGACGGGGAGCTTTACGGCGCCCGCGAGGTCGTCGATGGTGACCGGGTCACCGTCGACGAGTAGTCGCAGCAACGGGACCAGCAGGGCTTCTTCATCGAATCGGGCGAGCCGGTCGGACAGATCGGTCGTGAGGTCAGTCATGGGCATTTTCTCCGGTTTCGTGGGTGATGAAGCGGGTTGGTCCGTGCTCAGGCGCAGCAGGACAGCATCGAGACGTCGGTGGTGAAGGCTTTCGCGACGATGCGGATGCCCTCGGCCATGGTCAGGTACGGGGCCCACGCGTCGGCGACCTCCGTGATGGTCTTACCGAGGATATGGACGCCCGCGGCGGCGAGCTCGCCGGCGTCCCGGGCGACGGCGGTGAGGCCGAGAATCTCACCGGTGTCGGCGTTGGCGACCATCTTGATGAACCCGCGGGTGTCTCGGTTCACGACCGCCCGCGGCACGTACTCCAGGGGAAGGACGCGGCAGTCGCAGCGGATCCCGGCCGCGAGGACTTCCTTCTCGGTCATCCCGACCGAGCCGATCGCGGGACTGGTGAACGTGACACGCGGCATCCGCGTGTAGTCGACGGACTCGTGTGCATCGGCGAAGGCGTTCTCGGCGACCATCGTGCCGTGCCGGGCGGCGACGTAGACGAACTCGGGATGCCCGGTCGCATCCCCGGCCGCCCACACGCGAGGATTCGAGGACTGCAGGTCGCCGGTGACTAGGACCTGCCCGGCGTCGCCGGTATTCACTCCCACTACATCCAGGTTGAGACCCTGCGTGACCGGGCGGCGTCCGAGCGCGACGAGGATCTCGTCGGCACGGAACTCCTGCTTACTGCCCAAGACTTCGGCCGTGACGACGATCTGACCGGTCGCCACGTCCCGGGCCACGCGTGTGGGAACAGCGCGGCGGACCACCCGGATGCCCTCGTCGGCGAAGACCTCCTGCAACGCTTTGGAGACCTCTGGCTCCTCCTTCGACGCCAGCCGGGACCGCACCAGGAGGGTCACCTTCGCGCCGAGCCGGGCGAACAACTGGGCCATCTCCAGTGCCACATAGCCACCGCCGAGCACCAGCAGCGAGTCCGGGACCTTGTCCAACTCCATCGCCGATGTCGAGGTCAGGAAGTCGACCCCGTCCAGCCCTTCGATCGGTGGGGCCCAGGGGCGCGCGCCCGTGGCGATCAGGTAATGCGCCGCCTCGACCGTTTCGACCCTGCCGTCCGCGGCCGTGACTTCCAGCACCGGTGCATCCGGGGGGCCGGCAAAGGCCGCATCACCCTGATGGTTCTGCCAGCCGTAGGCATCGGCCACGTCGACGTACTTCTCGCTCCGCATCGCCTCCACCAGATCCTGCTTCCCGGCGATCAGCGCCGGCATGTCCACCAGGGCCGCGGTGGCGGCGATCCCCGGGAACCGGGAACCGGCGTCGGCGGCCACATGGCGTGCCTCAGCGGCCGCGAGCAGCGCCTTGGACGGTACGCATCCGGTGTTCACACACGTGCCACCGAACGTGCCACGCTCGATCATCACCACCGACTTACCCAGCATCGTGGCGCGGATCGCGGCGGCGAACGCCCCGCCACCCGACCCGACAATCGCGAGATCAAACGTCGACTGCATCCGATTCCTCCCTGGAGTACTGAAAATCCTGCTGATACAGTCATCATGAACCTTCCAGCATGGGGGAAGGTCAAGAGGTGCGTGCAACATGCGCAGAGGAGCGAGGAACATGCGGATCGGAGAACTCGCCGACGCGGCCGGCACGACCACGAAAACGCTGCGGTTCTACGAAGACCAAGGGCTCCTACCGTCCGCCGAGCGGACACCCGCAGGCTACCGCGACTACACGGCCGATGCCCTCACTCGGATCGGCTTCATCCACCGCGGGCAAGCCGCAGGCCTCACACTCGCCCAAATCCGGCAGATCCTCGACATCCGCGACCACGGTCAAGCACCCTGCGGTCACGTCCGGGACCTGCTCGATACGAGGCTCGCCGATATCGACCAGCAGATCGCGCAGCTCAACGACCTGCGCAACACCCTCGCCGGGCTCCGCGACCACGCCGAACACGTCGAACCCGACACATGTAGTTCTGTCGACGTATGCCGATACCTATAGCCGAAGCCGACCGTCCAAGGACTCCGCTGACAGGGCATAGGGTCATGGTTCAGAGAGTCGGCAAAGGCATGCCGACTCGTTCGATGACTGCGGTGGCGTAGGCGTTGTTGTTCGCGCCGATCGCGTTGGACCAGGCGATTGCGGAGGAGATGTCCAACCCCGTCAGGCGACTGAGAACGACTGGTGGGAGTTCCTGCGCGAGGGCGATCAACGCGCTGGTGCGTGCTAGTTGTATGAGGCCAGCACGTTGTTGACGTGCGTCGGCGTCGCCAGTGCGGGTGGTTGTCCGTCGTGTGCGCCGTGGGGTCGGTGGTAGTTGTAGTGCTGGTTCCAGACATCGAGTGCTGCGGCGCGTTCGTGTTCTGAGCGCCAGGTGCGTGCGTAGAGGAACTCCTCGGCGAGGATGCGGTTGTAGCGTTCGATCTTTCCGTTGTGTCGCGGCGTGTAGGGCGTGATGCGCTGGTGTCGGCTCTCGCCCATGGCAGCAGCGAATGCGCTGGCCCGGTAGCAGGCGCCATTGTCGGTCACGATGCGCTCAATGTGGGTGATGCCGTGCGCGGCGAACCATGCTCTCGCGCGATCGAGGAACGCAACTGCGGTCACTGCTTTCTCATCGGACAGTGCTTCCGTGTAGGCGAGTCGGGAGTATCCGTCGATCGCAGAGTGGAGAAACACGTATCCAGTCTTGGCACCTCTCTTCTTCGTCCGCGCGACCTTCTTTGCTTCGATGCTGCCCTTGCCGTGCACGCGCCAGCCGCCGCCGTCCGGGATGCGTCCTGTCTTCTTCACGTCGATGTGCATCATGTGTCCGGGGCGCTCAGCGACGATCTTCTGCGGTTCTCGGTTCGTTGCACCGGTCGGGTCGATGATCTTCCGGCGATTCAGCCCGAGGTGTGCGAGTAGGCGCGTGACCGTGCGGCGGCTGACGGAAATGCCACGCTGATCCAGCTCGAACGCGATACGTGAGGCTGACCACTTGTGATGGCGTCGCATGGCTTCGATCATCACCACGACTTCGTTCCGCGTTGCCGTTGGCTGACGGATTGGGGTAGACGCACGATCATGCAAGCCGACCTCACCGAATCGGCGGTATCGTCCGACCCATTTGGATGCGGTGGCTCGGGAGATGCCCATCTCGGCGGCGACATGCGCGAGGGGTCGAGTCCGACAGCGTTCGATAAGTCGGCGACGACCCTCGACCGTCAATGGCGAGTTCGCATGCGTCACTTGACCACTTCTCTCTCGGCGGGTGCGACCAGTCGAAGAACGGGAATGGCGAGCAGCAATGCGGCTGCGGTTACGATGACGGCCACCCACACCGGCCCGAGCGCGCCGGGCATTACACCGAGTGCGGCAGCGGCGAGGACTGGACCTGCTGCTGCACCGACGTTGAGTGCCGCGGTCGCATACGAACCCGCCATGGTGGGCGCACTCGCCGCCGCATAGAGCACTCGCGTGATCAGCGTGCTCCCGACAGCGAACCCCAACACCCCCTGAGCGAATACGAGCCCGAGCAGGGCAACGGGGTTCGTCGCGAAGAGCGCCAACGCGACCCACCCGAGCACAAGAACGCTTCCACCGCCCACGATGACGATTCCGGGTCGGGCATCCGACAGGCGTCCCGCAACGGTGACTCCGATGAAGGAGCCGACGCCGAAGAGCACAAGCGCTACCGACACCCACCACTGGCTCATGCCGGCGGTATCCGTAACAATCGGCGCAAGGAAGGTCAGCGTCGCGAAGGTTCCGGCGTTCACCAGGGCAGCCAGCAGCATCGTCAGAAGGAGGCGCGGGGAGGCAAGCTGGGCTAGCTCCACCCGCAGCGAGGTCGAGAACGACTCCTCCCTTGGCGAGTCGTCAGCTTGAGCGGTGAAGCCCGCGGCGATGCCGATCGCAGCGGGGACGCAGAGAAGAGCGATCGCCCAGAACGTCGACTGCCAGCCGAGTGCCGTACCAAGCAGAGTACCCGCGGGCACGCCGGCGACGGTTGCGACGGTGGTGCCCGCCAGCAGAATCGCCACGGCCCGACCTTTGGCGTCGGGTGCCACGAGTTTCGTCGCCGCACCCAGCGCGACCGCCAAGAAGCCTGCGTTGACGACCGCCGCGATCACACGCGTGATGAACAGAACAGTGAAGTCCGGTGTGAGTGCCCCGACGACATGGGACAGCGCGAACACGATCACACAACCCAAGAGTGTCGCTTTCACGGGGAGGCGACGAGTGAGCGCGGCCATCGCAGGTGCGCCGATCACCATCCCTGCCGCGAACGCCGATGTCAGGAGACCAGCTGTCCCCACGGAAACGGCGAAGTATGCGGAGATGTCCGGCACGAGGCCGGCGAGCATGAATTCGGAAGTACCCATGGCGAAGACCACCAGGGCAAGAAGATAGAGAGCAAAAGGCATCGAGATAGCTCCGAAGCGAGAGTACGAACAAGAGAACGTCTCGTCACCACGGTCAGCGCCCAAAGGACACCCGAATGTCGTGCTGCGCGCAGCACTGAACGGCAGAGAGCTAGGGGCTCAGCGGAGGTGAGGGGCTGACGGCGTGACCGAAAGCCCCTGAGTGTCCGATTCAGGGCTCGACATACGCCTCATCGTAGCCGTCTGCGTCGCCACCCCCAAAGAACGTCAACAACCTCATGGCCAGCAACACTCGTCACCGGCCACCACGACCTCGCCACCCTCACCAGCGACCGACGACGCCAGGCCCCGGCACGAACCACGGGCCTGAGCACCGCGCGCGATCTCGATGCCGTCGATCAGAACCGGCCCGGCCGCTCCCTCTGATCCGCGGGTCAGAGCGTGCGCCCCTGCCGGGCCTCCATGGTGAGGTCCGGCTGCTCGGTGTTCGGGGTGTGGCGGCTGAGCTGCTGCGCCCGGGTGAGCGCGGCAGTGGCGCGGGCGGCGTCGAGCTTCTGCGCATCCGATTCCGCAACGGGGCCGAGCGGGGCCTCGTCGGTGATCTGGTACCGGTCGCGGTACGCCGCGACGACCCGGCCGGCCTGTCGCCATCGCTGCGCCGTCCACTCGTCCGCGGGCTTGTTCCCGAGCGCGGCCGTCCACGGCTCGCCCTCGTTCAGGTCGCGGTCGAGGACCGCGGACGCGCGGTGTTCGATCAGCTCTTCGCGTCCGGTGAGGGCGTGGCGCATCTCGGGGTCGATCACGCCGGAGGCATACGGGATGAGCCCGGCGATCAGTCGCGGCGACCGGCGGGTGCGCCCGGACCCGGCAGGTCGGGCGGTTGCGCGGGCGAGGCGGTGATGCAGGACCGAGGCGATGTCGTCGGCATCGGCGAAGCCTCGCGCTGCCACGAGCCGCGGGAGCAGGGCGCCGAGGTCGTGATGGTTGGCCTCGGCGCGGCGCAGCTCCGCGGACAGGGCACCGTAGGCGTCGGAGCCGAGCACGAGATCGACCTGCTCCTCGGTGAGGCCGGACGCGGTGAGGAGGGTGGCCCAGCGGTCGTGCTGTCCGGCTTGGGCGATGGTCTCGTACTCCGCCGCCAACTGGGCGATCGCGCCCCAGCGCTCCTGTTCGGCAGTGATGGTCTCGTGCGCGGACAGCACGGCGCCGACGTGCTGGAGCACCCCGTACAGGACGGACCGGGCGGTGGCGTCGGGGTTGTCGGAGGGGTGCGGGGCGACATGCGCGTCGTCGGTGGTGTCGGTGGCGACGTAGGCGTAGTTCCCGTGCCGGGCGCGGGTCATCGCGACGTAGAAGTTCTCCCGCGTCGTCGTCGCCGTCACGACCGCGTGCGCGGTATCGACGGTGACGCCCTGGGCACGGTGCCCAGTGATCGCATACCCGAGCTCGACCTGCTCCGCCACATACGTGGCCGGCAGCACGAGCGATCCGCCGAAGCGTCGCCCAGCTGGGCGGACGGTGATCGACCCGTCCCCGGCGACGGCGGTGATCGTCCACCGGTCGCCGTTGCGCACCCAGTTCTTGCCGTTCTTCGACCGCAGGCGCCGGTCATTCTCCCGCGTGATGACCCGATCACCCTTGGACGCCTGGGTGCCGTCATGCAGGGCGACCTCTCGGCCGGGGGTGATCGTGCCGTCGAGGATCAGGTCGGCGCGGGCCCGCTCGTTCAGCTCGGTGACGGTCTCGCGGGTTTCGGCGACGAGGACCGACGCCCACCCCGCCTGCACGTCGCGTCGCCAGGCGGTGTAGGCGGCATCGACCATCGCGCCCTGCTCCCCGCCGCGCACCCGGTCGTGCTCGATGAGCGTGTCGATCGCCGAGGTACGGCCGTGCCGCAGGGCCAGCGAGTTGGACTTCTCCCACGCCTGCGTGAACCGGTGCACGTCGGTGAGTTCTGGGGCATCGTCGCGGTCGTGGACGAGCATCCCGAACGCCCCGCCCGCATCCACGGCTTGGAGCTGTGACCAGTCACCCACGAGCAGGACTTTCGCGCCGGCTTGTTCGGCGAGGCCGGTGATGCGATCGAGGGAGCCGGTGCCGGCCAGGGATGCCTCGTCGAGGATGACGAGCTGGTCCTTGTCGAACGTGGTCCTGTGGAGTAGGTGCATCTGCCACCAGCGGGCCGTGTTCTCCGTCTCGATCCCCAGTTCCTCGCCGAGCACTTGCGCCGCGTTCTCCGACGGCGCGAGCCCGACCACGCTGCCGGCGCCGTGCTGCTGTTCCCATGCCCGCTTCAACGCGCTCATCGCCGTCGTCTTCCCCGCACCGGCGGGCCCGACGAGCACGTCCACGACCCGGCCCGACACCGCGATCCGCTGGAGGGCGTCAGCCTGATCGAGGCCGAGCCGTCGCCCTTCCGCGTCGGGCCTGCTGGTGATCCGCTCGACGGTGGCCAGTTCCACGGTCGGCCCGGTCGTCGCGTGCGAGCGGTCGAGGAGGCGGTCTTCCGCGGCCAGCAGTTCTTCGGTTGAGTACAGCACGGCGCCGGGGTGGCGGAAGCGGCTCGACCCGTCCGGACGGCGGAACACGACCGGGCTCGACGCCAGCTCCGGCGGCGTCAACCGCAGCGACGCCTGCTCGGCCGCGTCGGTCACCATCCCGGTGATTGCCTCCCGATCCTCCGCCGACGCAAACCGCACACCCATGAGCTGCCGGGAGGCTTCGGCGTGGAGGTTCCAGCGCCGCCACGTCGACCGCTTCTCCCCCACCGCCACCACCACCGCACTGCCCAGATCGGCAATCGTGTCGAGTGGCACGTCATCAGCCCGCAACAGCACCGACGGCTCGGCGGCGGTGGCGAGCGTGCGCGCCCAGCCGGTCGCGTCTTCGCCCAGCAGCTCGGTGGCGCGATGCCGCCAGCCAGCGGTGAGGTCCGCGAGCGACTGCACATGCTTCTCCGGACGGGTCGCCAGCGTCGCCTGGGCGCGGAGCTTCAGGATCGTCGCCGCCGACGGCTCACGGCCGTGCTTGGTCCGGTAGGCGTCGATCAGGCGGGTCTTCTCCTCCTCGATCTGCCGGGACCGTGAGGAGAACTCCGAGATCAGCTCGTCGGCCACCGGGGTGAGCTCCCACGCGGGGTTCCGATCCCGGCCCCGGTCCCGGGCCTCCCACTCGATCCCGAACATGCCCGTGATCCGGTCGGCAAGGGTCGCGTTGTACATCTCGGACAGAGCGACGACCGAGGCGTGCACCGGGCGGCCGGCGAGGGTGCGCCACTTCTGGTCCTGAACCGTCAGCACCTTATTGCTCACCACGACGTGCGTGTGCAACTGCGGATCACCACTGCGTGAGTCGTAGTGGTCGAACGCGGTTGCGAGGACGCCAGCGACATCGACGTGCGCGACCGCGCCGTCCGGCCCGGCGGCGCCGACGCGGGTGGTCGCAACCTCGCGTTCGAGGAACGCAACCACCTCTGCAACCGCTTGATGATGCGCGTCCGCAATCAGCGATTGCGTGCCTCCGTCCGCAACACCCCACCATGCCGACAGCGACTTCGGCACCGAGAACGTCAAGTCATACCCCGCGACCGCGCGGCGGGTGCCGCGCTCGGCTTCCTCCGCCTCGATCGCCGCGATCTGCTCCGCACGCGACACCGGCCCCAGTTCCGGGTCAAGATCAGCGACGCGCCGATCGACGCGGTCCTGCACGCTCGCGTACTGCCGATACGCCTCACCCAGCGGCTCGCCCGTGATCGGGTCGCGGCCCATCCCGACCAGCAGCTGGAGCTGCGCCTCGGACACCTGCCCGCCCTCGGCGAGCTCACCGCCGCCGAGGTACGGCAGGCCCGACCCCATCCAAAACCCGGGAGGAGTTCCCTCCTCCGTGTAATACCTCGTCAACGGGGTCGAAAGGGAACGGTCGCCGTCACCGGCGGCGATGGTGCGCAGCAGGTACTCGTAACCGTCGCCGGCGCTCATCACTCGCATCGAGACCGTCATGCCGGCCAGGTGAGCCGACGGCGTCTCACGACGGCGAAGCGTCTGAACCCCCGCTGGCAACTTAGGTTGACGGCGGAGGCCTCGTTTGAAAGACGTGTGGCGGCTCATGAAGCGGCGGGAGGAGGCGCTGCTGATCAGGCGGCGGCGGCGGGGACGAGCGGGCGATGACGGTGGTTGAGGGTCCGGGTCGGGGACGCTTCTGAGGCTGCGGTGCTCGGGATGCATCGGGCGGCCGGTGCACCTAGCAGGTGTTCAGCCCGGAGAGTCGGCGCACGCTCGGTCGCGTCGAGGTCCGGGGTTCACAAAGCCTGCGGAGCTCTCATGCGCGACGACCATTCCCATCGCGGCCGCCCTGTCCGGGTCGGGTCGCTGTTCTCCGGCTACGGCGGCCTGGACCTTGCCGTCGAGTACGCCACCGGCGGGGAGACGATCTGGTTCTCCGAGATCAACACCCCCTCCATCCGCGTCTTCGCCCACCACTGGCCAGGCATCCCGAACCTCGGCGACATCACATCCGTCGACTGGGCGGCGGTGCCACCGGTCGACATACTGATCGGTGGGTTCCCCCTGCCAAGACGTCTCGACCGTCGGCAAGGGCGCCGGCCTCGCACCCGGCACCCGCTCCGGGCTCTGGTCGCACATGGCGGCCGCGATCGACGCACTGCAACCCGAGCTCGTCGTCATCGAGAACGTCCGCGGCCTACTCTCCGCACCCGCAATCCGCGCTCTGGAAGGCGCAACCCCCGATGCACGCAACCCCGACGATGCAACCAACGAGCATGCAACCGCCGTTCGCAACCTGGAACCCGACCCGTGGCTGCTGGGAGACGAGCCAACGCGACCTCTTCGGGCGCACGGAGCCGTACTCGGGGATCTGGCCGACCTCCGGAGAAGTGCACGATGGATCGGCTTACCGGCGTCACTGGCCGGCGCACCGCATCACCGGTTCCGGGTCTTCATCACCGCCTACCGCGAAAGCGCTGTTCCGGACGCCTTTGGCCTCGGACTCCTCGCGCGGCGGCGAGACCCTGGACCAGGTACGGGCACGGCGGGGCACGATCGCCCTAAGCCATCAAGTGATCGACCTGGCCCTGCACGGGCCGCATGGCTCGCCCGCCAGCTGGAACGAGTCGGAGCCCCTGTTCGCCCTGATCGAGGACATCTTCACCGCTGGGGGCGATACGCCCACGCCATCGCCCGATGGGAACACATCACCGAACGAACCGCCCCTGACCCCGCGATCCTGAACGAGGAGAAGGACCACGCCCGGCGCCCGAGTTCGTGGAATGGCTCATGGGCCTCCCGACGGGGTGGGTCACCGACCCCGAACACGGCCTGACCGCGAACCAACAGAACACTGCCCTCGGCAATGGCGTCCTGCCCCTCCAAGCAGTCGTCGAGCTTGACGCACTACGGGCGGCGACCGAGCCATGATGAGCGCGGAATTCCTCACCTTGCGTGACAGCCGCAGCGCTGGTGATCGGCCACACGCCACGTCCTCGGAGTTGTGCCGATCTAGAACAGAACGATTTCCCGGGGCACGAGCAGCTGATGCCCGAGGTCAGGTGAGTTGCAGGGTAGTGATGCAAGTCGGGTCGTCTTCGTTCATCGTGGAGATGATCGCGGTTCCCGTCTGACCTTCGTGCTCGATCGTGAGGGTTGCCTCGATGCCGCGGGGCACCCAGACGCCGACGAACCCATTGTCGTAGGTCTGCTGTACCTCGTCGACGAGCACGTCGCCGCCCTTGCTGGTGAGCGTGACCTGGACCTCGGTGTTGGCGAGTTCGCCGAGGCAGGTGGTCAGGCTGTGGAAGTGACAATCGTGCGTTTGCTCCCGATAGGGGGCGACCGAGATGTACACCTCATCATCGGGCATCGGCAGTCGTGTCTCGCGGTCTTGATCGTCGGTGAGGACGAGGGCGTCGGGTTGCACGGATGCGATCAGATCGGCGGGACGGTCGGCTACGGGCATAGTGTCGAGCCGCCCGATGACCTGCGTGGCGTCGAGTCCGTCCAGGTTGTGGTCTGTCAGGAATTCAGTGTCGACGGCTTGACTGCCGATGGAGATGGATTCGGGTTCGGGCGACGTTGTGGCGCATCCAGTGAGAACGAGGGCCGCGGCAAGCGTTGCGGTGGCAGTGACGATCAGATTTCGGCGCCGCGGCATGGTGGGGTGATTCATGGCGTGATCCTTCAAGGGTTTGAGTGGGTAGTCGATCAGAGGGTGGCCAGGAGGTCCTGCATCTCCTGGATCTCAGTGGTCTGCGCGTCGATGATGGTCTGCGCGAGCTCGACGGCATCGGGGTTGCTACCGTCATCGACCTGTGTCTGGGCCATTTCGACCGCTCCCTCGTGGTGGAGGATCATCTGTTCCAGGAACAGGCGTGACGCCTCGGCGCCGTCGGCGGCTTCGAGTGCGGCCAGGTCGTCCTCGCTCATCATCCCGTCGCCGTGGTCCATCCCACCCATCTGGTGATCGTCGGGGTCGACGCCCCAGTCCTCCAGCCAGCCCTGAAGCTGTTTGATCTCGGGCCCCTGGGCGGTCTTGATCGTCTCGGCCAATTCGACGACCCGCGGGTCGACGCCGTCCTTGGCGAGGACGATGTCGCTCATCTCGATGGCCTGCTCGTGGTGGACGACCATCATCGAGGCGAACATCTTGTCCGCGTCATTGACGTCCCCGCCGGTGGCGTCCGGCGTGTGCTCGGACGAGCCGTGATCCATGCCCGACATCGCATCGTCGTCTCCGGCGGAGCAGCCGGCCAGGGCGAGTGCAGCGGTCAGTGCGAGTGCGGCGGTCGCCGCGGTACGAAACTTCATGAGTGTTCTCCAGTGTCAGCAGTCGTGTCAGTGGCGCGGGACCTCAGGGGCACCGCGTGAGTGCAGGGGGAACCGTCGGCGCTGCTGCGCCGGGTTCACCGCTCTGTCACGTGCGACTGATGCAGAGAACCTGTAATGAAGGAGCCCTCGACAGCCCCCTGTCGAAGAAGCGGGCGATCGGGAGAGATCGAGGTGCGGTGCGCGGCCATCCCGGCAGAATCCGCGGCAGCACGAGGACGAGCAGGGCGAGCAGCAGTGCGAGCACGCACGCCATCGCCATGCCCAGGTGTCCATCGCTCCCGCAGTCGGTGCAGGAACCGCCGGGATCGTGCGTTGTGCCGCTGGTCGCGTGAGCGCTCGCTGTGTCGTGATGCGCCGCGCCCTGGCGCGCCTCACCAGAATCGGTGACGGAGACCGCGGCGGTGGCCGCGTGGGCGGCGGGTGTGCCGTGCAGGTTCAGCGTGTGCATGGCGAGCAGACCGGTGATGACCGCGGCGACCAACAGGCCGCCGAGCAACACGCCTCGGAGAAGGCCGAGATGACCTCTCCGGGTACGCGTTGCTGCGGTGGACGCCATGCACCCCAGTTTACTGATCCCGCCGACGGCCGCCTGAGCGCTGCGCCGGATCGCCCCGTACGGCGCACACCGTGGGCGCACTCCGTTCCTCGTGGAGCACCGTCGGAAATACCCCAGGGGGGTATAAGGTTGGAGGGGTTACGTGTTCTTGAGAGGGTTTGAGGAGAAGATTGATGCGCCTGTTCGCGATCCGCGACTTCCGCCACCTGTTCGGTGCGCAGATCATCGCGCTGTTCGGCACTGGGCTGGCGACAGTGGCGCTGGGCCTCCTCGCCTACGACCTGGCCGGCCCGAGCGCAGGGTCGGTGCTTGCCACCGCTCTGACGATCAAAATGGTCATGTACGTTCTGATCGCGCCGCTGGCAGCGGCGTATGCTGACCGGCTTCCGAGGCGGATGTTCCTGACACTGCTCGATGTGGTGCGCGCCGGGGTGGTGCTGGTGCTCCCGTTCGTCACGGAGGTCTGGCACATCTACGTGCTCATCGGCGTCCTGCAAGCGGCGTCGGCGGCCTTCACGCCGACATTCCAGGCCGTGATCCCCGATATCGTCACCAAGGAGTCCGACTACACCCGAGCACTGTCCGCGTCGCAGGTCGCGTACACGATGGAGAGCCTGCTCAGCCCGGTCCTGGCGGCCGTCGCGTTGACGTTCATGGCGTTCAACTGGCTGTTCATCGGCACCTCGATCGGGTTCGCGCTCTCCGCCGTGCTGGTGCTCTCGACCCACATTCCCAATGCCACCCCGAGCGGGCACGTCGGCGCCTGGGCGCGGGTCACATCGGGAGTCAGGGTCTTCTTCGCCACGCCCCGGCTGCGCGGTGTGGTGGCCTTGAACCTGGTCGTCGCGGCAGCGGGATCGATCGTCGTCGTCAACACGGTCAACTACGTCCGCGACCACCTGGGCGGCTCGCAGGCCGACGTCGCGTGGATGCTGGCCGCCTCGGGCGGCGGCACGCTGCTGGTCGCGCTGTTCCTGCCACGCGTGCTCGACCGGATCGCCGAGCGGATTGTGATGATGACCGGCGCCCTGGTGCTTTTGGCCGGAGTGCTCGCCGCCGTCGCGATGACCGCCACCCAAGTCGCATCCTGGATGGTCACCGCACCGATCTGGGTGATCATCGGCGGCGGCATGGCGATGATCGTCACCCCGACCGGGCGCGTCATCCGCGGCTCGGTGGCGAAGCAGGACCTCCCCGCGGGATTCGCCGCACAGTTCTCCCTCTCGCACCTCGCCTGGCTCGTCACCTACCCGATCGCGGGCTGGATCGGCACCGCGTCCGGGTTCACGCTCGCCTGGTCCGTCCTCGCCGCCCTGGCAATCGCGGGGGCGATCGCGGCGCACCTGCTCTGGCCGCGCGAGCAGAAGGACAGCGAGGCCGCCCCGACCGGTGTCGCCGCCGCAGAGCCGGTGATCAGTGATCGGGCGGTGCGCGAGGAGACCGAAGCCGCCGAAGGCACCCTCGCGGCGTGCCAGTGCGCCTGCGTGCGCACCGTCTGAACTCCGTTTGACGCGAGGGGCTCATACGTGCTGTCGCGTCACCGGATCAGCCGCGGTTTCAGGGTGGTGCAGGCCGGGCATCAGCTCACGCATAGGGCCGGCGGCATTCACTCCGGTGAGCGCGACCAGCACCTCGTCGAGGTAGTGGGCTGTGATCAGTGGTTCCTCGGAGACGACGCGGGTGCGTGTGCCCAGGGCGGGGTGTCCAACACCGGTGAGGGTGTGGCCGTGGATGCGTGCGGAGAACGTCGAGCTCGGCAGGTACTGGCCGGGGTCGCCGGCGATACCGAGGTCGTGCAGCAGCGTGTTCGCGGCGTGGATGCCCTGGGCGGCGGAGTCGTCCCAGTGATCGATCCGGTAGGAGCCGTGGCCGGGATAGTGATGCACGGCGACGCCGCCGGCGGCGTAGATCCGTTGCCGCGGGGCGTGCATGGAGCGCAGGCGGGAATCTACGGGGATGCCGTCGGGCCCGGTCCATGGTGCGGGGGCGGCGGGCAGAGTGCCGTGCGCGACGATCGCGAGGTCGCCTTCGACCTGGCTGCCGTCGTTGAGGGTGATGCTGATGCGGTCGGTGTGGGTGCGGATCGAGTGCACGGTGCGTTCCAGGTAGGCGGCGTGCTGGGGGCGGTGCAGGTCGCGTAGCCGCCGGGCGACGTGTTCGCCGATGGCGTTCGCTCCTGGGATCGCGGCGCGGGTGATGAGGGCGACGTCGTGGCCGGCGTCGGTGAGCAGCGAGGCGGTCTCGGAGGTGACGAGGCCGCCACCGAGCATGAGCACCCGGGCAGGCTGAGTGGTCGCGAGTAGATCGCGGACGCGGACGGCGTCGGCGGCCGAGTGCAGGGTGGTCAGTCTGCCGCCGCTGATGGCCTGGTCGCGGCCGATCACCTCCTCGTCGAGAGTGCGGGGCCGGCTGCCGGTGGCGATGAGGAGCGCGTCGTAGGCGTGTGTATCGCCGGAGTCCAGCCGCAAGCGCCGAGCCCTGGGGTCGAGGCCGCGCACCGTCTCCGACCGGAGGGCGGCCCCGGTGTCGGGCAGGGCCGCCTGGGCCGGTTCGAGCAGCCCGATCGCGATGCCCTTGTTGACCAACGTCCGGTTGAACGGCACCTCACCGTTCCGGGCGTAGAGGTCGACGTCGACACCGGAAGCGTGCAGGGTTCTTGCGGCTGCGGTGCCAGCGGCGCCGGCCCCGATGATCGCGATGCTGGGCATCCTCATCAGGCTCCTTCCCCAATGGTGGTGGTGCTGGTGGTGGCGGCGAAGGCGGGCAGCAGGATCGCCTCGATGAACCACGGCGCGTCGTCGGCGTCGAGGCGCCCGGCACGCACTTCTTCGGCGGCACCGTTCATCACCACGTGCGTAGTAGTCAGCAGCCAGGACACCGGCAGATCGACCCGGAAGACACCCTCGCGCTGGCCGCGCAGCAGCAGAGCCCGCATCCGCCCCTCGGCCTTCTCGTGCAGCTCGCGGATGCGTGCCGCAGGCAGTTCTTTCAGCGCGGCCGCCAGCAGCGCCCGCGACTGGTCGACCAGCACCCAGCTGGAGGCCACCAGTCGCCGGAACGCCTCGCCCGGATCACCATCCAGGGGCACCCCGCTGAGCACGTCTTCGCCGCGTTCGAGGCTGTCAACGAGGGCGGCCTCGATCAGCTCCGCGCGGGTCGGGAAATGCCCGTAGACGGTCACTCTGCCCATCCCGGCCTCGGCGGCGATGTCGCCGACCGAAGCGTCGGGGTTCTTGCGGATCGCCGTCGCCGTCGCGACCAGAATCCTTGCCCGGTTGCGCTGCGCATCCGCCCGCTGATTGGCCGCCCGGCCACCGCCGCCTGACGCACCGGTCGTCGTACCGCGGGACGTCGTCTTCTTCACCGTCATGATCCACCTCACAAGTCGTACTGGAATGTATGAGATAGTGTAGCTGTTACAACTCGTACACCGATGATCGAGTTCCGGCTCGGAGGGCGAGGCGGGGCCGACAGAGAGGAGATGACTACCATGTCCACGACACACATCCCTGGGGGTGCGCGATGAGCGACACCGCCGCGCCGCGTGCCGGCGCCAAGCAGTGGTGGGGGCTTGCCGTTCTGGTGATCCCCTCGACGCTGCTGTTCATGATGCTCACGATCCTGTTTCTCGCCGCCCCGAATCTGGCCGCGGACCTGAATCCGTCGAGCACGCAGCTGCTGTGGATTCTCGACATCTACGGCTTCGTGATGGCCGGGTTCCTCGTCGCGATGGGCGTGCTCGGCGATCGGATCGGCAAGCGCCTGCTCATGGTGATCGGCGCGATCCTGTTCGCCGCTGTCTCGATCGCCGCGGCGCTGACGACGATCCCGGAACTGATGATCGTCTGGCGGGCCGTCCTCGGGCTGGCTGCGGCGATGATGGTGCCGGCGACGATCGGGCTGATCTTCGTGCTTTTCGCCGATGCGAAGCAGCGCGGTGTCGCGATCGGCGTGTGGGCCGGCGGCATCTCCGCTGGTGTGGCGCTGGGCCCGCTGCTGTCCGGCTTGCTGCTGGAGGCCTTCGGCTGGCAGGCGACGTTCCTGGTCGCGGTGCCGATCATGGCGCTCGTCGCGATCGCCGCCCCCATCCTCGTGCCCGAGCATCGTGACCCGTCGGCGCGGATCGACCTGTTCAGCGCACTGCTGCTGGTCGCGGGTCTGCTGGCGATCATCTACGGCATCAAGCGCTTCGCCGCCCAGGAGCCGGCCGGCCCCTCGATCGGGCTGCTGGTCGCGGGCGCGCTGATCGGCCTGTGGTTCGTGATCCGGCAGCTGCGCGCCAAGCAGCCGCTGCTGGATGTTCGACTGTTCGCCAACCGCACCGTGTCCGGGGCACTGGCAGTGTTCCTGCTCTCGGCCGCAGCGCTCGGCGGGGTGTACTCGCTATTCACCCAGTACCTCCAGCAGGTCCAGGAGCTCTCGCCGTTGCAGGCGGGCCTGTCGATCCTGCCGGCCGCGGCGGTGCTGATCGTCGTCTCGACGCTCTCCCCGGTGCTCGCGCGCAGGTTCCGGCCCGGCAACGTGATCGCGGTCGGCCTGCTCACCCAGGTCGTCGGCTACATCCTGTTCACCCAGCTCGACGCCGGCACGGGTCTGGCGCTGGTGATCGCGAGCTTCGTCATCACCTACCCCGGCGTGGCCCCCTCGATGGCGCTGACCACCGACCTCGTCGTCGGCTCCGTGCCGCCGGAGAAGACCGGCGGGGCCTCCGGCCTCGCCACCACCGCTAACGACCTGGGCATCTCGCTCGGTGTCGCGGTGATCGGCAGCGTCGGGATCGCCGCCTACCGCAGCCAGATCGGCGATCTGCTGCCCGGCGGCCTGCCCGCCGATGCCGCCGCGGCGGCATCGGACAGCGTCGACGGCGCCATGGCCGCAGCGGCCCAGCTGCACGGTGCGCTCGGAGAGCAGGTGGTGGCCGCCGCGCAGACCGCGTTCACCGGCGGGCTCAACACTGCGGCCATCGTCTCGGCGGTCATCGCCGGTCTCGCGGCGATCATCGCCGCCACGAGGCTGCGCCACGTCCGCCCGACTGGTGAAGCACAGCAGGCCGCCGAGGAGCAAGCCGCACCTTGACTTATACCCCTGGGGGGTATTAGCCTGAATGCAAGTCGTACACGAGTGAAGGAGTTAGAGATGGCGACCACGACCGAGTACCAGGTGACCGGGATGAGCTGCGGGCACTGCGAGAGCGCGATCCGCGCCGAGGTGTCCGAGATCGCCGGGGTGACCGGCATCGAGGTCAGCGCTCAGACCGGGCGGCTGGCCGTGACCAGTGAGCAGCCGGTCGATGACGCCGCGGTGATCGCGGCGGTCGACGAGGCCGGCTACACGGCCGTGAGGAGCTGACATGAAGGCACCTGCACGGCTGGGCCTGTACGGGCTGGTGCTGGTGGCCGTGTTCGCCGTGGCCGCGTTCACGGCGAACACGGTCGTCCCGGAGAGCACGGTGCAGGCCTGGGCGGAAGACACCGAGAGCACCACCCACCAAGGACACGAAGAAGGAGGAGAAGACATGGACAGCACCGGGCACGAGGGCCACGACGCCGGGGCCGGGTCGCTCGGCCTGGGCATCGCGCAGGACGGCTACCAGCTCACCGCCGTCACCGCCCCGGACGCCCTCGGCGCCGACGGTGAGCTGTCGCTGACGGTCACCGGCCCGGACGGCAAGCCGGTCACCGACTACGAGTTGGAGCACGAGAAAGAGCTGCACCTGATCGTCGTGCGCGCCGACGGCACGCATTTCCGTCACATCCACCCCGAACGAGGCGCCGATGGCGCCTGGTCGATCCCGTGGCAGTGGGAGGCGGCCGGCACCTACCGGGTGTTCGCCGACTTCGTGCCCGCCGAGCACGGCGAGGGCATCACCCTGTCAACTGCGGTGCAGGTGCCCGGCGACTACGACCCGGCCGCGGCCGAACCTGTCGCCGAGACCACGGTCGAGGGGTTCGACGTCACGGTCGAGGGTGATCTGGTCGCCGGTTCCGCGTCGGAGCTGACGATGACCGTCACCCGTGACGGGGAGCCGGTCACCGCGCTGGAGCCGTACCTGGGGGCGTTCGGGCACCTGGTCGCGCTGCGCGACGGCGACCTGGCCTACTTGCACGTCCATCCCCACGGGGATGCACCGAAGGCCGGTGAGACCTCCGGGCCGGAGATCGTGTTCGAGGCGACCGCTCCCACGCCCGGCCGGTACCTGCTTTACCTCGACTTCCAGGTTGACGGGCAGGTGCACACCGCGCCGCTGGTCATCGACACGACTACCGGTGGGGCCGAGGGCGAGCACGGCGGCGGGCATGAGGAAGGAGGAGACCATGACCATGGCGAGTGATCCGATCATCAGCACGAACAGTGTCGAGCTGCAGATCGGCGGGATGACTTGCGCCTCCTGCGCGAACCGGATCGAGAAGAAGCTCAACAAGCTCGACGGTGTCACCGCG
Organism: Brevibacterium senegalense; assembly: GCF_000285835.1. Lineage (GTDB taxonomy): Bacteria > Actinomycetota > Actinomycetes > Actinomycetales > Brevibacteriaceae > Brevibacterium > Brevibacterium senegalense. Next base: position 417,650 of record NZ_HE978600.1, read on the forward strand.
TCCGTGAACTACGCGACCGAGAAGGCCAGCGTCACCGCCCCTGCGGACTATGACCCGCAGGTGCTCATCGCCGAGGTGGAGAAGACCGGCTACAGCGCAGAGCTCCCCACCCCGAAGGGAAAAGCACCCGAATCAGGTGCCGAGGATGAGGGCGAGTCGCGTGAGGATGCCGAGCTGCGCAGCCTGCGGCAGCGGCTTATCGGCTCGGCCGTCCTGGCGGTGCCGGTCATCGCAATGGCGATGATCCCCGCGCTGCAGTTCGACTACTGGGGCTTCGCCTCCCTGGCGCTCGCAGCACCCGTGGTGGTGTGGGCGGGCTGGCCGTTCCACAAGGCCGCCTGGATGAACCTCAAACACGGTGCCGCGACGATGGACACCCTCATCTCCGTGGGCACGACCGCGGCGATGATCTGGTCCCTGGTGGCGCTGTTCTTCGGCACCGCGGGCGATCGCGGCGTCGTCCACCCCTTCGAGTTCACCATCTCCCGCTCCGACGGGCTCGGGCACATCTACCTGGAGGTCGCCGCCGGGGTGATCACGTTCATCCTGCTCGGCCGCTACTTCGAGAAGCGCTCCAAGCGCCGCGCCGGAGCCGCCCTGCGCGCCCTCCTGGAACTCGGCGCGAAGGAAGTCTCCGTCCTCCGGAACGGGAAGGAGGAACGCGTCTCCATCGACGAGCTGAGCGTGGGTGATGACTTCGTCGTCCGGCCGGGCGAGAAGATCGCTACCGACGGCGTCATCACCTCCGGCAGCTCCGCGATCGACGCGTCCATGCTCACCGGCGAATCCGTGCCCGTCGAGGTCCGCGAAGGCGATGCCGTAACCGGTGCGACCGTGAACGCCGGCGGGCGCCTGGTCGTGAAGGCCACCCGGGTCGGTGCGGATACGCAGCTGGCGCAGATGGCCAAGCTCGTCGAGGACGCCCAGTCCGGCAAGGCCGAGATCCAGCGCCTCGCCGACAAGGTGTCCGGGGTGTTCGTTCCCATCGCGATCGCCGTCGCCGTGGCCGCGCTCGGTGCCTGGATCGGGGCCGGGTTCCCGCTCTCGGCCGGGTTCACCGCCGCGGTCGCGGTGCTGATCATCGCCTGCCCCTGCGCACTCGGCCTCGCCACCCCCACCGCACTGCTGGTCGGCACCGGTCGGGGCGCGCAGATGGGCGTGCTCATCAAGGGCCCCGAGGTCTTGGAATCGACCAAGAAGGTCGACACCATCGTGCTGGACAAGACCGGCACCGTCACCACCGGCAAGATGACCCTCACTGAGGCGATTCCCGCCGAGGGTGTGGATCGGGGCGAGCTGTTGCGCATCGCCGGCGGCCTGGAGGACTACTCCGAGCACCCGATCGCGCAGGCCATCGCCGCCGGCGCCACCAGCGAGGTCGGCGAGCTGCCTGCCCCGGAGTCGTTCGAGAACATCGAGGGCAAGGGCGTGCAGGGCGTCGTCGACGGGCACGCCGTCCTCGCCGGCCGCGAGTCGCTGTTGGCGGACTGGTCGATCCACCTCGACGACACTCTCCGGGCCGCGAAGCAGGAGGCCGAATCGCAGGGCAAGACCGCGATCGCAGTTGGCTGGGATGGCGCCGCGCGCGGCGTGTTGGTCGTCTCCGACCAGATCAAGCCCACCTCGGCTGAGGCGATCCACCAGTTCAGGGAGCTGGGTCTGACCCCGGTGCTGCTGACCGGTGACAACCAGGCGGTGGCCGAGCAGGTTGCCTCCGAGGTCGGCATCACGCAGGTCATCGCTGAGGTCCTGCCCAAGGACAAGGTCGATGTCGTCACCCGCCTCCAAGGCGAGGGAAAGACGGTGGCGATGGTCGGTGACGGCGTCAACGACGCTCCCGCCCTCGCTCAAGCCGACCTCGGATTGGCAATGGGCACCGGCACCGACGTCGCGATCGAAGCCGCCGACATCACCCTCGTCCGCGGCGACCTGCGCGCCGCGGCGGACGCGATCCGCCTGTCCCGGAAGACACTGGGCACGATCAAGACGAACCTGTTCTGGGCCTTCGCCTACAACACCGCCGCGATCCCGCTGGCGGCGTTCGGACTGCTCAACCCGATGCTCGCCGGCGCAGCCATGGCGCTCTCGTCGGTGTTCGTCGTCTCCAACAGCCTGCGGCTACGGACCTTCAAGGCCCGTGCGGACGACGCCTCCACTCCGGCACCGGCCGGAGCGGCGCCGGCTCGCGAGCCGGTGAATGCCTGACCCATCCGTCATCGACACAACACGAAAGGAAACACGATGACTGCATACGAGAACCTGAACCTGACCGACACCTCCTCCAGCGGTGGGAGCTGCTGCGGCCACACGCCGAGCGCCGAAGCGATCGCACAGACCCCCGCCGAGGAGATGACCGAATGCCGGGTGATGGCCGGCACCCCGGTCGTCAAGGCGCAGGCGGAGGAAGCCGGCCTCTACCGCGACTACCAGGGCCAGCGGTACTGGTTCTGCTGCGCCGCCTGCGGCCCGCTGTTCGACGCCGACCCCGACCGCTACGCCAACGCCGCCTGACAGGCGACCAGAACGACCCGGGTTCCGTGCCTCCCGCCTTCGGTGGGAGGCGCGGAACCACCGAATCCGGTGAAAGAGCTTTCGGATGAATACGCGCATGACCACCCTTATTGCCGCAGGCATTCTCGGCAGCAGCCTCACTCTGGCCGGCTGCTCCGCCGCAGACGGCCCCGCGGAACCGTCGGCGTCACAGAGCGAGGACGCACACGGCGGCCACGACGGTATGGATCATCCCGCCGACGGCGGCCCGGTGCCCGAGGGCATGACCGAAGCGGTCGACCCCGAGTACCCCGTGGGCACCGAGGTCACTCTGACCGCCGACCACATGGAGGGCATGGACGGCGCCACCGCCACTATCGTCGGCGCCTACGACACCTACACCTACGCGATCGACTACATCCCGGTCGGCGGCGGTGAACCCGTGACTGACCACAAGTGGGTCGTCCAGGAAGAACTCCAGGATCCCGGCGAGGAGCGCCTGGCCGATGGTACCGAGGTCACCGTCACCGCCGATCACATGGACGGTGTGGACGGTGCGAGGGCCACGATCGCGTCCTCGACCGACGAAACCGTCTACGTCGTCGACTACGAAGCTGGCGGCATGGAGATGACGAACCACAAATGGGTCGTCGAAAGCGAGATGCAGCCCGCCTCCTGATCACGCAGGAGCGTCCGGGCTGGAGAGAGAAGGAATGGACCGACCATGAGCGAGAAACACGCCCACCACGGCACCGAGGTCGATGAACACGCCGGCCATCACAGCCACGCGCCCCACACCGAGCACAGCGCTTACGAGGGACACGGCGCCCATACTGAGCATGGCGACCACGAGACTGATGCTGGTCACGACCATGCCGGGCATACGGGCCACGGCGGGCATGGAGGCCACTCTGGGCACGAGGGGCACGGTGATCACGTCGGTCAGTTCCGCCGGCTCTTCTGGATCATGCTTGTTCTCGCGGTCCCGGTCGTTGGGTTCAACGACATGTTCGCCCACCTCCTCGGCTACCACCTGCCCGACGCGGGGTGGGTTTGGTGGGTCTCGCCGATCCTCGGCACCGTCATCTACTTCTGGGGCGGCTGGCCCTTCCTCACCGGTGGGCTGAGCGAGATCCGCTCCCGCAAGCCCGGCATGATGCTCCTGATCGCCCTGGCGATCACGGTCGCGTTCCTCGCTTCCTGGGGCGCGAGCCTGCACATCCTGCACCATGAGCTGAACTTCTGGTGGGAACTGGCGCTGCTGGTGGTCATCATGCTGCTGGGGCACTGGATCGAGATGCGCTCGCTGGCTCAGACCACCTCCGCCCTGGATTCCCTCGCAGCACTCCTGCCCGACGAGGCGGAGCGGGTCGATGGCGACGAGGTTGTGAAGGTCGCACCGGCGGAACTGCGTGTCGGCGATGTGGTCATCGTGCGACCCGGAGCGTCCGTACCGGCCGACGGCAAGATCGTCGACGGCAGCGCCAGCATGGACGAGTCGATGGTCACCGGCGAGTCCAAGACGGTGCGCCGCGAGGCCGGCGAGAACGTCGTCGCCGGCACCGTGGCGACCGACTCCGGTCTGCGCGTCGAGGTCACCGCCACTGGTGATGACACTGCCCTGGCCGGAATCCAGAAGCTCGTCACCGATGCTCAGGCCTCCTCCTCCCGCGCCCAGCGCATCGCCGACACCGCGGCGGCCTGGCTGTTCTGGTTCGCCCTGGGAGCCGCGGTGATCACCGCGCTCGCATGGACGCTGCTGGGAATGCCCGACGCCGCGGTGGTGCGCACCATCACCGTACTGGTCATCGCCTGCCCACACGCCCTGGGCCTCGCGATCCCGCTGGTCGTCTCGATCGCGACCGAGCGCGCCGCCCGAGGCGGGGTACTCATCAAGGACCGGCTCGCACTCGAGTCCATGCGCACCGTCGACGCCGTGCTGTTCGATAAAACCGGCACCCTCACCAAGGGAGAACCCACCGTCACCGCGATCGATCCCATCGAAGGACGTGACGAAGACGACGTGCTCGCCCTGGCTGCTGCGGCCGAAGCCGACAGCGAACACCCGCTGGCCCGCGCCATCACCGGAGCCGCCAGATCCAAAAAATCCAGGTGCCGAAAGCCTCGGACTTCTCCTCGTCCCCGGCCGTGGGAGTCAAGGCCACCGTCGATGGCGCCGTCATTGAGGTCGGGGGCCCCTACCTGCTCGACCAGCAGAACCGAGATGAGCTGCCGGTGGCCGACCAGTGGCGGGAGGAGGGTGCGATCATCCTCCACGTCCTCGCCGACGGCGACGTGATCGGCGCGCTGCGGCTCGCCGATGAGATCCGTCCCGAGTCCCGCGACGCCGTCGACGCCCTACACTCCGCCGGTGCTCAGGTCGTAATGATCACCGGCGACGCGCAGGCCGTCGCCGACACCGTAGCCAAGGATCTCGGCATTGATCGGGTCTTCGCGGGCGTGCGCCCCGAGGACAAGGCCGCGAAAGTCAAGGAACTCCAAGACGAGGGCCGCAAGGTCGCGATGGTCGGCGACGGCGTGAACGATGCCCCCGCATTGGCCCAGGCCGACGTCGGCATCGCCATCGGCGCAGGCACCGACGTCGCCATCGGTTCCGCAGGCGTCATCCTCGCCTCCTCCGATCCGCGCTCAGTGCTCTCGGTGTTCGAACTCTCCCGCGCCAGCTACCGGAAGATGAAGCAAAACCTGTGGTGGGCCGCAGGGTACAACCTGATCTCCGTGCCGCTCGCGGCGGGCATTCTCGCGCCCATCGGGTTCGTGCTGCCGATGAGCATCGGCGCGATCCTGATGTCGGCTTCGACCGTCGTCGTCGCACTCAACGCGCAGTTGCTCCGGCGCCTGAACCTCGATCCCGCGGCCAGCGCGCGGCGGCTACTCAACCGCTCCGAGTGATCCGGACTGTCCCTATCGTCCATCAGGAGACCGATGATGAGCACCCTGTCCCTTCCCTCCGGTCACGCTTCCGAGAGCGCGGCCGACCGCGGCTACATCAGCGACAAGGCCCGCTACCTCGCTCGCCTCAGGCGCATCGAGGGACAAGCCCGCGGCATCCACCGCATGATCGATGAGGACGCCTACTGCATCGACATCCTCACCCAAGTAAGTGCGATCACCTCCGCGCTAGAGAACGTCGCGATCGGTCTCCTCGATGACCATCTCAGGCACTGCGTCACCGGCGCCATCCGGAACGGTGAGACCGCAGCCGATCACAAGATCGATGAGGCATCCCAAGCCATCGCCCGACTGATCAAGTCCACCTGAAGGAAGGAAACCGATGCGACTCCTCACCCGCATGACCTCAGCCATAGCCCGATCCTTCGAGGCCGAGCTCACCGTGCGCCGATGCTGCCAGGCTGTCCGTTGGGCACTCACCATCCGATCCGCCGGCAGTCAGCAAGAGTCGCCGTGAGGCGCCTCTCGAACGATCCGCATCCAGCTGCGGTCGATCCCTGAGTCAGACAGCAGCAATGAGTGACCGCACGACTCTCCCCGCCCTTGTCTGCCCGCACCCGCACCGTTCATCGCCCCATCGGGCCTGCCTCATATGACTGCGTGCAACTCGTCGTCGTGCGCGATGGCACGGCGATCGTGTTCTCCGAGTTCGGTGAGCAGCCGGTCAGCTTCGGCGACGCGATCCTCCTCGGACCCAACGTGCTCTGCGGGACCGAACCGGAGGGGCAGCTGACTGTCACGACGATCTACATCGACACCGATCTCGCTCTGGATCAGTTCTTCTGGCAATACTCCACGATCCTGCACGATCGACTGGACGCGCAGGGCTTCGCCAAGAAGGTCTACTCCGAACCAGCCCAAGTGCTGCATCTGGGCCGGGATCGGGCGGGCCTGATGCTGCCGTGGCTCGATGAGATGGTCGCACTCAGTGCCGAGGGGCATTTCCATGAACGCTTCCCCCGGTTACAGTCGCTCTGGTTCGCCGTCGTGGACGTCATCGCCCCGCATGTCCGCGTCTCCCCGATGCGGCTGACCAGATTCCAGCGCGCTCGCTCCCGCCCGGTCTCTTCCCATGAGCGAGCGCTGGGACCGTTACGCCGCGAAGCGATGCTCGTGCGCGATGCGCTCCATCGTGATGTCGCCTCCCCGTGGACATTGACAGAGCTGGCTGAGCTGGCGCAGCTCTCCCCGAAGCAGCTCGCCCGCGTGTTCACCGCTGCGTTCGGTAAGACCCCGACCGCCTATCTGACGATGCTGCGAGTGCAGGAGATGGCGCGACTCCTACGGGAGACGAACATCACCGTCGCGGCGGCTGGGCAGCGGGTCGGCTGGCGCAGCCGATCACGCGCGATCGAGGCGTTCACCGCGCATACCGGGGTCACCCCGAACCGGTACCGAGACATGCGGCCGGTCGTCGCCGACGTGCCCTGACTTCCGAGGTTCCCGGTTTCGAGAACGGGACAGTTCGACCGGGAAAATCCCGGTCAGGGCGGCTTCTCCTTCTCCCCGGCGCGGCCCGTGGGTAAGCCGGTATGTCCTACGTCAGGTGCCTCCGCGTTCCTGACGGCCAACCTACCGACTTCGCTGTTCGCTGACCGTCTGACTCGCCGGAAGCTCCTGGCTCACCTCGCTGGTGCAAGGCCAGCAGCCCCTCGTGCGGCTGGCCGCTCGGGAGGAGGCCGACGATGGCGACGAGGCAAGAGGAGGCCCGCCAGGCGCGGGAGGCGAAGCTCGACGAGTTCCACGACAAGCTCACCGGTGCGGTCGAGCGGCTCGTCACCGGGGATGACTGGGCCGATGCGCTCCGGTTCGCCGCGAAGTTCAGGTCACGGAGCTTCAACAATGTGCTGCTGATCTGGACGGCTCATATGGAGGCGTTCGAACAGGGCCGAGTGCCTGAACCTTTCCCCACCCTGGTCGCCGGATACAAGCAGTGGCAGCAACTCGGCCGACAGGTCGAGAAAGGCCAGGCTGGGTATCAGATTCTCGCACCAGTGACGGGCAGATTCGCCTCCGCGAACCTCGCCGACGCAATGTCGTGGCGGCGGCTGAACCGAGGTGAGAAGCCGAAGCCGGGAGAAACAGTGCGCACCCGGATGGTCGGAGTGCGACCGGCCTACGTCTGGGATGTCTCCCAGACCAGCGGTGAACCGATCCCCGCACGACCCGAGCCTCAGCTGCTCAAAGGCGAAGCCCCGGCAGGGCTCCGTGACGGCCTGGCCGATCAGGTGCGAGCGGAGGGGTTCGAGCTGCTGTGGGTGCCGCACGAGGGCATGATCGGCGGCGCGAACGGGCGCACGAACTTCACCGAGAACTGGGTCGCGGTGCGCACGAACATGGACGACGCCGCGCAGGTGAAGACCCTCGCCCACGAGCTCGCCCATGTCCTGATGCACGGCCCTGATCAGCAGGAGGCCCGGCAGCATCGCGGGATCGGGGAGGTCGAGGCCGATAGCGTCGCGCTGATGATCGGCGCCGCTCACGGGATGGACACCAGCGAGTACACGATCCCGTACGTCGCGGGCTGGGCGGCGGCCGTGGATGGGAAGAACCCGGTCGAGGTGGTGCAGGCCGCCGGGGAGCGGATACGGAAGACCGCTCTCGATGTGCTCGACCGGCTCGACACGGAGCAGGTGAGCAATGGCATCCCGCCCGGCCTCACCCGAGACGCACCCCAGCAGCAGGCGCAGCGCGAGCGCCCCCGCATCGCGTCACGAACACGCGAGCCCGAGGAGCCTCAGCCTGAGCTCGCGACACCAGAGCGGGGGCTGTGATGGCTGCCCGTGACCTGTCGGCGATCTTCCTCAACGCCACCGAGCAGCCACTCCCGCACGCGGCCCGTGAGCTTGCGGTCGCTGGGGTGCCGGTGTTCCCGGTCGCGCCGCGCGACAAGGTGCCGCTGATCCGCCACGGCCGGGGCTTCCGGGATGCGACGACGAACCTGCGCCAGGTGGAGGCGTGGTGGCGTAGTTCGCCACACGCGAACATCGGGATACCCACCGGCCGAGTCTCGGGCCTGTCGGTGGTGGATGTGGACGTGCACGGCACGAACGGCTACGACGCCCTGAACCGCGCAGACCGCGCCGGGCTCGTGAGCGGGTGGGAGTTTCTGGTGCGCTCGCCCACGGGCGGCCTGCACCTCTACTACCCAGCCGCCGACGAGATGGAGCAGCGGTCGTGGCAGGTCGGGGATGCGGGGATCGACTTCCGCGGCGACGGCGGCTACATCGTCGCCCCACCCTCGCTGCGGGTGATCGACGGCGAGACCGTGCCGTACCGGATCACCGAGCTCGGCACCGACCCCGCACACCCGCTGGACGCGGGCCGGCTACGGCGTTTTCTCGAACCGCCCCGCCCACCGCGCCGATTCCCACCCCGGATGCGCGGGCAGGGGCGGACCGATCCGCAGAAGCTCGCGAACTGGCTGGGCGGAGAGCGCACCGACCGGAACCGGAAGCTGTTCTGGGCCTCCTGCGTCCTCGCCGAGGAAGGCGTGCCGTATCGAGATGCGCTGGACGCGATGCTCACGGTCGAGCAGCCCGATTTCGGGCAGCGGGAGATCATCCGCACCGTCACCTCCGGCTACAAACGCATCCACGGCACCCCAACACCGGCCAGTCGGACGAGGGTGTCCCGCCCCGGCCCGGCGCGCGACACGGCCCCGGAGCAGCGGCTGACGCCGGCGAGGGGGCTGTGATGAATCGGCGGCGCGGGTGGGCGGTGGTCACGGCCGCGTCGGGAACCGTGCTCATCGGGGCAGGCGCGTTCTGGCTGTCGTTCACGGCGCTGGCCGACCTCGCCGTGCGTTCCGGGATCGGGGCTGGGCAGGCGTGGATCTGGCCGCTGCTGGTCGATGGGCTGATCGTGGTCGCCACCGTTGCCGTGGTCGCTCTCGATGGGCACCGGGCGGCCTGGTATCCGTGGGCGCTGCTCATCGGCGGCGCACTTGTCTCGGTGATCGCGAACGCCGCTCACGCCCTGGTCACCGCCGAGGCGTCCGTGCCGGGCCTGCTCGCCGCGACCGTCGCCGCCGTCCCACCCCTGGTGCTGCTCGCCTCCACCCACCTGACCGTCGTGCTCATCCGCTCCACCCGCACCACGACCACACCGCCGCAGACGGAGGCACCTCCGCCGGCTCTGCCTGCGGCCGGCACCCCACCCGAGAACCCGACCCCGAGCCCGGCGCCGGAGCCCGACGGTCCCTTACCGCAGCACGAGGACGAGGACGAAGTAGAGCCGTCCGCGCCTGCGACACGCGAGTCTCACGAGTCGGCTCCGCCGGGGGCTGGTGCTGGTCGGCGGGAGCGGGCGGCGCGGCTGCGGGAGGCGGGCTGGTCGAACAAGCAGATCGCCCGCGAACTCGATGTGCACCCCTCGACCGTGGGCCGCTGGTTTCCCCGACGGCCCCAGGCCGAGGGGTCTGAGTCGTCCGGCCCGCAGGAGGCCGGCACCCCACCTGAACATTCCGAGGAGGAACCGTCATGAACACCGAACAGTACCCGCACGACCAGCAGTCGCCCGAGCAGCCGCCGCCATCCGAGGCGGCAGGGCCGGAGCGGCCTGATCCGTCGGCGGGGATGGCGCCCGAGGCGATCCAGGCCGCCGACGTCGACCGCGAGAAGCAAAGCGCGGAGGGCGTGGACGTGGAGAGGCCGACGCGCGGGGTGGACTGGGTGCGCGCCTCCGATCTGATCGCCCGTGGCAGCGGCTCTCTGTCGCGGCGCGGCATCGACCTGGACTCCAAGCTGGCTCGTGGGACCCGGCACGGCGTTGCGGTCAGCGCCAAGTATGTCGGTCGGCAGATCGCCACGGGCGCGAGGCGGCTGCCGCCGGTCTCGGCGTTCGGCCGCGAGGAGCCCGCACCCGAGTCGCCGGGTCTGGGCAGGAAGTGACCCCGGGGTGAGCCGTCATGTCTACGATCCGACGTTCTTTCCCTGACCACCCCGCTACTCGTGGGAGCCGGTGTGCACCTGCCTGGCAGGAGGTGCCGAGATGATCCCGCACATGACAACCGCCGCCGCACCGGGAGGCGGCGAGGACTACACGACCGGTGAGGGCTTGCGCGCCCTGCTGGTCCGGCTGCACGCGGAGGGGCCGGGCGGGTGGCGCACCGATCCGACCGCCGCGAAGCTGATGCAGTACGCGGCCGACAAGTACGCCGCTCTAGCGCGTAAGCACGGTCTTGATCCGTGGGAGGCGGCGGGTGCCGCGTTCGATGTGATGCGCACTCGTTCCGCGCGCGAGGCCGATGACCCGTGGGGCGTGGTCACCCATGCGGTGCGGATCACCTGCATCGCCGAGGAACGCGCCCAAGGCCTGCTGTGCTCGACGCATCAGGCGCGCCGCCCGCACTACTCGGTCTTCCACGACGCCGAGCGCCTCTCCGACCGGGAGAACCCGCTGGATGACTACCATCCCGCGTTCCACATCACCGACCCCCGCCCCGACGACGAGAAGCACGAGGGCGAGCGGGAGGTGGTGGAGCCGGCGGGGGTGGTCACGTCGGCGTCTGGTGCGGTGGAGGACGCGATCGCGTTCGTCACCGTCCTCGGGTGGCCGGCGCAGACGGCCCGCGCCGCGGTCGAGCATGTCTGCCATGCCCTCGCCCGTACCGGGTCGCGGCAGTCGGCGTTCGAGGTGCTGCGCCGCGACCAGCACTCCCGCGCCCTGCTCGACCTGCCCGGCTCCTCATGGACGGCGCTGCTGCGGGCACTGCTCGGCAACCCCGCACCCGGGATCTCCGCGACCTCGGCAGGGCGGGGCATCCTGCTCAGGTTGTTGATCGGCGAGACGCTGCCGGTGCTGCTGCACGACGACGACCTCGTGCTCACCGTGTCACTCGCGGCACCCCGGAATGGGGGCCGGCGATGAGTATCGAGCTGGAACGGGCCGTGTCCTCGATCAGGATCGGGAACCGGCATCGCACCGATCTGGGCGACATCGACGCCCTGGCCGCGTCCATCGCCCGCGACGGCCTGCTTCAGCCCCCGACGATCACCCCGGACGGGGTGCTCGTGTGCGGCCGGCGCCGACTCGCCGCGATCCAGCAGCTCGGCTGGCGCACCGTGAACGTGTGGGTGCGGCAAGGAATCTCGAACCGGCTCGGGCACCTCCTCGCCGAGCAGGACGACAACCTCCTGCACAAAGACCTCAACCCACTGGAAGCAGCGTCCCTCTACCGCGAACTCAAGACCCTCCTCGCTGAGGACGCGGCGCGTCGGCAGGAAGCGTCCCGGTTCAGCAGCGACCACCAGCCTGCCGAGGGTGGGGAGGACGGTGGCGGAAAATTTCCGGCACCGTCACCGACACCGGCGGGTGAGGCGCGGCAGCAGGCGGCGACGATGATCCCCGGTGCCGCGTCGTACCGGACATTGGACAAGATCGAGGCGATCCAGCAGGCCGCCGACCGCGACGACCTCCCCGACGACACCCGTACGTCGGTAGCGAATGCGTTGGCGCGGATCGAGGCGGGCGCGCCGGTGCATCCGATCTTCGAGGAGGTCCGCTCCCTGATCGACGATCCCGCCCGGAGCCGGGACGCGGAACTGGACCGGCTCGCGCAGGAGGCGGTCGCCCGCGCCAAGAACCGCCCCCGCCGCACGAAGAGCCCTGCCGCTCTGGCACCGGCGGGGCTGACGGTGTGGACGGCCCGCTCGTTCGTCGTGATCTGGGGCGAACTGGTCGACTGGTGGACGCATTACGACCCGGCCGTGCTCGCCGGCGAGCTCACCGAGGAGCAGATCGAGATGTTCCTGACGATCGCCGACGGCACCGCCCGCTTCGCCACCGCCCTCCGTGCCGCATGCAACCAGAACACCGACAACGACGAAGACCGTGACGAGGGTGAGGGTGGGATGCGGCATCTGCGCGCCCTCTGACCCCCTCCCGTTTCGCCGCCTCGGGCCCCATGAGGGGGTGTCGGGGCGGATGCGCGTTCGGGTGCACCTGGTGGGCATGAACTCGACAGATGCTTCTCGTTCCCGCCGCCGACTGGTCGTCCTGGTCTCGGCCGCAGTCGTCGTGCTGCTCCTGGTCGGTATCGGGGTCTACGGCCTGGTCGCCGGCCCCCGCACCACCAGCGACCCGCCACCCGCGCCCCCGTCACCGACCGCACCAGGCACGACGGAGCAGGGGCCGCGGGACCTAGCGCCGATCCCCGAGACCGACGACCCGGAGAAGTTCGTCCGCGCCGTTGCGGAGGCGCTGTTCGGGTGGGATACGACCAGCGGGCTGATGCCGCTGGACTACACCAGCGTGCTCCTGAAGGTTGCCGACCCGTCCGGGGTCGAGCAGGCGGGCCTGGCCTCGGATATCGCCGGCTATCTCCCGAACCGGGAGACCTGGGTCGAGCTGCGCAAGTACGGCACGACGCAGCGTCTGGAGATCACGGACGTGTTCGTGCCGGAGGCGTGGGCGGAAGCCGAATCGCAGGCGCAGCCGGGGCAACTAGCGCCGGGCACCACGGCGTACGCGGTCGAGGGTGTCCGCCACCGGCAGGGCATCTGGAATGACGAGGCCACGTCGAGTGCGCATGAGGTGGCGTTCACGATCTTCCTGACCTGCCCGCCGGACGGCGACCCGTGCTATCTGCTGCGCCTGTCCATCCTCGACCAGCCCCTGCGCTGACACCGGGGAGGAGGCTCTGATGCTGCGCAAAGCGATCGCGGGGCTCGCCGCCCTCGTCCTGCTCTGCCCGATGGTCGTCCTCGTCTCGGTCGGGCTGCTCGTCAACCCCTCCGCCGCCTCCTGCGCAGCCCCTGGCGGCAGCGTGCAGGTCGGCGACATCCCCGACGAACTGACCTCGATCACCCGCCACGGGGAACAGATCGTCCTCGGCAAGGCCGAGCTCACCCACGCCGCCACGATCATCGAGACCGGTTCGAGCACTGAGGGGGTCGGCCGGGATGGGATCGTGATCGCGTTGATGGCGGCGCTGACCGAGTCGCGGATGCGGATGCTCGCCAACACCTCTGCGTATCCGGAGAGCGGCGAGTACCCGAACGACGGCAACGGCTCCGATAACGACTCTTTGGGGCTGTTTCAGATGCGGCCGGCCTCCGGGTGGGGCACCGTCGCCGAGCTCATGGACCCCGACTATCAGGCCGCCGCGTTCTACGGCGGCCCCGACGGCCCCAACGCCGGCTCACCCAGGGGGCTGCTGGACATTCCCGGCTGGGAGCAGATGGGCAAGGGCGAAGCCGCCCAGGCCGTGGAAGTCAGTGCCTTCCCGGACCGGTACGACAACTACGAGCCCGTCGCCGAAGACATCCTCACCGCCCTCACCGGCAGCGGCGAGCCCGGCCCCACCCGTACCCCGGTCCTGGTGAGCGCGGAACCGGTCGAGTCGGGGCGGGTGGTGTTCCCGCTGCCGGAGGGCACGTGGGTGCCGACCAGCCCGTTCGGGCCGAGGACGCATCCGATCACCGCGGAGCAGTCCTTCCACACCGGCAGCGATTTCTCCGCCCCGGACGGCACCCCGATCCTCGCCGCCGCCGACGGCACCGTCACGGTCTCGGAGTTCTCCGGCGGCTACGGGGGTCTCGTCGTCATCGAGCACCGCATCGACGGGAAGACCATGGCGACCGCTTACGCGCATTCCTGGGAGCACGGCATCCACGTCGCGCCGGGTGACACGGTGCGGGCCGGGCAGCACATCGCCGACGTTGGCAGCTCGGGGATGTCGACGGGGCCGCATCTGCATTTCGAGGTCCGCGACGGCGGCACCGACGGCGAGTACATCGATCCCGCGAAGTGGCTCAACGACCACGACGCCGCCGACCTCGACGAGTCCGACGTCACCCCACCCGGACAGCACGAGGACTGCGTCACCCAGCAGGGCACGCCGGGTGATCCGGCCCCGGTCGAGGGCGACCCGGACGAGCTGGTGGACGACCCCACCACGGATGGGCAGATCACAGTGCGGCTGCGCAGCGTCTACGAACAGACCCTCACCGCGTTCCCGGAGTCGACGTGGGCGTGCTATTCGCCCCGCCCCGGCACCAAGTCCGAGCACCCGATCGGCAGAGCCTGCGATGTGGCGTTCGGGAACGCGATCGGCCAGTACCCGACCCCGGCCCAGCTCGAATACGGGTGGCAGGTCACCGACTGGCTCCAAGAGCACGCCGAGACCCTCGGCGTCGAATACCTGATCTGGCAGGGCAAGATCTGGTCCCTCGCCCGAGCCGACGAGGGCTGGCGCGACTACACCCGCGGCACCGATATCACGACCCGGCACGACGATCACTTGCACATCACGGTCCGAGAGGGGGCGTGATGGAGGTCTTCCCGGATTTCGAGGGACTGTCGGGGATCGAGGACCTGCGGGAGGTCGCCGGCGCGCTGTTGATGTTCGTGCTGATCGTCGCGGTGCTGATGCTCATCGTCTCAGGCATCTGCTGGGCGATCGGCTCCAGCAACGGCAACTACCAGCTCGCTCACCGCGGCCGGGCCGGCGTGTTCGTGTCCTTCGCCGGCGCGATCTTCGCCGGTGCCAGCGTCGCCTGGCTGAACTGGCTCATCACCATCGGCAACCAGCTCTAACCCCCAGCTGCTCGTCGTCGGTTTTCTCTGGCCCGCCCCTCGGGTGCTTCGGCACCTCCGGGGGTCGGGCTTCTTCGTGTGCCCCTGGGGGTCGGGGTGCACCTGGCGGTCGGAACTGTCTCACGTCTCGTGAAAGGGCACATCGTGATCGACATCGACCCCAACTCCAGCGGGCTGCCGGGCATCGAGCAGCTGCGCACGATCGTCGGCGCCGTGATGACCGTCGGCCTCATCCTCAGCGTGCTGGCGCTGATCATCTCCGCGATCGTCTGGGCCTACGGCTCCAACTCCTCCAACCCGCACCTGGCCGGGCGGGGGAAGACGGGGCTGCTGATCTCCTGCGGCGCTGCCGTGATCTGCGGCGCCGCCGTGGCCCTCGTGAACTTCGGCTGGTCGGTCGGCCAGCAGGTCTGACCCCTTCTTCTGAGTGTGAAAGGAGGGGTGCGCCGTGAGCGTGTGCGATATCCCCGTCATCTCCACCGTGTGCGATGCGGTCGGCGAGGGCACCGCGTCCTTGATCGCCGCCCCGTTCGACTGGCTCGCCTCCTCGATGGCCGGGGCCGCCGCCTGGCTGATGGAGACCATGTGGACCGTCTTCGACACCACCACCCTGGTCGACCTGAACCAGGACGGGTTCATCTCGGTCTACAACATCGTCTTCGGGATCGCCCTGTTCATCATCGCGATCTTCTTCTTCCTGCAACTGATCACCGGGATGATCCAGCGCGACCCCGGCGCCCTCTCCCGTGCCGCGCTCGGGGCGGGCAAGTCGATCCTCGGCAGCTTCGTGGTCATCACGTTGACGACGGTGCTGCTGGAGATCGTCGACCAGCTGTGCATCGGCCTCATCCAGGCCGCCGGGGAGACCACCGAATCGATGGGCAACCAACTCCTCCTCCTCGCTGGCGCTCTCGCGGGGTTGAACATTACGGCTCCCGGCGTCGGGGCGATCGTCTCGATTTTCCTCGCCGGCCTGATGATCGCCGCGATCGGCATCGTCTGGTTCTCCCTCCTGATCCGCAAGGCCCTGATCCTCGTCACCGTCGTGCTGGCCCCGCTGGCCTTGTCGGGGGCGTCGTGGGATGTGACCAAGGGGTGGATCGGGAAATGGGTGACGTTCCTGATCGCCCTGATTGTCTCCAAGCTCGTCCTCGTCGTGGTGTTCCTGGTCGCGATCACGCAGGTCGCGACCCCCATCGACGCCGGCCTGACCGCCGTGACCGAGCCCATCGCCGGGATCGTGCTGCTCGGAATCGCCGCTTTCGCCCCGTACATGGTCTACCGGCTCCTGAGCTTCGTGGGCTTCGACCTCTACAACACCATGGGCGCCGAACAGGACGCGAAGAACGCCATGAACCGCCCCCTCCCGATCCCCACCCGGGGCGGCGAGGGCCCGAAGAAGATCCTCGACGGCTCCAGCGGCGGAGGTGATGGTGACGGTGATGGCGGTGGGAGCCCGCCCGCGACGAAGCCGCCCGCCAGCACCGAGACCGCGGGCACGGAGACCGCGACCGCCGAGGCGGGGACCGAGACTGCCGCGAGCAGCGGGCCTGCCGCCCCGGTCGTGGCCGGCGTGATCGTCGCCAAAGAAGCCGCCGAGGCAGGGCCGGCAGCCGGCAACGAGGTCGGCGCCCAGGCCGACACCACCGCCGCGGGCGCGCAGAACACCGGCAACACCACCCCCAACGGCAGCAGCGGCGACGGCGGCCCGGGCGACGGCGGTACGCCGCCGGCTCCGTCGGCACCGGTGCCCAACACCCCGACCGAGCCGTCCGCCCCGGCAGACCCCGGCACGAAGGAGTAGGCGATGCCCCGCACCGACGACACCACGACCACGGGCGCCGGCGAGCTGGTGCCGGTGAAGTTCTCCCGCCTCACCCGACGCGGCCTCATCCTGGGCCTGTCGCTGTCGCAGATGATCGCCCTCGGCATCGGCGGCGCGTCCCTGATCGGGGCGCTCTACGCTGGCGGCGGCATCCTCATCGCCTACTCCGCCCCCATCTGGGCGGCCGCGATCGCCCTGACCTGGGTGAAGATCAGCGGCCGAGCCTTGGTCGAATGGATACCCGTCTGCGCCTGGTGGGCCTGGCGCACGACCGGCGGACAGCTCCTCTACCGGCGCCGGATCGTGACCCCCAGGCCCGAGGGTACGCTCGCGCTGCCGGGTGACATGGCCAGGCTGCGCGAGTACACCGATCCCGAGACGGGGGCCGGGATGATCCACGACCCGACCGCGAACACGCTGACGGTGGTGGTGTCGGTGACGCATCCGGCGTTCGTGCTGCTGGACCCGTCCGAGCAGCACCGCCGCGTCACCGCCTGGGGCCGTGTGCTGGCGACGATCTGCCGCTCCGGCCGGGTCGCCACCCTCCAAGTCCTGGAACGGACATTGCCGGATTCGGGGCAGGGGCTCGCCGAATGGTGGGCCGAGCACGGCACCCACGACACCTCCTGGGCTTCGACCACCTATGCAGAGTTGATCGACCGGGCCGGGCCTGCCGGGGAACGGCACGCCATGACGCTGTCGCTGTCTCTGGATATGAAGGCGGCGGGCCGGCAGATCCGGACCGCCGGCGGCGGCATCAAGGGCGCGGCGAACGTGCTCCGCCAGGAAATGACCACCCTCGTCTCCGCGCTCCGCGCCGCCGACCTCACCCCGTCCGGGTGGCTGAGTCCCGGGGAGATCGCGGTGATGCTGCGCACCGCTTACGACCCCGCGATCGGGCCGACCCTGGAACGCCACGGCCAGCTCGGGCAGGACCTCGCCACTGCCGGCCCCGTCGCCATCGCCGAGACGTGGGAGCGGTTGCGCACCGACTCGGGCTATCACGCCGTGCTGTGGATCAGCGAGTGGCCGAGGGCGATGGTGTATCCCGGGTTCCTCGCCCCGGTGACCTTGTCGACGGGGATACAGCGATCGATCTCGCTGCTGTGCACCCCGCTGAGGACCGATCAGGCCGTGCGCGACATCCGCAAGAAGAAGGTGGAGTACATCAGCGACCGCGCCCAGCGAGCGAAGATCGGCCAGATCCAGGACGCCTCCCAGACCGCCGAGTACGAGGACGTGCTGCGGCAGGAGGCCGACCTGACCGCGGGGCACGGGGTGCTGCGCTACACCGGCCTCATCGCCGTCACCGCCCCGACCATCGAGGAGCTCGACACCGCGGTCGCGGCGATCGAGCAGGCCGCGATCCAGGCCTCCTGCGAAACCCGGCGCCTGGTCGGGCAGCAGGCCGCCGCGTTCACCGCCGCCGCCCTGCCCATTGCCCGCCGCATCTGAGATGTGGTCAGTCGGTGGGCTTGACCAGGATCGTGGCGCCGGGGTCGACGTCGGGAGCTGCGGCGAGGGTCGGGAGCTCGGCACCGTCGAGGCCGGCCATCTCCAACGCGGCCTGTCCGGACAGATGCGCCGAGCGCACGGACTGCCCGTTCGCAATGGAGGCGTAGAACTGGGCGGCGTAGTTGATGGCGTCTCCGTCGTCGATGCTGTCGGCCATGCCGATGGCGAACGGGACGACGTCCGCGACGAGTCGATCGATCTGCGCGGCAGATTTGCAGGCGTTGAGCAGCACGAGCAGCGGCGGGTCGTCGGTGGCGGCGATGGCGCGTGAGAACGCGCGCGCCGTGACGACGTGCCCGTCGTGCGGTGCGTCGGTGTCGTGTTCGAAGACGACGAGGTCTTCGTTGCTGTGTCCGGAGAAGTGCACGACGTGCGGACGGAACTTGGTGATGCCATCCAGCAGGTCGCTCGCGGTCGCGGCAGGGCGGACATCGAGTTCGATCAGGTCTCGGTGCAGCGCGGACTCGACCGCGGATCGGATGCGCTTCTGCTCTCGTCCGACGCGTAGATCGCCTTCGGAGGACGCTCCGAGCAACAGCACCCGCAGCTTCTCGGGCTTGGGTGCTCGCAGTTCCCGGAGCGCTTCGCCGACAGCATGTTCCGTGCGGTCGAAGCGCATTTCGGTTGCCGCACGTTCGGCAGCCGCACGCCGATCAGCGGCGGTCTGCTCTCGCTTGCGCTTGCGTTCCGCCGCGTCGGCCTCGGAGCGCTCTGCCCGGGCGAGCTTGGTCTGGAGGTCTGCTTCCTGCTTCCGGTAGCCGGAGGCCTTGTCCGCCCACTTGTTCGCTTCGCTTCCGGCGGACGCGGCCTCCTTGTCGCGCTGGGCGGCCCGGCTCAACTTCGATTTCTGTGTCGACGCGCTCTTGGTCTTCGTCGCCTCCTGACGCGCCTTGTCCGCCTCGGCACGCTTCTTCGACTCCTTGTTCCGGTACTCACCGGCCTTCTTCTCCGCGTCGACGCGCTGCTTGCGCTTGCGCTCCAGCTCCCCGCGGTACTGCTGTGATCCCACCCCGGCTCCTCTCGACTCACCTGCGTGGCAACGCTATCCGGCACCACGGACACAGCAGAGCCGCGCGCACCTGGCAGGCACAGCGCCCCGACCCCTCACCTCCGCCGGGGTCGGGGCGCTGCCGCGCCCGCCGAAACCTGAGGAGTTGTCATGCCGACGTTCACCGATCCCCAAGCAGCTGCTCGCGAAGCCGCCGAGGCCTTGCGCGGGCTCGCGCACGCCACGATCACCATCGAGGACCCGCGCGCCATGTATGAGGTCATCGGGGACCTGCTGGCCAGCACCCGGTACCTGGCCCAGGTCACCGATCAGCTCGCCCGGAACCATCACCGCAGTGCGGCACGGGCGACGACCGATCACGGCGATCCGCTCGCCGCGCGAACTCTCCTCGGTGACACGATCGACGCGCTGCGCACCGCGTCCGCCCGCATGGATGAAGCCGAAGTCTCCCTCGACCAGGCGTCCGGGAAGGCGGGGCAGATCGCGTGGAAGCCCGACGATCCGCAGCACCGGTGGGTCAGCATCGTGTTCATCCAAGGCGAGGACGCGGACCCGGTGGTGGAGATCATCGACCGGCAGGGCACGGACGCCGCGATCGAATACCTCGCCGCCTGGGATCACGGCGAGGAGACGGTGAGCGATGCGATGGAGAACGGGTACGTCTACGACACCGCCCCGCACAGCGCCGCCGACCGGCTCGCCGCCTCCGGCGACTACGCCCTCACCTACAGCCCCGACCTGGGCTACGTCGGGCTGTCCCGCCGCATCGACGCGCCCGACCCGGACGCTCCGGCCTCCGGCACCACCACCGCACCGCCCCTATCGGAGCCTGAGCCGCGGCGGGAGCGGCATCGCCGACCGGCACGGCCGGAAGCGTCGTCGTGGTTCCGGCCGGACGCGATCGACGAGGTCGCCGAGAACCGGGGGCTGTTGCGGTGAGCGGCGACCGCGAGAAGCTGCACTCCGCCGTCCTCGTCGCCCCCGCCAAGGAACGCCGCCGACTGCGCCAGCAACGCCGAGCCGCCGCCGCGGAGCTCGTCGCCGAGCAGCGCACCCGCGAGCGGGCCGAGGCCCGAGCGAAGCGGGAGCGCGAGCGGGCCGAACGGCGGGCGAACCGGTATCTGCCCGCAGCCGGCGAGCCCGGCCCCGCCACCCTGCGCACGCCGGGCCGGTTCCGCCTCCCGAAGCATCAGGACACCAGCGCGATGCTCGCCGGGGCGTATCCGTTTCTCGCCGAAGGCGGCCTCGGCTCCCAAGGCGTGTTCATCGGCCAAGACCTCTACTCCGGCGGGTCGTTCGTCTACGACCCCTGGGTGCTGTACGCGAACGGGGTCATCACCGCCCCGAACATCGTGGTCGCCGGCATCGTAGGCTCCGGCAAGTCGAGCCTCGCGAAGAGCCTCTACACCCGCTCGCTCGGGTTCGGGCGCCGCGTCTACATTCCCGGCGACCCGAAAGGCGAACACACCGCCGTCGCGGAGGCTGTCGGGGGCCGGGCGATCAAGCTCGGCCACGGCCTGCCCTCCCGCCTAAACCCCCTCGATGAGGGCTACCGGCCGGCCGGGATGAGCGAGGAGCAATGGACCGCGACCGTCGTCTCCCGGCGGCGCGACCTGATCGGGGCGCTCACGGAGACGGTGCTGGCACGACCCATGTCACCGTTGGAGCACACCGCAATCGACACCGCGCTGGCGGCGACGATGCGCGGCAATTCGGTGCCGATCCTGCCGATGATCGTCGACCACCTCCTCAACCCCGCCCACGACGACGATGGACGGCTGAAGGAGGACGGGCGGATGGTCGGGCACGCCCTGCGCCGCCTGGTCGCCGGTGATCTCGCGGGCCTGTTCGATGGCCCCTCGACGGAGGTGTTCGATCCGTCGCTGCCGATGATCTCCCTGGACCTGTCCCAAGTCACCGAGAACTCCACCCTCATCTCCGCCCTGATGACCTGCTCGTCGGCGTGGATGGAAGCCGCCCTCCTCGACCCCGCCGGTGGGCAGCGCTGGTGCATCTACGACGAAGCCTGGCGCCTCATGAGCCAGCCCGCGTTGTTGAAGCGGATGGACGCGCACTGGAGGCTCGCCCGCGCCTATGGGATCGCGAACGCGATGATCTTCCACAAGGTCAGCGACCTCGACAACGTCGGCGACCAGGGCTCAGCGATCCGCGGCCTCGCCAACTCGTTGTTGGCGAACGCGGAGACGAGGATCATCTACCGGCAAGAATCCGACCAGCTCGGCCCCACCTCGGCCGCGCTCGGGCTGACCGGCACCGAGCAAGCGCTGCTGCCCACCCTCGGGGTCGGGCAGGGGCTGTGGAAGATCAAGGGCTCCTCCTACGTCGTCCAACACCAACTGCACCCGGCCGAGAACCGGCTCTTCGACACGAGCTCGCGGGCGGCAGCGCGCAGCTAGGCGGCACCGGATGGTGCGGGTGCACCTGGCGGGCATGAGACACGCACACGCCCCTGCCGATTCCACCAGTTCCGCGCCGGTGTCGGTGCCGCATCTCGTGCTCGACGTGCACGAGGACGGCACCCTCACCGCCACCCTCGACCACCACCCGGTCGCCGCGCCGGATGATGTGGGGGCGTGGCGGCGGGCGATGTTCGCGCAGATCATCGATCACGTCACCGGCGACCGGACGATCCCGGTTCGCGTCACCGTGCACGAGGTGGACGGCAGCTCCTTCACCGACATCCTCCCCGCCGTCAAACGCCCCACCCCGAAGCGCGACACGGACTCGGAGCCGGAGCCGGTGAAAAAGCCGGGCCGGCGTCGTCGCGGGGCCGGTCCCATCGAGGTCGACGGCGGTGACGGGTTCATCTCCGGCGAAGACATCGCCGTCGCCCTCATCGTCGCCCACACCGACGCGACCCCGGATGGGCGGGCCCGCGCCCTCCTCGACCCCCAGGTCATCGCCGCGGCGAAGGCGGCGGAGGTGGTGCTGGTCGGGCGCGTCTCGGGCACGATCGCCGTCCGGGGCCTGCCGTGACCGGCCCGCAGGGCCGCCCCGGCCAGCCGATGGGCGACGAGCTCACCAACCTCCTGCTCATCGCGATCGGCGGGCTGCTCGGGGTCGCCTTCGTGCTCCGCGCCGCGGGAAGCGTCGCCGCGTTCCTCACCGGCACCCCGCAGCCGACCGCCGGGGCGACCGGCGGGGTCGCGGTGTTCTTCCACCCGGCGGACCCGGGCGGGCAGCTCGGCGCCGCCGGCCTGAACCCGGTCGTCTACTGGATCACCGCCGCCCTCATGCTCACCGCCCTGACCGCGGCAGGTCTCTGGGCCTGGAGCCTGATCCGCCGGCGGACCCGGCAGGCCGCGGGCGATCCGCACCGGCAGGAGGGCACCGCCACCGGTCACGAGGTCGCTAAGGTCGCGTCGGCGAAGGCACTCATGCGACGGGCCGGCACTCTCCGCCCCAGCCTGGCGAACCCGCGGCCGGGCGATGTCGGGTATCGGCTCGGCACCGCGCACCGCCACGAGGTGTGGGCGAGCGTGGAGGACTCGATCCTGCTGATCGGCCCGCCCCGCTCCGGCAAGGGCCTGCACCTGATCATCCCCGCGATCCTCGACGCACCCGGCGCCGTCGTCACCACCAGCACCAGGCCGGATAACGTCACCGCCTGCCTGCGCGCCCGCAAGCGCATCGGCCCGGTGGCGGTGTTCGACCCGCAGCATCTCGCCGAGGGCCTGCCTGCGGGGATGCGGTGGTCACCGATCCGGGGCTGCGAGTCCCCGCAGACCGCGATGATCCGCGCCGCCGGCCTGGCCTCTGCCACCGGCTTGTCCGCGGGCGGGGTCGAAGGGGGTGACTTCTGGGAAGGCAAGACCCGCGCCGCGCTGCAAGCGCTACTGCACGCCGCCGCCCTCGACGGCCGCTCACCGTCTGAGCTGTTCCGGTGGACCCTCGACCCCACCTCGGCGGCAGATGCGGTCGCGATCCTCACCAACCACCCCGACGCCGCGACCGGATGGGCGGACTCGCTCGCGTCGATGATCGACGCCGACCCGCGCACCCGCGACTCGATCTGGCAAGGCGTCAGCCTCTCTCTCGCGGCGCTGGCCGATCCAAGGGTGCTCGATGCGGTCTCACCCGCCGAGGGTGAAGAGTTCGACCCCGAGGCATTCATCCGTGAGCGCGGCACCCTGTTCCTCCTCGCCACCGGCGCCGGCGCCGGGAACAGCGCCGCACTCGTCACCGCGCTGGTCGAAGACCTCGTGGAGACCGCCCGTCGCATGGCCGCCCGCTCGACGGGTGCCCGGTTGGACCCGCCGATGCTGTTGTGCCTGGATGAGATCGGGAACCTGGCGCCTCTTCCCAGCCTGCCGACGTTGATGGCCGAGGGCGGCGGCACCGGCATCACCACCCTCGCCGTGCTCCAGTCCCTGGCGCAGGCGCGGGACAAGTGGAACGAGCACCAGGCCGGCGCGATCTGGGATGCGTCCATCGTGAAAATCATCCTCGGCGGCGCCTCCAACAGCCGCGACCTCCAGGACCTCTCCACGCTCATCGGGGAACGCGACGAGCTCACTGACACCACCACCGTCGGCGACCACGGCTCCCGCTCCAACCAACGCTCGGTGCGGCGGGTCGCGATCCTCCCGCCCGATCACATCCGACGCCTGCCGTTCGGCACCGCGGTGACCCTGCTGCGGTCGGCGCCCCCGATCATCACCGACCTGCGGGCCTGGCCCGCCCGCCCCGACGGCAAACAGATCCAGTCGGATCGAGCCGAGGTCGAACAGCTCCTGCACAACGCCCACCGCGAGTAGACGACGCCGGCGGGCCTGGGGTGGTCGGGTGCACCTGTCTGCCACGAGCAGCCCCGACGACGAGCGGGCGGCATGAGCAGAGCAGGAGCACACGATGAGCGAGCAGAAACCAGACGTCGACCCGGAGATCGGTCAGGCGTTCTACGGGTTCGTCGCCTCCGAACCGCAGCTGACCTGGCATGACGGCAAGCCGCGCCTGTACTTCAAGGCGGGGCAGGAGCACTACGAGTACGGCCCGGACGGGTCGCGCACCAAGCTGCCGACCACCTTCCACGATGTCGTCGCGTTCCGCGGCGCCGCGAAGAGCGGTGGCGAGATGCTGTCCAAGCAGGACTGGTTCATCGCGCACGGCCGCCTCGAAACCAGCACGAACCCGAACACCGGGGTGGAGAGCAAGGAGTTCATCGCCAACCGGTTCGGCCCCGACGCCGCCCGGATGAACATCGAGATTGGCACGCCGCGCCGGCTGTCGCAGATGGGGTCCCCGAACCCGCAGCAGCCGCAGCGTCAGGGCGGGTTCGAGCCGCCCGAGCAGGGACAGCCCGCCCACGAGCAGCCCTCACGGGCCATGTGAACGGCGGCGGACGCGATGAACGACACCACCACCCCGCCCGACCGCCCCGAACCGGAGGAGTGGGACGACGAGGACTTCGGTCCGGTCGGCCCCGACGATGATGTGCCGGGGCCGCCGCGGCCGGTGAACTGGAACCTGCTGCTCGCGCACGACCTGGAGCAGGAATGGCTCGCCCTCAACCGTTGGGTCGAGTGGGTCAGGAGAGAGTACGCGCTGCCCGCATCGGTGATCCCGCCGTTGTGGCACCGGCATCCGGCGCTGAAGTGGGAGCTTTCCGCGCTGCACCTGCACTGGCTCGCCGCGTACGATCCGGAACAGGACGCCTCGGCCGCGATCGGGTGGCACCGCGACTTCGCCGCCGCCCGGCAGCGGCTGCGCGACTGGGTCGCCGCCTCCGGCACCCGCCTGGATCGCGACCGCCCCGACCGGCAGACCGCCTGGCCCGGCGAGCCCCCGGCCCCACCGGTCGAAGACATCCCCATCACGAACCGGCGCGAGGACTTCGTGGCCTTCGTGATCGAACAGGTCGCCCGCCGCAAAGCCGCCGAAGACGCCTTCTTCGCCCGCCTCGACGACGCCGACCTCGACACCGACATGGGTAGAGATTCCGAAGGCGGGTGAGTGGCGATGGTGCGGAACTATCAGCGCAAGACCCAACGCCCATCATCGGACCGGCGGTTGCGGGTCACGTTCACGAGGCGGGAGCAGATCGACACCGAGAAGATCGCCGAAGTCCTCATCCGCGTCGCCCTGCGCGAGGCCGGCACCGGCAGCACGGTCGGTCAGGCCGGAGACCAGTTCCGGGCGCTGCTGGCCAGCGAACGGTAGAATCCCTGTTGTACGTCCACCCCAGGGCGCTACCGGCTAACCCATCTGTTGCCCGAGCCCGTCGCGGTTCGGCAGGCCTCCCCATCTGTGTCGTGACCGCCAGTCGGCGCCCGCACCCAACCCCATCGCTGGGGGCTGGGTGAGAGCCCGAAAGGCAGTCACGACCATGACGCTCATCGACCTCCCCGCCGGCCTCGACCTAAGCGCCCTGCGCACACTCGCCACCGGCCCGAAACCCTCCCACGAGGCGACGGCCCTTCCTGATGGGAAGGTGCCCGCGATCTCCTACCTGCGGGTCTCCACCAAGGACCAGGCCACCCGCAACGGTCTCGAAGAAGGCCTCTCCATCCCCGCGCAGCGCGACGCCGCGCAGCGCAAGGCCGACCAACTGAACGCCGTCATCGTCGCGGAGTTCATCGAGCCCGGCGAGTCCGGCAAGACCGCCCGCCGCAAAGCGCTCCAGGAGATGCTGGACTACCTCGCCGAGCACCCCGTCAGGTACTGCATCATCAACAAAGTCGACCGCATCGCGAGGAACCGGCTCGATGACGCGATCATCCACGCCACCCTCCGCCAGGCCGGGGTCACGCTCGTGTCCGTCATGGAGAACATCGACGAGACCCCATCCGGGATGCTGATGCACGGCATCATGGCCTCCATCGCCGAGTTCTACAGCCTGAACCTCGCCCAGGAGGTCACCAAGGGGCTCGTGCAGAAAGCCACGATCGGCGGCACCCCGCACAAGGCGCCCATCGGCTACCTCAACATCCGCACCGTCGACGCGGGCGGGCACGAAGTCCGCGAGGTGCGGCTCGATCCCGACCGGGCCGAGCTGATCCGGTTCACGTTCACCGCTTACGCCACCGGGGACTGGTCGCTGTCGAGGCTCGCCAGGGAGCTGGAGACCCGCGGCCTCACCACGAGGCCGACGCCGTCGTTCCCGGCGAAGCCGGTCACCACGACCGCGCTGCACAAGATCCTCACCAACCCCTACTACCAGGGCATCGTCACCTTCCGCGACGTCACCTACCCCGGCACGCACGATCCGCTCGTGACGCCGGAGACGTTCGAGCAGGTGCAGACGATCCTGCGACAGAACCACGTCGTCGGCGACAAGCCCCAGAAGTACGACCACTACCTCAAAGGCTCGATCTACTGCGCCTGCGGGAAACGGCTCATGTTCGAGCGGCCCCGCAACCACCAGGGCGTCGCCTACGACTACTTCACCTGCACCGGCCGTCGGTTCAAGCGCAACAACTGCCAGCGCACCGCCGTCCTCACCCACCGCGTCGAGCAGTCCATCGAGGCCGGCTACCAGGACATCTCCCTCAGTCCCGGCGAGGCCGCGCAGGTCCAGGGCGTGCTCAGGCAGGTGTTCGACACCCTCGCCGAATCCACCAGCGATGAGAAGAAGCTCCTCGCCGGGCAGAAGGCCAAGCTCGAAGCCGAACAGGTCAAGCTCCTCCAAGCCCACTACGCCGACGCGATCCCCCTCGACCTGCTCAAGACCGAACAGGACCGCATCCGCGCGAGCCTGCAAGCGATCACCAGCCGGCTCGACACGTTGGAGACGACCTACGACAAGGCCAAGGTCGGGCTCGACGCGATCCTCGGGCTCCTCACCGACATCGGCGACGTCTACGCCAAGGCCGAACCCTCAGAGCGGAGGATGTTCAACCGGGCACTGTTCGACCGCATCACCATCGATGACGAGGACGACGCCACCCTCCAACCGACTGAAGCGATCCAGACGATCCTGGCCACCAACCCCAGGCCACACAACGAAAGAACCTTGCCCCGCGATGATGCGGGGCAAGGTTCGAACGTTCAACTTTACGTGGAGCTAAGGGGATTCGAACCCCTGACCTCTTCATTGCGAACGAAG
Organism: Brevibacterium senegalense; assembly: GCF_000285835.1. Lineage (GTDB taxonomy): Bacteria > Actinomycetota > Actinomycetes > Actinomycetales > Brevibacteriaceae > Brevibacterium > Brevibacterium senegalense. The sequence continues at coordinate 445,067 of NZ_HE978600.1, forward strand.
CGCTCTACCAACTGAGCTATAGCCCCGCAGCCACCCGGAGGTGACCGCTGCCGCCCGCAGGCGACCGCTCTATCCTACTGCGACCGCGCGTCCGCGCCAAATCGAGAAGCGCTCCTGAGACGCACGTCGCAGAGGCACCGTCAGCTCTCGCCGGTGGGTGCAATCCGGTAGCTCGCCGGGGTGCGCGACAGCTTCACCGGCGATGCGACACCGCGGTACCCGTCCTCCATCTCGACGATCATCCCGCGATGCCGCGTGTGGGGATGATCCACCGCCTGCTGCGCATCGAGGATGGGTCCGGCCGGCACCCCTTCGGCCATGAGCGCCTCCCCCAGAGCGACCGCCTCGAACGGCGCGAACGCCGCCTCGAGCTCCGCACGCAGGGCGTCCCGGTGCCCGTTGCGGTCCGCATTCGTCGCGAACCGCGCATCGTCTGCGAGTTCCTGCCGCCCCACCCGCTCGCACAGCTTCCGGAACTGCCGGTCGTTGCCCACCGCCAGGAACACGTCGCCGTCGCCCGTCGCGTACGTGGAGTACGGCGCGATGTTCGGATGGTCGTTGCCCGTGCGACCCGGCGCCTTCCCGGTCCCGAACAGATTGGGCATGTGCGGATGCATGACGGACAGCGCCGAGTCGAACAGCGTCGACTCGACCCGCTGCCCCTTCCTCGACACGCTGCGCTCGTGCAGCGCCAGGAGGATCCCGTTGACCGCGTTGAGCCCGGTGATCATGTCGACAGCGGGCATCCCGATCCGCGTGGGACCGGTCTCCGGCCTCCCGTTCACGCTCATGAGCCCGCTCATCGCTTGCGCGATCGCGTCGTAGCCGGGCATCCCGCCCAGCGGTCCGTCCTCCCCGAAACCGGTGATCGAGCAGTGGATGAGACGCGGGAACTCCTCCCGCAGCGCCTCCTCGTAGCCCAGTCCCCACTTCTCGAGGGTGCCGGGCCGGAAGTTCTCGACCAGCACGTCCGCGTCCGCCAGCAGCGTCCGCAGCTCGCCCCGCCCCTCCGGGGCACGGAGGTCGATCGTGCGGATCTCCTTGTTCCGGTTGACGCCGGCGTAGTACCAGGCGACGCCGTCGCGGTAGAAGGGCGGACCCCAGCCGCGCGTCTCATCGCCCTGCGGCGGCTCGAGCTTGATGACCCGCGCCCCGTGGTCGCCCAGGATCTGGGTGGCGTACGGTCCGCCCAGCACGCGCGACAGATCGATGACGGTGAGGCCCGCCAGGCTGCCGGGGCCCGTCGCCCCCGCCGCCGAGGCCGTGCCCGGCTCCCCGCTCACTTCCCACCGCCCAGCGCCACGCCCAGGTAGTCGACGGCCTGCTCGCGGTTCACCGTCTCCTGGAGGATGAGTGAGCGCACCAGATCGTCCGGGTCCTCGACGACGCGCAGCGGGTCCTGGGGCTGCAGGCGGTGGCGGATCACCATCGTCGCCAGGACGACCCGCGACCAGTCGCCCGTCCGCGCGCCGATCTGCACGCCCTCCCACGCGAGAAAGACGGCGGAGCACAGGCAGTACAGCGCAGTCGAGATCTGCCGGGCCTGCGCCTCGTTGGCCTTGTCCCCCAGCATCTCGAGCGCGTGCAGCAGCTCCCCGGCGTAGCGCTCCAGCTCGTCCGCCAGCGGTGCGAGGACCGCGGACCCGGCGGCGGCCTCGGCGACCCCGCCCTTTGCACCGCGGCCGGCGACCACGGCGATGAGGTCGTCCAGGTAGGCCATGAGCGGCTTGAGCGCGGAGGACCGGTGAGCGGCGCGGACGACGTCGAGCGCGACGATGTTCGTCGTCCCCTCCCAGATCGAGCCCAGCTGGGCATCGCGGAACGTGCGGGCGTCGCCGTACTCCTCGATGTAGCCCACGCCGCCGCGGACCTCCATCGCGTCCGCCGTGACCGTGCGGGCCTCACGGGTCGTGCGGACCTTGATGATGGGCGTGAGGATGCGCAGGACCGCCGCGGCCTCGTCGTCCCCGGCGTCCGCGCGTTCGAAGACGCGGGCGGTGTGCAGCGACATGCTGAGCCCCTGCTCCGTGGGCAGCAGCAGCTTCGACAGCTGGCGGCGCTGCAGCGGCAGGTCCAGGAGGAGCGTGCCGAAGGCCTCGCGGTGGGTGCAGACGTAGCGCGACTCGCCCAGCGCGCGGCGCATCATGCCGGCGGACCGGACCGCGTTCGACAGGCGCGACGAGTTCACCATGTCCGCCATCTGCTTGAAGCCCTGACCCACATCGCCCACGAGGTACGCGGTCGCGCCGGACAGGCTCACCTCGCCGGACGGCATCGAGCGCGTGCCCAGCTTGTCCTTGAGCCGGACGATCCGGTAGCTGTTGCGCGTGCCGTCCGGCAGCGTCTTGGGCAGGAGGAAGAGGCCGATGCCCTTGATGCCCCTGGGCGCGCCCTCCGGGCGGGCGAGGATCATCGTGACGTCCGCGTCCGCATTGGAGCAGAACCACTTCTCGCCCGTGAGCGACCACGTGCCGTCGCCGTTGTCCGCAGCGTGCGTCGTCGCCCGGCCCACGTCGGAGCCTGCATCCTGCTCCGTCATGAACATCGCGCCCTGCGTGAGGGTGTCGAGGGAGACGGACGTCATCGTCGGCAGGTAGCGGTCGATGAGCTCCTGGTCGCCGAACTTCCGCAGCGTCCGGGTGAGTGCGTCCGTCATCGACACGGGGCACTCGAGGCCGAACTCGGCCTGCGCGAAGAGGTAGAAGAACATGTACTTGACGAGTGGCGGCATGGGCTTATCCCAGCCCAGCACGGGCCGGTGGCTCATCGCGTGCATGCCCAGCTGCTCGAACGCGACCTTCTGCAGCTCGCGGTAGGCGGGGTGGACCTCGATCCACTGGTGGTCGCGGCCGGACCGCGTGCGGTGGCGCAGCACCGGCGGATTCGTGTCCGCCAGATGCGCCCACTCGTCCATCTCGCCGCCCAGGCGCGGGCCCAGGTCCTCGAGGACCGGCTGCAGGTGGGCCAGCAGGTCCGCGTCGAGGTAGAGCGGCAAGAGCGACCGGAGGCTGCGGTCGTCCGCGTAGCGGTCGATCCCGAAGCTGTCCGGGACGGGCCAGTCCCACGTCGACGCCGCCGGCGTCTGCGCCTGTGCGCTCTCCGTCTGCGAGTCGGCGACTGCGGTCATGGGGGCTCTCCTTCGAACGACCGATGCGGGGTCTCCCCCAGCGGGGAGGATCCCCTCCACCGTAGGGAGTCACGCGATAACCGTCCAAGAGTCATCCGCGAAGGTGAGATAATCACCTGTTATGAACGACCTCGATCTGCGCCGGCTCCGCTACTTCACCGTGCTGGCCGACACCCTGCACTTCGGGCAGGCCGCCCAGCTCCTGCACATCTCCCAGCCCGGTCTCAGCGCGGAGATCAAGCGCTTCGAGACGCAGCTGGGCGTCACCCTCTTCCGCCGCTCTCCGCGCACCGCGCTCACCCACGAGGGCGAGCTCCTCCTGTCCGAGGCCGCCGCTGCTCTGGCCGGCGCCGAGAAGTTCGTCTCCGCCTCCTTGGCCCTGGCCACCGGTCGCGCCGGCGTCGTGACGATCGGGACGACCGCGACGGCCCTGGAGGACGGCCTGCTCGAGGCCGTCGCCGGGCTGCGTGCCGACGCGCCGGACCTCCAGGTCCTCGTCGAGGAGATGGCCAGCGCCGAGGCCGTCGAGGCACTGCGCACCGGTGCCGTCGACCTGGCGCTGGGGAACGCGGCCGGGGACAGCGCGGAGCTGGTCTCGACCCGACTCGCCTCCGCTCCCTTCGCCCTCGCCGTGCCGTCCGCCCGCGCACCCGAGCCCGCGCCGGGCATCCCGACGGACGGACCGCGCAGTCTGGCCGCGTGTGCCCGGGCGCCGTTCGCGGTGTTCCGCCGGTCCGCCTCGCCCCGCTTCCACGACACGATCCGCGCACTGTGCACGGAGTCGGGCTTCGAACCGCGGTTCACGCACCGGACCCGCACGTGGCGGTCCGCCCTCGATGCCGTGAGCGCCGGGGGATGCGTCGCCCTCGCCCCGGAGCCCATCGCCCGCGCACGCGCCGCGTCGGATCCGCGCGTCGACGTCGCCCTCATCGTCGATTCGCACCTGCGGGCGGAATCCTGGATCAGCCGGCGCGCGGACTCCTCCTCTGCGGTCCTCGACCGCGTCGAGCAGGCCGTGATCGACGCCCTGGGCGAGGACTGAGCGGCCTCAGTCGCAGACCCCGTCGATCGAGCAGGAGGCTCCCTGTGCGCTCGCGAAGAGGTCGTCGAGCGTGGGCAGCGCATCGGGGGCCTCGGTGGCCGCTCCAGGATCCTCGGCGCCCTCGGCAGGGTGGTCCTCGACACGCGCCTCATCTGCCTGGGTCGTGCCCTCCGTGGCGTTCGCTTCGTCCGTGGTGTCCCTACCGTTCATCTCCGTCGGCCTCATACTCCGCTCACCTCCTGTGCGTCCGCCAGCTGGCGCAGCGCCCGGCGGTACGTGTCGATGTCCATGGCGCCGGGGGCCGCCATCCGCTCGTCGAAGACCATGAAGGGCACGCCTTGAGCCCCCATCTGCCGGGCCTGCTGGATGTCCGCGGTGACCGCGGCCTCGGCGGCGGTGTCGTCACCGGAGGAGGCGACGCGCACGGCGTCCGCCGGGGCACCTGCGGCGACGGCCTGCGCGATGATCGCGTCTTGGTCGAACGGGTCCAGAGCGCCGGCGAAGTACCCGTCCTGGATCGTGGAGAAGAACGCGGCGGCGGCCGACGTCCCCGCGTGGGTCTCGACGACTTTGACGATCCGGTGCAGCGCGCGGGTGTTCGCCATGGGACGCTCGACGACGTATGGGCGGTCGATCTCCGCGGCCATCTCACCGATCCGCTGCTCCATCGCCTCGACCTGGTCGCGCGGCATCCCCTTCGCCCGCACGAGGTGGTCGAGGTTGGACGGCGCGTCCGCGTGCGCGTGCGGCGCGGAGGGATCGAGCTCGAACGAGTGCACCCGCAGATCCACGTCGACGCCCTCCGCCGCGATCGCCTCGTCCAACCGCGCCTGGCCCACGTAGCACCACGGGCACACGAGGTCCGTCCACACGTCGATGCGGACTGTCCGCGTCTCCGCCGTCTGCTGATCCACTGCCTCTGTCATGCCGCTCCCCTGATCTTTCCCGCACGCGCTCACCCGTGCGCATCTGCCCGGTGAACACCGCTCCGGACGCCGTCATTCCCGCCGGGCCCACACACGCGCAGGTTTCTGCTCACTCTGCGCAGGTTCCGCTTCCATTCCTGAGCGTTACACGCTTATACTCGCTGGAATCTGTGTGCTCTCTGAGTGCGCACGCACCCGCACTCCCCCCCCTCACCCGCACCCCACTAGGAGTCCACCATGGACGTGCAGCTGCTGTTCGCGCTGGTCCTGGGCATCACGACGATCGTCGTGCTCGTGCTCGCAACCCGGCTCGACGCCTTCGTCGCCCTCCTCATCGCAGGCATCGTCACCGGCGTCGTCGCCGGCTCCGGCTTCGTCGAGACCGTCGGCTGGATCACCGACGGCTTCGGAAGCACCCTCGCCAGCGTCGGCATCGTCATCGGCCTGGGCGTCTTCATCGGCAAGATCCTCGAGGTCTCCGGCGCCGCGGACGCCCTGGCCCGCGCCTTCCTCCGCCTGTTCGGCAAGGGCCGCGAACCGTGGGCGATGGCGTCCGTGGGTTCGCTCGTGTCGATCCCCGTCTTCTGCGACTCCGGCTACGTCATCATGAACCCGCTCGCCCGGTCGATCGCGCGCGTCAAGAAGGGCGCGTACGTGACGCTGGCACTGGCGCTGGGCTGCGGCATGACGCTCACCCACCACATGGTCCCGCCCACGCCCGGCCCGCTGGCCGTCACCGGCATCCTGGGCGCGGACATGGGCTCCGTCATCCTCACCGGTGTCATCTTCACGGTCCTCCTCCTGCCGGTCGTCGTCGTCTACGCCCGCTGGATCGGGCCCCGCCTGGAGTCCCGTCTCAACACCGTCGTCGCCGAGGACGTCTACGGCTCCCGCCACGACGTCGCCCTGGCCGCGCGCGGCGGCTCGACGGACTCCGCGGACGTCTCCGGCATCGTCACCTACCGCCCCGAGGACTTCCTGGGCGAGACCCCGGCCGGCCGCAAGCCGCACCGCACGAACGCCCTCCTGGGCTCGCTGCCGCTCGTCATCCCGCTGCTGCTCATCGTCCTCAACACCGTCTCCTCCGCGATCGACCAGGGCAACCAGGGCATCATCGGCGACCAGGAGGTCGACTACGTCCCGTCCGCGTGGGCCCAGCCGCTCGTCTTCCTGGGCAACCCCGTCGTCGCACTCACGATCGGCGTCATCCTCGCCGTCTACGTGCTGCTGCCCCGCTGGACGCCGCGCACCCAGGTGCACGGCTGGCTGTCCGAGGCCGCGGGCTCCGCCGGCCTCATCCTCCTCATCACCGGTGCCGGCGGCGGCCTGGGCATGGTGCTGCGCGAGTCCGGCGTGGGCGACGCACTGGCCGCCGCGGTCGCCGCGACCCCGCTGCCGGCGTTCTTCGTGCCGTTCATCATCGCGACCGTCGTCCGCATCGCGCAGGGCTCCGGCACCGTCGCGATGATCACCGCCGCCTCCGTCTCCGCCTCCGTCGTCGCGGAGTCCGGCCTGGACCCGCTCGTCGCCGTCATGGCCTGCACCGCCGGGTCGATGGTGTTCTCCTACTTCAACGACTCCTACTTCTGGGTCGTCACGAAGTTCTCCGGCCTGGACGGGCTCGAGGCCCTCAAGGGCTGGTCCGGCATCACCACCGCCGTGTGGGCCGGGTCGATCCCGCTGCTCGTCGTCCTCAACCTGGTCGTGGGCTGAGGCGGGTCACATGGCGGACGTCCTCATCGTCGGCGACGATCTGACCGGTTCGAACGGTGCGGCGACGGGCATGGCCCGCCGCGGCCTGCGCACCGCCACGCTGCGCGTGGGCGAGGCACACGAACGGATCACGGCCCAGAGGGAGAACTACGACGCCCTCGTCGTCACGACCGACTCGCGTCACCTCCCCGCCGCCGAGGCCGCCCGCCTCACCGCTGCCGCCGTCCGAGCCGCGTGGCCGGCCTCCTTCGTCTCCTCCCGCTGCGATTCGACGCTGCGGGGCAACGTGGGGGCCCAGGCGCAGGCGGTCATCGACACGGTCCGGGAACTGACGGACCGCCCGGTCATCGGCCTCTGCATGCCCGCGTTCCCGTCCGCAGACCGGCAGACGGTGGGCGGTCTGCAGCTCATGGGCGGCAGGCGGCTGGAGCTCACGGAGCTCGCCCACGACGTGCGCACCCCCATGACGAGTTCGTCCGTCGCCGTCGCCCTGGAGAAGGACTCGACGCTCACGTGCGCGCACGTCGACCTCGAGACCGTCACCGCCGGCGGACGGACGCTCGAGGATGCGATGCATCAGCTACTCGCGTCCTCCCCGGACGTGCTGATCGGCGACGCGTACACGGAGGACCACCTCGACGAGCTGGCACGGGCGGCCCTGGCCGTCCGCCCGGAAGCGCTGTGGGTGGGGATCGACCCCGGCCCCGGCAGCTGGGCGCTGGCCGCACGGATGGGCCTGACCGGCAGTGAGGCCGCACGGCCGCTGCTGGCCGTCTCCGGCTCCGCCACGGAGCTCACCCGCGCGCAGCTGGCCGCACTGGGCCAGTCCCGTGCCGTGTCCGTCGTCCGCCCCGTCTTCCTCCCGGGCACCCGCCGGATCGACGTCGAGGCGACGGCCCGCGACGTCTCCCGCGACCTGCGCGCCGCCGCGGGCACGGAGCCGATCGTCCTGCTCGCCACCGTCCTGGACGTCTCCGACATCTTCGACCTCACGGAGGCGGAGTCCGACGACATCCCCCACGCCCTGGGCCGCGTCATCCGTCTCGTCCTCGAAGACACCGGTGACGAGGAGAGCGCCCCGGCCGTGGGCGGCCTCTACACGACGGGCGGTGACGTGACCGCGGAGGTCCTCGACGGCCTCGGCGGCGTAGGCATCGAGATCCACGGTGAGGTAGTCCCGCTCGCCACGTCCGGCACCGTCGTGGGCGGGCCCGCGGCAGGTCTGCCCATCGTCACGAAGGGCGGTCTCGTGGGCGACACGGACACCGCGATCGTCTGCCTCGACGCGCTGGCCCAGTTGGCCCGCGCCGGCGCCCCTCAGTACCGCGACACACCCCGCACCACCTCTGGGAAGGAATCCTCATGACCGCACCCGTCCTCGCCCTCACCCCCGGCGACCCCGTGGGCATCGGGCCGGAGATCACCGCCGCCGTCCTCCACGAGTACGCCGGAGACAACTCCGTCCACGGCATCGCGGTGGCGGACGCGTCCGTCATGCGTCGCGCGGTCGAGGTGCTGGGCCTCGACGCCGAGGTCCGGGTCGTGTCCTCGTGGGACGCCCCCTCCGCCGGTGCCGGTGTCATCGACGTGTTCGACATCGACGTGCTGGGCGAGGAGCAGCTGGAGTGGGGCGTCGTCGACGCCCGCGCGGGCCGGGCGGCCGTCCGCGCGATCGAGGTCGCGACGACGGCGGCGATGGAGCAGAAGGTCGCGGGCATCGTGACCGGCCCCATCAACAAGGAGGCGATCTGGCAGGCGGGCTCCGAGCACCTGGGGCACACGGAGATGCTGGGGGCGCTGACCGGCGTCACGAAGCAGGACACGATGTTCGTCGTCGAGCGCTCGCATGTCCCCGGCCACCACATGCACGTGTTCTTCGCGACCCGCCACATGTCGCTGCGGAAGGCGCTCGACGCGATCACGGTCGACACGCAGGCGGATTCGATCCGGCGGGCCCATCGGGCGCTCGAGGTGTACGGGATCGAGAACCCGCGCCTGGCGACCGCCGCGATCAACCCGCACGGCGGCGAGAACGGCGCGTTCGGCGACGAGGAGATCGAGGTGCTGACCCCCGCGCTCGAGCGGGTGCGGGCCGAGGGCCTCGACGTCGCCGGCCCCGTCCCGGCGGACTCCGTCTTCCACCAGGGGCTCACCGGCCGGTACGACGGGATCCTGTCGCAGTACCACGACCAGGGCCACATCGCGGCGAAGACCTTCGACTTCGACGGCACGATCTCCGTGACCGTGGGGCTGCCGATCCTGCGCACCAGCGTCGACCACGGCACCGCCTTCGACATCGCCGGCCAGGGCAAGGCCGACCCCGGCACCATGCGCTCCGCGTTCCGCGCGGCGATCGGCTACGCGCCGTTCGTCGACGGGATCCGCGCGGAGTACCTGCCCCGGTCATGAGGGTCCGCCCGTGACCCCCGCAGCGGCCGCACGCCCCCACCGCGCGACCCGGGACCGTCGCGACGCCCTCATGGGGCTCGTCCGGTCCGGGACCGTGCGGGTCGAGGACCTGGCTGAGCGCTTGGATGTCTCTCCCTCGACGGTGCGCCGCGATCTGGCCGCGCTCGAGTCCGACGGCCACGTCTCGCGCACCTACGGCGGCGCGATCACGGGTGCGCCCTACCGCGACCGCGCGCTGGGCGAGCGGCTGGCGGCCAACTCCACCGGGAAGGCCCGGATCGGGCGGGCCGCGCTGGATCTGGTCCACGACGGGGCGACCGTCTTCGTCGACGCGGGCTCCACGACGATCGCGTTCGTCGAGGCGCTGCGCGACACGGCCGTGAGGGACCTCACCGTCGTGACGCGCGGCGTGGAGAACGCGGTGCTGCTGGTGGGGCGCGAGGGGATCGACGTGCACGTGGCCGGTGGCCGGCTCACGCCCGCCTCCCATGGCACGACGGGCCCGCTCACCCTCGAGGCTCTGGGGCGGTTCTCCTTCGACGTAGCGGTGCTGGGGTGCGATGCCGTCTCCCCCGTCAGCGGGGTGGGCGAGCCGACGCTCGAGGAGGCGTACGTCAAGGAGTTCGCGGCCTCCCGCAGCGCCCGCACCGCCGTGCTGGCGGACGCCTCGAAGTTCCACGTGTCCGGGATCAGCGCGTGGGCGCACCTGCCGGCCGGGTGGACGCTCGTGACCGACCACCGCGATGAGGAGGCACTCGCGCAGTTCGCTGCCGCCGGTGTCCGAGTGGTGTCCACGGCGGGGGACGCATCATGAGAAGTGCCTCATGAGCGCCTCATCCTCGGTTCATCCGGCATCAGTACAGTCAGGGACATGACGAACACACGCGCATTCCGCACCCTGTCCCTCTCCGTCGTCGCAGCCGCAGCCCTCACCCTGTCCGCATGCGGTGGCGGCGAGACCGCACCGGAGGAGTCCGAGGCCGCACCGGCCCAGTCGGCCGACTCCGGCGAGGCCGTCCCCACCGCCGAGTCCACCGAGTCCGCGGACAGCGCGGACTCCTCCGCCGACTCCGCGCAGAGCCGCGGCGGCGACCTGGACGATGCGCGGACTGCGGTCCAGACCGCGGAGGACGAGAACGGCGGAACCGCCCACAGCCTCGACTTCGATGACAACGACCTCTGGGAGGTCACCGTCCTGGCGGACGGCACCGAGTGGGAGTACGACATCAGCACGGACGGTTCCACGATCGAGCGGACCGACGAGGACACCGAGGACGACGCGGACGATCAGCGCGAGCTGGATCAGGCCGAGGTCACGCTCATCGAGGCGCTCGAGACCGCGCTCGAGGACACGCCCGGCACGATCGACGACATCGATCTGGACGAGGACGACGGCACCCTGCGCTGGGACGTGACGGTCTACGCGGAGGACTCGGGCGATGAGCAGGAGATCGACGTCGACGCCGTCTCCGGTGAGGTCCTGGACTCACGCACCGACAGCGACGATGACGACGACAGCGACGACGATGATGACGACTGAGTCGTGAGGATGATGGGTGCGTCACACTGACGCCCCTTCATGACGAAACATGACGGCCCGTGACGCGCGAAGGCGCGGCACGGGCCGCCTGTGTGACATCCCGGCGTCGCGGACCCAGGCGCCCGCGATTGGATGGGGGCATGACGGCAGGGACCACGACGGCGACCACGACGCAGGCAGACGCAGCAGACCCGGCCCCCACCGCCGGCCCCGGCGGCGCGGCAGAGGACCGCGTCGCGTTCTGGGAGCGGCAGGCCGGGCGGCTCGACTGGGTCCGCCCCTGGGACACGACGCACACGTTCGCACCACCGCAGCGCATCGGCACCCACGACGACGGCTCCGCGCAGTACTCCGTGCCCCGGATCGAGTGGTTCTCCGGCGGTCAGCTCAACGCCGCCTACAACTGCGTCGATCGCCACGTGGAGGCGGGCAATGGCGATAAGCCCGCACTCCACTTCGAGGGCGAGCCCGGCGACCGCCGCACCCTCACGTACCGCGACCTGCAGGAGGAGGTCTCCCGCGCCGCGAACGCGCTCACCGCGCTGGGGATCACAGCCGGCGACCGCGTCGTCGTCTACCTGCCGGTCATCCCCGAGACCGTCGTCATCACCCTCGCGTGCGCGCGGATCGGCGCGGTCCACTCCCTGGTGTTCGGCGGGTTCAGCGCTGATGCGCTGCGGTTCCGCGTCGAGGACACCGGGGCGAAGCTGCTCGTCACCTCCGACGGCCAGTTCCGGCGCGGGCGGGCCGTCCCCGTCAAGGAGGCGGCGGACCACGCGGTCGCGGGCCTCGACCACGTCGAGCACGTCCTGGTCGTCGAGCGGACCGGGGACGACATCCCCTGGACGGAGGGCCGCGACGTCCGGTGGGCCGACGCCCTCGCCCAGGCCTCGCCCCACCACGAGCCGCAGCCGTTCGACGCGGAGCATCCGCTCTTCCTCATCTACACCTCCGGCACGACCGGGCGGCCCAAGGGGCTCCTCCACACGACCGGCGGCTACCTGACCCAGACCGCGTACACGCACGCGCTGCTCTTCGACCTCGTCGCGGAGGAGACGGACGCGGTCAACGACCCACAGAAGGTGGCGGACACCGTCCACTGGTGCACCGCGGATCTCGCCTGGGTCACCGCCCACACGTACGAGATCTACGGCCCGCTGCTCAACGGCGTCACCCAGGTGATCTTCGAGGGCACGCCGCAGCAGCCGCACCCCGGTCGCCACTTCGAGATCATCGAGCGCTACGGCGTCACGACGTACTACACGGCGCCCACCCTCGTCCGCTCCCACATGGGTGCCTTCGGCTCGCAGCCGCAGCCGGGCGAGCGGCCGGCCGACCGGTGGGACCTCTCCTCGATCCGCCTCGTGGGCACCGTGGGCGAGTCCGTGAATCCGGAGGCCTGGACCTGGCTGCGCCGCGAGGTGGGCGGCGGCACTGCACCGGTCATCGACACGTGGTGGCAGTCGGAGACCGGATCCTGCATCCTCTCCCCCCGCCCCCGCGACGCGGTCTGGGCCGAGGACGCACCGCACGCCCCCAAGCCCGGCTGCGCGACCCGCCCCCTGCCCGGCCTGAACGTCCGAGTCGTCGACGAGGACGGGGCGGACACCCCCACCGGTGAACAGGGGCTCCTCGTCGTCGACGGCCTGGGTCCGTCCGCCGCACGCACCGTGTGGGGCGACCCGCAGCGGTACCTCGACTCGTACTGGGCGCACTTCGGCGAACGGGGCTGGTTCCTCTCCGGCGACGGCGCGCGCAGGGACTCCGACGGCGACATCACCGTGCTGGGCCGGGTCGACGACGTCATCAACGTCTCCGGCCACCGCCTCTCGACGATCGAGATCGAATCCGCCCTCGTCTCCCACCCGTGGGTCGTCGAGGCGGGCACCGCCCCCACGCACGACGCGCTGACGGGACACGCCGTCCTCTCCTTCGTCGTCCTCGACCGCGCCGCCGCAGACGTCGATGCGACCCGCCTGCGGGACACGCTGCGCGCCCACGTCTCCCAGCGGATCGGCCCGATCGCGAAGCCGGCCCATGTCATCGCCGTGCCCGAGGTCCCCAAGACCCGGTCGGGCAAGATCATGAGACGACTGCTCACCCAACTGTTCGAGCACACTACGCTCGGAGACACGACGTCGCTGACCAATGCCCACGCGGTGGAGGAGATCGCCGGGATCGTCGGGCACCCGCAGGCCGCGGGCGCCCGGTCCTGACGACGTCTCCCCGTCCGTCCGGCACCGTTCACGAGAGGCAGGAACCCCTTTTGTCCGACCACCAGTTCGGCTTCCGCACCCGCGCCCTGCACGCCGGCGGCGTGCCCGACGCGGTGCACGGCTCGCGCGCCGTGCCGATCCACCAGACCACGTCGTACGTCTTCAAGGACGCGGACGACGCCGCGAACCTCTTCGCGCTGCAGAAGTACGGGAACATCTACTCGCGCATCAGCAACCCCACGGTCGCGGCGTTCGAGGAGCGCATCGCCAGCCTGGAGGGCGGGATCGGGGCGGTCGCCACGGCCTCGGGCATGTCCGCCGAGTTCCTCGTCTTCGCCGCGCTCGCGCAGTCCGGCGACCACATCGTCGCGTCCTCCCAGCTCTACGGCGGCACCGTCACCCAGCTGGACGTGACCCTGCGCCGGTTCGGCATCGACACGACGTTCGTCGACGGCACGGACCCCGCGGACTTCGAAGCCGCCCTGCGTCCGGAGACCCGCGCGGTCTACACGGAGCTCATCGCGAACCCGTCGTCGGAGATCGCGGACCTCGAGGGCCTGGCACGGGTGGCGCACGGCGCGGACATCCCGCTCATCGTCGACGCGACGCTCAACACCCCCTACCTGTGCCGTCCGATCGAGCACGGCGCGGACATCGTCATCCACTCCGCCACCAAGTTCCTGGGCGGGCATGGGACCACGCTGGGCGGCGTCATCGTGGAGTCCGGCCGCTTCGACTGGGGCAACGGGAAGTTCCCCCTCATGACGGAGCCTGTGCCCACGTACAACGACCTGTCGTGGTGGGACAACTTCGGCGAGTTCGGCTTCCTCACCCGCCTGCGCTCCGAGCAGCTGCGCGACATCGGTCCGGCTCTGTCCCCGCAGTCCGCGTGGCAGCTGCTCCAGGGTGTCGAGACCCTGCCGCAGCGCATGGACGAGCACGTGGCGAACGCGCAGCGCGTCGCGGAATGGCTCGAGGCGGACCCCCGGATCGCGTACGTCAACTACTCCGGGCTGCCGTCGCACCCGCACCACGAGCGGGCCAAGAAGTACCTGACGTCCGCCGGGTCCGTCTTCTCCTTCGGCGTCGCCGCCGCGGGCGGACGCGACGGACGCGCCGTGGGCGAGACGTTCATCGGCAGCCTGCAGTTGGCCTCGCATCTGGCCAACGTGGGCGACTCACGGACCCTCGTCCTGCACCCGGCCTCGACGACGCACCAGCAGCTGAGCGCCGCGCAGCTGGAGGCCGGCGGTGTGAACCCGGACCTCATCCGCATCTCCGTGGGACTCGAGGACATCGATGACATCCTGTGGGATCTGGACCAGGCACTGACCGCCGCCGCGGAAGGAGTGGAGTGACGATGACGGAGACGACCGCACGCACATGGGAGGGCCCGTCCGCCGGTGAACGCCTGCGGATGCTGAAGAACGCGCAGTCGATCGCGATCGTGGGTGCCTCCGCGAAGCCCGCGCGCGCCTCGAACTTCGTGGGCACGTACCTGCTGTCCTCGTCGTCCTTCCGGGTGTACTTCATCAACCCGCGCGAGAAGGAGATCCTGGGCCGGCCGGTCTACGCCTCGCTCGAGGACCTGCCGGAGGTGCCGGACATCGTCGACGTGTTCCGCAAGCACGACGACCTGCCGGAGGTCGCGCGGGAGGCCGTGGCGATCGGTGCGCAGACCCTCTGGATCCAGTTGGGCCTGTGGAACGAGGAGGCCGCACGCATCGCACAGGACGGCGGGCTGGACGTCGTCATGGACCGCTGCGTCAAGATCGAGCACGCACGGTTCCACGGCGGCCTCAACCTGGCCGGCTTCAACACCGGGGTCATCTCCTCCAAGCGCCAGACGCTGGACTGATCGGCCCTCCCGCGCACGCGTCGAGGGCGTGACCGAGACGAGTGCCGTGAGCTCACCAACGGGCGGCCTGCGCCGCCGTATCGCGATCCTGCTGCGAAGGCCGGAGGTCACGACGGATGCGCTCCAGATCGTCAAGAGCGTCGTCGCCGCCACCCTGGCCTGGTGGCTGGCGGTCGAGGTCCTCGAGTCCCAGATGCCGTTCCTGGCGCCCTGGGTGGCGCTGCTGACCGTCTATCCGACGGTGTACCAGTCCCTGCGACGCGGCGCCCAGACGACGGTCGCGTCGTGGGCCGGTGTGGGCGTCTCGTTCGTGATCGGGCACTTCCTGGGCGTCGGTCTCTGGACCTTCGCCTTGGCGATCGTCGTGGGGACGGCGGCGTCCAGGATCCCGTGGATCCGCGACGAGGGCGTCGCGATCGCCACGACCTCCGTCTTCGTCCTGGGAGACGGCTTCACCCAGCAGCAGCCCATGCTGCTGGACCGGATCATCGAGGTGGCCGTGGGCGCCGCGGTCGGCCTCCTCATCAACCTCCTCCTCATCCCGCCGCTGCGCGATCGGCAGGCCTCACGGTACGTCGACCACATCAATCTGCGCATGGGACGGGTCCTCATCGACATGGCCGATGCGTTCCGGGATTCGTGGGACACGGACGATGCGGAGTCGTGGGCGGAGGAGATCCAGTCGATGACGGACGACCTCTCGACCGCCTGGGAATCCGTGCGCAGCGCCCACGAGAGCCGCCGTGCCAATCCGCGGCTGCGCATGCTCCGCTCGAGGACCGCGCGGACGTCGACCGAACGCGCCGACTACGGAGAGATCCTCGCCCGGGTGGACGAGGGCGTCTCCCATCTGCGACATCTGGTCCGCACGCTGCGCGACGCAGCGCACTCCGAGGGCGAATGGGACACTCGGTTCCGCGAGGCGTGGGCGGGCATCGTCCGCGACGCGGGACACGCCATCGCGGATCCCGACAGTGAGGTCGAACCGATCGACGAACGGCTGGAGGGACTCTCGACCGAACTGTCGCAGGACCGCTCGCTGCCCCAGCGCACCTGGCCTCTCTACGGCTCCCTCATCACGAGCATGCGGCACATCGCCCGCGTCGTCGACGACGTCGCCTCCGCCCGGGAGGCCCGCGAGTCAGGCCCGACCGGCACCTGACGCGGGCCTCCCGTTCACGGCTGGTGGGGCGCGCTCACGGCTGGTGCGGCGGCTGCGGCGGGATGCCGCGCTGCTGCTGGTCCTGCACCCACTGCTGGGCGCGCTGCGCCAGGTCGCGGGGCTGTCCCTGCCGCTGGCCCTGGCCCTGCTGCTGCGAGGACTGCTGGCGGGACCGCTCGACCTGCTGCTGCGCCTCCTGCGCCTGCTGCTGCGCCTGCTGCCGAGCGCGCGCCGCGCGGCGCGAGGCCTCCTGAGCGGACTGCTCCTCCCAGTCGTCCGCCATCGCGGTGCCCCTCTCGTTCGCCTGAGCGGAGAAGAGGGTGTTGCGGATCTCCCCCATCATCTCGCCCAGACCGCCCGGGTTCGACGGCATGAAGAGGACGTTCGAGCGGCCACCGCGGGCCACCTCCTGCATCGCGTCGAAGTACTGGGTCATCATGAGCAGCTGCTCTGCGGAGTCGCTGATGCCCACCTCACTGAGGCGCTCGTACTGCACCGCGATGCCGTCCGCGATCGCCTTGCGCTGGGCGGCGACGCCCTCACCGTGCAGGCGCATCGCCTCGGCATCCGCCTCCGCCTGCGTGACGCGCTTGATCTTGTCCGCCTCCGCCAGCGACTGCGCGGCCACGCGGTCGCGCTGGGCGGCGTTGATCGAGTTCATCGAATCGCGCACCCGCGAATCCGGCGAGATGTCCGTCACGAGGGTGTTGACGATGCGGAAGCCGTACGCGGCCATCGACTGCGAGAGGCGCTGCTCGACGTTGTGCGCGATGTCGTCCTTCGACTCGAACGCGGAGTCGAGGGTGAGGGAGGACAGGGCCGACCGGACCGTATCGAACACGTACGAGCGGATCTGCTCCTCCGGGTTCGCCAGTCGGTAGTACGCGTCGACGACGCTGTCCTCGCCCACGACGTACTGGACGGCGACGGGGACGTTCACGAAGACGTTGTCCTTCGTCTTCGACTCGATGTCGACGCCCAGTTGCTGGACGCGCAGCGAGATGGGCTTCGTGGTCGTCTCGATGAACGGCGCCTTCGTGTTGAGGCCCGGTCGCGCGACCTTCTTGAACTTGCCGAACCGCTCGACGATCACGTTCTCCTGCGTCTTCACGGTGAAGAAGATCGAGGTCCGCAGACCGCCGAACAGCAGGGCCGCCACGATGATGACGGCGATGATGAGGACGACGGCACCGATGCCCAGTCCGAGAATGGCTTCCATGGCGTGCTCCTGGTGGGTCGTGCGGCGGTCAGTTCAGTGCGGCGACTGCGGCGTCGTAGTCCGGCTCCTGACCGATCTCCGGCACCTGCTCCGTGTGGAGGACCGTTCCGTCCGCATCGAGGACGACGACGGCGCGGGACAGCAGACCGGCCAGCGGGCCGTCGTTCTGCACGAGGCCGTAGTCCTCGCCGAACGTGGAACGGAAGGCGGACCCCATCGTCACGTTCTCGATGCCCTCGGCACCGCAGAAGCGGGCCTGCGCGAACGGCAGGTCCTTCGAGACGCACACGACGGTCGTGCCCTCCAGGGAGGCGGCGCGCTCGTTGAACTCGCGGACGCTCGCGGCGCACACGCCGGTGTCCACGCTGGGGAAGATGTTGAGGACGACCCGGGAGCCTGCGAGGCCCCGGGCGGTGACGTCGGAGAGGTCGGTGCCCACGAGCGTGAAGTCGGGTGCCGTCTCACCGACGGCGGGCAGCTCGCCGCTGGTCGTGACGGGTGTTCCGCGAAATGTGATGTCAGCCATGTGCCCATCCTTTCGCACCCTCAGGCACGAGGCAACCCGAGGTGAGGGTCGACTAACCTGCTGGGCTAGGGTGGCGAGCGCACTCCGCGCGGCACCGCGCGGCCGCCCCGTTCGAAGGAGCTCCTCGTATGACCGAGCAGACCCGCCCCGCCCGTCCGCCCCGCCCGCAGCACGTCATGGAGGTGCTCTCCCGCACTGAGCTGGGCCCGTCCCTGGTCCGCCTGGAGCTGGGCGGGGAGGGCTTCTCCACCTTCCCGGAGACGCCCAGCACGGATGCGTACGTGAAGATCGTGTTCGCGAAGCCAGAGCTGGGGCTGGAGCCCCCTTACGACCTCGCGGCCCTGCGCGAGACCCTGCCGGGTGAGGACATCCCCGTGACCCGGACGTACACGGTCCGCTCCGTCGACCGCGCGGCCGGGACGCTCGCCCTCGATTTCGTCGTGCACGGCGACGAGGGACTGGCCGGCCCCTGGGCGCGCGACGCCCAGCCAGGCGACCGCGTCGCGTTCATGGGTCCCGGCGGCGCGTACAGTCCCGATCCGCAGGCGGACTGGCATCTGCTGGCCGGCGACCTGTCCGCGGTCCCCGCGATCGCCGCCGCCCTCGAGGCGATGCCGGATGACGCGCGGGGGCTGGCCTTCCTCGTCATCGATTCCGAGGCGGACCGCCTCGAGCTGACCGCGCCGCAGGGAGTCGAGGTCGTCTGGACGACCGGCGCGCAGGGCGGCGCGGCGACCGAGCTGCTGTCCACCGTCATGCAGTCGCGGCCGTGGCCGGAGGGTCGTGTGCAGGTCTTCGCCCATGGCGAGCGGGAGTCCATCAAGCTGGTGCGCCGCCTGCTCAAGGAGCGCGGGATCGAGCGCGATCAGATCTCGATCTCCGGCTACTGGGCCCACGGCCGCACCGAGGACCGCTTCCAGTCGGAGAAGCGCGAGCCGATCGGGAAGATCGGGGACTGACATCCATGGGCGCATCGCGCCTGTGGCCGACCGGAGCCCCCTGACCGGGGCCTACGCGCAGTCCGGCAGTTCCACCGTCGAGAGGATGGTCGCGGACCCGATCGTGTCGTCCGGAGTCTCCGCCTCCGGGGGCGCTGCCAGTGCGGAGTCGACGAGAGCGCACTGCGCGTCCTCGTAGACGTGCGTCGCCGCCGGGGTCTCGACCTGCAGGGGCGTGAGCAGCGCCCACCCGTCGGGCCGGGCCAGCGCAGCGGTGAGCTCGTCCGCGTCGCCGGCCTCGGCGTCGACGGGCAGCGGCGATTCCCCGGAGACGTCCGGGTTCGCCTCGACGGCCCCCAGCGACAGCGGGGTGCCGGAGGCGGGGTCGCCGGACACGCCCAGCGCGGGCACGACGCCGTGGCAGCCGCCCTCCCCCAGCGGGGCGACGGCGTCCGCGAGCGCCTCGTCGGCCTCGGCGGCGTCGCAGACGAGCGAACCCGCAGCCCACACGGGCACGACGGCGGCGGCCGGACGGGGGTAGTCGGCGCCCTCGGCCCCGTCCTCGTCGCTGTGGCCGCCCTCGTCGCTGTTGCCGTCGTCCCGGCTCGTGACGTCCACCGTCGCAGAGGCTCGCACCAGCAGCCCGTCATCCGCCGGCTGAGCGTCGAAGAGCGCGGAGATCCCGCCGATCTCCAGCGCCGGCAGGTCCGGCGCGACGAGCGTGCCGGCCAGTCCCACTGTGCGGGTGGCCCGCTGCTGGCGGGCCGCTTCCGCCTCCGCCGAGGCCGTGGCCGCCATCTCCGGATCCATCTCCGGGGCCGTCACCTCGACGGGCACGGGATCCGACGCGAGGTCGGTCCCCTGTTCGCAGCCGGACAGGACGAGCAGCCCGGCGCACAGCGCGGTCAGGACGATCGGACTCCTCATGGGGAAAGCCTACGACGCCGCCCTGTCTGCCCCGGCGCCCTCACCGGAGGAGCTGCGCGACGCGGCGCTGGGAGGCCAGCAGGACGTCGGCGATCGATTCGGCGCCCAGGTCCTCGAGACGGGTGGCCGGCAGCGAGACGGACACGGCCGCGCGCAGCTCACCCGCACCGCCGAAGATCGCCACACCCACCCCGGCGATGTCCGTGCGCCACTCCGCGCGGTTGACCGCGTACCCGCGCGTGATCGCGGCGGTCACGTGCCGTTCGATGTCGTCGCGGTCGAAGCCGGGAAGGTCCGCCTCCGCATCGAGGATCTGCTGCCGCTGCGCCGGGGGCATCGCCGCGAGCATCGCGCGGCCGGAGGCGGTGCTGTGGTGGGGCACGCGCGTGCCCAGCGCCAGGTAGGTGCGGATCGCGCCCACGCCGTCCGCGCGCGAGACGACGACCTGCGCGTCCCCGTCGCGGACCAGGAGGTGGACGGTCTCACCCACCTCCTCCCGGATCGCGGTGAGCTCGCCCTGCATGAGGGTCGCGAGGTCGCCGGCCGGTGCCGACCGCATGCCCATGAGCAGGGCCTTGTTCGTGAGCGCCCACTCCGAGCGGCCGTTCGGGCTGGCGGTGAGCCACCCGGTCTCCCGCAGGGTCGAGAGGCACCGCAGCACCGTCGTCTTGGGCAGCCCCGTGAGGCGGGCGGTCTCCGACAGGCCCACGGGCTGGTGGCCGGCGACGGCCTCGAGCACGGCGAAGGCGTTGACGACGCTCTGGATGGGCTGGGACATGGACAGGACTCCGATCAGGCTGGTCCGCGCGGTTGACGCGGACCGCGGCGAGATCTACATTACCTAAGGAATGGACCACTGGTCCACCCAGCGGACCGTGCGATGCGGTGCGGCTCACGAACGACCACCGCCGAGGCCCCGCCCGGCGCGAAGGAGCACCTCCCGGTGACTGCGTCAGACCTCACCCAGCGCCTCGTCGACACGGCGGCCGCGTGGGACCATCCGGATCCCGTGGCCGCCGCCCGCGGTGCCGGCGTCGCCTTCGCAGACACCGTCGCCTGCGCGATCGCCGGCCTGGCCGACCCCGCCGTCGCCGCCTACGCCCGGGCGACCGGCCACTCCCCCTTCGACGCGACGATCCCCGCTGCGGACTTCGCACGGGCCACCGGTCTGGCCGCGCACGCGCTCGACTACGACGATGTGGACGACGCGACGATCAGCCATCCCTCGGCCGCGGTGGTCCCGGCTCTCCTGGCGGTCGCGCAGACTCGTCCGGGTGGGCATGCGAAACAGGGGGACCGCGCCCTCGCGCCGTCGGCCACGGGTGCAGAGTCCGCCACCGGCGCGGACGCCGTCGCAGCGCTGCACCGCGGTCTGGCCGTGGGTCGGATGCTGGGCGAGGCGCTGGGCGTGCGCGCGCACTACGAGGCCGGCTGGCACACGACCAGCACGATCGGGACCGTGGCCGCCGCGGCCGCGGTGGGCTCGCTGGCCGGGCTGGACACCGCGCGGATGCGCACCGCTTTCGGCATCGCCGGTTCGCTGGCGCAGGGCAGCCGGCAGAACTTCGGGTCGATGACGAAGCCGCTGCACGCCGGACAGGCCGCGCACAACGCGGTGCTGGCGGTGTCGCTGGCCCGCGAGGGCTTCACCGCTGACGCGGACCTCCTCGACGGGCCGCTGGGCTTCCTCGCCCTGCATCGCGGACCGGGGACCGCTTCCCCGGTCACGGACGCGGACCCCGCGATGCCGCACTTGAACGTCAAGCTCTACCCGTGCTGCTACTACACCCACGCGGCGGCGGACGCGGCCCGTGAGGTCCGGGAGGAGCTGGCGGGCGAGGCCACCATCCGCTCCGTCCACGTGACGGTCCAGCCCGGCGGCCTCGCCCCTCTCATCCACCCGCGGCCTGCGGACGGGACGCAGGCGAAATTCAGCATGGAGTACGTCATCGCCGCGATGCTGACGGACGGCGCGGTCACTCTGGGCACCTTCGCCCCGCAGACGGTCTCCCGGCCCGACCTCCAGGACCTGCTCACCCGGGTCACGACCGCCGAGGCCCCGGTCCCGCCGGCGGGTCCCGCCGCGTGGAACGCGGGCTACGCCGTCGTCGAGGCGACGCTGACGGACGGCCGCACGGTCACCCGCCGCGTCGACCGTCCCCGCGGTCATGCGACCCGTCCCGTCGACGATGCCACGCTGCGGGCGAAGGTCGACGACTGCCTGATCCATGCCGGCGCGGACGCCTCTCGCGCAGCACAGCTCTTCGAGACGCTCGTGCAGGTTGCTGAGCAGGAGTCCCTTGCAGACGTCGCCGCTCTCGTCGCGGATGTGGCGGGGGCAGGAGCAGCACGGTGACCCACTCCCTTCGCAAGCCCCTCGACGGGGTGCTCGTCGTCGCCCTGGAACAGGCGGTCGCCGCTCCGTTCGCGTCGCGGCAGCTGGCCGATCTGGGAGCCCGCGTCATCAAGGTCGAGCGCCCCGGCGGAGGCGACTTCGCCCGCGCGTACGACGAGCACGTCGACGGCACCTCGTCCGCGTTCGTGTGGCTGGGTCGCGGCAAGGAGTCGGTCGTCCTCGATCTCAAGGACGAGGAGGGACGCCGCCGCCTCGAGCAGCTGCTGGAGCGGGCGGACGTCTTCATCCAGAACCTGTCTCCGGCCGCCGCGCGCCGTGCGGGACTGGACCCGGATTCCGTGCAAGCACGCCATCCCCGTGTCATCGCGTGCGGGATCTCCGGCTACGGGGAGGACGGCCCGCTGGCGACGGCGAAGGCCTACGACCTCCTGGTGCAGGGCGAATCCGGCCTCATCGATCTGACCGGCGACGGCGAGATGCGCGCGAAGGTGGGCACGTCCATCGCGGACATCGCGGCCGGCTCCTACGCGTACTCGTCGATCCTCGCAGCCCTCCACCACCGCCTGCGGTTCGGCGAGGCCCTGCCGGTGAAGATCTCAATGCTCGAGGCACTGGCCGAGTGGGTGAGCTACCCGTACCTCTACGCCGCCCACTCCGGCGCGGCCCCGCTGCGGCGCGGCACCTCGCACGCGACGATCGCCCCCTACGGCGCGTTCGCCACCGGCGATGGCGGCCGGATCCTCTTCGCCGTCCAGAACGACCGGGAGTGGCGACGCTTCTGCAACGTCGTGCTGGGCGACCCCGCCCGCGCAGACGACCCCCTGTTCGCCGACCAGACGCGCCGCGTCACGCACGCGGACGCGCTCGAGTCACTCATCGAGGAGAGGCTGTCGACCCTCACCATCGACGAGGCCCGTGCCCTCCTCGAGCAGGCGGACATCGCGGTGGCCCGTCTCAACGGCATCGACGCCCTGGGCGAGCACGAGCAGCTGCGCGCCCGCGACCGCTGGGTCGAGACCCCGCACCCCGGCGGCACTGCGGAGACGCTGCGCCCGCCGTGGAGCGTCCCGGCCGCCGGGGGCGACTTCGGCGCCGTCCCCGCACTGGGCGAGCACACGGAGTCCGTCCTTACCTGGCTGGACGAGGATCCGCCTTCCGCACCTGCACATCCGCAACCCCTGAGGAGCCCCGCATGACCACGACGTACGACGAGACCGAGACCCGGAAGGACCTGCGCAGCCTGGTCGACCAGATCTGCAGGGACTTCCCCGACACCTACTGGCAGAAGGTCGATGCGGAGGACGCGTACCCGGAGGACTTCGTCCAGGCGCTGACCGCGACTGGCGCCCTGGGCGCGCTCATCCCGGAGGAGTACGGGGGTCTGGGCCTGGGTCTGGGCGACGGCTCCGCGATCCTCGAGCAGATCAACTACAACGGCGCGAACTCCGGTGCGATCCATGCACAGCTGTACACGATGAACGCCGTCCTGCACCACGGCAGCGAGGAGCAGAAGAAGCAGTACCTGCCCCCGGTCGCGACGGGCGAGCTGCGCCTCCAGGCGTTCGGTGTGACCGAGCCGGGCGCCGGCACGGACACGACGAGCCTCTCGACCACCGCGGTGCGCGACGGCGACGAGTACGTCGTCAACGGCCAGAAGGTGTTCATCTCCCGCGTCCAGCAGTCGGACCTCATGCTGCTGCTGGCGCGGACGACGCCGCTGGACCAGGTGCAGAAGAAGTCCGACGGACTGTCGCTGTTCCTCATCGACATCCGCGATCTGCCGGGGCTCACGATCAACCCCATCAAGACGATGATCAACCACGCGACGACGGAGCTGTTCTTCGACGACATGCGCATCCCCGCCTCGTCGCTCATCGGCGAGGAGGGCAAGGGCTTCAAGTACATCCTCACCGGCATGAACGCGGAGAGGATCCTCATCGCCAGCGAGTGCATCGGCGACGGCCGCTGGTTCATCGAGCGCGCCGTCGAGTACTCGAAGGACCGCGTCGTCTTCAACCGTCCCATCGGCTCGAACCAGGGCATCCAGTTCCCCATCGCCCGTGCGCACGTCGAGCTCGAGGCCGCTGACCTCATGCGCTGGAAGGCCGCCGACCTGTTCGACGCGGGCAAGCCCTGCGGCGCGGAGGCGAACATGGCGAAGATGCTGGCGTCCGAGGCGTCGTGGCAGGCGGCGGACACCTGCCTGCAGACGCACGGCGGCTTCGGCATGACGCAGGAGTACAACATCGAGCGGAAGTTCCGCGAGACGCGCCTCTACCAGATCGCCCCGATCTCCACGAACCTCATCCTGTCGTTCGTGGGCCAGCACGTGCTGGGCATGCCCCGCTCGTTCTGAGTCTCACGGGACGAACCCGGACCTCCGGGTCCTCGGACCCGCCCCTACACTGACTCCCGGTCCGCACCCGGACCCGCCATCTCCAGCGCTCCCCCGTCCGGCACACCCCCGCCGGACGGGGCGACCGCGCCGGGCGACGACGCCCGGCCGCGCACCTGATCCGTGCGTCACCGCCGTCGCACCTCTCACCCGAACCCCACAGGAATCAGATTCCATGTCACCCACACCACCGTCGCTCGGTCGGAGGTCATTGCTGACCCTCGCGGCCGCGGCGCCCCTGCTGGCCGCCGCCGGCTGTGCCCCCGGCGCGGCCGCAGACGGCCTCCGCCCCGACGGCGCGCTGCGCGTCGCCACCTACATCACCCCCGGCTACACGGACCTCTACCCCGGCATCGAGCGCTTCAACGAGGTGCTCGATGAGCATCTGGGCGCGGGCGTCGTCGACTTCTTCGACTCCGGCGCGCTCCTGAATGCGGAGCAGCTGGTCCCCGGAATGCTGCGCGGCATCACGGATGTGGGGTTCCAGACCTCCAGCTACGTCTCCGCGAGCTTCCCGATCCTGGGGGCGGCGGAGCTGCCCTTCATCAACGACGGGTTCGAGCAGATGCGCCGCGCGCTGGCACCCGACTCCCCGCTCATCGCCCTCATCAACGAGACGCTGGAGCCGCAGGGCATGTCGAGCATCGGCGCGATGCCGTGCACGGAGCAGTGGATCTTCACGGTCGACCGGCCGATCACCGCCCCGGACGACCTGCGCGGGCTTCGAATCCGCACCGCCGGCCACGTCGAGGGCGAGATGGTGAAGTCGATGGGCGCCGCCCCGGTCTCCATGTCCTCGGCGGAGCTGTACGAGGCCCTGGAGCGCGGCACGATCGACGGCATGGTGTCCTACCTGGGCACGATCGTCTCCCGCGGGCTGCAGGACATCCTCAAGTACGGCACCCGCGCGCACTTCGGCGCCTACAGCGTAGACGCGTACGCGAACACCGCCTGGCTCCAGGACACCTCGTCCGAGGTCCAGGACGCCCTGCACGACGCCGGTGCCGTCTACGCCCAGGAGGGCACGGACACCCAGTTCAGGATCTACGAGGACGACTACCTGCCCCTCGTCGAGGAGTCCTCGCTGGAGGTCATCGACCTCGATGAGACCCAGACCGACGCGTTCCGCGACGCGACCGGCTCCGTCGTCGACTGGTGGAAGTCGAAGGTGGGCGATGACGATCTCGCCGACCGCGCACTGGCACTCGTGAAGGAGGCGTGATGCGGAAGACGTTCGACTCCCTCCTCTCCGTCACCCAGGCCCTCCGCATGCTGTCGGGGATCGTGATCGTGGCCGTCATGCTCATCACCGGCTACGACGTCGTCATGCGGTACGTGTTCGCGCGTCCGCTCGACTGGTCGATCACGATCTCCATGGTGGGGCTCGTGACGATCGTGCTGCTGACCGTCCCGGACCTCGAGGCCCGCAACGAGCACATCGCGATGGACCTCTTCTACCGGGGCTTCGGACCGAAGAAGTCACTCATCGCGGACGTCGTCACGATGGTCGCGACCACCCTCTTCTGCGCCGTCTCCGGCGTGGTCGCCGCGATCACCGCCGTCCACTTCCTCACGGCGGACCTCCGGACGGCCGGCACCTTCAATCTGCCGATCTGGATCGGCTACGCCCTCGTCGCACTGGGTCTCCTCCTGGCGGCGCTCATGTCCGTCCTGCGTTTCGCCCTGACCCGTCAGTCGACGACCGCGGACGCTCCGGACTCGCTCGAGACCCAGGAGGGAAGCGCTCATGCTTGATGTCCTCGCCGTCAGCGCGGCCGTCGTCCTGCTGCTGGTCCTCGTCTACCTGCGCACCCCCATCTTCATCGCGCTGGGATCGTCCGGCCTCCTGGGGCTGCTCCTGCTGGAGGGCCCGCGCGGCCTCCAGCAGATTCCCGTCGCGTTCGTGAGTCAGCTGGAGAGCTACTCGCTGGTCGCCGCTCCCATGTACATCCTCATGGGCGAGATCCTGGCGGTGGGCGGCCTGGGCCGCGCGATCTTCCGGTTCGCCCATGCATGGCTGGGCCGCCTCCCCGGCGGTCTGGGCGTCACCGCGGTCGGGTCGTCGACCGTGTTCGGCGCGCTGTCCGGCGTGAGCCTCTCCGCCGTCACCGTCGTGGGACGCATGGCGGTCCCGGAGATGCTGGCGCGCGGCTACCGTCCCAGCTTCGCGACCGGTGCGGTCGTGGCCTCCGGCGCGCTGGCCATGCTCATCCCGCCCAGCCTCATGTTCATCCTCTACTCCTCGGTCTCCGGCGAGAGCATCGGCGCGCTGTTCGCCGGCGGCATCATCCCCGGTCTGCTGCTCGCCGCACTCATGGCGCTCTTCGTCGTCGTCATGGCCTCCGTCAAACCGGAGCTGGCGCCCCGGGCGGATGAGGGCATCACGTGGAAGGACCGCCTCGACGCCCTCGTGAAGGTCGCGCCCGCGCTCATCCTCATCATCATCGTGCTGGGCTCGATCTACACGGGCATCGCGACGGCGACGGAGGCGGCGGCGATCGGCGCGATCGGCGCCTTCCTGGTCGTGGGCGTCTTCGACCGGGCGCTCACGTGGGAGAACATCAAGAGGATCATCGTCGGCACGACTCAGATCTCCGGCTCCCTCCTCATCATCGTGGGGTCCGCCTTCGTCTTCACCCAGATGCTCGTCGTCGTCCGCGCGGCGGAGGCCCTCACCTCGTTCGTGAGCGGCCTGTCCGTGCCGTCGTGGCTCATCGTCATCGTGCTGCTCGTCATCGTCATGGCGCTGGGCTGCCTCATCGACGCGGCCTCGCTCATGCTCGTCATCACGCCGATCCTGCTGCCGATCTTCACGGAGCTGGGCTACGACCCGCTGTGGGTGGGCGTCGTCCTCGTCGTGACCCTCGAAACCGCGGTCATCACCCCGCCGGTGGGCCTCAACCTGTACGCGATGAAATCCGTCGTGCCGCAGGTGGACATCGGCGCGATCATCCGCGGCGCGCTGCCGTACCTCGCGATCGAGTTCGGCCTCCTCGTCCTCATGGTCTTCGTGCCGGAGCTGGCGACCTGGTTCCCCTCGCTCACCGCGACGTGACGCTCGCCTGACATCCCCTTGTGCACCCTCGTGCCCCCGGTCCAGACTGGGGACACGAGGGTGTACCGCTTCACAGTCCGCGATGGGGCTGACGGGTGAGGGGATGGGATGACCGACGTGCAGGGGTTCGACGTCGTCGTGGTCGGCGGCGGGATCATGGGGCTCACCAGCGCCTACGAGTTGTCACGTGCGGGGCTGCGGGTCCTCGTCGTGGAGCGCGGCGAGCTGGGGTGCGGGTCGACGTCGAAGGCGGCGGGCGGCCTCCGCAGCCAGTTCTCCGACGAGGCGAACATCCTGCTGGGCGCCCGCAGCCTCGAGTCGTACGTGCGGATGCAGGAGGAGCGGCACCACGCCCTCGACCTGCTGCGGACCGGTTACCTCTTCCTCCTGAGCGACGAGGCGGATCTGGCCCGCTTCGAGCGGGACGTCGCCCTGCAGAACGAGCTGGGGCTGCCCACCCGGATCCTCACCGTCGCCGAGGCCGTGGCCCTGTCCCCCGTCGTCTCACCCGACGGACTGGTCGCCGCCGTCTTCAACCCCGCGGACGCCCACTGCACGCCCGAAGCCGCGGTAGGTGCCTACGCCCACGAGTCGCGGCGCGCCGGTGCCGTCGTCTGGACCCGCGCGGAGGCCACGGACATCGAGGTCGCGAACGGCCGGGTGCGGGCGGTCACGGTCGCCCGCAGCGGCCTCGGCGGCGGCGCGCAGCGCGAGCGCGAGGTGCGGGTCGAGACCTCCCACGTCGTCTGCGCAGCCGGGGTGTGGTCGCCCGCGATCGGGACGATGGCGGGGATCGACCTGCCGATCCGGCCGCTCAAGCGGCACGTCGTCGTGACCGAACCGGTCGACTTCGACGCCCGCGCGATGCCGTTCACGATCGACTTCTCCACGTCGTTCTACTTCCATTCGGAGGGGTCGGGGCTGCTCATGGGAGCGCCTGAGGTGCAGGACACGTGGGAGTACGACCTGCGGACCGATCCCGCCTGGCTGGAGCACCTGGGCGACCTCATCGAGCGGCGCGCCCCGCAGCTGGGCGAGGCCGAGGTGCGGGCGGGCTGGGCCGGTCTCTACGAGGTGACACCGGACCACAACGCGCTCATCGGGAGCGCTCGGGAGGTCGCGGGGTTCCACTACGCGTGCGGGTTCTCCGGCCACGGATTCCTGCAGGGGCCGGCGGTGGGCGAGGTCGTGAGGGACCTGGTGACCGGGCGGACGCCGTTCGTCGACGTGAGCGGGCTGGGCCTGGACCGGTTCGCCGGCGGGACACTCCGCAGAGAGCTCACGGTGGTGTGAGCTCACGGTGGCGTGAGACCGGTCGATGCATAGAACCGGCACAATTTCTCCTGAGAGGATCATGGATCTACAGTTGACCGGAATTCACTAGGCAGCCGGGAGCCGCCGTCCCCCGTCGGAGCATGAGCGCATGCGGATCCGGACCCGTCGGAGTCAGTCCGATGGCGCGCGGGGCGTGCCGCTTCCGGCTCATTTCGAGTAGGGAGTACGTCGATGTCCGAATCGACTTCAGCGGGCGGCGCGTCGGGCGCAGGCGCCTCGGGCGCGAAGGTCAGCAAGCGCCAGCTGCGCGGGGAGCAGGTCCCCGTCAAGGCCAAGCGGATCGTGGGCCCCGGCCTGGTCGCCGCCGGCACCGGTGTGGGGGCCGCCGACCTCGTCGCCACCCTGGTCGCCGGCTCGAACTACGGCTACGCGCTCCTGTGGGCCGCGGTGCTGGGCGCCGTCCTCAAGATCGTCCTGGTCGAGGGCGCGGGTCGCTACTCGCTGGCCACGGGTCGCTCGATCTTCGTGGGCTGGCGCAGCCTGGGCAAGTGGACCTCGTGGTACTTCGGTCCGTACATCGTCATCTGGGGCGTCGTGTACGCGGCGTCGGCGACGACGTCGTCCGCGCTGCCGATCATCACGATGTTCGATCTGGACGCGGCCTGGATCACCCCGATCGCGATCGTCATCGCCGTCGCGGTGTTCGCCCTGGTGTGGGCGAACAGGTACACGGTCATCGAAAAGATCATGACCTTCTTCGTGCTCGTCATGTTCATCATCGTCATCGCCACGGCGATCATGACCGCGCCGGAGATCCCCAAGATCCTGAGCGGCCTCATCCCCACCTTCACCGGTGACGGCGGAGAGAACGTCAACATCATCTACGTTCTGGCCATGGCCGGCGGCGTGGGCGGCACGATCACGCTCGCCGCGTACGGCTACTGGCTGCGCGAGAAGGGCTGGTACGCGCCCAAGTGGATGCGCGTCATGCAGATCGACAACACGATCGCGTACACGATCACCGGCCTGTTCGTCGTCTCTGTCCTCATCATCGGCGCGGAGCTGCTGTACACCGCGAACATCGCGCTGGCCTCCGGCGACAACGCCCTCATCGACCTTGCCCGCATCCTGGGCGAGGAGTACAGCGGCTTCTGGGGCAACATGTTCCTGGTCGGCTTCTTCGCGGCCGCGGTGTC
The DNA here is from genome assembly GCF_000285835.1 of Brevibacterium senegalense. Lineage (GTDB taxonomy): Bacteria > Actinomycetota > Actinomycetes > Actinomycetales > Brevibacteriaceae > Brevibacterium > Brevibacterium senegalense. Next base: position 474,947 of record NZ_HE978600.1, read on the forward strand.
GTCCGTCATCGGCGTGTGGAACGGCGTCTCGCTCATGTTCGCGGACTTCATGGGCCACGTCCGCAATCTCCCCGAGGAGCACCCGGACCGTCTGAACGGCGGCAAGTACTTCAAGTGGTACCTCGTGTGGCTGACGTTCCCGCCCATGCTGCTGCTGTTCCTGGGACAGCCCACCGGTCTCGTGCTGGCGTACGGCGTGCTGGGCGCACTCTTCATGCCGTTCCTCGCGCTCACGCTCCTGGGCCTCCTCAACACGAAGCGGGTGCCGTACGAGTGGCGCAACGGCTGGTTCACGAACGTCATGCTGGTGCTGTGCGTGGGCCTGTTCGGCTACCTCGCGGTCGACAACCTCATCGGCCTCTTCACGGGGTGATGGCAGACAGCTGACGACTGCCCTGCCCCGGCGAGGGAACGATGGACTGTGCACACAACGGAACGAACAGAGTCCTCGCATGAGCCAGCCGCCGATCCCGCCGCCGGGGCAGGTCTTCCAGACGTACGGTGAGTCTCAGCAGTACGGCCCGCAGACCAGTCCGCATACGGGCACCGGCGGGCCTTCGCCTGGAGCTCACGGATCCGCCGGTCCCGGAGCGCTCGCGCTCGTCCTCCTCCTGGGCGGATTCGCACTCCTCCCCATTCCCGCGATTCTCATTCCGGTCTTCAACGTCACAGGTCTGGCTGACCCCGTCTCGGTGGGGTTCACTGTCTTCTCGGTCGGACTGGGCGTCGTCGCGCGACTGATCGGCATCACCGGTGTGCTGGTGGTGCGAAGTGCGACATGGGCACGCAGAGGTATCGCTGCGGGGATCCTGGCAGCGAGCACGGTTGTCGTCTACGTCGGGCAGTTCGTGCTGCACCTGGTGATTCAGCAGATGGTGGGAGCCGCGGGCCCCGAGCTGGTGGGGACGATCTCGACGGCCGGCTCCGCAGTGCTGGGGCTCCTGTCCGCCGCGTCGTGGGTCGTGGCCTGGCTGGTCGTTCGCCGGGCGCCGCGCGCTGCCTGGTGCACCGCGCTGCCGGTCGCCCTCGTGCTGCCCGCCATCTGCACCATGCTCGTCAACGTGGGCCTGGCCTTCGTGTTCGGCGGCGGCCTGTACCTGTTCGCGACAATGGGGAACGCAGTCATGGCTCTGCCCTTCTTCGTCGCCGCGGTCGTCTTCGCGGAGTTCCTCACGCGGGGTGCACGGCGGCGAACGCAGACCTGACGCGCGTGACCGTGGCCCACAGTCTGCCGTCGAGCTGAGGGCCTGGTCGAGACCGGGATGCCCGTGGGGGACGTCTATGCTCCCACGTCCTCCCCGGACAGCACCGCCAGCACCGCCTCGCCGTACTCCGCGAGCTTCTTCGCGCCCACGCCGCTGACCGTGCCGAGCTGGCCGATCGACGTGGGCTTCGTCTCGACGATGCCCACGAGCGTCGCGTCGGAGAACACCATGTACGGCGGGATCTGCTTCTCCTTCGCCACGGTGGTCCGCCACGCCCGCAGGGCTTCGAACACCTCGCGATCGCCGGTCTCCAGAGTGTCCGCCGCCCTCGATCGCGACCCGCCCGAGCGTCCGCCCGACGACCTGCCCGAGGCCGTGGTCACCGTCGTGCGGTCCTCCGCCAGTTCGACGGTCGTCTCCCCGCGCAGGACCGGGCCGGCCTCTGCGCCCAGCGCCAGGACTCCGTACTCCCCCACGGCTTCGACGATTCCGCGGGCCAGCAGCTGTCGGAGGATCGTCCTCCACTGCTTCTCGCTGAGATCCTGTCCGATCCCCCACACCGTCAGCTCGTCGTGGTGCGACTGCGCGGTGCGGTCGGTCTCCCGCCCCAGCAGGACATCGAAGACGCGTCCGGACCCGAACCGCTCCCCGCGCTCGCGGTCCAGTCGGATGATCGTCGACAGCAGCTTCTGCGCCGGGACGGTCGCGTCCCACGTGACCGGTGGGGTCAGGCACGTGTCGCAGTTGCCGCAGGGCTCGGAATCCTGTCCGAAGTAGCGCAGCAGCTGCACGCGCCGGCAGGTGACGGTCTCGCAGAGGGCGAGCATCGCATCGAGGTGGGCGCGCGCATTGCGCTTGAACTGATCGGAGCCCTCGCCGCCGTCGATGAAGCGACGGAGGTTCACGAGGTCGCCCAGACCGTAGGCCATCCATGCGGTCGACGGGAGGCCGTCGCGTCCCGCGCGGCCGGTCTCCTGGTAGTAGCCCTCGATGCTCTTGGGCAGGTCGAGGTGCGCGACGAAGCGCACGTCCGGCTTGTCGATCCCCATCCCGAACGCGATCGTCGCGACGATGACGATGCCCTCCTCCCGCAGGAAGCGCTCCTGATGCGCCGCACGCACGCGGGCGTCGAGTCCCGCATGGTACGGAAGCGCGGTGATGCCGCGGTCGGACAGCCATGCGGCAGTCGCCTCGACGCTCTTGCGCGACAGGCAGTAGACGATGCCCGCATCGCCTTCATGCTCGGCTCGGATCAGGCGCAGCAGCTGGTCGCGCGGCCGGTCCTTCGGGTCGATCCGGTACTGGATGTTGGGCCGGTCGAAGCTGGAGACGAAGTGCCGGGCATCCTCCATGCGGAGTCGCTCGGTGATCTCCCGGTGCGTCTCGCGCGTCGCCGTCGCGGTCAGTGCGATACGCGGCACGCCGGGGAACGCATCGGCCAGCACCGCCAGATCCAGGTAGTCCGGCCGGAAGTCGTGCCCCCACTGCGAGACGCAGTGCGCCTCATCGATCGCGAGGAGTGAGAGTCTGGCCCGCCGCAGCAGGTCCAGGGTCCGCGGCAGGACCAGCCGCTCCGGTGCCAGGTACAGCAGGTCGAGGTCGCCGGCGAGCAGCTGCTGCTCCACCACCTGCGCCTCCTGCGGGTCCAGCGTCGAGTTGAGGTACGCGGCACGGATCCCCACCGCCTCGAGCGCCGCGACCTGGTCGGCCATGAGCGCGATGAGGGGCGACACGATGATGCCCGTGCCCTCGCGCAGGATCGCCGGGATCTGATAGCACAGCGACTTCCCGCCACCCGTGGGCATGAGGACGATCGCGTCTCCGCCCCCGGAGACCTGGTCGATGATCGCCGCCTGGTCCCCGCGGAACTCGTCGTAGCCGAAGACTCGGGACAGCACCTCGAGCGGCGTCGAATAAGAGACCGTGCCGCCGGAGCCGACCGTGCCGCGACCTTCCACCGCACTATCCGAACCGAACGCATCAAGACCGTCCGGATCAGCCGCGCTGCTCCCGAGGCCGTGGTCACCATCGCTCTGCGCCTGGACCCCTCCGTTGTGCTGGTGGGCACCCCCGCTGTGCGCGTGATCGGTGGAATTATGGTCATGGTCGGTGAGTCCCAGGTCGTACTCGGTCAGCCCAGGTTCGTCGTCCGGCTCCCACGGAGGCAGCTCGGGCAGGTCTCCCCCGTCCTCGAACACCTTCAGGCCATCGCTGAATCGTCCCGCCGCGCTGTGCTCATCCACCATGGCCACCAGCCTAGAGGTGTCCGCTCATTCGATCCGGTTGCCGTCCACAGACCACGGGTCGACCTCGTCCAGCCCCGTGCACCGAGCAGCCCGGGTCCGTCAGAACGGCGGTGGGTCAATCAGAACGGCGGTGGGTCGTCCTCCATCGGGTCGCCCCTTCGACGCTTCCCATCGTCCGCCGGTGCCGCAGTCTCACCGGTCGAGTCGGCGGCCTCCTCCACCGAGGCCGTCGAATCTCCGGACGACGCACTCTCGCAATCCCGATCCTGGCCGGCGAGCGACACCACCCAGCGGCCCCGGTGCCCGTCGACGTGGTCGACCACCGGCACCGGCTCACCGTCCCGGAGCACCTCCTGCACGATCGTCCCGTCGAAATGGGGCGAGCGCAGGCGAACGCCCAACAGCTCCATGAGGAGACTGTCGCGCCGGCCGTCCGTGACGGCACTGGGCGCACGGGTGCGCGTGACGACGCCCAACGGCAGCACCCATTCGACCTCATTCGGCCCGGCCCTGCGGAGACGGATCACTCCTTCAGTCTTCAACTGATGGTGGAGGACGCACAGCGGTATGAGGTTGTCCGGGTGGGTGCGACCGCCACGCCCGGGATCCTCGTGGAGGAACGGTTCGCAGTGGTCGATCTCGCATCTCTCCGCATTCCGGGTGCAGCCCGGAGCCGTGCAGGTGCGCCACTTCTGCTCGACGGCGCGCCGCATCGACGCCGTCGGCCTGTAATTGCGCGTCGCCTCGTCCTTCACGGCTCCCGTCACCGGGTCGAAGAGCATCCTCCGCCACACCGTCGAGTGGGCGGCGACGCGGCGGGCGTGCTGGGCCGGCAGCGGCGTCGACAGGCCCAGGGTCGCCGGGTCGTCACCCAGTCCGGTCAGAGTCGCGAGCGACATCGTCACTGTCACCGCCGCCTGGCGGCGCAGCCAGGTGCCCGAGGTGGGGCAGGCAACCGTCACAACGAACTCGTCCGTCTCGAGAATGCCGGCATCCGCCTCGTGACGCCCGGCGTCCGCCTCGTGAGTTCCCGCGTTCGTCTCGCGGACCTCCACGCCGCGAGCGTATGGGTCGGTGTCAGTCGTGCGGACTGCGGGGGCACCGCTCGCACGGACGACGCGCACCTCCGTCTGCGGCACAGCACCCGAGAGGGTGTCGAACATGAGGTGGCCGATCCGGCGCTCGTCGACGCTCAGCAGCGCATCGTGCTGAGAACCGACGACTGCAGAATTCGCGCCACGGCCACCCGCGTCTATCGGGCCCTCGCCCTCGACACTCGTCACGGTGAGCGCCTCGAGCTCATTGCGGGCGATCGCCCGGCTCGTGGCCCGGACTCGCTGGTACAGAGCCTCCAGGTCGACGGCCGGGCCGAAGGCGCGCAGCTCACCCCACCCATCGGGGTACTTCTGGAACTCGACGCCGCGCAGAGCCGCGATCGACTCCTGTGTGGGCGCGGGCAGCTCGATGAAGGTGTGGATGAACTCACGGACCTTCTTGTCGAACTGATCCAGCGACCGCGACGGATCCAGCTGTGCCGCGAACTCGTCGACTCCGTTCATCTGGCGCACCGTCAGACGCGCTGCGATGACGCGAGTGAGGAGACGCTCCACCTTGTTGAAGCGGATGCTTCCCTCGACCGCGCACTCGAGAAGACGCGGCGTTCCCAGGAATGCCGCCAGGGCCCGCCCGGTCTCCCGCCGCGCCGTTCCCAACCGCGACTTCAGCGTCGCGTTGAACGACAGGTGGTCCTCGGGCCTGACGAGGGTCTCGACCTGTTCCATGGGCGGAACGGAATCCGGCTCGCGCTCGCCGAACGCGTTCTCATCGTCCCCAGTGCACGCATCCGCGTCGTCTTCCGTCTGGCACAGTGCACCCCGGCGGAGGATGACCCCCAGCCGCCGCACCGACGCGTCATCACGCAGCACCCGCGAGAGTCCCAGCCGGGCATGGTGCAGCATGTCGATCGCGCGCAGGCGATCGGTCAGCCCATGCGCAGCAGACCACTGGGTCAGGCAGTGTGCAGGCAGCGGCAGATCCGCGTCGACATCGACGTCGACACCGTGCGAGCCGACCGCCCCCTCGCTGGTTGCGGCCCACTCAGCCAGAAGGTCCACCGGCTCCGGGATGCGGAGGGCGGCGAGCGCGACGCGGACGTCCTCAGCCGTCTCGTACAGCACCGTCCCCGGCACCTCACGTCGTGTCGCCGTGGTTGTCATCGCGTCCCACCTCCTTCCGGTCGTCCTGAGCAGCAGAATCAGCCGATCACGCGGTCGCAATCGAATGATTCGATCGCAAGCTCTCATTCTATTCGATGACCCTCACAATAGAACACGGCACGGACACGGCTGAGGAGAACACACAGTCGCTGGTCAGACAGGTCGATCGGAACACCGGGGCAGTCCCCGCGGTCGAACCTGCGTCAGCCGCAGGCCAACAGCTCGCGCACGTCGTCAGTCGCGACGACCCGACGCGCTCACCAGCCCCGATTCGTACGCCGCGACGACGATCTGCGTGCGATCGCGCAGCGCGAGCTGCAGGAGCGCAACCGCATCGCGCAGGAGCTCCACGACGTCGTCGCCCACAGCATGTCCGTCATCAGCGTGCAGGCGACGACCGCGGAGTACCGCCTGCCGAACGTCGACCCCCGGACGGGCGAGGAGTTCGCCTCGATCGCGGACTCCTCGCGCCGAGCATTCAGTGAGATGCGCGGACTGCTCGCCATCCTGCGCGGATGCGACGAGGCGCCGCTCGCCCCACAGCCCACCCTCGCGGACGTCCGGACGCTCGTGGACTCCACCCGCAGCTCCGGGGCGCACATCACATGCGCCATCCGGCCGGACGACCTCGACACGGCCGGAGGCGTCCGCAAGGCCGGGCCGGGCGCAGACGTCGAACCCGAGCCGGGCACCGTGACCGGAGCGGATCTCGAATCCCGCCCCCCTCCGCCCGCACGGGCGGCCGACCCCGACTCCCCGCTGCCCGTCGCCCCGGGTGCCGGGCAGGGTCTGGCAGGGATCCGTGAGCGGGTGGGCGCGCTGGGCGGGACCGTCGAGGCGGGACCAACGAGGCGGGACCGCGACCCGACGGCGGGTTCACCGTGCATGCGGAACTGCCCACGCGGTAACGTCGCGGCCATGGATCTGGCACAGACGCTGCACTCATTGGACGGTCGCGGCTACGGCGACTACAAGCGGATCGTCGGCACGCACGATCTGGGGGTGTGCCGGTTGACGGTCGACCGCGTGCAGGTCGATCCCTTCGCGCCGCCCTCGCTCATGCGCGTGAGCGTCGACCGGTCGCGCACCGGCATCCCCGACGACCTCGTCGCCGACCACGCAGGACGCATCGCCGCCGGGGACCACCTGGCCCGGGCGTTCGCCGCCGCGGCGCGGTCGCACTCCGGCGGCGGCCGCAGGAGCCCCCGCCGTGCCGACCGCGACCAGCCGCCGCCCGTGGCGATCGGCACCCCGGGTCAGCAGATCCTCGAGCGGACCAGCGTGGTCTTCCCCGCAGACGGATCCCCCGAGGGTCAGGTGGAGGCTCGCATCACCGTGGACCTGCCGGCCTCCGGGCGCAGGATCCGCGGCCACCAGGCGGCCCAGATCCTCACCGACACCCTGCCCGGGATCGTCGAGGAGGCCCTGCTCGATCTGGACATGGGGGACCTTCGCGCCCAGGTCGTCCAGTACCGGGACCAACTGGCGCTCCAGGAGCAGCTGGCTGCACGCGGCCTCGTCGCGTTCGTGGGCGACGGTGCGATCCTGCCCCGCCGGTCCGGGGACTCGGATCGTCCTCTGGGCCCGGATGCGGTACCGTTCCGCTCCCCGGACTCCCGGCGCGTCGCCTTCGACCTGCCCAGCGGCCGGAGGGTCGAGGGCATGGGCGTCCCGGAGGGCGTCACCCTCATCGTGGGCGGCGGCTACCACGGCAAGTCCACACTGCTGCGGGCGATCGAGCGCGGCGTCTACCCGCACATCGCCGGTGACGGCCGCGAGTGGGTCCTCACCCGCCCGGACGCCACCGCGATCCGTGCGGAGGACGGACGATCGGTCGCCTCGGTCGACATCGCGCCGTTCATCAGCGGCCTGCCGTCGGGCACGGACACGCGCGCGTTCACCACGACGAACGCCAGCGGATCGACCTCGCAGGCGGCGACCCTCGTCGAGTCCGTGGATGCAGGCGCCACCGCGCTCCTCATCGACGAGGACACCTCTGCGACGAACTTCATGATCCGCGACGCCCGCATGCGCCAGCTGGTGCCCGCCCACCGCGAGCCGATCACCCCGTTCGTCGACCGGGTCCGTGCCCTCTACGAGGAGCGCGGCGTCTCGACGATCCTGGTCGCCGGCGGCTCCGGAGCCTTCTTCGACGTCGCGGACCACGTCCTCGCCCTGGACTCGTACGTCCCCCGGGACGTGACGGAGCAGGCTCACGCGATCGCCGCCGAGGCCCCCACGCCCCCCGCGGATGGGTTCGCCTCAGAAGCCGCCCAGGCCGGCACCGCTCCTGTCTTCTCCGCGCCCGCCGCCCGTGTGCCGTCCACCGACTCGCTGCGGCCGGCGGACAAGCGGAAGTTCGCGCGCGCCCGCGGCCGCACCACGATCCAGTACGGCCGGGAGGACATCGACCTCACCGCCGTCCTTCAGCTCGTCGATCCCGCGCAGACCCAGGCGATCGCCCATGCGCTCGAGCGTCTCGCGGACGATTTCGCCCAGGATCCTGGACTCAGCGTCGCGGAGGCCCTCGCCCGGCTGGGACGGCGGCTGGACGCAGACGGGCTCGAGGGCCTCTCCCACCACCGCGGCCACCCCGGACACCTGGCACGGCCCCGCATCCAGGAGATCGCGGCCGCCCTCAACCGGTATCGGGGTCTCCGCATCGTGCGGCAGACGGGACAGCCTGGCACGGGTGAACCGTCCGGCGCAGGTCGATCGTCATGAGCGGCAGGTGGCCCGGCAGGAGTGCCGCAGCCTCCGCCACGCACGTGACGGGTCCCGGTCGGACCCGTGAGGACCCGCGGTGAGCGGTACCGGATCCGTGCAGAACCCCTCCGGCCTCACAGTCAGAGCGATCGCTCTCGTCTTCGTGGGCGGTGCAGTGGGCACGACCGTGCGCGCCGCCGTCGACGGTGCGGTGGGAGACGTCGCACTGAACGACCCGGGCCTGGCACCCGTCGGCTCCGCGACCTGGGGCGACTTCCTGCCTGCGGGCGCCACTCTGCACGAGTTCCCCCTGCACACGTTCGCGATCAACGTCGTGGGATCGCTGCTGCTGGGGGTCCTTCTGGAGCACCTCGCTCGCCGAGGCCCCCTCCCCTCCCGCACCCGCCTGCGCCTCCTGCTGGGCACGGGCGCCCTGGGCGGGTTCACGACGTACAGCGCCCTGACCGTGACCACGGCCCAGCTGCTGCGGGTCGGGTTCCCCGCCGCGGCCGCGGTCTACGCGCTCGCCACCGTGCTGCTGGGACTCGTGGCAGCAGGAGCCGGCATCGCGCTCAGTGCGCGGCTGTCGCGAGGAGCCGGACAGACGTCTGTCGTCCGGCGGGAGGACGAGTCCGATGAGGCGCCGAGAGGCCGGCCGTGAGCCCGCTGCTGCTCGTCCTCGTGGGAGTGGCCGGCGGTCTGGGGGCCGTGTGCCGGTACGGCCTGGACGCACTCATCCGTGCCCGTTTCCCCGGGCGGACCTTCCCGTGGTCGACCGCCGTCATCAACGTGAGCGGCTCGCTGCTGCTGGGCCTCGTCGTGGGGATCGCGCTCGGCTCCGCCGTCCTGTCGTCCGCCGCGGCGGACCAGCCCGGCTGGGCCGTCGTCGCGGGGACCGGGTTCCTGGGTGGGTACACGACCTTCTCGACGGCCTCGGTCGAAGCCGTCCAGCTGGTGCGGGAGCGACGCTGGGGGTGGGCTGCGGCCTCGGCGGCGGGGGTGCTGGTGACCGGCACGGCGGCCGCGGCCGCGGGCCTGTGGCTGGGAGCCTCACTGGTGTGACGGTCGGGATGGTCTGAGCCAGGGGATGGCCGGACGGAGCCGATGGTCACGAGTCTCACACTGCTGAATCCCGCCCTTCTGCTCGAATATTATTCGGACGGCTGTACGGCATTGGAGGCGCCGTTGCATATCGGCGCCTTTTCGTGTGCCCACCGCGAATCCGGGGGCGCAGCCCTCCGATGAAAGGTGGTCATCCTCTGCATGGATGAGGTCGACGATCAGCAGAAGCGGCCCGTGGTCGAGCGCGAACGTTTCAGCGGCACGGACAGGAGCCCGTCCCGACGTCAGAACGAGACGGCTGATCGGCCTCCGATCTCCAGCGAGGAGATGCAGCGCGGTCGGACGGACCTGGCGCAGCACGCGGGACCGCGGGTCGACTGGCGCGTCTTCCTCACCGCTTCGCTCGTCATCGTGGCCCTCTCCCTGTGGGCGATGCTCACGCCGGACACCGCGCAGACGACCATGAAGGCCGCCGTCGACTGGATCGCGGAGAACCTGGGCTGGTTCTACGTCGTCACCATCACCGCCGTCATCCTCTTCGTCCTGTGGGTCGCGCTGTCGAAGGAGGGCAGCGTCCGGCTGGGACCCGATCACTGCTGGGCATGCGCGTGCGGGGCGCGACCGGCGACGTCATCGACATCGTCGCGCTCGTGGGCACCGTGTTCGGCGTCGCGACGTCGATGGGGATCGGCGTCGTCCTGCTGAACGTGGGATTCTCCTGGCTCTTCGGGCTCCCGCAGGGTCTGGGCCTGCAGATCGCGCTTGTCGTCGTCGCGGTCGTCATGACGATCGCCGCGTGCACGTCCGGCGTCGACAAGGGCATCCGCATCATCTCCGAGGCCAACCTCTGGAGCACGGCCGCGATGATGGTCTACATCCTGGTGACCGGCCAGACCGCGTTCCTGCTGAACGCGCTGGTCGAGAACAACGGCACCCGTCCTGTGCGACTTCATCATCGTGTCGATCTTCGGCAACTCCGCCCTGGCGCGCGTGTTCGCCGGCGACACCGAGTCCGCGCAGCTGGCGATCGACTCGCCGGAGAGCGGTTTGTACGCGCTCCTCGAGCAGTTCCCGGGCGCCGCGTTCCTCCTCGGCCTGGCGACCCTGTCCGGGCTGCTGTTCTACCTGACCAGTGCGAACTCGGGTGCGATGGTCATGTCGAACTTCTCCTCGAGCATCCCGGACCCTGCGGACGACGGCGCGAAGTGGCTGCGGACCTTCTGAGCGGTCCTCACCGCCCTGCTCACGATCGCGATGCTGGTGGCCGACGGCGTCACGACGATGGAGTACGCGACGCTCATCTTCGCACTTCCCGTCACGGTCATCGCCTACCTCGTCATGGCATCGTTCTCGAAGGTGCTGCGGATGGAGCGGGCGGAGCGCGAGGGACGCGCCCGCCGTCACCGCGGTCTGGCGGTGCACGGCGGTCCGGCGCCGGAGAAGACGTGGCGGCAGAGGCTGGCCCGGATGCGCTCGTTCCCCTCCGCCAAGTCCGCGGGGCGGTTCCTCACGGAGGTCGCCCAGCCCGCGCTCGAGGCCGTCGCAGCCGAGTTCCGCACGCAGGGCGGCCCGGTCGCACTCATCCATGAGACCAACGAGGAGACGGGACTGACGGACTCCGTGCTGCGGGTCGACATGGGAGAACACCGCAGCTTCCTCTACCAGGTCACGGCCGTCGCGTACCGCGTCCCCACGTACGGTGCGCGCAGCGCGGCCCGCGGCGACGACGTCTACTACCGGATCGAGGTCTTCACGCACACCGGTTCAGAGGGCTACGACCTCCTGGGCCTGAACCGGCAGCAGATCATCGACGACGTGCTGGACCGCTACGAGACCCACCTGTCGTTCCTCGAGTACTCGGGCGAGCACGCGTTCGACTCCGTCCTCACTCCCCCACCGGCGCAGACCGTCACCGGACCCGTGCGCACGGTCGAGGAGTCCGGCGAGGACGTCGAGGCCGTCCGCCCGTCGCTGCGCGCGGCCCGCAGGCCGGTCGAGGACGTGACGCCGTCGAGCGGGTCAGGGTCGTCACCGGCCACGGGGACGTCACCGGTGTCGGGGTCGTCATCGGCCTCCGGGACGGACGAGGGCCGGGACATCGGGTGAGTCGCTGACGGGGCGGGTGGTCCCGCCCCGTCACTCCTCCGGATCGCGGAAGGGCATGGACCACTCGAACGGGTGCAGGACGATCCGGCTGCCCGCAGTGCCGTCCCACTCGACGGCGAGTCCCGCGGCGCGCAGGACGGGGACGGCGGTCCGCGCGATCTCGACGCCGTCGGCGTCCTCACCGGACATCGCGCCGAAACCCATCAGCAGGGTCCCCGTCAGCACCACCCGTTGGAGGTCCTGCTGGTGCACCCAGAGGTAGCCGCGCACCGTGTGCCCGTCGCCCTGCATCTCGACCGCTGCGGCGTACGCGTCGTTCGCGGCCTCCTGCGCATCGAATCCGGAGAAGGACGTGACGATCCCGGACTCCTGACCCAGGCTGTGGATCGCGGTCGTGAGTGCGACGAGGTCGTCCGACACCTCGGTGACCGTCGCATCGTGCAGGCGGATGGTCTGCTCCAGCCGGTCGTAGGCCTCCGCCAGCGTGGGCTCGGGCTCGTCCGGGTGAACCTCGGGGAACTCCCCCGTCGTCACGAGATCGGAGATCCGCTCGCGCAGCATGTCCTCGTCGTCCAGGCCGGCCGCGACGTCGAGCATGAGCGAGCCGGCGAACGACTCGTCCGACGGCGGGCACTCGGTCGCGCAGGTGGGGTGCGGGTGGGACTCGGGGTGTGCGGGGGACGCGGGAGTCGTCATGTGGCCATTCTGCACCGGAATCCCTGGGGGCGGCGAGGCTCCGCCGGATAGGCTCGGAGGACACTCCACTCCCACGAAGGGGCCACCGTGCAATTCCTCGTCATCTCCGGTGTCATCCTGGCACTCCTCATCATCGGGCTCATCGCCTTCATCACGTTCATCCGGGCCTACCGGGTCGCAGCCCCCAATGAGGCGCTCGTCATCACGGGTCGCGCCCCGGCGAAGAAGGGCGACATCGATCTGGAGGCCGGGGCCCGCATCGTCGTGGGCGGCCGCGCGATCGTCCGCCCCCTCTTCGACCGCGCGCACGTGCTCTCCCTCAGCTCCCGCCAGATCCAGGTCGAGGTCGAGGGCTACTCGCTCAACGGCATCTTCCTGCGCCTCAAGGGCGTCGCCCAGATCAAGGTGGGCGAGCAGATGGGCGACATCCGCAAGGCCGCCCAACGCTTCCTCGACCAGCAGGACAGCATCGAGTCGTACTGCCAGGAGATCCTCTCCGGAACCCTGCGCGCCGTCGTGGGCACGCTGTCCGTCGAACAGGTCCTGCGGGATCGTGCCAGCTTCGCCTCGCAGGTGCAGGACGACGCGGCCGGGTCGATGAACAACCAGGGCCTCGTCATCGACACGTTCCAGATCATCTCCGTCGAGGACGACAGCGACTACCTGCGCGACCTGGGCCGTCCGGAGGCCGCACTCGTCGCGAAGAAGGCCCGCATCGCGGAGTCGGAGTCGATGCGCGAATCGACGGAGGCGGAGAACCGCGACCGCCAGCAGGTCGCGGAGTCGCAGAAGGCCCTCGACCTGCGGAACGCGGAGATCCAGCGCGAGACCGCGATCCAGCGAGCCGCCGCGGAGGCCGCAGAGGAACTGGCGAAGCGCGAGCAGGAGCAGCGGATCCTCGCAGAAGCGCAGAAGATCGCGGATCAGAAGAACGAACTGCGCGAGCGCGAACTCATCGCAGAGGTCCGCAAGCCGGCCGACGCCCAGCAGTACGAGGCGGAGCGGCGCGCGGATGCGGAGCGCTACAAGCGCGAGCAGGCGGCCCAGGCCTCGCTGACGGAGTCGGAGAACAAGGCGCGCGCGTTCGAGATCGACGCGCAGGCGCAGGCGCGTGCGGTGGCGGAACGCGGACGCGCGGAGGCCGACGCGGTCAAGGCGTCCGGTACCGCGGAGGCGAGCGCGATCGCGGAGAAGGGCAAGGCGGAGGCCGAGGCCGTGCTGGCGTCCGCAGAGGCCTACAAGCAGTTCAACCAGGCCGCCGTGCTGTCCCAGATCCTCGAGGCGCTGCCCAAGATTGCACACGAGGTGTCCGCGCCGTACTCGAACATCGAGTCGTTGAGCGTCGTGTCCTCCGACGGCGAGGCGAAGCTCAGCAAGAACATCGCGACCGGGATGCGCGAGACGATCGACCTGCTCAAGTCCACGACCGGACTGGACCTGGGCGAGTTCCTCCAGAGCGCGATGGACCAGCAGGACCCGGGCGCGGACCGACCGCAGGAGCGGCCCGAGCCGGGCACGGGGTCACTGGACGGCTGACGGATCCAGCGGTCGGGCGATGAGATGGATGAATGCGGCGGTGAGTGCGGCCGCGTCCAGCATCCGCGCCGAGGCCACCCGCCGCTCCCGCACCGCCAGCCGGCAGACGGTGGGCGGGGTGATCCAATCCGTGACCGCGCTGAGCCGGTTCACGGCCGGCAGTCTGCGCGATGCGGCACGAGGGAAGGCCGTCTCCGTGCCGAGCAAGCGCGACACCGCCTTCTGGGGCATCTCGCAGCTGGCCCCGGCAGGGCTGGTGTCGCGAGTGGCCGCACGGGGGCGGTGACGGAAGAAGCCGGGACATCGATCGATGTCCCGGCTTCCGCACTGTGGAGGTAAGGGGATTCGAACCCCTGACCTTCTCCATGCCATGGAGACGCGCTACCAACTGCGCCATACCCCCGGATCGTCCCCCATCTCTGGGCGACTCGAATAATAGTAGGCCATGTCGAGACCGCGCGCAAAACGAGTGCGGCACCCGGCCGGACCGCCCTCGCACCGCCCGTCTCCTAGACTCGACGCATGCCGTTCCCACCCGCCGAGCGCCTGTCTCCCCGCGCGGACTTCCCCTGGCCACCGCCGCCGTCCGATGCCGCAGCCCCGCCCCGGTCCGACGACCCGGCCCCGTTCCCGGAGGCCGCCCCGACCCCGTTCCCGGAACCGGCCGTCTGGCGGTACCCGGCCCGGGCCTCGGCGAGCCGGGCACAGGACACGACGAAGCCGGCACGGGAGACGGACCCGCCCGCGGACACCGCCGATCGCCCGGTCGTCCTCATCCACGGCTTCCGCGGCGACCACCACGGCCTCGCACTCATCGCCCATGACCTGCGCCGCCGCGACGTGTGGGTCCCGGACCTGCCCGGATTCGGCCGCACGTCCCCGCCGGCCCGTGGCCTGGATCTCGACGCATTCACCGCCTTCATCCGCGCCCTCTGCGCCGCCTGCGAGGCCGCGACCGGACGGCGGCCCCTCCTGGTGGGCCACAGTTTCGGGTCGGTACTCGTCGCCCATGCGGTCGCCCGGGATTCTGCGATCTGCCACGGCGTGGGCCTCCTCTCCCCCATCGTCCAGCCGCCGTTGGAGGGATCCGCCCGCTTCCTCACGCAGCTCACGCGCCTCTACTACGCTGCGGGCCGGGCACTGCCGCAGCCGGCGGGCGCCGCACTGCTGGCCCAACCCGTCATCGTCCGCGCGATGAGCGAGGTCATGGCCACCTCTCGCGACCGTATGACCCGCGCCTTCATCCACGACCAGCACGCGCGGCACTTCTCCGACTACGCGGACCGCACGTCCCTCGCACAGGCCTACGAGGTCTCGACCCGGCACACCGTCACCGAGGCCGCGGCCGGCCTGGCCCACTCCGCCCACCCCCTGCTGGTGGTCGCCGGGGACGACGACCTCATCGCGCCCCTGCCGGCGGCGCGGGGATTCGTCGAGGACCTGCGGGGGCTCGGAGCGGACGTGGACCTGCAGGAGCTGGGAGGCGTGGGACACCTCCTCCACTACGAACGCCCCCACCACGTGGCAGGGGCGATCGAGGAGTTCACAGCTGGGCTGGACGCGGAAGGCATGCAGGACTGAGCCATCCGCCCCGACGGTTCACGTGGTGACACTGTCGTCCGAGGTGACCAGACGGTCGAGTTGCCCGGTCGAGCGCACAGGAGGGCGTGTCAGACGCTCCTCTGCGCCGGTCCGTCCCCGTGAGCCGTTTCCGTCTCCGCGGTCGGATCACCGGTCTCGCCGCCGTCCACCGGCACCAGCGGCTCGACGAGACGGTTGGGGCGCGTATACCGGTGGACGGGCGATCCGACCAGCACCGTCGAGCGCGACAGCGTGTTCGACGCGATCGAGCTGACGATGATGAACGACAGGAAACCCACGATCGCGATGAGCAGGCGGTAGACGGAGAACCCCTCGTGCTGCAGCGTGTAGATGTAGCAGCCCAGCAGGACCAGCGGCATCCCCAGGCCCGTCGCCGGGGAGAACACGTTGATCCGCGACAAGGCGTCCTTCGCCCGGAACATCGCGAGCGCGCTCGTCACCATGAGCAGCGCCCCGGTCAGCACGAAGACGGCGATCAGCACGTCGACGATCAGCATCAGCGGTACCCCCTCGTGAGGATGCGCGAGAGCGCGATGGTCGAGAGGATTCCCAGCAGCGACGCCAGGAAGATGACGTCGAGCATGATCGTGAGGTCCACCAGCATCGCGATCATCGTGAGGATGCCCACAGCAGCGAAGTACACGAGGTCGCCGATGATCGCACGCGACCCCAGGTCCTTCGCGGTCGCCACCCGGGCCAGCGCGATGGCGATCGCCACTGCGAAAAGGCAGATCGCGATCCAGAACACGATGCTCATGCGGTCTCTCCTTCCTGGGTGCCCTGCGCGCCCCGCAGGATGGCGTCCGCCACCGGCTTGGGCGGCCGCCTCCGCATCGCGGTGAGCAGGCGGGTCTCCATGTCGTAGAGCCCGTCCAGGGCGTCCGCCTCGGAGTCCGCGAACAGCACGTGCACGAACAGGGTGGGCGGATCGTCCGCCTCGTCACCGGCGGCGATCGCGACGACGAGCGTCCCGGGCGTGATGGTGATCGACGACGCGAACATCGTGATCTCCAGGTCGGTCGTGCAGCGCAGGGGCACCTGCACGATCATGGGTCGGCTGTACCCGTGCGGGGTGAACAGCGATGTCGTCATGGAGAGCGTCCCGGAGACGATCTCCTTGAAGATCCAGAGGAAGTACCCCAGGAGTCGCAGCGGATCAATCATGTCCCAGCACCGCCCTGATGTAGTCGCTGTCGTGCAGGAGGGCCTCCGCGGACCGCTGCGTGATCTCGATGAGCGGCTGCGGGACCACGAAGATCAGCACGGACAGTCCGATGAGGATCGCCCCGGGGGCCAGCAGGCGCTTGGGGATCCGGACGTCCGCAGGCAGATCCGTCGGTTGCGCGCGGCCGGTCAGGGCGGAATCGGGGCGGTACGAGGTCATTGGCTCGCCCCAGAACGTCCCCCGCCACAGGCGGATGAGTGCGAACAGGCTCAGCACGGAGCCCAGCACGATCGCGCCGATGAGGACCCAGCCCAGCACGGAGGTGCCCTCTGCGTCCCCGACCGGTGCGGCCGCGCCCACGACCAGTCCGACCTTGCCCCAGAGGCCCGAGGTCGGAGGCAGTCCCACGAGGGAGAAGAGTCCCAGCACCACGAGCACGGCGGTCGCCTTCTCACGCGAGGCCAATCCGGACAGCTTCCGGTAGAGACCGGTGCCGTAGACCTGCTCGACCGCGCCGAAGACCAGCAGCAGCCCCGCCATCGTGATGATGTGGTGGACGGTGTAGAAGATCCCGGCCTGGACCGCGACGGTGGTGAGCAGGACCGCACCGATGAGGATGTGGCCCATGCCGGAGGTCATCTGGAACGCGAGCGCGTTGCGCACGCGGTCCTCCGCCATTCCGGACAGCGAACCGATGAGGATCGAGAGCACCGCGATGACCGCCAGCGCCCACGCCCACGCCGGCGGCTCGCCGAAGATCGTGCCGTAGATCCGGAAGATCGCGTAGATGGCGACCTTCGAGTGGAGCGCGGAGAACAACCCCATCATGCCGGCGGAGGTGTTGGGGTAGGACCGCACCAACCAGGTGTGGGCCGGGACCGCGCCCGCCTTGATGACGAACGCGACGACCACCAGTGCCAGGGCGAGCTGCGCGGATCCGTCCAGCTCCTCCAGGTTCGCGAGCGTTCCGATGTTGACGGTGCCGGTCGTCGCGTAGACGAAGCCCACCCCCACCAGCAGCAGCGTCGACGTCAGCAGGTTGACGATGACGTACATGCGGCCCACGCCCAGGCGGCGCCACGTGCCGGTCACCGCGACGAGCGCGTACGACGGCAGCACCATGACCTCGACGAAGACGAACATGTTGAAGAGGTCGCCGGTGAGGATCGCGCCGTAGACGCCCGTGAGCATCATGAGGATGAGCGCGGGGACGAACCGGTACTGGTCCTCGCCGGTCGCGATGAGGAACCACCCGCACAGGATCGCCGCGATGCTGGTGACCAGCAGCAGGAGGGCGGCGAACGTGTCGGACACGAACGGGATCGCCAGCCCGTTGAGATAGCCGCCCACGGAGTGCGCCAGGACCGGGTGGTCGCGGTGCACGATCAGCAGCACGACCGCGGCCGCGCCCACGAACGTGGGTGCGCCGATCAAGAGGGTGCGATCGAAGCCGCGATGCTTGACGAGCGTGCTGAGCGCAGCCGCCGCCAGCGGCACCGCGATGAGCAGCAGGAGGAGGGCGGGGTCGAACGGCGCCTCGACGGGCCGCACGGTCTGTGCGTCCATCAGCGCTCCTCCCCCGTCTCCGGTGTCCTGTACTGGTCGTCGTCGTGGCCGAACACTGCCATCGCGAGCATGAAGATCGTCACGGCCAGCGTGATGACGATCGCGGTCAGCACGAAGGCCTGCGGCAGCGGGTCCGCCGCGAGCGCCACGTCCGTGCGGCCGTCGATCGGCTCACCGCGCCACGCGGAGACGCCCGAGGCCAGCAGCATGAAGTTCGCCGCGTGCGAGATCATCGTCATCCCGAACACCGCCCGCACCATCGACCGCTGCAGGGTGAGGTACACGCCGCCCGTGACGAGGACGGCCACTGTCACTGCGAGGATCATGATCCGTCCTCCTTCGCTTCGCGTCCGCGCGACATCGTCGCCGTGCGCGCTCCGACCTTGGGCTTCCACCACGCCCTGCGTCTGCTCCACCACGACGGCCGCTCGCCCCGCACGGACTCCATCGGACCGGACAGTTCGCCGTAGACCATCTCATCTGCGCGCTCGCGGGTGGACTCCGGCACTTCGTCGGCCACGTCGCGCAGCATCCGGCCGTCGAACAGGACGTCGTTCCCGGCCGGGGTGAAGGCGGAGTCGGAGGTCCCCAGCAGATTGAAGCTGATGAGGATGAGGCCCAGCACCGCCATGTAGACGCCCACGTCGAACAGCATCGACGTCGTGAAGTGCTGACCCAGGATGTACCCGTGCAGTGGCTGCAGGAACGACCCCACGAGGATGAGGCCCACCGCGCCGGTGAGGACGGCGATCAGGACACCGCCGCCGATGAGGAAGACCGGCGCCTGGGGCTTGCCGATCGCCCGGTCGGAGGTCGTTGACATGTAGAGGAGTCCGATGACCGCAGAGCCGATGAGCGCCGCGATGAAGCCGCCGCCGGGCTCGTTGTGGCCGCGCCAGAACACGAGCGCGGAGGTGATGATGAGGATCGGGACCATGCGGCGGACCGTCATCTGGACGGGGATGACGTTGGGCCACGCGACGAACAGCGCCCGCTGCGAGGTGGGGTGCCGCAGCTTCACGTACGGGGTGCGCGGGACCTCGGGCACGTTCTCCGCGGGCGGGTCGATGTACCGGTCGCGCACGGAGGACATGACGGCGACGATCGCGATGCCGGCCATGCCCAGCACGGTGAGCTCGCCCAGCGTGTCCAGTGCGCGGAACTCGACGAGGATCGTGTTGACGATGTTCGAGCCGCCGGAGATCTCCGGCGCCTGCTCCAGGTAGTACATCGCGAGGTCGGAGCGCTCGCGCCGGCCGGCCATCGCCCAGGTCGCGGCTCCCATCGACAGTCCGATGACCACCGCGAAGCCCGCCCGCTTGAGCTGGAACGAGCGCGGGTGCTTCCAGAAGGTGCGCGGCAGCTTCTGGAGGACCAGCATCATGATGATGATCGTCATCGCCTCGACCAGCAGCTGGGTCAGGGTCACGTCCGGTGCGCCCAGCGACATGATCTGGACCGTCGCGAGGATGCCCACGGCGGACAGTGCGACGATCGCAGTCATGCGCGAACGGGCGAAGCAGGCGACGAGCACCGCGATGGACGTGAGGACGAGCACGACGACGTCGATCGGCCGGTTGAGTCCGTCCTGCGCCTGCGGCAGACCCGGCCCCTGCACGATCGCGCCCACACCGCCCAGGATGACGACGGCCAGCAGCGCCAGACCGGGGACCACGTGGCGGGCCGCGCGGATCGGCTCCGTGAGGACCACCGTCGCGCGCGCCGGGCGGATGAGGAGGCGCTCGATCGCGTTGATGACGTCCGCGCCGTCGAACGGCAGGACCGCGCTGTCGAAGAAGCGCCACACCCGGTGCCGGGTCAGGATGATGAGCACGCCGGCGGCGAGGATGAGCGCGGTCGCCAGCAGCTCCGGGGTGAGACCGTGCCACAGCGCCAGGTGGGGGTGGGGGTCCGTGCCGGGCAGGGCCGCCGTCACGGCGGGGACGACCAGCTTCTCCACCTGCGGAAGCATGAACGCCAGCGGGATCGACGCGAGGATGGGCAGCGCGGCGAAGACGAGCATGACCGGGTTCTCGCGGCTGGTCTGCGCAGCGCCAGCCTGCTGCTGATCGCGGCCGGCGGCCGGCGGGCCGTCGACGAAGGCGCCGAAGACGAGCTTCGCGCAGTAGGCGAACGTGAGCACGGATGCGGCGGCGCCCGCGACGAGCGCGGCCCATCCGGTCCAGTCGGCGCCCGGCGCCTCCAGGAGACCCGTGAACACGGACTCCTTCGACACGAAGCCCAGCAGCGGCGGAATCCCGGCCATCGACGCGCTGCCCAGGACCGTCACGACGAACGAGGCGGGGGCGACGCGGATGAGCTGCGGGATCGATCCCACCTGGCGGGTGTGCGCGACGTGGTCGATGACGCCCACCATCATGAAGAGCCCGGACTTGAAGAGCGCGTGCGCGATGACGTGCAGGACCGCGGCGACCAGCGCCATCTCCGTCCCCACCCCGATCGCGGCGGTGATGAGGCCCAGCTGGCTCACGGTCGAGTAGGCCATGAGCTTCTTGATGTCCGACTGGGTGAGCGCGAACCAGCCGCCGATCGCGGTCGTGAGCAGTCCGGCGACGATGAGGAGGGCGTTCCACGCGGGCACGTCCGCGAACGCGGGGCTGAAGCGGATGAGCAGGAAGATGCCCGCCTTCACGACCGCGGCGGCGTGCAGGTACGCGCTCACCGGGGTCGCGGCGGCCATCGCATCCGGCAGCCAGGAGTGGAACGGGAACTGCGCGGACTTCGTCATCGCGGACACGGCGACCAGCACCGCCAGCGTCGCGACGAGGAACGGGCTTGCCTGCTCCCACGCCGGTGACGTGAGTGCCTCGGAGATCCGGGTCGTGCCGGTCACGACGATGATCCCGGCGATCCCGGTCAGCAGGGTCAGTCCGCCCAGGAAGGTGATCAGCAGCGTCCGCATCGAGGGAGCCTGGGCGGCGGTGCCGGACCGGGCGATGAGCAGGAAGGAGGCGAGGCTGGTCGCCTCCCAGCAGACGAAGAGGACCAGCAGGTCGTCCGTGAGGACCAGGCCCGTCATCGCGAGCGTGAAGGTCGTCATGAGCCAGTAGAAGCTCAGCTGGCGGCCCTTCTCCAGGTATCCGGTCGAGTACGCGAGGACGACCGCGCCGATCACCAGTGCGATGAGGGTGAAGACGACGCCGATCCCGTCCGCGCGGAACGCCAGTTCGACTCCGGCGCCGGGGAGGCCCAGTCCGGGCGCCCACGGGATGGACCATTCGAGCGGGGCGCCGTCGATCGCCGCGGTGACGGCGGGGAGGAAGGTGAGGGTCGCGAGCACGTAACCGGCCGCCAGCAGCCAGCCGGAGGCGCGTCCCAGCAGGGACGTGGCGACGGGGACCAGGACGACCAGAGCGGCGAGCACACCGAGCGTGAGCACTAAGGGCAAGCGGGAACTCCTCCGGTCGTCAGCGACACTCCTCAGCGAACCGGCGCTGGTCTCGGGGTGTCCCGGACGACGGCACTGCTGGACGGCTGCAGGTGCATGAGCGCGTCCACTCTATCGAGACTCAGCGCACACGGGCAAAACGCTCAGGATCCGGACAGCGATCCGGCAGGCGCGTCGCAGGCGTCGACGCGACTAGGGTGGGGCCGCATGAGGCTCCTCTTCGACGCCCGATACACGCGCTGGCCGCGCCACGACGGCATCTCGCGCTACGGAGCAGGACTGCTGACCGCGCTGGCGCACCTCACCGCGGACGACGACGCGATCACCCTCGAGGCGCTCATCCACGACGAGCGCCAGATACCGATGCTGCCGACCGTGCCGCTCCACCGCGTCTCCGCTCCCACCTCGCCGCGCGAACCGCTGCTGGCACGTCAGCTCAACCCGCTGCGCCCGGACGTCGTGTTCTCGCCCATGCAGACGATGGGGTCATGGGGCCGCGACTACCGGCTCATCCTCACGCTCCACGACCTCATCTACTACACCCATCCCACTCCCCCGCGGGACCTGTCCCTGCCCCTGCGCGGTCTGTGGCGCGCCTACCACACCGCGTACTGGCCCCAGCGACTCCTGCTGGACCGCGCGGACGCGGTCGTGACCGTCTCGCGGACGACCCGCGATCTCATGGCGGCTCACCGGCTCACGCGCCGGCCCGTCACCGTCGTCTCCAACGCCGCGGACGAGGTTCCGCAGCCGCCGCAGCGGCGGAACGGGCACGCGGCCCGCACCCTCACGTACATGGGCGCCTTCCTGCCGTACAAGAACGCCGAGGCCCTGGTCCGGTCCCTGGCCTGGCTCCCCGGCTACACCCTGCACCTGGCGTCCCGGATCGAACCCCGGGAGGAGGCCCGGCTGCGGGCTCTCGCACCGGCCCGGGCCCGTGTCGTGTTCCACCGCGGCATCAGCGATGAGGACTACGCCCGGCTGCTCGATCACTCAACAGCACTTGTGACTGCGTCGCGGGCGGAGGGCTACGGCCTGCCGATCGTCGAAGCGATGGCGCGGGGCGTCCCCGTCGTCGTGACGGACATGCCGATCTTCCGGGAGGTCACCGGTGCGGACGCCGGAGTGGGGCCGACTGTCGGAACGCAGGCGGACGGTGGACCGGCCGAGTTCGCCGATCCGGATGATCCCCGGGACTTCGCCCGCGCGGTCCGCAGGCTCGAGGACCCGGTGCGGTGGCAGGAGGCCGCGCAGGCGGGACCTGTCCGAGCCGCCGCGCACACGTGGGAGGATTCCGCGCGCACGCTGCTCGCGCTGGTGCGGTCCCTGGCCGGGGACGCGCACGGACGAGACTGAGGCGGTGCCAGGTCCGCGAGGGCAGCATCAGGTCCGGACCGTTGGATCAGGCCCGGGACTGCTCCGGGGCCTTCTCCTGGGCCCGGGCCACGGCCTCGGCGCCGCCGCCCCACGACCGCAGCACCCAGCCCGACTCACCGGGGATCAGGTGCGCGTACGTGCAGTTCGTGAGGACGCCCAGGTGGCCGGGCGCATCCGTCATCCCCAGCAGCAGTTCCGTCGCACCGCGGATGACGGCGCCGTGCGCGACGACCAGCAGATCCGCGTCGTCCGCGGCCTCCTCCACGTGCCGCAGCACGGCGTCGTGGACGCGCTGCGACGACTCCGCACGGCTCTCACCGCCCGGCGGACGCATATCCGCACCGGACAGCCACGCCTCGAGGTCCTGAGGCCACTTCAGCGCGACCTCGTCACGGGTGTAGCCCTCCCAGTCCCCCACGCTGATCTCACGCAGCGCCTGATCGTGGGTGACGGGCAGGCCCGTCGCACGGGCAACCGCGTCCGCGGTCTGGGCGGCGCGCGCCAGGTCGGAGGCGACGATCGAAGAGATCGAGGCGGAGGAGGCCAGGTGTACGGCGACGGCCTCGGCCTGGGCCAGGCCCAGGGAGTCGAGCGGCACGTCGACCTGGCCCTGGAAGCGACCCACGGCGTTGTACTCCGTGCGGCCGTGCCGCAGCAGCGTCAGCGATCTCACCACGGTCAGTCCTCCTGGGGTGCGGCGGGGGCACCGGCGGCGGCCACGGCCTCGGCGACGTCGACCACCGGGCAGTCCTTCCACAGGCGCTCGAGGGCGTAGAACTCGCGGTCCTCGTCGACGAACACGTGCACGACGATGTCCGCGTAGTCCAGCAGGACCCAGCGGCCACCGCTCTTGCCCTCGCGACGGACCGGCTTCTGGTCGTCCTCCCGCAGGAGACGCTCCTCCACCCGGTCGACGATCGACAGGACCTGCCGCTCGCTGGGAGCGGACGCGATGACGAACACGTCCGTGAGGACCAGTTGGAGGCTCACGTCCAGGGCGACGATGTCGGTGCCCAGCGCCTCCGAGGCCGCGAAGGCTGCGGAGCGAGCGAGGGCGACTGCTTCAGGGGTGGCGGTCACGGGTTCCTTCCGGGGTGGGGACGGGTCAGAAGAGCAGGGTGATCGCGACGATGACGAGGATGAGCGCGGCGAAGCCCGTCACGCCCAGGACGATGTAGGGAACCATCGAGTTGCGCTCCGCGACGAGAACGGAACCGTCCTCGTTCGTGACGGATCGGGCGCTCATGGGGCGCGCCGGCGGCTCCTCCAGCTCGTCCGAGTCCTCCTCCTCGTCCTCCTGACCCAGGCGGGACCACGGATCCGCGGCGGGACGGGAGGTGCGGAAGACCGGCGATTCGGAGGTGCGGAACGTGTCCGTGCCGCGCGATCCGGAGGCCACGGACTCGTCGATCGCGGACATGGGGGTCGTGGGCGGGTTCGCCTCGAGATCCGACTCCGTCACGATGGGCAGCGCGCCCGTCACGACGCGGATGTTCGAGCCCGTGGGCGGCTTGACGACGGGGCTGCGGCGCTTGAGCGGCGCATCGTGGTCACCCAGTGCCGACGGCGTGATGACGGCGGTCGAGCTGGTCTCGAAGTCCGGGCCGGTGGCGTGGGAGCCCACTCGGCGGCCGGCCAGATCGAACTGCGGGGCGCCGGCACCCGTGCTGACAGCACCGGTCCGCGGAGTGCCGCCCGTGGTGGGGGTGCTCCCGGTGGTGCTGGTCGACGAGGGCTGCGCGGGGGTGTCGAAGAGGGACCCCAGACCACCGCTGGGGCCGGTCGCCGGCTCGTCCGAAGGAGCCGTGGTGACGGTGACCGGGTCGTCGGATCCGAAGAGGCTGCCGGAATGCCCCGTCTGCTGCGCAGCCGTCGAAGTGGTCACGGAGGCGGCGGGTGCTTCGGACTCCGTGGAGGCCGCACTGGCCGGAGCGCTCACTGAATCCGTGGAGTCCGATGCGCCCGTGGAGTGTGCTGTGTCCGTGGAGTGTGCTGCGTCCGTGGACTCGCGGCCCGAGGATCCGACGGTGTCTGCCGCGTCCGCGGCGTCCGCACTGTCCGTCTCGATGCCGGCGGCGCGCTGCGCCAGGACGATCGGGATCGACGCCGTCGGGATATCCGCCGGCAGATCGTTCTCACGCAGGAAGCGCTTGCGCTCACCGCGGGTCGCGAAGTGCGGTGGCTCCGTCAGCTCAGCGGCCGGGGCGGGAGGCGAGGCGGGCTCCGGAGGTGCGCTCGGAGTGGGGGGTGCATCCGCACCGGGGGGCGCAGTGGACGCGGGGGCTGCGGCGGGCTCCGCCGGTGCGGGCTCCGCTGGTGCGGGCTCCGCTGGTGTGGCGGCCTCGGGGGCGGTGGGCGCGCTGGTGGGACGCGGCGGTGCGGCGGGAGGAGCCGCGGCCTCGGCCACGGGGGCCTGCTGATCCTCGGACGGCTCCGCCTCCGCCGCCTGCTGAGCGTCGTACGCGGCGTCCGCCTGCCGGCGCTCCGCCTCGCGGCGCTCCCGTCGCGTCATGAACTTCTCAGCCACTGTGACTCCTGTAGAGATCGTGCTTGGCAATGTACTGGACCACCCCGTCCGGCACGAGGTACCAGACCGGGAGATCCTGCTCCGCACGCCGGCGGCAGTCCGTCGACGAGATCGCAAGGGCGGGGATCTGCAGCAGACTCAGCCGCCCCGTGGGCAGGCCGTCCCCGGTCAGCTCGTGCCCCGGCCGGGACACGCCCACGAAGTGCGCCAGGGCGAACAGCTCGTCGACATCCTTCCACGACAGGATCTGCGCGAGCGCGTCCGCACCGGTGATGAAGAACATCTCCGCCGCGTCGCCGTAGACCCCCCGCAGGTCGCGCAGCGTGTCGATGGTGTACGTGGGGCCGGGGCGATCGATGTCCACCCGCGAGACCGTGAACCGCGGATTCGAGGCCGTCGCGACGACGGTCATGAGGTAGCGGTCCTCGGCGGCGGAGACCCGCCGGTCCTCCTTCTGCCACGGACGTCCCGTGGGCACGAACACGACCTCGTCCAGCTCGAACATCGCCGCAGCCTCACTGGCGGCGACGAGGTGACCGTGGTGGATGGGGTCGAACGTGCCGCCCATGACGCCGATGCGGCGCGGGCGGTCTGCGGGGCGGACGGGAATCACTCGCGGAGAAGGAGGAGGGGGCCGGTGGGGTCAGTGCCGGTGCGAGATGCCGCTCCAGGACAGCGTGATGACGCCCAGGAACATGAGGATCGAGAAGGTGATGAGCCCGAAGCCGATGGGCGGGATCGGCAGGTCGTAGGCGACATGGGGCGTCTCGGCCACGGCTGCGAGGATCGAGGTGGTCATGAAGGCCGTCCTTCGTTCGGTGGAATGATCAGTCTGGGAAAGTGTCTCATGCCCGGGTGCGGGAGGCGGAGTCGGCCCGCCGCCGTGGACTCAGGTGCGGATCTGGCCGTTGCCGCGCATGACCCACTTGGTGGTCGTGAGCGCTTCGAGGCCCATGGGACCGCGGGCGTGGAGCTTCTGCGTCGAGATGCCCACCTCCGCGCCCAGCCCCAGCTGGCCGCCGTCGGTGAAGCGGGTCGACACGTTCACACCCACGGCGGCCGCGTCGACCGCCTGCACGAACGTCTCCGCGTTCGCCAGGTCGTTCGTCACGATGACC
The DNA here is from genome assembly GCF_000285835.1 of Brevibacterium senegalense. Classification (GTDB taxonomy): domain Bacteria; phylum Actinomycetota; class Actinomycetes; order Actinomycetales; family Brevibacteriaceae; genus Brevibacterium; species Brevibacterium senegalense. The sequence goes on from NZ_HE978600.1 coordinate 501,484, forward strand.
TCCGTGTGACCGGACGTGTACGCGTGGATGTGCTCGATCGCCTCGTCGACGCTCGAGACCAGCCGCACGGCCAGTTCGAGGTCGAGGTACTCCTTCGCCCAGTCGCGGCGGGTGACCCGGCGGATCCGCATCCCCTCCGGCGCGTACGACTCGATCTCCTTGTCCGCACGGACCACGACACCGGCCTCATGCAGAGCGCCCAGGATCTTGGGCAGGACGCGCTTCGCGGCCTTCTCGTGGACCAGCAGGTTCTCCAGCGCATTGCACACGCTGGGCCGGTGCGTCTTCGAGTTGAGGACCAGGTCCGTCGCCATCCGCACGGGCGCCGACTGGTCGATGAACATGTGAACGTTGCCCACACCCGTCTCGATGACGGGGACCAGGGACTCGTGGACGACCCGCGCGATGAGCTCCGCGCCGCCGCGCGGGATGAGCAGGTCGACGTGATCGCGCGCCTGCATGAGCACGACCGTTCCGTCGCGGCCGAACTCGTCGATGCCGCTCACGATCTCCTCCGGCAGACCCACCGAGGCGACTGCGCGTCGCAGCAGCGAGATGAGGAGCGTGTTCGAGGACCGGGCCGCGGAACCGCCCCGCAGGACCACCGCGTTGCCGGACTTGAGCGCCAGGCTCGCGATATCGACGGTCACGTTGGGACGCGCCTCGTAGATCGTTCCCACGACTCCCACGGGGACCGCCTCCTGGCTCACCCGCATGCCGTTGGGCATCGTCTGCCCGTGGCGGATGACGCCCACAGGATCCGGCAGACCGATGACCTCGCGCACGGCACCGGCGATGCCCCGCACCCGCTCCTCGGTGAGCGTGAGGCGGTCGATGAGCGAATCCGGCGTCTCGCGCTTGCGCGCCGTCTCGATGTCCTCCGCGTTCGCGGCGAGGATGTCGTCGACGTTGGCCTCGAGGGAATCCGCGATCGCGGCCAGCGCGTCGTTCTTCACCTGCGTCGACGCCTGCGCGATGCTGCTGGCGGACTCCTTGGCGGCCGCGACGATGCGCGTGACCCCGCGCGTCACGCGTGGACTGATCTCAGTCGTCATTGTTCCCCTTGTTCGAAGACCGCGTCCGTGAGGACCATATCGTTGCGGTGAATGACCTCTCTACGGTAATCCGATCCCAGCGCGTTGCCCAACTCCTCCGACGACCTGCCCATCATGGCGGGCAGCTCGTCCTCCGCGAAGTTCGCGATGCCGCGGGCGACGAGCGCGCCGTCCGGACCGCGGACGTCGACCGGGTCGCCGGCGTCGAAGCCGCCGTCCGCACCCACGACGCCCACCGCCAGCAGGGACCGTCCTCGCTCGGCCACGGCGCGGGCCGCGCCCGCGTCGACGTGGATCGTGCCGTGCTTCTGTGCCAAATGGGCGATCCACAGCAGCCGGGTGGCGCGGCGTCGGTGCGTCACGCCGAAGGCGGTGCCCACCTCTCCCCCGGCCACGGCCTCGGCGATGTGATCCGCGGAGCTGAGGATCGTCGCGATCCCGGAGTCCGCGGCCATCGTCGCGGCCTGCACCTTCGTGACCATCCCGCCGGTGCCGGTGCCCGCGGAGCCGGTCCCGCCGATCCGCAGCTCGTCGAGGTGGGCCGGACCGCCGATGAACGGCACCCGCCGGCTGCCGGGGGCGCCGGGCGGTGCGCTGAGGAGGGCCTCGACGTCGGACAGCAGGACGAGGGCCTCGGCGTGGATCAGGTGCGCGACGAGCGCGGACAGGCGGTCGTTGTCTCCGAAGCGGACCCCGTGCGAGACGACCGCGTCGTTCTCGTTCACGATCGGGAAGATCCCCAGCGCCAGCATGCGCTCGACCGCGCGCTGCGCGTTGCGGTACTTCGCACGGTGGATGAGGTCGTCCGCGGTCAGCAGCACCTGCGCGGGCACGATCCCGTGCTCTGCGAGCGTGTGCGTGTACTCCGCCATGAGAAGGCTCTGCCCCACCCCGGCGGCGGCCTGCTTCGTCGCCTGGTCCTTGGGACGCCGGGTGATGCCCATGGGTTCCAGCCCGGCGGCGACGGCGCCGGAGGACACGAGGACGATCTCACGGCCCGCAGCCCGCTGCTCGCCCAGCACGCGGGCGATGCGACGCACGCGGTCCCGGTCCAACCCGTCCTGGACGGTCGTCAGGGACGACGACCCGACCTTCACGACGATGCGCTTCGCGTCGCGCACCTGCGCGCGCGTCTGCGCCTCCGTCCTCACGCCTCCACGTCCTCGTCCCCGGCCTGTCGCGCGCGGGCGGCGCGCTCCGCCAGGCGCTCCTCCTCGAACTCCGCACGGGTCGCGGCCTTCGCGTCCATGCGCTCGTGGAAGGCCTCCTTGCGCTCGCGGCGGGTGGCGCGCGCCCGCTCCTCGAGGCGCGCGTCCGTGCCGCGTCCACCCAGCAGCTCCGCACCGCCCACCATCGTGGGATCCCAGTCGAAGACGACGCCGTCGTCCGGACCGATCACGACGGTGGAACCCGGCACGGCGCCCGCCCGGAACAGCTCCTTCTCCACGCCCAGGCGCTCCAGTCGATCGCCCAGATAGCCCACGGCCTCGTCGTTCGCGAAGTCCGTCTGCAGGATCCAGGTCTCCGGCTTGGCACCCAGGATCCGGAAGATCGTCTCGTCCCCTTCCGCCTCGACGACGATGCGGAAGCCCGCGTCGTCGACCGCACGCGGCCGCAGCACGATGCGCTCCGGCTGAGTGTCGTCCTCCTCGCGGCGGGCGCGCTCCGCTTCGACCAGCCCCGCCATCGCGAAGGACAGGTCGCGCAGGCCCGCGTGCGACACGGCGGAGACCTCGAAGACGCGGTAGCCGGCGGCCTCGAGCTCCGGCCGCACGAGCGCGGCCATCTCGCCGCTGTCGGTCACGTCGATCTTGTTGAGCGCGACGAGGGTGGGCCGCTCGTCCAGCGGCAGCAGGTCTCCCCCGTGCTCGATGTCGACGGCGTACGCTGCCAGCTCCTCCTCCAGCGCCCGCAGATCACCCACGGGGTCGCGGCCGGGATCCCACGTGGCCAGGTCTATGACGTGGACCAGTCCGGCGCAGCGCTCGACGTGCCGCAGGAACTCGAGGCCCAGGCCCTTGCCCTGCGCCGCGCCGGGAATGAGGCCCGGCACGTCCGCGACCGTGAAGCGCGTGCCCCCGGCCTCGACGACGCCCAGGTTGGGCACCAGCGTGGTGAACGGATAGTCCGCGATCTTGGGGCGCGCGGCGGACAGCGCGGCGATGAGGCTGGACTTGCCGGCCGAGGGGAAGCCCACGAGCGCGATGTCCGCGACGGTCTTCACCTCGAGGACCAGGTCGTGGGACTGTCCGGGCGTGCCCAGCAGGGCGAATCCGGGTGCCTTGCGCTTCGTCGACGCAAGTGCCGCGTTGCCCAGTCCTCCGCGGCCGCCCTGCGCGGCGACGAAGCGAGTGCCCGGCTCCACGAGGTCCGCGAGGATGTCGCCGGCGGGCGTCTTCACGACGGTGCCCTCCGGCACCGGCAGCACCAGGTCGCCGCCGTCCGCACCGTGCTTGAGGTCGCCCTTGCCGATCCCGCCGTGATCCGCCCGGCGGTGGGGCGAGCGGTGGTACGGGAGGAGCGTCGTGGTCTGCGGATCGACCTCGAGGACCACGTTGCCGCCGTCACCGCCGTTGGCGCCGTCGGGTCCACCCAGGGGCTTGAACTTCTCGCGCCGGATGGAGACGCACCCGTTGCCGCCGTCGCCGCCTGCGATGTGCAGGGTGACGCGATCGATGAACTCAGTGGCCATGGCTCCTCGCAGAGATGGAAGGGACGTCCTGCCGCGAGTCGCGGCGGACGTGTCCGCACACCCCGATTCTACGGGGCGCACGGTGCAGGAACGCCGGAGCGGGGCGAGTCAGTGTGACTCGCCCCGCCCGGGACAGGTTCGCTGCGGGAGTCCGCGCTCAGGGAGCGAGGATGTTGACGACCTTGCGGCCGCCCTTCGCGCCGAAGTCGACGGTGCCGGCGGACAGGGCGAACAGGGTGTCGTCCTTGCCGCGGCCCACGTTGTCGCCCGGGTGGAACCGGGTGCCGCGCTGACGGACGAGGATCTCGCCCGCATTGACGGTCTGGCCGCCGAAGCGCTTCACGCCCAGGCGCTGGGCGTTCGAGTCGCGGCCGTTCTTGGTGGAGCTTGCGCCCTTCTTGGTTGCCATTGGCTTCTCTCCTTCAGGTGTCGCAGTCGCTCAGGCGATGCCGGTGATCTTGAGGCGGGTGAGGTCCTGGCGGTGGCCCTGACGCTTCTTGTAGCCCGTCTTGTTCTTGTACTTCTGGATGACGATCTTGGGACCGCGCAGCTCGTTGAGCACCTCTGCGGAGACCGTGATCTTCGACAGCGCATCCGCGGCCGTGGTGACGGTGTCGCCGTCCACGTGCAGCACTGCGGGGAGCTCGACGGTGTCGCCGGCCTCCGCCTTGATCCGATTGACCGTGATGACGTCGCCGACGCTGACCTTCTCCTGGTGGCCGCCGGCGCGGACGATGGCGTAGACCATGTGCGTACCTCTCGCTTCACTCCTGCGCGCGATCGTGCACCGCGCGACTTCCTGTCTGGAATGGGCGACCCCTCCTTGGCCTCCGCCACCCGCCGTGACCGGCGGAGAGCGGACGTCCCATTACGAGGGGGGATCTGCCCCGATGCCCATGGCACCGACGCACAACTCTAGCGCATGACGAGGGAGCCGGTCAAAGCCGCACAGCACCCCGGGAAGCCGCGCGAACGGCGTCAGGAGGCCTCGCGCGCCTCGTCTGCGATGCGCTCGTGGTGGCGGATGACTTCGGCCACGATGAAGGCGAGGACCTTCTCTGCGAACTCCGGGTCCAGATGGGCGTCCTCCGCCAGCGCGCGCAACCGCTCCAGCTGGCGGGCCTCGCGCGCAGGATCCGCGGGAGGCAGGGCGCGCTCCGCCTTGAGTCGGCCCACCCTCTCCGTCAGCTTGAAGCGCTCGGCCAGGACGTGGATGAGAACCGCATCGAGGTTGTCAATACTGCCCCGCAGCGCGTCGAGGTCCGCAGGGATGTCAGCCATTCCGTCTCCTGATCCGCTGTCCGGGTCTGCAGCGCCGCTCGTCGCACCCCGGTGCGGGCGAGCAGCCTCACGACTCCTCACGATACAGCGCCGCGCGCCCCGGCGGGAACCGGGGCGCGCGGCGCCGTGCAGACGGATGCGGTCGGGCTGAGGGCGTCAGGCGTTGCCCTGCTCCGCGCGGATGCGGGCGAGATCCTCGTCCGTCTCCGCACCCAGCTCGTGAAGCGTGCCGGCCTTCCGGTCGGCCAGGTACTTCCGCATCTCGTCCTTGACGACGGGCATGAGGATGTAGAGGCCCAGGATGTTGACGAAGGCGCAGCAGAACAGTGCGGCGTCCGCGAAGTCGACGATCGTGCCGAACGAGGCCATGCAGCCCACGATGATGAAGAACAGCAGGATCGAGCGGAACACGTTGTCGGAGGCGCGGCCGCGTCCGAACAGGTAGTGCCACGCCTTGAGCCCGTAGTAGCCCCACGTAATGAGCGTCGAGATCGCGAACAGCATGACGGCGATCGCCAGCAGGACCGGCCACCAACCGGTGATCGTGCCGAATGCCTCGGAGATGAGAAGCACGCCATCGGGCGAGCTGCCGGTCTCCGCGTATTCCGCCATCGCGTCCTCGAAGACCAGGCCGCCGCCGATCACGACGGTCAGCGCGGACATGAGGCAGACGACGACGGTGTCGAGGAACGGCTCCAGCATGGCGACGAAGCCCTCCGACACCGGACGACGCGTCTTGACCGCGGAGTGCGCGATCGGGGCGGAGCCGATGCCTGCCTCATTGGAGAACGCCGCGCGCTGGAAGCCCACGAACATGACGCCAAAGAAGCCACCGCTGATGCCCTCAGGGCTGAACGCCCCCGTGAAGATCGTGCCCAGGGCCGGACCGATCTGGTCCGCGTTGCCCAGGATGACGATGAGGCACGAGACGATGTAGAAGATCGCCATGGTGGGGACGAGCTTCTCCGTCACGCTGCCGATGGACTTCATGCCGCCGATGAGCACGAGCCCGACGACCAGTGCGATGAGGATGCCCATGATGAGACCGCCCACCGGTCCGCCCAGGATGCCGGTCTCACCACCGGTCACCTCGCGGAGCTGGACAGCGGTCTGGTTCGCCTGGAACATTCCGCCGCCGGCGACGCCGAAGAGCAGGATCGCAATCGCGAAGAACCCGGTCAGCGCGGCGGACACCGCACGCGGGAAGCGCTTGAATGCGACGGGGAGGTACTTGAACGGCCCGCCGTTGACGATTCCGTCCGAGTCGATCTCGCGGTACTTCACACCCAGGGTGCACTCGACGAACTTCGTGCACATCGCGAGCAGTCCGGCGACGACCATCCAGAACGCCGCACCGGGGCCTCCCATGGCCATCGCGGCGCCCACACCGGCGATGTTGCCCAATCCCACCGTCGCCGCGGTCGCAGAGGTGAGCGCCTGGAAGTGGGTCACCTCACCCGGGTCGCTGGGGCTGGAGTAGCGGCCGGAGACCACCTCGAGGGCGACCTTGAAGCCGCGGAACTGGATGAAGCCGAAGTAGACCGAGAAGACGACAGCGGCGACGATCAGCCAGATGACGACGAGGGGGAAGTTTCCCACGCTGAAGAAGACGATGCTGGCGAAGACGCCGACGACCGGGTCGAGGACGCCGTTGACCGTCTCCTCGATGGATTCGACGACACCCTGACCCGCGGGTTGCGCGCTCAGAGCTGCGCTCATGTGTGTGTTCATAGTGACTGAGAGTACAAGTCCCATATGACGCGCATCACATTCCCGGGCACTTCGGAGGACATGTTTACCCTATTGTTATCCACCTCACATCGACTGGCGCTCTCACCGGCATCAATGCCGCCGCACGCGTGCGACTCGCGACACGCGCAGAGCCCCCGACCACCCCGCAGGTGCGGGGGTCGGGGGCTCTCTGCGGGCGTCCGGCGACGGCTGCAGCGGGCCTGCGGTCAGTCCTCCATGCCCAGCATGAGGAACGGCAGTGCGGGCTTCTGCGGCTGGGGCTCGGGAGTTTCGGACTCGGTCGCGTCGGACTCCTCCTCCGGCGCCGGGGCCGTGGTCGCCTCCGCGGGTGTTGCTTCCTCCGCGGGTGCGGTCGCCTCCGCTGCGGGCTGAGTCTCCGGCTCCGACCGCGTCTGCACGGTCGTCATCGAGTCCGCACCGATCATGAACGGCGCCGGGCCCGAGTCCTGGGCGGGCACGAACGCCCGCCACGCCTCGACCTTCGGCTCCTCGACCTTCGGCTCCTCGGCCGCGGGCTCCTGGGCCGCGGGCTCCTGGGCCGCCGGCTTCACGACCGTCGACACCGCGGTCGTCGACTCCCCGGACCTCGGCTTCTCCGCGCCATGGACAGCCGCGTCAGCCGAGACCGACTCAGCCGCAGTCGTCTCAGCCGCGTCACCTGCAGCCTCAGGCGTCACGGCCGTCGTGGAATCCAGCTGCTGCTGGTCCGCGTCGTCACGCTGCGCGGAGCCGCGACCGCGGGAGCGACCGCCCCGGCGACGCGAACGGCGCCCGGACGACTTCTCCTCGCCCTGCTGCGCATCGCCGGTCTGCGTGTCGCCGGTCTGGTCGTCGCGCGTCCGGTCGTCGCCGTCCTGCGCGCCCGCGGCGTCCGCCGGCGCCCGGTCCTTCGCGGAGGCGTCCGCAGAGGACTGGTCCGCGCGCTCCTCCTCGTCGCCCTTCTTGAGCGTCGCCTTCGCGATCGCGGCGACCGCGGAGCGGGACTGGTCCTGCTTCTTCTCCGCCTCCGGATCCTGCTGGGGCGCGGGCTGGTCGCCGGACCGTCCGCCCTGGTCCCCGCCGCGCGACCGGCGGCCGCGACCGCGGTTCGACGAGCCGGAGTCCTTCTCGTCCGTGCCCGGCAGCATGAGGCCGCGGCCGGACATGTCCTCGCCGGCGGCGTCGAACGACTCCGCCAGACCCGTGCCGATCCGCTTGCGCGTCATCTGGACGAGGCCCAGCGACGTCACCTCCGCCACCTGGTGGCGCGTGCGATCGCGGGCCAGGCACTCGACGAGGCGCCGCGTCACGAGGTCGCGGTTCGACTCGAGCACCATGTCGATGAAGTCGACGACGATGATGCCGCCGATGTCGCGCAGACGCAGCTGGCGGATGACCTCCTCCGCCGCCTCGAGGTTGTTCTTCGTGACCGTCTCCTCGAGGTTGCCCCCGGAGCCGGTGAACTTGCCGGTGTTCACGTCGACGACCGTCATCGCCTCCGTACGGTCGATGACGAGCGAACCGCCCGAGGGCAGATTCACCTTCCGGCTCAGCGCCTTCTCGACCTGCTCGTTCACCCGGAAGTGGTCGAACATGTCCGTGCCCTCCGCGGCCGCCTGAGCCGTGGGCGTGTCCTCCGCACCGTAGCGGCTCACCCGCTCCAGGAGGTCCGGCGCGACCGCCTCGACGTACTCGTGGATCGTGTCCCACGCGCCGTCCCCGTCGATGACGAGCGAGTCGAAGTCCTCGTTGAAGACGTCGCGGATGATCCGGACGATCATGTCCGGCTCGCTGTAGAGCAGGCGCGGTGCCTGTGCCTTGGGCGCGTTCGCCTTCTTCTCGATCGACTCCCACCGCTTGGTGAGGCGGTCGACGTCGCGGCCCAGCTCCTCGTCCGAGGCGCCCTCGGAGGCGGTGCGCACGATGACGCCCGCCTTCTCCGGCAGGATCTCCTTGAGCAGCTTCTTGAGGCGCGCGCGCTCGTTGTCCGGCAGCTTGCGGCTGATCCCAGTCATGGAGTTGCCCGGGATGTAGACGAGGAAGCGACCGGGCAGCGAGATCTGGCTGGTGAGACGTGCGCCCTTGTGACCCACGGGGTCCTTCGTCACCTGCACCAGCACGGGGTCGCCGGCGCTCAGCGCCTGCTCGATCCGGTGCGGCTTGCCGTTCATGCCCAGCGCGTCCCAGTTGACCTCGCCGGCGTACAGCACCGCGTTGCGGCCCTTGCCGATGTCGATGAAGGCGGCCTCCATGCTGGGCAGCACGTTCTGGACGCGGCCCAGGTACACGTTGCCGATGAGCGAGGCCTGCGCTTTGTGCTCACTCAGGTAGTGCTCGACCGCGATGCCGTCCTCCAGGACCACCAGCTGGGTGCGGCCGGCCTGCTCGCGGACCAGCATGGTCCGGGTGACCGACTCGCGACGGGCCAGGAACTCCGCCTCCGTGAGCAGCGGGCGGCGGCGGCCGGCCTCGCGACCCTCGCGGCGACGCTGACGCTTCGCCTCGAGGCGCGTCGACCCCTTGATCGAGGTGACCTGATCGTCGCCCGAGCCACCGGAATCGCCGCCGCTGCGCGCGCCGCGCCCGCGGCGACGGCGGCGACGGCGCGAGCCCTGCCCGTCGTCGTCGGAGTCGTCGTCGGACTGATCCGCGGCCGAGGCCCCGGTCGACTGGTCCGACCCGCTCCCCTGCGCGGACCCGGAGTCCCGATCCCGCGCGTCGTCCTGCGACCCGTTCTCGCCCTGGCTGTCGTCGCCGTCGTCGCCGGACGAACGGCGCCTGCGGCCGCGCCCACCGCGCCGACGGCCGCCCTGCGAGCCGCTGTCACCGGAGTCGTCGTGCCGGTCGTCGTCGCCGTGACCGGCTGAGTCACCGTCAGCGGCATCCCGCCCGCGTCCGCCGCGGTCGTCGGCGTCTCGGCCGTCGGAGTGTCGGTCGTCAGAGCCCCGGTCGTCGGAGTCCCGATCGTCGGAAGCCCCGTCATCGGACCCCCGACCGCGACCGCTGTCGTCGCCGTCCGCACCGTCGCCGGAGCCGCGGTTGCGCGACCGC
>NZ_HE978600.1:511637-530895 GCF_000285835.1 Brevibacterium senegalense
CGGGACCGGTCGTCGCCGTCGTCGCGGCGGGAGGACTCGCGGTCGTCCGACCGGTCCTCGTCCGAATCGTCGCCGTCGTCGTCGTACGAGTCATCGGAGTCGTCCTCATCGTCTGCGAACCACGAGTCGTCGATCTCCTCCGCCAGCTCCGCTTCCGGCGGCTGGAACAGCAGTCCACCGCCGGCCGGCGCCGCGATCGGCGCGTACGACGAGGGGTCTGCCGAGGTCGAGTGCGAGAAGGGGTTCCGCGTGTCGACGACCGGGGTCGAGGCCGCCTCATCGTCCTCGTCCGTCGTGGAGTCGGGGCCCGTGGAGGCGGAGTGGTCCTCAGTCGACTGGTCCTGGGACGACTGGTCCTGGGACGACTGGTCCTGGGCCGCCTGGTCCGCCACGAAGAACAGTCCACCGCCGGCCGGCGCCTGGGCCGGTGCCGGCGTCCGCGTGCGGGACTGCGCGCGGCGGGCACGGGTGTACCCGGCGGGCGCGTCGTCCTCTGCGGACTGCGGGGATCCGTCCTCGTCCCGGGAATCCTGCTCCCGGACCGGCGCGTCCTCGCGCGGCTCCCGCAGGCGGCCCGCGGCCTCGGCGATGTCGTCCAGGGCGGACTGTGCGGTGGGGGCGGAATCGCGCGGGGAGTCCTCGGCATCGCGGGAGGCGCGCAGGGAGGCGAGGTCGGCGAGGATCCCTTCGGTGGGGTCCACTCCGTCGTCGTGGGTGTTGGACATGTCTGGAGTCTCCTGTCCGCGATCGGAACGCCACACCTGCGTCCTGACCGCGGTCGGTCGTCAGCGCCCGGCAGACTGCTGCGGGCTCGGAAACCTGCAGTGCGCGTGCCCGGCTCGCGCGGATGCGCGCGGCGGCCTGGCACGAGCCGCTTCTGCTTGTGCGACCGGCGCGAGGGGTCTCACGCGGCGGACTGACCGCCGTGTGCGCTGCTCGGCTCGGTGGAAGCGGGACGGTCCGGGTGTGGACGGACCTGCACTGCCCTCCAGTATGTCACAGCGAACCTGCGTGAACACTGACGGCGCGCACCCCGGCGCGCATTCTCAGCTCCGCCCGGCCCACAGTCGCAGGGCGTAGCCGGTGGTCGACATGACCGGCACACCGTCGCGCGATCGGTCAGGACCCTCCGACGTGTGGTCGGTCAGGTCGCCCGCGTCCTGCGGCAGCACGTCGGCCAGCGGCACCCAGGCGGCGAACTCCGTGCTGCCGTCCACCTCGAGCGTGCCCAGCGTGCCGCCGGTCACCTCCGCCTCGAAGAGGACGGCCGCACTCTTGAACGGTCGTGGGTCCCGGCTGCCCGTGCGGGTCCGCGGGACGAAGGTCCGGGCGCCCAGCATCGAGGTGAGCCGCACGTCGTAGCCGGTCTCCTCGCGGACCTCGCGGATCGCGGCGGCCTCGAACCCCTCGTCGTACTCGACTCCCCCGCCGGGCAGGGTCCACATGCGGCCCCACCGGGAGTTCCCCTCCCGCAGCATGCTCAGCAGCACGTGGGGTTCCCCCGCGCACTCCTGGACGATCACGCAGTACGCCGCCAGTCGGGTGTCGTAGTCGCGGAAGCCCATAGGAGGAACACTATTCCAGCTCCTGCCCCGCCTCCGGAGTCCTGTGTGCCGGGTCTCATCCGATTGCAGGGCGCGTCCGCGGTCGTGCATCCTTAGCCTCGTGAGCACTCGAGACACGGCAGGCGCCCCCGCGGCGGACCCGGCGACCCCCTCCGACCCCCACGACTCAGGACCGGGACCGGACGGCGGCGGGACTGCGCGCCGGTGGTTCACGACCGACCGGGGCATGGGCGTCTTCCTCCTTGTCACGAGCATCATCGGATTCCTCGCGGCGTTCGAGCTCACCGTCGACAAGTTCCGCCTGCTGGCCGACCCGGAGGTCGTGCTGAGCTGCGACCTCAACCCGTTCTTCTCCTGCGGCAGCGTCATGGAGTTCCCGCAGTCGGAGATCTTCGGCTTCCCCAACCAGCTGCTGGGCGTCTTCGCGTACGCGGTGCCGCTGGTCCTGGGGGTGCTCCTCGTCTCGCGGGTCGCGCTGCCGGACTGGATCATGAACGGACTGTCCGTGGGTCTGCTGGGCGGCGTCGCCCTCGTCACCTACCTCCAGTACGCCTCGATCATCCGGATCGGCGTGGGCTGCCCGTGGTGCATGATCGTCTGGGTCGTCGCGATCCTGCAGTTCTGCGTGGTACTGGCGGCGAACGTCCTGCACGGCCGGTTGGGCGAGGGACTCCGGCGCTCGACCGCGGTCCGTGTCCTGGCGTCGTCGCCGGTGCTCATCGCGTGCCTCTGGCTGCTGGTGGTCGGCACCGTCATGGTCGTGAACTTCTGGACCTTCTTCGGCTCGCTCATCTGAGCCGCCTCAGTTGAGCCGCCCACGCGCAGAGACGACGATCCCCGCAGCCCGTGACCCGGGCTGCGGGGATCGTCGTCTGCGCTCTCAGGCGCCGGTGGGGAACCAGATGGCGATCTCGCGCTGGGCGGACTCGACGGAGTCGGAGCCGTGCACGATGTTCTTCTGGACCTTCTCGCCCCAATCGCGGGACAGGTCGCCGCGGATGGTGCCGGGGGCCGCCTCCGTGGGGTCTGAGACGCCCGCCATGACACGGAAGCCGCGGATCACGTCGTCGCCGGAGGCGACGAGGGCGACGATCGGCCCGGAGGACATGAAGTCGACGAGCGGCTGGTAGAAGGGCTTGCCCTCGTGCTCCGCGTAGTGGGCCGCCAGCTGATCCGCGGTCGCACGGACCAGGCTGAGCTGCTCGAGCACGTAGCCCTTGCGCTCGATGCGGGCCAGCACATCGCCCACGAGGCCGCGCTCGACACCGTCCGGCTTCACGAGGATGAGGGTGCGCTCTGACATGGGGTCTCCATTCTGTTGAGGAAGTCCGAGTGGGGGTGGGCAGGGGCTGAGCCTGCGGATCCGTCCAGGAGCGACACTAGCGGGTCCGCCCCTCCCGCCGCGACGGGCGCGGGACTCAGGCCTCCCGCGCCGCGGCCTCGCGATCGATCCGCCGACCCCAGTACACGCCCACGCCCCACATCGTGCCGAAGACGAGGGCGACGAAGACGAGGCCGGGCGACACGATCCCCAGCGCGAGGATCACGATCTGGCCGATCCAGCCCAGAACGATCCCGGGCCGGTTCTGGAAGCGGCGCCGCGGCAGCAGGGCAGCGGCCGCGATGAGCAGGAGCGCCGTCGCCGTCAGCAGGGCGATGTAGACACCCATCGAGATGAACGCGGGACGCAGGCCGATGCCCATGAGTCCGGCGAAGTACAGGACCAGCACCTCGCACACGAGCACGACCCCGGCCAGGATGGGCAGCTTCGACTTCGCGTGCGCGGTCACGAGCGCTCCCCCGCGCCCAGGAGGACCCGCGCCTCCGCGACCGTCAGGAGCGACCCGGTCACGACGATGCCGGCGCGCGCACGCTCACCGGCGGCGGCCTCGGCGGTGTCCGCCAGATCGATCGCCCGCATGAGAGCGTCCTTCACCGTCGCGGTGACGGTCACGTCGTCCGCATCGAACCACTCCTGCGCCGCGTCGGCCAGGTCCTGGGACTCCATGGCCCGCTCGCTGAGCGCCTGCGTCACGATGACGCGGTCGGCGAACCGGTGCACGTACTCGAGGACGCCGTGCGGGTCCTTGTCCGCGAACATGCCCAGCACGACGGTCACGTCCGTGAGGTCGAACGCCTCCGCCATCGTGTCCGCCAGTGCCGCCGCGCCCGCAGGGTTGTGCGCGCCGTCGACCAGGATGGTCGGCTCGGACTTGAGGACCTCGAGCCGGCCGGGGCTCGTGAGGGACGACAGCGCCTCCCCCACCGCGTCCTCCGCCAGGGCACGGTCGCCGCCGGTCAGGAACGCCTCCGCGAGTGCCACGGCCGTCGCCGCGTTGTGCGCCTGATGCGCGCCGTGCAGCGGGAGGAAGAGGTCCGGGTAATCCCCGCCGATCCCCCGCAGCGACACCATCTGCCCGTCGACGGCGAGCGTGCGCTCGACGACGCCGAAGCCCTCGTCCTCGACCCAGCCCTGCAGCCCGCGCGAGGTGACCTGCTCGCTCAGCACGGCGAGGGCGTCCTCCTCCGGCTGGCGGGCGATGACGACGAGCGGCGACGGCTCCGGGGTGTCCTCCACCGTGCGGTCGAGGATCCCCGCCTTCGTCGTCGCGATCGCCTCGATCGTGTCGCCCAGGAACGCCTGGTGGTCGAGGCCCACGGCCGTGAAGCCGCAGACGCGGGCGTCGACGACGTTCGTGGAGTCCCACTCGCCGCCCATGCCCACCTCGAGCACCATGACGTCCACGGGCGCGTCCGCGAAGACCGCCAGCGCCAGGACCGTGAGCGCCTCGAAGAAGGTGAGGCCCGGGCGGCCCTCGTCCGCGAGCCCCTGGTCGACGAGTGCGAGGACCGGTTCGATCTCGTCGTGGACGCGGGCGAAGGTGCCCGCCTCCACCTCGATGCCGTCGACGCTGATGCGCTCCGTCACCCGCGTGAGGTGGGGGCTGGTGAAGCGTCCCACCCGCAGGTTGTGCGCGCTCAGGAGTGCATCGACCATCCGCGCGGTCGACGACTTCCCGTTGGTGCCGGTGATCATGATCGCCGGTGCCGCCCGGTGGATGTCGCCCAGCAGCTCGCAGGCCCGGCGGGTCGCGTCGAGGCGCAGCTCCACCTGCGTCTCCCCCGCCCGCGCCAGCAGGGCGGCGTAGACGCGGGCCAGCTCGCCGGGCTCCACGGGCTCCGGCTCGACGATCACGTCGTCCCGGTCCGGGGCCCCGTCCTGCTCCGTCCTGTCCGTCATGCCTTCTCCACGCGCACGGAGACGCCCTCGCCCAGCTCGCCCACGCTCAGGGCGTCCGCTCCTGCCGACGCGGGATCCGCGATCTGCAGATCGACGGCCAGCACCTCGCCGGCCACCAGCGCGCGGTGGGTCGTGAGCGCGGCGGCGACGGCCTCGGGCGCGTGCAGGGTGACCCGGATGCGGTCCGAGACGTCCAGGGCCAGCTGCTTGCGCACGCCCTGGATCGCGCGGATCGCGTCGCGGGCGGTGCCCTCGGCGGTCAGTTCGTCCGTCAGAGCGGTCTCGAGCGCGATGAACCCGTCCTGGACGGGCGCCAGCGCGAGCGACTCGGAGGCGGACTCCGCGCGCTCCTCGAGCGTGTACTCGCCCTCGATGAGCTCGATGCCGCCGGCGGTCACGACGCCGTCGTCGACGGACCAGTCGCCGGACTTCGACCCGCGGATCGCCTGCTGCACGTCCTTGCCCAGGCGGGGGCCGGCGGCACGCGCGTGCACGGTCAGGCTGCGCTCGAACGAGAAGCCTGCGTCGCGGGCCTCGGCGGTGCCCAGCACGCGGACGCTCTTGACGTTGAGCTCGTCCGCGATGATCGCGGTGAAGTCCTCGCCCAGCGCCAGGTCCGTCACGAGCACCAGCTGAGACAGCGGCAGGCGGACGCGCAGGTTGCGCGCCTTGCGCAGCGCGGAGCCGGCGGAGCACACGGACCGGGTGAAGTCCATGGCCGCGACGAGGTCCTCATCCTGCGGGAACCCGGCTGCGTCCGGGAAGTCCTCGAGGTGGACGGACCGACCGCCGGTCAGGCTCTTCCAGATCTCCTCCGCGGCGAACGGCAGCAGGGGCGCGATCGCCCGCAGCAGCGCCTCGAACGCGGTGGAGAACACGTCGAACGTTGCGTGCGAGGCCTCCGAGCCGTCCCAGAAGCGGCGCCGCGAGCGGCGGACGTACCAGTTCGTCAGCATGTCGAGGTGGCTCTGCGTGAGCGCGGAGGCCGACCAGATGTCGTAGCCGTCCATCGCGGCCTGGAACTCATCGAGGAACTCGCGCGTCTTCGCGACCAGGTAGCGGTCCAGCACCTGGTCGGACTCGAGCGAGCGCTGCGCCTCGTACCCGGTGCCCGGGCCCGCGGGGCCGTCCGCCGTGTTCGCGTAGGTCGCGAAGAACTGCCACGCGTTCCACAGCGGCAGCAGCACCTGGCGGACGCCGTCGCGGATGCCCTGCTCCGTCACGATGAGGTTGCCGCCGCGCAGGATGGGGCTGGACATGAGGAACCAGCGCATCGCGTCCGAGCCGTCGCGGTCCAGGACCTCGTTCACGTCCGGGTAGTTGCGCAGGCTCTTCGACATCTTCTGCCCGTCGGAGCCCAGCACGATCCCGTGCGAGATGCACGTGAGGAACGCGGGGCGCTCGAAGAGGGCCGCCGCGAGGATGTGCAGCGTGTAGAACCAGCCGCGGGTCTGCCCGATGTACTCGACGATGAAGTCCGCCGGGTAGTGGTTCTCGAACCACTGGGCGTTCTCGAACGGGTAGTGGACCTGGCCGTACGGCATCGACCCGGAGTCGAACCAGACGTCCAGCACGTCCTCGACGCGACGCATCGTGGACTTCCCGGAGGGGTCGTCCGGGTTGGGCCGGGTGAGCTCGTCGATGTACGGGCGGTGCAGGTTGGGCTGCCCGTCCGGGCCCACGGGCAGACGGCCGAAATCGCGCTCGATCTCCTCGAACGAGCCGTAGACGTCGATGCGGGGGTAGGCGGGGTCGTCCGAGCGCCACACCGGGACCGGGGAGCCCCAGAAGCGGTTGCGGGTGATCGACCAGTCGCGCGCGTTCTCCAGCCACTTGCCGAACTGGCCGTGCTTGACGTTGCCGGGCACCCACGTGATCTGCTCGTTCGTTGCGAGCATCGTCTCCTTGATCTGCGTGACGGAGACGAACCAGCTGCTGACCCCCTTGTAGATGAGGGGGTTCTTGCAGCGCCAGCAGTGCGGGTAGGAGTGGTCGTAGGTCTCGTGCCGCAGCAGCACGGTGCCCGGGGAGACGGAGGCGACGACGGCCTCGGCGGAGGCCGTCGCGGCCTTGAGGTCGCGGATGATGCGCGGGTTCGCGTCGAAGACCAGGTCGCCCGCGTACTCGGACACGGGGGCGGTGAAGCGCCCGTCGGCACCGACCGGCATGACGGCTTCGATGTTCTCGCGCTGGGTGACGACGTGGTCGTCCTCACCGAAGGCGCCCGCGGTGTGCACGAGCCCGGTGCCGTCCGTCGTCGTGACGAAGTCGCCCTCGACGACCCGGAACGCGTTCTCCTGGTCCGTGTAGTACGTGAACGGCGGGGCGTAGTGGGCCTGGAGCAGCTGGGATCCCGTGAGCCGTGCGACGACGGTGGGCTCCTCCCCCAGTTCGCGGGCGTACGCGGCCAGACGGGCCTCCGCCAGCACGTAGCGCTCCGGCACTCCCGTGGGGCTGTCGGACTCGACGACGACGTAGTCGATGTCCGCGCCCGCGACGATCGCGAGGTTGGACGGCAGGGTCCAGGGCGTCGTGGTCCAGATGAGGAAGAGGGCACCGGTCAGTGCGTCCCGCACCTCATCCGTCGCCGAGGCCGGGGCCGCCGTGCACCGCAGGCCCACCGTGACAGCCGGGTCCTGGCGCATCTTGTAGACCTCGTCGTCCATGCGCAGCTCGTGGTTGGACAGCGGCGTCTCGTCCGACCAGCAGTAGGGCAGGACGCGGAAGCCCTCGTAGACGAGGCCCTTGTCGAAGAGGCTCTTGAAGACCCAGAGGACGGACTCCATGAATTCCGGGTTGAGCGTCTTGTAGTCGTTCTCGAAGTCGACCCAGCGACCCATCCGGTTGACGTACTCCTGCCACTCGTCCGTGTAGCGCAGGACAGAGGCGCGGGCGGCCTCGTTGAACGTCTCGACCCCCATCTCGAGGATCTCGTCCTTGGTCGTGAGGCCCAGCTGGCGCATCGCCTCGAGCTCCGCCGGCAGGCCGTGGGTGTCCCAGCCGAAACGGCGCTCCACCTTCTTTCCGCGCATCGTCTGGTAGCGCGGGACGACGTCCTTCGCGTAGCCGGTCAGGAGGTGGCCGTAGTGCGGCAGGCCGTTGGCGAACGGAGGGCCGTCGTAGAACACGAACTCGTTCTCGCCGTTCGGGCCGGCCTCGCGGGCCTCGACGCTGGCGCGGAACGTGTCGTCCTGCTCCCAGAACTCGAGGATCCGCTGCTCCAGATCCGGGAACGACGGGGATGCTGACAGCCCGAAGGCGGAACCCTGCTTGGGGTAGATGCGGTCACTCATGAGCGTCCTTTGGTGCGCGGGACACGTGCACCGGGTGGTACGCGTGACCCTGTTTACGGTTTCTCCCGTGCGAGGACGACTGCGCCTGGGCGCCGCCGCGGTACCACCCCGCTTATCCGCGCGCCCGTCCGTGGGACGTGCCGCGAATCGCTCAGTCGGCTGTGACGGGCCGTCCCGTCCGGTTCTACTGGGCCCGCGCGTGCGGACGGTTCTTCCGGATGCTCCCCGGTGATGGCCGGATCGATGCACGGACGATCCTACCGCACGTGGACTCCCGGGCCGTCCCACTCCTGCACCTGTCGGATCTGCCGCCGCAGTGCGGGCTCCGGGGTCAGGTCCAGGACCGCGTCGCGCACGCGGGTCAGTCGCGGGCCCGGGAGATGGGCGACGTCGCCGATGAGGCGCGACAGCCGCGCGATCCGCTGCGATCGCGGCCTGCGCAGTGCGTCGTAGGAGGCGAGCGCCGTGGCCACTCCATCGACCGGCGCGCGCTGCGGCGGGAGATATGTGAGGACGTCGGCGAGGCCCGCGCACAGCTGGGCCGCGTCCTCGAGCCCCTGCCCGCCGCCCTGGCCCAGGTTGGGCGTCATCGCGTGCGCAGCGTCGCCCACGAGGACGATGCGTCCTCGCACGTACGAGGACAGGTGGCCGGCGAGCTCGAGGATGGGCAGGCGGTGCACGGCGGTGGGGTGGGTCGCGGACAGGATCTCCGGGATCGGGTCGTGCCACGTGCCGAAGAGACCCTCGAGCACCGCTGTCTCGTCGTGGAACACCGCCACCTCCGGCATCGTCGCGACGGCGAACCAGTAGACGCGGCCGTCCGCCAGGGGCGCGATCCCGAACCGGGTCCGCATGCCCCAGGTCTCCCCGGCCTCGCCACCCAGGTCGACCGGTCCCCGGGTGATGCCCCGCCACGCGCCATAGCCGGCGTACCGCCGGCCCGGGTCGTCGGAGAAGGCGGTGCGCACCTGCGAGCGCATGCCGTCCGCGCCGACGACCAGGTCGAAGGTCTCCTCCTGCGGCAGGCCGTCCGCCGTCGTCCAGCGCACCGCGCCGTCGGGATCTGCGGAGTCGACGCGGGTCCCCGTGCGAACGGACGCTGCGGACCCCAGGGCGTCCACGAGCAGGCGATGGAAGTCGCCCCGGTCCACGACTCGCATCTCTGCGACGGCATCGGCGGGGATGCGGGCGAGCCACCGCCCATCGGGTGCACGCTGGCCTCCGCGCAGCAGACGGACGTCACCGTCTGTGAGAGCGCGGAACCGCGCGCCCAGCCCCAGCGAGTCCAACGCGCGCAGTCCGCCCGCGAAGACCGTGAGGCCCGATCCCCCGGACCGCACCGTGGGCGCCTCCTCGAAAACGGTGACGGCCGCACCTGAGCGGACGAGCCCCACAGCGGTCGCGAGCCCCGCGATCCCCGCACCGATGACGGCGACGCGCAGGCCCTCCGCCGTCACTGACGTCACAGCCCCTGGTTGCGTGCGACCTTGTGCTGCGCGGCCTGTGCGATGGGCCGGATGACCATGAGGTCGACGTTGAAGTGGTGCGGACGCGTGAGCGTCCAGACGACCGCGTCCGCGCAGTCGTCCGCCGTCAGCGGCTTCTCGACGCCCTCGTAGACCTTGTCCGCCGCCTCCTGCGAGCCCAGGCGCTTGCGGGAGAACTCCTCCGTCGCGACCATCCCGGGTGCGATCTCGATGACGCGGACGGGGCGGCCCGCCAGTTCCAGGCGCAGGGTCGCGGCGACGGAGTGCGCGCCGTGCTTGGACGCGACGTAGCCGCCTCCGCCCTCGTAGACGATGTGGCCGGCGGTCGAGGACATGATGACGATGTCGCCACGGCCGGACTCCTCGAGCGCGGGCAGCAGCGCCTTGACGCAGCGGACGACGCCCAGCACGTTGAGGTCGAACATCCCGGCCCAGTCGTCGAGCCCCGCGTTCTCGACCGTGTCGTTGCCGAACGCGGCGCCCGCGTTCGCGACGAGGGAGTTGACGGGGCCGCCCGCCAGGACCTGCTCCGCCATCGCGGCGACGGACTCGTCGCTCGTCATGTCCGCGACGATCCAGTCGCAGCCGGTCTCCTCCGCCAGGGCGGTGAGCTCCTCCTCCCGGCGGGCGACGGCGACGACGTCCCAGTCCAGTGCCCGCAGGCGGCGGACGGTCTCTGCTCCCATGCCGGAGCTGGCTCCGGTGACGACGGCACGCAGTGCACTCATGTGACTCTCCTTCGCGGAACGGGCCGCGCGCAGCGCGCACGGCGATGCATCCTCGTGTGGTGGTGGTCTCACTCAGTCTACTGAGCGCTCCGGCTCCGGGGGCGCCTCCTCCTGCGGAGCCGCGGTCTCGTCCGGGGGCTCGATCTCCTCGCCCGGCGGTGGCTCGTGCACGGGCGGCTGCGTGAGGGACGAGGCGGTGGCCGCCGCGACCCCGGCGGGTATCTCCCCGAACGCCACACGCACCACCGGGATCCGGAGTGCGATGAGGGTGACGACTGCGCAGATGACCGCGTAGACGAGTGGCAGGACCAGCCCGTGGACCAGGACGGCGACGGGGGAGTCCGGCACGCCGATGAGATCGCGCAGTGAGTACACGAGCAGCGGGTGCAGCAGGAACACCCCGAACGAGTACGGGAAGAGGCGGCGCAGTCCCAGGTAGGGACGGCTGTCGTCGTCGAACAGCCGGTGGAGCACCAGATACCCGGTCAGGCTCATGACGACGACGGTGGGCGACAGGTACTCGTAGACGACGACCCACGGCCGGTCCCCGGGGCCGAAACCGGCCCACAGCATCGTGACCGCGATCGCCCCCAGGAACCCCACGAGGCTCCAGGCGAGCGCCGCGCCCCGCACCACGTAGTCGCGCATGATCCAGCCCAGCAGGTAGTAGCCCATCATCGGCAGGAAGCGGGTCGCGATGTTGGGCTCTCCCACCCCGCCCAGGACGGACGCGAAGTGGTCGACGACGCCGATCCCCAGGAGCACGAGGGCGGTCCCCCACTGCGCGCGGCGGGAGCCGTGGACGGTGAGCTGGCGCATGAACGGCGTCAGCAGCGCCAGGAGCGCCAGGATGTAGAGGAAGTACAGCTGCACGAACGGCGACCCGGTGAGGATCGCGGTGAACGGGTCCCAGCCCGTTTCGCGGCCGGCCATGAAGAAGAGCCGGTAGGGGATGTAGACGGCGGTCCAGACGACGAGGGGCACGCCGATCCGCCAGAACCGCTTGGACAGGAAGTCGCGGGGACGACCGCCCTTCTCCGGGTCCAGGGCGAGCGCACCGGCGATCATGAGGAAGACCGGGACGGACCACCGGCTGAAGGAGTCGATGACGTTCGCGGTCCACCACGACGGGGTGCCGTGGTCGGTGAAGCGCAGGCCCACCGTGTCCGCGATCGTGTGGATCGCGATGACCGCGATGATCGCCGCCGAACGCGTGGGATTCATCCACTGCGTGGACCGCGGCGGCGGTCCCGTCTCTTCCACCCGATCCAACAGAGCCATGGAGGATATCCTGCCAGGCTTCGCCCTCCGGCACCCGCTGGGCTCAGGTGCCCCGTATGGGACAATCGCCCCCATGACGACTTCCAGCACACATGACTCGGTGCATCTTCCGGACCGGCCGGCCCTCGAGGGCCTCAAGGACAAGTGGGACGCCGCGTGGACGGAGTCGGGCGTCTATGCCTTCGACCCGGACACCACCCGCGACGAGGTCTACTCGATCGACACTCCCCCGCCCACCGCATCCGGCTCCCTCCACGTGGGTCACGTGTTCTCCTACACCCAGACGGACGTCATCGCCCGCCACCAGCGGATGAAGGGCAAGAACGTCTTCTACCCGCTGGGCTGGGACGACAACGGCCTGCCCACGGAGCGCCGCGTGCAGAACTACTACGGCGTCACGTGCGATCCGTCGCTGCCGTACGACCCGGAGTTCACCCCGCCCGCCAAGGCGCCGCGGAACGCGCGCGACTTCGTCAAGGTGTCCCGGCAGAACTTCATCGAGCTGTGCCTCACCCTGTCGGAGGAGGACGAGGCGGTCTTCGAGGACCTCTTCCGCTCTGTGGGCCTGTCCGTCGACTGGTCGCACACGTACCGCACAATCGATGACACCGCCCGCGCCATCTCACAGCGCGCGTTCCTGCAGGACCTGTCGACGGGCAACGCGTACTCGCAGGACGCCCCCACGATGTGGGACGTGTCCTTCCGCACGGCCGTCGCGCAGGCGGAGCTGGAGGACCGGGAGAAGGAGGGCGCCTACCACCGCGTCGCGTTCTACCCCGCGGCTGCGGACGGCACGGCCGACCGCACGCAGGACCCGGTCGTCATCGTCACCTCGCGCCCGGAGCTCATCCCCGCCGTCGTCGCCCTCGTCGCACACCCGGACGACGAGCGCTACCAGCCCCTGTTCGGCCGGACCGTCGTGTCCCCGCTGTTCGGGGTCGAGGTCGAGGTCCGCGCCCACGGGCTGGCGAAGGCGGACAAGGGCACCGGCATCGCGATGGTCTGCACCTTCGGCGATCTCACGGACGTGACCTGGTGGCGCGAGCTGGACCTCCCCACCCGCGCGGTCGTGACCCGCGACGGCCGGTTGGCGCAGGAGACGCCCGCGTGGATCGCGGACTCCCCCGCCGCGGGCGCCGCCGAGGCCTACCAGGCCCTGGCGGGCAAGACCACCTTCACGGCCCGCAAGGACATCGCGGACATGCTGCGCGAGTCCGGCGACCTGCTGGCGGAGCCGGAGCCCATCACCCATCCGGTCCCGTTCTTCGAGAAGGGCGACAAGCCGCTCGAGGTCGTCACCTCCCGCCAGTGGTACATCCGCAACGGCGGGCGGTCGGCGGAGCTGCGCGATGAGCTCATCGCCCGCGGCCGCGAGCTCGAATGGCATCCGTCGTTCATGCGGTCGCGTTACGAGAACTGGGTCGAGGGTCTCAATGGGGACTGGCTGGTGTCCCGCCAGCGCCACTTCGGTGTCGCGATCCCCCTGTGGTACCGGCTCGACGAGGACGGCACCCCGGACTACGACGCACCGATCGTCCCGGACGACGCCCAGCTGCCGGTCGATCCGCTGGCCACCGCGCCGGCCGGGTACGACGAGGCGCAGCGCGACGTGCCGGGCGGCTTCACCGCGGATCCGGACGTGCTGGACACGTGGGCGACCTCGTCGCTCACCCCGCAGCTGGTGAGCGGCTGGACGCGCGACGAGACGCTGTTCGCGAACGTGTTCCCCATGGACCTGCGTCCGCAGGGCCACGACATCATCCGCACGTGGCTGTTCTCCACCGTCGTGCGCGCGCACTCCCTGAACGGATCCGTGCCGTGGACGCGCACCGCCCTGTCCGGGTGGATCCTGGACCCGGACCGCAAGAAGATGTCGAAGTCGAAGGGCAACGTGGTCGTGCCCAGCGACATCCTGGCGGAGCAGAAGCCCGGATTCGGCCCGGATGCGGTCCGCTACTGGGCCGCCAGCGCCAAATTCGGCGCGGACACGGCCTACGACACCCAGCAGATGCAGATCGGTCGCCGGCTGGCGATGAAGCTGCTGAACGCCTCGAAGTTCGCGCTGGCACAGGGTGTGCACGCCGGTCACGTGGGACGCGACGACCTCATCACGCACCCGTTGGACCGGTCCGTCATGGCGTCGCTGCAGTCCGTCGTGGCGGATGCGGGCCGGTACATGGACGAGTACAACGGCGCACAGGCTCTGCGGGTCGTCGAGTCGTTCTTCTGGGACTTCACGGACGACTACGTCGAGCTCGTGAAGGACCGGTCGTACGGCGCGCAGGGGGATGCGGCCCAGCAGTCTGCGCACGCGACGCTCGCGACCGCGCTCGATGCGCTCCTGCGCCTGTTCGCCCCGTTCCTGCCGTTCGTGACGGAGGAGGTCTGGTCGTGGTGGCGCGAGGGCTCGATCCACCGTGCGCAGTGGCCCACGGCGCAGCAGACCCAGGAACCGGTCGACCGGCTGGCGCTCGTCGCATCCGCCCTCACGAAGCTGCGGCAGACGAAAACGGAGGCGAAGGTCTCCCAGAAGACGCGCATCACGCGCGCGGTGCTCCGCGCGCCGGCCGACGTGCTCGCTGCGGTCGAGGCCGCGCGCGCAGACCTGCTGGCGGCCGGCCGGGTCGATGAGCTGGAGACGCAGGTGCGGGAGGATGCCACCACCCCGGCGACCGGTGACGAGCAGACCGGGGCCGAGGCCACCGTGCACGTGACGGATGTGGTCTTCGAGACCGTCGACGCCTGAGCGATCGCCGGGAATCGTGGCAGATCTGCACCACGACACCTGATCGGGCTGATCCTCTGCGGTCTACTGTGGGGTGGTGCGGACGCGCGCGTCCGCACCACCCCACAGCCGTCCCCCGCGCCCCCGCGGCGCCGACAGAACAGGTGACTCATGAGATCCGAACTCTTCGCCAAGCGCAATGCGGAGATCCAGTCGACCGAACGCTGGACGCTGCAGTCGCAGAAGATGCTGCGCACCGTCATCACTCCGCAGTCCCCGATCATCGCGACGAAGGGCGCCATGGTCGCCTACCAGGGCAACGTGCAGTTCAAGCACCAGGGGTCCGGCTCCGTGGGGAACTTCCTCAAGAAGCAGGTGTCCGGTGAGGACACCCCCATGATGCGCGCGGAGGGCCAGGGCGAGGTGTTCTTCGCCCGCAACGCGGCGAACATCTTCATGATGCAGCTCGAGGGCCCACAGGATGCGCTGAGCGTGAACTCGTCCTCGCTGCTGGCCTTCGACCCGTCGCTCGATCAGGACATCCGCCGCGTCAAGGGTCTGGGGGCGATGGCCTCGGGTGCCGGCCTCTTCAACGTCGTCCTGTCCGGTCAGGGCATGGCGGCACTGGCCTGCCAGGGCGATCCTCTGGTGCTGGACTGCTCGCAGCAGCCCACCTTCGTCGACCCGCAGGCGGCCGTGTGCTGGTCCGCGAACCTCGCCCCGGACATCCACACGGACGTTTCCCTGGGCTCCTTCATGGGTCGCGGCTCCGGTGAGTCCGTACAGATGAAGTTCCACGGCCCCGGCTTCGTCGTCGTGCAGCCCTCGGAGCTCTGAGCACCCCCGCGCACCGCGGTCCTCCGCACAGCGCAATGGCCCCCGCACGGTGTGCGGGGGCCGTTCTGCATCTGAGCCGTTCTGCGTCCGGCCGGCGCCTGCCCTGAGAGGCTCAGGCCGGAGCCTCTCAGGTCAGGAGGCGGGGATCTCGAACTCCTGGTCGAAGGCGTCGATCTCCTCGTCCGAGCCGATGACCTTCGCGCCGTCGCGCTCGTAGTTCACGAGGTACGTGTCCGCGCGCTCGTCGACGAGGAACGCGATCCAGCCGCTGTGCTCGCCGCCATCGCTGCGCGACACATCGTCCAGCGGTGCGTAGCCGGCCGCGTCCATCTCCTCCTCGACGAGGCGGGTCTTGTTCCCCCAGAACTCGTCGCCCTCGTCCCACGAGATCTCGAAGTTCCCCATCGACACGAGACCGCCGTACTCGTCGCCGGGCATGACGGAGACCTCCAGGAGGACGACCTCGCCGCCGTCGGCCATGAGCTCCGCCTCCTCCTCCGAGGGGAAGTCGCGGATGGCACTGAGAACTTCGACCGTGTCGCCCATGTCCGGGTCCTCGATCGTCTCGCCCACGTCCACCTGGGTCTCCTCACCGGCGGGCGCCGCAGCCGTGTCGTCGGACTCCTCGGCGGAGTCGGCGACTGCGGCCTCGTCCTCCGTCGACTCCTCGGCAGCCGTGTCCTCTGCAGCCGTGTCCTGGGGTGCGGCATCGTCTGCGGCGTCCGATCCGCCGCAGGCACTCAGTGCGAGTGCGAAGCCGGCGGCGAGTGCAGCCGCGGTGGTGGTCC
The DNA here is from genome assembly GCF_000285835.1 of Brevibacterium senegalense. Lineage (GTDB taxonomy): Bacteria > Actinomycetota > Actinomycetes > Actinomycetales > Brevibacteriaceae > Brevibacterium > Brevibacterium senegalense. Next base: position 527,583 of record NZ_HE978600.1, read on the forward strand.
GGCGTGCGGTCGTGCGAGCGATGTGCATGTCTCCTCCTGGCAGTCGCGGCAGGTCAGGACCCGCCGCAGGCTATCGGTACGAGACTCAGCCTAGGAAGCGGAGCGGCCGCATCGCGGCGAATCGTGTTCCCGCTCTGCCACACGGGAGCCGGGACTGACACGGCCCCACGACGTGAGTCATGGGGCCGGATGTCGCAGGGCTGGTTGTCAGGCGCTCTTGCGGCGGGAGGTGCTGCGCCCTCCGGTCGCCTGATCCTTGGGCACCAGCGTGGGGGCCACATTGTCGTCGACGACCGCCTTCGTCACGACGACGCGGTCGACGTCGTCGCGGGAGGGGATGTCGAACATGACGGGCTGCAGGACCTCTTCCATGATCGAGCGGAGGCCGCGTGCACCGGTGCCGCGCAGCAGCGCCAGATCCGCGATCGCCTCCAGCGCGTCCTGCTCGAAGACGAGCTCCACGCCGTCGTAGCGGAACATCCGCTGATACTGCTTGACGAGGGCGTTCTTGGGCTCGCTGAGGATCTGCATGAGCGCCTCGCGGTCCAGGTTGCCCACGGCCGCGATGACGGGCAGACGGCCGATGAACTCCGGGATGAGACCGAACTTGTGGAGGTCCTCCGGCTGCAGATCCTCGAACGGGTCCTTCACGTCCTCTGCGGAGTGCAGCAGGGCGCCGAAGCCGATCCCGTGCTTGCCCTTGCGCGAGGAGATGATCTCGTCGAGACCTGCGAAGGCGCCGGCGACGATGAAGAGGATGTTCGTCGTGTCGATCGAGAGGAACTCCTGGTGCGGGTGCTTCCGACCGCCCTGCGGCGGAACCGCCGCCTCCGTGCCCTCGAGGATCTTGAGCAGCGCCTGCTGGACGCCTTCGCCGGACACGTCGCGCGTGATCGACGGGTTCTCCGACTTGCGGGCGATCTTGTCGATCTCGTCGATGTAGATGATGCCGCGCTGGGCCCGCTCGATGTCGAAGTCCGCGGCCTGGATGAGCTTGAGGAGGATGTTCTCCACGTCCTCGCCCACGTAGCCGGCCTCCGTCAGCGCGGTCGCATCGACCGCGGCGAAGGGGACGTCCAGCTTCTTCGCCAGCGTCTGGGCCAGGTACGTCTTGCCGGAGCCGGTGGGGCCCACCATGAGGATGTTCGACTTCGCGATCTCCACGCCGTCCTCGTCCTGCTGCGCGGAGTCCTGGCTGCGGATCCGCTTGTAGTGGTTGTAGACGGCCACGGCCAGCGCGCGCTTCGCGGGGTCCTGCCCCACGACGTACTCCTCGAGGAAGTCGAAGATCTCACGGGGCTTGGGCAGCTCGACCGGTTCGCCGGACTCCGCCACCGCCGCGTTGAGCTCCTCCTCGATGATCTCGTTGCAGAGGCCGATGCACTCGTCGCAGATGTACACGCCGGGACCCGCGATGAGCTTGCGGACCTGCTTCTGCGACTTCCCGCAGAAATTGCACTTGAGGAGGTCAGCTCCCTCTGCACTGCGCGCCACTGTCCCACCTTCCCCAGGAGCGCGCTCCCAGCGCGCAGCCCCTTAGAACATTCGTCTGCTCAAGCATCCCACACCGGACGGACACGGCGGCCCAGGAGGCCACAGGCGTGTCACCGCACCTGCGTCGCCCCTGGGCCGCCGCATTCCGGATCCGACAATCGGATCAGGCCTGACGGACCGCCTTGCGGGAGGTCAGCACCTGGTCGACCAGGCCGTAGTCCTTCGCCTGCTCCGCCGTGAGGAACAGGTCGCGCTCGATGTCGCGGGACACCTGCTCCGGCGTCTTGTTCGAGTGCGAGGAGAGGGTGTTCTCCAGCCACTCGCGCATGCGCAGCACCTCGTTCGCCTGGATCTCGATGTCGGAGGCCTGGCCCTGGCCCTGCCCCTGCATCGACGGCTGGTGGATGAGGATCCGCGCGTTGGGCAGCGCGAGGCGCTTGCCCGGCGCACCGGCGGCCAGGAGGACCGCGGCGGCGGAGGCCGCCTGGCCCAGGCAGACCGTCTGGATCTCCGGCTTCACGTACTGCATCGTGTCGTAGATCGCGGTCAGCGCGGTGAACGAGCCGCCCGGCGAGTTGATGTACAGCGTGATGTCGCGGTCCGGGTCCTGCGACTCGAGGACCAGCAGCTGGGCCATCACGTCGTCCGCGCTCGTGTCGTCGACCTGGACGCCCAGGAAGATGACGCGGTCGTCGAACAGCTTGGTGTAGGGGTCCTGGCGCTTGAAGCCGTAGGGGGTCCGCTCCTCGAACTGCGGCATGACGTAGCGGGAGGAGGGCATCGGGCCGGCGGTGCCCCAGGGGGTGTGGTTCATCATGAGTCCTTCAGTGTTCCCTTCTGCTCCGACGATCACGCGCCGGGTGCCGTCAGATCCTTGGCGCTCTGCACGACGCCGTCGATGAAGCCGTACTCCTGGGCCTCCTCCGCCGTGAACCAGTGGTCGCGGTCGTTGTCCTCGAGGATCTTCTCGACGGGCTGTCCGGTCTGCTCCGCGGTCAGCTCCGCCATCTGGCGCTTCATGTGCAGGATGAGGTCGGCCTGGATCTTGATGTCCGTCGCCGTGCCGCTGATCCCGCCCAGGGGCTGGTGCATGAGGATGCGGGTGTGCGGGGTGGCGAAGCGCTTGCCCTTCGTGCCGGAGGACAGCAGGAACTGACCCATCGACGCCGCCATGCCCATCGCGACGGTGCCCACGTCCGGCTGGACGTACTGCATCGTGTCGTAGATGGCCATGCCCGCCGTGACGGAGCCGCCCGGCGAGTTGATGTAGAGCCAGATATCCTTGTCCGGGTCCTCCGCGGCCAGCAGCATGAGCTGGGCGCAGATGATGTTCGCGTTGTCGTCGCGCACGTCCGAGCCCAGCCAGATGATCCGCTCGCGCAGCAGCCGGTTGTAGATGTGGTCGTCCAGACCCAGCCCGCCCTGCGGCGCCGCCATGGTCGGGCTCAGCGAGGAGTTGCCTCCGTTGCTCACGTCTCACTCCTGTCGTCGGTGTGGAAGTCTGTCTGAGAGCGTAACCCGCCCCCACCTCCGATTAGTCCTCCGGACACCCGGTGTTCGCCCTCAGCGTGAACGATCCCGGATGCCGCGAGGGCCCCGGACCGGTGTCCGGGGCCCTCGCGCCGCGGTCGCCGACCGCGGGTGCGCTCCCGGTCCGGGAGCGCTGGGTTCACTTCTCGTCGGCGTCCTCGCCCGAGGCCGCGGCCTCGTCCTGGGACGCGGTCGCCTCGTCCGCCGCGACCTCGGCGTCCTCGGCCTGGGCGTCCGCGTCAGCGGCCGCTTCCTCGGCCTCGGCAGCGGCCTCTGCGGCCGCACCGCC
>NZ_HE978600.1:531212-604001 GCF_000285835.1 Brevibacterium senegalense
GTCGTGAAAGGCGGTCATGTCGATGACGTTGCCCTCCGGGTCCTTGACGATCGCGCCGGCGAGGACCTCGGCGAGGCCCTTGCGGCGGGCGACGTCGCCCATGAGTGCGGGCACCTGGCCCTGCTGGTCCAGCATCTGCGCGAACTGGTTGGGGTTCATGCCGTACTGCTGGGAGGCGTTGATGATGTACTCGATGAGCTCCGGCTGGGACACCTCGATGCCCTCCGCCTTCACGACCGCGTCCAGCACGAACTGGGTGCGGAGGTTGCGGGTGGTCTCCTCGGTGACCTCGGCGCGGTGCTCGTCGTCCTCGAGGCGGTTCTCGCCCTCGAGGTGACGGTGCACCTCGTCCTCGACGACCTTGGACGGGACCGGCGGGTCGATGCGCTCCAGCAGCGCCTCGAGGACCTTGTCGCGGGCCTCGACGCCCTGGTCGAACTCCTTCTTCTCCGCCGCCTGCGTGCGCAGGTCCTCGCGGAGCTCCTCGACCGTGTCGAACTCGGAGGCCAGCTGGGCGAACTCGTCGTCGACCTCCGGCAGCTCGCGGACCTTGACGGACTTGACCGCCAGGGTCACGGAGCTCGTCTCACCGGCGTGCTCGCCGCCGGCCAGCGTCGTCTCGAAGGTGGTCTCCTCGCCCTCGGACAGGCCGTCCAGCGCCTCGTCCATGCCCTCGAGCATGGAGCCGGAGCCCACCTCGTAGGAGATGTCGGAGGCGTCGTCGACCTGCTCGTCGTCGATCTTCGCGGTCAGGTCGAGGGTGACGAAGTCGCCCTTCGCCGCCGGGCGGTCGACGGACACGAGGGTGCCGAAGCGCTCCCGCAGCTCGTCCAGCTGCTGCTGCACGTCCTCATCCGTGACCTCGACGCTGTCGACCTCGACCTCGATCGAGTCGTAGGCGGGCAGCTCGACGGCGGGTGCGACGTCGACCTCGATGGTGACCTTGAGGTCGCCCTCGTCCTTGCCGTCCAGACCGGGCACCTCCTGCACCTCGACCTCGGGCTGGCCCAGCGGGGTCAGGTCGTGCTCGGTGAGGGCACCGCGGTAGAAGTCGTCCAGGCTGTTGTTGACGGCCTCCTGCAGGACGACGGGGCGGCCCACGCGCTGGTCGATGATGCGGGAGGGGACCTTGCCGCGGCGGAAGCCCGGGACGTTCACCTGCTTCGCGATCTCGCGATAGGCCTCGTCGACGCTCGGCTTGAGCTCGGCGAAGGGCGCCTCGATGCTGAGCTTGACCCGGGTGGGGTCGATGGTCTCGACGGAGCTCTTCACAGTTTCCCTCTCGTTGTCTGCTGCGGAGTGCGGGGCGGCGGCCGAGCCGTGCAGCAGACTGCGGAGCGGACGGACGCGTACCGGTATCATCTGCGGCCGGGCACAGCCGACCGCACATCCTGCGCAATAGTACTCACCCAGGCGACCGATTGCAGAATCAGGGGCGCGCGGATCCCTGCGGGGACCGCGCTCGCAGACCCCGCACCCGGCCCGGAGCGGTCGCTCTGGCGACGAGGGCCAGCAGCCCGTCGAGGACGAGTGCGAGTCCCGCGACCAGCACCGCGCCCAGGACGACGCGGTCGTAGTCGCGGACCGCCAGCCCGTCGAAGATGAACCGGCCGATCCCGCCCAGATTCACGAACGCGGCGATCGTGGCGGTCGCGACGACCTGCAGCACCGCGGAGCGCAGGCCCGCGACCATGAGCGGCAGGGCCACGGGGATCCGCACCTGCAGCAGCACCTGGCGCCCCGTCATGCCCATCGCGTACGCCGCGTCGACGGCGGCGCGGTCCGCCGTCGCGATCCCCGCGGCCGTGTGCGACAGGACGGGCGGGATCGCGAGGAGCACCAGCGCGATCGTGGGCGGGATGAGGCCGGCTCCCAGCAGCAGGACCAGCAGCGTCATGAGGCCCAGGCTGGGCAGCGCGCGCAGCGCGTTCGCTCCGGCGATCATCCAGGCTCCCCGCCCCGCGTGCCCGATGAGCAGGCCGGCCGGCACCGCGAGCAGGACCGCGATCCCCACGGCCAGCCCGGAGTACGCGAGGTGCTCCCCCACCCGTGTGAGGATGAGAGCCGTGTCGAGACCGGTGCCCGCCGCTGCCGCAGTCGCCGCCGAGGCCGTCATGCCGCGGTCCTGCCGGCCCGGTCCCAGCGGGTGAGGCTGCGGCCCACCAGCGCGAGGAGCCGGTCGAGGACGAGCGCCAGGACGACCGTCCCGATGATGCCGGCCAGGATCTGGTCCGGGTAGCTGCGCTGGTATCCGGCGGTGAAGAGCCGGCCCAGTCCCCCGATCCCGATGACCGCGCCCACGGACACGAGCGACACGTTCGTGACGAGCACGACGCGCAGGGCGGGGATGAGGACGGGCAGCGCGATGGGCAGTTCCACCGCGGCGATCCGGCGGGCGGGCGCGTACCCCATCGCCTGCGCGGCGGAGCGGACGGCCACCGGGACCCCGTCCAGGGAGTCCAGCACGGCGCGGACCAGCAGGGCCAGCGCGTAGAGGGTCAGGGCGAGGACGACGTTGAGCGGGTCGAGGATCTGCGTGCCCAGGATGCCCGGGATCACGACGAAGAGCGCGAGGGACGGGATCGTGAAGAGGATGCCGGCGATGAGGACGGCGAGTGCGCGGGCGCGGGGGCGGCCGCGCAGCGCGGCGCCCACGGGGAGTGCGAAGAGCAGGCCCAGGAGGGTGGGCAGGACGGAGAGCACGGTGTGCTCGGCCAGGAGGGGCCAGAACGGATCGGGGTTCTCCAGCAGCCAGATCATGACGGGTCACGGGCCGCGTCGACGGCGGCCAGCACGGCGCTGCGGGTGATCCACCCCGTGACCGCCCCGTGGTCGTCGACCGCATGCGCCGCTGCCGTCGGGGACGACAGGACGGCGTCGAGCGCCTGCCGCAGTCCGTCGCCCACGCGCCAGCCCTCCCCCGCGGGGATGCGCTCATCGCCCCGGACCCACGCGGTGGGACGGCCGTCGTCCGTGCAGGTGAGTCGCCAGCCGTCGACGGCGCCCGGCACCGGCGCCGTCCCGTCGTCCGCGGCCGGCTCCAGGGGCAGGACCTCGAGGGCGGCGGGGCGGAACCCCAGGGACCGGAAGCCGCGGTCGCGTCCCACCATCTGCGCGACGAACGGATCCGCAGGGCGCTCCAGGAGCGTCTGCGGATCCGCGTGCTGGTGGATCGTGCCGCCCGGGCCGAAGACGACGATCCGGTCGCCCAGGAGCAGGGCCTCGTCGATGTCGTGGGTCACGAACACGATCGTCTGCGACAGGGTCTCCCGCAGGCGCAGCAGTTCCTGCTGCAGCTCCGCCCGCACGACGGGGTCGACGGCCGAGAACGGCTCGTCCATGAGGAGGATGGGCGGGTCGGCGGCGAGCGCGCGGGCCACGCCCACCCGCTGCTGCTGGCCGCCGGACAGCTCGGCGGGGAAGCGTTCGTCGAGCTCCGGCCGCAGCCGCACGAGCCGCAGCGCGTCCTGCGCCCTCTCCCGGGCTTCGCCGCGCGGGAGGCCGGCCAGACGCAGCGTCGTCGCGACGTTGTCGACCGCGGTCCGGTGGGGGAAGAGGCCGGCGCCCTGGATGACGTAGCCCATCGACCGGCGCAGCGTCACCGGCGCGACATCGCGGACATCCGTCCCGTCGACCAGCACGCGGCCGGAAGTCGGCTCGACCATCCGGTTGATCATCCGCATGGTGGTCGTCTTGCCGCAGCCGCTGGGGCCCACGAACACGGTGAGGGAACCGGCCTCGATCTCGAGGTCGATGCCGTCGACCGCTCGGGTGCCGTCCCCGTAGGTCTTGGACACCCCCTGGAACTCGATCATGCGCCGGCTCCGCTCATGAGCCGGCCAGGCCGCGCTCCTCCAGCCAGTCCGCGGCGGCCGTGGCGGGCTCGGCCTTCTCGTCGCCGGACACCCGCAGGTTCAGGTCGATGAGGTCCTCGGTCGTGAGCTCTGCGGACACCGCGTCCAGCGCGTCCTGCGCCTCCGGGGACAGACGGCCGTCCCGGGCGATGGGGACGACGTTCTGGGCGGGGAAGTGACCGGTCTCGTCCTCGAGGACGACGAGGTCCTCGGTCTTGATCGCGGGGCTCGTGCTGAAGATGTTCGCAGCTCTCACGTCGCCGTCGACCAGGGCGGCGACGGTCGCGGGACCGCCGCCGTCGGAGATCGGCTCGAACGTGGTCGGGACGATGTCGAACGACTCCTCGAGCCCGGGCAGCCCCACGGCCCGCTCCGCGAACTCAGGGGGACCCGCGATCGTGAGCTCGTCGTTGTGGTCGGCGAGGTCCGCGATCGTCGTGAGGTCCCACTCCCGGGCCGTCTCCTGCGTGACGACCAGCGAGTCCTTGTTCTCCGCCTCCGAGGCCGTGAGGGCGACGAGGTCCTGCTCACCCAGCGCGTCCGGCAGTGCGGAGCTGATCGCGTCCTCGGACGAGGCGTCGGCCTCGGGGTCCAGGAAGAGGAGCAGGTTTCCGGTGTAGTCGGGAATCACGTCGATCGACCCGTCGGCCAGGGCGGGGACGTAGGCCTCGCGGGAGCCGATGTTGAAGGAGGTCTCGACCTCCAGCCCCGCACCCTCGAGCGCCTGGGCGTAGAGGTTGCCGATGATCTCCGATTCCGTGAAGTTCGCACTGGAGACGACGATCGGTCCGCCGTCGCCGCCGTCGGTGGCGTCACCGCCGGACAGGGGGTCTCCCCCGCAACCGGTGAGGACGAGGAGCGCAGTGATCGCTCCGACCGTCGCGGTCGTGTGAAGTCGTCGTCCCATGGCTCGCAGTCTCCCCGTTCCGTTGTGGTGTCAGGACTGCCGTCCGGACTTCGAGCCTACATCGGTGCAGGTCGACGCGGCGGCCGCCACGGCGAAGTGCGGGGTCCGTGGGTCAGGCCAGATCCGCTGAGGTCCGCAATCGGATCTGGGGGTCGAACAATCCCATGATCCGCAGGGCCGCGGCGCCGTCGTCGGCCGTCGAGCCCGCACAGCCGTCCGTCAGCACCTCGACATGCGCGCCGGCGTCCGCCGCCGCCAGGGCCGTCGCGACGACGCAGCAGTCGGTCGACACGCCCGTGAGGACGATCCGCGGCGCCTCCCCCACGACGGCGCGCAGGCCGTCTCCCCATTTCCCGAAGGTGGGCTCGTCGACGGTGGGCCGGTCCGTGAGCGCGCGGGCGCGCGGCACCAGGTCGTAGAGCGGATCAGCGGCGGGTCGGTCGGCGAAGGGCCAGGCCTCGAAGTAGTCGGTCCACGAGGTGGTCGAGCCCTCCCCCGTCGCCCGCTGCGCGGTGGGCAGCCACCGCGTCACGACGACCCGCCCGTCGAAGGCGGGGGCAGCCCGCTCGATGACGGTCATCGCGGCGTCGAACTCCGGCGACGCCCACTCTGACGCAGGGTCCGCGAAGATCACCTGGGGATCGATGACCACCAGCCAGGGGGCCTCGGCGGCGGCGTGCGGGACCACCTGCCCACTCATGCCGCGGCTCCCTCCTGCCGGCGGATGCGGCCGCGGCGCAGGAGGAGGGCGACGACGAAGGACAGGGCGAGCGAGACGATGACGCCCAGGTTCGCGTACGCCCAGGCGCCGTCCCGGCCGCCCAGCGGGCCCAGCAGGTAGCCCTGCCAGTTGTTCCAGGCGGCGTCGTCGGCGAACCCGTTGACGACCAGCCCCCAGCCCACGAACGAGGCGACGACCATGATGGAGACGGAGATCCAGTCCGTCGAGCGGTAGCGGCCGGCCGGATCGAAGAGGGCCGCCTCGTCATACGGAAGCCTGCGGGTCAGCACGTCCGCGATGAGGATGCCGGCCCACGAGGCCAGCGGCACGCCCAGGGTGATGAGGAAAGACTGGAACGGGCCGATGAACGACTACGCGAAGAACACGACCCAGATGGTCGCGACGGTGAGGATGACGCCGTCGATCGCGGCGGCCAGCGGGCGGGGGATGTCGATGCCCAGGCTCAGGAGGGTGAGGCCGGACGAGTAGATGCCCAGGACCGCACCGGAGACCAGCGCCAACACGGCGGTGAGCAGGAACGGCAGCAGCGCCCACAGCGGCAGGATCGAGGCGAGCGCGCCCACGGGGTCGTCGCCCACGGCGGCCCGCAGGTCGTCGTCGGAGCCGGCCAGCAGGAGGCCGAACACGACGAGGATGACCGGCGCTGCGGATCCGCCGATCGTGTTCCACAGGACGATGGTCGTATCCGGGGTGTCGCGGCGCTGGTAGCGGGACCAGTCGGCGGCGATGTTGATCCAGCCCAGGCCGAAGCCGGTCATGACCATGACGAGCGCGCCCGTCACCTGCTGGCCGGTGCCGGACGGCTGGGCCAGGACCGCGGCCATGTCGATGTGCGGGATCGTCAGCACCATGAAGACGATCGTCATCGCCCCGGTCAGCCACGTGAGGACGGACTGCAGCTTCATGATCGTGTGATAGCCCAGCACGGAGGCGGCCACGATGAGGGCCGCGATCGCGATGGCCGCGATGACGAGGACGCCGGTGCCGGAGGCCAGACCCAGAGTGGAGAGCACGGTCGCGGTCGCGAGCACCGCGGTGATCGCGAGCATCGTCTCCCACCCGATCGAGGTGAGCCACGAGACGATGCCCGGCAGCTTCTGCCCGTGGACGCCGAAGGCGACGCGGGACAGGACCATCGTGGGCACGCTGCCGCGCTTGCCGGCGATCGCGATGAGGCCGCAGAGGCCGAACGACACGATGATGCCGATGACCGCGACGATCGTGGCCTGGACGAAGGAGATGCCGAAGTCCAGGATCCACGAGCCGTAGCTCATGCCGAAGACGGAGACGTTCGCGGCGAACCACGGCCAGAAGAGGTCGTGGGGCTTGGCGGTGCGCTGCGACTCGTCGATCACCTCGATGCCGGTGCGCTCGATGAGCGCCGGTGCGACGGGCTGCGTTGCGGGGGCGGGCTGAGGTGCTGCGGCAGCCTGTGCTGCGGTGACGGGACGCGCTGAAGGATCCGACACGGCCGGCCTCCTGGTGGGTGAGTCGGGAGGGGCGGAGGTCGGTGGTCCGGCGCGGCGCCCCGTGGGTTGAGCCGATCCTAGCCGCAGACGCGCTCATTTTGAGCATTTCCGCGAAAAAGATGTCACGCGTGTTTCGCGCGGACTCCCACGACGATGCCGCGCAGCAGGATCGGGACGAGCGACAGGACGGTCACCAGGACGACGCCCAACGCCACGCGCCGCACGGACCCCGGGACGGGCAGGAGCGCGGTCACGAGTCCCACGTTCAGCAGCGCCCACCGCAGCAGGGTGAAGCGATCGAACTCGCGGTCGACGGCCGCGCGCACCGCAGGACCGCCGCCCAGCACCGTGGGGACCAGCTGGGACAGCGCACCGGTCAGCAGCTGGAGGGCGAAGCCCAGCACGCCGACGAGGGTGAGCGGGAGGTAGCCGGCGGCCAGGTGGCCCCACGAGTCCGCGCGCAGGACGTGGACGAGGAGGGAGACGAGCAGGACGAGGCCCCACACCAGCGCCGAGGCCGCGAAGACCCCCGGGGCCCGCCGCGGCGGGGCTGCGAGGACGGGCCGCAGCAGGGTGCTCCCCCACCACACGGCACCGCACAGGTGGACGGCGAGGCCGGCGACGGCCAGGGGGCGGACGTCCGCGAGGGCGCCGACGTCGATGAGCGCGATGCCGGCCAGCAGGACCGGCAGCGCCTGCTGCGTCCGGCGCGCGGTCTGCGGGTGCACGCGCGTACGCAGCAGGGTGGGCCAGAACGTCACGAGCGTGCCCACGACGGTGAGACCCACCCAGCCCAGCAGCATCGTGACGGTGTGGGCCAGCAGGAGGCGGCCGAAGAGCTCGCTGGCGGGCCACCGCGCCAGGAGCACGCCGAACGCCGCGCCCACGGGCATGCAGACGGACGCGGCCAGGTAGTACCGGACCGTGACCGTGAAGCGACCGGGCAGGGCCGCGCGCAGCCGACGGAGCATCGCCGCGGCGTGGACGAGCACGGCGGCGGCCACGATGAGAGCGCCGGCGAGGACCAGCCACCACGCGCTGACGGGAACGCCCACGACCACGCAGGCCGTACCCACCGCCAGGAGGAGGAAGCGCAGGGCCTGCAGAGGGGGCGGGTCGGCGGACTCCGGCGTCTTGAGGAGTGCCTGGGCGAAGAAGGTGCTCCACGCGAACATCGCGTGGCTCAGCGCGCCCAGCAGTGCGAGGTGCACCAGCAGCCACGTCGACTCGATGATGAAGGGCTGGAGGACGGCGACGACGCCGGCGATGCAGAGCCAGACGACGGTCGGGAAGTCGCGCAGCGGCGCGACGCCGCGGCGGGCCGGGCGTGGAGGCGGAACGCCCATCAGGCCGCCCGGAGGACTCATCATGACCCCCACTGTAGGGACAGCGCTGTCATGCACCGCAGGGACAGCACAGTCACGTCGATCCGGGAGCCTGCCCTGCTACCGTGCCGCCATGAGGATCGTGGTCCTGATCATCCTGGCACTCGCGTCGTTCGCCGTGTCACGCCTCCTGCTGGCACTCGTCGGCGACCCCGAGGGCCCGAATCTCCTCATCACGAGCGCACTCGCACTCATCCTGTTCTGCACCGCGGCGGGCGTGCGGGCCGTGGTCGCACGGGCCCGGCGACGGAGGAATCCCGCGCCATCGGAGTGAACGATGAGGCGGGATCCCAGTCGGTCGGGCTGACAGGATTTGAACCTGCGACCCTCTGCTCCCAAAGCAGATGCGCTACCAAGCTGCGCTACAGCCCGTGACCCCAATCATCGTAGCCCACCGGCGACGTCGTCCCGCGCACTGCCCCGGACGGCGCTTCAGGACTGCACTGTCGTTTTGCGCAGGGACCGGGCTTCCACTACAGTTGACCCCTGTTCGGGGATGTAGCTCAATGGTAGAGCCTCAGTCTTCCAAACTGATGGTGCGGGTTCGATTCCCGTCATCCCCTCCACGACAACACCGCTGGTCACAGCGGTGTTGTTCTATTTGGTAGGCACGCGAAATGGCGTCGAAACGTGCCCCGCGTGACCTAACGTGACCTAAGTCGGTCGGGCCGAGTCTCGGAAAGACACCGCCATGACCACGAAGCGCCCCCGCTCACGCGGCCGCCGTGCCGAGTTCGGCACCGTCACCCGCCTGCCGTCTGGTCGCTACCGCGCCCGGTACACGCTGCCGGACGGTTCCCGGCACACCGCCCCCAAGACGTTCGACAGCGACCGGCAAGCACGCGACTACCTCACCCGCGTGCACGCCGAACTGCTGGCCGGCAACGCCCTGACCGTCACCCCGACGCAGACACCGTTCGGTGAGTACGTCCGCACGTACCTCGAGCACGCCGCCTCGAGGCTGCGCCCGCGCACGCTCGACCTCTACCAGCGCACCGCCGCTCTGTGGCTGCTGCGCGCCGTCGGCATCACCTCGCGCATCGACCTCACGCCGCTGCCGCTGTCCGCGCTCACGCCCTCGCTCATCCGCTCGTGGCACACCGCCCTGCTCGAGCACACCCGGCACGACGCCCTCGCACAGCGCACGCGCGGTGCCAGCCGACGCGGCGGCCACCCGGCCCGACTGTGGGCACGCAGCATCGGCCTGCCGGTGCCCGCCACCGGCCGCATCCCAGACGGCGTGCTGAGAGCGTGGACCGCAGCCGGTACGCCCGACCCGACCGCTGGCGATGACGACAACGCCGGCCGGACGGCCGCCGCCGGCGCGTACCGGCTGCTGCGCACCGTCCTCGCCCAAGCCGTCCACGACGGCCTGCTGCCGTCCAACCCCGCGCACGTCAAGGGCGCAGCCACCGCGCCGCACCGCGAACGCAAGCCCCTGGCCGCCGATGACGTGGAACGGCTCGCCGTCGCGATGCCCGACCGGTACCGCGCCGCCGTCCGCGTTGCCGCGTGGTCGGGCCTGCGCCCCGGCGAATTGTTCGCGCTGCGCCGGTCCGACGTGGACACCACCGCCGGCACGCTGACCGTCACCCGCACGTTGGTCGAAGTCCCCGGCCAGCCGGTCGCATTCGGCCCGCCGAAGTCCGCCGCCGGCCGCCGCACCGTGAACCTGCCGGCGACCATCGCCGCCGCGCTGGCCGACCATCTCGAGACGCACACAGCCGCAACCGACGGCGCGCTGGTGTTCACCACCTCGAGCGGCAAGGCCGTCACCGCGTCTGCGCGCTCGTCACTCATGCGCACCGCCCGTGCCCGCATCGACCGGCACGACGTGACGTGGCACCACCTGCGCCACACCGGCGCGACACTCGCAGCGCAGGCCGGCGCGACACAGGCCGAGTTGCAGGCCCGCATCGGCCACTCGACCGCACGCGCCGCGTCCATCTACCAGCACGCCGCAGCCGACCGCGACCGCGCCCTGGCCGACCGCCTCGACGCACTGCTGGCACCACCGGCCGATCCCGACCCGCAGCCGACCCCACCGGCCGAGGCCGCCGCTGCCACCGGCACGACGACGCCCAACCACCTCGAGGCCCCCACCGCCTCGAGCGCAGCCGTGGCCCGCTACTCGACTCGACGCGGCCACCTGGCCGCCCTCGCCTGACAGGAGCACCCCATGTCCACACACGCCGTGCGCAGCATGTCCACCACCGCCCTGCGCGGCCTGCTCGACCTCACCGGCTCGAGGCTCGCCAGGCACTACACGCGACTGCGTGCCGAGGCCGCCGCCGAACTCGACCGCCGCGCAGCCGAGGACCGTGCGGACCTCGAGCACCCCACTGCCCCGCGAACGGAGACCACCGGATGACGTTCACCATCCCGCCCCACGACGCTGCCGCCCGCCGCGTCGTCCTCGACCATGCGATCCCGCACCTGCGCGACCTCATCGGCGTCTGCGCCCCGGCCTACGTCTACCGCGACCGGGCTGCGAACGGATGGACCGCAGTGTGGCTCTACCGCGCCCGCGACGACGGACGGCTCACCCCAGCGATTGCGACCATTGCACACACCCGCACCCATGCCGAAGCACTCGAGGCGGCCCACGCCGCCGTGACCGCCCACCTACTCGAAAGGCCCGCACGATGACGCAGACACTCACCACCATTCACCCGTTCACACCGCCTGCCAACGCCGAAGTGCTCACGTTATGGGCAGGCTGGCAGAGAGCCGGTGCGCTCTCAGAACGGACCATCGCGGAACGGCTCAGCGCCATGCGCAGCATGTGCGACGAGTACCAAGTCCGACCGCTCGAGGTCACGACGGCGCACATCGTCACGTTCCTCTCGCGCCGTGAGATAAGCGACGCGACCCGCTCGACCTACGCAACCCACCTTCGCGCGTTCTTCCGGTGGGCGCTGTTGCAGAACCTCATCGCGGTCAATCCCATGGACCGCGTGCCCGCGCCCAAGCGGCCGCGCTACATGCCCCGGCCGATTCACTCCGCACAACTGACCCGGCTGCTCGAGGTCTGCAAGCGCCAGCGCACCCGCACCATGGTCCTGCTCGCCGCATTCGCGGGCCTGCGCGTGCATGAGATAGCCAAGTTCCGAGGCTCAGACCTCGACCCTGAGCGCGGGACGCTGCGCGTCACGGGCAAAGGACTCAAGCCCGCAATACTGCCCGCCCACGCCGTCATCCTCGAGGCCGCAGCGACCATGCCCACTGACGACTATTGGTTCCCGTCATCCACGCGCAGCGGGCCGGTCGCAGCCCGTTCGGTGAGTCAGTCCATCGGCCGTGCGATGAACCGCGCAGGCATAGACGGCACCGCCCACCAACTGCGCCACTGGTATGGCACCGAACTGCTCAACGCAGGCACAGACCTGCGCACAGTGCAGGAACTCATGCGGCATGACCAAATCACCAGCACGCAGATATACACGCAGGTCAGCGACGCATCCAAGGTCACAGCCATGGCCGCGCTGCGCCTCAACTAGCCGCACAGACCGCGACCGTTCCGCGCCCTGCTCTCCACAGACAGACGGCCGCACCGTGACCCCACGGTGCGGCCGTCGTCGTTCGGCTAACTGCATCACACTGCGTCATGCGGCACTATTGCGGCCACATGTCACCTCGGGTCACCTCGGGTCACCTCACGGCACGCAAGGCTGTAGCCATGTCCGGGCCTCGTGGCAAACTCACGGACATGGACACGACCGATGACAGGACACGCGCGGACGACCGCGCCGCTGGCACCGCTGCCAGCGCTCCCGTCACCGGTCGCGCCCCGACGCTCCCGCCAGACCACCCGCTGGCCGTCCTGCGACGGCACCGCGAATCCCGAGGCGCACACTGGCTGCTGTCTGCCGTGCACGCCACACATGCGCTCGAGGATGCCCACGAATTCGCAGCCCGTCACGCCGAGCACATCGTCACGCCCCACGGCTCCACACTGGCCGAAGCCGACGACCTCCGCAGCGACCTCGACAGCCTCGAAGACGACGACCTCGAATGGCTCACGGACGCCGATATCGCTCTCGCTCTCGTGGAACTGCGCAAGTCCCGAGTCGCCCGAAGCGCGACCGCAGCCGAACTACTCGCAGTGCACCTTGCCGAACTGCTCGAGCGTCGCGCAGCCGAGGCCGCCGACCGCACGACAGCGGTGCTGGCCGCAACGCTGCTGGCCGCAGAACTCACTGCCCTGGCAATAGCGGCTGTCACAGCGTGGACGCAGCACCCGCCGCCCCCAACGCTCGAGGCGCTGACGACCTCGACGCTGACCGCAGCACCCCCAGCATCGGCACCACCGGTGCCAGGTGCTCGTCGTGCTGTCCTCGTGACCGCCTGCTGAGAGCGCACACGCTGCCCTGACTCCGCACCGGTAGACCCTCCCATTCCGCTCGCAGGCGGACAACGGAGACGAAACCGTGCAAACCCATACCCGACTGGTCAAGCCCAGCGACCTGCCCGACCGCTACACGCTGCTGCGCCGCCCCGAGGCCGCAGCCCATTTCCACCGCGCGACTAAGACACTGGACCGGTGGATCGCTGACGGTGCGATGCCCTGCATCCGCATCGGGCCTCGCGTCCTCATCCGCCGCTCGACCGTCACGGCCTATCTCGACGCGCTCAATCCCGAAGCACCCGCGCACCGAGGCGAAGCAACCGCGATGCCCACCGGTGAGGTCTACATCTCGCTCAACAACGCGGCCGCCGTCCTGGGATTGCACCGCAACACCGTGGACGAACTGACCCGCAGCGGCGACCTGCCCCGCCTGCGATTCGGGCGCTCCCGCGTCATCCCCGTGGCTGCGCTGGCAGACCTCATCGACACCCACGCGGTGCCCGCCACCGTTGGACCTCTCGCTGGCCGCGATGCATGATGCGCCGCAGCACGAAGAGATACCGCGCGAACCGTTCCCCGGCGCGCTCAATGCGAACGGCAGTCGCCCGCTGTACTCGCGCGTCGTCGGACTCGACGGCCTCGACATGCCCGATGCCGCTGGTGCGCCGCAGACGATTCGACTCATCCATTCCGAACGCGCAGCCCTGCGAGTCATCGCGCTCGACACGTACCCCAAGAGTGTCGGCAGGCGCGGGACTCAGACGCACCACGCCCTGCTCGCGAAGTGGGCAGGCATTGACGACGACACATTCCGCGATGCCGTCAAGTCACTCAAGGCCAAGGGCCTCGTACGGGAGACGAAAGCCGGTGGCCTCGTGCTGACCCCGCCCCCTCTGCACAACGGCGGGCCTGAGTGGCGCGCAGGGCAGGCGCACCGCGCGGCGGCGCTGTCGCTCATCCCCGAAGGGTGGATGACCAACCTCGAACGGTGCATGATGTTCGACGCAATAGCCGCCGCCGATAAAGACGGCATTTTCGCTATTTCGCAGGCACAATACGCGCGCAGGGTAGGAATACGAAAGAATCACCTGACTACGCACCGAAAGTCTCTACGCGGGTGGAAGGGCTGGCGTCCGCCAATCATTCAGTGCCAGACGTTTCAGCGCGCGCGAACAAATCCGTATGTAATCACGCTGCCGGCTGTCGATAACCTCGCAGGCCAGGAATTGTCGATGACTATGGATGAGTTCGTCATAGAATGGGCAAAGACCTCATTGATTGCCGCCAGCGATGACATTCTCAGCGGTGAGCTCAACATGCTCGACGCTGCTAACGCCGCCCCCTGGCTGACCGGCTGGACTAGTCCAGATACACCGAATGAAGCACCCCCGTGGACTAGTCCGACCCCTAGTCCAATGACTAGTCCTGCCCCTAGTCCAAATCGACCGGCTGGACTAGTCCAGATACACGGGACTACCAGTAGTACCAAGCCAGCAAGGCAGGACTCCACGGACTCGTGGCCAGACGCGGTGACCGCAGCCAGCACGCCGCTGGCGCTGGCAATGCTACGGCTCCGGCTTGCGCCACTCGGATACGACGAACCGAGGAAACTCATCGGCACTGCGCAGCACATCGTCTCCAGCGTCAACGTGTCAGCACTTGTCAAAGAACACTTGAGACATGACGCGCAAGACATTCCAAGTCTCGAAGTCGCTGCGTTGTCAGTCATGAGTTCAATCGTCGCGAACATTCACGAAGAATCGCGAGTCAATCAAATCGGATCGAAAGAAATGCTTGACGAGATTCATCGGCGGTTCGACCGGCTCACCGGAACGGGAGAAATGCAGTGACCAGCCAGCCCGTTTTTTCTGACAACGACCCACAGGACACCCCGCGCCCCGTGTCCATCTCCCCCCGCAGCGCCCAGAAAAATCGCGCCCGGTCGAACTGGACTAGTCCAGTTCGACCGGGCCGGCACGACGACGCTTCACAGCCTCCCAGATTCGACCCGATCCGACCCGATTCATCCGCTTCACAGCCAATCCGTCCAGATCCTGCCGCACAGCCTCGAAAGCGACCGCATCCCGCCGAAACCCCTGCCGCCATATCCGCCGCAGCCGCTACAACGGACACGGCTTTAGTGCTGTGCGCCGAGGACGGCTGCTCCGAGGACGTGAGCCGCCGCGCGCAACCGTACTGCCGAACGCACTACCTCAAGAACAGGGCCGCCGGCCCGCTCG
The DNA here is from genome assembly GCF_000285835.1 of Brevibacterium senegalense. Classification (GTDB taxonomy): domain Bacteria; phylum Actinomycetota; class Actinomycetes; order Actinomycetales; family Brevibacteriaceae; genus Brevibacterium; species Brevibacterium senegalense. The sequence continues at coordinate 546,158 of NZ_HE978600.1, forward strand.
AGCACGTGCGGCCGGCCGGCGCAGCGCACCCCGCGTTCAAGGACGCCAGGATCGGCGTGGATGGTGCGCACGACCGCATTCGCAAGGAACGCGGCGCAGCGTGGAACTACCGCTGCGCCCGCGTCGGTTGTGTCAAACTTGCAGAGCACTGGTCGCTTATCCCCGGCCACGCGACGCATTGCCTCATCTCCAAGCAACGGCACTACTCAGTCGAACCTGCCGACTACTTGCCACTGTGCAGGTCGTGCCATACCCGGCTCGACAAGCAGTGCGACAAGTACCTGCCGCCCGTCGACACCCCGGCGCTTCCACTGCCAGGGTTCGACCTCGAGGCCCACCGCATCACGTTCGACGCCTCGACCCGACTCGAGAACGGCCGGCCGTGAGCCGCCGCGCCCGCGCTGCGTTCGGCACGGTCAGTCGCCTGCCGTCGGGCCGGTTCCGCGCCCGCTACACATTGCCGGACGGTTCCCGGCACACCGCGCCCACGACATTCGAGACCCAACGACTCGCACGGGAGTACTTGACCCGCGTGCACGCCGAACTGCTCGCCGGGACCACGCAGGCCGTGCGTCCCGAGCCGCTGCCGTTCGGTGAGTACGTGCGCACGTACCTCGCGCACGCAGCCTCGACACTGCGTCCGCGCACGCTCGACCTCTACCAGCGCACGGCCGACTCGTGGCTGCTGCGTCCCGTTGGCACCACCGCCCGCGTGGACCTCACCGGCATGCCGCTGTCTGCGCTCACGCCCTCGCTCATTCGCTCGTGGCATGCTGCGCTGCTCGAGCACACCCGGCACGACGCGCTCGCGCAGCGCACGCGCGGTGCCAGCCGACGCGGCGGCCACCCCGCACGACTCTGGGCGACGCGGGCCGGCCTCGAGGTCAACGGCACCGGCCGTCTGCCCGCATCGGTGCTCGAGGCCTGGCGCGCTGCCGGTGCTCCCGATGCCTCGACCGGTCAGCACGACGACAGCACGGCCGGACGGACGGCGGCCGCCGGCGCGTACCGCCTGCTGCGCACCGTCCTCGCCCAAGCCGTCCGCGACGGCCTGCTGCCGGCCAACCCTGCGCACATCAAGGGTGCGGCCACCGCACCGCACCGCGAACGCAGGCCGTTGGCACTGGCCGACATTGCGGCGCTCGCAGCCGCCGTCCCCTCGCGCTACAGCACGGCCGTGCTGGTCGCCGCGTGGTCGGGCCTACGCCCCGGTGAGTTGTTCGCGCTGCGCCGGTCAGACGTGGACACCGCCGCCGGCACGCTCACGGTCACTCGCACGCTGGTCGAAGTCCCCGGCCAGCCGGTCACGTTCGGCCCGCCGAAGTCCGCCGCCGGCCGCCGCACCGTCACGTTGCCTGCGGTCGCCGCCGGTGCGCTGGCCGCCCACCTCGAGGCGCACACCGCAGCCGAGGCCGCCGCGCTGGTGTTCACGACGGCACATGGCAACCCCGTGACCGCCTCTGCCCGCTCTGCCGTCCTGCGTGCTGCGCGCGACCGCATCCGCCGGCCTGACGTGACGTGGCACCACCTGCGCCACACCGGCGCGACGCTCGCCGCCCAGGCCGGTGCGACGCAGGCCGAGTTGCAGGCCCGCATCGGCCACTCGACTGCACGGGCCGCGTCGCTCTACCAGCACGCCGCAGCCGACCGCGACCGCGCCCTGGCCGACCGCCTCGACGCCCTGCTGGCACCGCCGGCCAATCCCGAGCCGCAGCCGACCCCGCCCACGCCTGCGGCGGTGCGCTACGGCGCGCAGCGCGGCAATCTCCGAGCCGTCATCTGAAAGGACCACCCGTGAACTCTCGAAAGCCCCTGACCCCCGCCACGCTGCGCAGCGCCCCGTGGGCGGTGCTCGTCGCGCGACTCGAGGTGCTGACCCTGCGCCTGACGCACACGCCGCCGCGCGCCGACTACGCGACGACCGCAGCCGAGTACCGTGCGATCCGCGCCGAGTTCGACCGTCGCTCCGATCCCGCGTCCATCCGAGCCGCCGCCGACCTCGAGCCGCTGTAGCCGGCCGCACCACCGCGACGACGCACACCGGGCCGCTGGCGATTCGCCAGCGGTCCGTCGTCGTGCCGCAGGCGTCGTCTCGAGTGGTCGCCGCCGCACCTGCGCGCGTGACCTAAGTCGTGACCTAACGTGACCTAGCGCGTGCGGACTCCATGGGTACACTTAGGTCACATAAGGTCACGCGGACGGCCCAAACCACCGCAGAGACCCGGCCTGACCAGGCACGATGAAACGTTGTTGAGGAGTCTTCCAAACTGATGGTGCGGGTTCGATTCCCGTCATCCCCTCCGGACTGAAGCCGCTGGCGACAGCGGCTTTCGTCATTCATGTGCCCCGCAGCGGGCATCGGATTCTCCTAGGCTGGGACCATGGACGCCCGCACTCCCGACGAACCCGCCGCGCCCGCCCGGCCTGTCTTGGGCCCGCCCGTCCCCCAGCGCATCCTGAGCCCGGGTTTCCTCGCCGCCGTCCTCGTCGCGGCCGGCGCGGTCCTCATGTTCGGCGTCCAGTCCCCGTGGGGCAACGTCGTCCTCCTCGTCGGCGTGGGGCTGGGACTGCTGGCGTCACTGCCACTGGGCCGGGACCTCGGCGTCATCGCACTGGGTCTGCTCCTCGTCCACACCATCTCCGTCGAGGCGGACATCACGTGGCCGCGGTTCTTCCTCATGGGCGGCGTCCTCACCGCGGCGGTCGTCATCCCCTACCTCGTCCACCGGCACCTGCTGCGCGACGACGCGATCCGCTATCCGCGCCGCACCGGTCGCCCGTGGACCCGCCTCGAATGGGCGTGGCTCGCCTTCGTCCTCGTCGCCGCGTGGCTCATCCTGCCGCGCTACTTCATCCACTCCGGCGCGTACCAGAACTGGCCGGCCGTCCAGACCCCCAGCGAGATCGGCCGCCTCTTCGTGGGCGTCAACGCGGTGGGCATCTGGGACGAGCTCTTCTTCATCTGCATGATCTTCACGCTCCTGCACCGCCACTTCCCGTTCTGGGCGGCGAACATCGTCACGTCGATCATCTTCGTGAGCTTCCTGTGGGAGCTGGGCTACCGCGCGTGGGGGCCCGCCCTCACGATCCCGTTCGCGCTCGTCCAGGCGATCGTCTTCACGAAATCGAAGTCGCTGCCGTACACGATCACCGTGCACCTGCTCTTCGACTTCATCGTCTTCCTCTCGATCGTGCACGCCCACCACCCGCAGTGGCTGCCGATCTTCTGGTACTGACCCTCCCCGCTCACGCCCGCTGACCGGCCGGTCACACCCCGCCGAGGCCGGGGTCCAGCACCGCTGCGAGCGTCGCCTCGCAGACGGCCCAGGCCCACTCCCCCGTCATGTGCTCTGGTTCCGTCATCCGCGACACCGCCAGCCCGTCCAGGACCGCCAGGAGCATGTCCGCCGCCCGCTGCGGCTCCAGGTGGTCCGGGGTGTGCCGGACGATGAGATACGCGAACGCCTCCCGGAGCGCCGCCCACGCGTCCCGGTGGATCCGCCTCAGCCCCTCATGTACACGGGAGGCCGCGACGAAATCGAGCCACACCCCGCCCAGCCGCCTGTCGGCCTCGTCGACCAGTGCCAGGCTCGCGCACATCGCCTCCAGGGCAGTGCGCGCCTCCTGCGGACTCGGCTCGCGACGGTCCACTCTGTCGACGGCACTGGCGCCCGTTTCGTCACTGCCACTCGTCTCATCACCGTCACCCGCGCCTGCAGACGCCGCGAACAGCCCGGTCGCCTGCTCCTGGAACTGCACCGTCAAGCGCGCCATCGCACCCTCGAGCATCTGCGCCTTCGTCCGGAAGTGATACTGGACGGCACCGATCGACACACCCGCACGCTGCGCGACGGTGCGCACGCTCGCCTTCGCGATCCCCTCATCCGCGATCACGTCCACGATCGCATCGAGGATCCCCTCGCGTCCGCCGCGCGGCTCATTCGTCTCTGCCATGCCCCCACACTACGTCGCCGCGCGACCACAGCCATACACGTGTATTGCACCGCGCGCCATACGGTCGTATTGTGCCGGTATGGACGCACACAGCTGCTCCCCGCAGACCACGACCGCACCTACGAACGACACGGCCGCCCCTCCGCCAGACCTGCCCGCCCCCACGCACCGCCGCGAGGCCGGTCTCGACCTGGTGCGCGGGCTCGCGGTCCTGGGCACCTTCGCCACGAATGTCTGGCTCTTCACCCATCCGGCAGGCCTCCTGGGCACGCTCGTCGATCCGCTCGCGGGCATCGACGGCGCCGGGGAGCTGCTGGTCTACGGGGTGGCCGCAGGTCTGGCGAACGGGAAGTTCCTCGCCCTGCTCATGCTGGTCTTCGGCATGGGCGTCACGATCCAGTTCGCCGCCTGGAACCGCCGGGCGCAGACGCAGAGCACACGCGGATCGTGGTTGCGCACCTATGCGCCCCGCGCCCTCATCCTCCTGCTCGACGGCACGGTGAACTTCGTGCTCGTCGCGGAGTTCGACATCCTCATGGGCTATGCGTTCACCGGCTTCATCGTCGCCGCCCTCATCTGGGGCTCACCCCGGTCGCAGCGCATCGGGGCGTGGATCGCCGGCGCAGTGCACGTCACCGGTCTCCTCGCTCTCGCCGCACTCGTCCTCCTCGACGAGTCGCAGCGCATCGGGGCCGACGGATCCGCCGCGGACCCCGCCGCTTCCCCGGCCCACCTCGACGCGGCGACCACGGTCCACGCGACCGGCAGCTTCCTGGACCTCGCGCTCTTCCGGCTGGACAACGCGCTGCTCTTCCGCGTCGAACCGGTCCTCACGATCGCACTGGGCGTCTGCCTGTTCCTCGTGGGCGCCCGCCTCTTCGACCGCGGGGTCTTCCGCAGCGATGGCGCCGGTCTGCGCCGCCGCCTCCTGGTCATCGGAGCGATCGCCCTTCCGTTCGACCTGGTCCTGGGCATGACCGGACTGGCCTCGACCATCCTGATCCAGCGCTACCTCACAGCCCCCTTCGTGGCGCTGGGCCTGTTGGGCCTGGTCGCCCACGTCGCACGCACCGCGGCGGTCGAGTCACTGCCGGGCCGCTGGACGACCGCCGTGGGGCGGATGTCCCTGAGTGTCTACGTGGGTCAGAACCTGCTGGCCGGAGCCCTCTTCTACGGCTGGGGCCTGGGACTCACCGCACGCTTCCCGGACCACCGGGTCGCCCTCACGGCGGCGGGGTTCCTCGTCGTCGTCATTGCGATGGTCGCGTTCGCAGTCGCCTGGCAGCGGACAGCGGCCCCCGGCGCCATGCGCCAGGGACCGCTGGAGTCCCTCACCCACCTCGCACTCCGTCGTCGTTCGCGCTCTGCACACACTGAGGTGTAACTACACGCCCGAGATTCCGTGGAAGTCGGGCGTGTAGTCACACCTCAACGAGCGCGTGGTGCTCGCGGACCAGGAGGCTCCGCTCAGCGCGCCTCGTAGTCCGCGATCTGCGAGATGCGGCGCGTGTGGCGCTCATCGCCGCTGTACGGGGTCGCGAGGAACGCGTCGACGATCGCCAGCGCGTCCGCCTCCGGATGCTGGCGCGCACCCACGGACACGACCCAGGCGTCGTTGTGCTCGCGGGCGAGCTTCGCGATCTCCTCGTTCCAGGCCAGTGCACAGCGAGCGCCCGTCACCTTGTTCGCGGCGATCTGCTCGCCGTTGCCGGACCCGCCGATCACGACGCCCAGCGCCTCGGTGCCGTCCGCACGGGCGGCGACCACGGCCTCGGCGGCGGCGATGCAGAACGACGGGTAGTCGTCGAGCGCGTCGTACTCGAGCGCACCGTGGTCGATGACCTCGTGACCGGCATCGGTCAGGTGCGTCTTGAGGGTCTCCTTGAACTCGTATCCTGCGTGGTCGGTGCCCAGGTGGATCTGCATGGTGGTCCCTTCGAGGTGGTGGGGCGGGGTTGTGGTCGTGACGATCAGTCGAAGACCGGGCCGGACGTGCGGGTGCGCTTGAGCTCGAAGAACCCGGGCGTCCGCGCGACGGCCAGCACGCCGTCGAACAGACGGCCGGCGTCCTCGCCCTTGGGTGCCGGGGTGACCACCGGACCGAAGAACGCGACGTCGCCCACCGCGACGACGGGGGTGCCCACATCCTCGCCCACCTTCGAGATGCCCTCGTGGTGCGAGGCGCGCAGCTGCTCGTCGTAGCGATCCGACTGGGCCGCCTCGAGGAGGGAGGCCGGCAGACCCACCTCGTCCAGGGCCTCGGCGACGGCGACCATCCAGTCCTCCTGCCCACCCGGGTGGATGCGCGTGCCGATCGCGGTGTAGAGGTCGCGGACGACGCCCTCGCCGTGCTCCACGCGCGCGGCGGTGATGACGCGGGCGGGCTTGATGGCCTCGACCATCTTCTCCCTGTACTCCTCCGGCAGGTCATCGCGACCCTCGTTCAGCACGGACAGGCTCATCTGGTGGAAGACCACCTCGACGTCGCGGACCTTCTCCACCTCCAGCGCCCAGCGGGACGTCATCCACGCCCACGGGCAGATCGGGTCGAACCAGAAATCGAGAGTCGCAGCAGCCACAGTTTCCTCCCACAGGGATCAGTTCGGTCTGTCCCCCTCACCCTACGCTCGCGTGTGCGGGCAGCGTGACAGAATGACGTGTGCGGGCGCTCACCCGCCTCGTTCCACACGTGCGCGCCCCTGCGGCTCTCCACAAGCGTAGGGCGCCGGTCGACCGGAGGATCCATGCCCCAGCACAACCTCACTCGCGCGGAGGCCCAGGAGCGGGCCGCGGCCCTGGAGGTGCGCTCGTACGACATCACGCTGGTCCTGGACGGGACCGGCCCCACGTTCCGGTCCGTCACGACCGTGTCCTTCACCTCCACGACGGGCGAGGGCACCTTCCTGGACGCGATCTGCGACAGCGTCGACCGGCTGGTGCTCAACGGCGAGGAGCTGGACCCCGCTGCCCACGTGCAGGACGGACGGATCGCCCTCACCCACCTGGCACAGGACAACGTCGTCACCGTCGACGGCCGCTTCACCTACATGAACACCGGAGAGGGCCTCCACCGCTTCGTCGACCCCGTGGACGACGAGACCTACCTCTACACCCAGTTCGAGGTCCCGGACTCCCGCCGCGTCTTCGCCGTCTTCGAGCAGCCGGACCTCAAGGCGAGCTTCACCTTCACGGTGCTGGCTCCGTCCCACTGGACGGTCGTGAGCAACTCCCCCGCCCCGCAGGCGGTCGAGGCGTCCGGTCACCCGGACGCCGCCGCACTGGGCATCCCCGGCACCGGCCTGAGCGTGTGGCAGTTCGCCCCCACCGCACGCATCTCCAGCTACATCACGGCGATCGTCGCCGGCCCCTACTCCTCCGTCCACTCGACGCTCACCAGCTCCGACGGCACGGAGGTGCCGCTGGGCCTCTACTGCCGCGCCTCCCTGGCGCAGCACCTGGACGCGGACGACCTCTTCGACCTCACCCGCGCGGGGTTCGAGTTCTTCGAGTCCCGCTTCGGCGTCGCCTACCCGTTCGAGAAGTACGACCAGCTCTTCGTCCCGGAGTTCAACGCCGGCGCGATGGAGAACGCCGGGGCGGTCACCTTCCTCGAGGACTACGTCTTCCGCTCCCGTCCCACGCAGGCGATGGTCGAGCGCCGCGCGATCACGGTCCTCCACGAGCTGGCCCACATGTGGTTCGGCGACCTCGTGACGATGCGCTGGTGGAACGACCTCTGGCTGAACGAGTCGTTCGCGGAGTTCATGTCGACGCTCGCCGCCGCGGAGGCCACGCGGTTCACGGACGCCTGGACCACCTTCGCGACGCTGGAGAAGTCGTGGGCCTACCGGCAGGACCAGCTGCCGTCGACGCACCCCATCGTCGCGCAGATCGAGGACCTGGAGGACGTCGAGGTCAACTTCGACGGCATCACCTACGCGAAGGGCGCCGCCGTCCTGCGGGCACTCGTCGCCTACGTGGGTCCCCACGAGTTCTTCGCGGGCCTCCAGTCGTACTTCCACACCCACGCGTGGTCGAACACGGAGCTGGACGATCTGCTGCGCCCCCTCGAGGCCGTCTCCGGCCGCGACCTGCGCGCGTGGTCGAAGCTGTGGCTCGAGGAGTCCGGTGTCAACGTCATCCGCGCGCTGCCGGAGAGGGACGGGAGCGGCGCGCTCACCTCCGTCACGCTCACCCAGGAGCCCCACATCATCCCGGGCCAGCCCGTCCCCAGCCTGCGCCCCCACCGCCTGGCGGTGGGCTTCTACGGCCTGGACGACGCGGACCGGCTGGTCCGGCTGGCGCACGTGGAGACGGACCTGGACGGCGAATCCGTGCAGGTGCCGGTCCCGCAGGAGGCCACCGCCGCCGAGGTCGTCGTCCCCAACGACGGCGACCTCACCTACGCGAAGGTCCGGTTGGACGAGGGCTCGCACGCGGTCGTCGCCCGCTACCTGAGCGGCTTCGACGATTCGCTCACCCAGCTGCTGGTCCTGTCGTCCCTGTGGGACGCCGTGCGCGACGGGGAGCAGGCGGCGTCCGACTACATCCGGCTGCTCCTGGACCATCTGCCGGCACTCACCCACTCGTCCGGCCTGCTCGTCCAGCTGCGCCAGCTGGCGACCGCCCTGACGACGTATGTCCCGCCGGAGCGCCGCGGTGCACTGCGCGCCCAGGTGGCCGACCGGCTGTGGGACCTGGCGAACGGCGGCGTGCCCGCGGGCTCGGATCAGCAGCTGCAGCTGTTCCAGGCGTTCTGCCTGCACGCCTGCACCCAGGAGCACGCGGACCGGCTGGAGCAGGTACTGGACCGGGGCACGCTGGGCGAGGGCCTGGGTCTGGACATCGATACGGACCTGGGCTGGACGATCGTCGCGGCCCTGGCCTCGCTGGACCGCTGGAGCGATGAGAGGATCGCGGCGCACCTGCGCACGGACGGCACGGCCGCCGGCCAGCGCGCCGCGGCGACCGCACGCGCCGCCCGTCCCACCTCGAAGGCGAAGACGCGGGCGTTCGTCGATCTGGTCGAGGACCGGTCGCTGCCCAACGCGATGATCGGGGCGATCTCCCGCGGTTTCGCCCGCGGACTGGAGGGCGACGACGGACGACTCATCCCCGCAGCGGATCCGCTCACGGACTTCGGCCGCGAGTACTTCGACCGGGTCACCGGCTGGTGGGAGTCGCGCACCCTCGAGGTGGCGCAGACCCTCACTCTGGCCCTGCACCCGCCGGCCTCGGAGCGGTCGGTCCGGGCGACCGAGGCGTGGATCGAATCACATCCGAAGGCGCCCAAGGGCCTGGTGCGCCTCATGCGCGAGAACCTCGACACGTCCCTGCGCGCCCTGCGAGCGCAGGCGACGGACGCGGCGCAGTCGGAAGTGCCCGGCGCGCACTCGGAAGCGGCAGACCAAGCGTCCTCTCAGGATCGAGAAGGAGTCTGAGGTCCGTGTCCAGGAAGCGCCACTAGCCTGGGCCCCGTATGACACCACTATCCCTCCACTCCCTTGCGTCGCTGCTGCCGGACCGCGCTCTGAGCGTGGTGGCGGCCACGCAGACGCCCACCGCTGACCCCTCCGGCGATCCCTGGGGTTCGGCGACACCGGATCCCAGCCGCTCACCCGTCTCCGTCGACGATGTGCAGCGCTCCGTCGAGGAGGGCGCCTCGAGCGGGCTCGAGTTCCTCACGGGCACGGGGCTGCGCGTCGCCGTCATCATCCTCGTCGCGATCGTCCTCACCTTCGTGGCCCGCAGGCTGATCCACCGGTTCGCCCGGTCGATCGCGGAGGGGCACTCGAAGCGCGGCGCCGCCAAGGGCGAGACGAGGCAGTCGGGCGCAGCGGACGCTGCGGCGCGCACCAGGCGGGTCCAGCGCTCCGCGACGGTCGGGTCGCTCCTCCAGTCGATCGCGGCGATCGTCATCTGGCTGCTCGCCACACTGATGGTGCTGACGGAGCTGGGCTTCGACCTCGCCCCCATCCTGGCGTCCGCCGGAATCGCCGGCATCGCGCTGGGCTTCGGCGCCCAGACCCTCGTGAAGGACTACCTCGCGGGCTTCTTCATCGTTATCGAGGACCAGTACGGGATCGGGGATTACATCGACGCCGGCGAAGCGGAGGGCACCGTCGAGGAGGTCGGCCTGCGCACCACGAAGCTCCGCGGGCTCGACGGGACGCTCTGGCACGTGCGCAACGGCGAGATCCTGCGCGTGGGGAACTACTCGCAGGGCTTCGGCAATGCGCTGCTCGATCTGCCGTTCCCGTACGACGCGGACGAGGAGACGGTCACGACCATCATCAACGACTCAGCGGACGCGCTGCGGAAGGACCCGCACTTCGCGCAGGCGATGTGGGAGGCCCCCACGATCTTGGGCGTGCAGGACATCTCCGGCGAGGCCGTCACGGTCCGCGTGACGATCAAGACGGAGCCCGGCGAGCAGTTCGCCGTCAGCCGCGCCTTCCGCGGCGAGTTCAAGCAGCACATGGCCAAGCACGGGCTGACCGTCCCGTGGAGCCAGGCGGTCATCCGCACGATGCCCGACTCCCCGCTGGCCGGTCAGCACGGTGCCGCGCCGGCCACGGGCGGCACCACCCAGCGGTCGGACGCAGCAGAGGAGAGCACGACATGACCGAGCCCCGGCTCATCCCGGTGGGCAGGCCCGCCAGCATCTTCGAGCAGGTGGGCGGACACGCGACGTTCACCGCCCTCGTCGATGCGTTCTACGCGGGCGTCGACCAAGACGCGGAGCTCATCGCGATGTACCCGGAGGGGCACGATCTGGACGGTGCGAAATGGCGCCTCCAGGCGTTCCTCGAGCAGTACTTCGGAGGCCCCACGACGTACTCGGAGCAGCGCGGGCACCCGCGTCTGCGGATGCGGCACATGCCCTTCCCCGTCACGTTCGACGCCCGCGACCGCTGGCTCACGCACATGCGGGCGGCCCTCGACTCGATCGACCTGGCGCCCCTGCATGACGAGCTCATGTGGGACTACTTCCAGCGGGCGGCCACCGCGATGGTCAACACCGCCGACGGCGACCGTCAGCCTCCGGGTCCGCTGCTCTGACGCGGGTGCGCTGTCATGCGCACCCCTCACCGCATGAGGATGTGACCGCCCGGCAGGGTGAGGCGCGTCCAGGGCCCGCTGCGCAGCAGCGCGGCCTGACCGGACTCCGGCAGGAAGCCCAGCACGTGTGCGCCGAAGGCGGCACCCGCGACGACGGGGACGGATCTGGGCGACGGACCGTCGTGGGCGCCAGCGACCTCGAGGGCGGTGCGCGCCCACACGCGCCGGCGCAGCGCGTCGACCGCGTGACCGCCCGAACCTTCCGGCGCACCCGTCGCGATCTCCTCGATGCCCGTGGCCGCAGCAGCCCGCAGGCTGGACGCGGTCACGGTGCCCACGGGTTCCCAGGGTCCTCGGGGAGGTGCGATGCCCGCCCACGGGGTCCGGACCTCGGCGGGGGGCACGGTGATCCCCGGGATCGGACCGGATGCGGCGCCGGGACCGGCTTCCGGCACCGGTCCGTCCGGGAGTCCGGTCCCCTGCTCCAGCAGGTCCAGCGGGCGGGGCTCCTCCAGCCGGGCGAACCGGTCCAGCAGTGCCCGCGCCTCCACGACCACGTCGAGGCCGTCGAGGGCCGGGTTCTGGAGTCGCAGCGTGCGCATCCCCAGGACCAGCGGCATCGTGTCCCCCAGGCCCGAAGGATGCAGGGGTGCGACCGTGAGGACGAGGACGTCGCCCTGGACGCTCAGGCGCATCGCGGCGTCCGGATCCGCGTGCACGGCACGCTGCAGGAGCGTCCGCCAATCCGCGAGGGCGGTGTGGTGGGCCGGGACCAGCAGTCGCTCAGACATGCCGGAGCGTCACCGGGTCGGTCACGTGCGCGGCGATCTCCGCGCGCTCGTCGTCGCGGATGCGACGGGCCCGCCCGGTACGGGAGTCGACGAAGACGACCTCCGTCTCCGCGACCGTGTAGGCGATGGAGCCGTCCGGCTCCGCGATGACGTAGCCGACCGTCATGGAGACGGGGCTGACGCCGGAGACGACGCAGTCGATCGCGACGGGACCCTCGCGGTACGGCACGGGCGCCCGGTACTCGATCCGGTGCGAGAGGACCAGCAGGTCCGTGTCCGCGCTGGCACGGCCCAGGATGTCCGGCAGGCCCTCACCCAGGATCACGGTGCCGGCACCCGGAACCTCGATGTTCGCCGCATCGCGGGAGGCGGTGGGCGAACCGAAGGCGCGCACGCGGGCCTCCTCGAGCAGCCGCAGCTGCGTCACATTGTTCACGTGCCCGTACGCGTCCATGTCGCCCCACCGGAGCTCCAGGAGCACGCGGGTGAAGCGGCCCGGGATGAGCGGGTTCGTGAGCGGCGCCGAGGTCTGATCCATGTCCCCCATCCTGCCACCTCGCCGGTCGGGGACCCTTCCCCGGGCCGGTGAGCTGGGACGCTCCCCCGGGCACCTGAACGAACGATCAGGGCGCGGGGTATCATCGGTTCCTGCGCAGTCGACGCGGTCGCGCACCGCGAGGTGGAGGGAACAGTGGAGAATCAGGCGACGATCGACGAGCTCGACCGGGTGCTCGACCTGCGCAGGCTCGATGGTCCGGGCGCGGGCGGCGAGGAGCACAGCTTCCAGGGATGGAACCAGCCCAAGCCGGGCGGACGCCTGTTCGGTGGACAGGTGCTGTCGCAGTGCGTCGTCGCGACCTCTGCGACCGTGGCGGAGGATCGCCCCATCCACTCGTTCCACGGGTACTTCCTGCGGGCCGGCTCCATCCACTCCGACCTCACCTTCGGCGTCGAGGTGCTGCGCGACGGCGGCTCGTTCTCCGCCCGCCGCGTCCAGGCCTACCAGGACGGCGCCCCCATCTTCACCGGCATGGCCTCGTTCCAGCGCGACGAGGAGGGCCTCGACCACCAGGAGCCGATGCCGCTGGACGTGCCGCAGCCGGAGGAGCTGCCGTCGCTGGCCGATCATCTGCGCGGGGGCGACCATCCGCTGCTCGAGGGCTGGGTCTTCAAGCGCCCCTTCGAGATCCGACCGGCGGAGCCGGCGATCCAGACGACGTTCTCCGGCGAGCGGACGTCGCGGGAGCGGATGTGGATCAAGGCGGTGGCGCCCTTCGGCGACGATCGGGTGCGCAACGCCGCGGCACTCGCGTACGCCGCAGACTACAACCTGCTGGAGCCCACCCTGCGCGTGCACGGGATCCCCTGGTACACGGAGGAGCTGCGGATGGCGAGCCTCGACCACGCGATGTGGTGGCACACGCCCGTCCACGTGGACGACTGGCTGCTGTTCGACCTGGAGGGGCCCCGCTCCAACAACGGCCGCGCGCTGGGCACCGCCAGCGTCTACGCGCGGGACGGGCGCCTCGTCGCGCACGCCACCCAGCAGGGGATGGTGCGCCTCAAGCGCAGCTGACCGGGGCCTCGGGCGGGGCCCGCGGCGAACGCGGCCCGGCATATGTGACAGAGGAGGGGCACCCCGTGACGGGGTGCCCCTCCTCTGCTATCGCCCTGCGTCAGTCGCGCGTGAGGCGACGGTGGGTCATGCGGTGCGGACGTGCCGCATCCTCGCCCAGGCGCTCGACCTTGTTCTTCTCGTAGGACTCGAAGTTGCCCTCGAACCAGTACCAGGAAGCCGGGTTCTCGTCCGTGCCCTCCCACGCGAGGATGTGGGTCGCGACGCGGTCCAGGAACCAGCGGTCGTGGGACACGACCACGGCGCAGCCCGGGAACTCGAGCAGCGCGTTCTCCAGCGAGCCCAGGGTCTCGACGTCCAGGTCGTTGGTGGGCTCATCGAGGAGCAGCAGGTTGCCGCCCTGCTTGAGGGTGAGGGCCAGGTTCAAGCGGTTGCGCTCACCGCCGGACAGCACGCCGGCCTTCTTCTGCTGGTCCGGGCCCTTGAAGCCGAACGCGGACACGTAGGCGCGCGAGGGCATCTCCACGTTGCCCACCTGGATGAAGTCGAGCCCGTCGGACACGACGTCCCACAGGGACTTGTCCGGGTCGATGCCGCCGCGGGACTGGTCGACGTAGGAGATCTTGACGGAGTCGCCGATCTTGAGGCTGCCGCCGTCCAGCTCCTCCATCCCCACGATCGTCTTGAAGAGCGTCGACTTGCCCACGCCGTTGGGGCCGATGACGCCCACGATGCCGTTGGGCGGCAGCGAGAACGACAGACCGTCGATGAGGGTGCGTCCGTCGAAGCCCTTCTGCAGGTTCTCCGCCTCGATGACCAGGCTGCCCAGGCGGGGGCCCGGCGGGATCTGGATCTCCTCGAAGTCGAGCTTCCTGGTCTTCTCCGCCTCTGCGGCCATCTCCTCGTACCGGGCCAGACGGGCCTTCGACTTGGTCTGGCGGGCCTTGGCGTTCGACCGGACCCACTCGAGCTCCTCCTTGAGGCGCTTCTGCAGCTTCTGGTCCTTCTTGCCCTGCACCTGGAGGCGCTCCTGCTTCTTCTCCAGGTACGTCGAGTAGTTGCCCTCGTACGGGTAGAGGTGGCCGCGGTCGACCTCCGCGATCCATTCCGCGACGTGGTCCAGGAAGTACCGGTCGTGGGTGATCGCGATGACGGCGCCGGGGTAGGACGACAGGTGCTGCTCCAGCCAGAGCACGGACTCCGCGTCCAGGTGGTTCGTGGGCTCGTCGAGCAGCAGGAGGTCCGGCTTCTCCAACAGCAGCTTGCACAGTGCGACGCGGCGTCGCTCACCGCCGGAGAGGTGGGTGACCTCCATGTCGCCGGGCGGGCAGCGCAGCGCCTCCATCGCCTGCTCCAGCTGGGAGTCGAGGTCCCAGGCGTCCGCGTTGTCGATCGCCTCCTGGAGCTTGCCCATCTCCTCCATGAGCGCGTCGAAGTCCGCGTCCGGACTGGACATCTCCTCCGAGATCGCGTTGAAGCGGTCCAGCTTGCCCTTGATGTCCGCGACGGCCTCCTCCACGTTGCCGCGGACCGTCTTCTCCTCGTTGAGCGGGGGCTCCTGGAGGAGGATGCCCACGGTGTAGCCGGGGCTCAACCGGGCCTCACCGTTGGAGGGCTGATCGAGGCCCGCCATGATCTTGAGGATCGTGGACTTGCCGGCGCCGTTGGGGCCGACCATGCCGATCTTCGCTCCGGGGTAGAACGACATCGACACATCGTCGAGGATGACCTTGTCACCGTGCGCCTTGCGCGCCTTGTGCATGGTGTAAATGAACTCTGCCATAGTGCCACCAGCCTATAGCGCCGGACGTCCGCGGACCATTCCGCGGGTTCCTCCCCCGCGACCCGGGATCAGGTGCTCAGTTGCCGCCCAGCCCCGCGTCGCCGGAGCCGTCTCCGGAGTCGCCGGAACCCGAGTCGCCCCCGCCGGTGTCGCCACCGCCGTCCTCCGCGCCCGAGTCGCCGGATCCGCTGTCGCCGGAATCGCCCGAATCACCGGTGTCGCCGTCCTCGGAGCCCTCGTCCTGCCGCGAGAAGTCCTCGCCCGGGATGTGGCCGGCACCGTTGTCGTCGCCGTCCTCGTCGCGCGGTTCACCGCTGGGCTCCGGTGCACCCTCCGGCCGTTCGACGTTGCCGTACAGGCACGTGCCCGTCGACTCCGACGGCGGCATGAGGCGCGCCATCACCTCGCCCTCGCGGATCTCACCCACCACGCACCCCTCGTCGACGAGCACCGCGAACATCTTCGAGGACACACCAGTGTCCAGCGGGGTCGCATCCTGCGTCGCCTCCAGCTGGTCCTCCGAGTAGCCCGCGTCCATGAGCGTCTCGAAGACCTCCTGGGACGTGGGCAGCGACTCCTCGCCGCCCAGCAGGGGCTCCAGCAGCGCCGCCACCTCGTCCACGACCGCTGGCTCCTCCGACTCGACGACCTCGGGCTCGTTGGGCTCGCGCTCGAAGAGGGAGCACCCCGTCAGCAGCAGTGCGGAGGTGCTGACGACGGCGAGGAGGCGGGGCACACGAGCCATGTGGATCCTTCCGGTGGGCGGGGCGCGGATCCCACTCTAGCGGGAGGGCGCCGGCCCCACGTACTCGTGCGCACCGCGTGTGCGGCCCCGCCTTCCTGCTCGAACCACCGTCTCCGTCGCCCCCAGGAGCCGCTGAGGTTCAGAACGGCGGACCGTCGCCCGCGGTCCCCGGTTCACCGTCGTCGCCGTCCGCGTCGACTCCTGCGGGTGCTCCCGCCATCGCCGGCTCGCGCGGTTCATCGTCACCGGTGGGCGGCGCGGGCGATGCGGAAGGGGACGGTGGGACGGCAGGTGCAGCGGGGCCGGGCGTCGAGGACTGCGACGGGCCCAGATCCCAGGCGCCGTTCTCTCCCCCGTTCCGATTCTGTCCGCGGCGGCCTTCCCCGTCACCGGCCTCACCGGCCGGGGCATCGGGATTGAGAGAGGAGGAGCGGGTGTACTTCGCGACCCCGAACAGCAGGTTGGGGCCCACGACGTCCGCGATGATGGTGCCGCTGGTCCCGGTCCGCCCCTCCTTCTCCCAGTCGCGCAGGCGCAGCTCGCCCACGACGATGATGCTGTCGCCCTTCCGGACGGAGAAGCCGACATTGCGCGCCAGTGCGCCGTACGCACTCACGTCGAACCAGCTGACGCCGCGGTTGACGACCTCGCCGGTGGCGCCGTTGAAGTAGTCGTGGTTGACCGCGATGCGCAGGTTCGCCCATGCGCGGCCGTCCTCGAACGACCCCGAGCGGGGGTCCTGGCCGACGGTTCCGACGAAGACATTCGTGATCTTCATGCCGCTGTCCTTCCCTCCGACGGACGGGGAGGTCCCGTCCGATCGTGGGAATAACTCCACCGGTTCCGGGCACGGTGCTCAACGGGAGGCACGGGCTGTGGACCCGTGGGATGTCCTGCACAGTCGGCCGCGCGCGGCACGGTCACGTGGCGGCGGCGACTGTGACGCACAGCCGCTCAGCTGCTCAGGTGCTCAGCTGCTGTTCCAGCCGACCAGCACGTCGACCGCGGCGTGGAGACGGTCCCGACCCCGGCCTCGGGACCGGGCAGCGGTCAGCTCAGCCCGTCGTGGATGCGGCGGTGCTCGTCGACCACAGCGGTGATGGGTTCCAGGAACGAGCTCTCCGCCGTGCTCCGGATCGCTGCCTGCAGGCGCTGGGTGATGTCCGCGGACGCCTCCCGCGCACCCTGCTGGCGCTTGCGCGAGGCCCACGACGACACGAGGAAGGAGCCCACCACTCCCCCGACCAGGAGGACGGCCGGAGCGGCCCAGAGCAGCGGCCCGGCTTCGAGACCCAACCCCAGGATCGCGAGGATCTGCAGGACCAGCCAGACCAGTCCCAGACAGGTGGCGATGAGGAAGAGCATCTGCAGGATGCCCGCCGCGGTCCACCAGCCCGGCTGCATGCGCGGCACCTCGACCGCGGTGATGGCCTCGTCCAGGTTCTCCGCCAGCGCCTCCGCACTGGTGCGCTCCTCGCGGGCCACGCGGTTGCGCCAGACCGCGGGCATGCCGGAGACCGCGGTGTCGACGAGGTCGTGCGCGGCCAGGCTCACCCGGGCCCGCTGCGCCAGCGTCACCTCGGGAGCCGCCGCGCGCACCAGATCGTCCCGGTCCGCACCGTGCTTCGAGCCCAGCGGATCGGCCTTCGACCGCTGCATCCAGGCGAAGACGGGGTAGGCGGTGCGCTTGTACGCCCGGCGCAGGTGATCGTCGTGGACCGTCTGGGCCATCGCGTCGACACCGGCGGCGTCGACCATCGCGCTCACCAGGTCCTGCGCGCCACGGATGTCGGCCACTCCCTGCGGCGGGTCGCCGATCTCCGCGCGCACCTGGGCGTTGATCGTGCGCACGTCCGCCAGCAGGCGCTCCGTCACCGCGCGCTTGGCGGCGACGGTCTCCGCGAGGATTCCGCGCAGGTCCGCCACGCCCTCGCGCGTGACCGCCGAGGCCGGGCGCACCCGGGCGTCCGGGATCCCGTCCGCTGCGAGCAGCGAGGTGAAGTGCTGGACCGCCGAATCCCGATCCTCCGGGGCGATCCGGTCGATCTGGTTGAGCACGAACACCATGGCGGTGCTGTGCTCGGCGAACGAGGAGAGGTATCCGGAGTGCAGCGAGTAGTCGGCGTACTTCTGGGGATCGACCACCCAGAACACCACGTCGACCAGGCCCACCATCCGGTCGGACTCGAGCCGGTGCTCGACCGCGGTCGAGTCGTGGTCCGGCAGGTCGACCAGCACCAGGCCGTGCAACGCGGACTGGTCGTCGCCGTCCAGCGCGGACTCGCGCCACGAGCGGCTCTGCACCGGCACGTCCAGCCAGTCGAGGATCTCCTCGCCGCCGCTGCCCCACACACAGGCGGTGGGCTTCGACGTGGTGGGGCGACGGACGCCCACGCGCGCGATCTCGAGTCCCGCGACGGCGTTGAAGAGCGACGACTTGCCGGAGCCCGTGGAACCGGCGAAGGCGACGACCGTGTGCTCCTCGCCCAGGCGCATCCGCTGGTCGACGCGGTCCAGCAGCGCCTGCGCGTCCTGGACCGTCTCCTGTCGCAGGGTGTCTCCGCCCAGCTCCAGTGCGGTGCGCAGGCCGTCGGTGAGCCTGCGCAGCTCCGTGTGGAGGGGATCTGCGTGCGTGGCGGGTGCGTCTGCAGGGGGCGTGTGCGTCATCCCAGTGCCTCCTCGAGTGCGTGGCCGCTGCGTCGCAGTGCGCCGCCCTGACGGGCCGGGACGTGCACGGCAGTGAGCGATTCGTCGAAGGGAGCGCGGCACGAGCCCACCAGCTCCTGCGCCGCGTCCACCAGTCGTGTGCGCACCTGAGCGGCCAGATCCCGTGTCACCTGGTCCCCGAAGATCGTGTCGAGCAGCTTCCCCGCGACCACCGCGGTCGTGCCGGCGATGCCCACCTCCGCCCCGGTGAGTCCGCCGGTGCCGGCGAACGCCGCGAGCATGAGGACGGCGCCCACGCCGTTGACGCCGAAGGAGAGGATGCGCGCCTTCGCCCGCTTCGACTGCCCCACGTCCCGCACCAGCTCATTCACGCCCGATGACCAGGTCGCGATCGCCCGGCCCACGCGCGCGTCGAAATCCGCGGGCACGCGGAACTGCGCTCCGGCCGTACTGCCCTGCTCGATGAGGTGCGCACCTGCGGGCGAGTCCTCCCAGCGCATGCGCGTCTCCGTGACCGCGTGGACCGCCTGCTCGCGGATGAGGTACGCGACGCTCTGCTCGATCGCCTGCTCCAGCGGTTCCGCGGTGTCGCGACGACCGGTGACGGCGGCGGTGATGCGGTCGCGCAGGCGGGCGACCGTGGGCTCGAGTCCGCGGAAGAACTGCCCGCCGCCCACGAAGTCCTGCCAGCGGGCCAGCACCTCGCCGCGCAGCACGCGGCCGTCGGCCAGCGAATCCTCCAGCGCGGCGATCGAGTGCGCGAACGTCTCATCCACGACGCCGGTCAGGCGGGTGTGGAGCTCCTCCTGCTCCTCCGCATGGCGCGCCAGATCCTCGACCCGCGGGGGCACGGACGCGAGCGCGCCCACCAGTGTCTTCTGGACGACGCGGGCGCGCGCCGCATCGCTGCGTCCCAGGTTGAGGATCCACGACGTGAGGGTGAAGACCGCGGCCTGGGGCAGCAGTCCGTCCTCCAGCGGGACCTCCGGCACCGTGAACACCGGAGAGGACCCCAGGCCCGCACCGCTCAGCAGTTCGGTGAGGTGACGACGGACCTCGCGGTTGGCCTCGCCCGGCACCCGGTCGAGGACGAGGGCGATGGTCGTGCCGCGCTCCTGGGCGTCCGTCAGCAGTGTCCACGGGACCGCGTCCGCGTAGCGGGCCGCAGTCGTGACGAAGAGCCACAGGTCCGCGGCCGCCAGCAGCTGGCGGGCCATCAGTCGGTTGGACTCCATGACGGAGTCGATGTCCGGGGAGTCGAGCAGGGCGACTCCGCGCGGGACGGCCTCGTCGGCCACGAGGCGCAGCTGCGGCTTGTCCAGCTGCGTCTCCTCGCGCGTGACCCGCGCGAAGCCCGGCAGCACACGGTCCGATCGGAAGTGCTCCTCGTCGTCCGGGTGGTGCACGAGGACGGGCGACGTCGTGGTGGGACGCAGGACGCCGGCCTGCGTCACCTGCCGACGCAGGATCGAGTTGACGAGGGTGGACTTGCCCGCACCGGTGGACCCGCCGATCACGACCAGCAGGGGCGCGTCCGGGGCCTGGACGCGCGGCAGCAGGTAGTCGTCGATCTGGTGGGACAGGGAGCGCTGCAGGGCTCGGCCCTCCGCGACATCCGCGGTCTCGAGCGGCAGGCGCACCTCGCCGATGCGGCGCAGCAGCTCCGAGAGCGCGGGCGCGGCTCCGGTGCCGACGGTCTCAGTCACAGGACGGGGTTCCACGTGTCCATCCTGTCTGCCGTGGCGCCGATCCTCCACTCACCACGCCGTGGACCTTGAGACATGCTGAGAGTCACGGCAGGGACCGCAGTCTCTCGTCGCACGTCCCCCGCGTCAGAACTCCAGAGCGGATGCATCCGGGAACTCCGTGTAGACGGTCGAGTCGTCCAACGGTGCCAGCTCCAGGTACGACGGGACCCCGCCGTCCACGAACAGGATCACCAGTGCGTCGTCGAGGAACGCAGTGACGACGGTCCGCCCGCCCTCACCGCACGAAGCGGGACTGTGATCTGCGATGAGGGAGATGCTGGGGCACTGTCCGCAGCCGCACACCTCATCGACCCTCAGATCCGGCACGGCCGACCGCCACCCGTCCCGGATCGCCGGTGTGGTCGCGGATATTTCCTGATCCGCGTGGCCACCTCCTGGGATGAGAGATGGATCCTGATCTGCCGCCACGGATACTCGTCCTCTCTGGCGGCGTGGAATCTGCGCCACATGGGACTGCACCGGGCCACCGACCTGATCGGCGGTGCAGAGGCGTGGGCGGAGGCGGGGCTACCGCTGTCAGCGGATCCCGCGGACGAGCGGGACTGACCCGCTGGTGCCCCCAGCAGGACTCGAACCTGCAACCTACGGATTAGAAGGCCGTTGCTCTATCCATTGAGCTATGGAGGCGTGCCGCGCGCAGGCGGCCACCCAGCATTCTAGCGCCGCACGTGCGACGGGCGCATGTCCACGGGAGGCCGTGGACATGCGCCCGTCGTTGGCGACCGGTGTGGCGCCTACTGGTCCTGGCGCTCGATCGCCTGTTCGAGCCGCTCGAGCTTGCCGTCCAGCTCACCCGTGCGGCCCGGGCGGATGTCCGCCTTCATGACCAGGGAGACCCGGGGACCGAAGGCGGCCACGGCCTCGGTCGCGGCCTTCACGACGGCGAAGACCTCGTCCCACTCCCCCTCGATCGTCGTGAACATGGAATCGGTGCGGTGCGGGAGGCCGGAGGCCCGCACGACCTCGACGGCGGCGGCGACGGCGTCGTGGACGCCTCCGTCACCGGCCGGGTCGGCCCCGCCGGACGGGGCGACTGAGAAAGCGAGCAGCATCGTCGATCACGCCTTCGGCACGGTGAGGACGAGGGCGTCGCCCTGGCCGCCGCCGCCGCACAGCGCGGCGACACCCGTGCCGCCGCCACGGCGCTGGAGCTCCAGTGCCAGATCCAGCGCGATACGGGCGCCCGAGGCCCCGATCGGGTGACCCAGCGCGATCGCACCTCCGTTGACGTTCACCTTCTCCGGATCCACGCCCAGGTCCGCCGTCGAGGCGAGGCCCACGGCCGCGAACGCCTCGTTGATCTCGTAGAGGTCGAAGGAATCGGCCGCGACGCCGGCACGCTCGGCCGCCGCGCGGATCGCCTGCGACGGCTGGTGCTGCAGCGTCGAGTCCGGACCCGCCGTCCACGCGTGCGCACCGATCTCCGCGAGGATCGGCAGCCCCAGCTCCTCCGCCTTCGCCCGCGAGGCGACGACGACCGCGACCGCGCCATCGGAGATCTGCGACGCATTCGCCGCGGTGATCGACCCGTCCTTGCGGAACGCGGGACGCAGCTTGCCCATCGACTCGAGCGACGAGTCCGCACGGACGCCCTCGTCGACCTCGACAGTCACATCGCCCTTGCGGGAGGAGATGGTCACCGGGGTGATCTCGTCCGCGAAGCGACCGGCCTCCTGCGCCGCGGCCGCGCGCTGGTGCGAAGCCACCGCGAACGCGTCCTGCTGCTCACGGGTGAAGGAGCGCTGCGGGTCGTCCTCGTCGTTCGCGGACTCCGTGAGGCCGCCCATCGCCTGGTCCGTGAAGGCGTCCCACAGGCCGTCGTAGTCCATGTGATCGCGCACCTGGACCGTGCCGTACTTGTAGCCGGCACGCGACTTCTCCAGCATGTGCGGTGCGTTCGTCATCGACTCCTGACCGCCGGCCACGACGATGTCGTACTCACCGGCGCGCACCAGCATGGCCGCCTGGGTGATCGCGTTGATGCCGGACAGGCACAGCTTGTTGATCGTGATCGAGTTGACGCTCATGGGGATCCCGGCCTTGACGGCCGCCTGGCGCGCCGGACCCTGCCCCAGGCCCGCCTGCAGGACCTGTCCCATGATGACGTGCTCGACCTGTTCCGGCTTCACGCCGGACCGCGCGAGCGCGCCCTTGATCGCCTCCGCACCCAGATCGACCGCGCTGAGGCTCCCCAGCGCCCCGGACATCTTCCCGAACGGTGTTCGCGACCCTGCGACGATGACGGCTTCGGACATGTCTCCTCCTCGTGGATGTCGTGCACACCTGTTGGGATGTGGTGCACGTCGATGCATGTGGTGCAGATCGCACATCGCCCCCACCCTATCGAAGCCCGCCGCCTCCGAGGTCACTGGGACACCTCCGCAGGCGCCCGCTTCGCCTGTCCGCACCGGACCGGTGGCATTAGAGTGGAGCCGAAGACGATCGGACAGTCCCAGAGCAGAAGAAGGATGGGAGAGCCTCAGTGACGCCTCCAGAAGAGTTCCGCACGGCGATGCGCGGGTACGAGAAGAGTGAAGTCGACACCCGCATCGGGCAGCTCAAGAAGGAGATCGAGTCCCTGCGCAAGGCGCTCAAGGACGCGCGCAGTCAGGTCATCAGCGCCGATCGCGCGAAGCTGCAGGTCGCCGGCGAGCTCTCGGAGGCGAAGCAGCAGCTCAAGAAGGCCACCAGCAGCCAGGCGGACGCGGACAGCGCACCCGGCACCCGCATCGACCACCTCCTCAAGATCGCGGAGTCGCAGGCCCGCGAGACGCTCGCGCAGGCCACGGCGGACGCGGAGACCATCCGGAACAAGGCCCGCGCGGATGCCGCCGGCCAGCGCGCCCGCATGCGCACGGAGTCCGACGACACCCTGAGCGGTGCACGCTCGGAGGCGGAGGCGATCACGTCCTCCGCCGAGCTGCGCGCCTCGGAGACCATCACGGCGGCGGAGAAGAAGGCGAAGGAGACCCTCGAGGCCGCCGAACGCGAGGCCGCCCGCCTCCGCAGCGACGCCGAGGCCGCTGCATCGGACTCCCGCGAGTCCCTCACCCGCGACCTCGCCGCACAGCGCGCGGCGGCAGAGGAGGAGGTCGCCCGCCTCCGCAGCGACGCGAAGAAGGAGGCGGACGAGATCCGCACGACCGCTCAGCAGGAGGCGGACACGCTGCGAGCGGAGGCGAAGGAGTCCGCGGACGCGCTGCTGGCACAGGCCCAGACCCGCGAGGACGAGTCGAAGAAGACCTCCGAGGCCCTCGACCTGGAGCTCGCGACGAAGCGCAGCGAGTTCGAGAAGGCGGAGAAGGAGCGCTACGAGGCCTCCAAGAAGGAGAACGATCGCCTCGTCAAGGAGGCACAGGACCGCGCGGCGAAGGCTGAGGCGGAGGCCAAGTCCGTCTCCGAGCAGGCTGAGAAAACGCGCACCGAAGCGGTCGAGCAGGCGGACACGATCATCGCCGACGGCAAGAAGCGCGCGCAGACGCTCATCAGCGAGGCCCGCTCGACAGCAGAGGCGACGATCGAGGAGTCGCAGGCGGAGTCCCGCCGCAACATCCAGGCCGCACAGTCCCAGGTCGACCTGCTGACGAAGCAGCGCAAGACGATCGCGGCCCAGCTGGACCAGCTGCGCTCGATGTTCGCCACCCCCGGCCTGCTCCCCGCCACTGAGGAGCCGCATGCTCCCAGCCCCGAGCGCGTCGCCGCCGGTGCCGTGCCCACGGAGAAGATCGCGGACAAGGATGAACTCGAGGCCCTCGCGGGCGAGGACGAAGCCGACCGGACGGATGATGCCGGTGCAGCGGACGTGACGACGGCCTCGGGCGAGGACGCCGAGGCCGCGGAGACCGAGGCGACCGACGACGACACAGCCCAGCAGGACACTGCTGAGGTCAGCAGCGCCGACGGGTCCGCACAGGACGACTCGACGGAGACGGACGAGGCGGACTCGTCGACGGACGGGTCAGCAGAGGACGGAGCAGCCGAGGATCAGTCAGCGCAGCAGGGGTCCGGTCAGCAGGCCTCCGGCTCCCCGCGGGGCGGCCGCGGCGCCTCCACGCTGCGCGGTCGGGGCAATCCGACGAACCGCCTGCGCTGAGGCGGTCAGCGGCGCCGGCCGCGGAAGCAGTGGGTGTGCCAGTGCCTGCGCGCTTCCGGGCCGGTGCCGATCCCGTAGGCGGCGGACTCCCGCCACGCGATCGTGTGGGGCGCGGACGCCGGCAATGACTGCCCGCAGCCCGGGCACACGTACGTCTTGCCGGACGTGGAGCCCCGCGTCTCCTGGACGATCCACTGTCCGTCGCGATCGTCGTCGACGCGACGACGTGTCGAGAACCCAGCTGACAGATCCCTCATGGGCCTCTGCCACTTGTTGGAGCGACGGGACGAGGACGAGCGTGGCATGCCGCCAGTGTCTCACGTACAGTGGACGCCTGTGCGAGTCGTGATTGCGAAGTGCCAGGTCGACTATGCGGGACGGCTGTCCGCGCATCTGCCCCTGGCCACCAGGGTCCTCATGCTCAAGGCGGACGGCAGCGTCCTCGTCCACTCGGACGGCGGGTCGTACAAGCCCCTCAACTGGATGTCGCCGCCATGCACGCTCAGTGTGGGCGAACCCAGCGACGACCAGGCCCAGGCGGGATTCACGGAGATCTGGACGGTCCGGCAGACGAAGACGGACGACTCCCTCGTCATCTCCATCAGCGAGGTCCTCGAGGAGGTCTCGCACGATCTGGGCACCGACCCCGGCCTCGTGAAGGACGGCGTCGAGGCGCACCTGCAGGAGCTCCTGGCGCAGCACATCGAGACCCTGGGCGAGGGCTACACGACGATCCGTCGCGAGTACATGACGGCGATCGGCCCCGTGGACATCCTGGCCCGCGACTCCGCAGGCGCCTCGATCGCGGTCGAGATCAAGCGGCGCGGCGGCATCGACGGCGTCGAGCAGCTCACCCGCTACCTGGACCTCATGAATCGCGATCCGCAGCTGGCTCCGGTCACCGGCGTCTTCGCCGCGCAGGAGATCAAGCCGCAGGCGCGAACCCTGGCCCAGGACCGCGGGATCCGGTGCGTCGTCCTCGACTACGACGCACTGCGCGGCATGGACGACCCGGAGACCCGCCTGTTCTGAGCCCCGCGGACCGCGACACCGGCGGTCAGCGGAGGATCGTCACCGGTCAGCGGAGGATGACGGGGTCCGGCTTCTCCACGCGTGAGATGGTCGCGCCCAGCCCCGTGAGCTTCTCCACGAAGTGCTCGTAGCCGCGCTCGATGTGATCGATGCCGGACACCTCGGTCGTGCCCGTCGCGATCAGACCCGCGACGACGAGGCCCGCACCCGCACGGATGTCGCTCGCTTCCACCTCCGCACCGGACAGCGAATCGACACCGGTGACGAGGGCGTGGTTCCCGTCGATGCTCACCTGCGCGCCCAGCCGTGACAGCTCGTTGACGAACCTCCAGCGGGCCTCGAACAGGTTCTCCGTCAGCAGCCCCACACCGTCCGCGCACGCGTTGAGCGCGATGACGAACGGCTGCAGGTCCGTGGGGAACCCGGGATAGGGCAGGGTCGAGACGCGGATGGGCTGCGGACGTGCGGGACCCACGACGCGGAACCCTGCACGCGCGGGGTCCTCGTCCTCGATCGCGGTCACCTGCGCCCCGGACTCCAGCAGCTTGTCGACGACGTTGGGCAGGATGTCCAGCCCCACGCCGCGCACCGTCACGTCGCCCGCGGTCACGGCGGAGGCGAAGGCCCAGGTGCCGGCCACGATGCGGTCCCCCACGCAGCGGTGGGCCACCGGGTGCAGCTCCGGGACGCCGGTCACGACCAGGCGCGACGAGCCGATGCCCTCGATCCGCGCCCCCATCTCCACGAGCATCGTGCAGATGTCGACGATCTCCGGCTCCTTCGCCACGTTCTCGATCGTCGTGACCCCGTCGGCCAGGACGGCCGCCATGACGAGGTTCTCCGTCGCGCCCACGGACGGGAACGGCAGCGCGATGTCCGCGCCGGTGAGTCCGCGCGGTGCCCGCGCCACGAAGTATCCGTGGTCCAGCGAGACCTGCGCGCCCAGCTGCTCGAGGCCCCTCTGGTGCATGTCGAGGCCGCGGGAGCCGATCGCGTCGCCGCCGGGGACCGCGACCTCGGCCGCGTGCATGCGACCCACGAGGGGACCCAGGACTGAGATCGAGGCGCGCATGAGCCGGACCAGCTCGTAGTCCGCTGTGGTGCCGGGTGCGGCCGGAACGTCGATGCGGACCGTGCCGCCGGCCGCGTCGTAGTCGATGCCGCAGCCCAGCCGACTCAGCAGCTCGCACATGATGCGCACGTCCGCGATGTCCGGCACGTTCGAAACGGTCGAGACCCCGGGCGCCAGCAGTGTCGCGGCCATGAGCTTGAGGACGGAGTTCTTCGCGCCCCGCACCGTCACCTCGCCCTGCAGGGAGGTGGGCCCTTCGATGACGAAGACCTGACTCACGTGAACCGTCCCATCGTGTGATTGGCGCCCGGGGGCGCGGATTCCAACCAGGAGGCGAAGCCGGACAGCGCCTCCGGATCCAGTGCCATCCGGATCGTCCGGGGTGCGCCGCGATACATGTCGTAGCGGCACACGATGACCTGCGCGTCGGGCAGAAGCGAGTACTGCTCCGACTCTGTGGGCCTCCCCCGGTCGATGATCTCCAGGTCCGACCGCGGAAGCATGTGGCTGGGGTGGGGGCGGAGGCTGAAGACCGGGTACCAGTCCAGTGCGGTCACCCCGAAGACGGCGACGCCCAACCGCCAGACCCCGGGCTTGCCCGGCATCTCCGCAGAGCAGTCGAAGGCGCCGGCCGCTCGAGTGAGCGACCGGCGCCTGACGGTGAAGAGCACGACGACGATCGCAGCCGCACCCACTGACGAGAGCAGAAGGATCAGCAGAACGGATGCGAGCACGTCGCGGCTACCCCGGAACTCTCAGCCCACGATGCTGGCCGCGTCCGCGACCACGGAGACACGATCGTTCGCAACGGACAGGAAGCCGCCGTCGGCCTGCGCGCGGACCGTCGAACCCTCCGTCGTGAGGATGCGGACCTCTCCGCCGGCCACGAGCCCCAGCAGGGGCTCGTGGCCGGCGAGGATGCCGATCTCGCCCTCGGTCGTGCGGGCCACCACGCGGGTGGCCTCGCCCGACCAGACCTCACGGTCGGCGGAGACGACGACGACTGACAGCGCGGCCATCGGTCAGGACTCCTTCTGGAGCTGATCGTAGTTGCGCAGCACGTCGTCGATGGGGCCGACGTTGAAGAACGCCTGCTCCGGGATGTGGTCGAAGTCGCCGTCGCATATGCCCTTGAAGCCCTCGACCGCGTCCTTGAGGGACACCGTGGATCCCTCGACGCCCGTGAACTGCAGGGCCGTGTAGGTGTTCTGCGAGAGGAACTGCTCGATGCGGCGGGCGCGGTGGACGACCACCTTGTCCTCCTCGGACAGCTCGTCCACACCCAGGATCGCGATGATGTCCTGCAGCTCCTTGTTCTTCTGCAGGATCTGCTTGACGCGCACGGCAGTGTCGTAGTGGTCCTGACCCACGTACAGCGGGTCGAGGATGCGCGACGACGAGGCCAGCGGGTCGACGGCGGGGTACAGACCGCGCGACGCGATATCGCGCGAGAGCTCCGTCGTCGCGTCCAGGTGGGCGAAGGTGGTCGCCGGCGCCGGGTCCGTGTAGTCGTCCGCGGGCACGTAGATCGCCTGCATCGAGGTGATCGAGTTGCCGCGGGTCGAGGTGATGCGCTCCTGGAGCACACCCATCTCGTCCGCCAGCGTGGGCTGGTAACCCACGGCCGAGGGCATGCGGCCCAGCATCGTCGACACCTCGGAGCCCGCCTGCGTGAAGCGGAAGATGTTGTCGATGAACAGGAGCACGTCCTGGTTCTGCACGTCGCGGAAGTACTCCGCCATCGTCAGGCCCGACAGTGCGACGCGCAGACGCGTGCCCGACGGCTCGTCCATCTGCCCGAACACCAGTGCGGTGTTCTTGAGCACGCCGGACTCCTCCATCTCGAAGATGAGGTCGTTGCCCTCACGCGTGCGCTCACCGACTCCGGCGAACACGGACACACCGCCGTGGTCCTGCGCGACACGCGTGATCATCTCCTGGATGAGGACGGTCTTGCCCACACCCGCGCCGCCGAACAGGCCGATCTTGCCGCCCTGGACGTACGGCGTCAGGAGGTCGATGACCTTGATGCCGGTCTCGAACATCTCCGTCTTGGACTCCAGCTTGTCGAAGCTGGGGGCCTCCCGGTGGATCGGCCAGCGTTCGGTGATCTCGTACGGCTCGTTCAGCATCGAGGTGTTGAGGACCTCACCCGTGACGCTGAAGACCTTGCCCTTGGTCACGTCACCCACCGGCACCGTGATGGGCGCACCGGTGTCGACGACCTCCTGGCCGCGCACCAGACCGTCCGTGGGCTGGAGCGACACGGCACGGACGATGCCGTTGCCCAGGTGCAGCTCGACCTCGAACGTGATGTGACGCGTGCCCTCGGACAGCTCGACCTGGGACGTCAGGGCGTTGTAGACGGTCGGGACCGCGTCGAGCGGGAACTCGATGTCGACGACGCCGCCGATGACGCGCGAGATCCGGCCGATGGTCCCCTGGACCTGGGGGGTTTCGGAAACTGTGGCAGTCATGTTCTCTTTCTCTTCTGCTCTCTTCACCGTGCGAGGCTCAGTCGCTGGCGCCGGAGGCCGCAAGAGCGTCGACACCGCCGACGATCTCGGAGATCTCCTGGGTGATTTCCGCCTGTCGGGCCGTGTTGGCCAGGCGGGTGTACGTCTTGATGAGGTCGTCGGCGTTGTCCGTCGCGGTCTTCATCGCCTGCTGACGCGCAGCCTGCTCGGCCGCAGCGGCACTCAGGAGAGCCGACTGGATACGAGCGTCGATGTAGCGGGGCAGCAGTGCGTCGAGCACCTCTTCCGCGCTGGGCTCGAACTCGTACAGCGGGAAGACCGTGTCCGGCTGCGATGCGGCGCGCTCCTGCGCGGCCGCCCCGTCCTCCTCCACGACCTCGAGCGGGATCAGCCGGCGGTACTCCGGCTGACGATCGACGGCGGAGCGGTAGACGGTCGACACCAGGTAGATCTCATCGATCCCGCCCTGTGCCGCGGGCAGCTCGAAAGCCTCCAGCAGCGTCTCGCCGATCTTCCGCGCATCCGCACCGGAGGGAGCTTCGGAGAACCCGGTCCACGCCTGCGCGATCTCACGCTCGCGGAACGTGTAGTAGGTCTCCGCTTTGCGCCCCACTGTGTAGAGGGCGACCTGCTTGCCCTCCTCCGTCAGGTGGGCGATGAGCTCCTCCGCCTCACGGATGACGTTGGCCGAATAGGCGCCTGCGAAGCCCCGGTCCGGGCCGATGACGACGACCGCTGCGCGGTCGATCGTCTCCGGCTCGGTGGTCAGCGTGTGCTCGACGTTCGACTGCGTCGCCACCACGGAGACGGCTCGCGTGATCTCACGCGCGTACGGGCTGGCCGATTGCGCGCGGGCGACCGCCTTCTGGATGCGGGAGGCGGCGATGAGCTCCATGGCCTTGAAGATCTTCCGGAGCGAGCTCGTGGAGTTGATCTTGGCCTTATAGACCCGCTGCTGTGCTCCCATCAGCACTTCCTTTCAGTCGTGGCGTGCACGTCGAACGACCTCAGCGCTTCTGCTTGACGATCTGCTCCTGCTCAATCTCCGAGGCATCCGCGGCAGCGGAGGACTCGGAGCCGGCGGAGACACCGTCACCGGACACCTGGAACTCCTTCTTGAAGTCGTTCACAGCCGTCGCGAGAGCATCCTTCAGATCGCCGCTGAGCTTGTCCTTCAGCTCCGCGATCTGCTGGAACAGGTCCGTCTTGCGCTCGAGGTAGGAGTGGAACTCCGCTTCGAAGCGCAGCACGTCGGCCACGGGGATCTCGTCGAGGTGGCCCTCGGAGCCCATCCAGACGGAGACCGTCTGACGCTCGGACGGCATGGGCTCGAACTGTCCCTGCTTGAGCAGCTCCATGAGGCGCGCACCGCGGTCCAGCTGGCGACGGGTCGCCGGGTCCAGGTCGGACGCGAACATCGCGAACGCCTCGAGCGATCGGTACTGCGCCAGCGAGATCTTCAGCGTGCCGGACACGCCGCGCAGCGGCTTGCGCTGGGCGGAACCGCCCACGCGCGACACGGACACACCCACATCCACGGCCGGACGCTGGTTCGAGTTGAACAGGTCCGACTGGAGGAAGATCTGGCCGTCGGTGATGGAGATGACGTTCGTGGGGATGAACGCGCCCACATCGTTCGCCTTGGTCTCGATGATCGGCAGACCCGTCATCGAACCGCCGCCCAGCTCGTCCGACAGCTTCGCGCAGC
This sequence comes from Brevibacterium senegalense, assembly GCF_000285835.1. GTDB lineage: Bacteria > Actinomycetota > Actinomycetes > Actinomycetales > Brevibacteriaceae > Brevibacterium > Brevibacterium senegalense. The sequence goes on from NZ_HE978600.1 coordinate 576,887, forward strand.
GCTCCAGCAGACGGGAATGGAGGTAGAAGACGTCGCCGGGGTACGCCTCACGGCCCGGCGGACGACGCAGCAGCAGCGAAATGGCGCGGTACGCCTCGGCCTGCTTGGACAGATCGTCGAAGACGATGAGGACGTGCTTGCCCTCGTACATCCAGTGCTGTCCGATCGCGGAACCCGCGTAGGGGGCCAGGTACTTGAAGCCGGCGGGGTCGGACGCGGGCGAGGCCACGATCGTCGTGTACTCGAGCGCGCCGTTCTCCTCCAGCGAGCGGCGGACCGACGCGATGGTCGAGCCCTTCTGACCGCAGGCCACGTAGATGCAACGCACCTGCTTGGAGGGGTCGCCGCTCTCCCAGTTGGCCTTCTGGTTGATGATCGTGTCGAGCGCCAGAGCCGTCTTGCCGGTCTTGCGGTCGCCGATGATGAGCTGGCGCTGGCCGCGGCCCACCGGGACCATCGCATCGATGGCCTTGAGCCCGGTCTCCATGGGCTCCTTGACCTCCTTGCGGTCCATGACGCCCGCGGCCTGGAGCTCCATCTCGCGACGACCCGTGGTGGCGATCTCGCCCAGTCCGTCGACGGGCTCGCCCAGCGGGTTCACGACGCGGCCCAGGTAGCCGTCGCCCACGGGCACGGACAGGACCTCACCGGTGCGGAAGACCTGCTGGCCCTCGGCGATGCCGGAGAACTCACCCAGGACGACGGCGCCGATCGTGCGCTCGTCGAGGTTCTGCGCCAGGCCCAGCGTGCCGTCCTCGAAACGGAGCAGCTCGTTGGCCATCGTGCTGGGCAGACCGGACACCGTGGCGATGCCGTCTCCCGCGGTCACGACGGTGCCGACCTCGGTCTTGTCTCCCGACTGGGGTGAGTACGACTCGACGAACTTCCCCAGTGCGTCCCGGATCTCATCCGGGCTGATTGTCAGTTCCGCCATCTGGTTTCCCTGCTTCCTTGCTTGTCGTGAGGCTGCGTGCGCGTCGCAGCGGTTGTTCGTGGCACCCTGTCCCGGGTGCGATCAGCTGGTGAGTCGACGGCGGACGTCCGACAGGCGATCAGCGATCGTGCCGCTCATCACCTCGTCGCCGACCTGCACCCGAACACCGCCGACGACGTCGGGGTCGACCTGGACGTGGAGCACGAGCTCCCTGCCGTACGACCGGGACAGTGACTGGGTGAGACGTTCCTGCTGCTGCGGGGTCAGCGGACGGGCGACGACGACCTCGGCCACGGAGCGGCGCTGGCGCGCGGCCAGGACCTCTCCGTAGTTGTCGAGCGCCTCTGTCACGCGGATCCCGCGGGGGTGTGCCGCAGCCTGCTGAGCGAGGAGCAGAGTCTCCTGCGCAGCGGTCGAGCCGAGCAGATCCCGCACCAGCGCGCGCTTGGCGTCCGCGGGGCCGTCCGACCCCAGGGCCCAGCCCAGCTCGTGGTGGGTCTCGATGGTCCGCGCGAAGCGGAACAGCTCCTCCTCCACGCGCCCCAGGCGGCTCTGCGCCTGGGCCGAGGCGGCCACGGCGGTGACGCCCGCGACCTCGAGGGCCGTGACGAAGTCCTGCGTGCGCGCCCAGTGGTGACCGGCGGCGGAGCGGGCGATCTCCACGGAGACGCCGTTGATCCGGGTGCCGAAGAGACGATCGAGGACCGCACCCTTCGCCGTCGGATCGACGGCCGCGTCCGCGAGCGTCTTCCGCAGCGACACGTCGTCCGCCAGCACGCCGACGATGGACAGCAGGCCTTCGCCCACCGCCTCATCGACGGACGTGCCGGCGACGGCGCGGTCCACGTGCGCGAGCACCTGCTGGAGGGACATCCTGCTCGACTGGAGCATCAGAACTCCTTGGTGGCGGAGGCCGTGGCGGCGGGCGCCTGGGCCTCGAGATCGGCGATGAAGCGGTCGACGACGTTCGCCGAACGGGTGTCGTCGGTCAGCGACTCACCCACGATGCGCGAGGCGAGGTCGGTCGCGAGACCGCCCACCTCCGATCGCAGCGAGACCATCGCGGACTGGCGCTCGGCCTCGATCTGCGCCTTGGCCTGCGCGAGGATCCGCTCGGATTCCTCCGTGGCCTGCTGCTTCATCGAGGCGATGATCTGCGCGCCCTCCTCCTGGGCCTCAGCCCGGAGCCTGGCGGCTTCTGCACGTCCGTCCGCGAGCTGCTTCTGGTACTCGGCGAGGGCGGCGTCCGCCTCCGCCTGGACCTTCTCCGCCTTCTCGATACCGCCCTGGATGGCGCTGGAGCGCTCGTCCAGGACCGTGCGGAACTTCGGAAGGAGCACCTTCCAGAAGACCAGGAAGATGAGAGCGAAGCAGACTGCCGACCAGACGATGTCGTAGACAGCGGGGATGAGCGGGTGTCCGCCCGGCTCCGCTGCGAGAACTGTCATCGAGGTCATGTGAGGGCTCGCTCCCTATCAGGCTGCGGGGAAGATGAAGCCGGCGGCGATGCCCAGGAAGGCCAGGAGCTCGACGAAGGCGATACCGAGGAACATGGTGGTGCGCAGCTGGCCCGCGACCTCGGGCTGACGCGCCATGCCCTCAACGGTCTTGCCGACGAGGATGCCGATGCCGATACCCGGGCCGATGGCCGAGAGGCCGTAGCCGACGGTCTGCAGGTTGCCGGTCACTTCGGCGAGGATGGTGGTGTCCACGTGGGTATTCCCTTTCGGTTGAGGGCCGGCCGGTCAGCTGGCCCCTGTCTTGCGGATGACAGATTGTGGTCCGGGACTCAGTGGTCCTGGGCGACGCTCAGCTGGATGTAGGCGGCGGTCAGCAGAGCGAAGACGTAGGCCTGCAGCACGGCGACGAGGATCTCGAAGAGCGTGAAGGCGAGGCCGCCGACGAGGGTGAGGGCGCCGAAGCCCGCCAGGGCGCCGCCCGCCTCGAAGAAGAAGAACTGCGTGGCCGCGAAGCAGAGGACCAGCAGGAGGTGACCCACCAGCATGTTGAACGTGAGTCGCAGCGTGAGGCTGACGGGACGCGCGATGAACGTCGACACGATCTCGATGGGGGTCACGAGGATGTACATGGGCTTGGGCACGCCGGCCGGGAAGAGCTCGCCCTTGAGGTACGCGAACCCGCCCTTCGCCTGGATGCCCGCCGCGATCATGACGACGTAGACCACCAGCGACAGCACCAGGGGCATGCCGATGAGCGCGTTCGAGGAGATGTTGAGGAACGGGATGATGCCCGTGATGTTGAGGGCGAAGACGCCGAAGAAGATCGAGGCGATGAGCGGGAAGAAGCGATCGCCGTCCTTGCGACCCAGCATCCCGTACGCGATGTCCTTCCGGACGAAGTCGAACGCCAGCTCGACGACCGACTGGATCCGGCCCGGGACGACCGTCGCCTTCCGCAGCGCCAGCCACAGGAGCAGGAGCAGCACGAGCGTCGCGAGAATGCGGACCAGGATGATCCGGTTGACGTCGAACCCGGTCCCCTCGAACAGGAAGACCTGGGGGAAGAACTCCTCGAGACCGGGAGCGTGGAAGCCCCCTCCCTCTCCAGCTGCGAGCAGCGACACCGTAGACAGGGCGTTGGTGAACAGGGCGGACTCCTGACGGCTATGCGATCCCCGCTGCTGCGGCGACCGGCGACGGCACTGAGATCGGGCGTGGTCGTCGGACTCGTGTCCGATCTGGATCTCGCGATGGTCTGGTGCGGGGTCTGGGGGTCCGAGTGCGCCGGCCGCTGCCGACGCCTCCGTTCAGTCTGCTGACCGAGTATTCCCAGCGTATCCCCCCGGTACTCTACCAAGCGTAGAGAATGCGACAAAACCGCTCACCGCACGGGTTCGCACCCTGACTGTGGTGTTGCTCTCACCCGGGCCCTCCGGAGGCCGCCGGGGGTTCAGGGACGACGCTCGTCGGGTTCGTCCACCAGCGGCAGCCGGGACCGCTGGACGATGACGACGTCCGCGATGAGCGAGGCGATCGCGGCGACGGCCAGGGTGAGGAAGAGCGTCCAGGGGTCGTAGAAGTCCCGGCCGCGCAGTGCGATGCCCACCCCCATGAACCCCACGATCTTGACGAGGAAGCCGCCCAGGACCCCGGCCGCCATCGTGGCGGGGCTGGAGTGCGCGGTGAAGTACATGACGACGGCGGTGATCGCGAAGAAGACGAAGGCCGTGACGGAGCCGATGAGCGCGCCCCACACGCCGGGCAGACCGGCGACCAGTCCGCCGACGAAGCTGGCGATCGTGCCGATGACGATCGCGATGAGGGCGCCGGCGATGATCGTCCACTTCATGATCGAGCGGACGCTGCCGGCGCGGCCGATGCCGGATACGGAGGACGGGGTCATGGGGTCTCCTTGCGGGCCAGGCGTCGGCCCAGCGGGTAGAAGGTCAGGACGAGCGTCACGAGGACGAGTCCCGCGAGCACCGGCAGCAGGCGGGCCGCCGGGAAGAGCAGGAACGAGACGGACCCGAACGCGAAGATCGCGGTCCACAGGTAGAGGAGCAGCACGGCGCGCGCGTGCGAGTGCCCCAGCCGCAGCATGCGGTGGTGCAGGTGCTTCGCATCCGCGGAGAACGGCGACTTGCCGGCCATCATCCGCCGCACGACCGCCAGGCCCAGGTCCAGCAGGGGCAGAGCCATGACCGCGATCGGCAGGATGATGGGCAGGAACGCGGCGAACGCGCGCTCGTCCGCCAGCAGCGCCGGGTCGACCTGACCGGTCACCCGGATCGTCGAGGCCGCCAGCAGCAGGCCGATGAGCATCGAGCCGGAGTCCCCCATGAAGATGCGGGACGGGTTGAAGTTGTGCGGCAGGAAGCCCACGCACGCACCCACGAGCACCGCGATGATGAGCGAGGCGAGGTTCGCGTAGCTGTCCGGGGTCGCATCGACCGCCAGGCTGTAGCTGTAGGCGAAGAACGCGGCCCCGCCGATCGAGACGACCCCTGCGGCGAGGCCGTCCAGACCGTCGACGAAGTTGACGGCGTTGATCGTCACGAGCACGACGAGGACCGTGAGGATGAGCGACATGCGGGGTGAGCCGATGATGACCCCGCCCAGCGGGATGGACAGGAGGCTCACCCCGTTGAGCGCCATGAACCCGGCCGCCAGGGTCTGGCCCGCGAGCTTCGTCGTCCAGTGGAGGTCCCAGATGTCGTCGATGACCCCCAGCACGCACAGCATCGTCGCCGCACCGGCGATGCCGATGATGGGCCCGGGCTCGTCGAACACCCGGTCGAGGAACGGCGTCTGCGACGCGATCGCCAGCGCCCCCATGATCCCCGCGAACATCGCGACGCCGCCCAGGCGGGGCGTGGGCACGGAGTGGACATCGCGCTCGCGCAGCGGCGAGAAGATGAGTCCGCGCTCCGCCACCCGTCGCACCATCGGGGTGACGAGGTACGCGATCACCGCCGCGACGAGGAGGATGAAGAGGTAGGCGCGCACGGGTCAGTCGTCCTGCGACCCGCCGTCCGCGGGGTCGTCCGGACCCACAAGCTCCGGCAGCTCCTCGCGCAGGCGGTCGAGTCCCAGCGGCCCCTCCCGGAGGATGCGCGGCGGCTGCGACGTCATGTCGACGATCGTCGAGGACCCCTGCCCGGTGCGCGGGCCACCGTCCAGGTAGATCGCCACGGAGTCGCCCAGCATCTCCCGTGCCTGCTCCGCTGTCGTGGCGGCCGGCGCCCCGTGCGTGTTCGCGCTCGAGACGGCGAGCGGACCCGTCTCCGCCAGCAGCGCCAGCGTGTCCGGATCGTCCGGCATGCGCAGCGCGACGGTGCCATGGGTGTCCCCCAGGTCCCAGTCGAGCATGGGCTGCGCCTCGCAGATGAGCGTGAGAGGGCCAGGCCAGAACGCCCCCACGAGCGCCATGACGCGCTGATCGACGTTCGCGGCCAGGGCCAGGAGGGTGTCGCGACTGTGGACGAGCACGGGCGGCGGCATGTCCCGGCCCCGGCCCTTCGCTGCCAGCAGCGCGTTCACCGCGCTGGGGCTGAAGGCGTCCGCGCCGATCCCGTACACCGTGTCCGTCGGCACGACGAGGAGTCCACCGTCCCGGATCACCCGGCCGGCCTCCGCGAGCACCAGCTCGCGCACCTGCTCATTCCGGATGTCGAAGGTCCGTGCCATGCGTGGGCGACTCTCTTCCGCTCAGTGGTGGGGCCGCAGCACAGCCACGGTGAAACGATCTCGTCCAGTGTAGTCCGCGCGGGTGGTCACTCCCGTGAACCCGGCGCCGGTGCACGCCTCGCGCAGAGCCGCGCCCTGCGTGTCCGCGTGCTCGAGGACCAGCAGTCCGCCGGGGATCAGCACCCGTGCCGCGCTCGCGATGACGAGCCGCGGGATCCGGGTCCCGTCGTCTCCCCCGCCCCACAGGGCGGCGGCCGGGTCGTGGACCACGGCCTCGGGAGCGGTGGTGGTGCCGTCGTCGACGACGTAGGGCGGGTTGCTCACGACCGCGTCGACCGCACCGTCCAGGTGGGTGCGGACGAGTGCGTCGACCGCGTCCGGATCCGTCGCGTCGCCCACCACCGCGGTGAACCGCGAGCCGACTTCCTCCAGGAGCTCCCGGTGCGCCGTCGCGCTGCGGTGCGTCCACGCGAGCGCGTCCGGTTCCCGTTCGATCCCCAGCGCCGAGGTCCCGGCCGCCTCCGCGGCGACCGCCAGTCCCAGCGCCCCCGTGCCGGTGCACAGGTCCAGCACCCGCGCGCCCCCCGCGGGGCGCACGCGGGCGAGGTGGTGGAGCACAGGGTCGACGAGCAGCTCCGTCTCCGGTCGCGGGACGAAGACCCCGGGACCCACGGGCAGCGTGAGGGTGCGGAAGTGGGCGCGACCGGTCAGGTGCTGCAGGGGCGTGCGGGTCGCGCGATGCTCCAGCAGGTCGCGGTACGCCGTGGCGACGTCGGCCGACACAGGATCGCCCAGCAGGCGGGCCCGGCTCACCTCGTGGTCCTCCCACCCCCACGCGTGGGCGAGCAGTGCACGGGCGTCCGCGGGAGGGGAGTCGACGCCGGCGGCATGCAGGAGGCGCTCCCCCTCGCGCAGCAGCGCATCCGTCGACGGCTGCGTCGCAGGATCGTGCGTCGCCTGCGCGGGTCCGTCCGGGACTCCGCCGGGGACGGTCGTCATCCGATGTCCTCGAGGCGCTCCGCGCGCTGAGCGGCGCGCAGCGATTCGACGACCTCGTCCAGCCGCCCGTCCAGCACCTGGTCGAGGTTGTGTGCCTTGTACCCGGTGCGGTGGTCGGTCACCCGGTTCTCCGGGAAGTTGTAGGTCCGCACGCGCTCCGAGCGGTCGACGGTGCGCACCTGCGACCGACGCTGCTCCGACTGCGCGGCGGCTGCCTCCTCCGCGCGGGCGGCCAGGATGCGGGCGCGCAGCATGCGCAGGGCCGCCTCCTTGTTCTGCAGCTGCGACTTCTCGTTCTGGCAGCTGGCGGTGATCCCCGTGGGCAGGTGCGTGATGCGGACGGCGGAGTCCGTTGTGTTGACCGACTGGCCGCCGGGGCCCGAGGAGCGGTAGACGTCGATCCGCAGGTCCCCGTCCGGCAGGTCGACCTCGTCCGGCGCGTCCGCCTCCGGGAAGACGAGGACACCGGCGGCGGAGGTGTGGATCCGACCCTGCGACTCCGTGACGGGGACGCGCTGGACCCTGTGCACCCCGCCCTCGAACTTCGTCCACCCGTACACGCCGTCCGCGGACGACTTGAGGGCCAGCGTGAGTTCGCGCACTCCGCCCAGATCCGTGTGGGCGGCGTCCAGGATCTCCGTCGTCCAGCCGCGGGAGGCGGCCCACCGCTCGTACATCCGGGCGAGGTCGCCGGCGAAGAGGGCTGACTCGTCGCCGCCCTCCCCCGCCCGGATCTCCAGGATCGCGTCGCGGCTGTCGTCCGGGTCCGAGGGGACGAGGAGGTCCCTCAGGTCGACGAGAAGGGCGCTCCGCTCCTCGCCCAGGGTCGCCTCGAGCTCGTCGGCCTCCTCCTGGAACGAGGCGTCGGCCTCCGCCATGTCGTGAGCGGCGTCCAGGTCGTCGGCGATCCGCTGCAGACGGGACCAGACCTGCGCGATGCGGTCGAGCTCCGCGTACCGACGCGTGAGGGTGCGCGCACGTCCCGGACTGCTGTGCACCTGGGGGTCCGCCAGCTCCTGCTCGACCTGTGCGTGCTCGTCCAGCAGGGAGCGCACGCTCGTGGCGAGTGCGTCCAGCTCCTGCGCCGCCGCATCCGACTGCTCCGAGGTCATCGTCCGCTCCTCAGTGGACGCGCACGAGCCGAGGACGGCGGGGTGTCCCCGCCGTCCTCGGCTCGTGCGTGCCGTGCACTGTCCGTCAGTGGTCGTCCGAGGCCGACTTGGGCAGCGGCGTCGTCTTCTGCACCTGGAGCAGGAACTCCGCGTTGGAGGCCGTCTCCTTCAGCTTGGACAGGAGGAGTTCGATCGCCTGCTGCTGCTCCAGCCCGGACAGGAGCCGGCGCAGCTGCCACATGACCTTGCGCTCCTCCGGCCGCATGAGGTTCTCCTCGCGGCGCGTGCCGGAGCCGTTGACGTCGACGGCCGGGAAGATCCGCTTGTCCGCCAGGTGGCGCGACAGGCGCAGCTCCATGTTGCCGGTGCCCTTGAACTCCTCGAAGATGACCTCGTCCATCTTCGAGCCGGTCTCGACGAGCGCGGTCGCGAGGATGGTGAGCGAGCCGCCGCCCTCGATGTTGCGTGCCGCACCGAAGAACTTCTTGGGCGGGTAGAGCGCGTTCGCGTCGACACCGCCGGACAGGATGCGTCCGGAGGCCGGCTGCGCGATGTTGTAGGCGCGGCCCAGTCGGGTGATGTTGTCGAGCAGCACGACGACGTCCTGGCCCATCTCCACGAGGCGCTTGGCGCGCTCGATCGCGAGCTCCGCGATCGTCGTGTGGTCGTCAGCCGGGCGGTCGAAGGTCGAGGCGATGACCTCGCCCTTGACGGCGCGCTGCATGTCCGTCACCTCTTCAGGACGCTCGTCGACCAGGACGACCATGAGGTGGACCTCGGGGTTGTTCTCCGTGATCGAGTTCGCGATCTGCTGCATGACGGTCGTCTTGCCGGCCTTGGGCGGGGCGACGATGAGGCCGCGCTGACCCTTGCCGATCGGGGAGACGAGATCGATGATGCGCGTCGTGAGGTTCTTCGCGGCCGACTCGAGGCGCAGGCGCTCCTGCGGGTAGAGCGGCGTGAGCTTGGAGAACTCGACGCGACGCTTCGCGTCCTCGACCGTCAGGCCGTTGACGGAGTCCAGGCGGACCAGCGCATCGAACTTCTCGCGGCGGTTCTGGCGGTCGCCCTCGCGAGCCTTGCGGATCGCGCCGGTGATCGCGTCGCCCTTGCGCAGGCCGTTCTTCTTGACGAGGCCCGCGGAGACGTAGACGTCGTTGGGACCGGACAGGTAGCCGGACGTGCGCAGGAACGCGTAGTTGTCGTGGACGTCCAGGATGCCGCCCACGGGGATGAGCACGTCGCCCGCCTGCACCTGGTCGTCCTCGCGTCCGCGCCTGCGGCGGTCGCGGCCGCGACCGCGGCCCGAACGCTCGTCCCCGCCACGGTTGTCGTTGCGGTTGTCGTTGCGATCGTTGCGATCGTTCCGGTTGCCGCGGTCGTTCTGCTGACCGCGGTCGCTCTGGCCGTCGCGGCCGCTGTTGTCGCGACCGCCGTTGCCGCGGCCGTTGTTGTCGCGGTCCTGGCGATCATTGCGGTCCTGGCGATCGTTGCGGTCGCCGCGGCCGCGACCGCGGCCGGAGCGACGCGAGTCGTCGCCGTCGGAGGAGTCCGAGGAGTCGGCAGGCGACGAGCCCTGCTCGTCGGCGGAGCCGTGCGAGCGGTCGCCACGACGACGGCGCGAGCGCGGGGCGCCCTCGTCGTCACCGGAGTCGTCGGACTTCTCCGACGCGGCGGGTGCGGCCTGCAGCAGCTCGGCGACCGCGGCCTCGGCTTCTGCCGTCCGGTCCGCATCCGAGGACCGACCGGCGGCCTTCTGCTCCGACGCGCTCCGCCCCGACTGCTGCTGGTCGGACGGCTGCTGGTCCGACTGCTGCTGAGCGGCGTTCGTGTGCTCCGCCGCGGAGGAGTCGTCCTGCACGCTGCGGTGGTTCGAGCCCCGACGCGGGGCCTGGGACTCATCCTGCGGGGCGGCTGCGGCCTGGGGCTCCGACGTCGGAGCCTGCGCGCCGCCGGTGCTCTGCGACGAGCCCTCGGCACTCTTGATGGCCTCGATGAGATCGCTCTTCCTCAGGCGGCGATAGCCCTTGATACCCAGTCCGGCAGCGATCTCCTGCAGCTGCGGCAGGCGGAGTGCGGTGAGACTTCCCGAACGTGCATGAGTGTCGTTCGCGGTGGTTTCAGTCACGAAGGTTTCCTTCTCCCTCGTTCGGCCGTGCGTGAAGGATGCGCGAGGTGCGCGGGATGCACGGCGATGGATCGCACCTACGGTGCGTGTGGGGAACGGACGCAGACCCGTGGGGTCGAGGGCGTCCGACAGATGCTCCGAACGAAAGAGACTGACCGGTCCGAGGCGCTGAGGCCTGAACGGATCCGCATTCGGAACACCTCCACTGTACATCCCCGTGCGGGCCTCGCGCGAATCCGACCCTCCGCCGGACGGCGCCGCGTCTGCGCGCGGTCCCGTCAGGAGGTCGCACTCACGCGGACATGCGGCGCAGCGACAGGGTCGTCGCGCCGTTCTCCGCGATCGCGGACGGCAGCACCTGCGCGGAGTCCCCCGCCAGCGCCCGTGTGACGCGGTCGGCCAGATCGTCCCCCGTGCCCAGCACGAGGACCGTGGGACCGGCCCCGGACACGACGGCGGCCAGGCCCGCGGCGCGCAGCGCGTCGATCCGCTCGAGCGTGCCCAGCATCGCGGGGCGTCGGTACTCCTGGTGGAGCCGGTCGACGGTCGCGTCCATCAGCAGTGAGGGATCGTGGCAGACGGCGTGCACGAAGAGGCCGGCGATCGCGGAGTTCGCCGCGGCCTCGGCGTGCGGGACCGCGTCCGGCAGCAGGTCGCGGGCGATGTCCGTGTCGAGGCGCTCGTCCGGGATGACGACGGCCGCGCGCACATCCGGGTGGACCGGCAGCGAGATCGAGGAGGCGCGCTCGCGCTCCGGGTACCAGCTGATCGTCATCCCGCCGAACAGGGCGGGCGCGGCGTTGTCCGGGTGGCCCTCGAAGTGCGTCGCCCACGCGAGCTTCTCCGCCGCCGTGGGCTCCGGCAGGCCGGCGGCCACGCTCGCGGCGTCCGCGATCGAGAGGCCTGCGACGATCGCAGCCGCGGACGAGCCCATCCCCCGCGACTGCGGGATCGCATTGTCGCAGTCCAGCAGGAGGCGGTCACCGCCGGTGACCCCGCGGGCCTCGAGGATCTGCTCGGCGACGCGGAGGATCAGGTGGTCGCCGCTGCGCGGCAGATCGTCCGCGCCCTCACCCGTGATCGTCGCACGCTGACCCTGCGACACAGCGGAGTCGCTCAGTGTGGCGCGCACGGTGTCCGCGAATCCCAGCGCCAGGCCGAACGAGTCGTATCCGGCGCCCAGGTTCGCGGACGTCGCCGGGGCCGTCACCTCGACGGAGAACCCCTGCGGGATCGCCATTCCGCTCATGCGCCCTCGAGCCCCAGCTCGCGCGCCGCGCTCACCGCGTCGACCGGCACACGCGTGGGTGTCACCGCGCTGCCGTCGGCAGCCTTGAGCGCCCACTGCGGGTCCTTGAGACCGTGGCCCGTCACCGTCACGCTGATGAGGGCGTCCGCGGGCACCTGACCGGCGTCCGCCGCCTTGAGCAGACCCGCGACCGAGGCCGCGGAGCCGGGCTCGACGAAGATGCCCTCCGTCGAGGACAGGAGGCGGTGGGCGGCGAGGATCTCCTCATCCGTGACGGATCCGATCCGTCCGCCGGAGTCGTCGCGCGCCGCGATCGCCTGATCCCAGGAGGCGGGGTTGCCGATCCGGATCGCGGTCGCGATCGTCTCCGGCTCGTCGACGGGGTGGCCCAGCACCAGCGGTGCCGCACCCGCCGCCTGGAAGCCCCACATCTGCGGTGTCGAGGCCGCGAGGCCCACCTGCGCGTACTCCTGGAAGCCCTTCCAGTACGCGGTGATGTTGCCGGCGTTGCCCACGGGCAGGACGTGGATGTCCGGCGCCTGGCCCAGCGCGTCGACGATCTCGAACGCCGCGGTCTTCTGGCCCTCGATCCGGTCCGGATTCACGGAGTTGACGAGGTCGACGGGGTAGGCCTCCGACAGCTTGCGGCACAGGGTGAGGCAGTCGTCGAAGTTGCCGTCGACCTCCAGCAGCTGCGCGCCGTGCGCCACGGCCTGGCTCATCTTGCCCATCGCGATCTTGCCGGCGGGGACGAGGACGGCGGAGGTGAGACCCGCCTTCGTCGCATAGGCCGCGGCGGACGCGGATGTGTTGCCGGTCGAGGCGCAGATGACGGCCTTCGCGCCACGGGCGACGGCCTTCGTCATCGCCATCGTCATCCCGCGGTCCTTGAAGGACCCGGTGGGGTTCATGCCCTCGTACTTGATGTGGACGCGGGCGCCCACCCGCTCGGACAGCTGCCGGGCGGGGATGAGCGGGGTGCCGCCCTCCCCCAGCGTCACCGCGGGGACGTCGGCCCCCACGTCCAGCAGATCACGGTACTCCTCGACCACTCCACGCCACTGGTGGCGGTGTGCTGCTGCCATGCTTCCTGCTTCCCCCTGTGTTGTGGGCGCCTCAGGCGCCCTCGATGCGGAGCACCGACTTGACGGATTCGACGACCTCGAGTGCCGCGAGCGAGTCGACGGTCGCGGCCAGCGACGACTCCAGTGCGGAGTGCGTCGCGATGACGAGCTTGGCACGCGGTGTCCCGTCCGCGGCTGCGTCCTCCAGCCGCGTCTGCTGGACGAGCTCGATCGACACGCCCTCCGTCGCGACGACCTCTGCGACCCGCAGGAGGACACCGGGCCGGTCGAACACCTCGAGCGTCAGCTGGTACCGCGTCGTCACCCGCGCGATCGGCAGGATCGACCCGGATTCACGGACCTGCTGGGGCATCTGCCCGCGCCCGCCCAACACCTTGCGGCGCGCTACGGACACGATATCGCCCAGCACGGCGGACGAGGTGGGTGCGCCGCCCGCGCCCTGGCCGTAGAACATGAGGGAGCCCGCGGAGTCCGCTTCGACGAAGACCGCGTTGAAGGCGCCGGACACGGACGCCAGCGGGTGGTCGTCCTGCACGAGCGCCGGGTAGACGCGCGCGGACACGGATTCCCCGCCGTCCGGTCCCGTCACCCGCTCGCAGATCGCCAGCAGCTTGATCGTGAAGCCCTGGTCCGCGGCCGTGCGGATCATATCCGCGCTCACGCCCGTGATGCCCTCGACGTGCACGTCGTCCAGCGACACCGGCACCTGGAACGCGAGCGAGGCGATGATCGCGGCCTTCGCGGCGGCGTCGTGACCCTCGATGTCTGCGGTGGGGTCCGCCTCCGCGAAGCCCAGCTCCTGGGCCGTCGCCAGGGCGGTGTCGAAGTCCCACCCCTCCTTGGACATCTGGTCGAGGATGTAGTTCGTCGTGCCGTTCACGATGCCCATGACGCGCTGGATGCGATCCCCGGCCAGCGACACGGACAGGGGGCGCACGATCGGGATCGCACCCGCGACCGCCGCCTCGTACTCGATCCGCACGCCCGCGTCGTCCGCGGCGGTGATGAGCTCCGGAAAGTGCTGCGCCAGCAGCGCCTTGTTCGCGGTCACCACGCTGGCACCGGACGACAGGGCGGTCAGGATCCGCGTGCGGGCCGGCTCGATCCCGCCCATGAGCTCGACGACGATGTCCGCACCGGCGACCACGGCCTCGGGGTCGGTGCCCAGCAGCTCCTGCGGAATCCCGTCCCGCGGCCGGGACGCGTCCCGGACCAGGACGCCGGACAGTTCGAGTCGGGCGCCCACCCGGGCGGCCAGCGTGTCCGACTGGGTGAGGAGCGCACGCGCGACCTCCGATCCCACGACTCCCCCGCCCAGCAGGGCGATGGTGAGCTTCTCCATGATGCTCCTCTCAGTCCTCGGCGAGCGGGCCGCCGTCGCGGGCCAGCAGATCGTCGAGCGTCTCCGGGGTGATGAGCCAGTCCACGCGGTGGGCCTGGACGGCGAGCACGCCGGGTCGCGGCGTGAGGTTGTAGTTGGACGACAGCGGTTGGCAGTACGCTCCGGTGCCGGGCACCGCGACCAGGTCCCCGGCCGTCACGTCCGCGGGCAGGTACTCGTCGCGGACGATGATGTCGCCGCTCTCGCAGTGGCTGCCCACGACACGGACGACCAGTGGATCCGCCGTGGACCCGCGCGAGGCGAGCGTGCACGAGTAGTCCGCATCGTAGAGCGCGGTCCGCACGTTGTCGCTCATCCCACCGTCGACCGACACATACGTGCGCACGCCCGTGTCCGTCTCCACCGGCTTGACCGTGCCGACGGAGTAGAGCGTGAAGACGGACGGGCCCACGATCGAGCGGCCCGGCTCGAAGGAGACGGCCGGGAGGTCCGAGCCTTCCTCCGCACACGTCTTCGCGACCATCTCCGCCAGCTGCTGGGCCATGTCCGTGATGGGAAGCGGGGTGTCCTGCGACGTGTAGCGCATGCCGAAGCCGCCGCCCAGGTCCACCTCTGGCAGACGGACGTCGTGGTCGCGCTGGATCTGGGCGCGCAGGGCGACGATCCGACGGGCGGCGACTTCGAAGCCGGACCGATCGAAGATCTGCGAGCCGATGTGGCTGTGCAGTCCCAGCAGTTCGAGGTGCTCCGAGGCGAGGATGCGGTCCGCCGCCTGCCGAGCCGCGCCGGAATGCAGCGAGAGACCGAACTTCTGGTCCTCGTGCGCCGTCGCGATGAAGTCATGCGTGTGCGCCTCGACCCCCACCGTCACGCGGATCATGACCGGCGCGCGGACCCCGCGCTGCGCGGCGGCGGCCTCGACCCGATCGATCTCGTCGAGCGAGTCGACGACGATGCGGGCGATCCCCCAGTCCAGGGCGAACGCGATCTCCGCGTCCGACTTGTTGTTGCCGTGCAGGCCCACGAGGGACGGGTCGACGCCCGCGCGCTTCGCGGTCATGAGCTCACCCAGGGAGCACGTGTCGATGCCCATGCCCTCGGCGGCCACCCAGCGGGCGATCGCGGTGGTGAGCAGGGCCTTGCCGGCGTAGTACGCGCGGCTGACGGCCCCCACCTGGTCGAACGCGGTCGCGAAGGCGTCGACGAAGGCGCGCGCACGGGCGCGCAGGTCCTCGACGTCCATGACGTAGACGGGGCTGCCGTGGGTGCGGGCCAGATCCGTCACCCGGTGGCCGGCGACGGTGAGCACGCCGTCGCCGTCCTTGCGGACGTTCGACGGCCACAGGCTGGGCATGAGGTCGTTGACGGCCTCGGGGTAGGGCAGCCAGACGGGTGACGGCCCCGCGTGGAGGACGCCGGAGATATGGGCGGGCATTCAGGCTCCTGTCACATCCGGTCGGGGGCGCTGACGCCCAGCAGCTCGAGGCCGTTCGCCAGCACCTGCGCGGTCGCGCGGTCCAGCACGAGACGCGAGCCGTGGACGGCGCCCGGCTCCTCGTCGCCCAGCGGCGTCACGCGGCACGAGTCGTACCACTTGTGGAACAGCCCGGCCAGCGACTCGAGGTAGCGGGCGATGCGGTGCGGCTCGCGCAACTGCGCGGCCTGTGCGACGACCCGCGGGTAGTCGGCCAGACCGGCCAGCAGGGCGGCCTCGGTCGGCTGGTCGAGCGTCGAGGCGTCGAAGAGGTCCGCGTCGACTCCGGCGGCCAGGGCGTTGCGCTCGACGCCCCGTGAACGCGCGTGCGCGTACTGCACGTAGTAGACCGGGTTGTCGTTGCTGGCGCTGCGCAGGACCTCCGGGTCCAGCGTGAGCGGCGAGTCCGCGGGGATGCGGGCCAGCGAGTAGCGCAGTGCGTCGCGTCCCAGCCAGCGCACGAGGTCGCGCAGCTCGATGATGTTGCCGGCGCGCTTCGACAGCTTCGCCCCGTTGACCTTGATGAGCTGACCGATGAGGATCTCGATGTTGACGTCCGGATCGTCGCCAGCCGCCGCCGCGATCGCCTTGAGGCGCCCCACGTACCCGTGGTGGTCCGCGCCCAGCAGGTAGACCTTCTCCGTGAACCCGCGATCGCGCTTGTCCAGGTAGTACGCCGCATCCGCGGCGAAGTAGGTGGGCGCGCCGTCCGTGCGGATGAGGACGCGGTCCTTGTCGTCGCCGAAGTCCGTCGTGCGCAACCAGACCGCCCCGTTGTCGTCGTAGACGTGCCCCTGCTCGCGCAGCCGCTGGACCGCGGTGTGGAGTGCACCGGAATCGTGCAGCGACTGCTCGGAGAACCAGATGTCGAAGTGGACGTCGAACTCCGCGAGCGTGTCCTGGATGTCCTTCAGCTGCAGCGCGTAGGCGCGCGAGCGCACCTCGTCGCGGACGGAATCGTCGCACGAGTCCGCCAGCTGCGGCATCTCCGAGGCGATCTCCCGGGCGATGTCGACGACGTACTGACCGGGGTACCCGCCCTCCGGCACCTCCTGGTCCTTCATGCGGGCGAGGACCGAGTCCGCGAACACGTTCATCTGCGAGCCGGCGTCGTTGATGTAGTACTCGCTGCTGACGCCCGCACCCGCGGCCGCGAGCACGCGGGCGATCGCGTCGCCCAGGGCCGCCCAGCGGGTGTGGCCCAGGTGGAGGGGGCCCGTGGGGTTGGCGGACACGAACTCCATGTTGATCGTGCGACCGGCCATCGAGTCCCCGCGGCCGTACGCCGTGCCCGCCGCGACGATGTCCGCCGCGAGAGCGCCCGCGGCGGCCGCGGACAGGGTGATGTTGAGGAATCCCGGTCCTGCGACGTCCACGCGCTCGATCCCCGGGTTCTCCCGCAGGTGTGCGGCCAGGCCGTCGGCCAGCTCGCGCGGAGGCATCCCAGCGAGCTTCGCCAGCTGCAGCGCGATGTTCGACGACCAGTCGCCGTGGTCGCGGTTCTTCGGTCGCTCCACCACCAGTGCGGCCGGCGCGGCGATCTCCCGGCCGGTGGACGAGCTGTACGCGGAGAGTGCGGACGCGAGTGCGTCCTTGAGTTCTTCGGGAGTCACCCGCCCAGGATAGTGCGTGGGGCGAACCTGCGGACAATCGGGGATCCCCGAACGCGCGGCGGTCCGCGGGAACGGCGAAGGGCGGGACACCGTCCTACGGTGTCCCGCCCTTCGCACTGGGTGCCCGCGACAGGATTCGAACCTACGACCTTCTGCTCCGGAGGCAGACGCTCTATCCACTGAGCTACGCGGGCGGACGACTCCCCACCCTAGCACTGGCCGGGCGGTGAGTCACACTGAGCCGGACTGCTGCGTGCGAAGGATCTGTGAGGATCCTCACGCGACGGGGATCAGGCCCCGCGCACGTCCTTGCGGGCTGGCACGTACTCCCAGTGCCACGGCTCGTACTTGCTGGACTTCGCCCAGTCCGGATTCTCCCAGCCGTACTCCGCACCGTGCTCCACGAGCCAGTCGTACTGCTTCCCCGACGCCGTCGCGGCACCGCCGCCGAAGTCGATCGCGATGCCCCAGCCGTGCAGCGACGTGCCCGGTCGCGCCGCCAGGCCCGGCTTGCGGCCGGCGACGGACACCTGGGAGTCGAGCGAGCGGTACGTGTCCGTGAGGACCATGTCCTCCCCGGTCTCCGCCTTGTACGCGGCGTTCATCTTCGCGAAGGAGATCGCGGCGTCCGCGCGCAGCTTGTGTCCGTCGATCCCCAGATCGCACAGCCACTCGTCCGGGAGCTCCCCGTTGCTTGCCTCGCCGAACTCGACGTCCTCCGAGCAGCCCGGCAGGACCGTCTTCGTGATCGAGCGGCCCGCGGCCTGGGCGCTGTCGCCGGAGGCCGAGGGGACGGATCCGGAGGCGGTGCGACCGGAGGTCGCATCCGCGTCACCGGCCACGTCCGACGTGATCGTCTCCGCCCCCAGCGCGGTCAGCAGCGGAGCGCTGTCGTCGACCTCGACCGCCTGCGCCTGGCCTGCGCCGTTGCCGGAGATGAGGGCGACCGCCGCGGCCGCGCCGGCCACGGAGACGCCCGTCAGAGCCGTCGTCGCGACCGCGCGGCGTCGGCGCATCCCGCGCACGATCGACCCGTCGGAGCCGCGGAAGGCGACACCCTGCGCACCCACCTGACGGCGGGCCGGCAGCGAGGACGACGGCTCAGCCGGAGCCGACGGTGCAGCCGCACGCGCGGGACGGGGCCGCAGCACCGTGCGCCTGCCTGCTTCTTCAGCCATCCGGCGTTCGCGGCGGCTGGCGTACACCAGCGCGGCAGACTCCTGAGCCATTCATCACTCCAGTCAGATCGCGGTTCGAGCGCACCGCGATCACGCGGCAACCTCAATGTGTCACAACACTATAACGAGGCTGTTACATTGGCGTCCAATCGAGACGCAGTTGCAGGTCACAGGCGTGTCGGTGCTGTTACGACTGGGGATGACGCGCGTTGCGCTGCATCGCATCGTCCACTTCGCCCACCAGCTCCTCGAGGACGTCCTCGAGGAAGATGACGCCCACCGCACGGCCCTCGCCGTCCAGCACACGGGCGACGTGACTGCCGGCGCCCTGCATCTCCTGCAGCGCGTCCTCGATCTCCGCATCCGCGGCGACCGCCGTCATCGATCGGAACCTGCGCTCCTGGACGGGAGCGCGGTGCGATTCCTCGTCGTCCGCGTACAGCAGGTCCTTGATGTGCAGGTACGTGTCCGGGCTGCCGTCGCTGTCCGTCACGATGAAACGGGAGAAGCCGGTGCGTCCGATGAGCGCCTCGACCTCTTCCGGCGTCGCCGTCCGCTCGATGGTCACGAGCTGGTCGCGGGGCACCATGACATCCGCCACGGACTTGTCGGAGAACTCCAGCGCACCCTTGAGCAGACCGGA
Source organism: Brevibacterium senegalense (assembly GCF_000285835.1). Taxonomy (GTDB): domain Bacteria; phylum Actinomycetota; class Actinomycetes; order Actinomycetales; family Brevibacteriaceae; genus Brevibacterium; species Brevibacterium senegalense. The sequence continues at coordinate 595,791 of NZ_HE978600.1, forward strand.
GTCATCGTGCAGCAGACCCTCGCGCTGGGATTCCGCGACGATCGACTGGACCTCCTCCACCGTGTACGAGGCGTTGACCTCGTCGCGCGGCTCGACGCCCAGGTGCCGCAGCACCCAGTTGGCGAAGGCGTTCATCGGGTTGATGACGAAGCGGAGGATGTGGCCCAGGAACACCAGCGGCGGAGCCAGGAGCATCGCCGCCTGCTGCGACACCGCGATCGCGATGTTCTTGGGGATCATCTCACCCACCACCACGTGCAGGTACGTGACGATCGAGAGTGCGAGGATGAAGGAGATGACGCCGGACAGCGACGCCGGGATGCCCAGCATCGCGAGCGGACCCTCGAGCAGGTGGTGGATCGCCGGCTCCGCGACGTTTCCGATCAGCAGGGAGCAGACCGTGATGCCCAGCTGGCAGACGGCCAGCATGAGCGACACGTGCTCCATCGCGTACAGCGTGGTCTTCGCGTTGCGCCGCCCCTCGGCCGCGAACGGCTCGATCTGAGAGCGCTTGGCAGACACGACCGCGAACTCCGCGGCGACGAAGAAGGCATTGCCCGCCAGCAGCAGGACCAGCCAGACGAGTCCCATCCAGTCGCTCATCGGGTCTCACCCCCCTGCGCGTCCGCCTGGCCCGCTGCTGCGCGCGTGCGCTGCCGGTCGTGGACCAGGTAGTCGGGGATGAGCCGCATGCGTTCGACCCGACGACCGTGCATGCGCTCGACGACGATCCGCGCCTCGTCGACGCGCACCTCGTCGCCCACCTCCGGGATGCGACCCAGCTCGAGCATGACGTAGCCCGCCACGGTCTCGTAGTCCGGTCCTTCGGGGATCTCGATCCCAGCCGCGTCCGTGACCTCGTCCACCCGCATCCCGCCGGGCACGATCCACGTGCCGTCACGGGCGGGACGGACACGCACGCGCAGGCGGTCGTGCTCGTCTGCGACCTCGCCCACGAGTTCCTCGACGGCGTCCTCGAGCGTCGCGACACCGGCGGTGCCGCCGTACTCGTCGACGACGACCACCATCTGGGTGGACCGCGACCGCAGGCGCAGCAGCAGTCGGTCCAGTGGCAGCGTCTCCGGCACCTGGGCGACCTCCGTCATGAGACCGCCGGCGAAGGCGTCCTGGCGGTTGTCCAGCGGCACGGACAGCGCGGACTTGATGTGGACGACGCCCACGATGTCGTCGAGCGACTCGTCAGCGACGGGGAACCGGGAGTAACCGGTGCGACGGGCCAGGTCGACGATGTCCGCCGCCGTGGAGTCTTTCGTGACGTTGACGGTCCGCGTGCGCGGGGTCATGACGTCCTCGGCGGTCAGCTCGGAGAAGCTGAGCGTCCGCTCCAGCAGGTCCGCCGTCTGCTCGTCGAGCTTGCCTTCGTCCGCGGAGTGGCGGACCAGCGCGGTCAGCTCCTCCGGCGAGCGACCGGCGGCCCCCTCCTCCTGCGGCTCGATGCCCATGGAGATGAGGACCTTGTTGGCGGTTCCGTTGAGGAACGCGATGATCGGACGGAACACGAGGGAGAAGATGTACTGGAAGGGGACCGCGATGCGCGCGGCGCTCATGGGCGCGGAGATCGCGAGGTTCTTGGGGATGAGCTCTCCCACCAGCATCGACAGGAGCGTCGTGAGGACCAGGGCGATGCCCAGCGCCACCCCCGAGGCAATCGATTCCGGCAGTCCCACTGCGCTCAGCACGGGAGCCAGCAGTGCGCCCACGGACGGTTCCATGAGGTAACCGGTCAGCAGTGCGGTGACGGTGATGCCGACCTGCGCGGCGGACAGCTGCGTAGACAGCTGCTTCGTGGCCTTCTGGATGGTGCCGGAGAAGGGGGCCTTCTCCTCCACCGCTTGGTCGACGGTGTGCTTGTCCAGGGTCAGGAGCGAGAACTCCGCGGCGACGAAGATGCCGTTGCCCAGGATCATGAGGAGGGCGAGGACGAGGAGCAACCACTCCATGTCAGGCGATCCCTCCCCGGGGGTGTGCGGGCCGGAGGGACTCCGGCGGGGAGGTCAGGTCGGGGCAGCCGGCTTCACGCCGGCACGGACTGTCACTCGTCATGCGAAGATACTATCGTGCGCGCGCGGCCCTCCCCCACCCGATCCGTCCCGTCGTCGCGGGTTCACAGCGGGCGCGCAGGCGCGGGCGGGCCGGGCTCACCAGCCGGCGGACACCGGACGGCCCTCCTCGTAGCCTGCAGCCGACTGCACGCCCACGACTGCACGGTCCGCGAACTCCGCGAGCGTCCGCGCTCCGGCGTACGTGCATGAGGAGCGGATGCCTGATGTGATCTCGTCCAACAGGTCCTCGATGCCGGGACGCTGCGGGTCCAGGGGCATCCGGCCGGACGAGATGCCCTCCTCGAAGAGCCCCTTGCGCGCCCGGTCGAAGGCGGAGTCGGTGCGGGTGCGGGCCGCGACCGCGCGGGCGCTGGCCATGCCGAAGCTCTCCTTGTACGGACGCCCGTCCGCGCCCGTCAGCAGGTCGCCGGGGCTCTCGTGCGTGCCCGCGAACCACGAGCCCACCATCACCTGCGAGGCACCGGCCGCCAGCGCCAGGGCGATGTCACGGGGGTAGCGGACGCCCCCGTCCGCCCATACGTGCGCGCCCAGCTCGCGGGCGCGCTGGGCGGTGTCGAGCACCGCGGAGAACTGCGGGCGGCCCACCGCCGTCATCATGCGGGTGGTGCACATGGCGCCGGGGCCCACGCCCACCTTCACGATCGTGGCGCCGGCCTCCACGAGGTCCTCGACCCCGTCCGCCGTCACGACGTTGCCCGCGACGATCGGCACGTTCAGGCCCGCGGCGGACACCGACTCGAGGACGTCGATCATCTTCTCCTGGTGACCGTGCGCCGTGTCGATGACCAGCACGTCCGCGCCGGCCTCGACGAGCGCCTCGGCCCGGCCCCGGGCATCGCCGTTGACCCCCACGGCCGCCGCGGTCCGCAGCCGGCCCTCCGCGTCCAGCGCGGGGGTGTAGATCGACGCGCGCAGCAGCGCCTGCGGGGTGAGCGCACCGATGAGTCGACCGTCGTCCAGCACCGGAACGAAATCGGCCTTCTGCTTCGAGAAGTCCTCATACAGCTCTGCCAGCAGAGTGCGCGACGGCGTCTCCGCCCCCTTACCCAGCTGATCGACGGCGACGGTGGGACCCGACGGGTCGAGCAGCGCGGACATCCGGGTGAAGCGGTCGACCGACTCCATCTGAGAGGCGGTCACCGTGCCCAGGAACCGGCGCTCGTCGTCCACGACGACGACCGCGCCGTGGGCGCGACGGTGGACGAGGTGCAGAGCCTCGAGGACCGTGTCGTCCGGACCCATCCGGATGGGGGTCTCCAGCAGCGGGTGACGGTCCTTCACCCACGCGAGCGTCTGCGCGGCGGCGTCCAGCGGGATGTCCTGCGGCAGCACCGCCAGTCCGCCGCGCCGGGCCATCGTCTCCGCCATCCGCCGCCCGGAGACCGCCGTCATGTTCGCCGCCACGACCGGGATCGTCGACCCGGTCCCGTCGTCCGTCTCGAGGGAGACCTCGAATCGGCTCGCCACCGATGAGCGGGACGGCACGAGGAAGACGTCGGAGTAGGTGAGGTCGTGGCGGGGGGACTCGGTGATGAATCGCATAGGCCCATTGTCACCCATGGTCTTCCCTCCACAGGCAGTCTCGTTAGACTGGGCGGCATTGTTGTGCCTCCCTACCGTGGAAGAGGGCGAATAGCGCCGTGTCAGTGAACACCCCCACGACCTCCGCAGCAGACTTCGGGTCGAATCAGTGGCTGGTCGAGGAAATGTACGAGCAGTACAAGTCCGACAAGAACTCCGTCGACAAGACCTGGTGGCCGGTCTTCGAGAAGTTCGAGGCCGCTGGCGGTGCGACGAACAACGGCGCCGCAGCGAAGGCGCCCTCGCAGAAGCAGGCCGCCGCTCAGAAGCCCGCAGGGCAGCAGACGACCGCTGAGGCGCCGAAGACGGCGGCGAAGCAGGGCTCCCCCCAGCAGGTGAGCCCCACGACCGCCCCCGCAGCGGCGAAGACCGCCGGAGCGAAGGACACGACGACCGACCGCGGCGTCACCCCCGCGACGGCGGAGGAGGAGACGGTCAAGGCGGAGTCGAAGTCGGCCGGGGCCTCGAACCTCCCGGCCCGCAACCAGGGCCGGGCGGAGGACGTCGAGGACGTCGTCACGAAGCTGCGCGGACCGGCGAAGCTCATCGCGTCCAACATGGACGACTCGCTCACGGTCCCCACCGCGACCTCGGTGCGCGCTCTGCCCGCCAAGGCGCTCATCGACAACCGCATCGTCATCAACTCCCACCTCAAGCGCACGCGCGGCGGCAAGGTGTCGTTCACGCACATCATCGCCTACGCGATGGTCCGCGCGCTGCGGGAGTTCCCCAGCCAGAACGTCTACTACGACATCCAGGACGGCAAGCCCGTCATGGTGCAGCCGGGACACGTCAACCTGGGCATCGCGATCGACGTGCCCAAGAAGGACGGCTCGCGCACCCTGCTGGTCCCCAACATCAAGAAGGCGGAGACGCTGTCGTTCCGCGCCTTCGTCGACGCCTACGACGACCTCATCGTCCGCGGCCGCGACGGCAAGCTGACGGCGGACGACTTCGCCGGCACCACCGCCTCACTGACGAACCCCGGCGGGATCGGCACCGTCCACTCGATGCCCCGCCTCACCGTGGGCCAGGGCACGATCGTGGGCGTGGGTGCGCTCGACTACCCGGCGGAGTTCCAGGGCGCCAGCCAGGAGACGGTCAACCGCCTGGCCATCTCGAAGGTCCTCACGCTCACCTCCACGTACGACCACCGAGTCATCCAGGGTGCTGGCTCCGGCGAGTTCCTCAAGATGATCCACGGCTTCCTGCTGGGCGAGGACGGCTTCTACGACGACATCTTCTCGTCGCTGCGCCTCCCCTACGAGCCGGTCCGCTGGGTACCGGACGTCGCCGCGGACGACTACGACGACGTCAACAAGACCGCGCGCGTCATCGAGCTCATCGACTCCTACCGGTCGCGCGGCCACCTCATGGCGAACGTGGACCCGCTGGTCTACCGTCAGCGCACGCACCCGGACCTGGACATCAACACCCACGGCCTGACCCTGTGGGACCTCGAGCGCGAGTTCCCCACTGGCGGCCTGGGCGGCGAGAAGATGCTGCCCCTGCGCGATATCCTGGGCATCCTGCGCGACTCGTACTGCCGCACCACCGGCATCGAGTACATGCACATCGCGGACCCGGAGCAGCGCCGCTGGTTCCAGGCGAACCTGGAGAACCGCCACGAGGAGCTGACCCGCGAGGAGCACGGCCACATCCTGGGCCGTCTGAACGCGGCAGAGGCGTTCGAGACCTTCCTGCAGACGAAGTACATCGGCCAGAAGCGCTTCTCGCTGGAGGGCGGTGAGTCCACGATCGTCCTGCTGGACGAGATCCTCAACCAGGCTGCGGACTCCGGCATGGACGAGGTCACGATCGGCATGGCCCACCGCGGTCGCCTCAACGTCCTCACGAACATCGCCGGCAAGTCCTACGGCCAGGTCTTCAGCGAGTTCGAGGGCATCCCGGACCCGGGTGCCGTACAGGGGTCCGGCGACGTCAAGTACCACCTGGGCACCAACGGCTCGTTCACCTCGCCCGCCGGCAATTCGACCAAGGTCTACGTCGCGGCGAATCCCAGCCACCTCGAGACGGTCAACCCGGTCCTCGAGGGCATCGCCCGCGCCAAGCAGGACGTCATCGATCCCAACCAGACCGGCTTCCCCGTGCTGCCGGTGCTGGTCCACGGCGACGCGGCCTTCGCCGGCCAGGGAGTCGTCGCGGAGACGTTGCACCTGTCGGAGCTGCGCGGCTACCGCACCGGCGGCACGATCCACGTGGTCATCAACAACCAGGTGGGCTTCACGACCGCACCGGCCTCCGCCCGCTCCTCGTTCTACTCGACGGACGTCGCGAAGATCATCAGCGCCCCCGTCATCCATGTGAACGGCGACGACCCGGAGGCCGTGTACCGCGCCGCGCAGCTGGCGTTCGAGTATCGCCAGGCCTTCAACCGCGACATCGTCGTGGACCTGGTCTGCTACCGCCGCCGCGGCCACAACGAGGGCGACGACCCGTCGATGACCCAGCCGGTCATGTACTCGCTCATCGACCAGAAGTCGACCGTGCGCAAGCTCTACACGGAATCCCTCGTGGGCCGGAAGCGGATCACGGAGGAGGAGGCGCAGGACGCGCTCGTCGACTTCCAGTCGAAGCTCGAGGCCGCGTTCGCGGAGACGAAGGAGGCGGAGAAGTCCCAGGGCTCGGACGCCACCGCCTTCGGCATTCACCAGGAGTCCCGCGCGATCGAGGGGCTGCGCACGCTGCAGACCGCGGTGTCGCGTGAGCGCATCGAGCAGATCGGCGATGCGTTCATGAACATCCCGGAGGGCTTCACGGTCCACAAGAAGCTCCGCAGCCTGCTGGAGAAGCGCCGTGAGATGACCCGCTCCGGCGGCATCGACTGGGGCTTCGCTGAGCTGCTGGCGTTCGGCTCCCTCCTGGCGGAAGGCGTCCCCGTCCGTCTGACCGGACAGGACTCGCGCCGCGGTACGTTCACGCAGCGCCACGCCGTGCTGGTCGACTACGAGAACGGCAACGAGTGGACCCCGCTCGCCAATCTGTCCGACGACCAGGGCCGCTTCTGGATCTACAACTCGCTGCTGAGCGAGTACGCGGCGATGGGCTTCGAGTACGGCTACGCCGTCGAGAGGCCGGAGGCCCTGGTCCTGTGGGAGGCGCAGTTCGGCGACTTCATGCAGGGCGCACAGTCGATCATCGACGAGTTCATCTCCTCCTCGGAGCAGAAGTGGATGCAGCGCTCCGGCGTCGTCCTCCTGCTGCCCCACGGCTACGAGGGCCAGGGACCGGACCACTCGTCGGCGCGCATCGAGCGCTTCCTGCAGCTGGCCGCGCAGGACAACATGACGATCGCGAACCCGTCCGACGGCGCGTCGTACTTCCACCTGCTGCGCCGCCACGCGCACGCGGAGGAGAAGCGACCGCTCATCGTCTTCACGCCCAAGTCGATGCTGCGCCTCAAGGCCGCGGCGACCTCCGTCGAGCAGTTCACCACCGGCGGCTTCCGCCCGGTCATCGCGGACGAATCGGTGGATGCCGGTCAGGTCGACCGCGTCGTGCTGGTGTCCGGCAAGCTCTACTGGGAGCTGCTGGCCGACCGCACGAAGCGGAAGGACGAGCGCACCGCGCTGGTCCGTGTCGAGCAGATGTACCCACTGGATCAGGAGGCCATCGACGAGGTCCTGGCGCAGTACCCGGCGGATGCCGAGCTGGTCTGGGCCCAGGAGGAGCCGGAGAACCAGGGCGGCTGGCCGTTCATGGCGCTCAACCTCCCCGAGCTGCTGAACGGCCGCGACCTGCGCGTCGTGTCCCGGGCACCGTCCGCCTCGACCGCGACCGGTCTCAAGCACATCCACGACGCGGAGCAGGCCGACCTGGTCGAGCGCGTCTTCGCACGCTGATGTCGCGCGCCCGCCAGACCATCGTCGTGGTCGGTGACCAGCTGGTCGCCGGCCACGGCGACGGTCGCGGACTGGGCTGGGTGGGACGCGTCGCCGCACGCACCTACCCGTCCGTGCCCACCGCTGACTTCTACACGCTCGCGGCACCGGACGAGGACTCGACCGGACTGGCGGAGCGCTGCATGCCCGAGGCCTCCCGCCGCTTCTCCCCCACCGCGGACAACCGCCTGGTGCTGGGACTGGGGGCCGCGGACACGGAGACCGGCATCTCCGTGGCGCGCGCCCGCCTCAACGTCGCCAACGTCCTCGACGCAGCGCTCACCGCGGAGGTCCAGGCCTTCGTCGTGGGGCCGGCGCCGGTGCGCGACGCGGACCGGAACCGCAGTCTGGCTGAGTTCAACACGGGCTATGCGGACGTGGCGCACCGACGGGGCATCCCCTACGTCGACACATTCACCCCGCTGCGCTCCCACCCCGTGTGGCAGCGGGAGCTCGCGTCGACCCGGGCCGGCACACCCGCGCAGGAGGGCTACGGGCTCCTGGCCTGGTTGGTCCTCCATCGCGGCTGGTTCGACTGGTTCGGAGTGGAGGACGCGCTGGCTGAGTCCTGAACCGGGCGACCGCGACCACCCACCCGCACCCGCGGCACCCGTCCGTCCGAAGTGGCGGGCCGGCCGGCGGTG
>NZ_HE978600.1:604480-620156 GCF_000285835.1 Brevibacterium senegalense
GGGGCCGGCCGGCGGTGTGGAAAGATCGACCCACCGGAAGTGAGGAGTGAACAATGAGCAAGCGAGCACGCAAGCGCCGCGACCGCAAGAGGGGCGGCGCCAACCACGGCAAGCGCCCCAACGCATGATCTGATCCATGCGAATGCCAGGAGGGCCCGGAACCGCACGGTTCCGGGCCCTCCTGCCGTCTGTGCGGCTGTCCGCCGCGCTCAGCCCAGGCGGCGGATGATGGTCGTGCGCCGTTCGACCACGATCCGTTCGCGGATGCGCTCGCGCAGGCCCTCCGGTGCGGATCCCGCGGTGCACGACCGGCGGACCAGCTCCTTCAGCAGCGCTTCGATCTCGTACTCGCCGCTGCAGTCCGTGCAGCCGGCCAGGTGCGCTTTGATGACCTCCACCTCGCGCGGCTCCAGCTCCCCGTCCAGATAGTGGTAGATCCGATCGAGGCTGCGCGCACGCGCGCCGGCGTCGCAGGGATCACCGCCGGGCTCGTTCTCGATGCTCATGCTCACGCCTCCTCTCTCTTCTCCAGTCCGAAACCGCGGTCGCGGGCGTAGTCCGCCAGGAGCTCGCGCAACTGCCGACGCCCGCGGTGCAGGCGCGACATGACGGTGCCGATGGGTGTCCCCATGACGTCTGCGATCTCCTTGTACGGCATGCCCTCGACGTCCGCGTAGTAGACGACCATCCTGCGGTCCTCCGGCAGCGAGGACAGCGCGTCCGTCACGTCCGAATCCGGCAGGTGGTCGAGGGCGACCAGTTCCGCGGAGCGACCCTCCGACGAGGTGTGGCTGGCGGCCCGGTGGATCTGCCAGTCCTCGATGCCCTCGCCGCTGGACTCCTGCGGGCGCCGCTGCTTCTTGCGGTAGTTGTTGATGAACGTGTTCGTGAGGATCCGGTACAGCCACGCCTTCAGGTTGGTGCCGGGCGTGTACTGGTGGAAGGCCGCGTAGGCCTTCGCGTACGCCTCCTGCACCAGGTCCTCTGCGTCCGCCGGGTTGCGCGTCATGCGCAGGGCGGCTCCGTAGAGCTGGTTCACGTATTCGAGCGCATCGCGCTCGAACCGCTCGTGGCGCTCGTCGTCTGTCTCCGCTGCGGGCGGATGGGCGATCTCAGTCATCGCTTCCCATCGTAGGCCCTCGCGCGGCCTCTCTGTCGTGTCCGTCGGCACGGTCACCTCCTCGCATCCGGACAACGCTCCCCCACCCGGCGCTATTCCGGGGAGGATATGCTGTGGCACAGACCGCATACCCTGCACGGAAGGATCCACCGTGAACCCTGTCCGACTCCTCGCCCGCCCTCTGCTCGCCAGCGCCTACATCGCCAACGGCGTCGCCCGGGTGCGCGACCCCCGCGCGTCGGTCGAGTCGACCGAGGCGGTCCTCTCCGCGGCCCGGAAGTTCGTCGATCTGCCCGTGGGTGCGGAGACCGTCGCGCGCGCCTCCGGTGCCGCGCAGGCCGCGGCCGGCGTGCTGCTGGCGATCGGCCGCTTCCCCCGCGCCGCGTCCGTCGTCCTCGTGAGCACGTACGTGCTGGACCTCGCCGGTGATGCGCTCACCAGCGGGAAGGCGCACACGAAGGAGGAGAAGGCCGCACGCCGGAACGAGACGCTCATGCGCTCCTCGATGCTGGGCGGCGCTCTGCTGGCCAGTGTCGACACCGCCGGTCGTCCGGGTCTCATGTGGCGTGCGCAGCACGCCGCGGAGGATCTGCGGAAGAACATCGAGAAGACGTCGGCGAAGGCCGTCGACGCCGTCTCCCCGCGTTGATGGCGGGTTCCCCCTCCCAGTGGCGCGCCCCGGCGGCCTCGGCACCCATCCGTGCCGAGGTCGCCGTTCCCGGCTCCAAGTCGCTCACCAACCGCTACCTCATCACCGCCGCCGCTGCGGATTCCGCGTCGATCATTCGGAATCCGCTGGTCAGCCGCGACACCCGGCTCATGATCGAAGCGGTCCGCAGTCTGGGCGTCCGGGTGACGGAGACCGACCGGGGCGACCTGCGCGTGACCCCCCTCCCCGCGCCCGAGGCCGCCGCCGGGTCCGCGGACCCGCTCACCGTCGACTGCGGGCTGGCGGGCACGGTCATGCGCTTCGTGCCGCCGCTCGCCGCGGCGACCGGCCGCACGGTCCGGTTCGACGGCGACGAGACCGCCTACACGCGCCCCATGTCGACGCTGCTGGACGCGCTGACGGTGCTGGGCGTCGACGTCGAGTCCGCTGATGGACGACTCCCCTTCTCCGTGCGCGCACCCGGCGGGGTCCGAGGCGGGCACGTGCGCATCGATGCGTCCGCCTCCAGCCAGTTCGTGTCCGGTCTCCTCCTGTCCGGCGGCCTCTTCGACCTGGGCGTCGATGTCACGCACACGGGTGACGCGCTGCCGTCCCGCCCTCACATCGACATGACGATCGAGGTGCTCGAGGACGCGGGTGTGCGCGTCGACGAGCCGGAGCCCGGCCACTGGGTCGTGGAGCCCGGCCGCCCGCGCGGCCTGGACGTCGTCGTCGAACCGGACCTCTCGAACGCCGCTCCCTTCCTGGGCGCGGCACTCGTGACCGGCGGGACGGTCACGATCCCCCACTGGCCCGTCCACACGACGCAGGCGGGGGACGAGTTCCGACGAATCGCGGAGGCGTTCGGCGGCACTGTCGCCCTCACCCGGTCCGGCCTCACCGTGACGGGACCGGCGTCGCTGTCCCCCGTCGACCTCGACCTGTCCCACGTGGGCGAGCTGACCCCGGTCACGGCCGCGGTCGCCGCGTTCGCGGACGGGACCAGCACGCTGCGCGGCATCGGCCACCTGCGCGGCCACGAGACGGACCGCCTGGCCGCCCTCACGGCGGAGCTCACCCGGGCGGGCGCCGTCGTCGACGAGACCGCGGACAGCCTCACCCTCCGGCGGGCGCCGCACGAGCCCTCGCTGTGGAGCACGTACCACGATCACCGGATGGTCATGGCCGGCGCCATCATCGCGCTGCGGGTCCCCGGCACGGTGCTGGACGATCCGGACACCGTCGCGAAGACGATGCCCACGTTCGTGCAGCTGTGGGAGGAGGCCGTGGGCGCCTGAGCCCGCACTCGTCATGGGACGCGTCATCACACGCGAGGAGGACTACCGTCCCCGCCCCAGCAGGCGCGGCAGCCGACCCCGCACCAAGCGGCGGCCCGACTACGCGGACGCCAGACCGGGCGTCGTCGTCTCCGTGGACCGGGGCCGATTCCGGGTGGTGCCGGGCACGGACCTGGCCACGGCCTCGGCGGAGGCCCCCCTCATCACGTGCGTGCGCGCCTCGCACCTGCGCAAGCGGTCCATCGTCCCCGGGGACCGGGTGACGATGACCGGCGACACGTCCGGGGACGACGGGACGCTGGCGCGCATCGTGACGGTCGCGGAGCGGACGACGGTGCTGCGGCGGTCCTCGGACGACACGGATCCCACGGAGCGGGTGGTCGTCGCGAACGCGGACACGCTCGTCGTCGTGACGGCGACGGCGGATCCGGAGCCGTCGTGGGGCTTCCTCGACCGCACCGCGGTCGCGGCGTTCGACGCGGGCATCCGCCCCCTCATCGCGGTGACGAAGACGGACCTCCGGTCGGCCGCCCAGGTCCGGGACCGGTTCGCGGACGTCGACGTCCTCATCGTCGAATGCGGCTTCGATGAGGACGGCGTGCCCCGGATCGACGCGCTGCTGCCCCACCTCATCGACCGGCAGAGCGTGCTGCTGGGGCATTCCGGCGTGGGCAAGTCGACGCTCATCAACCGGCTGGTGCCCGGCGCGGACCGCGCGACGGGCGAGGTGAGCGGGGCGACCGGGACGGGCCGGCACACGTCCTCGTCCACCTGGGCGCTGCCGCTCGCGCAGGGCGGCTGGGTCATGGACACCCCCGGCGTGCGCAGCTTCGGTCTGGCGCACGTGGATCCGGACTCCGTCGTCGCCTCCTTCGCGGAGCTGGCGCCGGCGACCGCACAGTGCCCGCGCGGCTGCACGCACGCGGCGGATGCGGTCGGCTGCGCCCTGGACGCATGGGTGGCGGACGGGCACGCGGGCGCCTCCGGCGTGAGGCGCCTGGACTCGCTGCGGCGGCTGTTGGGGAACCTGGCCTGACGGACCGTTCGGACCCCGCGCGGATCCCCGCGGTCCGGACTCCGAACGGTCCCGTCACCGTGCGGTCGGGTCCCTAGACTGGGACCATGACCGTCGCAGATGACCTCTCCCTCGCCCTGTCGCTCGCAGACGCGGCCGACGCCCTGGCCCTCCCCCGCTTCGAGGCGCACGACTTCGCCGTCGAATCGAAGCCGGACCTCACCCCGGTCACGGAGGTCGATCGCGCCGTCGAGCAGCTGGTGTCGGAGCGTCTCGCGGCGGAACGCCCGGCGGACGCCCTGCTGGGCGAGGAGTTCGGCGCGCGCGGCGGTGAGGCGGGCCGCCGCTGGATCATCGACCCGATCGACGGGACCAAGAACTTCGTGCGCGGTGTGCCGGTCTGGGCGACGCTCATCGGCCTGTACGACGGGGACCGGCCGCTGGTGGGCGTCGTGAGCGCACCGGCCCTGGGGCTGCGCTGGTGGGCGAGTGCGGGCGCGGGCGCGTTCCGGTCCGTGCGCGGCGGCGCTGCCCAGCGCCTGGCGGTCTCCCAGGTGCGAGATCTGGCGGACGCGTCCGTGTCGTACTCGTCCCTGAGCGGGTGGCAGGAGCGCGGGATGCGCGACGGGCTGCTGGGGCTCTTCGACACGGTGTGGCGCACCCGCGCGTACGGGGACTTCTGGTCGTACATGATGGTGGCCGAAGGGGTCGTGGACATCGCCGCGGAGCCGGAGCTGGAGCTCTACGACATGGCCGCCCTCGTCCCGATCGTGCAGGAGGCCGGCGGCACGTTCACCGGCCTGGACGGGACATCGGGGCCGTTCGGTCCCGATGCGATCGCGAGCAACGGGCACCTCCACGAGGCCGCTCGGGCGCTCGTGACGGGAGACGGCGCATGAGCGACGCGCACGCACCCCGCGCCCTGCCGGGCAGCCTCGCGGGCGAGCAGCCGGTGTGGCATCGGATGTCCGAGGCCGCGGGCCTCGTGAGCCCCACCGGCGAGGTCCAGGAGACGATCTTCGGCCGGATGACGCAGATGGCGCTGTCCGTGGACGCCGTGAATCTGGGACAGGGCGCCCCGGGCGACCCCACCCCTGACTTCCTCGTCGAGGCGGCGCACCGGGCGATGCTCGACGGCGCGAACCAGTACCCGCCCCCCGCCGGTGCACCCGCGCTGCGGGAGGCGATCGCGGAGCAGCGGCTGCGCGACTGGGGCCACCGCGTCGACCCGCAGGACGTCCTCGTGACGACCGGCGCGACGGAGGCGCTCACCGCCGCGATCGTCGCCCTGGCCCCCCTGGGCACGGACGTCGTTGTCCTGGAGCCCTACTACGACTCGTACGCCGCGGCCGCGCAGCTGGCGGGCGCCCGGCTGGTGCCGGTGGGCCTCGATCTGCGGGAGGACGGCGCGGACGTGGATCTGGACCGGCTGGCCGCCGCGATCACCGACCGCACCTCGATCGTCCTCCTCAACACCCCGCACAACCCCACGGGACTCGTGCTGACGGAGGAGCAGATCCGGCGGATCGGCGCGCTCGCAGCACAGGCGGACGCGTGGCTGCTGACCGACGAGGTCTACGAGCACCTCGTCTTCGAGGGCACCCACGTCGCCCCGGCCTCGGTCCTGGACGATCCGCGGGTCGTGACGGTGTCGTCCGCGGGCAAGACCTTCAACGCGACGGGATGGAAGATCGGCTGGATCATCGGATCGCCGGAGGTCATCACGGCCGTCCGCGCGGTCAAGCAGTACCTCACCTTCACGACGGGGGCGCCGTTCCAGCCGGCGATCGCGACCGCGCTGACCGACCACGGGGACTTCGGCGCACGGAATGCGCAGGAGCTGGCGCGGAAGCGGGACGTCCTCACCTCCGCACTGCGGGAGGTGCCCGGTGTGCGAGTGGCGCCGGCGGCCTCGGGCTACTTCGTCCTGGCCGACTTCGGGCGCCTCGTCGAGGAGCAGGGCCTGACCGGCGGTGCCTTCGCCCTCAACGAGCACCTCAGCCGCGAGGTGGGGGTCACGGGGATCCCGGCGCCCGCGCTGTGCGCGGCCGACTCCCCCACGGCGCAGGCGCTCGAGACCGTCATCCGGTACTCGTTCTGCCGCACCGCCGCCGAGGTCGACGAGGCCGCCGCTCGACTGCGCGCCTCCGTGCGCGGCTGATGTCCATCCCTCATCGCACGCCATACCCCACTTCTCTCGCTGTGTGAGGGAATGCTCGTCCGTACAACGCGAGAAGAGTGCGAACTCGACGGGGTCGCACGCAGAAACACGAGTGCCCCGGGCAGATGCCCGGGGCACTCGTGTGAGATCCGCTGGATCGTCAGGCCTTGACGGCCTCGATGTCGATCTCGAGGGTGATCTTGTCGGAGACCAGCAGCTCGCCGCCCTTGAGCACGGCGTCGAAGTTCATGTCCCAGTCCTTGCGGTTGATCTTCGCGGTGGCGGAGAAGCCCGCGACCATGTTGCCGTTGGGGTCCTCGGTCGCGCCGCTGAACTCGGCCTTGAAGGTGACGGGCTTGGACACGCCGCGCATCGAGAGCGTGCCCTCGAGGTCGAACTCCTCGCCGTCGAAGTTCTTGATGGCGGTCGACTGGAAGACGACCTTGGGGTTCTCCTCCGCCAGGAGGAAGTCGCCGGACTGCAGGTGTCCGTCGCGCTGCTCGTTGCCGGTCGTGATCGTGGAGGCGTCCGCCTCCGCGCTCACGGTGCTGTTCTCGAACTCGTCGGCCACCTCGAGGGTGCCGCCGATGACCTCGAACTGGCCGCGGACCTTCGAGACGCCTGCGTGGCGGGCGATGAAGCCGAAGGTGGAGTGGAGGGCGTCGACGTTCCAGGTGCCGGCGGTGAGGTTCGTGGGCAGTGCAGTCATGGTGACTCCTAAGTGTCTGTGGGTGTGACGACAGGAATGACTTTAGTTAAAGTTTCAACCAGATGCAACAGAGATTCTCCGTGACCCCCGGCACAGTCTGCCGCATCCGACCCTGGCGGACTATTCGGTCATGTGTTCTAATCGAGTCATGCGATGGACGAGCCAGAACGCAACCCCGCCGGCGGGATCCCTGCAGATCCCCGGCCTCCTGCAGACGACGCGAACGCCGGAGTTCGCGGGCGTGCGCTTCCATGAGGTGATGGCGAAGTCCGCGCTCAACAAGGTGCCGGCCCGCAGCGCGATGCCCTTCCCCTGGACGGTGAATCCGTACCGCGGGTGCTCCCACGCGTGCGTCTACTGCTTCGCGCGGAACACCCACACGTACCTCGATCTGGACCCCGGGCAGGATTTCGACCGGGAGCTGGTCGTCAAGGTGAACGTCGCACAGGTCCTGCGGGCGGAGACGTCGCGGCGCGGCTGGCGGCGCGAGCACGTGGCGCTGGGCACGAACACGGACCCGTACCAGCGGGCGGAGGGCCGCTACCGGCTGATGCCCGGCGTCATCGAGGCGCTGGCGGATTCCGGCACTCCCCTGTCGATCCTCACGAAGGGCACGCTGCTGCGCCGGGATCTGCCTCTGCTGGCACGCGCGGCGGAGGATGTCCCGGTCGACCTGGCGATGTCGATCGCGGTGTACGACGAAGAGCTGCAGTCGAGCATCGAGCCCGGTACTCCCACGACCGCGGCGCGCCTGGCGACCGTGCGGGCGGCCGCGGAGCTGGGGTTCCGGCTGCGCGTGTTCCTCATGCCGGTGCTGCCGTACCTGACGGACTCGACGGAGCAGCTGAACCAAGCGCTGGGTCGGATCGCGGCGGCCGGTGCGCACAGCGTCGTGTACGGCGCCCTGCACCTGCGGCCGGGCGCGCGCGAGTGGTTCTTCACGTGGTTGGACCGGCACCGCCCGGACCTGCGCGGTGCGTACGAGGGGATGTACGCGCGGTCCGCCTACGCACCCCGGGCCTACCGTCGCATGCTGTCGCAGCGGATCGCGCCGCTGATCGAGCAGTGGGGACTGGCGGCGCAGGATGACGACGAGTACAGCAGCGATCCGGCCTCGGGCGCGGGCGCGGAAGACTCTGCCGGCGTGACCGCGCGGGCCACCCCGGCGCAGCCCGCGCTCTTCTGAGGGTGCCGGGCCGGGGTGGGGCGGCGGGTTTCAGAACCAGGCACCGGCCAGCAGTTCGAGGGAGCGGTCGCGGACCTGCCGGTCGTAGGCGTAGGTGACGGTGATGAGCTCATCCGCACCCGTGCGCGCGACGAACTCCTCGAGCTGACGGGTGACCGTCTGGGGCGATCCCACGGCGGAGATCTGGAGCATGGGGTTCCGGTCTCCGCCGCGCGTGGCTATCTCCGCCGGATCGACGGGCGGCTGGATGCGGCGGCGCCCGCCGGTGCGCAGGTCGAGGAACATCTGCTGGACGACGGTGAACTCGCGCGCCGCCGCCTCGTCCGTGTCCGCCACCATCACGTTGATGCCCGCCATGACGCGAGGCTCCTCGATCTGCGCGGTGGGCGATTCCGTCGTGAAGGACTCCCGGTAGACCCGGATCGCCTCGTCCAGCTGGTCCGGCGCGAAGTGGGAGGCCACGGAGAAGGGCAGCCCCAGCTGACCGGCGATCGCCGCACCGTTGACGGTCGAGCCCAGCACCCAGATCGGTACGTCCGTGCCCTGGGAGACGGCGGAGACGATCGGGATGCTGTGGGCACGGCCGTGCTCGCCCAGCCAGCCCTGCAGGTCGTAGATGTTCTGCGCGAACGCCTGCGGCTCCGCGGACGACCGCGCCAGCGCCTGGGCCGTCATCTGATCCGTGCCGGGGGCTCGGCCCAGACCCAGGTCGATCCGGTCGCCGTGCATGTTCGCGAGCGTCCCGAACTGCTCCGCGACCATGAGCGGTGCGTGGTTGGGCAGCATGACGCCGCCGGCGCCCACGCGGATCCGCTCCGTCGCCGCCGCGGCGTGCCCGATGAGCAGCGAGGTCGCGCTCGAGGCGAGGTTGACCGTGTTGTGGTGCTCCGCGAACCACAGGCGGGTGTACCCCAGCCGGTCCGCCAGCTGTGCTGACGTCACCGAGGCGGCGATGGCCTCGCGGGCGGTCGACCCCTCGGAGATCGAGACGAGGTCGAGGATGCTGAGCGGAACGGACACGGAGGAGCCTCCTCAGGGGCAGGGGGATGCGTCCTTCGCACAACCCCCGCGCCCGGGAGACTATTCCCTTCCCGTGCGCCTGTCTGACCGTGTCAGGCGGCCTCCGCCGGCGATGCGGACGGCGCCGTCTCGTAGGCCGAGTCGCCGTCCTCGGTGGCCTCCAGCAGCTGCACGATCAGAGCCTGGTTCGTCGCGATCTCCTGTCCCAGCGCGTCCGGCAGCTGGTACAGGAAGGCGAAGCGCTGCCGGACGGTGGGCACGTGCAGCGCCTCCGCGACCTGGATCGAGCGGCGCGGGACCTCCAGCCAGTCCGCGATCTCATCGCCGTGGATCATCCGGATCTGCGCCTCCGTCCGTTCGCGCAGCGGCCCGACGGGCAGGCCCAGCACCAGGCCCAGCTGTGCGCTGACGGCGTCGACCAGTGCGTCCACGAGCGCGCGGGAGTCCGCATTGGGCCGGCCGGCGACCGCGACGATGGCGTCGACCATCGACTGGGAGGACTCGTGGTCGTCCAGGCCGTTGAGCAGGTCGGGCGGGATGCCCAGCAGGCCGCCCACCGCGTGCCAGAAGTAGTACACATCGCGCAGCTGCTCAGTCGTGAGCGTGTAGCCCATCCCGTCGAGGCCGCGGTAGGGGACGTGCGTGAAGTCGAACCAGGTCCGCAGCATGTCGATCGAGTTGATCGGCTCGCCGTAGTCCTCTGTGCCGCCTCCGCGACTGCGATGCTGCGCGCGGGAGAACGCGTGCATCGCGCGGACCATGCCGGTGTGCTCGAATCCCCCTCCGCCCGGCTTCAGCGCGTCCTCGAAGTAGAGGTGGTACAGCCAGTTCCGGGTGTCGGTGAGGCGTCGCAGGGCGCCGTCGACCAGTCGTCCCGTCGCCGTCAGCACCGTGGCGATGGCCGGTGAGGAGTATGTGTGCGTGAGCGAGCCGGGGCCCAGCGCGATGCTGTGGTCGAGGATCGGGATGCTGAGGATGACGCGGCGGGCCCGCGCGATCCGATCCCAGTCGACGTCCGCGAGTGAATCCTGCATGTCGGCGATGAAGGCGCGGACGGCAGGGGCATCATCGTCCGCCGCCCCACCGGACGACAGCGCCGCGCGCAGCTGCTTCATGTGGGTCCCTCGTGTGGTGGGATCCTCGAACAGCGCGTCCGCTGCGGGGTCGCCCTCGTAGAAGGCCCGGTGGAATCGGTCGGCCAGGGCGGCGCCGAAGCGCTCGCGGAAGTCTGCCTCACTCCCCCGCTCGCGAGGCCACTGCTGCTCGGTCATGGATGCTCCTTCGAATCCGTGTGTGAGCCACAACACTAACAACTGTTCAGTCGGATCGCGCGAAGAGCGCCGCACCGATGTCGGCGAGTCAGGGCCGCTCGCGGTGCAGACACCCGCGGTGGCGCACGGATGTTGCGAGGTGCAGGCAGAGGCACAGCGATCGGGAACCTCGGTCCACTCCTCGCGTCGCTCATCCGACCACACATGAGGAAGGCCCCTCACCGGTGTCGACGACGTCTGAATAATGACCCCTAGATGTTGTGGGTCATGACGTTGTCGTCACCGACGAGAGGGATGCGACGCTTCGCTAGAGTCAGTTGGCGAAAGGCGTACATGACAGACGAACACGTGATGGGACGACAGGAACCGAAGAATGACCTTCAACCCACATGATCACCTGTACCTGAGCTACAACAAGCCCCGGGGGATGACGGACCCGTTCGCGCCTCGGCCGACCGCCTTCGAAGTGGAGGGCGACTTCAAGGCCAGCATCGAGGGAGGTGCCTCCCTTACGAGCCTCTCCGTCAGTTCAAGCGCCGAGGCACCGGAGAGGGTCAAGTACACTGCTCTTCCCGGGGTCGACCCCACGCAGCGGACGCAACTTCTCAGTGTGGCAGCCACGACTCTCGAACACGTAGAACGTGCTGCCGAACACGCCACAGCGTCGACAACGTACCAAGCAGGATCCACCTATTCCTACACAGGCCCATGTCGGTTCCGAGTTGTCACCCACGACGACTGGCGCTCCGCAGACGACGAAGGGCCAGCCCCCGCACTCGCGCTCTGGCTCGTCGAACTGATCAATCCGACCGATGCGGATCGCGACTCGTCCGCCTCGGACGAAACTCATGAATCATCCGAATCCGACACCGTCACATGGATACTGCTGAGTGGAACCGCCGACGGTCAGCTCACGACGTCGGAGTCTCTTGACATCCCCACGTCTCGGGCAGGTTCGCAGACCGAGCCGTTGTTCGAGGAGCACTATTGCCACGAGTTCGGTGCGACCCGAGCCTCGGGTGATGAGCGATGGCTCCAAGGCCACTGGCGCGGCACCTCAACCCGCAACATGATCGGTCCGAGCTCTCAGGGCCTGGACGTCGAGCTCCTGTTTCGCTGCCATAGTGTGCACCCGATCCCATCCACCGGGAAGACCGGGTATACAGCTACCTGGACTGGAGCGAAGCCAGCACAGGCAGAGAAGCGCGCGTGACCAGTCTTGTGGTCGGAAGCCCGTTCTATGTTCAGCGAGTGCCCTACGACAAACGAACTGGGCGGAACAGTGTCACTGCCGCCCTGCGGGGGATGCTTCGTCGCCTCGTCCGCTGGCGCACATGACCCCGTCACATCGCCTGGATGTCGTCTCGGTCGATCCGGCCCGAGGACATGCCACAAGTGCACGGTTCTGTTCGAGCAGGCGGTCAACACTTTTGTGGCACTCCGACCGGGCATACCGTTCTGCTTCAACAACTCCCCTGGAGACCAGGATCGATGCCATACGCCGCGGTCCCGCACGCCGAACAGGAACACCCTCTGCCGCGACCATCGCATCCTCAGATGCATAGGCTGTGGTAGGCGTCACCTACACGTTAAAGCGAAGCTTCAGCAAGTTCCGGCATGGCGGATCATCAGGTGATGCCAGACACTCGTTGCCCACCGAGGAGGGCCGCACCGAGTCGCCGTATGTGCGAGCTCTTGATTTCTCCAGGCCTTACGGCGAGTATCGGTTCACTCAGCAGCGGTACTGGGTCTAATCAGCTTCCGCTTCCTCGTAATCGGTCAACGTCAGAATCTCCCCGAGCGCAACGTACGTCTGGAGGAATACGAAGCGTGCTTCGTCCACGGTTACTTCGGCGTGCGCCCCAGCCGAGCACCGCCCGTACAGGTCCAGGAGCGCCCGCCGGAGCCGGTCCCGACGCCCCTTCGCGATGCCCCGTTCGTGGGTGTATGCCTGCAACCTGTTCAACACGTTCTGCGACCCGACCGACAGCGTCGTCTCTTTACCAATGGCGTACGGTTCCGACCGAGCGGGGAACACGTGGTCGGCAACCGAGTCGATAAGTCTCCGACAAGTCGTCAACGCTTGGCTGACCGATTCGGGATCGCTGTCACGGAGCCGATCCGATACCCGCTCAATCTTCTCTAGAGCGGAGCCGCTCGCCTCCGCCAACGACCCGTCTACCTTGCTCTGAGTGTCCGCGAACAAGGTAGCCTGCAACTCGCTGAACAGCAGCTCGTGGTAGATCTCGGCCACCATGTCGTAGATGGCAGCAACCACTTGTCCAGCGATTCCAGCCCATATGCTGGCATTGTGCGCTTGTTTGGAGATGCGGGTGTCGTGCTCGCGGGACGCCACCAAAATGAAGTCGCCGGAGAAATTACCGCCGCCTTGCAATGCCGTGATGGCCTGCTGCGCGGCCTCGAGTGCCGCCTCCACCTTAGCGATAGGTTGCGGGAAGAATTTGTCGCCCCCGCCCTCTGAAGACCGCCCGGCACGCTGGATCCACTCGGTTTCTGACCCCGTGTATCCGTTGCGCTCGGCAACAAGAAATTCGCTCAGCTCGTCGTGCCCGACGAGCCGAGCGATACGGCTCGCTTTAAGGACAATCTCCGACGCTTTCAGGCGCTTTAGCTCGATGTCTGCCAGTAGCTCTTCGGCGACCCGAAGCGCCTCATCTTGTCGTCCCATGGGCCAATTAGAGCACACGCTTCCGACGTCACGGTCGCTACAGCGAATACCTCCACTCCACCTCATCTTTGTCACTCGTTGTCATGTTCGTCCGCTTCCCACTGCCCTATTCCTTTCGCAGCCGACGCCATGTCAGCTCCGTAGGCTTCCCACACCGTGGGTTGCTTCCGCCTGATCCACTCGAAACCTTGTTGAACATCCCGGGCATCGGTCCCCCAACCCCTGTCCACAGCAGGAATCGACTGGATTGCCGCAGCGAGATTCTGAATCATCCGCTTCGCCAGGTGTTCGTCTGCGTCAGCTAGCCATCCGACCGCTCTGATAAGCCAGGCGACAGTGGCGCTGGCCGATTCGGTCGAACCCTCCAGTGACCATTGGTCGAATGAGCGCAAGTTGTCTCGATCGAGCAGGTAAGCGAGGGCCACAGGTACCGATTCCTTCAGTTCTTGCGACGGATCCACAGAGCGTGTCGAAGAGTGCTCGGATTGCCCGGTCTCCGCGTCCTTGACCGCGAGTAGGGTGCCGGTCAGAACATTCAGCTTGAGACCGCCGGAACGGTGGGAATCGATATCCTCAACCGCGTGGAGTAGTCCGCCTGCTGAACAAGGTAGGGCGTTGACCAGGTGCCGGTAGAAGCCGTGATCCGGGCGCTGACACTCGGCACTGGTTCCCGTCACGAGCGGGACGATCATTGACTCCTCGACCTGCGCCCCAAGGGTCCTCGCTGCCTCAATGAAGTCGAGCAGGCCGCGGTACGGATGGATCCCGCGGGAGCCTTGTGTGTAGCGACGCTCAAGCCCGCCGACATAATGACTCACGACGGTGTCAGTGAAGTCGTCCTCGACTTTCACGCCGGTGGATGTACCGGGCAGCGCGAGCGCGACGTTGGTGCGGAAGACGGCGAGAAGGAGGTCTTTGTCCTCACCGTCAAACTCACTGACCTCTCGCCACAACAGCCTTATTTGCGCGGCGCCGGAGGATCGGTCAACGAGCTCAAGCAGGGAGTCGCGCCGTTGACGTCGGACAATCCGCTCTTGACGCGCAAGGGTTTCAGTTTGCCGCTTCATCAGAATGCTGTCGCGTTCCGTCTGTTTCGCGCCCAACCGCCACAGGAAAATGGGGATAAGCGCGGTGCCCGCTATGGTGACAAGGCTCAGAAGAAGCATCGGGTCGTCCCACGACCACTTCGCCGAGAATGCCTGCCACCACTCAGTCACTGCTTACCCCCGGAACCCGACGACGCTCCGCGCCGGCACTCCGCCGAGTGTCACAACCTGCAGCCACTTGGGTGCAGGGCTGCGCCCCAGACTCGCTCGCCCAGTCGCGGGGGCAGTCCTGAGAACTAGTCAGCGGTCGATCCGGCTCTCCGTCGTCTCAGCGTAGCGCGGGCCGATCATGTCGATCCGAGCCGACACTTCGCCGGTTGTGCTAGCCCGTCACCGGTTGGGGACACACCGGCGCTGCCGGCGGCCTCCTCCGGCCTCAAGACTTGGTCTCCCCGGAGGTAGGAACGATTCGCAGCTTTGGCGCCCGCTGCCGGACCAGCGAGACTCGGGCGGTCCTGGCGTCATTGCTCTTCGCGATGGACGCCGCGAGGCGGCTGCCGATCAGCCCTACAACTGCGTGCTCGTCGCGGATACCGACGTCACACACTGCGAGCACGCGATCATCGACACCCTCGAAGTCGGCACCACCGGCTTCGGCCGACCGAGGCAAGCAATATTCGAATCTCTGTTCTATACACTGCCGGGATGGAACCGGACGAGCTGCACGCGCGAGTGGAGGACACTCGCCGCATAGAGCGCATCCGACGCACTTATCACTGGGTCATCGGTGAAGTGATCCGCTTCCAGCTCGCCTTCACCGACGCACCGGAGATCACAGTCACCGAGAATCACGCAGATGCAACCGTCACCACCCGCCTCGACGCAGTGGAACTCACCCTCACCGCTGACGGTGACTACAGGACAGCCACCGAAACGATGAGGGCCTGGATCGACTCACACATCGACATCAGCCGGCTGACACGCAGCAAGCACCACGCCCCCGGCGCCGCCTACTGGCGGACACGCACTGCTCGACGGTGAGCAGCACCCACCACCTCATCACGGCCTGCCGTAAGCACCGTCCCCGCGCAGCGCCGAGTACACCGTCTGCCGACTCACCGAGTAGCGCCGGGCCACCTCGGAGACCGGGATGCCCATGTCGACCATTGCGCGCACCGCCTCGACGTCCTCATCCGAGAGGGACCGCTGCTTGTCGTACACGCCGCGGGCCTTGGCCAGTGCGATCCCCTCAGCCTGACGCTCCCGGATACGGGTCCTCTCGAACTCCGCCATCGCCGAGAGGAACGTCAAGAACAGCTCCTGCAGCGGAGACCGAGAGTCCCTGGCAACAGAGATGCGCTCAGACGCGAACTCCAGCACACACCCTTTCGCCGTGATCTCATCCACGATGGAGTGCAGGTCACGAGTGTCGCGCCCGAGTCGATCGAGACTGGACACCCGCACTGTGTCACCCTCGCGAACGTACGCAATGAGGTCAGCCAGCCCGGTCCG
>NZ_HE978600.1:620849-656854 GCF_000285835.1 Brevibacterium senegalense
GGGGCGATTCACCGCTTCGCCCGCGATTTGCCGCTCAGGTGGTCCTCGAATACGCGATCGCACGCACCCAGCACCTCGTGCTGCCGCGCAGGATTCTGGTCGCCACTGCTGACCCGCACATACCCGACAACCTGCCCGCGTGAGTGTCCACCTGGGGCCTCGGACCCGGAAGACGCTTCTGTCCGATCGTCCACGATCACACCTCCTCTGACAGCATGCTCACGGTCCGCCGCGCGAGTGTCCAGACGGTATACCTGTTTTGACACGTTTCGGCGCTACGAGGAATTGCTGTCAATCGGGGTCTCAAGATGTGGAGTTGATCGCTCGGTGGCGGTCTTCTGTGATCGCTTCGTGGCGTCAGCTGCCAATAACGAGGATGCTAGCGGCTGCTTCAGCCGGCTGAAGCTCTTGCTGCTCCAGCCCTACTGCTCCTGGCGGAGGAGAATTTCCTTTCCGATCGACCATACAAGCTGATCAGCTCGGTACTGACTGTGCACCGTGCCTGCACCTGGGCCTGGTGGACGCGCCGCTTGAGGGCCTTCAGCGTCTAACGATAACCATCGGGAAGAGCACATCTGCAGCAACCGTACGCCTCATTGTCCCGGCATCCGGGTCTGCTGCGGGAATCGCTTTGGCCCACCGGATGTCATGCGAGCTGCAGGTCGGTGATGCAGGTGGCACCGTCGTCAGTGGTGGTGAAGTCGGAGGTGCCCGTCCGGCCGTCATGGCTGATCTCGATGGTGCCGTTGATGTCGCTGGGCACCCAGAAACCGACGAACCCGTTGTCGAAGGTGGTGATCTGTTCGTCGACCACGGTTTCACCGGTGGTGCTGTCGGTGATCTGGACGTCGATGGCTTCGTTGCTGAGCTCGCCCTGGCAGGTGGTCAGGCTGTGGTAGAAGCAGTCATGTGTCTGGTCGACGTAGGGGGCGATCGACAGGTAGGACAGGTCCTGCGGCAGGTCCAGGGTCACTTCCTGCGCGTTGTCGGTCAGCACCAGCTCATCGGGATAGACCGATGCGATCAGGTCTGCTGGCCTGTCGGCGATCTCGAGCTGGTCCAGATGATCGATGATCTCGACGGCATCCATGCTTTCGAGATCGAAAGTGGCAAGGAGCTCCGCCTGCGAGCCGGCGCCGGGTGCTGGTTGCGAGTCTGCTGCCGGGGCGCATCCTGCCAGCACCAGCGAGAGAGCGGCTGCCGCGATTCTTGCTCGTTTCACTTTCATCTCCTCGTCGTTCGGGCGGGTGCCTGAGGGTCAGCATGCGCAGCAGTGGTCACTGCGCAGCGGTGGTCTCACTGAGTGGTCAGGGGTGTGTCAAATGATGGTTTCGAAGCCGCCGATCATGCCTTGCAGGCTGTTGACCCATTGGGTCCAGACGCCGCTGACGAGCAGCACGCCGATGATGATGAGCATCGCGCCGCCGATCCTGCTGATCAGGAGGTGGTGGTCTCTGGCCCACTGTAGCCTGCCGGTGCCCTTGACGATGAGTACGGCAACGACGATGAACGGCACGCCCAGTCCGAGGCAGTACATCAATGTCAGCAGGGCACCCCGCCAGATGCCGTCGGTCCCGGTCGCCCCGAAGCTGGTCGACAGTGCCAGCACCGCCGCCAATGTGGGGCCCATGCACGGTGCCCAGCTGAGGGCGAAGGTGGCGCCCAGGGCGGGGGCGCCCCACAGCCCAGCGGGTGGACGCTTGCTGATGCGGGCGGTGCGCTGGAACATGCCAATCCCGCCCATGAACACGATGCCGGCGATGATGACGACGACGCCCATCACACGGTTGAGGACATCGGCCCACTGGCTGAGCAAGACACCGGCGAGGCTGAACGCCAGGCCCATCGACACGAAGACGACGGCGAAGCCGACAATGAATAGGGAGACCCCGATGACGACCCGGCTGATCTTCCGGTCAGTCAATGAGGCGGCACCCAACCCGGTGACGTAGCCGATGTAGCCGGGGACCAGCGGCAGGACGCACGGGGAGAAGAACGAGACCGCCCCGGCGAGGATCGCCACCGGGATCGCCAGCAGCATCGGACCGGACAACGCAGTCTGCGAAAAGGTCTCTCCGATGGAGGCCAGCAGCATCACGCCGGTTCCTCCAACACGTCACCGATCAACGCTTTGAGGGTGGACTCGTCCACGGCTCCCATCACCCGGGCTGCCGCCCGGCCCTGGGAGTCCAGGACAACGGTGGACGGGACCGCCTGCGGGGGCAGCACCGAACCGAGCGCGGTGACGCCGAGGCCGTCCTTATCCAGCATGGAGGGAAACGTCAGATCGAAGGTCCTGGCGAACGCGTCGGCGGTCGGCGCCTCGTCGCGGACATTGATGCCTAGGAACTTCACGCCGTTTTCCTGGTATCGCTCGTAGTTGGCCTGCAGCGCCGGGGCTTCCTTGCGGCACGGAGGGCAGGCGGCGTACCACAGGTTGAGCACCGCCGGGGCCCCGCGCCAGTCGGCGAGGTCGAAGGCGGTGCCGTCGGTGTACTCACCGGCCAACTTGATCGGCTCCCCCCGCTCACCGAGGGGCAGCTGGGTGATGACGCCGGCCCCGGAGATGTAGCCCTGCTCATTGACCTCCGGCACCTGGTCGGCCAGCTCGTCGGTATTGGTGCCGCACCCAGCCAGACCAAGCGCGAGGAGAGCGGTCAACGAGCCTGACCGGCGGATCATCGAACGACGCGACAGAGGTGAGAACATCCTTCTTCTTCTTCGACTCGCAGGAAACGACTCCCTTCATTCTGATCGCGGAGGCAATGGTGAAAGGACCAGGCTTCTTGAAGATTTGACGAAGATTGCCCTGGTGACAGCCCCGACGAGGTGAAACGGGTTACATTCGGATCAGCGCGTGGCCCGACGCGCCGTGCTGTCTTCAATTCCCCGACAGGTCAACTCGGAGGCCAGGATGAGCCAACACAGCGGACATCTACCAGTCGACGGAGACCGCACAGCCCTCAGGATCTCCGGGTGGCTGACGGGAGTGTATTTCGTCATCGAGCTGGCCATCGGGCTGTGGTCCGGGTCAGTTGCGGTGATCTCCGACGCCTTCCACACGTTCTCGGCCGTCGGCGGGGTGCTGATCGCGCTGGTCGCACAGCGTCTGAGCCAACGCCCCGCCACTACGAAGGAGACTTTCGGGTGGGCCCGCGCCGAGATCATCGGAGCGCTGTTCAACGGACTCTTCCTCGCTCTGATGGCCGCCTACGTGTTCTACATGGGAGCCATGCGCCTGGCCGACCCGATCGAGCTGCCCACCACGGTGATGCTCTGGGTGGCCGCCGGCGGCATCCTCACCGAGCTCATCGCGTTCGGGCTGCTCTACCAACGGCAGAAGACGAACCTGAACATCAAGGGCGCGTTCTGGCACATCCTGCAGACCTTCGTCGGCAGCCTCATCATCATGATCTCCGCGGTGGTCATCCAGCTGACGGGCTTCCTCGCGATCGACCCGCTGCTGGGCATGGTCTTCGGCGTGGTGCTGCTGTGGGCATCATGGACCATCATCCGCTCGGCCCTGAGAATCCTGCTGCAAGGCACCCCTGAACACCTCGACCTGCCCGCGGCGATCACCGCCCTGGGCGAGATCCACGGTGTTGAGGACGTCCACCATGTGCATGCCTGGAGCATCACCTCCGGGCGCACCGTCTTCTCGGCGCACCTGCACGTGGCCGACCCGGCACTACACGAGACCGTGCTGGAACAGGCGACCGGGCTGCTCACCGGCCGGTTCGACATCTATTTCTCGACTCTGCAGATCGAGCGCACCTGCCCGGCCGAGGCCGCCACGAGCATCGACATCACCAGACAGCCGTGACGCGGCGGCCATTTGAAGGTTTGACGAAGATTCGGCCGCAGCGGGCGCTGAGGGCTGTGTGCCACCAGCACTGGGGACAGACTGGGTACATGCGGGCTGAACGAACCGACCACCACTCTGGCGGACGCATCGTCGTTGCCGAGGATGAAAAGCCTCTGGCGCAGATGGTGGCGACCTATCTGAGTCGAGACGGCTTCCACGTTGAGCAAGCACACACCGGAGTCCAGGCGCTGGACAGCGTCAGGGCCGAGGAGCCTGACGTGCTGATCCTCGACCTCGGACTGCCCGGGCTGGACGGCATCGAGGTCTGCCGTCGCGTGCGGGCGATGTCGGAGTGCTACGTGCTGATCCTGACCGCCCGAGGTGGTGAGAACGACAAGCTCATGGGGCTTGCCGCCGGTGCGGATGACTACATCACCAAGCCCTTCAGCGTCCGGGAACTGGTCGCCCGAGTCCACGCCGTGCTCAGGCGTCCCCGCACCGGAAACCCACCCCAGGACTCCGTCCGCGTCGTCGGCGACCTCACCATCGACCTCGCCGGCCACGAGGTCCGCCGCGACGATGCGGTGCTTCCCCTGACGCGCACCGAGTTCGACCTGCTGGTCGCCTTGTCTGCAGCACCCCACCGCGCGCTCTCCCGCCGGCAGCTCATCGACGCCGTCTGGGACACATCCTGGGTCGGCGATGAACGGATCGTCGACGTCCACATCGGCCACCTGCGGCGCAAGCTCGGTGAAGAGCCCGACGGTGGCGGCCTCATCGAGACCGTCCGCGGCGTCGGCTATCGCATGGTGCTCCGATGAGGCTGCGCAACTCCGGCCTGGCCACCCGCCTGTTCGCCACGCAGCTGATCGTGGTGGCGGCAAGCCTGCTCGGAGCGGTGGCAGTCGCCACCCTGGCCGGGCCCCCGCTGTTCCACGAACACCTGGAAATGGCCGGCATCCCGGGGGGATCCTCGGAACTGTTCCATGTCGAGCAGGCCTACCGCGACGCGAACCTGATCACCCTGGCGGTGGCATTGGGCACCGGTCTGGCCTGCGCGCTCCTGGCCAGCTTCCTGCTCTCCCGCACGATCCGCACCCCGCTGGAACAGCTCACCGCTGGGGCAGCCGAAGTCGCCCGCGGCAACTACAATGTGCGCGTCCCGGTGGTCGGCGCCGGCGTCGAACTCGACTCCCTGGCCCGAGCGTTCAACACGATGGCCGACCAGCTGACCCGCACCGAGGAGACGCGGCAACGCATCCTGTCCGACCTCGCCCACGAGATGAGCACACCGATCTCGGTCATTTCCGTCTACCTCGAGGGGCTGCAGGACCAGGTCGTCGAGTGGAACCCCACCACCCACGCCGTGATGGCCGAACAGCTGGCACGCCTGACACGCCTTGTCGAAGACATCGACGATGTCTCCCGCGCTGAGGAAGGCCGCATCGACCTCGACCCCGCCCCCGTACCCATCGCCGACCTGCTCGACAGCACTGCTGCCGCAGTCCAGGAGAGCTACACAGCCAAGGGCGTGACCCTCACCACCACAGCCGACCCCCGAGCCGGCACCGTGATCGCCGACCGGCAACGGTTGGCACAAGTCCTCGACAACCTCCTGTCGAACGCCCTGCGCCACACTCCACCCGGGGGAACCGTCTCCCTCACCGCCACCAACACCCGCGACACCGTGCTCATCCGTGTCACCGACACCGGCGACGGCATGACCGCCGACCAGCTCACCCACATCTTCGAACGCTTCTACCGCGGCGACACCGCCCGCGATCGCGACCACGGCGGCTCCGGCATCGGCCTGACGATCTCCCATGCCCTCATCGCAGCCCACGGCGGCACCCTCACCGCCTCCTCCGCCGGCCCCGGACACGGCTCCGAGTTCACCATCGAACTGCCCCGCACCCCCGGAAAGGCCTACCCGTGAGAACGAACACCTTTACTCACATACCCCATGGGGGTATATCCGGTTGTTGGAGGCTCTCTCCACCTCTCCGAGCCCACTAGTCAGGAGCACATCATGTCCGCATCCTCCCGTCAGCTGCCCCTCGCATCGGCAGGCTGTGCCTGCTGCGCACCCTCCGGTGCCGCCACCGCAAGTGCAATCAGCGGCAGCGCTGAGCTCGTTTCCACGGTCACGCTCGCTGTGGAAGGGCTGACCTGCCAGGGCTGCGCTTCGCGCGTAACCCAGGCCCTGCAGGCACTGGACGCGAACGCCCAGGTGGACGTCACGCTGGTACCTCATGGTCGCTCCACCGTCACGGTGACCAGCAGCTCGGCGGACACGGGGGTTCTGCAGTCGGCGCTTGCCGCGGCCGGCTACTCCGCAGCAGAGGCCTGATCGGCTGCCCACCACCCGACTGTGAAGGACAACGATGAGTAATCCGGAGCACCACCACCATCAACCCGAGCCGGCAAGCAACACCCACGACCATCACCACCACGACCACCTCGACGCGGGCAGCCACGGACTGGCGATGCCGCAGGGTCACGGCCACTCCGCCCTCGATGAGCGCCCGGCACCCGCGCCAGCCGGTCATGCCGGGCACGACCATGACGCGCACGCAGGCCACGGGGAGCACGCCGGGCACAGTGTCGCGATGTTCCGCAACCGCTTCTGGGTCAGCCTGATCCTGTCGGTGCCGGTCGTCATCTTCAGCCACATGGTCGCCGACCTGCTCGGCTACCAGGTGCCCGACTTCTTCGGCGCGACCTGGATCGCCCCGGTGCTGGGCACCGTCATCTACGTCTACGGCGGCATGCCCTTCCTCAAGGGCGGTCTCAACGAGCTGAAGTCACGGCAGCCGGGAATGATGCTGCTGATCGCGATGGCCATCACGGTGGCCTTTGTCGCCTCCTGGGCCACCAGTTTGGGCGTCGGCGACTTCATGCTCGATTTCTGGTGGGAGCTGGCGCTGCTGGTCACCATCATGCTGTTGGGGCACTGGCTGGAGATGCGCGCCCTCGGCGCGGCATCCGGTGCCCTTGACGCGCTGGCCGAGCTGCTGCCAGACGAGGCGGAGAAGGTCACCGAGTCCGGGATCGTCACCGTCCCGATCGCCGAACTGCAGACGGGTGACACGGTGCTGGTTCGGTCCGGGGCCCGGGTGCCGGCCGACGGACGCATCATCGACGGGCACGCCGAGTTCGATGAGTCGATGATCACTGGTGAGTCCAAACCTGTCCCGCGTGAGCTCGGTGACAAGATCGTGGCCGGCACCGTCGCGATGGACAACGCCGTGCGTCTGACCGTGGAAGCCACCGGCGGTGAGACTGCCCTGGCCGGCATTCAGCGGATGGTCGCTGACGCGCAGGCATCGTCGTCGCGGGCGCAGGCGCTGGCCGATCGTGCCGCAGCGCTGCTGTTCTGGTTCGCGTTGGGGGCCGGCATCATCACTGCGCTCGTCTGGACGCTGCTGGGCGCGCCCGACCAGGCAGTCATCCGCACCGTCACAGTGCTGATCATCGCCTGCCCGCACGCACTCGGACTGGCGATCCCGCTGGTGATCGCTATCTCGACTGAGAAGGCCGCCCGGTCGGGCCTGCTCATCAAGGACCGGCTCGCGCTGGAGCGGATGCGCTCGATCGATGCCGTACTCTTCGACAAGACGGGCACTCTCACGCAGGGCGCCCACGCGGTCACCGGGACCGCGCAGGTGTCGGGCATCAGCGAAGGCCGCCTGTTGGCGCTGGCCGCCGCCGCCGAGGCCAACAGCGAACACCCGGTGGCACGTGCGATCACCGCAGCGGCAGCCGAAGACGCGGAAGCGGCCGCGGCGCGCCTGCAGGCCAGCGAGTTCACCACCGCCGCCGGTCGCGGGGTCCGCGCCATCGTCGAGGGATCCGAGATCACCGTGGGCGGGCCCAACATGCTGCGCGACTACGGGCTGGACTCCCCGACCGAGATCGCCGCCGACGTTGCGGAATGGACCCAGCGCGGCGCCAGCGTCCTGCATATCGTGCAGGACCGGACCATCATCGGGGCGGTCGCCCTGGAGGACCGGGTGCGGCCGGAATCCCGGGCCGCGGTTCACGCCCTGCAAGAACGCGGTGTGAAGGTCGCCCTCATCACCGGTGACGCGCAGCAGGTCGCCGACGCCGTCGGCCGAGACCTCGGCATCGACGAGGTCTTCGCCGAAGTCCTCCCGCAGGACAAGGACTCCGCCGTCACCGACTTGCAGCACCGGGGACTGTCGGTGGCGATGGTCGGCGACGGCGTCAACGACGCTCCCGCCCTTGCCCGGGCCGACGTCGGCATCGCGATCGGGGCCGGCACCGACGTGGCGATGGAATCGGCCGGCGTGGTGCTGGCCGGTAACGATCCGCGCGCGGTGCTGTCGATGATCGACCTGTCCCGGGCCAGCTACCGCAAGATGATCCAGAACCTGGCATGGGCGAGCGGCTACAACGTCCTCGCCGTCCCGCTGGCCGCCGGAGTCCTGGCCCCCATCGGGTTCGTGCTCTCCCCGGCCGTCGGCGCGATCCTGATGTCCCTGTCGACCATCATCGTCGCGCTCAACGCCCAGCTGCTGCGTCGCACCGAGCTCGACCCCGCTCGGCTGGCACCGACCCCCACCGAGACACCCCGACCACAAACCGTCCATCAGTAAGGAAAGGTCACCTCATGAAGCGCACCCCACTGGCAGTCGCGGCAGCGATCGCCGGCACGCTGATCCTCTCGGCATGCACCGGAAACGCCGACCCCGGCAGCACCGGGCAGGAGCCCGCCCCCGAAACCTCGGTCGCCACCGACACCGCCGCCACCGGAGAGGAGATCTCCGCGGAGCACAACGACGCCGACGTGATGTTCGCGCAGATGATGATCCCCCACCACCAGCAGGCCGTGGAGATGAGCGAAACCCTGCTGGCCAAGGACGACATCCCGCACAACGTCGCCGACTTCGCCCAAGGCGTGATCGACGCGCAGGGGCCCGAGATCGACCGGATGAACGCCATGCTCGAAGCCTGGGGTCAGGAACCCATGGGTGACATGGGGGGCATGGGCGGTCACGGTGGTCATGGTGGCATGAGTGGGATGATGAGCGAGGACGACATGCAACAGCTCGAAGACGCCACCGGCACCGACGCCGCGAAGCTGTACCTGGAGCAGATGACCAGACACCACGAGGGCGCCGTCGACATGGCCGAACAGGAGGTCGCCGACGGGCAGAACCCCCAAGCGATCGCCCTGGCCGAACAGGTCATCGAGGACCAGGAAGCAGAGATCCAGGAGATGGAGACCATGCTCGAAAACCTCTGACGCTTTTTCTCCGGAACGGGATCCGGGCATCGGAGGGACTGCGGTTCATGAAGATTCTGCGAAGATCGGTTCCTGGCGGCTTCGCTTTGGTCGGCGCGTGACCTAGCGTCGATGGTAGCCGGGTGCTTCCTGGCACCGACTCGGAGAAGAAGGAGGACAGCGATGACTCACATCACTTCAATGATCGAAACCCACCCCAACGACACCACCGGTCTGGACGTGCAGAAACTCGCCGATTGCATCGCCGCCTGTTTCGAATGCGCCCAAACCTGCACAGCCTGCGCCGATGCCTGCCTGGCCGAAGACATGGTCGCCGAGCTGCGCAACTGCATCCGTCTCAACCTTGACTGCGCGGACCTCTGCGCTGCCACCGGCAGCATTCTCAGCCGCCGCACCGGGCAGAACCTCGCCACGGTCAAAGCCGCACTCGAGGCATGCCGGACAGCGTGCGCAGAATGCGCGGCCGAATGCGAGAAGCACGCGGACATGCACGAGCACTGCCGCGTCTGCGCCGAGGCCTGCCGCCGATGCGAACAGGCCTGCGCCGACCTCCTGGCCGCGATCGGCTGACTCCTACTACCCGGCCTGGTCGATCCGACAACGATCGACCAGGCCGCCGTTCTGCCCACCGACAGGGACCCTTTGCAATTGACCCCAGCTCTGTGGCTGAGTGGCTCAAGTCCGACCGGAGGGGTTGTGAGGGGCGACCGTCAAACAGACGCATGCTCCACCTTTCACTGTTCTCGCTAAGCACGCAGTTGGTCGGACATCCCTCAGTTGCACCGCGGCGCTACGCTCCCTCAAAGCTCAGGCGTCCAGGGTCCATCCCGTGATCAAGCCTGCTGACAAGAACCCACCGCACCGGTCGTCAACGCAAGTCCGGGGCTCCGACACATCTGTCGGCCGAACACCACCGTGCCGGACATTTCTGCACAACGGGTATACCCCTTTGACGCTGTGACTTTGTCCGCTAATTGGCGGGGTTTTTCAGACGCTCAGTGGCGGCCTCCACTCCCTCGCACGCGAGGGGGTGGTAGCGATGCCCTGCGTGTCCGTAAGGCCATCCCCATACGACTACCGGGGTTGGCGACCCTCACCCCTGTCGACCCACCCGGATCGATACGTGCTGTGAGTCCCTCGGGCGCAGTTCCGATGCCCACTGCGCCGCTGACACTTTCGTGTCAGTAGGTCGAGGCGGAACGTTCCAGCTGTGCGGCTGGGGCTCGGTCGACCACCACCCCTCGATGGCGTGTCCGTGCGGCGTCGGGCTTGGCTACAGGTACCGGCAGACCTGGTCGGAGCTGCACGTGTCGGGCTCAACGTGCTCGGCCTGGTCGCGTAGCCCGGCGAGGGTGTCGCGCAGGTCGTGGAGCTGTCTGAGTTTCAGGTCAATGTCGGTCAGGCGTGCGTCGAGCAGGTCGCGTACGTGATCGCAGGGAGCTTGGCCGTGGTCGCGGATGTCGAGGACCTGCCGGATCTGGGCGAGGGAGAGTCCGGCGGCTTGGCCGCGGTGGATGAAGTCGATCCGGGTGAGGCTCTCGGTCGTGTAGTCGCGGTAGCCGCCGGGCGTGCGCTCGGCCGGGGGCAAGAGCCCCTGGTCTTCATAGAACCGCAGAGTCTTCGTGGTCGTGCCGGCCGCTTCAGCGAGCTCCCCGATCCGCATCCTCACCCCTCGTGTGTCACAGGTCTCACCCTTGACCTTCCCCTGTACTGGAAGCTTTAGTATCGCCGCATCAGGAGGATTTCTCAACAGTCCGGGGAGGGTTCGGGATGCAGTCGAAGATTGATCTGGCCGTGATCGGGTCGGGTGG
Source organism: Brevibacterium senegalense (assembly GCF_000285835.1). GTDB lineage: Bacteria > Actinomycetota > Actinomycetes > Actinomycetales > Brevibacteriaceae > Brevibacterium > Brevibacterium senegalense. Next base: position 631,735 of record NZ_HE978600.1, read on the forward strand.
CGCGGCGTTCGCCGCAGCGATCCGCGCCACCACGCTGGGCAAGTCGGTGGTGATGGTCGAGCGCGGTACGTTCGGCGGCACCTGCGTGAACACCGGGTGCGTGCCGTCCAAGGCGCTGATAGCGGCCGCCGAGGCCCGCCACGTGGCCGCGGACGCGGGCTCCCGGTTCCCGGGGATCGCCGCCACCGCGGGCGCGGTCGACATGCCCGGGCTGGTGGGTGGCAAGCAGGACCTGGTCGAGGCGATGCGGGGTGAGAAGTACTTCGACGTGGCCGAAGCCTACGGCTGGCCGGTCCGCCAGGGCCAGGCGGCCTTCGCCGGCACCCCGGATGCGCCTGTGCTGGAGGTCACCGCCGCTGAAGGCACCGTGGAAACCATCGAGTCCGCCCATTACCTGATCGCTACCGGCACCCGTCCCTGGGTCCCGCTCATCCAGGGGCTGGACGGCGTCGAGTACCTGACCTCGACGTCGGCGATGGAACTGTCCGAGCGCCCCGACTCGCTGCTGGTGCTCGGCGGTGGCTACGTGGCGCTGGAGCTGGCCCAGATGTTCGCCCGGCTCGGCTCGAAGGTGACCCTGCTGGTGCGTTCTCGGCTGGCGTCGAAGGAGGAGCCGGAGGTTTCCAGATCATTGCAGGAAGTCTTCGCCGACGAGGGCATCCGGGTGGTCCGCCGCGCTGTTCCCTCCCGCGTTGCCCGCGATACCGTCACCGGGCAGGTCGTCGTCATGGCCGAGGTCTCGGGCGGCGAGCAGGAGTTCCGTGCCGACGAGATCCTCGTCGCGCTCGGACGCCGCCCGGTCACCGAGGGGCTCAACCTCGAGGCCGTGGGGGTGAAGACCGGCGAGGCCGGACAGATCGTGGTCACCGACCAGTTGCAGACCGCCAACCCCCGCGTCTGGGCGGGCGGGGATGTCACCGGGCACCCCGAGTTCGTCTATGTCGCGGCCCGGCACGGCACGATCGTCGCCGAGAACGCCTTCACCGACGGCAACACTTCGGTCGACTACACACGGATGCCTCGGGTGACGTTCACCGGTCCCGCCATCGGCGCGGTCGGGATGACCGAGAAGGAGGTCATCGCGGCCGGGATCCGCTGCGACTGCCGCGTCCTGCCACTGGAGTACGTGCCCCGTGCGCTGGTGAACCGGGACATGCGTGGGTTCATCAAGATGGTCGCCAACGCCGACACCGGCGAGATCCTCGGTCTCACCGCTGTCGCCAAGGACGCCGGCGAGCTCGCCGCCGCCGGCGTCCACATCCTCGGCAAGACCATCGCAGAAGTCGCCGACGCGTGGGCCCCATACCTGACCATGGCCGAAGGCATCCGCATCGTCGCCAAGGCCTTCACCACCGACGTCTCGAAGCTGTCCTGCTGCGCCTGACCGCGCACTCACCCCAATAGAATTGGACGCACTCAATGAGACGATCCTCACCACCGACCTGACAGACCACCGACCTGGCAGACCGGCTCGTCCGGTCCGAGGAGACCGCCCTGCTGGTCCCGTTGCTGCGGCTGCGCGCCGCCGGTGACCCGATCACCATCGATCACCTCGCGACGGTCCCTCGACGGCACACTTCCGAGGGTCCCGCATGGGGAACCTCGACCGGACACACCCACTCCCGACATGGGTGTCAGTTTCAGAAGCTGTCTGCATTGAATTCAGAAGTCGAGTGCAATCGCGTCAGCGCACTCTCCACTCGGCGCAGATTGACCAGAGGTCAGGAACGCATGGAAGAGAGTGCCGCAACAGTCAGTATCACGGCCATGACAACTGCCATAGCTGAGTAGCTGCCGAGCACACTGGCAAGGGCTGGGCCAGAAACGGGAGCCAGGGCACCGACAGCGGTCATTGGCGCGGTGAAGACACCGTTGATCGTGCCGAAGTTCTGTGTGCCCCATCTGTCAGAGACAGCAGTGGCTTGCAGCAGGGTGTGGCATCCACGGACAGCGCCGAGCAAGACAGCGATGGCGATGAGGAGTGCGGCGGGACCGGGGACGTACGCCAGAAGCCAGAGCCCGATAGCACCAAGACCGAAGATGAGTGCGGTGCGCGTGTGCGCAGCGGTAGATCTGGCCAATCTCGAGTAGCCGATTCGTCCGATCACCTGCCCGGCACCAATGAGACCGAGGGTGAGGGCAGCGGTGCTGTAAGAGATCCCTCGTTCCAGGAGTACGGGGATGATGTTGATCGTGACCGCGAAAAGAGTGAACGTCGCCAGCGCCATGGTGATCTGCAGGATGACGAAGCGCGGAGTGCGGGTGATGGCGCGGACGTGGGCTTTCGACCCGTGAGCAGAGTGGGTGATGTTGTCTGTCCAGGAGCTATTAAGGAAGAAGGCGTGCAGTGGCACAGTCACAGCAGCGAGGATGCCGGCCATGATGAGGTAACTGGTCCGCCACCCGACCTGATCGATGAGATAGGCCACGATCGGAGCGAAGATCGTGGAGGCCAGTCCCGCGACAAGAGTCAAGGTCGTCAACGGGACGACGCGCTGGGGACCGTACCAGCGTGTGATGACAGCGAACGCGGGCGGGTAGAGAACTGCGGATTGGGCGAACCCTGCCAGCAGCCATGCAAGGTAGAACATTGGCAGGTTCGGAGACCACGCGACGAGCACCAGGGAGAGCACTCCGATGAGTGCTCCCAGCGTCATGACGGTGCGTGGCCCCTGAGTGTCCAGGATTCTGCCGACGCGGATACCGGCGATCGCGGACACGAGCAGGCCCACGGACAGGGCAGCTGTGATCGCGGTGTGGCTCCACCCCGTGTCCTCGGAGATGGGCGCGACAGCGACGGGCAGTGAGTAGTACAGCAGCCCCCAGCTGGTGGTCTCGGCGATGCAGAGTGCGACGAGACCACCACGGAGACGGTCAGTCATGGGCGAGACTGTGTGGGGAACCTGGCAAAGGTCTCATGACTCCAGTATGTCGGGGCAGGTCGTGCGCAGGTGGAACGGTGAGGAGCCAACGAGACACGCTGGCTCCTCACGCAAGGCACGCACTCACGTCTGGATGTCGGCCCACAGGCTGCGGACGTGGTCCTCGATCTGGTCAACGATGTCGTGTACCCGTTCGGGTGTTTCTTCGGCGGGGTCGGCGAGTTCCCAATCGAGGTAGCGCTTGCCTGGGTAGATGGGGCAGGCGTCACCGCAGCCCATGGTGATGACGTAGTCGGCGGCGCGGACGACATCATCGGTCAGTGGTTTCGGGAAGGCTCCGGCAAGATCAATGCCGCGACTCTCCAGCGCTTCGATGACAAGTGGGTGGATTTCGGAGCCGGGCAGTGAGCCGGCAGAACGGACTTCTACGGCGGTACCAGCCAGGTGGGACAGCAGCGCGGCTGCAATCTGCGACCGGCCGACGTTGTGCACACAAACGAAAAGAACCTGAGGAACAGTCGTCGCGATCTTCCCTTGTGCGATGGCCAAAGCTCGCAGACGGTCGGTGGCGAAGCGTTCAGCGAGGATCGCGAGGTAGGTGCGGATCTTCGCTGTTCGCGAGAGGGTCGTGTAGGACTCAAAGACGTATCGCTCAACTGTTTCCGGGGAGAAGGTCCCCTCGTAGACGCGCGAGAGATCAGCAGCTGTGCGCTGGAGAACCCGGGTATCGAGGGGCGGGGTTTCGGCGGTCATGGCCACGTCCTTTCAGTCTCAGCAGCACGAGGCGGCAGCAGGTGCGCCGATCGTCACCAGCTGGGGTTCTGCGGGCGCGTCACAGGATCCACCGAGGTCGGTGCTGCACACACCGGTCTCCGGAAGGTTGAGGTGCACCTCGTCCGCGGCGGCACGGTCACCGGCCATCGCCGCGGCGATGGAGCGGACCTGCTCGTATCCGGTGGCCATGAGGAACGTCGGCGCCCGACCGTAGCTCTTCATACCCACGATGTAGAAGCCTGCTTCGGGATGGGACAGGACGCTCTCGCCGTGCGGCTCGACGCTGCCGCAGGAATGGAACTCCGGGTCGATGAGCGGTCCAAGCTGGCGGGGAGCCTCCACTGCGGGATCGAGTTCGAGGCGCAGCTCGGCCAGCATCGACAAGTCCGGGCGGAAGCCGGTGGCCGGCACGAGCAGGTCGACCCTCAGCTCCTCGGGCCCGGCAGACCCGGTTGCGAGGACTCGGAGCTGGTCACCGGCAGCTTCGAAGCCGGAGATCGTGAACGTCGTGTGGACGTCGATGACGCCGGATTCGACGAGTGCGCGCAGGCGGGACCCGAGTGCTCCACGTGCGGCGAGTTCATCGCGGTCTTCTCCGCCGTAGACGCCGGTGACGTCAGCAGAGCGGACCGCCCAGCTGATCCGGGTCTCCGGGGCGTCCTGGGCCAGTTCGGCTAGGTCGAGCAGTGTGTTCGCTGCCGAATGTCCGGCACCGATCACGAGGATGTGACGGCCGGCGAATCGATCGCGATGGGCATCCGTGACGGCCGGCAGGGGCTGCGTGATGAGACCACGCGCCGCGGCCTCGGCTTCTCCGGGTGCGGGAAGACCTGATCGTCCCAGCGGATTGGGCTGCTCCCAGGTGCCGGAGGCGTCGATGACGCTGCGGGCCTGCACGTCGTCGTATGAGCCATCTGTCTGGGCGATGCGGACGAGGAACGGCGTGTTGTCGCGGTTCTGGCTGCGGGTCTTGTCGATGCCCTGGCGAGAGACCGCAACGACCCGGGTGCTGGTGCGGATGACGTGGCCCAGTGCTGCTGACAGCGGGGTCAGGTAGTCGTCGACGAGTTCGTGGCCGGTGGGCAGGGCGTCGAGGTCTGGCTCCTGCCACCCGTTGGGCTCCAATAAGCGCCTGGCGGCTTCATCAATGTTGTAGCGCCACGGCGAGAACAGTCGGGTGTGCCCCCATGTGCGGATTGCTGCAGCCACGGTGTCTCCGGCTTCGAGGACCACAGGGGTGAGGCCTCGTTCGCGGACATGGGCGGCGGCGGCCAGTCCGACGGGACCGGCACCGATGATGACGACGGGCAGATCCTGGTGGGCACTCGCGAGGTCACGCATGGCTGATCTCCTGAAGGACGGGGGTGAGGGCCGGTGGTGCGATAGTGGCGAGGTAGCGCTCGGCGTCCAGCGCCGCTGAGCAGCCGGTGCCGGCTGCGGTGATGGCTTGGCGGTAGCGGTGATCGACCGCGTCGCCGCAGGCGAAGACGCCGGGCAGGTTGGTGTGGGTGGTCGGAGCGTCGACGAGGATGTATCCGTCCGGGTCCAGATCCAGCTGGCCGCGGAGGAGTTCGGTGCGGGGCAGGTGTCCGATGGCGACGAACACCCCGGTGGCGTCGAGATAGGTGGTCTGCCCAGACACGGAGTCCATCAGGGATACTCCGGTGACCTTGTCTTCGCCGTGGATGGTGGTGATGTGGCTGTTGTAGACGAAGCGGATCTTCTCGTTCTCCCGGGCCCGCTCGGCCATGATCTTCGAGGCGCGCAGGGTGTCTCGGCGGACCACGATGGTCACTGTCTGGGCGAAGCGGGTGAGGAAGAGAGCTTCTTCCATCGCGGAGTCCCCACCACCGACGACCACGATGTGCTGGTCGCGGAAGAAGAACCCGTCACAGGTGGCACACCAGGACACGCCGTGCCCGGTGAGTCGCTTCTCTTCGGGCAGACCAAGTTCCTTGTACGCCGAACCGGTCGCCACGATCACCGCAGGTGCGCGGTACGTCGCCCCTGCCAGGGTGGTGACCTCTTTCAGAGTCCCGGTGAGTTCCACGGCGGTGACGTCGTCGTATTCGATGCGGGCACCGAATCTGCTGGCCTGCGCGCTCAGACCCATCATCAAGTCCGGGCCCTGAATGCCGCCGGGGAAGCCGGGGAAGTTCTCCACGTCAGTGGTATTCATGAGAGCACCACCGTGTGTGACAGACCCGGCGATCACGCGCGGGGACAATCCCGCACGGGCGGCATAGATGGCAGCGGTATAACCGGCGGGACCGGAACCAATGATGATCAGCTCATCGGTCGTGTCGAGAGGTGAGTTCGTCATCGTGTCGTCGTCTCAGTTCGATGCGGTCGGTGTCGGAATCAGTTCGCTGATCAGCTGCTGGATACGGGACTTGATGTCGTCGCGGACCACGCGGACGTCGTCGATGCCCTTGCCTGCCGGGTCGGTCAGTTCCCAGTCCTCGTAGCGCTTGCCGGGGAAGATCGGGCAGGCGTCGCCGCAGCCCATGGTGATCACGACATCGGAGGCCTGCACCGCCTCGGTGGTCAGCACCTTCGGGGACGCTGCGGTGATGTCGATGTCTTCTTCGGCCATTGCCTCCACGGCGACCGGGTTGATCTGGTCGGCAGGTTCGGAGCCGGCCGAGCGGACCTCGATCCGGTCACCGGCCAAAGCGGTGAGGTAACCCGCCGCTATCTGGGAGCGGCCGGCGTTGTGGACACAGACGAAGAGGACGCTGGGCTTGGGTGCAGAAGTCATGGGGTGTCTTCCAATCAGGGGGTGGGGTCAGTGGGGGAGGAGTTCGGCGTGCAGGGCACGGACGCGGGCGTCGATGTCGCCACAGACCAGGCGCATCCGCTCAAGTCCTTCGATGCCGCGCTCGGAGGGCTCATCGGTCGTCCACGTCTCGATGGTGGCCGTCATGCCCGCGACGGGCTCCACGTGGGCCTCCTGGCCGAGCACGACGACTCGATCGACGCGGCGCAGCAGCTCCGGGTCAATCGGTTTGGGCTGCTCATCCGCCATATCGGCTCCTGCTTCGGCGACCGCTTCTGCGGAGAGGCTGTTGAGAGAGCCGCCCGGCGCGGTGCCTGCCGAGTGGACCTCAACCGTGTCGCCAGCGCGGTGGCGCAGCAGGGCCGCGGCCATCTGCGACTTGCCGCCGTTCTTGACGCAGACGAACAGCACGCTGGGCTTGCCGGTCATGATCGCACCCCCGCGACTGCACGGTTCGGGACGGTCGGGTCGTTGCGAAAAAGCTTGGGCCCAAGCCAGAGAGCGACGTAGACGAGGCCGACGAGGACGGGGACCTCGATCAACGGGCCGACGACTCCCGCCAACGCCTGGCCCGAGGTGATACCGAAGGTGCCGATCGACACGGCGATGGCCAGTTCGAAGTTGTTTCCCGAGGCGGTGAAGGCCACGCTGGTCGACTTCGCGTAGTTCAGCCCCACCGCTTTCGACGCGAACAGGCTGATTGCAAACATGAGCACGAAGTACAGCAGCAACGGCACCGCCATCCGCGCCACGTCCAGAGGCTGCGATGTGATCGCCTCACCCTGCATCGCGAACAGCAGCACGATCGTGAACAGCAGCCCGTAGAGCGCCCACGGGCCGATCATCGGCAGGAACGTCTCCTCGTACCAGTGGCGACCCTTGGCCTTCTCTCCCAGTACGCGGGTGAGGAAGCCCGCCAGCAGCGGGATGCCGAGGAAGACGAGCACCGATGCCACGATCGCCCACACGGAGAACTGCGCCGAAGTCGTCTCCAGTCCCAGCCAGGACGGCAGCACCTGCAGGTAGAACCAGCCCAGCGCACCGAAGGCCACGACCTGGAAGACGGAATTGATGGCAACCAGCACCGCGGCAGCCTCTCTGTCGCCGCAGGCGAGGTCGTTCCAGATGAAGACCATGGCGATGCAGCGGGCCAGGCCGACGATGATCAGTCCGGTGCGGAACTCCGGCAGGTCGGGCAGGAAGACCCAGGCGAGCGTGAACATGAAGGCCGGACCGACGACCCAGTTGAGGAACAGCGACAGGGTCAACAGCTTCCGGTCCCCGGTCACCCGGTGCATCTCGTCGTAGCGGACCTTCGCCAGCACCGGATACATCATGACCAGCAGACCGATCGCGATCGGCACGGAGATCCCACCGACCTTCACAGAGTCCAAGGCCGTGTCGAGCCCGGGCACGAAGCGCCCCAGCAGCAGACCCACGGCCATCGCAATCAGGATCCACACCGCCAGCCACCGGTCCAGGAAGGACATCTCCTTCGCCACCGGCACCGCGTTCTGCGCAGCCGTTGTTGCAGTGGTGCTCATCGGCACTAAGCTCCTTGTATCGATGGATGTCTATGGAACAGACTAAGCGCATGCATCGATGAGCGTCAATGTATGATGGTGTGATGAGTACTTCAGTGGAAACCAGTGAGCTGCGTCTCGGAGCCGCGACCGAATGCTGTGCGTTGGACGCGTCCCCGCTAGGGGTCTCAGATGCCGACCGGATGGCGAAGAAGCTCAAGGCGCTGTCCGATCCGACGCGATTGCGCGTCTTGTCGCATGTGGCGGCCCAAGGCTGCGACGCAGTGTGCGCCTGCGACCTGATCGACGTCCTCGACATCAGCCAGCCCACGATCAGCCACCACCTCAAGAAACTCGTCGAAGCAGGCCTCCTGACCCGAGAGCAGCGCGGGAAATGGGCCCATTACACCGTCGTGCGCGAAGCATTCGCAGAGCTGCGTCAATTCTTGTCGCTGGACTGACCGCTACGGGGGCGTACCGAGAGTGACTGAGCGCGTCGATGTCGTAGTCATCGGGGGCGGACAAGCAGGGCTGGCGATCGGTTACTACCTTCGTCGTGCCGGCCTGTCGTTCGTGATCCTTGACGACCGCGAAAGGTCAGGGGGCGCATGGCAGAGCACCTGGCCATCGTTGCGCCTGTTCTCACCAGCACAGTACTCATCGCTACCGGGCCGTCCGATGCCCGCGTCGCCGCGCGCCAACCCCGACGCGTCTCATGTGATTGACTACCTCGCTGACTACGAGGAGCGCTACCGACTGCCCGTGCGGCGGCCGATCCAGGTCGACCACGTCGAGCATGGGCCCGAGGGGTTCCGCGTAGCTACGCACTACGAAGACTGGCTGGCACGCATCGTCGTGAACACGACGGGCACTTGGTCTCAACCGTTCTGGCCGTCCATGCCGGGGCAGTCAACGTTCCAGGGAGTCCAGGTGCACAGCGCCTGGTACCGCGGCCCAGAACAGTTCGAGAACTCTTCCGTGCTCGTCGTCGGTGGGGCGAATTCCGGCGCTCAGATCGCAGCGGACCTCGTTGGCAGCGCCGAGGTGACCTGGTGTCTACGCGGAGAGCCTCGCTACCTGCCCGATGACGTCGACGGGCGCGAATTGTTCCGAGTGGCAAGCCAGCAGGTGCGCGCGAGAGCAACAGGCCAGCCCGATCCCGGCGGGGTAAGCGATCTGGGCGACATCGTCGCTGTCCCACCTGTCAGGCGGGCACGTGATGCTGGGTTGCTGACCGCTCAACCGATGTTTGAGCACTTCAGTCCCGGCGGCGTGGTTTGGCCCAACGGAAGAACGCATTGCATTGAGGCCGTGGTGTGGTGCACCGGCTTCCGTCCAGCGTTGCGCCATCTACGCCGTCTCGACCTCCGGGAATCCGACGGAACAATCGATCTGAACGGGACCGCTTCCACACGTATCCCGGGCCTTTATCTCGTCGGCTACGGCGACTGGACCGGGCCAGGGTCAGCCACCCTCATCGGCGTCGGAGCAACAGCGAAAGCTACCGCCAATGACATCCGCTCCAAACTCGTCTGAGAAATTTCCTCAACCGATTGCCACAGCAACCTACCGGCTCTCATAACGCCTTCGACCTGGAGCGCGGGGGAACCTAGAGGCGGCCAGTCACCGCTGCAGTAGCTTGCTTCCGGCGGACCGAAGTTCACCAGTGGGAGAGACGTGGCGATACAGGGTCTGCCGCGTGACCCCGAGTTCCTTGCATAGGTCTCCGACGTGAGTGCCCGGCTGGCCCATTGAAGCCATCGCTAATCGGACTTTCGCCGGCGTCATCTTGAAGGGCCGGCCGCCCTTCCGCCCACGAGCACGAGCTGAGGTCAGCCCAGCCTTGGTGCGCTCGGAGATGAGCTCTCGTTCGAACTCCGCCAGCGCAGCGAAGATGCCGAACACCAATTTTCCGGAAGCGGTGGTGGTGTCGATGGCTGCTCCTTGTCCGGTGAGTACTTTAAGCCCGATGTCGCGGTCGGTGAGGTCGTGGACGATGTTGACCAGGTGGCGCAGGTCTCGGCCGAGCCTGTCGAGTTTCCACACGATCAGGGTGTCACCGGACCGGAGAGCTTTCAGGCAAGCCAAGAGCTCCGGACGGTCGTCCTTCTTACCGGAGGCTTTGTCTTCATAGAACTGTTCGGGGCCGACGCCGGCGGCGGTGAGTGCATCCCGTTGCAGATCCGTGGTTTGAGATCCGTCGGCTTTCGACACTCGGATGTATCCGACCAGCATCGCCAAACCTCCATCACTTATACGTTCGTTTACGTGACACACAGATCATATTTCCACTGATCACCGAAAGCTGTCACTTAACCCGTTAGTTATTCTACGTGTCGCAGACGGTGCAGAAGACCATTATTGTGACAAGTAGTCGAGGGGGATGCCGAGCTCTTCGAAATTGGTGCGGACTCGTTGAGTGTGCTCGTCGTCGGCGCGGCGGTAGAGCGTCATGAGATTGAACAGCTGACGTGCACTGTCCGGGTTCTGCCTGGCCTCCTCGACGGCAGCATCCACCGCGTCGCTGAACGCCTTCCAGGCTGCTCCGGGAGAATCTGCTGTTGTAGTCTGCTGTGGCTTGCCTGGGTCGATAGAGGCATCGGGTTCGGGGAGGAACAATGCGGCCTCGCGGCCGAGGCCGGTGAGATGACTGTTTTCGAGCAGGCGCATCGCGTTTGCTGCGGCTTCGAGGGTTCGTTGTTGTTTCTGCGGAGTCTGCGTTTCAAACGGCCGCCACATCGCTTGGCCGGCCCGGACTGGATATCCAGTGCGCTGCCACACCTCGCGTGTCAGCCGCTGCGCGGCGCCGCAGTCGCTCATGGTTGCGCCGAGTTCGTCGATCAGGGTGCGGAGCAGTCGGAACCAGGTGCCGGCGTGGATGCAGTGTCGTGGAAGGTTGACGGTTCCGGTTGTCAGTGCTTGCCACGTCCGGTCGTCCATTCGCCGGATCGCGGGTGCGGCTCTCTGTGGTTCGGGGGCGCTTGATGGGTCGCGCCAGGCGTAGTAGTAGCCGGGTGGGCCGTCGTGGTGTTCAAGCCAGCAGTGGTGGAAGGGACAGGAGAGCATCAGGGGCAGCGACCACGTCACGAGGTAGGGACGAGGCGGCGTGGAATCGCGCACGCAGTGTGGGCAGGCTCGGTAGTGCCGGACAGCAGGGGTCGGGACCCATGCTCGCCACGAGTCCACCGTCCGGCGACGCAGGTTCCTCTCGGGTAAGAGAACTGCCAATTGCCGGATGTAGGTGCTGAACGCATCGGAGCTGGGCTCGATGTCGTCCAGGAGCCATGGGGTGTACCCGCTGATGCTCATTAGGCGAATGTGATCGGTGCTCACTCCGGTCCGGATCGTCAGCTGCTCGATCAATCCCTCCGGTGGGGCCAGGTCGAGATCCGTATTGCGATCGAGGGAGTAGCCGATATCGAAGGTGAGATCATCGATGGTGGTCCCGTACTCGTCGGCGATCCGGTGCAGCCACAAGGTGAGGGCTTCGCCCGGAATCGGCCGCGGATGTACGGGCCAGCGAGAGATCACATCAGCTCGCGTTCAAACAGTCTTCGTCGCTCCGTTGGTCCGACGTAGTCGGCCATGGTCAACGTGCGGTGATTGATCATCTCAACACTGCTTTCGACGGCGGCAACGGCAGCCGCCGTCAGCAGGTGCGCAAGCTCGCCGATTGTTCCTTCACTGCGGGCCAGCAAGTACTGCGTCATATCTTCGGTATCGATGAGTGAGGGGCGCCGCAGTGGGAAGGCTGCCGCGAAGCTGGCCAAGAGCGATCGGGCGTCCTCGCCTGCCTCCCAGACCGGCAGGACGAAGGGCTCGAACCGATTCTCCAGCTGATCGTCGGAGCGTATCGCCAGATATGCCTCACGGGTGCCGACTCCGACGAGCGGGATCCGCAGCTCGTTACCGAGGAACCGCAAGAGGTTTAAGAACTCTCGCCGGACGTCACCACGCCCGGCCAGCACATTGTGCAGCTCATCGATCACCAGCATCTGCACACCGACGTCACGCAGCAGGGAGAGCGCGAGGCGCTCGAGCTCGATCACACGAGGTCGTGGCCGCAGTGGCGTGCCGAGGGCGGCGAGGATAGCGGTATAGAACCGCAAAGGCGACGGCTCCGAGGGCATCTGTACGCACAGCACTGGGATGTGTTCCCGATCCAACTCACTCGTGGGCAGGTGTTGACGGCGAAACCTCTCGATGATCATGGACTTGCCGTTATTCGTCGGCCCCACAAGCAGCAGGTTTGGCATCCGTTGCTTCCGCGGCCACCCGAGCAGCGTTTCCAACCGCCCGACAGCCTCGACGGCCTTCGGGTATCCGATCCAGCGGTCGGCTCGAATCCTGTGGACCCGCTCCGCGGCCGGCAGCCGCGCCGTCGACTGTGCAGATGGATGCAGATGCGACAGATCCGTTGGCGGGTCCTCGTCGACCGTCACCATTGCTCAATCTCCTCGAAGCGGGACGCAGGCCTGGTAACGCCAGCTTCCGGCACAGCCGCCGGCGGTGCCAGTGCCGACGAGGGAGACGCCTTCTTCGCGGTTGCTGCGTGGTTGCGGCGCTCGGCTTCGCGGCGGGACCGCTTGGTGGTCTTCTCGGCCGTCTCAGAAATGTGACGCATCTGTTCGATCATCCGAAACAGGGCGGCCTCATCCACCTGGGCAATTCCGCGTTCGCGCAACCGTGCCAATGCCTGTCGGTGCTCCCACACGCTGACAGCAGGATTCGACAACGTTCGATAGGGGACCTCGACGTACTCAACGCCCTCGGGGTCGAGCACCCAGATTCGACTGATATCGCGCGGGTCTCGTCGGATTATGAAGCGACCCAAGTCCTCACGGCGGCTGATCCACGGTTGCAGGACGTTGGCGAAATATCGCACGTGATCGATGACGAACCCGGTGCGGGTCAGCTTCCGGCGGACCACGGGCAGGAAGTCCACCGAGAACGCCGTCGGATTCGCCGTGACCACCGGAGCACCGGCCACAGCCACACCCTCAGCCCAGCGCCCAGCCGGAGTCTGGCCCAACGTGCTGTGTACGGTGCCGTGATACGTCGCCACAGCCAAGGTCAGCCACTTCTCCAGTTCAGACAGCGTCAGCGCAGACGTTCTCTCGGAGTCATACCGGCCCCGCTCGGCAGGATCCGAGAACGTCGTTCCCGGCAGCTGGTGGATCTCTCGCATTGCTGTGCCGATGACGCGTTCGACGATCCCACCGTAATGCGGCTGGCCCAGCGGCCGGTAGTCCAGTTCGATGCCGTGCTGCTCACAGCCGCGCGTGAGTGCCTCGCTCTTGAACTCGGCCGCGTTGTCGACGTACAGCGCCTTCGGTTTCCCACTCATTGGCCAGTCTGCTTCGACCCCGAGCCGTTCCAGCCAGGGCCGTTTATCGACGACCGCGTGAGCCAGGCATAACCCCACCGACACCGCCGAGGGCGGCTCCAGGGTCACGACCATGCCGATGATGCAGCGGCTGTCCACATCGATCGCTACTGTCAGATATGGTCGGCCGACCGGTTGACGTTCCCGCTCATCGACGACGATCAGATCAATGACGGTGTGATCGATCTGCACCTGCTCCAGAATGCCCTCGATCACTGGGACGTCATCACCGGCCGATTGCAGAGGCCGAACACTGTCAGGACCTTCTCGTCGCCGCCCGACTTCGACGGGGTTCATCCGTGCGATCCGCGTCTCGACCGTGTTCCGCGCAGGAGCAGGCAGCCCTTGCACAGCACAGACTCGGACGATCTCGCGATGCAACGAGGCGATACTTCGCTTCTGCCGCGTCAAATACCGCGTGCGCACCAACTCGCGAATGACCTGCTCCACCGGCTCCGACAGACGACTACCGCCCTTGCCACCATCAGACCGCCGACTCACAAGATCAGTCACCAGACCGGCCCCCTGACGGTACCGCTCCAGCAGCACGTACACCTGCCGACGAGAGATGCCCAGTTCGACGGCAGCTGCCTCCGCAGCAGCAACCCCGACACGATCCCGCTCGGCGAGTCTGCCGATCACGTCGGCCCGCAACTGAGCCTGCACCCACTCCGTATCCGACATCGTCAAATGTCCTGACGAAGGGACTCGGCCTGGCTCGTCGTCCATCCCTGCCTCCCCTTTGAGAACAGGACTACTGAGCAGAAACGACTTTAGTGCACATGAGTGCTGAACGGCCAGAGTTCAGGAGCCAGCTGCACAACCTCGAGAACTCGAGGCCGACTGTGCAGGCGACTTCTGAAAATGACACTCTCGATAAGTAGCGGTGGTGTCCGGTGAGGGTTCCCCTTACGGGCATGCGATCTGGGCTGACGCCTGTGACCGAGTGTTCAGTGCGCGCTGTATAGTTCAGTCCATGCTGACTATTGCTTCGCGTCTCGACGTGATGAACCGCCTGGGTCGTGCACTGGCCGACCCCACTCGATCCCGGATCATCTTGACCCTGCTCGACCATCCCGCTTACCCGGCGGAACTGGCCCGAGATCTGGACCTGACACGCCCGAACGTGTCCAACCACCTGGCATGCCTGCGCGATTGCGGGATCGTCGTCTCCGAGCCCGAGGGTCGTCGGACACGATATGAGATCGCCGATTCGCACCTGGCGCAGGCGCTGACGGCACTGGTCGATGCCACCCTGGCAGTGGACGAAGACGCCCCGTGCATCGATCCCGCCTGCTCGCTTCCCGGATGCGACGCAGCTGGGGAGGGCGCATGATCCTCACCTCGGTCTTGCAGGCGATGGGCCTGTTCGCAGCGACCAACATCGACGACATCATCGTGCTCTCCCTCTTCTTCGCGCGAGGGGCAGGCCAGCGCGGCACTACCGCCCGCATTCTGGCCGGCCAGTACCTCGGATTCGCCGGCATCCTCGGTGCCGCGGTCCTGGTGACCATCGGTGCCGGAGCATTCCTGCCCTCGGCAGCCATCCCGTACTTCGGTCTCATCCCTCTGGGCCTCGGCCTCTGGGCCGTATGGCAGGCCTGGCGCGGAGACGATGCCGACGATGACGACGAGGCCAAGGTTGCCGGCAAGAAGGTCGGCGTGTGGACAGTCGCAGGCGTCACCCTTGCCAACGGCGGCGACAACATCGGCGTCTACACCCCTGTCTTCCTCAGCGTGGAACCTCTCGCAGTAGTCGCCTACTGCATCGTCTTCCTCGCGCTCGTCGCGGTCCTGGTGGCCCTGGCAAAGTTCGTCGCCACCCGCCCCCCGATCGCCGAAGTGCTCGAACGCTGGGAGCACATCCTCTTCCCCATCGTTCTCATCGGCCTCGGCATCGTGATCCTCGTCAGCGGCGGAGCCTTCGGACTCTGACGTAGCGGCAGCGATCCAAACGGCCCCGACCGGGCGCACCCCTCTCGGTTCAGACCGCGACACCTACCTGCAGCCAGTCCTGCGTGATCGCGGCAACAAGACCGCCACGGAGCGCTGCAAAAACCCCGCCACCAAGCGAACGAAGCCACAATCACACCTCCTCTGACAGCATGCTCACGGTCCGCCGCGCGAGTGTCCAGACGGTATACCCCATTTGACGCTCCGTCTCGCATGGAACCACTGATCTGCGGGGCCCTTTTCCTCGCGGTTCAGCGCCTACTGTATATTCAGCGAATGCTGACTATTACTTCTCGCCTGGATGTGATGAACCGGTTGGGTCGTGCGATGGCGGATCCGACGCGGTCGCGGATTCTGCTGTCGCTGCTGGACTCACCCGACTACCCGGCGGTGCTGGCTCGGGATCTCGGGTTGACGCGGACGAATGTGTCGAACCATCTGGCGTGCCTGCGGGGGTGCGGGATCGTGGTCTCCGAGCCGGAGGGCCGTCAGACCCGGTATGAGATCGCGGACCCGCACCTGGCGGCGGCGCTGACGGCGCTGGTGGATGTGACTTTGGCGGTCGATGAGAACGCGCCCTGCATCGATCCGGCGTGCACGGTTCCCGGCTGCTGCGACGCGCAGGGGTCCGTCTCGGAGGACGCCTCGTGAGCGCCGCATGCGGCTGCGATGAGCCGGTCACCGCACCGGGTGACGAGGCTGAGGAGGTGGAGCGTCCGTGGTGGCGTGACCCGGCCCTGCTGCTCCCGATCTTTTCCGGAGTCGCCTTCATCACGGGCCTGATCCTGGAGTGGTCGGGTCTGGAGACGGCGGCCTTGGTGGTGTTCTGGGTAGGCCTGCTGCTGGGGGCGTACACGTTCGTGCCCGGCGCGATCCGGAACCTGGTCACCAAGCGCAAGCTTGGGATCGGCCTGCTGATGACGATCAGCGCCATCGGCGCGGTGATCCTCGGCTATGTCGAGGAGGCAGCGGCGCTGGCGTTCTTGTACTCGATCGCGGAGGCGTTGGAGGACAAGGCGATGGATCGGGCCCGTGGCGGTCTGCGGGCGCTGCTGAAGCTCGTGCCTGAAACCGCGACCGTCCTCCGCGGCGGCAACCCGGTTGAGGTGCCGGCCCGGGAGATCATGGTCGGGCAGGTGCTGGTGGTCGGGCCCGGGGAGCGGGTCGCCACCGACGGCATCGTCCGGGCGGGGCGGTCGAGCGTGGACACCTCTGCGATCACGGGCGAATCGATCCCCGTCGAGGTCGAGTCCGGTGATGAGGTTTCGGCCGGGGCGATCAACATCGCCGGCGTGCTGGAGGTCGAGACGACCGCCGCGGGCACGGACAACTCGCTGACCACGATCGTCGAGCTGGTCGAGCAGGCCCAGGCCGAGAAGGGCGACCGGGCGCGCATCGCCGACCGGATCGCTCGCCCGCTGGTGCCCGGGGTCATGATCCTGGCCGTCCTCGTCGGCGTGATCGGGTCGCTGCTGGGTGACCCGCAGCTGTGGATCACCCGGGCCCTGGTGGTGCTGGTCGCGGCCAGCCCGTGTGCGTTGGCGATCGCGGTGCCGGTCACGGTGGTCTCGGCGATCGGCGCGGCGAGCAAGTTCGGCGTCATCATCAAGAGCGGTGCCGCGTTCGAACGCCTCGGCGGGATCCGGCATCTGGCCGTGGACAAGACCGGCACCCTGACCCGGAACCAGCCGACCGTGACCACGGTGATCCCGGCCGGCGGCAGGAACGCGGACCAGGTTCTGGCCTACGCCGCCGCCGTCGAGCAGCACAGCACCCACCCCCTCGCGGCGGCCATCACCAATGCCGCGGCCGGGGCACCGGTGGCCCAGGACGTGTCCGAGGAGGCCGGGCACGGCATCTCCGGGACCGTTGAGGGGCAGCGGGTGGCGGTGGGCAGCCCCCGCTGGATCGACCCCGGATCGCTCCAGGCTCGGGTCGCGGCCCTGGAGGCCGAGGGGCAGACCTGCGTGCTGGTCACCGTCGACGGCACCGTCGCCGGTGCCATCGCGGTTCGCGACGAGCTGCGCCCCGAGGTGCCCGAGGTCATCCGCACCCTCAACCGTCAGGGCGTTGAGGTCAGCATGCTCACCGGCGACAACGCCCGCACCGCAACCGCACTGGCACAGATCGCCGGGATCACCGACGTGCACGCCGAGCTGCGCCCGGAGGACAAGGCGCACATCGTCGCGGAATCGGCCCAGCACCGACCGACGGCGATGATCGGCGATGGCATCAACGACGCCCCCGCCCTCGCGGGGGCGACGGTGGGGATCGCGATGGGCGCGACCGGGTCCGATGCGGCGATCGAGTCCGCCGACGTCGCCTTCACCGGCCACGACCTGAGCCTGATCCCACCGGCGTTGCGCCACGCACGGCGCGGTCGGACGATCATCAATCAGAACATCGCACTGTCGTTGGCGATCATCATCGTGCTGCTGCCGCTGGCGATCACCGGCGTGCTCGGGCTGGCCGCGGTCGTGCTGGTCCACGAGGTCGCCGAGGTGATCGTGATCGCCAACGGACTCCGCGCCGCCCGCACCCGCCGCGTCCTCGCACGACAGCCACAACGGATCACCACAGACGCGGTGAAGCAGCCGGCCGGAGCGCAGTAACCAAGCAGCCCGCCCGTCGATGGGAGTCAGCAGCCTAGCTGCTGTGCCTGACGTCGGCGGGCGGCCTGCACCAGGCCCAGTTGAGGGAGGAGTGCACGTGGTCGTAGCGGCAGCTTCGCCCTTCGCGGGTTTCGGAGTCGCCGGAGCGGATTCCACCTTCGACTCCTTCTCGCCTCGTGTGTGGAGGCCCCGGTGCGGGGAAGATCAGGATTCCGGATATCATCGGCGCGTGACGATTATCAGTGAGGCGCGGTCGGACCGTGCCGGGGGGCTTGCTCCCGTTGCGGCGGTGTTCCATTCGCTCAGCGACCCGACGCGGTTGACCATCGTCAAGCGGCTGGCGGTGGAGGAGGCGCGCGTGTGCGATCTGGTGAGCGAGCTGGGGCTGGCCCAATCGACGGTGTCTGCACACATGGCGTGCTTGCGCGACTGCGGTCTGGTTGCCGGCAGGGCGCAGGGGCGCAGCGTGCACTATTCGCTGAGCCGGCCCGAGGTGCTCGAGCTGCTCGCTCAGGCCGAGGCGCTGCTGGCTGTCACTGGCAAGTCGGACAGCGTGTGCTGCAACTACGTGCGCGACGCCGAGCAGCAGTCCCTTGCGGGAGGCTGCGATGCGTGACGTTCGTTGTCCCGAGACTTGGGAACCCGTCCCATCGGCGTGAAGCCCTCAACAGTCGAGCTGCCCCATCGTCAGGAGTTTGAAGAAGAGTGTTGTCCCCGCATGTGTCACGCCGGTCGTTGATCCGCCGGTCCGGTGCTCTCACGGCCATCATCGCTCTCGGGCTGACCGGGTGCGGTGGCGCCGATGATGAGCTGGCCGAGCAGGCCGGCAGCGAGCAGGGCTATGTTGCCGGATCTGATGTCATCACCCAGCTTGCCGTGGGCGAGCGGGGCGAACCGATCGAGCTGGCCGCCGAATACACCGACGGCACGTCCTTCGACATCGCCGACTGGCGCGGTGCCCCAGTGGCGCTCAACCTCTGGTACGCAGCCTGTTCCCCGTGCCGCAAGGAGGCTCCCGCCCTGCAGGCCAACTACGAGCGGTACCAGGACGACGGCGTGCGGTTCCTGGGCATCAACGTCCGCGATCAGGCCCCGGCCGCCGAGGCGTTCGCGAACACCTTCGGCCTGACGTTTCCGTCCATGCTGGATCAGGACGGCATCGGTGTGGCAGCACTGAGCACCGTGCTGCCGCCGCAGGCGGTACCCTCCACGGTCGTCCTCGATGCCCAGGGGCGGCCGGCGGCCCGGGTGGTCGGGGCGGTCGATGAGTCCACTCTCAAAGCGTTGATCGCTGACGTGCTGAACGAGTCGGCATGACACTAGCGGCTCCCATCGGCGAGGTGTTCTCGCAGACCGTGCTGACCGGACCGATGCTGCTGGCGATCCCGGTGGCCGTCCTGGCCGGGGCGGTGTCCTTCCTGTCCCCCTGCGTTCTGCCGCTGGTTCCCGGTTACGTCGGCTACGTCACCGGGCTGGGTGCCACCGCGCTGACCGACCGGAAGACCAGCCGGGTCGTCATCGGGGTCTCGCTGTTCATGTCCGGCTTCGCCGTCGTTTTCGTCGCCATGGGCCTGGCGTTCAGCGTGGCCGGTGTGCTGCTCAGCCAGTGGGCCGACACCCTCAACCGGGTGATGGGGATCGTCGTCATCATCGCCGGCGTCGTGTTCATGGGCGGGATTGGCATGTTCCAGCGCAGCGCCCAGATCAACAAGCGCCCACCGGCCGGCCTCTGGGGCGCACCCGCGCTCGGTGCCACCTTCGCGCTCAGCTGGGCCCCATGCATGGGGCCGACACTGGCAGCGGTTCTGGCACTGTCGACCAGTTTCGGTGCTACCGGCGCCGACGGCATCTGGCGTGGTGCCGCGCTGACGCTGATGTACTGCCTCGGGCTGGGGGTGCCGTTCATCGTCGTGGCCGTGCTCATCGTCAAGGGCACCGGCCGGCTGCAATGGGTCCGGGACCATCAGATCCTGATCAGCCGGATCGGCGGGGGCATGCTGATCCTCATCGGGCTGTTGCTGGTCACCGGTGCCTGGACCCACTGGGTCAACAGCCTGCAGGGCATGATCGGCGGTTTCGAGACCATCATATGATGCCCCCTGCCCTGCCACCCCAAGTTTTCCCATCGTTGAGTCCATGCCGCCCTCAGCCGCACGGCTGGTACCCTAACCACGTTCTCTACAGGGGGTAGAAAGTGTTTCGAAACAATGCTGTGTCGCCTGTCAACCGCATCGTAGGTGTGCTGGCAGTCCTGGTGGCGGTTTTCTTGCTTCCGGTCGTCCCGGCGGCGGCACATGACGCCGTGACCGGGACGAATCCCGAGGACGGGCAGAGCCTGGATGCCGTCCCCGAGGCCATCGAGGTTTCGTTCACCGCCACTCCTCTGGCGATGGGGTCGGAGATCCAGATCAAGGACGCGGCCGGGATGAACTGGGCCGAGGGAGGCGTCGAGATCGACGGCAACATGGCCGTCCAGCCGGTCAATCCCGCCGCACCCGCCGGCGAGTACACGGTGACCTGGCGGGTCGTGTCCTCGGACTCCCATCCGATCGACGGCTCGTTCTCCTTCACCGCGACCGAAGGCGCAGGTGCTTCCTCCTCCCCCAACCCGGAACCGGCAGGGGCCGAGTCCTCCCAGCCGGAGCAGGCAGCGCCCGAGTCTGCCACGCCGGAGCAGCCGCAGACGGACGCTGCGCAGGCAGCGACTGGTGAAGGAGACGCGGGGGTTCCACTCAGTTTCATGATTGTCCTGGCCCTCCTCGTCATTGCACTGAGTGTCGTCGTCGCCGTGGTGGTCCGCCGCCGGCGGCTGGAAAGCGACGAGACATGACCGGTGCCCCCGGACTCCGAATGTGCTCCGATGGGTAGTGCCCCGACCGAGACTCCGGCCGGGACCGGGCGCTGGCGCTCCGCGGTCTGGCTCGTGGCTGCCTTTGCGGTCGCGGTCGCCGCTGTCGTGGTAAGCGCGGCGTTCTCCGGGGCGGCGGCAGAACGCGTAGCGTTGGATCCCGGCGCGTTCGTGCGCTGGGCACTGCCGATCGCGCTGACCGTGCACCACCTGGCGCTGGCCGTGGTCGTGGGCTGCCTGATCTTCGCGGCAACGATCCTGCCCCCCGGAGACAACGAGTCGGCACCCGGGCCTTCGAGCCCCCACCCGGCATTCGCCCGCGTGCGGGCAGTCGCCGCCGGCGTGTCCCTCGTCTGGGTGGGATCAGCGGTGGTCGTGCTGGTGCTGACGTATGCCAATCTCGCCGGCCAACCAGTGTCGGACAATGCCGAGTTCGCCAGCCAGCTGGCCTACTTCCTCACCGATCTGCTCGTCGGCCAGGCCTGGGGTGCGATCATCCTCATCGCCTTCCTCGTGTGCAACCTGACCTTCCTCGTCCGCTCCACCACCGGCCTAGCTGCCACGGCCCTGCTCGCCCTGGCCACCATCATCCCGATCTCGCTGATCGGGCACGCCGCCGGCAGCGACGACCACTTCGCCGGCGTCGGCGCCCTGGCCGTGCACTGGATCGGGGTGCTGGTATGGGTCGGCGGCGTGGCAGCCCTGGCCGTCGTGGCACCGATCTTCGCCTCCAAGCGTGGTGCCCATCAGGCGAAAACGGTGCTCTCCCGCTTCTCGGCGCTGGCCGGTGTGGCGTTCTTCCTCGTCCTGACCTCCGGCGTGCTCAACTCCGTGCTCCGCCTCGGCGGGTGGGAGGGGCTGCTGAGCCGGTACGGTCAGCTGATCCTCATCAAGCTCGCCGCAACCCTGCTGCTCGGCGCCATCGGCCTGGCCCATCGCAGCTGGGCCATCGCCCAGGTCGGGCGCAAGCCCGGCGGGCAGACAGCATGGCGCCTAGTCATCGCCGAAGTGCTCATCATGGCCGGAATCATCGGGGTCACCGGAGCCCTCGGCCGGACCGCTCCGCCGGTCCCGCGGGAACCGGAACCGGCGATCACCCCGGCCGAGATCCTCACCGGCTATCTTTTGCCGCCGGACCTGACCTGGTTCCGGTGGTTCACCGAGTGGCGGTGGGACTGGCTCTGGGTGGCGTTCGCCGTCACCGCTGCCGTCGTCTATTTCCGCGGGGTGCGCAAGGCTCGCGCTGCCGGCCACCGGTGGGCGTGGCAGTCCACCGCAAGCTGGCTGGCCGGACTGCTCGTCCTCGTCTATGTGACCTGCGCGGCCCCGACGATCTACGGCATGGTGCTCATCAGCGTGCACACCGTCATGCTGTTGGCCATCACGGTGATCATCCCGCTGCTCCTGGCCCTCGGTGCTCCCCTGGACCTGCTGGCCCTGACCGTGCAGCGGCGCACCGACGGCAGCCGGGGACCCCACGAATGGCTCCACGCCGCGGCTGCTGGCCCAGCCGTGAGGAGCCCGCTGCTCAGCGGTGCGGTGGTGGCCGTCTCGCTCGGTCTGCTCTACTACACCCCGCTGCTGCGCCTGGCCCTGGATTTCTGGATCGCCCACCAGATGGCCAACCTGTACTTCCTGCTCATCGGGTTCTGGTTCATGACCACGGTGACCCGCCCCCGAACCGCGGCACGAACACTGTCCCGGCGGACCGTTGCCGTGGCCGGGCTGGCCGGGGTGCTCCTGCTCTGGGCGACCGTGCTCGCGTTCGGTGTCACCCCCGTCCTTGAGGTGGACTGGTTCGGCAACCTCGCCCGCACCTGGGGGCCATCCATCGCCGCCGACCAGCAACATGCGGGCACCTCGGTGCTGCTGGCCGGAGTGACCCCGCTCGTGATTCTGCTCACCACGCTCCTCCTGCACCGACCACGCCCGACGCCCGCCGGCACTGCGGGTGCCTTCCAACCCTCCTCCACTGCCTCCCGCCGACCGGACAGAACGGATCATCCATGAACCCCGCCAACCGAAGCGTTCTCGTGAAGAGCAAGTCCCTTGTCTGGATCCTGATGGCAGCCGCCGTGATCGCAGCCATCGTCGTGGTCGTCATCGTGCGCGGCAACGCTCCTGACACGACCACTGAGTCCGCGACGTCAGCAGAGACGGCGGAGACCGGGCAGCTCGTCCGCGAGAACAGCCGCGTCCTGTCGCAGGCGCCGAACGAGAAGGCGGTACTGGTAGAGTTCCTGGACTTCGAATGCGAGTCCTGCCGGGCCGCCTATCCCCTCGTCGAGGAGCTGCGCACGGAGTACGCAGACTCCGTGACCTTCGTCCACCGCTACTTCCCGCTGCCCGGACACCGCAACGCGATGAACGCGGCCCTGGCCGTGGAGGCCGCCGCCCAGCAAGGCGCCTACGAGCCGATGTACCAGCAGATGTTCGAGACCCAGCCCGAATGGGGCGAATCCGCCGACGACAAGAGCCCAGTCTTCCGCTCCTTCGCCGAAGACCTCGGCCTGGACATGGCCGCCTACGACCAGGCAGTCGCAGACCCGGCCACCCAGGACCGAGTCGAGCTCGATCTCGCCGACGGCATCGCCCTGAACGTCAGCGGCACCCCGACCTTCTTCCTCGACGGGCAACTCCTCACTCTCGACAGCCTCGAAGAGTTCGAAGCCGCGGTAGCTGATGCGGCAGCCGACTGATCACATGGCAGAATCACCCGCCGCCCTCCGCTCCCCGACTCAGCTCGCTGTGCCCGTGTTCGCCCGACAGGTCCCGTTCGCCGTCGTGCTGCTGGTCACCGGGGTGAGCGGCTGGGGCGCCTCGGCGATCCTCGTGTCCGAACGGCTGGCCCTGTATGAGAACCCGGAACACGTCACCAGCTGCGACATCAATCCGTGGGTCTCCTGCGGCAAGGTCATGGGCAGCTGGCAATCCGAACTGTTCGGCTTCCCCAACCCGCTCATCGGGATCGTCGCCTTCGCCGTCGTGATCACCACCGGAATGGCCATCCTCGCCGGCGCGCAGCTGGCGCGCTGGTACTGGATCGGCCTGCAGGTCGGAGTGAGCCTGGGCACCGTCTTCGTCATCTGGCTGTGGTCCCAAGCCCTGTTCGACCTCTACCTCCTGTGCCTGTACTGCATGATCGTGTGGGCCGCAATGATTCCCCTCTTCCTCCTCCTGACGATCCGCAATCTCGTCCACGGAATCATCCCCGCACCCGCCGGGCTGGTCCGCTTCACCGCAGACTGGGCGGGGACGCTCGTCGCCCTCACCTACCTCGCGGTTGCGGCCTCCGTCTTCATCCGCTTCTTCCCCGCTCTCACCTCCCCCCTCTGAGACAACCCGCGTGGTAGCTGTCGCCTGCGCAACTCCGTGTAACACTTCTCACCCTTATCCCGTTCGTTATCGTTTCGTCATCTCTTCGTGCGTCAGTACACTCGGAGATAACGAAATGGTCACGTCTGCATTAAGGGTTACTCGTAATGGGTAAGCACTCGGATCCGAAGCCGTCCTGGAGCGCGCATGCGCGCTCCCTGCTCCGGGACGTCGCTGCGGGCGGCCGCAATCGCGCCGGGCGCCATGGTCAGGAGCCGAGTACCGCCACCGGGGTGCTCAAATCGGTTAGGCGCCGCCCGATGGTCGCCGCCATCGCACTGCCGGCAGCTGCCACGACCGCGATCGTGGCCTCCTCGTTCGCCTTTCGCCCCCGCGGACACCGCCGGCGTCGTCAAGGCCGAGGACCAGGCAGCCACCGCCAGCGCGGAGCCCGGCGCCCAAGACGTTCCCACGCAGGATGCCGAGGAACTTGAGAAGGAGCGGCATGCGGCCGCCGAGGAGTACCGGAAGTCCCTTGAGGACGACCCGAAGTACAACCAGAAGTCTGAGGTGAAGGCCGCACTGCCGGCGCCTGAGTCTTCGAAGGAGGGCTCGTCGGAGACTTCCGGCGGGGAGGCCTCGGACCGAGGTTCGAAGTCCTCGCGCTCCGACAGCCGCGAATCCTCGGGCCTCTCCGATGAGCCCTGCTCGGTGTCCAGCGGAATTGAACCCCAGCTCACGGCGAACGCCAAGAAGGGCTACCGGGCGGTCTGCGCCGAGTTCCCCGAGGTGAAGACGTTCGGCGGACCGCGCAATGATCCGGGATCTGACCACCACACCGGGCAGGCCCTCGACATCATGATCTCGGGCTCGACGGGAGACCGGATCACGGACTTCGGGATCAAGCATGCATCCGAGCTCGGAGTGAAGTACGTGATCTACGAGCAGAAGCTCTACGCCCCTTACACCGGTTGGGAGGGACGGGCCATGGAGGACCGCGGCTCGGCCACCGCCAACCACATGGACCACGTCCACATTGAATCGCCCC
>NZ_HE978601.1:0-193313 GCF_000285835.1 Brevibacterium senegalense
TATATTTTCTACCTCAGCCCCGAGGGGCTCAGTAAGTTTATCAGTCCGATTCGCTCTCTGCAACTCGACTCGCCGTCGTGTTGCCTGATGTTCATCGGGCAGCCGCTCCTCCGTCTCGATCCAGGGACGAGGCTTGTGGAGCGACAAGGATCAAACCTAGGCGATCCGATCGCGGGAACGCAAATCGCGTGTCCGTGATCCGGCCGGCCGGCGTCGAGCGTTCCCGCTGCGACGGTCGATCCGCTGCCTCTCGATCGAGCGCGCTCATGGTGTCTGACCTGGACTTTCGCCCTGATACTTTCTCCCTGCGGCGCGTTCCCCGTGAAGGCAACAGGGAATAATCTAGACCGGTTCGCAGCGGCCGCGCAAGCCGGAATCCCGTGAGCTGGGTCTCACCCCACCGGCTGGGCCAGGTACGATCCCTGATTCCGCACGTTCCCCACCTCGCTGCCCACGCGGAATCTCTCGACCGCGTCGGGGTCGTTCGCGTCGAGCAGACGGGCCAGTACCTCAGCGGCGCCGTCTGCGTCGGACTGCGGCGCGGTCCACTCCTCGATCGATCCGGGTGCCATCATGACCGGCATCCGGTCGTGCACCTCTGCCAGGTGACCCTGTGCCTCGGTCGTGAGGATCGTCGTGGTCACGAGCCAGCCGGTCGCGGCTGCGGGGTCGTCTCCCGCGACCGCCTGCTCCTCGTCCGCCAGCTTCTTGAACTCGTAGAGGCCGGCCATGAAGAGGAAGTCGTGATGGGCTGACCGCATCATCCACGGTTTCTTCCCGTCCGGGCCTGCAGTCCATTCGTAGTAGGCCGGCACGGGGACGACGGTCCGCTGTCGCGCGAAGGCCGACCGGAACATGGGCTTCGACCGCACGGTCTCCGATCGCGCGTTGAAGGCGCGGAAACCGATCTTCACGTCCTTCGCCCATCCCGGAACCAGGCCCCAGCGCGCCGGTTCCAGGCGCCGCGAGAGGACTCCATCCGCGTCCGGTCGATCCACGATGATCGGCAGCGTGCCGCCGGGCGGAACGTTGTAGAGCTCCCGGTGCGCGTAGGAGACGTGGTCGATCTCCAGCTCATCCACCAGGTCAGCGGGATCGAGTCCCATGTTGATGCGCCCGCACATGCCGTCGATCATCGCACTTCTATAGACTCTGGCCAATCCCCGTGCTGGACCGCGCGGGCGAACCCGACGGAGGACGGACGATGAGCGAGGGACTCGACCCCATCGACGAGTCGCGCCGACAGTGGGTCCTGCGAGGCTGGGACGACGCGGCGGACGGCATGACTCTGGTCATCTCCGTCATGCGCGTGCATCAGCTGTTCCTCGCCCGCGTCGATCGCGTGCTGCGGCCCCTGTCACTCACCTTCTCCCGCTACGAGGTCCTGGCCCTGCTGTCCTTCACCCGCCGCGGGAGCCTGCCGATGAACAAGATCACGCAGCGCCTGCAGGTGCACGCGACCTCGACGACCAACTCCGTCGACCGCCTCGAAGCCGCCGGCCTCGCCCAGCGCCGACCGCATCCCGAGGACGGCCGCACCACTCTCGTCGAGATCACCGAGGCGGGCCGCAGTCTCGTCGCGCGCGCCACCGCCGAGCTCAACGAGCACGTCTTCAGCCAATCGGGCCTCGAGCCCGAGCGTGTGCGCGAGATGCTGAGCCGTGTCTCCGAGCTCCGCTCGTTCCTCGAGGGCGCCGCTCCCCCGCAGTCGCACTGACACCCGCCCTCGGAGGGCGACCGCGCTGACGTCACCACCCACCCCCACGCACTCGTGACCTGCATTACTTGGACGTCCTAGCAAATCTGCGTACCATGGTGCCCGGACGAGGGAGCGGCCGGCGATGGCCCCTGTCCCTCACTGATTCAGGAGATGGAGAACCGCATGGCACGCAGCACGGTGTCGGCCATTCCGTTCGGGCTCACGGAGGAGCAGCAGGAGCTGTTCGCCATGTGCCGGGACTTCGCCGACGAGGAACTGGCCCCCCACGCACTCGACTGGGACGCCGAGTCCCACTTCCCCCTCGACACCATCAAGCGGACCGCGGAGCTGGGGATGGGCGGCATCTACATCGACGAGGAGTACGGCGGTGCCGGCCTGGGCCGCATGGACGCGGTCCTCGTGTTCGAGGCGCTCTCCACCGGCTGCCCCGCCGTGGCGAGCTACATCTCGATCCACAACATGGTCGCCAAGTGCCTCGAGACGTTCGCGTCCGAGGCGCAGAAGCAGAAGTGGCTCGTCCCGCTGGCATCATTCGAGATGCTGTCCAGCTACTGCCTCACGGAGCCGGGCGCGGGCTCCGACGCCGCGGCGCTGAAGACCACCGCCCGCCGCGACGGCGACGACTACATCCTCAACGGCGTCAAGCAGTTCATCTCCGGTGCCGGCAGCACGGACCTCTACCTCGTCATGGCCCGGACGGGCCAGGACGGCGCACGCGGCATCTCCGCCTTCATCGTCGAGGACGGCACGGAGGGCCTCACGTTCGGGGCGAACGAGAAGAAGATGGGCTGGAAGGCGCAGCCCACGCGCCAGGTCATCATGGACGACGTCCGCGTCCCCGCCGCGAACCGGATCGGCGAGGAGGGCACCGGCTTCAGGATCGCGATGTCCGGCCTGGACGGCGGTCGTCTCAACATCGGCGCCTCCTCGCTGGGCGGGGCGCAGTCCGCGCTGGAGAAGGCCATCTCCTACATGAACGAGCGGCAGGCGTTCGGCCAGGACCTCACGGGCTTCCAGGCCCTGCGGTTCGAGGTCGCGGATCTCCAGACCCGGCTGGAAGCCGCACGGTCGCTCCTGTGGAGGGCGGCCTCGGCGTACGACGCGGACGACCCGTCGACCACACTGCTGTCCGCGATGGGCAAGCTGACCGCCACGGACACCGGCTTCGAGGTCGCCAACCGCGCTCTGCAGGTGTTCGGCGGCTACGGCTATCTGGCAGAGTACGGAGTGGAGAAGCTGGTGCGTGACCTGCGAGTCCACCAGATCCTCGAGGGAACGAACGAGATCATGCGCGTGATCATCTCGCGCAGGAGCACAGGAGTGGGATGACGATGTCAGGAACGGGCGACGAAGCCGCAGTCCTCACCCGCGTCGAGGGCGGACTGGGCCGCATCGAGCTCAACAAGCCCAAGGCGATCAACGCGCTGTCCGCGGACATGGTGACGATCATGGCGGACGCCCTGCAGCAGTGGAAGGACGACCCCGCCGTCACCGCGGTCCTCGTGACGGGCCGCGGCGATCGCGGACTGTGCGCCGGCGGCGACATCAAGGCGATCCACCGCGCGATCGTCGAGGGCACCAGCGACGCCGTCGACTTCTGGGCCGACGAGTACCGCATGAACCACGCGATCTCCCAGTACCCCAAGCCCTACATCGCCGTCATGGACGGGATCACGATGGGCGGCGGCGTGGGGATCTCCGTGCACGGCTCCCACCGCATCGTGACGGAGACGTCGAAGGTGGGGATGCCGGAGACCGGGATCGGTCTGTTCCCCGATGTGGGCGGCACGTACGCGCTGGCCCGCATCCCCCACCCCGGGGTGGGCCAGCACCTGGCGCTGACCGGGCAGCCGATCGGCCCGGGCGATGCGATCCGGTACGGCCTGGCGGACACGTTCGTGCCGCGCGACTCGATCGACGACCTGGCGGCGGCGCTGGCCGCCGGCGGCGACGTCGACGAGATCATCGCCCGGTTCGCGGCCCAGCCGCCCGCCTCCCAGCTGGAGGCCGACGAGGACTGGATCGCCGCCTGCTACACGGGCGACACCGCCGCCGAGGTCGTGGCCGCCCTGCGTGCCCACGCGGACGAGGCGGCCCGGGCCGCGGGTGACCTCATCGCGACGAAGTCGCCGCTGTCCGTCTCCGTCACCTTCGAGATGATCCGGACCGCGGGCGACATGAGTCTCGCGGACGTCCTGGAGCGCGACTTCCGCGCGGGCAGCGAGATCAGCGCGCAGCCGGACCTGCGCGAGGGCATCCGCGCGCAGGTGATCGACAAGGACCGGAACCCGCAGTGGTCGCCCGCGTCGCTGGACGAGGTCGATCCCGCGCTCGTGACCGCTGTCCTCTCCACCCCGCAGAATCGAAAGGTCTTCGCATGAGCACTCCCGCCACCTACCAGACGGTCCTCGTCGAGTACGCGGACGGCGTCGCGACCATCACCCTCAACCGGCCCGACGCCCTCAACGCGCTCAACATGCAGGTGCTCGAGGACGTGACCGCCGCGGCCGCGGCGGCGGATGTGGACGACGCGATCCGCGCGATCGTCCTCACGGGCGCAGGACGCGCCTTCGCCGCCGGCGCGGACATCAAGGAGATGTCGAGCCTCGACTTCGCGACCGCCTACCGGAAGAACTGGTTCGCGGGCTGGTCGCGGCTGAACGCCGTCTCGAAGCCGATCATCGCCGCTGTCAACGGCTTCGCCCTGGGCGGCGGCTGCGAACTGGCGATGATGGCGGACATCCTCATCGCGTCGGACAAGGCGAAGTTCGGCCAGCCGGAGATCAATCTGGGCGTGCTGCCCGGCATGGGCGGGTCGCAGCGACTGACCCGTGCGATCGGCAAGGCGAAGGCGATGGACCTCTGCCTCACCGGCCGGATGATGGATGCGGAGGAGGCCGAGCGTTCGGGCCTGGTCGCGCGCATCGTCCCGCACGACACCCTCATGGAGGAGGTCGCCGGGGTCGCGGCGACGATCGCGTCGAAGTCGCTCATCGCATCCGCGATGGTGAAGGAAGCGGTCAACGCGGCGTTCGAGACGACACTGCAGCAGGGCCTCGCCTACGAGCGCCGCCTCTTCCACGCCTCGCTGGCGACGGACGATCAGACGGAGGGCATGGCCGCCTTCGTCGAGAAGCGGGATCCGAACTTCACGGATTCCTGAACCTCCCCGGTCGCGCGCACGCGGCATCAGTCGCAGGGCAGACCGGGCCGCGCGCACGCGGCGGCCTCATCGCGGGCCTCGACTCCGCTCCCTCACCCGGGACGGAGCCGAGGCCCGCGGCGCACGCGCACGTCCCCCTGTCGACGGTTCCCCGCCTCCCAGTCAGCGGTGACTGTTCGAGCGTTCGACAAAGCGTTACAGTGTGAGCACACCGTCATCGCGGACGACTACACAAGGAGAAGCATGTCCCTTCCTGAGATCCTCACCCGGCCCCTGAGCGTCCCGGTGATCGCCTCCCCCATGTTCATCGCCTCCGGCAAGGAGCTCGTCAAGGCGCAGTGCCAGTCCGGCATCGTCGGCTCCTTCCCCACCCTCAACGCCCGTCCGGCCGAGGAACTGGCGGACTGGTTCGATGAGATCAACGAGGAGAACGCGGCCTTCGCCGCCGCGAACCCGGATCAGCCGGTGGGGCCCCTGGCCGCCAACCTCATCGTGCACCGGACGAACGACCGCCTGGAGCACGACCTCGAGGTCGTCGTCGACAAGAAGGTCCCGATCGTCATCACCTCGCTGGGTGCGCGGGAGGACGTCTACGAGGCGGTGCAGTCCTACGGCGGCATCGTCCTCCACGACATCATCAACAACACGTTCGCCCACAAGGCGATCGACAAGGGCGCCGACGGTCTCATTGCGGTCGCCGCCGGTGCCGGCGGCCACGCCGGTGCGCTGTCGCCCTTCGCGCTGGTCCAGGAGATCCGCGAATGGTTCGACGGCCCGCTGGCCCTGTCCGGCGCCATGGCGCACGGCCGGTCCGTCTTCGCCGCGCAGGCGATGGGCGCGGACTTCGGCTACGTGGGGTCCGCCTTCCTGTCGACTCCGGAGGCCAATGTGGCCGACGGCTACCGCCAGATGGTCGTCGACTCGAGCGCCAGCGACATCGTCTACTCCAACCTCTTCACCGGCGTCCACGGGAACTACCTGAGCGGTTCGATCCGCAACGCGGGCCTCGACCCCCAGAACCTCGAGGTCTCCGACCCGTCGAAGATGACGTTCGGGTCCGACCGCGACCAGAAGAAGCCCAAGGCCTGGAAGGAGATCTGGGGCTCGGGACAGGGCATCGGCACGATCAAGTCCTCGGTGTCCACGCGCGAGTTCGTCGCGACCCTGGCGCAGCAGTACCGGGACGCGCGCGCAGCGATGCTCGACGGCGCACTGGTCGGCTCCGCGTGACGGCGGTGCACAGAGGCGTCCGCCGTCTGTCCGCGGGCGGTGCGATCGTCCCGCTCCTGGCCCTCGCTGCGTGCGGCGGGTCGGACGACGCGGCGGGTGACGACGAGCTGGGTCTCGTGACCCCCGGGATGCTCACGGTCTGCACGACGATGCCGGCTCCTCCCTTCGAGTTCGAGGAGGACGGCGAGGCCAAGGGCCTGGAGATCGATCTGGCCCGCGACCTGGCCGAGAGGCTGGAGGTGGACGTCGACTTCATCAACTCGCCGTTCGAGTCGATCCAGTCGGCCGCCGCACTGGAGACGAACCAGTGCGACATCGCGCTGGCCGCGATGACGGTGACGGAGGAGCGCGAGTCGAAGATGCTCTTCTCCGACTCGATCGTCTACGACAACCTCGCCCTCATGGCGAAGGAGGACGCGGGCTTCGAGTCGATCGACGACCTGGGTGATGCCCGGGTGGGCGTGCAGGATGCGACGACCAGCTCCGACTTCGCCGCCGAGCAGGGACTCAACACCGTGCAGTTCGAGGCGTCTGCGCTGCTGCAGCAGTCCGTGCAGTCGGAGCAGATCGATGCGGGCATCGCGAACATCTCGCTGGTGCTGGCGGTCATGCAGGCGGACGAGTCCGTCGAGATGGTCGAGTCGTTCGACACGGACGAGCATCTGGCGGCCGCCGTCCGCCTGGAGGGCAGCCCCGTGCTCGACGAGTTCAATGCGATGCTCTCCGAGATGCGTGAGGACGGCAGCTACGACGCCCTCGTCGAGGAGTGGTTCGAGGACGCCGCCGAGGCCGCGAAGGTCCCGGCCGAGGAGGCCTCGCGCAGCTGAGGAGATGCAGCGGTCCGCCGGGAGGGGCGGTGGGAGGGCTCAGAGAAGGAGCCCACCCACCGCCCCTCCTGCGATCACGACCGCCCACGCTGGCACCTTCACGACGGAGAGGCCCAGAAGTGCGCCGATCGCCAGGAGCCCGGTGGCCACGTCCGTGACGCCCTCGGACAGCACCGGGGTCACGAGTGCGGCGGCGAGGATTCCCACGACGCCCGCATTCACTCCCCTGAGCGCGCGACGCGCACGGCGGTCGCGGCGAAGGACCTCCCAGAACGGGAGCGCACCCACGACCAGGAGGCCGGCGGGCAGGAAGATCGCCACGAGCGCGATCGCGGCCCCCGCGATGCCCGTGGGGCCGGACGTGGTCGACGCGCCCAGGAAGGCCGCGACGGTGAAGAGCGGCCCGGGCACCGCCTGCGCCGCGCTGTAGCCCGCCAGGAACGTGTCCTGCGAGACGAGGCCGGTCGCAACCGTGTCCGCCTGGAGCAGCGGGAGCACGACGTGGCCGCCGCCGAACACGAGGGCTCCCGCCCGGTAGAACGCATCGACGAGCGCCAGTGCGGAGGAGTCGGACAGGCGCGTCAGCAGCGGCAGGGCCACGAGGAGTGCGCCGAAGGCCGCGAGGCAGGCGATCCCCGCTCTGCGCGGCACGCGCACGGGGAACGGGTCCGGGCCGGTGTCCGTCGGGTCCGCACGCAGCCACAGCAGACCCACGAGTCCCGTCGCCACGATGACGCCCACCTGGGTGAGCGCGCCGGGCAGCAGGAGCACCGCCACGAGCGCGACCACGGCGATGAGCGCCCGCGCGAGGTCCGGGGCGAGAGTCCGCGCCATGCCGATGACGGCGTGCGCGACGACCCCCACCGCCACCGCCAGGAGACCGCGGATCCACCCCGCCTCCTCCGTCCCGCCCAGTGCGGTGAGCCCCAGCGCCAGTACGACAAGCACGACGGCCGACGGCAGGGTGAATGCCGTCCATGCGGCCAGCAGTCCCAGCATCCCGGCGCGCTGCAGTCCCAGCGCCATCCCCACCTGGCTGGAGGCGGGGCCCGGCAGGAACTGACAGAGGGCCACGAGGTCCGCGTAGGCCCGCTCCCCCAGCCACTGCCGGCGGACGACGAAGGCTTCCCGGAAATACCCCAGGTGTGCGACGGGGCCCCCGAAGGAGGTGAGCCCCAGCCGCAGGAACACCCAGAAGACCTCGCGGACGGTGCCGGGTGTGCGCGGTACCGCTGTGCGGTCAGGAGGAGTGGTCATCCCCCACATGATCGGCACGTCTGGCCCCCGCGGCAACCGCATCCGCGTGAACGTCCCGCCAACGATCGGGGTCCAGGTCGAGACGGCGGAGCAGCTGCGCGTTCAGTGCGACGACGATCGTCGACAGCGACATGAGGATCGCTCCCACGCTCATCGGCAGGATGAAGCCCACCGGGGCGAGGACTCCGGCCGCCAGCGGGACGGACAGGAGGTTGTAGCCGGCCGCCCACCAGAGGTTCTGCCGCATCTTCCGGTAGGTCGCCCGCGACAGCTCGAGCACGGAGAGGACGGAGCGGGGATCCGACGAGGCGAGGATCACCCCGGCGGAGCCGATCGCCACATCCGTGCCCGCGCCGATCGCGATGCCCACATCCGCCTGCGCCAGTGCCGGCGCATCGTTCACGCCGTCGCCCACCATCGCGACCCGGCGACCCTCGTCCTGCAGCTGGGAGACCTTCGCCGCCTTGTCCTCGGGCCGCACACCCGCGAAGACGCGGTCGATCCCCAGCTCATGCGCGACCGACTCCGCGACCGCCCGCGCGTCACCCGTGATCATGACGACCTGGACGCCCTGCGCGTGGAGCGCGGCGACGGCGTCGCGGGACTCCGGACGGATCTCGTCCGCCAGTCGCAGAGCCCCGATGACGCGGCCGTCGGCGAGCACGTGGAGGATGATCGCACCCTCCTCCCGCCACCGGTCCGCGATCGGCAGTTCCGCGGCACCGTGCTGCTCCAGCAGGTAGGGACCGCCCACCTCGACGATGACGCCGTCCACGGACGCACGCACACCCACCGCGGGCGAGGAGGAGAAGTCCGTCGCGGCCGGGACCGTCAGGTCCCGATCGCGGGCGGCGGCGACGATGGCGGTCGCCAGCGGGTGCTCACTGTCCGCCTCGGCGGCCGCGGCCAGCGCCACGAGACGGTTGTCCGAGCACCCGGCCACGGCCTCGGCGGCGGTGACGGTGGGGGCACCCACCGTGAGCGTGCCGGTCTTGTCGAAGAGGACGGAGTCGACGCGGCGCATCGATTCGAGGGCCAGGCGGTCCTTGATGAGGACGCCGGCGCGGGCGGCGCGCTCCGTGGCGATCGAGACGACCAGCGGGATCGCCAGGCCCAGCGCATGGGGGCACGCGATGACGAGGACGGTGACCGCGCGGACGACGGCGTCGTCCGGGTGACCCACGACGGACCAGACGATCGCCGTGATGACGGCGGCGGTGAGCGCGAACCAGAAGAGCAGGCCCGCGGCCGTGTCCGCGATGCGCTGGGCGCGGGACGAGGAGTTCTGCGCGTCCGTCACGAGCTTCTCGATGCCCGCGAGAGCGGTGTCGTCGCCCGTCGCCGTGACCTCGACACGCAGACCCGAGTCCGTCGCGATCGTGCCCGCGACGACCGCGTCGCCCACGGATCGGCGCACGGTGCGGGACTCACCCGTGATCATCGACTCGTCGAGGGAGGCGGTGCCGTCGACCACACGGCCGTCCGCCGGCACCGAGGCCCCGGGTCGCACGACGACGACGTCGCCCACCTGCAGCGCGGAGGGCGCGACGCGGACGGTGGTGTCGCCGTCGACCTTCTCCGCCTCGTCCGGCAGGAGTCCTGCGAGCGAGTCGAGCGCCGAGGTCGTCTGCGCGAGCGACCGCATCTCGATCCAGTGCCCCACCAGCATGATGACGATGAGGAGTGCGAGCTCCCACCAGAAGTCCAGCTCGTGGCTGACGAGTCCCAGGCTGTACGCCCACGACGCGAGGAACGCGACCGTGATCGCGAGGCCGATGAGGAGCATCATGCCCGGCCGGCGCCCGCGGATCTCGTCCACCGCGCCGGTCAGGAACGGGCGGCCGCCCCACACGTACATGACGGTGCCCAGGACGGGCGAGATCCAGGTCGTCCACCCGGACCGGGGCAGCGGGTAGCCCACGAGGCTCGCGAACATCGCGTCGAACGCGACGACGGGGAGCGCGAACACCAGCATGATCCAGAAGAGCCGGCGGAACTGCGCGACGTGGTCACCATGGCCGGCGTGGCCTCCGTGGCCGGCGTGGCCTCCGTGGCCGGCGTGTCCGCTGTGATCGGTGTGATCGGTGTGATCGGTGTGGTCACCGTGCTCGCCGTGGCCCGCGTGACCGCCCTGATCTCCGTGGGACGGATGAGCCCCGTGGCTCTCGTGGTGCGCGGCGCTCGCCTGCGCGTACTCGTCGTGCGGATGGTGCTGGTGGGACATCGTCCACTCCTTTCGCCCTCACGGGAACCATATACCCCCCAGGGGTATAAAGACAGTCCGCCGGAGAGCCTCCTGCGTCACACTCGGACGTGCGGGACCTCGCACTGGACCCCGGTCCCGTCGTGACGGTGCGAACTACGATGAGGACCGGACGATCGTCGACCGGCGTGCGGATCCAGTGGGGCGGTGAGTACGTGGAGGTGGACCGACCGTCGCACCTCGCGATGACCCTGACGGATCAGCCGGACGCCTACGCTGGCCTGCCCGTCCTCTTCGACCTCGAGGAGACCGCGGACGGGACCCGCCTCACCATCAGCCAGGACCGCGCGGACTTCAGCGACGAGCAGGTCGAAGCGACGATCGCGGGCTACCACTCGTTCATCGACGAGATCGAGGCGCTCCTCGCTGGTGGCCCCGCCAAGCCGACGCCACCGGAAAGCCCGTCCCACGCTCAGTGCGGATCGCCACGGCACCCGCCCGGCCTTCGCGAGAACGAGGAGTGCCAGCGGGGCGACGAGGATGGTCGAGAGATTGATCGCCAGGACGGTCAGAGGCGTCAGCGAGGCATCATCGGGATCTTTGCCGAGCAGGCCGAACTCGACGACGGCCGCGATGCCTCCCAGAATCAGTTGGAGGCCGTAGATCGCTGCGACGACGACGATCGTCAAGACCACGGAGACCCACCACCGCATCGACAGGTGGGCGCCGAAAGGACGTGTTCCGACGACTGACGGGGAGGCGCTCGAGGGCTCGTTGAGGGTCGGGTCAGGCGTGGTGGTCATGGTGGTCCTCCGGAGAGTGGTGTGCGTCGGACGAGACGGAGTCGTCCGGGGTGATGGCTCCTACTTGACGGGGGTGTTCACCACCATCGTGCGCGCGCTCGATGCACGACTCGCCGCCTCGATCGAACGTGAACAGAGCGTCCGAGCCGACCTCGCCGAGCTCCTCGCCCACCGCACCGGACCGGACGTGCCCGTCGGCTTCGAGTCCATTGCCGACGGCCTCACCGGAGCGGACAGGGCGGTCATATCGATCAGCACACTGCTCTATGACGAACAGGGCATGCAGGACCTGCACGAGATCGCCGAACACCACCAGGACACCGACATCGCCTTCAACGAACTGCCGGCCGATGCCAGCGCCGAGACCATCCACGCTGTCGCCCTGCGGCTGGCGCTGGTGCTTCGCACGATTCACGAGAACTACCCCGACACACGGATCCCGCCCCAGCCGACGACAGCGCGCAGACGCGAGGCGATCCACGCCCTCTACCAGTCGCTGCCCGATCTCTACAACCCAGCACAGATCAGAGTCCTCGCGCAGGCCTACCATCTCGCCCAGGACAACGGACCTTCGGACGACGCGGACGCTTGATCCGATACTCGCTCCGACCAGGTTGTTCTCTCCCCTATCAGCGACGCTCGTGGCACGAGAAAGGGGCCCGGACCTGCAGAAACCTGCAGGTCCGGGCCTCCCATCAGCCCTCTCGGGCCTTGAGCGATCTCTGGGGTCTCAGAAGTCCCAGTCGTCGTCCTCCGTGGCCTCGGCCTTGCCGATGACGTAGGAGGAGCCGGAACCGCTGAAGAAGTCGTGGTTCTCATCAGCGTTGGGCGACAGCGCGGCCAGGATCGCCGGATTCACGTCCGTGACGTCCTTGGGGAACATGGGCTCGTACCCCATGTTCATGAGGGCCTTGTTCGCGTTGTAGTGCAGGAACTTCTTCGCGTCCTCGGCCAGTCCCACCTCGTCGTACAGGTCGTGCGTGTACTGGACCTCGTTCTCGTACAGGTCGAACAGCATGCTGTACGTGAAGTCCTTGAGCTCGTCCTTCAGCGCCTGGTCGGCCCCGTCCAGTCCGCGCTGATACTTGTAGCCGATGTAGTACCCGTGCACCGACTCATCGCGGATGATGAGGCGGATGAGGTCCGCCGTGTTCGTGAGGCGGGCCCGGGACGACCAATGCATCGGCAGGTAGAACCCGGAGTAGAACAGGAAGGACTCGAGGATCACGGAGGCGATCTTGCGCTTGTGCGGGTTGTCGCCCTCGTAGTGCTCGACGATGACCTGCGCCTTCTTCTGCAGGTTCTGGTTCTCCGCCGACCACCGGAAGGCCTCGTCGATCTCCTTCGTGCTGGCGAGCGTGGAGAAGATCGAGGAGTACGACTTCGCGTGCACGGACTCCATGAACGCGATGTTCGTGTAGACCGCCTCCTCGTGCGGGGTCAGCGCGTCCGGGATGAGCGACACCGCACCCACCGTCCCCTGGATCGTGTCCAGGAGGGTGAGGCCGGTGAACACGCGCATCGTCAGGAGCTTCTCCGGCTCCGTCAGCGACGACCACGACTGGACGTCGTTGCTGAGCGGCACCTTCTCCGGCAGCCAGAAGTTGGCGGTGAGCCGGTCCCAGACCTCCGCGTCGACGTCGTCCTGGATCCGATTCCAGTTGATCGGGTCGATCGGCGAGACAGTCTGCTTCGTCTCAGTCATGCATTCTCCTCGGAATCCGTGTGCGGGCAGTGGGTCAGAGCATGCACGAGACGCAGCCCTCGACCTCGGTCCCCTCGAGCGCCAGCTGACGCAGGCGGATGTAGTAGATCGTCTTGATCCCCTTGCGCCACGCGTAGATCTGAGCCTTGTTGATGTCGCGCGTCGTCGCCGTGTCCATGAAGAACAGCGTGAGCGACAGGCCCTGATCGACGTGCTGCGTCGCCTCCGCGTACGTGTCGATGATCTTCTCGTAGCCGATCTCGTACGCGTCCTGGTAGTACTCCAGGTTGTCGTTCGACATGAAGGGAGCCGGGTAGTACACACGACCCAGCTTGCCCTCCTTGCGGATCTCGATCTTCGAGGCGACCGGGTGGATCGACGAGGTCGAGTTGTTGATGTACGAGATCGACCCGGTGGGCGGAACGGCCTGCAGGTTCTGGTTGTAGATGCCGTGCTCGGCCACGTCGGCCTTCAGCTGCCGCCAGTCGTCCTGCGTGGGGATCGCGACGCCCATGTCCTCGAACAACTTTCCGATGCGCTCCGTGCGCGGCGCCCACTCCTGCTCCGTGTACTTGTCGAAGTACTCGCCGGTCGCGTACTTCGAGCGCTCGAAGCCGGCGAACGTGCGCCCGCGCTCCTTCGCGATCTCCATCGACGCCCGCACCGCGTGGTAGGTCACGGTGTAGAAGTACATGTTCGTGAAATCCAGGCCCTCGTCGGAGCCGTAGTGGATCCGCTCGCGGGCGAGGAAGCCGTGGAGGTTCATCTGGCCCAGGCCGATCGCGTGGCTCATGTCGTTGCCGCGCGCGATCGACGGCACGGACTGGATGTCCGAGGTGTCGGACACGGCGGTCAGGCCGCGGATCGCCGTCTCGATGGTGCGGCCGAAGTCGTCCGAGTCCATCGTGAGCGCGATGTTGAGCGAGCCCAGGTTGCAGGAGATGTCCTTGCCGATCGCTTCGTATCCCAGATCCGCGTCGTAGGCGCTGGGCTCCGACACCTGCAGGATCTCCGAGCACAGGTTCGACATCGTGATCCGACCGTCGATCGGATTCGCCCGGTTCACCGTGTCCTCGAACATGATGTACGGGTAGCCGGACTCGAACTGGATCTCCGCCAGCGTCTGGAAGAACTCGCGGGCGCTGATCTTCGACTTGGAGATCCGCGCGTCGTCGACCATCTCGTAGTACTTCTCCGTCACGGAGATCTCCGTGAACGGCACGCCGTAGACGCGCTCCACGTCGTACGGGCTGAAGAGGTACATGTCCTCGTTGCGCTTCGCCAGTTCGAACGTGATGTCCGGGACCACGACGCCCAGGGACAGGGTCTTGATCCGGATCTTCTCGTCAGCGTTCTCGCGCTTCGTGTCGAGGAACCGGTTGATGTCCGGGTGGTGCGCGTTCAGGTAGACGGCACCGGCGCCCTGACGGGCACCCAGCTGGTTCGCGTAGGAGAAGGAGTCCTCCAGCAGCTTCATGACGGGAATGACGCCGGACGACTGGTTCTCGATCTTCTTGATGGGCGCGCCGTGCTCACGGATGTTCGTGAGCGAGAACGCGACACCGCCGCCGCGCTTGGACAGCTGCAGGGCGGAGTTGATGGACCGCCCGATCGACTCCATGTTGTCCTCGATCCGCAGGAGGAAGCAGGAGACGAGCTCGCCGCGCTGCTTCTTGCCCGCGTTGAGGAACGTGGGGGTCGCCGGCTGGAAGCGGCCGGTGATGATCTCCTCGACCAACTGCATCGCGAGCGTCTCGTCACCGCGCGCCAGGAACAGCGCGACCATGACGACGCGGTCCTCGAAGCGCTCGAGGTAGCGCTTCCCGTCGAAGGTCTTGAGCGTGTAGGACGTGTAGTACTTGAAGGCGCCCAGGAACGTCTGGAAGCGGAACTTCTTCGAGTACGCGAAGTCGGACAGGCGCTGGATGAAGTCGAAGGAGTACTGGTCCAGCACCTCCTTCTCGTAGTAGTCGTTCTCCACGAGGTAGTCCAGCTTCTCCTTCAGATCGTGGAAGAAGACGGTGTTCGTGTTGACGTGCTGGAGGAAGTACTGACGCGCAGCCTGACGATCACGCTCGAACTGGATGCGACCGTCCGCATCGTACAGATTGAGCATGGCGTTGAGGGCGTGATAGTCGAGATCGGTCTCCTCACGGATGATCGCCTCGATGTCCTTGCTTACGCTGATGCTAGACACAGTTGGTCCAATCCCTTGTTGACGTTGTCGGCGTCCTCGGGCATCCCGAGGAGCTCGAAGCGGTAGAGGACGGGCACACCGCACTTGCCGGCCACGATGTGGGCCGCCCGGCAGTAGTCCTCGCCGAAGTTCGTGTTCCCCGCGCCGATGACCCCCACGATCCGATCGCGGTTGTCCTTGACGTTGAGGAACTTGATGACCTGCTTGGGCACCGAACCGCGGTTGATGCCGGCGCCGAATGTGGGGGTGATGAGCACGAACGGCTCATCGACCAGCGGGGTGGGGTCCTTCGTCACGAGCGGCAGACGCAGCGACGGGTGCTGCAGCTTCTGGACGAAGCGGTGGGTGAACTCGGACGGACTCGAGTAGTAGACGACGAGCACGACCCGCTCCCCACTCAGGCCACGGAGGTCGCGGCGCCCGTCGACTGGTCGAGGGAGCCGATCTTGTCCGGGCGGAAGCCCGACCAGTGGTCGTTCTCCGTCACGACGACGGGAGCCTGCATGTACCCCATGGCCTTGACGACGTCGAGGGCGTTCGGGTCCTTGCTGAGGTCGACCGTGCGGTACTCGATGCCGCGCGAATCGAGAGCGCGGAAGGTCGCGTTGCACTGGACGCAGGCGGGCTTCGTGTACACCGTGATCATGAGGGGTATCCGTCCTTCTGGTCTGTTCCGGTCCGCCGGGCGGCGTTCGACGCGCGAGGCCACCCGACCACTAGATGTTGTGTTCGCAGTCCACGATACCCCCAGCTGTTGTGTTACGCCAGTGTGGTTCGCGCCTCCCGCGCGTGTCGTGCACACCGTGTGCAGAGCGGGTTCCGGCTTCTCCACAGGGTGTGAACGACACCCGTGTCGTTCGCCCGGCGCGGGGCCACGGGGAAGTCGCGGTCCGACCCGCCCGGAAGTCCCCACCGTCCACCCCCACCCGTCCCCAGGCCGGGGCCTCTCGTCCACAGGGGAAAATTCCTTGGGGTGTGCATCCTCACCCCCTGTTCCCGAACCGCCACACACGGAGGCGCCCAGCGTCCGCGCCCCCGGATACCGTGGAGGCAGGAACCCGGACACACGCGCCGCCCGCCCCACGGAGGAGACCACAGCATGACCGCGCACCAGCCGTCCACGGCGAACACCCGTGAGATCACCACTGCGGCAGAGATCCTCACCCGCGTCCAGTCGTACCTGGACACGTTCGTCGTCGGGCAGGCCCGCCTGCGCGAGTCCCTCATCATCGGCCTCCTGACGGAGGGCCACCTGCTGCTGGAGAGCGTCCCCGGCCTGGCGAAGACCACGGCCGCCTCCGCACTGTCCGGCGCCGTGTCCGCCTCGTTCGCGCGCATCCAGTGCACACCTGACCTGCTGCCCAGCGACATCATCGGCACGCAGATCTACAACTCCGCGACCGGGGAGTTCGACACCCGCCTGGGACCGGTGCACGCCCACCTCGTCCTCCTCGACGAGATCAACCGCTCCAGCGCGAAGACCCAGTCCGCGATGCTGGAGGCGATGCAGGAGCGCCAGACCACGATCGGCGGCCACCGCTACGACCTGCCGGCTCCGTTCCTCGTCATGGCGACGCAGAACCCCATCGAGCAGGAGGGCACGTACCCGCTGCCGGAGGCCCAGCTGGACCGCTTCATGCTCAAGGACGTGCTGGGCTATCCCACGCCGGAGGAGGAGCTCGAGATCCTCAGCCGCATGGACCGGGGTGTCTTCGAGTCGAAGCCGGAGCCCGCCTGCACGATCGAGGAGCTGCGCAGCATGCAGGAGTCCGCGCGGAACATCTACATCGACCCCGCGATCAGCCGGTACATCGTCGAACTGGTGTGGGCGACGCGCGCCGCGGACCGCGTCATCGGCCCGCGGGGCAGCCTCATCGAGGCCGGCGCCTCGCCGCGCGCCTCGATCGCCTTCACCCGCGCCTCGCGCGCGCTCGCGCTCATCCGCGGACGCAACTACGTCATCCCGGAGGACGTGAAGGACCTGGCCCAGCGCGTCCTGGGGCATCGCATCGCGCTCACCTTCGAGGGAGTCGCGGAGGGCGTGTCCACCTCCCAGCTGGTCGCAGAGATCCTGGGTCGCGTGAGGACTCCCTGATGGCAGCGCTCCTCACCCGGATCCGCACACGCCTCACCCTCCACACCCATCGGCGCGTCGCCAGCCTGCTGGACGGCGGCTGGGCCTCCGTCTTCCACGGCCAGTCCCTCGACTTCGACGACCTGCGCGAGTACGTGGACGGCGACGAGATCCGCGACATCGACTGGAAGGCCTCGGCCCGCCACAGCGTGCCGCTCGTCAAGCGCTACACGGACCACCGGCGCCTGCGTCTGGCCCTCGTCGTCGCGACCGGCCGCTCGATGGACGCCGCGGCGACCGGCGGCGAGTCGAAGCGCGACCTCGCGATCCTCCTGGCCGGGATGGCCGGCTGGTTCGCGGTGCGCGGCGGCGACGAGGTCTGCCTCATCGCCAGCGACGGCCACCGCACCCGCATGACGAGGCCGGAGTCCAGCGAGGCGGGCCTGGAGCACCTGCTGCGCCGGATCCTCGCCCACCGCGGCACGCAGGACTCCTCGACCGTCATCGACCACCTCGACTGGATGAGCTCCCGCCTGCGCCGCCGCCACCTCGTCATCGTCATCAGCGACGAGATCGACGTGACGGACGCGCACCTGCGCCTGCTGCGCAAGGCGTCCTCGCACCACGAACTGCTGTGGCTCACGATCACGGAGGCGGACCCGCTGGCCCTCGCGGCCGACGGGGACGTCCCGTTCGACGTCGCCGCGACGCTGGCCGGCACGGCCGCGGGCACGGTGCGCGCGGGCGCCTCGGTCCCCCGCCTGCTGGCGAAGGACGCCGCCGTGGCCCGCGATTACGCGGCCGCAGAGACGGCGCGGCGGGAGAACACGGCCCGGGTCCTGCGGGCGGCGGGCATCGTCACGGAACGAGTGGGGGCTTCGGCGCAGGCGCTGCCGGCCATCCACCGCGCAGCGGAGAGGCACCGCCGTGCCCGATGAGCTGATCCCGCCCCTGCACGCGGCCGACCTGTGGCTGGTCTTCACGGTCCTGGGCGTCCTGCTGGCCGTCCTGATCGGGTTCCTCCCGCTCATCGGCCACCTGCGCGGCCGCGCCGACGGGGTCCGCGCGGTCCCGGTGCACGTCCGGACGCGCTACCGGGGCCTCATCGACGACATCGAGTCCCGCTACCGCGCGGGTGACCTCACGACGAAGACGACGGCACAGGAACTGAGCGCGCTGCTGCGGGACTTCGCGGCGGAGGCGTGGGGGGCGAAGGCGAAGCACATGACCCAGCGAGAGATGCGGGAAGCGGGCCTGGCGCCGCTGGCGGACGGTGTCGCGCGCCTCTATGCCGCGGAGTTCGAGCGCGATGTCCCGGAGACGGCCGCCCGTGAGCTGGAGGTCGCGCGGGAGGTGATCACCCGATGGTGACGACACCCATGCTGTGGCTGGCGATCGCGCTGGCCGTGCTGGCGCTGGCCGCCGTGCTGGTCGCCTTCCTGCTCCCGGCCCGCAGCCGAGGCCGCACCCCCGTCGCGTACCTGTCCCGCCTCACGGCGCTGCCGGCCTACGTCCGCGCCCGGCGGCGTCTGCTGCTGGGCAGCCTCGCGGGCCTGGCGGTGCTGGCGCTCACCGCCGTGTTCGCGCTGGCCGGCGTCGCCCGCCCCACGGTGCAGGAGACGATCAGCCCCAAGCGGCACCTGCGCGACGTGATGCTGTGCCTCGACGTGTCCGGGTCGATGATCACCTACGACGCGGAGATCCTCGAGTCCTACATCGAGATGATCGACTCGTTCGACGGCGAGCGGATCGGCATGTCGATCTTCAACGCCACCGGCGTGACCGTGTTCCCGCTGACGGACGACTACGACATGGCCAAGGAGTTCCTGGAGGACGCCCACGCCGGCTTCACGAGCTACGGGACGGAGGGGCTCGACTTCATCGCGCCCACCCAGCCGCCGGTCGTGACCGGGTCGTCGCTCATCGGGGACGGCCTCGTCAACTGCGTCGAGTCCTTCGACCGGCTGGACGAGGAGGAACGGTCGCGCTCGATCATCCTCGCGACGGACAACGAACTGGCCGGCGAGCCCCTCTTCACGATGCCGGAGGCGGCGGACCACGCCGTGGAGCGCGGGGTGCGCGTGTACGCGCTGGCGCCGTCCCGGTACTACTTCCCCGCCCCGCTCGAGGAGCTGGAGGCGGCGGCGGAGACGACGG
Source organism: Brevibacterium senegalense (assembly GCF_000285835.1). GTDB lineage: Bacteria > Actinomycetota > Actinomycetes > Actinomycetales > Brevibacteriaceae > Brevibacterium > Brevibacterium senegalense. The sequence goes on from NZ_HE978601.1 coordinate 19,337, forward strand.
AGGGCGAGTTCCACTCGATGTCCGACGCGCGGGCGGTCGATCGCATCGTCACATCCGTGCAGGCGACGGAGGCCGCTCTGACCGACGGTCGGCTGGTCACGCTCTTCCACGACCGCCCCGTCCTGCCGCTGGCGGGCACGGGCATCGGCGTGCTGGCACTGCTCGTCCTGGTCTGGAGGCTGCGCCTGTGAACGATCTGGTCTTCAACCCGCTCCTGCCGTGGGCGGTCCTCATCCCCGTGACGGTCCTCGTGGTCGCCGGCTGCCTCACGCTGGCCGTCCTCACCGCGGAGCGCCGCATCCACTGGCTGGTCCGCGCGGCCGCCGTCGTGGTCCTCGCACTCGCCTTCACCCGGCCCGGCACGCCCGTCACCGCCGTCACGGAGAGGAACGAGGCGGCACTGGACGTCTTCGTCGTCGTCGACGTGACGGCGTCGATGGCCGCCGAGGACTGGGACGGGGACGCACCCCGACTCCAGGGCGTCTCCGAGGACGTCACCCGCCTCGTCGAGCAGGCCCCGGATGCCCGCTTCTCGCTCATCACCTTCGCCGCCTCCAGCCAGACGGTGCTGCCGCTCACCACGGACGACTCCGCGATGCGGTCCGCACTGGACGTGCTGAGCCCGGAGGTCACCCTGTACTCGTCCGGCAGCTCGGTCACCTCCGCCCGCGACCATCTGGTCGAACGGCTGGAGAAGTCCCAGGAGTCCCGCCCGGACAGCGCGCGCCTCGTGTTCTACGTGGGCGACGGCGAGCAGACCAGCGGCGCGGAGCCGGAGTCGATGGCGGAGGTGGGGAGGCTCATCGACGGCGGTGCGGTCTGGGGCTACGGCACCGAGGGCGGCGGCCGGATGCAGGAGACGTACGGCTACTGGTCGGACCAGGAGGCGGAGTACATCCAGGACCCGGAGACCCGCAGCGATGCGGTCTCGACGATCGACGAGGGCAACCTCCAGCGGATCGCGGACGACATGGGCGTCGACTACGTCCACCGCACCGCGGGGGCGCCGGCCGACTACGACTTCCCGGACGTCGAGCGGATCGTCCAGGAGAAGGACGAGACGACCCAGGCGGTGTCCGAGTTCACGTGGGTCCTCTTCATCCCCGTCGTCGTGTGGCTGGCGGTCGAGGGCGTGCTGGCCGCCCGCCGCATCCGCGGCCTCGGATTCCTCAGCACCACCCGGAGGGGCGCATGAGCACGGACACGACGATCCCCGCAGAGACGGCGGTGCCGCCGGAGACTCCCGCCGAGGCCGCCCCCGGCCCCCGCAGGAGGCTGCGGATCCGGCACGTGGTCACCGGGCTCGTCGTCCTCCTCCTGCTGCTGGTGGCCGGGTGGACGGGGCTCACCCACTGGCAGCTGGTGAGCTCCTCCAACCGCTTCGACGACGGGGACTACGCGGGCTCCGAGGCGGCCGCGCAGCGCTTCCTCACGATGAGTCCGTTCGAGGACCACAAGGGCCACTTCGCGATCGGCACCGCCCGTGCGGCGGACGGCGACCTCGACACGGCGGAGACGGAGCTCACGACCGCGCTGTCGACGGCTCCCCCGGTCGACGAGTGCGCGGTCCGCATCAACCTCGCCCTCGTCCAGGAGAGGCAGGGCGACGACTTCCGCGATGCGGAGGACACGGATGCGGCGAACGAGCGCTACGACGCGGCCACCGCGACGCTCGCGGACGCGCCGGAGGAGTGCCGCCCCTCCGGTTCCAGCACGGATGAGCGGATGTCCCAGCAGGAGGAGCGCGTGGGCGAGTCGCAGGAGCAGATGAACAATCCGCAGGAGCCCGGTGAGGGCGACGAGGGCTCGGACGACGGCGAATCCTCCGGCGAGGGCGAGGGGCAGCAGTCCGGCGGCGGCGGTCAGAGCGGCGGGTCCTCCGGGGACGACGACGGCCAGGAGCAGGGCGGTTCCGGTGGCGAGGAGCCCCAGTCCGGCGAGTCGGACGAGGAGGCGGACGAGCGCCTCGAGGAGCTCGAGGAGCGTCGGCGGGAGTCGGAGCAGCGCCATTCGGAGAGCAACGGCGGCGGTTCGGGCTCCGGCGTGCGGGAGCCGGGCTCCAAGCCCTGGTGACCGCCCTCCGCGGTGTGCCACCATGTCCGTATGGTGATACGCGACTCCGCTCGGCTGCGCGCCGAACTCCAGACGTTCCCCCCGTACGTCCCCGGCCGTGCGCCGGAGGAGGTGCCGGGGCTGACGCCCTACCGGCTGTCCTCCAACGAGAACCACCTCGACCCGCTGCCGGCGGTCCTCGAGGCCCTCGCGCAGCCGGGCGACCTGCCGACGCGCTACCCCGATGACGCGGCGGTCGCGCTGCGGAAGCGGATCGGCGAGGTCTTCGGCGTCTCCCCCGACCGCACGATCGTGACGGCGGGTGCCTCGGAGCTGCTGGTCGCGCTCACCCAGATCACGTCGGACAACCGGACCGAGGCCGTCTACCCCTGGCCGTCGTTCGAGATGTATCCGCAGGTCACCGGCCTGGCCGGGGCGAAGCGCCACGAGGTGCCGCTGCAGGCCGACGGTCGTCACGACCTCGCGGCGATGATCAGCGCCGTGACGCCCGCGACGGGCATCGTCTTCCTCTGCTCGCCCAACAACCCCACCGGACCGGTCCTCACCCAGGACGAGCTGGTGGGCCTCCTCGACGCGGTCCCCTCCCACGTGCTGGTCGTCCTCGACGAGGCGTACTGGGAGTTCGCGACGGACCCGCAGGCGGCGCGCGGCATCGAGCTGCTGGACGAGCACCCCAACCTGGTGCTGGCCCGCACGTTCTCCAAGGCCCACGGCCTGGCCGGACTGCGCGTGGGCTACGCGATCGCGCACGAGGACGTCATCGCCGGACTCCTCAAGGCCGTCATCCCGTTCGGCGTCACGCAGCCCAGCCAGCGGGCGGCCGCTGTGTCCCTCGATCACCACGACGAGGTCCTGGCACGGGCCCGGGAGATCGCCGCCGTCCGCGACGACTTCGCCGCGGCCCTGCGCGATCAGGGGTGGACGGTGCCGCAGGCGCAGGGGAACTTCGTCTGGCTGCCGCTGGGCGACCTGTCCGACGCCTTTGAGCTGGCCGCCAGCCGGCAGGCCCTGGCCGTGCGCAATCTGGGCGCCGGCGTCCGCATCAGCGTGGGTCCGGACGAGGCGCTCGAGCGCGTGCTCGAACTCAGCCGCACCTTCCTGGCCGAGCACCCCCGGTTGCAGGGCGAGGCCCGTCCGTCCAAGCACTGACGGCACCCCACCGCCCCGCACACTCCGACCCTGAGGGAGAACCCCCCATGTCACCCGATCAGCCCTCCCCCGCAGCCGGCCCCCTGGGCCCCGCGGACTACAGCGCGACACCCCGCTTCGCCGGTGCCCCGACCTTCGGCCTGCTGCCCCGCCTGGACGAGGTGCAGTCCCAGCGACCCGGCGAGGACATCGACGTCAAGATCGTCGGCGTGCCGTTCGACGCGGGCGTGAGCTACCGGCCGGGCGCTCGATTCGGTCCCGACCACATCCGGATGTCCTCGAAGCTGCTGCGCCCGTACAACCAGGCCGTCGACGTCCATCCGTTCGCCGCACAGCAGGTGGCCGACTGCGGCAACCTGGGCGTCAACCCGTTCGACATCGAGGAGGCGATCGCCACCGTCGAGCAGAATGCGGACGCCCTGCGCGCGGACGGCTCCCGCCTGCTGACGCTGGGCGGCGACCACACCCTGGCTCTGCCCAACCTGCGCAGCCTGCACCGCACGCACGGCCCGATCGCCGTCCTGCACTTCGACGCCCACCTCGACACGTGGGACACGTACATGGGGGCGCCGTATACGCACGGCACCCCGTTCCGCCGCGCCAGCGAGGAGGGACTCCTGGACCTGGAGCGCTGCCTGCACGCGGGGATCCGCGGGCCCCTCTACGGTGCAGAGGACCTCGAGGCGGACGGCGTCCTGGGCTTCCAGATCATCCGGTCCGATGACTTCCAGTTCCAGCCGCTGCCGGACATCGTCCAGCGGATCCGCCGGCGCCTGGGCGACGCACCGGTCTACCTGTCGATCGACATCGACGTCCTCGACCCCGCCGCCGCCCCCGGCACGGGCACCCCGGAGACCGGCGGTCTCACGAACCGCGAGCTGCTCAACGCCGTCCGCGGACTGGCCGGCCTCTCCATCGTGGGGGCGGAGATCGTCGAGGTCGCCCCGGCGTACGACCACGCGGAGATCACCGGACTGGCCGCCGCGCAGCTGGGATACGAGATCCTCTCCCTGTGGGCCGGCGACGCCGCCGGCCGCACGCAGGTCGCCGGACCCGTCGCGCAGCACCTGGGCACGTCCGACCCCGCAGGAGGCACCCGATGACCGCGCCGCACTCCAACAGCCCCTCGAACGGCGGTCTGGCCGTCGTCGCGACCCTGGCGGCCCACGGCGTCGACACCGTCTTCGGCATCCCGGGCACCCACAACCTCGAGTTCTACCGTCACCTGCACGCGTGCGGGATCCGCGCGATCACGCCGCGCCACGAGCAGGGTGCCGGCTACGCGGCGGACGCCTACTTCGTCGTCTCCGGGAAGCCCGGGGTGGTCATCACGACCTCCGGCCCGGGGCTCACGAACGTCATCACGGCTGCCGCGACGGCGTATGCGGAGTCCCGTCCCATGCTGATCCTGTCGCCCGGCGTGCCCACCGGCCTGGAGCGCGCGGACGTGGGGATGCTCCACGAGACGAAGGACTCCTCGGGCGCGCTCAGTCACCTGCTGGTCGCCGCCCATCGCACCCGCACGGCGGAGGGCGCGGCCCAGGCCGTCGCGGACGCCTTCGCCCTCTTCGGCAGCTCCCGGCCCGGCCCCGTCCACATCGAGGTGCCGCTGGACGTGCTGGAGGGCGGGTGGTCCGGCACGGCCCCCGCCCCGGTGCCTGCCCGTCCGCGTCCCCTGGACGCGGGCGCACTCGGCACCGCCGCCGAGGCCCTGGCCGGCTCCGTCCGCCCCCTCATCATCGCGGGCGGCGGCGCCCGGGCCGCGTCCGCGCGGATCACGGAGCTCGCCCGGCTGTTGGACGCACCGGTCGCGACGACCGCGAACGGCAAGGGGATCCTCGACGAGACGGATCCGCTGTCCCTGGGTGCGGACGTGCGGTGGCCTGCGGTGCAGCAGGCCTCGCGCGAGGCCGACGTGCTCCTGGTCCTGGGCACGGAGATCGCGGACTCGGATCTGTGGGGCGGCCTCATCGGCGTCCAGGAGGACACCGCGGGATCCGCCGCCTCGGACGACCGGCCGCAGACCGTCATCCGCTGCGACATCGACCCGGACCAGCTGCACAAGAACCTGCGCGGACACGTGCTGCTGCTGGGCGATGCGCAGGCCTGCGTCGACGGCCTGCTCTCCCGCCTGGACGCCCACACACCGGTCACGTCTGCGAGCGCCTCGGGGACCGGCTCCTCCGGCACCTCGGCCGCCGGCACCGCGGTCGGAGCGTCCCGCTCCCCCGGCGCCTCCCGCGCGGCGGCGACCCGCGAGGCCGTCGCCCAGGAGTTCGACGGCACCGCGATCGGCGCCCGCGTCACGCGCCTCGTCCAGGAGGCGGCCGGCCCGGACGTCGTGATCGCCGGGGACTCGTCCCGCGTCACGTACGACGGGTCCGTCCACGCGCTCATCGCCCGCACCCCCGACCAGCTGCTGTACATGCCGGGCTTCGCGACGCTGGGCTACGGGATCCCCGCCGCGATCGGCGGGCGCCTGGCCGCACCGCACCGGCCCGTCGCGTGCATCGTGGGGGACGGCGCCGCGATGTTCTCCATCCAGGAGATCGTCACCGCCGTCGAGCTGGGCCTCCCGATCCCCTTCGTCATCATCGACAACGGCGGCTACGAGGAGATCGAGCACCAGATGGTCGAGCGCGACATCGAGCCGTTCGCCGTCCGCCTCCACCGCCCGGACTTCGCCCTGCTCGCGCAGTCGATGGGGGCGCACGGGGCGACGGTCGACGCCGCCGCCGTCGAAGACCTGCTGCCGGACCTCGTCCGGACGGCACTCGCCGCGGACCGCCCGACCCTCATCCACGTCCGCGACGGGTTCGCCTGACCGGGGGCAGAGGGTCACCCGACCCCGCACCCGCCGCCCGCCTTCCCCTCCCACCCCTGAATGGAGTCCCCCGTGGACATCGCCGTCGTCCTCCTCTACCTGCTCGCGATGATCGGATTCGGAGTGTGGGGCATGCGTCGCGCCCGCACCCAGGAGGACTACCTCGTCGCCGGCCGTCGCCTGGGCCCGATGCTCTACACGGGCACGCTCGCGGCGGTCGTCCTGGGCGGCGCCTCGACCGTGGGAGGGGTGGGCCTGGGCTACGAGTTCGGCCTGTCCGGTCTGTGGCTCGTCGCCTGCATCGGTCTGGGCATCCTCGCGCTCAGCCTCTTCTTCGCGCCCACGATCCAGCGGCTGGAGATCTACACCGTCTCGCAGATGCTGGAGCTGCGCTACGGCCGCGGCTCGCGCACCGTGTCCGGCCTCATCATGTCCGCGTACGGCCTCATGATCGCGACGACCTCGACCGTCGCCTACGGCAGCATCTTCCACGCGCTGCTGGGCATCGACCGGGTGCCGGCGATCCTGCTGGGCGGCTCCGTCGTCGTCGTCTACTCGCTGCTGGGCGGGATGTGGTCGATCACGCTGACGGACTTCGTGCAGTTCATCATCCAGACGATCGGCATCTTCCTCATCCTCCTGCCCATCGTCCTCACGCAGGCGGGCGGCTTCTCCGGCATCAGCGCGGCGCTGGGTCCCCAGGCGTTCGACCCCGTGGGCATCGGCGGCTCGACGATCCTCACGTACTTCCTCATCTACACGCTGGGGCTGCTGATCGGACAGGACATCTGGCAGCGCGTCTTCACCGCCCGCTCCCCCGGGGTCGCCCGCTGGGGCGGCGTCTCGACCGGTCTGTACTGCCTGCTCTACGCCGTCGCCGGCGCCCTCATCGGCACCGCCGCACAGGTCCTGGTCCCCGGCATCGAGGTGAGCGACGACGTCTTCACCGCCGTCGTCGCTCACTCGATGGCGCCGCTGCTGGGCGGCTTCGTCCTGGCGGCGGCGCTGTCCGCCGTCATGTCGACGGCCTCCGGCGCTCTCATCGCCGGCTCGACCGTGTTCCGTCAGGACGTCGTGGAGAACCTCTCCCACCGCCGAGGCCGCCCCGACTCCCAGCAGGACGCCTCCGCCCAGCTGGGCGGGGTCGACGAATCCCCCGACCGCCTGCGCGCCTCCCGCCTGTGGCTGGCCGCCTTCGGCGTCGCGAGCATGGGGCTCGCGTGTGTCATGCCCAGTGTCGTCGAGGCGCTCACGGTCGCCTACAACCTCCTCGTCGCGGGTCTCCTCATCCCGATCCTGGGCGGCCTCGTGTTCCGCCGCGGCACGATCGTGGGCGTGCTGGCGGGCATGATCGCGGGCTCCGTCACGACGATCGTCATGATGATCGTCGTGGGCATCTTCGCGGACTCGCCGATCTACGTGGGCCTGGGGGCCTCGGCCGTGGCCTACCTCGTGGGCTCCCTCGTCTCCCGACCGACGCCCCAGCCGGTCCTCGAGGCCTGGGACGCGCGCCTGCGCCGCTGAGCCGCCGTCACGCCGCCGGTGCCGGCCGGCGCAGGGCCACCGCGGCGACGACCGCGGCGACGACCATGAGTCCCGCCCCGATCGCAGACGTCAGGACCACGCCGGAATCGAAGGCGTGCGTGGCGGAGGTGAGCAGGGCCTCGGCGACGGGGTCCGGCAGTGCGCCGGCGACCTCGACGGCGCCGCCCAGGGTCTCCCCGGCGGTGGTCGCGGCCGCCCCGGTGACGGAATCGGGGACCTCGATGCCGGACCGGTAGGCGGCGGTGAGGATGCTGCCCAGCACAGCGGTGCCCAGGACGGCGCCGGACTCGTAGGCGGTCTCCGAGATCGCCGAGGCCGCACCCGCCTTCTGCGCGGGCACCGCGGACAGGATGATGTCGTTCGAGATCGTCTCCGCCGCACCCACGCCCGCGCCCAGGATCGCGAACGCGACGAGGAGGCCCAGGTCGGAGCCCGCCTGCCCGCTCACCAGCACGAGCCCGTAGCCCACGGCGTTGAGCAGCAGGCCGCCGGTCACGACCGCGACGGGCGGCACGACGCGGACGAGGGGCACAACGGCCAGTCCTGCGGCGATCGTGACGACCAGACCGGGCACCAGCAGGAGACCCGCCTCCATGGGCGTGCGGCCGCTCACCAGCTGCAGGTGCTGGGACACGAAGAACATGAAGCCCACCAGCGAGAACACGCTCAGCAGGTTCGCGATGATCGCACCGCTGAACGCGGGCACGGTGAAGAGGCGGACGTCCAGCATGGGCACGGGGCGCGCCAACTGGCGGCGGACGAAGAGGACGCCGCTCGTGACGGCGACGGCGAACGCCAGCAGCTGGACGACGTCCAGCCCGCCCTGCGCGAAGTCCTTGACCGCCCACACGAACGGCGTCATCGTCGCCATGACGAGCACGATGCTCACGACGTCGACGGGGCCGGGGTGGGGATCGCGCGACTCCGGGATGAGCCAGAGGCCCAGCACCAGGAGCGGGACGAGGACGGGGACGGCCAGGAGGAAGACGGAGCCCCACCAGAAGTGCTCGAGGAGGAAGCCGCCCACGATCGGGCCCAGCGCGGCCCCGCCGGAGAATCCGGCGGCCCAGACGGCGATGGCGGTGCGGCGCTCGGTGGCGTCGGTGAAGATGTTCCGGATGATCGACAGCGTCGCGGGCATGAGCATCGCGCCGAAGAAGCCCAGCCCCGCGCGGGCTGCGACGAGCAGCCCGGCGGTGGGCACGAACGCGGCGATCGCGGACACGATCGCGAACCCCAGCGAGCCGATGAGCAGGAGGCGGCGACGACCCACCGCGTCGCCCAGGCTGCCCATGGGCACCAGCAGTGCGGCCAGGACCAGCGGATACGCGTCGACGATCCACAGCAGCTGGGTGCCGGTGGGCGACAGCGCTGCGGAGATCCCCGGGATCGCGAAGGACAGGACCGTGTTGTCCACCGCCACCAGGAGCACCGGCAGCATGAGGACGGCCAGCGCGGCCCAGCGGCGGGGCGCACTGAGGCGGGACTGAGTGGTGGGGAGGAACAGTGTCGTCACGGGAGTGCTCCGGTCGGAGGCGCGGATTCAGCATCGTCCACTATACCGTCCAGTCGGTATAGTATGTGCCCTCGGAGGTGTGAGGATCGCCGCCGCGACTGCTCTGGCGGCGCACGGGCCGCGCGGGGTCTCCGATAGGGTCGCTCCCATGACGACCGCACGCGAAGGACTGCTGGACGCGTTCGAGGACCTGCTCATCGACGGCGGCGAGCGCTCGACGACGCTGGACGCCGTCGCCGCGCGCGCCCAGGTGTCCAAGGGCGGACTGCTCTACCACTTCCCCTCGAAGAACGCGCTGGTCGACGGCCTCGTGGAGCGTCTGCAGGAGCGCACGGACCAGGACTCGACGACGATGCGGGACGCCCCTCAGGGCGCGGCCGCGTACTACATCACCTCGTCCGCGGAGGTCGACACCCCGTTCGACCGCACGTTCCTGGCCGTGTTCCGCCTGGCGATGAGTGCGGAGGAGAGCGCGACTCGCGCCATCCAGCGCATCCGCGGGCAGTGGCTCGAGCTCATCCGGGACGACCTGCACGACGACGACCTCGCGATGGCGGTCCTACTCATGGGCGACGGCCTGTACTACAACGCGTCACTCGCCTCGGCCGGGCTGTCCGAGGCCCCGCAGACGGAGGAGGCGCTGCTGCGCGTGCTCGAGCGCCTGCGGGCTCGCGGCGACGGAGCCTGACGCACGGCAGCGGTGGCATCGCAGCGGTTGCATCGCGCCGACAGCATCGCACCGACGGCAGACAGGGCGAGGCCCCCGCAGGATGATCCCGCGGGAGCCTCGCCGAACGGCGCTCCTCAGCGCTCGGACACGGCGCAGTACTCGACGACTGCTCAGTACTCGATGACGACGCGACCGTCGATCTTGCCGTGGCGCATCTCGTCGAACACCGCGTTGATGTCCTCGAGCGGGCGCTTGGAGAACGTGGGCTTGATCTTCCCCGCCGCATAGAACTCGAGCGCCTCGACCATGTCCTGCCGGGTGCCCACGATCGATCCGCGGATCGTGAGGCCCTTGAGGACGACATCGAAGATGGGGGCGGGGAACTCGCCCGGGGGCAGACCGTTGAACACGATCGTGCCGCCGCGGCGGGTCATGCCGATCGCCTGGCCGAACGCGTCCTTGTGGACCGCGGTGACCAGCACGCCGTGGGCGCCGCCCACGGCCTCCTGGACGGCGCTGGCAGGGTCGCCGTCCATCGCGTTGACGACGACCTCGGCGCCGTGCTTCTTGGCCAGTGCCAGCTTGTCGTCGGCGATGTCGACGGCGACGACGCGCATGCCCATGGCGACGGCGTACTGGACGGCGATGTGGCCCAGCCCGCCGATGCCGGAGATGACGACCCACTGGCCGGGGCGGACCTCGGTGCGGCGCAGCCCCTTGTAGACGGTGACGCCGGCGCAGAGGACGGGGGCGATCTCGTAGGGGTCGGAGCCCTCGGGGATGATCGCGGCGTACTGCGCGTCGACGAGCATGTACTCGCCGAAGGAGCCGTCCGTGGAATAGCCGCCGTTCTGCTGCTGCTCGCAGAGCGTCTCCCAGCCCTGGCGGCAGTGCTCGCACTCGCCGCAGGCGGTCCACAGCCACGCGTTGCCGACCATCTGGCCGACCTCGATGTTGGTGACGCCCTCGCCGATCTCCTCGACGATGCCCACGCCCTCGTGGCCGGGGACCAGGGGGAGCTTGGGCTTGACGGGCCAGTCGCCCTCGAGTGCGTGGAGGTCCGTGTGGCAGACGCCGGAGGCGATGAGCTTCACCAGCGCCTGGCCGCGGCCGGGAGTGGGCTTCTCATAGTCGCCCACGGTCATGTCGTTGCCGAACTTCTCGACGATCGCTGCCTGCATGGCGGTCATGGTTCTCTCCTTCGAGTGGTGCGCACGCGTGCCGTTCTCGACGCTGAGACGCGTGCGCGGGGGTGTGGATTCCGGTCGGGATGAGTCGGTTCGGGTCGGTTTTGGGACAGCACAGGGCCGGGCGGAGGACCGCCCGGCCCTGGTACAGCGGGTGTTCCTAGGTGTGGATCAGAAGAAGCCCTGCGCGTTGTTGCTGTAGCTGACCAGCAGGTTCTTCGTCTGCTGGTAGTGGTCGAGCATCATGAGGTGGTTCTCACGACCGATGCCCGAGGACTTGTAGCCGCCGAACGCGGCGTGCGCCGGGTAGGAGTGGTAGTTGTTCACCCAGACGCGGCCGGCCTGGATCTGCCGGCCGGCGCGGTAGGCGGTGGTGCCGCTGCGGGCCCACACACCGGCGCCGAGGCCGTAGAGGGTGTCGTTGGCGATGGACATCGCGTCGTCGTAGTCCTTGAACTGCGTGGTCGCGACGACGGGGCCGAAGATCTCCTCCTGGAAGATCCGCATGTCGTTGGTGCCCTCGAAGACGGTGGGGGTGACGTAGAAGCCGCCGCTGAGGTCGCCGCCCAGGTCCGTCTTCTCCCCGCCGATGAGGACCTTCGCGCCCTCCTGCTTGCCGATGTCCAGGTAGGACATGATCTTCTCGAACTGATCGTTCGAGGCCTGCGCACCGATCTGGGTGTCCGTGTCCAGCGGGTTGCCCTGCTTGGTGGCCCGCACGCGTTCGATCGCGTCGGCCATGAAGGTGTCGTACATGCTGGACTGGACGAGCGCGCGGGACGGGCAGGTGCAGACCTCGCCCTGGTTGAGGCTGAACATCGCATAGCCCTCGAGCGCCTTGTCGTAGAAGGCGTCCTTCTCCTGCGCGATGTCGTCGAAGAAGATGTTGGGGCTCTTGCCGCCCAGCTCCAGGGTGACGGGGATGATGTTCTGCGAGGCGTACTGCATGATGAGACGGCCCGTGGTCGTCTCACCGGTGAACGCGATCTTGGAGATCCGCTTGTTCGAGGCCAGCGGCTTGCCGGCCTCCGCGCCGAAGCCGTTGACGATGTTGACCACGCCGGGCGGGATGATGTCGGACAGCAGCTCGATGAGCACGAGGATCGACACGGGTGTCTGCTCGGCGGGCTTGAGGACGACGCAGTTGCCGGCGGCCAGCGCGGGTGCCAGCTTCCAGACGGCCATGAGGACGGGAAAGTTCCAGGGGATGATCTGGCCGACCACGCCCAGTGGCTCGTGGAAGTGGTAGGCGACGGTGTCCTCGTCGATCTGAGAGAGGCCGCCCTCCTGCGCGCGGATGGCGCCGGCGAAGTAGCGGAAGTGGTCGACGGCCAGCGGCAGGTCGGCTGCGAGCGGCTCGCGGATGGCCTTGCCGTTGTCCCAGGTCTCTGCGACGGCCATCTTCTCGAGGTTCTCCTCGAGGCGGTCGGCGATGCGGTTGAGCAGCAGGGCGCGCTCGGCGGGGGTGGTCTTGTTCCAGGTGGGTGCCGCCTTGTGCGCGGCGTCGAGGGCGAGCTCGATGTCCTCCGCGGTGGAGCGGGCGACCTCCGTGAAGACCTTGCCGGTGACGGGGGTGATGTTCTCGAAGTACTCGCCCTTGACCGGGGGCACCCATTCGCCGCCGATCCAGTTCTCGTAGCGGGGCTTGAAATCGACGAGCGCTCCGGATGTTCCGGGCTGCGCGTAGACGGCCATGGCTGTCTCCTTCTTCTGCACGTCAGTGTGCGTCCGATCGCCCCGGCCGGGTCTGCGAGGTGAGCGGGTGTCCGTCACCGTCCCGCCGGGCTGTGGCTCCAGCCTAGGACGAGGCCCGTTGCACGAACGTTGCGCAGGTCACATGTGCCGTTGCGCGAGTGAGTCAGCCCGCCGCGTTCTCCGCGTCGATCGCATCGAGGCGAGCGACGGCGGCGGCTCTGCGCACGTCATCGGCCGGCAGCAGCCGCAGTGCCAGCATCCACGCGTCCTGGTCGTCCTGGGCGTCCTGCCGGCGCAGGTACGTCCAGAGGAGGTCGTGGTCCGCGAACTGGAGGACTGCCTCGCGCAGGGAGGTCGCCAGGGCGGTGCGGATGACCTCGATCTCCGGCGCGGTCGACGACGGCAGCACCAGACCTCGGCACAGTCGCACGGCCGTGACGACATCGCCGTCGGTGAGGGCGTCGTGCGCGGCCCGCGCGTCCGTGAGCGGCGCCCGCTCCCGGCCCTGAGTCCCCACCAGCCGGTACGGTCGCGACGCCAGCTCGACCTCTCCGCCGGCGGCCTCCCCCAGCACCCGCCGCAGCCGGTGCATCTCGACCCGCACGGTCGCGGCCTCGGGCGCCTCCTCGTAGGCCATCTCACCCAGCTGCGGCCCCGTGAGACCGTCGTCGTGCCAGTCGAGGAGGGTGAGGATCTCCGCGTGCCGCAGCCCGATCTGCCGCTCCCGCCCGTCGCGAGTCACCGTGGGCGCACCCGATCCGGCCACCCGCACGACGGGCCGCAGGGCGGCGGGTTCCGGCGCAGTGTGGTCGAGAGGAGCGGTGGCACCCGCTGGCGGGAGGTCAGCCGGCAGCGGGCCGTCCACGGGCGCCGACCGGTCGCCGAAGGAGACGCCGGTGAAGACGGTCGTCGTGGTGTCCGGGTCCGGACCGGGTTGAGCGAGCTCGGCCTCGATCGCGGCCGCCGCAGCGGTGAGGAGCGGGAGGCTGAGCGGCGAGACGGCCTCGTCGCCGCCCGTGATGTCGAGGACGCCCATGAGGGCGCGGGTATGCGGGTCGACGAGGGGCACGGCGGTGCAGCTCCACTCGCGGACGACGGGAGAGAAGTGCTCGGCCTGCGCGACGGAGGCCGGCGCCCCGGTCGCGACGACGATCCCCGGCGCCGAGGTCCCCATCGCCGTCTCCGACCAGTCCGCCCCCACCGCGAAGCCCATCGACTCGGTGCGTCGCAGCGACTGGTGATCGCCCTCGACCCAGAGCAGGCGGCCCTGCGCGTCGCCGATCGCGACGACCAGGCCCGTGTCCCGCGCCGGCTCGATGAGGAGGCGGCGGACGATGGGGAGGGCGCGGGCCAGCGGGCCCTCCGTGCGCAGGCGACGGAGCTCGTCCGTGTCGAGTCCCACCTGCGCGCTGTCGCGGCCGGTGGGCGGGAGCGCGCTGAGGGAGCGCTGCCAGGAGTCCGAGACGATGCGGCGGACCGCCTCCAGCCCGGCGTCCTCCTGGGCCTGGGACAGCGTGCTGAACGCGCGCGTGACGACGCGCTGGTACTCGCGGGCGAGAACGCTCTCGCCCGCCGCGCGTGACGTCTGCATGGTGCGGCGGCCTTTCACACGGTCCTCGTCGACCCGTCCCTGCGACCGGATGGAACCGGCCCGTTCCTGCGAAGACTAGTCGACATCCCTGCGGCGTTCCACGGCTGGTTCGCCGGGCGGGCGGCGGATGGGCGCGAACGGCAGGCGGGTGTGAACGGCGGGCGGGTGTGAACGGCGAGTCGGCGGGGTCAGCGCGCGGGGTCGCGCCGCCGGTCCGCCGCATCGCGCAGTCGCGTGAGCAGCGGGGTCGCCCGGTAAGGCACCATGTGCCGCATGACGAGGAAGGTGCGCGTGCGCTTGACCCCGGGGATCGCGAGGATCCGCCCGGCGATGCGGTAGAGGTCGTCCGCGTCCTGTGCGACCACCTGGATGAGGGTGTCGCCGGGTCCCGCGACGCCCAGGACCTCGAGGACCTCGGGCACCTGGGCCAGTGCCTCGCCCACCTCGTCGAGCCGGCGCTGCTTGAGGTTCGCGAGGATGTAAGCGCGCAGCGGGTAGCCCAGCGCGGCGGGGTCGATGCGGTGATCGATCGGGTGGAGGGCCTGGGCCTCGAGCCGGTTGACCCGCGCGTGCGCGGTGTTGCGCGCGACGGACAGCCGATGCGCCAGGCCGGCGATCGTCGCGCGCGGGTCCTTCACGAGCTCCAGCAGGAGACGCGCGTCGAGCGCGTCCGCCGCGCGCCGGGCCGGCGCAGTCGTCATGTCCGCCGGCGGTCGTGCAGCATCGGTCGGTCCGTTCTCGCGTGCCACGTGGTCACGCCCCTCCCCCGCCGTCGGAGTTCCGACGATGCATCGATTCCATCACTTCGAGCGCACCCACTGTCAGTGGATTCGAGCATATCGCTCAATGTTGCCATCTGCGCTTGAGCGTTGTGCGGTGTCCTGGTTGTGTCTGTCCTCAAGCGGCACCATCCTCGCCGCAGTGCGCACGACAGATCCGTCGGCAGCAGCTCCGGGACAGCTCTTCGTCCCCGTCGGCACAACCGCCGGCAGCCGCAGAGGCCGGTCCGCCGGCCCGGTGCACCATCCCCGCCACCGGGTCGGCCCCTCCCCCGCGCTCCCCGCGTTCCGGAGAGTCACCGGCCCCACACTCCTCGCCAGACGGAGGCCACCGTGCATTCGCAGTCCGCAGTCCTCGACGAGATCCAGCGCCGCGTGCTCTGGCTGTCGACGTCGATCATCCACCACGCCAACCGGGTCCGCCCCAACGAGTCCGGGCTCAAGGTGGGCGGCCACCAGGCGTCGTGCGCCTCGATCTCCACGATCATGACCGCTCTGTGGTTCACGACCCTCACCCGCGACGACCGCGTGAGTGTCAAGCCCCACGCCGGGCCGGTCTGGCACGCGATCAACCACCTGCTGGGCGACCTCGACGAAGCGCACCTCACGACGCTGCGCCAGTACGGCGGACTCCAGTCGTACCCCAGCCGGACGAAGGATCCGGTCCCCGCCGACTACTCGACGGGTTCCGTGGGCATCGGCGCGACCACCCCCATCTGGGGTGCGATGGCGCGCCGCTACGTCGACACCGTGCTGCGCCCCGTGGGCGGCGGCCGCCAGTACTCACTGGTGGGTGATGCGGAGCTGGACGAGGGCGCGGTGTGGGAGGCGGTCGTCGATCCGGCCGTCAAGCACCTGGGCGAGATCGTGTGGATCATCGACCTCAACCGCCAGTCGCTGGACCGCGTCGTCCCCGACATCGCCGCGGGCCGCATCGAATCCATGTTCGAGGCCGCCGGCTGGCAGGTCATCACCGTGCGGTTCGGTCGTCTCCTCGAGGACCTGTTCGCCCGGCCCGGCGGCGCGCACCTGCGCGAGCGGATCCTCGCGATGTCGAACCCCGAATACCAGCGGCTGCTGCGCTGCAGTGCGGACGAGGTCCGCGAGCGCCTGCCCGGCACGGGCGAGGGCGCGGAAGCTCTGCGGGAACTCATCGCCGGCCTCGACGACGAGACGCTGCTGGCGGCGATCCGCAATCTGGGCGGGCACGACATCCCCACCCTGCTGGACGCCTTCGCCCGCATCGACGACACCCGACCCACGGCGCTCATCGCCTACACGATCAAGGGGCACGGCCTGCCCAGTTCGGGGCATCCGCAGAACCACTCCGCATTGCTGAGCCAGGAGGAGTACGAGGAGCTGGCTCGTCTGCACGGCCAGGATGCGACCGCGCCGTGGACCCGCTTCGACGAGGGCACGGAGGCCGGGGACCTCGTCGCCCGGGCCGCAGAGCGCCTGCGCCGACCCGACTACCCGCCCGCTCCCGCGCCTGCGCTCACCCTCGACCTGGGCCGCGCGCACCGCGGGACGACCTCCACGCAGGCGGCGCTGGGGCGCGCGCTCATGGACCTGAGCCGCCAGTCGCCGGAGACTGCCCGACGCGTCGTGACCGTGAGCCCGGACGTGTCGTCGACGACGAACCTGGGCGGCTGGGTCAACAAGGTGGGCGCCTGGAGCGCCGCGCAGGCGCCCAACTGGTTCGCCGACGACCGCGAGACGATCCTCCAGTGGAACGAGTCCGCCCACGGCCAGCACATGGAGCTGGGGATCGCGGAGACGAACCTCGTGGGGCTGCTGGGCGAGCTGGGCGCGACGTGGAGCCGGTGGGGCGAGCCGCTGTATCCGATCGGAGTCCTGTACGACCCGTTCGTGAACCGAGCGCTGGAGCCCTGGACGTTCGGCATGTACGCGGGTGGCCAGTCGATCCTGGTGGGCACACCCTCGGGCGTGACACTCGCTCCGGAAGGCGGCGCCCATCAGTCGATCACGACGCCGTCGACCGGGATCGAGGTGCCGGGGCTGCTGGCGTACGAGCCCGCCTTCGCGCAGGACCTCGAGTGGGTCCTCCTGCACGCGATCTCCCGGCTGGGGCGGCCGGACGGGGCGTCCTCGTACCTGCGCCTGTCGACCCGGGGCATCGACCAGGCGCTGGCGGCGGTGCCCGAGGACCCCGCAGCACGGGCGCGCAGGCGCGAGCAGGCGGTGGCCGGAGGGTACCTGCTGCGCGCGGCGGAGGCTCCGCAGGCGACGCTCGTGGGCATGGGCGCGATGATGCCGGAGGTCCTGGCCGCCGCCGGCCGCCTGGAGCAGCAGGGCACACCGGTGGACGTCGTCTGCCTCACGAGTCCCGGACTGGTGTTCCGCGCGCTGCAGGCGTCACGCCGGTCCGGGGTCACTGCGGAGAACAGCTGGATCCTCGACCAGGTGTTCCCGGCCTCGCGCGCCCGGCCGATGGTGACGGTGCTGGACGGGCACCCGCACTCCCTGTCGTTCCTGGCGACGATCAATCGCGTCGACCACATCGCACTGGGCGTGAGCGAATTCGGCCAGTCCGGCGACATCGCGGACGTCCACCGTCACCACGGCATCGACGCGGACGCGATCGTGCGCGCGGCACTGGACGCCGCGCAGAAGTGAGGAGGCCGCGGTCACCTGAGCGACCGCGACGGGCGACTGGCGGAGCCGGGAACCAGGACCGAGGCCGGAGCTGGGTTCAGGACCAAGCCCGAGGCAGGAGCCGACGACGGCAGACCGACCCGGCCCCGGCCTCGGCGGCGTCAGTCGTCGAGGACGTGCGCCAGCATCGCAGAGCCCAGGGCTCGCATGTGGGCCTCAACGGCGACGCGCACGGGGGTGGGTCCGGCGTCCGCGTCCGGTGACCACTGCGCGAGGACCGCGTAGGACAGGGCCGCGGCGGGGCCGATGACGACGCCGGCATCAGCACGGACGCCCGCGTCGTGACCGGTCTTGTGCCGCAGCAGCACCCCGCCGTCCGGGTCGCGGTGGGCCAGCGGGTCGAGGTGGAGGCCGCCCGCGACCATCGACGTGTCCGCGCCGGCGGCCAGCAGTTCGAGCACGCGCGCGGAGACGGTCGGCGAGACGGCCTCCCCGGCGTGGAGGAGCGCGAAGAGGTGGGCCAGCTCGCGGGCGCTGCCGCAGGAGGGCGCCGATGGGTGCTGGGGTCCGCGCTCGTCGCGGATCGCGTCGAGGAACGCGGTGTGTGCGAGCCCGAGGTCCCCTCCCGTCGCGCGCACCGCGTCCAGTCCGCAGAGGTCGGCCAGGGCGTTCGTCGCGAGGTTGTCGCTCACCGCCGCGACCAGCAGGCACGCGTCCTCGACGGTGACGGTGCGGTCGAGGAAGAGGTGGAGGAGGCCGGAGTCGGCGACCTCGTGGGCGGGGGCGATCGGCAGGGGCGCGGCCAGGTCGAGGCGGCCGGCCTCTGCCTGCTTCAGGACCTCGAGGAGGAGCAGCACCTTGCCCATGCTGGCGGTGGGGAGCACGCGGTCCGCGTCATGGGTGAGGAGCGGCTGTCCGGTGTCGAGGTCGACGACGGCGATCGACCAGGTGACGGCGTGGCCCTCGACTGAGGTGGGGTGGGTAGGGCCATCGCACCGATGCGAGAGGGACGGCTGCGGGGACGCCGGGGTGGGCCAGGGACTCATGCCCCTCAGTATTGCGCAGCAGGCAGGGCCTCTCACGTGGGAGGTGGGTCGCATCACGCAGGTGGGTCGCCTCGCGAACGAGATGCGCCCACTGGCGCAGGTGGGCCACCGGCGACTGCGACCCTGCGGACGGCAGCCCTTCTACGCGCAGAAAAGCGACTGACGCCCTCCGACACACAATCCTGTGACGCATAGTGAGCACCTCCTCATCAGCACAAACGTGCCCGATTGACAGAAAGCGGACCTGATCGGCACAAATTTCCCGCCACCCCTGGTTTTCGCGCGCTCGTTCGAATAAACTGTTCCCATACGGAATCGAACGTCTCGGCTCGGCAGTGACGCCAAGCCGCTAATCCCCACTCCAGCCACGGCGGGAGGTGAACACGATGACGACGCATCCAGGACATGACCGGACGCAGGGTTCGGGTGAAGAGCCCGCGCCCGGCCCGCGCTTCCGCACGGCCTTCTCCCACCACGATCGTGACGTCCTCTCCGGTCGCGCACCGCATTACGTCGACCTCCTCGACACCCTCGACACAGTCGTCGCCGATGCGGCAGGCCACCGGTCGCTGGGCGCCCAGGAGGCACTCGCCGGGCTCAAAGCGCTCGAGCAGGCTCGTCGGCACGTCGAGCGCCTCTCCACCGACCTCCTCGCGCACTACGAGCAGGTGGGAGATCCCACCGCGCACGGCTACCGCAGCGTCGTCCAGCTCCTCGAGGGCGAGTTCCGTATCCCCTCGCACGAGGCACGCCGTCGGACCCAGCTCAGCACCAACCTCACCGACCGCGTCTCCACCACCGGCGAGCCGCTCGCACCCCTGCGGCCGGCGATCGCGCGGAACTTCGCGGAAGGCCGCCTCTCCTCGGACGAGGCCCGCACCCTCTGCAAGGCCGTCGACGACCTGCCGCCCACCGTCAAAGCGCAGCACGCGCACCAGATCGAGAAGACCCTCGTCGACCTCTCCCCCACGGTCCGCGTCAAGGACATCCCGAAGCTCAGCCAGCGCATCATCGAGCACATCGACCCCGATGGGAAACTGCCCCAGTACGAGACCGACCCGATGGCGTACACGGTGACGCTCAATCAGCAGGCCAATGGTGACTGGAAACTGTCCGGCCTGTTGGATTCCCCCACGGGGACGACACTGCAGGCACTGCTGATGGGACGGATGAAGGACGACGCCCTCATCCCCGTCGTGGTCCGTTCCCTCACTGCGGACCGCACCGCCGCAGTGGGCGGAGTCTCCGATGACGGAGCGGGAGCCACTACTCGCCAAGCCACGGGCGAGGGAGTCTCCGAGGGCACTGCGGCAGCGGGCGCACGAGGCGCCGGAGACTCTGCGGCTGCAGACGACGCCGGTTCATTCTCCGGCGAGCGCTTCCTCCCCGACGAGTTCTACAACGACCACACTGATGCGACCCACAGCGTCGCCACCGGCGCTTCGTCCCACACCACCGGTGGCGACGCGCCTCACTTCGGCAACGGAGTCCACGAGGACGGGCACCTCAACACCCAATGCAACCCGGGCATCGATCGACCCCCTCCCGGTGTCGCCCGCCACGACCGCCTCGCGTTCCTGCTGCGCTCCGTCACGCGCGAACGCGTCCTCCACGGTGCCGACCACGCACTCGTCGTCTCCGCCACCCCCGACGACCTGACGAATCCGCGTCGCACCCTCGCCACGCAGTTCGGTGGGCCCATCACGCTCAAGGACCTCGAGAAATGGTCCACCGCGGCACAGACCTTCACCCACGTCGCCGATGGAGAAGGCCGCACCGTCGAAATCCATTCGCAGGGCAGGTTCGCCAACCGTACCCAGATCGCCGTCCTCACCGCCCGCGACCAGGGCTGCACATTCCCCGACTGCAACGCACCGCCCCACTGGTGCGAGGCCCACCACATGATCCCCTATTCCCAGGGTGGCGAGACCACCGTCGACAACCTCACCCTCGTCTGCCCGTTCCACCATCGCTGGCACGAGCGCACCGGGTGGACCACCCGATTCCACCGCGGGCTGCCAGCTTGGAAGCCGCCCCGCAGCATCGACCCGCAGCAGCGGCTCCTCTTCCACTCCCGCTTCCGCGCGGCTCTGCTCGACCTCCCGCCCACTCTCCTCGACACCACCTAGTGCGGACGCGGGGCTGGGGCACGCCGGGCGCGGTGGGTGAGGTGCGTCCGGGAACGGGGGCGGGGGCGGGGGCGGTGAGCCGAGCGTCGCGGTAGGCGAATCGAGCAACGGGTTCGACGAGTCGCGTCATGGGTTCGGAGTGTCGAGCGGCGGTTCTCGACTGAATGCAGAGCCGTCGGCTGGCCACAAAGCCAGCCGACGGATTCGTGAATCAGGCGTGCCTGATCTGACGGGTGTTCCCGGTCTCCCCATCCAGATCTATCGACGCGTCCGCGGATCGTCGTCTCCGCCGATCGCCCTGTCCGCGGCCCGTCGGGCCTTTCGGATCTTGTCCTCATGCTTCGACCCGGCGGCCCTCCTCGCCGCGTCCTCGGCGCGGTCGAGCACCTGCCGGCCCTTGTCTCCCCGCAGTGCGCGGCGCAGTCCTCGCATGATGTCTCCTGCGCCCATGTCTCCCCCTCGCTCGTGATGTGGAGGAGACACTATCCGTGGGGCCTGCGGCGATCCGGTGAGACGGCTGCAGAGACGACGGGAGCGACCAGCGCTCGGCGGGAGCGAGGAAGGCCGTCGACGAGAGCGGTGGAGCTGAACAGCGGGGTGGCCGGAACGCGTCGGTATGCAATGTAGGGGGAGTTCCCGGTCGCGGCACGTGCCGTGTGCGGACCCTGGGCGCGCACCGATCCGGACACGAAGAAGACCCCTACGGTCCGCACCGGAATGCGGATCGTAGGGGTCCAGGGGGTTGTGGAGATGGCGGGAATCGAACCCGCGTCCGTCGACGAATCGCCGGGTCTTCTCCGGGCGCAGTCCGTGAAGAGTTTCTTAGGTCCTGGCCACCGCACGAACACGTAGACCAACGGACGGAGTCGAGTGAAAGTCCCGCACGCACCCCCGACATGTGCGTGCAGCAGTGGCTTCCTAGCTGACGCCAGGATCCGGAGCGGAAGCTACCCCGGGCTGACGGATTCGCTCAGCTCGCTATCAGGCAGCGAGGGCGAAATCGGTGCGAGTCTTGGATTCAGCACCTATTGGTTTGCAGAGGACATTAACGAGTTGACTCTGCGTTCTCGGCCCGCTTCTCCCGGCTCAACAGCCGGCGTCGAAACCGATCATCCCCCTATTCAGTTGCCATCGGCCCCACCGAGTGGAGCCCGACACCTCCCGACCCTGATCCAGACCAGAGCCGGAAGAACCACTGTACACCGCGCAACGCGCCGTCAGCCATTCGTATTCCCGCGCCGCCCGCGCGGGCGTCCGGGTCACCTGCGGCGCAGGCTCGACTTCATCGCGCGCTCGGCTTCGCGCTTGTCCTGCTTCTCACGCAGGGCCTGACGCTTGTCCCAGTCCTTCTTGCCCTTCGCGATCGCGATCTCGACCTTCACCCGCGATCCGTCGAAGTACAGCTCCAACGGCACCAGCGTCTTGCCGGACTCCTTGATCTTCTGCGAGATCTTGAGGATCTCCTGCTTGTGCAGCAGCAGCTTGCGACGCCGGCGCGCCGAATGATTCGTCCACGTGCCCTGCGCGTACTCAGGGATGAACACGTGCTCCAGCCACGCCTCCCCCTGGAAGATGAGGGCGAACCCGTCCGTGAGGTTGGCACGCCCCTCGCGCAGCGACTTGACCTCTGTGCCGGTGAGGACGAGGCCCGCTTCATAGGTGTCCTCGATGTGATATTCGTGCAGCGCCTTCCGATTGCGCGCGATCGACTTCCGTCCGGTGTCCTTGGGCACGAGCCCCTCCTCTCGACTGACTGGGCTGACACATGGTCCGGTCATGCGCGTTCTGGATGACCGGTCCCCTGAGCGAACGATCCAGTCTACCGCAGGCGCCGCCACGCGGGGAGGCGATGACCCGCCATCAGATCCCCACTGTGAGACGAGGACGCCCGTGAGGTCAGGAGATCCAGTCCATCGGGTCGACGTACGACCCGTCCACCATGACTTCGAAGTGCAGGTGGCAACCCGTCGACGAACCCGTCGTGCCCGCCATGGCGACGGTGTCGCCCTCGCTGACGCTCTGTCCCGCGCGCACGACGTTCCGCGTGTTGTGGTTGTAGGTCGTCGCGATGCTGGCGCCGTTCGACTTCCCATGCGACAGGACGACCCGGTTGCCGTAGCCTCCCGCGACGCCGCTGGAGACCACCACTCCGTCCGCCGCCGCGTAGACCGGCTGACCGCACGGCACGCCGAAGTCCGTGCCCGTGTGCATGCGCCGCGTCCCGGAGATGGGGTGCGTGCGCCATCCGTACTGCGACGTGATCGGATGTCCGGGCGCGGGGTTCTTGAGGAACCCGTCTCCCGGCAGCGTCCGGTTCCCGTCGCCGTTGTCCTCCTGCCACTCGCGGATCTCGTCCGCCAGTCGCTCCTGCTCCTCCTTCTGCTTCCGCAGCTCCTCCGCGGTCGCAGCCTGGTTGTCCTCGATCGTCTGCGCAGCGGAATCCTTCTGAGAGATCAGGTCGTCCAGGGACGACTTCGCCTCCACAGCGGCGGCCTCCGCGGCCTCCTTCTCGAGCACGACCTCGGCGGCCTCGTCCTTGAGATCCGAGATCTCCTCCGCGATCGCGTCGAGGCGGTTCTGGCTGCTCACGTTCGCCGCACGCTGCTCGCCCAGCTGCGTGATCGTCCGCTGCTGGGAGCGCACGGCGGAGTCGACGCGGGTGAGGCCGTCCAGGCCGTTGTCACTCTCCGCCATCTGCAGCAGCATCGCGAGATCGCTGGTCACACCGGAGTTCTGGTAGGCCCGCCGGGCCACGCCCACGACCGCCTGCTCCGAGTCCTCGATCTGGTCGGTGCCGTCGTCGATCTGCGTCTGCAGCTCCTTCTCCGCGTTCTCCGCGGAGGTGAGGCGGGCGGCCAGCTCCTCGTCCTTGCGCTCCGCCTCCGCCAGCTCGTCGGACGCGGCGGTGACGGCGTCCTCGGCATCCGGCATGCGGTCCTCGGCGTCCTCCAGCTCCGCCACGACGCGGGCCAGCTCCTCGCTGAGCCCCTCGTGCTCCCGCTGGAGCTCCTCCACGCGCTCGTCGACCGAGGACTTCTCGTCCTGCGGATTCGCCAGTCCCGGCGACGTGGGCGCCAGCAGCACGAGCACGAAGAGGGACGCGAGCACCGCGAGGACCCGGGCGCGCGCGCTGCGAGGAGACTTCAGCATGGAGACGATCACACCTTCATGTACCGACGGAGGGTGAGCCAGGACGAGACGCCGGCCATCACCACACCCACCAGCACCAGCAACGGGGTGACGAGAGCGACATCGGACAGGTTCACGAGACTGACCCCCGCGAGACGGGACTGCAGCCACCCGGACACACCGAAGTGTACGCCCACGCCCAGGACTCCGCCCGCCAGCAGACTGCCCACGGCAGCGGCGATGATCCCCTCCAGGATGAACGGCAGCTGGATGAAGAGGTTCGACGCGCCCACCAGGCGCATGATGCCCGTCTCCCGACGCCGGGTGAACGCGGACAGGCGGATGGTCGTCGCGATGAGCAGCACCGCGCACAGCGTCATGATCGCGGCGATGCCCACGGCGACGGCGGTGGCGACGTTGAGGATCCGGAACAGCTGGTCCAGCAGCCGGTTCTGGTCGACGACCTCCTCGACCCCCGGAGTCGCGGAGAAGTACTCGCTGATGATCCCGTACTGCTCCGCATCCGCCAGCTGGATGCGGAACGACTCCTGCATCTGGTCCTCCGGGACCGTGCCCTCGAGGCTGGTCCCCTCGAACTGCTCCTCGAACAGGCGATGCGCTGTCGCCTTGTCCTCGAAGTGGACCTCCTCGACGTAGTCCTCGAGATCCGGAGACGACAGCGCGGCCTCGATCGCGTCCTTCTGCTCCTGGGTGACCTCGCCCTCGGCGCAGGTGGGGGCCTCGGAGTCGGGCGGACACAGGAACACGGCGACCTGCACCCGGTCGTACCAGTAGTCCTTCATCCCGGAGATCTGCATCTGCAGCAGCACCGCCGAGCCGATGAACAGCAGCGACACGAACGTCACGAGCACGACGGAGATGATCATCGAGAGGTTGCGGCGCAGACCCGTCAGCACCTCCGACAGGATGAACGAGGTCTTCACGGCTGGGTCACCTCCGGCCGGTAGCCGCCCACCTCGTCGCGGACCATCTCCCCGGAGCGCAGCTCGATGACGCGCCGGTTCATCGAGTTCACGATCGACGAGTCGTGGGTCGCCATGAGCACGGTGGTGCCGAAGCTGTTGATCCGCTTGATGACGTCCATGATGTCCTGGCTGGTCGCGGGGTCGAGGTTGCCCGTGGGCTCGTCCGCCAGCAGGATGCCGGGCTTGTTGACGACGGCGCGCGCGATCGCGACGCGCTGCTGCTCGCCGCCGGACAGCTCATGGGGGTAGCGCTTCTGCTTCCCGTCGAGGCCCACGGTCTCGAGGACGTCCGGCACCAGTGTGGAGATCGCCGCGCGCGACTTGCCGATGACGTGCAGCGCGAACGCGACGTTGTCGAACACGTTCTTGTTGGGCAGCAGGCGGAAGTCCTGGAACACGGTCCCGATGCCGCGGCGCAGATGGGGCACCTTCCAGCTGGGCATCCGCGCGGTCTGGGTGCCGGCGACCGTGATGCGGCCGCGCGTGGGCACCTCCTCGCGCAGGACCAGGCGGATGACGGTCGACTTCCCCGATCCCGAGGCCCCCACCAGGAACACGAACTCCCCCGCCTCCGCGGTGAACGACAGGTCCGCGAGCGCGGGTGCGGTGCGGTGGTCGTAGGACTTCGTGACCTTGTCGAACGTGATCACACAGACTCCGGGGCTGGGGGGACGGCGGACGGCAACGGGGCGCGGGCCGGCACACCGGGCGCCGGGTCCCACCTCACTCTAGGGGTCACCGGGGCGTGCAGGGCACCTTTCGACCGCGTCCCCGCGTGTCGGTCCAGCGGACTCCCAGGGTGCGGTGACCGCTCCCGAGACCGTGGCTGGGCCGGCTGGGCCGCGCTGGGATCAGTCCGCGGCCTCGGCTGCCATCTCCTGCTCCTTGCGCCACCGGATGCCGGCCTGCAGGAAGCCGTCGATGTCGCCGTCGAAGACGGCGGACGGATTGTTGACCTCGTGGTTCGTCCGCAGATCCTTGACCATCTGGTAGGGGTGCGTCACGTACGACCGCATCTGGTCGCCCCAGCTGGCCTTGATGTCGCCGGCCAGCTCCTTCTTCTGCGCGTTCTCCTCCTCCTGCTTGAGCAGCAGCAGGCGGGACTGGAGGACGCGCATCGCGGCCGCGCGGTTCTGGATCTGCGACTTCTCGTTCTGCATGCTCACGACGACGCCCGTGGGCACGTGCGTGATGCGGACCGCGGAGTCCGTCGTGTTGACCGACTGTCCGCCGGGGCCGGACGACCGGTACACGTCGATGCGCAGGTCGTTCTCGTCGATGTCGACGTGGTCCGTCGATTCGATGAGCGGGACGACCTCGACAGCGGCGAACGATGTCTGGCGCCGGCCCTGGTTGTCGAACGGGCTGATGCGGACCAGGCGGTGCGTGCCCGCCTCGACCGACAGCGTGCCGTAGGCGAAGGGGGCGTCGACCTGGATCGTCGCGGACTTGACGCCCGCGCCCTCCGCGTACGAGGTGTCGAGCTCCTTGACCGCGTACTTCCGGTTCTCCGCCCACCGGATGTACATGCGCGTGAGCATCTGCGCGAAGTCCGTCGCGTCGTCACCGCCGGCACCTGCGCGGACCGTGATGACAGCGGAGCGCTCGTCGTACTCGCCGGACAGCAGTGTGGAGATCTCCAGCTCGCCCAGTTCGCCCTTGAGCTTCTCGATCTCTGCGTGGGCCTCGTCGACCGCGTCCTGGTCGCCCTCGTCCTCGCCCATCGACACGAGCAGCTCGACGTCCTCGATGCGCTGGTCGAAGCGATCGAGCTTCTCCAGGACGGACTGCTTGTGGGACAGCTTGGACGTCACCTTCTGCGCGGCGTCCGGGTCGTCCCAGAGGTCCGGCGCGGCGGCGGCATGGGTGAGCTCCTCCACCTCGCTGCGCAGGGTGTCGACGTCGGACACCTCGCGGATGGAGGAGAAGGTGCGCTGCAGTGATTCGATCTCTGCGGAGAAGTCTGTGGCCATAGTCCCCCTAGACTACGGCACCGCACGGACGCGACCGCGGGTCAGCCCGCAGCCGCGCCCGCCGCCTCACTTCTGGTCGTACAGCTTGAGCGCCAGGAAGCCGTGCGTGAAGGCCGCACCGGCACGCAGGGCCGCGGCGATCATGATCGCGCGCGACAGGTGCTCCTCCGTCGCGCCCGCCTTCTTCGCCTTCGCGACGTGACCGGCAAGGCAGTAGGGGCACTGCGTCGTCGCGGCGACGGCGATCGCGATGAGTTCGCGCGTGAGGACGCTCAGGACGTCGTCGGCCGGGTCGAAGACGGCACCGTCGAACGCCTGGAACGCCTCGACCGCACCGCCTGCGGACTGTCGCAGCGGACGCAGGTAGGACCGGTCGCCGGGCTCATGGAAGTGCTCCAGCTCCGCACCCTGCTCGTACGCCTTGTGCGCCAGGAATCCGTGCGTGTACGCGGCACCCGCGCGCAGACCGGCGGCCACGTACACGGCGCGGGCCACCTCCTCGCGGCTGGCGCCGGCCTTCTTCGCATTGCCCACGTGCACGTCCAGGCAGTAGGGGCACTGCGTCGTCGAGGCGACCCCGATCGCGATGAGCTCCTTCGTCCGCAGGTCGAGGACCTCGTCGTCCCTGTCGAACACCGCCGCGTCGAACGCGCCGAACGCCTTCGTCTGGCTGGGCGCGACCTCCGCCAGCACCTTCTGGTAGTCGAAGTCTCCGGACTCGTGGTAGTGCATCTGTGAACTCCTTCGTCAGCCCGCGGGGCCCCTGCCCCGCTCCTGCGACCAGCCGATCACAGCCGACTCGCACCTGTCCAGAGTGTGACGATCCGCGACAGGTGCGGACGCGGGGCGGCTCGCGACGCTGTCGCAGGTCAGACGCCAGCACCTCCGCCGAGGCCGTGTCCGGCCGCGCGACTCAGTCCAGTCCCAGCAGGCGTGCTCCGTTGTCGTGGAGGATCTTCCGCTCGACGTCCGCACCCAGCCCCAGGCCCAGGATCGCGTCGATCTGGACGGAGTAGGGGTAGGGGATGTTGGGGAAGTCGCTGCCCAGCACCACCTTGTCCTGCAGATCGACCAGGTCGCCCACGAGCTCCGGCGGGAACGGCGCTGTCTCCTCGACGTACGGGGTGAAGGTCATGCACGTGTCGACGCACACCCGTTCGTAGTCGTGGGCGAGCCCCAGGAACTCCGCGTACTCAGGGGTGCCGGTGTGCGCGATGACGAGGGCCAGGTCGGGGTGCCGGCTCAGCACCTGCCGCACGGGCTCGAGGCCCGTGTGCCGCCCCGGCACCGGGCCGGAGCCGCAGTGGATGACAACGGGGACCCCAGCCTCGGCGATCTGGGCCCAGACCGGGTCCAGCAGCGGATCCGCGGGGTCGTACCCACCCACCTGGATGTGGGACTTGAAGACCTTCGTGCCGGCCTCGAGGGCTCGGCGGGTGTAGTCGGCGGCCTCGGGTTCGGGGTAGAACGTGGACGTGTGGGCGCAGTCCGGGGTGCGCGCCGCGAAGTCCGCGGACCAGCCGTTGAGCCATTCAGCCATCCCGGCACGGTGCGGGTAGAGCATCGACGTGAACGCGCGCACGCCCATGTCGCGCAGGCGCTGGACACGCGCCTCCTCGTCCCAGCGGTAGGCGATGGGCCAGGCACGCAGGCCGCGCTCCCCCGCGTGGTCGAAGTAGTCCCACACCTTCGTGAGCACGTTCTCCGGCATGAAGTGCGTGTGGATGTCGACGAAGCCGGGGATGCCCAGGTCCGTGGCGATGCCGCGGAGGCGCTGGGGCTCGTCCGCGGGCAGGTCGACGGTGGTGGGCGCGTGGCCTGTGAAACCGGGCGCGTCTGTGGGCTCGGGAGTCGCAGTCATGCCGCCATCGTAGAACGAACGATCAGTGAGGAGGCGGGCGGGGCCGGTCGAAGCAGGAGCGCCGCAACCCACTTTATCCACAGAACGGACGAGCCCTTCCGCTGGCGAATGGTTCTCATTACGGTGATTCTCAGGAGTGGCTCAGGTCACAGTCAGGCGACTCACCGGCGAGCAGAGGACCGTCCGATGGAGGCAGTGGAGATCATCCGTGCTGAGGTGCGCGATCTCATCCGCATGCGCGGGATCGATCCGCGGTCGGACGCGCGCCCCACCGCGGACCTCATCGACGAGGTGATCCGCTCCTACGACGAGCGCACCCTGTCCGGCTCGCTGCCCCTGCTGGCGGATGCGGACGCGGCCCGCCGCAGCGTGCTGGACGATCTGACCGGGTACGGGGCGATCCAGCAGTTCCTGGACGACCCCTCGGTCGAAGAGATCTGGGTGAACGGACCGCACGCGGTCTTCGTGTCGAGGCACGGGGTCTCCGAACTGACGCCGGTGGTCCTGACGGAGCCAGAGGTCTCCTCGCTCATCGAGCAGCTGCTGCGCACGACCGGACGCCGGGTCGACCTCTCCTCGCCGTTCGTCGACGCCTCCCTGCCGGACGGCTCCCGCCTCCACATCGTTCTGCCGGACATCACGCGAACCCACCCGGCGATCAACATCCGCAAGTTCATCGCGCACTCGCGCAGTCTGAACGACCTCGTGGAGAAGGGCTCGCTCACGCCGGCGGCCGCACGGTTCCTGGATGCCGCCGTCGCCGCGGGGGCCAACGTCCTGGTGTCCGGGCAGACCCAGGCGGGCAAGACGACGATGCTGGGCGCGCTGTGCGGGTCGATCCCCGTCCGCGATCGTGTCATCACCTGCGAGGAGGTGTTCGAGCTGTCCGTGCCCGCCCGCGACTGGGTCGCGATGCAGTGCCGGCAGTCCAGCCTCGAGGGGACGGGCGAGGTCGCCCTGCGGCGCCTCGTCAAGGAGGCCCTGCGCATGCGGCCGGACAGGATCATCGTGGGCGAGGTCCGCGAGGCGGAGAGCTTCGACATGCTCATCGCCATGAACGCGGGGCTGCCGTCGATGGGGTCGGTGCACGCGAACTCCGCCCGCAGCGCGATCACGAAGATGTGCACGCTGCCGCTGCTGGCGGGCCCCAACATCGGCTCGTCGTTCGTCACGCCCACCGTCGCCGGTTGCATCGACCTGGTCGTCCACCTCACCCTGCTGCGCAACGGCTCCCGCCGCGTCCAGGAGATCGTCGCCGTCCCCGGCGGAATCGAAGGCGAGACGGTCGAACTGGAGACCGTCTTCCAGACGGACGCGGACGGCAGGCTGGTCCGCGGCCGCGGGTTCAGCCACCTGGGTGACCGCATCGCCGCGATCGGGAAGAACCTCCACACGCTGCTGGAGGCCGCGTGACCACCACTCTCATGGCGACGCTGTGGGGCATCGTCCTGGCCGCCGGACTCCTGTGCATCTGGTCCTCGTTCTGGGAGGCGCCGGTCAAGCGCCGCGAGCGGTCGCGCTTCGTCGCCGAGCTGGCCGACGACCTCGTCGCCGCAGACCTGCCCCGCGTCTCGCCGACGCATCTGCTGCTCATGTGCGCCGGCGCCGGTCTCATCGTGTGGCTGGTGGGGTACGCACTCACCGCGTCCGTGCCGATCAGCCTGTGCTTCGCGGGCTTCGCCTGCGTGCTCCCCTACGCGATCGTCCGCCGGCGGGCCCGGTCCCGCGAGGTCGAGCGCCGTGTCCTGTGGCCGGACGCGATCGACCACCTGCACTCCGGCGTGCGGGCCGGCATGTCCCTGCCCGAGGCCCTGGCCGCCCTGGCGCACCGCGGTCCCGACGGTCTGCGGCCCGTCTTCCAGGTGTTCGAGGACGAGTACCGGGCGACAGGCTCGCTGACGCTCGCGCTCGACGCCTTCAAGCAGGCGAGCGCGGACCCCGTCGCGGACAGGATCGTCGCGGCCCTGGCGGTGACGCGCGATGTGGGCGGAACGGAGCTGGGCACGCTGCTGCGGACGCTGGCCCAGTTCCTGCGGGAGGACGCGCGCACGCGGTCGGAGCTCACCGCCCGGCAGAGCTGGACCGTCACCGGTGCACGCTTGGCGGTCGCCGCGCCCTGGGTCGTGCTGGCCCTGCTGGCGACGCGAGGGGAGGCCGCCGCGGCCTACAGCACCGCGCAGGGCACGATGCTCCTGGGCGCAGGGATGATCATCTCGCTGGGCGCGTACCAGGCGATGAAGCGGATCGGCCGGCTGCCCGCCGAGCCGCGGGTGCTGCGATGAGTGCGGCGCTCTGGTCGCACGTCGACGTCTTCAATCCCAGCGTCGCGGTCATCATGGGACTGGTCCTGGGGGTCGCACTGGCGTTGACCGTCGCACAGCTGCCCATCCTGCGCAGGCCCACCCTGGAGGACCGGATCGCGCCGTACCTGCGGGACCAGCCGCGCGTCGCCTCCCTCTACAGCGCCCCCGCAGGCCCCCGGACCGGAGTGCTGGGGATCGGTGCCCAGCTCGCAGCGCGGGCGGGGTCCTGGCTGGCCTCGCGGATCACGACGGACGCCTCCGTGGTGCGCAGGCTGGAGCAGCTGGGCGGTGTGACGACGATCGAGCGCTTCCGCACGCGGCAGGCCCTGTGCATCCTCGCGGGGCTGGCCGGCGGCGCCGCGGTGGGCGCGGTCTCCGCCGTCACCCGCGGGTTCTCGCCGCTCATCCTCGTGGGACTCATCCTCATCGGCGCGGTTCTGGGTCACATCGTCAACGACTGGTGGCTCACCCAGCAGGTGCGCGAGCGCGAGCAACGCATCATGGCGGAGTTCCCCACGGTCGCCGAGCTGCTGGCGCTGTCCATGACGGCGGGCGAGGGCACGATCGACGCACTGGAGCGCGTGTGCCGCTCGACCCGGGGCGAACTGAGCCAGGAGCTGTCGCGCGCCCTCGCGCAGGTGCGGACCGGCACGCCCCTGGTCGACGCCCTCGACGAGTTGGGCCAGCGCACCGGCAACCCGTCCATCATCCGATTCGTCGACGGCATCGCGGTCGCCACCTCCCGCGGCACACCCCTGGCGGAGGTCCTGCGCGCCCAGGCCGCAGACGTGCGCGAGCACGGGCGCAGGGCCCTCATGGAGGTGAGCGGCAAGAAGGAAGTGGGAATGCTCATACCGGTCGTCCTCTTCGTCCTGCCCGTCACCGTCGTCTTCGCCCTGTACCCCACCCTGGCCGTCCTGCAGCTGGGTCCCTGACCACGTCCGCCGACCACGACTCCCACCCGTTCCCGCACCCGCAAGGAGACCCCCCATGTTCACCCGTCTGCACGCGCTGCTCGTCACGACGCTCGCGACGCTGCTCACCACGCTGCTGCGCCCCCGTGCCGAGTCCCCACCGTCCCGGTCCCGAGGCCGCCGCGAGACCCGCGCGGACCGCGGCGATGTGCCCGGCTGGGTCCTCATCACCGTCATGACCGCGGCGCTTGTCGTCGCGCTGTGGGCGCTGGCCGGCGAGGCCTTCACGTCACTCTTCACGGACAGCATCAACCGGGTGCGGCAGGCGGGCTGACTCTCCGATGGGCGCCAACCGGACCACGGCCTCGGCGGGGCGGCGATCGGACAGTGGGTCGGGCCGTCAGGACAGCGGGTCGGCCGTCGCCGAGTTCGTCATGGTCTCCGCGCTGCTGGCGCTCGTGTTCGCGGCCCTCCTGCAGATCGGTCTGGCCCTGCATGTGCGGAACACCGTGGTCGACTCCGCGATCGCGGGGGCCCGGATGGCTGCCGCCGTCGACCGCACCGAGGCGGACGGCGCCCGCCACACCGCCACGCTCATCGCGGCGGCGGTCGATGAGCGCTATGCGCAGGACATCCGGGTCGACACCGCGCAGGCCGGACCGCAGGAGCTCATCACCGTGACCGTCCGCGTGCCCGTCCCCGTCGTGGGCTTCGCGGGCGTGGGGCAGACGTGGGAACTCACGGGACGGGCGTTCGCCGAGGACGCAGCGCTGTGACGAATCGCCCTGGTCGGATGCGACCGGACGCCGGGACCGCGCCCATCGAGTTCATCTTCGGCACGACCGTGCTGCTGCTCCCTCTGCTGTTCCTCATCGTCTCGCTGGCGCAGGTGCAGGCCGGGCTCTACGCTGCCCAGTCCAGCGCGATCGACGCCGCACGCACGGCGTCGCGGTTCCCGGCTGACGCGCACGCATCCGCGCAGTCCATCACCCGCCTCCACTTCGAGGACCACGGGCTGGAGGACGCGGAATGGGACATCGACCTCCACTGCTCCACGACGTGCACCACCTCCGGCGCCCCGGTCACCGCGACCGTGACCGCGAAGATCCCCATCCCGGGCATCCCCGCCATTCTGGGCGAGACGCGGATCCCCCTCATGGTCGTCCGCTCGTCGCACACGGACCTCATCGCCCCGGTGGTCGAATGAGAGAGCCGGTGACGCGTGAAGGAGGCAGCGCGGCCCAGCGGACGGCCCGTCTCCTGCGCTCCCTGTGCCGTGCGGAGCGGTCCGACGAGGGCTCGATCACGCCGCTGACGATCGGGTTCGCCTCGATCGCGCTGGCACTCATCCTGCTGGCCGCCCTCATCACCGACGTGTGGCTGGCGCACCGCAAGCTCTTCGCCCTGGCGGACTCCGCAGCGCTGGCGGCGGCCGAGTCGTTCGACCCCGCGCCCACGGAGGAGCCGGGCATCCTCCTGACGGATGACGGCGTGTCCACCTCCGCCCGCGCGTACCTGAACGCCGTCGACGTGTCACCGCGCTACTCCGATGTCCGGCTGGTGGGCAGCAGCCCCGACGGACTCAGCGCGCACGTCGATCTGCGCGCCACCTACACGCCGGTCCTGCTCTCGCCCTTCAGCGCCACCTGGATCGAGCTGGAGGCGAGCGCGACCGTCCGCGGCGCGCTGCGACTCTGACACGCGATGCACCCTCCCACTCTGCGTCACAGGTCTGACGGCCTGACTGGACCACGACCGGCGCACGGTCCTGTGGACGGTGGCACGCCGGTCCACATGCGACGGCCCGGACAGCCGGCTCCGCCGTGATCAGTCCATCGTGCAGAGGGTGAGCACCTCGATCATCCATACCCTGACGCGCACCGGCCCGCAGAGCCTCAGCGTGACGGCGCCGGGCTGGGTCCCCGCCTCCGCGGTGCTGGAGTCCGTCGCGACCCAGACCAGTGATCCTGTCCGGGGGGCCGCCGCCGCATCCGGAGCCACGTGGTCCCAGTGGTCGGCGACTCACCCGGTTCTCGTGCGGGGTGCGCACGTCCCCACCCTGTCTCCTGCGACCCCCACCCCTGCGGGGCACGCCCGCGTCGTGGTGCGGTCGGGGCCCGAATCCGGGTTCGCGGTCGCCCTGCCCCAGGGCGAGTGGACACTGGGCCGCGGAGCAGCCGCCGACGTGCCGCTGGCGGACCCGTTCCTGTCCCGCCGGCCCCACCTGCTCGTCAACAGCCCTGCCGGGATCCGGATCGACGGTGCGGTGGAGGACGACGCGGTGGTGGGGTCGACCGCACTCCTGCTGCCGCATCACGTCATTCGGAGTCCTGCGGGTCAGTCCTCCCCGTCTCCCTCCGCGCAGGAGCCCCTCGAGTGGCCCGTACGCCAGGACGTCGCCCCGGTCCGGAAGCCGTCGTGGCTCGTGTTCGCCGCACCCGTCGTCATCGGGATCGTGCTGGCGCTCGTCGTGGGCACGTGGTGGTTCCTCCTGCTGAGCGCCGCCGGTCCCCTCACCGCCGTCCTCACGCTGCGCGGGGACCGGCTCCGGTTCGCGCGGGAGACGGTCCAGGCGGCGCGCGACCATCGCCGCGCGGTCGACCGGACCATCCAGGAGCTCGAGACCCGATTGTGCGCCTTCACCGCCGAACTCGACCGGATCGCCTACGGCGGACGCCCTCCCCCCGCGGAGTCTCCTTCCGGGCAGTCGCCGCCGTCGAATTCGCGGTCGTCCATCGGCCCTTCGCCACCGCCCGCACCGGCTTCCACTGCGGGCACGCTGCCGGGAGGCGAGCGCATCCTGGTCCTCGGACTGGGCGATGTCGTGAGCACGGCGTCCGTGGAACTGCCTCGCGATCGTGCAGCCCGGGGTCAAGCCCGGCGGCGGCTGCCGCCCCACGTCGTCGCGGGTGATCGGGCGCTGCTCATCGCCCACAACGCTCCCCTGCTGATGGATCGCGCGGCGACGGTCCGGATCGACGGTCCCGAGGCCGCGGTCCTGTCCGTAACCCGGTCCCTGGTCTCCGCGCACCTGGCAGCCGGGTCCGGATGTCTCGCTCCTGGCCTCTTCCCGGAGTTCGCAGGTCTGTCCGGACTCGCCTCTCCCTGCACCGTCGCAGTCCTCGATGCGGAGGAGACCAGGATCGGCTCCCCCGAGGACGGTGGTCGTGGCGGTGCAGAAGCCCCCCTGTCCGTGCTGGTGCGCGGCCCGGAAGCGACAGAGGACTCCCCCGTCCTCACCGTCACGTGCGGTCCCGCAGGCCGGCCCGCGCACATCCGCGTCCCGGCTCCCGACGGACCGGCTGCTTCCACCGGCACCGGCCTCGCGGCCGCCTCCCCCTCCACCGGCCGGACCGGGCGCGCGTCACTCCACCCCTCGTTCGGCCGGCCCCTCACCGGGCCCGCGCATCCGCACTCTCTGAGCAGGGCAAGCGCGATCCGCATGCTCGCATCGATCACGCCACGTGTCAGCGGTGCCGCGACCTCGCTCCCGCCCGCCGCACAGGTGCCCACGACCGGGGTCGTCGACCTCCTCCGTCTCTGGGACACGACCGGCAGGCACGGCCACGGCCCGCTGGTCGCACCGCTGGGCGTCCCGGTCGACGTGCCCCGGAGTGCGGCCTCGGCGGCGGTCCTGCCGAGCACCGCGCCTCCGCACGACCCCCTCGTCTCCCGCGACCCCCTCGTCTCCCGCGACCTCTTCCTCCTGGACCTGCGCACCTCGGGCCCCCATGCACTGGTCGCCGGCACGACCGGCAGCGGCAAGTCCGTGCTGCTCGAGACCTGGCTGGAGGCGCTCTGCCGCACTCACTCCCCCGAGGACCTGCGCCTGGTCCTGCTGGATTTCAAGGGCGGTGCCAGCCTGTCGCGGTTCCTCGAGCACCCGCATACGGACTGCCTCCTCACCGACCTCGACGAGGCCGCCGCCGTGCGCGCCCTCCGCAGCGTCACCGCGGAGGTGGGTCGCCGCGAACTCCACCTGTCCCGGGCCGGGTGCCGCGACATCGACGCGCTGCTGGACCGGTCGCGCACCGATCCTGCGATCGTGCGTCTGCCGCGCCTCCTCGTCGTCATCGACGAGTTCCACGTGCTCACAGGCCTGGGTCCGCACGTCGTCGCCCAGTTCGAGCGGCTCACCGCCGTGGGCCGCTCGCTGGGCGTCCACATCGTCCTCGCGACCCAGCGCCCGTCGGGGGTGGTCTCCGCGCGGATGCGCGCCAACATCGCCCTGCGGATCTGCCTCCGCGTACGCGATGACGCGGATTCGCACGAGGTGCTGGGCATCCCGGACGCCGCCCGACTCGATCCACGGACCCCCGGCGTCGCGCTGGTCTCCGACGAGGCTGGGATCCGAGCCCTGCGCTGTGCGATCCCGGACGGTCCGAAGCTCCCGCGGCAACCGGTCCGGTCGGAGCCTCCGGCCCCGCACGCGGTCGTGCGGTCGCTGACGGATGACGCCGAGGTCGTGGTCCCGCTCCCCTGCCCGTCACCGCCAGCTGCACGGACGTGGGATGGTCCGCAGGGGCCACGGCACGAGGTCATCGCACCGCCCCTGCCCGACCGTCTCGAGGGTGCCCAGGTCCCCGGACAGAGCGAACAGGACCCCCAGGTGCCCCGACGGGAGGAGGGAGTCCGCACCGGCGGTGACGCCCGCCTCGGCGACCGTGCGGTGGGACTCGTCGACCTGCCCCAGCAGAACCGGACCGCTCTCGTGGAGCTGACGGCGGCCTCGGGGTCGGTGACGGTGTCCGGTGGGCGCGGCAGGGGCTGGACGACGACGGTCGCCGCGCTCGCGCACGCGTTCGCGGCGACCGGTCTGCCGGTCGTCCGCGTGGACACCGCGCGGACGGGCGACATGGACGCGCTGCCCTTCGTCGACGTGTCCGGTGTCCTGCGGCTCTCGCACGCGCAGGGGTGGATGATCGACCACCTCCTCGACGTGTGCACGGCATCCGACGAACCCGTCGTGTGGGCGATCGACGACTGGGACGAGTTGGCGCACGCGCATCCCACCGGTCCGCGGATCGACCGGCTCGAGCGGCTGATGGCGGGGAGTGCCGGGATGCGCTTCGTCGTGGCCGCGCCGCGGCGTGGGATCGGGCAGCGGCTGGCCCAGGCGGCGACCACCCGCATCGTGTTCCCGCCTGCGGCGGACACGGACGTCGTGCTCTTCGGACTGAGCGCCGCCCGGTTCCGCGGTGAATGGCCACCCGGTCGCGCCGTCATCCTGGGCGCGGAAGCGCAGACGGACGACCGCGACGGGGCGGACATCCAGTTCGTTGAGCGTGCCGAGGCTCAGGACAATCGACCGATCAGCCGGGGACACGCGGACACGACTCCGGGGTACGCTGTGCGCACACACGCACTGTGCACACACGCGCTTTGGACCGGGTTTGAGCGGTCGAGCACTGCGGACCGGAATATGATCGCGATCGGTGTGGATCCGGGCGGTCGCGAGCTCGGCTGGTCCCCCGATCGTGACGGCGCGGTGCTGACGGTGCGGTGCCTGCCCCCATTCGTCGACGGGCCGGAGATCCGAGTGCTGATGGAGACGCTCCGCGCCGCGGGCATCACGGTGCTCGACCAGCGGCAGGACCGGGGTCCGGACGTCCGGGCGGCGAGCGCGGTGGAACCGGTCTGCGTCCTCGCCGGCGCGCCGGGACTGCGCCCGGCGGGGCTCCCGGACGCTGCAGCGCCGGGACCCACACTGCTGCTGGGCGACTGGCGGGACGCGGAACTGCGCGCTGCGGGGCATCGGTGGCTGGCGCCGCTCCCGCCCGCAGCCCGCGCGTCATGGTGGTTGAGCGATGCCACAACCACGCCCGTGCGACTCGCCCTGGTTCGACCGGATGCGACATAGACTCATCAGCATGACGTCCGAACATGGAACTTATTCCGTTTCCGATGGGACCAAGGTCGACTTCGCCGACGCCATGGCCACGTGGCGGGCGAACCTCCGCTGACCTCGCTCTGCGTCCATCAGGACGGAACGATCGGCGACGGGTACCTCCAGGCGCCTCGAGCAGTCGCCGACACCCCGGACGCGGACGTCGAGGAACTCGCCGCCGAGCACCGGTTCCTCTGCTACCAGCGATACGCCACGGACCTGCCCGCGGACGGCGGCGCTCCGACCCTCACCGCGCAGGTCGCGCAGGCGCGATCCCGCCGTCCACCGTCAGAGCCCGCGCGGCCCGCGACCTGCCCGATCCACTACGTCGAACTGTCCGCCACCGGAGTGTGCTCCGACTGCGACTGACCGCGACGACCGGGTCAGGTGCGCCGGCCCAGTGTGCGGACCGTCATCAGTCCCGCACGAGCGTCGTGTACGACTCGAGCACGCGCGCGGACCCGGCCTCCAGCAGCTGATCGACCAGCGCCCGCTCCGTCTCCATCGCGTCCGTCACCTCGACAACGACCGGGGTGTCGACGGACAGTCGAGCGACCAGTGCCTGCAGGTCCTCGACGTTCCCGTCGACGCTGCCGATCGTCAGTTCCGTGGCGTCCTCACCGCCGGCGACGGCGAAGACGTGGTCACCGCCCGCAGTGGTCGGGTCGCCCCCCGCCGAGGCCGCCGCACCCGATCCGTCCGCGCCCGGTCCGCCTGCGGCCGGCTGCCCCGCATCGGAGCCGCTCGCACCCGGTGCGCCGGCGCCCTCATCCCCGCCGCGCTCCTGCGCGTAGGACACCGCGAATGCGGTCACCGGTCGCTTGTTGATGTTCTCCTCCGCAGCGTCCCCGCGGGGACGCCAGAGGGCGGCGCCGTGGGCGCCCGCGGCCTCCGACAGGAAAGCGGGTGTTCACCTGTCCGATGCTCATCTGCGCCGCCGGATCCTGCGCGTTCACCCGCTCGTACCAGCCGGCGAACGCCTGTGTGAGCGCCACGGAACCCGTGTCGATGACCTGCAGATCCGCCGTCCGGTCCAACCCCGCGGCTCCCAGCGCACCCGCCTCGATCCGCACGATCCGGGTCGTGAACAGGGACGTGAAACCCACCGCGCGGGCGAACGCCCCCGCGGCTTCATCCCCCGCCGCCAGCCGCGTGCGCAGACCCAGGCCGTCCAGCGACGTCCCCGCGGCCTCGGCGACGGCGGCGGTGAGCAGAGCGGAACCGACGCCTGCACGGCGCTCCTCCGGCGCCACCTCGACGTGGACCCATGCACGCGTGGGGTGGGCCGGGGACTCCGCGACCGCGGCAGCACCCACGACGACGCCGCCCACCGTCGCGACGACGGTGCGGGTCAGCGGCGAGGCACCGGGCTCGCGCAGCAGCGCACGGGCGGCCAGCTGCGCGGGGCTGGTGGGATCCGGCAGCACCTGGGCGAGCGCGCGGTCGTCGCCGTCCTTCCACGCGCGGATGGTGACGGACGACGGTGCGGGGGTGCTGGGCGACATGGCGACTCCTGCGCGGGCGGGGACAAAGCGGGCTGACGGGACTGCGGCGGGCCGACGGGATCGGACCGCCGCGATCGACTGGGTCCGATCCTATCGGCGGCGGACCAGGGGCGGCGGCGACCCGGATGACCGCGTCCGCTGTGGGCGGTACTGTTCGTGAATATGAGCGCACACGATTCCGACCAGGCGACGCATCTCGCCCAGCAGGCGGCCCAGGTCCTCAACGACGCGGCCGGCATCGACGGCCATGACATCGCACTGGTCCTGGGCTCCGGCTGGGGCGGCGCGGCGGACCTCCTGGGCGAGACGATCGCGGACACCGCGGCAGAGGACGTGACCGGCTTCCACGCCCCCGCCGTCCCCGGTCACGGCGGCCGCCTGCGCACGGTCCGCCTGCCCGGCGGCGCGCACGCGCTGGTACTGGGCGCCCGGCGCCACTTCTACGAGGGCCGCGACGCACAGGCCACTGCACACGGAGTTCGCGTCGCGGCGGCTGCCGGCTGCTCGACCCTCGTCCTCACGAACGGCTGCGGCGGCCTCAATCCGGAGTACGGTCCCGGCTCCGTCGTCCTCATCGAGGATCACATCAACCTGACCGGCTCCACCCCGCTGACGGGGGCGAATTTCGTCGACCTGACGGACCTGTACTCCTCGCGCCTGCGCGGCATCGCCCGCGACATCGACCCCTCGCTGCCGGAGGGCGTCTACGTCCAGTTCAGCGGCCCCCAGTACGAGACGCCCGCAGAGGTGCGGATGGCGAAGACGCTGGGCGGCGACCTCGTGGGCATGTCGACGGCGCTCGAGGCGATCGCCGCCCGCGCCGCCGGACTGGAGATCGTGGGCCTGTCCCTCGTGACGAACCTGGCCGCGGGCATCCAGGAGACGCCGCTCAGCCACGAGGAGGTCATCGAGGCGGGCCAGGCCGCGGGCCCCCGCATATCCCGGCTGCTGGCCCAGATCGTCACTCGGATCGCAGAGGACTGACATGACCCGTGTCGCGAGCGCCTTCACCGCCGGATTCGACGCGGACATCGTCCGCGCGTGGATCCAGGACGACCCGGACCCCACCACCCGCGCAGAGCTGAGCGAACTGCTGGAGACGGCGCTCGCGGAGTCCGGCGATGCGGCCTCGGAGGCGCTCGCGGAACTGACGGACCGCTTCCAGGGCCTGCTGGAGTTCGGCACCGCGGGTCTGCGCGGCGAGATCGCCGCCGGCCCCCACCGCATGAACCGCGCCGTCGTCATCCGTGCGGCGGCCGGGCTTTCCGCGTTCCTGACGGAGCACACCCCGGACGGCGAGCCGTTCACCGTCGTGATCGGCTGCGACGCCCGGTACGGGTCCGCAGACTTCGCCCGCGACACCGCCGCCGTCGTCACCGCCGCGGGCGGTCGCGCACTGCTGCTGCCGGTCAAGCTGCCCACCCCGGTGCTGGCCTTCGCCGTCCAGCACCTGCAGGCGGACGCCGGGGTCATGGTCACCGCCTCCCACAACCCGCCGCGCGACAACGGTTACAAGGTCTACCTGGGACTGCGCCCGCTCACCGCCCTGGACGCGCAGACGGCCGCCCACGGCGCCGGCGCCCAGATCGTTCCGCCGGCGGACGCGCTCATCGCAGAGCGGATCGCGGACGTCGAGTCCGTCGCCGCCGTCACCCGCGCGGAATCCGGCTGGGAGCCACTGGGGTCCGAGGTCGTGGCCGCCTATCTGGACTCGCTCGCCCAAATGGGCGCACTGGCCGATCCGCGCGGCACCCTGCGCATCGTCACGACCGCCCTGCACGGTGTGGGTGCGGCGACCCTGGCCCGCGCGCTCGAGGCCGCCGGCTTCGCGGACGTCCGGCCCGTCGAGTCCCAGCGCGACCCGGACCCGGACTTCCCCACCGTCGCGTTCCCCAACCCGGAGGAGGCCGGCGCGCTCGACGAGGCCATCGCGCTTGCCGATGACGTGCAGGCCGACCTCATCCTCGCGAACGACCCGGACGCCGACCGCATGTCCGCCGCGGTCCCCGCCCCCGACGGCTCCGGCTGGTACCAGCTGTCCGGCGACGAGGTGGGGCTGCTGCTGGGCGAGGCCGTCGCGCAGGCGCTGAGCGACGGCGGGACCGCGGCCGAGGCCGTGGCCGGGGATGCGGCCGAGGCCGGAACCGAGGTCCCGTCGCAGGGGGGCGACTCGACCGCGGGAGTCTCTGCGGCCTCGGCGGGTCCGGTGTTCGCCAGCTCGATCGTGTCATCCCGGGCGCTGGGCGCGCTGGCCGCACGGCACGGGATCGCGCACACGCCCACACTCACCGGGTTCAAGTGGATCTCCCGCGTGCCGGGCATCGTCTACGGCTACGAGGAGGCGCTGGGCTACTGCGTCGCACCCGCGAGCGTCCGCGACAAGGACGGGATCAGTGCCGCGGTGCTGTTCGCCTCGTTCGCGTCGCGCCTGCGTGCGGCCGGTCGCACCCTGCCCGATGAACTGGCGCGCATCCGCGCGGTCGACGGCGTGTTCCGCACGCAGCCACTCACGTTCCGGTTGGAGGACACCTCCCTCATCGCCCGCGCGATGTCCGCGCTGCGGGCGCACCCGCCGCAGGAGCTGGGCGGCTCGCCCGTCACTCGCGTTGCGGACATGGCGGAGGGCTACGAGGGACTGGCGCCCACGGACGGGATCGTCCTCCTCACGCAGGCGGGCGACCGCGTCATCGTGCGCCCGTCCGGCACCGAGCCCAAGCTCAAGTGCTACCTCGAAGCCGTCGAGACGGCCGACGAGACGGTCGACGAGACCCAGGCGGATGAGGACGCCGCGCAGGACCCGCAGGCGCTCGTGGGCCCCGCGTGGGATGCCGCCGGTGCCCGCCTGGCGGCGATCACCGCGGATCTGCGGGCGTTCTTCCGCCTCTGACGCGGGCGAAGCGGAACGTCAGCCGCGACGAGTCATGACGAGGATCGCGGCGCCCCAGAACGCGTTCACGACGATCGTCTGCCCGGCCAGGTACCACAGCAGCACCCTCTGCTCCTGGAACAGCAGCAGGACGAACAGGAACAGGACCATGCTGCCGACGCCTACGACGTAGCCGACCAGCGCTGCTGATCGCAGGAGGATCGCACGGTCCCGCTCGTCTCCGGGCTCGAACGCACTGGCTCGCCAGAGGTCGGACACTCCACGGCCGCGCCGCGCCATGAGCGCCATGCCGTACTGCGCGACCGCGGCCACCAGGAAGACGAGTCCGGTCAGCCACGTGTCATAGACCCAGAACAGGACGCCCGCCACCGCGAACAGCAGCGAGAAGACGGCATTCGTGGGTGAGACGCGTAACGCGCTCAGACCCGCACCGCGACCTCCGTTGCGGCGACCCGCGCCGCCCGAGGACGCATCGACCGAGGGCCTGGGATCACGAGTCGACATCGAAGACCTCCTCCACCGTCGTCCCGAAGAAGCGGGCCAGATGCACGGCCAGCTTGAGCGACGGATCGTATCGTCCCTTCTCCAGGGCGTTGATCGTCTGCCGGGAGACCCCCACCTGGGTGGCGAGTGCCTGCTGCGACAGGCCGCCCTCCATCCGCAGTTCACGGATCCGACTGTCCATGTGTCAAGCGTACTTGACAAGCCGCGGACATGTAAAGCACGCTTGTCCTGTCAAGCACACTTGACACCGTCGCCTCCCCCGGGATGCAGGCGGAACGGACGTCACGGCGCCACTGGACTCACCCGCTGACGACACCGTGGACCACGACCCGCTCCACAGGAACGAGGACCTCTCATGGAATCCCTGCAGACCTTCGCCGACTCCTTCCCCGCCGCCCTCCAGTGGCTCGCGATCATGCTCGTGGGCGCGATCCCCTTCGTCGAGGGCTACGGCGGCTCGGTCCTGGGCGTGGCGATCGGCGTCCCCGTCCCCATCGCGATCCTGGCCGCCGTCGTCGGGAACGTGCTCACCGTGGCCGCGACCGTCTCGATCGCGTCGTCGATCCGGGAGAGGGCCACGGCGCGCAGCGCGGCCCAGAGCGAGGGCACCGCGGACGGCTGGACGCAGGACCCCGACGAGGCTCGGACGAGTGGACGAGGCAAGGACCGCATCCGCAGGCTCTTCGACCGCTACGGCGTGCCCGGCGTCAGCCTCCTGGGCCAGTGGGCCCTGCCCAGCCAGATCACCGCTCCGACGCTGGTGGGCTTCGGCGCCTCGCGCGGCAGCGTCCTCGTGTGGCAGACGATCGGGATCGTCCTCTGGGGCATCGTCTTCGGCGCGCTGGCCGCCGCGGGCTTCAGCCTCGCGATGCGGTGATGCCGCGCGCCGGGCGACCCACCGTCGCAGGTGAGTCGACCGGCGCCGGAGCCCCGCCCCGCGCCGCCGGGCCTCAGCCGGCGATCTGGTCGAGGATCGCCTGCGTCCCCGACAGACCCAGCCGCGACGCCCCCGCGTCCAGCATCTGCTGCGCCGCCTCGAGCGAGCGGATCCCGCCGGAGGCCTTGACCCCCAGCCGATCCCCCACCGTCTGTCGCATGAGCGCGACGGCCTGGGCGCTGGCACCGCCGGCGGGGTGGAAGCCCGTCGACGTCTTGACGTAGTGCGCCCCGGCGGCCTCCGCCCGGCGGCAGGCCTCGACGATCTCCT
Organism: Brevibacterium senegalense; assembly: GCF_000285835.1. Lineage (GTDB taxonomy): Bacteria > Actinomycetota > Actinomycetes > Actinomycetales > Brevibacteriaceae > Brevibacterium > Brevibacterium senegalense. Next base: position 63,313 of record NZ_HE978601.1, read on the forward strand.
CGTCGGTCAGTGCAGCGGACTCGAGGATCACCTTGACGATGGCGGCCCCGGTGACGGCGGCCTCGGGCCCGTCCGCCTCCGGCAGACCCAGGTCACGAGCGGCACCGGCCACGGCACCCACGACGCCGCGGATGTCGTCCTCGACGACATCCCAGGCACCGTCCTTGATGAGGCCCAGGTTCACGACCATGTCGACCTCGCGGGCGCCGTCCGCGACGGCGCGGGCGGCCTCGGCGGCCTTGACCTCGCTCTTGACCGCACCGGAGGGGAACCCGCAGACCGTCGCGACGACCAGGTCCCCGGTGTCCGTGAGCGGCAGGGCCGACGGCGACACGCACACGGCCAGCACACCCATCGACTGCGCGTGCGCGACGAGGGAGTCGAAGTCCGCGGTCGCGGCCTCCGGCTTGAGCAGAGTGTGGTCGACGTGGGCGACCAGGGTTTCAGCGGTGAGAGCGGTCATGGGGAGTCCTCCTCGGGACGGTGGGGCTGGGGCCGGGCTGACGGCGGCACGTCGGACGGCGGATCGGACTGCGGACTGCGGGGCCCGCGCCACCGACTCAGTGCACGCGGTCCAGGATGACAGACGCGCGGCTCTGCGCAGCGTTCCCGTCGATCGAGACTGCACCGTCCAGCATGTCGGCCGCGCGCTCGAAGCGCTCCGGCTCGTCCGTGTGGAGGGTGAACAACGGCTCCCCCTCCTCGATCGCCTCGCCCACGCACTTGTTGATCTCGATGCCGGCCGTCTGCATGACGGGAGCTCCCTGGAAGGCACGGCCCGCACCCAGGCGCCACGAGGCGTAGCCCACCCGCAGCGCGTCCATCTCCGTGATGAAGCCGGACCGCTGGGCGCGGATGTAGGTCTTCTCCTTGGCCACCGGCAGCGTCGCGTCCGGATCGCCGCCCTGTGCCTGGATCATGGCGCGCCACTTGTCCATCGCGCGGCCGTCCTTGAGCGCTGCGGCGACGTCCACGCCGGTCACGCCCGCACTCTCCAGCATCTCCCGGGCCAGCGCGACCGTCAGCTCCACGACGTCGCGCGGACCGCCGCCGGCCAGCACCTCGACGGACTCGCGGACCTCCAGCGCGTTGCCCACGGTCTTCCCCAGCGGTGCGGACATGTCCGTCAGCAGCGCGCGGGTCTTGACGCCCGCGGTGTTGCCCAGCTCGACCATCGTCTTCGCGAGCTTCTGCGCATCCGGGATGCTGCGCATGAACGCGCCGGAGCCCACCTTGACGTCCAGCACCAGCGACCCGGTGCCCTCCGCGATCTTCTTCGACATGATCGAGGACGCGATGAGCGGGATCGAATCGACCGTGCCGGTCACGTCGCGCAGCGCGTAGAGCTTCTTGTCCGCCGGTGCCAGGCCGCTGCCGGCGGCGCAGATGACGCCGCCCACCTCCCGCAACTGCGCCAGGACCTGGTCGTTCGTGAGGTCGGCCTTCCATCCGGGGATGGATTCGAGCTTGTCGAGCGTCCCGCCCGTGTGGCCCAGTCCGCGCCCGGACAGCTGCGGCACCGCGACGCCGAAGGCCGCGACGAGCGGCACCAGCGGCAGCGTGATCTTGTCGCCCACACCGCCGGTGGAGTGCTTGTCGACCGTGGGCTGCGACAGGCCGCTGAAGTCCATCCGGTCGCCCGAGTTCACCATCGCACGCGTCCACTGGCGGATCTCCGCAGAGTCCATGCCGCGCAGGTAGATCGCCATGGCCAGCGCGGCCATCTGCTCGTCGCCCACCTCGCCGCGGGCGTAGGCGTCGATCACCCAGGTGATCTGCTCGAGCGACAGCGTCCCGCCGTCGCGCTTGGCCCGGATGATGTCCACTGCATCGAAGCGCTCAGCCATGATCGTCCTCCCAGTCGTGCTTGTCCGTCACTGTATGCCCTCTCCGAGCACGTCACCAGGCTGTGGACGCGTGAGCGCAGGCTGTGTCCGGATCGTGTCCGACGGCAGTCGCCCGGGAAGCGTCCGTGCAGGTGGCGACTCCGTGCCTCCGCAGGAGTTCGGGGGTCACCGCTCGAGGTCGGGGCCCGTCACCGCAGGTGGTCCGGGCCGAACGCGTCCGGCAGCACCTGCGACAGCGGCTGGATCCCGCCGGGCATGTCCAGCAGCAGGTCCGGTCCACCGAACTCGAAGAGCAGCTGCCGGCAGCGCCCGCACGGGACCAGTTTCCCACCGGCGCCGTCGACGCACGTGAACGCGACGAGCCTGCCGCCGCCGGTGCGTGCCAACTCGGAGACCAGCCCACACTCCGCGCACAGGCCCAGTCCGTACGACGCGTTCTCCACATTGCAGCCGGTCACCGTCCGCCCGTCGTCCACGAGCGCCGCCACCCCCACCGGGTACGTGGAGTACGGCGCGTATGCGTGCCGCATCGCCTCCGCGGCGAGATCGCGCAGATCCTGCCACGTCACCGTGTGGCCGGGCACGGCAGGACCATCGCCGAGGCCGTGGTCGCCGCTCACGTGAGCGTCCACCTCACTGCTTGGCATAGGCCTTGCCGTTCGCGGCGGGCGCCCGCACCGTGCCGACGAATCCGGCCACGGCGAAGATCGTCACGATGTACGGGAGCATGAGCAGCAGGTCGCTGGGCACCGGCGTGCCCATGGTCGACAGCGTGTTGCCCAGGTTCCGGGCGAACCCGAACAGCAGGGCGGCGAAGACCGCGCCCACGGGGTTCCACTTGCCCAGGATCATCGCCGCCAGCGCGATGAAGCCCTGTCCCGCGGACATCTCCTTGCCGAACGCCAGTCCGGATCCCACCGTGAAGAAGGCGCCGCCCAGGCCCGCGATGCCACCGGCGATGAGCGTGTTGATGACGCGGTTGCGGTTGACGGGGATGCCCACCGTGTCCGCGGCCTTGGGGTGCTCACCGATCGCGCGGGTGCGCAGGCCCCACTTCGAGTGGAAGAGCGCCACGTAGAGCACCGCCACGACGATGTACATGAGGTAGACGAGGATCGACTGCCGGAACAGGACCGGTCCCAGCACCGGGATGTCCCCCAGCAGCGGGATGGGCAGGACGGGCAGCTGCTGCCGCGCGTTCCACATCTCCGGGTTCTGCGTCAGGACGGTCGAGAACATGAAGTTCGTGAAGCCCACGACCAGCACGTTGAGGACCACGCCGATGATGATCTGGTCGACCCAGTACCGGATCGCGAAGAACGTGAGGATGACCGCGACGACCGCACCCGCGATGGGTGCCGCCACCAGTCCCGCGTACGGGTTCTTGAGCGCGGACGCGACGACCGCGGCCAGGAACGCGCCGGCCAGCAGCTGCCCCTCGATCGCGATGTTGATGATGCCGGACCGCTCGCCCACCAGACCGCACATCGCGCCGAAGATGAGGGGCACGGACAGTGCGAGTGCGCCCGCCAGCAGGGGCGTGATGGGGATGCGCCCCGTGTCCGCGCCCGCCCACGTGAGGAAGGCCGCCAGGAACAGGACGCCGAAGACGACGGGGAACCAGATCCCCGGGCTCTCCCGCTTCGTCGCGAGCCACGTCGCGATCGCCGCCATCGCGACCAGCACGATGCCGGCCGCGATCACAGTGGGCTGCGAGGCGACGGTGAGCGGCGGGATGCTGAAGAGGTCCGTGCCCGCGGCGAAGGAGAACGTGGTGCTCTTGCCGGACGAGCCGCCCAGGAGGCCCATGAAGACGAGCGTCAGCAGCGCGAGCACGCCGTAGACGATGGGGTACTTCCAGTCGATCGGCGAGCGCAGGGCCGCGCCGTCCAGCCTGGTGCCTGGTGCTGGGGTCTGCGTCGAGGTGCTCATCGGGCTCCCTTCCCAACCGGTGCGGGCAGTCTGAAGATCGCGCGGACCAGGGGCGGCGCCGCGATGAGGAGGACGATGACGGACTGGACGACGAGGATGATGTCGATGGGTGTGCCCGTCTGCGCCTGCATCGTGTAGCCGCCGGCCTTGAAGGCTCCGAACAGCAGGCCGGCCAGGAACGTGCCCACGGGCCGGGAGCGGCCCAGCAGGGCCACGGTGATCGCGTCGAAGCCCAGGGAGCCGCCGATCCCCATCGTGAGGCGCTGCTCCGTGCCCAGGACCTGCGCGGCACCCGCGAGACCCGCGAGCGCACCGGCGATCATCATGACGATGAGCGTCACGCGACCCACGGAGATGCCCGCGGTCCGTGCGGCGTGCGGGTTCTCCCCCACCGCGCGGAACTCGAAGCCCAGGGTCGACCGCTCCAGCAGCCACCACACGAAGATCGTCGCGAGCACGGCGAGGAGGAACCCGGCGTTGAGGCGGAACGGATCCGGCAGCAGCGGGAACAGCGAGGCGGCGTCATCGACGTTCCGCGACTGCGGGTTGCCGGAATCCGTCTGCCGGAACCACGCCTGCTTGAGCAGGTAAGCGATGAGGTAGCCGGCGATCGAGTTGAGCATGATCGTGACGATCACCTCGTTCGCACCGGTGCGCGCCTTGAGGTAACCGGCGATGCCGCCCCAGATCGCACCGCCCACGATGCCCGCCAGCACGGCGATGATCATGTGGACCCCCGCCGGCAGGGTGAGGAAGTAGCCGAAGAATCCGGCGAAGATCGCGCCCAGGATGACCTGACCCTGACCACCGATGTTGAAGAGGCCGGAGCGGAAGCCCAGGGCGATGCCCAGACCCGCGAGGATCAGCGGGGTGGAGGCGACCAGTGATTCCGTGAGCGGACGGATCGCCCGCTGCACCGACTGCGCCTGCCAGTCGAAGACCGCACCGCGGAACAGCGCCAGGTAGGCCTCCGACACCGTCTGCCAGATGGCGACGAAGAAGTCCGCCGGCCGGGAGAAGAAGTACGACAGGGTGGCCTGCACGTCCGGGTCCGCGGCCGCGATGAGCACCGCTCCGGCCAGCAGGCCCACCGCGATGGACAGGACCGAGACCAGCCACGAGCCGGACATGATGTCGCGCAGGAGCGTGGGCCGGGGGGCTTGCGGCGTCCCCGACCCGATCCCCTCTCCGCTCGCGGCGACGGGTGCCGCGGGGACGGTCTGCCCCGTGGGGCTCGTCTCTGTCATGCCGGGTCCTCCTCTGCGGCTGAGATCTCCGTGGCGGCGGAGCCGTCCTCGACGCGGGCCAGTGCCTCGTCCTGAGGCACACCCGCCATCATGAGGCCCAGCACGTCGCGCGGCGTGTCCGCGGGCACGATGCCCACGACACGACCGCGGTACATGACGGCGATGCGGTCGGCCAGGTTGAGCGCCTCATCCAGCTCCGTTGACACGATGACGCACGGTGTGCCGGAGTCGCGCTCCGCGATGATCCGCTTGTGCACGAACTCGATCGAGCCCACGTCCAGTCCGCGCGTGGGCTGGCTGGCGACCAGCAGCCGCAGCGGGCGCCCCAGCTCGCGGGACAGCACCACCTTCTGCTGGTTGCCTCCGGACAGGGTGGAGATCGGGTCGTCGATCGAGGTGAGGCGGATGTCGTACTCGGCCACCCTCTTGCCCGCTTCCTCACGGATGACCGCGGGCTGCAGCTGGAGTCCCTTCGCGTAGGGCTCCTGGTCGTAGAGGTCCAGGATCATGTTCTCCTGGATCGTGAAGGACGCGATGACGCCGTCGGTCGACCGGTCCTCCGGCACGAATCCGATGCCCCGGAGCAGGCGCTGCTTGACCGTCAGGCCGGCCAGGTCCGTACCGTCGAGGCTGATCGAACCGGCGCGCGGCTCCACGAGGCCGATGATCGCTTCCGCGAGCTCGGACTGGCCGTTGCCGTCGACACCGGCGATCGCCAGGATCTCGCCGCGGCGCACCTCCAGGTTCACATCGTCGACGACGACCTGCTCGACGCGGTCGACGACGGTGAGGTCTTTGATGAGGAGGGTCGCGTCGCCCGGGTCGGCCGGCTTCTTGTCCGTCGTGAGGTGGACATCGCGGCCCACCATGAGGCCCGCCAGCTCCGATTCGCTGGACTCCGGTGAGGCCTCACCCACGACCTTGCCGCGGCGGATGACGGTGATGCCGTCCGCGATCGCACGGACCTCGCGCAGCTTGTGCGTGATGAAGACGATCGAGGTGCCCTCGGACTTGAGCTGGCGCATGATCTCGATGAGCTCGTCCGTCTCCTGGGGGGTGAGCACGGCGGTGGGCTCGTCCAGGATGAGGATCTTCGCGTCGCGGGACAGCGCCTTGATGATCTCGACGCGCTGCTGCGCGCCCACCGGGAGGTCCTCGATGACCGCGTCCGGGTCGATGTGGAAGCCGAAGCGCGCGGAGATGTCGCGCACCTTCTGCCGGGCCTGGCCCAAGTCCAGGAGCGAGCCGCCCTTCGTGGGCTCGTACCCCAGTGCCACCGATTCCGCGACCGTGAAGACGGGCACCAGCATGAAGTGCTGGTGGACCATGCCGATTCCGGCTGCGACCGCGTCGCCGGGACCGCTGAACGTGGTGGGCCGGTCGTCGATGAGGATCTCGCCCTCGTCCGGCGCGTACAGGCCGTACAGGGTGTTCATGAGCGTCGACTTGCCCGCGCCGTTCTCGCCCAGCAGGGCGTGGATCTCTCCCGGCTCGACGACCAGGTCGATCGAGTCGTTGGCGGTGAAGGTGCCGAAGCGCTTGGTGATCCCTCGGAGCTCGAGTTTCACGTGGGGGTTCTCCTCCGTGCGGATGGGACAGCGGCCCGCCCGGTGGGGCAGGTCCGCCGCGTCGAGGGACGCGGACGGGTCCCGGCTCCTGCCGCGCGACCGCGCACTCAGCCTAGACGAAGACTGACGCGCGGAGCGGGAGGTCGCCGGGACCCGTCCGGAGTCCGATCAGACGATCAGGGCGTGCTGGGGCTCTCGACCGTCAGCTCGCCGGAGATGATCTGCTCGCGCAGCTCCTGGATGCGCTCGTCCAGCTCCGCGGGGACGTCGCCCTCGAAGTCGTGGTACGGGGCCAGGCCCACGCCCTCGTTCTCCAGGGTGCCCACGTAGGGCTCTGCGGAGAAGTTGCCGTTCACGTCCTCGGCGATGGTGTCCTCGACCGCGTTGGCGATCTGCTTCATGACGGAGGTGAGCACGATGTCGCCGTAGTCCGTGGACTCGTAGCCGTCGGAGTCGACCCAGATGATCTTCGTGCCCTCGGCCTCCTGCGCGGCCGAGGCCGCACCCAGTCCCACGGGGCCCGCGACCGGCATGATGATGTCCGCGTCCTGCGAGATGAACTGCTCCGTGAGCGCCTGGCCCTGGCTCTGGTTGTCGAAGTCGCCGGAGAACGAGCCCTCCTGGTCGTCCTTGTTCCAGCCCAGCGCCGTGACGTCCTCGTCGTTGTCCTCGTTGTACTGCTCGACGCCGTCGACGAAGCCGTCCATGAAGATCGTGACGGACGGGATCTGGATGCCGCCGAACGTGGCGACCGTGCCCGTCTCCGTCATGCCCGCCGCCAGGTAACCGGCCAGGAACGAGGCCTCTGCGGTGTTGAAGATGATCGGCTTGCCGTTCTCCAGCTCTGCGACGTTGCCGTCCGCATCGGAGAAGGTCGAGTCGACGATGCCGAAGTGCAGGTCCGGGTTGGCCTCCGCCGCCTCGTGCAGGGCGCTCTCCAGCAGGAAGCCCACACCCATCGTGATGTTGCAGCCCTGCGCGACCATGCTGTCGACGTTGGGCGCGAAGTCGGAGTCGCTCTGCGATTCCGCACGCGCCTCCTCGATGCCCAGGTCCTCGACCGCCTGCTCGAGACCGCGCGCGGCGGACTCGTTGAAGGACTTGTCCTCCCAGCCACCGGCGTCGGAGACGATGCAGGCCTTGTAGTCCGCACCCTCAGCCTCGCCGCCGCCGGAGCCCGACTCCTCCGGTGCTTCGCCACATGCACTGAGCGCCAGGACGCTCGCCGCCACCAGCGCAGTCGCCGATGCGAGATTCTTCCGCTTCACTTGCCTACTCTCTTTCCAGGAGTCCCGCGACGCCCGCCGCATCCGTCATGCCCTCCCGCGCACGCGTGCGCGCGCCCGAGTCGACACCACCGCCGGCGATTCCGTCTTGTCGCGGACCATCTTCACAGGTTCATCGCACATTCATCTCACGAACTCCAAGAGAATACGAATTGAAACACAATCGTTGTGTTCTACACTCGCACCCATGCTTCCTGAACACCTCACCGCCCACCTCTCGTCCGTGCAGACGCGCACGCCCACCGTCAGCCCCCGCGCCAAGATCGCAGAGCTGATCCACGCGTCCCAGGTGCAGATGATGGCGGCCCGCACCGCGGCCGCCCAGTTCGCCCACACCCACGGGCTCAACCTCATCGACTTCAACGTGGTGCAGTCGGTCGTCTCGCTGGGCGAGGACGACGAGACGGCGACACCCGGCTACATCGCCCGCCAGCTGTCGCTGTCCGCCTCGACCCTCACCTCGATCCTCGAGCGCCTGGTGCGCTCCGGCTACCTGGTCCGCGAGCGCGATTCCGCGGACCGCCGCCGCATCTCGATCTACCACACGGACAAGTCCGCTCAGCTGATCGCGGACTTCTACGTCCACCTCTCCGGCCAGGTCGAGGCCCAGTTCGGCACCGCCGACGACGCGTCCCTCACCGCCCACATCTCGCTCGTGCAGTCCCTCACGGACGCCGCGGACCGGACGGTCGCGGACTTCGAGAAGTCCGGCGAGAACCTGCGCAGCGCCACTCAGGGTCGCGCCGCACTCACCCAGCAGGCCAACGCGGCCGTCTGAGTCGCCTGTGCCGCCCCGCGGCACCCGGGCGCCGGTCGCCGCATCCGCGTTGACCGGCGCCCTCTCCGTCTCCGGCACCACTCATCCCCTGCGCCGTCGCGCCGATGCCTCCGCACACGGCACGACATCCCATCGTCTCCGCGCACGCTGTCGATGTCACACCGCCTGGCCCGGTCCTCAACCGTCCCGTCGGATTACACTTGCGAAGCGACCCGGTTCTCCTGCCGTGACCCCGTCTCGGGTTCGGCCGGCGCGAATCCGTCCACCAGACTCGACCGCCCGCCGTCGGCATCGCACTGCGGTGCCGCACCGACCGAATCGATCCCCATGAATCCACGCAGCCGTCCGGACGCACCGTCCGCCTCCGCTGCCGGTACTCCCGAGGCCGCCTCCGGTCCCGTGCTCAGTCGCACCGGACGCGGGGCCGCCCACGCGAAGTCGATCCTGCTGGGCGAGCACGCCGTCGTCTACGGCGCTCCCGCGATCGCGATCCCGATCCACGAGCTGGAGACGCTCGCGACCGTCACCCCGTCCTCGGGCCCGGGGATGCTCGACAGCGACCTGTTCACCGGACCTCTGGACACCGCTCCCGAACGCCTGCGCCCGGTGCTGACCGCGCTGCTGGCGGCGAACGCACGGATCCGCGGACTGGAGCCGGACGACCGTGCCACCCCGATCGACCCGCGTCTGATCCCCTCCCTCAACCTGCGGATCCGCAGCACGATCCCGCACGAGCGCGGGCTGGGCTCCAGCGCGGCGGTCGCGGCGGCCATCGCGCGCGCGGTCCACGACGCGGCGGAGCGCACGCTGGACCCGGACGCTCTGTTCTCGCTCGTCCAGACCTCGGAGCGCGCCGCGCACGGCAACCCCAGCGGCATCGACGCGCGGACCGTCACCTCCCCCGTCCCCATCCGCTTCGACCGCGGCGACGCACAGCCGATCGCGCTGGGCGCACCCCTGCTCCTGACCGTCGCGGACTCCGGTTCGTCCGGCTCCACGACCCAGGCCGTGGGCGGGGTCAGCCGCCGGCGCGAACAGGCGCCGCAGGAGACCGACGCCCTGCTGAACCGCCTGGCGCAGATCGCGGAGGGTGCGATCGCGGATCTGGAGTCCGGCGCCGTCGAGGCCGTGGGCTCCCGCATGCGGGAGGCGCACGATATCCTGCATCGGGTGGGTGTGAGCTCCGATCAGCTCGACGCGATCGTCGATGCGGCCCACCGCGCCGGTTCGCCCGGCGCCAAACTGACCGGCGGCGGTCTGGGCGGCTGCGTCATCGCGGTCGCCCGGGACACCGCCCACGCCGACGCCCTGGGCGACGCCATGCGCCGCGCGGGGGCCCAGCACACCTGGACCGTGGAGGTTCCCTCAGCATGACCACCGCCGCAGCGCGCGCGTTCCCCAACATCGCCCTCGTGAAGTACTGGGGCAAGAGGGACGAGGACCTGATCCTCCCCGTCGCGGGCAGCCTATCCCTCACCCTCGACGCGTTCGCCACGACGACGACCGTGACACTGACGGATGAGGGTCAGGACTCCTTCCGCCTGGGCGGGGACGAGGTCGCAGGCGAGGCCGCGCACCGGGTCACACGGTTCCTGGACCACGTGCGGGACCTGGCCGGGGCCTCGGCGCATGCGGTCGTCGACTCGACGAACGAGGCGCCCACGGGGGCCGGCCTCGCCTCCTCCGCGGCCGGGTTCGCGGCTCTGGCGCTGGCGGCCTCGCGCGCCTACGGCCTGAAGCTGGATGCCCCGTCGCTCAGCCGGCTGGCCCGGCGCGGGTCCGGCTCCGCCGCCCGCAGCATCATCCCCGGCATCGCCCAGTGGCACGCCGGTCACGACGACGCGTCCTCATTCGCGGAAGCCGTCGACGCGCCGGACATGCGGATGGTCATCGTGACCGTGTCGACCGCGCAGAAGGCCGTCTCCAGCCGGGAGGCGATGCGCCGGACCGCCGCGACGTCCCCGTACTACCCCGCGTGGATCTCCTCGACGGAGGAGTCGCTCGCGCAGATGGTCGACGCCTGCGCGGCCAGCGACTTCACTCGGATCGGTGAGATCACGGAGTCGCACGCGCTGCGCATGCACGCGCTCATCCAGTCGTGCGAGCCGCCCATCCGCTATCTGGCGCCGCAGTCGATTGCGATCTTCGACGCCGTGCAGGCGCTGCGCGGCGAGGGTCTCGAGGCGTACGCGACGGCGGACGCCGGCCCCAACATCGCCGTCATCGTCCGCCCCGAGCAGGCGGAGGACCTGCGCGACGCACTCGCCGAGTTCGGTCCCGCCCGCCTCGTGGGCCCCGGTGCGGGCGCAGCCCTGCTGACGGACGCCGAGGCCGCCCGGGCCGGACTGTCGGAGGCTCCCGCGTGATCGAGACGCGCGCACCCGGCAAGCTCTACATCACCGGCGAGTACGCCGTCGTGGAGCCCGGCGGAGCCGCCGTGCTGGCGGCGGTCGACCGGTACATCACGGTGCGCCTGAGCGAGGGGTCCTCCGTGGGCCGCGTCCGGTCGAGCGCGTACGGACAGACGCCGCTCGAGTGGGTCCGCGACACCGCCAGCGACCAGATCGTGCTGGAGCACCAGCCGTACGACTACGTCTTCGCCGCGATCACCGCGGTCGAGGAGCTGCGGTCCGCGCGCGGGCTGGCCCCGCGCTACTTCGACCTCGACATCGGGTCGGAGCTCAACGATGCGAGCGGCCGGAAGTTCGGCCTCGGCTCGTCCGCCGCCGTGACGGTCGCGGTCATCGAGGCGCTCGACCGGTTCTACGACCTGGGCCTCACGACGACGGAGCGGTTCAAGCTGGCGCTGCTCGCGACGATCGAGGTCGCGCCCAACGCGTCCGGCGGTGATCTGGCGGCCAGCACCTTCGGCGGCTGGGTCCTCTACTGCTCCCCCGATCGAGCACGGCTGCGCGCTCATCGCGCGCAGCACGGCGTTGTCGCGACGATGGACGACTCCGCCCAGTGGGCCGGCAGCGGTGTCTCGCACGTGCCCCACCCGGACGACCTGCTGCTCCTGGTGGGCTGGACCGGGTCGCCCGCGTCCACGGAGCGCCTCGTCGAGCAGGTGCGCGCGACCGGCGAGAGCCGCACCCCGGACCAGCGCCGCGCGCTGGTCCCCTACAGCACATTCGCCGCGGACAGCCGGGCGTGCGTGGACGAGCTCGTGGCGGCGTTCGCCCGCGGGGGCGCGGACGCACTGCCCGTCATCACCCGGGCGCGCGGTCACCTCCAGCGCCTCAGTGCCTCCTCCGGCGTCCTCATCGAGACCGACCAGCTGCGCACGCTGTGCGACGTCGCGGAGGAGCACGGAGCGGCGGGCAAGCCCTCCGGTGCCGGCGGCGGCGACTGCGGCATCGTGCTGGCCCGCAGGGACCGTCCGACGGATCCCATCCTGCACGGCTGGCAGGAGGCGGGCATCCTCCCGCTGGACCTCCGCGTGCATCCGGTCGCGGGAGACGCCGATGACTTCTGAGCGCCCCGTCGACGCCGCGGGTCCCACGACGCCCGACCCCGCGACACCGGACCCCTCGCGCGCGGCACGCAAGGACGAGCACCTCGACCTGGCGCTGACCCAGCACGGCGATCTGCGCAGGCAGAACGAGTTCGACGACCTCGACCTCGTCCACCACGCGCTGGACGGGATCGACGCGGACCTCGTCGACCTGCGGGTGCGGGTGCCGTTCGCCGCCGGTCCTCAGCACGCGGCGGGGCACTGGGACTGGGAGACGCCGTTCTACGTCAATGGCATGACCGGGGGGACGGAGCGCACGGCGCGCGTCAACCGGCAGCTGGCGATCGCGGCGCGGGAGACCGGCATGCCCATGGCTTGCGGGTCCGTGTCCGTCGCGCTGGACGAGCCTGCGACGGCACCGGGCTTCACGGTGATCCGCGAGGAGAATCCGGACGGCTTCGTCCTGGCGAACCTGGGTGTGGGCAGGCCCGCGGACGATGCACCGCGCGCCGTCGAACTGCTGGGCGCGGACGCGCTGCAGGTCCACGTGAATGCGGTGCAGGAGACGGCGATGCCGGAGGGATCGCGCGACTTCTCGTCCTGGCTCGCCTCCGTCGAGGAGCTCGTCGAGGCCTCCCCCGTCCCCGTCCTCGTCAAGGAGGTGGGGTTCGGCCTCAGCCGCCGCACCCTCACCCGCCTGCACGAGATGGGCGTCGCGCTGGCAGACGTGAGCGGCCGCGGCGGCACGGATTTCCTGCAGATCGAGAACGCCCGCACCGCGGACGGCGGTTACGGCATGCTGGCCGGGTTCGGGCAGTCGGCACTCGCATGCCTGCTGGACGCGCCCGCCAAGCGGCCCGCGCTGCTGGCCTCCGGCGGAGTCCGCAACCCCTACGACGTCGTCAAGGCTCTGGCCGCCGGCGCCCACGCGGTGGGCGTGGCCGGGTCGTTCGTGTCCGTGCTGGGCGCGGACAGTTCCGCTGATCTGCCCACGGGCACCGCCGCCGAGGCCGCCCGCACCGATGCGGGCGCGGCTCGCCTCATCGAGCTGGTCGGGACGTGGAAGGCCCGCTACCGCGGGATCGCTGCTCTCCTGGGTGCGCAGACTCGCGACGATCTGCGCACGACGGACCTCATCGTCCGCGGCCGCCTTCGAGATTTCTGCGAGTCCCGCGGCGTCGACCTGGCCGCCCTCGCCCGCCGCTCCGAGTCCCGCCCGTCGTGACCGTTGCGTCCCCGCGGGGACGCATCTGGCAGCGCGGTGCTGATGCCCCGCTCCGGGGGCAGCCCTGAGACTCGCAGCTGCGTCCGTGGCGCCCACCGGTGCGACGGGCCGTCCGGGCAGGGCACGACCCCGATGGGGTACCGTGGCCGATGGTCATATCGGGCAGCCACGGCAGGGAATCCTATGAGAAGCGTCAGGTCATTGCTAGGTCGCGGTGCGAAGAGGACCGTCACGATCACCGTCGTGATGGGTGCTCTCCTGCTCGCCGGATGCATGACCGCCGACGACTCACTCTCAACAGCCCCGGCCGGCGACACCGCGATCCTCGCCGAGCACGGCCTTGACGGCCTCGACGTGCGTGAGCTGGTCGAGACGCTCGATGCGATGCCGTTGTCCAAGCGCACAGAGACGGTGACCACGTCGATCACCGCACAGACGCTTACGCTCACCGATCAGCACGGGCGCACGGCCGAGGTGCCGATGCCCAGCGACGAGATCTACGTCTCCGCAGCCCCGTACCAGTCGCAGACCCACGACTGCTACTACCACAGCCCCACCGGATGCCTGGGCGAGCTGCGCAACGCAGACGTGGCCATCACGGTGACGGACACGGCAACCGGTGAGGTGATCGTCGACGAGGACACGAGGACCCTGGACAACGGCTTCGTCGGGATCTGGCTGCCCCGCGGCACCGAGACGTCGATCTCGATCACCCACGACGGTCGGACCGCCACGTCGGCACTCTCGACCGTCGGTGACGATGCGCAGACATGCCTGACCGCGATGCGCCTGGTCTGACACGGGGTTCAGGGGCGGATCGCGGTCCAGCCGCTGCCGTCATTCGAGGGTGTCGGAGAGCTCCAGCCAACGCTCCTCGAGCTCCGCAAGCTCCGCCTCGTGCCCCTGCTGCTCCTGGGTGAGCGCGGCCAGCCCCTCGAAATCGCTCTGGTCGTGGTCGGCCATCCGCGCGTGGACCTTCTCGATCGAGGACTGCAGCTTCCCCATTCGCCGCTCGACGGCGGACAGTTCCTTCTGCGCGGCCCGGCGCTCCGCACCGGTCGGACCACCCGCCGAGGCCGTGGGGCCTCCCGCACCCGAGGTGCCGGATCCTGCGGAGCCCGCCGCGTCCTCGGCGGCGGCGTTCCTGCTCCCAGCGGGACCGGCAGCCGCACGCGCGGCGTCATCCGTGTCCTGCTGTGCCGACAGGCGCAGGTACTCGTCGATGCCGCCGGGCAGGTGCCGCAGGCCGGCGTTCCGGACGGCGAACTGGTCATCGGTGACGCGCTCCATGAAGTAGCGGTCGTGGGAGATGACGAGGAGGGTGCCGGCCCACGTGTCGAGGAGGTCCTCCATCGCGGCGAGCATGTCCGTATCCATGTCGTTCGTGGGCTCGTCGAGGATGAGGACGTTGGGCTCGTCGAGGAGGGTGAGGAGGAACTGGAGGCGCCGGCGCTGACCGCCGGACAGGTCCTGGACGCGGTTCGCCAGCACGTCGCCCAGGCCCAGCTTCTCCGCGAGCTGTCCGGGCGTGAGGTCTCCCCCGGCGGTGCGGTACTCCGTCTTCTTCCGACCCAGCAGCTCGCGGACGAACTCGCCCATGACGGGCTCCAAGTCGCGCAGCTGCTGGTCGAGCACCGCGACGACGACGGTCTTGCCCCGCTTGACGCGGCCGCGGGTGGGCTCGACATCGCCGGTCAGCAGTCCCGCGAGCGTCGACTTGCCCGCGCCGTTGCGGCCCAGGATGCCCACGCGGTCGCCCGGGCCCAGGATCCAGTCGACGTCGTCGAGGACGGTCGTGCCCGGGTAGTCGACGCCCACGCCGGTGAGCTCGAAGACGTCCTTGCCCAGGCGCGTGGTGGCCATGCCCACGAGCTCGGTCGTGTTGCGGACCGGCGGGACGTCTGCGATGAGTGCGTTCGCCGCGTCGATGCGGAACTTGGGCTTCGAGGTGCGCGCCGGTGCGCCGCGGCGCAGCCACGCGAGCTCCTTGCGCATGAGGTTCTGCCGCTTCGCCTCCGCCTGGTCCGCCAGCCGGCGGCGCTCGACGCGCTGGAGAACGTAGGCCGCGTAGCCGCCCTCGTACTGGTCGACGGTGCCGTCGTGGACCTCCCACGTCTGCGTCGTCACCTCATCGAGGAACCACCGGTCGTGGGTGACGACGAGGAACGCGCCCTGCCCGGCGGGCCACCGGTTCTTCAGGTGGCGGGCGAGCCACGCGATGCCCTCGACGTCCAGGTGGTTCGTGGGCTCATCGAGGAAGAGGACGTCGTGGTCGCCGGCCAGCAGCGCGGCAAGCGCGACGCGGCGGCGCTGTCCACCGGACAGCCCGTCGACGGTCTGGTCAAGATCGAGGTCGCCCAGGAGGCCGGACATGACATCGCGGATGCGCGGGACGGCGGCCCACTCGTGGTCCGCGGCATCGCCGACGACGGCGGCGCGGATCGTGGAGCCGGGCGCGAAGTCATCCGTCTGGTGCAGATAGCCGGTCGTCACGTCACGGCGGCGAGTCACGCGGCCGGAGTCCGGTTCGCGGATGCCCGCGAGGATCGTCAGCAGCGTCGACTTGCCGTCGCCGTTGCGGCCCACGATCCCGATCCGGTCACCCGCGTCGATCCCGATCGTCACCCCGTCGAGGATGGTGCGGTTGGGGTAGCTGAGGCTGATCGTCTCTGCGCCGAGCAGGTGCACAGGGGTCCTTCCGGGAATGGGCGTGAGGGCGTCCCCCAGCCTACTCGCCGGGACGGACGTGGCGCGCGTCACCTAGTGTGGTGACATGCACCCGGACCACGCCGCACCGGACACCGGCACCCTGGATCTCACCGCCTACGATGCCCTGAGCTTCGACTGCTATGGCACCCTCATCGACTGGGAGGCGGGGATCGCCGCCGTCATCGGACCGTGGGCCCGCCGCCATGATCCCTCGCTCACGGATGAGGACGTCCTCGTCGCGTACGCGGCGAACGAGGCGGCCGTCCTGCGCGAGTACCCCTCGCTCCCCTACCCGGATGCCCTCCGCGAGGCGTTCCGCCGCACCGGGACGGTGCTGGGACACCCCGTCACCGAGGCCGAGGCGGCTGACCTGGGCGGTTCCGTCCCGGCGTGGCCAGCCTTCGAGGACTCCGTGGAGGCGCTGGCGATCCTCAAGCGGCACTACCGGCTCATCATCCTGTCGAACGTGGACCGCGCCGGATTCGCTGCCTCGAACCGGCGGTTGCAGATCGAGTTCGACGACATCCTCACCGCGGAGGACATCGGCTCGTACAAGCCGAATCCCGCGAACTTCCGGGCACTGGCTCAGCTGGCCGAGCAGCGCGGTCACACCGGACGTCTGTTGCACGTCGCCCAGTCCCTCTTCCACGACCACGTGCCTGCGCGCGACGCCGGTCTGCCGGGAGTCTGGATCAACCGTCGGCACGACCGACCCGGCTGGGGCGCGACCCCGGATCCCGGGACCTCCGTCACGCCGGACGCGGAGTACCCGAGCCTGCTCGCCTTCGCGCACGCGGTGCAGGGGGCGTTCGAGTGAGGCAGGAGTCGCGCCGCCGGGCCCTGCACCCCTGTTGGCGCAGCCGCCTCTTCACCTTCCTGGTCGTCGCGCTCCCGAGCATTGCTCAGGAACGCGTCGCGGCGAAGGCCGCAGCAGTCAGCATCACGGCCATGACGACCGCCATCGCGGAGTAGCTGCCGAGCACGCCGGCGAGCGCGGGTCCGGAGACGGGGGCCAAGGCACCGACAGCGGTCATCGGCGCGGTGAAGACTCCGTTGATCGTCCCGAAGTCCTGCGTGCCCCACCGGTCCGACACCGCCGTGGCCTGCAGCAGCGTGTGGCAACCGCGGACTGCGCCCAGCACGACGGCGATGGCGATGAGGACGGCGGCGGGACCCGGGACGTACGCCAGCAGCCAGATCCCGATCGCACCAAGGCCGAAGAGGAGTGCAGTGCGGGTGTGCACGGCGGTGAGGGAGACCAGCCTCGAGTAGCCGATGCGGCCGATCACCTGTCCGGCACCGATGAGACCCAGCGAGACGGCGGCGACGCTGTACGAGATCCCTCGTTCGAGGAGGACGGGGATGATGTTGATCGTGACCGCGAAGAGAGTGAAGGTCGCCAGCGCCATGGTGATCTGCAGGATGACGAAGCGCGGACTGCGGGTGATGGAGCGGACCTGGGACTTCGATCTGCGGACGGAGCGCTCCACTGCGTCCGACCACGACCGGTTGAGGAAGAAGGCGTGCAGCGGCACGGTCACGACTGCGAGGATGCCGGCCATGATGAGGTAGCCGGTCCGCCACCCCACCTGATCGATGAGGGAGGCGACGATGGGAGCGAAGATCGTGGAGGCCAACCCCGCGACGAGGGTCAGCGTCGTCAGGGGGACGACCCGTCGCGCGCCGTACCAGCGGGTGATGACCGCGAACGCAGGAGGATAGAGGACTGCGGATTGGGCGAACCCGGCCACCAGCCAGGCGGCGTAGAACATCGGCAGGTTCGGGGACCACGCGACGAGCACCAGGGAGAGCACCCCGACCACTGCTCCCAGGGTCATGACCGTGCGCGGACCTTGCGTGTCCAGGATCCTGCCGACTCTCACTCCGGCGACCGCGGAGACGAGCAGCCCCACGGACAGAGCGGCTGTGATCGCGGTGTGGCTCCACCCCGTGTCCTGGGAGATGGGCGCCACCGCGACGGGCAGTGAGTAGTACAGCAGTCCCCAGCTGGTGGTCTCGGCGATGCAGAGCGCGACGAGACCACCACGGGGCCGGTCGGTCATGGACGAGTCCACGTCGAGCCCTGGAGGACCCGGGCGTCCAGGGGTGGAGTCTGGGTGGTCATGGCCATGACCGCCAGTCTCAGCAGCACGAGGTGGGCGCAGGTGCGCCGACTGTCACCAGCTGGGGCTCCACCGGCGCGTCACACGATCCGCCCAGGTCGGTGCTGCACACACCGGTCTCCGGCAGGTCGAGATGCACCTCGTCCGCGGCGGCACGGTCGCCGGCCAGTGCTGCGGCGATGGAGCGGACCTGCTCATAGCCGGTGGCCATGAGGAACGTGGGCGCCCGACCGTAGCTCTTCATCCCCACGATGTAGAAGCCCGCATCAGGGTGGGACAGGACGCTTTCGCCGTGAGGCTCGACGCTGCCGCAGGAATGGAACTCCGGGTCGATGAGCGGTCCCAGCCGACGGGGAGCCTCAACGGCAGGATCGAGTTCGAGGCGCAACTCGGTCAGCATCGACAGGTCGGGTCGGAAGCCGGTGGCGGGCACCAACAGGTCGACGGTCAACTCTTCGGACCCGGTGGTCCCGTTTGCGAGGACTCGCAGGCGGCCCCCGGCTGCTTCGAAGCCTGTGATCGTGAACGATGTGTGGACATCGACGACTTCGGATTCAACGAGTGCCCGCAGGCGGGACCCCAGCGCTCCGCGTGCGGCGAGCTCGTCGCGATCCTCTCCACCGTAGACACGTGAGACGTCTGCGGAGCGGACCGCCCAGCTGATCCGGGTCTGCGGAACCTCCCGCGCCAGATCCGCCAGATCGAGCAGGGTGTTCGCCGCGGAATGTCCGGCACCGACCACGAGGATGTGACGGCCGGCGAATCGCTCGCGATCAGCACCGGTGACGGCCGGCAGCGGCTGCGTGATGAGGCCGCTCGCCGCGGCCTCGGTCTCTCCGGGGGCCGGCAGACCTGACCGGCCCAGCGGGTTGTGCTGTGCCCAGGTGCCGGACGCGTCGATGACGCTGCGGGCCGGCAGGTCGTCGAATGACCCGTCCGTCCGGGCGACGCGAACGAGGAAGGGAGTGGTAGCGCGGTTATGACCCCGTGTCTTGTCCATGTCCTGGCGGGAGACCGCGACGACCCGGACGCCGGTGCGGACGACGTCGCCCAGTGCGGCCGCCAGCGGAGCCAGATATTCATCGACGAGTTCGTGGCCGGTGGGCAGCTCCTCGAGGTCCGGCTCCTGCCACCCGGTGGCCTCCAGCAGGCGCCTGGCTGCTGCGTCGATGTTGTAGCGCCACGGCGAGAACAGCCGCGTGTGACCCCACTCGCGGATCGCTGCCGCGACAGTGTCTCCGGCTTCGAGGACCAGGGCGGTGAGTCCCCATTCACGGACATGGGCCGCGGCGGCCAGCCCGACGGGGCCGGCGCCGATGATGACGACGGGCAGGTCCTGGTGGTCACGAGTGATGTCACGCATGGAGGGACTCCTGGAGTAGGGGGGTGTGGCCGGCGGTCTGATGGCGATGAGGTCGTCGCCTCAGTTCGAGGGAGCCGGGATCAGTTCGGAGATGAGCTGCTGGATGCGGGCTTTGATGTCGTCGCGGACCTCGCGGACGTCGTCGATGCCCTTGCCGGCCGGGTCGGCCAGTTCCCAATCCTCGTAGCGCTTGCCGGGGAAGATCGGGCAGGCGTCTCCGCAGCCCATGGTGATCACGACATCGGAGGCCCTCACGGCCTCGGTGGTCAGCACCTTCGGGGACATTGCGGTGATGTCGATGTCCTCCTCTGCCATCGCTTCGACAGCGACCGGATTGATCTGGTCGGCGGGTTCGGAGCCGGCCGAGCGGACCTCGATCCGGTCCCCGGCCAGTGCGGTGAGGAATCCGGCTGCCATCTGGGAGCGGCCGGCGTTGTGGACGCAGACGAACAGGACACTGGGCTTCGGTGAAGAGGCCATGGGATGTCTTCCGATCAGGTGGTGGTCAGCGGGTGCGGAGTTCGTCGTGCAGGGCCCGGACGCGGGCGTCGATGTCGTCACGCACGAGGCGCATCCGCTCGAGTCCGTCGATCCCGCGCTCGGAGGGCTCGTCGGTCGCCCACGTCTCGATCGTGGCCGTCATTCCCTCGACCGCCTCGACGTGTGCCTCCTGTCCGAGCACGATGACCCGGTTGGCCCGGCGCAGCAGCTCCGGATCGATCGGCTTGGGTCGTTCCCCCGCCACCTCGGCGACCGACTCGGCGAGCACCTGGACCGACTGCTGGTTGAGCGAGTCGCCGGGGTGGGTCCCGGCCGAATGCACCTCGACCGCGCCGCCGGCGCGGTGGCGCAGGAGAGCAGCGGCCATCTGTGACTTGCCCCCGTTCTTGACGCAGACGAACAAGACGCTGGGCTTGCCGGTCATGAGTGGTCTCCTGGGACGGATCGGTTCGGGACGGTCGGGTCGTTGCGGAAGAGCCTGGGGCCCAGCCAGAGCGCGAGGTAGACGAGGCCGACGAGGACGGGGACTTCGATCAACGGGCCGACGACGCCCGCCAGTGCTTGGCCGGACGTGATGCCGAAGGTGCCGATCGCCACCGCGATGGCCAGCTCGAAGTTGTTGCCCGACGCGGTGAAGGCCACGCTGGTCGACTTCGCGTAGTTCAGTCCCACCGCCTTCGAGGCGAACAGGCTGAGGGCGAACATGAGCACGAAGTACAGGAGCAGCGGCACGGCCATCCGCGCCACGTCCAGCGGTTGCGATGTGATCGCTTCCCCCTGCATCGCGAACAGCAGGACGATGGTGAACAGCAGTCCGTAGAGCGCCCACGGACCGATCCTCGGCAGGAACGTCTCCTCATACCAGTGCCGACCCTTGGTCTTCTCCCCCAGCACGCGGGTGAGGAAGCCGGCCACGAGGGGAATCCCGAGGAAGACCAGCACGGAGGCCACAATCGCCCACACGGAGAACTGCGCAGAGGTGGTCTCCAGCCCCAGCCACGACGGCAGCACCTGCAGGTAGAACCACCCCAGCGCCCCGAAGGCCACGACCTGGAAGACGGAATTGATCGCGACGAGCACCGCAGCCGCTTCCCGGTCACCGCAGGCCAGGTCGTTCCAGATGAAGACCATCGCGATGCAGCGGGCGAGCCCCACGATGATGAGGCCGGTGCGGAACTCCGGCAGATCAGGCAGGAAGACCCAGGCGAGCGCGAACATGAAGGCCGGGCCGACGATCCAGTTGAGGAACAGCGACAGGGTCAACAGCTTCCGGTCCCCGGTCACCCGGTCCATCTCGTCGTAGCGCACCTTCGCCAGCACCGGATACATCATGACCAGCAGTCCGAGGGCGATCGGCACCGAGATCCCGCCGATCTTCACCGCATCCAATGCCGTGTCGAGTCCGGGCACGAACCGCCCCAGCAGCAGGCCGACGGCCATGGCCGCCAGGATCCAGACCGGCAGCCACCGGTCCAGGAAGGACATCTCCTTCGCCACCGGCGTGGCCCTCTGCGCGGCCGTCGTCGCACTGGTGCTCATCGCTGCGCAGCTCCTCGTATCGATGAATGTCTATGCGACAGGCTAGACGCACACATCGATGACCGTCAATGTATGCTGGCGTGATGAGCACATCAGTGGACAGCCCAGTGCAGAGCGGAGAATCGCACCTCGGAGCAGCGGCAGAATGCTGCGCGATGAACGCGACGCCGTTGGGGATCGCGGACGCCGACCGCATGGCGACGAAGCTCAAGGCCCTGTCCGACCCCACACGGCTGCGCGTCCTCTCGCACGTCGTGGCCCAGGGGTGCGACTCAGTCTGCGCCTGCGACCTGATCGACGTCCTCGACATCAGCCAACCCACGATCAGCCACCATCTCAAGAAGCTCGTCGACGCAGGCCTCCTGACCCGCGAACAGCGCGGGAGATGGGCCCACTACACCGTGGTGCGCGAGACGTTCGCAGAGCTCAGCCGGTTCCTGTCGCTGGACTGACTCAGGCGCCGCCGTCGACAGTGAGCTGCGCCCCAGTCGTGTAGGAAGCCAGCGGCGAGGACAGGTACAGCACCGCGCCCACGATCTCGTCCGGCTCACCGCCGCGCTGCGCGGCGAACGTCCGGGCGCGCTCCTGGAAGTCGTCCTGATCCCAGTGCTTCGACACGTCCGTGAGGAACGTGCCGGGGACGACCGCGTTGACGCGGACGGACGGGCCGTACGCCTGGGCCAGCGCTGTCGTCGCCGCGTTCAGACCCGCCTTCGCCGCCGCATAGGGCAGGGTCTCCGGCCGGGGGCTCTGCGAGGCGATCGAGGAGATATTCACGATCGCCCCTCCCCCGGCGTCCACCATCCTCTCCCCCAGCAGCGCGGACAGGCGGAACGGCCCCTTGAGGTTGAGGCCGATGACCTTGTCGAACAGCGTCTCGCTGATGTCCGTCAGCGAGTCGTACAGCGGGGATGAGCCGGCGTTGTTGACCAACACGTCCACTCCGCCCCGGTCGTCCCACACCGTCTGGGCGAACGCGGTGCACTGGTCCCAGTCCGTCACCTGGAGAGCGTACGGACTCACCCGTCCGCCCGTCTCCTCCGTGATCCGCGCGGCCGCGGCCTCGCACGCGTCCAGCTTCCGGGAGGCGATGACGACATGCGCTCCCAGGGAGGAGAAGGCGCGCGCCATCTCGTATCCCAGACCCCGCGACCCGCCCGTGATGACCACGGTCCGGTCGGTGAAGTCGAATGCCCATTCCTGCGTCATCCCATGACCTCCATCGCCTGGTCGAACAGTGACAGGGTGCGCGCGTGCAGCCGCTCGCCCACCGACTCCGGTGCCAGCCCGGCGGACGCGCGGGCCTGCGACCCCTCGAGGATCGAGCCGAACCGGAAGCAGGCGAGCACGTGGTAGAAGTCGACGTCCGTGACGTCCCAGCGGCTCACCTCCGCGTAGGCCTCGACCGTCTCCGCCTTGTCCGGCGCACCGGGAAGCTGATGCCCGTGCCCGGACGCCAGCAGATGGCCCAGGTCCAGCAGCGGATCCCCCAATGTGCTGAGCTCCCAGTCGACGAGGGCCGCCACCTCCGGCGCATCGTGCCGGAACAGGACGTTGCCCGCGTGGCAGTCCCCGTGGAGGATCCCGCTGTGCTGCCGGGCGGGCATCCGCTCCTCCAGCCAGGCGGGGATCTGCGTGACTCCCGGATGGTCGAGCCCCTCCCACGTCTCGAACTCCCGGTAGCTCTCCAGCTGACCGACCCACCGACCCGGCTGGCGCTCCAGCCAGCCGTCCGGACGGCCGAAGCCGGTCAGCCCCGCCGCCTCGTGGTCGACATTGCCCAGCTGCGCGACTGACCGCGCATGCGACAGACCCATCGCGTGCTGCCAGGACTCATCGCTCTGCACGTGCGGCGGGACCTCCGCGACCCCGTTGAACCCGTCGACCGCGCGCATGATGAAGAACGCATTGCCCAGGACGTCGAGGTCCTCGCAGACCGCGATGAACTCCGGGTGCGGGACCGGGCTGCCCGCGAGTGCGGCGAGCACCCGGGCCTCGCGCAGCATGATCGTGTCCGAGTTCTTCCGCTTGTTGACCGGCGGCCCGCGGTAGATGAGACGCTCGCCGTTCCAGGTGAAGCCCAGCAGCACGTTCTGGGTGCCGCCGGTGAGGAAGTCCGGCTCCACGATCTCGCCCGGCCCCAGCTGTCCGCGCAGCCATTCCTGGAGCGTGGGGAGGGCCAAGCCCGCCTGCCGTGCGTGCTCCGCGGCCGAGGCCGAATCGGAGTCCGCACCGGGTGTCCGGTCGGGGTTCGCGTCCGCGACCATCAGGAGGCCGCTTCGAGGAGGGCGGCGAACTTCTTCTTCGCCGCCTCCGTGCGGGAGGGGATGTGCTCGGTGGGCACTGCGGCGGGCTCGTAGTCGCGCAGCACCCGCCGGGAGACCGTCACCTTGTGGACCTCGTCCGGCCCGTCGTAGATCCGCGCGGCACGGGCGTTGCGGTACATCTCCTCCAGTGGCAGGTCCCCGGTGAGACCCAGCGAACCGTGCACCTGCATCGCCCGGTCGATGACGTTGTAGAGCACCTGCGCACCCCAGAACTTGATGATCGCGATGTCCGTGAGAGCGGCCTTCGTGCCACCCTGGTCCATCTTCCACGCCGCCTGCAGTGTGAGCAGGCGCGCGGCCTCCAGCTCCGCCTTCGAGGTCGCGACCATGTCCTGGATCATCTGCTTGTCCTTGAGCAGGCCGCCGGAGACCTCGCGGGACACGACGCGCTCGCACAGCATGTCGAACGCCCGCTGCCCCTGCCCCAGCCAGCGCATCGCGTGGTGGATGCGTCCGGGTCCCAGACGCTTCTGGGCGAGCATGAACCCGTCGCCCTCCTCGCCGACCAGGTGGGAGGCCGGCACGCGGACGTTCTCGTACCGGATCTCCGCATGCCCTTTGTCACCCGCGGCGGCGGTGTGGCCCATGACGGGGATGTCGCGCAGGACGTTGACGCCCGGGGTGTCGCGATCGACGAGGATCATCGATGCGCGGCGATGGGGCTCCGCATCCGGGTCCGTCACGACCATGACGATGAAGAAGTCCGCGTGCGAGCCGTTGGACGAGAACCACTTGTGGCCGTTGATGACGTACTCGTCACCCTCGCGCACCGCACGCGTCGTCAGCTTCGTGGGGTCTGCGCCCGCACCGGGCTCGGTCATCGAGAAGCACGAGCGGATATCACCGGCCAGCAGCGGCTTCATCCACCGCTGCTTCTGGAAGTCGTCGCCGCCGATCGCCAGCAGCTCCGCATTGCCGGAGTCCGGCGCGTTGTTGCCGAAGATGGACGGGGCCAGCGCGGAACGACCCAGGATCTCGTGCATGAGGCCCAGCTTGAGCTGACCGAAGCCGCCCCCGCCCAGCTCCGGCTCCAGGTGCGCGGCCCACAGCCCCTGGTCCCTGACCTGCTGCTTGAGACCGGCCGTGTGCTGGGCGTAGGCCTCCGGCGAGAGGCCCGCGACCTCCAGCGGCAGGATCTCATCGCGGACGAAGGCCCGCATCCACTCCAGCTTCGCCTCGAACTCCGGGTCGGTCGAGAAATTCCAGCTCATTGGGGTCTCCTCCTCGAGACTCGCACGCACCGGCGGCATCGCCCGTGCGCCTTCGCACCGCCGGGACAGCAGCGGCCGCGCATCCGCGCCATAATGTGACATCAGTCTCAATTCTGCGCGAGGGGGCGGAAACAGTCAAGATTCCCCGGTTTCGGATTCGGTGCGCACGGCACCGGGAACGACCCGAAAGGAACAGACGGGCCTGCAACGGATCGAGGCAGCACCAGGACGAACCCGGCCTCGATGACCCAGAGCCGGATCAGTCGTCGATCAGATCACTCGACGATGTGGGCGCCGGGTGCGGGTCCCGTTGTGCGGACCACTTCGCGCACCCCGCGCGAGGCCTCCAGCAGCACCGCCAACTCCAGCGCGTGCTTCGCATTCTGCGCTAGGAAGCCCACGGTGGGTCCGGATCCGGACAGCAGCACCGCGTGCGCGCCGGCCCGCCGACCCTCCTCCATGACCCGGGCGATGTCCGGCATGAGCGAGACCGCAGCCTCCGTCATATCGTTGTGCACGTGCGCGGCGAGCTTCTCCACGTCGCCCGCGGCCAGTGCGGTCAGCACCCCCTGGGGCTCGGCCAGGCGGGCGGCGTCCGCACCGTGCCCCGCCTGCCGCAGCTCGTCCACGCGCGCGTAGACCGAGGCCGTCGACAGCTCGCCTGTCGACGTCGCCAGCACCCAGTGGTGCGTCCCCCGGGACAGGACGCGACTGAGGTGGTCCCCCCGGCCTCGGCCCAGGGCGATCCCGCCCAGCAGTGCGAACGGGACGTCCGCGCCCAGGCCGGCCGCGATCTCCGCGAGGACCGCGCGGTCCTCGAAGTCCGCGAGCGCTGCGACGGCCACGAGTGCCGCGGCCGCATCCGCGGAGCCGCCGCCCATGCCGCCGGCCACCGGCACGTTCTTGTCGATCGTGATCGCGACGCGGCCGTTCCACCCGGTGCGCTCGCGGAAGGCGACCACGGCTGCCAGCGCCAGGTTCCGTTCGTCGAGCGGGATGCCGGCGGCGGCGTACTTCCCCACCACCTCGACGGAGTCCGTCTCCGCCGGGGTGAGCGTGACGGTCTCCGGGGTGCCCAGGGCCTCGAACACGGTCACGAGCTCGTGATAGCCGTCTGCACCCGCGTCGTCCACACCCAGGTGCAGGTTGATCTTCCCGTGCGCCCGCGCGGTCACCGGAGTGGGCAGGGCACGCAGCCCGGTCATGGTGCGGCCTCCGGGCCGGTGCTGGGACCCACGGCGGCCTCGGGATCATCGTGACCGGCCGGGCCCGAGGCCGTGGTCCCCTCCGCGAGGTTCGCCGCGTGGGCGGCGACGAGCGCTGCGAAGTCGTCCACCGTGAGCGTCTCCCCGCGCGCACGGGGGTCGAGGCCCGCGCGGGTGAGGGCGGCCTCGGCGGCGGTGGCGGAGCCGGCCCAGCCCGCCAGGGCGGACCGCAGGGTCTTGCGGCGCTGGGCGAAGGCGGCGTCCACGGCGGCGAACACGGCCTGCCGGTCGCCGGTGCGCGGGGTGTCGCGCCGGGTGATGCGCACCAGCCCGGAGCCCACGTTGGGGGCCGGCCAGAAGACGTTCTTGCCGATGTCCGCGGCGCGCGTGACCTCGCCGTACCACTGGCCCTTGACGCTGGGGACGCCGTAGGTGCGGGAGCCGGGGGGTGCGGCCAGGCGGTCCGCGACCTCCGCCTGCACCATGACGAGCACCTGCCGGATCGTGGGGAACGTCGCGAGGAAGTGCAGCAGCACGGGGACGGCGACGTTGTACGGGAGGTTCGCGACGAGTGCGGTGGGTTCGCCCAGGTGAGCGGGCAGCTCCGTCACCTTCATCGCGTCCGCGTGGACGAGAGCGAAGGGCTCCGGCGCGCCGATCTCCTCCGCCTGCGCGAAGGTCTCCGCGGCGAACCGGTGGACCGTGTCCGGGAGACGGGAGGCCAGCAGCGCGTCGATCTCCACGGCGATGACGCGGTGCCCCTCGTCGAGTAGCCCCAGCGTGAGCGAGCCCAGGCCCGGGCCGATCTCCACGACCGTCTGCGGACGCTGCAACTGCGCAGCCCCCACGATCATCCGCACCGTGTTGGGGTCGATGACGAAGTTCTGGCCGCGCTGCTTCGTGGGCTTGAGCCCCAGGGCATCGGCCAGCTCGCGGACGTCGCGGGCACTCAGCAGGTGGGTCATGGCAATCACACTAGTGGAACGGGCGGCGAACACCAGGAGGGCGCGGGTGGTGAGGCGCACGCTCCACTAGGCTGAACCGCATGGAAGAGGCCGTGCTCGCACAACTGCTGGACCCCGCCGTGCTGGAACGGCTGGACGGGATCGACCACAAGCCCTCGCAGGAGCTGGCGATTGCGACGCGGCTGCGGAAGGACGGGATCGAGCCGGCGCTGGCGGCGGAACTGCTCCTCCAGGCGCAGCTGCGGCAGGAGGCGGTCGCGAAGTTCGGCCCCTTCGCAGAGCGGATGCTCTTCACCCGCGACGGCCTGGCGCAGGCGACGCGACTGTCCGTCGCCGCGCACCACGCCCGTCGCATGCTGGTGGGCGAGCCGGACATCGTGGGCGATCTGGGCTGCGGCCTGGGCGCGGACTCGATGGCACTGGCCGGGATGGGCGGAGCGACCCGGGTCGAGGCGATCGACGCGGACCCCGTGACCGCGGCGCTGGCGGCGTACAACCTCCGGTCCCTCGACACCGTGACGGTGGCGCAGGGCAGGGCGGAGGAGGCGGATCTGGACCGGTTCGACGCGATCTGGCTGGACCCCGCCCGCCGCACCGGCGACGGACGGACGACCGCGGTGCGCAGGCTGAACGATCCGGAGGCGTTCTCCCCGTCGCTGTCGTGGGCGTTCGGGACCGCGGACCGGGTGGCGAGCGTGGGCATCAAACTGGGGCCGGCGCTGAACCACGACCTCATCCCGGACGGGTGGGAAGCCCAGTGGGTGTCCGAGTCCGGCGACGTCGTCGAGGTCGCGCTCTACCACGGGGAGGTCCGCGACCGTCCGGGGCGCAGCGCCCTGGTGACCGGGCCGCGCGGAACGCTGCGGGTCCACGAGTCGGAGGTGCCGGACGATGACGAGGACGGGATCGGCGAACTGGGCGAGTACCTGTTCGAGCCGGACGGCGCGATCGTGCGCGCGGGCCTCGTGACCGCACTGTGCGGGCCGCTGGACATGCGGCGGGTGAGCGGACCCATCGCGTATCTGACGGGTGACCGACTGCCGCAGGGCGCGGCGGCCGCGGCGGTGTCGAGTTACCGCATCGTCGACGTTCTGCCGGCGGGCATCAAGCCGCTGCGCCGGGCACTCGTGGAGCGCGGGATCGGGCGCGTCATCATCAAGAAGCGCGGGGCGGACATCGTGCCGGACCAGGTGCGGCGCCAGCTCAAGCTGCCCGCCGGCGACACCGCCACCCTCGTCTTCACCCGGCTGGGCGAGGACCACGTCGTGCTGCTGACGCAGCCGGAGACAGGAGAGCAGTCATGACGGAGCAGGGAGCGGCGGGCGCTCGCGATGCACGGTCGCGCGTCATCCTCACGGTCGAGGAGCTGCGCGCTCTGCTGGAGACCCACGGGCTGCTGGGCGGTGCAGGCGGCAGTGCTCCGGCGTCCTCCCCACTCGCACCCGTCGTCCTGGACGTCCGGTGGACGCTCCCCAAACCGGACGGTCGCGACGACTTCGAGGCCGGGCACATCCCCGGTGCCCGCTACGTCGCCCTCGACACCGAGCTGGCCGATCATGCGAACACCGACCCCACCCGCGGTCGTCATCCGCTGCCCACCGTGGACCAGTTCGAACAGACCGTGCGCGAGTGGGGCGTGACGGCTCAGACGCCCGTCGTCGTCTACGACGATGTGGCGGGCCAGGGTGCCGCCCGCGCCTGGTGGATGCTGCGCTGGGTGGGGCACGAGGACGTCCGCGTCCTGGACGGAGGTTGGACCGCGTGGAAGGGCGCGGGACTCGCAGTGGAGACGGGAGCGGGGGCCGGTGCGGCCTCGGGCGACGACGCCGAGGCCGTGGCCATCTCTGCTCAGCCGTTCACCGCCCGGCCGGGCGGCATGCCCGCGCTCAGCGCTGATGACGCCGCGCAGCTGGCGCAGTCCGGCGTCCTGCTGGATGCGCGCGCTCCCGAGCGCTACAACGGCAGCACCGAGCCGCTGGACCCCGTCGCCGGTCACATCCCGGGCGCGCGCAATGCGCCGGCCGGCGGCACGACGGACGGAGTCCGCTTCCGCAGCGCCGACGAGATGCGCGAGTACTACCGCGGCGTGGGAGCCGTGCCCACGGCGGACGGCGAGGATGCCACGGCGGGTGCACCGGCCTCGGCGGAAACGACGATTGCAGCGGCACCGACGGTGGGCGCCTATTGCGGGTCCGGGGTGAGTGCGTCGCACACGGTGCTGACGCTCGCCAGCCTGGGCATCGACGCCGCGCTGTTCCCCGGCAGCTGGTCCGCGTGGTCGAACGACCCGGCGAGGCCCGTCGCGACCGGCACCGCAGAGGCGGAACAGGTCCACCCGCCCCGGGGCTGACGAGGCCGCGTCAGGGGACGTGCTGGAGCACGGCGTCCTGCTGGGCCGGGTCGGCGCCCATCACCGTCAGCACCATGCGTGCGCCGTGGCCCGTGCCTTCGACCAGTTCGAAGCGGACGTGATCACCGGGTTCTCCGGGGCCCGTGTCGAACGCGAGGAGCCGGAGCGACTCCACGCGTGACCGTGCCCAGGACGACCTCAGGAGCCCGCTGGGCGCGCAGCTCGAACTCCGGGGCGCCGGGGAACCAGGCGGCGAGGTGCTCGGCCGCTGTGACGGCACGCCAGACCCGGTCCAGGGGGTGGGGGGTACAGACGACGGACGATCACCTCCGGGCGCGGCCCGTCCTGTCGGATCTGCGGGTCGGTGGTGCTCATGTCGTCTCCTCATCGCGCTGCATCCGATCGAGCCTCTCGCCCAGCCGGTCGAGCCTTCCCTCAGCCTCCCGCGCAGTCCGGGGCGTCCGAGGACACCTCGACGGGTGCACGACCGGTCGCGTCCAGGTCACCTGACAGGTACTTCGCGACAGCAGTGAACGAGGCGGGGTTGCCGTCGTACACCTCGACGATCGTGTCCGCTCCGGAATCCTCGACGTTCCAGGGGCCCGAGGTCCCGACGACGACATCCACCCCGGCACCCGCGCCCAGGCCCACGGTCACGTCGGCGCCCTCCTCCACGGTCAGTCCTGCGGCCTCGGCGGCTTCGGTGAAGGCGGCCCGCGCGTCATCCGATCCGCCGCTCACCGCGATGGAGTCCGTCGGATCCTCGAAGGCGCACTCACCGGCCAGCACCGTCAGGGAGTCGTCCGCCAGTGCGGTCAGGGCCTCATCCGCATCGACGCCCGCCTCGCGCGTGTCCGCGTCCGCACCGTCGGCACTCTCACCGCCCACGACGCCCACGCGCGCCTGCCACAGCTGCATCGCGACGACGCGGGTCGCGGCCTCCTCGAGCCGCTCGCGCTCCAGGTCGCCGGAATCCAGCGCCTCGCCCAGCGCGGCGACGGCGTCGCCGGAGTCCGGCGGCATGAGGGCCAGATCCGCCCCGGCCTGGATCGCCTTGACCGTCTCCTGGCCCGGCTCCTCGGACACCGCTCCCATGTTGAGCGCGTCCGTGACCGCGACGCCTTCGAAGCCCACGTCTTCGCGCAGCGACTCGTACACGTCCGCGTTGAGCGTCGCGGGCACGTCCTCCGCCCCCGGCAGACCGATGTGGCCCACGAGCATCATCGGCACCCCGGCCTCGGTCGCCGTGCGGAACGGTTCGTAGCTGTCGCCGGACAGGTCGTCCAGGGACTCATCGGAGACCGGCAGCTCCTCGTGCGAGTCGGTCGTCAGATGCCCGTGCCCGGGGAAGTGCTTCGCCGAGGACGCCAGCCCGGTCGACGTGAAGCCGTCCACCGCCGCGTCGACCACTGCGGACACCCGCTCCGGGTCGTCACCGGGCGAGCGCACGTTGATGACCGGGTCGTCCGCCCCGATCGTCAGGTCCGCGACCGGTGAGAAGTTCAGCGTGAAGCCCATGTCCCGCAGGTCCTGCGCCTGCGCGCGGATCGCGTCGCGCGTGACATCCTCGTCCTCCGCGGCTCCCGCGGCCATGAGCGGCGGGAAGTCCAGGGCGGCCTGATCGAGCCGCGCCACCGGCCCACCCTCCTGATCGACTCCGATCGCGACGGGCCAGCCGCGCTCCCCCGCCGCCGCGGCCAGCGTCGTCGTCACGTCCCCCACCGCGTCCGCGTCCGCGCCCTCGTCCAGGTTGTAGCCCATGACGATCGCGCCGGCCAGGTGCCGCTCCTCGATCACCTGCGCCGCCGCGTCCACGTCCGTGCCGTTGTAGGTGAGCATGACGACGCTGCCGGTCAGCTCCTCGTCGCTCATGTCCGCGACGATCTTCCGGGCCGCCTCGACGTCGTCATCCGTGACGCCGTCACCGGCAGGCGCGTCCGCCTCCGCCGTCGCGTGGCCGCCGGGGTCGCCCGCCGGAACCGCCGCCGAGGCCGCGGCCGCCGTCGCCTCCTCGTCACCTCCGTCCGCCCCGGCCGAGCAGCCGGTCACGAGGAGCGCCAGCGCGGAGACTGCGGCACCGGTGTGCAGGACGCGGGAGGGAATGCGCATGCGGCCCATCGTAACGGCGGCGTCCGTGGGCCCGATGTGCGCGCGAGGTGCGGTCAGTCATCCCCCAACGGGAACACCGACAGGTAGACGCGGATGCGACGCGTCTCCTCGGCCTCTGCATCGGACTCTCCCGCGACCGCCGCCTCGTCGTCGCCGGCCTGCGCGGCCTCGGTGTGCCGCTCGACGACCTCCAGCAACTCCTCCGCCAGTGCTCGCGTCTGGGGTGCCGTCAGTGCCGCCGTCGACGTCGAGTCGAGCGACGCCTCCCGCCAGACCGTCTCCTCATCCCCCACTCGCCCCAGCCATCTCTGGAGCTTCTCGAACCGGTCGGACAGCTGATGGGCGAGCAGCGCGTCCAGCTGCGCCGAGGTCGCCGCCGTGGGCGTCACGAAGGCCTCCCGCACCGTGAAGCCCACGGGCTTCCACCAGCGTTCGCGCCCGGTGCCCCGGGCGGAGTCCTCCTCCACGAACCCGTGCTTCTCCAGTTGCCGCAGGTGATAGCTGGTCTGGCCCGTGCTCTCGCCCAGGTGCTGCGCCAGCGTCGTCGACGTCGCCGCCCCGTGGTCGTTCAGATACGTGTACATCGCCATGCGCAGCGGGTGCGCGAAGGCCTTCATCGCACTCGCACCCACGTTGTGGGGCGCCTCACCGGGCATCGCCGCGTACGCCGACGACTCCGATCCGTCCGAACCCTTGCGCTCGCTCATATCACCCAGATACCTTTGCATATATCCCGTTGCAGACATTTATCTGCAAACATCTCTCTCCACGAGTCTACGAAGGAACGGCCATGATCGTCACCGACTCGCCCACGACGTCCCTCCCGATGTCCGCCGCTCATCCGTGCGCGTCCACCGGAACAGATGCGAACCCCTCCTCCACGCGTCCGACCCGACTCCTGCGGCGCCTCGCACAGTCGATCGCCCTGCAACTGCTCGAGTGGTCCGCGGATCATGCCTCCCCCGCCGCGCACACGACCGCGACGCAGACCGCCGGCCTGTCCCACGCGCAGCGGATCCGACGCCACCACCAGCAGCGCGCACTCGAGGCGGAGCGGGACCGGGCGACCGCCCACGCCCACATGGGCCCCCTCTCCATCTGAGCACCACACAATGCCCTACCCGTGAGTTTCTTAACAACCGTGACCCCGCCCTCGCGCGCGTGAGCGTGAAGTGGAAGAGTCACTTGCTATGACAACCAACAGCTCTGCATCGGATCCGTCGGCCGCGCAGTCGTCCGCCTCATCGGCCGCCCAGCCCGCCGAGCAGCCCTCGACTACCCTCCTCAGCGCGCTGCTGGGCGAGAACACGGCACTCGCGGTCCTCCAGGACCGGAAGCCCACTGTCACCCAGCAGACGCAGGCCACCTACGACGCGCTCTACACCGCGTCCCACCCGCTGCCGGCCGGCCTCCTCCACACTCTGGCCGCCGTCGTCGCCGTCCAGCACGGCTCCCGCGCCCTCCTCACCTGGCACCTGGCCCAGGTCGACGACCGCGCACTCTTCGACGACCTCGTCGCGGGCACGACGCCTGCGGATCCGCTGCTGGCGGCACTCGTCGACTTCGTCGACACCGTCTCCGTCACGCCGGCCCTCGCCCAGGCCCCGGACCAGGACGCCCTCGCCGCCGCCGGCGCGGACCCGGACCTCGTCGTCCTCATCGGACAGCTCGTCTCCTTCGAGTCCTACCTCATCCGCCTCGTCGCCGGTCTCACCGCGCTCGACCCCGCCGCAGTCGCAGACCGCGACCTCCTCCCGCTGCCGGCGCTGGCGCGCACGCCCCGCTCCCGAGGCCGCGAGGGCGAACGCTCCGCCCTCACCGTCACGGGCCGGTCGCGTCCGACCGCGTTCACCCGCGAGTTCCTCGACTGGGAGCCGTGGGTGCCGGCACCCACGGAGGACGAGCTCACCCCGGAGCAGATCCAGTCGTTCGCGTCGAAGGCCTCGACGGGCAGCGTCTACTTCCGCCTCATCTCCCGCACCCCCGGCGTGACGCTGGCCCGCTCGACGCTGGACAACGCGGTGTTCACCTCGAAGGAGGGCCTGGACAAGGGCGAGCGCGAGCTGGCCGCCGCCGTCTCCAGCAAGGTGAACGACTGCGTGTACTGCGCATCCGTCCACGCGCGCAAGGCCGAGCAGCGCACGCATCGCGCGGAGGACGTCGACCGCATGCTCGCGATCGACCTGACCCGCGACGCCGACTGGGTCGCCTCCGACGTCGAGGCGCTGGCCGCCGGCCAGGACGAGCGCTGGACCGTCCTCATCGAGACCGCCGCCCGTCTGGCCGCGCTGGTCCCGCAGTTCGACGAGGCGGACGCCGCACGTCTGCGCGCCCTGGGTCTCGAGGAGCTGGAGATCGTCGACCTCGTCGCCTCGACCGCGTTCTTCGGGTGGGCCAACCGCCTCATGCTCACCCTGGGTGAGCCCCACTGGCCGGACACCCAGGACGCCGCATGACAGCCGCGACGCACCGGTACGACGCGGTGTTCGTGGGCGGCGGCCCCCGCACCGTCGCGACGATCATCCGGTTGGCCGCCCGGCAGAACGCAGCAGCCGACCGGGACGCACCCCAGCAGGATGCCGCGCCGCAGGACGCCTCCGCGCAGGACGCACCCGCCCGTCGGACCCGTCCTCTGCGCCTGGCGATCATCGATGCGCTGGAGGTGGGATCGGGCGCCACGTGGCTGACGACCCAGCCGGCCGCGTACCTCAACAACACGACGGCGTCCGCGACGACCCTCCACCCGGACGATTCGACACCCATGAGCGGCCCCGCCGCACCGGGTCCGGACCTCGTCGACTGGATGCGCCAGGTCGCAGACGCCGGGACGCACCCCGCGGGCGACTGGGTTGTCGAGGAGGCCCAGGCGCTGCGCGCGCAGGACTTCACGTCCCGCCGCCTGCAGGGCGTCTACTACCGCGACCAGCTCGAGGCGGCGATCGCCGCAGGCGGCTTCGAGGTCGACGAGCACGTCGCGACCGTCGTCGGGCTCGAATCCGTCGAGGTCGAACCGTTCTCCGGCGACGGGCTCACCGCCGCGGTCCTGGCCGACGGCACGCGCCTGGCCGCCCCCACCGTCGTGCTGGCCCAGGGGATGGTCCAGTCCCGCCCGGACGACGAGGTCACGCACCTCACCCGCTTCGCGCAGGAGCACGCGCTGCGCTACGTCCCGCCGGGCATGCCCGCGGAGCGCGACTTCACCGATCTGCCCGCCGGGCAGACCGTCCTGGTCCGCGGGCTGGGCGCGAACTTCTTCGACGTGATCGGCGGCCTCATCGACGAATGGGGCGGGGACTTCGA
Source organism: Brevibacterium senegalense (assembly GCF_000285835.1). Lineage (GTDB taxonomy): Bacteria > Actinomycetota > Actinomycetes > Actinomycetales > Brevibacteriaceae > Brevibacterium > Brevibacterium senegalense. Next base: position 98,352 of record NZ_HE978601.1, read on the forward strand.
ACCCGTCGCGGACGACCCGCACGGTCGCCTCCGCTACGTGCCCTCCGGCCGTGAACCCCACCTGGTCGTGGGGTCGCGCCGCGGCATGCCCTACCGGTCGAAGCCGATCCCCTACCTGCCGCAGCGGGACTTCACGCCCCGCTGGGCGACCCCTGACTGGTTCGCGCAGCTGCAGGAGCGCACCAGCCTGGACTTCGGCGTGCAGGTCTGGCCCACGATCGCGAAGGAGATCGCCCACCAGTACCTGGAGGCTCTCTCCGACTGGGCCCCGAACGCCGTGACGACCACGGACTGGCTCGGGCAGCTGGAGGCCGCGACGACGGCGGACGACGTCGAGCGCATCCTCGCCGACACCGTCACGGACCCCCGCTGGTCCTGGCTCATCGCGGACCTGCGCCGGCCCACCCGCGGTCGCAGCATCACGCCGGAGCAGTGGCGGGAGGCCGTCGACCGCCTCGTCGAGGACGAACTGGCCTCCATGAGCGAACCGGCCCGCCACCCGCGCGCCGCCGTCAACCGCGTCATGAGCGTGCTGCGGGGCTCCGCCCACCGGCTGGGTGCCGTGGGCGCGGTGTCCGGGGAATCCCTCGTCCGCGACCTGCAGGGATGGTTCGATGCGGACGGCTTGTTCCTGGCCTCGGGACCACCGGCGGTGCGGGTGCGCCGCGTGCTGGCCCTCATCGACGCCGGCGTCATCGACCTGCTGGGCCCGGAGACCGTCGTGGACACGGACCCGCAGGCGGGCGCCTTCCGCGCCCAGTCGCTGGTGACCGGCCGCAGCGTCGAGGCCTCCGTCCTCGTGGAGACCCGCATGTCGAAGGGGAAGGTACCCCACACGGACGATCCGCTCCTGCAGTCGCTGCTGGCCTCCGGCGCCGCCCGCATCCACCGGGTCGACGGCGTGCAGACGGACTTCATCGAGGCGACCCGGGCCACCGTCGCCGAGGCCGCACGGACCGGGCACAACCTCGTCGCCTCCTCCGGTGAGATCGACGAGTCCGTCGTCGTCCTGGGCATCCCCGCCTCCACCACCCAGCCGGGCAGTGCGATCGGGGCGACCCCCGGTCTGCCCTCCCCGCTGCTGGCGGGGGCGGACATCGCGGCGAAGCAGATCCTCCTGCGCGCCTCGGTGACCTAGTATTCGTCGCATGGTTGCTTTCGCTCAGTCGGAACGGTCGACGCTGGGAGTCGAATGGGAGCTCGCTCTCGTCGACCCCGAGACGCTCGACCTGGTCCCGCGCGCCGGTGAGGTGCTCGACGCGATCGCCGGCACCCCGCTGGCCGACCGCGTCGTGGGCGAGATGCTCACGAACACGATCGAGATCGTCTCCGGTGTGCAGACGACCGTGGCCGGCATCGCGGAGGACCTGCGGGACATCATGCGGCAGCTGCGGCCGGTCCTCGCGCAGCTGGGGCTCGAGGTCCTGTGCGCGGGCACCCACCCGTTCGCCCTCTGGCAGAACCAGGAGGTGACGGGCCACGCGCGGTATGCGGAGCTCATCAACCGCACCCAGTGGTGGGGCCGCCACATGCTCATCTACGGGGTCCACACGCACGTGGGCATCGACTCCCGCGACAAGGTCCTGCCCATCCTCGCGGCGCTGACCTGCTACGTGCCGCACCTGCAGGCGGTGGGGGCGACCTCACCGTTCTGGGAGGCGACGGACACGCACTACGCCTCGAACCGGGCGATGATGTTCCAGCAGCTGCCCACCGCGGGGCTGCCCTACCTGTTCGACGACTGGGCGGGCTACGAGTCGTACATCGCGGACATGAAGAAGACCGGCGTCATCGACGAGATCACGGAGATCCGCTGGGACCTGCGGCCCGCGCCCCACTGGGGCACCGTCGAGGTGCGCGTGTGCGACGGGCTGTCCACCCTGTCGGAGGTGCTGGCGGTCACCGCGTTCGTCCAGTGCCTGGTCGACGACTTCTCCGCCCGCCTCGACGCGGGCGAGACCCTGCCGACGATGCCGGACTGGTTCCACGTGGAGAACAAGTGGCGTGCCGCCCGCTACGGGATGGACGCGATCATCATCGAGGACGCGGACGCCCGCGAGCGCCTCGTCACAGAGGTCATCGCGGACGAGGTCGAACGGCTCATGCCCGTCGCCCGGCGGTTGGGCTGCGCGAACGAGCTGGCGCTCATGAACCGGTTCGCGACGACCGGCGCCGGGTATCAGCGGCAGCGGGCGCAGCTGGAGTGCTCGGGGTCGCTGGGGTCCGTCGCGCGGCTGCTGGTCGACGAGTTCAGGGCCGAGTTCCCGCTCAGTGCGGATGCCTCGCGCGGCCGCGACGGGGAGCCGTCCCGCTTCTCCGCCTGACGGGCGGGTGCGTCACGGCTCGCCTTCGAGGACCGCACGCAGCTGCGGCCAGGCCGCCGCGAATCCGGGGTGCAGGGGATAGTCCGCCACCTCGTTCAGCGGCACCCATCGCAGCTCGACGCTCTCGATGTCCGCGACGTACGCCTCCATGCGGGTGAGCGTGCGGGCGACGGCGGTCGTGTACGACCAGCCCTCCATGTCGACGACGTGCGTGTGGAGGATCCGGATGTCCTCGCCGTCCAGTCGCGGGACGCCCGCCTCCTCGTGGCACTCGCGGATCGCGCCGGTCAGCGGGGTCTCGCCCTCGTCGATGGCGCCGCCCGGGATCCCCCACGTGCCGCCGTGCGCGGACCACGAGACCCGGTGCTGCAGCAGCACGCCGCGGTCCGGATCGTGCAGCAGCAGACCGGCAGCTCCGTAGAGTCCCCAGAACCGGCCCTTGGGTGTCTCGACCCAGCGGTCCCCCTTGCGGCGCCGGGCGCGCAGGTGCTCCCGCATCTCATGCGTCAGCTCGCCGGTGGCGCCCGGCGCGGGCTGCGGTCGCTGCGGGTCGGACTGCTCAGACGAGGACATCCTCCACCTCCAAAGACGACAGGACTCCGAATCCCGGGTCCGACGGCTGCGTTCCCCGGCCCACGATCTCCGCGCCCAGCGCCGCGACCATCGCCCCGTTGTCCGTGCACAGGCGCAGGGGCGGCACTCGCAGGGTCACGCCCGCGTCCGCGCAGCGGGCCGCCAGTCGTTCGCGCAGGCGCGCGTTCGCGGCCACTCCCCCGCCCAGCAGCACGTGGTCGATGCCCGTGTCCGCGCAGGCCAGCAATGTCTTCGTCACGAGCACATCGACGACGGCCTCCTCGAACGAGGCCGCGATGTCCGCCAGCCGCAGTGCACCGGTCGTCGCCCCCGGTCCCGAGGTCCCGGTCACCGGGGCGCCCACCCCCGCGTCCGTCTGCTGGGGCGGGGAGGCGAGTGCGGCCTCGGCGGCGGTGACGGTCCGCAGCGCGGCCGTCTTGAGGCCGGAGAAGGAGAACGAGTGGCGGCGCTCCGGGTCGCGCAGGTCCTTCTTCGTAGCCAGGCCGCGCGGGAAGCGGACGGCGGTGGGGTCGCCGGGGACGCCGGTGCCGTCCAGCAGTCCGGCCGCGGCCTTCGAGATGCTGGGACCACCCGGGTAGTCGAGGCCCAGCAGGCGGGCGGTCTTGTCGAAGGCCTCGCCGGCGGCGTCGTCGATCGTGGCGCCCAGCAGCTCGATGTCGTCGACGATGTCGCCGATCCGCAGGATCTCCGTGTGCCCGCCGGACACCAGCAGCGCGATCGTGGGCGTGTGCAGTCCCGGGGAGTCCGGGGCGACCAGGTCGACCGCGACGTGCGCGGCCAGGTGGTTGATCCCGTAGAGCGGCAGGCCCGTCGCCGCGGCCAGCCCCTTCGCGGCGGCGGCACCCACCATGAGGGCGCCGGACAGTCCCGGTCCCGCCGTCACCGCGATCGCGTCGAGGTCGTCGAGCCGGACGTCCGCGTCCGCGAGCGCGGCGCGGATCATGGGCCCGATCGCCTGCACGTGGGCTCGGGAGGCGACCTCCGGGACGACTCCGCCGAAGCGGACGTGCTCCTCCATCGAGGAGGCGACGGTGTTCGTCAGCAGCGTGCGCCCGCGGACGATGCCCACCCCGGTCTCATCGCAGGAGGTCTCGATGCCCAGGACCAGGGGCTCGGCACGGGTCACTCGATCTCCTGCGCGATCTGCTCGTAGCGGAGGGTGAGCTCCTCCTCCAGCACGTCGTACTCGCCGGGACTGTTCGTCAGCGCGCCGGCCAAGAGCCGCAGGTGCGTCTCCCACACCGGGCCCACCTGCGAGATCACCTGGGAGAGGACCGCGTGGTCGATCCCCGGATCCGCGAGCGTGTGGGCCAGCGTGATGCGGGTGGCGATGATCGGGGCGCCCGGTTCGGCCGCACCGACGGGCGCGCCGGCCGCAGTGGTCGCGGCGATCGCGGGCGGGGCGGGCAGATCCGCGTCGTCCTCGTCGCCGTCGACGGGAGTGAGGGTGAGACCCAACCGACCGATGCCCGTGATGTCTAGGAGCAGGTGCGCGGGATCCGCGTCCGTCTCCGGAGCCTCGATCGAGAGGATGTGCGCGGCCGCCGGCTGGTCGTCCAGCTCGAGGACGATCTCATCGTCGCCCTCTCCGGCGGAGTAGGCCACGAACCACGACTCCACCAGTTCCGAGCGGGTCACGTACGGCCAGACCTGCGTGGGCGGGAGCGCGACGCGGGTGTCGAGGATCAGGTCGATGCCGTCCTCCCACTCCGTGAGGGACACGTCTACCAGTCGATCCGTCATGCCTCTATCCTAAGCGCGCCGGCTGAGCGCGCACCGGACGGATCGAGGAACGGACGCGGCAGGGGACGCGCGGGAGAGGCGAGAGCGGCCCGTGCGCCGGGGTGGTCAGAGGAAGGCGCGCATGACGACGGCGTCCGCCCCCGCGTAGTAGCCCGGCCGGCGGCCCAGCTCCTCGAAGCCCCGACTGCGGTAGAGGCCCAGGGCGGGTTCGTTGTCCGCGGCGACCTCGAGGTGGAGGACCTCCGCACCGGCCGCACGCGCGCAGTCCGTCGCGTGCTCCAGCAGGCGGCGGCCCAGTCCCCTGCCCTGCGCCTGCGGGGCGGTTCCGATCGTGAGGATGTCCGCCTGCGGCCCGGTCACGCTCACGCCCACGTAGCCGCAGAGGACGTCGCCGGGCTCCACCGCGATCGTCATGCGGGCGACCGGCGAGGCCAGCTGCGACCAGAAGAACTCCGGCGTCCACGTGTCCGCGCCAAAGAGGACGGAGTCCAACTCTGCGACACGGTCGATGTCCCACCACCGCATCCGGCGCAGGCGAGGCGCGGCGGGATCCTGCGGATGCGCGGGGTCGGAGGGGGCGGCGGGACGGTCGGGCCCCACCGGGTCGGAGGGGTCGGAGGGGTCGCTGGTGGCCGAGGGGCGTGCGTCGTTCACTGGGGTCTTCCGTGTGTCTCAGGTCAGCGGTGTCGAGCGGCGCGGGGTGGGCGCGGCATCGGGTTCGCGCAGATAGAGCGGCTCGGTGCCCGGGAGGGTGCGGCCCGCGGCCAGCGCGCGGTGCGCGACCCGCGCGACCCAGGCGGCGGTGGGGTCGAGCGCCTCGGGCTCCTCGTCGAGGGGTGCGCCCAGGGCCTCGCGGTGCAGGACGAAGCCGCGGCCCACTCGCCGCGGCGACGGGCCGGGGGCGGTCTCCTGCAGCCAGTCCTCGACCGCGGCGGGGGCGAGGACCGCGGGTCCTGCCTGGACGACGGGCAGACCGTCGTCGTCCAGACCCGAATAGAGCGACGTATACACCTCGCGACGGCGGGCATCCGTCGCGACGAGGACCGGGGAGGACGGGCCGCCGAGGCCGCGGTCGCTCCCGCTCGCACCCGACGGTCCGTCTGCGGCCGGGTCCGGCCCCGCGAGGGTGCGGAGGGCGAGCGCGTCGTGGCTCACGACGCCGTGCACGGGGACGTCCGCTCCCACGGCCGCTCCGATGCCCGCGGCGATCCCGGCCCGCAGGCCGGTGAAGGGGCCAGGGCCCACGCCGACCGCGACGGCGTCCGGACGTCCGCCCGCCTCCAGCACGTGGGTGAGGGCGGGTCCCACGTACTCGACGTGCCGACGCGCGGAGAACTCCGTGCGCTGGGCGACGACGGTCTCCCCGTCGACCAGCGCGACGGACGCGGCCGCCGAGGTGTCGATCGCGAGAATGAGCACGGGGCCTCTTCCAGGGGTGGGGCGGATCAGTTCCGGGTGAGCCCGTCGAGTCTACCCGCCCACCGGCGTCCGTGCGCTGTGATCGTGATGATGCGAGGCTCGTCGTCCGCGGCCGCATCGGGGTCCTCGGACTCCGCGCAGAACGTGGCCGTATCGAGGTTGTCCGGGTCGTCGGCGGACCGGGCGACCTCGTCCGGGCGGAGGATCTCGATGTCCAGGTGGTCGCCCAGGGACTCGGCCAGACCGCGCCCCCATTCGATGACGGTGACGGACTCGTCCAGGGCCGCGTCGAGGCCCAGGTCGTCGAACTCCGCGGCGTCCTCGAGGCGGTACGCGTCGACGTGGACGAGGCCGGGCCCGCTGCCGCGCGGCGGGTGCTCGCGCGCCAGGACGAACGTGGGCGAGGAGACGCGGCCGCGCACGTCCAGCGAGCGGGCGAGGAACTGGGTGAACGTCGTCTTGCCGGCGCCCAGGTTGCCGGTGAGGATCACGACGTCGCCGGGCAGTGCGCACCGGCCCAGCGCCTGCGCGAAGTCGGCCATCGCGGCCCGGTCCGCCAGCCGCACCGTGAGGGCGCCCAGGGCGCGCCGTTCCCGTGCCTCCGGTGCTGGCTCCGGTGGGGCGGGTGTCTCCCCGCGCAGCTCACGGTCGACGCGCGCACCCACCCGGGTGACGATCTCGTAATTGATGGTGCCCGCCCAGGCGGCCCACTCCTCCGCGCTGGGGCCGGTCGTGCCGTCGCCCAGGACGACGACCTCGTCGCCCTCCTCGATGCGGGCGTCACCGGCGTCGATGATCATCTGGTCCATCGCGATGCGACCCACGACCGGGAAGCGGCGACCGCCCACGCAGACCTCGGCACTGCCGGAGGCGCTGCGCGGGATCCCGTCCGCGTACCCGCCCGCCACCAGCGCGAAGCGCGTGGGCCGGGGTGTCGTGAAGGTGAGTCCGTAGGAGGCGCCGTGTCCTGCGGGCACGTCCTTGACGGTGAGGATCCGCGATCGGAGGGTGAGCGCGGGGCGCAGCCCCAACTGGCCGGCGGTGATCTCCTCGAACGGACTGAGGCCGTACAGCGACAGTCCCACGCGGACCGTGTCGCCGGGCACGCCGTCCGGACCCAGCGCACCCGGCGAGTTCGCGGTGTGCGTGCGCAGGCCGTCCGTCGCGGCGAAGCGCGCACCGGGACCCGCGAGGAACTCCTCCACCTGCGCGCGGGCTTCGGTGAACTGCGCGGACTGACGTGCGGTGGCCGGGTCGCCGGGCACGTCCGCGTTCGCGAAGTGACTCATGAGACCCACGATCCGCACGGGTGACCCGGCGTCCGCGGAGGCGGCGGTCGATGCCGAGGTGAGGGCGGCCTCGGGAGCGGCCAGCTGCGTCAGCAGCGCGGTGAGCTGTTCCGCGGAGAATCCGCCGCGACCCAGCCCCGTGTCGACCTTGAGATGCACGCGGGCGGTGCGACCCGCAGCGGTGGCCGCGGCACGCGCGCGCTCGAATCCGGCGGCGGTCGAGACGCCCACCTCGATCCCGCGCGCGACGGCCGGCGACAGATCGGTGGTCGTGTCGTGGATCCAGAACAGGAGCCGGACCTCCGGACCGCCGGGCAGATCGGTGAGGAGGTCGTGGACGTGGAGGGCCTCGGCGAGGGTGGCCACACCCACGTGCCGCACGCCGGCGGCCAGCAGCGCGGGCACGACCAGGTCGACGCCGTGCCCGTACGCGTCGCCCTTGACGATCGCCATGAGGGTGCGATCGCCGATGCGCCGATCGATCGCCGCGACGTTGTCCCGCAGCGCCTCCCCGTCGATGACGGCGCGCAGACTCGAGGGAGCATCAGCTCGCATGGGGGTGACCTCCGGGGGCGGTGGGACGAGGGGCGGCGAGGACGGCGGGGACAGCCTGCGCGATCGCGGAGGCGCTGGCCGCATCCAGGCCCGCTCGATTGTGCAGCACGACGGCCAGCGCCGCGAGTCCGGCGGCACGGGCGGCGGAGCCTGCTGGGTCCGCGGAGCCAGCGGGGTCGGCGGGGTCCGCGCGGTCCCCGGGCTCTCCCATCCCGGTCGCGAGGGCCGCGCCCACGAGACCTGCGAGGACGTCGCCGCTGCCGGCGGTCGCCAGCGATGCCGGACCGGGGGTGGGCAGCCACAGCCTGCCGTCGGGAGCCGCGATGACCGTGCGGTGGCCCTTGAGGAGGACGATCGCGCCGGTCAGGTGCGCCGCGCGCTGCGCCCAGCGGGCCGGGTCGGTCTCGACGTCCTCGCGTGCGAGGTCGTGGGCGTCTGCGTCGATGCGGGTGAGCAGGTCCGTGAGCTCACCGGCGTGCGGGGTGAGGACGCAGGCCGCCGGCAGGGGCGACGGCGCGCCCGCCGCCGGCCCTCCCCCGACCGCGGTCAGCAGGGAGGGGACGAGGGCGAGCGCCCCCGCGTCCAGGACGAGCGGTGTGCCGGTGCCCACGGCCTCGGTGAGGAACTCGAGCATGTCCTGCGGGTCCGGGGCACCCGGCCCCAGCACCCAGGCCTGCACGCGGCCGGGAGCCGTGACGGCCTCGGGCAGCCGTGACAGCACGGCCTCCTGCACCGAGGCTGTCCCCAGGACCCGCAGCATGCCCACCCCGGCGCCGGCGGCGGCGAGGCTCGTGAGCACGCCGGCACCCGGGTACCGGCTGGAACCGGCGACGACGCCCAGGACTCCGCGGGTGTACTTGTGATCCCGAGGTCGTGGCCGGGGCCAGTCGGCGAGGTCGCCGTCGGTGAGGATCCGGGCTCGGGGCGGTTCGTCCGCGTCCCGGGGGTCGAGGCCGATGTCGAGGAGGCGGACGGTGCCGGCGGCCTCGGCACCGCCGGGCAGATGGAGGCCCGCCTTGTGCAGGCCGAAGGTGACGGTGAGGTCCGCGCGCACGTGCACGGGCCCGCAGTGTCCGGTCGTCGCGTCGACCCCGGTGGGCACGTCGACGGCGACGACGAGGGGACGGGTGGTGCGGGCGGAACCGGAGTGCGCGGTGGTGCTCTCAGCAGAGCTGCGGCGGGCGGCCTCGGCCTCCTGCCAGGTGGTCAGGAGGGTCGAGAGCGGCGGGTCCAGGGTGGGGCGGGCGCCCGTGCCCAGCAGACCGTCCAGGACCAGGTCCGCGTCCGCGGCCAGCTGCGCGGCGCGGGTGAGGAACGGATCGAGCGCGCCCGGGCCCGGCGATCCGGCACGCGTGGTCGTGGTGCCGTGAGCCGCGGCGGTGTCGTCAGACGCGGCAGTGCCGTGAGCCGCTGCCGGGGGCTCGAGGACGTGGACACCGGCGCGACGGGCAGCGGCCAGACCGGCCGGGTGCAGACGCCCCAGCGGGGCCACGACGGTGACGTGCACGCCGCGACGGGCCAGACGGGCCGCGGCGAAGAGGGCGTCTCCCCCGTTGTTCCCCGGGCCCGCGAACGCGACGGCGCGGGAGCCGGCCACCCGGCCGGTGGTCTCCCGCAGTGCGCGGATGCACTCCGTCGCCAGGCCGGCGGCCGCGCGGCGCATGAGCGCCTCGCCACGACCGGCGTCCAGGTGCGGCTGCTCGGCTGCACGGACCGCGGCGGCGCTGTAGGCGAGGACGGACATGCGTCCCACAGTAGTGCCGTGGGACGCGTCGCGCCTCACGGATCAGGCGGAGGGCTCAGCCGCAGCGCGATCGAGTTCGCGGTGCAGACGACGGGCCGCCAGATGCGCGAGGAAGAGGGCCTGACCTCCCAGCGCCTCGTCGCCGTGGCGGGCGCGCGGGGAGTGGTTCACCTCCTGTTCGGAGGCCTCGACGCCCAGCAGTGCGGCGCCCAGGTGTCCGTACGACCCGGGGACGCGGGCGAGGACGCGGGAGAAGTCCTCGGAGCCGGCACGCGGGAACGGCACCTGGTGCGTGCGGTCGCGGCCGAAGAGGTCCGCGAACGTGTCGAGGAAGAAGTGCGCCTCTGTGTCGTCGTTGATCGTCGCCGGGAGGATCGTCTCGAAGGACATCCGGGAGTCCAGGCCGTGGGCGGCGAGGAACTCGCGGGCGACCCGGGGCAGCTCCGCCTCTGCCCGCGCGGTGGCCTCCGGGGTGAAGGTGCGGACGCTGATCGACAGCTCCGCGGACTCCGGGATGACGTTGACGGCGGTGCCCGCGTGGAACATGCCGGTCGTGAGGACGACGGAGTCGAAGACGTTGAAGCGGCGGGTGATGTACTCCTGCAGCTGGCCGATGAGGGCGGCGCCCCCGGCGATCGGGTCCAGCGCGTTCTCCGGGCGCGCGGCGTGGCCGCCGCGTCCCAGCACCGTAATGTCGAAGCGGGAGAACGCCGCCATGTAGGAGCCGGGGCGCGAGTAGGCGTGACCCTGCGGCTGGTCCGCGGAGACGTGCACGCCGTAGGCGCCCACGAGGGGGACGCCCGCCGCCTCGAGGACTCCCTCGTCGAGCATCTTCCCGGCCCCGTCCCAGCCCTCTTCCCCCGGCTGGAACATGAAGACGACATCGCCGGGCAGAACCGCCCGGTGCGAGTGGAGCAGGTGCACCGCCCCGATGAGGCCGGTCGTGTGGAGGTCGTGGCCGCACGCGTGCATCGCGCCGTTCGTGGACGCGAAGTCGAATCCGGTCTCCTCCTCGATGGGGAGGGCGTCCATGTCCCCGCGCAGCAGCACCGCCGCGTGCGTCTCCTCGCGCCGGCCGCCGCGCAGCACGACGGTGACGGAGCTGAGCCCCTCGCCGGTCGTGATCTCGACGTCCAGTCCCTCCAGTGCATCCAGGACCGTCCGCTGCGTCTGCGGCAGGTCGAGACCCACCTCCGGCGCGCTGTGCAGCGCGCGGCGGATCTGCTGGAGCTGGGGCAGGAGTGCGTCGGACTCGGCGGTGGTGGGAAGACTCATGGGTTCCACTGTAATAGCGGCGCACAGGCGTCCGGCAGGCGGCCTGAGCAGGTGCGACGGGAGTGTTGCAGATCGGCCACCGGCCGAGTACTCACCGACCCCGCGGTCAGTCTCCGGATCTCCGCCGGGCGGCCTCGCGCTCGGCCCGCCGGGCCTCGCGCTTCGCCCGCGCCCAGGTGCGGAACTCCTCCAACTGGGCCAGGGCCTCGGGCGACCCCGGCAGCAGTGGCGCCGGTTGGTCGACGGGCGGGGCCAATGCGGGACCGGACCCCTCCACGACGACGAATGTGACCGTGCGGCCCGCATCGTGGGTGATCGACAAGTGCACCGTCTCGCCGCCCTTCTGCCGGAAGTGCTCCAGCACCCAGCCGGTCAGCCGGAAGCTGGGGGCGCCGGAGAAGGCGGAAACGACCTCGGCCTCCTGCCACGGGATGATCTGCGGCAGCTGCAGCGCCTTGACGAGCGCCTCCTTCGCGGAGAACCGCGCGGCCAGCGACTCCGCGCTGCGACGCTTCCCGTTCTTCTTGAGCTGCTCCGCCGGGGTCAGCAGCCGGTCCAGCAGCTCCGGGACCCGCTCGATGTGTTCCGCGAACCGCGGCACATCCGCGATGTCGACGCCCGTTCCGATGATCGCCATGCCTCGAACCGTAGCCGATCCGCGGGCGGAGACGTGAGCGCCCCCGCACCGCCAGGGGTACGGGGGCGCTCGAGGATTCAGTCTGCGCGTCGACCGGGCGTCGTCACTCGACGGTGACGGACTTCGCCAGATTGCGGGGCTGGTCGACGTCCAGGTTCTTCGCCGTGGCGAGGTCCATTGCGAAGACCTGCAGCGGGACCGTCGCCAGCAGCGGGGCCAGCAGCGTCGTGGTCTCCGGGACGTAGAAGACCTGGGACGCGAACTCCTCGACCTCCGTCGACCCCTCCTCTGCGATGACGACCGTGTTCGCGCCGCGGGCGCGGACCTCCTGGATGTTCGACAGGACCTTCGCGTGGAGCGAGTCGCGGCCCTTCTTCGACGGGACGACGATGATGACCATCTGGCCCTCGTCGATGAGCGCGATGGGGCCGTGCTTGAGCTCGCCGGCGGCGAAGCCCTCTGCGTGGATGTACGCCAGCTCCTTGAGCTTGAGCGCTCCCTCCATCGCGACCGGGTAGCCCACGTGGCGACCCAGGAACAGGACGGAAGAGACATCCTTGTTCGCCTGCGCGAACTGGGTCACCTGCGGCTTCGTCTCGTCGAGGATCCGCTGGATCTTTGCGGGGATCGCCTCCAGCTCGTCGAGGATCACCCGGATCTCGTCGCTGTACTTGTTGCCGCGCAGCTGCGCCAGGTAGAGGCCCAGCAGGTAGCAGGCGACGACCTGCGACAGGAACGCCTTCGTGGACGCGACGGCGATCTCCGGTCCCGCGTGCGTGTAGAGGACACCGTCGGACTCGCGCGGGATCGTGGACCCGAACGTGTTGCAGATCGCGATGACCTTCGCCCCCTGCTGACGGGCGTGGCGCACCGCCATGAGGGTGTCCATCGTCTCGCCGGACTGCGACACCGCGACGACGAGCGTCTTCTCGTTCACGACCGGGTCACGGTACCGGAACTCGTGGGCCAGCTCGACCTCCGTGGGGATGCGGCACCAGTGCTCGATCGCGTACTTCGCGACCTGTCCCGCGTAGGCGGCGGTGCCGCACGCGATGACGACGATCTTGTCGACGGACTTGAGCAGCGACTCGTCGATGTTCATCTCCGACAGCTGGAGCCTGCCGTCCAGGCCGAACCGGCCCAGCAGCGTGTCCGCGACCGCCTGCGGCTGGTCGTGGATCTCCTTGTCCATGAACGACTCGAAGCCGCCCTTCTCCGCCGTCGCCGGATCCCAGTCCACGTCGAACGGCTCGCCCTCGACCGCGTGTCCGTCCGCGTCGATGATGCTGACGGAGTCCGGGGTGATCGTGACGATCTGGTTCTGCCCGATCTCCACCGCGCGACGCGTGTGATCGATGAACGCCGCGACGTCCGAGCCCAGGAAGTTCTCGCCCTCGCCCAGCCCGATGACCAGGGGGGAGTTGAGGCGGGCCGCCACGACCGTGTCCGGCGCGTCCGCGTGGACGGCCAGGAGCGTGAATGCGCCCTCCAGCTGTCCGACGGTCACCCGCATGGCCTCCGTCAGGTCGCCGGTGGCCCGGTGGTTCTTCGCCAGCTGGTGCGCGGCGATCTCCGTGTCCGTCTCCGACTCGAACTCCACGCCGTCCGCCGCGAGCCCCTGGCGCAGCTGCGCGAAGTTCTCGATGATTCCGTTGTGGATGACCGCCAGCTTCCCGTCGTCGGCCAGGTGCGGGTGCGCGTTCTGGTCCGTGGGGCCGCCGTGCGTCGCCCAGCGGGTGTGTCCGATCCCCGTCTGCGCGACCGGCAGCGGCTGCGCCTCCACCTCGTCCAGCAGGTTCTGCAGCTTGCCGGCCCGCTTCCGCGCGCCCAGCTGACCGTCCGGGGTCACGACTGCGACGCCAGCGGAGTCATAGCCGCGGTATTCGAGGCGGCCGAGGCCCTGCAGCAGCACGTCCAGAGCGACGTGGTCCGCTTCCCGGGGGGCGACCGATGACACGTATCCGACGATTCCACACATGCCGCGAAGTTTACGCGGACGGACGGCCCCGCGCATGGTGCGCGGACCTGCCTGGCCGCTGATGCGAAGAGAATACGCAGGGAGCGCGTCGTGCGCGTCACAGTGGAGCCGCGCGGCTCAGTCTGTCACCCCAGGCCACCGCGTGGTCGATGGCCTCCTGCGGCGAGTGGATCGTGAACGGCACTGCGAGCGACGCGAGGGCGAAGGCGGCCCAGTCGAGATCACGGACCTGTATGCGGACGGTGCAGCTCTGCGGATCGAGGGGGCTGGCATCACCCCACTGCCCCAGTCTCTCCTGCGCAGCGGCGGCGGAGCACCTGACGGTCGCAATCACCTCGTAGACGTGCGGTGCCGACTCGATGCGCTGGCGGACGTATTCCGCGGCGTCGGCCACCGGCAGTGCACGGGGAGCGAATCGCTGCCCTGTCCGCTGGGGATTCGCGACGCGGTCGATGCGGAAGGTCCGCCAGTCCGCGGGCGCCGGGTCGAATGCGACCAGGTACAGCCGCTGGTGGAGCGAGACGATGTGATGCGGCTGGACCGTGCGCTGCGTGACCCTGCCCGCGGCATCGGTGTACTCGAGGGCGACCGCTTCGTGGTCGCGCGCGGCGAGGGAGAGCGTCGTGAGGACCTGGGTGTCGACGGCGACCGCGTGCCCGTACGGGCCGGACAGAGTCGAGACGTGCTGCAGTGAGTCGATGCGTCGACGGATCGCGGTGGGCAGCACCTGCACGATCGCGGCGAGCGCGGTGACGGCCGCAGTCGGGTCCGTGGGATTCGCCCCGGTCGCCGCGTCCTTGAGCGCCAGGACGACGGCGGCCGCCTGCTCCTCGCTGAGCACCAGCGGCGGCAGGGTGCCGCCGGGAGCCAGGTGGTAACCGCCGCCGGTTCCCCGCGACGTGGAGATCGGGTAGCCCAGATCCTGCAGGCTCCTGACATCGCGGCGCAGCGTCCGAGGGCTCACCTCCAGACGGCGCGCCAGTTCGTCGCCGCTCCAGTGCCGACGGTTCTGCAGCAGCGCCAGCAGCTCGAGGACCCGAGCACTGATCGACGACATGTCTCCCCTCCTCCTCCGGGCCGCGGGTCGCTGGCCGCGGGACGTTCGATCCGGGTGTCGCATCGCGGCGGACTTCCGGTCGTATCCTGACCGCAAGAGTTCCTAGTGTGACAGCCATGAACACCATCGAGCCCTTCACACTCCACATCGACGACACCGACCTCGAGGATCTGCGTGAGCGCCTGCACTGGACCCGCTGGCCCGACGAACGCCGCGACGCGGGATGGACCGACGGTCTGCCGCTGTCCTACATCCGGGAGCTCGCGGACCATTGGCGCGATGACTTCGACTGGCGGCGCCAGGAGGCCCGCATCAACGCCGTCCCGCAGTTCACCACCGCCGTCGACGACCACGACCTCCACTTCTTCCACGTCCGTTCCCCGCGCCCCGCCGCCGCGCCGCTGCTGCTCATCCACGGGTGGCCCAGCGGTCCCACGGACTTCCTCGCGATGATCCCGCTGCTGACGGAGCCGCAGGACGGAGGACAGCCGTTCGACCTCGTCATCCCCACCATCCCCGGATTCGGGGTCTCCGGTCCCGTCGAGGGGTGGACCCTCGTCCGCGCCGCTGACGCGTTCGCCCAGGTGATGGACCGATTGGGCTACGACCGGTTCCTGGTGCACGGGTACGACACCGGGGCGGGGATCGCGCGGGAGCTGGGACTGCGGCACCCCGACCGCGTCGCCGGAGTCCACACGACCGGGACGCTGGGCGGCGAGGAGCTCACGGAGGAGACCGCGGACATGTCCGACCCCGACGAAGCGCAGGCGGTCGCCGCCGGCATGCGCTATGCCTACGACGTGGGCGCGTACGCGATGCTGCAGGCGACCCGCCCCCAGTCACTCGCCTACGCACTGACCGATTCCCCCACCGGCCTCCTGTCGTGGCTGGTCGAGAGGTTCCGCGACTGGTCGGGCGTCGACGGCGCTCCGGAGGAGGCACTCGACCGCGACGAGATGCTGACGGTCGTGAGCATCTACTGGTTCTTCCGCACAGCCGGCTCCTCCGCCCGCTACTACAAGTACGGATTCCCTGACTGGGACCAGCCGCTGGAGGTCTCGCACACCCCCACGGCCATCCTCGCCATGCCGGACGACATCGGCCGCCCGGTCCGCCGCCTGGTCGAGGCCACCGATGACGTCGTCCACTGGACGGCCGCCCCGCGCGGTGGGCACTTCGCCGCCTGGGAGCAGCCGCAGCTGGTGGCGGACGACATCCGCACCTCGATCGGCTCCCTGCTCTGATCTGTGAGCGGGCACCCCTCCCCCGATGGGTCGAGGTGCCCGCTCCGCCCGCTCACCGCCGCGCGGCTACCGCTCGACCCGGTACCGGTGGAAGGCGGGCACCAGGGCGCACGCGACGAGGACGCCCCCGATGACCAGGAGGCCGCCGCCTCCCGTGGCCCAGGCCGCGCCCACACCCGAGGCCGCCCAGCCGTGGAGGATGTCGGCCAGGCGCGGGCCGCCCGCGACCACGACGATGAAGACGCCCTGCAGGCGTCCCCGCACGTCGTCCGTCGCCGCCTCCTGCAGCATCGTGCTGCGGAACGCCGCGGACGCCATGTCCGCGGCACCGCCCACCACCAGCATCCCCAGGCCCACGATCAGCAGGACCAGCAGGGCACCGCCCAGGGCGAGGCCTCCGTCGGCGCCGGACGTCGCGGAGCCGGCCGCGGCCTCGGCGGCGGGCCGGGCACGCCCGGCGAGCCCCACGGCCAGGCCCAGGACGGCCACGGCGGCGCCCCACACGATGATCGCATGGACGACGGCCAGCCCCTGGCGCTCGACGCGGGAGACCCAACCGCTGAAGACGCCGCCCAGGACGGTGCCCACCGGCATCGCCGCGAACAGCAGCGCGTACACGATCCCGCCGTCCACGGGCCCACCGAAGCTCTCGTGGGCGATCTCCGGGAACAGGATCCGCGGCATGCCGAACACCATCGCGATGATGTCGACGACGAAGCTCATGAGCAGCACGTGGTGGAGCCGCAGATAGCGGAAGCCGTCCAGGACGCTGCGCAGGCCGGGGCTGGCGATCGCGTTCTCCGGCACCAGCGACGGCAGGCGCACGACCGCGTAGAGGGTCGCGAAGAGGAAGACGCTGTCGATGAGGTAGAGCCACGCGAAGCCCACGAGCGGGATGAGCGCGCCGCCCATCAGCGGCCCCACGATCGCTCCGGCCATGACGACCGTCATGTTGAGGCTCGTGGCGCTGGGCAGCAGGTGCATGGGCACGATCCGGGGCAGGATCGCGGTGCGGACCGGCTGGTTGACGGCGAAGAACGACTGCTGGAGGGCGAAGATCGCCAGCAGCAGCCAGACGCTGTCCAGCGCCAGTGCGGCCTGCACCCAGAAGAGCACCGCCGTGCCGATGAGACCGGCCGTCGTGATGAGCAGCAGGGTGCGCCGGTCCATGGCATCCGCCAGCGCCCCTCCCCACAGACCGAACACGACGAGCGGGACCAGGCCGAAGATTCCGGTGAGGCCCACCATCGCGGACGACTCGGTGATCGAGTAGATCTGCGCGGGCACCGCGACGACGGTGAGCTGCGCGCCGATCGAGGTGATGATGTTCGCCTGCCACAGTCGGCGGAAATGCGGATGCGTGAGCGGACGGGTGTCCGCGAAGAGGGCGCGCAGACGGGCGCGGCGGGGAGGGCGAGGGGTCACAGGTGTCGATTGTGTCAGAGGAGGACGAGCAGGACGCCACCGGTGATGAGGGCGACGCCCAGTGCGCTCGCCCACGTGAAGGGCTCCTGGAACAGGAGGCGGCCCAGGATCGCGGTGAGGACGACACCCAAGGCGGACCACACCCCATAGGCGATGCCCAGCGGCATCCCGGCGGCCAGCACGAGGGCGAGCAGCCCGAACGCGCCCGCGTAGAGGACGGCGACCGCCGCGTACCACCAGCGGGAGCCCACGGCCCCCATCCGCAGCGACAGGGTGCCGCTCACCTCCAGCACGATCGCGCCGGACAGCAGGAGCGCGGCCGTCACAGCTCCACCGTGTCCCGGGCCCGGCGGGTGTGGGAGCTGCCCAGCTCCACGAGGAGGACGCCCGCGGCGATGAGCACGATGCCCATACCCATGAGCAGGGTGAAGGGCTCACCGAACAGCACGGCGGAGCCGATCGCGGTGAGCGCGACGCCCGCCGCCGCCCACGTCCCGTACGCGACGCCCAGGGGCACCCCCAGGCGCAGGACACCGCTGAGCAGGACGAAGGCACCGGCGTAGGCGATGCCGGTGATCGTGTAGAGACGCGGATCGTCGAGGGCCGCCTTCATGGAGATCGACCCCGTCACCTCTGCGAGGACCGCCGCCAGCAGCAGGAGCCATCCGCGCAGACGCGGGTTCATCGGCCGACTCCGCGCACGGCGGGGACCGACGAGGAGGGCATGCGGCGAATCTATCAGCGCGTTCCCGGCGGTCGCGTCCCCGTTCGGAGCGTCTCACGCCACACCCGCGAGACGTGGCTCACCTCCGGACATGGAACAATCGGCGGCATGGTTGAGCACGACACGGAGACGTCGACGCCCCTCTCCGATGCAGCCCGCAGGCTGGCCGGACTCCGTCCCCGCAGGCGCACGGACACGGACGCACAGTCGCCGTACTGGCACTTCACGCGCGAGCAGTGGTCCCGCCTGGCCGACTCGACCCCGCTGCCCCTGACCGCGTCGGATGTCGCCCGGCTGCGCGGCCTGGGCGAGCGCATCGACATCGAGGAGGTGGAGACCATCTACCTCCCGCTGTCCCGCCTGCTCAACCTGTACTCCGCCGCCCGCGGGCAGAAGCACGAAGTCACCCGGGAGTTCCTCTCCCCCCTGGCGGACGAGGGATTCGAACCCGCGTCCAAGCGCACGCCCTTCGTCATCGGCGTGGCCGGGTCCGTCGCGGTGGGCAAGTCGACGACCGCACGCCTGCTGCGCGAGATGCTGGCGCGCTGGTCGGACACCCCCCGCGTCGAGTTGCTCACGACCGACGGCTTCCTGTTCCCCAACGCAGAGCTGGCCCGCCGCGGCCTCAGCGGCCGCAAGGGCTTCCCGGAATCCTACGACCGGCGCAGCCTGCTGCGCTTCCTGGCCGCCGTGAAGTCCGGGGCACCGGAGGTCCGCGCCCCCGTCTACTCGCACCACACGTACGACATCGTCCCCGGCGCCAGCATCACCGTCCGCCGCCCGGACATCCTCATCGTCGAGGGCCTCAACGTCCTCCAGCCGCCCCGCCCGCGCGCGGACGGGAAGGTGGGCGTCTCCGTGAGCGACTACTTCGACTTCTCCATCTACGTGGATGCGAGTGCGACCGATGTCCGGTCCTGGTACATCCGCCGCTTCCTCCGGCTCAAGCACGGAGCGTTCCAGGACCCCGACTCGTTCTTCCACCGGTACTCGGAGCTGACGGACGCGGAGGCCCGCGTGCTGGCCTCGGAGATCTGGGACTCGATCAACTCCCCCAATCTCCACGAGAACGTCATGCCGTCGCGGGGACGGGCGGACCTGCTGCTGCGCAAGGCCTCCGACCACTCCGTCGCACGGATCCAGCTGCGCAAGCTCTGATTCCGCACTCTCTGATTCCGCGCGTCTGAGCGGGTCCCCCGCGTCTGCCCACTGCGAGTACGCTTCGAACGAACGTGCGTGGGAATGCGCGAGGCCGTCCGCGGGTTGAGATGTGGTGGTCGACGCGCGCGCGACGCGGCGCTCCCACCCCTCTCACATTCCTCGTCGCCTCACCCGCGGGAGCCCCATGAGCACGATCAGTCCCCACATGATGATGCGCCGTCAGGTGCGCAGCCACCGCGACGGCGGTTCGACGAACGATGTGACTGTCGATCGCCCCACCCTCCGCCGCATCCTGGGCTTCGCCGCACGGCAGAAGCACCTGCTCATCGGCTTCATCCTCCTGTCGGTCCTCACGAGCGTCGCCGGCGTCATCACCCCGGTCCTGTCCGGCAGCGTCGTCAACGCGATCACCGCCGGCGGTCCCGTCTCCACGATCATGTGGCTGGCCGCCGCGATCGCCGGCCTGGCCATCGCCGAGGCCGTCATCTCGATCGCCAGCCGCTGGCTGTCCTCCCGCGTGGGTGAGGGCCTCATCTTCGACCTGCGCACCGCCGTGTACGACCACGTCCAGACGATGCCCATCGCTTTCTTCAACCGCACGCGCACCGGCGCGCTGGTGTCCCGTCTCAACACGGACGTGATCGGGGCGCAGCGCGCCTTCTCCAACACGCTCTCCGGCGTCGTGGCGAACGCGGTGTCGCTCGCCCTGACCGTGGGCGTCATGGTGACGATCTCGTGGCAGGTCACGCTCCTGTCGATCCTGCTGCTGCCGATCTTCCTCATCCCCGCCCGCCTGCTGGGCGGGAGGCTCGCCGCGCTCCAGTTCGAGGCGGCGGACCACAACGCGGCGATGTCGACGCGGATGACGGAGCGGTTCTCCGCCGGCGGCGCGACCCTCATCCGCCTGTTCGGGAATCCCGCGCACGAGTCGGAGGAGTTCTCCGTGCGCGCCGGTCGCGTCCGCGACATCGGCGTGCGGGTCGCGATGCTGCAGGCCACCTTCGTCACCGCACTCACCCTCGTGAGCGCCCTGGCGCTGGCACTCGTCTACGGCCTGGGCGGCTGGCAGGCCGTCGTGGGCACCCTGGACGCCGGCCAGGTCGTCACCCTCGCGATGCTGCTCACGCGCCTCTACGGTCCGCTCACGATGCTGGCGAACGCCCGCATGGACGTCATGAGCGCGGTCGTGAGCTTCATGCGCGTCTTCGAGGTCCTCGATCTGCTGCCCGCGATCCGCGAACCGGAGGCACCCGTGTCGCTGCCGGAGGGCCCGCTGTCCGTCCGACTGCGCGACGTCGCCTTCTCCTACCCCACCGCGTCCGAGGTCTCGCTCGCCTCCCTCGAGGAGGTCACCACCCTGGACGCCCGGGAGGACGGCGAGGTCCTCCACGACATCGACCTCCTCGTGCCGGCCGGTCGGACCGTCGCCCTCGTGGGGTCGTCCGGTGCCGGCAAGTCGACGATCGCCTCCCTGGTGCCGCGCCTCTACGACGTGACGCAGGGCGCCGTGGAGCTGGGCGGCGTCGACGTGCGCGACCTGTCGTTCCCGGACCTGCAGCGCGCGGTGGGCATGGTGACGCAGGACGGCCACCTGTTCCACGACTCGATCCGCGACAACCTGCTCATCGCGAAGCCGGACGCCACGGACGACGAGCTGCACGATGCGATCCGCCGGGCGCGGCTGTCCGACGTGCTCGACCGCCTGCCGGACGGGCTGGACACGGTCATCGGCGAGCGCGGCTACCGGCTGTCCGGCGGTGAGCGTCAGCGCCTCACGATCGCGCGGCTCCTGCTGGCCGCTCCGCCCGTCGTCATCCTGGACGAGGCGACGAGCGCACTGGACTCGACGAACGAGGCGGCGATCCAGCAGGCCCTGGACGAGGCGATGGAGGGCCGCACCGCGCTCGTCATCGCCCACCGCCTGTCCACGATCGAGGCGGCGGACGAGATCCTGGTCGTGGAGCGCGGCCGCATCGTGGAGCGCGGCACCCATGCGGGTCTGCTGGCCCGCGACGGGCGGTACGCGCAGTTCCACCGCACGCAGTTCCGGCACGACGACTGAACCACCGGGAACGACTGAGGGGTCCGCGCATGCGGACCCCTCAGTCGTCTCTCGACGTGCGGCTCAGAGCGCCAGGCGCTCCTGCACGGAGTCGGCCAGACGCTGGGCCTGCGCCTGCGCCTCGTCCTCCGTGGCCGCCTCGACCATGACGCGGATGACCGGCTCGGTGCCGGAGGCTCGCAGCAGGACCCGACCCGTCTCGCCCAGCTCCGCCTCGACCGAGGCGATGTCCTGCTGGAGACTCTCGTCGCTGCCCACGCGCGCCTTGTCGACGCCCTTCACGTTGATGAGCACCTGCGGCAGCTTGGGCACCTCCGCGGCGAGGTCCGCCAGTGTCCGGCCGGTGCGCGCCATCCGGTGCATGAGGTGCAGCGCCGTCTGGACGCCGTCGCCCGTCGTCCCGTGCTCCAGGAGGAGCACGTGACCGGACTGCTCGCCGCCCAGCGAGTACGACCCCTTGAGCATGCGCTCCAGGACGTAGCGGTCGCCCACCGCGGTCTCCTCGATGCGGATGCCCTGCTTCTCCATCGCCAGGCGCAGTCCCAGGTTCGACATGACGGTCACGACGAGGGTGTCGTCCGCCAGCGTCCCCTCCTCCTTCATGCCCAGCGCCAGGACGCCCATGACCTGGTCGCCGTCGACCTCACGGCCCAGGGAGTCCACGGCCAGGCAGCGATCCGCGTCCCCGTCGAAGGCCACGCCCAGATCCGCCTGGTGCTGGACCACGGCCTCGCGCAGGTTGTCGATGTGGGTGGAGCCCACCCCGTCGTTGATGTTGTAGCCGTCCGGCTCCGCGGCGATGACGACGACCTCTGCACCGGCCTGCCGCAGGGCTGCGGGGCCCACGACCGAGGCCGCACCGTGCGCGCAGTCGACGACGACCGTCAGCCCGGACAGGGGGCGGACCGTGCCGGGCTCGCCCAGTCCGCGCACCAGGTGCTCCGTGAACTCATCCGCTGCGGCGGGGTACCGGCTGATCCGTCCCACGTCCGCGCCCGTGGGGCGCTCCCACTCCTCGTCCAGCAGCGCGAGGATCTCATCCTCCTGCGCATCCGTGAGCTTCGTGCCGCCCGGACCGAAGAACTTGATGCCGTTGTCCGGCATCGGATTGTGCGAGGCGGAGATGACGACGCCGAACGCCGCGCCCGTCGCCTTCACCGCGTACGCGATCCCCGGGGTGGGCAGGACGCCCACGTCGTCGACGTCGACACCGGTCGAGGCGATGCCCGCAGACATCGACGCCGCCAGGAACTCGCCGCTCACCCGCGTGTCGCGACCCACGATCGCGACCGGGCGCTTCCCCGCGGCGGCGTCCTCCGGGCGCGCCAGCACCCTGCTGCCGGCGACGGCCAGCTGCAGTGCCAGTCGCGCGGTGACGTCGCGGTTCGCCAGTCCTCTGACGCCGTCGGTGCCGAAGAGTCGTGACATGTGTGAGGGATCCTTCCGGGATGTTGTGGACCCTGGTCCACGGTGGGGTGCAGGGGTGCGTGCGATGTCCCGCGTCCGCAGTGCAGGGCGCGCGACGCGGCACGCACCGGCGGTTGCGGCCGATTCGTGCCGCGGGAGGGTCAGCCTGCCGTGGGCGGGGCTTCGTTCAGGTCAGGATAGTGGACAGGGCCGGAACCGGGCCCGTCCGGGAACACGCCGGCACCCGCCGCACACGGCCGAAGGGCCCCCGACCGCATGGGTCGAGGGCCCTCCGGGGATCTCCAGCACCTGCGAACCCGCAGGTGGGATAATCAGCGCTTGGAGAACTGCGGCGCCTTGCGCGCCTTCTTCAGTCCAGCCTTCTTCCGCTCCGGGACGCGAGCGTCACGGGTCAGGTAGCCGGCCTTCTTGAGCTCCGCGCGGTTGTTGTCGCGGTCGATCTCGTTGAGCGCGCGGGCGATGCCCAGGCGCACAGCGCCGGCCTGGCCGGACGGCCCGCCGCCCTTGATGCGGATGATCACATCGAAGCGACCCTCCAGATCGAGAAGGCGGAACGGCTCGTTCACGCTCTGCTGGTGCAGCTTGTTGGGGAAGTAGGTCTCCAGGTCGCGGCCGTTGATGGTCCACTCGCCGGAGCCCGGCACCAGGCGGACGCGCGCGATGGCCTGCTTGCGGCGGCCCACGGCGGCTCCGGGTGCGGTGATCGACTGGCCGCGGCCACCGGCCACGGCCTCGCCCAGGCCTGCATCAGCCGGGGTCTCGGTGCTGTACTCGGTCAGTTCGACCTCGTCCACGGTGTTCTCTGTCACGATTCTCCTCGGTGAAAGCTGTTCGACCCGCGCGCTTACTGCGCGACCTGGGTGATCTCGTACGGCTGGGGGTTCTGGGCGGAGTGCGGGTGCTCGGAGCCTGCGTAGACCTTGAGCTTGCGCATCTGCGCCCGACCGAGGCGGTTCTTGGGGATCATGCCCGCGATGGCCTTCTCCACCGCACGCTCGGGGCGCGTGGCGAGGAGTTCCGCGTAGTTGACGCTCTTGAGGCCACCCGGGTAGTTCGAGTGACGGTAGGCGCGCTTCTGCTCCAGCTTGGCGCCGGTCAGCGCGACCTTGTCCGCGTTGACGATGATGACGAAGTCACCGGTGTCGACGTGGGGAGCGAAAGTCGTCTTGTGCTTGCCGCGGAGCAGACGAGCCGTCTGCGACGCGAGGCGGCCCAGAACGACATCAGTGGCGTCGATGACGTGCCACTGGCGCTGGACGTCGCCGGGCTTCGGGGTGTACGTACGCAATGCTGCCTTCTTACATTCGTCAGTGATCGGTGGACCCGTGCACACCCGCAGCCCCCGGGTCGTGAGTCCAGGTTCGCGGACGGGTCTGTCCTGTGCGCGCTACGCTTCCGACACGGGAACCCACCTGAAACCTGCAACGCGACTAGAGGTCTGAGCGAGGAACGTGTGCTGACGTACGCAACGACGTTCAAATCTACCGCATGGCGCGCGTTCGCCGCAAACACGGTTCAGCGCTCCCCCACACTCCGCCGGTAGGCTGGCACGATGCTCGCCCTGCGCCTCCTCGCCGCGATCGCCTGCACCCTGGGACTCCTGGTCCCCGGTGCGGTCGCCCGGGCGACCCCGTTGCCGGCCGCGGCCGGCCAGACGGCGCAGCAGACCTCTCAGCAGGCGGAACAGCGGCAGGCCGCCCAGGCCGTGGACCCCCGGGACTCGCCGGCGGACGCCGTCGTCGTCATCGGCGCCGCGGGACTCACACTGTCCGACCTGTCCCCCGACCGCACACCCCACCTGTGGGACGCGTTCGCCCGGGGAGCGGCGGCGAACATGAGCGTGCGGACCCTCACACCCGCCACGTGCGCGGCCGCCGGCTGGCTGAGCCTGGGTGCCGGCGCCCGCATGCACAGCGTCGACCTGACCCCGGACTGGTTCAGTCCCCTCCTGGCGGACACCTCGTGCCCCCGCATGGTCGACCCGGTCCCGGAGGCGTCCGCGGACGACGCCGAGGCCGCGGCCGGCTCCGCGGACGCGCCCGGCACCGCGGGCACCCCGCTGGAGTCCGGACCGGCCGTGCTGCCGGACTTCGAGCGTGTGGGCCTCGTGAACGAGGGCGCGGGCTACAGCGCGGTGCCCGGCGCCTTCACACGACCGGCGGAGACGTCCGACGAGGCGGGTGGGGCGGACGGACAGGAAACCGCGGACGGGGCTGGCACCGACGACGAGTGGTGCACCGCCGCCTACGGCCGCGGAGCGGCCTATGCGGCCGCGGACGCGGAGGGCCGCATCGCGAACTGGGCTCCGGCGACCGCGCTGACGGGCACGGGCGACGATGCGCACAGCGCGACGATCGGCACGTGCGACCTCACCCTCATCGACGCGGGCACCGCGGCGGACCAGACGTGGGAGCCCAACGCGTGGCACGCGTGGAACGACGAAGCGCTGGGCCGCACCCGGACCGGCCAGATCGCGGCCCTGGACGACCGGGTGGGTCACATCCTCGAGCAGGTCCCCGCTTCCAGCGACATCATCATCGCGGGTGTGGGCGATGCGGACTACCCCTCACGCCTGCGCGCGCTCATCGCGCTGGGCCCCTCCTACGAGCCCGGCGACCTGCGGGGCTCCTCGACCCGGCAGCCCGGCCTCGTGCAGCTGACGGACGTGCTGCCGGCCGCGCTGGGCGCGGTGGGGCTGCAGACGGAGGGCACCTCGCCCGCCGCGTTCGAGGTCGATCCCGCGGACCGGGAGGACGCCGCGGATGCGGAGGAGGCCGCGCAGACGCGCATGGACCGGCTGGTCGCGGACTCCCGCAAGGCCGGCACCGTGCACACGCACGCGCAGACCTTCAGCGTCTTCCTGGACGTCCTCCACTACGTGCTCACGATCGTCCTCGCGATCGTCCTGCTGGTGCCCGTCGTCCGCAGGCTGCGGTCGCGGGCACCGCGTGCGGCGACCCGACTGCGGCGGATCGGCGCGTGGGTCGCCTTCGTGATCGGGCTCGTCCCCATGGGCGGCTTCCTGGCCGGACTGCTGCCGTGGGGCCGGGTGCCGGACCCCGCGTGGGGCCTGGCGGGCGCCGTCGTCGCGGGCACCGCCATGCTCGTGGTCGTGGGCGTCGCGGGACCGTGGCGCCGGACGTGGCCCGGACGCGTGGCCGCCGTGTCCCTCGTGACCGCGATCGTCCTGGTCGTCGACGTCGCCATCGGATCCCGGCTGCAGTTCAACGCGCTCATGGGGTACAACCCGATCGTCGCCGGCCGCTTCTACGGCCTGGGCAACCAGGGCGCCGCCCTGTTCCTCGTGGCCGCCCTGCTGGGGCTGGGCATCGTCGCGGCCCAGTTGCAGGACGCCGGCCGATCGGTGAGTGCACGCGTCCTCGTGGGTCTCTTCGGCCTCGGGTCCGTGTTCGTGCTGGGCAACCCGGCGTGGGGCGCCAAGTTCGGCGGGACCGTCGCGGCGCTCGTGGGCTTCACCGTGCTCCTGCTGGCGCTCTTCCGGATCCGGGTGAGCCTCGTGCGCCTCGTCCTCATCGGCGGGTGCGCGCTGGCCGTCATCGTGGGCGTGTCCGGCCTGGACTACCTGCGGCCGCCGGCCCAGCGATCGCACTTCGGCAACTTCTTCGCGCAGGCACTGGACGGGCAGCTCATCGACGTGATCGCCCGCAAGCTCGAGGCGAACCTGCGGATCATGGTCATCAATCCGGCCCTGGCGATCGTCGTCCCGCTGTCCGCCTTCACGATCCTCTTCAGCCTGGCCTACCTGCGGCGGTACGCCGCGACCGCCCGACTGGTCCGCCCGTGGGCCGGCACCCTGCCCCGGGCGCTGGCGCACCCCACCGTGCACGCGGGCTTCCTCTCCGCCGTCATCGCGCTGGGCGTGGGACTCGTCATCACGGACTCGGGCATCGCGGTGCCGGCCAGCGGCGCGATGATGCTGGTGCCGCTGCTGCTGGTCCTGTGCACGGATGAGACCCCGGACGAGCGCGAGGCCGCCCCGGAATCCCGCGAGGTCGCCCGCTCATGACCCGCTCCCTCACCTGGCTGTGCACAGCGCTCCTGGCCGTCCTCGTGCTCGTGTCGTCCGTCGCCGGGATCACCGGACCCGCCGCTGCCGGCACCGCGCAGCCCAGCCCCTCCTCCCCCGCGCCGGTCCAGGACGAGGCGGAGGCGCAGCCGGTCGTCTTCCTGGGCTTCGCGGGCCTCACCTTCGAGGACATCGATCCGGACCGCACGCCCCACCTGTGGCGACTGGTCGACTCCGGTGCGGTCGGGTCGCTGACTCCTCGATCGGTCCGGTCCACCAGCTGTGCGGCGGACGGGTGGTTGGCGCTCAGCTCCGGCCGACGCGCGGCGGACGAGCCGCGACCCACCTGCCGGGTCCTCCACGAGCCCGTGGGCGGCTGGGTGCCGGACTGGGACGTGTACCTGGGTCAGGCCGGCGAGGACAACTACACTCCTGCGGTCGGAGCGCTGCGCGATGCCGCGGACCAGGCCGGCGTCCGGGTCACCGGGATCGGACCCGGCGCCGCGATCGGTGCGGCGAGGCCCGAGGGACGCGCCGACGATTGGCTGCCCCTCGAATCCCGCGGGGAGTTGGGCGACCAGGTCGCGGCGGTCTCGAGCGCCGCGGACATCGTGCTGGTCGACCTGGGCAGCGTCTACGCGCCCGGCCGGTCCGTCGCGGACATCGACGAGGCCGTGGGCGAGGTCCTGGCCGCCCTCGACGAGATGCCCGAAGAGGAGGCTCCCACCCTCGTCGCCGCGTCGATCGCGGATGCGCGCACGGACGACTCCCGGATGCAGTTCGCCGCCGTCCGCGGGCCGGTGAGCGGGACGACGGGCCAGGGTGCCGCCGCGGGCGGTTCGGGATCCGCGCAGCTGCTCACGTCCTCCTCGACCCGGCAACCGGGCCTGCTGCAGGTCACGGACCTCGCTCCCACACTGCTGACGACGGCGGGTGTCACCGGGGCCGGTGGCTTCGCCGGGTCGACCCTGCGCTTCGAGACCGGACCCACCGATGCCGCGGGCAAGGTGCGGCTGATGCTCGACCGGCAGACCGCGGTGCTGACCCAGGAGTCGGTCTCCGCGTGGTTCTACGCGGTCTGGGGCATCCTCCTCATCGGACTGCTGGTGGTCTGCACGATCGTCGCGCGCCGGCGCGGGATCCGTCGGATCGCGACCGCCATGACGACCGGCGGACTGTTCGCCGCCGCCGTCCCCGTCTCGACCTTCCTCGTGAATGTGCTGCCGTGGGAGCGGTCGCCGTCCGCGGACGTCGCGATGCTGGGCGGCGTCGCCGGCTGGGCGCTGCTGCTCACCGCACTGGCGCTGCGCGGGCCGTGGCGCAGACGGCCGGCCGGAGCTCTGGGGTTCATCGCCGTCACGACCGTCGCGGTCCTGGCGGTCGACGTGGCGACGGGGTCGTCGCTGCAGATGTCGACGCTGCTGGGCGAGCCGCTGCTCATCGCTTCGCGGTTCTACGGCATCGGCAACTCCGCACTGGCCCTCTACTGCACGGCGCTGCTCGTGGGGCTGGGCGTCATCAGCTCATGGATGCGCCGTCCGTGGGCGATCACGACCCTGACGGTCGTGGCCGTCGCGGCCTCGTGCGTCCTGCTGGCCACGCCCGGGCTGGGGACGAAGTTCGGATCCGTGCCGACGCTCGTCCTGGGCACCGCGGTGTTCGCGCTGGCCGCCAGCGGCGTGCGGCTGTCGTGGCAGCGACTGCTCCTGTTCGGCGGAGGCGCGGCCGCTCTCATGCTCCTGGTGCTCTTCCTCGACTGGCTGCGCCCGGCGGACCAGCGCACCCACTTCGGCAACTTCTTCGACTCGATCCTCAGCGGCGAGGCCGGCGCGGTCCTGCTGCGGAAGATCGGGATGAACATCGACATCCTCACCCAGAGCTGGATGACGCTGCTGCTGCCGATCGCGGTCGCTCTGGTCCTCTGGGCGGCGATCTCGCCCGCCCGCTTCCGCATCCCCCTGCTGGCGGACTGGTACGCGGAGATGCCGCTGCTGCGGACTTCGATCATCTCCCTGACCGTGCTCCTGGCGGTGGGGACGATCATCAACGACTCCGGCATCGTCGTCCCCGCCGTGGGCATCCTCTTCCTGGTGCCCGCGCTCGCACACCTCGTAGGCGAACGAGCGCGCACCCGGCCCGCGGACTGAGGGGGCGGACACCGCCCGGTGACAACGCGAGGGGCTCGGACGGATCCGTGATCCGTCCGAGCCCCTCTTCCGCTCAGGCGTCAGTGCTCACACTCTGTTCCCCGAGCGCGTCGCCGGGACCTCAGAGGCCCTTGCCACGGCGGCGCGTCGCGGCCAGCGCCGCTCCGCCCGCTGCGACGAGTGCCGCTGCGAGGCCCAGGATGCCGCCCATCTCCGCACCCGTGCGCGGCAGGTCGCCGCCGTTGTCGCCATCGTCCGCGTTGTCGTCGTCACGACCGTCGTCGTCGCCACCGCGGCCGTCATCATCGCCCCCGTTGCCACCGTCGTCATCGCCGCTGCCGTCATCGTCACGACCGTCGTCGCCGCCGTTGCCGTCATCGTCGCCGTTGCCGTCATCGTCCTGACCGGCGGTCACGGTGACGTCCAGCTCGAGCGAGTTCTCGAGCGGCATCGGGTTGTCGTCCCACCACTGGGCGTCGGAACCGGCCACGAGAGTCGCCGTCACGGTGTACTCGCCCGGCTCCACATCGTCACCCGCGGTGATCGTGAAGGGCGCCTCGGTGGAACCCTCCGCGATGGACTCGAGGACCGCCGTCTCGGTCGTCGCCGCGGTCGCCGCGAAGGCGTCCTCCACGTCGCCGACCTCAGCGGTGAAGCCCTCGGGCAGCTCCAGGCCGAACTCGATGGGACCGTCGATCTGACGCGTCGCCTCCGCGGTGAACGTGAGGTCCGCGGACGAGCCCTGGCCGACCTCGACCGAGTCACCTCCCTCGTAGCCCAGCTGAGCGGTCAGGTCGCCGGTACGCAGGACGTCGAGGGCCAGATCCGCCTGGCGCTCCTTCTTGTCCGGGGCGACCGAATCGCGGGACGCGAAGTACGCCTCCCAGATCTCGAAGTCCGTGATGCCGGACTGCTCGAACTCGCCGTTGGCGAAGGACGCGAAGTTGTCGCCGCCGGCGGCCAGGAAGCTGAGGGTCGCGACGCGGTACTCCGCGGCAGGATCGATCTCTTCGCCGTCGACCGTCACGGACACGACGCGCTCACCGCGGGCCGCCTCCGAGTCGTAGACGACGTCCAGCTCATCGGAGATGCCCAGGTGCAGGAACGCGCGGGAGGCGCCCTCCGGCTGCCACTGCTCCTCGAACAGGCCGATGACGTCCGCGCCGGTCATCGTGACGACACCGTGGTCGTTCGCGAAGGGCAGGACCGCATTGAGCTCCGCGACCGTCACCTCGCCGGGCGCCTCGTCCGCGAAGATGTCGTCGACCTTGAGGTCGGTGCGCAGGCCGCCGGGGTTGGTGATGCCGAAGTCGGCCTCCTCCAGCTGCGACATGCCCACGCCCTCCTGGAGAGCGTCCGCGACGAGGTTGCCCAGCGTCGACTCGGCACCTCGGTCCTCCGCGCCCTCCTCATTGAACGCACGGGTGATGTCCTCGTCGATGGTGCCGACGACCTCGGAGCCGATCTCGTTGGCGACGGCCTCCGCGTCCGCGACGATCCCGTCGACCTCCGCCACGACCGGCGAGTCGAAGGACTTGTCGTCGGTGCTGATGAGCTCCTGCGAGTCGACCGTCCAGTCGCCCTCGCCCTCGCTGGTGAACGTCACCTGGCCGACCGTGTCGCCGTAGTTGCCGGACTGGATGACCGGGCGGGTGCGGCCGTCCTCGCCGGGGACAGGAGCCTCGAAGTTGGCCTGCAGGTGCGAGTGGCCGAAGAACATCGCATCGATGGATGCGTGCGAACCGGTCACGACGGAGTTGAACTCCTGGTTGGACTGGAGCGCGGAGTCCAGGTCAGAGGTCGTGGCCGGGCCCAGGTGTGCGGAGAGCACGGTCATGTCCGGCTTCTCCGCCTCCGGCAGCGCCTCGATCGCCTCAGCCGCGTCGTTGATCGCGGAGACGGGATCGCCGAACTCGACGTCCGCGATGCCGTCCGGGCTCACGAGCGAGGCGGTGTCCTGGGTGACGGCGCCGATGACCGCGATGCGCACGTCGCCCTGCTCGACGATCGAGTACGGCTCGACGCCGTCCGCGACCTCCGTCGTGCCCTTCTTGTAGACGTTCGCCGCCACGTGGGGGAAGTCCGCCTCACTGCCGACACGATCGCGCAGGTCCTCGTAGCCCCGGTCGAACTCGTGGTTGCCGGTCGCCGCGACGTCGAGTCCCATCGCGTTGAGGACGTCGAGGGTGGGCGTGTCCTGCTGGGAGGACGACACGTAGGTGGAGGCGCCGATGACGTCGCCGGTGGAGAGGAACGCGGTCTCGCCGTCGAAACCGGCACGCTCCTCCTCGACGACCGAGGCGACCTGGTGGGCGGTCTCGGAGATGCGCCCGTGGAAGTCGGTGATGTTGAGCAGCTGCACCTGCGTGCCCGCCGGTGCCTCGCCGAAGGCGGGCAGCGCGGCCAGCGGCAGCACCATCCCGGTGGCCGCCACGCCGGCCAGTGCGCCGCGCAGAACGGTCTTCTTCATGGTTGTCCTCACTGCAGAAAGTGTGCGTTGCATCTGAGATTCTTGAGAATCGACTAGACGACAAAGACGCTACGGCATGAACGCAGCATGAATTCGCTGCGGAGCTGGACTTCTCAGATCGTGGGACGGGCGGAGCCGCCCAGTTCCTCGACGCGGCGGCGGTTCCGCGCGGTCGCCGCCTGCTGCGCCCAGGCGCGCTCCCCCTCCGGGTAGCCCACCTCTTCGAGCACGAGGCCGTGAGCGGGCATGAGGTGCAGCGGCGGCAGCTCCTCGCGGATCGCGCCCTGTCCGGCCCGGGCCAGCAGCACCGCCGGTTCCGTCACGGACCAGGCGCCCGACCCCACGCGGACCAGTCCCCCCACCAGCGCACGGACCATGTGGTGACAGAAGGCGTCCGCGCGCAGGTCGAACCGGATGACGCCGTCGCCTTCGCGCTCCACTTGCAGATCCAGCAGCGTGCGGATCGTCGTGGACTCCGGGCGGGGTTTGCAGAACGGCAGGAAGTCGTGGAGTCCCACGACCTCCTGTGCGGACCGTTGCATCGCGCCGACGTCGAGCGTGCCGCGCAGGGACGGGGTCTGCCGCACCGTCAGCGGATCGCGCAGCGCGTCCGCATCCGCGAGCCGGTAGGAGTAGCGGCGCCACACGGCGGCGAACCGTGCGTCGAAGGCCCGCGGCACCTGCTGTGCAGCATGGATGACGATGTCCGGAGCGCCGCGGTGTCCCAGCACCCCGCGCAGGCGGCTGACCAGACCGTCAGCCGGCTCGCGCGTGCGCGCACCGCGCCCGGCCAGACGCGGCAGCAGGTCCACCGGCAGATCGCAGTGGACGACCTGCCGGCGTGCGTGCACACCCGCATCCGTCCGACCGGCGACGACCGTGCGCACCGGCGTTGCGCAGATGAGCGCGAGACCCTCCTCGAGGACCCCCTGCACGGTCCGCAGCTCCGGCTGGACGGCCCAGCCGTGGAAGTCCGTCCCGTCGTAACCCAGGTCGATGCGGAAACGGACGGTGGACGGCGGAGCGGAGCCGGCGGTGTCCGTCACAGGTCCTCCGCGACGCGACCGGGCCGATACTCCTCGGCGTCCGGGAAGGGTGTGCCGTCGACCGGGGCGGGGACGACGGTCGAGGGTTCGTAGTCGATGAGCGGCAGGGGCCGGTAGGTGCCCCGCAGCGGCAGGGACAGGGGGCCTCGGCGACGGCGCATGTAGGAGCGGACGCTCGCATTGTGGTGGCGGACCGCCGCGCTGATGTGGGTTTCGTGACCCTCGAGCTGGGCGTAGAGGTCCGAGGCCCACGATCCGCCGCGACCGGCGAGGCCGTCCGACCCGTCCGTCACCGTCGGCCCGTCCGACGCCCCGGAACCCGCCTCGTGCAGTGCGACGGCGACGGCGCGGGTGGCGTCCGTGACCGCGCGCTCGGCGGCACCGGCCTCCACGCGACCACCGGCGGCGGCACCGGAGGCGACGGCGGCCTCGAGCGCGGTGACGGCCGGATGCGAGGCCCCCAGCGTGCGGGCGACCTCGCTGAGGAAGACGGACATGACACCCCTCCGGGTGGACCGGGCGGCGTCGAACTGCCGGCGGGCCTCCTCGCACAGCGAACGGCCCAGTGAGAGCTGGTTGAAGCGGATGACGACGAACGGCACCGCGCAGACGAGGAGGACGATCGCGACCACGACGACGAGCACGCCCCACACCATGCCGGCTGCACCCTTCCGCGTCGGTTCCGCATCCGGACCGCTCCCCGACGGTCCTCACGGGCAGGATACACACGTTCATGAGCGGTTCAGCGCGCGTTCCCTCTGTTGATGCGAATCGCGTGCAGTACCACCTTCGGTTCGTCGCGAGTTCCCCCGCCTGTCACCCGCAGGGTCGCCTAAGCGTCACCTTCGAGGGGTGGGATGGATGATGTGAGAGTCGCAGTGATCGCGGAGTCATTCCTCCCGCAGATGAACGGTGTCACCCACAGCCTGCTGCGGGTGCTGGACCACCTGGCGGAGCGCGGGGACGAGGCGATCGTCATCGCGCCCGGCTCGCGCCGCGACCGCCCCCGCGAGGTGGCGGGCACCCGCATCCTCCGGGTCCCCAGCTTCGCGATGCCCCGCTACCGGAAGGTGCGCGTGGCCCCCGGCGGCGTCGCCCCGATCCGTCGCCTGCTGCGCGATTTCGAGCCGGACGTCGTGCACGTGGCCTCCCCGTTCGTGCTGGGCTGGCGCGGCGTGCTGGCCGCGCAGGACCTGGGCCTGCCGTCCGTCGCGGTCTACCAGACGGAGGTCCCCGCCTACGCCGCCCGCTACGGCATGCGCGGGCTGGAGCACCTGCTGTGGAACCACGTCCGCAACATCCACCAGCGCGCCTCCCTCACCCTGGCCCCCTCCTCCTACACGATCGACCAGCTGACCGGCGTAGGGGTCAAGGACGTGAAGCTGTGGGCGCGGGGCGTCGATTCGACCCGGTTCGATCCCACCCACCGGTCGGCCGCGTTCCGCGCCAAGGTGGGCGTCAGCGATGACGGCCACGGGCCCGAGGTCGTCGTGGGCTTCGTGGGTCGGCTCGCCGTGGAGAAGCAGGTCGAGGACCTGCGGGTGGTTGCGGACATCCCCGGCGTCCGTCTGGTCATCGTGGGCGAGGGACCGCAGAAGGAGCGCCTGCGCCGCGTGCTGCCGCAGGCGCACTTCACCGGTTTCCTGGGCGGCGATGCGCTGGCGCAGGCGGTCGCGAGCTTCGACATCATGGCGTCCCCGGGCGAGTTCGAGACGTTCTGCCAGACGATCCAGGAGGCCATGGCCTCGGAGATCCCCGTCGTCGCACCGGCCCGCGGCGGCCCGCTGGACCTCGTCGACTCCTCGCGGACCGGCTGGCTCTACAGCCCCGGCGACCTCGCGGGTCTGCGCGCCCACGTCGCGGACCTGGCCGGTGATGCGGCGAAGCGCCGCGCGTTCGGCCGCACTGCACGGCAGGCGGTGCTGGGACGGTCGTGGAAGAGCGTGTGCTCGCAGCTGATCGGGCACTACTCGTCCGCGATCGCGCAGCCTGCACCGCAGGTGATCGGGAGGTCGTACACGGGTGCGGCCCGGTGGGCGCAGGACCGCGTCTGAGGCTGGACGTCTGAGTGTCGACGGCCGGTCACGGACCGGCCGTGCACACGACGACGGTCGCGTCCTCCAACGCCTGGGGTATCGAGCAGTGCTCACTCTCGGGCTGCGCGCACGCGCTTCGGGGCGCGGGCGTCCCACGCCTCGATGAGCAGCTCGGAGAGTTCATCGAGCTCGACGCGGTCGAGTCGAACCAGAACGCTGGCATGCCCGGTGTAGTGGTCGGTGGTGAAGAACGTCGCCGGGTCGGCGGCCAGAAGGACGTCGCGATCCTCAAGGCTGTCGCGCCAGCACACCAGCACGTGGGGTTCCTCGTGAATGCGGGCGAAGATCTTTCCTGCGACGCAGAACGCGGGCGTGCCGTACGACGTCCGCTCAGTGACCTCCGGCAGGGCGGTGGCCAGGCGGCGGACGTCGTCGACGGTGATGACTCCCTCCGGTCGGTTCCGTGCTGGTTCCATGCCTCCAGTGTCTCAAGCCACACCTGGCACGGTGCCGTCCTCACCGCGGGCGTCGACTCCCTATCATGGGTGGGGTCAGCTCACACGAGCCTCGAGACGTTGAAGGAGACCACGATGGTCAAGCGGCAGGTGCCCCATCCCGCAGAGATCCTGGAGCTCATGAAGTTCCGGAAGTTCGATCCGAACGGCAAGCGGCGCAGGCTCTCCTCCGCGCTGACGATCGAGGACCTGCGGAAGATCGCCAAGCGACGCACGCCGGCGGCCGCCTTCGACTACACGGACGGCGCGGCCGAGGGCGAGATCTCGATGGCCCGCTCCGTCCAGGCCTTCGAGGACATCGAGTTCCACCCGTCGATCCTCACCGATGTGTCCCACGTCGACACGACGACGCAGATCCTGGGCGGCAGCAGCGCCTACCCCTTCGGCATCGCCCCCACCGGCTTCACCCGCCTCATGCAGACGGAGGGCGAGACCGCCGGTGCGGGTGCGGCCGGAGCCGCGGGCATCCCCTTCACCCTGTCGACGCTGGGCACCACCTCGATCGAGGACGTCAAGGCCGCGAACCCGCACGGCCGCAACTGGTTCCAGCTCTACGTCATGCGCCAGAAGGAGATCTCCTACGGCCTCGTCGAGCGCGCGGCCCAGGCGGGCTTCGACACCCTCATGTTCACGGTCGACACCCCGGTCGCCGGTGCCCGTCTGCGGGACACCCGCAACGGCTTCTCGATCCCGCCGCAGCTGAGCCCCTCCGTGGTGCTCAACGCGCTGCCCCGTCCCTGGTGGTGGATCGACTTCCTCACGACTCCTCCCCTGGAGTTCGCGTCGCTGTCGGAGACCGGCGGCACCGTGGGCGAGCTGCTCAACGCCGCGATGGACCCGTCGATCGACTTCGACGACCTCGCAGAGATCCGCGCGCTGTGGCCCGGCAAGTTCGTCGTCAAGGGCGTGCAGACGCTCGAGGACGCGAAGAAGATGGCGGACCTGGGTGTCGACGGCGTCGTCCTGTCGAACCACGGCGGTCGCCAGCTGGACCGCGCACCCGTCCCCTTCCACCTGCTGCCGCAGGTCGCGCAGGAGGTGGGCCAGGACATGGAGATCATCCTGGACACCGGCATCCGGAACGGTGCGGACATCGTCGCATCGCTGGCGCTGGGTGCGGACTTCACACTCGTGGGCCGCGCATACCTCTACGGCCTCATGGCCGGCGGCCGCGAGGGTGTCGACCGGATGATCGAGATCCTCACGGACCAGATCGAGCGGACCATGAAGCTCCTGCAGGTCAGCAACGTGGCCGAGCTTGAGCCCAAGCACGTGACGCAGCTGAGCCGCCTCGAGCGGCTGCCGGCGCCGGAGTTCACGGCGGCGCGCACGCACCGGGGCTGAGGTCCCGCATGCGGCGCTGACGCACCGCTGACACCCACCGGGCCCTGGAGGGCCGCGGCCGCTATCCCAGGCCGCGGGCTTCCAGGGCCCGTCCCGTGTCCTGGGCGTACTTGACCGCGCCCAGGACCAGTGGGACGGTGCGGGCCGCAGGCGATGCTTCGAGGCCGCGGGCGCGGGCCGCATCTCCGCTCACACGCGCCAGGTCCGCGATGACCGGCAGGCTGCGCACGACGAGTCCGGCCGCCAGTCCCACCGACTCCGCCGGGAGGCCCACGAGGGCGAGGGGTCGGGCGAGGACCTCGAAGACCGCGATGAGCTCACCGATCGTCGTCGTGAGCATGAGGAGCGCGGCCGCCAGCACGCACGCGACGATCGTCGACGCGATCCGCGCTCCCGTCAGCCAGTCCGTCAGCCACAGGTGGACGACGAGGACTCCTGCCACGATGAGCCAGATGCGCAGGATCGGGGCGAGCAGTTCCCGCAGGGGCAGGCGCGCGGTGAGAGCCAGCACGACGATGACCGCGATGAGCCCCGCGTTCACGACCGGGTCGCGCGTGAGGAGGACGAGCACGCTCAGGGCCGCCACCCCGGCGAGCTTGGCCCACGCGGGTGTCCGGTGCAGCCACGAGTCCCCCGGCACCCGCCGGCCCAGGAAGCGCTGACGGACCTTCACGCGCGCCCGCTCCCCCGCCCCGCATCGTGGGCGACGAGGGAGCGGTAGGCGGCGACGACCTCGGCGGGTGCACCGTCCGCGTGCAGGCGACCGTCGTGGATGAGGAGGGTGCGCTGGGCGTCCGTCGCGACCTCGAGGTCGTGGGTCGAGACGATCGTGCGGACGCCGCGGCGGGCCACGAGGTCCGCGAGAACTTCGCGCAGGCGCTCGCGGTTGGCCAGGTCCAGCAGGGTCGTGGGCTCGTCCAGCACGAGGACGGCCGGGTCGACGGCGAGCACCGCCGCGAGCGCGACGAGCTGGCGCTGGCCGCCGGACAGCTCGTAGACGCTGCGCTCTGCCAGATCCGCGACTCCCAGCTCGTCGAGGACAGCCAGCGCGCGCTCGCGGCGCTCCTGCCTGTTGCGCACCGTGCGCTTGAGCGAGAGTTCGACGTCCTCGAGCGGGGTGGGCATGACGAGCTGTGCGCCCGGGTCCGTGAAGACGAAGCCCACGCGGCGGCGGACCTCCCGGCCATGCGCCGCGACGTCGAGACCGTCGACCAGGACGCGGCCGGCATCCACGGGGACGAGGCCGTTGATGAGCTGCAGCAGCGTCGACTTCCCGGACCCGTTGGCGCCCACGACGCTGAGGGTCGGCTCCGTGAGCGTGCACGTGACATCCGTGAGGATCGCGCGGCGGGCGGTGGTCCCCGGACGCTCCCCCGCGGCCGGGTCGTCGACATGGACGGAGGCCGCCTCGAAGACCACGCCGCGGGCGTGCTGCTCGTCGTGCGGGTGTGTCATCGGCGGACGAGGACTCCGGGGAACGCGCGGTGCACGACGACGGCCAGGGCCGCGGCACCCGCGTTCTTGAGGATGTCGCCGGGCCAGAACGGCATGTCCGCGACGATCGCCTGCGGGGTGGTCAGGCCCAGGTTCACCGCCATGCCGGCGATGCCCAGCGGGTGGACGGTGATGAAGCTGGTGATGACCCCGCCCACCAGGAGCAGCGCCCAGAGCTTCCAGCCGCGGAACCGGCGGACGAGCCATCCGGCGACGACGCCCACCAGGAGCGCGTAGAGCGGGAACGCGATGAGGTAGCCCACGCTGGGGCCGGCGAGGACGCCCAGGCCGCCGCTGAAGTTCGAGAAGATCGGCAGGCCGATGAGGCCCAGAGCCAGGTAGAGGGCCAGGGACAGGAAGCCGCGCGCCGGTCCCAGGACCATCCCGCACAGCCCGACGCCCAGCGTCTGCAGGGTGATCGGCACGCCTGCGCCGCCCACGGGGATCGCGGGCATCGCGGCGAGCACCGCGACGAGCGCAGTGAAGACGGCGACGAGCGCCAGGTCGCGGGCGCCCCAGCGGCTGCGGGCGGCGGGCGATGCGGATGTGGTTGCGGCCGCCTGCGATGGGGCGTGCGCGGTCAGCGACGCCGAGGCCGCGCCGTCAGCGTGAGCGGGGTGGGACAAGGTGGTCTCCTTCGAAGATGGCGATCGCGTGGGACCGCACCGGGCACTGAACGGCGTTCAGGACATGTGTGCCAGAGTACGTGAACAGTGTTCAGGGCGCGAGCCCGGGGGTCGGACGCGGTGCAGCGGTGCGGGCCGAACGTACTCGGCGGACCATCCAGACTGGACCGGCCGGACCAGGTGCGGAGACGCGCGAGGGGGAGCCGATGCGACTCCCCCCCCACACGGATGCGGCAGGCGTCATCCGCCCAGCCGCCTCACTCCCACTCGATGGTGCCCGGCGGCTTCGAGGTGACGTCGAGGACCACGCGGTTGACCTCGTCGACCTCGTTCGTGATGCGGTTGGAGATCGTCGCGAGCACGTCGAAGGGGACACGGGTCCAGTCCGCCGTCATCGCGTCCTCGCTGCTGACGGGACGCAGCACGATCGGGTGGCCGTACGTGCGGCCGTCACCCTGGACGCCCACGGAGCGGACATCCGCCAGGAGGACGACGGGGCACTGCCAGATCTCGTCATCCAGGCCGGCCTTCGTGAGCTCCTCGCGGGCGATCGCGTCTGCGCGGCGCAGGATCGCCAGTCGCTCCGCGGACACCGCGCCCACGATGCGGATGCCCAGGCCGGGGCCGGGGAAGGGCTGGCGGGCGACGATGACCTCGGGCAGGCCCAGCTGGCGGCCGATCGCCCGGACCTCGTCCTTGAAGAGCTCGCGCAGCGGCTCGACCAGCTGGAACTGCAGGTCGTCCGGCAGGCCACCCACGTTGTGGTGGCTCTTGATGTTCGCGGTGCCGGAGCCGCCGCCGGATTCGACGACGTCCGGGTAGAGGGTGCCCTGGACCAGGAACTCGATCTCCTCGCCGGCGCCCTCGCGGGATTCCGCGACCAGCTGGGCGGCGGTCTGCTCGAAGCTGCGGATGAACTCGCGGCCGATGATCTTCCGCTTCGTCTCCGGGTCCGTCACGCCGTCCAGCTCCGTGAGGAACGTGTCGACCGCGTCGACCGTCACGAGTCGCACGCCGATCGCCTTCACGAAGTCCTGCTCGACCTGTTCGCGCTCACCCTCGCGCAGCAGGCCGTGGTCGACGAACACGCACGTGAGCTGGTCGCCCACCGCGCGGTGGACCAGCGCCGCCGCGACGGCGGAGTCGACACCGCCGGACAGGCCGCAGATGACCTTCTTGTCCCCCACCTGCGCGCGGATGCGGGCGACCTGGTCGTCGATGATCGACTGGTTCGTCCAGTCAGCCGTGAGACCGGCGACGCGGAAGAGGAAGTTCTCCAGCACCCGCTGGCCGTTGACGGAGTGGAGCACCTCCGGGTGCCACTGCACGCCGGCGATGCGGCGGTCGGCGTCCTCGAACGCGGCGATGGGGGTGGACGCGGTGGCGGCCAGCACGGTGAAGCCGGCCGGGGCCTCGGTCACGGAGTCGCCGTGCGACATCCACACGGTCTGCTCGCCGGTGACGCCGTCCAGCAGCAGGCCGGGCTGTGCGACCGTCGCGGCGGTCGACCCGTACTCGCGCCGGCCGGTCTTCGCGACGGTGCCGCCCAGGGCGTGGGCGATCGTCTGGAAGCCGTAGCAGATGCCGAACACGGGCGCGCCCAGGTCCAGGAGGCCCTCCGGCAGCGCGGGGGCGCCGGCCTCATTCACGGACGACGGTCCGCCGGACAGGACGATCGCGCGGGGCTCGCGGGCCGCGATCTCCTGGGCACTGGCGGTGTGAGGCACGACTTCGGAGTAGACACCCGCCTCGCGCACGCGACGCGCGATCAGCTGGGCGTACTGCGCGCCGAAGTCGACGACGAGGACGGGATGGGACTGCGGGTGCGGGACACCGCGTGCGGAGGGGGACTCACTCATGGCGCCATCTTACGGTCCGGCGCGACGATCCGTTGCGGCGGACCGCGACGGGCGACCGGGACCGGATCCGCCGGCCGGGGGTTCAGCCCGCGTCGGTCACGCGGGCGACCTCATCGCGGACGGCTGCGGCCAGCTGGTCGAGGGGCAGCCCCGCACGCGCAGCGCGCGCCACCGTGTCCGTCGCGAACGCGACGACGGCGGAAGCGAGGCCCGAGGCCGTGGGCAGGTCCGCGGGATCGATCCCCTCTGCGATGCGGGTGCCGGCCCTGCCCCTGGTCACCACGAGTCCCGCTGCCTCGAGCTCCTTGTAGGCGCGCGCGACCGTGTTGGCGGCGAGTCCCAGCTCATCCGCCAGTGCGCGGATCGCCGGCAGCCGGTCGTCCGGCAGCAGGGAACCGGCGGCGATGCGGGCGATGATGCCCCGCTTCACCTGCTCGTACGGCGGTGCGTCGTCTGCGGGGTCGAGCTCGATCGTGGTCATGCGGGCCCTCCAGTACCGACGGCGGGGATGTCCGGCCAGCGTAGCGGGTCAGCCGCCCAGCGTGCCGGAGAGCCGTTCGCGCATCCTGCGGCTGGCCTCGTTGAGGCCGCGGACCTCGACGACGGTGCCGCGCGCGGCGTACTTCTCCGTGACCGAGTCCAGCGCCGCGACCGTCGAGGCGTCCCACACGTGCGAGCGGTGCATGTCGATGATGACGCGGGCGGGGTCCTCCGCGTAGCGGAACTGCGTGAAGAGGTCGTTCGAGGAGGCGAAGAACAGTTCGCCCACGACGGTGTAGCGCGCACATGGCCCGGCAGGCGCCGCCTCGCCGTCGCCGGCCTCCTCGATCACCTCGCGGGTGACGGTCACGAAGTGCGCGACGCGGCGGGCGAACGCGACCATCGCGACGAGCACGCCCAGCCCGACCCCGATCGCCAGGTTGTGCGTCCACACGGTCGCGACGACGGTCACGAGCATGACGATCGTCTCCGACAGGGGCATGCGGGTGAGCGTCGACGGGCGGATCGAGTGCCAGTCGAACGTCGCCCACGACACGAACACCATGATCGCGACCAGCACCGCCATGGGCACGACCGCGACGACGTCGCCCAGGAGGACGACGAGGACCAGCAGCAGGACGCCCGCGCAGAAGGTGGAGATCCGCGTCCGGGCCCCGGAGGCCCGCACGTTCATCATGGTCTGGCCCACGACGGCGCAGCCGCCCATCCCGCCCAGGAAGCCGGAGGTGATGTTCGCGGCACCCTGTGCCCACGACTCCCGCGTCTTGTTCGACCGGGTGTCCGTGATGTCGTCGACCAGCTTCGCCGTCAGCAGCGACTCCAGCAGTCCCACGACCGCCATCGCCAGCGAGAAGGGCGCGATCGTCGTGAATGTCTCCCACGTGAGCGGCACGTCTGGGACGAAGAGGAACGGGACGGACTCCGGCAGCTCGCCCCGATCCCCCACCGTGGGGATGTCCCAGCCCAGGAGGACGACGAGCGGGGTGAGGACCAGGATCGCGACGAGCGGGGCGGGCACCGCGGTCGTGAAGCGGGGCAGCACGAAGACGATGAGCAGTCCCGCCGCGCACACGACGTAGACGAGCCACGGCACCCCGATGAGTTCCGGCAGCTGGGCCAGGAACACGAGGATCGCCAGCGCGTTGACGAATCCCACCATCACCTGGCGGGGGATGAAGCGCATGAGGCGGGCCGCCCCCACGACGGCGAGGACCACTTGGAAGACGCCGGCGAGGATGACGGCGGCGATGAGGTGGTCGACGCCGTGCGAGGCGGACAGGGGCGCGATGACGAGGGCCACCGCGCCGGTCGCCGCGGAGATCATCGCGGGTCGGCCGCCCAGGACTGCCGTCGTGACGGCCATCGTGAAGGAGGCGAACAGCCCCACGCGGGGGTCGACGCCCGCGATGATCGAGAAGGCGATGGCCTCCGGGATGAGGGCGAGGGCGACGACCAGCCCGGCGAGGACCTCCGTCCGCAGCCAGCCGAAGCGGGTGAGCGTCCGCCGGACGCTCTGCCGCTCGTACGGGTCCGCCCGGTCCTCTGCGAGCGAGCGGCTCACTCCTTGGGTGCGACGACGACGGCCGCCTCGAGCTCGGCCTCCACCTGGCGGTGGATCCGGCGCTCGAGGATGAACGACATGACGGGCACGACGCCGGCCAGCGCGAGGATGAGCAGGCGACCCAGCTTC
Source organism: Brevibacterium senegalense (assembly GCF_000285835.1). Lineage (GTDB taxonomy): Bacteria > Actinomycetota > Actinomycetes > Actinomycetales > Brevibacteriaceae > Brevibacterium > Brevibacterium senegalense. Next base: position 140,766 of record NZ_HE978601.1, read on the forward strand.
CACCGCATCGCCTGGTTGAGCCAGAAGCAGGCGATGAGGTAGACGACGTAGCACCAGCCGTGGCTGATCGCGATCGCCGCGGCCAGGTCGAAGCCGCCGAAGTTGAGCGCCTCACTGGGCGATCCGCCCAGCACCAGCGGCACGTAGAGGTACTTGTAGAGCATCTCCACGGTCAGGATCATGAGCATCGTGCCCGTGATGAGTGCCATCACGCGGTAGAACCGCAGGGCGTTCCGGGCGGACGTGAACTGCTTGACGGTCCAGACCTCGTCCGGGTCGAACGACGGGGCGGCGTCCGGGTTCTGAGTCATGAGCGCACTCCTCCTGCGTGCAGGTCCGTCTCCCCGGCCTGCTTGACGACGACGTATTCGACGGGAGCGTCCGACTCCAGCTCCTGCTGGCGCGCGTAAGAGTCGCGCAGCAGGGTGAACCAGATGTAGAACGCGAAGCCGGCGAAGAAGATCCATTCGACGGCGTAGACGGCCGACTGCCAGTCGAATCCGCCGTCCTCCTGCTTCTGCAGGTCGACGTGCGCCATCTGGGCGCCCGCCCCGGTCATCTCCCCGTCCTCCGGGAAGAGGATCCCGGAGTACGAGTAGACCTCGAAGAAGTTGACCAGCTGCGAGGTGGAGACGCTGCGCACCTGGCCGTCCGGCAGGTCCGACGCCGGCAGCGGTCCCTCGACGGGCCCCAGACGGGCCGTGAGCTGCACGTCTCCCGTGGGTGCCGGGTCCGCCGTCGCCGAGGCCGTGTCCAGCACCCAGCCCCGCACGACCGGGATCGCGATGGGCTCCGCACCGGCCGTGTCCGCACCGGCCAGCCGCGCTTCCTCGCCCACCTCTGCGCCGTCGACCTCGAACATCGTGACGACCCAGTAGCCGGACTCCCCCTCATGCAGGCGTTCGGTGACGAGCACCTGCATGTCAGGCAGGTAGCGGCCGGAGAGGCTGACCCGCTGGTCGGAGAGGATGCCGGGCATGGTGACCTGCGCGTCCAGCACATCGTTGAGGGGTTTCACCTGGTCGATGTCCTGCGCTTCGATCGCATCGTTCTTGTGCTGCGCGCGGTCGACCTGCCACATGGACAAGCCCACGAAGATCGAGGCGAGCACCAGCACGAGGGCCAGGAATCCCAGCCAGCGGGGGGTGAGGGCGAGACGGAGCACTCAGGCGCGCTTCCGCTGGTCCGATTCCGGTGAGACGACCACGTCGACGCGCTGGAACTCCTTGAGGTCCAGGTATCCGGAGGTCGCCATCGCGCGGCGCAGCGCACCGGCGATGTTGAGTTCGCCGGTGGCGGTGTGGCCGGGGCCCAGCAGTACCTGCTCGAGCGGGCCCACAGTGCCCAGTTCGACCTTGTGGCCGCGCGGCATCTGCTGGTGGTGCGCCTCCGCACCCCAGTGGGAGCCGCGGCCGGGCGCCTCGTCCGAGCGGGCCAGGGCGGTGCCCAGCATGACGGCGTCCGCACCCATCGCGAAGGCCTTGACGATGTCGCCGGAGCGGCCCAGACCGCCGTCCGCGATGACGTGGACGTAGCGTCCGCCGGACTCGTCCATGTAGTCGCGGCGTGCGGCATGGATGTCCGCCAGCGCGGTCGCCATGGGGACGCGGATGCCCAGCGCGCGGTGCGTCGTCGAGGACGCGCCGCCGCCGAAGCCCACGAGCACGCCGGCGGCGCCGGTGCGCATGAGGTGCAGCGCGGTCGTGTAGGTCGCGGCGCCGCCCACGATGACAGGGACGTCCAGCTCGTAGATGAACTGCTTGAGGTTGAGGGTCTCCTCTGCGCTGGAGACGTGCTCTGCGGACACGGTGGTGCCGCGGATGACGAACAGCTCCACGCCGGCCTCGACGACCGTGCTCCAGTGCTCGAGTGTGCGCGCCGGCGACAGCGCGGCGGCGACGGTCACGCCCGCGTCGCGGATCTGCTCGATGCGCGCGGTGATGAGTTCCGGCTTGATGGGCTCCGCGTAGATCTCCTGCATGCGGGCGGTCGCCGCGTCCTGCTCCAGGCCAGCGATCTCGTCCAGCAGCGGCTGCGGATCGTCGTAGCGCGTCCACAGGCCCTCGAGATCGAGGACTCCCAGCCCGCCCAGCCGGCCCAGGGCGATCGCCGTGTCCGGCGACATGACCGAATCCATGGGGGCGGCGATGAACGGCAGGTCGAAGCGGTAGGCGTCGATCTGCCAGGACAGGTCGACGTCCCGGGGGTCCCGTGTGCGGCGTGCGGGGACCACGGCGATGTCGTCCAGCCCGTAGGCGCGACGACCCCGCTTCCCCCTGCCGATCTCAATCTCTTGGCTCACGCCCCCAGCCTACCGTTCGGCCCGGACGCGGACTCCGAGGAGTCGGTCAGCGAGAGACGCCGCGATCCGGGATGCGGGATCGTCGCCCTGATCCGTCACTGCGCGGCCGCGAGCTCCTCGAGCTTCTGGGCGACCTGCGCGCGCGAGGGGTTCGTCTGCGTCGTGCCGTCCGCGAAGAGCAGGGTGGGGACCGTCTGGTTCCCGCCGTTCGCCTCCTCGACGACGGCCGCGCCGTTCTCGATCTCCTCGATGTTGACCTCCGCGTAGGCGATCCCCGCCTGATCCAGCTGCGGCTTGAGGCGCTTGCAGTAGCCGCACCACGACGTCGTGAACATGGTCACCTCGCCGGCGCTCGGCAGGAACTGGTCGACGGCCATCGGAACTCCTCATCGGTAGACGCTTCGAACGGGCCGCGGTGCGACCCTCACCTCCCCCAACAGTCGGGTGGGCGGTCCTGTTCCCGCATCGCGCAGTGCTGCGACGGGGAGTCATGCGCGCGTCAGCGTGCGTCTCCCGTCAGGTCGACCAGATGGTCGACGGGCCCGTGGGCTCCGGCCGGATCGCGCGACAGCTCCCAGCCGGCACCCGAGGCGATGGCCCGGGCGAGGTAGTCGAGGGAGGTGACGACGGCCTCGGCGAGGGTGTCCCCGTGCCGCGGGTCGCGGCCGGCGCGGACGGCCTTCGCAGCCTCCGCGGTGATCGCCGCGGACAGCGTGCAGCCGGTCCCGTGCGTGTGCGGTGTGTCGATGCGCGGGTGCGCGAACTCGCGCACCTCGATGTCGTCGCCCGCGCGCACGGCCAGGACATCGACGACGACGTCGCCGAGGCCGTGGCCGCCTTTGAGGAGGACTGCTCGGCTGCCGCGGTGGACCAGTTCGCGGGCCTGGTCACGCTGCTGGGCGAGATCAGCGGCCGGGGGCACGTCGTCGCCCAGGAGCAGGGCACCCTCCGGCAGATTGGGGGTGAGGACATCCGCGACCGGTGCCAGCAGGTCGCGGACCGCGCTGACCGCGTCCGCCTCCAGCAGGCGGTGGCCGGAGGTCGCGACCATGACGGGGTCGACGGTGAGGAAGCCCAGCAGGCCGCCGGCGGCGCGGTCGACGGTCATCCGTACGAGGGCGCGGGTGCCCAGCATCCCCGTCTTCGTCGCGTCGACCGGGATGTCGTCGAGCACCGAGTCGAACTGGCCCGCCACGAAATCCGTGTCGATAGGGAGGACGCGGCTGACGCCGTGCGTGTTCTGCGCGACGAGTCCGGTGATGACGGTCGTGCCGTAGGTACCGCGGGCCGTGAAGGTCTTGAGGTCAGCATGGATGCCGGCGCCGCCGGACGGGTCGGTGCCCGCGATCGAGAGGGCGACCGGTGGGCGATGTGCGGTGTGAAGGGGCATGGGGACGAACTGCCTTTCGAGGGGCGGCGGGGCCGCCCCGGTCGTCTGCGGTGGGAGCGCGGTCGTCTCTGGCGCGGGGTCGGTCTGAGCGCGGTCGTCGCTGGAGTGTGTGGGACGGTCGGATCGCGCGGGTCCGCCGGTGCGGTGTCAGTCGCCCCGGTAGGAGGCGCGGATCGCGGCGGCTGCCGCGCGGGGGTCGGGGCTGGCGCAGATCGCGGACACGACGCAGACGCCCAGCACCGGCGCGTCCCGCAGGGCGGGTGCGCGCTCTGCGGTGATGCCCCCGATCGCAACGGAGGCCAGGCCCATCTGCGCCGCGATCTCCGCCAGCGAGGCGAGCCGTTGGGGTCCGATGCCCGCGGGGGCGCCCGCCTTCGTGAGGGTGTCGTGGACGGGCCCCACACCCACGAGGTCGACGAGCGCCGCACCCGTCGTCCCGTCGCGCAGCACCGCGGCCGCGGAGAACTCGTCCGGCGTCTGCGCGGAGAGTCCCACGAGCGGGTCCGGACCCAGCACCTCGCGCACCTGTGGGACCGGGGTGTCCGTCTGGCCCACGTGGAGGTGGATGTCGAGACCCTCCGCACGCAGTGCGCGGACAACCTCCAGCCGATCGTCGATGAAGACGGCGACCGGCCGCTGGTCGGGGTCCGGGCTGACGGCGTGGTCCCCGGCGGGTCCGTCGACGCGGGCCTCCCCGGTCCCCGGACCGGCGGGCGTGATCGACCGTCCCGCCTGCCGGAGCGCGGCGACGGTCTCCCGCGTCATCCGCGCGACCTCCGCGTCCGAGGCGTCCTTGTCACGGATCTGGACGATGCCCGCTCCCCCGGCCACGGCCTGGGCGACGGTGTCCGCCACCGTGCGGCCGGCGGCGGCGCACATCGCGGTGTCCGTCACGAGGTAGAGGCTCCAGTCGTAGGGCGCGAGACGTGCCGGCAGAGCGTTCATCGGTCACCGCCCGCACCGGCTGGCACCGTCACGTCCACAGCCGCGATCCGGTCCGCGGTGACGGCGTGCAGGGCATCGACGAACGCGACGGCGAAGGAGCCCGGCCCCGCGCTGTCGCGGCCGGCGTCCTCGCCCGCCGCCGCGAAGTGGGCGTGCGCGGCGACGACGGCCGCGAACGGGTCGTCCGCCGAGGCCCCCAGATAGGCCGCGGTCAGCGCTCCCAGCGAGCATCCGGTGCCCACGACCAGCGGCATGAGCGGGGATCCGCCTCCCACGCGCGCGACCCGCAGGCTCTGCGCATCGTCCGGATCGACCGCGACGATGGCATCGGTGGGCCCGGAGACGGCGACGACGGAGCCGGACCGGCGGGCCAGGACACCGGCGGCGTCCAGGACCGCATCGACCTCGTCCCTCGACTCGATGCCGCGACCGCCCGCACCCTGACCCGCGAGTGCGGCGATCTCCGATGCGTTGCCGCGGATGCAAGCGGGGCCGGACCGGGCCAGCCGGGCGATGTGCTGCGACCGGAAGTCGACGCCGCCGTAGGAGACGGGATCCAGCACCCACGGCGTGCGCGCGCCTGACGCGGCGGTGGTGGCCGCTTCCGCCGCGAGCAGCTGATGGTTGGTCGCGGTGCCCAGGTTCACGAGGATCCCGTCTGCTAGACGGGCGAACTGCGCGGCATCCGCCTCGTGGTCGAGCATCGCGGGCGAGGCGCCCGCGGCCAGGAGCACGTTCGCGCTGAACTGCTGGACCACCGTGTTGGTGATGCACTGGACGAGCGGCACCCGCTCGCGCAGGCGGCGATGCGGTGCGGAGAGGTCGAGCGTCGTCATGACGATCCCTTCGCTAGTGCTGACTAGATCAGGTTCGATGGGTGTGATCTCAGCCCCGCCGTGCGGAGCACCCCCTGTCACTGCCCGGCAGTGTATCGGAGGTCACGGACGCAGGAGCGCGCCGGGGCGACTGCGGGACCGGACAGCGACCGCATAGGATCGGGTGACGTCCCTCACCCGCCTGCACGCGCCAGGCCCTCTCCCTCATCCGTCGATCGGAGGCCTCATGCCCGAAGTCCAGTTCTCGCATCCCGCGGAGATCGAGGGCTCCTTCACCCAGATGATGGCGCTCGAGGAGATCGATACGAACATCTACCGCGGCGGCTACGTCTTCGAGGAGCCCTACGCGCTCTACGGCGGTCAGGTCGCGGCGCAGTCGCTGCGGGCCGCGGGGCTGACGGTCGAGGACGACCGGCATCCCCATTCGCTGCACGGGTACTTCCTGCGTCCGGGCAATGCGGCGAAGCCCACCGTGTTCCAGGTGTTCCGCGACCGCGACGGCCGCTCGTTCTCCGCCCGGCGCGTCGTCGCCCTGCAGGAGGGCAAGGTCATCTTCAACATGTCCGCCTCGTTCGCCCGCGCCGTCGAGAGCCCTGAGCACGGCGAGCCGCTGCCGGTCGCCGAGGCTCCGCTGGGCACACCCACGACGCTGCCGCGGATGTTCAGCTTCGAGTCCCGGACCACCGAGCAGGTCTACGACGCACCCGACTACCCGCTGCGCTTCTGGGCCCGCTGCGTCGAGGACCTGGGCGACGACCAGCTGCTGCACCAGTGCGCACTCACGTACCTGTCGGACATCTCCTCCGGGGTGGGGGCGTACAACTCTGCGGACTACAAGTCGGATTCGAGCCTGGACCACGCGGTCTGGTTCCACCAGGACGTCGACCTCAACGCGTGGACGCTCATGGACCTCCATCCCGAGGCCGTCTCCCACGGCCGCGGCCTGTACCGAGGCCGTCTGGGCACCCAGGACGGCGTCCACGTCGCGACGATCGCGCAGGAGACGCTGTTCCGTCCCACCGCGCAGGGGTGACACACTCATGACAGCCTGTGGCCGCGTGCGCGGTCTGGTCCTGACGGGGGGACGGTCCTCGCGGTTCGGCGGAGTCCACAAGCCGGGGGTGCGGGTGGGCGGAGTGCCCGTCCTGGCTCGCGTCCATGCTGCGCTCACGGCGGTGCCGGTCGACGGGATCTGGGTCGCGGGGCCCGCGGACGGGATCCCGGACGACCTGCGGGCCGGCGTCCACGAGGTGCAGGAGGAGCCCCGCTTCGGCGGCCCGCTGGCAGGGATCGCCGCCGCGGTCGCGGACATGCCCCCGGCGCCGGACGCGGTCGTGCTGGTGCTGGCCGGCGACGTGCCGTACACGGATCCCGCGGATCTGACGCATCTGGCACACACATGCGCGCAGACAGGACGAGCGGTCGCGTCCGCGGACGCGACCGGCAGGCGTCAGCACCTGTGCGCGGCGTGGCCGGATGCGCTGCTGAGGGCCCGGCTCGAGGACGTCGGCGATCCCACCGATCTGCCGGTCCGGCTGCTGTGGGAGGGCGTCGACCCGGTGCAGGTCGCGGTGAGCACCGCCAGTCTCGAGGACTTCGACACGGAGGACGATCTGCGGCGGATCACCGGGAGCACCCGACCGGGCGCATGAGTGCGCGGTCGGCGGGCCGTCAGACCGGCCGGCGGCGGGCGGCCTCGATGAGTTCGTCGTCGATGAAGCCGCGCCGTGCGGCGCGGCTGCCGAAGACCGCCATGAGCACGGTCGCGAGGATGAGGACGGCGAGGATGAGCGTCCAGTCCCCGCTGCGCCCGTAGGCGACGCCCACGAGGAACGGCCCCACTGCGGCCAGGCAGTAACCGAAGGGCTGCACGAAGCCGGACAGGCGGGCGGTCACGAGCGGATCGCGGCTGCTGGCCGGGATGAGTGCGAGCGCCGTGGGGAAGCAGAAGCCGCCCACGCCCAGGATGATCGCCCACAGCAGCGGCAGGACGTCCGGCACGACGAGGAGCCCCGCGTAACCCACTGCCGTGAGGATGGAGAAGAGGACGGGGAGCAGCACCGCACTGCGGACCCGCGCGAGGACGGTGGGCATGACGAGGCCGCCGATCACGTTGAGCGCACCCACGAGCGCGAGTCCCACCGAGCCGACGGCCGGGCTCACGCCCGCGTCCCGGTAGATCTGCGGCAGCCACCCCATCTGGATGTACGCGTTCGTCGACTGCAGACCGAAGAACAGCATGAGGAACACGGCGGTGGGAGCCCGCCAGAGGGACTCGCGCCGCCAGCCGGCGGGGGCGGTCGGAGTGACCCCGGCCTCGGGAGCGGTGTCGACAGGGGCGGCCTCGTCCGGCACGACCGTCGTCCGGGCTCCCGACGGGAAGTCGTAGCCGGTCCGGGCGGCGACGACGAGCCAGACGACGACCTGGGCGGCGGCGAGGAAGGACCACACGAAGAGCGCGCCGCGCCACTCGAAGAGCAGCGCGCTCAGGGGACCGACCGCGCCGGACAGACCCAGAACGGAGGTGTAGATCGTCATGAGCGCGACGATGTGGCGGCCGCCGTGGCTCTTGATCCACGCCGGCAGCAGCACGTTCGCCAGGGCGATGCCGGCGACGACGGACGCGGTCAGGACGAGGAAGATCCAGATGTCGCCCATCCACGGGCGCACAGCCAGGCCGATGAGCGTGAGGACCATGCCCGCGGTCAGCATCGTGCTGAGCCCGAAGCGGGAGGCCAGCGGCACGGCCAGGAGACCCATGACAGCGAAGAAGAGTCCGGGCAGCGCGGTGACGGCCCCGGCCATCTCCCCACCGGCGCCGAAGGCCGCGAGCACGTCGGAGAGGACCGGCCCCAGGGAGGCGATGCCCGCGCGCAGGTTGACCGCCGCGATGAAGACCGCGATGAAGGCCAGCAGCACCGGCACGCCGCGCAGGGCTCCATCGCGTCCTGCTGGCGCTGCTGTCATGAGGTGGTCCTCTCCGGAGAACGCGTGACCGGTGCGACCCCCAAGCAGGGCCGCACCGGTCACGCGGTGTCGATCAGTGTGTGCGCCGACGGCGCGTCACTTCGAGTGGTAGTTGGGTGCTTCGACGGTCATCTGGATGTCGTGCGGGTGGCTCTCTTTGAGGCCCGCCGTCGTGAGGCGGACGAAGCGGCCGCGATGCTTGAGCTCCGGGATCGTGCGCGCGCCCACGTAGAACATCGTCTGGCGCAGGCCGCCGGTCAGCTGGTTGGCGACCTGGCGCAGGGGGCCGCGGTAGGCGACGCGGCCCTCGATGCCCTCCGGGATGAGGTCCGTGTCCGTGGCGACGTCCGCCTGGAAGTAGCGGTCCTTCGAGTAGGACTGGCCCTTGCGGGGAGCCATCGCGCCCAGCGAGCCCATGCCGCGGTAGCCCTTGTACTGCTTGCCGTTGATGAGGAGCAGGTCGCCGGGGCTCTCCGCGGTGCCGGCGAAGAGGGAGCCCAGCATGACGGAGTCCGCACCGGCGACCAGCGCCTTGCCGATGTCGCCGGAGTACTGGAGGCCGCCATCGCCGATCAGCGGGACGCCCGCCTTCCTGGCCGCCTGCGCGGCGAGGTGGATCGCGGTCACCTGCGGCACGCCCACACCGGCGACGACGCGGGTCGTGCAGATGGAGCCCGGGCCCACGCCCACCTTGATCGCGTCCGCGCCGGCGTCGATGAGCGCCTGCGCGCCCTCCGTCGTCGCGACGTTGCCGCCGATCACCTGGACGTCGCGGAACGCGGGGTCCTTCTTGAGGTGGGCGATCATCTCCGTGACACCGCGGGCGTGGCCGTTGGCGGTGTCGACGACGAGCACGTCCGCACCGGCCTCCGCCAGAAGGCCCGCGCGCTCCAGCGCATCGCCGTAGAAGCCCACCGCGGCACCCACGAGGAGCCGGCCGGAGCCATCCTTCGCGGCGAGCGGGTACTCCTCGCGCTTGACGAAGTCCTTGACGGTGATGAGGCCCTGCAGGACGTAGTCGTCATCGACCAGGGGCAGCTTCTCGATCTTGTGCTCGCGGAGGATCGCGTACGCCTCGTCCTTGTCGACGCCCACCTTCGCGGTGTGCAGCGGCGCCTTCGTCATGAACTCGCCCACCGTCGCGGAGGCGAACTTCTGGTGCGGGATGAAGCGCAGGTCGCGGTTGGTGATGATGCCCACGAGGACGCCCGCCTCGTCGACGACCGGCAGACCGGAGATCCGGTACTGGCCGCAGATCTCGTCCAGCTCCGCGAGTGTGCGATCCGGCGTGATCGTCACGGGATTGTCGATCATCCCGGACTCCGACCGCTTGACGTAGTCGACCTGCTCCGCCTGGTCCTCCTTCGAGAGGTTCCGGTGGATGATGCCGATGCCGCCGATCCGGGCCATCGCGATCGCCATGCGCGACTCCGTCACGGTGTCCATCGCGGCGGAGATGAGCGGGATGTTGATGTCGAGCTCGCGCGTGAGCTTCGTCTGCGTCGTGGCCTCGGACGGGATGACGTCCGTGTCGCCCGGCAGCAGGAGCACGTCGTCGTACGTGAGTCCCGTCAGCCCGAAGGGATCCCCTGCCACTGTGAAGTCTGTCTGCTCGTCCGCCATGAGTCCCCCGTCACCGTCGTGCGATTGCCATCCAGGTGCATTCCCGGACGGCGGTCGCACTGCGCGATCAGGCCGTCCGGGACGCGTCTGGAGCCTGGGGGCAATGCTACTCCGCGCGCGTGCGCGCCGCGCATGAGGTTGCTCACGGCGGCCGGGAAGCGCGCGATCCTTCGATTCTCCAGGTGATTCTCGCCGCGGGCTGGAATATCGTGCACGCATGACCTCCATGTCCGGATCGCCGGGAGACCCGACTGCGCAGTCCTCGTCCGCGCCCACTGCGGGGTTGCGCCGGCGTCGCCGCGGAGCGCACTCCACCGACGGCCCCGCGCCGCAGGACTTCGCGGCCGCACCCACACTCATCGGTCCCACCGTCCGCCTCGAGCAGCTGGACCACGCACACTCACCCGGTCTGGCGCAGGCCGCGGAGGATCTGGGCGACCTGTGGGTCACGGCAATCCCGTCGTCGGACGGGATGGAGGCGGAGATCGACCGCCGCCTGGGACTCCAGGAGGCCGGGTCGATGGCGCCGTTCACCGTCGTCGACCTGCAATCGGGCGACCCGGTGGGCATGACGACCTTCATGAACATCGATGCGCCCAATCGACGCGTGGAGATCGGGTCGACGTGGCTGAGCCCGCGGGTGCACGGTGGGCGGACGAACCCGGAGATGAAGCTCATGATGCTCACCCGCGCGTTCGACGAGCTGGACTGCATCGCCGTCGAGTTCCGCACGCACTTCCACAACCACCACTCCCGGCGCGCGATCGAGAAGCTGGGAGCCAAGCAGGACGGCATCCTGCGCAATCACATGCTCCATCGCGGAGTGCTGCGCGACACCGTCGTCTACTCGATCATCGCAGCAGAATGGCCCACTGTCCGCTTCGGCCTGGAGCAGCGCCTGCGGGACAGATGAGCGCCCGCGTCACCGTGCAGGCTCGCGCCTTCCTCACGCCTCCGCGTAGTACTGGGCCGCCGCGTACACGTCGTCCGCGTACTCCTGCGACGCGTTGTACCGGAGGATGCCGCGGTTCCATCCCTCGTCCGAGGCGAAGTCGACCCCCATGCTGCAGAAGTAGTTCGCGGCACTGAAGACGGCGTCGTCGATGTGGTGCGGGTCCGCCTCCCCGGTCCCCCGCGCGTCGACGGCGAACATCTCCCAGGTCTCCGGGATGAACTGCATGGGGCCCACGGCCCGGTCGAACTCCGTGTCGCCGTCCAGCCGGCCGCCGTCCGTGTCGCGCACCAGCGCGGTCCCGCCGGTCCCGTCCAGCGGCACGCCGATGATCTTCGGCCGCACGTCCCCGTCCGCCCGGACCGAGGCCCCGTGCAACCACCCGTGGTGGCTCTCCACCCAGCCGACACCGGCGAGGGTGTTCCACTCGACGCCGCAGCGCGGGTGCTCGTCCTGCGCCCACAGCGCCGCGGCCGCATACGACTCCATGACGCGCTGGGGAATGCCGGTGCGCTCCGCCGTCTCGCCCGCCCAGTCCGGGTCGACCGCATACGCCGAGGCCGGGGAACCCTCCGCTGCCGGCCGCACCTCTTCGAGGCCGTCGTCTCCCACGATCCGGTCCGCCGGGCGGGCACCGCCGGCGACCAGGGGAGGGGTGGGACGGTCGGGTGCGCCGGCGGCGGAACCGTGGTCGGCCTCGGCGATGGAGGGGGTCTTCATCGGCGACGGTGCCAGTGACAGGTAGGACATGAGCGCCCACAGTCCCACCCCCATCGCCACGACCAGGAGGCTGGCGATGACGGTGGCGAACACGCGGGCGGGTCGCATGGGCGGGCACACCTCCAGAGGCGGGGGAACAGCGGGGACGGTCGGAACCTGGTCAGCGGGCAGGAGCGGTTCAGACCGGAGGCACAAACCGGAGCAGGGCTCGGAAGCGCCGGGTCCACGCTACCGCCCGAACCGGAGCGGGAGCTGCGAGGACGCACGTGACCTGCACCGCTGGTCGGGGACCGCAGGCCCCGGCGCGGGCCGTCCACTCCGCGTGCGCCCTCACTGTCGATCCGTCAGCTCACAGGACCGCCGCGGCACCCACCAGCACGACGATCGTGTTGTTGACGGCGTGGAGGATGATCGGCGCCCACAGATTCCCGTGGAACCGCAGCAGCAGGCAGGCCGACAGTCCGAGGACGAACACGTAGGCGAGCGCCGGCGGGGCGATGTGGATCGCCGCGAAGATCGCCGCAGCCAGCAGGGCCGCGAGGAACCACGGCATGCGGTGGGCGAGCGCCTGGAAGATGAGGCCGCGGAACAGGACCTCCTCCCACAGCGGGGTGAGGACCGCGGCGAGCAGCCAGAGGACGAGGATGGGAAGCAGCCCGCCGCCCATGGCGCCGATGTCCTGGGCCGTGCTGGAACCGTCACCGGTCCCGCTCCCGTCGAACAGCGTCGTGAGGACCAGCCCGCTGACCGCGACCGCGACGATGAAGGTGACCGGGATCTGCCACAGGAGATGGAGGGTCCGGAGCGTGGGCCGGCGGAACCCCAGCACCTGCGGGGTCAGCTCCGGGGTGCGCCGCACGACCAGGCCGACCGCGGCGGCGGACGCGAGCGTCAGCGTCCCCAGCACGATGAGGATGAGAGCGCCGGTGTCCGGCCTCCACCCGAAGAGCTTGTGCGCCAGGAGGACGAGACCGATCGTCACGGCCCCGCAGACCACGACGAGTCCACCCGCGAGTGCCGCGTGGCGCAGGCGCGGGGCCGGCGGGTCATGCGGGGGCACAGCCGGACGCTCCGCCATCACAGGTCCGCCTCGAAGCGCAGGAGATCGCCGGGCTGGCAGTCGAGCGCCTCGCAGATGGCCTCGAGGGTGCTGTAGCGGATCGCTCGGACGTGGTTGTTCTTCAGCAGGGACAGGTTCGTGACGGACACGCCCACCTCCTCGCTCAGTCGGGTCAGGGTCATCTGACGCTCCTCCAGCAGTCGGGTCAGGTCGCTGCGGATGCGTGTGGGCTCGAGCTGTGCGCCCTTCGCGCGCGACGCCTTCCTCCGGCCCGCCTCTTTCGAGCCGCCCGCACCCTTCCCGCCGGCAGCACCCTTCGCATCGGCCACGCGACTCACACGAGCGTCCGATGCTCGGACCACATGCGGGAGCCGGTCGCCAGCACCAGCAGGTACGGCCACGACACCGCGAGCGGCACGTCCTGCAGGGTGACGTCTATGGCACCGCCGTCCACCGCGCCACCGCCGTTCTCGATGAGCGAGGCCCCGTCGATGAGACGCGCGGTGACGGGGACCTCACGCCAGAGGGCCATGAGCGCCATGCCGAAGACGGCGATGATCGCCAGCAGCCCGGCCGTCACCCAGCACCCCACCTCGAAGACCAGGATCGCGATCCGCAGGAACCGGGGCGGGCGCGGCACGTCCGCGTGAGTCGGCTCGTCGACCAGGTCGGAGTTCGCGGTCATGAGGGCACACCTTGCGTCGGAGGAGTGGGGAGGACCGACGAACGGCCCGCGCTTTATGCTAGTCGTAATTACGACTGACGTAAACACGGGCCGACGCGGCGCCCTCGCGGACGCGCCCCCTCAGTCCCGCGGGTCCAGCCCCAGCTGCGCCGGTGTGGGCGTGAGCGTCAGCTGACTGTCGAACACCCTCCCCACCCCCAAGAGCGGATCCCTGAACTCCAGCCTGCTCGCCAGCAGCTGCAGCGGCGACGACAGGTCGTACGGATGGAATCCGATGTCCACCGGATAGACCGGGTCGCCCAGGATCGGCATCCCCCACCCGTGCATGTGCACGCGCAGCTGGTGCGTCCGCCCGGTGTGCGGCTTGAGCTCGAACTCCCCGATCCGGGGCGCCTCCCAGCCGTCAGGCACCGTCCCCTGCGCCAGCACGCCGCCGAGGTCGTCGTCACCCAGATCCCGCACCCACCTCGCCTCCGTGCGCGAGTTGGGCGGCCCGGCGACCTCCCGCACCTGCCGTTCACCGGACTCCTTGTGGAGCAGGGTGGTGCGGCAGGCGGCCCAGCCGGCCGGGACCTCGGTGGCGGGGGTGAGGGCGGCCAGGGCGCGGTACGTCTTGCGGATCCGGCGGGCCTGGAACAGGGACTGGTAGGCGCCGCGCGTCTGCGGGCGCTTGGAGACCAGCAGGAGGCCTGCGGTCACGCGATCCAGGCGGTGGATCGCGACGAGGTGGGGGTCGTCGCGCTCGACGCGCAGGCGGGTGACGACGCACTCGCGGACGAAGCGGCCGTTGGGGGTGCTCGCCAGGAAGTGGGGCTTGTCGATGACGAGCAGGTCCTCGTCCTCGTGGACGACGCCCATCTCGACGGGCACGCGGTCCTCGTGCGGGACGACGCGGTGGAACCAGTAGAAGCCGCCGGGGATGACCGGGTCGTCGAGGGTGACGCGGCTGCCGTGTTCGTCGGTGAAGTCCTGCTCCGTGGTGAGGGCGAGGATCTCGTCCTCGGTGGCCTCCGGGAAGTCACCACGCAACCACGCGCCCACGTTCGGCGGGACCGGCTGGTGCATCCGCGCGTGCTGACCGGGGCCGCCGGGCGCGCGCAGGCGGGTGGCGGAGATGCCCTCGCGGGGAGGGAGCGGGGAGACCAGTGCCATGGTCCCCGATCTTAGTGGGGTGGTGGCCCATCCGTTCGTCATCGCGAAGCCACCTCGAAGTGGATCGGGCGCGCCCTCCGTGCGTCACTGCGTGCCACCTCGAAGTGGATCGGGTGGGCCAGCCATCCGGCACTGCGGAGCCGGCGACCCATCGTCCGATCGAGTGGCGGCTTTTCAGATTGAGCGGCGGATCCACACCGGTCGGAGTGGTGTGGATCCGCTACTCAATCGTCAGATCCCGATCTCAGCCGTGCGCGTCCCGCACAGGGCCCGCTCCTGAGTCGCTCGCAAGGATTTGAGGTTGCGTTCTGCAGACCTCGCAGGTCTGCAGAACGCAACCTCAAATCCAACAGGGGCTTAGCCCGGCCACCCACCCCTCAGATCACGATGAGCCCGTCGTCGCCGGCGTCGCCCAGGCCGCGGGGCCGCACGGCAGCCGCCGCCAGCTCCGGCACTGCTTTCGCGACCTGGAGCCTGCCGCCCACCGCGGTCGCGCGGATGCGGTCGCCCGCCTGCATGCCCCCGGCCACCAGCAGATCCGCGATCTTGTCGTCCAGCTGCCGCTGGATGACCCGGCGCAGCGGACGCGCACCGTACTCGGGCTCGTAGCCCAGGTCCGCGATGAGCTCGATCGCCTCCGCGGTGACGGACAGGCCGATGTCCTGCAGCGCCAGCCTCTCCGCGGAATCCCGCAGCTGGAGCTGCACGATCTCACGCAGCTGCTCCTTCTCCAGCTTCCCGAAGAGCACGATGTCGTCGATCCGGTTGAGGAACTCCGGCCGCATCGTCTCCTTGAGACGGCTCATGACGCGGCTGCGCACTTCGGGCGACGTCGCCGAGGCCGTCCCCTCCTCCGCGCTGAACCCGATCGTCCCGATCGAGCTGGTGAGGAACTCGGACCCCAAGTTGGACGTCATGATGATGACGGTGTTCCGGAAGTCGACCGTCCGCCCCTGACCGTCGGTGAGCCGACCGTCGTCCAGCACCTGCAGCAGCAGGTTGAAGATGTCCGGGTGGGCCTTCTCCACCTCGTCCAGCAGGACGACGGAGTACGGCCGACGGCGCACCCGCTCGGTCAGCTGCCCGGCCTCGTCGTAGCCCACGTATCCGGGAGGTGCGCCCACCAGCCGGCTGGCGGTGTGCCGCTCCCCGAACTCGCTCATGTCGAAGCGGATCATCGCGTCCTCGTCGCCGAACAGCGACGTCGCCAGCGCCCGGGCCAGCTCCGTCTTGCCCACGCCCGTGGGTCCCAGGAACAGGAACGAGCCCACCGGTCGCCCAGCGTCGCTCATGCCCGCGCGGCTGCGGCGGACCGCCTGCGCGACGGCCTTCACCGCGTCGTCCTGCCCGATGACCTGCCGGTGCAGCTCCTCCTCCAGGCCTGCCAGCCGCTGCCGGTCGTCCTGCGTGAGGCGGGCGACGGGCACACCGGTCGCCCGGGAGACGACGTCTGCGATCTGGTCCTCACCGACGGTGAGGACACCCCCCGCCGAGGCCGCCGTCACCTTCTGCTCCGCCGCCGCGATCTCCTCCTGGAGGGACACGATCCGGTCGCGCACGCGTGCGGCCTCCTCGTAGTCCTCCTGGGTGATCGCGTTCTTCTTCTCCTCTTCGAGCGCGGTCTCCTGCTCCCGCAGGGCGGCCACATCGATACGCGGGCCGCGCGTGAGGCTCACGCGCGCACCCGCCTGGTCGACCAGGTCGATCGCCTTGTCCGGCAGGAACCGGTCCGTGATGTAGCGGCTGGACATGTCGACCGCCGCCCGGACCGCGTCCTCCGTGTACTCGACGTGGTGGTGCTCCTCGTAGCGGCCCTTGAGGCCCGTGAGGATCGTGATCGCGTCGTCCCGCGAGGGCTCGTTCACCGTGACCGGCTGGAACCGGCGCGCGAACGCGGGATCCTTCTCCACCCGGCGGAACTCGTCCAGCGTCGTCGCGCCGATGAGGCGCAGCTCACCGCGGGCCAGCCGCGGCTTGAGGATGTTGCCGGCGTCCATGCCGCCGGAGTCCCCTCCGCCGCCGGCGCCCAGCACCATGTGCACCTCGTCGATGAAGACGATGAACTCGCCCTCGCCGTCGCTGATCTCCGTCAGGAGGGTCGTGAAGCGCTCCTCGAAGTCGCCCCGGTACTTCGTGCCCGCGACCATGGCCGGCAGGTCCAGGGAGATGACGCGGCGACCGTGCAGCTGCGCGGGCACGTCGTCGTCGGCGATGGCCTGCGCCAGGCCCTCCGCGACCGCGGTCTTGCCCACACCGGCCTCACCGATGAGCACGGGATTGTTCTTCGTGCGGCGAGCCAGGATCTCGATCGTCTCCGCGATCTCCTGATCCCGGCCGATGACCGGGTCCAGTCGGCCCTCGGCGGCCTCGGCCGTGAGGTCGTGGCCGTACTGGTCGAGCATGGGGGTCGCCGACTCCTCGCCGGCCTCCGCCTGGGACTCGCCCAGCGTCTCACCGGACTCCGCGGCCTCGGCAGCCGCCTGTTGGAGCGACTGCGGGGTGACACCCGCGCGCGCCAGGAGCTGTCCCGCGTACGAATCCTGGTTGAGGACGAACGCGATGAAGACGTGCTCCGGGTCGATGTAGGTCGACCCGAAGCCGCGCGCCACCTGGTAGGCGTCCAGCATCGACTTCTGGGTCGACTGGGTGAGCGCCACCTGGCCCGGCACGCGGGACTCCGCGCGCTCCGGCAGACGCGATTCCGCGTCCTTCGCGATCGCGTCCGGGTCCGCCCCGGTCGCCGCGACCTGGGCGCGGATCTGCTGGTGGTCCATCATGACGCGCAGCAGGTGGAGGATGTCGACCTCCGCATGGCCGTGTTCGGCTGCGAAGGTCCCGGCCGCGCCCAGCAGCTCGTGCGTGCGGCGCGTGAGCAGGCGCGTGATGTCGATGGGCCTGCGGGCAGGACCCTGGTTCTGCAGGAGACGGGCGAGGAAGTCCTCGAAGGAGTCGCCGCCCGCACCGGCCGAGCCGAAGAAGGTTGCCATGTCTGCTCCTAGAAGATTGAGTGACGTACGCTCAACTCAACGCATGAGCGCCGCGGATATTCCCGTGAATGGGATGCGGGCCCGGAACAGAGGTCCCGGGCCCGCATCCGCAGCTTCGCTCTCACCGGGGTGAGCGCTGGGGAGGGTTCAGAGGATCAGGCGTCCTCGTCCTCCTCCTTCTTCTCCACGACGAGGGTCTCCGTCGTGAGGACCAGCGCCGCGATCGAGGCGGCGTTCCGCAAAGCGGAGCGCGTCACCTTGACCGGGTCGATGATGCCGGCGCCGATGAGGTCGCCGTACTCGCCGGTCGCCGCGTTGTAGCCCTGGCCGGGCGACAGCTCTGCGACCTTGGAGGCGACGACGAAGCCGTCCTGGCCCGCGTTCTCCGCGATCCAGCGCAGCGGCTGGACGATGCCGCGGCGGACGATGTTCACGCCCGTCGCCGCGTCGCCGGTCAGGCCCAGGTCCGTGCCCTCGATGGCCTTCGCCGCGTGGATGAGCGCGGAGCCGCCGCCGGGGACGATGCCCTCCTCGATGGCCGCACGGGTCGCGGACACGGCGTCCTCGACACGGTGCTTGCGCTCCTTGAGCTCGACCTCCGTCGCCGCACCCACCTTGATGACGGCCACGCCGCCGGCCAGCTTCGCGAGGCGCTCCTGGAGCTTCTCGCGATCCCAGTCGGAGTCCGTGTTCTCGACCTCGGCGCGGATCTGCGCGACCCGGCCTGCGACCGCGTCCTCAGCGCCGGCGCCCTCGACGATGGTCGTGGCGTCCTTCGTGATGGTGACGGTGCGGGCGGAGCCCAGCTGCTCCAGGTTGACCTGGTCCAGCTTCATGCCCATGTCCGCGGTGATGACCTCGCCGCCGGTGAGGACGGCCAGGTCCTCGAGGATCGCCTTGCGGCGGTCGCCGAAGCCGGGCGCCTTGACCGCGGCGACATTCAGGATGCCGCGGATCTTGTTGACGACCAGCGTCGACAGGGCCTCGCCCTCGATGTCCTCGGCGACGATGAACAGCGGCTTGCCGGCCTGCTGCACCTTCTCCAGCACCGGGAGCAGATCCTGGATGTTCGAGATCTTGCCCTGGTTGATGAGGATGTAGGCGTCCGACAGGACTGCTTCCTGGCGGTCCGCATCGGTCACGAAGTACGGGGACAGGTAGCCCTTGTCGAACTGCATGCCCTCGGTGAACTCGAGCTCGACCGAGGAGGCCTGCGACTCGTCGATCGTGATGACGCCGTCCTTGCCGACCTTGTCGAAGGCCTCGGCGATCATCTCGCCGATCTCCTTCGACTGGGCGGACAGGGCGGCGACGTGCGCGATGTCCGAGGAGCCGTCGACCTCGCGAGCGTTCTCGCGCAGGCGGGCCTCGACGGCCTCGACAGCGGCCTCGATGCCGGCCTTGAGCTGGCTGGGGGCAGCCCCCGCAGCCACGTTGCGCAGGCCCTCGTGGACCAGCGCCTGCGCCAGGACGGTGGCGGTCGTGGTGCCGTCGCCCGCGACGTCGTTCGTCTTCGTGGCGACTTCCTTGGCGAGCTGTGCGCCCAGGTTCTCGTACGGGTCGTCGAGCTCGACCTCACGGGCGATGGTCACGCCGTCGTTCGTGATGGTCGGTGCGCCCCACGCTTTGTCGAGGACGACGTTGCGGCCGCGCGGGCCCAGCGTGACCTTGACCGTGTCGGCCAGGACATTCACGCCGCGCTCCAGCGCCTTGCGCGCATCGTCGTCGAACTGAAGGGTCTTTGCCATGGTGTGTCTCTTCTTCCCTCTGAAGTCTGAAAGTCAGCTGTTGTGCTGCGACGCGCGCATCAGATGCGCGCGAGGGAGTCAGGAGATGACTGCGAGGACGTCGCGAGCCGACAGGACGAGGTACTCCTCGCCGCTGTACTTGAGCTCCGTGCCGCCGTACTTCGAGTAGACGACCTTGTCGCCCACCTGGACGTCCAGCGGGATGCGGGTCCCGTTGTCTGCGACGCGGCCGGGGCCCACGGCCACGACCTCGCCCTCCTGCGGCTTCTCCTTGGCGGTGTCAGGGATGACCAGACCGGAAGCGGTGGTCTGCTCTGCTTCGACCTGACGGACGACGATGCGATCCTCGAGCGGCTTGATGGAGACCGACATGCGGACACTCTCCTTAGTAGAAATGGCGTGAACGCGTGCACCGGCTGACCCTGGAAGGGGTCCTGATCGCGGCCCGTCGTCGCGGGTGCCGGGCTGCGATGCCGCTGGCGCACTCTTAGCACTCACGGTGTGCGTGTGCTAACTCCGACTCTAGTGAGGGGCTGGCACTCGGTCAACCCGAGTGCCAGCCCCTCCTGTCCGCTCTCAGCGATCTCACGGTGGTCACGCCTGCGCGACCTCGCATCGCTGCGCCTCCGCACCTCTGCGGCTTCAGCGCACGGCGCGGTCCGCTCAGCCCACGCCCACCATGCCGGCGCACTCCCACTGGCTCCAGCCGTAGCGCTCCTGCAGCACCTTGGCGCGCTGGAACTGCTCCTGCGGGCTGGCGTCCGCGGGGTTACCGCTGCCGCCCACGCCCTGCCAGGTGAGGATGCCGAACTGGAAGAGACCGAAGTACTTGTTGTTCTGACGGTTGACGGCCTTGGGATTGAACTCCGACTCGCACTGCACGATCTTGTACCAAGGGCTGCCGGGGCCGCCCAGCATCTCCTTAATCTGCTCCGTCGTCATCGTCGAGCCGCCGTCGGCCGGGACCTCGTAGCTGTCCGGATCGTTCGGGTCGCCGGTGCCCACGAGGACGACCTCGGTCACGGGCTCCTCGAGGATCTCCTCGGACTTCTCGACACGGGTGAGCTCCTCACCGTCCAGGGTGCCCACTTCGTAGACGACGGTCCGCTTGCCGTCCTCGCCCTTCTTCTCGACCTTCGTCTCGCCCTCGACGAGCCCGTCGGTCTCCTTCTTCTCGACCTCATGCTCGATCGTCTCCTCGACCTCTTCGGTCGTGGTCTCCGTGCGCATGACGTCGATGTTCTGGCCGGAGACGACCGGTGCACCCAGCGGTGCGGTCACGAAGTCCGTGTCCGCGACCTCGACGCCGGCGTGCGCCAGGACGTCCGACACCGAGGCCGCCGTCGCCTCCACCGGGATCGTCTCCCCGTCCGCGCGGACGGTGACGGTCTTGGGGGTGACGACGGACAGCGGCGTGGACGCACCGTCGGCCAGCGGCGCCTCGAGGTCCATCGACACCTGTGCGCCGCGCGCGTCGATGCCCATGTCCGCGAGCGCCTGGCCCACGGTGTGCGCGGTCGTCGTCTCCTGGGACGCGATGCCGTCGACGCGCAGCTCCACGTCCTTCGACGTGCTGACGCTGATGTCCATGCCGCGGGTCAGGTCCGCGTCCAGCGCGGGGCTCACCTCGTCCCCGCGCTCGACCTCGATGCCCTCGGCCGCCAGCACGTCCGCGACGGTGCTGCCGAAGGTCCGTGTCGAGCTGCCCTCACCGTCGACCGTCAGGTCGACCGGCGTGCTGAGGCCCACGAACGCGCCCGTGCCCGCGACCAGCGCCGTGATGACGACGGCCTGGCCCACGATCTGCGCCGTGCGCACCCGGGACCGGCGCTTGCGCCCCCGTGCTGCGACCGCTGGCGCCAGCGAGGTGACGGGAGCCGTCGCCGAGGCCGTGGTCGGCTGGGTCTGTGCCATCGAGGCCGCAACTGGCTGGGTCTGCCCGTCCGGCTGGATCGGGTCAGCCTGGTCCTCCGAGGCAGTGGTCGGCTCGTCGACGGACCCGACCGGGGCCTCGGGATCGGGGATGGCCGTGGAAGCGGCCTGCGCGGCACGCTCCCGGGCCAGCGCCTCGCGGCGGGTGAGCGGGGGCGCCTCCACGGGAGTCGCGGTCACGATCCCGTGGGTGGGCAGGACCGCATCGGGTGCGGACTCCCCCTGCCTCATGCGCAGGCCCACTGGCCCCAACCGGCCTGCTGCTGCAGGATCTTCGCCCGCTTGAACTGCTCACGCGGGTGGGCATCGGCCGGGTTGCCGGAACCGCCCACGGACTGCCAGGTGGCGATCTTGAACTGGAAGAGGCCGAAGTGCGCGCGGTTCTGCTGGTTGACGGCCTTGGGGTCGAAGTTCGACTCGCACTTGACGAGGTTGTACCAGCGGGAGCCGGGTCCGCCCAGCATCTCCTTGATCTCCGCCGTCGTCATGGGGCTGCGATCGCCGTTGTCCTCCTGACCGGAGTCACCGGAACCGCCGGATTCGCCCGAATCACCGGAGTCACCGGAATCGTCGCCGCCGTTGTCCTCGGGAGCAGGTGCGGGCTCGGGCTCCTTCGTGCCCAGCAGCACGACCTCGTCCTTCGCCTCTGCGACGACCTCCTCCGACTTCTTCTTCTTCGCGACCTGCTTGCCGTTGACGGTGGTGACGTCGTAGACGATCTCGCGCTCGCCGTCCTTGCCCTCCGTCTGCACCTTGCGCTCGCCGCGCGGCAGGGAGTCGTCGTTCTTGGTGGTGACCTTCTTCTCGATGGTCTCCGTCTCCGTCTTCTCCTCCGTCTTGGTGCGGAGGACCTCGACGACGCCGCCGTCGGCGATCGGAGCGGCCAGCGGCAGGGAGAGCGTGTCGTCCTCGCCCAGCTCGATGCCCGCCTCGTCGACGGCCTCGCCGGCGGACGCCGCGGTCACATCGACGGCGGTGCGCTCCCCGTCCGCCACGACCGTGACGGTCTTGGGGGTCACGACGGTGAGCTGGGAGTTCTGCCCGTCGGCCAGCGACGCGTCCAGGTCCGCGGAGACCTCAGCGCCCTCCGGGTCGATGCCCAGATCCGCGAGTGCCTCTGCGACCGTGTTGCCGGTCGTCGTCTCCTCCGACGTGACGCCGTCCAGGGTCAGGTCGACGTCCTTGGCGGTGTTGACGATGATGTCCATCCCGCGGGTCACGTCCGCGTCCGCGCCGGGCTGGACCTGGTCGCCGTCCGCGACCTGGACCTCGTTGGCGTCGAGGACGTCGGAGACGGAGTCCGCGAAGGTGCGGACCTGCTGCGTCTCACCGTCCACGGTCAGATCGACCTGCTTGTTGAGGCCGACGAAGGCGGCGGTGCCGCCCACCAGCGCCGTGATGACGACAGCCTGGCCGGCGATCTGCACCTTGCGGTTGCGCAGAGCAGTGAGCACGGAGGATCCAATCGGGTCGAGGAGTACAACGGATCGAGTGTAACCGATTCGTTATCTGGGCGGCAACGATCGTGATGTTCCCGTGCGCGAGGTCACGGAGCGTCGGTCACAGCGCGATCACAGGTCCCATTCTCGACACGCGTGCTGACCTGCAGACGCAGGCTCACGCCCGGAGCCTCCCGTCTCACAGCTCCCAGTCTCCGAAGACGTCCTGCGCGTTCGACACGACGTCCGCGCACAGCTGCGCCAGGTCCTCCCCGCGCACCTGGGCGAGCGCCCGGGCCGTCACGGCCGTGAGGTAGGGACCGCCGGGTCTGCCGCGGTGTGGGTGCGGGGTGAGGAACGGGGCGTCCGTCTCCGTCAGCAGCAGCTGACGCGGCACCAGGGCCGCGGCCTCGCGCAGATCGCGCGCGTTCTTGAAGGTCACGTTCCCCGCGAAGGACATGTAGTACCCGCGGTCGGCGCACTCCCGGGCCAGGGCCGCATCGCCGCTGAAGCAGTGGAACACGGTGCGCTCCGGCGCACCCGCCTCGCGCAGCACCCGCAGGACGTCCGCGTGGGCCTCGCGATCGTGGATCTCGAGCGCCAGGTCCAGCCGCTTCGCGATCTCGATGTGCGCGCGGAAGGACTCCTCCTGGAACCGCCGGGCCCGGTCCACCGGCACGGCGACCCCGTTCACACTCGCCTCGTCGAGGCGGAACCAGTCGAGCCCCGTCTCCCCCACGACGCGCATGCGGTCGCCGCGGCACAGCCGCTCGATCTCCGTGAGCGACTCGTCCAGGAGTCCCGCGGCACCCAGGCGGGGTGCCTCGTTGGGGTGGATCGCAGCCCCGCCCAGCATCCAGTCCCGGCCGGCCGCGGCCTCGGCGTCGACGACCTGGGCCGTCCAGCGGGCCGAGGCCATGTCGCAGCCGATCTGCACGATCCGGGTGACACCGGCCGCCTGCGCGTTCTCGTGGAAGAAGGACAGCGGCGGGAACGACTCGTCCTCGCCGGGCTCCACCTCCGGCCGCGGCTCTCCGTCGCGCAGCGGACCGCGGGCGCCCGTGCAGATGTCGAGGTGGGTGTGGGTGTCGACGACGGGGTGCGGCAGCGGCTCCGGGACGGGCGGGTACTCGCCGGCCGCGCGGGAGCCCGCCATCAGGCCGACTCCTCCGCGGGCTCGACGTGCTTGGGGAAGACGGGCGCCGGCGCAGGCAGCTGCGTGCCCGCGGCGACCGGGGTGTCGAGGTCCGCGAACGTGCGGGAGCCCGCGTCCACGCCCAGCAGGTCGAGGATGCGGGACGTGGACTCCGGCATGACCGGCTGCACCAGCAGGGTCACGATCCGGACGACCTCCAGCACGACCGCCAGCACCACGGACATGCGCTCCGCGTCCGTCTTCTTGAGCTTCCACGGCTCCTGCGCGCTGATGTAGCGGTTCGCGGCGGCCAGCACCTTCCACGCGTCCCCCACGTACAGGTGGAGGTTCTGCTGCAGCACCTGCTCACGTGCGGTGGGCAGCAGGGCGCGAGCGGAGGCCAGCAGCTCCTCGTCGTCCGCCGTCAGGTCCGTGAGCGCCGGCATCCGCCCGTCCAGGTTCTTCGCGACCATCGACAGGGACCGCTGCGCCAGGTTGCCGTACTCGTTGGCCAGGTCCGTGTTCTTGCGGGTGATGATGCCGTCCGCGGAGTAGGAGCCGTCCTGGCCGTAGGAGATCTCGCGCAGCACGAAGAAGCGCAGGGTGTCGAGGCCGAACGACTGGACCAGGTCGTACGGGTCGACGACGTTGCCCACGGACTTCGACATCTTCTCGCCCTTGTTGAAGAGGAAGCCGTGCGCGTGCACCCGCTTCGGCACCTCGATGCCGGCGCTCATGAGGAACGCCGGCCAATAGACGGCGTGGAAGCGGGAGATGTCCTTGCCGATGATGTGGACGTCCGCCGGCCAGCGGTCGCGGAAGACCTGCGAGTCCACGTCCGGGAAGCCCGCGCCCGTCAGGTAGTTCGTGAGCGCGTCGACCCACACGTACATGACGTGGCGCTCGTCGCCGGGGACCGGGATGCCCCAGTCGAAGGTGGTGCGCGAGACGGACAGGTCGTTGAGTCCGCCGCCCACGAAGGACGCGACCTCGTTGCGGCGCACGTCCGGGCCCACGAACTCCGGGTGCTCGCGGTAGAGCGCCAGGAGCCTCTCCTGGTACGCGGACAGGCGGAAGAAGTAGGACTCCTCCTCCGTCCACGTGACGGGGGTGCCGGTCGTGATCGAGCGACGCTCGCCGTCGACCACCTCCGTCTCGTCCTCCTGGTAGTACGCCTCGTCGCGCACGGAGTACCAGCCGCTGTACGTGTCCAGGTAGATGTCGCCGGCGTCGACCATCCGCTGCCAGATCGCCTGCGAGGCCGCCCTGTGGTCCTCGTCCGTCGTGCGGATGAAGCGGTCGTAGGAGGAGCCCAGGAAGTCGTGCAGGCGCTGGAAGGCGGCGGCGTTGCGGTCCGCCAGTTCGCGGGCCGTGATGCCCTCCTTCTCCGCCGTCTGCTGCATCTTGAGACCGTGCTCGTCCGTGCCGGTCATGTAGAAGACGTCCCGGCCGTCCAGACGATGGAAGCGGGCGAGGACGTCCGCCGCGATGTACTCGTACGCGTGGCCGATGTGCGGGGTTCCGTTGGGGTACGCGATCGCGGTGGTGATGTAGAAGGTCATAGTGGCGCCAGCTTACTAGGCACGCACGCGACGCCGATCGCCTCACTCCGCGTGGAGATACGCCTCGTACACCTCGCGGGTGCGCAGGCCGTGGGCGGCGGCGACGCGGGCGGCCGCCTCCTTCGCCCGCACCCCGGACTCGGTGAGGCGGGCGACCTCCGGGACCACGGCCTCGGGCGCGGGGGCCTCCGGTGCCTCACCGGGTGCCAGGACGATGCAGATCTCGCCGCGCAGCCCGTCCGCGGCTGCCGCGGCCAGCTCGCCCAGGGTGCCCTGCAGGACCTCCTCATGCAGCTTCGTGAGTTCGCGGCAGACGACCGCCCGGCGGTCCGAGCCGCAGGCCGCCGCCATGTCCACCAGCGCGTCGCCCACCCGGTGCGGGCTCTCGTAGAAGACGAGGGTGCGGCGCTCGCCCGCCAGCGACTCCAGCAGGCGGCGGCGCTCGCCGGGCTTGCGCGGCAGGAACCCCTCGAAGGCCCACCGGTCGCTGGGCAGGCCGGACACGGCCAGTGCCGTCACCGCCGCCGAGGCCCCGGGCACCGAGGTGACCTCCAGCCCCCTGCCTGCCACCTCCTTCACGACCCGGTAGCCCGGGTCGGAGACGGCCGGCATCCCGGCATCGGAGACGAGGACGACGGTGCGGCCGGCGGCCACCGCGTCGGCCAGGTCGCCGGCGCGCGCCTCCTCGTTGTGGTCGTGGACGCTCAGCACCTGCGCGGGCGGCGTGAGGTCGAGGCGGTCGCAGAGGGCGCGGAAGCGGCGTGTGTCCTCCGCGGCGACGAGGTCCGCGGAGGCGATCGCCTCGCGCATGCGGGGGCTCGCATCCGACAGGTTGCCGATGGGCGTGCCCACGAGGATGAGCCGGCCGGCGGGAGTCTGGTCCATGGGGTCAGGAGCTCCCCGTCGCGAAGGAAATGAGGACGGAGACGACCATCAGGACCCCCATGAGTCCGATGATGCAGTAGCCGGAGATGAGGCCACCCAGCGCCAGACCGGCGCCGGCCTCGCCGGAGTGCTTGATCTGGGAGCGGGCGATGTGCCCCAGGATGACGCCCACGACCGAGGTCAACCCATACGTCACGAGTCCGGCCAGGGACAGGATGAGCGAGACGGTCGCGAGTCCGTTGGTGCGGCGGACGTACCGGGGGTCCGGGTAGCCGCCCGCATACGGATCATGGGGCACCGGGGCGGCACCGTAGGGGGCGGTGACGGCTCCGTAGGGCGGCGGGGTCGCAGCGTAGGGAGCGGGGGCTCCGGCGGCACCGGGGGCGACCTCGCCGAACGGGCTCGTGGTGTGCGGGGCGGAGGTGAAGGGGCTGCTGGAGTACCGGGGTGCGGTCGGCTCGCCGTAGCCGTAATCCGCGGACGACCCGGTGCCAGGTCCCCACTGGTCGTGGCCGCTGTCGCTCATCGGTGCCTCCTCCGCCCGCTCTCCGCCTGCCTGCCGCACGAGCCGTGGCGGGCCCGCCTGTCGCGCATCACCACGCTACTCCGCGGGCTGCGCGCCGGACAACGAGCCGGTGTATCGGTCCCGTTACACTGGCGCCTGTGACAGCCACGCCCACCGACCGCCGCGAGCCCTCCGCCTCCGCGCAGCAGCCCGCTCTGCAGGCGCTGGCCGTCCGGTTCCCGCCCTCGGTCCTGGGCTGGCTGCTGCCGGCCCTCATCGCCGCGGTGGGCGGCATCCTGCGCTTCATCCGCCTGGGCGAGCCCGGCACCCTCATCTTCGACGAGACGTACTACGTCAAGGAGGGCTGGTCGCTCACGCAGTTCGGCTACGAGCGCGAATGGCCGGAGGAGCCCAACCCCGCGTTCGAGGCCGGCGACCCCTGGGGCGTGCTGGAGACCGGCGACTTCATCGTCCACCCGCCGCTGGGCAAGTGGATGATCGGCGCGGGCATCCAGCTGTTCGGCCAGGACAGCAGCATGGGCTGGCGCTTCGCCGCCGCCGTCGTGGGCACCCTCTCGATCCTCATCGTGGGCCTCATCGCGTGGCGGATGTTCCGCTCCGCGTGGCTCGCGGCGATCGCCTCGCTGCTGCTGGCCGTCGACGGCGAGCACCTCGTCCACTCGCGCACGTCGCTGCTGGACGTCTTCCTCATGTTCTTCGTGCTCCTGGCGTTCTGGCTGCTCATCGAGGACCGGGTGCGCACCCGCAGCCGCATCGAAGCGGGCCTGGACGCCGCGGGACTCGGCGCCCCGCCCGGGCGGCTGGGTGCTGTCATGGGCGCACGCCCCGCCTGGTTCCTCCCGGCCGCGTGGGGACCGTCCCTGGGGACGCGTCCCTACCGCCTGGCCGCCGGCCTGGCGCTGGGCTGCGCGATGGGCGTCAAGTGGTCCGGCCTCTACGCGCTGGCCGTGTTCGGTCTGCTGACGGTCGCGTGGGACTGGGGCCACCGGCGCCGCATGGGCGTCCGGAAGCCGTGGCTGGCCGCCCTGCTCAAGGACGCCCCACCCGCATTCGTGTCCCTGGTCCCCGTCGCGCTCGTCGTCTACGTGGCCTCGTGGACCGGCTGGATCGTCACCCGCGGCGGCTACTACCGCGACTGGGCGGAGACGAACTCCGGCTGGTGGGACTTCCTGCCGGACTGGATCCCCAGCCTGGCGAAGTACCACCGGGCGGCCTACGACTTCCACGTGGGACTGGCCTCCGAGCACACGTACATGTCGAACCCGTGGGGCTGGATCGTCCAGTGGCGACCCACCAGCTTCTACTACCAGACCGCGGAGCAGGGCCAGCACGGCTGCGCGGTCGAGCAGTGCTCCGCCGCGATCACGTCCGTGGGCAACCCCGTCATCTGGGGCCTGGCGCCAGTCGCCGTCCTGCTGCTCGTGTTCGCGTGGCTGCTGCGCCGCGACTGGCGGGCGGGCGCCCTGCTGGCCGCGCTGATCGCGACGTGGGGTCCGTGGTTCACGTACCAGGAGCGGACGATCTTCACCTTCTACACGATCGTCATGGTCCCCTTCGTCGTCCTGGCGCTCACCTACGGGCTGGGCCTCGTGTGGGGACGGGCGGGACAGGGCCCCGCCCTGCGCGCCCGGCGCGTGGGTGTGGGTGTCGTGCTGGCGCTCGCCGTCCTCGCGTTCGCCTTCTTCTGGCCGGTCTGGACGGCCACCTACATCCCGCGCGACGCGTGGCAGCTGCGGATGTGGAACCCCACCTGGATCTGATGCCCGTGGATCTGATGCCCGTCCGTCGCAGACGCCGATCAGTCCTATCCGCGAGCGGGTCGCATCCATCCGCGAACGGTTCGCAGACGCGTTCCGAGACACTCAGGTCCCTCACGGGAACAACGGGGCCAACCCGCAGGTCCGGTGACCGGACCGTTCACCTTCCGGACACCCAGCACTGCCATAGTCGTCCCCTATGACCAGTACCCGACCGCCCGTCGTCGCCATTATCCCCGCCCGGGGAGGCTCGAAGGGCATCCCCCTGAAGAACCTCCAGAAGGTGGCCGGCCGCAGCCTGCTGGCACGCGCGATCGACGCCGCGCTGGACGCGCAGCACATCGACACCGTCGTCGTCTCGACGGACCACGACGGCATCGCCCAGGAGGCGCTGCGCGCCGGCGCGCAGGTCGTGCGCCGTCCGGGCGACATCTCCGGCGACACGGCCAGCAGCGAATCCGCCCTGCTGCACGCGCTCCAGCAGATCGGTGCGGAGGACGGCATCACCGTCTTCCTCCAGTGCACCTCCCCCTTCATCGACTCCACGGCACTGGACAGCGCGATCGCCCGCGTCCGGGACGACCGCGCGGACGTCGTGTTCTCCGCCGTCGAGGACCACTCGTTCCTCTGGCGACTGGACGAGTCCGCCCACGCAGAGGCGGTGGGGCACGACGCGGCCCACCGCCCCCGCCGGCAGGACCGCGCACCCCAGTACAACGAGACCGGCGCCTTCTACGTCATGCGCACGGACGGCTTCCGCGCCGCCGGCCACCGCTTCTTCGGCCGGGTCGAGATCGAGGAGGTGCCGCTCGAGCAGGCGCGCGAGATCGACTCGATGTCCGACCTCACGCTGGTCCGCGCGATCGCGGCCGGCCAGGAGGACACGCACGTCCTCGACGTCGACGCGCTCGTGACGGACTTCGACGGCGTCCACACGGACGACTCCGCCTTCGTCGACCAGGACGGCCGCGAGTTCGTCCGCGTCCACCGCAGCGACGGGATGGGCGTGGGCAGGCTCGCGGACGCGGGCTTCCCCTTCCTCATCCTGTCGAAGGAGCGCAACCCCGTCGTCACCCGCCGGGCGGAGAAGCTGCGCGTCGACGTCCTCCAGGGCATCGACGAGAAGGCCGCCGCGCTCACGGCCTGGATCGCGGACCGCGGACTGGACCCGGACCGCGTCGCCTACGTGGGCAACGACGTCAACGACCTCGCCGCGTTCAGCGTCGTGGGCTGGCCCATCGCGGTCGCGGACGCGCACCCCCGGGTGCTGGCCGCCGCCCGGTTCGTCCTCACGCGCGGCGGAGGCCAGGGCGCCGTCCGCGAGGTCTGCGATCTCATCCCCGACTCCGCCCTCGCCCGTTCCGCCCGCACCACCACTCCCGCATCACCGGTCACATCAGCAGAAGAGGAATCCCATGAGTGACGTCACCACCAACGCCCCGACGATCGCCCCCGTCGCCTTCGGTGCTCACTCCGTCGGCCCCGGCCTGCCGGTCTACATGATCGGCGAGATCGGGATCAACCACAACGGCGACGTCGAGATCGCCAAGCGACTCATGGACGTCGCGGTGGAGGCCGGGGCCCAGGCCGTGAAGTTCCAGAAGCGCAACCCGGACGTCGCGGTGCCCGAGGCCCAGAAGTCGAAGATGCGCGAGACGCCGTGGGGCACCATGACGTACCTCGAGTACAAGTACCGGGTCGAGTTCGAGCGGGAGCAGTACCGGGAGATCGACGCGTACGCGCAGCAGCTGGGTCTCCAGTGGTTCGCCTCCCCTTGGGACATCGACTCCGTCGAGTTCCTGGAGAGCGAGTTCGATGCGCTCACCTACAAGGTCGCCTCCGCGACGCTCACGGATCTGCCGCTGCTGAAGGCGATGGCGGACACCGGCAAGCCGATCCTCTGCTCGTCCGGCATGAGCGACTGGGCGATCCTGGACGCCGCGGTGGACGTCTTCGACCGCGACCGGCTGGTCCTCATGCACTCGACGTCGACCTACCCGCTGCCGGTCGAGGAGGCGAACCTCCGCGCGATCCCCGCGATGCAGGAGCGCTACGGCGTCCCCGTGGGCTACTCCGGACACGAGACCGGCACGGAGATCTCGCTGGCGGCCGTCGCACTGGGCGCGGTCACGGTCGAGCGCCACATCACCCTCGACTCGACGATGTGGGGGTCGGACCAGGCCGCCTCGATGGAGCCGGCCGACTTCATCGAGCTGTGCCACGGCGTCCGCGTGCTGGAGAAGGCCCTGGGCGACGGCGTCAAGCGCATCATGCCCGGCGAGGAGTCGAAGATCGGCTCGCTGCGCAAGTGACCCCGTCGTACTCCGTGCTCGCGGTCGCGGACAGCGAGTCGTACGTCAAGTGGGCCGCGCGCCTGCTGGACGGGCTCCCGGATGCGGATGCGCGCCTCGTGATCGTCGACTCCCCCATCCGGCCCACCGCGGACCAGATCCGGGCGGCGGTCGCGGGCACCCGCTGGGCGGACGACCTCCCCCCGATCCGGGAGCGGCGCAGTCTCCGGTCGCTGCTGGAGGCGACCCGACCGGACATCCTGCTGGCGGCCGCGACCGGGCCGGTCGTCGAGCAGGTGTACGCGACCGCCGCCGGGATGGAGCGCCGCCCCGCACTGGTCTCCGGACTGCCGGGCGTGGGACTGCCCGCGACCCTGCGCGGCGCTCTGCACCGACGCTTCGGCGATGCGTTCATCACGCATTCCCACCACGAGGCCCAGGCGTACGCGCAGGTGTACACCCGCCGGCGCATCCCGGCCCAGATCCTCGTGTCCCGGCTGCCCCTGCTCTCCTCGGCCGGTCCGCCGCAGCAGTCGACCGCGGCGGATCAGGTCACGCGACTCGTCTTCGCGCCGCAGGCCAAGGTCCCGGTCGAGCCGGAGGACCGGGTCGCGATCCTGCTCGCCCTCGACGCGTGGGTGCGGCAGGATCCGGAGCGCACCGCGGTCGTGAAGCTGCGGTCCCGGGAGGGTGAGCACGAGACGCACCACGAGCGGCACCGCTACCGCGACCTGCTGGCGGGGCTGCGGGCGGAGGGCCGCGTGAGCGAGCGCGTCGTCGAGGACTTCGGCCCCCTGTCGGACTTCCTCACCCCCGGCAGCGCGCTCGTGACCGTGTCCTCGACGGCGGCGCTGGAATCCTTGGACCACGGTCTGCCCACGCTCATCATCAGCGACTTCGGCGTCGACGAGCGGATGCTGAACGTGGCGTTCGCGGAGTCTGGCCTGGACCGGCCGCTCGCGCAGATGGTGGCCGGCGACCTCCCCTTCCCCACCGCCCGGTGGCTGGCGGACAACTACTTCCACCCGCTCGACGACCGGTTCGCGGACGATCTGCGGCTCCTGGCCGCCCGCGCCCGCGAGGACCAGCTGCCCCGCATCGCCTGGCCGTCCGCGCGCCTGGGACTGCGGCGGCTGCGGGCGGAGGCGCGCGCCGCCGCACCCGCGTGGGTCGTCACCGCCTACCGCCGGATCACCGCCCCGTCGCACCTCGCAAGGAGGCACCCGTGACCGCCCCACCGCTGCTCTCGCTCGTCATCCCCGCGAAGGACGAGGCGCCGCGCCTGGCCACGACGTTCGGCTCGCTCACGCGCCAGTTCCCGGACCCCGCGGACCTCCAGGTCGTCTTCGTCGACGATGGGTCGACGGACGACACCTCCGAGGTCGTCGAGACCTGGTCGGCCCGGTTCCCCCGCTTCGACGTGGTCCGGCACGACACCCCGCACGGGCTGGCCGACAGCCGGAACGACGGCCTGGCACTGGCGCAGGCGGACCACATCGCGTTCCTCGACGGGGACGACTGGCTGCGGCCCGGCCACCTCGCCGCGGTCCACCGCGCCCTGACGGACCTCGACGTCGACTTCGTCCGCTGCGACCACACGACCGTGACGGGTGGTGCACGGTCGTACAAGCGTGCGCCCATGTCGGTGCGGGGACTGCCCCTGCGGCCGCGCGCGGGCATCCTGCCGGCGCACGACTCGACGATGATCGACTATCCGTACGCGTGGGCGGGCGGCTTCCACCGCCGGCTCCTGGACGACGGGCTGCTCCGGTTCCCGGCGGGCTTCCAGACCGCAGAGGACCGGTCGTGGATCTGGGACCTGCACCTGCACGCACGGTCCTTCGCCGTCATCGACGCGCCCGGGATCTGCTATCGCCGCGGCACCGCGACCTCGCTCACACAGGTCTACGACCGCCGCCAGCTGGACTTCACGCGCGCGTTCCAGCGGATCTTCGACCTCGTGGTCGCGGACGCGGAGTCGCAGGCGCTGTGGCCCAAGGCCGCACGCAACTGGCTGGCGATCCTCCAGCACCACGTGGGCAGGCTCCCCCGGATGGAGGCGGACGTCCGCCACGAGTTCAGCGCGCTCACGACGGAGGTGAGCCACAGGATCCCCGCGGACGTGCTGCGGGCGGAGCTGCGGGCGGCCTCGAAGAAGCGCTTCGACGCCGTCCTCCCCTATCTCCCGGACCGGTTCGCGCACCTGCAGGAGGCCTCCCGATGAAGCAGCTGCTCCTCGCCTCGACGGCCTTCCAGGTCGTGAGCCTGGCCGCGGCCATCGACGCGGGCACGATGGACGAGACACGGTATCCGCAGGCCGTGCTGGATCCGGCAGGGCTGCCGCGCCGGCGTGTGTCGGAGCGGATCCTGCTGGTGAGCGACCACGCGCAGGTGCTCGAGCTCACGACGCCCCTGACGGACAACCCCGCACTGGCGCCCGCTCTCGCCCGCTTCGACCGGGTCGTGTCCCTCAACGACACCCTCCACCCGCACCACCCCACCGCGTGGAAGCCCTCCGAACAGGACCTCGTCCTCCTCGAGGCCGCACTGCGGGACCGCTGGGGGCTGGGAGAGGGCCCCGTCGAGCTGGTGCTCGAGTCGCCGCAAGTGAACCCGGCGATCGCACTGGCCCGGGTGTTCTCCTCGTCGTTCATCCGCGTCCACTCCGACGGCCTCATGAGCTACGGCCCCACCCGCAGCGCGATCCCGCTGTCAGGCGCCCAGCGCATGACCGCCCTCCACCACCTGCCGCTCGTCGAGGGGCTCACGCCCCGGCTCCTCTCCGAGTACGGCATCATGCCCGTCACGACCCCGGTCTCCGCCTTCACCGGCGTCATCGAGGAGATCGCGGCGCTGGGCCCGGACGGACCCGACCCGCAGTTGGCGGACCTCGATCCCGCGACGACCGCACTGGGGTTCGGCCAGTACCTGGCGGCGCTGGGTCTCCTGACGGACGAGCAGGAGGCGACCCTCCACGCGGACATGGTGCGGGCGGCGGCCGAGCGCGGGATGGCCTCCTTCGCGTTCAAGCCCCACCCCGCAGCGCCCGCGACGGTGCTGACGCAGATGGCGGAGGCCGCGGCGGCCGCCGGCGTCGAGCTGCGGGTGCTCGACACCCCGGCCATCGCAGAGGTGCTCGTGTCGCGCTTCCGCCCCGCGCTGGTCGTCGGCTCGTTCTCGACCGCACTGGCGACCGCGCGGGCGTTCTACGACCGTCCGATCGTGGCCGTGGGCACGGAGCTGCTCCTCGAGTCGATCACCCCGTACCAGAACAGCAATCGCGTCCCCGCCTCGCTCGTGCACGAGCTCAGCGGTGAGGACGCGCAGCTGAGTGCTGACCGGCAGCAGGAGCTGCGCAACCTCATCGACACCGTCAGCTACACGATGCAGCCGGAGCTGCTGTCGCACCTGCGCCCGCGGGCGGAGGCATTCCTGTCCTCGCCCGCCGGTCCCGCCAAACGGGCCCACTTCAAGCGGCTGCGCCTCACCCGGCTGGATCTGCCCGGCGGCATCCCGCCCAGCCGAGCCCCGCGCGCCACGGCCCGGCGCCTGCTCCGCTCCGCCGTCTCCGCGGTGCGCACCGGCCGCGTGCGCCTGCGCGCCGGACGCTGACGATGCGCACCGCTTCCTCGCTCCCGCGCCCGCACGCACGACACCGCTCTCACGCACGACACCACCCCCACGCACCGGCGGCACGTCCATGACCGACCACGCGATCGTCGAGTCGCCGCTGCAGTTCATCACCGCGATCGAGGCCCTCGCGGACTCCCCGGACGCGGTCATCCACTGGCGCGACGACGCGACCGGCATGCTCGCCTTCATGGACGCCTATCGCCCGCAGTGGCTGCCCGCGGGCGTGCGCGTGCGCCCGGGACTGCCGGATCGCGGCCTCGCGATCGACGGTCGTCTCCTGCTGGGCGACGTGTGCTCCGGACGCATCCAGAAGCAGCTCGCGGACGTCTACCTGGCCCGGCACCTGCCGCAGGTCGTCATCCTGGACGACGGGCTGTCGACCGTCGCCGTCGTCCGCCAGCTCATGCAGGGCAGCGGACCCGTGCGCCGCCCGCGGTCGGCGGTGAGCCCGCTGCGGCTGCCGCTCAGCGCCTTCGTGTCCGCGCGGCTGCGCGGTCTGGCCCGGAAGGGCAGACTCACGTGGTTCACCGCGCTCGTGACGGATCCGCAGATGCGCGTACGCGTCGAGGAGTCGGGACTCAGGCTCGTGACCCACCGCTTCGAGCACACCCGCGGCCTCGCCGCCGCCGAGGCCCCCACCACCCCCACACTCGTCATCGGCTCCTCGATGGTCGCCGACGGCCTCGTCGACGAGAGGCCCTACCGGACCTGGGTGCGTGCCGCCGCGCAGGACGGCCCCGTCACCTACTACCCGCACCGTCGGGAGGACCCGGCGTTCCTCGCGGACCTGGCCCGGGAGCCGCGGATCCGGGTCGAGGACGCCGGGCTGCCGCTGGAGCTGCGCCTCTCCGCCCTGCCCCCGGGCACCCGGGTCCGGTCCCTGCCGTCGACGGCCGCCCTGAGCGTCGCCCTCCTCAACCCCTCCGCCGAGGTCGTCGTCACCGAGGTGCCCGCGTCCTGGTGGCTGCCCGCAGCGCCCCGGGCCTTCCGGCTCAGTGCGCAGGCGATCGCCCGGGAGCTGGGCGGCCGCGGGCAGGGCACCGCCACCTGAGCCCGGGCGGGCCGGCGGCCGGCGCGGGCGGTCCGGGTGACCGCGGCCTCGGCGGCGGGTGTCAGCGGACGAGGAACTCCGGGCGGCGGGTGCCCAGCACCGCCTGGTCGACCTGCTCGTCCGTGAGCGTCTTGTTGTGGGACCGGCGCGCGGCGAAGAAGACGGCGCCGATGACGATCCAGGCGCCCATCGCCAGGAACGACGGGACGGACAGCTGTGCCGGGGAGCCGGGGACCAGCAGCAGGAGGATGAAGGCGATCGCGATGACGACGCCTGCTGCGGCGGCGAGCTTGCGCCAGGTCGAGGCGGAGCCCTCGATGCCGGCGCGGTCGCCCTGACCGGACCAGCGCAGCATCCGGTAGGCGCACGCGCTCGTGTAGAGGAACGCGAACGTGAAGCCGATCGAGGCCATGTCGACGATCCAGCTGAGGGCCGTCCGGCCGAACCACGGGGCGATGAACGAGACGAGCATGACGAAGAGGATCCCGTAGTGCGGCGTCCCGAAGCGCGGGTGCACGCGCTGGAAGACGCGCGGGATCATCTGGGCGCGGCCCAGGGCCAGGAGCACGCGGGAGCCCGCGACGTAGAACCCGTTGAGGCCCGTCACGATCCCCATGAGCGCGGCGATGACGAGGAGGGCCAGGCCCACGCCGCCCAGGGAGCTCGTGATCGCGTCCGCCGTCGCCCACACGCGGTCCTCGCCCATGAGCTCCTGCCAGGGTGCGGCGGAGGCGGTCGCGAGGATCATCGCGCAGTACAGCGCGGCGGCGACGATGAGCGACCAGAAGATGAGGCGGAAGGCCTTGTGGGCGGGGAAGTCGAACTCCTCGGCGGCCTGGGGGATGTTGTCGAAGCCGATGTAGGCCCACGGGGCGATCGCGACGATGACGGTGATGCCCACCAGCGGGTTCACCGTGCCGTCCGTCAGCGGGGTGACGTTCGAGAAGCTGCCGGTGGGCGACGCGAGGACGCCCACGACCAGGGCGACGACCGCCAGGATCATGACGAGGCAGAAGATGAACTGGGTCCGGCCGGAGAGGCTGGCGCCGCGTGCGTTCACGACGGCGAAGAGCACCAGTGCCAGGGTCGCGACGGCGATCTCACCCAGGTACACGTCCCAGCCGGCGACGGTGTAGAGGTGGCCCAGCTCGATGATCTGCGGCACCGTGTGCTTGCCCAGGAGGGCGAGCGCGGAGGCGTTGAGGGCGACGATCGAGGTGTAGCCCAGGGTCATGAACCACGCGCAGATGAAGGCGTGCGTGCGGCCGAAGCCCACGAGCGTGTAGGCGAAGGCGCCGCCGGACACGGGGAACACCCGGGCGAGATACCCGTAGGAGACGCCGATGACGATCATGAGGACGCCGCCGATCGCCAGGCCCAGCATGGCGGCCAGCGGACCGCCGCCGTCGCGCATCCAGTCGGAGGGCAGGATGAACGCGCCCCAGCCGATCGCGGAGCCCAGCGCGATGGCCCAGACCCAGTGAGGCTTGAGGTTCTTCCCCAGCCGGACGACGTCGTCGGTCGCGGGTGCGGCGGTGCCCGGGTCTCCATCCGACATGCGAGTGCCCTCCTCGTGGAATGCTGAGCGACCGGTCATCCGGCGCCCACGTCGCCACGCTACTATCGATCGTCACCTCTCGCGGTACCCGCGCGGCCGCAGTGCACCGATCTGGCGGAGGGAGAATCCGTGTCCGATTCCACCGAGGGACGTCGACCGATCGACCCGGCGGCGCACAGCTCGACACCCGCGGCCTCCGTGGTCGAAGTCCACCCACGGTTCCTCGATGAGTCCGGGCTGAGCCTGAGCGCCGCCGCGGGGTCCGACCTCCTCCTCACCCTCGTCACCGCACGCGCGGAATCCCTCCTGGCCTCCGGACTCGCACGGCTGACCCGCCGCAGCGCGCCCCCGCGGACCGTCCCGCTGACGGACGCCCCGGTCGCGCGTATCGCGGCGGCGCGCGCCCGGGACCCGAAGTCCCTCCTCGTCGTCCACCAGCGGTCCGAGACCCCCGATGCCATCGTGGACGACCTGGTGGGTGCCGGCGCGGACCTCGTCATCACCACCGGTGCGCACGAGTCCTCGATCAGCAGCGTCCGCGGCAGGACCGTCGTCCGACTCACCGCGGACGTTCCGGGGAGTGCGCCGCACGAGGGCGACGAGGAGACCCTGCAGTGGGACCTGCGGCTCTCCCGCAGCGCATCCGCGAAGAACCGGCTCCTGCTCCACCTGGACGCGCGTGCGGTGACGCAGAGGGGCGGCCGCCCGCTCACGTCCGACGAAACGGCCCGGATCTACACCGACGCCCTGCAGGAGTCCGATCGGATGCAGCAGTTCCTCGAACTCGTCGACGGCTGGGCGGACGAATCGGCCGGCCACCTGACCGTGGACCTCACGGCGTCCGGGGCACTCGAGCTCCCCCCGCTCCCACCCGCGTCCGTGCAGGCGGGCTGGGAGGGCTCCTCCGCACGCTTCGACGTGGATCCCAGCCTGCTGGCGACCCCGCGGATCCTCCGCAGCGAGCTCACGCGACGCGGATTCCGGGTGAAGGCGCCCACGGCCAACTACACGCACGCGCAGCGCTCAGACGACACGATCGACTACTACTTCAGCAACAGCCACCGCGCACCCCAGACGGCCGTGCGGGCCGCCGCGGACAAGGGCGTCGCCCGCGCGATCCTGGCCCGCGCGGGCGTCCCCGTCGCGGACGGGCACTTCTTCTCCGACCGCGCGCGGATCGCTGACGCGGAGGCCCTGCTGGGGACGCTGGGCGCGGTCGTCGTCAAGCCCGCGGACGCGGGCCACGGGAATGGGGTGACCGTGGGTGTGCGCACGGCCCAGGAGCTGCGCACCGCGTGGGACACGGCCTTCGACATCGCGCGCTCCGGAGTCCTCGTCGAGCGGCACGTCACCGGGGTCGAGGCGCGCTTCATGGTCGTGGGAGACACGTGCGTCTCCGTGTCCTGCGCCCGCCCGCCGCGCATCGTGGGCGACGGCCGGCAGACGATCCGGCAGCTCATCACCGCGCTCAACGACGTGAGGCGCGGCAACCCGCTCCTCGTCTCGCGCCCCCTCGTCCTCGACGGGGGCCGCATCGAGCGGATGCGCGCGCACGGCTTCACCCCCCTCACCGTGCTGCCCGCCGGACACGAGTACGACGTCGCGACGGACTCGAGCTGGTACGGCGGCACGACGACCCAGGACATCACCGACGAGGTCCACCCCTCCTACACGGACGCCGCGGTCCGGGCGGTCCGCGCGATCCCCGGACTGGCCGTCGCCGGCCTGGACGTCATCATGGAGGATTTCACGGAGCCGGCGGACCGGAGCCCGTTCGCGGTCCTCGAGGTCAACAGCCAGCCGGGGCTGGGGCTGCCCCACTTCCCGATGATCGGTGCGGCGCGGAACCCTGCCGGCGCGCTCATCGATGCGGACCTCGCCCCGCGTAGGTCCGCCGACTTCAGCGCCGTTCCGGCCCCCGGCACGGTGCCGGGTCCGCGACCGGCCGCGCCGCACGCGACGACGGCCGCGATCGGTGCGGAGCTCGAGCGTCTGGGCTTCGACCTCGACTGGTTCGCCGACGACTACCTCCACGCGCACCGGGACGGGATCTCGACCGCGGTGTGGAAGACGTACACGACGCTGTCCGGCAAGTCCGCGGCCAGCGCCGCGCAGCACGCGGCGCTCTCGCACCGTCTGCTCGCACGTGCCGGCGTCGCCGTGCCGCGGTCGTGGAAGAGCTTCAACCGCGATGCGACTGCCGCACGGTTCCGCAACGGTCGTGACGCGCTCGCGTACGCCGCGACCCTCTCCTCCCCCGCGCTGCAGGCCGCGAACAGGGACTACGTCCCCGTCGACGCGACGGACGAGGAGGCGTTCCGCTCCGTCTGGCACCGCGTGGGCCGGTCCGGCAGGCGTGGGGTCGCCGTCGCCGAGGCCCCGGTCGGCGCACGTTTCCACGTCCTCGTCATGCACGACGCGGCACGCTCCGTCCGCCCCGTCTCCGCCGAGGCCCGCAGCGCTCCCGCGGTGCACCCCAGCTACCTCGAGGTCGCACGCCGCGCGTGCGCGGCGTTCCGCGGACTCGAGCTCGCAGAGGTCGTCCTGCACCTCGAGGACCCCGCCGCGCCGGCCGCGCCGGGCAACCACGTCGTCTCCGCCGTGCGGACCACGCCGGACCTGCGGAAGCACCAGGCCATCGTCGAATCCGAGGGGCGCAGCGTCTTCCAGGAGTTCGCGGAGGGTCATGTCGAGCAGCTCCTCGAGGAGCTGGGACGCAACTGA
The DNA here is from genome assembly GCF_000285835.1 of Brevibacterium senegalense. Lineage (GTDB taxonomy): Bacteria > Actinomycetota > Actinomycetes > Actinomycetales > Brevibacteriaceae > Brevibacterium > Brevibacterium senegalense. Next base: position 180,626 of record NZ_HE978601.1, read on the forward strand.
GGACGGTGCCGGTCCCGGGCTGGACGACGGCGAACCCCACGGACAACGGCCCGTCCCAGCGGACAGGCTCGCACAGGAGCGTGCCGTCCGGCAGGCCGAAGGGCTCGCGCACGATCCCCACGGGCTCCTCGACGAAACCGCGGCACGTCTCCTCATCCTCGCCCGCGACGACAACGGTGGCGGGGCCTCCTTGGGCCGGCGCGCCACGCCGGAGACCCCGTGGGCCGCGGAGCGCCAGAGAACCTTCCGCCGTGGCACGCGACGGAGCACGTTCGACGCCGTCTACGGAGACGTCCACTGCAGACGCGCGGGCAGGCCGTGGTCCGGCTGGGGCAACAGCGTGAAGGCTGATGCGCGGCGCGCCAACAGCGTCTGCTGCACGGTGTCGAGCGACAGCGTCAGCCGGTCGTCACCTGCGCGACCGGCCCGCTGGTGGTCCGGGAAGAAGTAGTCCATCAAGGCGCCGGGCACGCCCGCGCCCCGCCCCTGCGAGGTGGACGTGCTGAGCGGGATGTGGCGCCGGGAGTTCATCTCGAGGATCGCGAAGTCGCCGGATCCTTCCCGGTCGCGGATGACATCGATCCCGGCGATATGCGCGTTCGGCATCGACGCCAGTGCGTCGATCGTGGCCCGCCGCACCGCGTCCGGCAGGATGTCTGTCACGTCGACAGTGTCGCCGCCCAGTGAGAAGCTGTCGTTGCGCGCCATCCGGACGGTCTGACCGGCCTCCGGCACAGAGGTCCACTCGAGGCCCTGCTCTGCCAGGAGCGCATCCGTGTCGGCGTCCCGCGGGGTGGGGCCGGACGACAGATAGGGGTTCGTCTTCCGCTCAGCTGCCATCCGCGTGAAGAGCTCATCGGCCCGCGCCCCGACTTGATGACGAGGGGGAACCCTATGTCGTCCGCATGCGCGGCCAGCTGCGCATCCGTGCGCGCGGTGTCGGTCATGAGCACCGCTCGCGGCACCGGCACACCGCGCGCACCCAGGATCCGCTTCGACTCCGATTTGTCGTCGTGCCGCTCGTGGGCCCCCTGCGGAGTGAGCGAATCCGGCCGTGAACAGTCGAACGAGATCCGCCGCTGCCCGTCGGAGACCGTGTACTTTAGGGGCTCTTCGTAAATGAGGGTGTAGAGCCTGCTCTGTGAGTCCGCACGTGTCGTTGCCCGGGTAGACGTCGAGGCCTCCCTGAAGATGGAAGTTCCTACACTCTCCATCCGGAAGACCTCGACATGGACAAGCCTAGCTTCACGACCCCTGGTCTCGACGCGTTCTGCCTCCTCGATACCCTCAACCTGACTGTCACAGGGCAAGCTGTCGACGTCGATCACGCGGTCCTCGAATGCCGCACCAGTACCGAGTTCCAGGACTCCTGGTGCCACGAGTGCGGTGCGGAAGGCATTCCTCGCGGAACCGCGGTCCGCCGGCTCGTCCACGTCCCGCTCGGCTGGCGCCCCACGATCCTGCACGTGCGCGTCCGCCGCTACCGATGCCCGACCTGCATACGCGTCTGGCGGGAAGACCTCACCCAGGTCGCCGCGCCACGGGCGAAGCTGTCACGGTCGGCGGTGCTGTGGGCGCTGAAATGCCTCGTCATCGACAGGATGTCCATCAGTCGAATCGCTGCAGGCCTCGGCGCGGCGTGGCACACCGTCAACACCGCGATCCTCGCCACCGGCCAACAGCTCCTGGTCGATGATCCCAGCAGGTTCGACGGCGTGAGGGTTCTCGGGGTCGATGAGCATGTGTGGCGGCATACCCCGTTCGGTAGCAAGTACGTCACAGTCATCATCGATCTCACCCCGATCCGCGATAAGACAGGCCCCTCCCGTCTGCTGGACATCGTCGAGGGGCGGTCGAAGAAAGTGTTCAAGACCTGGCTGGCCGCCCAATCACAAGCATTCCGCGCTGGTGTCGAGGAGATCGCGATGGATGGGTTCGCCGGCTACAAGTCAGCCGCGACCGAAGAGCTGCCTGACGCGACCCCGGTGATGGATCCGTTCCACGTCGTCGCGCTGGCAGGTAGCGCTGTGGAGCGGTGCCGGCAGCGGATCCAGCAGGAGACGCTCGGGCACCGCGGCCGGTCCGGGGACCCGCTCTACGGCATCCGTCGTGTCCTACTCACGGGAGCCAACCTGCTCACCAAGAAGCAGACCGGCAGGCTCGAGACAGTGCTCGCTGCCGAGGAGCACACGCAGGTCGATGTCACGTGGTGGGTCTACCAGCGGATCGTGGCCGCGTACCGCGACCCCGACCGCACACGCGGAAGAGACCGACTGCGGGCGGTCATCGCGAGTCTTTCGGCAGGCGTGCCGACAGCGCTGAACGAACTGACCACGCTGGGGAAAACGCTGAAACGCCGGGCTGCTGATGTGCTCGCGTTCTTCGACCGGCCTGGCACGAGCAACGGGCCGACGGAGGCGATCAATGGCCGGCTCGAGCACTTGAGGGGCACCGCGCTGGGGTTCCGGAATCTGGGCCACTACCTGCTCCGGGCACTGCTGGACACGGGAGGGTTCAGACCGCTTCTACACTCTCATTTGCGATGAGCCACTTTAGGAGGTCCGCTCGCGTATAGGTCACCTCGAGACCCCGGCGCCAGGCCTCCAGCGCCAGGCAGAAGGCGGACAGCCGTCCGCCGCCGAAGGCCGAGCGGACGATGTCCGCCTAGAAGCCCTCGGGCCAGACGGGTGCTGCGGTCTCGTCAACCATGGGCACCCCTCAGACGACGCGGCCGAAGACCGGGAAGACGACCTTCTTCTCGAGGTCGACCGCCCCAGCGGCCTTGAACAGGACGATGTCCGCCGGTGTGATCACCGCGTGCAGGTCCGCGGCCAGCTCATCGAACCTCTCGTAGTGCCGCACTTCGACCCCATGCTCATGGAGTCGCTGGGCTGCCAGCAACATGCCGGGGCCGGAGCAGACCACGAGGTCGACGGGGTAGCGCGCCAGCAAGTCGCCCACCGCGCGATGGTTCTCGTCGAACCGGTCACCCTGCTCACCCATGTCACCCAGCACGGCGATGCGCCGGCCGTCCGGTTCGATCGGGATCTCGCAGAGGGTCTCGACCCCGGACTCCAACGAGATCGGATTCGAATTGTAGGCATCGACGAGCAACGAATAACCGCCGACCTCGACGAAGTTCTGGCGAGTCGAGGATGCACGATGACGCGAGAGTCCCGCGACTATCGTCGGAGCGGGGATGCCGGCCTCTCGGCCTGCAGCGAAGGCACCCAGCGCGTTGCTGACGTTGTGCATACCGCGGCTGTTGATGACCACCGTGTGCACCCCGTCCGGACCGACGATCTCGAACTCGAGGGCGTCTCCCACCCGTCGGATGTCCCGCGCCAGGTAGTCGACGTCCCGGTCCTCTGTGCTGTACCGGACCGTGCGGACGTCCGGCCGCTGTGCGCGCAGATGCGGATTGTCGTCGTTAAGGATGAGCACGCCGCCGGTCCTCATTCCGTCGATGATCTGCATCTTGCCCTCGATGATCGCTTCGAAAGTTCCCATCTGTTCGAGGTGTGCCTCACCAATGCTGGTGATGATGCAGATGTCCGGCTGGATCATCGTCGAAAGATTCTTTGCGGCGTCCGGTGAACCTCCGTGCGCCTCCTGCACGTACGCCTCATCCTCCGGCGCGAGCTTCTGTACGACGAGCCCCGCCGTGCGCTTCGTATTGAAATTGCCTTGTACGTTGAGAGTCCGGAAATGCCGGCCGAAGACCTCGCTAAGCATCTCCTTCGTGGTGGTCTTCCCCGCAGTACCTGTGACCGCGACGGTGACCGGAGAATAACGCTCTCGGATCGCGACCATCATGGCGTTGAGTGCGTTCCAGGGGTCGTCGACGACAAGAGTCGGGAGCTCGGCGTGAGGTTCGAGTGCGACCGCCATGAGCGCGCCCGCCGCCACGGCTTCGTCCATCGCGATCTCGTCAAAATTTCGGTTCTCAGCAGTCCGACTCGCGAGGACCGCGACGCAGCCCGGAGCCAGATCCTCACGTCTGACGACGATGCTGTGAACCGGTTCGTCCATGGAGCCACCCAGCCGGACGACATCCTCCGCACTGAAGCCGACGCCCAGAGCCCGGGCGATCTCCGCCGGAGAGATCTGCGGCCTCATGTGAGTATTGATCTTGACACGTCGCGACGGATCCAGGCTTATCCCGTCACCCAGACGATTGGCCACCTGTTGCGGGCCGTTGCCGAACGGAGCCGGGTCAAACTCACTGATGTAGAACTCGTGCGCCGGGACGACTGGTCCTCTGGCACCGCGGAATGCGTGGAAGCGCTGGAGCGGGATGTAGGAGTCGTCCACAATAACGCCACCGTCCGCCCCCGGCCGCACGACGATCCGCAGCAAAGCCGAGGCCGTTTCCTCGCCTGTGCCGGAACCAGCGATGAGCGTGCCCAGACCAGTGGCGATCGGTACCGTGCGACCGTCCGACGTCTGATGTCGAACGTATCGCGACACGACATTCGGAAGTGTGCAGACGACATAGTCCACGCCGTACTCGGCCATGGCCTCCGCAGCCGCGAGTCGATCCGCACGTGTGAGCTGAGTGCCGGCGGCCCTGCAGTCGAGATAGCTGAGGACGAACTGGGCACCAGTCTCACGAGCTTCCCGGATCGACGCCCGCACACGATCCTCATCCATCACGTTGAGAAGCCGATCAGCGCCCTCACCCGTGATGACCTCGCGGATCCTGTACTCGTTGACCGTGTGCGATAGAACCGCGATCCGGAGACCATTCACGTCGAAGAGCGGGGTCTTCGCGCGTCCTAGTCCGCTGGGTACGACACCTCGCTCACGCACTGCGCGCTCCGTCGACGCGATGCCGCGTACGCCGCCGTCAAGGTTGTACGGGTGTGCGAGCGCAAGGCAGTCGAATCCCGCGTACTTCAACGCATCGACGTACTCCGACCTCGCATTCGCGTAATGCCTGCCCGCGTACACCTTGGGCATGGACGACAGGGTAGGAAATTCGTCTACAACCATGACGCCTAGACTGCCGACCGCCAAGTCCGCAGAGTCCAAGACCCCGCGGAGGTGACGGAAATGGGTTCGGAACTCGTATACGTCACCGGCGTGGGCGTTCCGCTCCAGAGTCCGGTCATACGTCAACGAACCTCCGCACATGATCACGGCCTCGCGACGTGCAGTGTCCTGAACTCGCCTCCAGACCTGGCTCGCTTCGTCGTACTCGAAGTCAGACTCATCAAGGGATCGACGCTCGGTTTGCACGGCGAACGGTGGCTCGTTCACGGAGTACGCACCTACGAGATCCTCGTCGTCAGCGCATGGAGCCTTGTCAGTGCCCCGACCGATGGCGTGGCCACCGGGCCGTTCCAGTCGCAGATACTGCCGGCCCATCGTCGTCTCGATCCGACGAATGTCGCTCTCGGCCTGGACTGGGCTGTAGTCGTACGCTCCGTCCAACAGCGCCGAGCAGGGCACCACGCGCGCATACTCTCGGAATCGCTCGCTCGTCACGATCCGGCAGGGGGTGTACCCGTCAGCCGCGACGACAACTCGCCCCGCATCATTGCGCGTCAGGGTAAGGGAAGCGATGAACGTATCGTCGGTGTAGGGCTTGTACTGATTGATGTCCGAGAGGAAGTTGCCGCCGGAATACACAACCGGCACGCGTCGACCGTCCCGCGATCGCAAGACACTGTAGGGTTGCGGGCAATGCGAATGGGAGCCGAAGATATAGTCCGCTCCCGCATCGGCAACTGTTTGGGCGAAGTCCGCCTGGCGCTTCGTGACGCGATCTGTGTACTCACGGCCCCAGTGACAGTACGCAAGGACGAACTCGGCTCCCGCCGCTCGCGCGGCGGCGATGTCTGCTTCAACTCGTTGTGCGGACAGCCCGTTTGCAAACGTTGCGAGCGCCTCATCCGTGAAGTTGGCTTGCTTCATCTTCTGCCGCGCAGGGTCGAGGTGCGCGACGATGCCGATCCGCATGCCCCTGATGTCGAACAGCAGATGTCTGGGTTCATCCTCGTGGAGTTGCATGCCGCCGTGGACGAGCTGCGCCTCGTGCATCGCCGCGATTGTCTCGACCACACCCTTCGCCCCTGTGTCGTACATGTGGTTCTGCGCGTTCATGACGACATCGAAACCCGCATTGCGGACTGCAGAGAGAAATGCCGGAGGAGCATTCAGATACGGTCGGTCCTCGATGTAGCGGGACTCCTGCATGAACGGGTAGGACGACGCAACCATCGCCTCGAGGTTTCCGATCGACAGGTCCGCTGGCCGCAAGAGCTCCTTGATGTCATCAAAGGCACCCTCGAAACTGAACTCTCCGTCGCGAAAGGACGCCTGCTGCTGGTAGTAGCTGCACATGAGGTCGCCGACCATCGTGATGGTGACGTCCCCGGGCCCCAGCTCATCCCGGTGCCGATACACCGCACCGTCTCGGACGAGGCGGCTGGTGGCTGCAGGTGGGACCAGCGCTGAATTGTCGACACGGACGGTCTCGTGTGTGGCCGGACGGACCTCGGACCGTGAGAGGAAGTTTTCCAGTTCTGCCGGCGATGCAAGTAGGTCCTCCACGGTCATACCGTCGGTGACACCGAAGGCGGATGAAATCGCTGGACCAGTGGCCTCCAACGACTCGACCGGCACGCTGTTCTCGCGCGCATATGCAACCGCTGCACTCCCGTCGACTCCCACGACGGTCGTCGACCGTTCGAACACCTCGGCGCCCAGCAATCGTGCACTCTCCGGCACCCGCAACCTGGCGAGGGAGCTGCATCTTGCGAATGCTCGATCGCCGATCGCGGTCATACGTGAATGCAGCCACACGGAGCTCAGTCCCTCACATCCCTCGAACACCGATGTGGGGAGCTCAGTGACCTGGAACGGGATGACGATACTGCGCAATGATGCGCAGTCTCGGAAGGCTTCCGCCCCCACATACTCCAACTCTGTGGGAAGCGCCTCCTCGACGAAATCTCGATCCATACGGACGACTGCGCTGATGCCGCGGTTGACAAAGTGCGGGAGCCGCGACAGAGAGGAGCATCCCGCGAATGCGCGTCGACCGACCCTGGTCAGGTTCGGGGAGAGCCACACAGTGTGGAGTCCGGAGCAGCCGTCGAAGGACTGGGCGTTGACGACAGTGAGGCTAGGTGGCAGTTCGATCTCAGTGAGACCGGTGCAGTCGGCGAATGCACCTCTGCCAAGGGTGGTGAGGGACTCAGGGAGGACCACTGCCGTCAAATCCGTACGTCCGCGGAAGGCGTCCTTCCCGACGACCGTAACCGGGACGCCGTCGACCTCGGACGGAATCTCGAACTGCGTGATGTCCGCGGTCCCGCGTACGACCTTGAGCCCGGATTCGACCCGGCGGTACGTGATCCCGTCCCGCTCGAGCGTGCGGGGCGCCGCCGGGGCGGTGATGCCTCCCTGCGGCGCGGTATCGCGTCGCGTCCCGCCCGCCTGCCGGGTCACCGCGTCCGCGGGATCGGTGCAATCCGTCCGCTGCCGCGACTCGGTCCACCGGTCCACTCCGCGCTTCACGGTCCGGAGCGTGCTCGAAACGGTCCTGGTGACCCGGTGTCCCGGGGTCCTCGCGTCGTCAGTCACGACAGGGTCCTCTCATGATCGGTCCCGTCACCGCTGCGGCAGCGAGATGAGGGTGCGGGGCGGGTTCACGTCGTAGCCGTGGAGCCGCTTCTTCTGCTCCAGCTTGTACAGCAGGTAGTCGATGATCTGCGGCGTCAGCTTGTCGATGCGCGGGAAATCGGGGAAGCGATTGATCTCCGGCAGTTTGAACGAGTCCTCCGTCAGCGCCAGGTCGAAGCCCAGGTACTCCAGCTGCGGGATGCTCGCCGCCATCTCCAGCACCTTCGCCTTCGCGGACTCCCAGTTGGGCAGGACGCCCTCCATGAGCACGTCCGTGTCGGGGTGGCGGGGGCACGGCACGACACGGCCGCCGTCCAGCGCCTGGGCGTTGCCGTAGCGGCCCGACTCGATGTCGACCTCCACGAGCAGCCCGCCGGCGGCCGTGTTGTCGACGAAGCCGGACGCGGACGATCCCACGCGGAGGTACGCGTTGCCGATCTCCGGGGTGACGCCGTCCTTCTTGAAGACCGTCACACGCACGGTGTTGACCGACTGGGGGTAGATCCTCGCCAGCTCCGGGTGCATGAGGATGAACTCGGTGATGAGGTATCGGTTCTGCGGATCGGAGATGATCGCCAGCACCTCGTCGCCCGTCGCAGGCTCCCCGTTGAGGGAGTACCCGCCGTCCTCGTAGCCCAGCCGGTAGAACCCGTCTCCGTGCGAGCCCTCATCGGGCTTGAGCGCGAGGACGCCCTTGTCCCGGGCGAGACGCAGGACCTCGTCGAAGGTGTCCCCGTACCCCTCGGGTCGGTCCATCATCGGGATCAGGTGGGCCTGGCCGCCCCGCTGGCTCGTGTAGTAGTAGTACCCCGGCAGGTACTCGTTGAACTCCGCCGCGACGTACTTGATGCTGATCTTGTCTTCCAGCCAGTACTTGTACTTCTTGTTGATGTGCCGCAGCCAGCGATACTCGAAATCGGAGATGAACTGCGTCCGGTTCTCCGGCGTGATGCCGTACTGCGGGATGCGGTACGACAGGAAGCCGTTCCGGTACGCCCAGAACTTCGTCGCGAGCGGCACACCGTTGCGCTGCAACAGGTCCTTCGCCATGTCCTCGAGCCAGCGCACGGACTGGTACGGCACCAGTCCGGACGGGTAGAGCGCGCGGGCGAAGCTGCGCCGGATCCGCAGCTTGGCGTTGTGGAACCACCGGGTCACGCGGGCGGTGAACGTGTGCGTGCGGGCGCGCTTCTTCTCGACGTGCTCGCGCAGGAACGCGACCGTCGCGGGCAGGTAGGGGTACTCCCTGTTGAAGCGCGGCGTGGCGGAGATGTTCGTGATGACGGGCCCGTGGTCCGTGAGCGTCACGGTGAACTGCACGAACTTGAGCTGCGGTGCGAAGGCGCACAGGTCGAGGAGCAGAGCGCGCACGTCGTTCCACTCGTCCACCCGGCCGGTGAAGCGCGCACCGGTGGCGGGGTTCGACGTGACACTCCACAGCTGTCCGCCGATCAGGGCGCGGGCACCGTCGAAGGTCCCCGTCTCCGCGTCGATGCGCGCTTCGAACCGCAGGCGCGCCGCGGGCGGCGCGTCGTCCTCGCCGCCGTCGATCCAGGACTCCGCCGTCGCGTCGGACCGCACCTCCGCGTCCGCCCGGTGGTCGAGCTGCGCCAGGTAGGCATCGATCTCCTCCGTCTCGATACCGGTCCCGCGGCGCCCGTCGCCACCGATGAGCGTGATGCCCGCATCATCGGAGTCGAGGAGTCCGCGGAGCGTCCCGGTCGCCACTTCGTCCCGGGCCACGACGAAGGCCTCCGCCACCTGCGGATCGCCGCCGCTGGGGTTCATCATGGTGACCTGCAGGTCGACGTCGCCGCCGCCCGCCAGATCCGTGAGCGGACCCGTCGCTGCGACGGGCTCGTAGAGGACGAAGAACTGGCCCCGCACGCGCTGGGTGAGGAGGGCGTCGAACTCGTCGTCGGAGAACGCCCGACCGTCGACGGTGAAGGACTCGCCCGTGTGCGCGACCGTGCGGGGTCGGCGTCCGCTCCACGCCGCCGAGGCCATCGCGAGCGGACCGGTCCGCGCCAGCAGCGCGGCGATCCCGGCGACGTCCGTGCCGCACTCGCGGGCGAGCGCGGTGAGCGGGACGATGTGGAGGCCCCCGTCGCGCTGCATGACCTGGTAGTGCATCGTCTCGAAGCGCTGCCGGAACGGTTCGAAGACAGTGAGGGACGACACGCAGTCGCGCACCCACTTCCCGTACGTCTCGTTGAGCGGCTCGGCCAGCAGGTAGTCGCGGTTCGAGATGAACCGGTCCTGGTTCTCCGGGGTGATCCCGAACCGGGCCACCGTCGTGGAGACGAAACCGGCCCGATGGTGGCGGGCGCGCACGTAGGCGGGGATGTCCGCGTTGCGGCGGTTGTCGTTGTCGATCTGCTTGACCCACAGCAGCGCCATGCGCCGGCTGAAGCCCGTGGAGCGCAGCTGGAACGCGTGCACCTTGCGCCGCACCCGGTGGATCCGCTTGCGCGTGCGCCGCACTGAGGCGCCGATCCCCGCGGTGTACTCCCGCACGGCGGGCGCGTCCTGGACCGCTGCGGTCAGGTGTGCCCACCCCGCATCGTCGAGTCGTCCCGCACGGGGATAGAGCGGGTCCGGCACGATGTCGACGATCGTGAACTCGTCCTCGCCGCGCAGGCGGATGTCGAGCACCAGCAGCCGGAAGCGGCTCGTGTCCTGCGACAGCAGATCCGCCACCCGTTCCCGCAGGCGCGCGGACAGCCGGGGGGCCGTCGCCTCCCCACGCCCGCCCTGCCGCTCGACGGCCAGGACCGCGGCGCGTGCGGCGCCGGTGCGTGCGACCGTGAGGCGGAGGACGTGACCGGCGGCCCGGTCGTGGTCGCCCAGGACGACGCAGCGGCCCTCCCCGGTCAGTTCGTCCAGGAGGGTCAGGACGGCGCTGTCCGTCGCGCTCGTCCCGTCGATGCGGAAGGTGCGTCCGTCCCACGCGAGCGCGGCACCCGCGTCCGCGCCCCACTGCACCGGCGCGATGCGCACGCGGCGCTCGGAGCGGATGAGGTCGAGGATGCCCTGCGGCGTCTTCCCCAGATCGCGCGGGTAGGCACGCAGACGCACGACCTCGAGCCCGTCGCGCGACCGCGCGAGGGTGCAGTACATCGTGGGGGTGTGCGCGGAGATTCCCGGCACCTGCCGGTCGGCGATGACGCGACTGCGCAGCCACGGATGCTTCCGGTTGAAGGGCTGTCGCGCGTAGTAGTCGCGTTCGGCGATCCGGTCCGCGGACTCCCCGGCGGACTCCTGCCGGAATGCGGCCAGCGACCGGCCGGAGCGGTGCGCGCGGACGAGCTCGACCGCGCGCTCGGGACCGTTCCACCGCCAGTCGCCCGCGACGGTGTCGAGCCACCCGGCAGCGGCGTCCGCGGTGAATCCGTGGCGACGCAGAATGCGGCGTCCCACGGCCCTGGGTGCGCGCGACGCCAGTGATCGGGCCCTCTCCAGCACCTCCATCGATCAGGCCTCCTCGACGACGGGAGCGGCAGAGCCGTTCACCGGCGCACCGTCGCCCGGCGCCTCCGCCAGCAGTCGGGTCTTGACCCCGCGCTTGCTGTAGTAGTTGCGCACGCGCGGGTCGTCGAACAGCGGCGCGTGCGACTGCATGACGTTGAGGCCCGTGTTGATGTTCGCCTCCAGCACGACGGGGCCGTCCGGGGAGATGACGATGTCCCAGCCGATGTACTCCATGAACGACAGCGACCGCGCGGAGTGCAGGACCAGATCCCGCACCTCGTCCCACAGCGGCACCTGCACGCCCGTGATCTGCGCCCCGTTGTCCGGGTGCTGGTCGAACCATTCCTTCACGTCGTCGTCCGGCAGGCGCGTCGCCCGGCTGAGCGTGCCCGTCTCCAGGTCGACCCGCGCGCTCAGGCCGCCGCGCGTCCAGTTGTCCGCCGGTGCGGACCGACGGCAGCCGATCCGCTGGACGGCCATCGCGATGAACGGCTCGCTGTTGTTCTCCAGGTCCACCATCGTGAGGACGCGCAGCGTGTTGACGGAGTCCGGGAACAGCGCCGCCTGGGCCGGGTGCTGCACCAGCCCGCGCTCGATGATCATCGGCTTCGTCACCCGCGTGAAGACGGAGGCGGCGGACGTCCGGTTCCGTTCGACGCCGTCGACGGCCCACGTCGTGTCCGAGGTCTTCTGCACCGCGTGGATGTTGTTGCCCTCCGCACCGGCGAGCACCTTGAAGAACACCGTCTCCCCGTGCTCCATCGCGTCGAGGTAGTCCGCGACCCCCAGGCGCCCCTCCTCCGGGAAGAAGTGCACCAGCCCGCGCGAGTACACGCCGATCAGCTCCGGCGACCTGATGTCCATCGACCGCAGCAGCAGGTGCGTCGACAGCTTGTTGTTGATGATGTCCTGCAGCCGGGCGTGCACCATGTTCTTCGTGCGGAAGTACCGGTGGAGGTCCGTCACGTAGCGGTCCGGGTCGTTGCCCTGCTCCAGCTCGTAGAGGATCGCGCTGCGGGACAGGAAGCCCTTGAGCCACCAGCGCGGCCGCCGCTTGTTGAGCGGCACGTCCCACGTCATCTCCTTGCGCCACAGCTTCTTCAGCGCGATCTGGAGGACCCGGGCGGCGCGGTACTTGCGGAACGCCCAGCCGAACGGCGCTCGGATCCGCGAGAGCACGGCACGTGCGGGGTTCTTCGGCAACAGGGACTCCTTCGGTCTCAACGACGGGTTCGCGTCGCGGTCAGTGCGGTGAGGACGGGGTCGGGTTCGCCGGGAACCAGTGTGCGGTCGAGGACCGTCACGACGGCGGCACCGGTCCGGCGCGCCGTCTCGTCCAGTCGCACGTCCAGATAATCGGTCCACCGTACAGTCCTGCGGGCGTCCCACTGGTGAACGGGGATCATCGTATCGATGAACACGCCCCGCTCCGTGGCGGCCGTCACCCAACTGCGCGGCGCCAGGACCGCGGGCCGGAACCGCGAGGTGATCTGAGCGGTGGCCAGCACTGCGTCCAGCGTGGACTCCGGGGTCGACGTCCGCACCGGTCACCACCAGGAGGCTCACCGGTGCGTCCGGGGCGACA
>NZ_HE978601.1:193826-388231 GCF_000285835.1 Brevibacterium senegalense
CGGCCCACCGTGCGACGCACCGCTGCGGTCGCGCCGCTCGCGGCCTCCCGCCGCCGCTCCAGCGGCTCCGCCCGCCAGGCACCGGAGTCCCGGCGCAGCAGCTCCGCGTCCACGTCGTCGCCCAGACGGGAGACGAGCTCCGGCGCCGAGGCCCCGGCCGGCTGCCCGTCGAGCACCAGTACCCGCGCAGCCCGGTGGGCGCGCGCCAGGTGCGCGACCCGTGGGGCATCGACGGGACCAGACTCGATGGCCGGGTCGAGGTCCAGATCGTGGTCGGCCGTCACGACGACGGGCACCTGGGTGAGGGTCTCCCGCATCCAGGCGACGGCCTCGGCGACGGTGTCCTGCGGCGCGCCCGTGGGGGCGACGAGCAGGGCCGTGGCCGCCCCCTTCCTCTGGGTCCCCAGCGCCGCGGGTGTGCCCGTGGGGTCACCCGCGAACGCGGCGAGGCGGTCGAGGTGGGCCTCGTAGCTGAAGCGCTCGTGGACGGCCCGCAGCCCGCGCTCGCGCTGGGCGGCCAGTGCAGCCGGGTCCGCGCTCAGACGGTCGACGATCCCGGTGACGTCCTGCGGGGACCCGTAGACGCACGCGTCGCCGAAGACCTGCTCCATCTGCGGCGGGACGATGCAGACGGCGCCGGCGGCCAGTCCCTCCAGCACGACGCGGCCGAAGGCCTCGACGAGCCCGGGGTGGTGGAAGTAGACGAGGAAGTCGATGCCGGCCAGGAACCGCGGCACGGGGACGGAGCCGAAGGGCAGGGACGTCCAGGTCTGCGGCAGGCCGCCCAGGATCTCCTGGGGCGCCTCCGTCCCGCCCAGCACGCGCACCCGGTAGCGCGGGTCGTCCGGGTAGGCGGCCAGCAGGTCCTCGCGGGTGTCCGGCCACTTCGACCAGTGCCCGCGGCTGTGCCGCCCGATGACGGGGGTCTCCCCCACGAGGCCGTCGCGGGGCGTCGCCCAGACGGGCGCGTCGATGATGTTGACCCAGTCCTCGTCCACCATCGGCACGTCCCGCCACGACCGGGTGATCGCGGTCCGCACCAGCGGCCCGATCGGCGCCCAGACGGGTGCGTGTCCCAGCGCCCGCTGCGCGTTCCGATGCACGGTCTCCACGTCGTAGTAGGGCTCCGTCGCCCGGTCGTCGACCGGCACCTGGTTGGCGATCATGACGGTCGAGGAGACCCTGATCCGCGGCAGGTCCTCCGGGATGGTGCTGAAGAGGGTGGGGTGGCGCACCAGCAGGGTGCGGGCGCGCACGGACTGGTGCGGCAGGATCAGCTCCGCTTTCCCCGCCGCCACGACGTCCTGGATGCGCTGCGCGAACGGCCGCCGGCTGCGCTGCACCGGCGAGGGCAGGTGCAGGAGCGCGGTGCGGTAGCCGGCGCGGTGCTGGGCCTCGATCTCCTCGACGACGCTGGCGGTCGACCCGCCGGGGAAGCGGCAGTCGGTCGCCATGACGACGTCGAAGTCGTCCGCGCCCCTCTCATACCCGTCGCTCATCGTGTCCTCATCCTCTCGTAGACCCGACGGACCGGCGCGATCCGGCGCAGGGCGGTGCGGACGCGGCGTCGCAGGGTGCGGGCCTCGACGGCGGGCACCCGCCCGATCCAGGCTTGGACGGCGTCCGGCGAGACGTCCGCGACGCGGAGGGTGCGGTGGGCACCCAGGCGGGCCACGGCCTCGGCGGCGGTGGCCCCGTCATCCGTCGCGACGTACCGGGCCAGCGACACCGGGGCGGCGTCCAGGTCGTGCAGCGCACCGGCCAGCGCGACGGTCTGCAGCCCGCGCACGTCCGCGTCGATGAGGAGGCGGACGAGGGCGGGGTCCAGCTGCACGGGTCCGCCCAGCGACGGCCCCGGAACCAGCAGGACGGTGACAGCCGGCGCCACGGTGATGATCCGATCCGCTCGCACGTGCACGTGGGCGCTCATGCCAGCAGCTCCTCGACGCCGGGACCGGTGAGACTCTGGGCGTGGGCCTCGCACCAGAGGTTCAGCATCGCGAGGCTGCGCAGCAGGTGCTGCGGGCCGGTGCGGCTCAGCAGGCGGCGCCAGTGCGGGGTGCCCTCGTCGGCCAGCCCGTCGACCAGCAGAGCGGCGGCGGGTCCGTCGAGGACGAGGCGGCGCAGGACGGCGACGGATTCGTCCGCGGTGATGCGGCGCGGGTGGGGGCGCGGCCACGGGACCATGCTCTGCGCGGTGGGCAGCGCGGCCAGGTCCGGGTCGAACAGGGCCGTCAGCCGCGGGTACAGCGCACCGCCGGCGTGCGCGGCCGCGGGGATGCGCAGGCAGGCCCGGGCGACCTCGTCGGCCAGGAACGGGGTGGCGACCGCGTGGGTGCGGGCGACCAGGCCGTACGGCGACTGGCTGATGCCCGGCAGCGTGCGGTTCAGGTAGGCGGTGAACGTCGCCTCGAACGGGTGGTCCGCGATCTCCGGCCAGTCCGCGTCGAAGGCGTCGAACGAGGCGCGGGTGCGCTCCCGGATGCCGCGCACCGCCTCCGGCCGCAGCACCTGCTCCGCGCCCTGCAGGTACTTGAGGAGGCCGGCGATCCGGGCGGCGCGGTGGTCTCCCCCGGTGAAGTCGCCGCCCAGCATGAGGCCGCCGCCCAGACCGTCGAGGACCAGCCCGTCGACGCCCGCGATCCGCGCCAGCACGGGCACGAGCCACACGTGGTAGGACGTCTGGTGGTCGACGGCGTCGACGAAGCGGCGGAGGTCGGATTCGAACCGGTCGACGCGCGGGACGACGATCGTGTGCTCGAGGCCCAGGCGGTGGGCGACCTGCGCGGCGACCAGCTCCTCGAGGACGATGCCGGTGTCCGACGAGGTCGTGATCGCCGCGGGCGGGGTGGGAGCGGCGTGCGCGCCGGTCGCATGGGTGGGTGCGACGCGGGAGACCGCGGCGCCGACGGCGGCGAGGATCCGCGAGTCCCACCCGCCGCTCAGCGTCGACAGGAGCAGGTGGTCCTCCGCCAGGTGGGTGAGGGTCGAGGTGAGCGCGTCCGCCACATCCTCGATCCGGGCGGTGGAGTCCTCCTGCACATCCAGCCACGGCCATCGCTCGCGCTCGAAGCGGACCGTGCCGTCCTGGACGTGCACGGACTCCCACGGGCGCAGGCGACGGACTCCCGCGACCGTCGTCCTCCCGTTCAGAGGTGCGCCGGCGGCCAGGACATCCGCCCACGCGTCCCAGTCCCCCCGCACCGGTGCGCCCGCGGTGAGCGCGAACAGCCGGCTGGAGAAGCGGGCGGAGTCGCCGTCGTCCGCGACGTAGACCGGCACGGCGCCGGAGATCCCGCTCAGCAGCTCCTCGCCGTCCCGCGTGCGGCGGACGACGAGGGCGTCGGCCCGGCGTGCCGTGTCCGCGTCCCTCAGATGGGAGCTGTGAAGCGTGCGCGGGGCCCAGGCGAGGGTCGAGGCGTCGAGGCGCACGGTGGGGCCGTGCACGCGGGGGCCGTGGAGGCCGGGGTCCCGCGAGTCGGGGCCGTCCGGTGCAGCGGGTCCCCCGTCCGCACCCAGCGCGCCCACGACGTCCCGCACGTGCGGGTCCGACGCCGCCGGTGCGGCCGGGTGCGTGCCGTCGGCACTCACACGCGGGTCCTTCCCCGACCGCGTCCCATCACCCGCTTGGCGGTCGAACTCACCCGGCGGCGCTTCGCCAGGTCGAGCATCCGCGCGTCGTCGATCGCACGGACGAAGTCGTGCGCGTCCACGTTCCAGTTCAGGTGGGTCCGTGCGTAGTCGTAGCCGCTGCGACCCAGGCGCACGCGCTCCGCGCGGTCCTCCCGCCACCGGCGGACGACGGACGCCGCGGCGTCCACGTCGCCGAAGGGCACGACCGCACCGCAGTCCGCGTGCTCGACCAGTTCCTTGGGTGCCCAGTTGGGCGTCGTGATGGTCGGCAGTCCGTGGGACATGTACTCGATGATCTTGGTGGGCTGCGAGTTCGTGTAGTTGGGTTCGTCGTGCAGCAGGCTCACGCCCGCGAGCGCGCCGCGCAGCCTGGCCAGCGCCTGGTCGTTGGGCAGGAAGCCGCGCCAGTCCACGATCCCCTCGTCCGCAGCGGCGCGCAGCTCGTCCTCGATGTCGCGCTCCGCCGGGCCGATGATCTCGACCGTCACCTCCGGGACGCGGCGGGCCAGCTCGATGAGCTCCGCACCCCCGCGCGGTCGCGTGAGCTTGCCCAGGTAGACGACGCGGTCGTCCCCCGGATCCGCGGGCTCCTCCTCCGGCACCCGAACGGAGTTGGGGACCACGGGATGGATGCGGGTGAACCGGTCGCGGTAGCCGTGCTCCGCCAGCAGCAGGCGGAAGTTGATCTCCGCATACTGCTCTGCCGCGACCGCCCCGGCGCTCAGGATGGGACGCACGCCGAGCGGCGCCCAGTCGCGCATGTGCAGTGCGGAGGCGGTGTCCTCGTGGACGTCCCAGATGATCGTCGCCCGCCGGCGCGGCAGCGCGACGACGGACAGGAGCAGATCCGGGTCGTGGATGAGGATGACGTCGACGCTGCGGGACATCGAGCTCAGCAGCGTGCGGGCGGTCCGGATCGCACTGAGGCGGCGCTTGCCCCGCGCCCGCGGCAGGTCGATCCCCCACACGCCCTCCGGCGGCATCCGGCCGAAGGCCCTGAAGGGCGCCGCGTACGCGACCTCGTGCCCCGCATCGATGAGTGCCGGCAGCTGCCGGTGACGGATCCTCGCGTCCTCGGGATCGTGCACGACGGTCGCGACCAGAATGCGGAGGGGTGGAGCCATGGTTGGTAGTGTACTGACCGACCTGCAGCCGGGAGAACGCTCGCGACGCGTCGCGCGCCGCGGCCCTCCCCTCACCCCGGAGGAGCCGTCATGGCCGTGGACGCCGTCGTCATGGGACTGGGGTACGTGGGGATGCCGCTCGTGCACGCCGCGGTCCGGGCGGGACTCGAGGTCGTCGGATTCGACGTGTCGCACGCCGTTGTCGACGGGCTCATGGACTCCCGCTCCCACATCGACGACCTGACTGACGCGGACATCGCGGAGATCCGCGAGCGGGGCTTCCGCGCGACGACGGACGATGCGGTGCTGGCGCAGGCGGACGCGATCGTCATCTGCGTGCCCACCCCGCTGGACGACGACAGCCGCCCCAACGTGGGCGCGGTCGAGGCCGCCACCCGCGCGATCGCCGCGCGGCTGACCCCCGGCACCCTCGTCGTCCTCGAGTCGACGACGTACCCCGGCACCACGGAGGAGCTGGTGCAGCCGATCCTCGAGGAGGCCAGCGGCCTGCGCGCGGGCGTCGACTTCCACCTCGCGTTCTCCCCCGAGCGCATCGACCCGGGCAACCCCACGTACGGCCTCGTCAACACTCCGAAGGTGGTGGGCGGCATCACCCCCGCCGGCACGCAGCGGGCGCGGGAGTTCTACGGCCGCTTCATCGAGACGACGGTCGCGGCGAAGGGCACCCGCGAGGCGGAGACCGCGAAGCTGCTGGAGAACACGTACCGCCATGTGAATATCGCCCTGGTCAACGAGATGGCGCAGTTCTGCCACGAGCTGGGCATCGACCTGTGGAACGCGATCGACATGGCGGGCACCAAGCCGTTCGGCTTCCAGGCGTTCTACCCCGGACCCGGGGTGGGCGGCCACTGCATCCCGATCGATCCCAACTACCTCTCCTACAACGTGAAGTCCCGCCTGGGCTACCCGTTCCGCTTCGTCGAGCTGGCGCAGGAGATCAACTCGTCGATGCCCGCGTACGTGGTGCGCCGCGTGCAGGACATGCTGAACGACGATGCGAAGGCGCTGCGCGGTGCCCGGGTCCTGCTGCTGGGCGTCACGTACAAGCCCGACATCTCCGACCGGCGCGAATCCCCCGCGGTCCCGCTGGCGGAGGCGCTGCTGGAGCACGGCGCGGACCTGTCCTACCACGACCCGGCGATCGAGCAGTGGACCGTCGCAGGCGTCGAGGTCCCCCGCGTCGAGGACGCGCTGACGGCCGCGCCCCAGGCGGACATCGTGGTCGTCGTCCAGAACCACCGCGGCTACGACATCGACGCGATCGCGGGCGTCTCCCAGCGGTTCCTCGACACGAAGGGGAAGGTCACCGTCGACGGCGCCCAGCGCCTCTGACGGCAGGACCGGGCCCGAGGCCGCACACGGTCCGCACGGCCGGCACCCGGCCGCCCGGCGGAGTCCGGGGCCCCGGGGTCAGCGGG
This sequence comes from Brevibacterium senegalense, assembly GCF_000285835.1. Taxonomy (GTDB): domain Bacteria; phylum Actinomycetota; class Actinomycetes; order Actinomycetales; family Brevibacteriaceae; genus Brevibacterium; species Brevibacterium senegalense. The sequence goes on from NZ_HE978601.1 coordinate 200,023, forward strand.
CGGTCCGGTCGAAGCCGTCGGTGACGACGACCTCGGCGGCGGGGTCCTCCTCACCGCGGTCGGGGAACACCCACGTGCGGTAGGCCCAGAAGCGGAACACCATGGCGAGGCCGATGCCCACGACGTTGGTGGAGATGTTGTAGGACAGCGGGTCGTGGAGGCCAAGCAGGTACCAGGTGACGCCCAGCGGCGCGACGACGATGACCATGCCGATGAGGTTGACGACGACGAACTTCCAGATGCCCGAGAGGGCGGAGCCGGAGTCGCGCTGCCCGTAGGTGAGGAACCGGTTGCCCACCCACGCGACGGCCATCGAGACGATGGTCGAGACGATCTTCGCCTTGACGGGGCTGGCGACCAGCAGCGCCGGGATGCCCAGGAAACCGAAGAGCAGCAGGTTCGACAGGCCCACGTCGACCAGGTAGGCCACGCCGCCCACGGACAGGAACGACAGGACCTCGCGGAAGAGGCGGCGCCGGTTCGCCCAGTGCTTCGACCACGCGTCGCGCAGCCGTGGCCTCGGGGCGGCCGAGTCGTCTCGTCGCCGTTCCAACATCCCAGTCCTCTGTCGTCGTCCCGCTCGTGGCCGCAGTCCCTGCGGTGAGCGCGTACCGGAGCACTCTACGCGCCCGGGCTTGGGAGACGAACCGGGCGCGCGCGGACTCAGCGGCTGTTCGGACTCCATTCACCCGGCCGGCTCAGAAGAGTCCCGTGATGCTCCCGTCGTCCGTCACGTCGATGCGGTGGGCGGCGGGGTCCTTGGGCAGGCCCGGCATCGTCATGATGTCACCGCAGATGACGACGATGAAGCCTGCACCCGCTGACAGGCGCACATCGCGCACTGTGAGCTCATGGCCCACCGGCGCACCGCGCAGCGAGGGGTCGGAACTGAGCGAGTACTGCGTCTTCGCGATGCAGACCGGCAGGTCGCCGTAGCCCTCCTGCACGTACTGGTCGAGGGTGCGGCGCACGGCGGCGGGGATCTGGACAGAGCCGGCGCGGTAGACCGTCGTGGCGAGGGCCTTGATCTTCTCTGCGGGGTGTGCGGTGAGCTCGTAGGGGTGGCGCGGTCCGCCTCCGCTTGCGGTGCTCCGCTCCTCTGCCGCCGCGATGACGGCGTCGGCCAGGTCGAGCGCGCCTGCGCCGCCGTGCGCCCAGTGCTCGGCAGAGACGGCGCGGACGCCCTGCTGCGCGAGGTGCGCGATGGCGGCCTCGACCTCGGCGTCAGTGTCGGACGGGAACCGGTTGAGGCTCACGACCGCGGTGAGGCCGTACACGTCGCGCAGCACGGACAGGTGGTGCTCGAGGTTGGGCATTCCCGCGAGCATCGCCTCGACGTTCTCCTCCTCCAGTGCCTCCTTCTCGATGCCGCCGTGGTACTTGAGCGCGCGGACGGTGCCCACGACGCAGACGAGGTCCGGCCACAGGCCGGTCGCGCGGCACTTGATGTCGAGGAACTTCTCCGCGCCCAGGTCCGCTCCGAAGCCGGCCTCCGTGATCGCCCAGTCACCCAGGGCGAGCGCGGACCGGGTGGCGAGCGCGCTGTTGCAGCCGTGGGCGATGTTGGCGAAGGGCCCGCCGTGGATGAACGCGGGTGTGTGCTCGAGGGTCTGGACGAGGTTGGGCGACAGTGCGTCACGCAGCAGTGCCGTCATCGCGCCAGCCGCGCCGATGTCATCGACCGTGACCGGCGTGCGGTCACGGGTGTGGGCGACGACGATGCGGGCCAGGCGGGCCCGCAGGTCCGCCACACTGGTGGACAGGCAGAACACCGCCATGACCTCGCTGGCGACGACGATGTCGAAGTGGTCCTCGCGCGGCACGCCGCCATTCAGCCCGCCCAGGCCGATCGTCGTGTTCCGCAGCGCGCGGTCGTTCAGGTCCATGACGCGGTGGATGTGGATCCGACGGGGGTCGATGTCCAGCGCGTTGCCGTGATCGATGTGGTTGTCCAGCATCGTCGCGGCCAGGTTGTTCGCCAGCGCGATCGCGTTGAAGTCGCCCGTGAAGTGGAGGTTGATGTCCTCCATGGGGACGACCTGCGCGTGCCCGCCGCCCGCGGCACCGCCCTTCATCCCGAAGACGGGCCCCAGACTGGGCTCGCGCAGAGCGAGGACGGCCTGTCCCGTAGGGGCCTCACCGGCGACGATCCGGCGGCGGTTGCGCTCGTTGAGCCCGTCCGCCAGGCCGATGCTGGTCGTCGTCTTCCCCTCCCCCGCCGGGGTGGGGCTCATCGCGGTGACGAGGATGAGCCTGCCGGGCGTCGTGTCCGCCTCGAGGCGCTCGAGGACGGCGACCGGCACCTTCGCCTTCGTCCAGCCATACGGAATGAGGTCGTCGGTGCTCAGTCCCACCGTGTCCGCGATATCAGTGATCCGCTTCAGCGTCGCTGCCTGGGCGATCTCCAGATCGATGCTCATGAGGCCATTGTGCCCGAGGACATGCGCGAGCGGAGGGAAGACAGGGCCAGGTCACGCGCTCAGCGTCGTGCGGCGATGGCAGAGCCCACGATGTCGTCCAGACCGTGCTGAGCCTTCCACACGAGCTGGGCAGCGATCCGGGAGACGTCTGCGACCAGCCGTGGCGGGTCCCCCGCCCTGCGCGAACCCATCTCCGGGATGATCTCCCGGCCCAGGCCTCGGGAGATGGCGTCGATGACCTCGGTGACGGACGACCCGGTGCCCGTGCCCACGTTGAAAACGGACTCCTGCGGCTGGTCGTCGGCCAGGTAGTCAAGTGCGGCGATGTGAGCCTCGGCCAGGTCGGTCACATGAACATAGTCGCGAATGCACGTGCCGTCCGGAGTCGGGTAATCGTCCCCGAACACGACAGGCGGCTGGCCTGAAGCCACACGGTCCAAGACGATCGGGACGAGATTCATGACGGCGGTGTCCGCGAGCTCCGGCCAACCAGCGCCCGCGACGTTGAAGTAACGCAGCTTGACCGCTCGCAGACCCGTCGCGGCCCGCGCATTATCGATCATCCACTCGCCGATCAGCTTCGTCTGCCCGTAGGGGTTGATTGGGCGGCAGTCGGTGTCTTCCGTCACGAGCTCCACATCCGGCATGCCGTAGACCGCCGCGGACGAGGAGAACACAAGACGCTCGACGCCGACGCGCTCCAGCGCGGCGAGAAGATTCGCCAGTCCGCCCACGTTCTGGCGGTAGTACCAGATAGGCCGTTCGACGGACTCTCCCACCTGCTTCTTCGCCGCGAAGTGGATGACGGAGGAGACGTCATAGCGCCGCAGAACGTCCACGAGGGAGTCCTCCGCTCCCGCATCCGCCAGATCGATCTGCTCGATCGGGTGGCCATCGACCCGTGTCGCGATTCCGTTCGACAGGTCATCGACGACGACGACGTCGTCGCCGCGCTGTGCCAGCAGTCGCACGACGTGCGACCCGATGTACCCCGCTCCGCCCGTCACCAGGACTGCCATGACTCATTTCCTTTCCGCCTCCCGGCGACCAGCCGTTCAGCCGCCGTCCTCTGGGAGGATACTCAGGTGCGTCGCACCTGGCACATCACACGATGGGCGGACGGCCAGCCATCGACATCTTGAGTACTCCGCGCCCCGAGAGCTTGTGCGGGTTCTCGTCCTCTGCCCATGGGTGGTCTCTCCACCCGTCACGCCACCCACGGAACCAGGGCCGGAGTTGCCCCGGAGACTTTGCCCACCGCGCAGTCTGCACCAGCGTCCACGACCCCACATAGGCCCAGTTGAACGGCCACGGCAGATTACGACGAGCGAGCCAGACGCGATTGCGGGCGTTCATGTAGAAGTACTCGTCATGACGCTTGGGGTCGATAACCGGATGGGCGACGGAGAGGTCGCCCATGTACCAGACCCGGTAGCCGGCGTCCCAGACGCGCCACGCCAGTTCGATACCTTCGTGCGCGTACCAGAAGGGACCCGGCCAACCGTCGCAGTCCTCGAAGGCCCGACGCTGCATCGCGACGGCGCCCTCCCAGACGGAGAAGACCGTCGACGAATGCTCTGCGGACCCCTTCCGCAGTCGTGGGATCCAGCGTCGGGGCGCGTCGTCCCGGTCAGGGTCGACGACCCGCGGTTGCACCAGGCCGATGTCCGGGTGAGCCCGCATGAGCTGGGCCATGCGGAGCAGGGTCGTGTCATCCGGCAGCCACGCGTCATCATCTAGGAAGAAGAGGTAGTCGCCCGTCACGTGGGGAACTCCTTCATTCCGGCCAGCCGGGATGCCCAGGTTCTCAGGGAGCGCGAGAGATCTGATCCCGTCCGGCAGACCAGTGGGCTCCCACCCATTCCCCACGCACACGATATCGAGCTCGACTCCGCGCTGAGCCAGCAGTGACTCCAGTCCGCGCGTCAGATCATCCGGTCGCGTGCCCTGCGTCAGCACCACGACACCGTAGCGGTAGCGGCCCGTCGCAGGTGGGGCCGGAGTCGAACGGCGCTTCCGCCTGCGACCGGAGCGCGTACGCAGATCGCCATCGGAGTCAGGCACCAGCTCGTAGCTTTGGTCAACGCCGGGGGCAGAACCGGCAGTCAGCACACCCGCGTCTCGTTGCAGGTGGTGATCGCGGTCGAACGCCGACGGCAGATCGGGAATGTCTCGCGCATCGCCCACCTGAACCCGACCGTCTGCCGTCAGCGGATCGGTTGTGAGCAGACGGCGATCGCGACGTGGCCTCTGACTGGGCGACTGCTTGCTCATCCGAGCCTCCTGGACGCCATGATGGCGATGAAGTGTCCCACGACGGACAGGGCACACAGTGCGGCCAGTGCGATCACCAGGGTGCGCTCTGCGCTGATCCCGACGCCCGGGATCAGCGCTGCGAGAGCCGCGACCACTGCGAGGATCGACATCTCGACGGAGTGGTAGATCCTGTGGAACGGGACGAACCGCGCAATGCTCTTGAGCGTCGCGATGGGTCCGCGGGGGATCGCTGTGGCATCCGCCGTATCCGGCAGTCGATCTAGCCCGTTGAAGGCGCGTGAGACGTGAACCATGTCATTGAGCGCTTTGTTGAGCAGGACAAGCCAGCCCAGTGCCAGACCGGCGACCACGAAACGATAGGCCATGCCCGGATCCGTCCTCAGCAGACTCAGGTCCCCCACTGCGCGCAGGCCCAGCGCAACTGCCACAAGGCCCTCGGTCGTGTAGTGGCCCACCTTGTCGAGGAATACACCTTTCGCAGAACGCGTCCCTCTCCAGCGCGCCACCTCTCCGTCGCAGCAGTCGAGATAGAGCTGAATCTGCGAGAAGACAAGTGCCAGCACAGCACCCCAGATGCCTGGGATGAGCAGTGCCCCAGCAATGCACCAGCCAGCCAGGATCATAAGGGCGGTGACACCGTTCGCGCTTATACGGGTACGGACCAGCAGCGCAGTGCAATAGATGGAGATGTGCCGCAGGTACAGCTCGGCCGTCCAGTGCTCCGCGTTCTTACGAGCACGAACCTCCGGCGGTTGCGCAACGGCGCGAAGCTCCTCGAGCGAGGGGGATCGTCCGCGAACCGCCGTCTCCACAATCCCTCCCTCATCGATCAATGCCCGCTGCAGTGTCAGCACAGGCCTCAAGCGTTTGAGTTTACCCGGGGTTCATCTGAACATCATCGCAGCCGAGCGTATCGTTCCCTCATGTCGCGATGGATACCGGGCACAAGAGGGCACCGCGGCTCACACTCATGTGAACTGACGGTAAAGTGACCGCACGCAATGATCGCGCGTCGAGCGCACAGCTGACGAGCCCCAGAACGTCGGAAGGAACCATGGACGCATACCGCCTCGCAGGTCACGCGATGTCCGCCATCAATAAGGTTCGCTCAGCCCAATCAGCCACGCGCAAGGCGAACGCCGCGACGTTGCCGGTCTTCGAACGGTTGGTGTGCTCGTACACGGACGACCAGAAAACTTCGATGACGGTTCGCGCGGAGACGTCGCGAGATGTCCTCCTGGGGACGCTGTGGGCGCAACATCACGGAGAGTGGGTCCAGCTGGGCTCCTTCACGAAGGCAGAGTCCCCCGACTCGGCCCTCACCCACTACGTAGCGACGATCGACCTCCATCACGTCGCAGAGGCCGTGCACGAGTGGACCGAAGACTATGAGGCGCTGGCGCAGGAGCGCGACAGCGAGGATGGCGGCTATCGGTTCAAGCTGTTCGTCCAGGTCGTCACCACACGCGACAGGGCACCTCGCTTCGCCAAGGACAAGGACACGCGAGGACCCGAGCTGCAGTACTTGCTCCCCCTGGGGCGCGCAAAGACGACCGAGCTGCCGGACTTCAGCACCATTGACACTCCCGCGGGATCCCTCACTCCCTACGTCAATCGCCAGGGGCTCCTCTCCATCGCCGTGAACGAGTCGATCCGCCCGTACGCCCGTGTGCACAACGGCCACCTCACCGTGGACAACGGGATGCTGACAGTCCGCGGACACGTCATGACGCGGAACACTCGGGTGCGAACGGGAGAGCTCGTCCTGGTGGGCAGAGTGACGGACTTCCGCCGGACCGCACCGCTGACGATCTCGTACAACGAGTCGGCCACCTCTGCTCGATACGGCCTGCGACAGTATGAGTACGAAGTCACCTACGACTTCCACGACGACGTGGACGTGATCGTAGACGACACCGCGGATCTCTACCTCGAACTCGATGCGGACGGCGAAGACGACGTCATCCGCGCTCGCATCGGTCGCAGCCCGTTCCTGGTGCGCCAGCAAGCCTCGTCCAGCCACGCGACGACCAGCACCAAGGCGCTGTCGATCACCCCGTACTACACCTTCAAGGCGAAGAACCCCTCCCTGCACCTGGAGGTCTTCGACCGATCAGTCTTCGACTATCTGCAGAACCGCCTCCGTGATCCGCGACGCGTTGGACGGCGACAGTCGACGAAGCCCGTCTGGCTCGTCGGGGAGCTGCCGTACAAGGCGCAGGACAACGGCATGCACTTCTTCCGATACCTGCGCGACAACCACCCCGAGATCGACGCGTACTACGTCATCCGGAAGGACTCCCCCGAACGGCGCAATCTCGAGGGCTACACGAACGTCATCGATTTCCGCTCGAAAGAGCACATCGATGTAACCCTCGCCGCCGACAAGATCGTCGGCACACACCACCCGGGCTTCCTCTATCCCACGCGGGAGCCGTCGTTCGAGAAGCGACTGCACGCCGACAACATCTTCCTCCAGCACGGAGTCACAGCGGCGAAGTGGATGGTTCCCAACTACGGGAAGACCGCGGCGGGGTTCGACACCGATCTCATCATGGTGTGCTCCGAGCGCGAGAAGGAGTTCTTCGTCAAGGACTTCGGATACGCCCCCGCAGAGGTGGCAGTCGCAGGCTTCTCCCGCTTCGACGCGCTCCTGGCGGGTGATGTCGAGATGAATCCTCGGCAGCTGATGATCATGCCCACGTGGCGGCCCTGGCTGCAGGATCCCGAGCGATTCACAGAGTCCGACTACTTCGATCGCTGGTCGTCTCTGCTCACCTCTGACGCGTTCAAGGAGCAGGTGCAGAAGTACTCGCTCGAGGTCGTCTTCTGCCTGCACCCGAACATGCAGCAGTTCAGCGATCATTTCACCGGTCTGGGCGCCAGGATCGTCTACCAGGGCGACGTGGACGTTCAGCTCCTCATGAAGCAGAGCGCCGTCATGGTGACCGACTACTCCAGCGTCGCATTCGACTTCTCGTTCCTGCATCGGCCGGTCGTGTACTACCAGTTCGATGCACAGCGATTCGCGAAGCCGCATGCGGATCCGCTCACCGAACTGCCGGGCCCGGTCGTCCGCACCGATCACGGCGTGCTCGATGCACTGGAGCAGATCTTCGAGGCCGGCGCTCGCATGGACGACGTCTACCGGCAGCGCGCAGATCGGTTCATCGCGCACCGCGACACCCACAACAACGAGCGGATCTTCGCCGCGATCCGTGACTTCAAGCCCCTCTTCACGCCTCTCGACGATCTCCTGAAGTCGGAGCCCGCCACCTTGGCGGGGCGCGTCCTGCGGAAGAACCGCCGGTACATGTCCGTCATGAAGCGTGCCTACAAGGTGATGAGGCTCTTCCCGCTGGATACCGACACGATCGTGTTCGAGAGCGGCCAGGCCAAGCAGTACGGCGACAGCCCCCGTGCCATCTACGAGGAACTCGTGCGTCGGAACGATCCACGCCGGAAAGTGTGGATCTACAACGGACGGCTGCCCCAAAGGGATGCCCACACGACTGTCGTCAAGCGTCACTCCCCGCAGTTCTTCTGGCATCTGGCGACCGCGAAATACTGGATCAACAACCACAACTTCCCGCACTACATCCACCGCAGGAAGGACGGCGTCTACATCCAGACGTGGCACGGAACCCCTCTCAAGAGGATGTTCCTCGACCAGGACAACTTCTTCGGTCGCGACTCCGGCTACATCGCTCGGGTCACCGAGGCCAGTGCACAGTGGTCCGAGCTCGTCTCTCCGAGCCCCTACGCCACGAAGGCGATGCGCTCTTCCTACGGATACACCGGACGCGTCCATGAAGTCGGCTATCCCCGCAACGACATCCTGTCGTCGCCTGATGCACCCACGATCCGGGAATCGGTACGGCAGCAGCTGGGGATCGACCCCGACAAGAGCGTGGTCCTGTACGCACCGACGTTCCGTGATGATCAGCCCACGACGAAGGGACGGTTTGCTTTCGACTGGCCGTTCGACCTGCCGTCATTCATGTCATCACTGGGCGACGATGTCGTGCTCCTCGTGCGCACGCACGTCCTCATCAGCAACAAGCTCCCGATCCCGGAGGAACTGACAGACGCCGTGAAGGACGTCTCGAAGTATCCGGACATCCAAGAGCTGTTCCTCGCCAGTGACATGCTCGTCACTGACTACTCCTCCTCGTTCTTCGACTACGCGATCCTGAAGCGACCCATCATCTTCTACGCGTTCGACCTCGAGAACTACCGCGACAACCTTCGCGGCTTCTATCTGAACTACGACACGGATCTGCCGGGCCCGATCGTGCGCACCGAGGTGGAGTTGGCATCCGCGATCGATGATTTCCGCGAGGGTCGGATGGACCCCGAGGACACGGTGGGCGACTTCTCCCGCGAGTACTCTCCCAATGATGACGGCGGAGCGTCAGGACGCGTCATCGACCTGCTGCTGTGACAATCGGTCTATGGCACCCATGAAAGAAGCGATTCATGTTTCACTCAACCCCACTTCTCCCCCAGGTGCCGATCTACGGTTTCATCGGCGGTGTGCCAGAGACGTTCGGCGGACGGACCAGCGCCTGTCTGCAACGAGCTAATGCATTCGCAGAACTCGACAAGAGAAATATCGAGATTCTCACCCTGTCTCCCGCTCACGCCGTAGACCCCGAAGGACTCACCGCACGGCTCCGGTCTGAAGGAAGAATCGGCAACCGCGTTGCCATCAGGAACATCTGGGCCGATCTTCGACGCGCTGATGATTCGCAACTTCAGACGATAACTGGTCAGCACCGAATCAAGACGTCAGCCAGCAGAGGCGAGGGCCTCCTCCCATATGAAGGAAACCCTGAAAGCGTTCGACTCAGCGACAGCGGCAAAAAGCTGCAAACCGACAGATTTCGCGACGACGGATCACGCTTTCTCAGCTACAGAATCGACGCGCACACGTCTGACAATCCCGGCGGCAAGACTGTCACACTGTACTCCCATAATGAGACCGCGATAGGACGCTGGTCTGAGCAGCATGATCTCTATTTCGCATGGATCGACTGGGTCATCGGCGACACACGCGCAGTTCTCATCAACGACGGACCACCGCTGGCAAAGTACATGCACAAGTACAGGCGCGACACGGTCGTGTTCGTCCAAACCATTCACAGCCGCCATTCTTCGGCCCCTGACTCTCCGCACGGAGCGCTATCGCCCACCTACCTTCCGACGCTGAAGCACATGGAGCAGTTCGACCGAGTCGCAGTACTCACCCAGGCTCAACACGACGACCTCACGCGTTTACATTTTGGTGCCGACAACCTCGTAACTCTTCCGAATATGTTCGTCGCTGACCCACCGAAGAAGCGCGCAGATCGACCCGCGGGTTCCGGCGTGATGCTGGCACGTCTGAGCCATCAGAAGCGAATCCATCACGCGATCCAGGCGGTGTTCCACGCCAGAGCCGATGGGTTGACACAGGCGACACTCGATGTCTACGGCATGGATGACGATGCCAGTGAGCACCTCAAGACCTTGATTGTCGATCAAGGATTAGACGGCATTGTCACATTGCGAGGGTACGTGCCTCACGCGAAGCAGCAGTTTGAGCACGCGTCGTTCACCCTCCTGACGAGCGAGTACGAGGGGCAGCCTCTGGTCCTACTCGAAGCGATGGCCGCGGGTTGCATTCCAATTGCCTACGACATCGCCTACGGTCCTGCGGACATCATTACAGATGGAGTCGACGGGTTCCTTGTGAAGGCGGGCGATATAGAAGCCCTGGGGGCACGGATCCAGCAGCTGACGCAGATGACTGACCGAGAGATCAGGAAGATGCGCAAAGCTGCCATGAAGCGCGCTCAGGACTTCAGACCTTCCGTCATCACTAGTAGATGGGGAAAGACTCTACAGGACGCCCTCGACAGCAAAGTTCCCGTTGCAGTTCCTCGCGGTCGAGCTGAGCTCAGCTCGATCTCCACTGACGCGCGCGATATTCATCTCTCTGTCTTGATTTCTGGAAAAGAAGTGGAACATCCCGACTGGGCCATGCTGGTGTGGGAACAGCGACGCGGCATCGGATTCGGCAGAACTCCCGCCACTGCCCGACAAGTAAAGGGCGGATCACTCGTCGAAGGCTCCATACCGCTGGACATTTTATCGCGTCAGATGGACAAGAACGTCGACTTCTGGATCGACCTCGGAGTCCAGGGGAACCCCCTCCGGCTCAGGATCAAAGGTGTGAAGCGGGAGGAGGCTGTTTCATCGGCGCAGGGCATCAGGTTCTACGGGACTAAATATGGCAGCCTGAGCGCAGATCTTGTCACTGACGACGAAAGCTGATCAGGTAGCGGCACATGTGCCTGGCACAGCTCATCTCCCGAGGTCCTGCTTGATCTGCGTCGTTGAGATTTCCGGAGTCCGCGGGAGATAGACGACCTCGACCTGGTCCTTGAGGAAGTCGAACATCCCCGTCCAGTCATCACCCATCACGAACGTGTCGATATGGTACTTCTCCATGTCCGTCACCTTCTGCTCCCAGGTCTCCTCCGGAATGACGAGGTCGACATAACGGATCGCTTCGAGCATGTTTTTGCGGTCCTCAAACGAGAAGTAGCACTTCTTGCCCTTGCCTTCGTTGAACTCGTCGGTCGACAGCGCGACGACCAGATAGTCGCCCTGCGCCTTGCAGCGCTGCAGGAGCCGGATATGGCCGTAGTGCAGCAGGTCGAACGTGCCGTAGGTGATCACGCGGCGCATGTCAGTCTCCTTGTGGTGCGGGATTGGTCAGTCATGGTTCTGTGCGCCGTGCGCTACGGCGTCAGTCTCGAAGGTCGATGCGACTGGGAAGCGGTGGTCGAGGAACTGTGCGACCTCGTCTGCGATCGTGTCCGCATCGCCTGGGTCGATCGTCGATTCGTTGAGGCACAAGATGTCCAGGTCCGTCCTGCGTGCGGCCCGGTCCAGTCGCACGCCCCGATCCGGGTAGGCGAGGTCGATGAACTGGTACGACAGCTCACCGGGAACCGCTCGGCCGCGGACGTACGCCTCGTGATGATGCAGGGACGAGGCGATTGAGTAGTCGTCGGGGTGGCGGAAGCGCGAGGCCGCGACCTGGCTGAACATGTGCGGCGCTTCCGCTTCCATCTCCTCGAGGACCGTCCGCACCTGGGGATGCGGTGTGTGCTTGAACCGGTGGGTGACGGTTCTGCCGTGGCGGTCGATGAGGTGGTCGCGTCCCCGCTTCGCCGCGCTCATGACAGGGAGATCTCCGGGAGCGGCCGGACGATGGTCCAGCGGCACGATCGAGGGGAAGAACCGTGCCATCCCGTTTCCCTCGAAGAACAGCTCCGGGTCTGTGGGGCGCATGAAGAACACGTCGTCGTTGAGATAGACGTACCGCTCTGCGAGCCCGTCGATGTGGTGCAGCTGCGATTCGATCGCGTGGGAGTTGAAGACGGGCAGCACGTCCGGGTCGGTGAAGATGTCGCGGTGATCGACCACGGTGATCCGGGGGTGGTCCGTATCCAGCCAGTCGGGGATCTGTCCCGCTGTGACGAGGAAGATCTGACGGAACCATGAGGCGTAATACTCGACGGATCGCAGGGAGTAGCGGAGCTCGTCGCGCGACGTGAAGCGGGAGTCAGCGAGCGCGGACCGTTCGACCCCTGCCGCCGCCGACACCCCGTCACGCGCTGCGGTCATGGCCTCCCGCCACTCGGGATCTGCACCGTCGACCCACGTGTACACGAGATCGATCGGCTCCGTCACGCTGCGGATGTGCGCGGCTGGCAGTGTCAGCTTCGCTCCGCCTTCATCCACAGCACCGCGCCACGTGTCGGGGTCGAGGTGCTCGATCAGCGTGTCCCTGCGGATCTGTCGACGTCGGAGCGTCCCGGCCGGGTAGGCAGCCCCGTCGTCGTTTGCTGCACCGTGCATCAGTTCGTCCCAGAGCTCCACGGCGATCTCCAGGTCGCTGGTCGTGAGAGTCCGCCCGTTGGGGGCGGTCACCGCGCGGCGACACAGGACACGGGCCACGCTGTCTGGATCGCGCATTGCACTGTTCCAGCGCAGGGTCGCGCCGTGCTCGTCCTCCGCTCGCACGGTCCAGCCTGCCGCCTGCTCCAGCCCACCCGTGAGTGCCGCGAGGACGTCCGCTCCTGCACTGCGTCGGACGGCAAGGACGGGGCGGAAGGCGCTGAGACGCGGCAGCTCGACGAACTCGATGCCCGCGCCGGCGAGCGTCGACCGCACCGTGACCAGGGCGTCGGCCTGCTCCACACGCGCGTCGAAGGGTCGAGACGACCCGGCGACCGGCGCGACATCCGCTCGACGACGGGGGAACTCTCCGTGGAGGGCGCGCAGGAGCGCTCGCTTGACGTGCGGCGGCAATCGCTTCGCGAGTGCGGCACGCACTGCGGGGATCGACGCGGTCGGCACGCGGGGTGGCTCCTCGGACAGCAGGTGGGGTGGGTCTCGGCTCCGAGACATGATATCGCCTGTTGTTCACCGTTCGATCAGAGCGATGTCATCTGTCATTCACGTCTGCTGAGAATGCTCTCCCGCTCCTCGACGATCGTGCCCACTGCAGAGACGAACCGTGCCAGCTGATCTCCCGGCTCCGTATCGCCCAAGTAGTGCTGAGCGACCTCCCCGAGCTGAGCAGCGTCAGAGTCGAGTGCGGACAGGAGCGAAGTGACGGCCTCAGCCGCATGGTCGGCTGCAACGGCATCGGCGCGGTCCAGCAGTCCGCCCGGGATCGTGTCCGCCCGCCGATCGACCGGCCGGATGAGAGCCAGCGGCTTGCCCGTCGCCAGCCAGTCGAAGGCCACGGAGGACATCTCCGCGAGACAGGCATCCGCCTCCGCGAACTGCCAGCCCACGGACGGAGTGGTGTCGATGAAGCCGCCGGCTGCCTCGAGTCGCGCGCGCACCCGAGCGTCCGCGGCGCGGAACAGGGGGTCGGCGACCCCCGTCCGCGGATGGGGCCGGTAGATGACGCGGGCACCGGCGGTGAGCAGGGCCTCGGCGATGGTGTCGCCCGTCTGGGGCAGGGTCCCGTAGGCCATCTGCGGCGAGTCGCCCTCCCAGGTGGGGGCCCAGAGGACGGTGGGTGCCGATGAGTCAGCGTCCGGTCCGGCAAGGTGAGACGTCCACTCCTGCGGCACGGATGTCGGCGCGTCCAACTGAGGGCGGCCGACGTCGATCATCCGGTCCTCACCGAAGCCGATGAGCTGGGCGAGGATGCGGTCCCGAGCCGCCTGGCCCGCCGTGAGGACCCGGTCGTAGGCCTTGAGCTGGTTCGTCACCATCGACGACTTCTCGCTCTCGCCGTGCGACAGGTGCACGTGCGCGGGCCGTGGGTGCCGCAGCGCATGGAAGTTCAGCGGCGACTGGTTCACGTACAGGACGCACCGGACCGCGTCGTCGCCCAGAACCGCATCCAGGTCCGCCAAGCGACGGCCGAAGCGGACCGGCAGGTGCGTGTTCCGGGCGATCTGCTGCGCCGTGCGTGCGCTGCGGCAGAGGATGACAACGGGTAGCCTCTGGTCCAGCTGCTCGAGCGGCCACAGCCACTGGGTCAGCTGGTAGGCGGAGTCCCCGTCTCCGGCGAAGTGGACGACGACGGGGAAGCGGTCATCGGGCTGAGGCCGGAGGTCACTCGCGGCTCGCGCCTCTGCGGAGGCGTCCAGCGCGGTATCCGCTGCCCGCCGGGCCAGCCGAAGCGCGCCCTTCATCGGTCCCGGGAGTCGCGCTGCTGCACGCGCGGCAGTCTGCGAGGCGCGCGCAGCGGCCCGGCCCACGGCGCCGCTGGCCGGGCCATCGTGCGGGTGCGAGGGAGTCGTCATGGAGGACACAGTAGTGGGCGAGCGCTCGGATCTTGTGAGTGCTCTGACCCGGTAGCGTCTGCGGCCTCAGCGGGTGCATACGATCGTTGTATGGGATTCTTCCGTCGTTCGAGCAATCTCCGCTCCCTCGCCACAGTGCTGACACGAGAGCTCGACGATCCGATCTTCCAGGATTCGGGCGGCCATGTCGTCGACCTGGAGTCTGGGCGCACCCTCTTCGGACTGCGCCAGGCAGAGCCCCGGCTCATGGCATCGACGACGAAGCTCTTCACCGCAGGCGCGGCCCTCACACACCTGGGGGCGGAATCGACCCTCACGACTCGGCTGTTCTCTGAGCAACTGCCCACGGCCGAAGGGATCCTCGCGGGCGATCTGATCGTCGTGGGCGGTGGAGACCCTCTGCTGGGCGATGAGGAGTTCCTGCGCAGGCGGTACGGGGGCACCGGCACGTCCGTCGAACGGCTCGTCCAGGCCGTCACCAACGCGGGCATCCGACAGATCCGCGGCAGCGTGGTCGGCGATGGCACCCTCTTCGCACGCGAGGAGCATCCGGCGCGGCACGTCACGGCGCTGTCCTTCAACCAATCCGCGTCCCCGCGGCCCGTCCTCGTCGCTGCGACGCAGATCAGCGAGGCCCTCGAGGCCGCCGGCGTCTCGATCCAGGGAAGCCCGGCCGCGCGGCGCACACGTGCCGCAGACCTCCACGAGGTGGGGGCCGTCGAATCGCTGCCGATCCTCGACCTCCTCACGATCTGCGGACACGAGAGCGACAACGTCATCGCGGCCGCGCTGGCGAAGCGCATGTCCGCCGTCGACGGGACCCGAGGCTCGACGCGGCGCGGCACGAGGATCCTGGAGCGGCACGCCGCGGACCACGGTGCGCAGATCACCGTGGCGACCGCGTCCGGGCTGGGGCCGGAGAACCGGTGCGCGCCCCAAGCGATCACCACTTATCTCGTGGCGATGCACCGATCCCCTCTCTTCCCGTCGTTCGAGCAGACACTGCCGCAGGCCGGGACTCAGGGGACTCTCACGTACCGGCTGCGGAACACCCGCGCGGCCGAGACAGTGCGGGCCAAGACCGGCACGCTCACCGAATGGAGGGAGGTCGCGGGACGCCGTGTCCGTCGACCGCTGCAGGACTCCCTGGCGGGGTACTGCCGGGGCCGGAAGCGATCGGTCGCATTCTCATTCGTGAACGAACGGGCAGAGTCGCGGATCGGCTCACGCGCCGGCCTCGACCGGATGATGCTGGCACTCGCCGACTGGTGCGGCTGAGCGTGATCGTCCGTTATGATCCGATCATCGGAACTCTCTGACTCGTAACGCACGACTGCCGACGAACACCCCGCTGACTCCTGCACCGTGGCACTCCCCTGTCGAATTCCTCCCTCAGGAGTCTCTGTGAAGTCGCTCATGCGCATCCTCCTGTCCGCGCTCGCATCCATCGTGCTGGTCGCCGGTGCCGTCGTACCCGCCCATGCCGCCTCCGTCTCCTTCGACGTCACGAAGCTGACGGCGAAGGACATCGTCGTGAAGAGCTGGGATTGCTACAACACGACTGTCACCATGTCCCACAAGAAGTCTGGGGTCCGCTCGTGGGACGTTTACACGGACATCACGAAGTCCGGTGCGGTCGTTGATTACGTCGACTACTCGTCATCCGGAAACACGAAGACGGCGAAGTCGACGATCTGCCCGTGGAGCAACTCCGACTACGGGACCTACCGGATTGGCCCCAGCTCCATCTTTGCGGCGCCATCCCGCGGATACACCTACGTGGACCGCGATGACTTCACGAAGGGGACTTTCAACGTCCGCGCGCACGTGAAGTCCGGACTCAGCGCCAAGCGGTCCGGTTCGAAGGTCACACTCACCGCGACTGCGAAGCGCTACAGCCTCGACAAGTGGGGGTATGCGACCTACAGCCCCAAGAAGGCCAAGTTCCAGGTGAAGTCCGGCTCCTCGTGGAAGACGCTCAAGACCGTGACCCTCAAGAAGGGGAAGGCGACCTACACCACGAAGACGTCGAAGAAGAAGTCGTACCGCTTCGTGACTGTGAAGACCTCGACCTCCGCCGCGTCGACCTCGAAGACCGTCAAGAAGTAGGTCTCACCGAGGGACACGGCCCTGCCCCGCACCGGGCTGTGTCCGGCCTGGTTGGTATAAGAATCGTATGAACTCCCTGCATCGCGGCCGCCTCACGGCCGTCGCCTCGTTGTGTGCCTCCGGCCTGCTCGTCCTCACCGGATGCACGTCCGCGCCCGCAGAGCCCCCGGAGGCCGCTGCCCCTGCCACTCCCACACCCAGCGCGGCCTGGGGTGACTGGGCCGACGTCGACGGTGCGATGATGCCAGTCGGTTCGACGACCGACCGCATCATCGTGAGCGGTCTCGATGCATCGACCGTCGTCGTGCTGGACCGGTCCACAGGCGACGAGGTCTGGCGGATCGGTGACGATGCGGAGGGTGACGGTTCTGGTGCGGACGGGGCGAGCGCGGAGGGCTGGACCGACGACGACTGGACCGAGGGCGCCGCGTGGGAGCACGGGCTGGTGCTGCACGACGAGGACACGATCTATACCCAGCGCGGGTCGGGAGACGGATCGCTCGTCGCCTACAGCGCGGAGGACGGCAGCGAGGTCTGGCGGGTCTCCCCCGGCACGCTCGATGCGTGCGCACTCGCGGATGCGTGGGAACTGTCCCCGTCCGTGTCGCAGTCGTACGAGGTGGCGGAGAGCGGACAGCTCATCCTGTCGCACACGCAGCCAGCCGACTGGGACTGCCACGACGGTCCCAACGCCACGCATCCGGGGACCCTCGCCATGCTGGTCGTCGATGCGACGACGGGCGAGGTCACCGGAGAACCGGTTCGGATCGCCGGGACCGCGATCCCGGGCATGTCGATGCCGGATCCGTCCGGCCGCTACATCGACGTGCCCTTCGAACTGCAGGCCAGCGTGAATGTCATCCGTGTCGACGCCACGACGGGCGAGGAGCACTGGGCGATGCTGCACTACCCGGATCCTTCCGACTTCGATCCGGACCTGGACGCCTCACTGGGCCCCGCCACCGTGACAGCTGCGGGCGAGGACCGCTTCCTCATCCAGTCGCACATGGACGGTGGACACCTCGCCACCGTCGAGGCATGGGCCGACGACCCCATGGAGACCGGCGACGTGACCGTCGAGGATCTGGACTATGAGATGCCGTGCGAGTACCGCATGCAGCGCAGCAGTGCGGGTGACCCGTACTGTCTGCTCCTCACGTCCTCCCCGGACCCGGAACACGACGCACAGTTCCTCGTGTCAGTGGCCGACCCGTCGTCTGGAGCTGCCACGGATGAGCCGCTCGCTGTTCCTGCTCCTGCCTCGCTCATCGACGCCGACGAGTACTACGGATTCGTGGAGGCTCCCACCGTCGTCGAGAACGACGCGCTCATCCCGGCATCAGCGCGGGGCGCCGATGCCCCAGCGATCATCCTCCCGACCGACGCGGGGCTCCACGCCGTGGACATCGCAGGCGGAGACACGGTCTGGACCTGGGACTCGGGTGAGGGGACGGCCGTCGCCGGGCACGTGGTGCCGGACGCACTGGAGGTCGTCGTGGCTGTTAACGACCGCGCTGTTGGGATCGATGCGCTCACCGGGACCGAGCTCTGGGACGAACCGGCGGACGGACCCGTCTTCGGGGTGGACGACGTCATCACGATCACGGACTTCATGACAGGGACGACGAGGGTGCGCACGACTCACCCCGTAGGCTGAGGCCGGGTCCGCACCCCGGACAACTCACGCGCAGCAGGAAGGCAGACGCTCATGGAGTACCGCTACCTGGGACATTCCGGCCTCAAGATCTCCGAGGTCACCTACGGCAACTGGCTCACCCACGGCTCGCAGGTGGAGAACGACATCGCGACGCAGTGCGTGCATGCCGCCCTGGACGCCGGCATCACGACCTTCGACACCGCAGACGTCTACGCCAACACGAAGGCGGAGCAGGTGCTGGGCGATGCCCTCAAGGGTCAGCGCCGCGAATCGCTGGAGATCTTCACGAAGGTCTACCACCCGACCGGCCCCAAGGGACCCAACGACAGCGGACTGTCGCGCAAGCACATCATGGAGTCGATCAACGGATCGCTCACCCGCCTGGGCACCGACTACGTCGACCTGTATCAGGCGCACCGCTACGACTACGAGACGCCGCTCGAGGAGACGATGCAGGCGTTCGCGGACGTCGTCCGGCAGGGCAAGGCGCTCTACATCGGCGTCTCCGAATGGCGGGCGGACGAGATCCGCGCGGGCCACGCTCTGGCGCAGGACCTGGGCATCCACCTCATCTCGAACCAACCGCAGTACAACATGCTCTGGCGCGTCATCGAGGACGAGGTCATCCCCGCCTCGCAGGAGCTGGGCCTCTCCCAGATCGTCTGGTCACCCATCGCGCAGGGCGTCCTGACCGGGAAGTACAAGAAGGGTCAGCCGTTGCCCGAGGGCTCCCGTGCCACGGACGAGGCCGGCGGTGCCCGTGCGGTCCAGCGCTTCCTGGACGATGAGATCCTGGACGGCGTCGCGAAGCTCGAGCCCATCGCCGCAGAACTCGACCTCACGATGGCGCAGCTGGCCATCGCGTGGGTGCTGTCGAACGACAACGTGGCCTCTGCCCTGGTGGGCGCATCCCGCCCGGAGCAGATCGCGTCGAACGCGGCAGCCGCCGGCGTGACGCTCGAGGCGGACGTCCTGGCACGCATCGACGCCGCGATCGGCCACCTGGCCGAGCGCGACCCCGCGAAGACGGTCTCCCCCGCGACGCGCCCCTCGTGACCCGTCGCGAATATCGCCCGGCGGCGGCTCGCGGCGCCACGTCTGTGCCTGTGGGCGCGTGGCGACGATTCCGCGCACTCATCAGCACCTCGTGGTGGCTGTTCCGTCCGCTTCTGATCCTGTGCGCGCTGGGACTGCTCTTCGTGGTGTCGTTCGTCGCGTACACGCACTTCACGGCACCGGACACGTACTGGCGCGAATTCGCGATCGCGATGATCGGCACGCTCCTGACCGTCTCCGGTTCGTTCGCCGTGGCCCTCTACGCGTTCCGCGACCAGTTGCGCAGGCGCCGCGAGGTGCAGACGCTGCGGCGATTCGACGATGAGACATGGCGCAGGCGCTCGCTGGTGGTCGCGACGATCGCAAGTTATTTATTCAAGTTCAGGTCACATCGCAAGTTCCGAAGTGATCGATGATTTCCTGAAGTCATCCTGGACGCGTGCACGCGATCTGCCCCTCGCATCGCGCCCGTCGTCGCAGCCACGAGCGGAGGCTGATTGCACCGAGGGACCGTTCCCCGGGTCGAGGCGCCACTGCGCGCAGTGGGCTCTCGTTCCAGGAAGCGGTCCCTCGGTGTTGGGGCTGACAGAAAGCGGTCCCTCGGTGACGTGACTGACCGGGCGCCGGCCCCGGCGATCTGGCGATCCGGCCGGCCCCTCGGCGGTTGAGACCCGCAGCGGCGGGACGAGTCACCTCACAGCGGCGGGCGGCGCAGGTGGTGCTCCGTGAGCTCCTCGAAGGCCTGAGCCGCCAGCAGCAGCTCGACATCCTTGCCCGGGGCGGCGACCAGCTGGACGCCCACGGGCAGTCCGTCGCGCGTGAAGCCGGCGGGCACGGAGATCGCCGGGCACCCGGTGGCGGAGATGATCGTCGCCGCCCGCATCCACTGGAGGTAGTCCTCCTGCTGCACGCCGTCGATGTCCGCCGGGTACTCGAGGTCCTTGTCGAACGGTACGACCTGGCTGGAGGTGAGCACCAGCAGGTCGTAGTGCCCGAAGAACGCCTCGAGCGCACCCTGGAGACGACCCCGGGCCGCCTCCGCGGAGACGAGGTCGTCGACCGTGAGGTTCAGGCCCATCTCCGTGTTCCAGACGATCGCGTCCTTGAGCTGATCGCGGTGGTCGCGCAGCCGCTGTCCGTGCTGCGCGGCGAAGTCATAGGCCCGCGTCACCCGGAAGACCTCGTCCGCGTCGCGCAGATCCGGCGCGTACGCATCGACGTGCCCACCGCCCACGGCCAGGGACTGCGCGGCACGGTCCACGACCTCGGCGACGGCGGCCTCGACCGGGAGCAGACCGCCCAGGTCAGCGGAGAAACCGATCCGCAGCCCGCGCAGGCCGGCGCCCGGCCGGTGCTCGAACGGGTAGCGGAACTCCGGCCGGTCGAACACGCTGCCCGGCTCCGGGCGCGCGGCCGGCGCACCCGGTGCGGGACCACTGCCCACGGACATGAGCAGCGCGACGTCGCCCACGGTCCGGGCCAGGAAGCCCGGCTGCGACAGCCACGCCCACGGCCGGCCCGGCAGGGCATGCGGGATCCGCCCGTTCGTGGGACGCATGCCCACGACGTTGTTGAACGAGCCCGGCGTGCGCAGGGACCCGCCCATGTCCGACCCGTCGCCGGAGGCCTGGATGCCCGCGGCGATCGCGGCGGCCGCACCCCCGGAGGAGCCGGCGGCGGACTTCGACGTGTCGTACGGGTTCACCGTCGTCCCGAACAGCGGGTTGAAGGTGTGGGAGCCGGCCGCGAACTCCGGCACGTTCGACTTCCCCGTCGTCACGACGCCGGCCGCGCGCAGACGGGAGATGATGAGCGAGTCCCGCACCGGCACGTTCTGGGCCAGCAGCGGCGAGCCGTACGTGGTGAGCAGCCCGGCGGTGTCGTGCGTGTCCTTGTGGGTCATCGGCACGCCGTGCAGGGGACCCAGCCGGTCGCCGCGGGAGAAGGACTCGTCGGCTGCTGCGGCGGCGGCGTAGGCGGCCTCGTCGTCGCGGGTGACGATCGCGTTCAGTGCGGGATCGACCGCGTCGATGCGCGCCAGGTGGTCCGTCAGCGCCTCGCGGGCGGAGACCTTCCCGGACGCGATCCGGGAGGCCAGTGCCCGCGTGCTCAGCCAGGTGAGCTCCGACTCGTGGGCCGCACCCGCGGCGGGCTCGAAGCGCGGCGTCTCCGCCGCCTGCCCGCTCACTTGCCCACCCGCGTGAAGAGTGCGGTGAGGCCCGCGCGGACGCCGGTGGACAGGGCCGTGGGCACGTCGTCGGGCGCGAAGTACGGCGAGTGGTTGCCGCCGGGCACACCGTTCTCCACCGTCTGCGTCTTGAACCCGCCGAAGAACCAGAACACCCCCGGCACGCCCAGCGAGTCCGCGAAGGTCCCGAAGTCCTCACTGCCGGTGGCCGGCTCCTTCTGCACGGCGCGATCCGCGCCCAGTTCTTCCTGGAGAGCTGTCAGCACTGTCTGTGCCTCCTCCTCGTCGTTGAAGCAGTGGGGGAACCTGTACATCTCCTCGATGTCCGGGTCCGGTGCGCCGGCGGCCATCGCCTCGCCGCGGATGATCCGGCTGATCGCGTCCAGGACGCGGTCGCGCACGTCCGGCTCGAACGTGCGGATGTTGAGCTCGAACACCGCCTTCGCCGGGATGATGTTCTCCTTCGTCCCCGCGTGGAAGGTGCCGACCGTCACGACCGCCATGTCCGTGCCCGCAATCTCGCGGGAGACGACCGACTGCAGCCGGGTGACCATGTAGGCGGCCAGGACCAGGGCGTCGATCGCGTTCTCCGGCTGCGAGCCATGGGCCTGCCGCCCGTGCACGGTCACCCGCAGCGAGTCCGCCATCGCCAGTGCGGTGCCCACGGGCAGCGCGACAGTGCCGGCGACGGACGGCCACACGTGCTGGCCGTAGACGGCCTCGGGGCGGGGCACGCGATCCCACAGTCCGTCCGCCACCATCGCGGCGGCGCCCGCGGCGGTCTCCTCGCCGGGCTGGAAGAGCATGACGACGGTGCCGGCCCAGGCCTCGCGGTGCAGTGTCAGCAGCCGGGCGATCTCCAGGCCGGCGGTGATGTGGGTGTCGTGGCCGCAGCCGTGCATGACCGGCGTCGTCGTCCCATCCGACAGCGTGCCCGAGGCCGTGGACGCGTACTCGAGTCCCGTCGCCTCCTCGATGGGCAGCCCGTCCGTGTCCGCGCGGAACGCGACGACGGGGC
The DNA here is from genome assembly GCF_000285835.1 of Brevibacterium senegalense. Taxonomy (GTDB): domain Bacteria; phylum Actinomycetota; class Actinomycetes; order Actinomycetales; family Brevibacteriaceae; genus Brevibacterium; species Brevibacterium senegalense. The sequence continues at coordinate 222,572 of NZ_HE978601.1, forward strand.
CGTCTCCGTTCTCGATGACGGCGACCACTCCGGTCCCGCCCACGGTCTGCGTCTCAAGCCCGTAGGACTGCAGGTGCTCAGCGATCGCAGCGGCTGTCCCGTGCTCCTGCATCGACAGCTCCGGTGCGGCGTGGAATCCCCGGTAGAGCCCGACGAGCGCGTCGAGACCCTCCTCGAGACTCGCGGTCATCTCTTCCGGCAGACCCATCGTGTTCCTCTCGTCAGACGATCCAGGCGCCGACCGCTCCGGCGCTCTCGCGAGGGCGCCCGGTGGGCGGTGCTCCACCTCACGGTAACGCGATTGCGCGGCCGACGACAGACACCTCTCATCCGCCGGACGCCGCTGTTGCGAAGTCGGCACACGGTGAACACACCGACCGCACCTGAGAGGAGTGGAATAGGAGCAGCGCGCGGCCCCACGCCGCCACCACGACCCGCCGCAGACGAGGAGGACCCGGACGTGCCCTGTGCCAGCCCGTCACCGGAGGACCGCCGCCCCGCGTCCGCTCCGCTCGGGGACCGCGGTCCCGACCCTGTTCCGCACGACCCGCAGGTCCCGGTCGATCTCTACGGGCTGCCGGCGCTGCCGCCGCCCCAGCCGCTCCCCCGGCCCCAGCCCGCCGAGGCCCCGGTCACCGCCCGCCCCCGTCTCTCCCCGGCCGTGTGGCTGGGTGCCGTCGGGGCGGCGGTCGTGACGACGACCTCGGCGGGGGTGGGAGCCGCGGCCGCGACCGCGGTGGGCCTGCTGGCAGGAGGGTGAGTGGTGCCCGGCAGGTCCGTGGGGGTCCGCGCGTGCCGCACGGTGCGCGGGGAGGAGCCGCCGGCTCAGTCCGCGTCGCGGCGGGCGAGGGCGGGGAGCACACTCCACCGGGTCAGCGGCGCGAAGGTGCGCTGGGGTGTGTCGTCCGGCAGCGCGTCCGGGTCGAACCAGCCCACGGACTCGAGCTCCGCGTGCGGCACGATCCGCTCGATGTCGAAGCCGTCCGGCAGACCGCGGTGGACGAACACGTCGCCCACGACACGGTGGCCGGACTCGTTCGCGGCGTTCGCGGTGAAGGTGCCCAGCTCGTCGAGGTCGGCGGGGTCCAGGGTCAGATCCAGTTCCTCACGGACCTCCCGGAGGATCGTCTGGAGCGGGGTCTCGCCCGGTTCCGGCTTGCCGCCGGGCAGCATGAACGCGGTCGTCCCCCTCTTCCTCACCATGAGCATCGCGCCGTCGACGCGCAGCACCAGTGCGCTCACGCGGATCTCCGGGGACTCGCGGTCGGTCTGCATCGGGGCTCCTCGGGTCTGTGTCGTTCCGCACGCAGTCGCACCGGTCGCTGTCGCCTGCTGACCGGTCGGTTCTCCGCCATCATGGCACTGGGAATGTGACCGTGCTGCGACCGGTCCCCGCCGATGATGCGGATCTGCAACGCCCGGACGCGCGCAGACACCGGTTCGCTCGCTAGGGTGGGCGCAGTAAGCACACCCACAGACCGGGAGCAGACGATGACCTACGGCAATTCTCCGACCGACCCTTCGCAGGGCGGGGCAGGACCCTACGGCTCGGGCCCCTACTCGGGTTCGACTCCGCAGGGCGGACAGCAGCCCTACGGGTCGCCGCAGCCCCCGACCTACGGTGCGCCGGGGCAGCAGCCCTATGGGTCGCAGCCGCAGTACGGCGCGCAGCCGGGCGGACAGGCTCCGTACGGTTCGCAGGGTCAGCAGCCCTACGGTGCCGCACCCGGCGGACAGCAGGCCCCCTACGGACAGCAGCCGTACGGCGGTGCCCCCTACGGCGGCGCTCCGTCGTCCACGACGGTCGTCCCGGGGGGCCCGCCGGCACTGGGCCCGGACGGCGAGCCGATGCTCAGCCAGCCGCTCTACGGCGCCACGATCATGCAGGCGACGAAGCGCTTCTTCAAGAAGTACGCCCGCTTCTCCGGCTACGCGTCGCTCAGCGAGTACTGGTGGTCGACGCTCGCACTGAGCATCATCAGCCTCGTCCTGTCGATCCCGCTCATGATCGGCTACATCGGCATGATCGCCAGCGCCGCCACCTATGATCCGTACTCCACCTCGTCCGCAGCCGGTGCCGGCATGGGGATCATGGGGGTCATCGCGATCATCGGCGTCATCATCGTCGGTCTCTTCTCGCTGGCGATCCTCGTCCCCACTCTGGCCATCCAGGCCCGCCGGCTGCACGACGCCGGGTTCTCCGCCCTGTTCCTGCTGCTGTACCTGATCCCCTACGTGGGGTCCCTGGTCGTCCTCGTCTTCATGTTCCTGCCCACGAAGGTCGAGGCGCGCAAGCCCGAATGGGACGACGTCAAGGGCGACTGAGTCGCCGAGGGGCCGCTGAGCCCCGTCGCACCCACGCAGAACGAGAGCGGGCCCCGGATCATCGATCCGGGGCCCGCTCGTCTCGCTCAGGCGATCAGTGCGTGTGTCAGCTGGTCTTCTTGTACACCAGCTGCTTGTTCACGAACTCATCCATCGCCAACGGACCCAACTCACGCCCCACACCCGAACGCTTCACACCACCGAACGGCAGATACTCCCGCGAACCCTCCGGCGCATTCAAGAACACCATGCCCGCCTCGATCTTCGAACCCACACGCTCAGCCCGCTCCAGATCCTGCGAGAACACCGCAGACCCCAGACCGAACGGCGTGTCATTCGCCAACTCGATCGCCTCGTCCTCCGACTTCACCTTGAACAACATGAACGCAGGCCCGAACAGCTCCTCGTGATACCCGCGCATGCCCGGCTTCACATCCTCGAACACCACCGGCTGCACGAACGAACCCGGCGTGTCATAGTGCTCACCACCAGCCAGCACCGTCGCACCATCAGCCTTCACCGCATCCACCTGCTCCATGAACCGCTCACGCGCAGCAGGCGACGACAACGGCGACAAGCCCGTGTCCCCCGTCGAGGGATCCGCCGGGGTGGCGGCCTTCGCCAGGCTCGTCAGCTCCGTGCGGAAATCATCGTAGATGTCCTCCATCACGATCATCCGCTTCGGCGAATTGCACGCCTGACCGTTGTTGCCCATCCGCGCACCGAAGAACGTCTTCGCAGATTCCTTCACATCCGCCGTATCCAACAGCACATACGGATCCGAACCACCCAGCTCCAGGACGACCTTCTTCAGGTTCTTCCCCGCAGCCGCAGCCACAGCAGAACCAGCCCGCTCCGAACCCGTCACCGACACACCATGATTCAGCGGCGACGGCAGAATGATGTCCGCCACCTGCTCGTTCGTCGCGTAGATGTTGATGTACGCATCCGCAGGCACACCCGCGGCGTGGAAGATCTCCTCCATCACCGCGGACGACTTCGGATCCTGCGGCGCATGCTTCAACAGGATCGTGTTGCCCAGCGCCAGATTCGGGGCCGCGAAACGAGCCACCTGGTAGTAGGGGAAGTTCCACGGCATGATGCCCAGCAGCGAACCCACCGGCTTCCTGCGGACGAACGCCTCCTCATCCGCACTGGTGCCCCGCAGCGGCTCGTCCTCCATGAACGCCTCCGCGTGATCCGCGAAGTACCGGTAGATCAGCTGGCACAGCTTGATCTCACCCTTCGCCTCCGGGATCGCCTTGCCCATCTCCAGATTGATGATCTCCGCGAGCTCATCAATGCGCTCACCATAGATATCCGCGACCTTCGTCAGAATCGCGGCGCGCTCGGCCACCGTCGTCTGCGACCACGACTTGAACGCATCCGCGCTGCGCTGCTGCGCATCCGCGATCTGCTCATCCGTGGCGGTCGGATACGTCTCCACCACTTCACCGGTAGCCGGATTGAGGACCTGATAGATCGACATTGAACACTCCTCTGCGTGGGGTATCGGCACAGCCGACGATCAAGCCGACTAGTGTGAGTCCCACGTTAGGCGGGTCACACTCGCGAGGCAAAGGCAGTCCGGTCCGTGGCACAGTCCGCGTCCGCACTGCGGCACACCCCGAACGCAGCACACCCCGCACACAGCCCACACCGCACACTGGGAGGAACCATGGCCCGCACAGAGGATCTCGCCCGTCAGTACTACACCGTCGTCGACGCCGGCGACGCGGACGCGACCATCGCGCTGTTCGCACCGGAGGCCACCTACGACCGGCCCGGCTACGACACCCTGACCGGCCCGCAGATCGGCGAGTTCTACCGCGGCGAGCGCGTCATCGCCTCCGGTGCGCACACGGTCCACGAGATCATCGCGGACGACACCCGCGCTGCGATCCGGGGCGTCTTCGAAGGCGTCCTCAAGGACGGGTCGACCGCCCGCGAGGGCTTCGCGGACTTCATGGAGTTCGACGACCAGGACCGGATCAGCGCGCGCACCACCTTCTTCTTCCGCGCGGCGGTCTGAGCCCCCTCGGGGGGGGCCGTCAGCGGGCGACACCGGTCGGCCGGTGATTCCGACCGCAGGACACACCGAGCACCAGCGCCCGGTGACCGGCCGCCGTCAGCCGTCCGCGGCCTCGGCGTTCTCGTCCCGCAGGCGGATGATCGCCTCCTGGACGCGGTCGCGCTCCCGCGCGATCCGCGGGCGCGGCGGCAGGCCGTAGGCCTCCTCCACCTGGTCGTGCACCGGGCGCATGCCGGCCTCCGTGAGGTCCGGTTCGTGCAGGTCGATCTGCGCGAAGGACGGGCCGATGTGCTCCATGAAGCCGCGCAGGCCGGCCTCACCGCCGCCCAGGTGCATGCCCTCGAGCGGCCCCACGGCCGCCCACCGCAGTCCCAGCGATCCTGTCACGACAGCGTCCAGGCCCGCCGCGTCGACGACCCCGGACTGGACGAGGTGGACCGCCTCCCGCAGCACCGCGTTCTGCAGGCGGTTGCCCACGAACCCGCGGGTCTCCTTCGCGAGCGCCACGGGTGTGCGCCTGTACGCGCGGTAGACCTCGAGGGCCCGCTGCACGGAGTCCGGCGCCGTCCGCTCACCGGGCACCACCTCGACGAGCGGCATGATGTGCGGCGGGTTGAACGGGTGGCCGATGAGCATGCGCGCGGCCGCTTCGTCGTCCAGGGACTGTGCGATGCGGGTGGGCAGGATCGCGGATGACGAGGACAGCAGCAGTGCGTGGGGCGCCGCCGCCTCCGCCAGCTCGACGAAGAGGGCTGCCTTGTGGTCCTCGCGCTCCGGGCCACTCTCCTGCACGAGGTCCGCGGACTCCGCCGCCTCGGCTGCGGAATCCGCGCACGTCACAGTCCGGGGGTCTGCTCCCGCCGCGGCGACGGCGGTCCCCACGACCTGCGCCAGATCCGGTCGCGGGTCGTACACCCGCACGGCCGACCCGTACGAGGCGAAGAGCCTCACCCATGACAGCCCGATCGTGCCGGCTCCGATGACGGCGACGCGGGCGGGCGGCTGCGGGGTGCGGGTGGCTGCGGTGTCCATGCGCCCACGGTATCCCGCTGCGCCCACGGCTTCCCGCCTTCCGGCGGCATCCGGTGGCACAATGGGTGGATGGAGACGCCGGTCGCACCACAGATCAGCTCGCAGGTGAGCGAGGAGCACCGCACCGCCGCGGAGGATCAGCTCCGGGAGGCGCTCGACGACGCGCGCATCGACGTGCGGATCATCGAGTCGGCGCAGGAGGCCGCGGACGCATCCCTGCTGCTGGACGAGGTGTGGAACGTGACCGGGTCCGGCACGACCGTCCTCGAGCCCAGCCTCTTCATCGCCCTGGCGCACGCCCGCAACTACACGGCGGCCGCGTTCGACCGCGACAGCGGGCAGATGCTGGGGGTCACGGTGGGCTTCTTCGCCGCTCCGGTCGGCACGTCGATGCACTCGCATGTGGCCGGCGTGCGGCACGAGGCGGTGGGCCGAGGGATCGGCGCCGCGATGAAGCTGCACCAGCGCCTCTGGTGCCTGGAGCACGGTCTCACCCGCATGACGTGGACCTTCGACCCGCTCATCGCCCGCAATGCGCACTTCAACATCGCGCGGCTGGGCGCCCGCCTGGTCGACTACCACGAGGACTTCTACGGGCAGATGCGCGACGGGGTGAACGCGGGGCAGGCCTCGGACCGAGCATTCGTCGACTGGGACCTGACCGACGCCCGGCCCAGCCCGCTCACCGACCCCGATGCCAAGGCAGTGGCCGCCGTCCGCATCGACGACGACGGCCGTCCGCAGGAGCTGGACGTGCCCCGCGAAGCCCCCGTCGTCGCGGTCGAGATCCCCAGCGACATCGAGACCCTGCGCGCGACGGACCCCCGGCTGGCGGCCCAGTGGCGCGAGGCCGTCCGCCGGGGGTTCGTCGAGCTGCTGGCGGACGGGTGGCGGGTGAGCGGCTTCCGCCGCAGCGGCGCCTACCTGCTGACGCACCCGTAGGGCACGCGGGCGGTCAGGGGCGGCGCACGGAGTCTCCCGCGGACGACAGGAGGGCTGCCCGGTCGACCCGGGCAGCCCTCCTGTGCGCTCAGCTGCGCAGCGTGCTCAGCCCTGCAGCGCGGTGAAGAGGTCCGTGCGCAGCGTCGCCGGGTCCATGTCCGGGCTCGGCTCCGTCACATAGACCTCCCAGAACGGCGTCCCCGGCGGTGTGCCGCCGGTGGCCAGGGCTTCCATGAACGTCTGCCAGGCCTGGCCCAGTCCGTCGTAGCCGCCCAGGTGCGCCGCGGTCGCGATCCTGCCGCCCGGCAGGGACGAGGTCCGCGCGACGAGCGGGATCTCCTCCCCGGTCTCCAGCTGGAGCGAACCCAGGTCCACGGTGCCCTCGAGGACGTGGTCGACGGGGATGCCGACCTCCAGGTCGACGGTCTCCCCCGGCACCCGCGTGTACAGGGCGTGCGCGGGCCCCGCCGGCTGCACTCCGGCCTGCCCCAGCGCGGGGAACAGGCGGGTGAACACACCGTCGAACAGCTGCGGCAGCTGGGCGGCGGGATAGCCCTCGACCCGCACGACCGCCGTGACCTGCTCCGGCGCGTCGACGATCGCCGGAGCCGCGGGGGTGGGTGTCGCGTCGCTCATCAGCCGTCCTCTCCCAGGTGCTGGGTGCGCAGGACCTTCTTGTCGAGCTTGCCCACGGAGGTGCGCGGCAGCTCGGTGACGAACTCGACGACGTCCGGCAGCTGCCACTTCGCGAACTTCGCGAGCAGGCCCTCCCGCACCTCGTCCGCCGTCGTCGACTGGCCCTCGCGCAGCACGACGTAGGCGACGGGACGCTCATCCCACTTCTCGTCCGGGACCGCGATGACGGCGGCCTCGAGCACCTTCGGGTCGTCCATGATCGCGTTCTCCATGTCGATGGAGGAGATCCACTCGCCGCCGGACTTGATGACGTCCTTGAGACGGTCGGTGAGCTTCACGTAGCCCGCCTCGTCGATGACGGCCACGTCACCGGAGCGCCACCAGTCGCCGTCGAAGCGCTCCGCGCTGTCATCGAGCTTGTGGTACGCGGTCGCGATCCAGGGGCCGCGGATGAGCAGCTCGCCCATCGACTTCCCGTCGCGCGGCAGCTCCTCGCCGGTGGGGTCCACGACCTTGACCTCGACGCCGGCCACCGGCACGCCCTGCGAGCGCTTGAGGTCCCAGGCCGCGTCCTCCTCCAGCTCGCCCAGCTCCGGCTTGATCTGCCAGTTCACGGTCACGACCGGGGTGGTCTCCGAGGCGCCGTAGGCGTGGATGACCTCGGCGCCGGTGAGATCGCGGAAGCCCTTCATGAGCGAGACCGGCGGCTCCGTCGAACCGCTCACCAGGCGCGCACGGGAGAGGTCCGGTGTCTCGTCCTGGGCCCGGATGTACTCGAGCAGGCCCGCGAAGATCGCCGGTGCGCCGTTGGCGACCGTCACCTCCTCGTCGACGAACGCCTTGGCGATCGCGCCCATGTCGTCCGCGGAGAACCGGCCCGGCAGCACGACCTTCGCCCCGGCGCCCGCGGCCATCTGCGGGAAGCCCCAGGAGAGCACGTGGAACATGGGCGTGATCGGCATGATGACGTCCGTGTAGCCGACCTTCAGGCCCGCCGTGATCGCCATCGTGTGCAGATAGGAGGCGCGGTTCGAGTAGTACACGCCCTTGGGCTTGCCCGTGGTACCCGTCGTGTAGCCGGCGTAGGCCGCGGTCGACTCCTCGACCTGCTCGAAGTCGTACTCCTCCGACTGCTGGGCCATGAGGTCCTCGAGGAACACGACGTTCTCCAGCGTCGTCGAGATCTCCGAGGACGGCGTGTCCGCCGCGACGATCCACTGCTTCACGTACGAGCCGGCGGCCAGCTTCTCCGCGATCGGCAGGAGCGACTCGTCGACGATCACGTACTGCGCCTGCGAGTGGTTGACGACGAACCCCAGGTCCGCCTCGCCCAGTCGCAGGTTCAGCTGCACCATCGTCGCGCCCAGGCCGGGCACCGCGTAGTACGCCTCGAAGTGGCGGCGCGAGTTCCAGTCGAGCACGCCCACCGTGCTTCCGGGCTCGACGCCCAGGGAGGACAGCGCGTGCGCCATGCGGGCGACCCGCTTCCACTCGTCACCGTAGGTGCTGCGACCCCACTCCCCGTCGGAGCGGCGGTACACGACCTCTGTGCGCGGGAAGTTGACCGCCGCGTGGCGCAGCAGGTTGAGGACGTTGAGCTGGTAGTCGTCGCCCATGGTGGACGGGATTCCTCGAAGCAATCGGACCTCCGGTGAGTGAGAAGGGAATCTGCGGTCGGACGCGAGCGAGGCCGACCTCCAGTGAGATCGACCTCACACTCGCGGATGTGACTCAGAATACGGTGTACCCGCCGTCGATCACCAATTGCTGCCCGTTGACGAACGAGGATCCGTCCCCGGTGAGGAACACGGCCGCCGCACCGAAGTCGTCCGGCGTGCCCCAGGTCCGGAAGGGCACCCGGGAGATCACCTTGTCCGTGAACTTCTGGCTGTTGACGGAGTTCTGGGTCATCTCCGTCTCGATCCAGCCGGGCAGGATCGCGTTGGTCCGGATCCCCTCGCGCGCGTACTCCGTCGCGAGCCCGCGCATGAGCGAGAGCACCGCACCCTTCGTCGCCCCGTAGAGGGTGTTCCGGGTGGGCGCCTCGATGCCGGCCAGCGAGGACACGAGCACGAGGGAGCCGCCCTCGCCCTGCTCCATGAGTGTGCGGACCGCCGCCTGGCAGCTGAGGATGACGCCCTCGATGTTGACGGCGGACACGCGCCGCCAGTCGTCCAGGGACAGCTCGTGCAGGCGCCCGTAGGCCCCGGAGACGCCGGCGTTCGCGATGAGGGTGTCGAGCCGGCCGAACCGCTCCAGCGTCCCCGCCATCGCCGCCGTCACGTCCTCCTCGCGGGACACGTCCGCGGTGAAGGCCTCAGCGGTGCCGCCCAGCCCGCGCAGCTCCTCGACGGCGCCGCGGTTGACCTCCTCGTTGCGGCCCCACACGGCGACGGACGCGCCCGCGCCCACGAGGCCGCGGGCCATCCCGAGGCCGATGCCCCGGTTGCCGCCGGTCACCACGACCACCTTGCCGGTGAGGTCGAGTCCGACCCCGCCCGAGGTCCCGGTCACCGGGGCCGCGCTGCTCGCCTCCGCCATGTCAGACCTCCGCCTTCACCTGGAGGAGCACCTTGCCGCGCACGGCCCGGGTCTCCAGCTGCTTGATCGCCTCGGCCGCCTCCTCCAGCGGGAACGTGGCGTGGATGACGGGGTCCAGCTTGCCCGCGACGAGGTGCTCGTGGAGCGCCTCCCACTGGCTGGCGATGAGACCGGGGTCCTGCGCGAACGCCGCACCCCAGCCCACACCGGCGACGCCCACGTTGTTGAGCAGGAGGCGGTTGACCTTGACCTGCGGGATCTGGCCGGCGGTGAAGCCCAGGACGAGTGCGGTGCCGAAGCGGGCCAGGCAGCGCAGCGAGTCCGTGAACCGGTCGCCGTCCTCCGGGTTGCCCACCGGGTCCGCCACGAGGTCGACGCCCGCCGGGAACAGCTCCTTGACCGCGTCCTTGAAACCCTCGCTCAGGACGGCGTGCTGCGCGCCCAGCGACTTCACCGTCTCCGCCTTCTCCTCCGTGGAGACGACGCCCACGACGGTCGCGCCCATCGCGACGGCCACCTGGACGAGTGCGGTGCCCAGTCCGCCGGCCGCACCGTGGACCAGCACGGTCTGGCCGGCCTCGAGGCGGCCGCGCACCCGCAGGGCGAAGTCCGCGGTCAGCAGGTTCATGGGCATGCCCGCGGCGGCGGACAGGGACACGCTGTCCGGCAGCTTCACGGTCGCGTTCGCGGGGGCGACCATGGCCTCGGCGTAGGCGCCCTTGCCCGCGATCGTCGCGACGCGGTCGCCCACGGCCAGATCCGTGACGTCCGCGCCCACGGCGGTGACGACGCCGGCGGCCTCGGATCCCAGCGTGAACGGCAGCGGGTGCTTGACCTGGTACAAGCCCCGCGTCTGCAGCAACTCCGGGAAGGTGACTCCCGCGTAGGCGACGTCGATGAGGACCTCACCCGCACCGGGTGCGGGGGCCTCGACGTCTGCGACCTGGATGGACTCGGGCCCGTCGAGGACGGTGACCTGGACTGCCTTCATTGTTCTCCTCCGATTGGTTTCGTGGGGGGGGGTGGTGCGTCGTTGCGGTGAAGGACCGGCCGGGCGGCTCAGGCGCCCGTGTAGCGGGGGGCGCGCTTCTCGCGGAAGGCCGCGGCGCCCTCGGCCGCGTCGCTGCTGGCCAGCAGCTGGGTCTGGCCCACGACCTCGCGGTTGAGGTCCGAGCGCAGCGTGGGCAGGGCGATCTCGTTGATCGCCTGGCGGGTGGCCGCCATCGACAGCGGCGGGCCGGCGGCGAAGGTCGCGGCGATCTCCTGCGCGCGCTCCAGCTGCGTGCCGGCGTCCACCAGCTCGCTCGCCAGTCCCCACTCCAGGGCCTTCGCACCGTGGACGCGCTCCGCTGTCAGCGCCATCCGCATCGCGCGATGGCGGCCCGCGGAGGCGGAGACCAGCGCCGTCGCGCCGCCGTCCGGCATGAGTCCGATCTTCGTGAAGGCGAGCATGAAGAACGCCTTCTCGTCGACGACGACGTAGTCGCAGGCGAGCGCCAGCGAGCATCCCACGCCGGCGGCGGCGCCGTAGACCGCAGCGACGGACGGGACCGTCGAGTCGCGCAGGAGCATGATGATCTCGTTGACGTCGTCCAGGAGGCTGCCGGGCTCTTCGATCCCCGCGGCCGCGGCCTCGGCCTTCGCCTGCAGGTCCGCGCCGGAGCTGAAGGAGCGCTGGTCGCCCGTCAGCACGATCGCGCGGACGGCGTCGTCCGACTGCGCGTCCTCGATCGCCTCGCGGACCATCCGGACGCTGTCGAGGATGAGGGCGTTGAGGCGGTCGGGGCGGTTGAGGCGGATCGTCCGGACGCCGCGGTCGTCCGTGTCGACGAGGACGGGAGCATCAGAGGTCATGGAGTGTGCCCTTTCAGTGGAATGTGACTGCGGTTACGGATTCTGCCAGCGGAGGCCCGGCCGGCGGAGACGGGTCCGCCGGCCGATACCCGGGTTCCCCGGGATTCCTCAGGAGCGGGCCCGGCTGGGGTCGAGCTTGCGCTTGACGAGCTTGCCGGTGGGCGTTCGCGGAAGCGCGTCGATCGTGTGGAACCGACGCGGGGTCTTGAAGCGCGACAGGCGGCCGTCCAGCCACTGCCGGACCTCCTCCCCCAGGTCCTGGTCGGGGCCCACGTGGTCCTCGGGCTCCAGGTAGGCGACGACGACCTCGCCCAGTTCCTCATCCGGCTCGCCCACGACGGCCACGTCGCGCACGTCCGGGTGGAGGGCCAGCGCGTTCTCGATCTCCTGCGGGTAGATGTTGACGCCGCCGGTGATGATGAGGAAGCTCGTGCGGTCGGCCAGGAACAGGTAGCGGTCCTCGTCCAGCCAGCCCATGTCGCCGGTCGTCACCCAGCGCGGGTGCTCCGGGTGCCGCGACTCCGCCGTCTTCGCGGGATCGCCGAAGTACTCGAAGGGCTCGCGTCCCTCCTCCACCTCGAAGTAGACGATCCCCGTCTCCCCCGCCGGCAGCTCCTCGCCGTCCGGACCGCAGACGTGGACCGTCCCCATGAGGCCGTCGCGCCCCACGGTGCCCGGCTTCCGCAGCGACTCCTCCGAGTTCACGAGCGTGAGGCCCGCACTCTCCGTCGAGGCGTAGTACTCGAAGATGACCGGCCCCCACCACTCGATCATCCTCCGCTTGACCTCCGCCGGGCAGGGAGCGGCTGCGTGGATCGCGCAGCGCATCGAGGAGACGTCGAACGACTCGCGCTCCTCCTGCGGCAGCTTGAGCATGCGGATGAACATCGTGGGCACCCACTGCGAGTGGGTGACGCGGTGCTCCTGGATGACCTCCAGCGCCGTCCGTGCGTCGAAGCGCGGCATGACGACGACGGTGCCGCCGCGTGCGATCGTCGTCATGACGAAGCGCAGCGGCGCCGCGTGGTAGAGGGGTGCGGGCGACAGGTACACGGTGTCGGAGTCGAAGCCGAAGACCTGTGTGAAGAGCTGGATGAGCGGGACCTCGGGCGAGGAGATGTCGATGTCCCGCGGCGCCGGCAGGATCCCCTTGGGGCGCCCCGTGGTGCCGGACGAGTAGAGCATGTCGTCGCCGCGGGGCTCGCGCTCCGGCTTGACGGCGCTCGCGGCGGCCAGAACGTCCTCGTAGCGCTCGAACCCGTCCGGTGTGCGGCCGATCCCGATCCGCTGGGGGACGTCCGCGCACAGGCCCGCCAGCTCGTCCGCCGTCTCCAGCTCGCCGGACAGCAGCAGCGCCTTCGCCCCGCAGTCGTGGACGATGTAGGCGGCCTCCTCCGCGGTGAGGTGCCGGTTGACCGCCGTGATGTAGGTGCCCGTGCGCAGGGCCGCCCACAGCGCCTCGACGATCTCCAACCGGTTCTCCGCGACGACGGCCACGTGGTCCCGGGGTACCAGCCCGCGGTCCCGGAAGGCGTTCGCGAGGCGCAGCGAGCGCTCCTCGAGCTGCTGGTAGGAGAGGGTCTGCCCGGTGTCCGCCATGATGACGGCGGGCTTGTCCGGGTTCGCGACTGCGTGGGCTCCTGGGTACACCGTGATCACTCCTTCGTGATGCTTCCGCGGCACGGTCGCTGTGCGCGGGTGACGCACGGCGACCGTCGACGGGAGTGACGCTACACTCCGTCTGAGTGAACGTTTGCTCAGGACCTTATCGGGATCCCGGGCGCCAGACAAGATCGTCGCGCGCAGGCGCCGGAGAGGACGGACAGTGGGACAGCACTCCCCCTTCGCGGAGCATTCCGCGGGATTGGTACGCGGATTGGCACGCGCCCTCGTCGAGGAGCGGGACGAAGCGGCGCTGGTCGACCGCGTCCGCACGATCGCCCGGCAGCTGCTGGAGGCGACGGACGATCCCGCCGCGGTGACCGTGGCGGATCCCCATCCGCAGACCACCAGCTTCGCGCAGGACCTCACGCCCATCACCTCCGCGATTAACCCCCTGGCGCCGCCCCTGTCAATCCGGCAGGAGGACGGGCAGTCCGTGAGCGACACGCGGCTGCCGCCCCAGTACGTGGGTCCGCCCGGCCGGGTGCACGGCGGCATCGTCGCCCTCATGCTCGATCAGGTGCTGGGCAACGCCGCGCACGCGTCCGGTCTCCCACCGTCGTACACGCGCGAGCTCACGATCACCTACAACGAGGCGACGCCGCTGGACGCACCCGTCCGGGTCGTGGGCCGGATCGATCGGGTCGACGGCCGCAAGCGCTTCCTGTCCGGCGAGGTCCTGGTCGACGGGCGGGTCGCCGCCTCCGCCACCGGGGTGTGGATCAGTCCGCGGGAGGCACAGCCCGGATACGGACAGTCGATCACGAAGGACGCCGCTCAGGTCTGACACACGCGCGTCAGTCCCCGCTCTCCACCATGCCGCGGAGCGCCCGGCGGTCGACCTTGCCGACCGCGGTCTGCGGCAGCCGGTCGACGACGCGGATCACCTTGGGCGTCTGCACGGCGCCCTTGAGCGCGCGCACGTGCGCGGTGATGTCGTCCAGCTGATCCGCCTGCCCGTCGCGCAGCACGACCGCCGCCGTCACCTGCTCGCCCCACTTCTCGTCCGCGATCCCGAACACGGCGGCCTGGGCGACGGCGGGATGGGACATGAGAGCGTCCTCGACCTCGCGCGGGAAGACGTTGAAGCCGCCGGAGATGATCATGTCCTTCGACCGGTCGACGATGAAGAGGTAGCCGGCCTCGTCCATCCGGGCGATGTCACCGGTGCGCAGCCACCCGTCGACGATCGTCTCCGCCGTCGTGTCGTCGCGCTGCCAGTAGCCGTCCATCGCGGAGCGCCCGCGCACGCACAGTTCACCGGCCTCGCCCCGCGGCAGGTCCTCCCCCATCGCGCCCAGGATCCGCACGTCGACGGACGGGACGGGCTTCCCGCACGACAGGAGGAGCTGGGGGACCTGCTGGTCCTCCCGCGACAGGACGGAGATCGGGTAGCACTCGGTCTGCCCGTACAGCTGCCCGAACACGGGACCGATCCGTGCCAGCGCCTCCTGCAGCCGGGATTCCGACATGGGCGAGGTCCCGTAGAGGACGTACTCGAGGCTGGACACGTCGCGCTCGTCCAGGTCCGGGTGATCGAGCAGGACGTAGATCATCGTGGGCACCAGCAGGGTCATCGAGATCCGCTCGCGCTCGATCGCCTCGAGGACCGCGGCGGGATCGAACCCGTTCATGAGGTGGACGGTGCCGCCCCGGGCCAGGACGGGCCCCACCTTCGATCCCGCCACGTGGCTCATGGGCGGGATGAGGAGGTAGCGCGGCCGGTCCGGGATCTCGAAGTCGGCCAGGATGTCGGCCATCGCGGGACCCAGGTTGAACTGCCGGCGGCTGACGCCCTTGGGCCGCCCCGTGGTCCCGCCCGTGTAGTTGAGGATCGCCAGGTCCTCCGGCCGCCCCTCATCGCGGAACTCCTGCGGTCCCGTCTGCCGGACCGCGGTCTCCAGGTCGTCCGCGAAGTCCGACGGGCCGAAGCTCCACGTGCGCAGACCCGCCGAGGCCGCGGCCCGGACCAGCTCCCGGCCACGGTCCGCGTGGTGCAGCTCGTCGACGACGAGCGCGGACACGCGGGCGTCCTCCAGCTGGAAGAGCTGGTCCGCCTGTCCGCCCATGGGGTGCAGCCACGTGACGTAGAGCCCCAGCGACTGGACGGCGATGCCCAGCGCCCAGACCTCGTACCGATTGCCGCCCAGCGCCGCGACCCCGTCGCCGCGACGCAGACCGGATCTCTCGAGGACGGCCTGGTACCCGCCGATCAGACTCTGCACAGCGGCGTAGGTCTGCGGTCCGCGGTCGTCCTGGAAGGCGATGCGGTCCGGATGGCGCTCGAGGATCCGTCGGTACTGCGCGCCGATCGTGGGGCCGGACAGGTGGGCGGGAATCTCCATCGGGTGCTCCTTCGTCGTCGTTGACAGAGGTGGGCCCGCGGCTGCGGGGGCTTCAGGTGCCGCGCTCCCACGGGGAGGTGCGGATGCGGTCGTATGCGTGTGCCCAGTCGTCGACGATGCGCGCGACCGGGCGCACGGAGTCGACTGCGGCCACGGAGTGGCCGGCCGAGTGGATGTCGGCCCAGCGGCGGGGGCCGTCGCCCCGTGCCCGGTTCCCGAAGAGGCGGGCGGTCGACTCGGGGCTCGCCCCCTCGTCCAACCGCGCCGGGTCCAGCCCCGCCGCCCGGATCGAGGAGGTGAGCATGCTGGTGGGGAGGCCGGTGAAGGCGCGCGTGAGCAGGATCCCGTCCGGGTCGGAGTCGACGATCGCGCTCTTGTGGGCCGCGCCCGCCGGGCTCTCCGCACTCGCGATGAAGGGGGTGCCGGAATAGGCGAGGTCGTAGCCCGCCGTCCGCGCCGCGGCGACACTGCGGCCGCCCGTCATCCCGCCCGCCAGGACGACCGGGCCGTCGAAGAACCTGCGGACGGCGTCGATGAAGGCGAAGGGATTCAGCCAGCCCGCCTGACCGCCCGCCCCCGCGGTCAGCAGCACGAGCCCGGTGACACCGGCCGCCACCGCCTTCCGCGCATGGGCGACCGTGGCGACGTCCGCGAACACGGCGATCCCCGCGCGGGCGAAGAGGTCCGTCACGGGAGCGGGCGATCCCACAGAGGTGATGACCATCCGGGCCCCGGAGTCCGCGATCAGGCGCGCGTGGCGGATCGCGTCCGCATCCGCCATCACGAGGTTGGGGCAGTGGAGGCCGGTCGAGTGGGACTGCACCGCGTCCAACTCCCGCAGCCACTCGACCAGCGCGGACTCCGACCGTGCGTTGAGGGTGGGGAACGCGCCGATGACGCCGGCGCGCACGGCGGCGGACGTGAGGTGCAGGTCGGACACGCGCAGCATCGGCGCCACGATGAGCGGGAGGCGCAGTCCGGAGAGGTCCGGGGCCGCCGGCGGAGTCCTCGTCATGACCTCAGGAACACCTCGGTCCACGTCTCGAGCATGGGCTCCGTCCGGTGATCGCGCCCGGAGAACGTGTAGGTGAGGGCCATGCCGCGCATGCTCGTGAAGACGAGCGCCAGCGCGTCGGGGAAGCCCGGGCGCCCCGCCAGCTGCTCTCCGAACGCCTGTCGGTATCCGTCGCGCACGCGCCGCAGCACCTGCCGCTCGTGGTCGACCAGATCCGTCGCCACCGCCGGGTCCGTGCGCGCGGCGATCCAGATCTCCATCGCCGTCCAGAAGGTGTCCGCGAAGAACGAGTCCCACATCCGTCGCACCGCCCACCGGGCCCGAGCGGGGGCGTCGCCCCCCGGCGGCGCACCCGTGAGGTCCGCGCTGCGGGCCTCATCGAGCCGCTGCTCCATGAGCCGCTTGACGGCGGAGGACAGCAGCACCTGCTTCGACGGGAAGTGGTGGAGGAGCTTCCCGCGGGAGACCCCTGCGCGCTCCTGGACGCGCAGGGTCGTCGTCGCGGCGTAGCCGTCCTCCAGCAGGCACTCGATCGCGGCGGTGAGGATCGCGTCCTTCGCGATCCGGCCGCGCTCCTGACCCCGCTCCGCGGGCGCACTGCCCGGGCCGCGGCCCGGGGAACCGGACGGATCCGGCTCCCCGACCACGGCCTCGGCGGCGGTGTCCTCGACCACTGCGACCCTCGTCTCGATCAGCGCGGGGCCATGCGGATGGCGCCGTCCAGACGGATCGTCTCGCCGTTGAGCATGGGGTTCTCGACGATCTGCGCGGCCATGAGTCCGAACTCCTCCGGCTGGCCCAGGCGGGACGGGTGCGGGACCTGTGCGCCCAGCGAGTTGAGCGTCTCCTCCGAGGCGCCCAGCATGAGCGGCGTGTGGAAGATGCCCGGCGCCACCGTCATGACGCGGATCTTCGACGAGGCCAGGTCGCGGGCGATCGGGAGCGTCATGCCCACGATCCCGCCCTTGGACGCGGAGTACGCCGCCTGGCCCACCTGGCCGTCGAACGCGGCGGCGGAGGCGGTGTTGACGATGACGCCGCGCTCCTCGCCCACGGGGTCGATCCCCTGCATGTGCGCGGCGGCCAGTCGGATCACGTTGAACGTCCCGATGAGGTTGACCGTCACGACCTTCGTGAAGTGGTCCAGCGGGTAGACGCCCTTGCGCCCGGACACGCGGTGCGAGCCGCCGATCCCGGCGCAGTTGACGATGATGCGCAGGTCGCCCAGCTCCGCCGTGCGCTCGATCGCGGCCTTCACCTGCGCCTCGTCCGTCACGTCGCCCTCGACGACGATGACATCCTCACCCAGCGCGCGGACCTCGTCCGATCCCTTGAGGTCGAAGGCGACGGCCCTGCCGCCGCGCGCCACGATCTCCTTGACCGTCGCGAGCCCCAGCCCGGACGCCCCTCCGGTCACGAACGCGACCTGATCCTTGATCTGCATGCCTGTGCTCCTTCTCCGGGTCGGCACCCGGTCCTGTGCGATCCGGGGCGGCGCTCGCACGGCGAACGCCACCCGGAATCGATTACCAGTCCATCTTGACCGGTTTGGGCGGATATGTGAAGCTGAGCACACGAATTCTTCGAACATTCGTTCAGCTGAGGAGACACCATGACCGATGCAGTCATCGTCGCAGCCCGCCGCACGCCCACCGGCAAGCGCAACGGAGTCCTGTCCGGCGTCCACCCCGCCGACCTGTCCGCCCACGTCCTCGAGGACCTCGTGAAGACCGCGGGCGTCGACCCGGCGCTCGTCGAGGACGTCATCTGGGGCACCGTGTCGCAGACGGGCGAGCAGACCGGTGACATCGCGCGCACCGCCGCCCTGTCCGCCGGTTTCCCGGAGACCGTCACCGGCGTGACCGTCGACCGCCAGTGCGGATCGTCCCAGCAGGCCGTCCATTTCGCCGCCGCCGGCATCATCGCCGGGCAGTACGACATCGTCATCGCCGGCGGTGTCGAGTCGATGTCCCGCGTGCCCATGGGCTCCTCCTCCCAGGGGGCCAACCCGTACGGCGAGCGCTTCATGGCCCGCTACGACGGGGTCAAGCCCAACCAGGGCATCGGCGCAGAGATGATCGGCGAGCAGTGGGGCTTCACCCGCACGCAGGTCGACGAGCTCGCGATCGAGTCGCACGCGCGTGCCGCGGCGGCCACGGACTCCGGCGCCTTCGAGTCGCAGATCGCGCCCGTCGAGACGGAGCACGGCCGCATCAGCGCGGACGAGGGCATCCGTCGCGGCGGCACGGTCGAGGGCCTCGCGAAGCTCTCGACCGTCTTCAAGGAGGACGGCATCGTCACGGCCGGCAACTCCTCGCAGATCTCCGATGGCTCCGCAGCGCTCCTCATGATGAGCGACGCGAAGGCGAAGGAGCTGGGGCTCACGCCGATCGCGCGGGTCCACACCGCGGTGCTGGCGGGCTCCGACCCCGTCATCATGCTGACCGGTCCCATCCCCGCGACGCAGAAGGCGCTCGCGAGGTCCGGCCTGAGCGTCGACGACATCGGGGTGTTCGAGGTCAACGAGGCCTTCGCGACGGTCCCCCTGGCGTGGCAGCACGAGATCGGCGCGGACTGGGCGAAGGTCAACCCCAACGGCGGAGCGATCGCGATGGGCCACCCGCTGGGCGGCTCCGGTGCGCGCCTCATGACGACGATGGTCCACCACATGCAGGCCAACGGGATCCGCTACGGCCTCCAGACCATGTGCGAGGGCGGCGGTCAGGCCAACGCGACGATCCTCGAGCTGCTCTGAGCAGGGCTCACGGGAGAAGGAGCACCGCACCATGGTGACGAGGAATCTGTACGAAGAGGACCACGAGGACTTCCGGCGCACCGTCGCCGCGTTCTTCGACAAGGAGGTCGTCCCCCACCAGGAGCGGTGGGAGGAGCAGGGGATCATCGACCGCTCGATGTGGACGGCGGCGGCGGAAGCGGGCGTCATCGGCTTCTCACTGCCGGAGCAGTACGGCGGAGGCGGGATCAGCGACTACCGCTTCGAGATGATCCGCGGCGAGGAGTCGGCCAAGCGCGGCCTGGCCTCGTCCACCGGCGGCTGGGGCGTGTCCGACGGGATCGTCCCGGGCTACCTCACCGGGTTCGGAAGCGAGCACCTCCAGCAGAGGTACCTCCCCGGCCTGGCCGCGGGAGAGCTGATCGGTGCGATCGCGATGACGGAGCCGGGCGTGGGCTCGGACCTCCAGAACGTCGCCACCCGCGCGGTGCGGGACGGGGACGACTGGCTCATCAGCGGGGCGAAGACGTTCATCACGAACGGGCAGAACTGCGACTTCGTCATCGTCGTCGCACGGACGGACCCGGACGCACCCGGCGCGAAGGGGACGTCGCTGTTCATCGTGGACGACGGCACCCCGGGCTTCACGAAGGGTCGCAAGCTCGCGAAGGTCGGCCTGGACGCGCAGGACACCTCCGAGCTGTCCTTCGAGGATGTCCGCGTCCCGGACTCCCAGCGACTGGGCGAACTGGACAAGGGCTTCATCCACCTCATGCAGAACCTCCCGTACGAGCGGATGGGGATCGCCTCGGGCGGCCTCGCCGGCGCTCGCGCGGCCTTCGAGTGGACGGCCCAGTACGTCTTCAGCCGCAAGGCCTACGGCGCCACGATCGGGGACCTCCAGAACACGCAGTTCGAGCTGGCGGACATGGAGGCGAAGATCGACATGCTCGAGGCCTTCGTCGACCGGTGCGCTCTGGCACTCAATGACGGCACTCTCACCGCAGTCGACGCGTCGAAGGCGAAGATGCTGGGCGCAGAGCTCCAGGTCGAGGTCGTCACCCGCTGCCTCCAGCTGCACGGCGGGTACGGCTATATGCTGGAGTACCCCATCGGCCGCGCGTTCCGCGACAGTCGGATCCAGACGATCTACGGCGGGACGACGGAGGTCATGAAGCACATCGTGGGGAAGGACATCCGCCGGCGGTACCGGCAGGATCGCTAGGGAGATCAGATCGTGATGCGGGAGGCGACCACGCCTCTTGCACTTTGGATGATCAATCGATAAGTTCGACCGAGTGCTGCTCGGTCCACGGACCCGGGACGGCACGATCGCCGGCCCGGGTCCGTCCCGTTCCGGCCGCATGACGAGGTGCGGGGGACGGTCTCCCGCTCCTCCCCCGATGAAGGCAAAGGTGGCTTCTCATGACACGAGTGAACGCGGGAATCGACAAGGTCCTCTCGGTCCTCGCTGCGGTCGCGACCGTGCTGATGATGCTCCACGTCGTCGCGCACGCGCTGCTGCGTTTCTTCCTCAACTCCCCCCTGTACGGCACGAACGAGATCGTGGCGTACTGGTACCTGCCCGCGATCGCCCTGCTGGGCATCCCGGCCGCACACCTGCAGAACGAGCACATCACCGTCACGCTCGTGACGGAGCGCATGGGGCGGATCTACAAGAACATCCTGGGACTCTTCGTGGGAGCCGTCTGCATCCTCGTGAGCGTGGGCTTCGCGTTCTTCGGCTTCGAGGAGGCCATGGAGAAGATGGAGATGGGGGCGACGGCCGGCGTCACGGACATCGTCACGTGGCCGATCTACTTCTTGGTCCCGATCACCTT
This sequence comes from Brevibacterium senegalense, assembly GCF_000285835.1. GTDB lineage: Bacteria > Actinomycetota > Actinomycetes > Actinomycetales > Brevibacteriaceae > Brevibacterium > Brevibacterium senegalense. Next base: position 243,531 of record NZ_HE978601.1, read on the forward strand.
CGTGCTCCTGGCCCTCCTGCACGCATTCGACATGTACGTGATCGCGCGCACCGGCGACCCGGACCTCGACCCGATCACCGGCGAAGCGATCGAGGACGAACTCGTCGAAGGCCGGACGCTCTGAGCGCGGCGGACTCCACTTCACGTACGGCACTTCTGAAGGAAGCCTCATGACTTCGACCAACACCCCCACGGCGGGCACCGACGCCCCCACCCTCACGTCCGGCAGTCTGCTCCCTACCGCCACTCGCGGGAAGAAGCCCGGCCGCATCGGCATGATCGTCTGCTTCGCACTCCTGGCCGTCTGCCTGGTCGGGTTCTTCACCAGCCCGTCCGGCCCCGTCGCCGGCCTCTGGTGCATCGCGATGATGATCGTCCTCATGTTCATGTCCGTCCCCGTGGCGATCGCCCTGGCGATCCCCAGCCTCGTGGGCGCCTACGGGCTGGCGGGCATCCCCGCGACGGTGAACATCCTGGGCACCGCTCCCTTCCACGCGGTGTCGAAGTGGTCGTTCTCCGTCCTGCCCATGTTCATCTTCATGGGCATGCTCCTGGCGAACTCCGGCATGGCCGCCCGGATCTACCGCGCGACGGATCGCTGGTTCTCCTGGCTGCCCGGCGGCATCGGCATCGGCACGACCGCCGCGGGTGCGGGCCTCGCGTCCGTGTCCGGCTCGACGATCGGCATGACCTACACCCTGGGCCGGGCCGGCATCCCGGAGATGCTGCGGGCCGGCTACGACAAGCGCGTGGCCGTGGGCACCGTCATCGTCTCCGGCCTGCCCGGTGGCCTCATCCCGCCGTCGATCCTGCTCGTCGTCTACGCCGGCATCGCCTCCGTCCCCGTGGGCCCGCAGCTCATGGCGGGCGCGGTCCCCGGCATCGGCGTCGCCCTCTCGTTCGGCCTCTTCATCCTCTGCCTGGGCCTCTTCGCGCCCAAGCTCGTGGGTCGCGGCAAGAATGCGACGGGCGAAAAGACGCCCACGGTCACGTGGAAGCAGCGCTTCGAGTCGCTGGGCGAGATCTGGGGCTTCCCCGTCATCATGCTCGTGCTGTTCGGCGGCATGTTCTCCGGCGCCTTCACCCCCACCGAGGCCGGCGCGGCCGCCGCGCTCACCGCGCTGCTGCTGACCCTCCTCTACACCCGCAAGGACAAGCCGTTCTCGCACGTCGCACAGGCCGCGATCTCGACCGTGTCCGCGACCGCCGCGATCTTCTTCATCATGATCGGCGCGGAGATGCTCACGAAGCTCCTGGCCATCACGGGACTGGCCCCCGTCATGACGGAGTTCATCACTGGTCTGGGCCTCAGCCGCGTGGGCTTCCTGCTGGTCCTCGTCGTCCTCTACCTCTTCATGGGCATGTTCTTCGACACCCTGTCGATGATGCTGCTGACGATCCCGATCCTCCTGCCCACACTGTCCGCCATGGAGGTGAGCCCGCTGTGGTTCGGCGTGTTCGTCGTGCTTCTGGGCGAGCTGGGCATGATCACGCCGCCGGTGGGCATCCTGTCCTACATCGTCCACAACATCGCGAAGAACCCGGAGGTGAACCTGGGGCAGACCATCACGCTCAGGGACGTCTTCACCTCCCTGCTGTGGTTCCTGCCCATCGCCGTCCTGTTCCTCATCCTCATGATCGCGGTGCCGCAGATGACCGAATGGCTGCCCGATCTGCTCGAACGGACGGCAGGCGGCACTGCGACCCAGTAGTCACCGCCCGCAGCGCCCCTCTCTGCAGTCCCCCTCAAGATCCCCGCTCCCGGGGAAGGAAGTGAGCCCTCGATGGCCCGTTCTCTCATCACCCGCAGCCGCACGTCGCGGCTCGCACCCGCACTCGCGGCGGCCTCGGCCCTGGCCGTGGGCCTGACCGGCTGCGCCGGATCCGCCGGCGGCAGCTCCGGCGGGGACGGCGGCGGGGACGGCGCCTACGAGGCGGGTGCCGACCAGGCTGCGATCGATGAGGCGCTCGCGGACCTCGAGCCGGTGACGATCACATACCAGCCCTCGGCCGCCTCGCAGGAGTCCGTCCAGTCACCGTCGGGCACCGTCCTGGCGGAGGCGATCGAGGAGCGGTCCGGCGGGAAGATCACCGTCGACACCGTGTGGGGCCAGGCGATCGCCGGGTATGCGGAGGTGCATGACGCGCTGTCCGACGGTCGCGTCGACCTCGCCTACACGCTCCCCGTGTACGACCCCGCGCAGTTCCCTGCGGTCAACGCCCTGGGCGACGCGCTGGGCGGTCTGGACCCCTCGCCGTTCCTCGGCGAGATGGTGACGAACGCCGTCGCGACGGACGTCGCGTGGCAGACCCCGGAGATCGTCGAGGAGTACGAGTCCCTGGGGATCCACCCGATCGCGCCCACGGTCGCCTCGGGCGGCTACTACACGGTCTGCGCGGACCCGGGTGTCGAGGAGGCGGACTTCGACGGACGCCAGGTCCGGATCGCGTCGAAGACCCAGGGCGAGCTCATGACGAGCATCGGTGCCTCCCCGGTCTCGATGGAGTACACGGAGACGTTCGAGGCCCTGCAGCGCGGCACCGTCGACTGCACCCTGGGCCAGCTGGTCCCGTCTGCGGAAGCCGGGATCTTCGAGGTCGCCCCGCACGTGGGCTACATGACGGAGACCAGCATCTCCCGCAGCCCGGGCGCCCTGCTGGCCGGGTCCGGGTTCGAGACCCTGCCGCTGGGCTACCAGCAGGTCATCTTCGACGCCTACACGGACTACTTCCACGGCCAGATGCAGACGACCGTGGGCGGCAACGCCGTCGCGATCGGCATGGCGAAGGAGGCCGGCGGCGAGATCGAGCAGTTCCCGGAGGAGTTCCAGCAGGACATCGCGGAGTTCTCCGAGAACAAGCGCGCGGAGCTCGCGGAGTCCGGCGTGGCCGGCGGCGAACTGCAGACCCGTGTCGAGGAGTCCGCCGAGAAGTGGGCCGCGAAGGCCGAGGAACTCGGTTTCGCCGACGACGGCACGACGGAGGACTTCGACGAATGGTACGACACGGAGACGGACTTCCGTCCCCTGGGTCAGGCCATCTACGAGGAGGTCATCCTCCCCCACCGCCCGTCCTGATCCCAGGACTGGACTGCGGGCCCGGCCGGTGACGGCCGGGCCCGCAGGGCACCGGACCCCCTCACCGACGCGGGGGTCCCGCAGATTCCCCACCCACCGGACGATCGTCGTCCGGTCGACTCGAAGGAGAGCCGACGATGCGGAATGCACAGAACACCACACGCGCGACACGTGCGGCGACGGCGACGGCCGGGCTGGGCGTCCTCGCCCTGGCGCTGTCCGCCTGCGCGGGTTCGGCCGGCACGGCCGGCAACGGAGGAGGCGCCGAGGCCGGTGAGGGCTTCGCGTACGACGCGCCCCAGGAGGACGTCGACGCGGCGATCGCCGACCTGGATCCGGTCACCATCACGTTCCAGCCGTCCGCCGCTTCCCCCGATTCGGTCATGGCCCCGGCGGGCACCGTTTTCAAGGAGATCGTCGAGGAGCGCTCCGGCGGGAAGATCACCGTCGAACTGGTCTGGGGCCAGGCCATCGCGAGTTACGCGGAGGTCCACGACGCGCTGGCGGACGGTCGCCTGGACGTCGCGTACACGCTGCCGCCCTACGACCCCGCGCAGTTCGCAGCGATCAACGACCTGGGCACGGTCATGGCCTCGCTCACCCCGTCGCCGTTCCTGGGCGAGCTCGTGGCGAACGCGGTGGGCAACGAGCTGGGCTGGACGAATGAGGAGGCGATGAGCACGTACGAGGAACTGGGCCTCACACCGCTCACCCCTCTGGCCGCATCCGGCGGGTACTACACCGTCTGCAACAAGCCGGTCCAGTCCAAGGACGACTGGGACGGCCTGCAGGTCCGGATCGGTTCCAGCGCGCAGGCGGCGCAGACGCAGCACCTGGGCGGTTCACCCGTGTCGATGGAGTACGCGGAGACGTTCGAGGCGCTGCAGCGCGGCACCGTCGACTGCACACTGGGCCAGCTGGTCCCCTCGGCCGAGGGCGGCATCTTCGAGGTCGCGCCCCATCTGGGCTACACGACGCAGGCCTCGTTCTCCCGCCTGCCGGGTGCGTACCTCGCCGGGTCCGGCTTCCAGGACCTCCCGCTGGCGTACCAGCAGATCATCTTCGACTCGAACGCACTCGCCGCGTCCGGCGGCATGCAGGCGGTCATCGGCGGCAACGCCGCCGCAGTGGGGCAGGCGAAGGAGGCGAACGGCGAGATCGGCGCGTACGACTAGGAGCTGCAGGACGAGATCAGCGCGTACTCCGAGGAGCTGTCGGCTGCCGCGATCGAGAACGGTCTGGTCGCCGAGGACATCGTCGACACAATCGTCGCGGCCGAGGAGGAGTGGACCCAGCGGTTCGAGGAGCTGGGCTACGCCGACGAGGGCACGGTCGAGGACTTCGACGAGTGGTACGACACGGAGACGGACTTCACGGGCTACGCGAAGGCCGTGTACGAGGACGGGACGGCGCAGGAGCACCGCCCCAGCTGATCACCCCGAGCTACTGACGCGACACGCCGGGTGAGTGTCCGACGCACTGAGGGACGACCTCGGCGTGTCGAACACTCACCCGGCGTGTCGCGGTTCCAGAGCGGTGGCCGGAGGGTCCACCGCGCTGCCGCGTCAGTACCGGAAGACCGCGACCGCGTCCGCGGACCGCTCCCACTCGCCCCACGTGCGCACGGTGCCGCCGGCACGGACGGTGTCGAGGATCGCCGCATCCGCCAGCGCGGACGCATCCGGCGCACTGAGCCGCTGCGGATCGCGCGGCAGGTAGAGGGTCTCGACCCGGCCCTCCACCGCCGAGGCCGCGATCTCCGCCAGATCGAACGACCCGCGGCCGTTGTGGGCCTGGGTCTGCGCCCGCTCCGCCTCCTCCGCCTCCTGCTGCGTCGCCCGCGCGCGCAGCAGTCGCCAGGCGGCGGACCGCAGCTCGTCCGGATCCGTGTGGTCCGGATTGCCGGCGATGGCCTCGTCGTGGATGACGGGGTAGGGGCACACGTCGCGGAAGACCGGCAGGTGCTCCGCCACGGCCGCCAGGACCAGCGGCTGCGACCGTGCCGTCCCCAGCTCCCGGGCGACCGCCTCACCCACCGCTCGCAGGAACTTCTGCGTGAGCACCGCGTCCGTGTCGTCAGCGCTGCCGTGCCCGTGGAACGCCGCACGTCCGCCACCGGTCGCACGGCTCTGCAGCTGCGCCTCCGGCAGCTCGTCCACGACGTCCTCGAACGATTCCGGGATGCGTCCCTGCGGCAGTCTCTCGATCGCGTTCCGCGTCGTCTCGAACAGGCGGACCGACCTCTTCGAAACGGCCAGCACGTACGCGCGACCCGCGCTCTCGAGCACGGGGACCAGGGGCCGCACGTGGAAGCGGTCCCCCACTGTGACGGACTCGGCGACGTCGATGGGCAATCGGACCGCCCGGTGGAAGCCGGGGGCCGCGAACACGACGAGTCCGCGGCTCTGCCTCCTCCAGTAGGGGGAGTCGGTGGTGAGCTCGCGTGCCCCGGCCAGGGCGGCCTCGGCGTCGGCTGTGCTCAGCCCGGCCTCCTCGAGGCCCTTCTGAGCGGTCTTGAGCTGCGCGGTCAGGGTCGCGGCGGCGTGTCCGCCGGCCGTCGTCGTGACTTCAGTGGGGACGTAGAAGGTGACCTTGGGTCCCGGATCCGCATCCGCTTCGACAACGGCGTCGAAGTCGAGTGGATCCACTGTTCCCTGCGGGTCGGTCGTCATCGTCGAGACCTCCTGGACGGGGGCGTCTGCCTCAGCAGCTTGCCCCTCCCACCCTAATCGAGCGGACGCCCACTTCGGCAGATGCGACGCAGTCGCAGTTCGGATGCCCCGGTCGCCCGTCGCGGTGTCAGGACCCCGCGGCGGCCAGCCCGGCGGTCAGGTCGTCCCACAGGTCCTCGACGTCCTCGATGCCCACGCTCAGGCGGACGAGGCCTTCAGGAACGGATTCCGGCTCCGCCGTGTGCCGGCGACGGCGCTCCAGGAGGCTCTCGACTCCGCCCAGGCTGGTGGCCGGGGTCCAGAGGCGGCACTGCTCGACGAGGCGGTCCGCCGCGGCGGCGGATCCCAGATCGATCGAGATGATCGCGCCGAACCCGTCCATCTGCGCGGCGGCGACGCGGTGTCCGGGATCGTCCGGCAGACCCGGGTAGCGGATCGCGGTGACGGCGGGGTGCTCCGCCAGACGATCGGCGAGGATCTGCGCGTTCGCGCACGACCGTTCGACGCGCAGCGCCAGGGTGCGCAGACCGCGCAGGCCCAGCCACGCCTCGAACGGCCCCGCGATCGCGCCCTGGATCGACCGGTGGTGCAGGAGGAGGTCGCGGACCTCCGCCGTCGCCGGCACGCACGCGCCCAGGACGACGTCGGAGTGCCCGGCCAGGTACTTCGTGACGGAGTGGACGACGACGTCCGCACCCACGGACAGGGGACGCTGCAGGAGCGGGGTCGCGAAGGTGTTGTCCGCGACGACGAACGCGTCCCGGCTGTGCGCGGCTTCGATGAGCGCGGGCATGTCTGCGACCTCGAGCATGGGGTTCGTGGGCGATTCCAGCCACAGCATGACGGGACGCGGGTGCTCGAGGTCCGCTGTGGCCCGCTGCGCCTCTGTGAGCGCCTCGACCACCTGCCGCGTGTCCGCGATGTCGACGGTGACGAGGTCGAAGCGTCCGGTCGCGGCGGTCTCCTGGGCGCCCAGCAGCGCACCCTGGTACGTGTGCGCCGGCATGACGACGGTGCCGCCGGGGGCCACGAGGTCCAGTGCGGACGCGATCGCCGCGAGGCCGGAACCGTAGAGCAGACCCGGCACCTGCGCGCCCTCGAGGTCCGCCAGCGCCTCCTCGAAGGGATCCCACGTGGGGTTCGAGTAGCGGCCGTATCCGCGCGAACCGCTGGCCACTGCACCGGTGCCCACGTACGTGGAGGAGAGGGTGATGGGCGGATTCACCGCTGCGTCGTCCTCGTGCGGGGGCCGTCCCAGCGAGACGACGCGGGTGGAGGGTCGGAGTCCGGTGCGGTGGTCAGCGCTCATGGCCACATGCTAGACCCGTGCCCCGCCGCGTCCGGCCGGGGGGCGCTCGAGGGCGTCATCCGCGCCGGTCCGCTAGGCTACCCTGCGGCGTCAGCGCCGACCCGAAACCCCTGTTCCCCGAGGAATCATGACTGCACAGATCATCGCCCTGGCGATCTTCATCGCCCTCTTCGCCCTGGGCGCCATCCGCGGAGTGCACATCGGTGTGCTCATGTTCGCGGGTGCCGCCGGCACAGCGCTCCTGCTCACCGACATGCCCCTGGACGATGTGGTGGCAGGCTTCCCGCTGTCGATCATGGTGCTCCTGGCGGGCGTGACCCTCTTCTTCGCGATCGCCCAGCTCAACGGGACGATCGACAAGCTGATCGACCGGGCCCTGGCGAAGGTGGGGTCGAACACCCTCCTGCTGCCCCTGGTCTTCTTCGTCATCACCGGTGCGATCGCGTCGATGGGTGCACCGCTGGCGGGTCTCGTCATGATGCCCGTGGGCATGCAGGTGGCGCGGCGCTACGGCGTCGACTACGCGCTCATGGGCCTGTCCATGTGCTTCGCGATCGGCGCGGGCGGCTTCGCCCCCACGAGCCTCTACGGCATCGTCACCTATTCGACCGCGCACGGAGCGGGCATCGAGCTCGACCCGTTCCTGCTGTTCGGGATCGCGGTCGTCACCTACCTGCTCATGCTGGGCTTCTCCTACTTCGTGTGGGGCCGCGGCTCCCGCGCCGCCGCAGCTCGCACCGCGGCCGCGGCCCACAGGGACTCCGCCGTCCTCACCCGCGGCGGCGCCTCGACCGCGTCCGTCGAGTTCGGCGAGGGCGACGATGACGACGCCCGCTTCAGCGCCGCGGACGCGACGACGGAGGCGGCCGCGGACTCCGCCGCCCCCTTCAACCAGGAGCAGATCGCGACGGTGCTCGCGATCATCGTCCTGCTGGCCTCGGTCGTCGTCATCGCCGCGGTGGGCGGCGATCCGGACATCGGCGTCCTGTGCTTCGGCCTGTCCGCGATCCTCCTGCTGCTCAAGCCGTCGCGGGCGAAGGAGGCGGTCGTCCGCATCGACTGGTCGACGGTCCTGCTGGTGGGCGGCATCATCACGTTCGTGGGCGTCCTCGAGACGATGGGGGCGGTCGAGCTGCTGGGCGACGGCGCGAAGGCGCTGGGGTCGCCGCTCATCGCCGCGTTCGCCCTGTGCCTGGTGGGAGGTCTGGTGTCCGCGTTCGCGTCGACGACCGGCATCCTCGCCGCGCTGGTCCCGCTGGCGCTGCCGCTCGTCGCGGACGGCAGCCTGCCCGGCTGGGCGCTCATCGCCGCGCTGGGCGTGTGCTCCGCCGTCGTCGACGTCTCGCCGTTCTCCACCCTGGGCGCCACGGTCGTCGCGACCGCGCCCGGCGAGGAGAAGGACCGTCTCACCAGTGTCCTCATGCGCTTCGGCATGTCGATGGTCGTCGTGGGCCCGGTCCTGCTGGTGGGCGGTCTGGTCGTTCCCGCGATGATCGCGGGCTGACCCGGCCGCACGCGGACGTGCGCGAGGAGCCCTGACCGGTGATCGGTCAGGGCTCCTCGCGTCACCGCGTGCTCAGTCCAGCGGTTTCTCCAGCACGACGAACTCCAGGTCGTCGCGCTGGGGCAGGCCGAACTGCTCCTGCCCGTACGGGAACGGCTCCCGCTCCCCCGTCAGCGCGTAGCCGCGGCGCTCGTAATAGGCGATGAGGTCCTCCCGCTGCCGGATGACGGTCATCCGCATGCGGGACGCACCCCAGCGTGCGCGCGCCTCGTCCTCCGCCGCTGCCATGACGCGTCTGCCGACCCCGCCGCCCTGCCGCCGCGGGTCGACCGCGAAGGTCCCGAAGTAGGCGACCCCGTCCCCGCGGTCCTCCAGCTGCACGCAGGCGAGGGGCCGGCTGTCCGCGGCAGCACCGTCCTCCTGGAACAGGAGGACCACCGCGCCCGAGGCCCCCACCATCTCCGCTGCCATCCCGGCATCCAGCCGCTGGCCGTCCAGGAGGTCCGCCTCCGTCGTCCAGCCGGCCCGGGAGTCCTCGCCCCGGTACGCGGATTCGACGAGGGCGACGAGAGCGGGGACGTCCGCGGGTCCCGCTGCGCGACGGGTGAGGGTGAGGGAGTCCGCCCCCGTCACGACCGCTCCTCCTGCAGCGTCGTGAGCACGTCCGCCAGGACCAGCGCGTGGTTCTGCTCCCGGTCCTTCGCACCGTAGAGCAGCACGAGGAGCGATTCGCCGGAGTCCGCGAAGCGGTCCAGCAGAGCACCGGGGGCGTCGGATTCCCGCAGCTCCTTCCGGTACGCCTGCGAGAAGTTGTGGAACGTGAGGTCGCCGCCGTGGAACCGCTTGCGCAGATCCGCGGACGGGGCGACGTCCTTGTCCCACTCGTCGTGCTCCAGGGAGTCCTTCGCGACGCCCCGGGGCCACAGCCGGTCGACCAGGACCCGATAGCCCGCGGGCTGGTCGTCGTCGTAGAGACGCACGGTGATGATGTCGGTGCTCATGCCCCCACGCTACGCCCGCGCACGGACACGGGCGGCCCCGGCGTCCTGCGGACAGCCTGTGAGACGCCGCTGAAGAGTGTGGCGCAGGGCACGTACACTGGCACCCGTCCGGGACTCACCGTCCATTCACTAAGGAGACGCCGTGGATCTTTCCCCGATCATCGAGAAGCTCAACACAGGACTGTTCATCAACGGGCAGTGGCGCGATGCCGAGGGCGGCCGCACCCTGGAGGTCCGCAACCCCGCCACCGGGCAGGTCATCACCACGATCGCAGACGGGTCCGAGGCGGACGCGCTGGACGCGATCCACGCCGCCCGCGATGCGCAGGCCGACTGGGCCGCGACCGCACCCCGCGAGCGCGCGGAGATCCTCCGCCGCGCCTTCGAACTGCTGACCGAGCGCGCGGACGACATCGCCGCGATCATGACGGCGGAGATGGGCAAGCCGCTCGCGGAGGCCAAGGGCGAGGTGGGCTACGGAGCCGAGTTCTTCCGCTGGTTCTCCGAGGAGGCCGTCCGCATCAGCGGCGACTTCACCCAGTCGACGGACGGGAAGAACCGCCTCATGATCTCGCGCGAGCCCGTGGGCCCGTGCATCCTCATCACCCCGTGGAACTTCCCGCTGGCGATGGGCACGCGCAAGATCGGCCCGGCGATCGCCGCCGGCTGCACGATGGTGCTCAAGCCCGCGCAGCTCACCCCGCTCACCTCCTTCATGCTGGTCGACGCCCTGCGCGACGCCGGTCTGCCGGACGGCGTCCTCAACGTCGTCACCTCGTCCTCCGCCCGCCGGGTCGTGACCCCGTGGATGGAGTCCGGCATCGCCCGCAAGATCTCCTTCACCGGGTCGACGGAGGTGGGCGTCAACCTCATGAAGCAGGCGGCGGACACCGTCATGAAGACCTCGATGGAGCTGGGCGGCAATGCGCCGTTCCTCGTCATGGACGACGCGGACATCGACGCGGCCGTCGAGGGCGCGCTGCTGGCGAAGATGCGCAACAACGGCGAGGCGTGCACCGCCGCCAACCGCATCTACGTGCAGAAGCCGGTGGCGGAGGAGTTCTCTCAGAAGCTCGCGCAGCGGATCGGCGCCATGAAGGTGGGCAACGGTCTGGACGAGGGCACGCAGCTGGGCCCGCTGGTCGATCAGGATCAGCTGGACAAGGTCGCGGAGCTCGTCGACCAGGCCGTCGAGGCCGGCGCCACGGTCCTGACCGGCGGGAAGAGGATCGAGGGCGACGGCTACTTCTACGCCCCGACCGTCCTGTCGGACATCCCGGAGAACGCGACGCTGCGCGTCGAGGAGATCTTCGGCCCCGTCGCCCCCATCGTCACGTTCGAGACGGACGACGAGGGCATCGAGCTGGCCAATGGCACGGAGTACGGTCTGGCGGCCTACCTGTTCTGCCGTGACATCCAGCGGTCGATGCGCCTGTCCGAGCGCATCGAGTCCGGCATGATCGGCCTCAACACGGGACTCGTGTCGAACCCGGCCGCTCCGTTCGGCGGAGTCAAGCAGTCCGGTCTGGGTCGCGAGGGCGGCTCGACGGGCATCGACGAGTACCTCGAGACGAAGTACGTCGCGCTTCCCCGTCTCACCTGAGTCGGTCCGTAGCGGCGCGGCAGCGACCGCACGGACGCTGAAGGAGGGAGGTCCCCCCCACCCATCGGGTGGGGGACCTCCCTCCTTCAGTGCTTCAGGAGCTCAGCCCACCGGGCCCCACCAGCGGATCAGGCCCTTCAGCGCATCAGGCCCGACGGCGGGCGAGGATGTCGCCCAGCTGCGCGGGTACCGCGGAGTCGCGATCGGGGGTTCCCTGCGCGCGCGTTCCGTCTGCGGCGGGCGCGCCGCTGCCGCGGATCGCGGTGCGGCCGTGGCCCAGCGGACCGCCTTCCGTGCGCGGTGCCGCCGCGTCCGCGAGTGCGGGGCGGTAGCCCAGCTCCTCCGCGAACTGTTCCGCGAGCGACTCCTTGTCCGCGGGCGTGAGCGAGTACGACGACGCGTCCGCGACGACCGGTGCCGGCTCGGCGGGGGCGGCCGGCTCGGCCTCGACGTAGCGGGGCACGGGCAGGACGGACGGCGTCCACTCCCCCGGGCTGCGACGACGGGCCAGCGTCTCGGCGACGGTGGGGCCGTCCTGCTGCGCGGAGCCCGCGAACACCGACCGCGTCCGCGGTGCCGGTGACGCCGAGGCCGCAGTCGCCTGCGTCTCCGTCGACCGGTCCTCGGCCGATCGGTTCTCGTCCGTCGGGTCCTCCCTCGACGCGTCGGCAGTCGCGAGATCGTGCGCCGGTCCGACAGCAGCGGTCCGGTCGTCAGCGTCCCGGCCGGCCGCATGCTGACCGGACACCGGCTGTGCCTGGGTCGACTGGTTCGGCCGGTCCGCACCCTCGGTCGCAGAGCGGTCCGTCGTCTGCATGCTGTCCACCTCGGCGCGAGCCGCGTAGGCCTCGCGCACCTGCTGGGCGACGCTCCTCTGCTGGGCGTGCGCGGCCGCCGTCTCGCGGACGATCGGCAGGTCCGCCGTGATCGGCTCGGCGTCCAGGTCCGCCGCGGTCAGGCGCTCGCGCTGCGGTGCGGACGTCCGTGCCGCAGGCGCGGGGGGCTCGGCACGACGACGTGCGGGACCGGTCGTGCGTGCGGGGGTCCGGGCCGTGCGGTCCGCCTGCGCGGTGGTGCGGGGGCGCGCCTGCGGTGCGGGGGCCTCGGCAGCGGTGCCGGAGCGCAGCGCGCGGATCTCCGTGTTGAGCCAGCGGACCAGAGCCAGCCCGGCCAGGCCCAGCGCGGCGGTGACGACGGGGACGCCCCACGGCATCGAGCCGAAGACGACGAATCCCGCGCACACGAGCGTCGCGAGCGTCAGTGCGACGACCGCGAGGCCGCCGACCGGCAGGACGGCGCGCAGTCGACGGATGCGGCGGCGGGTCTCGACGGTGAGTGCCGTGGCGCGGGGCGCGGTCCGCCGCGCATCGGTTCCGGCGGACGGCGACTGCGGGCGGGACTGGCCGGGACGGCCAGGGGTCTGCGCACCGCCGGTCGTGTGCGCGGTGCGCTGCTGTCCGGGCTGCGTCAGCCGGGCCCGGACGTCCGCGGGGAGGTCGCGGGGCATGCGCTCGGCGGCGGCGGCGACGCGACGAGGAGTGGTCCGGTGGGAGGAGGTCATGGTGGCGTCCATCGGGTCGGAAGCGGAGGAACCGGAGTGCGACAGGTGCACATCCATCGTGGACAGGGCGGTGAGGCGGGCGGTGCCGGGGGCGGCGCGGTGGTGTGCGCTCGCACCGTGCGCGGTGCTCAGGTCAGGCGGCGCGCTCAGGTCCAGCATCGGTGCGGCGCCCACCGCCAGGGGCAGTGCGTGCGGGCGATCCTGGGCGACCGCGTCCGGGGCGACCGTGTCCGGCCGCGTCCCGTGCAGCGGTCGCGCCGGCTCCTGCGCGAAGCCGTCCACGACCTGGAGAGCGGGCCGCGGCGCGCGCAGGCTCAGGCGGGGCGCGGTCGGTTCGACGCGGACCGCGGGCACGGGGAGCTCGACGCGGGCGGGGTGGGCCTCGTCGCGCAGCAGCTGCGGGCGCGAGGCGTCGACGGCGCAGCGCTGCGTGCGCTCGACGTCGACCGTCCGCACGCGTGCCGGCTGCGCGTCCTCATCCTTCTCCGCACTACGCTTCAGCACTGTGGGCACGATGACGACGAACAGCACTGCTGCGATCAGCAAGAAGGCGATGCTCGTGTCCACAACCCAACCTTAGAGTCGGGACGGCGCTCCCCACCGGACCACGGCACGCGTGTCTCGATCCCGTCACGAAATGCCCAGGTCGGCGGAGCCGTCCCGCACGTCCCTCAGCCGGTGGGATCGTCGAGGCGCCCGAATGCGCCGGACGCACCGGGCCGGCCGGGATGGTCCGGAGCGGGGTCGCCTCCGAGCAGTCCCTGCTCGCGCGTGTGGAAGTGCAGGAGGCCGAAGGGCACGTCCTCGCTCAGCAGGCTGAAGATCCGGTGGTCGCGCCAGTCGCCGTCGATGTGCATGTAGCGCTCGCGCACACCCTCGTCGCGGAAGCCCAGCTTCTCCACGACGCGCAGGCTCGCCGAGTTCTCCGGTCGTATCGCGATCTCCATGCGGTGGAGTCCCGCCGCGAAGCAGTGGTCCGTCGCGAGCGCCACGGCCAAAGGGGTGTGCCCCTGCCCCGCGACGCGCCGGTCGATCCAGTAGCCGATCGTCGCACTCGCCAGTGATCCCCACTGGAAGCCGGACACTGTCAGCTGCCCGCGGAAGCGGCCGCCCACCTCCACCACGAACGGCAGGGAACGCCCCTGGCGTGCGGCGCGCGCGTACTGGGCGCGCATCTCCAGGAATCCCGGCGCCTGCCACGTGGGGTCCGGGACGGTCGCCTCCCACGGGCGCAGCCAGTCCGCGTTCGCCCGGCGGACCTCGTTGTACTCGCGCCTGTCCGTCCGCTGCAGCGGACGCAGTCGGACGGGGCCCCACACCAGCTCCGCGGGCCAGAGTCCACTGCCCGCCATCAGCGCGCGGACCTCCCCGGCCGATCGCGGTCCGCCGCCGTCATCCGCGCGCGCCCGGTCGCGTCTGCGCGCCCGTCACTCCGCACCCGCTCAGTCCTCGAGACCCGCGACGAACTCCTTGAGCCACGTCCGCAGCTCCTCGCCCAGGTCGTCGCGGCGGCTGGCCAGTTGGATGACCGCCTTGATGTAGGAGAACTTGTCGCCGGTGTCGTACCGCTCGCCGGTGAAGAGGACGCCGTAGACCCCGTGGCCGTCGCCGCGCGCCTGCGCCTTCAGCGCGTCCGTCAGCTGGATCTCATCGCCCCGGCCCGGCTCCGTGCGGTGCAGCAGGGGAAAGATCTCCGGCGACAGGACGTAGCGGCCGATGACCGCCAGGTTCGACGGTGCGTCCGCCGGGTCCGGCTTCTCCACCAGGTCCGTGACGCGGACCAGACCGTCGACCTCCGTCTCCTGGACCGCGGCGCAGCCGTACATGCTGATCGATTCGTGCGGCACCTCCATGAGGGCGATGACGCTGCCGCCGGTGCGGTCGTAGCCGGCGATCATGTCCGGCAGGACGGGGCTGCGCTCGTCGATGAGGTCGTCGCCCAGCAGGACCGCGAACGGCTCCTCACCCACGTGCTGCTCGCCTTTGAGGACGGCGTGGCCCAGACCCAGCGGGTCGCCCTGGCGCACGAAGTGGATGTCCGCCAGCTCCGAGGACTCCCGGATCAGCTGCAGCTTCTCCTGGTCGCCCTTCGCCTGCAGGGCCGCCTCCAGCCCGTCGACGCGATCGAAGTGGTCCTCGAGCGGCCGCTTGTTCCGCCCCGTCACCATGAGGACGTCGGTGAGACCGGCCGCGACCGCCTCCTCCACGACGTACTGGATCGCCGGCTTGTCGACGACCGGAAGCATCTCCTTGGGCGTCGCCTTCGTCGCTGGCAGGAATCGTGTGCCCAGTCCCGCGACGGGGATGACGGCCTTGCGCACCGGAGGGAACTCGCTGTTCGACATGGACGACATTCTAGGCTGGGTTCCATGGAGATCGCGTTCCCCACACCGCGACCGGCGGACAAGGCCGCGCTGCGGGCGCAGATCCGGGCCCGGCGCACGGCGCGGATCACGGACCCGCACCCGTCGCCCGCGCAGGTCGCCCTGTCCTCCCGCATCCGCCACTCCGTCGAGACCGCAGCCCCGACCGCGGTCGTCGCGTACGCCGCCCTGCCGGGCGAGCCCATCCTCGACGACCTCCTGGAGGACCTCATCTCGACAGGCCTCCCCGTCCTCCTGCCCGCGACTCGGACGGGCCGGCCGCTCCTGCTGGGCCGCGCCACCGCTCCCCTGGACTCCCTGCCCCGGGGCACGTGGGACATCCGGGAGCCTGCGGCTCCCCTCCCCGTCGCCGAGGCCCTGGCCGAGTTCGCAGACGCACCCGCCTCCCGCATCCTCGTCCTCACCCCGGGCCTCGCCTTCGATGCCCGCGGGGCACGGCTGGGCAACGGCGGCGGCTTCTACGACCGGACCTTCGGACCGCAGGGGGTGCTGGCGGAACCGCAGCACGCCCGCCTGCGCGAACGCCTCGCCTTCGCCGGTGTCTGCTGGGACGACGAGGTGCATGACAGCCTGCCGGCCGAGCCCTGGGACCTAAGGGTGTCCCGGATCCTCACCGACGCTCGGTCGAGCGAGGTCGCTCAGAGCGGGTAGTGCTCAGACCGCCCACGGAGCTCCTGCGTCCACCCGCATGCGGGCCCCGGTGCGCAGTGGCCTTATCATTCATGAGGCTCGCGTCCGCAGACGCACCCACATGTGAAAGGTCACCATGCCCACCTACTCGTACCGCTGCAAGAACTGCGACTACGCCTTCGACATCCACCAGGAGTTCTCCGACTCGACGCTCACGCAGTGCCCGTCGTGCGGCGAGGAGCGCCTCCGCAAGGTGTTCGGAACGGTGGGCGTGACGTTCAAGGGGTCGGGCTTCTACGCGACGGACTCCCGCTCCGGCAGCAGCGCCTCGAGCACGGCCTCGACGGGCTCCAGCGGCGATTCCGCGTCGTCCGGCGCCTCTGATTCCTCCAGCTCGAACGGCTCGTCGGGCTCCTCCGGCGGGTCCTCCTCGGACTCCGGCTCCTCGAGCGCGCCTGCGGCCTCGACCGCGTCCGCCTGACCCCACGCGAGCGCAGGCGAGGGCCTGTCCGCACTCGAGGTCGCGCACGACGCGAGGTCACGCGCGACGCGACTCGAGGTCACAGGCCGCCGCTCTTCCCCGCGCCCGTCCACAGGAACGCGTGACCCCTGGCGGGGCGCGCGTGCGCGCGTCAGAGTCGGGGCATGAACGTTCTCGCTGCCGTGCGGCAGGCCGTCAACGAACCGCGTGCCGTCCTCACCCGGATCCCCGCTCGCCCGGCCGGCGTCGCCCTCCTCTGCCTGGCGACCCTGTTGGCGGCCTGGATGATCGTCCCGCGCACGGGCACCGCGCCGGTGCTGGTCGCCGCGCACGATCTGGATCCCGGCACGGTGCTGAGCGCCGGTGATGTCCGGGTCGAGCAGTACCCCGCAGCGCTGTCCCCCGACGGCGCCCTTTCCCGGGTCCCGGACGCGGACGGTGTGAGCACCGGCGGAGCGATCGCCGCGGGTACGCCCCTCACCAGTGCTTCACTCCTGGGGCCGGACGCCGGTCTGCGCCCGCCGGGCACCGTCCTCGTCCCCACCGTCTTCGGCGATGCCCAGTCGGTCTCCGTCATCCGGCCCGGCCACCGCCTGCGCGTCTTCGCGGCGGGCGGCGCAGGTCCGGGGGATGCAGCGGACGGCGACGACGACCTCGGCGGGCTGGGGGCGACGGGAGCACTGGTTGAGGAAGCCATCGTCACCGCGGTCCACTCCCCCGCCGGCCCCGCCGCGCAGGGGTCGACCGTCGTGACCCTGGCGGTCACCGAGCCCGAGGCCGCAGCGCTGTCCCGCGACGCCGGCGCCTACCTGAGTTTCGCGCTGCTGAATTGACCCTGGTGACCGCACCGGTGTCCACATATCGTTGCGCAGAACACGCGCGAATGAGATGGAAGCCCAGAATGCTTCTGCTTACACTACCCTTCGTCGGCCGTGACAGTATGGTCGTCGTACAGAGAAACCATCCGGGCAAGGATGGCAGGGCCGATTCCCATTCCCGCCATGCACGTGCCGGGTCTTCCCAACCTCACGTCACATCCTCGGATGTGCGCTCGTGAAAGGACTCACCCCCCATGTTCAAGGGCTTCAGAGACTTCATCCTCCGGGGCAATGTGATCGAGCTGGCGACCGCGGTCATCATCGGCGGCGCCTTCACGGCGATCGTCACCGCGATCTCCGACAAGATCATCAACCCGCTCATCGCCGCCGTCGGCTCCCCTGACATGGGCGGCCTGGGCTTCCGCATCCGCCCGGAGGTCGAGGCGACCTTCGTCGACTTCGGCGCCGTCATCACGGCAGCCATCAACTTCCTCATCGTCGCGGCCGTCGTGTACTTCGTCATCGTCATGCCGATGAACAAGGTCAACGAGCTGCGCAAGCGCGGCGTCGCCGAGGACGAGGTCCCGCCCACGGCCGAGGAGCTGCTCGCAGAGATCCGCGACCTCATGGCGCAGGGCAACCAGCAGCAGGTCCCCGACCAGCGCGTCGACGGCGACGACACGCCGCGCCGCTGAGTCACGCCTGAGCCCGTCACCAGCACGGCTGCGAGGGCGACGGAAGGGCCGGGAGCGATCCATCGGATCCGCTCCCGGCCCTTCTGCATGCAGGAGGCGTCAGTCCTGCGCGGAACCGGCTCCCGTGGGGCGGTCGTCGCCGCGCGGACCGCGGTCCTCCTGCGCCGGGGCGCCGCCCGTGAACGGCCGATCGCGGTGGGGTGGCGCCCAGTGCGGCGGACGGTCGACCAGGTGGCGCTCCAGATCACTGCGCTGCCGCGCGGGCGACCCGTCGTCGCCCTGCGGATCCGCGACGTTGCCCAGGGTGCGCTTGTAGCGGGCGATCGCCGCCTGCGCGGCCGGGCTCAGCGTCCGTCGGGACGGCTGCTCGTCTGCGGGCTCCTCAGCGCTCACGCTGCTCGTCTGCGGCGTCATCCTGAGGCTCCGAGTCCGCGTGTTCCGAATCCGCTGTCTCCGAGTCCGCACTCGCCGGCTCCACGGTGTGCGAGTCGTTGCTCTGCGAGTCCACGTCCGCTGCGGCCTCTGCCGCGTCCTCGGCCTCCGCACCGGACGCAGTCCGATCGACGTCGTCCGCATCGCGCGCGCCGCCGGCGTCGTGGCCAGACACGTGGGCGTCGTGAGCCGCGTCGGAGGACGAGTCGTCCGACGCCGGGGGCTCCGCTCCCGGGTCGCCGTCGCTCGGTGCGCTCAGAGCGTCATCCGCCACCTCGTCCTGCGCGGCGTCCGTCTGGGCGTAGAGGTCCCGCAGACCCGCGTCGCGCAGCTCGGCGTGGCGGAGGCTGTCCGTGTCGTACGAGGGGATGACCTGGTCGGCGGGCACGACCTCGGGCTCTTCGCGGACCTGGGCACGCACGGCCGGCGCGGTGCCGGATGAGGGGACCGCGGCCTCGGCGGTCTCTTCCGTGGGCCCATCCTCCGGCGTGCCGACAGCACTGCGCTTCGACGCGGCCACCCGCGCGCGATAGGCGGTCACGGCACTGTCGAGTGCGGCCTCGGTGCGGGCGGACCGCAGCTTCTGCGCCAGCCCGGCCCGTAGCTGCTCCTTGAGATCCACGTCCGTCCGGGAGACGCCGTCGGACTGGATCCACTCGAGCATCGCGACGAGCTGGTCGTCGGTGTACATGTGCATGGGCAGGCCGGAGGCGACCCGAGGACGGCTCCCCTGCCGGTCGACGACGACCGCCGCTGCGCGGGCCGCATTCAGCAGCGCCTGCGGCGAGAGCTCCTCGACGGTCTCCTTCCACACCTCGAACAGGCGGTTAGCCTGCCGCTGCGGATCGACGAACGCGTCCGTCGTCCAGATGCGGACGAAGCGCCAGCCGCGGCGGGCCAGCTGCTCCGACTGGAGACGCTCGCGCTGGCGGATGCTGTCCGTCTGCGCGTACAGCGGACCGTCGGAGTCGACCGCGACGACCATGCCGTGCAGGGCGTCCGCGGAGTTCGCGATCGCCAGGTCGATCCCCTGGTAGTCGAGGTGCGCGAGGACGCCCTTGCGACTCAGGCGCTCCGCCAGGTCGGTCACGATGGGGTCGCCCAGCTCCGCAGCGGGCTCCGTCGCGATCCGGTCCGCGTCCTCGCCGTCGCTGCGGACCATCGCACCGGTGCCGGTGACGGCGCCGTAGGGACGTTCGGTGGGATCGCCGCCGGAGGCGACCTCCGCGAGGAGATCCGGCAGCAGGGCCGCGCCGTGCTCCAGGCGGGACGGGTCGAAATCGTCGGCCTCGAACGCGGAAACGACCGTGAGGCGACGGCGGGCTCGCGTGATCGCGGCCGCCAGCAGACGCTCGCCACCCGGCTGCGACAGCGGCCCGAAGGTGGGGATGACGCGGCCGTGGCGCGTGCGGCCGTAGCCCAGCGACAGGATGACCGCGTCGCGGTCCATGCCCTGGATCTGCTCGCAGTCCGTCACGACGAACGGCTCCTTCTCCGGATCCTCGAAGAAGGAGGCGACGTACGGGTACTGACGGATCGCCTGCTGGATCGCCGTCGCCACCCGCTGCGCGTGCCACGGGGTGACGGTGATGACGGCCAGCGACTGGCGGGCACGGGTGCGCGCGTGGCGGACGACCAGGTCGACGACGCGGTCGACCTCGACGTCCAGGCTCTCGACCTGTCCCGTCGCGGTGTCCGGCGATCCCAGTGCGTCCGGGACGTAGGCGAACTCCAGTCCGCTGCCGTCGCCGGTGAAGGCGGTGGGGACGGTCGTGATGTGGCTGTCGTAGAAGTGACGGTTCGACAGCTCCACCAGTTCCAACGGCGACACCCGGTAGCTGGTGTGGAGGCGGTGGCGAGGCAGGAACGCGGCCAGGTCCTCCCACACGCTGGCCACGGGCGGCTCCGTCGTGAGCGTGCGGCGGTCGACGGTGACACTGAACTCGCGGGGGCCGGGCAGGCGCATGTCGCCCAGGGCGATGACCTGCTTGGCGCGGGCCAGGGCGGGCAGGACCTCGGCGGTCGTGAGGCGGCCGGAGTCCGCGAGGATGACGGTGTCGAACAGCGGTGCGTCCGCGAAGAGGCCCGGCACCTGGAACGGCGTGACCGTCCAGATGGGCGCCAGGGTCGTGACGACGTCCGGGGCGCTGCGGGTCAGGTCCACGACGCGCGGCCGGTCGGCGCGCAGGGCGTCGCGCACGGCCTGGGCCTGTTCGCGCTTCTCCGCGATGATGCGCTTCCAGCGGCGGGAGTGGCCGTAGCGCAGGCGCGAGGCGCCAGCCGCGACGTACTGGCGGTCCGCCACCCGGTAGTCCGCCGCGATGCGGTGGAGCACATCGCCGTCGTGGGCGCCGATGAGCGCGTCCGCGCCAGCCAGGTCCTGCAGGATCGTCGCCCACAGGGCCAGGTCGAACTCGAGTCCCACGACCTCGTGGGGCACACGGCGGTCGCGCAGGTCGTCCAGCAGTTCGCCCAGACCGGCCGCGCGCAGCTCGTCGTCCGCGCGGGTGCGGGCGGGGAGGTCGACGAGGGAGTCCTGGTCCTCGCCCAAGGCCCGCAGTCGGGCCTCGAGCTCCTCGACCAGCATGCCCTCGAGGTCGCCGCCGTCCGGGGTGGTGTCCAGCACGGGGCGCAGCGCCTGGAGCTCCGCGGACAGGGCGCGGTACTCCGCGACCGCCTCCGGGATGCCGCGGGGCACTCGGGGGCGGATGTCGCCGCCGGCCAACTCCCGCAACTCCTGCCGCTGCTGAGAGGCGGCGAGCAGGCCCGCGTGCATGTCGGTGATCTGCGCGCCGGGGCGCAGGAACTCGCGGGCGGCCTTCTTCAGACGGTTGCGCTCGAAGAGGCCCATGTCGCGACCCACCGACGCGCGGTACTCCGCGGTGCCGGTCGCGGCCAGCAGATCCGTGAGGCTGTGCTCGAAGACCTCCGGTGAGAACGTGTCGAGCGTGGTCCTGATCTCCTGGAGCAGCAGGAGCGCACGGCCCCAGGCGCCCACAGTGCGCTCCGGGTTGAGACCGGACTCACGCAGGACCGGCAGAGCGGCCTCGGAGAACGCGGGCACCAGCTCGCCGGCGCGGACGGCCCGCTCCTGCGCCCGGGTGACCTCGTCCGGGGAGTCGACGCGGGCACCGAACCAGACGGTGTCGCTCACCTCCATCGTGAAGGCGCCCATGCGGGACTGCTCCAGCAGTCGGTCGCGCACGGACGCGCGCTCCTCCGGCGACAGCTCCAGCACGGAGCGGTCGAAGCGGACGGAAGTGGAGGGCCCGTCCTTCACCGCGGTGAGCGCGGCCAGGCGCTGCATGACCTCGTAGGCGGACACGCCCCAGGGCTCGCGGACGCGGTGCAGCGACTCCGAGTGCTCCCGCAGGGCGGAGCGCTGGTCGTTGAGCTGGTCGACCAGGCCGGTGAGCTCCGGCTGCGGGGACCGCTCGGCAGAGGAGATGAGACCGATGAGGCCGGTGCGCAGCGCCTCGCCGCCGCTGCGGCCGTCGATCGCGAATCCCTCGAGGCCCGCGCGCGCCATGCGCTGCGAGAAGTCGCCCAGCTCGTCCTCGTCCTGCGCGACGAAGAGGACACTGCGGCCCACGTGCGCCAGCGAGGTCGACAGGGCGACGGCCAGCTGGGTCGCGCCGGTGCCGGGCGGAGTGTCGACGACCAGGGACTGCCCGTCGATCGCCGCATCGACGACGGCCTGCTGGTCGCCGTCGACGTCAATGGCCAGGAACTCCTCGTGCGGGGCGCGGTCCGCGAGCGGACGCGGACCCAGATCCGCGGGGTCGGCGCGGTCGATGAGCTGCGTGTCATCCGTCTGCGCCGGGTCCTCTGCGTCTCCCGCGTCCGAGGTCCCGGTCACCCGGAAGCCCACCCGGGCCTCAGCGTCGCCGGCCAGTGCCCGCAGCACCGGGTGCTCCTGCGGGAACGACTCCGCCGTGTACGGGGAGGTGAGGTTCGCGAAGGTGGAGACGACCAGGCGCTCGTTCACGAGCATGCCGACCACGGGGCGGGTCGCCGACCGCAGGCGGGAGAAGACCGGTGCGGGGTCGAAGCCGTGGGCGAAGCCGGTGGCGGCGATCCACTCGTCGACGTCAACGATGAGGTCGTGCTCGCGGCGCAGGTAGTCGACGAGGGCGGGGTTGATCGTGATCTCGTCGGAGAGGCGGATCTCGTAGTCCTCGACACTGGAACCGCGCGGCACCAGCTCGACGTGGCGGAGGATGACCGGCGCGTTGAAGTCCGTGCGGCCGGTCTCATGCGTCCGGGTCCAGGAGGCGAACCCGATGGCCAGCTGGGCGGCGGCGATGCCGCGCTGGCGCTGCAGCTGGTCCGCCTTGCTGCGGATGGAGCGGGCGCGGCGACGGGCTTCGGCCAGCAGGTCAGGATCGCGAAGGAGGCTCGACAGGCGGGTGGCCCGGCCGGCCAGCAGCTGGGCGAGGCCGGAGGGGTGCGCGCCGGTCAGATCGATCGAGCCGTCGCGCGGTTCGCGGAAGCGCAGCATGGTGTCGCGACCGCCGATCCGGGCAGCCTGAGACCTCCAGTCGGCGAACACGTCATCGACCGTGGGGGGAAGGGTGGGATCAGGATGTGACACGGGACCGACACTACCGGTTCAGTGGTTCCGCGCGGTGGCGGCGCACCGGATGGGCGGGGATTTGTGCGGGCGCGGGCGGCGACCGGGCGGACGTGCACGTGGCGAGCGGCGAGCGCGGCGGCGGCGCGGACGTGTTTCGTGCGGCCTGTTCCGACCCGTTAGGATGACGACGTTCGTGTGCACGCACGGGCGTGCCCCCGTAGCTCAGGGGATAGAGCACCGCTCTCCTAAAGCGGGTGTCGGCAGTTCGAATCTGCCCGGGGGCGCACAGTCTGACCATCGGCAGCAGAGATGTTCCAGTCCTCGATGGCTCGAGTCGACTCACACGTGAGTTCCAACGACGCCAGGGGGCCGCCTGGTCGAACATGCGCGGCCCGTCCGGATGGGGCAGCGGGAACGACAGCGGGTTCGTGCCCGTCACAGCTTCCCGCTCCCCCGCGCCCGGCTCACCAGGTCGTCGCACACGCTGTCGAACGCGGCCTGTGCCGTTCCGCCGGCCGCGTCGACGACCAGCATCCCGGCCCGCGCGGTCACGACCCGTGGACTCGCCCCGCCGCCCAGGCGCCTGTGCGCCATCGCGTCCAGGTAGCCACAGGAGCCTGAGCGACGTTCGCAGCGAACGATGCGCGGCGCCCGCTGAGTACCCCACCCGCCTCGTCACCCTGGGACAGCCCCACGCCCTCGCCCTGCCGCACGCTCTCCCGCTCATACGCGCCCGCAGTGAGGGAGGCGGTGGAACTCGACCGGGCCGCCGAGGACACCGCCAGGGCCGGCGCGACCCCGCGTCACCTCTTGACGCGCACCACCATCGTGGGCGCCGCCGAGTACGGCAGGACCGACTGCGAGGTCGACCCCAGCAGCAGTCCTGCGAACCCGCCGCGGCCGCGGGATCCGATGACGAGGATGTCGCAGGTGTCGGACGCCCGAACCAGGACCTCCGCAGGCTGCCCGTCGAACAGAGTCCAGCGCACATCCAGCTCCGGGTGCTTCTCCAGCAGCGCACGGCGGGCGGCCTCGAGCTTGTCCGACCCCTCCTGCACGAGCCGCTCGAGGTCACCCGGCGACGGGATCCACTCCGGCCCGATGACAGTCGTGGTGATGACGGCCTGGATGTGCAGCGGTGAGTGACGGCGGACGGCGATGTGGGCGGCCTCCCACAGCGCCGGAGACTCCTTGCCCAGCGAGTCGACACCCACGACGACCTGTCCGGAGTAGTCGACGCCGGGCACCGTGTCCGCCTCGTCCGTCCGCTCCGCAACGCTGCCGTCGTGGGCGGCGACGGGACGCGACGAGCTGGGTCGCGCCTCGCGCTGCGCCTCCGGCGTCCAGCCCACCGGGACGACGATCGTGGGGCAGGCGGAGTGGGCCGGCAGCGCTGAGGACACCGTTCCAAGCAGGCGACCCGCGAACCCGCCCTTGCCGCGCGAGCCCACGACCGTGAGGCTCGCCTGCTTGGACTCCTCGACCAGGACGCCCGCGGCGTCGCCGATCTCGATGATCGCCTCGACCGGCACGTCCGCCGCCTTGACCTCCGCCGCCGCCTCCTTGAGCGTCGTCGTGACGGAGGCGCGGACCGCCGAGTCGTCGATCGGGACGTATGAGACGTCGATCGTGGCGGCCGCGACGCTGGGCACCGTGTAGGCGCCCACGATGCGGATCGACCGCCCCAGCGCCTTCGCCTCCCCGATCGCGAAGCGCAGCGCGTTGCGGCTGGCGTTGGAACCGTCGATACCGACGACGATCGCCTGGGGGTCCGCGACTTCAGAGTTCTCGTGGTGCGCCATGTCAGCTCCTCCGGTTCGGTGGCTTGTTGCGGCTCAGAGTACCGCCCACCCGGCGACCGTGGGGCACATCACCAGCATCCGGGTCACCCGCACTCGAATCGTGACATGCGAAAGGTCGAAGGTGAACGCAGCACGTCCCTCCAGCACCTACACTTGGAGGTGCACATATTGTGCGTACTAACAATGTCCGCACACCGAATCGGAGGAGTACATTCATGGGCATCATCGCATTCCTCATCCTGGGACTCATCGCAGGCGCCATCGCGAAGGCGATCCTCCCCGGCCGTCAGGGCGGCGGCTGGCTGGGCGCACTCATCTGCGGCGTCATCGGCGCCATCGTGGGCGGCTGGATCGGCGGAGCCGTCTTCGGCGAGGGCGTCGACGCGTTCTTCTCGCTGAGCTCGTGGCTGCTGGCCATCCTGGGCTCGCTCATCGTGCTGGTCGTGTGGGGCTTCATCTCCCGCACTCTGTCCAAGCGCTGAGCACTTCAACTGGAGCACGGATCCCCCGGAACCGCATGGTTCCGGGGGATCCGTCGTTCCGCGTCCACGCTGCAGACCGTCAGGCCGCCGCGCTGCACTCCGCCGCCGAGGCCGTCTTCCGCGGGCGGTCCGCTCCCCATCCGAAGCTGGTGAGGAAGGGCCGCCACTCGTCGACGGGCTCTTCGAGCTCGCTGAGCCAGAACCGGCCGGCGCGCGGGGGCGCCGGCGTGAACCGCAGCGCCCAGCCCATCTCGCGCGGGGTCTTGTCACCCTTGACGCTGTTGCACGAGCGGCAGCATGCGACGAGGTTGGTCCACGAGTTCTCGCCGCCCCGCGACCGCGGCAGCACGTGATCGATCGTCGTGGCGTGCCCGCCGCAGTAGGCGCACAGGAACCCGTCCCGCCGCAGCACGCCCCGCCGCGAGAGCATCACCCGGCGCCCGCGCGGCGGCTTCACATACCTCCCCAGGATGATGACGGAGGGACGGTCGATCGCGATCGATTCGCTGCGGATGGGCTGTTGACGATCCGACTGCAGGACGGAGGCCTTCCCCGTCAGGACGAGGACGACGGCCCGCTTGAAGGACACGACGGACATGGGCTCGTAGCCGGCGTTGAGGACGAGGGTCTTCACGACACACCTCCGGGACTGCGCAGGTGCGCGTGAAACACGAAACGGTGCCGTGCAGAAGCACGACACCGTTCGAACGGGACAGCGGGGCCGGGAGCCGCAGGGCTCTGTCCGGCGCGAGGGCATATGCGTATCGCCTCGGCGCCGGTGACGGCGCACGGGATCGGAGCCGGCATGCCCGCGAGCGACAGACCTGCCGCTCGCGGGGCCGACCCGGTGCTCGTCGCAACTCCTGGCCTCACAGGCCACAGCCTAGGCCCTGATCGCGCCGCGCGGTGCGCAACCGCACAAATGTCGCCCAGCGTGTCCCCGCTGTTCGCGACGGATTCATCCACGACAGACGACAGCACCCGCACTCCTCCGGACCTGGGGCGAAGTGCGGGTGCCATCGGACTGCCGATCTGCAGTCGCGCGAATCAGAGAACGCGGATGTAGGTGACGCTTCCCATCCACGAGTGGCTGCGGTACGAGGTGCCCGAGGACGGGGAACCGGCGTCGTACATCATGCCGTTGCCGGCGTAGATGCCGATGTGGCCCGGCTTGTAGACCAGGTCGCCGGGGCGCGCCTCGGAAGCGGACACCCGGGTGCCGGCGGACGCCTGGGCGCCGGACGAACGCGGCAGGTTGACGCCCACCTTGGCGAACACGAACGAGGTGTAGCCGGAGCAGTCCCAGCCGCTGGTGCTGGTGCCGCCGTAGACATAGGGCACGCCGGTGTACTGCTTGGCGATCGCGATGACCTGCTCGGCCTTCGAACCGTCCGGCAGCGAGACGTCGCCGCCGCCCTGGGAGTCGTCGGAGCCCGAGGACTCGCCCGAATCGGACGACTCGTCGGAGCCCGAGGACTCGCCCGAATCGGACGACTCGTCGGAGCCCGAGGACTCGCCCGAATCGGACGAGTCACCGGAATCCGAGGAGTCGCCGCCCTCTGCACCGGCGGTGCGCACGGGCTCCGGCTCCGGCTCCGGCTCCGGAGCCTTCGTCGCGGTGACGTTGGAGACGGCCGCGCTGCCAGCGACGGCCTCGTCGTCGGACTCCTCGTCCGTCTCCGGGATGACCGTCTTGGCCTGGTTCACGAAATCTGTGGTGGGGGCGCTGTCCGCCTCTGCGGTGACAGCCGCCGCCTCGTCGTCCTCACCCTGGCCCATGGCCGGCAGGGTCGCGGTGACGACCAGGCCGCCAGCCGCTGCGACGACCGCTGCGCGACGTCCCACGACGCCGTAGTTGGCGCTCAGCGCGTCGGTCAGCTCGGTGAGCGGGGTCTTCACGCGGGTATCCGCTGCGCGACGCCCATGCTTCCTTGTTGCCACGATGTCCTCTCCACTTCCTACGAGGTGTCGCACCGGGCTGGAGATGCCCCGCCCCGTCCGGGGCCGTGCTCCCGGTCTCCCGGGTCCTCGCCGCCGCTCAGGTCCACATGCTTGATCCGATCGTGCCGGGCGCGGCGTGCGGAACCCGGGTCGGACCGCCCCCAGCCGGGGGCGCCTCGACAACTGTAAACGATCGGCAACGCCATGTCACGTTTGGATCACAAGACTGGGGACAACAGGCCTTTCCCGCACCATGACGACCTTCATATCCGCAGGTCAGAGACCCAATGAGAAGATTGTTACCGTTGTAACAGCATCTCCGACGGACGTGTCACAGCCCCGATACCGGGCACAGACGGGCGCGCGCCGGGGGCGGATACCCCCGACGCGCACCGGATGTCACGCATCGATCGTCACGAGCGGCGAATCGATCGTCACGCACGCTCCGTCATGGACCGGATGTCACCCCTGGGGCGTCACGAACAGCAGCGCCGCCGTCTCCGTGGGGAGGTCCAGCAGGTCCGCGGACCCCTCGACGCCGATGCTCACGTAGTCGCCGTCCGATTCCGCGTGCACGGTGGCGCCGGGGACGATCCCGGTCTCGCGCAGCTGCGCCAGCAGCGCGATGTCCACCTGCAGCGGCTCGGCCAGCCAGTTCACGGTGACCGTCTCCGACTGACCGGACCGCACCACACGGGTCAGGGGCCGCGACTGCGTATCCTCAGCGGAGTCCGCGCCCAGCTCCTCGAGACCCGGGATCGGGTTCCCGTACGGGCTGGTCGTGTGCTCCGGGAGGATCGAGAGGAGGCGCGCCTCGACCTGCTCGCTCATGACGTGCTCCCACCGGCAGGCCTCGTCGTGGACGAGTGACCAGTCGAGTCCGATCACGTCCGCCAGCAGACGTTCCGCAAGACGATGCTTGCGCATTACGTGCGTCGCGAGCTCGCGCCCCTCCGGCGTCAGCTCCAGATGCCGGTCCTCGTCGACGATGACCAGACCGTCCCGTTCCATGCGTGCGATCGTCTGCGAAACGGTGGGCCCGGAGTGCTCCAGTCGCTCCGCGATCCGCGCGCGCAGAGGCACGATCCCCTGCTCCTCGAGCTCGATGATCGACTTGAGATACATCTCTGTCGTGTCGATGAGGTCGTTCACGTCCCACGCTTCCTTCTCGCCGTTCCGACGCGTCGTCGGCAGTCCACGCACCCGGAGATCACGCCCGGATGCCCCTGCCTCCATTTTAGGTGGGGGCCGGTGGAAAGGAGTATTCCGCCGACCTGCTCACGAGCCCGCTCAGGGCTGGAGTCGCACCGTGGACCATGCGTCCGCATCGTCCAGTGAAGCGCTCGCACCGTCGCGGCTGGTGAACAGGTAGCGGTCGTGCATGCGGTTGCGCCGCCCCTGCCAGAACTCGATCTCGTACGGCAGGATCCGGTAGCCGCCCCAGTGGTCCGGGCGCTCGATGTCCCGCCCCTCGAAGCGGGCCTCCAGCTCG
The DNA here is from genome assembly GCF_000285835.1 of Brevibacterium senegalense. Taxonomy (GTDB): domain Bacteria; phylum Actinomycetota; class Actinomycetes; order Actinomycetales; family Brevibacteriaceae; genus Brevibacterium; species Brevibacterium senegalense. Next base: position 271,991 of record NZ_HE978601.1, read on the forward strand.
CGCACGCGGGCGTCGAACTCGCCGCGGTCCCGGATGGGCTGCGACTGGTCAGAGGCGGCCGCTCCCAGCTGCGACCCCCGTGGGCGGACCGCGAAGTAGTCGTCCGACTCCCGATCCGTGACGGGCACGGCGATCCCGCGGACGCGGACCTGCCGCTGCATGTCGTGCCACGGGAACACGAGCGCGACCCGCGGGTGCGCCGCGATCTGGCGCCCCTTCGCGGACTGCCGGTTCGTGTAGAAGACGAACCCGCGCGGGTCGTACCCCTTGAGCAGGACGATCCGGGCCGCGGGGCCCGCATCGTCGTCGGTCGCCACGACCATCGCGTTGGGCTCCCCCAGCTGCCGGCCCGCATCCTCGTACCAGTCGGTGAAGATGCCGTGCGGCGTGTCCGCCGGCAGGTCGAGGTCCACATCGTCGTACTCGACCCGCTGCCGGGCCAGCTCCGCCATCGCCGCCTGCGCCGAGGCCGCGAGCGGCTGCGCGTCACCCGCACCGCCTGCTGTCCACTGAGTCCCGGCCTGCTGTGCCCCGGTCTGCTGAGTCTCGGTCTGCTGAGTCTCGTCCATGGCGCCCACGCTACTCCGTCCCGCGGACGCGGAGACGGAGTAGTGCGCGCTCGAACCGACTGCTCAGCTGGGGCGGTGCGGCAGGTAGATCTCCTCGAACATCCGCTGACCGTAACTCGACAGGTCGACCGGATCGGATGAGTAGCCGTCCGCGAAGCCGATGTAGTCACCGTCGTCCACGTGACCCTCCTCCTCGGCGATCCCGATCCACTTCCCGTAGGCCTCGTCCAGTCTGTTCGCGGCGTCCTCGCCGTCCAGCGCGTCCGAGGACAGCGTCTTCTCCCGCAGGCCGTCGATCGCACTGTGGAGCGCCTCGTTCGCATCCCCCTCCAGACGCTCGATGTCGCCGCCGTTCTCCTGCAGCCCGGTGACCGCGTCCGCGACGAACGCGACGGAGGCCTCGAGGCTGCGCGCGTTCGACTCCGCGTAGGCGTCGAAGATCAGCTGCTGCGCCGCCAGGGGCAGGTTCGTGTAGCCCGGCCCGGCGACGACGGCCGTGGGACTCCGGCCCCACGCGGCGTCCTCCGGGAACGTCACGTGCGGGGCGACCTCGAGGAACCCGTATTCGGAGCCGATGCGCAGACCGCCCAGCGTGCAGTCGATCGTGTTGCGCTGGAGGGCCTCGTAGGCCTCCGTGAACTGCATGGACACGGGTGACGCGTCGAGGCTCTCGACGATCGCCAGGTCGGACGCGGAGCCCACCCGGATCTGCTTGCCCGCGAAGTCGTCCAGGGAGGTGACCGGCTCCGTGCACATGAGCGCGTTGGAGGTCTCGAACATGACCGGGCGCAGGAACGCGACGCCCATCGACTCGTAGTTCTCGACGATCTCCGGGGTATTCCAGGCGACCTCCATCATGGCCGCCGTCGTCGCGATCTCCGTGGCGTACGGGCTGGCCGGCGTCGAGGGCGCCAGGTTGATGAGCTCGTTGATCGCCGCGTACTTGCTGGGCGTGTAGATGGGGATCTCGACCCCGATGTCGATGCGGCCGTCCGCGGTCGCCTCCGTCACCTCGTCGAACGCCGCGATCGACTGGCCCCAGGCGGGCTCCAACGTGATCTTCCCGCCGGACATCTCCTCCACGCGGTCCATGAAGGTCTGCTCGGCCTGCCCCGTGTGCCCCTGCCCCGACTGCGCGCCGGGCTGGTAGGTGAGGGTCACGGGGTCCATGTCCGCGAGCGCCTCCTGGTACTCCTCAGCCGTCGCACCGTACTCCACGCCGTCGCCGCCGCCGGCGTCCTCGCTGGACTGTCCGGCCGTGCCCGCGCAGCCCGCCAGGCCGACGAGCGCGGTCGCGCCCAGGACGGCGAGCCCCCGTGTGATCGCAGTTCTCACTGTTCTTCCCCACTCTCCTTCGAATGACGTCCCCGTGCGGCGTCACCACACCGTCCGGGCGGAGACCGCACCTCGCTGCGTCGCTGCAGCGGAGCCCCCGGCCCTCGACTCTAGTGCAGATTGAACGTTCGCTCAATGGTGCTGGTGGGGCCGCCCTCCCCGGCACCCGCCGTCCGTGGAATAGGATCGCGGCCGTGAGCACAGACACCAACGCACCCGCAGACATCGTCATCCCCGACAGCCTCAAGCCCGCCGACGGCCGCTTCGGCGCCGGCCCCTCCCGGGTCCGACCGCAGCAGATGGAGGCGCTCGCCGCCGCCGGTCCCGGCCTCATGGGCACCTCGCACCGCCAGGCCCCCGTCAAGGACGTCGTGCGCCGCGTGCGGGAGGGGCTCGCACAGCTCTTCGACCTGCCGTCCGCCTACGAGGTCGTCCTGGGCAACGGCGGCTCTACGGCCTTCTGGGACGCGGCGACGTTCGGCCTCGTCCGCTCGCGCGCCTCGCACGCGCAGTTCGGGGAGTTCGGCTCGAAGTTCACGAAGGCGACGCGGACAGCGCCGTTCCTCGAGGACTCGCTCGTCGTCGACGCGGCCCCCGGCACGTCCGCCCTGCCGCAGGTCGACGAATCCGTCGACGTGTACGCGTGGCCGCACAACGAGACCTCGACGGGCGTCGCGACGACCATCGAGCGTCCGGCGGGCATCGCGGACGACGCGCTCGTCGTCATCGACGCGACCTCCGCCGCCGGCGGCATCCCCGTCGACATCGCGCAGACGGACGTCTACTACTTCGCACCGCAGAAGAACTTCGCCTCCGACGGCGGACTGTGGGTCGCCCTCCTGTCCCCCCGCGCGCTGGCCCGCGTCGAGGAGATCGCCGCCACGGATCGGTTCATCCCCGAATCGCTCAACCTCCTGACGGCGCTGGAGAACTCCCGGAAGAACCAGACGTACAACACCCCGGCACTCGCGACGCTCATCCTGCTGGCGGAGCAGATCGAGTGGATGAACGCCCAGGGCGGACTCGCGTGGGCCGGCGCGCGCACCGCGGAGTCCTCCGGTCTCGTCTACGCGTGGGCGGAGGACTCCCCCGTCGCCTCGCCGTACGTCGCGGACCCGGCCGATCGCTCGCCGGTCGTCGCGACGATCGACTTCGCGGACACCGTCGACGCGGCCGCACTGGCGTCCGTCCTGCGCGCCAACGGCATCGTCGATGTGGAGCCCTATCGCAAGCTGGGCCGCAACCAGCTGCGCATCGCGACGTTCACCGCGGTCGAACCCGCGGACGTGCGCGCGCTGCTGGAGTGCATCGACCACGTCCTGGAGCAGTGGGGCGCCACTGCCTGAGCAACCGTCAGGCCGGCACCGTCGTCACGAAGTGGTGGATGACGGTGCCGGTGAAGACGGCCAGCGCCAGGGCGGCGCAGGAGAACTCGATGAGGATGCCGATGCCGGCGGCCTTGAGGGCCGCCCAGCTGCTGTCCCAGGCCTGACGCGGGTCGCCCAGGCGCTTCCATTCCGCGGCCCACAGGCCCGCGACGAAGCCCAGCAGCAGTCCCACGACGGGGACGACGAAGAAGCCCACGACCGCCAGCACCCCGCCGATCAGCAGCGACCGGTTGGGGATGCCCCGCTCCTTGAGCCGCCGGCCGGTCAGCACCCAGCCGGCCGCCATGCCCAGCGCCACGAGGACAGTGATCGCTGCGAACGCGGACCAGCCCGCCCCGGTCCCGATGACGATCGCCCACACGAGCGCCGCGACCGCGATCGTCGCGGATCCCGGCAGGACGGGGACGACGATCCCCACGATGCCCACGAGCATCGCCAGGGCGGCGAGCACGGTGACGACGATGTCTGCGGTCATGGGGAAGGCTCCGTTCTGGTCGCGACTGCGCGGGTCCGAGTCTACGGAGGTCCGCCGCCGGTCGCACCGGGTCCGGACCGGGACCGCTCACTGTGATGGATCTGTGACGTGTCCCGCGCTCACGTCCGCGGGGCGCGGCCGTCGTAGCTGAGACGGATGAACCGGCGCGACCGGCGGACGTAGCGGACGCGCAGATGCTTCGCGGACATCATCCAGACGACGCCGATGAGGAATCCCACCGCGCCCGAGGCCGCCCCCACGCCCAGCGCCGCGCGGGCTCCCAGCTCGTTCGCGACCCACCCCACGAACGGGGCGCCCAGCGGCGCACCGCCCAGCACCACCGCGAGGTAGATCGACATGACCCGGCCCCGCACGCCGGCCGGGGTCGTCGACTGCACGTAGGCGTTGGCCGCCGTCAGCATGGTGATCGAGGACAGTCCCACCGTCGTGAGGACGATGGCGAACGAGACGTACGTGGGCATGAGGCCGGAGACCGCGCAGGCCGCCCCGAACGCACCGGCGCCCCAGAACACCGTCCGCAGGCGCGGCCGCTCCCGGCGGGCGGCCAGCAGCGCGCCGGTCAGCGACCCCACCGCCAGGACGGAGTTGAGCAGGCCGAACCCGCTGGCGTCGCGGTCGAACTCCATGCGCGCCATCGTCGCGGTGTAGATGTTGAAGTTGATGCCGAACGTCGACACGACGAAGAGGATCCCCAGGACGACGAGGATGTCCGGACGGGTGCGCAGGTACCGGAAGCCGCCCCCGATCCCCCGGCCGGGGCCTCGGCGGGTCTCGCGGGACGGCGACCGCAGGGAGGCGCCGTCCAGCGACAGCAGGACTGTGACGGTCGCGGCGAAGGCCAGGCCGGACAGCAGGAAGACGAGCGAGGCGCCCAGGGAGGCGGTGAGGACGCCGGCCACCGCGGGGCCCAGCATGCGGGCGGTGTTGAAGGAGGCGGAGTTGAGGGAGACGGCGTTGGGCAGCAGCTTCTCGCCCACCAGTTCGGAGACGAACGCCTGCCGCACCGGCGCGTCGAACGTCGCGACGATGCCCAGGGACAGCGCCAGGAGGTAGACGTGCCACAGGACGATCACGTCCGTCACGGTCAGGGCGAAGAGGATGAGGCCCATCGAACCCTGCAGGACCTGCGTGGCGAGGAGCATCCACCGCCGACGGAACCGGTCGGCCAGACTGCCGGCGATGGGGAAGAGGAGCAGCTGCGGGCCCAGTTGCAGCGCCATGCAGATGCCCAGCGCGGTCGCGTCCTCATCGGTCAGCTGGGTGAGGACGATCCAGTCCTGCGCGGTGCGCTGCATCCACGTTCCGGTGTTCGACACGAGAGCCCCGCCGAACCAGCGGCGGTAGTTGGGCTCCGCGAGCGATCGGAACATGGAGCTCATCTGCGGGAGTGCGCCTCCTGGGCCTGCGGGGCCAGATCGACGAGGTCGAGCTCGTCGGCGAAGTCGTCCAGGACGGCCTGCGCGGTGTGCTGCGACTGCTGCGGCACGTCCGTCTCCGAGTGCGCACCGCAGCCGGAGTCCAGCGCGACGATGCGTCCGTCGAACGGCGCCCACTCATTGGCGCACACGCCGAACCGCGTCCGCATGCTGCCGGCGATGGGCAGGAGGAAGCCGCACGTGGAGCACTGGCCGCGGGACTTGCGGGCGAACTCGCCGTCCGGTCCCGCGTCGGAATCCGCCCAGCGCTTCGCCGCGTTCGACAGCCCCTCGCGGGAGAGGACACGGGTGCGGCCCAGGCCGAACTCGAAGTTGGGCACCTGGTCGATGTCGTCACCGGTGTGGACGTCGACCTGCTCGAGTCCCAGCTCCAGGTTGGGGTCGTGTTCCGCGCGGGGCAGCACGTCCTGCGGGCCCATGTCGCCGGGCTCCAGGCGCTCCTCCCACGGGACCCACGCCGGGGAGACCAGCGCATCCGCGCCCGGCAGCAGCGCGGTCTCGCAGACCGTCGCCTTCTTGGACCGGGGCGCTCGCGCCAGGACGGCGATCCAGTGCCAGCCGCGATAGGCGGGGTTCGTGCATGCGAAGCTGTGGGTGACGAGGCGGGTGCCCTCGGCGACGGCGCCCAGGTGGGCGCCCACCTCGGACTCGCCCGCGACCTCGGTGATGGCGCTGCGCGCCACGTCGACCGCGTCGACGAGGACCGTGTCGAGCACGGGCGGCGCCTGCCGGCGGGCAGGACGGGCGGGGGCGGCCTGTGCGGTCGCAGCCTGCTCCGCCTCCGCGGCCTGGGGCACGGCGTCAGCGGCGGGTGCCGCCTCTGCGGGGTCCGCATCGGCCGGCGCGGCGTCCGTCAGGGACGCCATCCAGCGGTCGAACAGTCCGGACATCAGCCCTCCAGGTCGTCTGCGATTGCGCGGAGCACCTCCGCGACGCGGCGGGAGTGCCCCTCATCAGGGTACCGCCCGCGCTGCAGTCCGGCGGACGTGTCCTCCAGCAGGCGGATGACGTCCTCGATCATCGAGGCCGTCTTCTTGGGATTGCGGCGGACCCGGGCCGGGGCCTCGTGGATGTGGGCTTTGAGGACCTGCTTGCCGCGGCGGCCGTCGACGATGTCGAACTCGAGGCGGGTGCCGGGGCCCACCTCGGCGCCGTCGGGCAGGGAGGAGGCGTGCAGGAAGACCTGCTCGCCGTCCTCCGCGGTGACGAAGCCGAAGCCCTTCGCGGGGTCGAACCACTTGACGCGTCCTGTGGGCATGTCGATCCTTTCGCGGACGGGGCGCGACCGTCCTGTGTCAGGGGTGTGTGTGGGGGTGCGGTCCCTCCGCTTCCGCGAGGCGGGCGGGTCCGGGACTGCGGGGCTGGGGCCGGGAGTGCGGGGCTGTGGCGCTCGTGCGGTCTAGAGGTCCGCGGCGACGCGGCTCGCGCGGCTGCGATGCGCGATGCCCTGCAGCAGGACCGCCAGCATCACGAGGAATGCGAGCGGAAGCAGGATCATTCCCAGCCACGTGAAGACCGGGGCGATCGCCCCGCCCGCCAGTCCCGCGATGACGACCGCGGTGAGGCACGCGAATCCGGCCAGTGCGAGCACCGCCGCGACCGTGCCCAGGACGGCGCCCGGGGGTCTCTGCGTCTGCGCTGCCATGGGGCACCTCCTCCTGCGATCGACCGGTTTCCGCCCACCATGATAGCCCCGCGCAGACGGGTCGTGGGCGCCGGGGCCGGACCGGATCCGACTGTCCCGACTACCATGGGGAGGATGCCCGAGTCGCCGTCCTTCGCCGCCTGGCTGCGCGCCGCACCCCTGCCCGTCCTGCGCGCGCTCATCGCGACGCGCACCGATCTGCTGCGCACCGATGTGACCGATCTGGCGCGGCTGGCCGCGCTGGCCGCCTCGCGCGCGGCGGTCGCCCGGGGTCTCGAATCCCTGGACGCCGCGGCTCTGCGCATCGTCCACCGCGCCGCCGTCCTCGCCCGCGTCTCCCCCGTCGTCGACCGGCAGGAGCTGCTGGCCGCGGCCCTCACCCCCGCTGCCGAGGCCGCCCTGGAGTCCGGTGTCCGCGCCGGTCTGCTGTGGCCGGCCGACGGCGGCGACCCTGCGCGTGCCGCGGGCTTCCGCGTGCAGCCGGAGGCGGGCGGTCTCCTGCCGGTGACGGCCGCCGCCCGCGCGACCCCGCAGCCGTGGGAGTCCGCCCGCGATCCCCGGCCCCTGGCCGTCTCCCCCGTCTCCGCGGCCCTGCGGGAGAACGCGCAGGGAGCCGGGGCGGCCTCGGCGACGGCCCTGGCGCTCACAGCGGTCGCGGAGTTCGCCCACCGGGACGTGCCCCAGCTGGTGAGCGGCGGCGTGAGCCGTCGCGATGCGCAGACCCTGGCGCGGGCGGCGGGTGCGGATGCCGGGCAGTTCGCCCTCGTGGCGGAGCTGGCGGCGGCGCTGGGCTGGCTGTCCACGACGCGCGACCCGGCGGACCCGCAGTGGAAGCCCACGGCGGAGTTCGACCAGGCGGCGCGTGCACCCCGCGCGCAGGTGTGGGCGGACCTCCTGACGGCGTGGCTCACGCACCCCGTGGGCATCGCGCACGTGCTGGCGGGTTCGACGCCGGCGGGCGAGCGCATCCATCTGCTGGGCCGCGACGAGCGGGCGCGGACGGCGTTCGCGGGCTTCCACACTGCGCGCCCTCAGATCCTGGAGCTGCGCCGGCTGGTCCTCGTGACCCTGCTGCGCGCGGCGCAGAGCACGGGCGCGGGTCGGGGAGCGCGCGCGGACGGCGACGGTGCCGGCTCCGCCGTGTCCCAGGACGACCTCGTCGCGCTGCTGGGATACACCCATCCGCTGCTCGAGGCGGTGTCCGCGGACGAGGTCGACCAGGTGCTGACGGAGACGGAGTTCTTCGGTCTCACCGCCTCCCCGCTGGGACGGTCCCGGGACCACGCGCTCACCGCGTTCGGAGAGGCTGCGGCGCAGTGGATCGTCGACCGCGACGACCCGGACGACGTCCTGGGGCACCGGGAGGGCCTCGCGGCGGGACCGCCGGCCGCGCTGATCGAGGCGGTCGCCGCGGCGCTGCCCCCGCTCGAGTCGACGGTCACCCTCCAGTCCGATCTCACAGGCGTGGCGTTCGGCCCGCTCGACCACGCGGTGCAGATGCAGCTGGAGCGGATCGCGGACGTCGACACCCGCGGCCAGGGGACGGTCTACCGCTTCACGGACGAATCTGTGACCCGTGGACTGCGGGCCGGGGAGACGGTTGACTCGATCCGCGCGGTGCTGCAGGACGTCTCCAGCACGGGCATCCCCACGACGCTCGAGCACATGATCACCGCCGCCGGCGCCCGCCTGCACCGGGTACGGGTGGCACGGGCGCGGTCCGTCGTCCTCGTCGACGACCCGGCTGACCTGGACGTGATCCTCGAGGATCCGGCCGCCGCCGCGCTGGGGCTGCGCAGGCTGGCGCCCACGGTCGCGATCGCGGAGGCGTCCTCGGACCGGGTGAGCGTCCTCCTCGAGACGGAGGACCGTCCGGTCCTCGTCGTGGACTCCTCCGCCCAGGACCCGGCCGGCACGCGCGCCCCGTCCCCCAGTCCGGTGCCCGCGCCCACGGTCCGGACGACACGGGTGCCGGCGGAGCGGGTGGAGAGCTGGACCGAGGCGCTCATCGCGACGCAGGCGGGAGGACAGGTGGGCGCGCGCGGCGGTGCCGGTGGGCGGGCCGGTGGTCGCGCTGGTGCGAGGGGTCGCGGTGGCGCGGGCGCCGAACGGTCGGACGGGTCCGGTGGTGCGGGCGACCGGGCTGGGACGGGAGCGGACCGCAGCGGCGGTGCGGCCTCGGCGGCCTCCGGCACCGGTGACACCGGGGCGAGCGCGGGGAATACCGGGAGCGGCGGGGCCGTTGGTCCGGGAGCCGACGATGCGGACAGCGGCGGCGCCCTCGACGCGGTGCTCGCGGAGCTGGGCGAGGCGGCGGCGACGGGCACGGCGGTCGACCTGACCGTCACGACCTCGGACGGCACGCACCGGACGGTCCGGGTCGTGCCGCAGACCGTCACCGGCGGGCGGCTGGTGGCGCGCACGGACACCGGGACCTCGCTGCGGGTGTCGCTCGCGCGGATCGTGCGCGTGCGGCCGGCGGCGCAGACATGAGCCGGTGACACAGACGCGAACGGGTGGCACAGACGTGAGGAGAATGACCGGATGACGCAGGACGGGCAGGGCCTGGGCGGGCAGGAGCGCCTCATGACGGGCGGCCCCCTCATCGTGCAGTCCGACCGGACGGTGCTGCTGGAGTCCGACCACCCGGACGCGGCTGAGGCGGCGATCGCGATCGCCCCGTTCGCGCAGCTGTCGAAGACGCCCGAGCACGTGCACACGTACACGATCACGCCGCTGGGGCTGTGGAACGCGCGGGCCTCCGGGCACGACGCGGAATCCGTCGTGGACGTCCTGCTGGACTACGCGAAGCACCCGGTGCCGCACGCGCTGCTGCTCGACATCGTCGACGTCATGGACCGGTGGGGCGTCCTCACCCTCCACCAGTCCCCCGTCCACGGGCTCGTGCTCGAATCGACGGACGCGGCACTGCTGGCGCACCTGCTGGAGCAGCCGGACCTGGCGGGGAAGACTGGGTCACGGATCGACGAGGCGACGGTGACCGTGCATCCGTCCGAGCGCGGGGAGCTCAAGCACGTCCTGCTGAAGCTGGGCCATCCGGTCGCGGACCGCGCCGGGTACGTCGACGGCGAGGCACACCGTATGGCCCTGGCTCACGAGTCGCATGAGCCGGACGGCGCGGACGGGACAGGGACGGGCGGGATCCCGGGGGCCGGGCCGGACGCGGACGGGACCGGTCCCGGGCAGACGGACACGGCCTCGGGCGCGGGGTCGTCCGGTGCAGCGGGCGATGACCCGCAGGCGTGGTCGCTGCGGCCCTACCAGCAGCGGGCGGTCGACACGTTCCTGGCCGGCGAGTCCGGCGTCGTCGTGCTGCCGTGCGGGGCGGGGAAGACGATCGTGGGGGCGGCCGCGATGGCGCGGGTGTCGACGACGACGCTCATCCTCGTGACGAACTCCGTGTCCGCGAAGCAGTGGAAGGCGGAGCTGCTGCGGCGGACGACGCTGACGGAGGACGAGATCGGGGAGTACTCGGGGTCCGTCAAGGAGATCCGGCCCGTCACGATCGCGACGTACCAGGTGCTCACGACTCGGCGGAAGGGTTCCTACCTGCACCTGGAGCTGCTGGACGCGCGCGACTGGGGCCTGGTCGTCTACGACGAGGTGCACCTGCTGCCCGCGCCGGTCTTCCGGCTGACGGCCAGCCTGCAGGCCCGCAGGCGACTGGGGCTGACCGCGACGCTGGTGCGGGAGGACGGGCGCGAGGACGAGGTGTTCTCGCTCATCGGCCCCAAGCAGTTCGAGGTGCCGTGGAAGGAGATCGAGCGCGACGGGTTCATCGCGTCCGCGACCTGCCACGAGATCCGCGTACCGCTGGCGTCGGACATGCGGCGGGCGTACGGCAGCGCGGAGGGCGAGGACCGCTACCGGATGGCCGCGACCGCGGACACGAAGGTGCCGGTCGTGCGGCAGCTGGTCGCAGAGCACCCGGAGTCGCAGATCCTGGTGATCGGGCAGTACATCGATCAGCTCGAGGAGCTGGGCGAGGCGCTGGGCGCGCCCGTCCTGACCGGCAAGACGCCGGAGCGGGAGCGCGAGGAGCTGTACGCGGACTTCCGTGCCGGCCGGGTGCGCGTCCTCGTCGTGTCGAAGGTGGCGAACTTCTCCGTCGACCTGCCCGAGGCCTCGGTCGCCATCCAGGTGTCCGGCGCCTTCGGGTCCCGGCAGGAGGAGGCGCAGCGCCTGGGCCGGATCCTGCGCCCCAAGGCGCACGCGGAGGCCGCGACCTTCTACACCGTCGTGACCGCGGACACCGTCGACGAGCGCTTCGCCGGCCACCGCCGCCGCTTCCTCACCGAACAGGGCTACGCGTACACGATCGAGACGCGGTGACGCGGGTGCCGAACCCGCTCTTGACCCTCCCCTGAGGAGAGGCCCCACGCTGGTCCCATGATGAACATCGGAGAGTTCGCCGCCCTCACCGGGCTGAGCGTCAAGGCCCTGAGGCACTACGACGAACGCGGGATCCTGATTCCCGCCGCGGTCGACCCCGTCAACGGTTACCGGAAGTACGGAGAGGACCAGGTCCGCGCCGGCGTGACCCTCAAGACGCTGCGTGATGCGGGTGTCCCCGTCCCGGAGGCGGCGACAGCGGCGGGGTCGACCCCCAGCGACCCCGCCGCCGGTGCCGTGCCCATCGGGGCACTGGAAGCCCATCGCGCGAACGTGCTGGCCGCGCGGCTCGAGGAGGACCGGGCACACGCGCGAGCTGTGGCGATCGTGCAGTCGCTCACTCGTCCCGTCCAGACCGTCGAACGTGTCAGACCCGCTCAGCCGTTCGTCGCGACCGCCTTGCAGGTCCCGATCGATCCCGCGACAGCTGAGCCCGGATCGTACGAGGACACGAACGACGACGCCGAGCAGGCCACCCTCGACCTCATGCGGGCGCTCGCGGAGGACGGGATCGTGCCCTCCGGCCCCCTGTGGATCACGATGCGGGCGACCGATCGGGAGACGGTCGACCTCCTCTGCTGTCTGCCGGTCCCCCACACCCTGCCTCCGGACTGGGGAGGGGACGGCGTCGAGGCCGGTGAGCTTCCAGCGCGAGTGGAGCTGTGCGCGGTATGGCCGGGCGACAGCGCAGAACTGCCGGAGGGCGTCATCCACCCGGCCATGGTCGCGCTGCTCGACGCCTACGCCCACCACGCCGGGACCACCGACATCCGCGATGTTCCGGACATCCGGCAGACGGCGACCGGAACCTCGGCCGAGGACTGGACGGTCGAGCTCGCCGTCACTCTGCGGTGAGACTCGGAAGCGTACGGTGGAACCACCCCGCGGGGCAGGGCCCCTGCCCCGCACCCACCACAACCGCACCCGTCCCGCACGGAATCGGAGGCATCGCGTGTCCAGCGCCCGCCCGCTCGAGGGCATCACCGTCATCAGCTGCGAGCAGGCCGTCGCGGCCCCGTTCGCCGCCCGCCAGCTCGCCGACCTGGGTGCCCGGGCCATCAAGATCGAACGACCCGGGGTTGGCGACTTCGCCCGCGGCTACGACACGACCGTCCAGGGGATGTCGAGCCACTTCGTGTGGATCAACCGGTCGAAGGAGAGCCTCACGCTCGACCTCAAGTCGCCGGAGGCGGCCGGCATCATGGACGAGCTCATCGACTCCGCGGACGTCTTCCTCCAGAACCTCGCGCCCGGTGCAGCTGAGCGCCTGGGCTTGGGTGCGGACCGGCTGCGTGAGCGCAATCCGCGCCTCATCCACGCGTCGGTCTCCGGCTACGGCGCGGACGGCCCGTACACCCCGATGAAGGCCTACGACGCCCTCGTCCAGGCGGAGGCAGGGCTCTTCTCCGTGACCGGCACGGAGGAGCACCCCGCGAAGACCGGGATCTCCACCGCGGACATCGCCGCCGGCATGTACGCGTTCTCCTCCATCCTCACCGCGCTCTACGACCGCGAGCGCACCGGCGAGGGCGCGACCCTGCAGATCAGCCTCTTCGACTCGCTCGTCGAGTGGATGGGCTTCCCCCTCTACTTCACCCGCTACGGCGGCACCCGTCCGGTCCGTGCCGGCACCTCGCACTCCGCGATCGCCCCCTACGGGACCTTCACGTGCGGCGACGGCACGGAGATCGTGCTCGCGATCCAGAACGAACGCGAATGGGAGCGCTTCTGCGCGGTGGCACTCCGTGATCCGGCGATCGCCGTCGACCCCCGCTTCGACAGCGCCCCGCAGCGCTTCGCCCACCGCGAGGAGCTGGAGACCGTCATCACGACCAAGCTGTCCGACCTCACCGGCGAGGAATGCCAGGCCCTGCTCCTCGAGGCCCAGGTCGCGCACGCGCGCCAGCGGGACATGACCGAGGTCGCACAGCACCCCCAGCTCCTCGCCCGCGACCGCTGGCAGCCGGTCGACACCCCGGCCGGACCGATCGACATGCTCCTGCCGCCGGTGACCCACTCGGATGTCGACTACCGCATGGACCCGATCCCGGCCGTGGGCCAGCACTCGGATGCGCTGCTCACGGAGCTGGGACGGACGCCGGAGCAGATCGCGCAGCTGCGGGAGTCCGGCGCCGCCTGAGCACCTCACTCGACTCGTGCGCGACCGCCGATCCCGTGTGCGTCGTACGACCCTCCGGTCTCGTCCGCCCCGCCCTCGAGCTCTTCCGTCTCGACGATCGTGAGCGGACCCGTCGCGGGGTCGGACAGCAGGACTGCACGGCGCTGGATGCGCTTCTCCTGCCGCACCTCGCCCCACTTGATGAAGACGACGCCCGCGACGATCCCGATACCGCCGTACATCTGGATCGTCGTGGGCAGCTCTGCGACGATCAGCCACGCGACGATGACGGAGAACGGCACCTCCGTGAGGTTGACGAACGACCCCACGGTCGCACCGACCATCCGCAGTCCCAGGATGCCGGTCACGTAGGCGCCGGCGGTCATAAGGATGATGACGGCGATCGGCACGGACCAGTGGAAGTGCGCGGTCCCCAGCTGGACGTCCGAGGTCGCGAAGTCCGCCGGGATGACTCCCGTCAGCAGCACGACGGCGACAACGACCGTGCCGACGATCATCCCCAAACCCGTGAGCGCCACCGGCGGGATGTCGACCTCCACCTTCGCGGAGACGAGGAAGTAGCTGGCCAGGCACACTGCGGCACCCAGCGCGAAGACGACGCCCTGGAGGGAGAGCGCTCCACCGCCGGGGTCCAGCACCAGCAGGAGTCCCGCGAGGGAGACGGCCATGCCGATGAAGGTGACGGTCGCCGGGCGGATGCGGGTCGTCGCCCACAGCCAGAACACGATGAGCAGCGGCGCGGTCATCTCCAGCAGGAGCGCCACGGACACGGCCAGGTGTTCGACCGCCAGGAAGTACAGCAGCTGCACGCCGGCCATCGACACGACCCCGTAGGACACGACGGTCCGCCATCCCCGCAGCACCTCCCGCCAGCGTCCGCGCAGCGACACGAGCGTGGGGACCAGCAGCACGACCGCGCAGCCGGACAGCCGCAGCAGGACGACCGCGCCCGGCGACCAGTCCTCCGCGTACATCGCCTTGGCGAACGGGCCTGAGGCCGCGAAGAAGAACGCGGAGGCCAGCACCAGTCCGATGCCCAGGACGGTGCGATTCAGCGTCGCCGCCGGTGGGGTGTCCGTCCGCACTGCGGTGTCTGACATGCGCACTCCTCTCCCGCGCGTCGGCCCCGACGGTCGTCGCGCATCGGGGCGATCCCGGCTCCTGCGCGAGCGGGGACGCCTCCATTGCACACAATCGCGTCGTCATGAGTCAAGTGCGAGATGGTCCTTACATTCGACGTCAATCCGTGGCACCATCGACGCCATGTCGCTCTCCGTCCACACCCGGTCGATCCTCACGCTCATCACCCAGCTCGTGAACTCCGATCACGACGGGGAGACGCTGTCCACGCTGGCGGACGTGCGCACCTTCGCGATCGACCACTCCTTCTCACCGCCCATCCGGATCGGCGACACGGACATTGACCACCTGCACGATCTGCGCGGCCGCCTGCGCGCGACCCTGGCGGATGCACCGGACGACCCCGCCGACGACGCACGGGCCGCCCGCGTAGCACGCCTGGCCAACGAGCTCTTCACGGAGACGCGCGCCCTGCCTCAGCTGCGGAAGCACGACCACTGGGACTGGCACCTGCACGCCGTCCCCGATGAAGCGGGGATCGCGGAGCGCACAGCGGCGGACGTCGCCGTCGCACTGGCGGACGTCGTCCTGGACGGGGAGACCTCGCGCTTCGGCACCTGCGCGGCCACCGGGTGCGGCGCGCTCTTCGTCGACCTCTCGCGCAACCGGTCCAAGCGGTTCTGCGACCGCGGAAACTGCGCGAACCGCACGCACGTGGCGGCCTTCCGCGCGCGGATGGCCGACGACGGCCCCTCCGGCTGACGTCCCCGGATCCGTGCGCGCGGGTCGCTACCCTGAACGAATGGCACTCCTGGTCTTCGCCGCAGCCCCCGCCCTCCTCCTCACCCTGGGGATCGTCCTGGCGATCGCCATCAGCCCCTGGTGGTGGGTTCTGGCAGCCGTGGGCCTGGCGCTGACCGTCATCGCGGTCGTCGATTTCCTCCAGCCCCGCAATTCGATCCTGCGGAACTTCCCGCTCCTGGGTCACGCGCGCTTCCTCCTGGAGGAGGTCCGCCCCATGATCCAGCAGTACTTCATCGAGCGGAACTGGGACGGCAAGCCCTTCGATCGGGATGTCCGCGCCCTCATCTACGACCGCTCGGAGGGCCGCCCGTCCGTCAAGAGCTTCGGCACGGAGCTGGAGGTGCGCCAGCCCGGCTACGAGTTCCTCACCCACTCGATCGCGCCGGCACCCCTCGCCGCGGAGGAGCACCGCGTGCGCATCGGCGGCCCCGACTGCACGCAGCCGTACGACGCGAGCCTCTTCAACATCTCCTCCATGAGCTACGGCTCCCTCTCCGCCAACGCGGTCAAGGCGATGGGCGCGGGCGCCGCGAAGGGCGGATTCCTCCACGAGACCGGCGAAGGCGGGCTCACGCAGTTCCACCTGGACAGCGGCGCGGACATCGGCTGGGAGTTCGGCAGCGGCTACTTCGGCTGCCGCACCGCGGACGGGCGCTTCTCGCCGGAGGCCTTCCGGGAGAAGGCGCTCCTGCCGCAGATCAGACTCATCACCCTCAAGCTCTCGCAGGGGGCGAAGCCGGGGCTGGGCGGCGTCCTTCCGGCCCCCAAGGTCACGGAGGAGATCGCGCAGATCCGCGGGGTCCGCGCCTTCCAGGACTGCATCTCCCCACCCGCGCACTCCGCCTTCTCCACGCCGCGCGAGCTCCTGGAGTTCATCGGCGAGCTCCGTCGCCTCTCCGACGGCAAGCCCGTGGGCTTCAAGCTGTGCGTGGGCACCCGCCGGGACGTGCTGGCCCTGTGCAAGGCGATGAGGGACACCGGCATCCGTCCGGACTTCATCATCGTCGACGGCGCGGAGGGCGGCACCGGCGCCGCGCCCCTGGAGTACCAGGACCACATGGGCACCCCGCTCACGGAGGGGCTCACCGTCCTCCACGAGGCCCTGGTGGGCGCGGGCCTGCGGGACGGCATCCGGGTCGGCGCGGCGGGGAAGGTGGCCAGCGGCCACGACATCGTCCGCCGCCTCATCCAGGGCGCGGACTTCTGCCTGGCGGCCCGCCCCATGATGATGGCGGTGGGCTGCATCCAGGCGCAGAAGTGCCACACGGACCACTGCCCCACCGGCATCGCGACGCAGGATCCCCGCTTCACGCGCGGCCTGGATCCCGTGTCGAAGGGCGAGCGCGTCTTCCGCTACCACCGCGCGACGGTCACGGAGGTCGCCCAGCTCATCGCGACCCTGGGCGCCCGCGGTCCCCACGAGCTGGACCGGTCCATGCTCATGCGCCGCATCTCGCAGACCCGGGTCGTGTCCTACGCGGAGCTGACCGACTGGCTGCGCCCCGGCCAGCTCCTGACCGACGCCCCCGCGCCCTGGACGCAGGACTGGGAGCGCGCTTCCGCGGACTCCTTCGCCGCTACCAGAGTGTGATGAGCCGCACAATCGCATTCAGGCGAGATCCAGGAGACTTCCAGACTTGATCGTCACACTTGATTCATGACGACCTCGCATCAGAACCCGAACCCCGAATTCGAAGCGACCCTGCTCGTCGTGGACGACGAGCCCAACATCCGCGAACTCCTCTCCACCAGCCTGCGCTTCGCGGGCTTCGACGTCCTCTCCGCCGCGAACGGCACGGACGCGCTGCGCATCGCGGAGCAGAAGGACCCCGACCTCCTCGTCCTCGACGTCATGCTCCCGGACATGGACGGCTTCGCGGTGACCCGTCGCCTGCGCCAGGCCGGCAAGCACATCCCCGTCGTGTTCCTCACGGCCCGCGACGACACCTCGGACAAGATCACCGGCCTGACGGTGGGCGGCGACGACTACGTCACGAAGCCCTTCAGCCTCGAGGAGGTCGTCGCCCGCATCCGCGCCGTGCTGCGCCGCACGCACAGCGCAGAGGAGGAGGAGTCGGCCGTCATCGAGGTGGGCGACCTGGAGCTGGACGACGACACGCACGAGGTCCGCCGCGGCGGCATCCTCATCGACCTGTCCCCCACGGAGTTCAAGCTGCTCCGCTACCTCATGCTGAACGCGAACCGCGTCCTGTCGAAGTCGCAGATCCTCGACCACGTGTGGGAGTACGATTTCGGCGGCGACACCGGCATCGTCGAGTCCTACATCTCCTACCTGCGTCGCAAGATCGACGTCGCCCCCACCCAGGACGAGGCCGGCAATCCGATCGAGCTGGACTGGACCCCCATGATCAAGACGAAGCGCGGCGTGGGCTACATGCTGCGGACCTCCGAGTCGAAGTGACCCCCGCCGCCCATCCGCGCGGGAGGGAGCACCGCCCCCTGTGAATCGCCACGTCAAGCGCCGCCGTCGTGTGCTGTGGGACGAGTGGTCCCTCACCGCGAAGCTCCTCACGATCATGATGACCCTCATGCTCGTGGTGCTGTCCGGGACGAGCGCATGGGTGCTGGAGAACCTGCGGTCCAGCCTCATCGACCGGACGGACGCGCAGCTGATCCAGGCCTCGGAGGCGCTCGCGATCCAGGCGGCGGAGACGGTCGTGACGCCGTCGCCGCTGGCCGGCACGGGTGACGTGTCGCCCACGGAGGAGTCGCTGCGGCAGCTGCTGCCGGGCACGTACTACGTCCAGTTCTACGACAGCGAGGGTTCGGAGGTCTACGCCCCCGTCTCCCCCGTCGAGGACAACAAGCCGCTGCTGCCGGTCATCGACGACCAGGCGGTCACCGCCCTGCGCGGGGCGCCCTTCACGACGGACGGCACCGCCTCGCAGTGGCGGGTGCGCGCGCTGCGGGTCGAGAACTCCCAGCTCATCGTCGCGATCGCGGTGCCGTTCGACCAGGACATCGACGCCGTGGGCGAGCGCGCCCGCAACACGGTGCTGGGCATCGGCATGCTGGCGCTCGCGCTGGTGGCGGGGATCGGCTACTTCGCGATCACGAACACGTTCCGACCCCTGCACGACATCGAGAACACGGCCTCGAAGATCGCCGCCGGCGACCTGTCCCAACGCGTGCCCTCCTATCCGGCGGACACGGAGCTGGGCCGCTTGTCCGCCGCCCTCAACACGATGCTGGGCCACATCGAGGACTCCTTCGACGGCCGCAAGCGGTCGGAGAAGCGGATCCGTCAGTTCGTGTCCGATGCCTCGCATGAGCTGCGCACGCCGCTCGTGACGATCCGCGGCTACGCGGAGCTCTACCGCCAGGGCGCGATCACGGATCCGGACCAGGTGGGGCAGGCGATGCAGCGGATGGAGTCCGAGGCCAAGCGCATGACCGTCCTCGTCGAGGACCTGGTCCAGCTGGCCCGCATGGACGAGCGCCGGCCCACGGAGATCGGCCCGGTCGACATGACCCAGCTGGTGCGCGACGGCGCGGCCGATGCCGTGGCCCAGGCGCCGGACCGGGACATCAGCTTCATCGGCCTGCACGGCGAGGATGCACCAGCCACTCCCACGATCCTGGGTGCGGAGGCCCGCCTGCGGCAGGTCATCGTGAACCTGGCCGGCAATGCGGTCCGGCACACCCAGGAGGGCTCCGCGATCGAGTTCGCGGTGGGCACCGTGGGCGTGCCCGGCCAGACGTACGCCGCGCCCGCTCCCGCGCAGAGCGACCGCCCGGAGGAGAAGAAGGACCGGAAGAAGGACCGCCGCGGCTTCCCGCCCGTCCCCTCGTTCCTGCGGCTCCCCGCCCCCTGGTCCCAGAAACCCACCGCCGAGGCTGCCGCACCTGCCGCGGACACCGCACCGCCGGCTGCGGAGACTCCTGCCGCAGGGACCCCGCACGGGGCACCGGCCGGACCCGTGACCCCGCCGCACGGCCAGGCACCCGTGAACGGGTGGGCGAGCGCGGCCTCGGCGACGGACGAGCACTCGCAGGCGATCGCGGTCGGCCAGGCGACCCACTCGAATCCGTTCGTGACCGGTCCGCTGGAACTGGGCGAGGACCTGTCCGAGTTCCCCTACGGCCGTGTGCGTTTCGAACTGCGCGACCACGGCGAGGGCATCGCGCCGGAGCACGCGCATCGGATCTTCGAGCGCTTCTACCGGCTGGACGCCTCGCGGGGGCGCGACACCGGAGGCTCGGGCCTGGGGCTGTCGATCGTCAAGGCGATCGTCGAGTCCCATTCCGGGCGCATCAGCGTGCACCCCACCCCAGGAGGCGGCGCGACGTTCCGCGTCGACCTGCCCATCCCCGGACCGGATTCGGTTCGCATGCCGGTCGCGCAGGCCGGCCCGCAGACCACCCCACGAAAGGACCAGTCATGAGTCAGCCCACGGATCCGACGCGACCCGCAGTCCCGCGCGATCCCGGTGCGCAGGCTCCTGCGCCGGGCCGGCGGGCCAGCGACTCACGCCAGACGTTCCCCGACGCGGCACCCCGCCGCCCGTCGTCGCCGCCGCCCGGGGCCCGCACGCTACCGCCCATCGTCCCGCAGATCGGCCATGAGGCACAGGACTCGACCGGCAGCGGCAAGCCCAACCCCTACGGCCCGGCCGGCGCACGCTACGCGAGTGGACCGCGGCAAGACGGTGCGGCAGCAAGGGCGGTGGCGGGCGGGCTGCCGACCGAGCAGCGTGCGCAGGAGTGGGGACAACACCCGCACACGGCCGCCGGTCCGTCGCAGGGTCCGCAGCCGGGCGACGTCGCGCACACGGCCGATGGTGCGCCGTACCCGCAGGATTCGTTCCCCGCGGGTGGGCTGCCGCCCGCGGGACCGGATTCGGGAACCCGCCGCCGAGGCCCCGGCTGGGGCGCGCTCATCGCCGCCGCCGTGGCCGCCGCGATCGTGGGCGGAGCGCTGGGCGGCGGTGGCGCGTGGCTGCTGAGCGGCGACTCCTCCCCCGTCGCGCAGGAGCAGACGGAGCCGAACGAGCCCGCCCCCGGCGACCAGACGCTCGACCGGTCGACGGAGACCCCGGACTGGGCGCAGATCGCCGACCAGACGATGCCCGGCGTCGCGTCCATCCAGGTGGGGGTCGACGGCGAAGTGTCCGGGCTGGGCTCCGGCTTCGTGACGACGCGGAGGGCCACGTCGTCACGAACAACCACGTCGTCGCACCCGCGGACACGGACGGGGGCGAGGTGCAGGTCGCGATGTCCGACGGCAGCATGATCCCCGCGACCCTGGTGGGCCGCGACCCGGAGACGGACGTCGCGGTCCTCAAGCTCGACACGGTCCCCGAGGACCTCACCCCGCTGCCCATCGGCGCCTCCGACGACCTGTTCGTGGGCGATCCGGTCATGGCGCTGGGCAACCCGCTGGGACTCGCGGACACCGTGACCACGGGAATCGTCTCCGCGCTCAACCGCCCCGTCTCCACGGAGAACATCGGCGACGTGAGCGAGCAGGAGGTCGCGATGACGATCACCAACGCGATCCAGACCGACGCCGCGATCAATCCCGGCAACTCCGGCGGCCCGCTGGTGAACGGCAACGGCGAGGTCGTGGGCATCAACTCGTCCGCCGCGACGCTGTCCGATCCGACCTCCAGCGAGGCGCAGAGCGGGTCGATCGGGATCGGCTTCGCGATCACGATCGAGCAGGCGACGACGATCGCGGACCAGCTCATCGAGACCGGCGAGGCCAAGCACCCTCTGCTGGGCGTCACGATGGTCAACTCGAGCGTGAGCGTCGACGGGATCACCCGCGGCTCCGCACGCGTGACCGCGGTGGAGAACGGCACCCCGGCGGCGACCGCGGGCTTCCAGGAGGACGACGAGATCATCGCGGTGGGCGACGAGCCGGTGAACTCCGGCGTCAACCTCCAGGCTCTCGTCCGATCGTCCACGCCGGATGAACCGGTCGAGTTCACGGTGGTGCGGGGCGGGCAGGAGGAGACCCTGTCCGCGATGCTCGAGCTGCGCTGACAGAAGGTCCGCCGGCAGGCCCCGGGGCCCGTCTCGCCCGCGCGGGCGAGACGGGCCCCGCCTCTCCCACGCGCCCGGGTGGAGTCGACGGCAGCGCTTCCGGCACGGCCACAGGCCGTGCACGGAGACCGCGGCGTTGCGTACACCCCGCATGTGGACGCGCGCTGGGGATCCACAGGCCACCGATCCCGGGACGGTCGGGGCGGATGCGCCGCACCATGGGAGCGGCGCCAAGAGCTGGTGCCCCTCGCCCCGCCACGGCGAGCACCCATCCGGGAGGACCCATGTCCCTGTTCCAGGTCGACGTCGACCGCGTTCTCAGCACCGCCTCCACCGCGCAGACGCGTTCCGACGACATCGCCGCGCTGGTCGACGCGCTGCTGGCCGACCTCACCTCACTGGCGGACACGTGGCAGGGCGCCGCGTCCTCCGGTTTCCAGGCCGCGGCCCAGGAGTGGCGCGGCGTGCAGCTGACCGTCCACGATTCCCTGCGCTCGATCAACGAGGCCCTCCGACTGGCCGGCCAGCAGTACCAGGAGGTCGAGGACGCGAACACGCGCATGTTCCAGCCGTGACCCGCGGGGGGTCCGCCGGGTCGTCCCGACGGACCCCCGCGATCTCCGCGCGGACGGATCGTGGAACGACCACGGGAATTGCCAGGCTCAGCGACTAGTGTGGTGGCGAGAATCGCTCGCGCCCGCCCGCGGCGCCTCTCTGGGATGCCGCGGGCCGTCAGAACGGAGACCCCACGCTCATGAGCATGTTCCAGCGGATCAAGACGATATTCGGGGCGAAGGCCGACAAGGCCCTCGACCGGATGGAGGATCCCAACCAGACCCTCGACTACTCGTACAAGAAGCAGCTCGAGCTCCTCCAGAAGGTGCGCCGCGGTGTCGCGGACGTCGCGACCAGCCGGAAGCGCCTCGAACTGCAGATCGGGCAGCTCGAGCAGCAGCAGTCCAAGCTGCAGGGCCAGGCGCAGAAGGCACTGGACGTCAATCGCGAGGACCTGGCCCGCGAGGCCCTGACCCGCAAGTCCGGCCTGAACCAGCAGATCAGTGACCTGCAGGCCCAGCATCAGAACCTCGTGCAGGAGGAGCAGAAGCTCACGACCGCCTCCCAGCGACTCCAGGCGAAAGTCGACTCCTTCCGCACCCGCAAGGAGACCCTCAAGGCCACGTACAACGCGGCAGAGGCGCAGACGAAGATCGGGGAGGCCTTCACCGGCATCTCCGAGGAGTTCGGAGATGTGGGTCTGGCGATCCAGCGCGCGGAGGACAAGACCGCGTCACTGCAGGCGCGCGCCGGCGCCGTCGACGAGCTCATCGCCTCCGGCGCACTGGACGATCTGTCCGGCACCCCGCAGGACGACATCGCGGCCCAGCTGAACTCGCTGTCCTCGGATCAGGACGTCGAGATCGAGCTCCAGCGCATGCGCGAGGGACTCCCTGCCGGCGGCAGCGCCCCCCGCGCCGCACTCGAGGCGGAGGACGCACAGGTGACGGACGCGGACGCGACGGACCAGCCGCAGCAGCAGCCCGGTCAGGCGGGTGGTCAGGCATGATCATCCGCATCATGGGCGAGGGCCAGTTCGACGTCTCAGATGTCGAGTCGGCAGCCCTGCAGGGCTACGACGACCGAGTGGAGGCCGCCTTCGACAGCGGTGACGACGCCGCGGTCCGTCAGGCGCTCACGGATCTGCACACGTTCATCATCGAGAAGGCGACCCCCGTCGCAGACGACTACCTGGGCGCATCCGACGTCGTCGTCCCCGCAGCGGACGCCACCCTGGAGGACATCCGGGAGCTGCTGAACGGCGACGGCTTCATCCCCAACGGAGCCTGACGCACGCCGGAGGGCCGGACCCGTGGGGATCCGGCCCTCCGGCGTCACCGCTCCCCCACCCGTCCCGTCCCACTGCGACGGGATACCGCACCGCACAGAAGGAGCATCAGTGGCCCGGACCCGATTCCCCAAGGACGCAGGCCTGTCCACGCGGATGGGCCTCACGATGTTCCTCAACGGACTGCTGTACGTGGT
The DNA here is from genome assembly GCF_000285835.1 of Brevibacterium senegalense. Taxonomy (GTDB): domain Bacteria; phylum Actinomycetota; class Actinomycetes; order Actinomycetales; family Brevibacteriaceae; genus Brevibacterium; species Brevibacterium senegalense. The sequence continues at coordinate 295,346 of NZ_HE978601.1, forward strand.
CCTCATCCTCGCCATCTGGTGGATCATGGGACAGAGCGCCGGGGGCGCGATCGTCGCGCTCGTCCTGTCCGTGGGCATCTTCTGGTTCCAGTGGTACTTCTCCGACTCCGTCGCCATGCGCGCGATGGGTGCGCGGGAGGTCAGCCCGGAGCAGGCGCCGGAGCTGCACAGCCTCGTCGACCGGCTGTGCCAGCAGGCGGACATGACCAAGCCGCGCGTCGCCTTCGCGGACACGATGGTCCCCAACGCCTTCGCCACCGGTCGCTCCCCCGACCACTCCGTCATCGCCGTCACCCGGGGCCTGCTCAACGAGCTGGAGCCCAAGGAGGTCGAGGCGGTGCTCGCCCACGAGCTCTCCCACGTCGCCCACCGCGACGTGACCGTCATGACGGTCGCCGGTGTCACCGGTGTGGTCGCGAGCCTCATGATGCGGGCCTTCCTGTTCTCTGGCGGCCGCAGGGGCGGCAACAACAACGGCGTGCCCATCCAGCTGCTGCTCATGCTGGTGGGTGTGATCGTCTACGCCCTGAGCTTCGTCCTCATCCGAGTCCTGTCCCGCTACCGCGAGCTGGCCGCGGACCGCGCCGCCGCGATGCTGACCGGCAGTCCCTCGACGCTCGCCTCCGCACTGGTGAAGATCAGCGGTCAGACGCAGAAGATGCCCCAGCAGGACCTGCGGCAGTCTGCCGGCGCCGCGCACCTCGCCTTCTTCAACGTGGGCAGCCTCTTCTCCACCCACCCCAGCCTGGAGAAGCGGCTGGCGCAGCTGGAGAAGATCAGCCGCCAGCTCTCGACCGAACTCTGACGATCCCGCACCGCTGACGGCGCCTCCACGAAAGGATCAATGATGGGATTCCTCGACTCCCTGCTGGGCCGCTCCAAGCCCAAGGAGCCCAACCTGGACGATCTCTTCGCGGTGCCGCCTGCCGCCCTCACCCTCGAGGCCCGGTCCGGGATCATCCCCACTGGTGTGGGCGCCGTCGCCTTCCGCGAGGTGGAGGGAGGCGCCTTCGACCGCGCCGAGCAGGAGGCCCGCGCACTCATCGCCGCGGACCCCAACACGGAGGTCGAGCAGGTCAACGACGGCTTCGGCTACACGTGGCAGGTCGTCACGCAGCAGGTGAACAGCACGTCCGACCTCGTCACCAGCCTGCACGCGGTGAATGCCGCACTGGAGGCGCAGGGCTTCGGCCCCATGCTCCTGTGCTCGACCGTCTACTTCCGCGCGTCGGACGGACGGACGACCGCCCTCGTCTACCTCTACAAGCGCGGCACCTTCTATCCGTTCACGCAGGTGGGCAAGCACCAGCGCGACAGCGCCTATGAGATCCAACTGCGCGGGATCCTCGACGAGGACCTGCCCGTCGAATCCGACATGTCGAAGTGGTCCCCACTGTGGGACGCTCCCGGGATGGACCGCTGATCAGCGCAGTCCGGCCCCCGGTGCGATAGCCTGACGACGACGGACCTCCCCGACCCACACGCGAAGGGCCCAGCATGTCCGATGCAGACCGGATGAGCACGTCGATCCTCCGCCGCACCGCAGGGACCGCAGGAGTCCTCGCAGCGGCGGTCGCCACCACCGCGGGACTCTGGACCGCCCGCAACCTCCTCCATCAGCCGGTCGCGCGCATGCGCAGCGAGCGCACCGGCTTCGTCACCCGGACGACGATGGTGAACGGGCACTGGCTGCGCTTCGCCGAAGGACCGGCGGCAGGTCCCCCGCTCCTGCTCCTCCACGGCCAGAGCACCGATCTGTGGTCCTGGGGTCCGGTCCTGCCGGCGCTCGCACGCGACTTCCACGTCTTCGCGGTGGATGTGCCCGGCCACGGCGGATCCGCGTGGGATCCCGACTTGTACAACGGGCCCGTCCTGGGAGAGCTGTTCGCAGATTTCATCGCCGGGGTCATCGGCGAGCAGACCATCGTGGCCGGGCATTCCTCCGGCGGTCTCATCGCCGCGTGGATGGGAGCGGCCCGTCCCGACGAGGTCGTGGCCGTCGTGCTGGAGGATCCCCCATTCTTCTCCTCCGTGCTGCCGCGCGCGGAGGCCACGTGGAACCACGTGGAGCTGGCGACCGTCTGCCACGACTTCCTCACGCACGGGGACTCCGAGGACTTCACCGGGTACCTGCTGGAGCGCAGCCGCCTCTTCGACCTGTTCGGCCCCCCGGGGGAACGGATCAGGGCGGACGCCCTCCGTCGGCACATCGCGCATCCCGGGCAGCCGGTCGTGCTGCCGTACATGCCGCCGGCGATGAACGAGGTCTACCGCGCTCTGGAGCACTACGACCCCGCGTTCGGTCTGTCCTTCTACGACGGGTCGTTCCACGACCTCTTCGACCACGCGGACACACTGTCCGCCCTGGCTCGGCCGGCACTCCTCATCCACTGCGACTGGAACACCCGTGACGGGGTGCTGCTGGGGGCGATGGACGACGGTGACGCCGCACGCGCGGCGATGCTGCTCCCGGACGTGCGCACCCATCGTGCCCGCTCCGGCCACGGCTTCCACCTCGAGCGTCCCGGCGCGTTCGTGCGGCAGGTGCGCGCGTTCGCCCGTGATGTCGTCGACGAGGTCGACGTGCTGGAGTGATCCGGTCCGCACCGTGCCGGTGCGTGACGGGCACGCGTGCGCGTCAGCGCGCGGGAGATGCGGGTTGGTCAGTCCGCACGGGTCACGACGGAGAAGACCTCACCGGCGGCGTCGACGATGTCGCCGGGGCGGATCTTCGCTCCGCGTCGGGTCTCGACGACGTCATTGACCGTCACGACCCCGGCCGCCAGCATGTCCTTCGCCTCCGCACCGGTGCCGGCGACACCGTGGAGCTTGAGCAGCTGGCCCAGTGTGATCGCCTCGTCGCGGATCTCGATGCCGGGTATCCCGTCACCGATCATCAGAAGTCGAACCCGCCCAGGTCGAATCCGCCGCCCATGTCCCCGCCGAAGTCGCCTCCACCGAAGTCACCGCCTGCGTCGCCGCCGAAGTCGCCTCCGCCCATGTCGCCGGCGCCGTCCATGCCGCCGTCCCAGCCGCCGCCGAAACCGCCGAACATCATCGCGCCCATGAGGACGCCGGGCAGCAGGCCGGAGCCCGCGTAGGAGTTGAAGTAGCCGCGGTTGTACTCCGCGTAGGCGGGTCCCGCCTCCCAGTAGGCGCGGCGCTGCAGGCCGTTGCCCACCGGCACCGTGCGGACGTTCGGCTCTGCTCCGCAGCTCACGCGCTCCGCATCCGCGGCGCAGACCGGGACCGGGCGCGGCTGTCCGCCCACGGGCGCCCAGTCAACGTCCTCGACGGACGGACCGTGCTGGGGATTGAAGAAGCAGGGCGGGCGGCGCACCGGCAGGGGCTTGCCCTCGACGCGGGCGCGCACGCACTTCGCCGCGTAGCGGCCGTCCTCGATCGCCTCGGTCACATGCGAGACCTGCTGCGGCGTCTCGATGCGGTCCAGCAGGTCCTTGGCCCGGTCGTACTCGTCGATCGCCCGCGAGTAGTCCTGCCGACCGCCCTCGTCCAGTTCTGCACCGGCCGTGATGAGGTCCAGGTCCGCGACCTCCTCGCCGAAGGCGACGACGTCCTCCTCGACCGTCTTCTTCACGCGCTCCAGTTCCTCTGCGCGCTCCTCCAGTTCCCGGGCCTTCTGGCGACGCGAGCCGATGAGGAATGCTGCGGCGATCCCCGCGAGGAGCAGGAAGAAGACGAGGGACATCATCCTGTCGGACCTTTCTGACGGCGAGACTGCGAGTCGCGATCACCCGACGGCGTGCGAACCGATGTCATTCCGGGTTCAAGTATCCCAGCCGATCCTGTATGCGCTCTGAGCGGGGTCGGTCCGCCCCACTGCTCCCTGGGCCCGACAATCCGATGCGGCTCACATGAGTCCCAGACCCCGTGCGATCGTGAGGAAGCCGCCCAGGAAGGCCAGGATCAGCATGCCCGCCCGCGCACCGGACACGGGCACGATGCGGGACAGCCACTCCCCCAGCAGCTGGCCGGCGCCCAGCGCGACGAAGATGAGCACCCAGGTCGTCCAGGCGAGGCCGGGCCAGGCGTCGTGGTCGAACACGAGCTTCATGATGACGGCACTGGAGGACACCGCGACGAACACGGGCTGGATGGTCGCCGCGAACGACCGCTGCTCCCAGCGGGTCAGCAGCGCCAGGGCGGAGAGGGCCGGACCGCCCACGCCCGCCGCCGAGCTCATCGCACCCGCGGTCAGCCCGGAGACGGCGAGTGCGGGCATTCCCAGCCGCACGGGCCGTGCGTAGCGCGTGAGGACCATCGAGGTGGTCAGCGAGACGACGACGAGCGCACCGATGAGGATCTCCAGCGCATGGCCGGGGAGCGCGACGGCCAGGAGGGCGCCGGGCACGGTCCCCACGATCGCGGTGACGATCAGCCGCCACGCGCGCGACCAGTCGACCTCCCGGTGGGTCCGCGACAGGACGAGGACGGACGACACGATCCCGCAGAGGTTCACGAGCACGACGCCCGCGATCGGATCCATGAGCAGCACGAGGAACGGGGCGGACACCATCGCGAACCCCATCCCGGTGACCCGCTGCGACAGCGATCCGATGAGGACGGCCAGCAGGATGAGGAAGATGACGGGGCCCATGCTCCCAGCCTAAAGGGTTGTGCATCATGCATGAGGAGGCGCCCGCATCGTGTCGGTTCCTCCGTGCGCAGGCGCCGGGAACGCCGCAGGGCGGGAGTGGATCCGTCCGGATCCACTCCCGCCCTGCGTGCAGCGCGCGTGCGCGGTGGGTCAGAAGCCCATGCCGCCCATGTCGCCCATGCCGCCGGTCGGGTCGCCGGCCGGAGCCGCGGGCTCCGGCTTGTCCGCGACGACGGCTTCCGTCGTGAGGAACAGGCCTGCGATCGAGGCCGCGTTCTCCAGTGCGGAGCGGGTCACCTTGACCGGATCGTTGATGCCGGCGGCCAGCAGGTCGCCGTAGTCACCGGTCGCGGCGTTGAGGCCGTGCCCGGCCGGGAGGCCCCGCACCTTGTCGGCCACGACGCCGGGCTCCAGGCCCGCGTTGGTCGCGATCTGCTTGAGCGGCGCGTCGATGGCCACCTTCACGATCGAGGCGCCCGTGGCCTCGTCGCCCTCGAGCGAGGACAGCGAGTCGAACGCGGACTCACCGGCCTGGATGAGGGCCACGCCACCACCGGCGACGATGCCCTCCTCCACGGCGGCCTTCGCGTTGCGCACGGCATCCTCGATGCGGTGCTTGCGCTCCTTCAGCTCGACCTCGGTCGCGGCGCCGGCCTTGATGACGGCCACGCCGCCGGCCAGCTTCGCGAGGCGCTCCTGCAGCTTCTCGCGGTCGTAGTCCGAGTCCGAGGCCTCGATCTCCGCGCGGATCTGCGAGACGCGGCCCGCGATCTCGTCGGAGTCGCCGGCACCCTCGACGATCGTCGTCTCGTCCTTCGTCACGACGACCTTGCGGGCGGTGCCCAGCAGGTCGACGGTGGCGTTCTCGAGCTTGAGGCCCACCTCTTCCGCGATGACCTGACCACCGGTCAGGATCGCGATGTCGGCCAGCTGCGCCTTGCGGCGGTCTCCGAAGCCCGGTGCCTTGACGGCGACGGACTTGAAGGTGCCGCGCATCTTGTTGACGATGAGCACCGCCAGGGCCTCGCCCTCGACGTCCTCGGCGATGATGAACAGCGGCTTGCCCGACTGCTGCACCTTCTCGAGGACCGGGAGGAGGTCCTTCACGCTCGAGATCTTCGAGTTGACGATGAGGATGTAGGGGTCCTCGAGCACCGTCTCCTGGCGCTCCGTGTCCGTCACGAAGTAGCCGGAGATGTAGCCCTTGTCGAAGCGCATGCCCTCCGTGAGCTCGAGCTCCAGGCCGAAGGTGTTCGACTCCTCGACGGTGACGACACCCTCCTTGCCGACCTTGTCGATCGCCTCGGCGATGAGCTCGCCGATCGCCGGGTCGCCGGCGGAGATGCCCGCGGTCGCCGCGATCTGCTCCTTCGTCTCGACCTCCGTGGCCGAGTCGACCAGGACGTCGGAGACCGCCTTGACGGCCTTCTCGATGCCGCGCTTGAGGCTCAGCGGGTCCGCGCCGGCCGCGACGTTGCGCAGGCCCTCGCGCACCAGTGCCTGGGCCAGCACGGTCGCCGTCGTCGTGCCGTCACCGGCGACGTCGTCGGTCTTCTTCGCGACCTCCTTGACGAGCTCCGCGCCGATCTTCTCGTAGGGATCCTCGAGCTCGATCTCCTTGGCGATGGAGACGCCGTCGTTGGTGATCGTGGGTGCGCCCCACTTCTTCTCCAGCACGACGTTGCGGCCGCGCGGCCCCAGTGTCACCTTGACCGCATCGGCCAGCGTGTTGAGGCCGTGTTCGAGGCCGCGTCGGGCCTCTTCGTCGAATGCGATGAGCTTTGCCATGTGGCTTGCTGCCTCCCTTTTCGGGGTGGATGTCCCCCTCGCGCCATCATGCCCGCGACGGCGGGGCCCTGTCCGCTGCTCCCTTCCGCAGGGTGCAGAGCCCTCAGTGATGAGCGAGGATCACACACTACATTTAGCACTCGACACCCGAGAGTGCAAAAATGTTCGCTGAGAGCGGGACGCGATCGCCGCGCGGAGGCGGACGGGAGAGGTCAGCCCAGCGGAGCAGTCGACTCCTCGCCGGTCTCCGCACCGTCCGTCGCGGTGCCCTGCGGACCCTCCGCCGCGAGGTCTGAGGCGAGGACCAGCGTGAGTTCCGCCGGGTACTCCGCGGACTCCTCGATCTGCTCGACGCCCAGCTCCTCCGCGAGCGTTGCGGCCTGCGCCTCGTGCTCCGGCGCGGAGTAGTAGACGGTCGAGACGGATTCCGGGGAGGAGAGCGTGCCGACGTCCTGGACGGTCCAGCCGTTCCCCTCGATCGCCTCCTGGAAGGCGGCCGCTGCGCCGTTCACACCGGAGATGTTCTGGATCGAGACGACGACGGACTCCTTGTCGACGTCCGCGGTCGTCTCCTCACCCTCGTCCGTCCCGTCCTCGCCGGGCGAGTCCGTCTCCGTCGCCGCAGGCGGCTCCTGGACCTGCTCCTCCGGGTCGTGGAACGAGGTGCGGATGATGTTGACGACGCCCACGATCAGCAGGACCGCGACGATCGCGACGATCGCGATGAGCACGTAGGCGCTGCGCTGGCTGAGGGTCGACTCCTGCCGGTGGGCGCCGCGGCGCCCGGTGGGCGGGAGTCGGTCGAACTCGTCCTCCGGGTAGGTGGGCATGCTCAGCTCCTCACCGTGCCAGGCGCGCGTCGGAGCGGCTGCGCTGCCGGGAGTCCCGGATCCGGCGCAGGCGCTTGATGAGGATGGGGTCGTGCGCGTAGGCGCGGGGATCGTCCAGCAGAACAGAGAGGCGCTGGAAGTAGGCGCCGGCACTCAGGTCGAAGCGCTCGCGGATCGCGTGGTCCTTGGCACCGCCGTAGGTGAACCAGGTGCGCTCGAACTCGAGGATCGCGGCGTCCACCGCGGACAGCTCCCCCTGCTGGTGGTCCGCCTGTGCGGTGGCTTCCCCGTGCGGGTGCACCGCCTCGCCCTGTGCCTTCTCCGTCATGGACACCTCCCTCGCCTGCAGAGTCTACCCGCGGGTCGCCCACCTGCGCGGAGTCCCCGCCGGTGCGCAGCTGATCGCGGACGCCGACGATCCGCTCGGGCGCCGGTGCGCCCCTCCTCGAACGCGCGGAGGCGCTGGCCTCCCCCGGGTGGGGAGGACCGGCGCCTCGGCGTCAGCGGGCGGTGCTCAGCGCAGCTTCACATTCACCTGCTTGATCTGTGTGAATCCCTCGAGCAGACCCTCGAGCGAGGCCTCGCGTCCGTGGCCGGACTGCTTGTAGCCGCCGTACGACTGGCCGACCACCTGGCCGCCGCCCTGGTTGATCTGGACCCAGCCGGACTGGATCCGGTTGCCGGTGGCGATCGCCTGGTCCAGGTCACGGCAGAACACGAACGCGGCGAGGCCGAACTCCGTGTCGTTCGCCTCGTCGATGACCTCGTCCAAGTCGTTCCACGGGATGACGGACAGGACGGGACCGAAGATCTCCTCCTGGCTGGTCCGCCAGTCGTTGCGCGCCTGCGAGAAGATGATCGGCGCGTGGTAGTAGCCGGGCTCGCCCACCTCGAGGGTCTTCCGCCCGTCGTACGCGACCTCCACACCGTCCATCGCCTCACCCAGCTCGATGTAGGTCTGGATCGTGTTCCACTGCTTCTCCGAGTTGACGGCGCCGATGTCGCTGGCCTCGTCGCGGGGGTCGCCCACCTTCATCTTCGAGACGCGGTCGACGACCTTCTGCAGGAACGAGTCGTAGATGTCCTCGTGGAGGAACAGACGCGAGCCGGAGGTGCAGGACTGGCCCTGGCGCGCGAAGCGGGTGGACAGGACCACCTGGTCCGCGACCTCGTCCAGGTCCGAGTCGGGGAACACGATCGCGGGCGACTTGCCGCCCAGCTCCATCGAGGTGTGCGCCAGACGGCGTCCGGCGACCTCCGCCAGGTGGCGGCCCACCGGCGTCGAGCCCGTGAATGACACCTTCGCGACGTCCGGGTGAACGGCGAGGCGCTCGCCGATGACGGAGCCGCGGCCCGTCACGATGTTGAGGACACCGGCTGGGAGGATGTCCGCGATGATGCGGCCCATCTCCAGGATGGTGAGCGGCGCATCCTCGGCGCACTTGAGGACGAGCGTGTTGCCGGCCGCCAGCGCCGCCGGGGTCTTGAAGCCCGCGATCATGAGCGGCGAGTTCCACGGCAGGATGCCCGCGACGACGCCCACGGGCTCGCGACGGGTGTACTGCAGCTGGTCGTCGCCGGCGGGGAGGACGACGCCCTTCGCCTCACCGGCGATGCCGCCCATGTAGCGGAAGAGGTCGACGAGCGTTGCGGCCTCGGGACGCGCCTGCGTGCGCAGGGCGTTGCCGGTGTCCAGCGCGGTCAGCTGCGCGAGGTTCTCGATGTTCTCCTCGAGCGCGTCCGCGGCCTTGAGGAGCAGGCGCTGCCGCTCCTTGAAGTGCAGGCCCGACCACGCGGGGAACGCCTTCTTCGCTGCCTCGACGGCGCGATCCGCGTCCGCCTCCTTGCCGCGCGGGACCGTCGCGATGACGACGTTGCGATCGATGGGGGTGATGACATCCGCCGTGTCGCCGTCGAGTGCGTCGACCCACTCACCGCCGATGAGCATCGGGTAGTGCTTCTTCTCCGGGAATCCTGTCATGCCGCCTCCTCGATCGTCGTGCGCGTGACCGTTCGTCACTGAACCTGTTCGAGCATATCCACCCCTGCCTGCGCATGCGAGACCCCGCCCATGAGCAGGTCCGCACACGCCTTGTGCGCCGCCCATGAGTCGCTCACAGACCGACGCCCGGCGCACAGCACGCACCACGGCCCGCCGTATGGTGGAGGGCATGAGTCCGCAGGCCCGTCTCGACACACTCATCGCCCCGGACTGGGCGCAGGCCCTGGCCCCCGTCGAACCCGTGATCCGGGGCATGGGCGACTTCCTGCGCGAGGAGGTGCGGGCCGGCCGCGGCTACCTGCCGTCGGGTGACGACATCCTGGCCGCGTTCCGCGAACCCCTCACCGAGGTCCGGGTCCTCATCGTGGGACAGGACCCCTATCCGACCCCCGGGCACCCCATCGGGCTGTCGTTCTCCGTCGCCCCGGACGTCCGACCCCTGCCACGCTCACTCGTCAACATCTACCGCGAGCTCCACGACGACCTGGGCGTCCCGCCCGCCGCCACGGGCGACCTACGGCCGTGGTCCCGCCAGGGCGTCATGCTGCTGAACCGGTGCCTGACGGTGGCGCCGGGCGCACCCGCCTCGCACCGCGGCAAGGGCTGGGAGCAGGTGACCGACCGCGCGATCGAGGCGCTCGTCGAGCGGCGGACGCAGGACGGCGCACCGCTCGTCGCGATCCTGTGGGGACGGGACGCGCAGTCACTGGCGCCGCGCCTCACGGACGTGCCGCGCATCGAATCGCCGCACCCCTCGCCGCTGTCCGCCTCACGGGGCTTCTTCGGATCCCGCCCGTTCTCCCGCACGAACGCCCTGCTCCAGGAGATGGGTGCCGCACCGGTCGACTGGCGCCTCGAGGCCTGAGCCTCCCCGTCAGGTCGAAGCCTGGGCCTCCCGGTCAGGGCGCGCCGGTCGCGGTCTCCTCCGCGTCCCCACCCTCGTCCTGCACGATCGCCTCGGCCTTCGTCCGGCGGCCCTGGCCGTACGGCAGCCACGTCGCGAGGAAGGTGCCGAAGACTGCGCCCACCCCCAGTGCCGCGTTCACGGTGAGCGCAGTGAAGAGGGACGACAGACCGGTGGCCAGTCCGACGGACTCCTCCGGCTGCACAATGAGGTAGGCCGCATTGAAGATCGACAGTCCCGACAGCAGCGGGTAGAGCCCGGGGATGACGAGGACGATCGCGGGCGCGCCCAGCCGCAGGGCGACCGGCCGGGCCAGCACCCCCACGACCGTCGAGGCGAGGAAGCTCGTGAGGATCCCGTTGAGTCCGCCCACCAGGCAGGCCACCATGATCGCGAATCCGATGACGCCGATGATCGCGGCAGGGAGGATGTACCGCTTCGTCGCCTGCATCGCCGTCGCGCCACCGGCGGCGACGATGACGGCCGCGAAGAGGGACACGAGCGTCGTGAGGAACTGCGTGCCGGTCGCCGGGAGCGTCACCTCGATCGTCTGCAGGTTCAGCAGCCGCCCGATCATGATGCCCGCGGCGATGCCCGTCACGATCGCAGCGAAGGTGAGCGCCACGGAGATCGCGCGCCCGGACGCGGTGAGCGGGAAGTCCGTGATCGCGTCCTGCACTGCGGAGATGAGTCCCATCGTGGGCAGCAGCAGGACGATGCCCGCGGCCACCAGGAACTGGGGACTGGCGATGAGGTGGAGCGTCGCCGCCCCCATCGCCAGCACCGTGATGGTGAGCGCCTGGATGACGACGATGAAGAACGAGGGCATGCCGGTGCGGCCCAGCAGCGCGCCGAAGCGCTGGTTCGCGATCGCGATGAGGAAGCCCAGGGCAGAGGACACGTAGGACCCGCCCACCAGGTTGACGAAGCCCGCCACCAGCGCGCCCCATGAGACGTCGACGAGCCACTCCGGGTAGGGACGCTTCTGCTTGCGGATCGCGTCGAGGCGCTCGCGGGCCCGCTCAGAATCGATCCTCCCGTCGACCATCTCCGTCACAAGGGCGTGGATCGCGGACAGCTTCGCGAAATGGACGGAGTCCTCGCGATTCACGCGCATCACCGTGACGATGTTGCCCATGCCGTCCGTGTAGTGGACGGTCAGCGAGTTCGCGGTGAGGTCGACCTCGACGGTCGCCAGTCCGTAGGCGGTGCACGTCGCGATGACGGAGACCTCGACGTCCTGCGACGACGCGCCCGCCCGCAGCATCATCTGCCCCAGATCGACGGCGAGGTCGAGGATCATCCGCGCCTCGTCCTCGCTCTTCGCGGCCTCCTGCACGGGCGCCGAGTACGGCGTGTTCCGCAGGACCGCGACGATCGGGATGGGCTGCGTCGTGGGCGACGGATCCTCGACGATCTTCGTGACCGCCCGCCGGGCGATCTGCTGCGCGGACCGCGCCGCGTTCGCCGTCCCTCCCGGCCGACTGCGTCCCAGCAGACCGCTCACGCGGGCACGCCGGGAGCCCTTCGAGTCCGCTCCCGAGGTCCCGGTCCGGGGGATCGCGCCAGCCTCCGCCATGCTCCCCCGGGGGACGGTCCCGGCCTCCGACGCTCCCCCGCGCGGTGCGGTGCCGGCTTCAGCCGCGCCTCCCCGAGGCGCCGTGCCGGCCTCGGCCGTGCCGCCTCGCGGAGCAGTGCCGGCTTCCGACCCGGTGGAGGACGCGCCCGGCCGCGGCGCGGTGCCGCGCTCGTCCGGGCGCACGACGGCGTCACCCGCGGGCGTGCCGGCGGGTGTGTCCTCCTGGGGGCGGCGGAGTCGGTCGTCCTGAGTCACGTGGAGCTGCGTCCTCCTGGTTCTGCGCGGGGCGGGTGGTGTCTTGCAGTCGGGCCGGGTCGGTGATCAGCGGGTGCTGGGCTGGGCGATGCGGGTGGGACCCCACGGGTCCGCGACATCGGCCAGGCCGGACTCCTCGTCGTAGCGGAAGACCTCGCGGCCGTCGACGAAGACGCGGGACGCGCGGGCATCCAGCTCCAGCGGGTCCTGGGTCCACAGGACGAAGTCCGCGTCGCGGCCCGGCGCCAGTGCGCCCACCCGATCGTCCAGCCCCAACATGGCCGCGGGGTTGATCGTGAGCGACTCGAGGGCGACGACCGGGTCCAGCCCCTCCTTCACCGCGAGGCTCGCCTCGTGGATGAGGAAGTTGATGGGGATGACGGGGTGGTCGGTCGTGAGCGCGATCCGCACGCCCGCCTGGGCCAGTGCGGCCGGGGTGGCGAGCGTCCGGTTGCGCAGCTCCACCTTCGAGCGGCTGGTCATGAGGGGACCCACGATCACGTCGATGCCCTTCTCCGCCAGGTAGTCGGCCAGCAGGTGGCCCTCCGTGCCGTGGTTGACGACCAGGCGGTACCCGAACTCCTCCGACAGGCGGATCGCCGTCGCGATGTCGTCCGCCCGGTGGCAGTGCTGGTCCCAGATGAGGTCACCGGCCAGCACCGCGGCCAGGGTCTCGCGCCCCAGGTCACGGTCGAACGGGGTCCCCTCCTCCTGCGCCCGGTCGCGGGCCCGCGCGTAGTTCTGCGCGTCGACGAACGCCTCGCGCAGCGCTGCCGCCACGCCCATGCGGACGGACGGCATGCGGTCCTTCTCGCCGTGGACGCGCTTGGGGTTCTCCCCCAGCGCGGACTTGACGGACACATCCTCCCGGATCACCATCTCGTCGACGACGCGGCCCCACGTCTTCACCGCCGCGGTCCGGCCGCCGATCGGGTTCGCGGAGCCCGGCTTGACGACCGCGCTCGTGACGCCGCCCCGCAGTGCGTCCTTGAAGCCCAGCTCCGCGGGGTTGATCGCGTCGAGGGCGCGCAGCTTCGCACCGTCGACGACGGTCCTCTCGTTCGTGTCGTCGCCGGACCAGCCCTCGCCGTCCTCGTGGACGCCCAGGTGGCCGTGGGCCTCGACGAGCCCCGGCGTCAGCACCATCCCGGACCCGTCGACGACGGTGAGGGAGCCGTCCTGCGGGACCGCGACCTCGGCGGCGGTGCCGACCTGCGCGATCCGGCCGTCGCGCACCAGCATCACGCCGTCCTCGATCGGCGCGGCCCGGTTCCCGTCCGCGTCTGCGACGGGGAGGATGCGGGCACCCACGACGGCGAGGTCGCGGACGGCGGGGACGGGGATGGAACGGTACACGGCGACTCCTGGGATGTGGGGGCTGTGGCGGACCGGGGACAGCGAAAATCCGTCGGCATCCACGGTAGCGGGTCGGGGAATACGATGGCTCCAGCACGCGCGTCGACGGGAGAGATCACAGTGACCGCCACACCACCCTTCAAGAGCTACGTCGCGATCGGGGACTCGTTCACCGAGGGCCTCATGGACTTCGCGGACCCGGCCCACGACCCCGCCGGGACGGACCCGGCCGGCCGGACCGCCGGACACGACAGGACCGATGCACCCGGCAGGACGGACGCCGAGGTCGTCGACCCCACCGCGGGCGGCTTCCGCGGCTGGGCCGACCGGTTGGCCGAGCAGCTGGTCACCTCACCCGCGGGCAGCACCGACCTGACGTACGGGAACCTGGCCATCCGCGGGCGGCTGGCCGACCAGGTGCTGGCGGAGCAGCTGCCGCGGGCCCTCGAGCTGGCGCCGGACCTCGTGAGCCTGTGCGCCGGCGGCAACGACTGCCTGCGCCCGTACACGAACATCGACCACCTGGCCGACGAGATCGAGTCGGCCGTCGTCGCCCTGCGCGAAGCCGGCATCCAGGTCCTCATGGTCAACGGCTACGACACGGAGACGGCCTCGCCGCTCCTCCGCACGGTGCGCTCGCGGGTGGGGATCTACAACAGCCACCTCTGGACGATCGCGCAGCGCCACGGCTGCTACATGCTGGACCTGTGGGGCCTGCGCGAGCTGTACACGCAGGAGATGTGGGCCGAGGACCGCATCCACCTGAGCGCGAAGGGGCACGAGCTCGTGTCCCGGCAGGCGCTCGCCACCCTCGAGGGCACCGCCTCGACCCGCCAGGGCTTCGCGATGCCGGAGCGGCCCGGCCGTCCCGTCCGCCAGGCGGTGGCCGAGGAGTCCGCGTGGGTGCGCACCCACCTGGCCCCGTGGGTCTCGCGCCGCCTGCGCCGGGTCTCCAGCGGCGACGGACTGGAGCCCAAGCTGCCCGGGCTCACCCCGGTGCGGGGCGAGGGGGACTGAGGGCGGCCTCGGCGGTCGGGGCCTGCGGGGGCCGTCAGGCGGCGCCCAGCAGGTCCTGCAGCGGGCCGGAGACGAAGTAGACGGCGAAGAGTGCGCTGGTGAGCAGCATGAGCGGGTGCACCTCGCGGAACTTCCCGCGCACCAGCTTGATGATGACGAAGGTGAGGAAGCCGGCCCCGATCCCGTTCGTGATCGAGTAGGAGAACGGCATCATGACGATCGTCATGTAGGCCGGAATCGCCAGCTCCAGGTCCTTCCAGTCGATCGACGTGATCTGCTGCATCATGAGGAAGCCCACGAGCACGAGGGTGGGCGCGGCCGCCTCCGTGGGGATGACCGCCGCCAGCGGGGCCAGCAGGATCGTCGCGAGGAACAGGACACCCGTCACGACGTTGGCCAGTCCCGTGCGGGCACCGTCGCCGGCACCCACCGTCGACTCGATGAAGCCGGAGTTCGACGAGGTGCCGCCCATGCCGCCGCCGATCGCGCCCAGCGCGTCCGCGACCATGATCCGCTTGGCGTGCGGGATCTCGCCGTTGTCGCCCTCGAGCCCCGCGGTCTTCGTGACCGCGACCATCGTGCCGAGCAGGTCGAAGAAGTTCGCCAGGAGCATCGTGAAGACGGCGAGCGTCGCCGCGATGATGCCGATGTGCTGCCACGACCCCAGCAGGTTGAAGGACCCCAGCACGGAGAAGTCCGGGAGGCTGAACCACTGCTGGTCCAGGGTGGGGACGGACAGGCCCCAGCCGTGCTCGTTCGCGACCTCGCCGTCGTCGCCCGTCTTCGGGCCGATCCGGAAGACCGCTTCGAGGACGAGCGCCAGGACGGTCGCACCGATGATCGACAGCAGGATCGCCCCGCGCACGCCCGAGGCCCACATGACGAAGAGGGCGAAGAGCGCGACGAGGAAGATGATGAGCGGCCAGCCGCTGATGTACCCGCCCATGCCCAGCTGGAAGCCCGGTCCGCCCTCGTAGGAGATGAAGCCCGCGTTGATCATGCCGATCATCGCGATGAAGAGGCCGATGCCCACGCTGATCGCCGTCTTGAGCTGACCCGGCACCGCGTTGAAGATCGCGGTGCGGAAGCCCGTGAGCACGAGGATGAGCAGGATGATCCCCTCGATGACGACGAGACCCATCGCGTCCGCCCACGTCATCCCCGGCAGCGCGACGATGCCGTAGGTCAGCAGCGCGGACAGGCCCAGGCTGGACGACACCGCCATGGGGAAGTTGCCCACCAGCCCCATGAGGATCGTGAGGACGCCGGACACCAGCGAGGTCGCCGCTGCGACCGCGGCCAGGTTGGGGACGTCGCCGCCGCCCAGGAACCGGCCCGCGGAGTCCGCGACCGTGCCCAGGATCAGGGGGTTGAGGATGACGATGTACGCCATCGAGAAGAAGGTCGCGACACCGCCGCGCACCTCCCTCCCCACGGTCGAGTTGCGCGTGGAGATCTCGAAGACGCGGTCGAGGAGGCCCCCGTTCGAGGAGCGCGCGGATGTGGACGTGCTGGCAGGGGGCTGTGAACTCACCGGACCATGGTAGCCCCGGCCTCCGCCCGCCGCACCAGCAGATCCGCGGGTCGCCAGTACGCCCCCAGCGTCTCCTCGAACTCGCGCATGCGGGCGACGACCGTGTCCAGCCCCCGCTGCTGCGCCCAGAAGAGCGGGCCGCCGCGGTACGCCGGGAAGTTGTAGCCGGCGACCCACACGACGTCGACGTCCGAATCGCGCTGGGCGATCCCGTCCTCCAGCAGCTTCGCCGCCTCGTTCACGAGCGCCAGGACGCAGCGTTCGACGATCTCCTCGTCCGTCACCATCCGTCGCATCACGCCTGACGCCTGCGCGCACTCCTCGATGATCTCCTGGACCGCGGGATCGTCGTAGCGGGTGCGGTCGCCCTCCTCGTAGCGGTAGAAACCGGCGCCGGTCTTCTGCCCGTAACGACCGGCCTCGTACAGCTTCGTGGGGATGTCCGACTGGGACGCCAGGAGGACCGGGTCCGCGGTCGCCCGGAACGTGCGCCGCCCGGCCTCGCTCACGTCGATCCCGGCCAGGTCGGACATGGCGAAGGGACCCATCGCGAAGCCGAAGGCCTCGAGGGCCTCATCGACCTGGCGGGGACTCGCACCGCTCTCCAGCAGCTGCTCCGCCTCGCGGCGGTAGGGCGAGAGCATCCGGTTGCCGATGAAGCCCTCCCCCACCTGCGACAGCACCGGCTGCTTGTCGATCCGCCGGGCCAGCGCCATCGCGGTCGCCAGCACGTCGTCCGCGGTCCGCTTCCCCTGGACGACCTCCAGCAGTCGCATGATGTTCGCGGGGCTGAAGAAGTGCAGGCCGATGACGTCCTGCGGGCGGGCGGTCGCATCCGCGATGAGGTCGACGTCCAGGCGAGAGGTGTTCGTCGCGAGGATCGCCCCCGGCTTCGCGACGGCATCCAGCTGGCCGAACACGGTGCGCTTGACGTCCAGGTCCTCGAAGACCGCCTCGATGATGATGTCTGCGTGGGCGACGTCCGCCTGGTCCGTCGTCAGGGTGATGCACGCGCTGCGCCGGGCCGCCTGGTCCTGCGTGATCCGGCCGCGCTGCGCCTGCGAGGCGAGGGTCGCGTCGATCCGGCCCCGGGCGCGGGTGATCGCCTCGTCCGTCGTGTCGACGACGATCGTGGGGATGTCCGCGGCGGCCAGCGCCATCGCGATGCCCGCGCCCATCGTGCCGGAGCCGATCACCGCCGCCTGCTCGATCGTCCGCGGCTGCGTGTCCCGCGGCAGCGCGTCGATGCGGGACGCGGTGCGCTCTGCGAAGAAGAGGTGGCGCAGGGCCTTCGACTCCGGTCCCTCGACGAGTTCCGTGAAGAGCGCGCGCTCGTGGTCGAGGCCCTGAGCCAGCGGCAGCCGGGTCGCGGCCTCGACCGCGTCGATCGCCGCCAGCCGGGCGCGCGCATTGCGCCGATTGCGGCGGGCCGCGGCGCGGGCCACCGCGAAGTCGACGGCTGAGGCGTCCGGGACCGGCTGGTCGTCCAGCACCGTGAGTCCCGTTCCCGAGGCCGCCCGCACCTGGACGGCCCGGATCCCGGCTGCGACGGGGTCGCCCTCGAAGACGGCGTCGACGATCCCCGTCTCCGCGGCCTCGGCGGCGGAGAGGCGGGCGCCGCCCACGATCACGTCGAGGGCGGGGCCGGTCCCGATGAGGCGGGGCAGCCGCTGGGTGCCTCCCCCTCCGGGGATGAGGCCCAGGGTGGTCTCCGTGAGCCCCACCTCCGTGCCCTCCTGCGCGATGCGCACGTGCGCGCCCAGTGCCAGCTCCAGCCCACCGCCCAGGGCGAAGCCGTGGAGGGCCGCGACGACCGGGACGGGCAGGCGGACGAGGCGGTCGAGCACGTCGCGCAGGCGGGGCTCCGCCTGCGCGGCCGGGGTGTTGAACTGGCGGACGTCCGCACCGCCGCAGAAGCCGCGCCCCTCGCCCACCAGCACGACGCCCGTGAGGTCCGCGGTGGACTCGAGCGCATCGAGCGCGGCGCTCAGGCCCGCGCGCACGCGGTCCGACAGACCGTTGACCGGCGGGTTCGACAGCGTGACGACGGCGATCCCGTCCTCGATCCGCCACGTGACGGCGGGGGTGTTCGTCGATGCGGTCGGGTCTGCGCTCATACCGAGTTCCTCTCCTGCGTCCGCACGGACGGACGGCGGACTGTGTCGCCGGACACACTCATGCTGGCAGGAGGGCGGCGGGCGGCGTCGCGGTGTCCGCCTGGCGGGCGGACTCAGTCGTCGTCATCGTCATCGTCATCGTCCCAGTCATCGTCGTCGTCGTCATCGTCCCAGTCATCGTCGTCGTCGCACTCCCATTCGCCGTCGTCCCACTCGCAGACGTCGCGACCGCCGCCGGCACCGCCGCCTCCGGATTCCGGTGCGGGCGCGGGCGCGGGCAGGGGGCGCTCGACCATGGAGGCGCGACTGCGACTGGTCGGGGTGGGGTGCGGGGAGGCGTCCTCGCCGGCGGACGTCTCGTCGGCCTCGGCGTCGACGGTGCCGGCGGGGGCCGGGTCCTCCGTCTGCTCGCCCACGGAGATGCCGGGGGACGTCGTCTCCTCGTGGGTGAGCGGCACCACGACGAAGATCGCGGCCGCGATCAGGCCGGCCGCGCCGACCAGGACGGGAAGCTGCGTCTTCATCATGGAACTCACGATCACACCCGGAGGTGAGGCGGCGGTGAACCGGTGATGAGAGACCTCTCATGCCCCACGCGGGGATCGGTGCGCACGCCGGACATGTCAGGCGGCCAGTCGGTAGCCGGCGCCGCGCACCGTGATGATCGAGTCGGCTCCCAGCTTCCTCCGCAGGTAGCCCACGTACACGTCGACGACGTTCGAGGCGCCGTCGTAGTCGTAGCCCCAGACGCGGGACAGGAGCTGCTCGCGACTGAGCACCTGGCCGGGGTGCTCGAAGAACATGAGGGCCATCGAGTACTCGCGGGCGCTCAGCTCGATGGTGCGGGTGCCCGTGTCCGTCTGCTGCTCGATCGAGCGCGTGCGGGAGTTGAGGGCGAGCGCACCCACCCGCAGCATGTCGGCTCCTCCTTCCGCGGACGCCGCCGGTGCCGCACCCGTCTCCCGCGCACGCAGGCGGATCCGCGCCAGCAGCTCCTCGAAGCGGAACGGCTTCGACAGGTAGTCGTCCGCTCCGCCCTCCAGCCCGTGCACGGTGTCCTCGACGGAGTCGCGCGCGGTCACGATGATGACGGGGATCGTGGACCCCAGCTCGCGCAGGTTCCGCAGCACGGCGAATCCGTCCATCCGGGGCAGGCCCACGTCCAGGACCAGCAGGTCGAATTCGCCGCTGCTCGCGTAGTCCAGTGCGGTGATCCCGTCGGCGAGGACCGTGGGCGTGTAACCGCTGGCGGTGAGACCGCGGGCGACGAAGCGGGAGATGCGGGGTTCGTCCTCTGCGACGAGGATCCTCATGATGTCCTCCGGGGCGGGGATGGGGGCTTGGGTGGATGCGGGAGCTGGGGCGGGCGCGGGAAGGACGGCGGTCCGGCGGTGGTGGTCGGTGTTCCGGTGGTGCTGGACGGGGGCCTGGCGGGGTCGGTCGGGGGCCTGGCGGCGCTGGACGGGGCCACTGCCGCACCCGGCGGGGGCATAGCGGGGACCGGCGGGACGGGACGGTAGGGCAGGGTAAGGACGAATTCGGAACCCACGCCCTCGCGCGAGTCGACGTGCGCACGACCACCGTGCCCCTCCGCGATCGCGCGGACGATCGAGAGGCCCAGTCCACTGCCGGCGGAGGGATCCCCGGCGCCCAGGCGGACGAACCGGTCGAAGATCGCCTCCTGCTGGCCTGCGGGGATGCCGGTGCCGTCGTCCCGCACGGCGATGATGAGGCTGCGCGGCGATTCCTGCGGGCGGTCGGGTTCGAAGCGGCGGCCCACGACCTCGATCCGCAGGCGGATCCGGGATCCGGGATCCGTGAACCGGATCGCGTTGGCGGCCAGCTGGACGATCGCCTGGATGAGTCGGGCGTCGTCGGCCAGTACGAAGCCGGTCGCGTGCGAGTCGAGGATCCACTCGCGGTCGCCCAGGTGTTCCATGCGGGAGAGCACGCGGGGTCCGAAGAGCTCGAGGTCGACAGGTGCCAGGCGGAGGAAGTCGGGCCGTCCGGCCTTCGCCAGCGTGGACAGGTCGCCCACCAGCTGGTCCATCCGCTCGATCTCCTCCAGCGAGATCTGGTGTCCCTCCTCCACGTCCGCGGGGTCCGTGCTGTCCGTGGTCTCCAGGGTGCCCCGGATGATGGTGAGCGGGGTGCGCAGTTCGTGGCTCACGTCGCTCATGAACCGGCGCTGCTCTGCGAAGCCGTCGCTGATCCGGTCGAGCATCGTGTTGAAGGTGCGGGCCAGGGCAGCCACGTCGTCGTCGCCGTCCGGGACCGTCACCCGCCGGTCCAGGTCGTCGGGCGAGATCGACCGGGTTGCGTCCCGCAGCTCCTCGAGCGGGCGCATGAGGCGGCCGCTCACCAGCTGCCCCGCGATCGCGGCAAGAAGGAGGACGCCCAGCGAGGTCGCCGCGTAGATCCCGGCGGACCGCCAGATCGACTCGCGCTGGGCCGCCACCCGGTTGACGGCCGCGAAGGTGCCCTGTCGGTCGTCGCCCGCGACGGTCACGGATGCGATCGCGGCCCGGTGGGGTGCGCCGTCGATCGTGATGTCCGTGTAGACGGTCCGGCCGGGGACGGACCGGTCGTTGATCTGGGCGAGGACCTCCGGATCCGACAGGGAGAAGTTCACATCCTCCGGCTGGAACAGCGGCTGGCCGTCCAGCAGCGCGATGACCGATTCGTACTCGCCCGGCACCACCGCGCCGGTCGCGGAGCGCAACAGGTCCTCGAGACCGCCCTCCTGCCTCTCCAGCGACAGCTGCGCCACGAGCTCCAGCTCGTCGATCTCCTGGCGCAGCTCTGTGTCGACCCGCGCCTCCAGCGCCGCGAACTGCGAGGTGTAGCTGACCGTGCCGGCGGCGGCCAGACCCAGCAGCATGAACGCGAGCATCATCGCGAGCACACGGCCGCGCACCGTGCGCGCCCCGGGCACGCCTGCGGACGCGGACGCGGCATCAGGTGCGGTGGCAGCGCTCTGCCGCTCGTCCGTCCTTCCGCCCTCTGCGCCCATGCTCGCTACTGTGGCCGATCCGCCCCGGCTTGTCGATCCGGGGCGGATGGGCCGCAGCCGCTCACCTGTAGCGGATCTTCGCGCCCTGCTTCTTCGACCACGTGATGTAGCCGCCCTCGAAGTTCTGCCGCTTGAGGCCGCCGGAGGTGAACTCACCGCTGGTCGGGTAGCCCAGGCGGCCCTTCTCGTACTTCTGGGTTCCCCACGCGCGCTGGATCGCGCCCTTCGTCTCGTGCGCCCCGGACTTCTTCGACCAGTGGATCGACCCGCCCTGGAACTTCTGGAAGCAGCCGCCTCGGACGAGCGTGCACTTCTGCGCGGTGATCGGCAGCTTCATGCTGCTGTTCGCCCACCCCAGCTTCTTCCACTTCGTCCCGATCGCGCCGCGCACTGTGTGCGCGCCGGTCGACTTCTTGTACACGATCGTGCCGCCCTCGAAGTTCTGGGCGAAGGAGCTCGACACACCCTTGAGCCGCATCACCTCACCGGTCGGATAGCCCAGCGTGCCGTTCTGCTGCTTCTGGGAGATCCAATGGCGCTGGATGCCGGAGCCCTTCGTCGTGAAGTGGGCACCGGTCGACTTCTTGTAGTGCACCGACCCGCGGACGAACTTCTGCGAGCAGCCGCCGCCCTTGAGCCCGCACTTCTGCTTCGTGATGGGCGCGCCCGTCTTCGCCTTGTTCTTCGCGTGGAACTTCCCGATCTGACCCGGGACAGGGATCGACGTGTCCTTGTCCTTGTCGTATCCGGCCTCCGCCTTCGTCCGGACCTGCGAAAGCTGTCCGTAGAGCCCGTTGCCGGGACATTCGGTCGCCGAGGTGTCGCGGTGACCGAAGATCCGCGGCAGGCTCACCTTCCGCCCCTTCGCGTACTTCGCGGAGCCGCCTCCACCGCTGGTGAGCGTCACCTTCGACGTGGGGTCGTACTTCCACAGCGACGCCTGCCAGGCACCCACACGGCCCAGCGCGTTGACTGCGGCCTGGGGCGCCGGCCTGCTGTAGGTGCCCATGACGGACACGCCGAACGTGCCCGTGTTGAACCCGGAGGCGTGCGCTCCGACGACGGCCTTGTCGACTCCGCCGGCGCGTCCCTCGTAGACGGTGCCGTAGCGGTCGACGAGCATGTTGTAGCCCACGTCGCACCAGCCCAGCGCCTGCGTGTGGTAGTTGAGGATTCCCCGGAGGATGCCGGGCACCTGCTGCTTCGAGTAGTTCGTCGCGCCCGCCGTGTGGTGGACGACCATCGCCCTGTTCGTCGTCGTCATGTCCGGCTCGCACTGCTTGAGCCTCTCGTTCGCACCCCACTGCGCGCGCGTCGTGTACGTGAGACCGCGGTTCGTCGCCCTCGCGTCCGCGACCGCATCGACCGCTTCGCGCTGCGCGGTCGTGGCCGCGGAGGGAAACGGAACCGCGGACTGCGCCCCCGTGAGGTCCGCGTCCGCGTCGGTGACCGGGCTCTCGAGCGCCTGCACCTGGGCGGCGCCGGAGTCCACGCGGACCTCGACCTGCTCGTCGGTCGCGATGATGAGCGGCTCGGTGCCGGTGCGCGCACCCGCCGCCTCCGCGGTGCCCGGGTCCGGGCCGTCACCGGCGAGCACGTCGAGCTCGATCCAGTCGCCTGCCGCCTTGTTCTCATCGAGGACGCGGTACTCGACGGTCTCCGGAGCATCGGATGCGCCCAGCTCCCAGCTGACGCCCACGACGGCCACAGTGTCGTCACTCGCGTCCACGTCCACCTGGGCGGTGGCACCGGACACGATCTCCTGCGTACTCCCATCGACGGGCACCGGAGTCTGGTCGTCGGCCTCGGCGGGCTGCGCGGTCGACGGCGTGGGCATCGGCGCGTCCGCGTCTGCCTCGTCGGACACCGTCAATGACGGCTCGGTGGCCGTGGACTCGGTCGTTCCGGTAGCACCCAGCCCCGCTGAGGCCTGCGCGGGCAGGGACCCCACCACCAGGGTCAGCGCGGCTGTCGCAGCGATCGTCGGGACCAGCATCTGTCTGCGCATGGGCGCTCCTTCACGTCATGTGTCTTCCACCAGGCGTGCGCTGTCACCAGCGGACATGAGTGGAGCCCTGCAGTCGTCGATCCGGCGACCCTCAGCAGAGGCTCAAGGGATTCCGTACGTTTCCTGAAGGGTCGCCATCCGCATGATAGCGCGCCTGAGGACGGTTCGCGCCACTCGATCAGGCCTCTGGCCCGCAGCCGGAGACCGACGACGGGCTCCACCACGAAAGGCCCCTCACGCAGCATTTCTGCTGGTGAGGGGCCTTCTCGTGGTGGAGCCCCCTGCCGGATTCGAACCGGCGACCCTCTGTTTACAAGACAGATGCTCTGGCCAACTGAGCTAAGGAGGCATACGGCGGCCCAGTCTAATCCACCCCGCGCACACACGCACACAGGACGGATCCGGCGTGGGCGTCACCCACACCGGACCCTCCACGTGGTCAGCCCTGGCCGGACATCCGGATGAGGTCTGCGGCGAAGGCCTCGCGGTTCGACCAGTCGCCCTCGTACTCCTCGCCGTTGACCTTGACGTACGGGGTGCCCTGCAGCCCCTCGTCACCCAGCGCGTCCTGTGTGGTGCGCTCGACGTAGCGGTCGAAGCCCATGCCGGACATGCAGTCGCGGACCGTCGCGATCTCCTCGTCGTCGACGGTGACGGCGGCGTCCAGATCGACGCCCGCGCCCTCGGCGACGGCCATGAGCTCCTCGTCCGAGCGGCCCTCGCTGCCCTCCTCCGGCTGCTGCGCGAACAGGTCCGCGAAGAGGTCCGGGAGCACCGCGTGCTGGCCGGAGTCCGCGACGCAGGCGATCATGTTCGCCGTGCGGGTCGAGTACTCGTTGCCGCTGGAGTAGCGGTCCAGGATCGCGACCGGCTCGTACTCGAGGACGATCGAGCCCTCTTCCGCGAGGCGCTTGAGCGTCTCCGCGTTCGTGTCCTCGAAGGCCTGGCAGCCGGGGCACTGGAAGTCCAGGTAGACCTTGACGACCGCCGCGCCGTCCTGGACTCCGGCCTCGGCGGGCGTGGGCAGCGCGGACACATCCGCGTTCTCGTCCTCGCCCTCCGGCAGCACGGCCTGCAGCCCCTCGCCCTCACCGGGACCGAACGCCACGGTGCCGGACACCATGCCCACCGGCGCGGGTGCGGGTCGCGACGACTGCCACACGAGCGTGCCGACGACGGCGATGACTGCGATCACCACGACCGCGATGCCGCCGTAGAGGATGGCCTTGGCCCTCTTCTCCTTCTGCGCCTGCGCGGCCGCGATCTGCCGCGCCTTCTCGCGTGCGTTCGCGCGGCGGTCATCAGCGGACGGGTTCTTCGCCATAGCCCCTCATGTCTGTCGACTGTCGGATCGATCGTTGATACTTGTATCTCTTGAGACGAAGGGTACCGCGCACGCCCGTGCCGCGACCCTCAGTCGGTTCTCAGCCGACGCTCCCGCACGCGGTGCCGCGTGCATCAGGCGCCGGGCTCCGGCAGATACTCGAACGGGTTCTCCGGCAGCGGCCACCAGACCGCCGACGCCCCGCCCAGCACGGTCGTGAACGCCAGGACGGCGAGCGCACCCAGCACGATCGCGGCGATCATCCCGGATCTCCCGGACTTCGTGAGCGGTGAGAAGAGGACCCGCGAGCCCAGTCGCAGGTTGTGCGACCCCGGCCCCAGCCACAGGACGACGCTGAAGACCAGCGCCGCCGCCCACAGTGCCCACTCCTCGTTGCGCCCCGTGGGCACGATGCCCACGATGTCCAGCCACGCGAGGATCGCCGCCGCCAGTGCCGCGACGGTGGGCAGCAGCAGGCTCAGCAGCGTCGTGAACACGGAGGCGACCGCGGAGCCTGGTGCGCGTGCGGCCGCGGACCAGGCGCCGGCCGCCTGCGGGCCGTACTCGACGACACGGCGGCGGCGCGCGGTGTGCAGGCGGCCCGCCGTGCGCGCCAGGACCTGCCACACGATCATGACGGCCGCGACGAGGATCGGTCCCAGTGCCGTGAAGACGATGCCGAAGAGGTTGAACGCCAGCAGCAGCCACGGTACCGTCGGCACGCGAGCGCCCTGCGGCGAATACGGCGAGTAGCCCCCCACTGCACCGTCCGGCCCGTGGGTCTGCACCGGGCCCGGGTGCTGGTTGTGGGGCTGGAGTCCCTGTCGCTCGTTCCGCTGTCGCTGCACCTCGTCCAGCGACAGCGCACCGTACGGTCGCTGTCCGTGGGGCGCGAAGGCCGCCGGCGCCGAGGCCTGGGCGACACCCGCTGGACCGGGACCGTGCGTGCCCGGTCCGCTCTGGGGTGCGAACTGCTGCTGCGGGTGTCCGTAGCCCTGTGAACCGTGCCCCTGCTGCGCGGGTGCGCCCTGCCAGCCCTGCGGTCCCCCGCCCTGTCGACCCTGCGGTCCCGGCTGCCCGTGCTGTCCCTGATGGGCGACGGCCGGCAGGCCCACCGCTGTCTGCGGCGGACCGTGGTGCGCGCGCGGCTGCCCCGGATAGGAGCCCGCGCCCGCTGCGCCCATGGCAGCACCCGCCGCGGCTCCTGCGACGGCCCCGCCGGCCACGGCGCCTGCGCCGTCGGGCTCGGAGTTCTGGACCGCACCGGCCTGCGGGATCTGCGTGCGGGTGGCACCGCCCAGTTCCGGCACACGGCCGGATTCGATGTCGACGAGCGCCTGGAGGATCATCGCGCCGGACGGCCGTCGCTCCGGCTTGGGCTCGAGGCACGCGCGCAGCAGCGGCACGAACCTCTGGGGCACGCCGTCCAGGTCCGCCTTGCCCATCGCGACGCGGCCCAGCACCGCCTCGAGCGGACCGGAGCCGAACGGGTTGCGGCCCGTCGCGGCGAACACCATCGTCGCCGCCCAGCCCCACCAGTCCGTCTTCTCGCTCGAGGGCTTGCCGTCCGCGATCTCCGGGCTCAGGTAGCCGGGCGTGCCCATGACCAGACCCGTCGCGGTCACCTTGACCTCGTCCGCGACCTGGGCGATGCCGAAGTCGATGACCATCGGCTCGCCGTCCATGATCATGACGTTGGCGGGCTTGAGGTCGCGGTGGATGACCCCGGCCTCGTGCACGGCGTTGAGGGCGTCCAGCAGCGCGTGGCCGAAGTGGACGAGCTCGTCCTCCTGGAACGGCCCGTGCTCGCGGACGTCCGCGGACAGGGTCGTGCCGTCGACGAACTCCGTGACGATGAACGGACGGTCGGATTCGAGCTCCGCGTCCAGGACCTCTGCGATCCGCGGGTGCTTGATGCGCCGCAGCGTGCGGGTCTCGCGGGCCAGGCGCCGGCGGGCGGTGTCGTCGCTGGAGATGTGCGGGTGGAGGACCTTGACCGCGACGGGGCTGTTGCCGCCGTCGACGCCCAGGTACACGACGCCCATGCCGCCGGCACCCAGCTCCTCGATCAGGCGATACCCGCCCAGTTCCTCCGTTTCCACGCGGCTAAGCTTAGGGGAGAGATCTGAATGTCCCCGATCCGCCCGCCGGGTCGTGGCTCAGCGCGGGGAGACGCGCGGCGTGTCCTCGCCGCGCGGCACCGCAGCTCCACCGCCCGGTGGAGGGAGGAGTCCCACCCATGTCCACCGTCGGGAACGACGACACGACGTTCGACTTCGTCGTCATCGCCAACCGCCTCCCGGTCGACCGGGACGACACGGTCGATCCGCCTGCGTGGAGGGCCTCCCCCGGCGGCCTCGTCACCGCCGTCGCCCCCGTCATGCGCAGCACGCGCGGCGCATGGGTGGGGTGGGCCGGCGCGACGGACCAGGAGTTCGAGCCGTTCGACCTCGAGGACATGCACCTGGTCCCCGTGCCGCTCAGCTCAGAGGACATCGAGCGCTACTACGAGGGCTTCTCCAACGCGACGCTGTGGCCGCTCTACCACGACCTCATCGTGCACCCGGAGTACCACCGCACCTGGTGGGACAGCTATGTGGCGGTGAACGAGCGGTTCGCCGCCCGGGCCGCGCAGATCGCCGCGCCGGGCGCCGTCGTGTGGGTGCACGACTACCAGCTGCAGCTGGTCCCGGCACTGCTGCGGCGGGCCCGTCCGGACCTGGCGATCGGGTTCTTCAACCACATCCCGTTCCCCGGCTGGGAGATCTTCGCGCAGCTGCCGTGGCGGGCGCAGATCCTCGAGGGCATGCTGGGCGCGGATCTCATCGGCTTCCAGCGACCGGCGGACGCCGCGAACTTCCGCCGCGCCGTGCGGATCACGCTCAAGCGGTCGACGAAGGACACCGCCGTCAGCGTGCCCGGACCGGACGGCGCGGAATCGCACGTCGCGCATGCCCGGTCGTTCCCCATCTCGATCGACACCGCGCAGCTGGACGCGATGGCCCGGTCGGAGGCGACGATCGCCCGCGCCCGCGAGATCCGCCGGGAGCTGGGCGATCCGGAGATCCTCCTCCTGGGCGTCGACCGCATGGACTACACGAAGGGGATCCGGCACCGGATCAAGGCCTTCGGCGAGCTGCTGGACGACGGCAGCGTCTCCTCCGGCGAGGCGACGCTCGTCCAGATCGCGACACCCAGCCGCGAGCGGATCGGGCAGTACCGGCAGCTGCGCGACGACGTCGAGCAGGCGGTGGGCCGCCTCAACGGCGAGCACTCGACGCTGCACCACCAGCCGGTCCACTACTTCCACCACTCGTACCCCCGCGACGAGATGGCCGCGTACTACCTGGCAGCGGACGTCATGCTCGTGACGGCGCTGCGCGATGGGATGAACCTCGTGGCGAAGGAGTACGTCGCGTGCCGCACGGAGGACGACGGCGTGCTGGTGCTCAGCGAGTTCACCGGTGCGGCGGAGCAGCTGACCCAGGCCGTCACCGTGAATCCGTACGACATCACCGGCCTCAAGGCGAGCATCCTGCAGGCGGTCCGCATGCCCCAACAGGAGCGCCGCCGCCGGATGCGCGCAATGCGCCGCCGGCTGCACACGGAGGACGTCGCCCGCTGGTCCGCGGACTTCCTGGGCACCCTGCGCGGGATCGCCGCCACCCGCCGAGGCGCCGCCCACGCCGTCACCGCCGCCCCCGGCTCGCTCCCCTCGGACACAGCCCCTTCGGACACAACCCCCTCCGACGCGTCCACCCCACCCCGCAGCCCCTCCGTCACCCCTCCCCCGGACACATCCGACCCCACCCCGGAGACGCCCCTGTGACCGCACTGCTCGACCCGCCCCTCACGGCTCCCTCGGCCCTCGACCTCTCCCCTCTCACCACCGCACACACCCTGCTGGTCGCTCTCGACTTCGACGGCGTCATCGCGCCGCTGCAGGACGACCCGGCGGCCTCCCGCCCCCTGCCCCGCTCGGCGGAGGCCGTCGCACAGCTGGCCGCGCTGCCGAACACCCCGGTGGGCTACATCTCCGGCCGCAGCATGGAGGTCCTGCAGGACCTGTCCGCCGCCCCGGACTCCGTCCTCTTCATCGGCTCCCACGGCCTGGAGACGGACTTCTCCGCCCTGCCCGCGGACCCGGCCGCGGTGGAGACTCCCGCCGCCGGCGCACCCGGCTGGTCCACTCCCCTCACCGCCGCCGAGGCCGCCCTCCTCGACGAGCTGGACGCCGGCTTCCGCTCCATCGCCGCCGGCACCCCGGCCCAGGGTCACGGGGAGCTGCGGATCGAGCCCAAGCCGCTGGGCCGGACCGCGCACACGCGCGGGGTCAGCGAGAATCGCGCGGACTACTTCCACGCGGAACTGGCCGTCCTGGCCGCGCGACTCACCGGACTGCGCAGCTTCGCCGGTCACGCGATGACGGAGTTCGCGGTCCGCATGGAGACGAAGGGCGACGGCCTGGCCCGCATGATCGCGGCGACGCAGGCGGACGCCGTCCTCTTCCTGGGCGACGACACGACGGATGAGGACGCCTTCGCGCACCTGAACGAGCGCACCGACCTCGTGGGCCTGGGCGTCAAGGTGGGCGATCAGGCCACGGCCGCCCCGCACCGCATCGCGGGCCCGGAGGCCGTCGCGGACCTGCTGACCCGGCTGGTAGCGGAGCGGCGGGCCGCGCTGGGACGGGACCGCGACCTCGGCGACGGGGTGTGAGTCCTCAGCGCTTGGTGACCGGGCGGATCGAGGCGCGCAGCACCAGCTCCGGGACGACCCGGTAGTGGGCGGCATCGGCCTGCGTGCCGGCGGCGCGCTGGTCGATGACGCGGCGCAGCTCCGCGACCGCGGACTCCGCCAGCCGCGCCCAGTCGTACGTCACCTGCGACATGGGCGGATCCAGGACGTCCGCGTCCTGCAGGTCGCCCACGGACAGCAGGGACAGGTCGCGGGGCACGTGCAGGCGGGCCTGCGCGGTCGCCTCGAAGAAGCCCAGGGTGAGCGCGGGCGAGGTCGTGATGGCGGCGGTGATGTCCTGGGCGAGGAGGACCTCGGCGGCGTGGGTGCCGGCGTGCTGGCCCTCGCGGGCGAACTCGACCGGGGCCTCGGACCGGGTGGCCGGCACGTGCAGCGTCTGGGAGACGGCCTGGCGGAACACGTGGGCGCGGGATTCCGCGGCGGAGTTCTGCATGACCGCGAACCCGATCCGCCTGTGCCCCATGTGGACGAGGTGGCGGACGGCCGTCTCGATGCCGCTGGACGCGTCGAGGACGAACTGGGGCAGCCCCGAATGCGGCGCGTTCGAGATGCGCACGACCGGGATGCCGGCCTGCGCCAGCCGGGGTGCGCTGCGGCCGGCCTCCGCACCGCCCAGCACGATCGCACCGGCGACCCCGCGGGCGGCGAAGGCGGGAGCGGGATCGAGGTCCTCGGCGGCGGTGGCGGACACCGCGATGTGCCCGCGCGCGAAGATCTCGCGGTTGAGCGCCAGCGCCACCGTCCCGTAGTGGTCGACGTCCGGCTCCTCCAGCTGGTTCGACACGACGCCGATGAGCTGGGGACCCGCGGCGGGGGCGCCCGGGTCCGGCGACGGCTCGACCCCCAGCCCGCGCAGGGCGACGGCGACGGCCTCGCGGGCGGCCGGAGACGTCCCGGGGACCCGGCGCAGGACGCGGGAGACGGTCGACGGGGACAGGTCCGCGGCCTGGGCGATCTGGCGCAGGGTGGGGCGGCTCATCGCTGCACCGCCGTCGTCGAGCGCCGGGCGATGAGGGACGGGCGGAAGGTGGGCGGGACGGCGGGCAGCCGATCGCCGGGCAGGTCCAGGACGGTGCGGGCGGCGGCGGTGAGCGACTCCGCCATCCCGTTCGTGTCGAAGCCCAGGACCGTGGCCGGCGGCTGCGTGTAGCGCAGTGTCAGCGAATCGCCCAGGCTCACCGCGGACAGGTCGCGGGGGACAACGAGGCCGCGCTGCCGGATGCCGTGGAACACGCCGTAGAGCTGCAGGCCGGACTGGACGATGACGGCGGTGCACGTGCGGTCCTTGAGGCGCAGGGCTGCGTCGATGCCACCGGCGAACGACTTGGGGACCGGCGCGATCCAGTCCTCCAGACCGTCGTGGAACCGCGCCATCGGGTGGTCGGCCAGGAAGCGGGCGCGCAGCTGATCCGCCAGCACGCCGCTGTCGTTGCAGATGAGGCCTATCCGCCGGTGTCCGATCGCCAGCAGATGGTCGAACGCGAGGGTGAGGCCGCCGGCCAGGTCGATGCGCGCAGCGATCGTCTCGCCGGGGTAGGGCTCACGAGTGCTGTCCCGGGCGGCCTCCGCGAAGCGCACGACTGGTACCGGCAGGTCGACCGGTGTGAAGGTGGGGGTGAGGACGAGCGAGGCACCGGCGGCGACGACGGCCTCGACCTCGGACAGGTCCGCTCCGATCGAGGGGGTCGCGGTGAGGACGCCGCTGCGCTGGAGGGCGACGTCGACGCGGTTGAGGACGTCCAGCTGCCAGTGCTCCGGGCGCGCGGGTGCGCAGACGGCGACGAGCGGGTGGACGGTGCGCTCCAGGAGCGTCGAGCGGGTGTACCCCAGCTCACGCATCGCCGCCCGCACGCGGTCCGCGGTCGCCTGCGCCACGACGCCCCGGTCGTTGAGGACGCGCGAGACCGTCGAGAGGGAGACCCCCGCCCGCGCCGCGATGTCCTCGACCGTCACCGTCATGCGTCCATCCTAGGGCTGGCCGGTATGCGGACCATTCGTGCACATCTGGGTGCCGATGGACGATGATCGGAGGGACCATCGCAACCCCAGGAAGGCCCACCATGTCCGAGCTCCCCCACATCCCCTCCCTCTTCGACCTGAGCGATCGCACGGCGGTCGTGGTCGGCTCCGCCTCCGGACTGGGACGCGCGACGGCCGTGGGTCTCGCGGACGCCGGCGCCCGTGTCGTCTGCGGGGACCTCAACACGGACGGCGCCCAGGAGACCGCGCAGATCATCGCCTCCCGCGGCGGCACGGCGGAGGCCGTCGCCCTGGACATCACGTCGACGGAGAACGTCGAGGAGGTCGCGCAGCGCTTCGCGGACGCAGAGGTGCTGGTCATGACCCCGGGCTTCAACGTGCGCAAGAAGATGGCGGAGACGACGGACGAGGAGTTCGACCGCGTCATCGACATCAACCTCAAGGGCACCTACCGCCTCATGCGCGCGTTCGGCACTCGGATGGCCCAGCGCGGACGCGGTTCGATCATCACGTTCGCCAGCTTCCGCGCGCTCGTCATCGAGCCGGGCCAGGGCCTGTACGCGGCGGCGAAGGCGGGCGTCGTGCAGCTGACGAAGACCCTGGCGAGCGAGCTGGGCGGCTCCGGCGTGCGCGTCAACTCGATCCTGCCCGGCCCGTTCGAGACTCCGCTGACGGAGCAGATCAAGGCCGACCGCGAGTGGTGGGACGCCTACGCGGAGAAGGGCACGCTGGGCCGCTGGGGCGTCCTCCACGAGATCGCGGGCCCGGTCCTGTTCCTGGCGTCGGACGCGTCCTCGTACGTGACCGGCCACTCGCTGCTGGTCGACGGCGGCTGGATGGCGCAGGACGGCCGCTTCACCCCCCGGGTCTGAGGCGCGTCTGCCGCGACCCCGCCGCGGCAGACGCAGCACGCGGCGCTCTCTACCTACGACGAAACTCGCGGTGTACGTGAATGCTTTCACGTACACCGCGAGTTCCGTTTCGGGGGCTGAGCCGCACGCGATCTACATGCGGCTTCGCTCGCGAAGTCCGGGCGAGCATTCCCGCACTTCGCGAGTACCGTGTCGGGGTGGCGCTGGAGTCAGTCGCTTCGTGGCCGGCTGGGGTCAGCCGCTCAGGCCGCCGGCCGGGGTCAGCCGCTCAAGCCGCCGGCTGGAAGCGCGGCAGCGCGGAGCCGTCTCCCGTGTCGTGGAAGACGACGCGGACCGGCAGGCCGATGCGCAGATCCGCCTCGTCGACCTCGACGATGTTCGTCATGAGGCGCACGCCCTCGTCCAGTTCGACGTAGGCCAGCACGTACGGCGGGCCGCCGGCGTACGGACCCAGCGCGCCGCGACGGACGATCGTGAAGCTGTGGACGGTGCCGGTGCCGGCCGCCTCCTCCCACGTCACGTCGAGGGTGCCGCAGTGCGGGCAGAACTCCCGCGGATACCACGTGGGCTGAGCGCACGCGTCGCAGCGGGTGAAGAGGAGGCGCCCCTCCGTCGTCGCCTTCCAGAAGCCCGCCGTCTCCACGTTCTGCGAGGGTGCCGGGGTCGGCAGGTCGGAACCGATGCGCGCACGGCCGGTCACATCCGACGCCGAGGCCGCAGCACCCGCCGCTGCATCCGCCGTCACAGCGCCACCCGCTGCCGTGTTCGCCTTCTCCCTCATCATGCCTCCCGTCCCAGGATCAGAGTCGCGGACCCCATGCGGGTCCCCAGTGAACCGCCCGTGCCGTGCGCCAGGGCGATGTCGCAGTCCGGCACCTGCACGGCGGCGTGCGCCTCTCCGCGCAGCTGGCGGACCGCCTCGAGCACCTTCGTCATGCCGCCGCGGTTGACCGGGTGGTTGTTGCAGAGCCCGCCGCCGTCCGTGTTGAACGGCAGCCCGCCGTCGGGGGCGCGCAGCGCGCCGGACGCGACGAAGGCGCCGCCCTGGCCCTTCTCGCAGAAGCCCAGGTCCTCGATCGATTCGATGACCGTGATGGTGAACGAGTCGTAGATCGAGGCGTAGTCGATGTCCGCGTGGGTGACCCCGGCCTCGGCGAAGGCCTTCGGTCCCGACCAGACCGCGCCGGTGTGCGTGAGGTCGATGCGGCCGCCGGCAGCGGTCTTGGGCGCCTCGCCGTGTCCCAGCACGGTGACCGACTGACGCTCGAGGCGCTTCGCGACCGCCGGACTCACGACGACGACCGCGCCGCCGCCGTCGGTGATGACGCAGCAGTCCAGGCGGTGGAGCGGGTCGGCGATGTACGGGGAGTTCAGCACGTCCTCGACCGTGACCGGCTTCTGGAGGAGCGCGTTCGGGTTGTGCTGGGCGTGGAGGGAGGCGGCGACCTTGACCTCCGCCAGCTGCTGAGCCGTCGTGCCGTACTCGTGCATGTGCCGCTGCGCCGCGAGCGCGTACATCGCCGGGGTCGTCGTGCCGAAGACGTTCTCGAAGGCGTACTCCGGGTTGTCCGGGTTGTTCACCGCGGAGAACGGGGGGCCCTGCAGTGGCAGTCCACCCAGGGTCACGAGCGCCACCTCGCACTTCCCCGCCGCGATCGCCGCGGCCGCGTGGCCGATGTGGGCGACGTACGACGAGCCGCCGATGTCCGTCGAGTCGACGTAGCGGAGGTTCGTGAGCCCCATGTAGTCGGCCATGGACAGTGGGCCGAACCCCGGTGCGTCACCCGCGCAGAAGTACGCGTCGACGTCCGCGAAGGTGAGACCCGCGTCCGCGAGGGCCCCCGCCGCGACCTCCGCGTGGAGGCGCGGGATGGAGATGTCCGGGATCCTGCGCAGCGGGTGCTCGAACGCCCCTGCGATCATCGCTTCACCGCGAATGCTCACGCTCCGACTCCTAGTGATCGATCGTTCAATTGAGATCGAGCCTAGTGCACGAGTGATCCTGACCACTCGGCTGTCTCATCCGCGGAGATCCACCCCTCGGCCCCACCGCCGTCAGTCTGGGCCCGCCTCAGGCCTGTTCCGCTCCCCGCACCCGTGCGATCTCGTACAGGCTCACCGCTGCAGCGACACCCGCGTTGAGCGATTCCGTCGAGGCGGCGATCGGGATCGACACGATCTGGTCGCAGACGTCGCGCACCAGTCGGGACAGCCCCTTGCCCTCGGAGCCCACGACCAGGCAGACGGGTGCGTCCGCGATCGCGAGGCCCGGCAGCTCGACGTCGCCGTCCATGTCGAGGCCCAGGACGAACACGCCCTGCTTCTTGAGCTCCTGCAGCGACCGCACGAGGTTGACGACCTGCGCGACGGGGATGCGCGCCGCGGCACCCGCAGAGGTCTTCCACGCCGCCGCGGTCATGGCCGCCGCGCGCCGCTCCGGCACGATGACGCCGTGCCCGCCGAACGCGGCGGTCGACCGCACGATCGCCCCCAGGTTCCGCGGATCCGTGATCCCGTCCAGCGCGACCAGCAGCGGCTTCTCCAGCCGTCCGGCCGCCCGCGCCAGGAGCTGGTCCGGATCCGCGTACTCGTACGGCGGCACCTGCAGCGCGATGCCCTGGTGGATCGCGTCGTCCGTGAGTCGGTCCAGGTCCGCCCTGCTCGCCTCGAGCATGACGATGCCGCGCTCACCGGCGATCGTGACGGCCTCCTTGAGGCGGTCGTCCACGTCCGGCCGGCCCACGATGTAGAGGGCCGTGGCGGGCACGCCCTCGCGCAGCGCCTCCAGCACGGAGTTGCGGCCGGCGACGGTGTCCTTCCCCGCCTCCTTCTTCCGGCGGGTCGACTGCTGCCGGCGCTGCTCCTTCTGCCGATCGTGCTCGCTCTTGTAGGCCTTGTGGTAGGTGCGGTCCTCCGCCTTGGGCGTGGGGCCCTTGCCCTCGAGCTTCCGCCGGCCGTGGCCGCCGGTGCCCTTCGTGGGCCCCTTCTTGCCGCGGCGGCTGCCGCCGCTGCGTGGTGACGTCGTCATGGTGTCTCCTCGTCCGAGGTCGTCGTGAGTGCGCGTATCCGGCGCGTCAGTGCCCGGCCAGTTCGTAGCGGTAGCCGCCCGGGGTGTCCTCGATGAGGACGCCCGCCTCCCGCAGACGGTCCCGCAGTGCATCCGCGGTCGCGAAGTCCTTCTTAGCCTTCGCCGTCAGCCGCTGCTGGGCGATGTGGTCGACGAGCGAGTCCAGTGCCGTCCGCACCGGATCCTGCGCGGACGCGCCCTCCGTCGCCGAGGCCGTGGTCGCCTGCGCGCCCCACGCCGGGTCCCCGGGGTTGACCCCCAGGATGTCGAGCATGAGCTCGACCTGCGCGACGACGGTGCGCAGAGCGCCCCGGTCGTCCGCCGCGGTCTCCTGCCCCTTCTCCCCCAGCAGACGCTGGCCCTCGCGCACCGTGGAGAAGACGACGGACAGGGCACGGGGGACCGCGAGGTCCTCGTCCATCGCGGTCGCGAAGTCCTGGGGCACGTCCGCGATGCGGTCCGTGTAGCCGTCGAGCGCGCGCGGCTGTGCCGGTGCGTCCGCGCCCAGCACCTCGCGGGCGCGGGAGAGGAACGCGGCGATGCGGTCGTATGCTGCACGCTGCGACTCGACGAGGCGGGGCGTGAACTCGAGGACCGACCGGTAGTGGGCGGTCGAGAGGAAGTACCGGATGACCGCCGCGGGGTACTGGTCGAAGAGGTCGTGGGCGAACACGGAGTTGCCCAGCGACTTCGACATCTTGTCCCCGCCCACGTTGAGCATCCCGATGTGCATCCAGATGCGGGCGAAGGGGTCCCCGGCCGCGGTCGACTGCGCCAGCTCGTTCTCGTGGTGCGGGAAGCGCAGGTCCAGGCCGCCGCCGTGGATGTCGAACTCCGCGCCCAGGTACTTCGTCGACATCGCGGAGCACTCGATGTGCCAGCCGGGACGCCCGCGCCCCCACGGGGAGGGCCACGACGCGGTGGCTGGCTCGCCCTCCTTGTGACCCTTCCACAGGGCGAAGTCGCGCACGTCGCGCTTGCCCCGCGGGTCCGCGTCCTCCGCGTCCGTCATGTCGTCGACGCTCTGGTGCGTGAGTGCCCCGTAGTCCGGCCACGAGCGCACGTCGAAGTAGACGTCGCCGGAGTCGTCCTCCGCCGGGTAGGCGTGACCGGCGGCGATGAGGCGGTCGATGAGCTCGATCATCTCCGGGATGTGCCCGGTGGCGCGCGGCTCGTACGTGGGAGGCAGGACGCCCAGCGTCCGGTACGCGTCGGTGAAGACGAGCTCGTAGTGATAGGCGTGCGCCCACCACTCGCGGCCCTCCTCGACGGACTTCGTGAGGATCTTGTCGTCGATGTCCGTCGTGTTGCGCACCAGCGTGACCTGCAGCCCGCGGTAGAGGAGCCAGCGGCGCAGCTGGTCGTAGACGACGCCGGCGCGCATATGTCCCATGTGCGGGGCTCCCTGCACGGTGGCACCGCAGACGTACATCCCCACGTGTCCGTCGCGCACGGGCGACAGGGGGACGAAGGTGCCGGAATCGGTGCTGTGCAGTCGTATCACGCGGGCCAGTCTACCGAGCGACCCGCAGGTCACCGCCTGCTGGCGAACCGAGACCGGATCGGAATCTCCGAGTGTCGGAGCGCCACGGCTCCAAACGACGAAAGAGTACTATCATCGTCGTGATGCACGCCACATCTGGGGGAATATTCTCAGGGAGTACCCGGCTGTGATCTAGACTCCGGACTCTCAGTGCAGCGACGCACACCGCAGAAAGGAAGTGTCCATGTCCACGGCAACGAACGCACCAGGTCGTCAGGTGTTCGTGAGCCGCACCGCCTTCATCTTGGCCGCGATCGGATCCGCGATCGGACTGGGGAACATCTGGCGCTTCCCCTACGTGGCCTACTCGAGCGGCGGCGGCGCGTTCATCGTCCCCTACCTGATCGCACTCCTGACGGCGGGCATCCCGCTGCTCTTCATGGTGTACGCGATCGGCCACCGCGCCCGGTCCTCCGCGCCTCTGGCGTACCGCGACATGCACCCCGCCGCAGAGCCGATCGGCTGGTTCAAGGTCGGCATCGCCACCTGCATCGGCATCTACTACGCCGTCATCGTCGGCTGGGCCGTCTCCTACACCGGGTTCTCCGTCACCCGGGCGTGGGGCGATGATCCGGAGGGCTTCTTCATCGGCGAGTATCTCCAGCAGAACGGCGAGGCCGGACTGTCGGGCGACTTCGTGCCCGGCGTCCTCATCCCGCTCATCGCCGTCTGGATCGTCTGCCTCGCCATCCTGTTCGCGG
Source organism: Brevibacterium senegalense (assembly GCF_000285835.1). Taxonomy (GTDB): domain Bacteria; phylum Actinomycetota; class Actinomycetes; order Actinomycetales; family Brevibacteriaceae; genus Brevibacterium; species Brevibacterium senegalense. The sequence goes on from NZ_HE978601.1 coordinate 332,612, forward strand.
GCGTGCAGGCCGGCATCGCGCGGTTCTCGAAGGTCTTCGTGCCGCTGCTCATCGTCCTCTTCGCGGCCCTCGTCGTGCGCGCGCTGTTCCTGCCGGGCGCACTCGAGGGCCTCGACGCGCTCTTCGCCCCGGACTGGGCGGCCCTCACGAGCCCCACCGTGTGGGTGGCGGCCTACGGACAGATCTTCTTCTCGCTCTCGATCATGTTCGGCATCATGCTGACCTACGCGTCGTACCTCAAGCGGAAGACGAACCTGACCGGTTCCGGCCTGGTCGTGGGCTTCGCGAACTCCGGCTTCGAGATGCTGGCCGGCGTGGGCGTGTTCGCCGCACTGGGCTTCATGGCGCACACCGCCAACGTGGGCGTCGACGAAGTCGTGAGCAACGGCGTGGGCCTCGCGTTCATCGCGTTCCCCACGATCATCAGCGAGATGCCCGGCGGCGCGATCTTCGGCGTCCTGTTCTTCCTCTCTCTCATCTTCGCGGGCCTCACGTCGCTCGTGTCGATCATCCAGGTGCCCATCTCCGCGATCGCGGACAAGACGGGCTGGAGCGAGCGGACGTCCACCGTCGTCGTGGGCGGCCTCATGGCGATCATCTCGATCCTCATCATGCCGACCGCCACCGGCCTGAGCGTCCTCGACACGATCGACGCGTTCACGAACAACCTGGGCATCGTGGGCGTCGCACTCACCGCGATCATCGCCGTGGGCTGGCTGCTGGTGGGCCTGCCCAAACTGCGCGATCACCTCAACAGCGTGTCCTCGTTCAAGCTGGGGCCCGTCTGGATCATCTGCGTCTCCGTCGTCACACCGATCGTGCTGGGCTTCATGCTCATCCAGCAGATCATGGTCTACGCGCAGGAGGGCTACGAGGGCTACCCGACCTGGCACCTGCTGCTGTTCGGATGGGGCCTCATTGCGGCACTCGCGTACCTCTCCTACCTGGTCAGCATCATCCCGTGGCCCCGGAAGAGCCTCGACCGCGTCGCCCGGGCACGCGCGGAGTTCGAGGCTGAGGCGGGCGGCGCCCCGTCGCCCACGACGGCCCCGACAGGAGGTGAGGAGGCATGAGCGCAGCAGCCGTGATCATGATGATCATCTCGCTGGGAACCATCTGGGGCGGGCTCGCCTGGTCGATCCTGCACCTGCGTCGTCACCCCGATACGACGACGGGCGAGGTCGACTGACCGACCCCCGCCCACCCCTCCCGAGGCCGGGGTCCGGTGCCGCACAGACGGCACCGGACCCCGGCCTCGGGCGCATCCGTCCAGGACTGGGCAGGCGCGATGCGCGCCGATAGGCTGGCCGTGTCCCACACACCGCGTCTGCGACGCGGAGTCCTCCCGCAGCCGTGCGCGCACCTGCGGGAGGTTGAAAGGAGTCTCATGCCGACAACGGTCAAGGGAGTCATCTCCCGCGCCAAGGGCGCACCCGTGGAGCTCGTCGACATCGTCATCCCGGACCCCGGTCCGGGTGAGGTCGTCGTCGACGTGCAGTCCTGCGGGGTCTGCCACACCGACTTCCACTATCGAGAGGGCGGAATCGGAGACGAGTACCCGTACCTGCTGGGTCACGAGTCCGCGGGCGTCGTGTCCCAGGTGGGCGAGGGCGTCACGGAGGTCGCCGTCGGGGACTTCGTCGTCCTCAACTGGCGTGCGATCTGCGGCGACTGCCGCGCGTGCGACCGGGGCGAGCCCTGGTACTGCTTCGACACCCACAACGCGAGCCAGAAGATGACGCTGGCGGAGGACGGCACGGAGCTGTCGCCGGCGCTGGGCATCGGGTCCTTCGCCGAGAAGACGCTCGTCGCCGCCGGCCAGTGCACGAAGGTGCCGGAGGCGGACCCCGCCGTCGTGGGCCTCCTGGGCTGCGGCGTCATGGCGGGCATCGGCGCCGCGATCAACACCGGCGAGGTGACCCGCGGGAAGTCCGTCGCCGTGATCGGCTGCGGCGGTGTGGGCATGGCCTCGATCGTCGGATCGCAGCTGGCCGGCGCCGGCACGATCATCGCGATCGACCGTGACCCCCGCAAGCTCGAGTGGGCCCTGGAGCGGGGCGCGACACACACGATCGACTCGTCCGACCTGGACGAGGACGGCGTGGTCGCGGCCGTGCAGGAGCTCACGGGCGGGTTCGGCGCGGACGTCGTGATCGACGCGGTGGGCCGGCCGGAGACCTGGCGCCAGGCGTTCTACGCGCGCGACCTGGCGGGCACCGTCGTCCTGGTGGGCGTGCCCACCCCGGAGATGGAGCTGACCGTGCCGCTGCTGGACGTGTTCGGCCGCGGCGGCAGCCTCAAGTCGTCCTGGTACGGCGACTGCCTGCCCAAGCGCGACTTCCCCATGCTCGTCGACCTCTACAAGCAGGGCCGCCTGCCGCTGGAGAGCTTCGTGTCCGAGCGCATCGGCATCGAGGACGTCGAGGAGGCGTTCGCGAAGATGGGCCGGGGCGAGGTCCTGCGATCGGTGGTGGAGATCCCGTGAGCGCGCGCATCGAGAGGCTCGTGACGTCCGGGACGTTCTCCCTGGACGGCGGCACGTTCGACGTCGACAACAACGTGTGGATCGTGGGCGACGATGAGGAGGTCATCATCATCGACCCCGCGCACGACGCGGAGGCGGTCGCCGCCGCAGTGGGCGGACGGAAGGTCAAGGCCATCCTCCTGACCCACGGGCACGACGACCACATCCGTGCGGTCGCGGACACCGCTCGCGCGGTGGGGGACCCGCCCATCCACCTGAATGACGACGATCGGGTGCTGTGGGACATGGTCTACCCCACCACCGGACCGGACCGGTCGATCGACCCGGGTGCGGAGTACGCCGTGGCGGGTGTGCATCTCAAGGCGCTGCACACCCCGGGGCACTCCCCCGGCTCCACGTGCTTCTACGTGAGCGAGACGCTGCGGATCCCCCAGGACGTGCTGCCGGAGGGCGCCTCCGCCTCCAGCCCCGTGCTGTTCTCCGGCGACACCCTGTTCCAGGGCGGCCCCGGAGCGACCGGACGGTCGTACTCGAGCTTCGACACGATCATCCAGTCGATCGCGGAGACGCTCTTCGAGCTGCCGGACCGCACGGTCGTCCTGACCGGTCACGGCGATTCGACGACGATCGGAGCGGAATCCCCGAACCTGCAGGACTGGCTGGACCGCGGCCACTGATCCGCTGCTGACACGGCCGCCGTGTCGCACGCGGACGCGGCACGGGCCGTGGGCTCGACGTCCGCGCGGGCCTCGAGTGCCCGCCGCCTTCGCCCCCGTGGCCCTCTCTGCATCGCGGAGAGGGCCACGGGGGCGAGGTGCGTCACACGCGGTGCCACGGGATCTGTAGGATCTGGGCTGTGAACGACCAGATCAGCAGTGGAGACGACCGGACCAGCAGCGGCCTGCGTCCGGCGATGCGACCGCGCCACCTCGTCATGATGAGCCTGGGCTCCGCGATCGGCGCGGGCCTGTTCGTGGGCTCCGGCGCCGGCATCGCCGCGGCCGGTCCCGCCGTCCTCGTGTCCTACGCGATCGCGGGCCTCATCGTCATCGCCGTCATGCGGATGCTGGGCGAGATGGTCGCGGCGGACCCCAACCCGGGTGCGTTCTCCTACTACGCGGGCAAGGCGCTGGGACCGTCGACGGCGTTCGCGGTGGGATGGCTGTGGTGGATCACGCTGTGCCTCGTCGTCGCCGCAGAGGCGACGGCCGCCGCCCAGATCCTGGCGGGCATCGTTCCGCTCTTCCCGCAGTGGATCTACGCGCTCGTCTTCATGGTCGTCTTCACGTGGATCAATCTGTGGGGCGTCAAGAACTTCGGCGAGTTCGAGTTCTGGTTCTCCTTCATCAAGGTCGCCTTCGTCGTCCTCTTCCTCATCCTGGGCGTCGCCTTCCTGCTGGGGTGGACGCCGGCGGACAGCCCCGGCCTCACGCACGTGGCGAGCGGTCTCATGCCCAACGGCATCAGCGGGATCGCGGCGGGCCTGCTGGTCGTCGTCTTCGCGTTCGGCGGCATCGAGATCGTCGCGGTCGCGGCGGCAGAGACCGCTCAGCCGGAGAAGTCGATCGCGACCGCCACCCGCACGATCGTGTGGCGCATCCTGCTCTTCTACATGGGGTCCGTGGGCATCATGGTCCTCGCCCTTCCGTGGGACGATCCGGACCTGCTGCAGAGCCCGTTCGTCGCGGTCCTCAACACGGCGGGGCTGCCGGTGCTGGGCGCGATCATCGGCTTCATCATCGTCGCCGCGCTCCTGAGCTCGCTCAACGCGAACATGTACGGCGCCTCCCGCATGTACTTCTCGCTGGCGCAGCGAGGAATGGCGCCCCAGCGCACGGGGCGCCTGAACGACCGGGCGGTGCCCGCGGCGGGCGTCTGGATGTCCGTCGCGTTCGGCTTCGTCGCGGTGCTCCTCAACTACCTCTGGGCGGAGGCGGTGCTGGGCATGCTGCTCAACCTCGTGGGCTCCACCCTCATCGCCACGTGGCTGGCCGCGATCATCTCGCACCTGATCCTCCGCACGCGGGCGGAGCGGGCCGGCCAGCACCTGCCGCTCAAGATGTGGCTGTTCCCGTACCTGTCGTGGGCGACGCTGGCCGCCCTGGTCGCCGTCATCGTCCTGGGCTTCACGGTCCCGGACGTGCGCTCGCAGCTGCTGGCGACCCTGGGCCTGTACGTCGCCCTCTTCATCGCCGGCCGCATCGTCACCGCGCGGATCGCGCCCCGGCACACCGCCGGCTGACACATGAACCAGTAGTTGTCAGCTCAGCCACCGCGGAAGGAGACGAGCGACCTGTCAGCACACGCCGGCCGCCTCTCGTTCGACCCCGTCCGCGGCGCCTTGGGACTGTCCGTGGCGATGGGCATGGGCCGCTTCTTCTACACCCCCGCCCTGCCGCTCATGGTCGCAGCCCTGCACTGGAGCTCGGCCCCCGGAGCGTGGATCGCAACCCTGAACTACGTCGGCTACTTCATCGGCACCCTCGTCATCGCCCGAGGCTGGGTCCAGCCCAACCGCTTCGTCTACCGGCTCAGCCTCGTCGTCTCCACCATCGGTCTGGCCGCGGTCGCCCTGACCCCGAACCTCATCTGGCAGGGCAGCATCCGCACGATCGCCGGATTCGCCTCGGGGCTGATCTTCGTATGCGTCACCCAACGGATCCCCGCGAACTCCCGCAGACCGCGCGACGGCGGCATCTCCTACGGCGGAGTCGGCCTGGGCATCCTCGTCTCCGGAACCATCGTGCTCGTCGCAGGCGGCTTCGCCGATTGGCGTCAGCTGTGGCTCATCTGCGCGGCCGTCTCCGCCGTGTTCTCGCTCATCGCGTGGAACTGGCCGATCCCGGCCCGGATCGCAGTCCACACCCCCGCCCAGGCCGCCCACCCCAGCGAACCCACCGACCGCTCCCCCACCCAGTCCACCGACCGGACAGGCGCGGCCACCCCGTTCGAGACCAGCCGTCGCCGGGCCATGGCCTTCCTCTCCACCGGCTACTTCTTCCAGGGCGGCGGCTACATCATCATCGGCACCTACCTCGTGGTGCTGGCCGAACCGGTCTTCGGGGGAACTGCGGCCGCGTCGACGTGGATGATCGCAGGCATCGCGACAGCGGTGTCTCCCCTGACCTGGTCAGCGGTCGCAGCCCGGATCGGCACCGTCAAAGCGCTCACCGTCTGCTACTCCCTGCAGGTCTTCGGCGCTCTGCTCGCGGTCTTCGGAGAGACCCCGATCGTGCTCATCATCGCGGCCGCCCTGTTCGGATTCACGTTCATCGGAGCAGTCATGATGACGATCGGTGTCGGCACGCAGATGGGAGTCGCGAACGCTTCGGCGAAGCTGACGTCGTGGTACAGCATCGGTCAGATCATCGGCCCGGCCATCGTCGCCGCGGCCCTGAGCGACCGGATCGCCCTGGCCTTCATCGCCTCGGCGATCGCTCTGGCCGTCGCCATGGCGTTGACGTTGATCGGTGTGATCGCCGGCAACATCAATCGCTGATCATGCGAAACCCTCACTCCGATTCTCACGCGGACTGAGGCACTGCGCGGACTCAGCGCCGCGGCACCACCAGGGCGGTCGCGATCGCGGCGGCGCCTTCGCCCCGGCCCGTGAGCCCCAGCCCGTCCGTCGTCGTCCCGGACACGGACACGGGCGCGCCGGCGGCCTCGCTCAGCACCCGCTGCGCCTCGTCGCGGCGGGTGCCGATCTTCGGCCGCACGCAGATCGCCTGCACGGACACGTTGCCGATCCGGAAGCCGGCGTCCCGGACCAGCCGGGCCGCCTCCGCCAGGAGGACCGTTCCCGAGGCCCCCGCCAGTTCCGGACGACCGGTCCCGAAGTGCGCTCCCAGGTCCCCGATGCCAGCGGCGGCGAACAGGGCGTCGCAGCACGCGTGCGCGACGACGTCCGCGTCCGAGTGCCCCTCGAGTCCCGTCTGGCCCTCCCACAGGAGCCCCGCGATCCACAGCGGGCGGGTGGGGTCCTGCGAGTAGGCGTGCACGTCGACGCCCGTGCCCACGCGGGGCAGCGCGATTGAGCCGGACTGTGCGGAAGCGGGATGTGCGGGGGCGGCGTGAGCCGGGCGGGGATCGCCGGTCATGTCAGGTCTCCTGCGTCTTCGAGGAGGAGCTGCGCGATCCGCAGGTCCAGCGGGTGGGTGATCTTGAGGGAGGCCTCGTCACCGTCGACCGCGGTGAGCGCGGTGCCGATCCGCTCGACGAATCCCGCGTCGTCCGTGAGTGCCGGGTCGGGGTCGTCGAGGTGCGCGGTGTGCGCGGCATGGAGCACCGCACGGCGGAACCCCTGCGGCGTCTGGACGCGGCGCAGGACGGAGCGGTCCAGGCCGCCGTTCAACGTCCCGTCCTCCGCCTGGGTCCGGACCGTGTCCGTGACCGGGAGGACGGGGACCACGGCGCGGGCCCCGTCCTGCAGCGCGGCGTGCACGCGGTGGAAGACCTCGATCGGGGTGAGGCAGCGGGCCGCGTCGTGGACGAGGACGGTCTCCGCCTCCGGCACGGCGGCCAGCGCCGCGGCGACGGACACGGTCCGCTCCTCTCCCCCGGCCACGACGAGGATCGAGACGGGGGCGGGGGCCGTATCCGCGGTGCCGGTTGCCGGATCACGGCCCTCAGCGCCCGGGGCACGCGCGGTGACCGCGGCAGCTGCGGCGGTCCGTGCGATGCCCTCCGCCTCCCGCAGGAGATGCGCAGGGGCGGCGATGACGATGGTGTCGACGACGCCGGAGCGGACGCCTCCGTCGACGGCACGGGCCAGCAGGGTCCGGCCGGCCAGCGGGACGAAGGCCTTGGGCAGGCCCGCGCCCAGGCGGGTGCCGGAGCCCGCGGCGGGGATGAGCAGTGCCGTCGACATGCGCTCAGGATACGGGGCCGGGGTGCGGCCGGACCTCAGGCTGTGCGGGGCAGGATCCACAGCCCCTCGGCGCGGACGCGCACCTCGCCGGCGCAGACGATCTCCGCCTCGAGGAACCGCTTGCGGCCCTCCTGGCGGACGACGCGCCCACGCACCGTGAGGGGCTCCCCGATGGGCGTGCCGCCGTCGTAGTTGATCGTCAGGTACCGCGTCATCGACCGGGCCGGTCCCGCCAGTGCGGCCGCGTGCCCCAGGAGGTGGTCGACGAGCGTCGCGACGATGCCGCCGTGCACCCGCCCGGGCGGTCCCTGGTACTGCAGCGGGAGGGTGAGGTCGCAGCGGTAGCCGTCCCCGTCCGGGACGATCCGCATGGGCGGGGCGATCGGGTTGCGGACGGACGAGGCCGGCGAGACGTCGCGCTCGATGTGGTTGGGGACCAGATCCGTGTCCTCGACCCGCACGGCGCGGGGATCCGCCGCCGCGTCCGCGAGGCGTGCGGCGAGGTCCGCGACCTGTCCCGCCAGCGCATCGACGTCGTCTTCCGTCACGAGCGCGGTGATGAGGTCGCGGGTGATGCGGGCGGTGTGCTCGGCGTAGTGCAGCAGCGCGTCGCGCTCGTCGGTGGGGGTTCCAGCAGCAGGAGTCATCGTCGATCCTTCGTCGGGGCCTTCTGTCCAGTCCTACACTGCCGGGAGGAGCACGCGCCGGGGCGTCTCACGGGCGGAGCGAGACGGACCCCGTCTGAACAGAACCCGTACGAGCGGACCCCGCACGAACGGCACCTGCGGGACCGCGCTGCGACATGCGAACGGCCGGTCACCCTCAGGGGTGACCGGCCGGTGCGTTCCGCGTGTGCGGTGGGTGTGGAGATCAGGAGGCGAGGACTTCGTCCAGCAGCGCCTCCGCCTCCTCCTCTTCCTTCTTCTCCGCCAGGGCGAGTTCGGAGACGAGGACCTGCCGCGCCTTCGCCAGCATCCGCTTCTCTCCGGTGGACAGGCCCCGGTCCTGCTCGCGACGCCACAGATCGCGCACGACCTCTGCGACCTTGATGACATCGCCGGACTGGAACTTCTCCAGATTCGCCTTGTAGCGGCGGGACCAGTTCGTGGGCTCTTCCGTCACATCCGCGCGCAGGACCTGGAAGACCTGCTCGAGGCCCTCTTCGCCGACGACATCTCGGACTCCCACGAGGTCGCAATTGTCCGCGGGCACCTCGATGACGAGATCACCGTGGGACACCTGCAGTTTCAGATAGAGCTTCTCCACTCCCTTGATCGCGCGAGTCTTGATCTCCTGGACAGTCGCCGCCCCGTGATGGGGGTAGACAACGGTATCGCCGACCTGAAATGCCATATTCTGTGAACCCCTTTCGCAGTGACCAAGTCTAGCATGTGACGCGCCGAGGAAATGAGGAGGGTCACAGCGATCCGATGGTAGGGTCCGGCCCTTCTCACGATACGGACTCGACGCACCGTCGCACGAGGCCGACCGGGATCGGGTGCGGGCCTGCGCATTCATGGTTCTGTCAGCGGAATCGAAGCGAGTTCTACGTCTGGTCGAAAGGACGCTAGGATGGCCACGAAGTTCCGTGTCGTCGTACGTCCAAGGAGCCCGGATCGTGAAGAAGAGGACCGCGCGCCTGGCAGTGGCCGCAGCAGCGTTCGCAGTCATCGCCCCCCTCGCCGGTTGTGCCAACATGCTGTCGGCCGACCAGACAGCGAATTACGAGTACAACGGGGGTGACGGCGCCTGGTCCCGCGAGGACCTGGAGGGCGTCGAGGTCCGCGGCCTGCTCATCCTCCAGAACGAGGACGGAGACGCGAACGTCTTCTACAGCCTCATCAACGGCTCGGACGAGTCGCGTCAGGTGACGCTGGAGATCGGCCCGGAGACGGTCGAGACCACCCTGCAGCCCGGTGAGTCGTTCCACCAGAACCCGCAGAACCCGGAGTCGGGCGTCGAGCCCCTCATCGTCAGCGGCCTCAACGCCGAGGTGGGATCGCTGGTCGACGTCGAGGCGACCGTGGGCAGCGCATCGGAGACGATCCGCGCCCAGGTCCTGGACGACTCCCTCCCTGAGTACGCGGACCTGCTGCCCACCGCACCGGCGGCCGACCCGACGACGGACCCCACGGAGGGCGCGACGGAGGAGGGCGTGCCCAACGAGGACGGCACCACCGGCGAGGGCACGACCACCGGCTGACCCTCAGCCCCGCAGACACGAGAACGGGGTGCACGACGGATTCCCGTCGTGCACCCCGTTCGTCTGTCCGGGTCCGGACTCTCAGGCCTCGAACTTGTAGCCCAGACCCCGCACCGTCACGAGGAGGCGGGGCGTGGAAGGCTCCGTCTCGACCTTCGCCCGCAGGCGCTTGATGTGGACGTCGAGGGTCTTCGTGTCGCCCACGTAGTCCTGGCCCCAGATCCGGTCGATGAGCTGGCCGCGGGTCATGACGCGGCCCGCATTGCGCACCAACATCTCCAGCAGCTCGAACTCCTTGAGCGGCAGCGACACCTCTTCACCCCGAACGGACGCCACGTGGCGGTCGACGTCGATGCGCACCCCGCTGGCCTCGATGACCGAGTCCATGAGGTCCGCCTGGTCCGCGTTCCGGCGCAGCACGGCACGCACGCGGGCCAACAGCTCACGCGAGGAGTAAGGCTTCGTCACGTAGTCGTCGGCGCCCAGTTCCAGGCCCACGACCTTGTCGATCTCCGAGTCCTTCGCCGTCAGCATGATGATGGGGACGTTCGACTTCGAGCGCAGCTGTCGGCAGACCTCCGTGCCGGAGGCGCCGGGCAGCATGAGGTCCAGCAGCACCAGGTCCGCACCCGCGCGTTCGAACTCTGCGATCGCGACCAGTCCGTCTGCGGCGACCGTCACGTCGTACCCCTCCTTCTCCAGCAGGTACGACAGCGGATCCGAGAACGACTCCTCGTCTTCGACAAGCAGAATGCGGGTCACAGTGCTCCTCTTCCTGAAGTGTCTTCGTGGTGTTCATCTTCCTCGACGGGCGCCCCGTCTTCAATGGGCGGCGGCACCTCAGCACCACCGGCCGGCGCCTCGCCTGCGGACGGGTCCCCACCGGGTTCGTCGACGGCCCCGTCGTCCGCGGCGTCCAGCAGGATGCCCTGCCGCGCGGCCTCCGCGAGCCCCGATGTGAAGTCCTCCGGGTGCGCCTGCGGCAGGAGGATCGTGAAGGTCGACCCCTGTCCCAGCCGCGACCAGACGCGGACGTCGCCGCCGTGCGTTGCGACGATGTGCTTGACGATGCTGAGCCCCAGGCCGGTGCCACCGGTGATCCGCGAGCGCGCCGGATCGACCCGGTAGAAGCGCTCGAAGACCCGCTGCGTGTCCTCCGTGCTGAGCCCGATCCCCTGGTCCGTCACCGCGATCGCCACCCGCTCGTCCTCGAGCTTGGCGCCCACCCCCACGCGGGTCCCCTCATTGGAGTAGTGGATCGCGTTGTCGATGAGATTGCGCACCGCGTTGACCAGCAGCTCGTAGCTGCCCTCGATGTACCAGTCGCCGCCGTGCAGCACGGACAGCTCGATGCCCTTGCCGTCCGCGACGGTGCGCGCACGGTCGACGGCCTCCTCGACGACCCGGGCGACCGGCACGCGCTCGGGCGCGGCCGGGACCTCGTGGTCCTGGACCCGGGACAGGTCGATGATCTCCTTGACCAGCTGCGTGAGCCGGGTCGACTCCCGCTGCATGCGACCGCCGAATCGGGCGACGGCCTCGGGGTCGTCCGCGAAGTCCGTGACGGCCTCCGCCAGCAGCGACATGGCCCCGATCGGGGTCTTGAGCTCGTGGGAGACGTTCGCGATGAAGTCGCGGCGGACCGCGTCGACGCGACGGGCCTCCGTCTGGTCGTCGCACAGCACCAGCACGAACGCCGGCCCCAGCGCGGCGACGCGGGCGTGCAGGTAGCGGGGCGAGCCTGCGGAGCCCACGGAGTGCTCGAACTCGATCTCCTCGATGAGGCCCCGGGAGCGGACCCGCGAGACGACGGCCAGCAGCTCGTCGACCACGAGCGAGTGCCCGCGCACCAGACCGAACGTGTAGGCCACCGGCGAGGCCTTGACGACGTCGTCTCCGGCGTCGACGACGATCGCGGCGCTGGGGAGCACCGCGAGCACCTCTGCGATGCCGTCCGGGAGGTCGTTGTCCGAATGGAGGTCCGCGGCGCTGCGGCTGCGTTCGGAGAAGCGGAACGCGAGGATCCCGGCGATGCCGAGTCCCAACCCCACGGTTCCCGTGAGCACGGCGACGATGAGCAGATCCACGCCCCCACCCTAGACCGACGAAGGGCCCACGTCCGCCGGATCGGGGCCCGCCGGTAGGATGTGCCCCAAGGTTCACCGTCGGGTCAGTCGCCATTCACGCACCGGTGCGATGGTGGCACGTGGATCTGTGCCCACCCGGCGCGATGACCATGCGGAAAGGATCACCCCAGAATGCGCGAAGTCTTCCAGAACGAACTCGACTCACTGGCCGACATGCTCGTCGAGATGACGCAGAAGGTCAGCGTCGCGATGGAGAAGTCCAAGGAGGCGCTGCGGACCAACGACCTGGAACTGGCGGAAGAGGTCATCGCCGGGGACGTGGAGATCGACCGTCTCCAGCTGGAGCTCGACAAGTCCGCGGCAGAGATCCTGGCGCTCCAGGCCCCCGTCGCCCGCGACCTGCGCGTCGTCATCGCGACCCTGCGGATGAGCGCCTCGATCGAGCGGATGGGCGATCTGGCCCGCCACGTGTCCCAGCAGGTGCGGATCCGCTTCCCGGAGTCGGCCGTCCCGGACGACTTCCGCCAGATCCTCAAGGACATGACGACGGCGGCCGTGCGCATCGCGCACGCGATCCAGGAGCTCGTCTCCGAGCCCGGCCTCGACGCGGTCCCCACGATCGACGACCTGGACGAGACGCTCGACACCCTCCACCTGGCGGTCTTCACGAAGATCGCAGGCTCCAGCCTGAGCCCGTCACAGGTCGCGGACGTCACGCTGCTCTCCCGTTACCTCGAGCGCTTCGGCGACCACGCGGTCTCGATCGCTCAGCGCATCGAGTACCTGCTGACCGGGTCGTGGACGTCGGAGCTCATCCCCGGCACCGAATGATCAGGCCTGCCCGACCGGCGCCCGCTCCGGCTGCGCCCGGCACGACGGCACCAGACAGAAGCCCGCTCCCGGATGTTCCGGGAGCGGGCTTCTGCGTGAGGTCGGTCAGGTGCGTCGGTCTGCGATCCCGGCCGGCGGTGCCGACTGGTGGAACCGGGGACTCAGCGCCCCTGGTTGGCGACCGCGCCGATCGCGGCCTCCGCGGCCTCGGGGTCCAGGTAGCGGCCCTTCCCGCCCACGGGGGTCAGGGACTCGTCCAGCTCGTAGTGCAGCGGGATGCCGGTGGGGACGTTGAGCCCGGTGATCTCGTCGTCGGAGATGCCTTCGAGGTGCTTGATGAGGGCGCGCAGCGAGTTGCCGTGCGCGGCGACCAGCACGGTGCGGCCGCGCTGCAGGTCCGGGACGATCGCGTCGTACCAGTACGGCAGGAGGCGCACGATGACGTCCGCCAGGCACTCCGTGCGCGGCAGGGCGGCGCCCAGGTTGGCGTAGCGCTGCTCGGCGGCCTGCGACCACTCGGAGGAGTCGTCCAGCGGCGGGGGCGGGGTGCTGAAGGAGCGGCGCCACTCCATGAACTGGTCCTCGCCGAACTCGTCGCGGATCTCCTTCTTGTCCTTCCCCTGCAGTGCGCCGTAGTGGCGCTCGTTCAGGCGCCACGACCGGGTCGTGGGGATCCAGGAGCGGTCCGCGGCCTCGAGCGTGATCTGCGCGGTGAGGATCGCGCGCTTGAGCAGCGAGGTGTGCAGGACGTCCGGCAGCAGGTCGTGCTCACGCAGCAGCGCACCTGCACGCACACCCTCGCCGCGGCCCTTCTCCGTGAGCGGGACATCCACCCAACCGGTGAAGAGGTTCTTCTGGTTCCATTCGCTCTCCCCGTGGCGGAGCAGCACAAGGTTGTACGTCATGGCTCTCATTCTGGCACGAGCCCGCGCATCATCTCACCGCGCGTCCGCGGAGCGGTCCAGCAGGCGTCCGCTCCGCCCCCGTCAGGTGCTCTCCGGCTCCTCGTCCAGGTCCGTGAACGTCCCGATGAACTCGTTGCCGTCACCGGCGACCAGATGCTCGAACGCCTCGAGGTTGCGGGTCGATTCGCCGCGGGCGATCCGCCACGCCCACTCCCGCTTCATGCTCGTGAGGAAGCCCAGTGCCAGCAGATCGTTGAACGACCGGTCCGCGATCGCGAGGAACCGGCCCAGGTAGGAGTCCAGCACGTCGTCCGCGTCCTCCCCCGCGAAGGCCTGCGGCGGCAGGCTCGCGTTCAGGTACACGTCGTCGTAGCGGTCGACGGAGAACGACAGCCCGCCCAGTCGACCGTTCTGCTGGAGCAGCCACTGGAAGAAGCGCTCGCGGTTCTCGTCCGGCCGCCGCACGACGAACGCCTGGAAGTCGATCGTGTGCGCGGTCTCCCGGATCGAGACGTTCGTCTTGAGCTTCTTCTCCCCCGGCAGGATGACGACGGCCTGCGACTCGCTGACCGACTCGAGTTCCACCTCGTTCTCCGCCGCCCACCGGCGGACCAGATCGATGACTGCCTCGCTCATGCGTCACTCCTCTCCGTCGCGCCCCGGCTGTCCGTCGTGCCCCGCGTGCCGGCGGCGGCCAGTTCCGTGAGCACGCCCAGCATGCCAGCCTCCGCTGTCTCCCAGCTGAGTTCGTCGCGCATCCGGGTCGCCCCGACCGCCAGCCGCGATCGCAGCCCCGGGTCCGCCAGGAGTGCCGCGATCGCCCCCGCCCACGTGTAGGGACTGCGGTCCGCGACCAGCACGCCGGAGACCCCCGGCCGCACGATGTGGGCCAGCCCGCCCACCTGGGAGGCGAGGACGGGCGTGCCGCTGGCGACGGCCTCGGCGGCCACGAATCCGAAGGATTCGGACCGGGACGGTACGACGACGAGGTCCGCGGCCCGGTACCAGTCTGCCAGCACGGACGCCGGGACCGGGTCCCGGAACTCGATGAGACCCCCCGCCGCCGAGGCCGCGGCCCGCTCCTGCAGTCGCGTCGCGTCCGCTTCGCCCGAGGCTCCGCCCAGCATGACGACGCGTGTCCGGGCAGCGAGGACGGGCTCGGTCGTGGCGAGCTGCGCGAGTGCCTCGAGGAGGATGTCCGTGCCCTTGACGTGCTGCATGCGACCGACCCCCAGGACGAGGAGGTCGGCGGACTCCACCCCGACGGCACGGCGCGCGTCCTGCAGCGGGCCGGGCCGGAAGGTGGCCGTGTCGACGCCGGGCGGGACGACGCGGATGCGGGCGGGGTCCGCGTGGAGGAGATCCCGCATGTCCGCCGCCTCGGAGGCGGTGTTGGCGACGAGGAGGTCGGCCTCGCGGGCGATGCGGAGCTCCGCGTCCAGGCGGAGGGCGGGTTCGCGGGCATCCCCCAGGTCCCGGTCCTTGACCGCAGCGATCGTGTGGAACGACATCGCGAGGGCGGGACCGGACTGCCGTGCGGATCCGTACGGTGGCACCGGGCCGGGAGCGGGCGCCGTGCGGGCGAGTGCGCGCAGGTCGCAGGCGACCAGGCCCGACACCCAGTAGTGGGCCCACACGACGTCCGCGCCGCGCAGCAGGGGGGCGAGCTCCGGGTCTGCCGCGATCCGCCGGGCGATGGCGCCGGCCTCCTCGCCCATCTCGTCCTTGGTCGTCGCATCGACGGCGAGGATGTGGAGGCGGACGCCCTCGTCCAGGTCGACGGCGGCGTTGCAGTCCGCGGCCGGGTCCGCGGTGATGATGTCGACCGCGTGTCCGGCGCGGACGAGGTGCGCGGCGGTGTGCGACACGTAGACGTTGAGCCCGCCGGCGTCCCCCGTGCCGGGCTGCGCCGCGGGCGAGGTGTGGAGGGAGAGGAGGACGATGCGCACGCCCGGAGTCTATCCGGGTGTCGGACAGGTGGAGGGGCGGTGTCGGGGCGCGTGCGTGGGAACCGCTCTGAGCGATGGCGTGCGAGCGTCAGGCACGGCGCTGTGCGCGGACGAGGCGGGTCGCGAAGCGGCGGGCGCGCGATCGGCGGAGGCGGTGGCTGGCAGAACCGGGAACCTGGTCGAGGCCCAGCGCGTCCGCGGTGCGCGCGAGGAGCACCCGGTACCGCTCGTGCGCCTCGACGAGGTCGAGGACGTGGTCGCCCGTCACGGCGCAGAGGAACTCGTCCGCCGTCTGGATCTCATAGCCCCGCTCCTCGTCCGTGAGCGGAGCGAAAGCGTGGACGTCATCCGTCACGAGCGCCCCCACGCCCAGCCGCAGCGCGTCCGCATCGAGGAACGCGTCGCCCGGGTCGAGGACCCGGGGACGCTGGGAGGCGGGTGGGGCTGACGGCCCGGCCGCGGCCTCGGCGACGGTGAGGGAGTCGAGTCGCAGGCGGGCCGCGAGGTCCGCGCGCCGGCGGTCCAGGCGGGGGTCGACGCGGCGCAGGGCGTGGCGCAGCTCGCGGGCGACGCCGTCGGTCACGAGCAGCTGCGGGCGCTGCGCTGCGGGGATGCCGTCGGTGAGGGCGAGGGTCCAGAGCCAGAGCGGTTCGGGGGCGAGGACGCTCGTGTCGAGGAGGATGCGGCGGTGCACGGGTGCCGTCAGTCGTTGAAGAAGGACGTGAGGATCGCGCGGATGCGCGTGCGGCCGCGCCACAGGATCGAACCGGGCGGCAGGATCTCCAGCTGCGCGTGCGGGAACGCGGCGGCGTAGTCGCGGGCGACCTCGACGGGGTGGGAGGGGTCGTCCTCGTGGGTGAGGACGAGGACGTCACCGGCGAAGGCGGCGGCGGCCTGGGGGTGGTCGACGGCGATCTGCTGCGCCAGGCCCACCCCGTCGGACATGTCCGTCGTGAGGAGGGCGTCGACCTTCTGCGCGGCCCAGGCGCGAGCGGGCTCGAGGGCCTGGACTTCGGCCGGCTCGCGGGAGAGGAGATACGTGATGAGGCCGGCGCGGTCGCGGGCCTCCAGGAGGGCGCGCACCTGGGCGACGCCCTCGTCGATCGCGTCGGACAGAGCCGGCGAGAAGCCGCTCCACGAGGCCGGGAGGACGAAGGCGACCTTCTGCAGCGCGGTCGCGTGCGGGTCGCGCTGGGTGAGGAGCCGGGCCAGACCGCCCGCGCTCATCGAGACCCCCAGTGCGCGCGTGGCCTGCGTGGCGGCGAGTGCCTGGGACAGCTGCGCGGCGATCGTGCCGTAGTCCCAGCCGGGACCGGGCGACGGACGGCCGCCGTGCCCACCCAGGTGCACGAGCGCGCGGGTGCCGTCGATGCCCGCGGCGAACGGGCGGGTGTCGCGGATCTGTCCGGAGAAGCCGTGGGCGAAAAGGGTGACCGGGTCACCGGTGCCGAAGCGGGAGATCCAGTCCGTGTCTGCGCCGGGGCGATTGCGGTCGGGAGCCTGCGGGGTGGTGGGGCGCGCGGACGTCCCGTGCACAGCATCTGATGAGCGGTCCGTCATGGTCCCCCAGCGTAGTCAGCGAACGTCCCACTGCTTCCCACCGGTGGGACGCAAGCGGGAGGCTCAGCGCTTCCGGCGGCGCGGGTCCACCCGGCGCAGGGCGGGGCGGGCGTCCAGCCAGTAGACGGCGGTCGCGACGAAGGCGATGATCGTGATGAACATGGGCATCGCGTTGAGGGGCGGCAGGCCCAGGAAGCTCACGAGCACCGCGCCGCCCAGCATGAGCGACCAGAACTTCTTCGTCCGTTTGTCCGCTGCGCGGTACATCTCGTCCGAGTAGAGCAGCGACGAGATCAGCGCGACCACGGCGAACACGAAGATCGCCGTGACGAGGAGGAGGAAGATGGTGCTCTGGATCGAGCCGAGGGCCTGCATGCGATCAGCCTACCGGCTGAGTCTGAGCGGCCCCCTCAGCCCGCGACGATCAGAGTGCGCTCACCAGCCGAAGCCGGTCGCGCGGATGACCGCGCACACGACCATGCCCAGCACGACGCAGAGGAGCATGGGCACTTTGAGGATGCCGGCGGTCATCCCGGCCGCCACCCCCAGCACCTTGCCGGCGTCCGCGACCTCCTGACCATCGAAGAAGCCGCCGGTCACGGCCACCGCGAGGATGAGGACGACGACGGCGCGGTCCATCCAGACGCGCGCCGGCGACGGCGCCTGGTCCGTCTCGCCGCCGGCCCGGGCGCGGGCGCCCAGCCGGACTCCCAGCAGACGCATCGCATACGTGCCGCCGGCCAGTCCCGTCAGCGCGAGGAGGAAGGGGATCGTCTCCATGTCAGCCCTCCCGTCCCGTGGTCCCGGTGAATCCCGATCCCGAGGCCGCACCGCCTGCGTGCGCGTCCCCGGTGTCCGACGTGACCGGATCCGGTGAATCCGCCCTTCGCCGCCGCAGGCGCAGGATGCCGGCCGCCGGCAGCAGTGCGAGCAGGGCGCCCACGGACGCCAGTCCCAGCGGTGCCACCGGGGTGAGGGCGAGCGCGATGATCGCGCCGGCCGCCGCGGTCGCACCCAGGAACCGGTTCCGCATGTCCCCCACGACCAGGCAGAACAGCAGGATCGGCAGGGCCGTGTCGAGCCCCAGCATGTTCGCGTCCAGGACGGTGCCCAGCAGCTGTCCCAGCGCGGCGCCTCCCACCCATGCGATGAAGAGGAGGATGGCGGAGATCGTGAATCGCGACCACTTCTCACGGTCGTTGCGTCCGGCCCGACCGAACGCGGTCGCCTCGTCGTTGGCCAGGTGCGCGGCCAGGTAGGTGCGCCAGCCGGACGGCGCGTACTGGCCGATGCTCAGGCCGAACGCGAAGTTGCGCGCATTCACCAGCAGACCGCCCAGCACCGCGAAGACGGGCAGGCCGCCGGCCGCGATGACGCCCACGAACGTGAGCTCCGCGGCACCGCCGGTCGCCACCGCCGCCAGCAGCACCGTCTGCCACAGGGGGAAGCCCGCTGTCTGCGAGATGGCACCGTAGGACAGCCCGACCAGCAGGATCATCACATTCATGACGATCGCGTCCCGCCAGACGGGCCCGGGGATGCCTCTCAGTGCGTGCATGAGAATCATGGTGCCCAGCACCCGCACGTTCCGTCAAGCGAACACTTAGACCATATGACGAACGAACGGTAGAATGCGTCGTATGGACACCGGACCGGATCCCGCACCCTCCGACGGCCCCGCACCGGGCTCCCCCATGGACCGCCTGGCGCATGCGCTGCGCCGTGAGCGCGAGCGCCGCGGACTGAGCCTGTCGGAGACCGCGAAGCGGGCCGGGATCGGCAAGTCGACGCTGTCGCAGCTGGAGGGCGGCAGCGGCAATCCCAGCGTCGAGACGCTGTGGGCACTGGCGACCGCACTGGACGTCCAGCTGTCACAGCTGCTGGACCCGGACCGCCCGCAAGTCTCCGTCATCCGTCGGGGCGAGGCGATGGACCTGCCGTCGTCGGCCGCGGACTACTCCGCCGCGCTCCTGAGCGCGTGCCCCCCGCACGCGCGCCGGGACATCTACCTCATCCACCAGGAGCCCGGCGCCCCGCGCGTCGCGCAGCCGCACCCCTCCGGCACGATCGAGCACCTCGTCATCTCCACCGGCGCACTCCGCCTCACCGTCGACGGCGAGCCGATCGATGCCGCCCCCGGCGACTACATCCGCCATCCGGGCGACACCCTCCACATCTACGAGGCCCTGGCGCCCGGCACCATGTACCTCTGCGTCGTCGAATCGAGCTGACTCAGACCCCGCCGGGATCCCGCCGGTCCTCCCGGGCGTCCGCGTCCTCCGCTCCCGCGGCCCCGGGCCCGTCCGTCGAGGCGGGCTCGTCCGCGGAGGCGCCTCCTCCTGCGGAGCCGGCTGCAGCCTCGGCGGCGTCGTCCGCCTCCTCGACGTACCGCAGCGCGCCGGTCTCCGGCTCGACCTCGAGGGTGGGCAGCGCGGCCTGCGCCTCGTCGTTCGACGCGCCGGCGGCCTGCAGGAGGTCGACGACCAGGGGGCGCAGGAGCAGCAGCATCGTCGTCTGCTCGATGTCCTCATGCATGGCGATGGTGGGCCGCAGGGTGCGGGCGACTCCGGTGAGCTTCCGCTCCGCCTCGATGCGGTCTCGCCCCTCGCGCAGGGCTGCGCGCAGGAGGTCCGCGGCCTCCGCCATCTGATACGCGGACTCGGCCAGCAGCGGATCGGAGGGGCCGTTCTCCGACACGGACACGGCCCGGCGCAGAACCACCCGCAGCATGCGCATCGAGCGGTCAGCGAACTCGCAGGCGCGGGCCAGGCGGGTCACCTCCGCCACGTAGCGGCGGGAGCGGGCGTTGATGCGGGCGGCCTCCTCCGCGATGCGCAGCGCGGCCCGCCAGGAGTCGACGTACTGCTGGGAGTCGCGCGCCCGGGCCAGCGCGCGGCGGGCGGCCTGCGGGTCGGACCGCCGCAGCGCATCGCCGGTCTCGCGCAGCAGCAGCGCGATCTCCTCGAGGAGGTTCGCGGCCTGGTTGCGGGGCCGCTTGCGGGCGTCGGAGGGCGTGATGAACGCCAGCAGCACCGCGGTCGACGCACCCACCGTCGCATCGATCGTGCGGGAGAAGGCGCCGTCCGTCATCGCGACGGGGACGGTCACGATGTAGATGGACTGGATGCCCAGCTGCGTCACGAAGATCGCGCCGGAGTTCATGACCATGCCCAGGCAGACCGCCAGGAACAGCATGACGCTCAGCTGCCACAGACCCCCGCCGAAGACGTGCACGAACAGCTCGCCGAAGAGCACGCCCAGCACCGCGCCGAATCCGATCTCCATCGACCGGCGCAGACGCCGGTCCAGCATGGGGCCGATCCCCACGACGGCGGCGACGGCGGCGAAGAACGGCATCTGGTGACCCAGGACGTAGACGCAGAAGCCGTAGGCGAACGTGGCCGCGACCGTCAGCTGGAGGACCTGGCCGAAGTTGAGGCGCAGCCGACGGGCGCCCATGCGCGCGCGGTTGCGGACGACCAGTCCCGTCGTCGCCGTCCACCTGCGCATCCGCCCGCCGTCAGCCACACGACAACTCTATCGACCCCGCTGTGGAATGGGCTGGGCGTGGACGGATGCCCCTCCCCTGCGGGCCGGGACGGGCCACCGGCGAAGCCCCCGTCGCCACTCCCCACCCGCCTGTGACATGCTGACGGAATGGGCCACGACGAGGAACGAGAGGCCGCAGTGACGCAGGCCGCGACCCCGCAGACCGCAGCGCCAGCGCCCCGCGCGCCGCGCACCACCAACCTGACGCGCGCGGAGGCCCGGGAGCGCAGCGCGCTGCTGAGCGTCGATGGCTACGCCGTCGACCTCGACCTCTCCGGTGCCGCGGATCCGCAGGTCGCCGTGTTCGGCAGTCGCACGGTCATCGATCTGACGGCGCGCACGGACGGCTCCACGTTCATCGACCTCATCGCGCCGCGGGTCCACGTCGTCACCCTCAACGGGGAGGACCTGGACCCCGCACAGGTGTTCGACGGAGCGAGGATCCGCTTCGACGTGCGCGAAGGCGCCAACCGCCTCATCGTCGTCGCGGACGCCGCGTACTCCCGCTCCGGCGAGGGCATGCACCGCTTCACGGATCCCGCGGACGGCCTCACCTACCTCTACACCCAGTACGAGCCCACGGACGCCCGCCGCGTCGCCGCGGTCTTCGACCAGCCGGACCTCAAGGCGCGCTACGTCTTCCAGGTCCTGGCCCCGGCGGAGTGGACGGTCCTGAACAACACGGCGGCGGAGTCCGTCACCCCGCTCACCGCCCGGGAAGCCGGCACCCGCCCGGAGCACGGCCCCGTCCGCCTGCACCGGTTCGCCCCCACCCTGCCGGTCTCCTCGTACCTCACGTGCGTGTGCGCCGGTCCGTACGCGTCGTTCACCGGGGAGCACCGGGTCGCGCGCACAGGCGAGACGATCCCGCTGGGCGTGCATGTGCGGCAGTCGCTGGCCGCGCACGTCGACGCGGAGGACATCCTGCGCGTGACCGGGCAGGGCCTGGACTTCTTCCACGGGATCTTCGACCAGGCCTACCCGTGGGGGAAGTACGACCAGATCTTCGTGCCGGAGTACAACCTGGGCGCGATGGAGAATCCGGGCCTCGTCACGTTCACGGACTCCTACATCCACCGCGATCGCGCCACCCGCGCCGAGCGCGAATCCCGCGCCACCACCATCCTCCACGAGATGGCCCACATGTGGTTCGGCGACCTCGTGACGATGGCGTGGTGGGACGACCTGTGGCTCAAGGAGTCCTTCGCGGACTACATGGGCGGCCACGCCCTGGCCAGCGCGACGGCGTACGAGGACGGATGGGTCAGCTTCGCCCTGCGCCGCAAGGACTGGGCCTACCGCCAGGACCAGTACCCCACCTCGCACCCGATCGTCGCGGACATCCCTGACGTCGAGGCCGCCAAGCTCAACTTCGACGGCATCACCTACGCGAAGGGCGCCAGCGTCCTCAAGGCGCTCGTCGCCTACGTGGGCGAGGACGCGTTCCTCGCCGGCTCGAACGCCTACTTCGCGGCCCACGCGTTCGGCACCGCGACGCTCGATGACTTCCTCACAGCCCTCGACTCCGCCGCACCGGACCGCGACGTGCGCGCGTGGGCGGCCGCCTGGCTGCAGACGCGCGGCACCTCCGAGCTGCGGCTCGAGATCGAGACGGACGACGCCGAGGCCGGGGAGACGCCCGCGGTGGACTCCCCCGCCCCGCGCATCACCTCCGCCCGGCTGACCCAGCGGGACGGCTTCGCCCCCGACGGCGAGCCCGGCACGCTGCGCCCGCACCGCCTCGTGCTGGCCGCGTTCGATGAGGTCGACGAGGGCGGCCTGCGCCTGCGCCGGACGTGGGAGGTCGAGGTGACCGGGGCCTCGGCGGCGGTCGACGGACTGGTGGGCGAGCCAGGGCCCGCACTGCTCCTGCTCAATCACGGCGACGGCGACTACGCGAAGATCCGGCTGGACCCGGTCTCCGAGGCGACCGCCGTCGCCCGGGTGGGCGATCTGGAGCCGCTGGACCGGGCGATCGTGAACTCGTCGTTCGCGAACGCGGTGCGCGACGGGGTCATGCCCGTGCCCGCGTACCTGCGAGCGGCCTCGGGGGTGCTGACGACGGAAGAGCACCCGGGGATCCTGAGTTCGGTCATGACGACGCTGGGGACGGCCCTCAACCGCTGGGTGCGCGAGGACGAGCGGATCGACGCGATCGCCGCGGTCCTCGAGACGGTGCTGGAGGCCCTCGCGCAGGCGGAAGCGGGCACGGACCGGCAGCTGAGCCTCGCCCGCTTCGCACTCTCGCTCACCGCGCGGACCGCAGGCGCGCGCGGCTCCGACCGTTCGCTCACGCACGGGCGGGCCTTCGCCCAGCACGTGCTGGCGACGCTGCCGGGTGATGCGCTCGCGGAGGGCGCACCCGGCCTGGTCGTCGACCACGCGCTGCGGTGGACGGCGCTGCGGGCGCTCGTGATCCTGGGCTGGGCGGACACGGAGCACATCGACGCCGAGGCCGCCCTGGACCGGACCGGATCCGGCGCCGTCAACGCGGCGATGGTCCGGGCGGCCCGTCCGCTGGCGATCGCGCGCGACACCGCCTGGATGGAGGCGACCCGGGACGAGTCGCTCAGCAACGACCATCTGTCCGCACGGATCGGCGGGATCACGGCGCCCATGCCGCACCCCCTGCTGGAGGCGCGCGTCGACGACTACTTCGAGCAGCTCGAGACGTTCTGGGCGACGCGCCCCATCGAGATCTCACGCCGGCTGGTCGTGGGTCTGTTCCCGTCGTGGTCGGCACGGCCCCGGCGCGTGGTGGCGCGGACGGAGGCCTGGTTGCAGGAGCATCCGGAGGCACCGGCCGCGCAGCGACGGCTCCTCATCGAGTCCCTGGACGACCTGCAGCGGAGCATCCGCCTGCGCGACGCCCCGCGCGACTGAGGCCGCGTCAGAGGTAGCGGCGGGCCTCGACGAACTGGTTGCCGGAGTCCCAGGCCTTCCAGTCGACGATCTCGACGGACTTCGAGGCGTTGGGAGCGTGGATCATCTTCCCGTCGCCCACGTAGATGCCCACGTGGTGGGCGCGTCCCTTGCCGCCGGACGCGAAGAAGATGAGGTCGCCGTACTTGAGGCCGGAGCTGGAGACGGCCTTGCCCTGCTTCTGCTGGTCGCCGGCATCGCGGGCCAGGTCGACGCCGTGGGCGCGGTAGACGGTGTAGGTGAAGCCGGAGCAGTCGAAGCCGTACGGGCTCACGCCGCCCCACAGGTAGCGCAGGTCCTCGAACT
This sequence comes from Brevibacterium senegalense, assembly GCF_000285835.1. Lineage (GTDB taxonomy): Bacteria > Actinomycetota > Actinomycetes > Actinomycetales > Brevibacteriaceae > Brevibacterium > Brevibacterium senegalense. The sequence goes on from NZ_HE978601.1 coordinate 356,279, forward strand.
GGCGGGCCGTCTTCACGATGTCGGACCGCGAGGGCTTGTCGACGGTGAAGCCGTGCTCCGAGTCCTCGATGCGCACGTCGTCGTAGTCGATCCACGCGGCACCGCCGCCGGGCAGTGCGACCCGGACGTCGTCGACGTCCTGGGCGATGAGGGGAAGTGCGACGTTGATCGTCGCCCGGGGGGTCTCGTCTCCGGGCAGCTCCGCGTACTGGACGTGCTCCAGCTTCGCGGTCTTGGCGGTGACGACGGCGGTGGGGTGGTCGTCCAGGAACTCCGTGAAGCGGTCGTTCTCGACGAGCTGGGACTTCGGCACCCAGCCGGGGTAGCCGCGCTTCTCCTTGGGGGTGGACTGATCCGCGACCGCGACCTTGGCCCACTTCCCCTGGGTGGCGAGGACCGTGACCTCGGCGCCGTAGGGCGCCTGTGTCTGCACGAGTCCAGTGAGGCCTCGGCGGTCGGAGGTCTTGGACAGCGCACGGTTCCAGGCGGCCAGATCGACGGGCGCCTTCGTGGCAGGGGCGTCGATCGACCGCGGTGAGTCCGGGGACGTCCACACCGTCGCTGCGGTCACCGCGACGTAGGCCGTGTCGCCCTTCGAGAGCTTGCCGTCCGACTGAGCGCGCAGAGCGACGCCGTCGTCCGTGCCTCCGGACATGTCCGGGGCGGCGAGGGCGGGCTGTGCGATGAGCGCGCTCATGCACAGCCCGATGATGGGCAGGAGTGCTTTCGCATTCACAGGATTCTCTTTTCGGTCAGCACCGGCCGCAGTGCGGCAGGTCCCGGTGCATGGGGGAAGACACCGTTTCACCCTCGAGGGTAACGGCTGACCGCGCGCTGCGTAAACCTCGGGGAGGGCGGGAGAACCGTTGAGGTGCATGCACGGGCCTGAGAACTCGCACGCGCGTGCGGGCCGGCTGCGTGCACCTCGAAGACGCGAGCGTGGCCAGCGAGTCTGCGGATCAGCTGCGCTCGAGCCCGAACTCCTGGGCGAGCGCCTCGACCGTGTCGACGCGCGCCGGCTGGGTGTCCAGCGGATCATCCGGGCGGGCACCCGCGATCGGGTGGACCATGATCTCGTCCACCCCGAACTCCTGTGCGATCTCACGCAGGCGGTCCGCGACCTGGGTTGCGGTGCCCACGGCCCACGAGTCCCACATAGACTCGCCCACCCTGCGGTGGCCGTCGGTCAGGACGGACTCGACGTCCTCGCCCACCAGGCGCTGCGCCTCGAGCGGGGTGCCCAGGCGCAGCTGGCCCATCTGATAGACGTGCGGCTGCACGAGGTCCCACGCCTCCTGGGCGGTCGACCCCACCGCCGCGTTGACGGTCACGAAGGTCCGCGGCTCGTCGCCGTGCTGCGACGGCTCGAAGGAGTCCCGGTACAGCTGGATCGCGGCGGCGGTGCCGCGACCGGCGAAGTGGTTGGCGAAGACGTAGGGCAGACCCAGCGCGGCCGCCAGCTGCGCGGAGTAGCCACTGGATCCCAGCAGCCACACCTGTGCCGAGTCGTCGACGCGCGGAGAGGCGTGCAGGGTGTGCTGGCCCGTGCGCACCGGGAAGGTGGCACCGGCGGGGGTGAGCAGCGCGAGGATGTCCATGATGTGCTGCGGGAACTGCTCGACCGGGTCGATCGGGTTCCCCTGGAGGTCGACCATGCGCCCTTCGCCCAGGTGCCCGCGCATCGCGGCGGACGTGTAGGGGTCCGTGCCCGGTGCGCGCCCGATCCCCAGATCGATCCGGTCGCCGTAGACCGCGGACAGCAGTGCGAACTGCTCCGCGACCGCCAGCGGGGCGTGGTTGGGCAGCATGACGCCGCCGGAGCCCAGGCGGATACGGGTGGTGCGCTGGCCCAGGTGCATGAGCTCGAGCGCCGGCGACGTCGAGGCGACGGCGGGCATGTTGTGGTGCTCGGCCACCCAGTAGCGGTGGAACCCGAACCGGTCAGCGGTCTCCACCAGCTCCTTCGATGCCGCAAGGGCCTGGCCGGTGGTCTGCCCCCGTCTGACGGGGATGAGGTCGAGGATCGAGAGCGCCGGTGAAGTCGTCATACCTGGGTGAACGTGCCGGTCGCGCTGGATCATCCCATCAGCGGCGCGACCCTCACCCGCGCACAGACCGGACCGCCTGCCGGAATCGGCCGCCAGCCGCCTGCGTGGGGGGGATAGCCTGTGCGCACGCACGGCACTCGCGTGCGCGACAGTGACGACGGAGGAGTGGACAGTGGAGGATGAGCACCCGGACACGCGCACCAGCGCAGCGAAGGAGATCGGGCAGACCGGACCGCACGATCCTGTCGCACAGCGTCGCACGGAGCGCAATGCGCGGATCGCCGTCACGATCTTCCCGCTCCTCGTCATCGCCGGAGGAGTGATCGGGTTCCTGGGGAGCGACTCGATCAGCGCACTCGCCCCCACCATCCCGTGGGGACTGGGCGTCATCATGTTCTTCATGGGTGTCACGCTCACCCTGCCGGACTTCGCACGCATCGCCAAGCGCCCCTGGGTCGTCGCGCTGGGCACCGGCAGCCAGTTCATCGTCATGCCTGTGGCGGGCTGGGCCATCGCGCAGCTGCTGGGGCTGCCGCCCGCCTTGGCGATCGGCGTGATCCTCGTGGGCTGCGCCCCGGGCGGTACCGCGTCGAACGTCGTCACGTACCTGGCGAAGGGCGATGTCGCCCTGTCCGTCTCCGTCACGACCGTGTCGACCCTGCTGGCACCGCTCCTCACTCCCGTGCTCACGCTCTGGCTGGCCGGGTCCTACATGGACGTCTCCGCAGGCGCCATGATGCTGTCGATCGTGCAGACCGTGCTCGTCCCCGTCATCGCCGGAGTCGTCGTGCGCGCGCTCTTCTCGCGCCTCATCGATCTGCTGGGGCCCGTCCTCCCGTGGCTGTCGACCATCGCCATCGCCTACGTCGTGGCGGTCGTGGTCGCCGGTTCCGCCGGTTCGCTCATGACCGCAGGCGCCCTGGTGTTCGTCGCGGTCATCCTGCACAACGGAGTGGGACTCACGCTGGGCTACGTCGCCGCCCGCCTCGCAGGCCTCAGAACGGCGGAACGTCGGGCTCTGTCCTTCGAGGTGGGACTGCAGAACTCCGGACTGGCGTCCTCACTGGCCGCGACCCACTTCCCCAGCGAGCCGACCGCCGCGCTTCCCGGTGCGGTCTTCTCCGTGTGGCACAACGTGTCCGGTGCGATCCTCGCGGCCCTCTACGCGCGCCGACCGATCACGGACTGACGCGGCCCGACACTCCAGTACGTCGGGGTCAGACGGCGTGCAGTGAGAGGCCGGGCAGCGGCAGACCGTGGACCTGGGTCTCCCAGCGCTGGCCCGTGCGGATCGGGTACGCACGGGGGACGGTGCCGGTCGTGACGATGTCACCGGGCCGCACGATCACATCGCCGTGCACCCGCGCGCTCTCCTCGACGAAGTGCCGCAGGGCCGACAGCGGTCCACCCAGCACGTTCTCCCCGCGACCGGAGCCTTCCACCCCGTCGTCGCTGCGGATCGTGATGCTGAAGTCGGTCAGCGCCCGCGCCCACTCGTCCCGGTCCGCCTCACCCACCGCGAACCACGCCCCGGTCGCCAATCCGCCGTGCAGCCCGGCCGCCGCCATCGTGTCGACCGGCCGGAACGACCACCCGGGGTACGGGCACCGCACGATCTCGAAGGAATGACTGATCCCGTCGATCACATCGAGCAGCGCGCGCTCGTCGGCACCCACCCGCGGGACCGCGGAGAAGCGGAACGCGATCTCCGCCTCGATCTGCGGTTCCGTCAGTCCGGCGAGCGCCCACTCCCCCGCACGCAGATCGTCGACCGGCTGAGCGAGCGGCCGCGTCGTCGTGTCGTACATCGGCCCCCAGATCGGAGCGCGGACCCCGTACTGGTCCCAGATCGTGCGGTTCGTGAATCCGATCTTCCAGCCGATCACCCGCTCGCCCGCAGCCTCGCGCTCCTGTCGGACCAGGTCGGCGATCGCGTAGGCGTCCGCGACCGTCATGTCCGGGTGCTCGTCCGTGAGCGGGGCGATCGACTCGCCGCGTGAGTACGCCCCCGCGATCCGCGCGGCACAGGCGGCCAGGGTCTCGTCGTTCCCACTCTTCACATCCATGTGACCGTCCTCTCATCCACCGTGTGAGCGTCAGTCTCGCATCCCCCACGGAATCGAAGGAGCCCGCCGATGCCCGCATACTTCATCGCGACGATGACCGTCCACGATCCCCAGACCTACCGGAAGTACACGGCCCTCACCCCAGGGCCTGAGCGAAACCCTTCTCCAGCACGTCGAACGCCTCCTCCAGCAGCGCGTCGCTGATGGTGAGCGGGGGCAGGAACCGCAGCACGTTGCCGAAGGTGCCGGTCACCAGCACCAGCACGGCGTTCGCCGCCGCGTGGTCCGCGACCGCCTTCGCGAGCTCCGGGTTGGGGTCGATCGAATCGCGCTGCACCAGCTCGATCGCCTGCATCGCACCGCGTCCGCGCGCGTGCCCGATCTCCGGGTGCTTCGCCTGCAGCGCCTCGACGCGGCGGACGATGATCTCGCCGATCTCCACGGCCCGCTCCAGCAGCCCGTCGTTCTCGTACGCCTCGATCGCGCCCAGCGCTGCGGCCACGGCGGTGGGGTTGCCGCCGTACGTGCCGCCCAGGCCGCCCGCGCCCACGGAGTCCATGATCTCCGCACGCCCGGTCACCGCGGCCAGCGGCAGTCCGCCGGCCAGACCCTTCGCCGTCGTGACGAGGTCGGGGACGATCCCCTCGTGCTCGGAGGCGAACATCGCGCCGGTCCGCGCGAAGCCGGCCTGCACCTCGTCCGCGACGAACACGATCCCGTTGGCCTTCGCGTAGTCGGCCAGCGCCGGCAGGAAGCCCTCTGCCGGCACGATGAAGCCACCCTCGCCCTGGATGGGCTCGATGACGATCGCCGCGACGTCGTCCGCGCCGATCTGCTTGTCGATCATCGAGATCGCACGGGCCGCCGCGTCCTCGCCGCTGACCTTCGTCCCGGCCGCCGCGTCATCGCGGTACGGGTACGACATGGGGGCGCGGTACACCTCGCCCGCGAACGGCCCGAACCCCTTCTTGTACGGCGCCGCCTTCGACGTCATCGCCATCGTGAGGTTGGTCCGGCCGTGGTACGCGTGGTCGAAGACGACGACCGCATTGCGCTTCGTGTGGACGCGCGCGATCTTGACCGCGTTCTCCACGGCCTCCGCACCCGAGTTCAGCAGCACCGTCCGCTTCTCGTGATCCCCCGGCGTCAGCCTGTTGAGGGCCTCCGCGACCTCGACATACGACTCGTACGGGTTCACCATGAAGCACGTGTGCGTGAACGCGGCCAGCTGCTCCTGCGCCCGCGCGACGACCCGCTCGTTCGAGTTCCCCACAGTCGTGACCGCGATGCCCGACCCCAGGTCGATGATCCGGTTCCCGTCCGCGTCCTCGAGGATCCCGCCGCCGGCCGCGACGACATAGGCCGGCATGCTCGAGCCCACGCCCGGCGCCACCGCCTTCCTGCGGCGCGCCTCCAGCTCCTGCGACCGGGGTCCCGGGATCGCCGTGTTGATCGTCCGCTCCTGCGGCAGCCCTGGGCCGCCCACTGCTCCGTGTGCCATACCTCGAACCTAACCGTCGCCGAGGCCGCTGTCACCACTCGGCTCGCGTCACCTCCGGTCGGCGGTCACCGCCGGCGCTGATCGACCTCGCGGTTGCGCTGCACCTGCGGGCCGGACGGCTCGCGCTTCGTCACGACGATCGGCTCCTGCGCGGCGACGACCAATTCCTCGGGACCGCCGGAGTCCGCGGACTCACCGGACTGGGAGGCGTCCGCGTGAGCGTCCGTCCGGGCGGCCTCGGCGGGGGTGCCGCTCCCCTCCGCCCCGCGGACCACGACGTGCAGCGTCGCCTCCGGGTCGACGGACCGCTTGATGACGGCCAGCGCGACGGGACCCAGCTCCCAGTGGAGCGCGGACGTGGTCACGTGGCCCACGGCGCGCAGCTGGCCGCGGACCTCGGCGCGGACCTCGGCTCCGGCGTCCGGGACGAGGTGCCCGGAGCCGTCCAGGTGGAGGAACACGATCCGGCGGGGCGGCTGGCCCAGGTTGTGGACGCGGGCGACGGCCTCCTGGCCGCGGTAGCAGCCCTTCGCCAGGTGCACGGCGGTGCGCAGCAGGTCCAGCTCGCCCACGAGCGCGCGGTGGTCGATGTCCTGCGCGTCCGGCCGCCACGCCTCGATGCGCAGCGCGTCCCACGCGTCACGACCGGCGACCTCGAGGCCCTCGTGCCGCCATTCCCGCAGCACCTCCCGTTCGACGACGGCGATGCGGAAGTCGATCGAGGCGCCCGGGTGGCTGGACGACGCGGCCTGCTGGCCCGCGTCGACCACGGCGTACGAGGCGGAGCCCAGACCGATCGCCGGCCACGGATCGTCCCACACGATCGTGGTCGCGAGGTCCGCTGGCGGTGCGCCCACGAACCCGACCGCCTGGTGGCTGGCGGTCATGTCCTCGATCTCGACGCGCAGCATGAAGCGCATGCGGTCGAGGAAGCCGATCGCCTCGTCCGTGCGCAGGTCCGACAGGGCCCAGAGGACCTCGCCGTCGTCGACGAGGCGCAGCCAGCCCTCGATGTGGCCGGTGGGCGAGAGCACGAGCGTCTCCGTCGACTGCCCCGGTGCCAGCTGATCGATCTTCTGCGAGGTGAGCGAGTTGAGCCACGTGAGCCGGTCCGGGCCGGTGAAGCGGAAGACGCGGGTGGCGGACAGGTCCGCGACCGCCGCGCCGTCGGCCAGCTGGCGCTGCTCCTTGAGCGGGATGCCGAAGTGGGCGACCTCGCCAGCGCGCTCATCCTGGCCGAACACCGCGGACGACCGCGGGAAGATCAGGGCGTTCGGGGGCGTGCTCATGGGGGCTCCTCCATCGGTCGGTGGGTCGGTGCAGGCGGCTCAGCCCGGGCGCCTGCTGAGGGCGCCGTCGACCGCGTCGCGGATCCGCTCGACGAAACCGTCCAGCAGCTCTCCTCCCGAGTCCAACGCGCCCAGGACCGGGCCGTATTCCGAGGCGCTGTCGCAGGCCTCGCGGATCGAGGCGGACAGGTCCCCGATGGGACGGGCGACGGGGTCCATGACGGAGCTGAGGTCGATCGCCTCGAGCGTGTCCGCGGCGGTGCAGAGGGAGTCGAGCGCGTCCGCGCCCTGCGTCGCGATGTCGCCCAAGGAGTCGAAGGTGCTGCGCCAGCCGGTGTCCGCGGGGTTCCGCAGGCTCCCGGTCTCCAGGTCCACGACGGTCGCGACGGAGATGAGGGTGGGCGCCACATCGTCGACCAGCGAGTCCGCGACCGCGAGGGTCCGGCTGGCCGCGTCCATGTCGTCGCGCAGGCCGGGCACCCATTCGAGCTGCGGCATCGGGAATGCGGCGAGCTCCTCCTGGGCGTCGTCCAGCGAGTCGCGGACGCGGGTCAGGTCCGCGTCCGCCGCGGCGGGGTCCGCCAGGAGGGTGTCGAAGAGCGAGTCCGCGCTGTCCGTCGTCGCATCCAGTGCGGCGGTGAGCCGGTCGACCCGGTTGTAGACGGTGACGGCGCACGCGGCGAGGACCAGCAGCAGGACCAGGAGGACCACGCCGGTGGACAGCAGCACGCGCGGCCAGCGCCGGGGCGGCGGACCGGGGTCGTGCGCGTGGGGGCGCGCGAGGATCCGGGTGGACTCCACGCCGGGGTCAGCCCAGGACGGACGGAGTGGTGCGGGTGAGGTCCGCAGAGACGTGGGCGGCGGCCTCGTGGCCGTTCGCGGCCATCTCCCACACCCACATGAGGCGTCCCTCGACCAGGCCGTACATGCGGCTGGAGGCGCTGTAGTCCAGTGCGGTGGGGGTCTTGACGCCGCCGTCGGAGACGAGGTCCACCCGCGGGCCCGCGACGCGTCCCGCGTAGTGCTCCATGAGGCCGTGCGGATAGGACAGGGCGACCTCGAGGTCGAAGTCGTCGCGCTCCGTGCGCAGCTCCTCGACCGCGGCGGCGGTGGTGTACGGCGAGTCCGCGGTGGGCGGCAGCAGGCCGGGCCCGGTGTCATGGTCGCCGCGGGTGCGCGCCAGCTGCCAGATGCCCGTCTCCACGCCCAGCAGTTCGTGGGGCTCGCCGGCCGGGCCGTCGGTCAGCCACGTGCGCCCCGTGTAGAGCAGGTACGGCGCGTTCCCCTCCCGGGTGAAGGAGAGGTGCTGGCGGATGGGGCGCTCAGGGACGTCCGTGTAGACGACGGCGCCGTGTCCCTCCCAGTCCCCGATGAGCCAGGCGAGCGGGACGAGTTCCGGCTGCAGGTCGACGGGGATCTCGACGGGCATGGGTCAGCGCTTCACCTTGAAGAGGTTGACGACGACCTTGACGCCCACGCCCAGGGCACCCAGAGCGGCCAGGGCGACGAGCGCCTCGAAGAAGAGGACGAGTCCGGTGTAGTTCTCCATGGGCGGCAGTCTAACCCAGGGATCTCACAGACATGCAGGCGGCTCAGATGCCGGCGACGCGGGTGAGGACGTAGACGATGACGCCGCCCAGCGCGATGGGCGCCGCCCCCAGCGAGGCGTGCACCGCGAAGAGCCGGGCCTTGTCGCGCCGGGTCGAGTCCGACAGCGCCTGCGCCTGGTACTTCGACTGGGCGACGAGGCCCAGCAGCCGGTCGACCGCCGCCGCCAGCACGCCCATGATCGCGCCCAGCACGCCTGCCAGCACGAGGCCGGAGGCGAGGTCGCCCAGCAGGAGCGCGACGATGAGTCCGCCCACTGCTCCGGCCGCGATCGCCAGCGGCGAGGTGTAGCGCGCCGGCCACGGCAGCGCCGTCGCGGCGAGCGCCAGGACGACGGCGACGAGACCGGCGAGGATCGTGCCGTGGTCCGGCGTCAGACGGAACGTCGCGATCCAGGTCGCCGCGGACAGGATGATGGCCACTCCCGCCACCTGCGCGGCTACGTTCGCGGTCGCGTGCGTCGCGCCCATCCCGCGGGAGAGGTTCTGGACGAACGCCCACAGCAGGCCGATGCCCACGAGCGTGGGCAGCCACTCGAGGAACGGCTCCGCCTCCGCCAGCACCGTCGCGGACAGGCCCGCACCGCCCAAGACCGCCAGCATGATCGAGGTGGCGCGCGGCTGCGGAGAATCCGTGAGCCGGGGCCACCCGTAGGCGAACACGAGCATGACGAGCGCAGCCCCCGGCGCGAACGCCAAGGACGGTTTGAAGAGGTGCTCGCCCAGCACCGTCGACACCCCCAGCACCAGGGTGAGGCACAGGGCGATCACGACGCGCATCCATCTCAACACCCCTCCATCCTGCATCACCGGCCCGCACGTGTCGCATCGCCGCGCACGGGTGGGCGTCCGCGGGTCGCCCGGGCCTAAGCTGGTGCGACGGCGACGCATGCGCAGGAGGACCCTTGACTCACAGCACCGCGGGCACCGCCCGCCTCATCACCCCCATGGACCTGGACGGGGCGCGGGCGCTCCTCGAGTCCGCGACCCGCGCGGACGGACCGGCACCGCTGTCCGACGGACTGCTCGAGGCGGCCGCCGCCGGCACCGCCGTCCTCGTGGGCGTCACCGTCCCCGCGGACGACGAGGCCGCCCTGTCCGCTCCGCTCCTGGGCGTGGGCGCCGCCGCCCTGCAGGGAGACCGCTGGGCCGCCGAGGCCGTCGTCGACCCCGCACACCGCGGCCGAGGCCTGGGCCGGCTCCTCGTGACCGCCCTGGACCGCGCCGCCCGGGAGGCCGGCGGCCGGCCGTGGTTCTGGTCGCACGGCGACCACCCCGCCGCAGCGCACATGGCCGCGCAGTCAGGCTTCTCCCGCTCCCGCGAGCTGCTCCAGCTCACGACGGAGGGGGTCCCCGACCCCCCGGAGCCCCGGGTGCCCGAGGGCACGGTGCTGCGCAGCGTGCGCCCGGCCGATGCCGAGGCCTGGGCCCGGGTCAACAACGCGGCCTTCAGCTGGCACCCGGAGCAGGGCGGACAGGACCCCGCGGACTACCGGGCGCGGCTTCAGGATCCGGACTTCGACCTCGGCGGCGTCGTCATCGCAGAGGCGACGGCCGACGGCCGGCTGCTGGGATTCCACGAGACGAAGATGCACGCGGACCACCCGTCGGGGCTGCGGATGGGCGAGGTCCACGTCATCGGCGTCGACCCTCAGGTGCACGCGCGCGGCCTGGGCCGGGCGCTCCTGCTCGAGGGGATGCGACGGCTGGTCTCGGCGGGGGCGGAGGCCATCGAACTCTACGTCGAGAGCGACAACGAGAAGGCTCTGCCGCTGTACAGGGCGGTCGGATTCTCACGTACCGTTGTCCACGTGAGTTACGAGCCCGCGGAGGACCCCCATGCAGCATGACGTGACGGCCTTCGGGGACGAGCACGACCTGCCGGCGGCGCCGGACCGCTTCCTGGACCGGGAGCTGTCGTGGCTCGCGTTCAACGAGCGCGTCCTCGACATGGCCGCGGACCAGACGCTCCCCCTGCTGGAGCGGGTCAACTTCCTGTCGATCTTCGCCTCGAACCTGGACGAGTTCTTCATGGTGCGCGTCGCGGGCCTCAAGCGGCGGATCTCGACGGGGCTGGCCGTCCCGTCCGTCACCGGCACCCAGCCCCGCGCCACGATGAAGGCGATCACGCAGAAGGCGAGCGCGCTGGCCCGCCGCCATGCCGACCTCTACCGACTGGACATCCGACCCCGCCTCGAAGGGGAGGACATCCACGTCGTGGGCCTGGACGACCTGACGGAGGCGGAGCGGGCCAGCATGGCCCGCCTCTTCGAGGAGCGCGTCTTCCCCGTGCTCACCCCGCTGGCCGTCGACCCGGCCCACCCGTTCCCCTACGTGTCCGGGCTGTCGCTCAACCTGGGCGTCGTCCTGCGCCATCCGCGGTCCGGCGTGGAGCACTTCGCCCGCGTCAAGGTCCCGCCGGTCCTGCCCCGCTTCATCGACGTCGCCTCGATCCAGCCGGACGGGCAGAGCGGGCGCGGCTCCCGGACCACCGCGGACCCGGACGCGGCCGCCCGGTTCCTGCCCATCGAGGAACTCATCACCGCCCACCTCGACATCCTGTTCGAAGGCATGGAAGTCGTGTCCGCCTCGTGCTTCCGCATCACCCGCAACGAGGACGTCGCCGTCGAGGAGGACGACGCGGAGAACCTCCTCAAGGCGCTGGAGCAGGAGCTGGAGCGCCGCCGGTTCGGCCCCGCCGTCCGCCTCGAGGTCACGGACGACATGCACCCGCGCGTGCGCGAGCTGCTGGTGTCCGAGCTGGCCCTGAACGAGTCGGAGATCTACGAGCTGCCCACCCCGCTCGACCTGCGCGGGCTGTCGATCCTGGCGGACATCCCGCGCGAGGACCTCCACTACCCCAAGGCCGTGCCGTTCGTCAGCCGCGCCCTGGCGGAGGCGGAGTCCTCCGACCAGCCGGACGTCTTCAGCGCGCTGCGCGATCGCGAGATCCTGCTGCAGCACCCGTACGAGTCCTTCTCCACGAGCGTCCAGGCGTTCATCGAGCAGGCCGCGGCGGACCCGCACGTCGTCGCGATCAAGCAGACCCTCTACCGCACCAGCGGCGACTCCCCCATCGTCGACGCACTCATCGAGGCGGCGCAGGCCGGCAAGCAGGTGCTGGCGGTCGTGGAGATCAAGGCGCGCTTCGACGAGGCGAACAACATCACGTGGGCCCGCAAGCTGGAGCGCGCCGGCGTCCACGTGGTCTACGGGATCGTGGGCCTCAAGACGCACGCGAAGCTGTGCATGGTCGTGCGCCAGGAGCCGGGCGGCCTGCGCCGCTACTGCCACGTGGGCACCGGCAACTACCACCCCAAGACCGCCCGCATCTACGAGGACCTGGGCCTGCTGAGCTCCGATCCGGTCGTGGGCCGCGACATCGCGAAGCTCTTCAACCAGCTGTCCGGCCTGGCTCCGGACACCACGTACTCCCGCCTGCTCGTCGCACCGTCGCGGGTGCGCGAGGGCCTGCTGGAGCACGTCCGGGAGGCGACGGAGCGCGCGCGGCGGGGCGAGCGGGCGCGCATCCGGATGAAGATGAACTCGATCGTCGACGAGGCCATCATCGACCACCTCTACCTGGCCTCGCGCGCAGGTGTGGAGGTGCAGCTGTTCGTGCGCGGGATCTGCGCGATCCGCCCCGGCATCCCCGGCCTCAGCGACAACATCGAGGTGCGGTCGATCCTGGGCCGCTTCCTGGAGCACTCGCGGGCCTTCGTCTTCGAGCACGGGGACCGGCTGCAGCACGCGGAGGCGTCGATCGGCTCCTCCGACCTCATGCACCGCAACCTGGACCGCCGGGTCGAGGCGCTTGTCCGCCTCCAGGACCCGCAGCACGTCGACGAGGTCCGCCAGATGCTCGACCTGGCCTTCAGCGACTCGACCGCGCACTTCGAGCTGGACTGCGACGGCGTCTGGACGCGCATCGCCTCCGATGCCGACGGCGCGGCACTGGACGACTATCAGCAGCAGCTCTACCGGGCCCACCGCACGCGCTGGTCGAGGCAGCGCGGATGAGCCCCACCCCCGTCAGCCACGCCGGGGAGTCCGCCCGCCTCAAAGCGGACGTCCTGGCCGCGGGCTGCGTCCTGTGGCGCGAGCGCCAGTACGGCCTGGAAGTCCTCCTGGTGCACCGCCCGCGCTACCGCGACTGGTCGTGGCCCAAGGGCAAGGTGGACAAGGGCGAGACCCTGCCCGAGGCCGCGGTCCGGGAGGTGCGCGAGGAGACCGGGTACGACGTCCAGCTGGGCCTGCCGCTGCCCAGCGCGCGGTACACGGTGGGCAAGAACCTGCGGAAGCACGTCGCCTACTGGGCCGCGGAGGTGACGGAACGGCCCCGGGGCACGATCGCGGACCTCAAGGAGATCGACGAGGCGGAGTGGATGACGGTCGAGGAGGCGCGCCGGCGCCTCACCCGGTTCGCCGACCGCGAGCAGCTGGACAAGGTCGAACAGGCGCACGCCTCCGGCAGTCTGCGCGCGTGGCCGTTCATCATCGTCCGGCACGGGAAGGCGTTCCCGCGCAGCAAGTGGCACGAGACGGAGCACGAGCGCCCCCTCCTGGCGATCGGCACGCGACAGTCGCTGGCGCTCACGGGGCTGCTGTCCGCCTGGCCCGTCAAGCGCCTGGTCTCCAGCCCCTGGAAGCGCTGCGTGGCGACGCTGACGCCGTTCGCAGCCGCGAGCGGCAAGCGGGTCCGCAAGAGCGGGCCACTGAGCGAGAAGGCCAACGCGAAGGACGCCGCGAAGACGGAGGCGGTGCTCACGAAGATCCTGCACAAGGGGATCCCCACCGCGCTGTGCACGCACCGTCCGGTGCTGCCGACCGTGCTGGACGTCCTGGCCCGGCACTCGCCGGAGGGACTGGCGAAGTCGCTGCCCCCGCGGGATCCGTACATGAACCCGGGCGAGATCCTCGTCGCCTACGTGCGCCCGGGTCCCGTCCCCCGGATCGTCGAGCTCGAGCGCTACCGCCCCATCGACACGTGACGGCGGCGACACCCCGCGGCCGGCGCGCGGTCGCAGCGTGACGCCCGTCACCACGGCTGGACGCCCACTGCGAGGACTGTGAGCAGAATCCCATGCTCCGGGGATCCCATTCACCGCGTGTTCACATTCCGCAACCTTGTGGGTCACCCGGCACTCGTAACGTGTGGACCGCACTCGGGGACATCCCCCTGCACTGGGGAATCCCCCGGATGTCCCACACCTTGATCGAAAGGCACCCACGTGAAGCTCAAGCGTTTCGGCACGGCCGCAGCATTCCTCGCGGCCGGAGCACTCACCCTCTCCGCCTGCGGCGGCGGCGACACCTCCGGCTCCGAGGGCGGCGAGTCCGCTGACGCGGGTTCGGCGGCCGGCACCCTGATCGGCGGCGGCGCCTCCTCGCAGGAGTCCGCCATGACCGCCTGGACGCAGGGCGTCACCGAGGTCTCCCCCGACCTCACCGTCAACTACGACCCGGTCGGCTCCGGCGCGGGCCGCGAGGGCTTCCTCGCCGGCCAGTACTCCTTCGCGGGCTCCGACGCCGCGATGGACGAGGAGGAGCAGGCATCGGCAGAGGAGATCTGCGGCCCGGAGGGCGTCTTCCACGTCCCGTCCTACATCTCCCCCGTCGCTGTCGCCTTCAACCTCGAGGGCGTCGACACCGTGAACATGGACGCGGAGACGATCGCTCAGGTCTTCGCCGGTGAGATCACCACCTGGAACGACGAGAAGATCGCGGAGCAGAACGAGGGCACGGAGCTCCCCGACACCCCGATCACCGTCGTGCACCGCGCCGACGACTCGGGCACGACGGAGAACTTCACGGCGTACCTCACCGAGGCCGCGGGCGACGCCTGGGAGTACGACGAGGTCGAGACCTGGCCGTCCGAGATCGCAGCGGAGTCCGCGCAGCAGACCTCCGGTGTCGTCTCGCTGGCCGGCAGCACCGACGGTGCGATCACCTACGCGGACGCCTCGCAGGTGGGCGAGCTGGGCACTGTCGCCGTGGGCGTGGGCGACGAGTACGTCGAGTACTCCGCTGACGCCGCCTCGGCCGCCGTCGACGCCTCCGAGCAGAACGAGGACGGCTCCGTCGAGCTGGACCGCAGCACGGAGGAGGCCGGCGTCTACCCGATCGTCCTCGTCTCGTACCACATCTACTGCCAGCAGTACCAGGATCAGGAGACCGCTGACCTGGCCAAGGCATTCGGTGAGTACGTCATCTCCGAGGAGGGCCAGCAGGCCGCCGCGGACTCGGCCGGCTCCGCGCCGATCTCCGAGGACACCCGCTCCGCCGCTGCTGAGCGCCTGGGCGCCATCGCGGTCCAGGGCTGACGGACAGCTCTGACGCACCATCCGGCGACGCCGCCGGTCCGCTCGTGGAGCGGGCCGGCGGCACCGTCGGTCCTGCACACTGGTACGCAGCAGGACGAACGAAACCGACACACGCCCGGGCCGCCGCCCGGATCGCGACACTCCGAGGGGAGTCACAGTGGCTGAGCAGGTCACAGAAGCGAGGAGCGCATCCGCCTCGCCCACCACGAAGTCATCAGGGAGCGCCTCCGCGGACAAGATCTTCGCCGGGCTCGCCTACGGGGCGGGCGGACTCATCCTCCTGGTGCTCGCCTTCGTGGCGATCTTCCTCGTCACCGAGTCGCTGCCCGCACTGGCACCGAAGGTCTTCTCCAACGTCGACTCGATCAAGAGCGCGGAGAACTTCTGGGTCTACGTCATGCCGCTCATCGGCGGCACGCTCATGGCCTCCGCGATCGCCATCCTCCTCGCCACGCCCGTCGCGGTGGGCATCGCCCTCTTCATCTCGCACTACGCGCCGCGGAAGCTCGCGACGCCCATCGGCTACGTCATCGATCTGCTGGCAGCGATCCCCTCCGTCGTCTTCGGCGCCTGGGGCATGATCACGCTGTCGTCCGCGATGGTCCCGATCTACGGATGGCTGCACGACAACCTGGGCTTCATCCCCTTCTTCGCGGGCAGCCCCTCGACCACGGGCCGCACGCTGCTGACCTCCGGAGTGGTCCTCGCGGTCATGATCCTGCCGATCATCACCTCGCTGTGCCGCGAGATCTTCCTCCAGACGCCCAAGCTGCACGAGGAGGCCGCCCTGGCGCTGGGCGCCACACAGTGGGAAATGGTCAAGATGACCGTCTTCCCCTTCGCCCGCGCCGGCATCATCTCCTCGATCATGCTGGGCCTGGGCCGCGCGCTGGGTGAGACCATGGCCGTCACGCTCGTCCTGTCCGGCGGCGTCTTCTCCCTCAGCCTCATCTCCTCCGGCAACCAGACGATCCCGTCGGAGATCGCCCTGAACTTCCCCGAGGCGTTCGGCATGCGCCAGTCCGAGCTCATCGCCGCAGGCCTCATGCTCTTCGTCATCACGCTCGTCGTGAACATGATCGCCCGCTGGATCGTCAGCCGCCACAAGGAATTCTCGGGAGCCAACTGATGTCGACTGAACTGAAGAATCAGGACCAGAGCGGCGCCGCACCCGCGCCCGCCGTGAAGAAGAACGGCCGCGGCAGCAGCGGCACGCTCACCGAGGGCCAGAAGCCCGCGTGGACCTGGGCCGCCGTCGCCGGCGGCGCCCTCGTGGTCGGCGCGGGGATCGCCGCAGTCATGGGTGACGGCTTCTCCATCACCGGCTGGCTCATCGTCTCCGCCGTCGTCTACGTGATCGGCATGTACATCGCGACGCGCGTGGTCGAGAACAGGAGGCGCGCGACGGACGGCCTGTGGCGCAACCTGGTGTGGGCCGCGTTCATCATCGCGCTCATCCCGCTGATCTCGCTCCTGTGGACGGTGTTCGCCCAGGGTCTGCCCACCCTCATCACGAACCCGGGTCTCCTGGTGGACGACATGTCCACCACGAACGGCGCGACGGACGCGGCCACGCAGGACCAGGGCGAACCGCTGTCCGGCGGCTTCGTCCACGGCCTGGTGGGCACCCTCATGATCACGATCGTCGCGACGATCATCTCCGTCCCGATCGGCATGCTCACCTCGATCTACCTGGTCGAGTACAGCCGGGGCGGCTGGTTCGCCCGCGCGATCACCTTCTTCGTCGACGTCATGACCGGCATCCCCTCGATCGTCGCGGGACTGTTCGCCTTCGCGGCGGTGCAGCTGTTCATCACCACCTTCATCGGGTCCAGCCCGGTCCACCTGCAGATGGTCAAGATGGGCCTGACGGCGTCGATCGCGCTGTCGGTCCTCATGATCCCCGTCGTCGTCCGCTCGACGGAGGAGATGCTGCGGGTGGTCCCCAACGAGCTGCGCGAGGCCTCCTACGCACTGGGCGTCCGCAAGTGGCGGACGATCATGATGGTCGTCCTCCCCACGTCGATCTCCGGCATCGCGTCCGGTGTCACGCTGGCCATCGCCCGCGTGACCGGTGAGACGGCGCCCATCCTCGTGACGGCCGGCTTCCTCGCCACCACGACGTGGAACCCGTTCAGCGGCTGGATGACCGCCCTGCCGGTCTACATCTACCGCCAGCTCGTCAACCCCACCGCCCCGGGCGCCCCGCTGCCGTCGGAGCTGCGCGCATGGGCCGCGGCGCTCGTGCTCATCATCATCGTGATGCTGCTCAACCTCATCGCGCGCATCATCGCCCAGGCGTTCGCTCCCAAGAAGTCCGGACGCTGATCGCCCGGCGATCGCACGGAACAGCACGAGCAGGCTCAGAACCAAAGGAATCGAAGGAACCATGGCAAAGCGCATCGACGCCGTCGACCTGAACGTCTACTACGGCAGCTTCCTGGCTGTCGAGGGCGTGAACATCCGCATCGAACCCCGGGCGGTCACCGCCTTCATCGGTCCGTCCGGCTGCGGCAAGACGACCTTCCTCCGCACGATCAACCGCATGCACGAGGTGCTCCCCGGCGCGTACGCCGAGGGCCAGATGCTGCTGGACGGCGAGAACATCTACGGACCCGGGGTCGACCCGGTCCGGATCCGTGCGGAGGTGGGGATGGTGTTCCAGCGCCCCAACCCGTTCCCGACGATGTCGATCCGCGAGAACGTGCTGGCCGGCTACAAGCTCAACGGCACGCGCCTGTCGAAGTCGGATGCGGACGCGATCGTCGAGAAGTCGCTGCGCGGCGCCAACCTGTGGAACGAGGTCAAGGACCGCCTCGACAAGCCGGGCTCGGGCCTGTCCGGCGGCCAGCAGCAGCGTCTGTGCATCGCCCGCACGGTCGCCGTCGAGCCGTCCGTCATCCTCATGGACGAGCCGTGCTCCGCGCTGGACCCGATCTCCACCCTGGCGGTCGAGGACCTCATCAACGAGCTGAAGGCGGACTACACCGTCGTCATTGTCACGCACAACATGCAGCAGGCGGCGCGCGTGGCGGACAAGACCGCGTTCTTCAACATCCAGGGCACCGGCAAGCCGGGCAAGCTCATCGAGTACGCGGAGACCTCCACGATCTTCCAGAACCCGGAGAACGAGCAGACGCTCAACTACGTCTCCGGCCGCTTCGGCTGATCCGCACAGGGGGCGCTCCCCCGCTGATGCCTGCACCAGATGCGGCGCGCTCCTCCGAGCGCGCCGCATCAGTCGTCCTGCGAGTGCGGCCGGATCCCTGGTCGCGTCTCAGATCCCTGCCAGCACCAGGAGTCCCGCCAGTCCGGCGCCCAGGAGAGCGGTCACGGGGATCGCCAGCAGGGCCGTGCCCACGACCGGCAGGAGGAAGCGCAGGCGGACGACGCCGCGGCGACCGGAGAACTGCGTCCCCACGTTCGCGGCGGTCACGGAGTAGACGATCGAGACGGGGACGGCGACGGCGAACGCGGCGACCAGGGTCGCGGTCGCGGCCACGCCGTTGGCCAGGACGGACTTGAGCGGGTCCAGCCGCACGATGCGGGTCGCGACGGTCCGCGCCACGCGCCAGCCGGAGGTCAGGGTGCCGATCGCCAGGGCGGCGGCGATGAGGAGCCGCACCGGCCACGACACGTCCGTCGACTCACCGTCGACGAAGTCGATGCCCTGGTAGGCCAGTACCGCGATCATGAGGACCGCGGCGGACTTCTGCGCGTCCTGCACGCCGTGGCCCAGTGCCAGGATGCCCGTCACGACCGCATCGGCCGCCCGCGCATTGCGGAACAGCGGTTTGGGGGCGGCGTTCTCCGCCAGCCGGGACACGACGGCCGTCACGAGGGCGGACATCGCGAGGACCACGACGGGCGCCAGGAGCAGCGGCAGGATGAGTCGCAGCATCATGCCCTGGAGGTCCGCGACCGCGCCGTAGACCAGGCCCGCGCCCAGCAGTCCGCCCACGAGGGTGTACGTCGACGACACCGGGACGGCGGCCAGGTAGGTGATGACGCCCCACACGATCGCTGCGGTCAGACCCGCGAACACGACGGACAGCAACCGGTGCGGATCGTGCGGCAGGGTCACGGTGTTCTCTGCCACGGTCAGGGCGACGCCCTGCCCCAGCAGAGCCCCGATGAAGTTGAAGACGCCGGCCATGACGAGCGCGATCCACGGGTTCAGCGCGCGGTTCTTGACCGCATTGCCCACTGTGACACCGGCGTCGTGGAATCCGTTGACGAAGGCGAATCCGGTGGTCGCCAGCACGGCGGCGAGGAAGAGGTACTCCACTGTCGTCGCTCAGGATTCCCGGACGGCGATCTCCGCCACGACACCGCCCAGCGCCGCGAAGGACCGCGCGGCCTCGTAGAACATCTGGCCCAGCAGCGTCGCAGCCGCCAGGTGGACCAGTCCGCGCCGGGCTGCCGGCACCGCGTCGGACACTTGCAGGTGCAGCATCTCCGCGCGGTGGAACAGGCGCGACATCGACTCGACGTACTGCCACTGGTCGGGCTTCGCCGGCAACCGCTTGAGCATGCTGTGGGTCTGGTCCGAAGCGTTCGACAGGACCGCCAGGAACTCGTGGACGCCCACGGGGAACTCCTCGAACGCGGAGGACGACAGGGCGAATCCCACCGCTTCCAGCCGGTGGACCGTCTCGCGCAGCGTCGAGGCGAGCCGGTAGAGCGCGTCCCGGTCGACGGGGGTGGCGTAGTTCTCCCGGAGCGCGCGCAGGACGGCGGATTCCGCGGCGTCCGCCGTGTCGGAGACCTCCGTGAGGCGGCTGACGGCGCCGCGCCGCTCCTCCATCGGGATGCCCGTGAGTTCCGCGAGGATCAGCGTGCCGTTGCGGAGGCTGGTCGCGAGGTCCGCGAGGCGCGTGAAGTACTCCGCCTCATTCGACAGCCTGCGCAGGCGCACGGGGAGATCACCTCACTGGTCTGGTTGTGGTGGGTGCCGGACTGAGAGCGCCTCTCGGCGGTAGGCCGCTCGAAGCGGCTGATGTTGGAGCCCGGGGCTTCAGCAGCCCGGCACCCGGCGTGACCCGAGGGCCACGCCCCCATCGTACTCTCCGAGTGTTCTGCGGGCATCAACCGCGGATCGTGATGCTTCTCAGCATGAGAACCGTCACCCGGGCACCCTCGCCCGGGCATCGTCATTCTGCGGGGGTCGCCCCGGGGTCCGTCATCCCAGGGATCCCGCCGCGAAGGCGCGGGCGGCGGAGGTGAGGTCGGAGGCCAGCTGTTCGAACGCACGGGACCCCTCGTGGCGGTCCAGCTCCCAGCGGCCGGCGGCCGCGACCTCGGCGAAGGCGGCCGCCCGCAGGAGGGCCATCGCGAAGTCCCCGCGGAAGGCACCGGCCAGGATCTGGTCCGCCGCGCGCACCACCTGGTCCGGTCCGGGCGGGTCCTCGACTCCCGCGATCAGCTCCGCGAGGTACGGGTCGACGCGGATGCGCCCGCCCACCCCCTGGGCCCGGGAGACGGCCCGGCCCGCCGTGAACTCGTCCGCGGACAGGCGCGGGTTGCGCGCGATCCACTCGCGCAGCGCGTACAGCCGCCACAGGACCCCCGGCAGCGACACGGCCGGTGCGGTCGACCAGATCTCCGCGATCGCCTCGAGCCCGATGTCGTCGGCCAGATGGACGAAACGCGCGGTGGCCTCGTCGTCGCGAGCGGCACGGGAGACACGCGCGGGACTGTCCGCGTCCTCGGCGGCGGGTTCCGGCTCCGTCGACCCGTGCACCAGCAGGGCGGCGGTCGCGTGGGCGATCTCCGCCAGCTGCGCGGGGTCGGGGCGCGCGTCGTAGGCGTCCAGGTCGGGCTTGAGCACGGGCTTGTGGTGGCGCATCCGGACCAGGCTACTCCCCGTCCCCGGCACACATGCGAGCGATTCTCAGGAATGGGCGGACACTCAGACTGTGTTTGTACTGTCGTGAGTGCGTCCCCGCCCGGCGATCCTGCGGCGGACACCCGGGCGCACCCCAGGCCCCGAGGAGGACCGATGACCACGAACAGCAAGGCACAGAAGCGGATCGGCGCCGCGTCCAGGTTCGCGTTCACGAAGAACGGCGAGCTCCGTCCGCATGCGCAGACGCTCCTGGGCCGCGCCCTGTCCGTCCAGCGGCCCGTCGTCCTCGCCTACATCCGCAGCGTGCGCAGGCGGCACCCGCACGCCACGCCGGCGGAGATCGCGGAGATCCTCCGCAAGCACTACGTGAACCTCACGACCGGCGGCGGCGCTGCCGTGGGCGCGACCGCGGTCGTCCCCGGGCTGGGCACCGGCGCGGCGCTGGGCCTGGCCGCCGTGGAGACCGGTGGCTTCCTGGAGATGTCCGCTCTCTACGCGCAGTCGCTGGCGGAACTGCATGACCTCCAGGTGAAGGACCCCGCACGCGCGAACGCGCTGGTCATGGGGCTCATGCTGGGCAGCGCCGGGAAGGACCTGGTCCGCCAGTTCTCCCAGCAGGCCGACGGCGGGCCCGCCGTGCATTCCAACTTCGGATCGCTCGTGACCCGGCAGCTGCCGTCCGTCGTCATCGACCCGCTGGTGCGCAAGCTGCGCAAGAAGCTGATCCGCACGTACGCGGCGCGCACGGGCGGTTCCGTCGTGGGACGCGCCCTGCCCTTCGGCGTGGGAGCCGTGGTGGGTGGCGTCGCCAACCGGATGATGGCGGGCACGGTCGTGAAGAACGCGCAGACCGCCTTCGGTGACATGCCGGGCCACTTCCCGGCGGACCTGGACCCCGCCTCCAGCTCCGCGCTCAAGGACGCAGACCTCATGGCCGGCCTGCGGCACCTCATGACCGCGCGCAAGCGCCGGAACGACATCCAGGGCGAGACCGTCGACCAGCTGGGACTGCCCGAGGTCGACGAGACGGACGCGGCCGACGCACCGGACGCTGCGGACGGCACGGAGTCCGCGCCCGAGGTCCCCAAGACGTGGCGGCCCGACGTGCGGCTCTGAGACCCCTCCGCTCGTGAGACCGCCCCGGGACGGGCCTGTCGGCCCACCCCGAGGCGGTCTGTCGTCGCAGGCGTGTGCGTCAGGAGACGCTCGCGGCCTCCTCCGTGACGGTCTCGAACGCGTCCTGCAGGCGGTCGTCCTCCACGTCGAGGCGGACGACGCGGCCGAAGTGCTCTTCGTCGATCGCCTCCGTGACGCGCGGATCGTCGTAGGACTCGCGCAGCACGTCCCAGACCGGATCGTCCGCGCGGTCCGCGGTCGTCGCGATGACGTTCGCGTACTGGAGCGTCTCGTCGCCCTGCGGGTCGTCCGCGATGAGCGCGTCGTCGATCGTGATCTCCTGGCTGGGATCGAAGTAGTTCGACCCCACGACGACGGCGTCCAGCGACGGGTCGTCGTACTGCTGGGGGATCGTCGTCGCCTGCAGCTCCGTGAACGTGAGGTCCTTGGGGTTGTCCTCGATGTCCTCCAGCGAGGCGAGGCCGCCGGCACCCTCCCGCAGGGTGATGAGGTCCGCGCTGTCGAGGATCCCCAGGGCACGGGCGGAGTTCGCCGCGTCGTCCGGGATCGCGATGGTGGCCCCGTCCGGCAGGTCCTCGATCGAGTCGTAGTCCGGGGAGAAGACGCCCCACCGGGTCACGACGGTCGTGAACACCGGGACGATGTCGTCATCGTTCTGCTCGTTGTAGGTGGCGAGGAACCGGATGTGCTGGAAGGCGTTGCCGTCCAGGGCGCCGTTCGAGACCTCGGAGTTGGGGAGGACCCAGTCGTCGAGGTTGACCCACTCGACGTCGACGCCCTTCTCGCCCGCGACCTCTGCGACCGCGTCGAAGTACGCGTTGTCCTCGGACGTCGCGAGCTTCAGCGACTGCCGCTCCGCCTGCGCGTCGCCGTCGTCGTCGCCGCCGGTGACGGCCAGTGTCACACCGGCGACGAGCGCGATCGCGGCGACGCCCGCTCCCGCTCCCAGCAGGAGCGAGCGCTTGCGCTTGCGCGCCGCCAGCTCCTCGCGGATGCCCGAACCCGTCGGTCCGCCCGTCGTCTTCTCCGCCATCGTCCCGCTCCTCTGTCTGCCGTGGTCGTGAACGAGACAACAGTGGTGCAGTCCGGCTCCGGCGCGCGGTCACCGCGTCACACAGCGACACGGTTCGACACACGGATCGCCCGGCAGGAGGGTGGAGCGGCTCAGGACGGCGGAGTGGGCGTGACGAGCGGGGCGGGCTCGCCGGGGCCGGGCGGGCCTGACGGGCGGGACCGGCTCAGAGGAGCTGGCGCATGTTCGCTTTCGCCAGATCGATGAGCTCCGTCCCCCGGCCGGACAGGACGGTGCGGATGGCGAACAGGGCGAAGCCCGCCGCCTGCTCCGCCTTGATCGACGGCGGCAGCGACAGCTCCTGCCGCTCCACGACGACGTCCAGCAGTGCCGGGCCGTCGTGGGCCAAGAACTCCTGCACCGTCGTCTCGAGGTCCTTGGGTTTCTCGACGCGGAAGCCCTTGACCCCCAGCGCGTCCGCGACTGCCGCCAGGTCCGGGCTGTTGAGGTCCGTCGCGTGGGTGACGAAGCCGGCGGCCTTCATCTCCAGCTCCACGAAGTTGAGGGAGTCGTTGTTGTAGACGACGGTCTTGACCGGCAGCTGATGCTGGGTGAGAGTGAGCAGCTCGCCCAGGAGCATCGTGAGGCCGCCGTCACCGGCCAGCGCGACGACCTGCCGGTCCGGCTCCGCGGACTGCACCCCGATCGACTGGGACAGCGCGTTCGCCATCGATCCGTGGGTGAACGAGCCCAGCAGCCGGCGCTTCCCGTTCATCGTGAGGTGGCGGGCCGCCCACATCACGGGAGATCCCACATCGGGGAGGAAGACCGCGTCGTCCGCGGCCGCCTCGTCGATGAGGCGCGTGAGGTACTGCGGGTGGATGCGGCGACGGGCCGGGGTCGCGAGCTCGTCCAGCTCCTTCCGCGTCTTCCCGTAGTGCTTGACCATGCGGTCCAGGTGCTTCGAGTTCGTCTTCTGCGTCAGCAGCGGCAGCAGCGCCTGGACGGTGGAGCGGACGTCGCCCACGAGGGGGTGCTCGACGCTGATGCGGCGACCGATCTGCCCGCCGCGCACGTCCACCTGGATGACGGTCGCGTCCTGCGGGAGGAACTGCGGGTAGGGGAAGTCCGTGCCCAGCAGGACGAGGGTCTCCGCACCCATCATCGCGTGATAGCCGGAGGAGAAGCCCAGCAGACCGGTCATCCCCACGTCATACGGGTTGTCGTGCTCGATGAACTCCTTGCCGCGCAGCGCGTGGACGATGGGGGCCTGGAGACGCTGTGCCAGGTCGACGACCTCGTCATGCGCGCCCTCGACCCCGGCACCGGCCAGGATCGTCACCTTCGTGCAGTCGTTGAGGGCCTGCGCCGCGCCGGCCAGAGCGGGCCCCGCCGGGACGAGTGAGGTCTGCGTGGGGAGGACGGCCTCGGCGGCGGCGTCGACGCTGTCCAGCAGCACGTCCCCCGGGATGACGAGGACGGCGGGGCCGCGCTGGGCGAGCGCCTCGCGGATCGCGATGCGCAGCAGGCGGGGCAGCTGGGAGGCGTGGTTGACCGGCTGCACGTAGACGCTCGCCTCGCGGAAGAGCTCCTGGGGGTTGGTCTCCTGGAAGTAGCCCGTGCCCATCTCCTCGCTGGGGATCTGCGCGGCCAGGGCGACGACGGGGACCCGGGAGCGCTTCGCGTCGTAGA
Source organism: Brevibacterium senegalense (assembly GCF_000285835.1). GTDB lineage: Bacteria > Actinomycetota > Actinomycetes > Actinomycetales > Brevibacteriaceae > Brevibacterium > Brevibacterium senegalense. The sequence goes on from NZ_HE978601.1 coordinate 380,802, forward strand.
GCCCGTTGATGAGGTGGGTGTTGCCGGGCCCACAGGAACCGGCGCAGGCGGCGAGGCCGCCGGTGAGCCCGGCCTCTGCGGAGGCGGCGAAGGCGGCGGCCTCCTCGTGGCGGGTGCTGATCCAGTCGATGCCGTCCGTGTCGCGGAGGGCGTCCGTGAAGCCGTTGAGCGAGTCGCCGGCGATCCCGTAGACGCGGCTCACCCCGCTCAGTGCCAGTGTGTCGACGACGTGCTGTGCTGCGGTGACCATGACGCGCTCCTCAGTGGATCGGGTGTGAGTCTGCCCCGAGCCTAACCCCGGTCACCAGCGCGTCGGTAGGTCGGTGGGGACCGGTAGACTCTGCGTGGGCCTATAGCTCAGTTGGTAGAGCAGCGGACTTTTAATCCGCGGGTCGTGGGTTCGATCCCCACTGGGCCCACCCGACGCACAAGGCTCGAACCCTTGCCAACAGATTCGTTGGTGGTGGTTCGGGCCTTGTCTGCATTCTCGGCCCAGGTGAGGGCGTTGGCGTTGATCTCGGGGTCGAGGAGCATCTCGAAGGGTCGGTTGTTCTCGGCGCGTAGTTCGTCGTCTTCGTCGATGTAGACCTTGGTGAAGAACGCCTGGTTGCATAGGCGTCGGTTGGCGTCGTCGCACCGGTTGTAGATGTCAGCGCAGTTGGTCAGCAGGTCCAGGGCGTCGTCGAGGTGGGCTCGGGCGTCGGCGTATTCGCCGTGGTGGGCGTCGATGCGCCGGTTGACTTGGTCGAGTTCGCCCAGGATGCGATCTTGTTCGCGTTTGAGCAGGGCAAGCGGGATCGCGTCGGCGTAGTGGGCTTGCAGGAGCCGTTCCTGCTCGTGTTGGAGGCGGTCGCGGTTGGCGGTGAGCTGGGCCAGTTCGTCGACTTCGGCGGACATGAGCTGATCGAACTCGTGGTGGAGCATGCCGGCGAGTGCTTTGCGGCGGGCGGGGGTGATCTGGATGCGCTGGTAGTAGTCCTCGATCAGCTTCTCGACATCGGCGATGAGGATTGCGCTGCGGTCACAGTTGGTGCGCTTGGAGTGCCGTCCGGAGCAGACGAAGTAGCAGTAGACGTTGCCGTGTCGGTTCTTCGCGTTGGACACGATGAGCCGGGACCCGCATCCTCCGCAGTGGATGGTGCCTTTGAGGTAGTGGTCGTGGATCTGCGTGGCCTCCGCCGCCGACTTGTGAGCGGTGAGGACGGATTGGACCTGGTACCAGACCTCGGCGGGCACGAGGGGCTGATGGGCGCCCTTGTAGTTGATGCCCCGGTATGTCACGTCGCCCTTGTAGTAAGGGTTGGTCAGCAGCCGGTGCACCGAGGACACGGCCAACGGCTTGGAGGGGCGTTTCGGGGTGGGAAGGCTCATCAGGCCGCGGGAGGTGAGTTCGTCGTGGAGCTGGCTAACGGTCCAATTCCCCGAGGCGTAGGCCTTGAATGCCCACTCGACCAAGGGTGCCCGCTCGGCATCAGGTTCGACGGTGCGGGCTTCGCGGCCGAGTTCGTCGCGGGTGCGGACGTTGAGATAGCCGATGGGTGCCTTACCGAGAGTTCCACCGCCGACGGCCTTCTGGGTCATGCCTTTGGTGACTTCGGTGGCGAGGTTGCGGGAGTAGAACTCGGCGATGGTGGACATGATGCCGTGCAGCAGCATCCCCGAGGGTGTCTCGTCGATGTTCTCGGTCGCGGAGACGAGGAGCACCCCGGCTTGCTGGAGGGCGAGGTGGATGGTGACGTCGTCGGCGCGATTGCGGGCTAGGCGGTCGACCTTGTGAACAATGCAGTAGGCGACCTTGTGTTGTTTGACGTAGCGGATCATCCGCATCAGCTCGGGCCGATCGGCCTTGCGAGCGGACTCACCGGCGTCGACGAACTCTTCCACGACGGCCGCTCCGAGCTGTTCGGCCTTGCGCCGGTTGGCTTCGCGCTGGGCGGGAATGGAGAAGCCCTCGTCGCGGCCGCCCTTCTCTGCCTGTTCCTTGGTGGACACGCGCAGATACGACACTGCCACGGCGGCACCTTGGGGTGGGTCGATGAGGCTCTGTACCGGGTCGTCACGGACGGGGTCGGTGTTGGTCGCGGTGGTCATCGGGGTCCTTCTCTCACGCGGATCGACCCTCGCGCCCATTGGCCGATGGAGCCCGTGACGGGGGTGCTGATCGTGAGAGCAGCCCGAAGGCTGTAGGACGAGACCCAGAGAGGGTCACGTTGCGTGTTGCCCGCCACGCGGCGAGGTTTAGGACCACAACACCCCACGCGGTGCGCGAGGCTTGCTTGGTTCATTCTACCGTCCCGGTCCGTCATTGCGCGATAGCCGCAGACGACGAGCCGCCGGCAGCGGGGCGGTAGGTGTCGGGCGGCTCGGCTGCCCGGTGTTCGGCGCGGGTGTGGCCGGTCTCCTGCAACGTCAGCCGGATCAGGACCTCGGCGAGCTTGTGCAGGTCCGGCCGGTCACGATGGACCGCGCGGACGGAGAACGACCGGTCCTCGTAGCGACGGCGGTTCGTCTTCTTCACATAGGAGCCCATCAGTCCCGTACCTCACCGGTGTCGGGGTCGATGTGGGCGTAGAACGCGTCCTCGGCCTGCTGACGCCGCTCGACATCGGCCATCACGAAATCCACGAACTCGCTGTCGCGGTCGGCGATGATAATGTCCTCCACCGGGGGTGCAGGGTCCTCGCCGGGCCAGACGGTCTGTCGGGTGGGCCGGTCCCGATCCAGGCGAGTGCCAGAGGCGGCCACCCAGTCGCGGAGCCGGTTGCGGGTCTCGGCGAAGTCGCGATGCCACCCGCTCGGGGCGGACCCGTTCTGCTCGGCGTCGTAGGCGCACAGCCAATGCAGATGCAGAGCGGACAGCTCCCACACCAGTTCGGGATGGTGGTGCCAGAACGGCGGGATCACGCTGGCGGGCAGCCCGTAGGTGTGCCGCAGCCAGTCCACCCACCGGTTCAGCGCCAGCCATTCTTGTTCCAGTTCGTGCGCGGTCAGCAGGTTCCAGTTCACGGGGTGCGGTGGCTCCGACACGTCCGCGGCGCTGATCCGCGGCGGAGGGTCGAAGACATCCGGTTCGGCCGGGCCGGATTCGTCCGTCCCGACGCCGGGGTCAAAGTCGGGGGTGTCCTCAGTCATCGTCGCCGCTCCCCGTTCACAGGCTCAGCGGCGACGACTGGGCGGCCGGTGCCGGCGGGTTTGGTGCCTCGAACGCGGCCGCGTCTCGCTCTACCGCAGCCCGGCGCGGTGTGCGGTCCACGTCGTAGCGGGTGCGGGCGGTGTCGTGGCCGATCTTCTTGGCGACGAACTCCTCACCCTCGACGTTCTGGCCGTCGCGGTCGTAGCTGACGGGGCGCGTGTAGCCCTCGGCGATGAAGTTGTCGCCCTTGGCGAACTTCGCGTGGGCGTGGTCAGCCGAACGGCCGAACATCACCATGTGGTGGTAGGTCGTCTCGATCTGGGTGAACGACCCGTCGTCCTCGCGGCGGAAGTGCTCCTTGCCGACCCGTGCGTAGAACCGGGCATCGCTCTTCGACGTTTCGCGCAACTGCGGGTCCGAGGCGATGAACCCCGACAACGACTCCTGCGTCTGAATAGCCATGACAATGCCTTCCTGCCTTCTCGATGGCGACCACCCGTTCGGGGCCGCTGTGTCAGGCAGGTGCACGTCCGCACACACGGACGCGCATGTGTCACGACACCGCGTCTTAGGACTCGGTGGGGCGGCGCAGCAGCGCCTCGATCTCGGCCCGGTCGGTCTTCAACCGGGCGGCGTCAGGGCGCGATGGCCAGGCCCGCAGGTCGGTGACGATGGGCGGTGCCGACCGCAGGAGGGTGATACCGGTGCCGAATGGCAGCGTTCTGATTCGGTCTGGCGGCAGGATGGGGACGCGGCGGATGGAGCGTTGGTTGGAGCGGGTGCCGTGGTCGCCGAGGGTGACGGAGTCGGTGTATTCGTCGCGTTCGCCGATCAGGGTGGTCAGGTCTTGGAGGTCACGGCTGTTGGAGGCGCCGCCGAGGATGATCTTGACGATGCTGGCGTCCCAGATCGCGCCGGCGGCGTTCTCGTTCCACTTGTCCCGTGCCTGCGCTAGCGACTGCAAGACCGGGAGAGTGGTGATGCCGGTGCCGCCGCCTTCGGCCATCAGCGTCGGCAGCGAGGGTAGGGGTGCGAGGTTGCCGATCTCGTCCAGCGCGAGCAGCAGGGGCGGGTCGAGGCGGGCGCCGGCTGCGCGGGCTGCGAGGCGGCGTGCGGTTTCGATGAGGTCTTCTACAAGCGCCGCCACGAGGGCGGCGGATGCGCCGGCGCCGGCACCGGTGGCGAGCAGGTATAGCGTGCCGCGCTGTCGGATGAAGCCTTCGGGATCGAACTCCTCGCCTGGGCCGGGTGTGACGGCATCGAGCACGCGCGGGTCGGCCAGTGCTCCGAGGGCGAGGGCGACGCCTTGCCAGATGCTGTCGCGGGTCTTGGGGTCGGAGTCGATCATCGCCCCGAGGGAGTCTGCCCATCCCGTCGCGGCCGCTGGTGAGTTGGCCAGGATCGCGACGGCTTCGGCGGCCGCGGAGGGGTCGAGGGTCCAGCGGAACAGTTCGGCCGGTGGCCGGTGGTCGAGGGCGGCGGCGTGCAGGAGCGATTGAAGGGCGGTGCGGGTTTTGCCTTCCCAGAAGCCCCCGGATTCGACCCCACCTGCGGAGAGTCCGGTGGCGGCGGCGAGGCCGGTGGCGCGGATCATCGCGGTCAGCGGGTCTTCGCAGCCGCGGACGGGTGACCAACGCATCCCGGCGGGCAGCCCCTCAGCCAAGCGCTGCGGGTCGAATACGGCGACGGGACCGACCCGCTCGCGGGCGCGGAGGGTGGCGGTGAGGTTGTCCGGCCGGGTGCTGGTGGTGACGACGGCGCCGGGGGCGTCGAGGATTGCCGGGATGACGATGTGCAGGCCTTTGCCTGATCGGGGTGGGCCGATGAGCAGGATTGAGTCCTACACGCTCGCCCAGACCTCACGGCCCTTGGAGGTGCCGATCCGGTAGCCGACATCCGAGGGGACTGGATCGCTCAGCGAGGGCCGTAGTGTCTCGGCGCGGTGTAGCAGCGCCTTGCCCGAGGCGGTCTGGGCGACTTCCTGGCTGGTGGCGGTGCCGGCGAGGCGCCGCGGGTCACGCTCGACCTTCCGTGAGTGCCGTCGTATCCGACCCCACACCCATGCACCGGTGGCGATGAGCCCTGCGAGCAGGGCCGCTGTGGTGATCCAGTAGGCGACCGGGTGCAGGCCATCGGCGGCCAGCGCGCTTGCGGGGTCTGCGGGGTTGAACAGCACCCCGAGTCCTGCGGCCGGGCCGGCTGCGGGTTGGTGTGTGCCGGTGAGGAACGCCGCGACGGACCCTGCGGCGCGGAGGATGAGTGCGACCCCGAACATGCCGACCAGGCCGATGAGGGCGGCGTTGGTCAGCTCCTCGCCCATGCTTCCGGTTTGCCGTTGCGGTGCGCTCACGGTAGCCGCCGCATACGTAGAGTCCCCGAGACGCGGCCGAGCAACGCGACCTCGCCCGTTCCGTCGCGCAGGACGGGTCGGAGGCGGTCGAGGTCGAGGAGGGTGCGGGCGTCCCCGGTACCGGTCGCGTCGGTGTGGGAGACGATGACCGCGACGGCGACGTCCTCGCCGGGCACGAATCCGTTTGCGGTCACCTCCGCCAGCGCGGGGCCGCGGGGCTTCGTCGTGTGCTTCCCCCGCCCCGAGGCTGGCTCGCTTGGTTCGGCATCGGCGGGTGGCGGGGTGCGGCGTCGGGCATGGAGGATGTCGGTGAACACGGTCCCGTCGGTTTCGCGGACCTCGATGCGCACGGTGATCGTCCGGTCGGCGGTGATGGCGTCTAGGAGGTTTCCAAAGGTGCTCCGTGTCCACGTCTCCCCGTCTGATGGCGGCGGGAAGTCGGTGCCGTCGACGGTGACGTCCAGGGCGCCGGTCTCGGTGACGGTGATGACGACGTGGGGCAGCACCACCGGGGTGTCCGCGGGCTTGTGCGGGGTCGTGCGGTGTGGGGGTGTGCGGGTCATCACTTCACTCCCGAGGTGAGCCGGGAGCTGGTGTCGAACAGTTCCAGCTCGGCCGGATGCAGCTGGTGTTGGGTGACGAAAGCCCGGTCTTTGATCCGCCAGAGCCCCTGCCCGACCCCCAGAGAGGGGAGGAGTTTCTGCTCCGTGCCGGTGAGTCCGAGGGCGTGGGCGGTGGGGCCGAGCTGATCGGACTCCTGCCGGTAGACAATCCGGGTCTCGGCATTGGCCAGGAGGCTGTTGGCCAGGGAGCGCATGGCGGAGCCGGCGTCGCCGACGTTGTCGAGGTCGGAGAGCTTGTGGAAGATCAGCATGTTCGCGATCCCGTAATGGCGTGCCAGCCGCCAGTGCGGATCCCACGGCACCCCACGAGGCACCGTGATCCGCCGGCTGGCCCATGAGCCGCTGGGCTGGCGGCCCACAAGCCTGCACATCACGGTCCGCCGCTACCGGTGCGATGACTGCGCCCACGTCTGGCGCCAGGACACCACCGCCGCGGCCGAGCCCAAGGCCAAGCTCTCCCGCCGGGCCCTGCGCTGGTCTCTGGAGGCCCTGGTCATGCAGCACCTGACCGTCGCGAGGGTCGCCGAGTCACTGGCGGTGCGGTGGAACACCGCCAACGACGCCGTGCTCGCCGAAGGCAAGCGGATGCTGATCGACGACCCGTCCCGGTTCGACGGCGTCACCGCGATCGGCGTGGATGAGCACGTGTGGCGCCACACCCGCGGCGGGGACAAGTACGTCACCGTGGTCATCGACCTCACCCCGCTGCGGGACGGGACCGGGCCGGCCCGCCTGCTGGACATGGTGGAGGGCCGCTCCAAGCAGGTCTTCAAGACCTGGCTCGCCGAACGCGACCAGGCCTGGCGGGACGGCGTGGAGGTGGTGGCCATGGATGGGTTCACCGGCTTCAAGACCGCCGCGGAGGAGGAACTTGCCCGAGGCGACCGCGGTCATGGATCCCTTCCACGTCGTCCGCCTGGCTGGGGATGCTGTGGAGAAGTGTCGGCGGCGGGTCCAGCAACAGGTCCTCGGCCACCGCGGCCGCAAGGAGGACCCGCTCTACAAGGCCAGACGAACGCTGCTGACCGGGGCGGATCTGCTCACTGACCGGCAGTACTCGCGGATCCAGGACGTCTTCGACGGGGATGAGCACGTGGAGGTCGAGGCGACCTGGGCGTTCTACCAGCACATGGTCGCCGCCTACCGGGAATCCGACCGGGCGAAGGGCAAGGTGATGATGCAGACGCTGATCACCAAGCTGGGCCGGGCGGTGCCGAAGAAGCTCACTGAACTGGCGGCGCTGGGCCGGACGTTGAAGAAGCGGGCAGCGGACATCTTGGCCTACTTCGACCGCCCCGGCACCTCCAACGGTCCCACCGAGGCC
>NZ_HE978601.1:389872-405227 GCF_000285835.1 Brevibacterium senegalense
GGAATCATAGAGCTCGGCCGTCGTATCGCTCGCGGGTTCCGGAACTTCGACCACTACAGACTCCGTATGCTCCTGATCGCCGGAGGGCTGGATGCCTCACCCCACACTCAGCTCTGAAGAGCCGTTTTCAAGGCCGAGCAAGGGTTCTCAAACTCTCTACGGAGGCCCACCACTGCCGTCTGCGGGCACATCCGGGAGGCACGACCATGCAGTCCGACTCCGCTGCGCACCCTGACGTGGTCGGTGTGCGCGCACCCCGGCAGGACGACGCTCAGTCGTCGCAGCACGAGGAGGTCACGGCGCAGCTTCGCGCGGCCGGATGCGTGTTCGCCGAGGACGAGGCGGACATCCTCCGCGAGACCGCGGGCGACGACACCGAGCGCCTCGCGCAGCTCGTGCGGGCCCGTGCCGGCGGCGCTCCGCTGGAACCGCTGGTCGGCTGGGTCGAGTTCGCCGGCCGTCGCCTGTCAGTGGGGCCCGGTGTCTTCGTTCCCCGGCAGCGGACGCTCCGCCTCCTCGACCTCGCGCTGGGTGAGCTGAGGCGACCACCCGGATCACGCGCCCGCACATTCGTCGAGGCGTTCGCGGGAGTCGCCCCGCTCGCAGCGTTTGTGAGCTCCGAGCTCCCCGGTACCCGCGTCCTCGCGTGCGAGCCGGACCCGGCCGCGCTCCGTCATGCGGCGGCCAACCTCGCTGGCCGCGGAGCCACCCTCCCGTCGGATGTCCTGTCAGGACTCCCTGCCGCCCACCGTGGCCACGTCGACGTGATCGCAGCAGTGCCTCCCTACGTGACGGACGACGACATGACGCTGCTGCCGCGCGAGGCCAGAGACCACGAACCGCCGAGCGCCCTGAGCGGAGGCCCGGACGGACTCCACTGGTTCCGTGCACTCATCGACGAGGCCTCTGACTGGATCCAGCCCGGGGGTCTCCTCCTCATCGAGCTCTCAGACCAGCAGCTCGCTGCCGCCGCCCATGACGGCGACGGACGCGGCTGGCGGCAGGAGCCGATGGAGCAGGACGACGAGTCCCGAACGACGGTGCTGGCGCTGCGGGCGAAGGCGCGCAGCAGTGAGAATCAGCCCAGCTAGACGACGGGGGTGCCGCACCTGCGACTCAGAGGAGATGCGCCTCGTGCACCTTGTCGTACGCCCGGATCTCGTCGAGGCGGTTCTCACGGACCTTGAGCGTCCACTCGGGGTCCGACAGCACGGACCGGCCCAGACCGACGAGGTCGAACTCACCGCGCTCGAACAGCTCGAGAAGACGCGTGAGGCTGAGTGACGGCGCCTCCGCATCCGGCTCGTAGAACGGCGAGGTCACACCGACTGAGCCGAGCGCGACGGCGGGCAGCCCCGTGAGAGCCTTGGTCCACCCCGCCAGCGTGCGGGCCCCGTCTTCGAAGGCCGGGAGCCAGTAGCGCCGCGTCGACACGTGGAAGGTGTTCACGCCCGCATCCGCGAGCGGGGTCAGGACGGTCTCGAGATCTGCGGGCGAGTCCGCGATGCGCGCGTCGAAATCCGCGCCCTTCCACTGCGAGTACCGGAACATGACGGGGAAGTCGGGGCCCACTGTGTCGCGCACGGCGCGCGCCACCTCCGCGCCCAGACGGGCGCGTGCCGCAATGCTGCCCCCGTACCCATCGGCGCGCTGGTTGGTGCGGGACCACAAGAACGCGTCGAGCAGGTAACCGTGGGCGCCGTGCAGCTCCACCCCGTCGAACCCGATCCGCTGAGCGTCCGCCGCAGCCTGCGCGAACGATGCGATGATCGCGTCGATGTCCGCGGCACTCGCGGCGATCCCGCGCGGCCTGCCGCTGGGGCTGATGCCGGACGGACCCACGATCGGGGCCTCGGGATGGGGCGCACTGCCTTCCTGGCGGGCGAGACCCAGGTGCCACAACTGGGGGAAGATCCGTCCGCCCTCCGCATGGACGGCGTCGACGACCCGCTTCCACCCCGCGAGCGCGTCCTCCCCGTAGATCCGGGGCACACGATCGCTGCTGCCCGCAGACGGGTGGCCGACGTAGGTGCCCTCCGTGACGATGAGACCCAGGTGCCGTGCGCGGCGGCGGTAGTAGTCGACGACGTCGCCTCCGGGGACACCTCCGGGTGAGAAGCTGCGGGTCATCGGCGCCATGACGAACCGGTTGCGGAGGTCCACTCCGGACAGTGTGTAGGGCTAGTACAGGGGGCTGGGATCCGCGCCGTCCAGGAGCGTGTCGGACGAGTTGGGTACCTGCACGAGGGTCTGCGTCATACCCGCCGCAACCCTTCGGCACGGTCACGTATTCCTCAGATGACGTGCCGTGACACGGAGCACCGATCCAGTGCGATCCAGACATGCCTCCGGTGTCCCACCGAATCACCTACCCAACACTCCGCAGTGCGAAATCTCTGCTTCACTTATCGGAATCGATCCCCTACTCTGACCGTGATGTGCCCCAGCATCGACCCCTCACGGACGAGGAGACAGTCATGACACGCATCGGCATCATCGGCGCGGGCGCCGTCACGGCGGCCACGATCGCCTCGCTCATCGCCCCCACCGGCCTGGACCCGGAGATCATCGTCGTCAACCGCACGCATGCGCGTGCCGTGGGCCTGGCGGAGGACTTCACGTATGCGGCGGCCGCGACGTCCCGTGCCCGCGTGCGCGCCGGCCATTACGAAGACCTGGCCGGCGCGGACCTCGTCATCATCACCGCCGGCGTGAACGAGAAGGACGGCGGCGCGACCGACCGCTCCGACGACCAGGGCCGCCGCCGGCTCATTCCCGCCAACGCACGTGCGTACGCGGACATGATCGGGCAGCTGCGCGAGGTCGACCCCACCGCCACCGTCCTGGTCGTGACGGATCCCCCGGACCCGCTCGCCGCCCTGGCCCGTCGCCTGGCCCCGGAGATGACGATCCTGTCCTCCGGCACCACGATCGACTCCCTGCGGTTCCGCTACCGGATCGGGCAGGAGCTGGGCGTGCCGGCCAGCGCGGTCGATGCCGTGGTGCTGGGAGAGCACGGGACCTCGGCGGTCTACGCCTGGTCCACCGCCCGCGTGGGCGGCCGTCGCGTCCTCGATCTCATCGAGGAGTCCGGTGAGGGCGTCGAGACCGTCCAGTCACGCATCCGCGAGGCCGTCACGTACTCGAACATCTCCATCATCGAGGGCATCGGCGCCAGCCAGCACGGGATCGGCGCGGTCGTCGGTCAGATCACGGAGGCGATCGCGGACGACTCACACGCGATCATGCCCGTCGCCTCCTACCGCGAGGAGTACGGCACCTTCGTGGGCCTGCCCACCGTGCTGGGCCGCGGCGGCGCCGTCCGCGTGCTGGTCCCGGAGCTCACGCCGCAGGAGCAGGAGCAGCTGGACGCGTCCGCGGCGATCCTGCGCGAGGCGGACCGGATCGCCTTCGAGTCCGCGGGTCTCTGACCGCACGGCCGCATTCCCCGCACGGCCGCACCGGGCCCCGTCGCGCTCAGAGCGTGGCGGGGTCCGTGTTCGCGCCGCACACCACGACGGCGATCCGCTCGCCCGCCTGCGGCGTGTAGGCACCGTCCAGCAGGGCGGCGTACGCGGCGGCCGCGCCGTGCTCCGCGGCGATGCGGAAGTCCTCCCACAGGGCCTTCCGGGCCGCGATGATCGCCTCGTCCTCGACCAGCAGGCTCGTGACACCCACCCGCGAAGCTGTGTCGAACGCGATGTCGCCCACGCGCCGGGCACCCAGCGAGTCCGCCGCCACTCCGGACACGGGGACATCAACGGGCTCCCCGGCTTCCAGCGCCGCGTGGACCGCCGAGGCCGTGGCCGGCTCGACTGCCACCACACCGGCCCTGCCCGCGGCCGAGGCCAGTGTGCCGGCCAGCAGTCCGCCGCCGCCCACTGCGACGATGATCGTGTCGACCGCCGGGTCGTCCTCGAGGATCTCCTCTGTCATCGTGCCCGCTCCGGCGACGATCTCCTGCTGATCGTAGGCGTGGCAGTACACGGCGCCGGTGCGCTGCGTGTGCTCCATCGCCGCCTCGAACGCCTGGGCGTACTCGGTCCCCACCTGCCGCACGGTCGCCCCGTACGACTGGAGTCGGGCGACCTTGACCGACGGTGCGGTCTCCGGCACGAACACGGTGGCCGGGACCCCCGCCTGCCGCGCGGCGAACGCATTGGCCATGCCCGCGTTCCCGCCGGAGGCGACGACGATGCCCACCTCCGGGTCCAGCTCGCCGCGCTCCAGGGTGGCGAGCACCCGGTTGAAGGCACCGCGCGCCTTGAACGAGCCCGTGTGCTGGAGGTACTCGCACTTGAGGAGGAGCGTCGCGGGTGCTCCAGCCGTCGCGATCTCACTTGCGTGCAGGAGCGGCGTGCGGCGCACGCGAGCACCGATCCTCTCGCGCGCCTCGCGGACATCGTCCCGGGTCAGCGCTGCCATCTGCGTCTGCGTCTCCGTCATCGTCAGCGTCCCTCGAGCGAGCAGACGCACGCGCGGTTGCCGTCCGGATCCGTGAGGACGGTGAACCGGGGCAGAGCCGAGTCGTCGACGATGCGACCGCCGGCGGCGACGGCGGCACGGATGCGGTCTGCGGCCTCGGCGGCGGGGACCCAGACGTCCGGGTGGAAGCGCTGGTGGGCAACCTCGTGCGGGTCCGCCGGCTGGAACCAGACCCGCGGCGACTGCCCGGTGGGATCGATGACACCCTTCTCGCCCACGTTCGAGGCGTCACCGGTCAGCAGTGCGGCCCAGAACGGGGCGATCCGGGCGGAGTCCGCGGTGTCGAGCCCCAGGTCGACGACCTGCAGGCCACGGGAGTCCGCGGCGATCCCCTGCTCGCGGGCGAGCGCGCTGATGCGGCCGGCCAGCGTCAGATCACGGTCCGTCACCGCATCCACGTCGTGGCTGATGAGACTCACGCCGACCGTGGGGAACGTGAGGGTGACGTCGGGGTGGTGGTTCGCGTCCTCCGCCAGGCGGGCGATCTCCTGCACCAGCCCCAGGCCGGTCATGAAGTCACCCGTGGCGAAGCGCGCGCGCAGACCGCCCGGCAGTCCCTGCCAGTCCTCCAGTCCGTGCGCGTCGAGAGCGTCCAGCAGTGCCTGTCCCGCGTATCCAGTCATGGTCCCACCGTACGCGCGGGGACGGGTCCGGCGGCACCCCTGAATGGACATCGCTCGCGCCCGTGTCACCGGATCGTCACACGACGGGCACGGATTCCACAGCGCGGTCACGAGACAATCGAGGCGGACGACCCCCACCGATCGGAGACACCATGGCCACCACCGCGCCCCACCCCCACCCCGGACGCAGCGGCCCGCCGCCCGGGAAGCGGATGCGCGGGATCGGTCGCGTGCTCTTCTGGATCGGACTCGTGCTGGTGCTGGCGAGCGTGACGGTGGGCGTCATCGTCGCGGTCATGGGCTTCTCCCGGGTGGCGGAGTCCGCCGGCAATCGCATCCCCGTCGACGGTTCCGCCCAGGTGAGCGTCCAGCAGAACGAGCGCCGACTCTTCTTCGTCCCTGCTGAGGCACACCACTCCACCGGCAGCGACGGCGAGACGGACACGTCGTACACCCCGTTGGCGGAGTCGAACTGCACGGTCGAGGGGCCCCAGGCAGAGGAGCTGCAGGTCAGCGGCACTCATCAGTTCACGGAGAACGGCCGTCCCCACATCGCCGATGGCGGCTTCATCGCCCGCGAGTCCGGCACCTACACCGTCACCTGCGATCCCACCCCCGCAGACGCCCAGGTCACGGTCGCCCCGCCGATCGCGGTGGGCCAGATCGTGGGCGGAGTGGGCGGCGTCCTCATCGCCGTCTTCGGCGGGCTGGGCTTCGGCCTCCTCACCGTCCTGGGTCTGGTCCTCTGGCTGGTGGGCAGGAGCACACTGCGGAAGCACGGCGCGCTGTGAGCGCCGCGTCGACAATTGGGCGGCCACCCGGACACGGCGTGCGCACGGCCGGACGAGCGATCCTCTGGGGAGGGCTCGCACTGGTGCTGGTGTGCACGGGCGTCGTGATCCTCCTCGTCTCCCAGGCACCGGACACCCCGACGCCGGGCATGGTCATCGGGATCGGCGTCCCCACCGCGATCGGCACGCTGTCCGTCTTCGCCAGCATCGTGGGCCTGATCCTGTGGCTGGTGGGCAGGAGCATGCTCCGGAAGCACGGAGCGCTGTGAGCTCCGCATCGACACCGGCTCCGCCGCCGGGCCTGCGCATGCGCGGAGTGGGCCGAGCGGTCTTCTTGATCGGGCTCGCCCTGTCCGTGGCGGGCGCACTGGTCGTGGTGGCGCTCATCTGGCAGATCCTGGATCCCGCGGCAGCGCCCTCGGGCGAGCGTCAGACCGTGGACGGCTCCGTCGAGGTGAGCCTCGAGGAAGATGAGCGCCGCTACTTCTTCATCCCGGCGGAGGCCCACGAGGACACGGGCCGCGATGGCGCGGTGGAGACCTCGTACACCCCGCTGGCGGAGTCGAACTGCACGGTCGAAGGTCCGGATGCGGAGCAATTGCCCATCCGCGGCGCCCAGACCATCACGGAAGGCGGCGACCCCCACGTCGCAGACGACGGCTTCCGTGCCCGGGAGACGGGCACCTACACCGTCACCTGCGATCCCACCCCCGCAGACGCCGAGGTCGTGGTCGCCCCGCCGACCCTCCTCGTCCAGATGCAGGGCCGGTTCGTCTGGCTGTCCGTCGCATCCGCCGGCGTGTCATTGTTCGGCATCGCCTGCATCGTGGGTCTGGTCCTGTGGCTGGTGGGCAGAAGGACTCTCAAGAGGAACGGAGCGCTCTGAACCGAGGGGCCCAGAGCGCTCCGTGCGGGCGCCGCGTCAGTGCATAACGCGCCGCGCGATCCAGTTGCCCAGGGCCTGCGCGAACTGGACGAGCACGACGAGCACGACGACGATGACGGCGACGACGCCCCAGTCGAAGCGCTGGTAGCCGTACCGCATGGCGAGGTCACCCAGGCCTCCGCCGCCGATCACCCCGGCGACGGCTGTCGCGTCCACGAGCGCCACGAAGATGTAGGTCATGCCCAGGGTGAGCGGGATGAGGGACACCGCGACGATGAGGAACGGGATCGGCCGGACGATGTTGACGACGACGTTGAGGACGGCGAACACCGCGCGGTTCTCCAGCAGGTTGCCACGGCGGGTCGCGTAGAGGACGAGGCCCAGGAGTATCCCGATCACTCCGGCCAGCAGGAACGAGACGGACACCATGAGGAGCGTCTCGAAGATCGCATCGCCCAGGCGCGGCAGGAACGCAGAGAAATCAGTCTGGCGCATCAGACTGCGACCTCCTCGATGTCGGTGATCTCCCGCAGCGACGCGATCGTCGCCGCGACATCCTGCTCCCCGCCCAGCAGCTCGACCGTCAACCGGCCGAACAGCGTGTCCTTCGACTCGCTCACGCCGCCGTAGACGATGTTGAAGTCGACACCGTGCTCGCGAGCGATCCGCGATCTCGCGCACCGCGTCCATCTCGTGGGTCACCAGGAGGACGGTGACCCCGTACTCCTCGTTGACCCGCTTGAGCAGACCCAGCACCTCCAGGGTCGTCTCCGGATCCAGCGCGCTCGTCGCCTCATCGGAGATCAGCACGTCCGGACGGGTCGCGAGCGCCCGGGCGATGCCCACACGCTGCTTCTGCCCGCCGGACAGCTGACTGGGGTACTGGAGCGCCTTGTCGGACAGGCCCACGAAGTCCAGCAGCTCCTCGACGCGGTCGATCGTCGCGGATTCGCTCAGCCCCGCCAGTCGCAGCGGGTAGGCGATGTTCTTGTAGACGGAACGGAGGCGGAGCAGGTTGAACTGCTGGAACATCATGCCGATCTGCTGGCGGGCGGACGGGAGATCTCTCCCCCGCAGCTGCGTCATGTCCTGGTCTCCCACGTACACGGATCCGGTCGTCGGCCGCTCGAGAGCGTTGACGGTGCGCAGAGGTGTCGATTTCCCCGCTCCGGAGTAACCGACGATCGCATAGATGTCGCCCGGGTCGATCGACAGCGACACATCGTCCAGCTCCTGCACGGTCCGGCCGCGGTGCTTGAAGGACTTCGACACCCGCTCGAAGGTGACGGCCTTGGGCATCAGGCCTGACCTCCCGCAGCAGACAGGCGACGGTCCGCCGCGGCAGGGGCGACTCCGACGGGTTCAGCTGCGGCACGGAACGGGGGAGAGGGTGTGGCGATGGCATCCGGGGCCTTCCGACGATGACGGGACGCACCAGTCTCACGCCGGCGCAGACAGCAGGGGACGCACTGCGACCCACGACGTCACAGTGCGTCCCAGAACGTCACGGCCGGCGTCCGGTCAGCCGGCCCGTGCGCGTCAGCCCGCCAGCGCACCCGCCTTCCAGTCGTCGACGAAACCGTCGTTCTCCTCGACCCACTCGGCGACCGCGTCGTCCAGGTTCTCTCCGCCGTAGTGCTCGTCGGAGAACATGATGTTCTCCATGCTCGCAAGCGTCTCGTCGCCGATCACGAGGTTCTTGAGCAGCTGGGAGACCTCCGGGTGTTCCTCGCCGAATCCGGAGTAGGCGAAGTTGTAGATAACCTCACCGGCGCCCATCGCGCCCTCGGGGTCCTCGAGGTCGCGCACCGGGAAGGCGTCATACGCCCAGTGCGGGCGCCACAGCGTCACGACGATGTTCTCGTCCGCATTCGTCGAGGACTGCAGCTGCGCGAGCATCGCGGGCGTCGAGGAGATCTTGAAGTCCCAGTCCTCCAGGCCGTACGTGGGGATCATGTCCTCCTCGGTCATCCGGGTGAGGCCCGCGCCCGCCTCGATGCCGTAGATCGTGCTGCCGTACTCGTCGCTCATGTCCCTGAGGTCCGCAAGGGACTGGGCCGGCGAGTCCTCGTTCACGGCGATCGTGTTCTTCGCGCCGGTGTACCAGCAGCCCTGCGCCTCCATGTCGTCGCCGAACTGGGCGATGTAGTCCTCGTGCGTGACGGGCAGCCAGCCATCCATGATGAAGTCGATGTCGCCCTGGGACACCGCGGTGAAGGCGGGTCCCGCATCGAAGGACTCGACGGACACGGAGTATCCGTCCTGCTCGAGCGCGTACTTCGTGATGTACGCGGCGGCGTACGACTCGTCCCAGCCGTTGAACGCGCCGATCTTGATGTCCTTGTCCTCAGCCCCGGACAGATCGACCTCCGCGGACTCCTCGCCCGGCGTGCAGGCGCTCCAGTCGGTCTCGCCCACGGCGGCCTCATCCGTCGCATCACCACCCGCGTCCGCGTCCGTCGCGCCGCACGCGCTCACGCCCAGCGCCACGATCGCGGCGGCACCCACTGCTGTCATCATCCTGCGGAACGCCATCGGCGCACTCCCCTCAGACATCTGCGCGGCTCCCCGTCCGGAGCCCGGGCACGCCCGTGCAGAACCTGGCCACAGCCTGCCGTCTAATGTGATGAGCGTCACGCCCTATCTCACCGTACGGCACAGCCGTTACGCGATCGTGAGCAAAATGGGCAACGCTTGCACGATGCGCAACAGCAGGCCGCTCAGCGAGAACCCTCCGCGCGGTCAGGCAGGCGGGGTCAGTGCATGACCTTGCGGGCGATCCAGTTGCCCAGCGCCTGGGCGAACTGCACGAGGAGGACGAGCACGACGACGATGACGGCGACGACGACCCAGTCGAAGCGCTGGTAGCCGTAGCGCATGGCCAGGTCGCCCAAGCCTCCGCCGCCGATCACGCCGGCGACGGCGGTCGAGTCGACGAGCGCCACGAAGATGTACGTCATGCCCAGCGTGAGCGGGCCCAGCGCCTCGGGCACGACGATCGTGAAGAGGATCCGCAGCGGGCTCGCGCCCATCGCGGCGCCCGCCTCGATCGCACCCGGGTCCACGGCCACGAGGTTCGACTCCGCGATGCGGGCGATCGACACGCTCGCGACGACGGTGAGCGGGACGATCGCGGCGATCGGTCCGATGCTCGTGCCGATGATGAGGCGCGTGAGCGGGATGAGCGACACGGCGACGATGAGGAACGGGATCGGCCGGACGATGTTGATGACGAAGTTGAGGATGCCGAAGACCACCCGGTTCTCCAGGAGGTTCCCCGGCCGGGTCGCGTAGAGCACTAGGCCCAGGAGGATGCCGACGACGCCCGCGATGACGAACGACACGGACACCATGAGCAGCGTCTCGAAGATCGCATCGGCCAGCCGCGGCAGGAAGGCGCTGAAATCCGTCTGTCGCATCAGTGCGCGACCTCCTCGACGTCCGTGATCGTCTGCAGCGACGCGATCGCCGCGTCGACGTCCTGGTCCTTCCCCAGGAGTTCGACCGTGAGTCGGCCGAACAGGTTGTCCTTCGACTCGCTCACACCGCCGTAGACGATGTTGAAGTCGACGTCGTGCTCACGCGCGATCCGCGAGAGGAACGGGTCGTTCGTCTCCCGGTCGCCCACCCGCACCTCCACGAGTCGACCCGTGTGGATGCGGCGGATGGCGTAGAGCGACCGCTCGTCCGGCCGGTGGCGCAGGACGGAGGCGACGAACTTCTGCGCGGTCTCCGTCTGCGGGTCCGAGAAGACGCGGTACGCGCTGCCCTCCTCGATGACCCGCCCGTTCTGCATGACGGCCACCTTGTCCGCGATCTCGCGCACCGCGTCCATCTCGTGGGTCACCAGGAGGACGGTGACCCCGTACTCCTCGTTGACCCGCTTGAGCAGACCCAGCACCTCCAGGGTCGTCTCCGGATCCAGCGCGCTCGTCGCCTCATCGGAGATCAGCACGTCCGGGCGGGTCGCGAGCGCCCGGGCGATGCCCACGCGCTGCTTCTGCCCGCCGGACAGCTGACTGGGGTACTGGAGCGCCTTGTCGGAGAGACCCACGAAATCGAGCAGCTCCTCGACGCGGTCGATCGTCTCCGACTCGCCCAGGCCCGCGAGACGCAGCGGGTACGCGATGTTCTTGTAGACGGTGCGGGACTTCAGGAGGTTGAACTGCTGGAACACCATGCCGATCCGCTGGCGGGCGGCCAGGAGCTCCTTCCCCCGCAGCGACGACATCTCCTGCTCTCCCACGAACACGGAGCCGGAGGTGGGCCTCTCGAGTGCGTTGACGGTGCGCAGCAGCGTCGACTTGCCGGCGCCGGAGTACCCGACGATCGCGTAGATGTCCCCGGGTTCGATGCGCAGCGACACGTCCGTGAGCGCCTGCACGGTGCGCCCGCGGTGCTCGAAGGACTTCGAGACCCCCTCGAAGACGACGGGCTTCGACATCAGTCCTCGCCCCCGGCCTCGGCCACGAGCCGGTCGAGTTCGCCATGGAGCACGTCCCGGTCGATGTCGACGCGGGTCTGCGTGCCGGAGTACTCCTCCGCGAGCGCGTCGAGGACCCGCGGATCGTCGTACGCCTCCTCGAGGACCTGCCACGCCGGGTCGTCGACGTTGTCGGCACGGGTCGCGACGACGTTGATGTAGGGCAGGTTCGCGTCGGACTCCGGGTCGAAGATGTAGAGCGCGTCGTCGACGGTGATCTCCTGCGACGGGTCGAAGTGATGGACGCCCACGACGACCGCATCGAGCGACGGGTCGTCGAACTGCTGCGGGATCGACTGGGCGGAGATCTCCGTGAACTCGAGGTCCTTCGGATTCTCCGTGATGTCCGAGGTCGTCGCGAGCGAGCCCGCGGACTCGTCGAGCTCGATGAGTCCGGCAGCCTGCAGGATGATCAGTGCCCGGCCGCCGTTGCTCGCATCGTCCGGGATCGCGATCCGCGCGCCGTCCGGCAGGTCGTCCAGCGAGTCGACCGTCGCCGAGAACACGCCCCAGTTGCTCACGAAGGTGCTGAAGACGGGGACCAGGTCCGCGTTGTTCTCGACGTCGAAAGTCGAGAGGTACATGACGTGCTGGAAGGCGTTGCCGTCCATGGACCCGCCCACGACCTCGGTGTTGGGCAGCACCCAGTCGTCCAGGTTGACCCACTCGACGTCGAGGCCGTTCTCGCCGGCCACCTCCGCGATCGTGTCGTTGGTCGTGGAGTCCTCGTCGGTGGCCAGCGTCAGGCTCAGGCGATCGCCCGCCGCTTCCGCGTCGTCACCGCTGTTCCCGCGGACGACGATGATGCTGACGACACCCGCGACGAGTGCGGCGGCGAGCCCGCCGGAGATGGCCGCGATCGTGGACTTCCTCCGCTTGGCACTCTGCGCGAGGGAGGCCCGCAGCTCGGACTGGTCGGTGTTCGTATCGCTCACAGTCGTGAGCTCCTTTCATGATCGTGAGAGGGGACGGGGGTCAGCGACCCTGCCAGTCCCAAGAAGTCTTCGTAAGGAAGGCGTCGACGGCTCCGGCGAAGTCGTCGCTGCCGTAGATGCGGGTGATGACGTCTGCATCGTCGACGTCCTGCGATCCCGCACCGCGGCGCAGGAGCTCCTTGATCGACCACAGCGTGAGCGGGGCGGATGCGGCGATCGTGCGGGTCAGCTCAGCCGCCGCCTCGTCGATGTCGGTCTCGACCAGACGCGCGAACCCGGAGGCATCTGCCTGCTGAGCGGAGATCCGCTCGCCAGCCAGCACGAGCCGCACCACCCAGGACTCGCCCAGCAGCCCGACGAGGCGCCGCAGGGTCCCGGCCGCCAGCGTGTTGCCCAGTGTGCGGGCGATCGGCATCCCGAAGGATGCCTGCGACGTCACAAGGCGCAGGTCCGCGCACGTCGCGATGCCCAGGCCGCCGCCCACGCAGTGCCCGTCGATGACGGCGATGACGGGCACCTCGACGGCGCGCAGGCGGTCGAGGACCCCCGCGATCCGCTCCTCGTAGGCGATCCCGTCCTCACCGGTGAAGCCGCGGAACTGCGTGATGTCCGTCCCCGCGACGAACGCCCGGTCCCCCGCGCCGCGCAGCACGACGCTGCGGACGGTCTCGTCCGCATCCGCTCGCTCGCACACGGTCACGAGCGCGTCGTACATCGCGTTCGTCATCGCGTTGCGCGCCCGCGGGCGGTTGAACGTCACGTGCAGCGCGCTCTCGCGCTGCTCGACGAGCAGATCGCCGCCGGCCAGCTCCTCGATCACTGGTCCCCCTCCGCACGATCCGCACCGGTGCTGCCAGCGCCTGCACCGGCCGCCGCCGAGGCCCCCAGGCCACCCAGCACGGCACCCGTGTCCGCGCCCAGGACGGGGCCCGCGGCACCGCGGACCACAGGGGTGCGGGACAGGCGCATGGGGCTGCCCAGCTGCTCGACCGCACCCGCGGTGGGGTGCGGGGCGCTCCAGAAGAAGTCGCGCGCGTGCAGGTGCTCGTCCGCGAAGACCTGCGGGAACGTGTTGATGGGCGCGGCCGGAACGCCGGCCTCATCCAGGAGGGCGACGACCTCGGCGACCGTCCGGCCGCGGAAGTCGTCCTCGATGCGGGCGATGAGCGCGCCGCGGTTCTCCATGCGCTGGGTGGGGGTGAGGAAGCGCTCGTCCTCGACCAGCTCGTCGAGGCCCAGCGCCACGCAGAAGCGCGCCCAGTTGCGCTGCGTGTTCGCACCGATCGTCACGTAGCCGTCGGACGTCGCCACGGCCTGGTACGGGGCGGACGCCTGGTGTGCGGAGCCCTGCGGCTTCGCGACCTGACCGGTCGCGTAATAGGAGCCGGCCTCCCACACGGCCAGCGACACCGCGGACTCGAAGAGCGACACGTCGATCGCCTGGCCCAGGCCGGACCGGTCGCGCTCGCGCAGTGCCGCGAGCACCGCGATCGTCACGTAGAGGGCGCAGCTGAGGTCTGCGACGGGTACGCCCAGCTTGACGGGCTCGCCGTCCGGGAAGCCCGTGATGCTCATGAGTCCGGACCTGGCCTGCGCCATGATGTCGAGGCCCGCGTTCGCGGCGAGCGGCCCGTCCTGCCCCCAGCCGGACGCAGAGGCGTACACGAGGCCGGGGAACTCGTCCTTGAGGTCGTCGTAGCCGAAGCCCATGCGGGCGAGCGCGCCGGGGCGCAGGTTCTCCACGAGCACATCCGCCTGCGCCAGGAGCGCGCGCAGCCGGGCGGCACCCTCCGCGGACTTCAGGTCGATCTCGACGGACTCCTTGTTCCGGTTGAGACGCATGAAGGCGCTCGACTCGCCCTCGATGAAGGGGCCGACGGTGCGAGTCTGGTCGCCGCTGCCGGGCGTCTCGACCTTGACGACGCGGGCGCCCAGGTCCGCCAGCTGCAGCGTGGCGAACGGGCCCGCCATGAAGACCCCGATCTCGACGACGGTGACCCCTTCGAGGGGCGGGCGATTACTGCTCGAGGACATGCATGGACCTTCCGACGGCTGAGAGAACATCTCAGTTTCGGGTCCGCACCCTCGGAGGGGGACGTATTGCGACACTTCACGTCATAGAGTGTCACAGATCGTCACGCAGGAGTATCAGCCCGCCAGCGCGCCAGCCTTCCAGTCGCTGACGAAGCTGTCGTTCTCCTCGACCCACTCTGCGACGGCACCGTCCGGATCCTCCCCGCCGTAGTGGTCATCGGAGAACATGATGTTCTCCATGCTCGCCAGGTCCTCGTCGGAGATGACGAGGTTCTTCAGCAGCTGCGAGACCTGCGGATGATCTTCCGTGAAGCCGGCGTAGGAGAAGTTGTAGACGACCTCGCCCGCACCCATCGCCCCCTCCGGGTCCTCCAGGTCGCGCACGGGGAATGCGTCGTACGCCCAGTGCGGGCGCCACAGCGTCACGACGATGTTCTCGCCCGCGTCCGTCGAGGATGCCAGCTGTGCCAGCATCGCCGGGGTCGAGGAGATCTTGAAGTCCCAGTCCTCCAGCCCATAGGTGGGGATCATGTTGTCCTGCATCATCCGGGTGAGTCCGGCACCGGCCTCGATGCCGTAGATCGTGCTGCCGTACTCGTCGGCCATGTCCGCGAGATCAGCCATCGACTGGGCGGGTGAGTCCTCGTTCACCGCGATGGTGTTCTTCGCGTCGATGTACCAGCAGCCCTGCGCCTCCATGTCGTCGCCGAACTGCTGGATGTAGTCCTCGTGCGTGACGGGCAGCCAGCCATCCATGATGAAGTCGATGTCGCCCTGGGACACCGCCGTGAAGGCGGGACCGGCGTCGAAGGACTCGACGGCGACGGTGAAGCCATCCTGCTCGAGCGCGTACTTCGTGTTGTAGGCGGCAGCATACGACTCATCCCAGCCGTTGAAGGCTCCGATCGTGATCTCCTTGTCCTCCTCCGAGGCCAGATCCACCTCCGCAGATTCTTCACCGGGCGTGCAGTCACTCCAGTCCGTGTCTCCGCTGGCCGCCCCTGCCGAGGGGCCTTCACCGGGCTCCGCTTATGTCGCTCCACATGCGCTCACGCCCAGTGTCACGATCGCCACCACACCCAGTGCTCTTGTCATCCTGCGGAACGCCATTGTCGCCC
>NZ_HE978601.1:406539-486290 GCF_000285835.1 Brevibacterium senegalense
ATGAAGACCGGCACACTCTACGAGCCCCGAGTCCCTGCAGCTGCTTGACAACCACCATAGGGACACCCCCCCCTCGCTGCCCGCAACGCGGCCCACGAACCGGGTCGGTCCGGGCGCGCGGAGCATCTGCGGACAGTCTGATATCGCCACCGACTGTGCGCCAGATCACTATTCAGCCGGCCGCGCCCTCCCCGATCGTGAGTCAAAACCACAGCCGCGAGGCCGCCGTCTCACGCCCCATCCGCGATCGCGCGGACCGCGCGCAGCACGACCCCGCGGTCCGGTGCGCGATGCGCGAAGAGCCGGTGGATCGTCCACCCCTCGATGAGCGCGTCGAGAGCCCTCTGCGCGTCCTCGTCGAAGTGGACGGCGAGGCTGCCCCAGCTCACGGCCATCCACTCGCGGCGCACCCGCTCCGCCCCCGCACTGTGGTTCGCGTAGGCGTAGAGCTCGAGGAGCACGACCATCTCCCGCTCATCCGCGTACGCGTCACCGCAGATGAGGTCCGCCACCGCTGCGCACGCCGCCTCCCGCGACTCCGCCTCCGCAACCGCGCCGCGATAGCGCGCGGCAAGAACTCCCGCCAGCCTGCGGAACGCGCAGACGATGACGTCATCGAGGCTGTCGAAGTGGTAGGTCATTGACCCCAGGGGGATCCCGGCGGCCTCGGCGATGGCCCGATGCGTTGTCCGATCGACCCCGCGGTCCGCGATGACGTCCAGAGCAGTGTCGATGATGAGTCGCCTGCGCGGAGCCTCCTGGTTCCACTCGTCGTCGCTCATGACGGCGGGCGGCTCGTCGCGCGTCGCCATGCTCACACCCCTCCGGTCCGACTGCGCCTGTCGTCCCGCAGTGTACATCTGTACACATTCCGGCCGCACTCCCCCGTCTGCTGCCCGATCACCCGACAGGAGGCTCCCCATGACCGACCGCGCCACCGGCACGCACTCCGGCGTCCGTCGTCTCAAGCTCGCCGTCGCCTCAGCGTTCCTCCTGTCCGGCCTGGGCATGTCCTCGTGGGTGACGCAGACACCGGTGATCCGCGACCTCATCGGCGCGACGACCGCGCAGATGGGCATCGTCCTCTTCGGGGTGTCCCTGGGATCGATGGCCGGGATCCTCGCCTCCGGGGCCCTCGTCGCCCGCTGGGGCGCCCGCCCCGTCATCGTGTCCGGGACCGCCGGGATCGCGGCGAGCCTGGGCATCATCACCTGCGGCACCGCACTGGGCAGCGCGACCGTCGTCATGGCGGGCCTGGCCGTGTTCGGGCTGGGGATGGGCTGCGCCGAGGTCGCCATGAACGTCGAGGGCGCCGAGGTCGAGACCCGCACCGGCCGCCCGTTCCTCTCCCTGGTCCACGGCAGCTACAGCCTGGGCACACTCGTGGGCTCAGGGCTGGGAATCGTGGCGGTGAGCTCCGGGATCATGCCGCTCGTCCACCTGCCGGTCATCGGCGCGCTCATCGCGATCGCGCTCCTGCGCGCGGCCCGCGAACTCCCGCCGGCCACCGGCCGCACCCGGCCCACTGCCCCGGTCACCACCGCCACCGCCGCCGCCACCGTCACCGCAGGTCCCGAGGACAGCGGCCCGCCGCCGCCCGCACGGGTGGCCGCCTCTGCTCCCGCTGCGACGTCACCGACCGTGGATGGGACAGATGCCACCGCGGCCCACCACGGGCTCCGGAGCGTCGTGGGCCCGCGCCTGCTGCTCATCGCGCTCATCACGCTGGCGATGGCCCTGACCGAGGGCACCGCGAACGACTGGCTGCCGCTCGTCATGGTCGACGGCCACGGCCTGGACCCCCGCGCGGGATCGGCGATGTTCGCGGTGTTCGCGGCCGCGATGACGGTGGGGAGGTTCCTGGGCAACCCGGTGGTCGCCCGGTTCGGTCGCACCCGGGTGCTGGCGGTGAGCGCGGGATTCGGCGTCCTGGGGCTGGGGCTCGTCTCCTTCGTCGAGCACCTTCCGCTCGCGATCGCCGCGGTCGTGCTGTGGGGCCTGGGCACGTCCCTGGGCTTCCCGGTGGCGATCTCTGCCGCGGGCTCCAGCGGGCCCGGCGCCGCATCGCGCATCGCGGTCGCGTCCATGATCGGCTACCTCGCGCTGCTCGCGGGACCGCCTGTCCTGGGCTTCGCCGGGGAGCACTGGGGGCTGCGCGCGGCACTCCTCATCCCGCTGGCCGTCATGGTGCTGGCGATCCCGACCGCGCGCGCCGCGCGCCCCGTGGACCAGGGCGCGCGGCGAGAGGTGGTCAGTACATCGCGTGCTGGCCGCCGTCGATCGGGATGACGGTGCCGTTGATGAACCCGGAGTCGTCCGACAGCAGGAACGCGACGAGTGCCGCGACCTCCTCCGGCTGGCCGAAGCGCTTCATGGGGTTGACCGACACGAACTCCTTGCCGGCCGCCTCCCAGTTCTCGCCGCCCAGCTGACGCAACGACCCCTCGACCATCGCAGTCATGATGGCGCCCGGCGCGATCGCGTTGATGCTGATGCCGTGCTCGCCGTACTCGCGCGCGGAGTTGCGGGTCAGGCCCACGACGCCGTGCTTCGAGGCGGCGTAGCCGGACTGGTTGCCCACGCCGCGGATGCCGCCCACGGACGCGGTGTTGACGATCGAGCCGGAGCCCTGCTTCCGCATCTGCTTGAGGACCGCCGCCATGCCCGCGAACACACCCGTGAGGTTGACCGCGACGACCTTGGCGAACTCGTCGTCCCCGAAGTCCTCCGTGAGGTTCTGCTTCCCCTCGATGCCCGCGTTGTTGAAGAACCCGTCGATCGAGCCGAAGGTCTCCACCGCCACGTCGGCGTAGCGCTGGACGTCCTCCGACTTCGTCACGTTCGCGGTGACGACCTCGACACCACCGGTCCCGCCGGCCTCGGCGATCTGCTGCTTCGTCTGCGCGAGGCCCTCCTCGCTCATGTCGACGAGCACGAGGTTCGCGCCCTCCTGTGCGAGGCGGACGGCGGTGGCCTGTCCCAGACCCGAGCCCGCGCCCGTGATGATGACTGTCTTCCCGTCGAATCGTGCCATGTGCGATCTCACTCCTGTGACGTCGATCGGTGAGCACCTCGGCCTGTGCATTCAGCCTCGCCACTCACCCGGTGGTGAGGGGTTCATACCCCTCACCAGGCACAACGGACGAACGAAGCGCGACATTCCACGGTTCCCCATGAACTGGGGCACAGCCCCCCATCAGCGGGGGCACAGGCACCGGACCGGGCCCCGGGGTCAGCGGCGGCGGGCGGCCCTCTCGGCCTCGGCCTCGGCGACGAGGGCACGGATGGCGGACATGATCTGCTCGGTGAGCTCGCGACGCTGGGGACCGGCGGGATTGGCCCGCGGCGGCGCCGGGATCGCCTTGCCGAAGGTGATGGAGAAGGTCTTGGGCTGCGGGGCCTTCGCGTCGACGGGCATGACGTCCTCCGTGCCCACCAGACCCACGGGCACGATCGTCGCGCCCGTGCGGATCGCAAGCTCTGCGGCACCGGTCTTGCCGGCCCCGATCTTGCCGTCGCGGCTGCGGGTGCCCTCCGGGTAGATGCCGAAGACGCCGCCGGCGCGCAGGATCTCCTCGCCCACCTCCAGCGCCTTGACCGCAGCGGCGGCAGAGCCGCGCTCCACGGGGAACGCGCCCACGGCCGTCATGAATCCGCCCACCATCATGTTGATGGGATTGCGTCGCTCGAAGTACTCCGCCTTCGCCATGAAGCTCACGCGCCGGGGGGCCAGGGCGGACAGGTAGATCGAGTCCGCGAAGGACCGATGATTGCTGGCGATGATGACGGGACCCGTCTTGGGGACGTTCGTGACCCCCGTGACGGTGGGACGGTGCGCAGTCTTGATCGACCCGCGGAACACGGAGCGCATCGCGCGGTACCGGAGGCTGCTCTCGTCATCCAGACCGCCGGTCAGGACGCGCCGGCGCGCCTTCGACGGTGACGTCTTCGGGGCGACCTCCATCTCCGAGCCCACCGGTCGCTGCTCGCCCGTGGTGTCGTCCGTGTCGTGACTCATGACGTGGCTGTCGTCCTCCCGTGCGCAGACGCGATGCGCGACCCGCGGGTCGCGCGATCCGGACTGCACCAGCATCCATTTCTGATCGATCGTTGAGAACATCGTAACCACCCGCTGCGCGCGGGACGCGCATCGCTGACTCGCCCCCGGTCCACGCCGGGGCGAGGCACGACGTCACCCTGCGTATGACGCCGTGCGTCGCGCTGCGGGTGAGTCCGCTCACGGACGCCCGTTCCACCTGTGCCCCGCAGGCTTCGAGTCGTAGGCTTGTGCGGTCGCCGCGGCGCCGGCATCGCTGCGCGCTGGGCGTCCCCATCCCCTGCGTCCCCTCCTCCTCGGCTCGCCCTGATCGGAGTCCCCATGTCGCGTGCCCCGTCCGCCGGCGGCCCCGCCGCCGCTCCCCGCTCGACCGGTCTGGCGCTCACCGCGCTGGCCGCCGGCGGCTTCGCGGTGGGCACGACGGAGTTCGCCTCCATGACTCTGCTGCCGTGGATCGCGGAGGACCTGGGGACCACGATCCCGCAGGCCGCGATGGCTGTGAGCGCCTATGCGATCGGCGTCGTCGTGGGCGCACCGCTCTTCACGGCACTCACCCCGCGGATGGACCGCCGCCTGCTCCTCATCCTGGCCGCCGCGGTCTTCACCCTGGGCAACCTCGCGACGATCCTCTCGACCACTCTGCCCGTTCTGGTCGCCGTCCGCTTCATCACGGGCCTGCCGCACGGGATCACGCTGGGGATCGCAGCGATCGTCGCGGCCTCCCTGGTCCCGCCGGAGAAGTCCGGCACTGCGATCTCCCGGACCATGCTGGGGCTCACGATCGCGAACATCGTGGGCGTGCCGGCAGCCACCGCACTGGGCAGCGCCCTGGGCTGGCGGGCCGCCTACATCGTCATCGCGGGCGTGGGACTCGCGACGATCGTCGGACTGCTGGCGTTCCTGCCGGCCGTCCCCGCGAAACCCACCTCGTCCGCCCGTGCGGAGCTCGCCAGCATGCTGCGCCCGCAGATCTGGCTGCCGCTGCTGGCGGGTGCTGTGGGCTTCGGCGGCTCCTTCGCGCTCTACACCTACATCACGCCCACGGTCACCCAGGTGACGGGGATCCCGCACAGCCTGCTGCCGTGGGTGCTGGTCCTCTACGGCTGCGGCATGACCGCGGGCTCGCTGGTGGCCGGACCCTGCCTGGATCGCTCGATCGACAAGTCCGCGCTGGCCGGCGTCGTGGGCATGGGTGTCATCCTCGCCCTCTTCGCGGTCTTCGCCCACCTGTGGTGGGTCGCCCTGCCGCTGCTGTTCCTCATCGGCATCGCGACGAGCCTCTTCACGAACGGCCTGCAGGCGCGCCTGCTGCGGGAATCGCCCGAGGCCCCCAACATGTCCGCTGCCATGAACCACGCCGCCTTCAACGCGGCGAACGCGCTGGGCGCCTACCTGGGCGGCCTCGTCGTGGCCGCCGGACTGGGCTACCGAGCACCGGCCGCCGTGGGTGTCCTGTGCTCGATCGCCGGCACCGCGATCCTCATCCTGGCACTGGGGCTGGGCCGTCGCCGGCACCGCACGCGCGTCGTGTGAGGACACCGCACCCGCGCTGTGTGAGGACCGGTCCGCATCATACGAAGGCCCTGCACGCGTCCCCGTGAGTACGGTCGCGTAACGAATGCGGCACCGCCCGTGCCCAGTGGTGACGCGTGACGCAGTGCACAGGTATATTCCAGTGGTATGTCCGCGGCCCGGGCAGGTCGGACCATGACGATCAGACGCACGTGCCGCACCCTGCTCTTCTGGAGGCACCTGTGAAGAAGATCCTTCCGGCCTGCGCCCTGGGCGCCGCGGCCCTGCTGGCCC
The DNA here is from genome assembly GCF_000285835.1 of Brevibacterium senegalense. Taxonomy (GTDB): domain Bacteria; phylum Actinomycetota; class Actinomycetes; order Actinomycetales; family Brevibacteriaceae; genus Brevibacterium; species Brevibacterium senegalense. Next base: position 412,403 of record NZ_HE978601.1, read on the forward strand.
TGTCCGCGTGCGGCGGTGGCGGCGATGAGGAAGCGGAGACGGAGGCCGGTGGCGTGCAGCTGGTGAACGCCGGCACGCTGACGCTCTGCTCCGACATCCCCTACGAGCCGTTCGAGTTCGTCCAGGAAGGTGAGAACGTGGGCCTCGACATCGACCTGGCGCAGGCCACGGCCGACGACCTGGGTGTCGAGCTGGAGGTCATCACGACCGCGTTCGAGGCGATCCAGTCCGGTTCCGCCCTGGACACCGACCAGTGCGACATCGCGCTGTCCGGCATGACGATCACGGAGGAGCGCGCCTCGCAGATGGACTTCTCGAAGCCGTACCTCAAGGACAACCTGGCGCTCATGACCAAGAAGGACTCGGACATCACGTCCATCGAGGACCTGCAGGGTGAGAAGGCCGGCGTCCAGCAGGCGACGACCGGTGAGGCGTACGCGACGGACAACGGCGTGGAGCCGGTCCAGTTCGAGGACGCGGGTCTCATGACCCAGGGCATCCAGTCCGGTCAGGTCGACGCGGTCATCGCGAACATCTCCACGATCTACGCGGCGACGGAGTCCGACGACTCGCTCACCCTCGTCGAGGAGTACGACACCGGCGAGGTGATCGGTGCGGCCGTCAAGATGGGCAACACCGCGCTGCTGGAGCAGTTCGAGACGACGATGACTGATCTGCGCGAGACCGGCGAGTACGACGACCTGGTCGACCAGTGGTTCGGCGAGGTCGCCGACGCCGCACGCCTCAGCCAGGAGGAGGCGGACGCGGCCTCCTGACCGGCAGCGCCCCGCATCCCGTGGAGGGCGCTCGGGGCCATCGTGCACTACTGTGTGCCGATGGCCCCGGCGTCCATTCACTCCGGCGCCCCGTCGGAGCCCCGACACTGCATCCGCCTCTGACCGAGGAGTCCTCCCGTGTCAACCGCCATCCGCCAGCGCACGTCCCTGAGTCCGCGCCAGCGCGCGAAGATCAACCGGAACGTCCAGTACGCGATCCTCATCGCGGTCGTGCTGATCGCCGGTGTCCTCACCGACTGGGGCACGGTGGGCGAGAAGTTCTTCAACCCCGCCGTCATCGCCGACCAGTTCCCCGAGGTCGTCACGACGGCGCTCAAGAACACGATCATCTACACCGCGCTGGGCTTCGTCCTGGGCCTGGCCCTGGGCCTGTTGCTGGCGCTCATGAAGATCTCCCCGGTCGCGCCCTACCGCTGGATCGCGACCCTCTACATCGAGTTCTTCCGCGGCGTGCCCGCACTGCTGGTCTTCATCGCATTCGGCTACGCCGTCCCCTACGCGTTCGGCATCCGGATCGACACGTACATGACGGTCATGCTGGCGCTGGGCATCGTCGAGTCCGCCTACATCGCAGAGACGCTGCGCGCCGGACTGCAGGCCGTCCCCAAGGGCCAGTACGAGGCCGCCCGCTCCCTGGGAATGTCGAACAGCCGCGCGATGATCACGATCGTCATCCCGCAGGCGGTGCGCATCATCCTGCCGCCGCTCACCAACGAGATCATCATGATGACGAAGGACTCCTCGCTCATCTACCTGCTGGGACTGACCGCCAGCCAGTACGAGCTGGCGAAATTCGGCCGCGAGGCGATCTCCTCGCCCGAGGCCGGCCTCACCCCCCTGGTCGTCGCCGGTGCCGCGTACCTCGTCATCACAGTCCCGCTGGGCATCCTGGCCCGCAAGTTCGAGTCCCGCACCGCGAAGCTGTCCCGAGAATAGGGGACGGGTCCGCCCCACCCCGCCCCTCCGGCACCCGCACTAGGAGCCTTCATGACCACCTCCACATCCTCCCCTTCGCAGCCCGCTGACGCAGGCCGACCCGGTCCGGTGACCACGGCCTCGGCGCAGGGTTGCACGATCACGGACCTTCACAAGTCCTACGGCGACGTCGAGGTCCTCAAGGGCATCAGCCTGAATGTGGAGCCCGGCGAGGTCGTGTGCCTCATCGGCCCGTCCGGATCCGGCAAGTCGACGCTGCTGCGCTGCATCAACCTGCTGGAGGAGCCCAACGGCGGGTCGATCACGGTCGCGGGCTTCGACGCGACGGACCCGGACGTGCAGATCGATGCGATGCGCGCGCAGGTGGGCATGGTCTTCCAGAGCTTCAACCTGTTCCCGCACATGACCGCGCTGGAGAACTGCTCGATCGCGCAGCGGCGCGTGCGCGGGCGGTCGAAGGAGGAGGCGGACGCCGTCTCGCGCACGAATCTGGAGAACGTGGGCCTGGCGCACCTGGCCGACCGCTACCCGGACCAGCTGTCCGGCGGTCAGCAGCAGCGCGTCGCGATCGCCCGGGCGCTGGCGATGGAGCCGTCGCTCATGCTGTTCGACGAGCCCACCTCCGCACTGGACCCGGAGACGGTGGGCGACGTGCTGGGCGTCATGCGCCAGCTGGCGGAGGCCGGCATGACGATGGTCGTCGTGACCCACGAGATGGGCTTCGCCCGCGATGTCGCGGACCGCGTCGTCTTCATGGACGGCGGCGTGCTGGTCGAAGAGGGCCCCGCGCAGGAGGTCATCGGCAACCCGCAGCACGAGCGCACCCAGTCGTTCCTGGCCCGCGTCCTGCATGCGGACGGCACGCTGGACGGCTGAGCCCGCGTGATAGGGATGAGGGTATGAGCGCCGTCACACCACCCCCGTCCGACGCCCCCACCCCGATGTCCGCCGGCCACCTCATCGTCCGGCAGCTGGAGGCGGAGGGGGTGCGGCGCGTCTACACGGTCCCCGGGGAGTCGTTCCTGGACGTGCTGGACGGTCTGTACGACTCGCCGGTCCACACCGTCGTGTGCCGGCAGGAGGGCGGGGCCGGGTTCGCCGCTCTCGCCGAGGCCCGCCTCACCCACCGCCCCGGCATCGCGATGGTGACGCGCGGGCCGGGCGCGGCGAACGCGATGATCTCGATCCACACTGCGTACCAGGACGCGACGGCGCTGGTCCTCTTCATGGGCCTCATCCCCACGGAGCAGCGCGGGCGCGAGGCCTTCCAGGAGTTCGACCCGCACGCCTGGTTCGGATCGACCGCGAAGAAGGTGCTGATCCTCGATCATCCGGACTCGGCGGCCCGGATCGTCTCCGATGCGCTGCACACCGCCGCCTCCGGCCGACCGGGACCGGTCATCGTCGGGCTGCCGGAGGACACGCTCCTGGAGCTCACCTCCTCCCCGCCCGTGCCGCCGCGCCCCCTGGCGTCGCCGTCCCCGGCACCGCACGAGGTCGCCGCGCTCGAGGACGCGGTCGCCTCCGCCGCCCGCCCCCTCCTGGTCGTGGGCGGGCAGGGGTGGACACCTGCCGCCGCGACCTCCCTGTCCGCGTGGGCGAGCGCCCGCGGCGTGGGCATCGTCGCGGACTTCCGCGCCCACGACGCGATCGACCACGCCCAGGACGTGTTCCTGGGGCCGCTGGGCTACTCGAGCTTCGCGGGCACCCGCGAGGCGATGGCGGATGCGGACCTGCAGATCCTCGTGGGCTGCGTGCGGGGGGACATCATGACCGGCAGCTACGCGTTCGGCACCAGCCCCGACCGCACGATCGTCGCGGTCCCGGACCCGGACGCGCACGGGCATTTCGGCCCCCTCGACCAGCTGATCGTCGCGACTCCGGAGACCCTCGCGACGGCCCTGGGCACCGGCCCCGGGGCCGCGCAGGTCCCGGCGACGGGGACCTCGGTGACCGGGCAGACCTCCGGGACCGGGACCTCGGCGGCGTGGTACCGGCCGTACCGGGACCGGTACCAGGAGTGGCGGACCGGCGTCGTGGGCGCCGAGCGCAGCGACGAGTTCCTCGACCGCGACCGCGCGTACCGGGACGCGGCGGACGTGCTGCCGCGGGATGTGGTGGTGACGTACGGGGCGGGGAACTACTCGGCGTGGGCGCTGCGGTATTGGCCCCTGCAGGGTCCGGGATCCGTGGCCGCACCGCGGAACGGGGCGATGGGCATGGGCACGCCGGCGGCTGTCGCGGCGAAGCTGGCGCAGCCGGACCGTCCGGTCATCGGCCTGGCCGGGGACGGCTGCTTCATGATGAACGGGCAGGAGTTCGCGACGGCCGTGGACCAGGGCCTGAACATCACGGTCATCGTGGACGACAACTCCGTGTTCGGCACGATCGTGGGCCACCAGGTGCGGGAGTACCCGGGCCGGCCGTCCGGGACCTCGGTGACGAATCCGGACTTCGCGGCACTCGCGGATTCCTACGGCGGGCGCGGCTTCTCCGTCACGCGCACGGAGGACTTCGTGCCGATGCTCCAGGAGGCGATGGCGTACGAGGGCCCCGCGCTGCTGCACATCCGCACGGACCCGGAGGTCCGCCTCCCCCGCACGTGAGGGGTGTTCCCACCGCTGCCTCGCACTTCGTTTACCTCGCACTTCGCTCGCGAGCTGCGGGAATGCTTTCACGTACTTCGCGAGAACCGTTCGGGGGTGACTCGACCCCTCCGCCCACCTCGCACTTCGCTCTCGAACTGTGGGAAAGCATTCTCGTACTTCGCGAGAACCGTTCCCAGGCAGCGCATGAGCAAGCCGGGACGGCTGCCCTGGCACCACTCGCACATGAGAAGCTGAGGGCAGCCACAGACCCTCGCACGCTCGGAGGCCCCCTTGCTGGATCTCATCCTGGACGACGCCGTGATCCGCACGATGGACGACGACCGTCCGCGCGCTCGCACGGTGGGCATCTGGCGCGGACGGATCGTGGGCTTCGACGACGACGTGCGGAGCCTCAACGCCCGCCGCCGCCTCAAGCTCCACGGCGCCACCGTCCTGCCCGGCTTCCACGACGCGCACTGCCACACGGCGTGGTACGGACTCACGCTGGCCGGCGTCGACGTGACGGCCCTGCCCGGTGGTCTCCCGGAGGTCTACGAGAAGATCCAGGCCGCCGCCGCGCGCACCCCGGAGGGCGACTGGATCCAGGCCGCCGGCTACGGACTGCGCGACTACGACGGGCAGTACCCGGACCTCGCGACCCTCGACCGGATCACGGGTGACCGCCCCCTGTTCCTGCGGCAGCAGTCGGGGCACACGTCGTTCGTCAACACCGCGGCGATGCGGCTGGCGGGCATGCTGGAGCCGGGCTTCCGCGACCCGGAGGGCGGCCGCGTCGTCCGCGACGCCGCCGGCAACCCCACCGGCCTCATCGAGGAGACCGCGCAGGAGCTCGTCCAGGACCTCATCCGCCCCTACTCGCTCCTGTCACTGGTCGACGCCCTGGACCGCGCGACGTCCGCGTATGCCGCCGAAGGCATCACCAGCTTCGGCGAGGCCGGCATCGCCGCCGGCTGGATCGGCCACTCCCCCATCGAGCTGCACGCCTACCAGCTGGCCCGCGAGGCCGGCAGCCTGCACGCGCGCGCTCAGCTCATGCCCTCCGTCGACGCGCTCCACGCGGTCACCGCGCACGCTCACGACGACATGACCCGAGGCCTGGACCTGGGCCTGCGCACGGGCTTCGGCGACGAATGGCTGCGGATCGGCCCCGCAAAGGTCTTCCTCGACGGGGCGCTCAGCAGCGAGACCGCCGCCCTGCGCGAGCCGTACGCCACCGCGACCCAGGCCGGCCGCGCCGCCGGGACCGCGTCCGGCTACCTGCAGGAGGACGAGCAGCACCTGCGCCGCACGATCCTCGAGGCGTACCGGTCAGGCTGGTCGCTGGCGGTGCACGCGATCGGCGACCGCGCCGTCGACCTGGCCGTCGCCCATCTGGTCGAGGCACAGGAGACCTTCGGCCGCCGCCGCGTACCCAACCGGATCGAGCACGCCGGCATGCTGCACGACGAGCACCTGGCCACGCTGGCCGCCCACGGCATCGCGGTGACCCCGCAGGCCGCGTTCGCGCAGAACATCGGCGATGCGATGCACCGGTCGGTGGGCCCGGACCGCCGGTGCCTCCTCTACCGCGCCCGGTCGTTCGTGGACGCCGGCGTCATGCTGGCCGGCTCCTCGGACCGCCCGTGCGCGGACGGCACCGCCCTGCGCGGGATCCAGGCCTTCGTCGACCGCCTGACGGCGTCCGGCGACATCATGGGCGATGCCGCGGAGCGACTGACCGTCGAGCAGGCCCTGACGGCGTACACCCGCACCGCCGCCGAGGCCGCGGGCGACGCCGCTGACAAGGGCACCCTGACAGCGGGGAAGCTCGCCGACATGGTCGTCCTCGCGGACGACCCGCTGACCGTGGACCCCGCGACGATCCACGACATCCCGGTCGTCGCGACCCTGGCCGGCGGGGAGTTCACCCACACGACGCTCTGACGCGCCTCAGCTCCCCGCGGAGGCCGTTCCCGCGGCCGTCGACGCGACGATCGCCCCCATGATCGCGGCGTTCATGCTGTCGATGACGCCCTTGACGGCGCGGCTGCCCTGCCGGGCGTCGTCCGGCAGCTCGTCTGCCAGGGACTCGATCCGCTTCTTCGCCTCGCGCTCCTTGAGACCCACTTGCTGGACCTCGTCGGAGAGCACGTGCTTGACGGCACCGATGCCCTGGATGATCCCCAGGATCATCGCGTCCGCCGGCGCCACCGGGCCGCGGCCGGCCAGCGCGTCCGTCAGGCGCGCACGGGTCCCGGCCTCCGGCTCCGGGTCGATCACCGGGTAGCGCTCCGGCTTCAGCCCCAGGAGCTTCTTCTCCTCGAGTCCCACGACGCCCTGCGCCATGAGCGACCGGGAGACGACCTCCTGTGGGTTGAACCAGCCGGCGGTCACGACGGTCTGAACGCGCGGCGGCTTGTTCCGATCCGCCAGGGCGCGCAGCCCGAAGTCCATGATGGCGCCGGGACCGTCCGGCACCGCGGGCGCCTCGCCGATCCCGTCAGGCCCACCGGGGCGGCCCCCCGGGGCACCCGCAGCCGGCCCACCGGCACCGAGCGCCCCACCTGCCCCCGCGGGCTCACCCGCCAGCGTCACCTTCGGGTTCTTCTTGTCTGCCTCGAACTCGACGCAGTCCGCCAGTGCCAGATCGGCCAGCAGGCCCGCGGCCAGGGCGTAGGGCCGGTAGGTGACCCAGGCCTCGGTCCGGCCGTCGTCACGGGTGAGCAGGAGGAGGATGTCTTCGCAGATGAGCATCAGACGGCCTCCGTCAGGGCGCGCTCCAGGACGTCCAGGCCCTTCCGCAGATCCGCCTCCGTGATGTTGAGCGGCGGGACGACGTGGATGCGGTTGAAGTTGACGAACGGCAGGACGCCTTCGCCCTTGATGCGGGAGACGACCTCGTTCATCTCCGGTGACGACCCGCCGTAGGGTGCCAGCGGCTCGCGCGTCTCCTTGTCCTTCACCAGCTCGATGGCCCAGAACATGCCGGTGCCGCGGACCTCGCCCACCAGCGGGGAGGCCTGGGCGATCTCGCGCAGACGCGGACCCGCGACCTCCTCGCCCAGGGTGCGCGCGTTCTCGACCATCCGCTCCTCCTCCATCGCGGTGATCGTCGCGACGGCGGATGCGGCGGCCAGCGGGTGGCCGGAGTAGGTGAGCCCGCCCGGGTACGCCACGTCCGCGAAGGTGTCGTAGATGGCGTCGCTGATCGCGACACCGCCCAGCGGGATGTAGCCGGAGTTCACGCCCTTCGCGAAGGTGACGAGATCCGGTTCCACGTCGAAGTGCTCGAACGCGAACCAGCGGCCCGAGCGTCCGAACCCGGCCATGACCTCGTCCGCGATGTAGACGATGTCGAACTCGTCGCACAGCGCGCGCACGCCCTGCATGTATTGAGGCGTGGGCATCATGATGCCGGCGGTGCCGGGGATCGACTCCAGCACGATCGCGGCGATCGTCTGCGGTCCCTCGAGCTCGATCGTGCGGCGCAGATGGGTGAGGGCACGCTGCGTCTCCTCCTCCTGCGTGGTCGCGTGGAACTCCGACCGGTAGAGGAAGGGCCCGAAGAAGTGGACGGTGCCCGCATCGCCCACATCATTGCGGAAGCGGCGCGGGTCGCCGGTGATGTTGATGGCCTGCTCCGTGCCGCCGTGGTAGCTGCGGTAGCGGGAGAGCACCTTGCGCTTGCCGGTGTGCAGGCGCGCCATGCGCACGGCGTGCTCGATCGCGTCCGCGCCGCCGTTCGTGAAGAACACGCGGTTGAGGTTCTGCGGCAGCCGCTCCGTGATGAGACGGGCCGACTCCGACCGCTTGTCGTTCGCGTGCGCGGGGTTGATCGTGCACAGCACGTCCGCCTGGTCCTTGATCGCCTGGACGACCTTCGGGTGCTGGTGGCCGATGTTCGTGTTGACCAGCTGCGAGGAGAAGTCGAGGAACGGCCGCCCGTCCCCGTCGTACACGTACGAACCCGCCGCCCGCGACACGACCATGGGCGTGATCTGCTTCTGCGCGGACCACGAGTGGAACACGTGTGCGCGGTCCAGATCGTAGGCCCGCTGCGACTCCGCCCGGATGTCCTCCAGCTCGTCCTCGGTGAATTCCAACATGACGCACCTCCTGGGGTTCCACCGCGCACCCGGCCCAGGTGCGCCGCCGGGCCCGCGGCCCGCTCCCTCCACCGTACGACGGACCGCAGACGTAAGCACCCGTCCGCCCGCATTCCGGCGCCCACTGCCGTGTCGCACGACGTGACCCCGCCCCGCACCGGCCCGGACGGCACCCCGATAGGCTCGGCCCATGTCCGCTCCGACGACCTACCGCACCGTGGCCCGCCCCGTGGAGGCGGAGATCGAGATCAAGCGTTCGCGCTTCCTCGCCCTCCTGGCTCCCATCGCGGACGAGGACGAGGCCCGTGCCCTTATCGCGCAGCGTCGCTCCCAGCACCCCAAGGCCCGCCACCACTGCACCGCGTTCGTGCTGGATCCGGATGCGCGCACGCGGCGGTTCAGCGACGACGGCGAGCCGGCCGGCACCGCCGGCGCACCCATCCTCGACGTGCTGACCGGGCACGACCTGACCTACACCCTCGCGATCGTGACCCGCTACTTCGGGGGCACACTGCTGGGGGCGGGCGGACTGGTCCGCGCGTACGGTGAGGCGACATCGGAGGCCGTGGCGGCCTCGGCGGTGGTGACGTACTCCCAGCGGGTGCCGGTGCGCGTGACGGTCGATTACGCGCTGGCGGCCGCGATCGACCGGATGGCGCAGGCCGCCGGCTGGTCGACGGAGGCGGACTACGCCGCCGAGGTCGCGGTCACCGTCTTCATCCCGCCCGCCCAGGTGGATGCGGGCCTGCGCAGCCTCGCGGATGTGAGCGGCGGGACGGCGGAACCGCAGGTGGGCGAGCCTGTGTGGGCTCGGTGAGGGTCAGTCCAGCTGCGCGATGCGCTTGACGCCCGCGTTCGTGAGCATGAAGAGGTCGTGCGGGCGGATCTCGATCTCCAGGCCGCGGCGGCCGGCGGAGACGAACACGGTCTCGTGCTGGGCGGCGGACTCGTCGATGAAGGCGGGCAGTGTGACGCGCTGGCCGAAGGGGCTCATACCGCCGGAGACGTAGCCGGTGCGGCGCTCGGCCTCGGCGACACCGGCCAGTGTGGCCTTCTTGCCGCCGGCGACGGAGGCGAGTGCCTTGAGGTCGAGCTGTCCGGACACGGGCACCAGTGCGTTCACGGGTTCGCCGTCGACCAGGATATGCAGGGTCTTGAACACGCGCTGCGGGTCGACGCCCAGCTTCTCTGAGGCCTCGCTGCCGTAGCGGCGGGCGCGGGGGTCGTGGTCGTACTCGTGGACGGTGTAGTCGACGCCGGCCAGGCTGAGTACGCGCAGCGCGGGTGTGGCGGTTGACGCATGGGTGAGTCGGGACATGATGCGCCCACGATACGAGATGCGTTCCTGCGGAGCGAATCATGCGACGCAGATCACACGGGTTTGGGGCGAAGCGGGTCAGCCCCAGCCCAGCTCGTGGAGGCGCTCCTCCTCGATCCCGTAGTGGTGGGCGATCTCGTGGACGATCGTCACGAGGATCTCCTCGCGCAGATGGTCGGCGTCCTCCGCGTAGTCGATGAGGGGGTTCTTGAAGAGGGTGATGGTGTCCGGCGGAACGAAGGACAGGGAGGTGCCGCCGCGCTCCGTCAGCGGGATGCCGTCGTAGACGCCCAGCAGAGTGGGCCCGTCCGGCGGGGAGTCGTCCTCGATGAAGAGGGCGACGTTGTCCATGAAGTCGCCGATCCCGCTGGGCAGCTGCGCGACGGCCTCATCGACCAGCTGATCGAAGAGCTCGTCGCTCACCTCGCCCGGATCCATGCTGCGAGTCTAGGGGATGGCGGTGGCCGCGCGGAGGGCGCGTGGGGGGTCACGAGCGAGTTCGAGTGGGGTACGCCAGACACTGTGACCAAGGCCACCGTCGCCCGAGTTTGCGGCGATCGGAAGAGTCGGGGTAGGCTTACGGAGGTTCAAGGCCGGAAGGCGGTAGACCGGCTGAGAAGCCCCCATCGTCTAGTGGCCTAGGACACCGCCCTTTCACGGCGGCGACACGGGTTCGAATCCCGTTGGGGGTACGTGTATGATGATCATTCGTGTCATCGACACAGCACCTTTCAGTCGAAAGTGAATATGGCCCTGTGGCGCAGTTGGTTAGCGCGCCGCCCTGTCACGGCGGAGGTCGCGGGTTCGAGTCCCGTCAGGGTCGCGGAGCACAAGGCTCTTCTCTTGCAGAGGAGCCTTTTGTTCTCCCGAAGGGTTGCCGCAGGCAGCCCGACGGAACGCGAGAAGTGAATATGGCTCTGTAGCTCAGTTGGTAGAGCGTTCGACTGAAAATCGAAAGGTCACCGGATCGACGCCGGTCGGAGCCACAGCTCGGAAGGACCCCTGGATCACCAGGGGTCCTTCTCTGTTTCCTCGAGGGCTCGTTCCCCTGCGGGCTCCACGCCTGAGTATCCGGGTTTCAGCACCTCCGACCGGCGTCGAGCCGACACTCAATCCCGGAACCCGCCACTCGATGCAAACCTGACGGCCACAGCCTTCAGCCCTCCGGGTGCGCCTCAGCGCCCAGGAGCCAGTCGAGGATCGGATCCCATGCGGCATCGCCGGCACGCCGGCTCAGCAGCCCGTGGTGGCCCAGCCGCGAGAGGCCCACCTGTTCGGGCGTGACGGTGCGCCGCTCCACGCGGGCCCCGGTCATCCGCGCGGTGAGCGCGTCCATCTGGTGCGGCGAGGCCCAGGCGTCGTCGGAGACCCCCACCGCCAGGACGTCCGCGTCGACGGTCGCGGCACTGGCGGCCGCGTCCATCGTGTCGTCGTCGTAGAAGTAGTGCGGCAGCTGCGACCACTGTCCCCACTCGATCATCGCGGCGACGGGGATGTCCTCCCCCAACCCCAGGCGCCGGCCCGGCATGTACCCCAGCGTTCGACTGAGCACAGGTCCCACGACGCGCAGGATGAAGGCCACCCGCAGGCGCTCCCCCAGGGGCTCGATCTCCTGCGTGACACCCAGGTGGGAGGAGACCAGAACGAACCGGTCCACGGACGCCACCCCGTTGCCCAGGGCCATCGCGTGACCGCCGATGCTGTGCCCCAGCGCGCGGTGCGGGACGTCCGGGAAGCGCTGGGCGGCCCAACGGGCGACGGCGGGTACGTCCTGACTCATCCAGTCGCGCATCCGCAGGTGCCAGAAGCGCCGAGGGTCGCCCGAGCGTCCCGTGCCGCGGAAGTCGTAGGTGACGGCCACGGCCCCGCGTGCGGCGATCGCGTCTGCGAACCCCGCGTAGAACCCCTGGGGTGTGGCGGTGGCCGGGTGGACGACCACGACCGCGGTCGGCTCGCCGCCCGGCCGCACCAGCGTTCCGCGGATCAGGGCGCCGTCGACCGGCACGGCGAAGTCCTCGTGGGTCAGGTCGCTCTGCATGGTTCCGACACTATCGATCCGCCGAGGCCGTCGCCCGGTCCCAGCCCTCGTCACGCGCCCGTGTCATCACCCCAGGAGGACGACGCCCACACCCAGCAGGCCCAGCAGCACGGTCATGCCGGCCAGCCCCATGATCGACAGGAGGGAAGGGTGCGCCCACTCCGTGCTGATCGCCGCGACTCCCCGGTGATAGCGGGCGCGCTGCGTGATCTCGATCCCCAGTGCCGCCACCAGGCAGACGAGGAACGGGAGCAGGGTGAGGGGACCGTGGTGGGAGATCCAGCGCAGGAAGATCGCGCTGGCGGTCAGCAGTGCGAAGGTCGTCCGGGTCCAGGCCAACGAGGTGCGCTCCGGTTGCAGGCCCGCATCACCGTGCGGGTCCGGGACGGGACGACCGGCGCGCACCCGCATCACAGGTTCGCGATGACGAGGGCGAGCGCGCCGGCCGCCACGGCGGACACGAGACTGACGATCGGGACGATGAGTGGCACCGGCAGCGGCTTCTTCCGCCGCATAGCCCGCTCGACGTTCAGCCAGCGCACTGCCGCTCCCCCGGCCAGCAGCATGCCCAGGACCAGCAGGAGGATCGCGAGGATCTGGCGGATCGCGGTGGGGAACAGGTCACCGGTGAATGCCTCGACGGCGATGCCGCCGGCGATGAAGGCGAGTGCGGTGCGGACCCAGGCGAGGAACGTCCGCTCGTTCGCCAGCGTGAACCGGGGATCCGGCTCGACCCCGTCCGGCAGCAGGCGCTTCGTCAGTGCGCCGCGTTCGTCGTCGCTCATGACGGCAGTGTCTCCATGCTCAGGAGTCTATGCCGCCCGTCTCACGCATCGACTTTGACCTGCTCCGCCGCCCCGCGGTCAGCCCGCGGTCGTGCTCGCGTCCCCCGACGGATCGAGCACGGCAGCCTGCTCCCACCGCTCCTGCGCCTCGGCCAGCGACGTGCCGGCGGCCACGACGGTCCGCAACTCGACCTTGTTGACCTTGCTGATGGTGGACCGGGGCAGCTCCGTCACGAAGTGCACCTGGTGCGGGACCTTGAAGTCCGCCAGCTGCGCCCGGCACTCCGCGAGGATCCGCTCCGCGAGATCGGCAGGTGACTCTGCATCGACGACGAAGACGACCGGCACCTCGTCGAGCGACTCATGCGGTGCACCCACGACGGCGACCTCGCGCGGGCCGGTCACGGTCTGGACGACGCGCTCGATCTCCGAGGCCGCGACGTTCTCCGCTCCCACCCGCAGCATGTCCTTGGCCCGGTCGATGAAGGTGAGGGTGCCGTCGTCGTTGAGGCGGACCAGGTCGCCCGTGCGGAACCAGCCGTCCCCGTCGAAGGCGTCCTCCGTTGCAGACGGGTTGTTCCAGTACTCCGCGAACAGCGACAGGCCGCGGACACCACGCACGCTCAGTTCACCCACCTCGCCCGGTGTGGACGGGGTGCCCAGCGGATCGCTGACGGCGATCTCGTACTCCGGGGCGCAGCGGCCCATGATGCCGGTGTGCGCAGAGCCGCGGCGGTCGCCCACGATCGGGTGCGTGATGGTCTCCGTCATGCCCCACCACGTGATCATGGGGACTCCGGTCCGCTCGGTCAGCAGCGGGACGTCAGCCCCTGCGCCGAACAGGCGGTACGTGTGCTGGGCCGGGACGTCCGAGGCGAGGATCGCCCGGGTGGAGAGCCCCATGAGCGAGGCCCACGTGCAGCCGTTGCGCTGCGAGATCTCCCAGAAGCGACTGGTCGACCACTTGGGCAGCAGGACGAAGCGGGCGCCCACCCAGATGCTCGCCAGGACGGAGTAGGCCATCGCGTTCGTGTGGAACAGCGGCATGTAGACGAGGTGGACGTCCGTGCTGCGCAGGTCCTCGTGCAGCGCGTTCACCCGGGCGCCCCAGAGTCCGTTCGCGTGCGTCCACAGCACGCCCTTGGGCCGTGACGTCGTCCCGGAGGTGAACTGGATGCTGAGCGGTGCTGCCGGATCCGGTGCGACCGCGCGGAGTCCCGCCGGCGACGAGCGCAGTGCGTCGAAACCGTCCTCGCCCGACGTCTGGATCACCGCGACCCAGTCGAGCGGCGCATCGGCCTCGCGGACCACGGGCTCCAAGTCCGGCTGGGTCACGACGGCGCGGGCACCGCTGTTGCTGATGAAGTAGGCGAGTTCGTCCGCGGACGACCGGGAGTTCGTCGTGACCGCCACGGCTCCGATCGCGGCGCACGCGAACCAGGTGAAGAGGAACTCCGGACGGTTCTGCATGTGGATGATGACGCGGTCGCCGGCCTCGATGCCGCGCGCCTGCATCCCGGCGCCCACGGAGGCGGACTCATCGACGAACTGGGCGTACGTCCACATCTGCGGCTCATCGTCGAACGACTCCCATGTGAGGAGAGTGCGGTCCGGATGCTCATCGGCTCGTCCGGTCAGCATCGACCACACGTCCATCCCCAGGAACGGGTGGATGTCCGGCAGCCGGATCGGATTGCTGGTGGGTGCCACAGATGCTCCTTGTATCGCCATCGACACGGACACTCTGGAATCTACTCCCGTCCCGCAATGCACAGCATCGGCCTCCGCAGGACGAGACACCTGCACACGCGGAACCTCACCCGCCCATCGGCACGAGATGCCTCATCTCACCGCCCGTCTCACCGGTTCCCCCGCCACTGAACCGGGCGCACACTGGAGGCATGCCACGCAGAGTCGAAGACTACAGGGGACTCACCCAGGTGAGTCGACTGCGCCTGCTGCGCGCGGTGCAGCGGAAGCCCGGACGGCTCCTGCAGGAGCTGGCGGACGAGGCCCAGGTCCACCTCAACACCGCCCGTGACCACCTGCGCGTCCTCGAGGAGGAGGGGCTCATCGTGAGCGCCCCCGTCGAGACCGGCCGCCGAGGCCGCCCACCCCTGGGCTACTCCCCCGTCCGCCGCGCGGACCACAGCCCGCAGGCGCAGCGCCGGGCGGACGAGGCGAAGCACCGCGGCCGCATGCTCCGCACCGTCGCTCCGGAGCTCGACCCCAGCGACGACCTCGGTCCCGACGCCACCCACCAGCTGGATGCGCTGTACGAGCACCTGGACGACGCCGGCCTCCAGCCGGAGGTCGACGAGTCCCGCCTCACCGTCGGCCTGCTCCCGTGCCTGTACCAGGACCTCATCGATGAGGACCGCCCGCTCGTCTGCTCCGTCCACGCGAAGCTGGTCCGCCATCAGCTCGAGCAGGTCCACGGACCGCTCGAACTCGCACGACTCCACCCGTTCGTCGAGAAGGACCGCTGCCTGCTGGTCCTCGCCCTCGCCGGCAAGGAACCGCGCACCCGCCGGACCGGCGGAGTGGGCGGCGATCAGGACGAGGCAGTGCTGGAACGGCACGCCGTCGCCGCGATGCGCTCCCACCAGAACTGAGACGGCCGGCCCCGGCCTCGGTGCATTCGCCGAGGCCGGGGCCGGTTCTCCGTCACTGCCCGCCGCACTCAGTCGGCCGGCTCACGCACCCGCTCACCCGTCGGGGTTCTGCGCCCACAGGTCCGGACCGAAGACCTCGTAGTGGATGTTGTCGCTGGGCACCCCCTGATCGATGAGGGTGCGGCGGGCGATCTGCATGAAAGGCAGCGGGCCGCACATGAACACCTGCGCCTCCTCCGGCAGCTCCACGTCCGTCAGGTCCATGAAGCCGGACCGGGCCGGGTGCAGGGTGGGAGCCTCGTCGGCACCCTCCTCGTACCAGTTCTGCGCGCGGGCGTCGGACATCGCCAGCACCTGGCGGCGCAGTCCGTCGTACAGCGCATGCGAGCTGTGCGCCTTGTCCGCGTGGAAGAGGCGGACGGTGCGGTCGGGCTGACGCCGCGACAGGTCCTCCATGATCGCAGCGACCGGGGTGATGCCGATGCCCGCGGACACGAGGACCACCGGCGCGTCGGACTCGTCCAGCACCACGTCGCCGGCCGGCTGCGACACGTCCAGGATCGTGCCGGGCTGCGCGTTCTCGTGCAGCCAGCCGGAGACCTGACCGTCCGGCGCACCGTCGACCCCGCGCACCCGCTTGATCGTCACCCGCAGCGAGTCGCCCCGCGGGCCCGAGGAGATCGTGTACTGCCGCGGCTGCCGCGTCCCACCGGGAACGTCGACGGCGATCGCCACGTACTGGCCCGTGCGGTGGCTGGGGATCTGCCCGGACACGGGGGCCAGCAGCAGCGAGAACACCTCATCGGACTCCTCGAAGCGCTCGACGACGCGGTACGGGCGCCACGGCTGTTCCGGATCGGTGCCGGCCTGCGCGTACAGCTTGGCCTCCTCCGCGATGAGCGCGGTGGCGAAGAGCCAGTAGACCTCGTCCCAGGCCCGCGCGACCTCCGGTGTCACCGCGTCGCCCAGCACCTTGCCGATCGCGCCCATGAGGTAGCGACCCACGATCGTGTACTCCGGGGCCTTGATGCCCAGGGACACGTGCTTGTGCGCGATCCGCTGCAGGACGGGAGTGAAGTCGGGGGCGTCCGGATCCAGCAGCTGGACGGCGAACGCGACGACGGAGGCCGCCAGCGCCTTGGGCTGCTCCCCCACCGCCTGGTTCGCCACGTTGAAGACGTTGAGGAGCTCCGGGTGCGCCTCGAACATGTCGGGGTAGAAGACCTTCGTGATCTCCTCCGCGTGCTCGGCGACGACACCGGCGGTCGCGGCGACGACTTCCGCGGAATCGGGTGACAGCTGCATGACGGGTTCCTCTCGTTCGACGGTGGATGCCGTGTGCCTCCACCGTCTCCCGGACCCGCCCTGTCCCGCTGGGCCTTCGACCGTGTTTATTCACCGCGTCTTCGCCTGCCATCTTGCAGACGAGAACCCCCACACGGGTCGAGAGCGTGCTACGGTTGACTCTGTCAGCAGGGCGGTCCGCCGCGCACAACGCGAACAGGCACCGGCTGGCGGGTTCGTCGGGGGTCCACTCCGGTCGACATGTCCATCAGTACCCGGAGACCATTCGACACAGCCGCACAGGCCCGACGAAACGAATCTTGATCATCTTCTTCGCTTCACCCCCACAGACGCAGTCCGCCACAGCGCGCATCGATGCGCGTCATACCGTGCGGTCGCTGCGACTCCCCCGATTCTCCCGGCACACCCCGCCGGGCGTCCCGCGCGTCTGCTGACGCGCATCCCAATGAACTCCGGACCGGCACTCGGTTCGGGCAACACGGTCACTCAGGTGGGTGGCCCGTACACAAAGGATAAGCAGTATGGCTACAGGTACCGTCAAGTGGTTCAACGCTGAGAAGGGCTTCGGCTTCATCGAGCCCAGCGATGGATCCGCTGACGTCTTCACCCACTTCAGCGCTATCGAGGGCTCGGGTTACCGCAGCCTCGAAGAGGGCCAGTCGGTGGACTTCGAGGCGGAGTCCAGCCCGAAGGGCATGCAGGCGACGAGCGTTCGCGTTCTCTGATTCTCCTGCAGAGCGGGGGTCGACGGTCCTGGACCGGCGGCCCCCGCTCTTCTGTTCCCACTGCGTCACGCAGCTGCACGACCCTCCGACGCCCACCCTGTCTCACGTCTTCCACCCGTTCGAAGACGGCCCCGAAGAGAAGCGGTACGTCCTATGCCTGCATCCGCCCCGTCCTCCCGTCCGCTCACAGACAGCCGGCACATGACCTCGATCACCCGTGATCCCGTCACGGACTCCCCCGTCAGAGAATCCGGTGTCATCCGGACACGACCGTTCCCTCCGTTGGCGAAGTCGTATCTGGAGGTGTCCACGATCGTCCGCGGTGAGGGCCTGCTGGCGCGCACCCCCTGGTTCTACACGATGGTGGGCGCGGGGCTCGTGCTGGGTCTGGCCGGCTGCATCACGGGCTTCATCCTGTTGGGTGACAGCTGGTTCCAGCTGCTCATCGCCACCGCTCTGGGCATCCTCTTGACACAAGTGGCGTTCCTCGCTCACGAAGCCGCGCACCGCACGGTCCTGTCGACCGGCCCGGCGAACGACAGGCTCGCACTGGTCCTGGGGGCCGTCGTCGGTATGAGCTATTCGTGGTGGGATTCGAAGCACTCCCGGCACCACGGAAACCCGAATGTCGTCGGCAGGGATCCGGACATCGCGCCGGGAGTCCTGTCGTTCGCCGCAGAGGATGCCGCCAAGTCGAAGGGGCTCCTCCGCCTGCTGCAGTCACGGCAGGGATGGTTGTTCTTCCCTCTGCTCACCCTTGAGGGCCTCAACCTCTACGTGCAGGGCTACGCCCACCTGTGCTCACGGGGGAAGGTCAAGCACCGCTGGCAGGAGCTGACCCTCCTCACCGTTCGGACGGTCCTCTTCCTGTTCCCGATCTTCTTCTTCCTGCCACTGGGCATGGCGTTCGCCTTCCTGGGCGTCCAGTTGGCCGTGTTCGGCGTCTACATGGGGGCGTCATTCGCACCCAATCACAAGGGCATGCCGATCATCGACCGCGCCGTCACGATCGATTTCTTCTCGAAGCAGGTCCGCCTGTCCCGCAACATCCGAGGCGGCTGGTGGGCGACCTGGTTCATGGGTGGCCTGAACTACCAGATCGAACACCACCTGTTTCCCAGCATGCCGCGCCCGCACTTGGCACGGACTCGTCAGATCGTCATCGAGAAGTGCCGTGAGCTGGGTGTCCCGTACACGGAGACGAGCCTCCTGAAGTCGTACGGGATCGTCATCTCCTACTTGAATCGTGTGGGGCTGGCCGCTCGCGACCCGTTCGACTGCCCCATGGTCGCGGAGTTCCGCAGGGCCTGATCGCACGGTCGCCTTCGCTCGCGTACGCTCACCATGATGGCGGCAACGGAATCCTCAGGCGCGCGCGCCGGCTGGATGGACATGCTGCGCGGTCTGGCCGTGCTGCTGGTCGCGGTCTTCCACATCCAGTACCCGCTCATGGAGCGGGTGCCCGGCACTCCGGACGTGCTCCTGCGCGTGGGCGAATCGATGCAGCCGTTCCGGATGCCGCTCCTCTTCTTCCTGTCCGGTCTGCTGCTGCCCCGTTCACTGGCGAAGCCGCCGCGCACGTATGTCACGGGCAAGCTGCGCGGCCTCGTCTGGCCGTTCGTGCTGTGGACCGTCATCGTCGCGATCACCTTCGAGGCGCTCTGGCGCGACGAGGACCGCTGGTGGCTGCTCACGGATGCGACGGCCATGCTGACCGGTTTCCAGCACCTGTGGTTCCTGTCGGTGCTCATCGTCTGCTATGCGCTGGCGCCGCTCACCCGTCTGGTGCCGGCCTGGGTCCTGCCCCTGCCGATGGCCTTCGCGTCGTCGTTCCTCACTTCGGACGCCCCGTGGGTGGAGTACGGGGAGAAGGTCCTCTGGTACGGCGCGTTCTTCTTCGCGGGTGCCGCCGTCGCCGAGGTCGTCACCCGCTGGCAGCGCCTCTCACCACTGGTGCCGGCTGGGATGCTGGCGCTCGCGCTGGCGTGGGGGTACCTGGCCGCGCAGGATCAGGAGCTGCGCACGACGCTGGGCTTCGCGTCGTTCATCATGTCGCTCGTGGGCGTCCTGGGGATCACGTGGCTGGCGCCCCGCGTGCCGCGGATCCGCTTCCTGGAATGGGCGGGCCGGGGCTCGATCGTCGTCTACCTGGTGAACCTCACGACGATCACGCTCGCCTTCGAATCGATCGATGCCCTGGGGATCGAGCAGCCGTGGCTCATCACTCTCATCCTCATCGTCGCGGGCCTGGTGATCCCGGTCGCGATGGTGCCGCTGTCCCGCACCGTCCTCTTCACCTGGCCGGCACGGCGGTCACTTCGACGAGCTTGACGACCGATCCTGCCGTTGGATGCTTGATCCCGGCAACCATGAATCGGGGATCTCGAAGACGTACCTCAGGGGAGACGATCGGACCACCCGCTCGACGATCAGAGGAACCACCACCCCCGCGATCAGCAGCACCGGCACCAGAACCACCAGCGAGTCGACACCGATCGCCATGAGGACGATGCGGAGTCCGGCGATCACGATGATGTGAGCCAAGTAGACCGACAGTGTGTGTCGCCCCACGAGTGCGAAGAGTTCTCGCACGCGCGGGATGAACATGATGATCACCACCACACCGGCGATGATGAACTGCCCCAGCCACGACAGGATCACAGACGGAAACAGCCACGCCTGTCGACCCGCTTCGATCTGCTCAGGGGTAGCCCCCACGGATGCGGGCACGATCTCCGTGCCGAAGAACGGCAGTGCCGCGAGGAGAGCCAGTGCACCGACGATCAGCACCCACCCGCGATTCTCCGTGAAGACGACGCGGGCACGGCGCACGCCGATCATCGCACCGACCGTGCTGAACCCGATGAGCGCAAGTCCGGACAGGCCGATGAAGCCAGGGGACCATCCCCAGACCGCGACACTCGCCAGGACCAGAAGTGGCGCAGTGAGCCACGGGGCACGCTCCCACGGTCTGACCACAGCGATGACTGCAGCGGAGACAGCGATATAGGGCACGAACCACAAGTGGGCCACGGGCTCCCAGATACTCAGCGCTTGCCTGATCGTAACGGGGTGATTCTTCAGCGACGAGGTGAGCACCTCTGCACTCATCTGGATGACGTACCAGATGACGTACATGTACAGAGCGAAGACCGCCCGCCGCGCGATGTACGTCTTCGAGCCGTACTTCTCCGCCCCGTAGGAGATGAACATGCCCAGCACCAGCGCGATGGCAGGCATGCGGAACGCATAGAACCATTCGTTGAAGAGGTAGAGCGGTGCGGAGGGGTCCAGGAGACCAGCGCCGCGCACCCCGCCCACCACGTGGCTGAAGACGACTCCGATGACCGCGATGCCGCGGAAGATGTCGATCTCCTGATTCCGCTGCATCTCACTCCTACGGTCGGCGGGCTCCTCCGCCGATCATCCTATATTCGTGTCACACCATTCACCGCCGCAGACCGCCCGGCCGCCGCCTGATCGCCTTCTCCGCACCGCTGACCAGCAGCAGCGCCGAGGCGAACCAGATCGCACCGCCGGGTCCCACGACCGTCGCGATCGCACCCGCCGCGACCGGCAGCGCCACCTGTCCCAGCCTGTTCCCCAGCAGCCGCACCGCCAGTGCGGTGCTGCGCCACGCGGTGGGAACGCTCTGCACCACGAGGGTCATGGTGAGCGGCTGGCCCAGCCCCAGGAAGAAGCCGCCCACCGCCATGAGGATGATCGTGACGACGGTCCACGTGAGCGTCCACGGCGTCGACACGAACATGAGACCCGCACCCAGCAGACTGACGATGACGAGGTCGCTGCGGCGGAAGCGTGCGGAGAGCCACGGCAGGCAGATGCGGGAGGCGATGGTCGCGCCCGCGCGCACGGCCAGGAAGACACCCACCCACATCGGGGCGACGCCGTGCTGCTCGCCCACGACCGGCAGGAACGCGATGAGCAGGTCCATCATCGTCAGCAGCGCCAGCGAGGCGACCATGTGCGACGGGATCCGCGGCAGTCGCAGGATCCCCAGCATCGTCGGCTTGCCAGCCGGCTCCGCCGCCGAGGCCGCCGCGTCTCCTTCTGCCGCCGCACCATCATCGTCGGCGAGCTTCGCCGATGCGCTCGCCGCGCCGTCATCCTGGGGACGGGCCCGGCCGAACAGCAGTGGGGCGATGACCGGCACCGCGGCGGCAGCCACGACCATGCCCACGAGCATCGCCAGTCGGATGCCGGCCGCACGGTCGTCCGCATCGCTCCCGCTGCCCAGCAGGAAGCCGCCCAGCAGGGGACCCACCAGCTGCCCCACGGCGTAACCAGCGGTGAACCAGCCGAAGCCGCGGTCCAGATCGCCGGACGGCATGTGGCGTGCGATGGCGGACTGTCCGCCGATCGTGAAGACGATGTGCGCGACGCCCAGGATGACGGACCCCACTGCGACCAGCAGGATCGTGTGGGCGTAGGACAGCAACAGGCAGGCTCCCGCGAAGATGAGAGCACCGGTCGCGATGAGCAGCGACAGGCGGGACAGACGCTCCGCCAGGCGTCCCAGCCACATGATGAGCACCAGCGGCAGCAGGGCGTAGGCGGAGGTCACGAGACCCACGGTCGCCGCATCCGCGCCCATCCCCAGCAGCTGGTAGCTGACCGTGGGTCGCACGAGGTTGAGTGTGGTCTGGGTGAGGATGGCGCTGCCCACCAGCAACCACAGCCACGGTGTGCGCCGTTCCCCGTGCGGTTCCTCCACCGTGGTCAGGCCTCCGTCAGTTCGAGTGGGCGAGCAACTGCTGGGTGTCGGCCGCGCGCATGTAGCGGGCGAACGTCTCCTGCGCCTTATCTGCGTCATCGTCTGCCAGTGCGCTCACGCACTCGTCCAGCAGCCGCCGCATGTCGCTCTCCCAGTGGAGGGCGGACATCCCGCCCAGGTCCAGCTCCACGATCGAGTTGAAGTCGAAGCTGTCCAGCCATTCCGCGAACTCCCGCACGATGGTGACGGGGCCGCTGGGCGGAGTGGATTCCGCCAGCACGTCCTTCGCCCAATCGACCCGGGCCGAGGCCGCCATGATGTCCGCCCGCAGTCGGATGCGCGTCGTGCCGTCCGGTTCCTCCTCCTCGATGACCTGGTCGACGGAGTCGTCGAAGGCGAGCCACCATTGGAACGGCACCTGCCAGCGGGCGATCTGCGAGTAGATCTGGTCGCCCTTCTCCCGGCGCAGCCAGTCCATCCGGTCGATCGAGGCGACCCGGCGGACGCTGCGCGGCACCAGCGGATCCAGGAGAGCCTGCGGGGTGGACTCCTCGAGCTCCTGGATCGCGCCCCACGACAGCACGTCCTGCTGGACGGGCCAGACACGGTCGATCCCGTCCCAGGTCTGTGCACCGGGCAGCACCATCCGCATGCGCGGCGTGGCCGGGGGCAGCGGTGAGGGCGGGAGGATGAGGAGGCGCTCGTCCGCGTCCTGGTGCAGCGACGCCTCGATCTGCTCGCGGTCACCGCCGGCGGCCTCGTCCTGCCAGCGCGGGTGGGCCGCGAGCGGCTCGAAGATGCGGAGGACCAGTTCGTACGGGCGGGAGAACGACATGTGCTCCAGCTTATCCGCGGGCACGGACAGCGCGTCGCAGGGTCGTCCGAACGAGCGTCCGCATCGCGATACCGACGCTCTCAGAGTCCTCTCGGAACGCTCCCCGGAATGGCTCACCACAGGCCAACGGGGTACGATACTGCGGAGAACGATGGAAGACGGACCAGGGACCTCGTGTCACCCGCCCTGGATGAGCACGGAGGGGGTCAGGCCAGTGGGTCGCGGTCGCGCCAAGGCGAAGCAGATCAAGGTCGCTCGAAAGCTCAAGTACTACAGCCCGGAGACGGACCTCACCGCACTCCAGCGAGAGCTGGGAGGAGAGTCCGCAGAGTCGGACTTCGACGGTGAGAGCGATTACTCCGAGTACGCGGACAAGTACGACGACTTCGATGACGAGGACGACAGCGGAACGCACCGCTGACAGTCGCACGCAGCACAGCTGAGGGGGATGGGAACCGATCGGTTCCCATCCCCCTCAGCGTTGCAACCGCCACATACCCACATCCGTCAACCCTGACGCAGTTGTCGTCCCCTCCATGAGCGGAATGCTGCCAGTCGGCTCGACGGCCAATGCCACCATCGCTTCCCGCGCACCAAATTCAACAGACGCCCCGTCTCGTCATGCTCCGCCATTCGCATGCTGCTGAACTCATGAGACCCACTGGTGACGCTCACCTCTGTGTCGAAGCGCACTCCCGCGACAACGAGATTAGGCCTCCGCTGCTGCATGAAAAGCCAGTTGGGCCGCCCCCTTCATTCGGTCCGGTCGCTCTGTGAGTCGTCGGTTTCGATTTGATGGGTGCACTGCCGAGCGTACTCGGCCGGGGGTAGGTAGCCGAGCGAGGAGTGCCGACGCTGATGGTTGTACTCGGTCTTCCAGTCGCCGATCACGACCTGGGCGTGCAGCAGTGAGTAGAAGCTGTTGATGTTGAGGCACTCGTCGCGGAGGCGGCTGTTGAACGATTCGACGTATCCGTTGCGCCACGGCGAGCCCGGAGGGATGTAGGACAGGCCGGTGCGGGTGCCAGCCCAGTCGGCCATCGCCTCGCTGATGAACTCCGGCCCGTTGTCCGACCTGAGCACCGCCGGGGCGCCCCGGGCGGCGACGAGGTCCTCGAGGTGGGCGGTGAGTCGGTCGGCGGTAATCGAGCGCTCCACGAGGCCGCCGATGCACTCCCGGGTGTGTTCGTCGACGATGGAGCAGATCTTGATCAATCGTCCGTGCTCGTCGGCGTCGAACTGGAAGTCCACCGCCCACACCACGTTCGGCGCGTCCGCCGTCGGCGCGTCGACGGTCGAGGACCCGACGCGCTTGCGTCGACGCCGCTGCGGGACCCGGAGCCCTTCGTCACGCCACAGGCGTTGGATCTTCTTGTGGTTCACCACCCACCCCTCGGCGCGGGCGTCGTGATACGCCCGCCGATACCCGTAGCGGGGATGGTCCTTCGCCCAGGCGCGCAGCCACTCCCTGAGCGCCCGATCCGGGTCTGCAGCCGTGTCGCCCTTGAGCGGGCGACGGTACGCGGAGCGGCTCAGCCCGGCTAGACGGCACGCCATCCGTTCGCTCACCCGCAACTTGCGCTTGAGGTGATCGACGGCGGCGCGGCGCCTGTCCGGGCTTAGAAGTTTCCCTCAGCCAGCTCCTTGAGCGCGGCCTTCTCCAGCTCCGCTTCCGCGAGCAGACGCTTCAGGGTCGCGTTCTGCTTCTCCAACTCCTTCAGGCGCTTTGCGTCGTCGGCCTTGAGGCCGCCGTACTGGTTCCGCCACCGGTAGTACGTCTGCTCGGACACCCCCAGCTCCCGGCACACCGCCGCGACGTCCTGACCATCGGTGAGCATCCTGTCGGCCTGCCCGAGCTTACGGACGACCTGCTCCGGGGTGTGACGCTTCCTGCTGTTCGACATGATCTGACCAGTCTCCCTGCCCGCAACCACGGGCGACAGGACGACTCCCAGAACCACCGGACCTAAAAAACGGGGTCAGCCCACAGTCGTCACCGCCCCAGATCCTGAGGGATGAAGGAATCGGCACGTAGTCGTCATGCCGCATGAACATGGCCATTCCGAAGCCAAGAGTCACGTGCTCATAGGTTGCAAGACGAACCTTGGGCGCCTCGAGTCGAGGCCGGTTAAGGTACGCACCGTCGATTCCAACGATTCCTACCCACTTGCGACTCAGCTGAAGGGCAGCTATGTCGAACAGCTCGGCATCGAAGGACACGTCGTCATTGAGAATCGCGAGCAACTGTGACCGCGCTTTCACAGCACCCAGGTTCCAAGCCGGATTCACATAGATGTTCTCACGCTGATCGAGAACCCTAAGTTTCGGATACGCAAATGAGATCGGCTGCGGAGCGTTGTTGATCACCAGGATCTCCGATACCAACGGATGCCCGGAGCACAACTTCACCAGTGGCTCGAGCTCCGCGGCTCGCTGCAACGTCGGAATGATCACAGAGAACTGAGCTTGATCCATCAGTATCGCCACACTCCATCTACTACTGGATCAAAGATCCCAATTCCGCTACCGCGCGAGAGTCTCACTTCTCACGTCCACCGAACTCCACCTATCGTCGACCTTCGCACTGCCGCCCGTCAGTCGATGAGGATCGCGGCGCCGGCGTCGACGCCCTTGGCGCCCTGCACGTAGGCGTCCGATCCCTGGTGCGCTCCGTCGTCGGTCAGCACCTCGCCCAGCGTCCACGCCCCGGGGTAGGCACGCAGCACGTCGTCGACCCGGTCCGCGGCGACGGACAGCACCATGCCCACGCCCTGGTTCCACGTGCGCTCGCGGTCCAGCAGCGGGACGCCGCCCAGCTCGCCCAGGACGTCGAAGACGGCGGGCACGGTCCACGAGGAGCGACGCATGACGCCCACGGTCCCCTGCGGCAGGATCCGGGCGACGTTGGCGCTCAGCCCGCCGCCGGTCACATGCGAGATCGAGTGCACCGCGCCCGGCAGCTCGCGGATGAGCGCCAGCAGCGGTCCCGCATAGACGCGCGTGGGTGTGAGGACTTCCTCGCCCAGCGACCGGCTGAACTCCGGCACCTCGCGATCGAGGGTCCACTCGGCGTCTGCGATGATGCGGCGCACCAGCGAGTAGCCGTTCGAATGCAGGCCCGAGGACGGAAGCCCCACAAGCACGTCACCGGCCTCGACGCGGTGCGCGCCCAGGACTTCATCCGCCTCGACGACACCCGTCGCGGCGCCGGCCACGTCGTACTCGTCGACGCCCAGCAGGCCGGGGTGCTCGGCGGTCTCGCCGCCTACCAGGGCCACACCGGCGCTGGCGCAGGCCTCCGCGATGCCGCGCACGATCGCGGCGATCCGCTCCGGAACCACCTTGCCGCACGCGATGTAGTCCGTCATGAACAGCGGTTTCGCCCCGATCACGACGATGTCGTCGACGACCATGCCCACGAGGTCGTGGCCGATCGTGTCGTGGATGTCCAGCTGCTGGGCCAGGGCGACCTTCGTGCCCACGCCGTCCGTGGACGTCGCCAGCTGCGGGCGACGGAAATCCTTGAGAGCCGAGGCGTCGAAGAGGCCGGCGAATCCGCCGAAGCCGCCCACGACCTCGGGCCCGTGGGTGGTGGTGATCGCAGCCTTCATGAGTTCGACGGCGCGGTCACCGGCCTCCACGTCGACGCCGGCGGCGGCGTAGGTGGTGCCCTGTGCGGGCGTTGCACCGGTCGAACCGGTCATGTCCATCACCTCGTGTGTGTGAGTTCCATCCCGGGTCCCTCGACGGGGATCGGGTACTTGCCGGAGAAGCAGGCCGTGCACAGTCCTTCCGCGGGCTGGCGGGTGGCCTCGATCATCCCGTCCAGGGAGATGTAGCCCAGGGAGTCCGCGCCCAGGTTGGCGGCGATCTCCTGGGTGTCGAGGCCGTTCGCGATGAGCTCCGCGCGGGTGGCGAAGTCGATGCCGTAGAAGCACGGCCACTTGACCGGCGGGGACGAGATCCGCACGTGGACCTCCGTGGCCCCGGCGGCGCGCAGCATGCCCACGATGGCCCGCTGCGTGTTGCCGCGGACGATCGAATCGTCGACGACGACGAGGCGCTTGCCCTCGATGTTCTCGCGCAGCGGGTTGAGCTTGAGGCGGATGCCCAGCTGACGCAGCGACTGGGTGGGCTGGATGAAGGTGCGGCCCACGTAGGCGTTCTTCATGAGGCCCTCCCCGTAAGGGATGCCGGACTCCTCCGCGTAGCCCACGGCGGCGGGAACGCCCGAGGCCGGGGTCGCGATGACCATGTCCGCATCCACCTGATGCTCGCGGGCCAGGGCACGACCCATCTCCACACGGGCGGCGTGGACCGTGCGGCCGCCGATGACGCTGTCCGGACGGGCGACGTAGACGTACTCGAAGACGCAGGTCTTGGGGTCCTTCTCCGCGAATCGCTCCGACCGCAGTCCCTGCTCGTCGATCGCGATGAGCTCGCCGGGTTCCACCTCGCGGACGAATGTGGCACCCACGATGTCGAGGGCTGCGGTCTCCGAGGCGACGACCCAGCCGCGCTCCAGCCGGCCCAGTGCCAGCGGGCGCACGCCGTGCCGGTCGCGGGCGGCGTAGAGCGTGCCCTCGTCCATGAAGACGAGGCTGAAGGCGCCGTCCAGCTTGGGCAGGAGGTTGAGCGCCGCATCGCGCAGCGACCCCTCCCCAGCCGATCCGAAAAGCTCCGTGATGAGCGAGGTGTCGCTGGACGAGTCACGGTGCCCGCGTGTGCGCAGCGGCTTGTTCGTGGCCTGCGCGACGGTCTGCCGGTGGTCGTCGCGGTACTCGTCCGCCAGAGCCTCGAGGGTCTCGACGTTCGTGAGGTTGCCGTTGTGGGCGAGCGCCAGCGTGCCGAAGGGCGTGGGCCCCAGAGTGGGTTGCGCGTTCTCCCACGAGGAGGCGCCGTGCGTGGCGTAGCGCGTGTGGCCCACCGCCATGTGACCCGGCAGGGTCTCCAGATCCGATTCCTTGAAGACGGAGGAGACGAGGCCCATGTCGCGGTAGACGAGGATCTGCTGGCCGTTGCTGGCGGCGATGCCGGCGGACTCCTGCCCGCGATGCTGCAGGGCGTAGAGGCCGAAGTAGGTGAGGCGGGCGACTTCTTCGCCGGGAGCCCAGACGCCGAAGACACCGCACTCCTCGCCGGGAGGGGTATCGAGGGCACTGTTGTCTACTGCTGATTGCGTGGGTGCGGGGGTGGTCGTCGCGTGCTGGGCGCGAGACAGGTTCACTGCTGGCACTGCCTCAGTCTTCCACACGCGGGGCGATGGTCGAACCCGCGTCCGGCCGGTCCGCACCGTCCCGCTGGTCCGGCGACCAGCCCGGGGCGGTCCCGTTCACCGAGGGAGACGCCGGGCGACGGGCGGTGTACTCCGCCCGCACCGTGTACTGCTTGGCCTTCTTCGCATTGATCCGGTCGAGGACGAGGGCGACGGCTCCTCCGAGGCCCAGGCCCAGGATGCCCAGGAGCATCATGAGCAGTCCCATCGAGGCACCCAGAGAGTAATCGGCCGTCAGCTGCGAGGTGTCGACCGGCAGCAGGACGAGGACACCGGCGACGATGAAGCCCAGGATCAGACCGGCGACCATGAAGGCGCCGTAGCGGGGGCTGCGCCGGACGACGACGTCCAGGTCGTCGGTCATCCGGATGGCATCGTCGTCGGTCATCGATTCCTTCTTCAGGCACGGTGCGGGGGTCGGACACACAGTCTAGTGGGTGGCGATGCGAAGGATCATGCCACTCACGACTGAGCCAATGAACTGAACTTCAGACGGGGAAGCTCGAACAGAAGTCGGACCGGGAGCGTCGTCGAGCAGTAGGCCAGAATCGACCCTGCCATGAGAGCTACCGAGAAGTTGACTGCAACCACAACGTACGGCTCATCGACCCCCACAGCCACCAATCCAGCGCCCACCCACAGCATCAGCGGATAGTGAGCCAGATAGAAGACGATGGACCGCCTGCCCACCCACTCGACAGCCGCGCTACCCCAGCGGCAACGATAGAACTCTGATGCCCAGCCCACCGCCGTCGCGATGCCAGTCAGAGTCACGCTGATCGAGACGAGTTGCGAGCTCGGCAACGGCAGAAGATTCAGCAGAAGCGTTGCGAGCAGAGTCGTCCAGCGCACCGCTCTGTACGAGATGAAGGCGCGCAGACGGACAGACGACTGGAACTGAGCGCCGAGGAAGAAGAAGGCTGAGAACAAGACGAACTTGCTGATGAACCCCCGATCCGCGATCACGATGGACACGACGATCGCGACGATGGGGACGACACCAGGGGGAATCTTTGTCAACAGTGGCGCAGCACAGTAGTAGAGGAATACGAAGAGCAGGAACCAGATGTACGAGACCGGGATCCACTCATGGGGCATGAAGAGGAACCCCAGTTGACCCGTCGACGCAAGCAGAATGACAGCCCACACCACATACGGCCAAAGAAGCTTGCGTACCTTCCCGCCGTAGAACTCGCCCATCGACTTGGTGAGTGAGTGCGGGAGAAGGATTCCGGACAAGAACATGAGCACCGGCATCCTGTACGGCCCGAGGAACTCGTTGATCCAGCCGACGGCCACGGGAGCCGGAATCCCGTGGTAGAGCTGAGGGATTGCACTCGCATGCCATACGAGCAGGGCGATGATCGCTGATCCGCGGACGAAGTCGATCCACACGATCCGGCCATCATCTGTCCGCGCTTGCCGACGCGACGCGTCCCCTTGCTCGCCTGATCTCATGTGTGGTCTCCGTCGCGCGTCACAGCTTCATGACGACGGTCTTCGTCTGGGTGTACTCGTCGAACGCCTCGATCGACTTCTCGCGGCCGTAGCCGGACTTCTTGAAGCCGCCGAAGGGTAGCTCCACCCCGCCACCGGCGCCGTACGTGTTCACGAACACCTGGCCGGCTTCGATCTGGTGCGCCATCCGGTGCGCCCGCGACAAGTTGGTCGTCCAGACCGCTGACACCAGTCCGTACTCCGTGCCGTTCGCCAGGGCGAGGGCCTCGTTGTCATCCTCGAATCGGGTGAGAGCGACGACGGGACCGAAGACCTCCTCGTGAAAGATACGCTGCGACGGATCCACATCCGCCACGATCGTGGGCGAGACGAAGGCCCCTCCTGCCAGTTCCTCTGCGAGGCCTTCCGGACGACCTCCGCCCACGAGGATCTGCGAGGCATCGACCTCATCGAGGAACCCCTGGACCCTGTCCCGCTGCTTCGCGGAGACCAGCGGCCCCAGCCCGGGATCGTCGATGCCGCGGCCCACAGTGATCGCCTCCAAGGCCCGGCTCATCTTCTCTACGACCTCGTCGTGCACGGAGGCGTGGACCAGGAGTCGCGATCCAGCAGAGCAGGTCTGTCCCGCATTCTGTGTGAATGACCTCACCAGGCTGGGCACCGCGCCGTCGATGTCCGCATCCGCGAACACGACGTTGGCGGACTTGCCGCCCAGTTCCAGGACGGTGGGAATGACACGGTCCGCGGCGGCGTGGGCGATGAGTGACCCGGTCGCGGTCGACCCGACGAAGCCCAGGTGCGCAATTCGGGGGTGCTTCGCCAGCGCGTCGCCGGCCTCCGCCCCCAAGCCCACGACGACGTTGAAGGCGCCCGCCGGGAATCCAGCCTCATGGATGAGCTCTGCCAGTCGCACCGTGGTGCGAGGGGTCTCATCCGCCGGCTTCGCCACGGCGCAGTTCCCGGTGGCCAGGGACGTCGCCGCTGCACGGCCGATGAGCTGCAGCGGGTAGTTCCACGCGACGATGTGCCCCGTCACTCCGTACGGCTCGCGACGGGTGTAGACGTGCATGTCGTCGCCCAGTGGGATCTGGTGGCCGTAGTAGGCCTCGATCGTGTGGCCGTAGAAGTCGAAGTAGCGGGCGCAGACGTCCACGTCCGCGTAGGCCTGCGTCAGCGGCTTGCCCGTGTCCTCCGATTCCAGCCGCGCCAGTTCCTCGCGGTTCGCGCGGATGAGCGCTCCGGTCGCCACCAGCAGCTTCGAGCGCTGCTCCGGGGAGCTGCGGCGCCACTCCTTCTGCGCGGCGGCGGCCGATTGCACGGCTGCGTCGACCTCGTCCTCGCCGGACCGTGCGACCTGTCCGATCTCCTCCCCTGTCGCGGGGTCGATGTTGGAGTAGGTCCGCAGGGACGGCAGATGCCGTCCGCCGATGAAGGATGTGGTCTGCACTGTGCGAGGTGTCATGTCTTCATTGAACACCAGCACTGCCCGCCCGGTCACCGGGTGTCCGATGAGCGAGTCAGGCGAGCGCGCGACCCTGCGGATCGAACAGCGGCAGCAGGCCGCTCAAGTCCGACCGTATTCCCGATGCTGCGACTGCGTGGGTGCGCATCGCGTCCTCGAAGTCGAGGCGACCGGTGACGAGCGCCAGCCATGTCCCTGCGTCGGCCTCGACGGTGTTGGGAGGGGTCCCGCGCGTGTGCTTGGGGCCTTCCACTGCCTGGATGACTCCGAACGGCGGCACCCTCACTTCGACGCTTCCGCCTGGATGCCGGTGGGCGAATTCCTCGAGGGTGAAGCGCACTGCGGTCGCCAGCGTCTGCCGGTCGACGCCGGAAGAACCGCAGACGACTGCCGCGCACCATGTGTCGAGTGCCGAACGTCCGACCTGCGGGTTCGTGCGGCGCTTCGGGCTCACGATCTGCTCCTCTGCACCGCGGTGACGGCTTCGCCCAAGCACACGGCTCCCACCGTCTGCGGCTCGCCACCGTCATCGATGCCTCCGGTGACGGGAGTGGTGAGTCGACGGCCCAGGTCCTCTGCGGCATCCGGGTCGACGGCGCCGACCGACCCCAGCAGCGCCAACGCCACACGGGTGGTGGGACGGGACGAGCCGTCGAGGCATTTGACGGCGACGGACCAGCCTTCTGGTGTCGCCATGACCATGACGCCTTCCGCTCCGAACTTCGCGAAGATGCCCAGCTCCTCGATCACCGTGGTGTTGGGCCGGCCCGCGCCTTCGACCCCCCATGGGTGCTCCAGCACTGCGTCCATGAGCGACGCGGCTTCCGTGTCCATCCGCTGCGCCACCCGGCTGATTCCCGTTGCGAGTGCGCGCAGAGTGAGCGCATAGACCGGCGCACCGCACCCGTCCGTGCCGACAGCCTGCGGCGGCCCACCGGTGTAGGTGCGAACCACCGCTTCGACCTCCTGCTGCACCGGATGCGTGGGGTCGAGATACGTGCGGGGGTCATGTCCTCCAGCGACGGCGGCCAGGAGGAATGCCGCGTGCTTGCCGGAGCAGTTGAAGTGAAGAGGGGATCGCACGTGCCCGTCAGCTGCTCGCGCTTCCCACGTCGCACGATCCGCAGGAATGACGGACGGGCACTGGAGCGCCGACTCATCGAGCCCCGCGGACGCCAACATGGCTGTCACGACGTCGATGTGGCGCTGCTCGGATCGATGGGATGCCGTGGCGAGAGCGGCGGCCGGCCCGTCGAGCTCTGCGCCTGCCCGCATACTGGCGATCGCCTGCAGCGGCTTGAGAGTCGACCGGACGAAGACGGGCTGATCGGTCGCGCCCAGCGCTGCGGTTGGAACTCCCTCGGGGTCCAGGAGGACGGCGGAGCCCACGTGGCGGGACTCGATGAAACCGGACCGTTCGACGACGGCCAGTTCCACGGCGTCCTGAGACGAGAAGGTGTGGAGTGCCATGCGGCTCAGTTGCCGGTACCGGTGATCTGATCCATCGCCGTGGGGTCAGAGTCGCGGAGGAACTTCTCCACGCGAGCGGCTTCCTCCGCCTCCCCGATCCCGGCCGCCGCCCGACCCAGCGCGTAGAGGGCGCGGAGGAATCCGCGGTTCACCTCGTGCGACCACGGGATGGGGCCGGTGCCGCGCCAGCCCGCGCCGCGCAGCGCGTCGAGCCCGCGATGGTAGCCGACGCGCGCGTAGGCATACGAATCGACCAGTCGGCCTTCGTCGAAGGCTTCGTCCGCGAGCTCCGCCCAGGCGAGGCTGGACGCCGGCAGAGCCGCGGCGACGTCGGTGGGTTCCGTCCCCGCGTCCAGGCGCTTGAGTGCGTCGACGTCCGGGTGGTCATCCGGCAGGTAGGTGGGCTGCGGCCCCAGCTGCGAGGCGTCGAGGTTGCCGATGTGCGAGGGATTCCCCAGGTTCTGGCTCATGCGTTCAGGGTACCGGGCACTGAGCGCCGCGCATCCCCCATCTGCTCCGCCACTCGAGTTTAGACTTCACTCGAATGTCGTACGTGTGACATCGTCAAATGAGGAGCATTGCATGGCAGGCCGACTCGTCGTCATCCAACCGGACTCGTTCCACCGTCGCGGCACAGATCTACTTCTCGAGGCAAAGACCCTCAGTGGGGTGACAGCGTTCGCTCGCCAGTGGCCAGGTGACGTCACAGTCGTCGCGCGACCCGCGACCGGCGATCCGCCTTCCCACCTCGTGCAGACCAGAATCGCCTCTTTACAGTTCGACGTGATCCTCAGCGACGACCTCTTCAACCCCGCGCATCGGCGTGGAGCGTCCGCGACTCTTGCTCTCCACACAGTCGGAAACGTACCCCTCCTGCGCTTCGAGCCGCATCGCCTGATCTTACTGACGGAGAACCCGCTGAGGCAGCGCCTTGCGACCTCTTTCATCGGGAACTCAGCCGTAGGCGGCGCGCGTTCCGCAATCGGCCATCTGCGTCGCGCGCCGGCACTGTGGAACATGGTCCGCGCTGCAGGAGGAATCCAGTGCAACGGCTACCCGACGTGGAACGCCTACGCTCACCTCTCCGATAATCCAATCCTCTTCTTCGACAGCAGGGTCACGGATACTCAGATCGCGAAATCGCAGAGTGAGTTCGCGGCGACCTCAACAGCGACAAAACCTCTGACCGCGGCATTCTCCGGTCGACTGATCGCGATGAAAGGACCGCAGTATGCGATTCAGGCTATTCAGAGCGTCTCGGAGTCAGATATCGACCGGATCTTCGTGCTGGGTGACGGCGACATGGCCGAATCTCTCAAGCGGCAGTCACGCGCGATCGGCCATCGCGTCGACTTCGTAGGACACCTTCCGTACGAGACCGAGTGGGTCGAGTTCATTCGGCAACACGTCAACGTCATGTTGCTCCCCCATACACAGGGCGACCCCGCAGGTACGTACATTGAATCTTCTGCTCTAGGCGTCCCTGTCGTTGGCTTCGCGAATCAGGCGCTCTCACCATTGGCAGATCGGCACGGAATCGGCTGGACCGTTCGCATGCGGACCAGTAGTGCGCTTTCCACGAAACTGAAGGAGCTCGCGCGATCTCCACAGCAGGTCAGAGCTGCGGGCGAACGAGGCATTGATTTCGCTTCACGGCACACCTTCGAAACAGAGTTCCGACGTCGAGTCCTTCACATCCGCGAGGTCGTGCAAGACTGACATCCGACCACATCGTTCAGGAGAGAGGAATCCTCACGCCTCCTCGTCGCCGCGGACAGCGAATGGGTCGGCAGTGAGAACGCCGTCGACTCCAGCGTCGACCAGCTCTTGCATGTCGTCGGCTGGCACCTGGCCCTCCACCCAGATCGACAGGACGGTATCGGTCCAGTCGTCCAGCCCGCTTGTATCCGCAGGTATTGCCGCGCCCCAATAGCCCGCGGCCGCGAGCTCGTCCGGCGTGCTGCTCTCCACGTCCCCGTCGAACAGTGCGACGGCGCCTGCCTGGGCGGCCTGCTGCGCGAGTCCCTCGTCGGACGTGCGAACGATGATCGCGTCCTGCCGTTCCGCCTCTGCTGCGCTCGACAGCACTGCCTCGAGCTCCCCGCTGGTGTCCACGGCCGGCAGGAAGATCGTGTCCTCACCGTAGTCTGCGAAGACTTCCGCCCAGGTTGCAGGAGTGCCCGCGTTCGTATCGTCTCGCGGCGCTGGGATCGATGCGTCTGCGAATTCCTCCGCCGTCAGCTCACCGTATGGGGCCGAGTAGACGTCTTCACCGTCTCCGGCTCCCAGCACGACGGTTCCATCTCTCAGCTCGACGAGATCGATGGCCGGAGCGAAACCGAACCGGACGTTCTCACGGACCGCCTCGGCAGAGTTCGCCGGGTACACAGCAGAACCTGCTTCGTCCGCCGCGATCACAGGCGTGGGCATCGACTCCACGGTCACCGGACCGCCGGAACTCACGGCGCTCCAGACGATGACACCCACGACGGCGGCGACCGCGCCCCCCGCGATGACGAGCGGAGCCAGCGTCCGGCGACTCGAACGATTCGCCTTCGCCTCTGCGACACGCGCGTCCCAATCCGCCTGCTCCTCCGAACTCACCTGACCTGCGGTACGCGCCTTCCGCGCGTCCTCCGAGGTCGACTTCTTCAGGTTCTCCGGCGTCAGATCCGCCAGCGTCTCCATCCGGTCACTGCGATCACGACCGCGCTTCCTCTTGGCCACCTCGAGGCTCACCTGCTCCGATCTCTGTTGGACGCCGCACCCGTCAGCAGGCCGCGCAGGAACCCTGTGCCCCAGCTCAAATGCATGGTGGGCAGCACGAGAGCGAACCAGCACCGTTCGCGCAGGCCCGCATCGGGCGCGCGCCAGGCCGCCGCCACGATCCCGGCGACATACGAGAGGCTGGGCACGTGCACGAGTGCCGTGAAGCGCCGAAGCAGCCGGGGCCACCGGCGAGTCGCACCGCCCAGCTGCAGCAGCGCCTCGATGAGGGCTGCAGCGACGCCCAGCACCAGCAGCGGTGGAGCGAAGTAACGCAGGGAGTTGCGCGAGCCGTGGCGACGGACGATCTCCGCACGCCACACCCCGGTCGCGTAGAACTGCTGAGCGAGCTTCGACCAGGACGCCCGCGGCCAGTAGGTGACACGCAGGTCCGGGTCGAACCAGACCAGCCCCCCGACCTCCCGGATCCTGAGGTTGAGCTCCCAGTCCTGACCACGTCGCAGGGTCTCGTCGAAGCCACCCAGCACGTCGAACACTTCACGACGGAAGACACCCAGGTACGCCGATTCCGCCTCCTGGGCCTCATCGCCCGCGTGGTATGCAGGTCCGCCCAGACCGATCCGAGACATGTAGGCGCGGGCGACCGCTCGCTGGAAGGCCCCACGGCCTCGGGCCTCCATGAGCCCGCCCAGGTTGGCGGCGCCGGTGTCCCGCAGGATGTCGATGCCGCGGGAGGTGTAGTCGGCTGTCAGCTCCGAGTGCGCGTCGACCCGGATCACGACCGGATGCGTCGTGCGTGCAACGGCGAGGTTCAGACCGATCGGGGTATCACCGCGCGGGTTGTCGACGACGACGACGCGCGGATCCGCGGCCGCCATGCGGGTGACGATCTCCGTCGTCCCATCCGTCGACGGCCCCAGCGCCACGACGATCTCCTGCGGGCCCGCGTACTCCTGCGCCAGGATCGTCGTGATCGCCTCCTCCACGTGCCCCGCCTCATTGAGGATCGGCATGATGTAGGAGACGCCAGGAAGCGAAGGCAGAGCGGGCAGTGCGTCGAGGGTGGGACCCGCCTGCGCGGAGTGCGTCGTCCGGTTCACTTGTGCTTCACATACTCCTCGACGACCGCGTCCGTCTCTCCGTCCGCACGCAGTTCGCCCTTCTCGATCCAGATCGTCCTGTTGCACGTGTCCTTGATCGAACGCATCGAATGAGAGACGAGGAACACCGTGCCGGCCGCCTCGCGGATCTCCCGGATGCGGGCCTCGGACCGCTTCTGGAACTCGCGGTCACCCACGCTCAGCGCTTCGTCGACGATGAGGATCTCGTGGTGCTTCGCCGTCGCGATGCCGAACTTCAACCGGGCGGTCATCCCGGAAGAGTACGTGCGCATCGGCATGTCGATGAACTCCCGCAGACCGGTGAACTCGACGATGTCGTCGTACTTCTCCTCGATCTCCGTCCGGGTCATGCCCAGCGCCAGACCGCCCAGGATGATGTTCCGGCTGCCGGAGAGATCGTTCAACAGAGCCGCACCGATGCCCAGCAGGTTAGGCCGGCTCTTCGCGTACACGGCTCCCCGAGTGGCGGGTGTGAGCCCGGTGATCGTCCGCATGAGCGTCGACTTGCCGGACCCGTTGGTCCCGATGATGCCGATCGACTCATTGGCGTTCGCGACGAAGGAGACGCCTTTGAGCGCATGCACCGTCTGCAGCGACCGGCCGCGGTTCAGCAGACCGCCCACACTCGACGCTGTCGCCTTCTTGCCCGTCGCGAGGGTGCTGTACTCGACGTGCACGTCGTCGCAGATGACGACCGGATCCTCGGCCGTCACCCCATCACGGGCCCCCGCGTCAGTTGGCTCGGCCATAGCGCTCCTCCGCCTTCCAGAAGAAGACCGTGCCGACGGACACCATCACGACCGCCCACACGCTGAAGTTGAACCAGTACTCGACGGGCATCTCATGGTCCTCGAGCAGGATCCCGCGCGCGATCGAGAGCACGTTGTGCAACGGGTGCCAGTCGTAGATGGCCGCGAAGATGGGCGGCCGTCCCTCGAGCAGACGGCTGGGATCGAAGAACACCCCCGATGTGTAGAAGATCATCCTCGAGACGAAGGGGATGAGCTGGCTGAGGTCGCGGAAGTGGACCGTGAGTCGCGAGAAGATGAAGGCGATCCCCAGGTTGAAGATCGTGAAGAGCAGCACGAGGGGGATGAAGAGGAACCAGGACCAGTCGGGGCGCGAGCCGAAGATGATCGCGAGGATGAACATCAGTGCCAGCGTGGGCATGAAGTTCATGAGGTTCTCCAGGACCTTCGCCACGGGCAGCACCATGCGGGGGAACGGCAGGGACTGCACGAGGCTCGTGTTGGAGATGATCGCCTTCGCACCGCCGTTCATCGACGAGTTGAAGAACTCCAGCGAGAAGACACCGATCACCAGGAACGACACGAAATTGTCCGGCCGGCTGGCCCCGGTCATGATGAAGCCGAACACGGTTCCGTAGACAAGCGCCTGGAAGCTGGGGCGCAGAAGCACCCACGCCATCCCCAGCCGATTGCGCTCGTTCTCACTCTGGATCCGGTACCGGGCCAGGGACAGGGTGAAGTCCCGACGCTCCCAGACCTGCTTGAGGTAGGTGGGGAGGGGTGGTCGGGCACCGACGCGGGCGAGGCCGAAACGTTCGGCCTTCTCCGCCAGTTCGGAACTCTTGCTCATCGAGTGGAAGCGCTCTCCTCAGGGACACGGACACGGCGATTCTAGCCCTCGAACCCTGTGCCCCTTCACGGACACCGGCGCGCCGCACCGACTACTGTGAGACGCGTGAAGGTACTTGTGATCGGTTCCGGCGCCCGCGAACACGCCCTCGTCTCTGCCCTGTCCCGCGACCCGCAGGTCGGCGCGGTGATCGCCGCACCCGGGAACCCAGGCATCGACCTGCTGTGCGACACCCGCCCGCTGGACCAGACAGACCCGCAGGCCGCCGTGGCGCTGGCCCGCGAACTGGACGTCGACCTCATCGTGGTGGGCCCTGAGGCCCCACTGGTCGCCGGCGTCGCGGATGCGCTGCGCGAGGCGTCGTTCCCCGTGTTCGGCCCCGGCCAGGAGGCCGCGACCCTCGAGGGGTCGAAGACCTACGCGAAGGAGGTCATGGAGACGGCGGGGGTGCCGACCGCGCAGGCGGTGGCCGCCACTGATCCCGCGCAGGCAGCGGAAGCACTGGACCGCTTCGGCGCTCCCTACGTCGTCAAGGCCGACGGCCTGGCGGCCGGGAAGGGTGTCGTCGTCACCGAGGACCGTGCCGAGGCGCTGGCGCATGCGGAGAGCTGCCTGGCAGCGGCCGACCGCGTCGTCATCGAGGAGTACTTGGACGGGCCGGAGGTCTCCCTCTTCGTCGTCTGCGACGGCACCACGGCTGTCCCCCTGTCCCCCGCACAGGACTTCAAGCGGATCGGCGATGACGACGCCGGCCCCAACACCGGGGGAATGGGCGCGTACTCACCGCTGGACTGGGTCCCCGCGGGCCTGGAGGACGACGTGATCGCCCGTGTGGCCCAGCCGGTCGTCGAGGAGATGGCCCGACGCGGAAGCCCGTTCGTGGGCCTCCTGTACTGCGGACTGGCGCTCACCTCCCGCGGCATGAGGGTCATCGAGTTCAACGTGCGCTTCGGCGATCCGGAGACGCAGTCCGTCCTGACGCGCCTGCGCACTCCGCTGGGCGGGCTGCTGCTGGCCGCCGCGCAGGGCACGCTGTCCGATCACCCCGCACTCGAGTGGGATCCGCGCCCCGCGGTCACGGTCGTCCTGGCCGCGGCGGACTATCCGAACGCTCCGCAGACAGGCGACCCGATCGCGGGGCTCGAGGAGGCGCTGGCGCTTCCCGACGTGGACGTCCTGCATGCGGGGACGACGAAGGACGCCGACGGCCAGTTCGTCACCAGTGGCGGACGGGTCCTGTCCGTCGTCGCGCTGGGCGATGATCTGGCGGCGGCGCGAGCCCGCGCCTACGAAGCGGCCGGCTACATCAGCTGGGACGGCGTGCAGCACCGGACCGACATCGCGCTCAAGGCCGAGCGCGGGCAGATCACGGTGCCCGGGGCCTCGGCGGTGGCGGAGTCCGCGACTGAGGAGGCGAGCGCGCCAGCCGTGCCCGGCTGGGTGCACGCGTACTCCGGGAAGGTGCGCGACCTCTACATCCGCGAAGGTGAGCAGGCGCTGGAGCTGGCGACGGAGGTGCTCATGGTCGCCTCCGACCGAATCAGCGCCTACGACTGGGTGCTGCCCACGGAGATCCCTGACAAGGGGAAGGTGCTGACGGGGCTGAGCCTGTGGTGGTTCGACCAGTCGGCCGATCTGGTGGGCAACCATGTTGTGAGCGTCGATGTGCCGCAGGAGGTGGCCGGACGAGGCATGATCTGCACGCGTCTGGACATGTTCCCCGTCGAGTGCGTGGCGCGCGGGCATCTGACGGGATCCGGCCTGGCCGACTACCGCGCCAGCGGCACGGTGGGCGGCAATGCGCTGCCGGAGGGCCTGGGCGAGGCGAGCCCGCTGGACCCCGCGATCTACACCCCGGCAACGAAGGCCGCGGTGGGCGATCACGACGAGAACATCGACTTCGACGCGACCGTGCGATTGCTGGGCGAGGAGGACGCGGAGCGCCTGCGGGACCTCACGCTGCAGGTGTTCGAGCGGGCGCGTCAGATCGCCGCGGAGCGGGGCATCTTGCTGGCGGACACGAAGTTCGAGTTCGGACGGGACGCGCAGGGTGCGATCGTGCTGGCGGACGAGGTGCTGACCCCCGATTCGTCTCGCTTCTGGGACGCGGAGTCGTTCGTGGCGGGCGAAGCGCAGGACAGCTTCGACAAGCAGTTCGTCCGCGACTGGCTGACATCAGCAGAGTCCGGCTGGGACAAGTCCGGGGACGTGCCCCCTCCGCCCCTGCCGGCGGATGTCGTCGAGCGGACGCGCCAGCGGTACCTCGACGCCTTCACGCGTCTGACGGGGCGAGAGTTCCCGGCGTGACGAGCGCGTCGCCGGCCGCCAGCGTCGTCGTGCCCTCGCGCGGCGGTGTGCGGCGCCTGCCGATCCTGCTGGGGGGACTGCACCGGCAGGAACGGGACGACTTCGAGGTCATCATCGTCCTGGACGGCGACATCGACCGATCGCGGATCGCGGTCGAACGGTTCATTGCGGCGTTCGGGGACCGGCTGCGCATCGTCGAGTTCCCGGAGAACCGAGGGCGGGTGGCCGCGCTCAACGCAGGATTCGCCGAGGCCCGCGGACACGTGCTCATTCGGTGCGACGACGACTTGGAACCCGCCCCCGAGTTCGTCGACGCCCATGTCGAGACGCACCAGCAGAACGCGAATGCGGGAGTCGTGGGGCTGTACCGGAACCGCTTCTCCGACACCCGGTACGCCCGTGTCTACGGGAGGCCGCGCGACGTCCGCTTTCGGGAGGAGGCATACACACGCCCCGTGGGCGAGTCGTGGGTCTACTGGGCGGGCAACAGCTCAGTCACGCGAGCGACCTACGACCGCGTCGGCGAGTACGACGCGGATTACAGCGCTTACGGTTGGGAGGACATCGATTACGGGTTCCGGCTGCGGCAAGCAGGCGTCCGAGTGATCCTGGCGCCGGCGGCTGAGACCACCCACAACGCGGCCGCTGTCACGACTCGGGTCCGCATGAAGCGCGCGTATTACTCAGGAGCAGCCCGCAGGCTGTTCGATGAGAAGCACCCCACCGCATTGAACGGTCAGGCAGTCGAAGAGACCAGGTCGTCGACACTGTGGGAACAACTCGTCGCCCTCGAATCGACAGTGCTCTCCACCGGAACCGTTGAAAAGGCCGGGGCCGCGATCGACTGCGTCATCCCTTTCCTGCCTCGCTATATCGCTGAGAAGCTCGTCGCTTCCGGGGTCGAGGCCGCCAGCCTCGCTGGTCAGCAGACAGAGCAGAATCTGAAGCGCACCTTCTGATGGTCGGGGTCTGGTGCTCATGCTTCTCCCGCCCAGGACGCAGACTAGACTGAACTCCATCACGTCTTTCCACCGCAGAAGGAGCACGCGCGCATGGGTCGCATCGTCGTCGAAGTCATGCCCAAGCCAGAGATCCTTGACCCCCAGGGCAAGGCGATCGGCACGAGTCTGGAGCGGATGGGACTGACCGGATTCTCCGCTGTCCGCCAGGGCAAGCTCTTCCATCTCTCAGTGGACGGCGACGTCACGGAGGAGGCACTGGCGACCGCACGCGAGGCGGCGACCTCTCTTCTGTCGAACCCCGTCATCGAGGACGTCGTGTCCGTTCGCGCGGCGGACGACCAGGTCGACGACCGATGAGCGCACGCGTGGCGATGGATACCGCGACACCTTTGGTGGGCGGCACGGGCGAGACCGGCACGATTCCCGGCGCCCAGGAACTCACGATCGGCGTCGTCCAGTTCCCCGGTTCGCTTGATGAGCGTGACGCGATGCGCGCTGTCACCCTGTCCGGCGCGCAGGCGGTCGCGCTGTGGCACGGCAGCGAGTCGCTGTTCGGTGTGGACGCGGTGATCCTGCCCGGCGGTTTCTCCTATGGCGACTACCTGCGCTGCGGCGCGATCGCCCGCTTCGCCCCGCTCATGACTGCGGTCGTCGATGCGGCCAAGGGCGGCATGCCGGTGCTGGGCATCTGCAACGGCTTCCAGGTTCTGTGCGAATCGCACCTGCTGCCCGGTGCGCTCATCCGCAATGACCACCAGAAGTTCGTGTGCCGTGACCAGGACCTGGTCATCGAGAACGCGGAGACGGCGTGGACGCGCGACTTCGCTGCGGGACAGACGATCACCATCCCGTTGAAGAACGGCGAGGGCGGCTTCGTTGCGGATACCCCGACCCTGGATCGACTCGAGGGAGAGGGCCGAGTCATTGCGCGCTACCACGAGCTCAATCCCAACGGTTCGCAGCGAGACATCGCCGGTATCACGAACGAGGCGGGCAACGTCGTGGGGCTCATGCCGCACCCGGAGCATGCTGTCGAGGCCGGGTTCGGCACGGATTCCGCTCTGGGCATGCGTGCGGGTGTCGACGGGCAGCCGTTCTTCACCTCCGTGCTCACCAGCCTGCTCCAGAAGTGATCCGGACGCTCCACTAGTGTGGGGCGCATGAACGATTCCCTCCAGGCGCTGGTCGACCGTTCCGCCATTCTGTCCGCAGAGGTCCAGCAGAAGTTCGGCGTGCTCATCGCGGGCAGCGACTTCGACATCGACTTCTCTGCGGCTCCGCGCCTGCGGTTCACGGGTGATGATCCGGTCGACTTCCGGCCGCACATGATCGGGTCCTCCGTCGACCGGCGGGCCGATCGGACCTGGCATTGGGGATGGGACAACCTCAACGGATTCCCGACACCGGTCATCGCGCTGTCCCAGCAGATCCGAGAGTACGGAGCCGCGCGCGACATCACCGAGCTCACGCAGCCCGAGCTGCCGGTGGAGTCCGCAGAGACGCCGACCGCTTACACACTGGCGGCGAAGGCGATCACCGGAGCATGGGCGCACTATCCGGTGCCAGCGGGCGGCGGTACGACCGTCTGGGTGCTGGTGGACGACTCCAGGCTGGACCCGGGAGAGCCCCAACTCAAGCCGGTCGTCAAGGCCCTGGCGTCCGCGATCACCACCACGGACGTGTCGGACCATCGCACAGCGTTGTCCGCGTACGCGGAACTGCGCGGCCTGCGGACCGCACCGTTGCCAGACGGCGGTGTCCGTCTGCTGTGCGCGGACGGGTCCGCGGACGTGACCTTCGACGATGCCGGCAGGGTCTCCTCGTGCCAAGCACATCAGCCGCTCGAAGGTGAGGCCGCCGAGCAGTACGAAGCTGCCGGTCACGTCGCCGGAACCGCGGCCTTCGGAAAACTCGCCGTCGACGAAGGCGAGGAGCCACTGGTCGCCTCGAGCCCGTCGAAGCGGGTCGAAGAAATGACGGTCGAGGCTCCCGCCACTCCGGCGGAGACGACGCAGGTCCCCGATGACGATGGCGCTGACGCGGTTGAGGCCGACGAAACCCCCGCGCAAGACCCGGCGTCTCCGGCCACTCAGCAGTCGCCCGCCGAGCAGACCGCTCCCTCCGACAGCCCCAGCCCTGTTGAGGCAGTGCCGCAGTCAGAGCAGGTGGACGAGCAACCAGAGAAGAAGGGCTTCTTCAAGCGCCTCTTCGGTCGCTGAGGCACGGAGCCCGCGTCAAGCCGGCACTGTGCAGACGCCGCAGGTCACGGCACGGCCGTGGGCCGTGCACGCCTCACAGCGCAGATACTGGGTACGGCAGTCCTGGTTCGAGCAGTTGACGAAGAGCGGTGTCCGCTCACCGCACCCCACGCACGAACCCAACGACTGGGCCTCCGGACTGAACTCCATGTGCATCCGGTTGTCGAAGACATAGAGCGATCCGTCCCACAGACCGGTGTCGCCATACGCCTCTCCGTAGCGGACGATCCCTCCGTCGAGCTGGTACACCTCATCGAATCCGCGGTTCTTCATGAGGACGCTCAGCACTTCGCACCGAATGCCGCCCGTGCAGTAGGTGACCACCGGCTTCCCCTTGAGATGGTCGTAGCGCCCGGATTCGATCTCGTCGAGGAACTCTCGTGTCGTCCGGACGTCCGGTACCACCGCGTCGCGGAACCGACCGATCTGCGCCTCCATTGAGTTCCGACCGTCGAAGAAGACGACATCGTCGCCGCGCTCCTCGACGAGTTCGTGAAGGGCCGCGGGGCTCAGATGAGTGCCACCGCCCCGGACTCCGTCCGCGGTCACGACGATGTCGTCCGGCGCTTGGAAGG
Organism: Brevibacterium senegalense; assembly: GCF_000285835.1. Classification (GTDB taxonomy): domain Bacteria; phylum Actinomycetota; class Actinomycetes; order Actinomycetales; family Brevibacteriaceae; genus Brevibacterium; species Brevibacterium senegalense. The sequence continues at coordinate 456,400 of NZ_HE978601.1, forward strand.
TGACGAGTTCATCACGCACTTTGACGCTCAGCCGAGGGAAGTCGTCACCGGTTCCGTCCGACCACTTGATGTCGGCGTCGCGGAACGGTGCGTATGACTTCGTCACCTTCGCGTACTGCTTGAGATCCCAGACGTCCCCTCCCAGCGTTGCGTTGATGCCCTGACGCGACACGATCACGCGGCCTGTCAGTGAGTTCTTCTCTGCGAGTGCCAGTTGCCACAGACGGACGGCCTCAGGGTCCGCGAGCGGCGTGAAGACGTAGAAGAGGAGGATCTTGGGGGTGGCCATGGCCGCGATGGTAGCGGAACTCCTGCACCGTCGATGACGGGGCGCATTCCGGCGCATCGGTGCGGCTACGATGGGGTGGATACCGACCTGGGACTCTGCCGAAGGGGCGTTCTACTGCGATGACCACTACAGCTTCCACTGGCGCATCGTCGGACAAGACTGTGAAGGAGACCGTCGAGTTCGCCGCACAGTCTCCTGACGTCGAGCAGCCGTACGCGGAACTGGGTCTCAAGAAGGATGAGTACCAGCAGATCAAGGAGGTGTTGGGACGCCGCCCCACCTCCGCGGAACTGGCCATGTACTCCGTCATGTGGTCGGAGCACTGCTCGTACAAGTCGTCCAAGGTGCATCTGCGGAAGTTCGGCGAGAACGTGACTGACGAGATGAAGGAGAACCTCCTCGTCGGCATCGGTGAGAACGCGGGCGTCGTCGACATCGGCGACGGGTGGGCCGTGACGTTCAAGGTGGAGAGCCACAACAGCCCCAGCTACGTCGAGCCTTACCAGGGCGCCGCCACCGGCGTGGGAGGGATCGTCCGCGACATCATCTCGATGGGCGCACGGCCCGTCGCAGTCATGGACCAGTTGCGCTTCGGGGCGATCGATCACCCGGACACCGCCCGGGTCCTCCCCGGCGTCGTTGGCGGAATCAGCGGTTACGGCAACAGCCTGGGGCTCCCCAACATCGGCGGTGAGACCGTCTTCGACTCCAGCTACCAGGGCAACCCCCTTGTCAACGCATTGGCCGTGGGAGTCATGCGCCACGAGCACATCCGCCTGGCCAACGCATCCGGCACCGGCAACAAGGTCGTGCTCTTCGGCGCACGCACCGGTGGCGACGGGATCGGCGGAGCCTCGATTCTCGCATCCGAGTCCTTCGACGATTCGAAGCCGTCGAAGCGACCGGCCGTCCAGGTGGGCGATCCCTTCGCGGAGAAGGTCCTCATCGAATGCTGCCTGGAGCTGTTCCGCGCCGGCACCGTGGAGGGCATCCAGGACCTGGGCGCTGCGGGCATCAGTTGTGCGACGTCCGAGCTGGCGTCGAACGGCGATGGCGGGATGCATGTGAACCTCGAGGAGGTTCTGCTGCGCGACCCCACGCTCACGCCTGAGGAGATCCTCATGTCGGAGTCGCAGGAGCGGATGATGGCAGTCGTCCGCCCGGACAAGCTGGACGAGTTCCTCGCCATCACGGACAAGTGGGAGGTCGAGGCGAGCGTTCTGGGTGAGGTCACCGACACCGGGCGTCTCGTCATCGAGTGGCAGGGCGACATCATCGTCGACGTTCCGCCACGTTCCGTCGCACATGATGGACCGGTGTACGACCGCCCTATGTCCCGGCCCAGCTGGACGGAAGCGACTCGCGCCAACACGGTGGATGCGGCCGGCCTTGCGAAGCCGGCGACCGACGACGAACTCCGTCAGACGGTCCTCGACCTCGCCGCGTCTCCCAACCTGTGTGCGAAGGACTGGATCACCTCTCAGTTCGACCGTTACGTCCAGGGCAACACGGCACTCGCGTTCCCTGACGATGCAGGCGTGATCCGTGTCGATGAGGAGACCGGACGGGGGATCGCACTGGCCACCGACGCGAACGGACGGTTCAGCTATCTCGATCCGGCTCTGGGAGCCCAGCTCGCACTTGCGGAAGCCCACCGCAACATCGTGACCGCAGGTGCACGCCCGTTGGCCGTGACCGACTGCCTGAATTTCGGGTCGCCGGAGGACCCGGAGATCATGTGGCAGTTCGCGCAGACCGTCGAAGGGCTCTCCTCCGCGTGCGTCGATTTCGGGATTCCGGTCACTGGCGGGAACGTGTCGATGTACAACCAGACGGGCACCACCGCGATCCACCCCACGCCTGTCGTAGGAGTACTGGGAGTTTTCGACGACGTGCTGCGTGCGACGCCCAGCGGCTGGCGCTCCCCGGGGCAAACGATCTACCTGCTGGGCACGACGCAGGACGAGCTGGACGGCTCCGCCTGGGCGGATGTGGTCCACGGCCACCTGGGCGGTGTCCCGCCGCAGTACCGGCCTGAGGACGAGAAGCTGCTGGGCGAGATCCTCATCAACGCGTCCCGCGACGGCATGATCGACGCGGCCCACGACCTGTCGGAGGGCGGGCTGGCGCAGGCCCTTGTGGAATCCGCGCTCCGGTGGGGCACGGGCGCACGGATCTGGGTCACGGAACTGCTGGAGCGCGACGGGATCGACCTCTTCACCGCGCTGTACTCCGAGTCGACCGCTCGCGCCATTGTCGCTGTGCCGCGCAGCGAAGAAGTGCGATTCTCCGACATGTGCACTGCTCGCGGTATCCCGTTCGTACGCATCGGTATGACCGATGTGGGCGACGACGAGCACCCGAACGCACTGGAGTTCGTCGATCACTTCTCGATCGGTCTGGAGGAACTGGCGGCCGCCCACCAGGGCACATTGCCGCGCCAGTTCGGTTGATACGAGGACGGCAGGAGCAGGATGGCCGACGACCGCGCGTATAAGTCATCGGCGCACCACGGCGCGCGCTTGCGCGACCGTCTGAAGGCGGGTGCGCAGGACGTCGGCGACCTCAACCTCTTCGACTTCCTATCTGGGTTCGCGCTCATCGTCGTCGCCGGGCTCATCCCCGCTGCGGGTGGGGTTCCCACGCAAGAACTCCTGATCGCAGGGCTGGTCACCATCGCGTTCTTCCGCGCACCAGTTCACGAACTGCGGGTCACCCGGGTTGTGATCCCCGTCTTCTGCGCTGGCTTCATCTATATCGCCGTCGTGTCCGCGGCCGCAGTCCCGTCCCCCGACGCCGCGGACTGGAGGCTCCGGCTGATCCGCATCGTCGCTACCGTCGCCTATGCGCTCTGCCTGGCCTCCGGAAGGATCAGCCTCAAAGCGACTGTCTACGGTTTCGCCGCGGCGTTGCTCGTGAACGTCCCTGCGAACTATGTCCTCGGTGTCGCGTATTCCGCAGTCTACGGGGACTACCTGACGGGTCTCATCAGCGATAAGAACGTAGCAGGGCTCGCGTACTGCGTCCTGGGCATTCTTGTCTTCGCCTTTCAGAAGTCGTATGTCTCCAGATCGATGACGGTGGTCATTACATTGGGGTGCCTGTGGCTCACGGGTTCTCGGACATCGATGGCAGCTTTCGCGTTCGCGATTCTCTGGGTGCTTCTGTCGCCAAAACTCCCCAACATTGTCAAATGGGTTCTGGCAATCGGGATGTTCTGGGTCATCGACTTCATAGAGAACAATTACGCCCAGGTCGGGGCTTTCGAGGATCGCGCCGGTTCTGACCTCCTGCGCGGGCGCATCGATGCAGCGTCCCAGATCAAAGTCGACGAAAGCCCGTGGTATGGCACCGGCCTAGGTGAGGCCTATGTGTTCTTGGATGACCGGACGTGGTTCTTCCACAACTCGTTCTGGAGTGCGCAGGTCGAGGGCGGATATGTGTGGCTGGCCTTTGCGGTATTGACCACACTCGTCGTCATGGGCCGTCCGTTCAAATCACTGATGAGCCACGAACTCCTCGCATCTCAGGCTCTTGCGGTCGCACTGCTGCTATGCGCGTCGCGGCTGGGCGAAGTGTTCTTCACACTCTGGTGGGGGCTGGCCCTTGCTTACGCGATGTACGCAGAAACCACCGATCCAGAGCTGGTCGCGTTGCGCGACGAACAAGGACCGGATTTGAAACCGCTTCGCACCACGCGACCCCGTTGAGCATCGCTGCGTCAGTCGATGAGGTCGTGCCTCACAATCGACTGCTCGCGGTCAGGTCCCACTCCGATCACGGAGATGCGGCATCCCGACAGGCGCTCCAATGCCTCCACGTATGCCTGAGCGTTTGGCGGGAGCTCATCGAACGTCCTTGCACCGGAGATGTCTTCCTGCCATCCGGGGAAATGTTCCAGGATGGGCTTCGCGTGGTGGAAACCGGTCTGCGTCATGGGCATCTCGTCATGGCGCACACCATCCACGTCGTACGCGACGCACACGGGAATCGTCTCGAGCTCTGACAACACGTCGAGTTTGGTGAGGACATAGTCCGTGAAGCCGTTCACCCGCGCCGCGTAGCGGGCAACGACCGCGTCGTACCATCCGCAGCGGCGAGGCCGTCCGGTGTTGACACCGAACTCCCCACCCTTCTTCTGCAAGTGCTCGCCCATCTCGTCGAACAGCTCGGTGGGGAACGGCCCCGCACCCACACGCGTGGTGTAGGCCTTCACGATGCCCACGACCCGATCGATCCGCGTGGGGCCGATCCCCGCGCCCACGCAGGCACCACCGGCAGTCGGGTTGGACGAGGTGACGAATGGATAGGTGCCGTGGTCAACGTCCAGCATCGTCGCCTGACCGCCCTCCATGACGACCAGCTCATCGCGGTCCAGAGCGTCGTTCACGAGTTTCGACGTGTCTGACACGTAGGGTTCAAGCCGCGCCGCGAACGACAGGAAGTACTCCACGATCTCGTCTGTGAGGACCGCACGGCGGTTGTAGACCTTGACGAGCAGTTCATTCTTCTGGCGGAGTGCACCGTCCACCTTCTGCCGCAGGATCGACTCGTCGAACAGATCCTGCACTCGGATCCCCAGGCGCCCGGCCTTGTCCGAGTACGCGGGGCCGATTCCGCGGCCGGTCGTGCCGATAGCCCTCTTACCCAGGAAGCGCTCCGTCACCTTGTCGAGTACTTGATGGTAGGGGGCAACGAGGTGCGCGCCAGCCGAGACGCGAAGCCTGGAGGTGTCGGCGCCACGTGATTCGAGCATGTCGATCTCCTCGAAGAGCGCTTCGAGGTTCACGACGACTCCATTGCCGATCACAGGGGTCACGTTGGGCGACAGGATTCCGGCTGGAAGGAGCTTCAGCTCGTACTTCTCCCCGGCGACCACGACGGTATGGCCTGCGTTGTTCCCTCCGTTGGGCTTCACGACGTAATCGACGCGGGTCCCCAGGATGTCCGTCGTCTTCCCCTTGCCTTCATCGCCCCATTGGGCTCCCACGACGACCAGAGCTGGCACTGCGATCACCTCATGCGATAGACGGACTCTGCGAAGACAGCCTACCGCTCCCCCCGGCCCAGTCCCCCGCACCACAGCTTTCACGACTCGCGCAGTGCGATGGTCCGATCACGGTACGATGAAGGTCGCCTTTCCTCCCTGAAAAACTCTCGTGACGAGGACTACTCGATGACAGTCTCAGACTTCCTGCGCATGACGATCCGGCATGCGGTTCTCATCGCCGCGTGCGCCGTCGTGGGCGCTGTGATCGCTTTCGGCGTCGCACTGACGCGCCCGCAGGTGTTCGAGGCCTCCGCTCTGGGCTATGTGGTGACTGCCAGCACCGGCGGTGACGCTCAGGGGATCAGCAATCTGAACACCGCCACTCTGTCGGTCGCCCAGACCTACGTCCCCCTCTTCGGCACCCAGTCAGTCGCTGAGGGCGTCGCAGAGCGCACGGAGACCGAGGACAGCGCCGGAGCCATCGCCGGTTCTCTCGAGGCGACCGTCGACCCGAACATGCCGATCATCACCGTCGTCGCGCGTGCGGAGACGGCGGAGAAGGCACAACAGAGGGCCAATGCCGCAATCGAGGCAGTCGCGGAAGAGGCCAACAAGATGCAGAACGGCGGCGAGGTCCGCGAGAACCCGCCGGTCACGCTGGAGCCCTACCAGAATGCAGGACTGCCCGGCTCCCCCGTCTCTCCGAACTACTCCGCATTCGTGCTGGCCGGGGGAGGCATCGGCCTCCTTCTGGGCTACAGCTTCGCGTACTACCGGTTCCGGATCGACACGCGCATCCGCACGACACGCGACCTCGAGGCAATCACCGAGCATCCGAATCTGGCGGTCCTGCCCTCCGCTCCCGCAGTGAAACGTGAAGAGGGCCTCATCGACGAGCCGGACGATTTCGCAGCCCGCGAGGCGCTGCGGAAGCTGCGGACGAACCTGCGCTACGTGAACGTGGACAGTCCCCCACAGGCCATCGTCATCACCTCATCGTTCCAGGGTGAGGGCAAGTCGACGATCGCGGGCAACCTGGCACGCGTCGTTGCGGAATCAGGCCAACGAGTGGTCCTGGTCGACGCGGACCTCCGGCGGCCGACCGTGCACCACTCCTTCCAGGTCGACGGAACAGTGGGGCTGACGCAGGTCATCGCGGGCGCTGTCGACCTGTCCCAGGTCATCACGGCCACACCCGTCGAGGGATTGTTCGTCATCCCAGCGGGCCAGCTCCCGCCCAACCCCTCCGAACTGCTGGGGTCGCGGAAGATGAAGGAGATCATCGAGCGCCTCAGCGCAGAGGCGCTCGTCATCATCGATGCTCCGCCACTGCTTCCTGTGACCGACGCTGTCCTGTTGAGTGTGCACACCGACGGAGCGATCGTCGTCGTCCACGCGGGTGAGACGACGCAGGAGCACCTCACTCGGGCGTTCGGAAACCTCGACAAGGTGGGCTCTCCGATCCTGGGCACGGTGCTCAACCAGTCGTCGACCAAGGCCATCGGCCGTTTGGTTTACGGAGACGCGGAGTACGGGTACGGCTACGGCAAGTATCAGAAGAGCTACTACTACTACGGCGACAAGAAGCTGCGGAAGAAGGCATCGAAGACCGGCAGCGTCGAGGAGATCACCCAGCCCGCCGTCAGACCGGTACCGTCGTATCGCTCGTCCGGGATCCCGTCGACCTCTGACACTCCCCACAGCGAGCCCCCGACCGGCGCCGTGCCCGTGATTCCGTCAGCTGACGCCACAGCATCGAACGGTACGGCACCGTCATCACGGCGTGAGGCTCGCGCCCAGCAGCGTCGGAAGACGTGACCGCTATGCACGGATCCTTGTCCGAGGTCTCCGTCGTCATCCCCTTCTACGGAGACCCGCTGGCGACGATGCCGGTCATCGATTTCCTTCTGGACGACGGACTTCCCGCGTCGCAGATCATCGTCACCGACGACGAATCACCTCGCCCCTTTCCCACGGATTACCGTGGAGTGACCGTCACACGGCGGACCCGCAACGGCGGATTCGGCGCAGCGGTCAACGCGGGCGCTGCGTTGGTGTCGACCCCGCTCATGCTCATCCTCAACTCCGACGTGCAGCTGCCCCACGGTTTCATCCGTGATTTCGTCGATCTGTCCGCCCCGTGGATGCCCGCGATAACGGGACCGCGCATGGTCGATGAGGACGGAAACGAGTCGTTCTCCGCACGCCGGTTCCAACAGCCCCGCCACCACATCGCGGAATGGCTCAGCCCTCTGGTGCGCCTGCGCCATCTGCCTGCCCTCCACCGCGCGGTCGGCCACGACCTGTCCGCCGTGGGTGAGGAGGACACCCCGGTGGATTGGTTGGTGGGTGCGTGTCTGCTGGTGCCCACCGACTGGTTCCACGCGGTCGGAGGATTCGACGAGTCGTACCACATGAACAGCGAGGAAGTGGATCTGCAGATGCGGTTCTCACTGCTGGGCTTGCCGCGCGTCCGCATCGGGAGGATCACTCTCGTCCACGAGGGCGGCGGTTCGACCGACTCGACGCTCCGAACCCTGTGGGTGACACGGTCACGGTTCGTCTACGCCCGAAAGTGGACGAACCCCACGGTCCTCCGCCTTGGTCTCACCGCGGCCTCAGCAGCGAATGCTGTCGTGAATGCAGCTCGGCGCCTGCGCAATCCTGCAGTCACACCGTTCACGACGCTCCGTGAGGAGCTGTCTCTCATTTCCCAGGCCTCCCAGTGACGCGAGGGGTCGGAGAACCGCTCTTCACGCACGATCTGAAGCGGTGGCAAGCGTGGCAGGATCGACAGCGGAGACTCAGCCGGTGGGCGAACCGTGCACGTCACGCTGCGTCGGCCGAGCATTCTGTCACGCCCCTCATGATCACGGGTCCTCCGGATGCCGAGGTGATCGTCGCCTTCGACACCACGAACCCGCCCATGGTGCGCACCTTCGCCGCAGTAATCCGAACTCTGCGTGCACAGGGAACGACCGTTGCGGTCGTCGACGCCGGCGATGCTCGCCTGCGCGGAGAGATCGCCGCACCGACAGAGGCGCTTGACCCACAGCTGCTTCACGCAGCGGTCTACCTCTCCATCGGTCATTTCGCCCGCGTCGGTCAGTCAGCTTGGCGCGCCAGCCGACGCAGCGGCGGCCGCTTCACGATCCTGCAGCACGGGCTCCTCACCCCCTTCACTCCGCCTCTCGCTGTCGGCTCACACTTGCTGGCGTGGAGCGACGCGGACGCCGTCTACTGGTCCGCAGCGCGTGCGGATATCTCGACCGCCACCGTGGGCGCGCCACCATTGGTGTGGGCGAGGGAGGACGCGTCCACGAAGACGGGAGGATCGTCGCTGGACCGTCCGCTCTTCCTCGGCCAGATGCACGGTGCAGAACTGCCGTGGCGCACCAAGGTCGGGACGGCGGTGTACTTCTGCAGGCGCACCGGCGCCGAATACCGTCCGCACCCATCCGAACAGTCTGCGCTGGCACGCGCCGCCCACAGACTTCTCCGTACCGCAGGTGTGACATTCGAATCCGGAGGTCCCGCGCTCTCCGCTGAGCGACGCCCGGTCGTCAGCATGTTCTCCACCGGTCTCCTCGAAGCCGCCGCAGCAGGTCTGCACACGTACGGCTTTGCGGTCCGACCGCCCCAGTGGCTCGAAGCCTTCTGGGAGCGATATCAGATCGGACGGTGGCCCGACAGACCGACGCAGCTCGACCCCTCGTTGATACCGGGTACGTCGGCCGAGGTCGTCTCCTCCATCGTTCGTGAGGTGACACCATGAGCGTGCGACCGCTCGCTCTCTGGTGCCTCCCCGTCAGCGATGTGGGCGGGGTGCTGCGCCACGCCATCGACGTGGCGCAGACAGGCATGGATCGACATCGGCTGGTGTTCGTCGTGCCTCCCGGACCTGCCGTGACTCTGCTGCGCGGTGCAGGTGCTCCGGTGATCAGCGCACCCGTGGGCGTGGACGACGGCCCCGTCAAGGCCACACGTGCCCTCTCACGTATCACGCGCTCCCTGCGTCCCGCAGTCGTCCACTCGCACCTCGCGTTCGCGGACGTCGTCCTCGCTGCTGCGGCACTCCCGCGAGGCACCCACCGGGTCACAACCGAGCATGGGATCGCGGCACAGCACGACCTTTATCATTCTGGCGCCGTACGCCAAGCGCTGACGCCGCGGCTTCACGCTGCCCGCCTGACGCGGTTCAACGCCGCGATCGCCGTGTCCCACGCGACCGCACACGAGATGCGTCGCCAATGGCGAGCGCACCTCCCGATCCATGTCCTCCACAATGGCGTGGACGCGGCACCACGAACGCCGTCGATCGGGCGCCGCATTCTCGTGCTGTCACGACTGGCACCGGAGAAGCGCATCGACCTGTTGCTCCACGCCTTCGCCCGGCTTCGGTCCGACGACGCACGATGGACTGTGACGATCGGAGGCGGAGGTGAACTCCGCCAGGATCTGCACTTGCTCGCGAAAGAGCTGGGTGTTGACGAGGCGGTCAGCTTCCCCGGTTTCATCGACGCGCGATCGGCACTGCGCGATCACGACGTACTGGTGCAGCTCTCCGACTGGGAGAACTGCTCCTACTCCCTCCTCGACGCAGTCGCTGCTGGCTTGGGCGTCGTCGCCAGCAATGTGGGTGGTAACAGTGAGTTCCTGCCGCCGCAGGCGCTGACATCGGGTGCCGAGGCCGAGGTCGCATTCCGAATCGAGGAGCAGGCGTTGTCGACGGAAAGCCGTCCGAACCTGCCTCCCGGCTGGCCCAGCATCGCGCACATGATCGACCAGATCGAAACAGTCTACGAGGAGCTGCGGTCATGAGAGTTCTGCTGCTCTCGAATCAGGGGCTCATGGGCGGTGGCGAAGTCATGCTTCTCCACGTCGCGAGGTCACTCCAGGAATTGGGTCATGAACCTGTCGTCGTTGCACCGTCGCACCAGCCAGAACTTCTGTCGTCGGCACACCGCGCTGGGCACCTTGTCGCCGGGATCCGTTCGCGCGGCCGCGCCGATTATTTGCTAGCGCTGCGGCGCTGGGCGCGACGGCAGTCTCCCACTCTGCTGTGGGCGAACGGTTTCCTGCCTGCGACCGCCACCAGCGGTCTATCGAACCGCGTCGTCCATCTTCACCAAGTACCGGCTCGTCACCTGCAGCCCCTCGTCCCCGCAGCACTGCACCGCGCGACTGCTGTGATCGCGCCCTCCCAGTGGGTCGCCGATCGCGTGCCCGGCGCCGAAGTCCTCGCCAACTGGACTCAAGACCTCAGTACGCACACTGAGGGACCGGTTCCACGCCCTATCGAGACCCCCATCCGCGTGGGTTTCCTGGGCCGGATGACGCTCGACAAAGGGATCCACGACCTCGTCGCTGCGGCGAACGCCGCTCAGTCGGCCGCGCCACAGATCGATCTGCAGCTTCACATCGGCGGCGAGACACGTTTCGGAGATCGCAATGAGGAACGGACAGTATCGGCGGTCTTCGCCGCTTCACACGTCCCCATCGTCCAAGACGGCTGGGTGAGCCCGGCCGACTTTCTCTCCACGATCGATCTCCTCGTAGTACCGTCGAACTGGGGCGAGGCATTCGGACTGGTCGCCGCGGAGGCGCTGTCCGCCCGCGTGCCCGTCATCGTGAGCGACGACGGCGCATTGCCCGAGGTCGTGGGCGCTGATCACTCCTACATCGTCCGTGCCGGCGATGTCGACGACTTGGCTCGCGCTCTCGTCCGCTTCACCGACGAGCGGAAGCAAGGCGCGATCGTCGACCACATCGATGCGTCACGGCGCCGGTGGGAAGAACTTTTCAGCCCACAAGCGGGACGCACCCGACTCGAGGCGCTCCTCTCCCGGATCGAGGGGGCTGTATGACCCGGCCTCGCATCGCGATCGCACACGACTACCTCACCCAACGTGGAGGGGCGGAGAGAGTCGTCCTCTCCCTGTCACGGGCGTTTCCCGATGCCCAGATCCACACGCTCCTGTACGACCCGGCGGGAACGTACCCGGAGTTCGCCTCGCTCCCCATCCGCACGTCGCCGCTCAATCGAATCGCAGCCCTGCAGAAAGACCATCGTCGAGCGCTGCCCGTTCTCCGTCCTTTCGCCGACCGCATGTCGATCGACGCCGACCTCACGATCGTCAGCTCATCCGGATGGGCACACGGGTTCCCCACCACCGGCCGGAAGCTGATCTACTGCCACTCCCCCGCCCGCTGGCTCTACCTCGCCGACGAGTACTTGGGCAGGCCCACACTCGCATCTCCGTCCGGACTGGCGCTCCAGCTGCTCCAACCGTCTCTCGTCCGCTGGGACCAACAGGCCGCGCGTCAAGCGGATCGTTATCTCTCGAACTCAACTCTCATCTCCCGCCGGATCCAACGGGTGTATGGCTTCTCCGCAGATCCCCTGTTCCCGCCGGGGGGAGTCGATGCGACGGGAGAACAGCACCCCATCGAGCAACCAGCCGACTGGCTGGGGGCGGGCCTCCGTTTCCACCTCCTCGTCTCTCGGCTCCTCCCGTACAAGAACGTCGATCAGGCCATCCGGGCGTTCGAGCTGCTGCCGGATGAACGTCTGCTCGTGATCGGTCGCGGCCCGGAGCGGGACGCACTGCACGCTCTCGCCTCGGATCGTGTCGCTTTCGCCGAAGACGTGTCGGATGCCCAGATGCGCTGGGCCTACGCTCACGCGACCGCACTCATCGCGCCCAGTTTCGAGGACTTCGGACTGACGCCAGTAGAAGCCAATGCGTACGGCACCCCCGTCCTCGCCCTCCGCGCGGGCGGGTACCTGGACACGGTCGCAGACTCAGTCTCCGGACTCCTCTTCGACCGCAGCACGCCTCATCAGATCGCGGCGACTGTCCGCAGCTCCGCCGATGTCGAGTGGAACGCGCAGCAGATCATCCAGCATGCGGAGTCATTCTCCGAAGAACGATTCATCCATGAGATCCGCTCACACGCGGAGGAGCTTCTGTCATGACCGTGAATCGAGCTGGCATGACGGAGGAAGAGGAAGGCCGACCATGACGAAGAACCTCTTGCTGGTCTCGCCTGCGTTCCAGGACTACTGGAAGGCCATGTCCGCCGCATTCGAGGCGCAGGGATGGACGGTTCACACCCACGTGTACGACCAGCCCGGTCCGTTCTTCGCACGAACAGCCAATGCAGTCTCTCATTCGCTCCCCCACCCCGGCGTCACACATCGGATCGCTGAGTACCTCACCGACCTCGCCATCAGCCGGCTCCAGCAGGTGAGACCGGACGCGGTCGTCGTCATCCGTGGAGATCAGCTGTCGGCCCGCTGGTGGGATGCAGTCCATGAGCACCGCGTGCCGCTCCTCACCTGGGCATACGATGAGATCCGTCGAATGCGAGACGATTTCGTCGAGAATGCGCGGATCGGGACGATCGCAACCTATTCCGCGCCCGATGCTGACCGGTTGCAGGCTGACGGAGTGGATGCGTTCTACCTGCCCAACGCGTTCGACCAGCATTCGCACGTCGAGCATCGCAGAGTACGAGCCACCACATTCATCGGAGCCCGGTATGCGAACCGCGAACAAGCACTTCTCGCGCTTCATGCCGCAGGCGTTCCGGTCGTCGCATACGGCAAGACGTGGTCATCACGGCTGACGGACAGGATCAGGACCCGCCGGTTCCGGACCATGCCGTTCGTCACCCATCCGGATATCTCGCGCGCGCAGGCCTATGGCGTGATGTCCGGGTCCGACGCAACGCTGAATTCTCACTGGAACCAAGAGGGGTTCACGATGCGCACGTTCGAGGCATGCGGTGTGGGCGGGGTGCAACTCATCGACCGCGCAGACGTCGAGGAGTTCTACGAACCCGGCACGGAAGTCCTCACGTACTCCGGAACCGACCACCTCGTCGACCTGTGCACGCGGATTGCTCGCGGCGCACTCCGCACGGATCCCATCCGCGTGGCCGCGCAGAAGAGGACTCTGGCAGAGCACACGTTCGACCACCGCATTCGGGTGCTGTTGGATCACCTGTGAGGCAGAGTCCCCGACCGCGCATGCGTGCAGCCACCGTCCGCAGGGCAGTGGGGGCTGCAATCCTCCTGGGTGGTGCGGTTGTCGCCGCAGTCCTCGTTCTCTTCCCGTCGGGCTGGGCCATCAACCGCCTCAACGTCAGCATCTGGTGGTGGTTGAGGTCTCATTCGCTCATACCCGATGCGACGACGCCGGAGCAGATGGATGCGATCTGGAACATCGTCCTCTTCGTCCCGCTGGGCCTGGGCCTCACGTTGCTGCACCCGCGCTGGTGGTGGGCCGCAGTGCTCGTCGTCGTCAGCGTCCTCATCGAAGGAGCTCAGTTCCTCTTCCTCGACCAGAGGACGCCGGAGGGACTCGACATCGCGTTGAATGCAGCGGGCGGGGCGATCGGAACTGGGGTGGGCGTCCTCGTTGCGCGCTTGTGTGAGAAACGGACGACCCCCTCGATAGACTCCTCACATGGCTAGAGTCCTCTTCGTCTGCACAGGAAACATCTGCCGCTCGGCCTACGCAGAGAGGCGGGCGCAGCACCTGGTCAGTGATGTCGAGTTCGTCAGTGCCGGAACGCATGCCATGCGCGGGTGGGGAGTCGACGACCAGATGGCCGTCGAGCTGGACCGCCGAGGCGGGAGCTCCGAGGGGTTCTCGGCCCAGCAATTGACCGCGCCGCTGGCACGGAGCGCCGACCTCATCCTCTGCGCCACGGGCGAGCATCGCGGATTCATCGCCGAGGAGTGGCCCGATCTGCTGAACCGAACCTTCGTCATGAAGCCCTATGCACGTGACCTGGTTGCGTCCCCCGCCGCCGCTGCGTGGTCACCTCTCCCCAGCACTCTGTTCCGCCCCGCGCTCACACGTCAGGACGACATCGCAGACCCCTACCGTTTGGGTCACTCCGAAGCAGCACGTGCTGCGGACGAGATCGACAACGTCCTGTCCCGGATCGCAGGCGAACGATGACACTGGCACCGGCCGGATGGCAACGAACGGACGCCGCGACCGAGGTCGTGGAGGACACACTCTGGATCGCCCCGTTGCCGCATGGTCCCGTCATCAGGCTGGAGGGCATGGCGGTCATCCTGCTCGAGCAGTTCCGCGAGCCCACCCCGATCGCAGAGGCTGTCGACGCCTGCATGTCGCTGGTCGACGACGCACCAGACGATGCTCCCGATCAACTCCGATCAGCGGTGGACGGTTTCATCGATGCGGGCCTCCTGTCTCCTGTCCACACGACCCCTCCACGAACCCTCTCCCTCTGAAGGACTGCAGATGCGCGGAATCATCCTGGCCGGCGGCACCGGCTCCCGTCTCCATCCCCTCACCTACGGCGTCAGCAAGCAGCTGATGCCCGTCTGGGACAAGCCGATGATCTACTACCCCTTGTCGACGCTCATGCTCGCGGGAATCAGGGAGATCCTCGTCATCACCACTCCCCACGACGCACAGGCCTTCTCCACTCTGCTGGGAGACGGGTCCAAGTTCGGCGTCTCGATCTCCTATACCCAACAGCCCAATCCGGACGGGCTGGCGCAGGCCTTCGTCCTGGGCGAGGAGTTCCTGCAGGGCCAGCCCAGCGCGCTGGTGCTGGGAGACAACATCTTCTACGGTCCCGGGCTGGGCACTCGTCTGCAGAACAAGACCTCCCCCGACGGAGCAGTCGTCTTCGGATACTGGGTGGATGATCCGCGCGCGTACGGCGTCGTCGAAGTGGGAGACCAGGGGCGGGCCGTGTCGCTCGAGGAGAAGCCGGCGGAGCCCCGGTCCAACTGGGCGATCCCCGGCCTGTACTTCTACGACAGCACCGTTGTGGACCGCGCGAAGGCACTGAAGCCTTCGTCTCGCGGGGAGTTGGAGATCACGGACCTGAACCGTTCCTACCTGGACGACGATGCGCTCACCGTCGAGCTCCTTCCGCGCGGCACTGCGTGGCTGGACACCGGGACCTTCGAGTCCCTCCACGCGGCCGGAGCTTTCGTCTCAGCGATCGAAGCACGGCAGGGGCTCAAGGTCTCGTGTCCGGAAGAGATCGCATGGCGCATGGAATGGCTGGACGACGACCAGCTCTTGGAACGAGCGCAACCGCTCAAGAAGAGTGGCTACGGTCTGTACCTCGAACACCTCGTGAGCCGAGGCCGGGACGACGGCTGAGTCCGCCTAATCCGAACACCCAGCGTGCCGCGGCCCCTGCCCGCCTCAGCTGTTCTCGCACCATGTCCGACGCGACGACCTGTCGGCCCAATTCGAGCTGCAGGTGCTCACGGTTGGCCACGACCGCATCGTGGATCAGGTCCACCAGCTGCCTCATCGACTCCACGTCCTTGAAGCGTGCCGCCCATTGCTCTGTCGTGGGCCGCCCCCGCATCATCGTCGACCACAGATGCGCACTCCGACCTGGGACGTGCTCGGCCTCCGTCGTCGCCAGGAGGAACGGCACGTGCGCACCCAGAGCGTATGCCGCATGGCGAACCGCGCTTCGCAGAGGGCCGTCCAGTTGCCCCCACCCCAACCGATAGTCGACACCGCCCAGCGCGCCATTGCGCACGGCGTGGAGCAGCAGGATGAGGCGGTGGTGGTGATCCGACGGAACCGCGCACTCTGCCCCTCCCAGCTCGCGCGGCTGGCGGGTCTGCCACAGCGCTTCGAACGTCACATGCGGATCTCGCTCCAGACCCGGAATCCAACGATGCAGATCGGTGGTCCCCCAGACGGGGTGGTAATAGGTCGCCGCATGTCCGAAGAACGACCCCGACCGGAACGAGGTGATCAGTTCCCATCCTCCGGCTCGCAGCTGCTCCTCGAATGCGCTCTGATCCTGTGGCGCGACCAGGACGTCCACATCCGTACCGCCACCGCGCTGTGAGCGCGACGCAGCGTCGAGAGCGTGCCCTTTGATGTGCATGATGCGGCTGTCCGCTCGATCTGCAAGCCACTGGACGCATGCGTGTGCGAGCCGGACGCGGGTCGGCGGCGGAGGTCCGTCGCCGTCTGACACAGAGGCCTCGCTCATACTCCGAGGTACTCACGCAGACGATCGCGCCACGGGGGTGGCGAGAAGCCCGCTTCAACGATCTTCGAGAGGTCGAGCGTCGACCGGAGGGGACGAGGCGCGATTCCATCACGGCCCGCGAAGTACTCCGCCGTCGTCACCGCAGTGACGTCGTCCACGGACCCGCCGCTCACGGCAAAGACCTCACGGGCGACATCCGCCCAGCTGACGGAGTCGCCGGAATTCGTCACGTTGTACGTTCCGTACGACGCCGCCCCGTCGAGCAGGTGGAAGACAGCGCGGGCGATGTCCACTGCGAATGCGGGCCGGCCCACCTGGTCCGAAACGACCGACGGCGAGACTCCGCGCTCACAGAGGCCCTGCATCGTCCGGACGAAGTTCGCTCCGTCACCTACTACCCAGCTCGTGCGGATGATGAAGTGTCGGTGCACGGATTCCAGAGCCAGATCGCCCGCGGCCTTCGTCTGACCGTAGACGCCCAGCGGAGCCAGCGGTTCATCTTCCCGGTGCAGTGCCTGCTCGCCGTCGAACACATAGTCACTCGAGAAGCCCACCAGCGTGACGCCTGTCCCCCGTGTCGCCCGCACCAAGCGCGCGACCGCAGCAGCGTTGACCGACCACGCGCGCCGTCGCCCGGCGGCGGTCTCGGACTCGTCCACAGCCGTGAATGCGGCCGCATTGACGACCGCGCGATAGGCACCCCATCGGATGCCGTCGAAGCACTGCGGATCCTCCAGATCGCAGTCTGATCGAGAGAAGAACTCGCAATCGCGACGTCCAGACGCGTCCGCTGCCTGTCGCAGAGCAAGGCCCACCTGACCGTCAGCGCCCAAGACCAGAATCTTCCGGGGAGCCATGGGGGCGACCTCATCGAGCATCGGGTGATGCTTGTCCTTGTCCGACATCTCCACGTCGCTCGCGGACAGGTCGATGGGCCACGGCACCGCTACAGTCGGGTCCGCGAGATTCACGAACGTGTACTCGTCGGACGCGTTGGCAGACCAGTGGTCGTTGACCAGGTAGGAGTATGCAGTGGCGTCCTCGAGGGTCTGGAACGCGTTCCCCACCCCGCGGGGCACGAAGACGGCGACAGACGGGTCGAGCTCGATCCAGCACGAGCGGCCGAATGACGGTCCTTCTCGCAGGTCGACCCACGCGCCGAAGACCCGTCCGCTGGCGACCGAGACGAATTTGTCCCACGGCTCAGCGTGGAAACCTCTGGTCGCTCCTCGGCAGGTGTTGAAGGAGACGTTGTGCTGCACCGGGTCGAAATCCGGCAGCCCCAGTGCTGTCATCTTCGCCCGTTGCCAATTCTCCTTGAACCAGCCGCGGTTGTCCTCGTGGACCGGCAGATGCAGGACGAGGAGACCGGGGACCGGCGTGGTCTCAACGCGCAGATCGGTCCTCGCGCTCACTCGACTCGCCTCACTGTCCCTGAGCCAGGTATTTCGCCTCGGTCCCGCTCTTGGCCCCGCGCCACCACGACTCGTGGTCGCGGTACCAGCGGACCGTTGCGTCCAACCCCGCAGAGAAGTCAGAGTACTGCGGCGCCCATCCCAGCTCATCGCGCAGCAGGGACCAGTCGATCGCATAGCGCAGATCGTGGCCCGGGCGGTCCGCGACCAGGTCGTAGTCGGAGGGTGAACGGTCGAACAGAGGCAGCAGCAGCTCCACTACCTCACGGTTCGATTTCTCGCCGTCTGCGCCGATGAGATAGGTCTGGCCGATCGTCCCCTTCTCCAGGATCAGGGCCACGGCGGAGGAGTGATCGTCGGCGTGGATCCAATCACGCACGTTCGCACCGGCCCCGTAGAGGCGCGGCCGGACCCCGTCGATCAGGTTCGTGATCTGCCGGGGGATGAACTTCTCGACGTGCTGGTACGGACCATAGTTGTTCGAGCAGTTCGACAGGGTCGCCGGAACGCCGAACGACCGGACCCAGGCGCGGACCAGATGATCCGAACCCGCCTTGGACGCGGAGTACGGACTTGAAGGCGCGTACGGGGTATCCACTGTGAAACGCCTGGGATCGTCCAGTTCCAGGTCGCCGTACACCTCGTCCGTGGAGACATGGTGGAATCGCACGTCATGCTTCCGAATGGCTTCCAGGAGAGTGAATGTGCCGACGATGTTCGTCTGGATGAAAGCCCCGGGGGACGCCAGCGAGTTGTCGTTGTGACTCTCCGCCGCGTAGTGCACGACCGCGTCGGCGCGTGCGACGAGCCCATCCACCAGTTCTGCGTCACAGATGTCACCCACCACGAGTTCGACGCGGTCGGTGGGTAGGTCCGCCAGCGACTCGCGGTTGCCTGCATACGTGAGCTTGTCGAGGACGACCACCCGGTCATCTGTCGTGCGGACGATGTGATGGACGAAGTTCGAACCGATGAAACCGGCTCCTCCAGTCACTAGAAGCGTGCGCGGCACAGGCCATCCTTTCGTCACGGTGGGGACTCGATTGAGTCTACCGAAACTGAAGGAGATTCAGACCCATGGAGACTGACCTCTTGACCGGCGGTCAGCGCATCCGGTTGCCGGCCGATCCCAGGTGCTGGCACGCCTCGACGATCCGCTCCGCCATCGACGCCTCTGCGGCCTTGCCCCAGGACCTCGGGTCGTAGAGCTTCTTGTTGCCCACGTCGCCGTCGATCTTGAGCACACCGTCGTAGTTCTTGAGGACATGGTCGACGACGGGACGCGTGAAGGCGTACTGCGTATCCGTGTCGATATTCATCTTGACGACGCCGTGACGCACGGCCGTCGCGATCTCGTCCGCCGTCGACCCCGACCCGCCGTGGAAGACCAGGTCGAAGGGCCGCTCCTTGCCCACCTCAGCGCCGATCGCGTCCTGGATCTCGCCTAGGAGCTCCGGCCGCAGCTTCACGTGACCGGGCTTGTAGACCCCATGGACGTTGCCGAACGTGAGCGCCGTGAGGTAGCGCCCCTTCTCGCCGGTGCCCAGCGCCTGCACGGTGGCGCGTGCGTCGTCGACAGTCGTGTAGAGCTTCTCATTGATCTCGTTCTCCACTCCGTCTTCTTCACCGCCCACCACGCCGATCTCAATCTCCAGCAGGGTGTGCGCCGCCGCGGAAAGCTCCAGGAGCTCCTCCGCGAGCACGAGGTTGTCTGTGAGGGGTTCCGCGGAGCCGTCCCACATGTGTGAACCGAAAAGAGGGTGCTCACCGTTCCGCACGCGCTGAGTGGAGATCTCCAGCAGGGGCTTCACCCACTGCTCGACGGCGTCCTTCGGCGCGTGGTCCGTGTGCAGGACGATGTTGACGTCGTAGGACTTCGCAACCTCGTGCGCGTAGACCGCGAACGCCACCGCACCGCGGACCCGGTCCTTGATGGTAGGTCCGGAGAGATACTCGGCACCGCCGGTCGACACCTGGATGATCCCGTCGGACTCTGCCTCTGCGAATCCACGGATCGCCGCGTTGATCGTCTGGGAGGACGTGCAGTTGACGGCGGGATACGCGAAGCCGTTGTCCTTCGCTCGGTCGACGAGCTCCGCGTAGATCTCAGGGGTGGCGATGGGCATGACGACTCCTTCTGTGAGACGAGTTGGCCCCATGCTTTCATCCCGGAGTGGATTCCTCCACTGCACATCCACGTATGCATGACGCGCACATACTCTGATGCCATGTCGAAAACTGTGGACTACCGCGCGATCGGCTCCTGGACGCTCTGGGACTGGGGATCGGCCTCCTTCAATGCGGTCATCGTCACCTTCGTCTTCGCCCCTTACCTCACGTCCGGCGTCGCCACGACCGAGGAGGCAGGTTCCCAAGCGCTCGGCTGGTCCACAGCCGCCGCCGGGCTCGTCATCGCACTCGTCGCGCCTGCGGCGGGAACCCGCGCGGACGCCAGCGGGAGGCACCGTTTCTGGCTGGGGTTCCACACCTTCGTCGTCGTCGGCTGCATGGCGGCGATGTTCTTCGTGAAGGACTCCCCGTCTTACCTGTGGCTGGGACTGGCATTTCTGGCCGTCGGCAATGTGTTCTTCGAGTTCGCCGAGGTGTCCTACAACAGCATCCTGCTCTCGATCTCCACCCCACAGAACGTAGGCCGCATCTCCGGGATCGGCTGGGGTATGGGGTACTTGGGCGGGTTGGCATTGTTGGTTCTGCTGCTCGTCACTGTCATATCGCCGGAGGTCGGGCTGTTCGGCGCCGTCGACGAGGACGGTCTCCGCTACCGGATCGTCGCCGTGATGGCTGCCGCGTGGTTCCTACTCTTCGCACTGCCCGTTCTCTTCCTCGCACCACGCTCTCCGGTCGCTGCAGGTGACGCGACACCGCAGCAGGAGGCTGCCCGCCGACAATCGGGGCCGACAGGGTGGATCAGACTCTTCCTGGCCGATTATCGCCGCCTCATCGGACGGATCGTCCGGATATGGCGCGAGGATCGGCTGACCCTGCGCTTCCTCATCGCGTCGGCTGTCTTCCGCGACGGACTGGCCGCGATCTTCGCGTTCGCAGGTGTACTGGCGGCTGGGTCGTATGGCCTCTCTCCCTCGGAGGTCATCCTCTTGGGTGTCGTCGCGAACATCTCCGCCGGCATCGGAGCGATCGCAGCGGGATGGCTCGATGACCGCCTCGGTTCGCCCGCAGTGATCATCACAGGGCTTCTCTGCCTCATCGCCGGCACCGTGCCCATCGCTATCTCCGATTCGCCCACGCTCTTCTGGGCGTGCGCAGTCTTCCTGTGCCTCTTCGTGGGGCCTGTCCAATCCTCGTCACGTGCATTCCTCGCTCGCATCACCCCGCCAGAGGAGGCCGGCGAGAACTTCGGGCTCTATGCGACCACGGGACGCGCGGTCAGCTTCATCGGACCCGTCATGTTCGCCCTGTTCATCGCACTGTTGGGGTACCAGCGCGCAGGCGCCCTGGGGATCGCCGCCGTCCTCATGGCAGGACTAGCATTGTTCTGGTCGATGCACCGCTCACACGCCACGTCGAATCGCGCTGATCGATCGACCAGTTAATTGATACGATCACTGGCAACAACCGCATCCGGCACACGTCGGAATGCCACGTCTTCCACACAGGAGTGTCGATGGATCAGCTGCTGAACCAGGAAGAGCGCGATTTCGCTCAGCACATGCGCGCCTTCTACCGCACAGAGATCCCGGAGGAGATCCGGTACCGCGTCGCCGTGGGCGAGGAACTGAGCAAGGACGACATCGTCACCACTCAACGCATCCTCAACAAGTACGGCTACGCGGTCCCCAACTGGCCGGTCGAATGGGGCGGTCAGGACTGGACGCCGGTCCAGCGCCACATCTGGCTCGAGGAGATGCAGCTGGCCTGCGTGCCCCAGCCGCTCGCATTCAACGCCTCCATGGTGGGGCCCGTCATCGCCACCTTCGGCAGCCAGGAGATCAAGGAGCGCTTCCTCCCGGCCACCGCGAACCTGGACATCTGGTGGTCCCAGGGCTTCTCCGAGCCCAACGCAGGTTCGGATCTGGCATCGCTCAAGACGTCCGCCGTCCGCAAGGGCGACGTGTACGTGGTCAACGGTCAGAAGACGTGGACCACACTGGGCCAGTACGGCGACTGGATCTTCATGCTGGTCCGCACCGATCCGTCGGTCAAGAAGCAGGCAGGCATCTCCTTCCTCCTCATCGACATGAAGACCCCCGGCGTCACCGTCCGCCCGATCGAACTGATCGACGGCAGCGTCGAGGTCAACGAGGTCTTCTTCGAAAACGTCGAGGTCCCCGTGGAGAACCTCGTGGGGGAGGAGAACAAGGGCTGGACCTACGCGAAGTTCCTCCTGGGCAACGAGCGCACCGGCATCGCCCGCATCGGCATGTCGAAGGTCAACCTGGCCCGCGCGAAGGCCTACGCCGCAATGACACGGACCTCCCGCGGCACCCTGCTGGACGATCCGCTCTTCTCCGCGCGCCTCACGAAGCTCGAGGCACAGCTGACGGCGCTCGAGTTCACGCAGCTGCGCATCCTCTCGACACAGGTGGCAGGCAACGACAAGCCGGACCCCCGCTCGTCCGTCCTCAAACTGCACGGTTCGCAGCTGCAGCAGGACATCACAGAACTGCTGGTCGACGTGCTGGGCCCCCAGGGCCTTGACTTCATCGACAACGCGGCGACCGGAGACGGATTCTCCGACCTCCCGCCCGCGTCCGTCGACGCGATCCGGGACTACTTCAACTACCGCAAGGTGACCATCTACGGCGGTTCGTCCGAGGTCCAGCGCGGCATCATCAGCAAGGCCATCCTGGGCCTCTGATCCACCGACTTCATTGAACTAGGAGACACAGATGGACCTTGAACTCACAGATGAGCAGCGCGAACTGAAGTCGACTGTCGCACGACTGCTGCGGACCGAATACGATCCGGCGGCGCGCGAAGAGATCCTTCGCTCGGAGAAGGGCTGGAGCGAGGAGAAGTGGGCTTCCTTCGCAGAGATGGGCCTGCTGGGCCTGCCTTTCAGCGAGGACTACGACGGCGCGGACATGGGTTTCGCAGAGGTCGCCGTCGTCATGGAGGAGTTCGGCCGCGCTCTCGTGCTGGAACCGTACCTGTCCACCGTGGTGCTGGGCGCCGGCTTCGTCGACGCGGCGGGCACCCCGGAGCAGAAGCAGTCGATCCTGCCCGCTGTGATCGCCGGCGAGAAGCTGCTGGCGTTCGCTGGGTACGAGCCCACTGGCCGGTACGACCTGAACGCACCGGCGACCACGGCCTCGGAGTCGGCCGACGGCTACACCCTCACCGGTGAGAAGTCCGCCGTTCTGGGTGCACCGGACGCACACACATTCGTCGTCAGCGCGGCGGTCGACGGCACGGTGGGCCTGTTCCTCGTCGAGGCGGACGCGCAGGGCGTCGCGGTGGACGCACGAATCCAAGCGGACGGCCTCCGAACGGGTTCTGTCACCCTGTCGGCAGCACCTGCCCAGCGCTTAGGTCACGGAGATGCGTCGGAGGTCATCGGACGCGTCATCGACACGGCCAACGCAGCGCTTGCGGCAGAGGCCGTAGGCGCGATGGAAGCATCGCTCCACATGACGGCGGAGTACCTCAAGACGCGTGAGCAGTTCGGTGCTCCGATCGGCGTGAACCAGTCGCTCCAGCACCGCGCGGCGGATGCGTACGCGACCCTGGAGGGCGCGAAGTCGATGGCGCTGTACGCGAAGCTGGCGATCACCGGCGAGGAGAACGCGGACGAGGGCGCCGGGGACGCGAAGTCCCGCCACCGCGACGTGCTCGCGGCGAAGCTCATCATCGACGAAGCATCGCGGGACATCAGCCAGGAGTCGATCCAGATGCACGGCGGCATCGGCATGACGATGGAGTACCCCATCGGTCACTACGCCAAGCGCCTCACCGTCATCCCGCGCACGTTCGACGATGTCGACACGGTGACGCAGGACCTGGCATCGCTGGGCGGTCTCATCGAGCCGCACGCGGTTGAGCTGAGCTGACCTCTGCGGTCGACCTCGCGAGGGGTGCACTGCGGGGACGTCACGATCTGTGACGTCCCCGCAGTGCACCCCTCGAGTTTTACCGAATGCGATTCGACGGTTCCTTTTGCGTACGATGACTTCACGGCAGGTGCCCCCGCTGGCACCGTCAATCGGAATGAGGTGTTGGCATGCACGTGCGCGAAGGCAGTACCGCCGACGTGACAGTTCTTGTCGTTGCCTATCGACATGCGGAGTACGTCCTGGAGTGCTTGAGAAGCATCAAGTCGCAGACTGTGCGCCCACGGAAGGTCATCATCGCGGATGATCATTCGCCCGATAACACCACTGCGATCATCGAAGACTTCCTCGCCGACAATCCAGGGTTCGGAGAACTGAGGCGAAACTGTTCGAACATCGGCCTGAACCGCACGCTCAACCAGAATCTCGCGACGATCGACACCACGTTCATGACATACATATCCGCCGATGACATCATGCTTCCCGACCGCATCGAGAGGCACGTCAATCTGATCGCGGCGCAACGCGATGCGGCGCTCGCGTACAGCGACGCAATCGTGATCGATGCGGAGTCGGAAGTCGTCCACCCCACCTCGATGATCGAGTTTCCCTGGCCGGCTGACCACGAGACCCGCGAGTACCCATTCGCAGCCCTGCTCCAGACGAACTGGGTCCCGGCAGCCTCTATCTTCTTGCGCACCGCCGCGCTCAAACGAGCCGGTGGCTACAACCCGGACATCTTCTACGAGGATTTCGAGCTGCTCGTCCGGCTGTCGAAGCGACACCGCTTCGTTTACACCGAAGACACACTTGTCGGTGTACGACGGTTGGATGACTCCCTGGGTGCTAGCGGATTCTCCTCGACAAGTCCCCGCTTCCTCTTCTCGCTGGATACAGCACTCAAGCATTATGAGGACGCAGAGGATCAGCTTGCGCGCGTCGCTGCATCACGGCGCTGGGAGATCGCAAAGCGCGCCAGCCGAACGACTATGCGACCAGCAGCATCATTCTCACTCCTCTGGCACGCTCGGTCAGGTGCTTCCAACCGTCTCGCAGTCGCGTTCCATCTTGTGCGCTGGAGCCTATTCGTCGTGACTCGCACCGCGCGTAGCACGGTGGGCGGGAAGAGCGCGACATGATTCGGACAGTCGTACAACCCGTACTTGATCTGGCCCGTTCGCGCTCCGGCGCCCGTGAAGTCCAATTCACACCAGCAACTGTCCGCGGCGGGAACATCCTCTACTACTGGTTGTGGGCTCACGCAGGACTGCGCACTGGGTACCGACGTGCCGTCCTCAACACCGACCACATGGCTTCGTGGTTGAACGAGTTCCCCGTCCTCTCGTCATTGACCACTTCACGCCACGACGTCCGGCTGTTGGATCGACGAACCTTCGCCACACGACATCATTTCGGCACCAGTTACACCGCTGACGAGAACATTGCATTCTGCAGGTGGCTTCTCGCGCATACGCCTTCGTTCGCACGTCGGATCGACTCGATGTCAATCCACGTTGACGAGCAGACATGCGTCATCAACGTGCGACGGGGAGACTACTACTCGGTGCCTGCTCACGCGGCCGAGTTCGGAATCGATATCAGACGGCATGTCGTCGAAGCTCTCAAGATCGTCAGAGGTGCCGGACGACCGACAGAAGACTTTCTCGTCGTGTCGGACGACACCGAATGGTGCCGCACACATCTGCAGGACGTGCTGCCAGCCCCCATGCGATTCCTCCCTGATCGACGGGACATGTTCGACGATCTTGCAGTTCTCGCTGCGGCCCGCAGCCTGGTGCTCGCAAACTCCACCTTTTCCTACTGGGGCAGCTTTCTGGCTCGTTCCATGAGCGACGACCACATGGCTGTCGCTCCCCCGTTGCATCAGCGCACCAGCGACGGCCGCCGAATCACCGACCTCTTCGACCCCAGATGGCACCGGACCGGGGAGTCAGCGGCCGACGGAACTATGTCGTGAGAACTGATCGCCCGCAACTCTCTGTCATCATTCCTTGCCATCAGGCGTCACGAGTGCTGCCGCTCCAATTGAATGCGCTCCGGCACCAGGTGGAGGCCCCCGCGTTCGAGGTCATCATCGTCGACAACCGCTCCACGGACGATCTCAAGGCTGTCGTCGACACACACCGGCCTGGACTCGTGAAGTCGGGGGCAACAGCGGTGCGGATTGTCGATGCACCGCTTGAGGCAGGAGTGTCCTATGCGCGAAATGTGGGAGCTCGGCACGCGAAAGCAGGACTCCTCGTCTTCTGCGATGCGGACGACTGCGTCTCCAGCAGGTGGCTCGCTGACGCAATGCTCCTCTTCACCCGAGCCGATGCATTCTCCGGGAGCGCCATCCCCGTATGTGAGAGCGAGTTCTCTCATGACGTCAGGACTCTCCACCAGATGATCGACCCGTCGCCTGGTCGTGATGAACCGTCCGTTCGCTTGCAGGAGAGCCTCGCGATCCCGATCCTCATGGGCGGCAACTTCGGAATGACCCGGGAGCTCTTCCACGAGCTCGGTGGATTCGACCAATCGTTGCCCTTCACCGGGGAGGATAACGATCTCGCATTTCGGTTGCGCGCTTCGGGTCGCCCGGTGCTGGACTCCCATGCCATGAGGATCGCATACAGGACGCGTGATGCTGGGCCAGAGCAACGACAGGTTGCTCGACGTGCGGCGTCCGTACACGTACTGCTCTGCGAACGCTACGGAGTCCGCAAGAAGTCTGCGTATCTGCAGCGCGGTCAGTTGGTCCGATCCACACTGGCGTTGCCACTTGCGGCGATCAGGATGCTCAGCGACAGTTCCACACGTGATTTTCCAGGCCTTGCATCGCGAGCAGCGAGCGTTGCGGGCTTCTGGCAGGGCATCGTGCAGTATTGCATCCTCCGGAGACTTCCGATCCCGCGCCAGAGGGTCGGACTCACTGCTCCAACCGCCGATAACGTATGACACCACCGCTTCCCACCCGCTTGGCAGCGCTACTTCGTGAAATCACGCCCGAAAGAGACACTCGTGCTCAGTAGAATCCTGACTATCTTCGCCCGCCTCGTGCCCCACCAGAACCATCGATGGTTGGTGTGGTCCGCAGCCGGGTCGCTCCTCATCGCGCTGATGGACATGGCCGGCGTCGCAGCGACACTGCCACTCATGCTCGTCGCGACGGACGCACCAGGAGCGGGCCAGATCATCGATCTGTTCAGTCGCTTCGGCCTCACTGACACGGGTGCGGTCATCATCGCTCTCGCAGGCTTCATCGGTTCGGTGTTCGTCCTCAAGAGCGTTTCTGCTCTCCTGATCCGCAGGTGGCAGCTGGGCAAACAGAACGTCCTTGAAGCGGAGGCGTCTGTCGGGCTACTCAAGCTCTACTCCTCCTCCCCCTACGACGTGCACCGAACTCGCGACACCGCCGAAGTCCAGAGACAGTTGAACTTCTCGGTGCACCAGGTCATCTCCGGCGTACTGGGTGGCCTCCTGAATCTCAGCGTGGATGGCCTCACGATTCTGCTGACCGTCATTGTGCTGGGCGTCATCTCACCCATAGGTCTGGCCACTGCCACACTCGTCTTCGGTACTACGATCGTCGGAACACAGCTCTTCTCTCGATCGCGGGCACGACGCACCGGCTTGCAGATGTCGGATCAGGAGCTCGCCGCATGGTCGTCTTTGCTCCCACTCATCGAGGGGTTCCGCGAGGTCAGACTCACGGGCAGCGCTTCGCGGTTCCTTGAGGCATTCGCATCCTCTAAACGAAAGTCCGCGATCGCGTCGCGCAATCTCTCCGTCATCTCCGAGCTTCCGAAGTACGCCCTCGAAGTATCGCTGATCTTGGGAATCGGGGCGATCGCCGCAGTCATCTCCATCGCAGGTGACCCAAATCAGACGGTGGCAGTACTAGGCGTGTTCGCTGCGGCGGCAGGACGCATCACCCCCACCCTCAATCGGTTGGCCTTCACCCTTGTGCAGATTCGCTCCGCCAGCGTCAGCGTCGAAGTACTCGAAGATGAGCTCGATACGCTTCCAAACGTTGGCTCAGTCGACTCCTCGGCCATGGAGACCGACCAGGCCGACGTGCTGTCAGGGGACATCGTTTTGAATGATGTCGGCTACCACTATCCCGACGCCCAGGATTGGTCTGTCCGACACGTCAGCACAGTTATCCCTCAAGGATCATCCGTCGCGATCGCAGGGTCCAGTGGAGCCGGAAAAAGCACTCTTCTCGATCTGGTCCTCGGCCTTTTCACCCCACGCGAAGGCTCGATCACCGTTGAGGGAGCAAGCATCCACGAGCACTCGCAGGCATGGATGCGGTCTCTGGGTGTCGTGTCGCAGGACGTATACCTGGTCAACGCTTCAGTACGCGCGAACATCGCCTTCGGTGTTCCGGACGACCTGATCGACGACGAACGATTGCGGCGAGCCATCGCTGATGCGCAGCTGGACGACCTCGTCGATGAGCTCCCGGACGGCCTCAGCACACGCCTGGGCGAACGGGGGGTCCGGATCTCCGGTGGCCAGCGCCAGCGGATCGGCATCGCTCGTGCACTCTATCGGCAACCGAAGGTCCTCGTGCTCGACGAGGCCACTTCAGCGCTCGACAACAAGACTGAGAACCTCATCACTCGCACCATCAACTCCCTGTCCGGCCAGTTGACGATTGTGATCGTGGCTCATCGACTCTCGACGATCAGGAATGTCGACAAACTCATCTACATGTCCAAAGGAACGGTCGAAGCAGAGGGGACCTTCGACGAGGTGACGGCTTCAAGCGCGGAGTTCGCGGAGCTCGTCGAGTTGGGCCGACTGAACTGACGCCCTTCGGCGGCACGACGGTCTCGGTTTCAGCACGACGTCACACACTCACATCGAAGGCGATCTTCAGCAGACAGCCCACCACTTCCATCAGTAGCCTGGCGACTCAGACTGGTCAGGACGTCGCGGCGGTGCAAAACGGCTCTGGCTGTCGCCAGACGGCGGGTGCGCACCTGGGTGAGGCCGCCCGCCCTGGTCCGGCGAGTACCCCTGCTGCGGCCACGGAGCCTGCGCTCCCGAGGCATTCAGGTTGCGCGGGGCACCTGGGGCTTGCCTGGGCGAGCCCATCGTTGGCGGACCAGAGGCCTGAGCCGGTGGTCCGACGTACCCGGTGGGCGGATTGCCGTAAGCATGCGGCTGCGGTTGTCCGGGATCCTGCGGCGCCTGCACCCCCGGGTACCCCTGCACCTGCGGTGCTCCTGCCGCTGCGAAGGGGGCACCGCCGCTGGGAGCCGGCTTCTTCTTCCGAAGCACCAGGATCAGGATCACCACACCGGCCACGATCACCAGGAACAGGACGATCCCGCCGAATAGGAACACGATGCCCCAGGGGAAGCTCGACGCTTCGCCCACGGCCGTCAGAGTGTCGCCGTCGTAGTCACGAAGATCCCAGGTCGCAGTCTTGCCTTCGATGCTTGCACCCTCTGCGGTGACGACGTTCCCCGGGAACCCGACGGACACGATGGCTTCATCGAACATCGACCGTGCGGTCGACGGCATCCCGCTGCTGCCCCCGAAGGACGAGCCGGAGTCCATGCCCGTGACCAGTGGGTTCGACATCGTGAAGGTGATCTCGCCGTCGGCCTGGCTGACCTCGATCCCGTCGACGCCCACGCCCTCCATGCCGGTGCTGCCCGACTGGAACTCGGATGCGGGGACGGAGTCGAAGGTCATCCCCATCCCGATGTAACCGTCCTCGTCCTCGACGCGCTCGACGGTCACCCCGTCGGGCATCTCCGGGTCGTTCTGCGCCTCGTCGATCGAGTCGTCCAGCTCACCGGAGGGGTCGGGGGATCCCATGTCCTCCAGCGCAACCGGGTCCACGAGGATCCTCATCGATCCGGTGAGCGTCTCGTCCGCTCCCACCTGGAAGTCGGCGTTGAACTTCACACACCCGCTGAGGGCGAAGAGCAGAAGTGTCGTGATCCCAGCGGCGAAGAACGCGCGCGGTCGGATTCGCCGAGCTGTCGAGATCATGGCGGGCTCACTTTCGACACGGAGCGGAGGGGTTCTCGCCTGGCACGATCCAACCTATCAGCGCATCATCCCGGCAGTTGGCCGAAGGTGTGGCGCCGGACCCACGCGTGCATCGCGATCGCCGCGGCCGC
>NZ_HE978601.1:486813-518812 GCF_000285835.1 Brevibacterium senegalense
CATCGATCGGGTCGACCCGAACTGCGCGATCGACAGCACCGCAGAGCACGAGGCGTGCGCCTCGTCGCTGAGTCCGGGCCCTTCCTGCCCGAACAGCAGCACGCACTCACGCGGCAGATCGAAGGTCTCCAGCGGCACCGAGTCCGGGAAGTTGTCGATGCCGATGAGTGCCAGGCCCTGCTCACCTGTCCAGGCCGCAAGTTCCTCGACCGTCGGATGGTGGTGCACGTGCTGATAGCGATCCGTCACCATCGCCCCGCGACGGTTCCACCGACGACGTCCGACGATGTGGACTGCGGCCGCATTGAATGCGTTCGCCGTCCGCACGACGGATCCGATGTTGAGATCGTGCTGCCAGTTCTCCACGGCCACATGGAATCCGTGCCGGCGGGTGTCGAGGTCCGCGACGATCGCGTCCATCGACCAGTAGCGATACCGGTCGATGACGTTCCGTCTGTCGCCCTCCTCCAGCAGGACCGGGTCCCAGTGCGCACCGTGGGGGCGGGGCCCCTGCCAGGGCCCCACCCCCACGGAATCAGACTCGGTCACACCTGGGACGGTGCCGACCGGCGCTTGCGCGGGCTGGGCTTGAGGCCCGACCGTCCCGCACCGCGCAGCAGCGTGCGCTGGTATGCGGACGCCGCCAGCCAGTAAACGATGAAGCCCACGACAGCAGAGATCCCGGCTGCCACGAGGCCCTCCCACCACTCCGCCTGACCGGCCATGTAGCGCATGGGCATCGCCACGGGCGAGGTGAGTGGCGCATACGACAGCCACAGCATGACAGTCGACTCCGCTCGGAGGACGAGCGGCGCCAGCACGCCTGCGACCGTCAGGACGACAGCCGCCCCGTATCCCACGCGCCTGACGCGCCGCGAGGCACTGGTCGCCGCCCACAGATGCGCTGCGAGCAGCAGGAACGCAGTCATGAGCGCGATGAGTGCGAACCAGCCCAGCGCCGGCAGGAGGTCGACGGCCAGGTCGGTCCGCTGCCCGATCGAGAGGCCCACCAACAGAACCGCGCCAGCGAGGACCGGGAACGTGAGGAACAGCAGTGTGAGTCCGTAGACCCGGCCCCACGCCGAGGCCCGGGCCGGGATCGTGGACGCGATCACCTCCGCGAGCCGGTTCCGCTTCTCCGTCCGGAGATTCTGCGTCAGAGCAGCACCCAGCGTGAGCACTCCCACAGCGACCACGATCGCCAGCCCCCACGCCACCGGGTCGGAGACCGCGGGTGCGACTGCCGGCGGCTCCAGGTAGTCGACGGGGATCGGCTGGTTCAGCACGTCCAGGATCGACTGCGGATCACGGTCGAGTGCCAGGAGCGAGGCCTGCTGCATGCCGGTCGGATCGAGGACGTAGACAGCCCCGGCCTCCCCGCTGCGCAGCATCGCCTCGCCGGCTTCCTGATCTTCGACAGAGACGACCGGGAGCCCCAGCTGCTGGCCGAAGCCGTCCGCCTGCTCCTGGTCGACACCCACAACGGCAAGAGTCTCCGGGGCGTCCCCGATACCGGCTCCAGCGCGCTGGAACCCGACGATCAGAGCGGCGATGACGGAGACGCCCAGCAGCAGCGCGGACACATAGAACAGCGGAGAGCGCGACACGGAGGATGTCTCGCGGTGGCTCACCAGGTACGCGGCCTGCGACGCCGTCAGGTCATGGAACTCACTGACCAGACCGGTCGCCGGCAGAGTCGCGGGGTCGGGTGTCTCCTCGCGCAGCTCTTCCGGTGTCTCGTCGGTCTCGTCGATCTCGACGAAGTCGTCCGCGAGATCCTGGTCGCTCTCGTCGCCATCCTTCAGAGGCTCCGACACGATGTCGTCGGCGTCCTCAGCGGGTTCGACCGGGTCGTTCGTCTTCTTGTCCGTCATCTGATTACACCGACTCCTTGAACAGATCTGCGAGGTCCCGTGTGCGGGGGCCGAAGGAACGAAGACCGGCGAGTCCCTGCACCCTCTGCGCGGCCGCCTCCTCATCCGGAGCGACGAAGGTGACGACCTCGTCCTCCACTGTCACGTCTGCAGCACCGGCAGCGGTCAACCGGTCGACCGCACTGGATGCGTCGTCCTCGCTTGCGAAACGAGCCGCGAAGAGCCGCTCATCACCCTGCAGATCGTCGAAGGTCCCCTGACCCACGATCCGCCCGTGCGCCAGCACGATGAGATCGTCCGCGTGCTCCTGGGCCATCCGCCACTTGTCAGTCGTGAAGAAGATCGGCACTCCCGACTCCGCGTGATCACGCAGCAGCCCGAACACGATCTCCGCAGACTCTGCATCCAGCCCGTCGAAGGGCTCGTCCAGGATCACGACGTCCGGGTCCGCCGCGAGCACGGCGGCGATGTCCACGCGGGCGATCTCGCTGCCGGAGAGGTGGCTCAGCTGGGCGTACGCACGGTCGGACAGATCCAGGCGCGCCAACAGAGTGACTGCGTTCTTCTCCGCAGCGCCCAGGGTCATGCCGTGGAGGCGCGCCAAGTAGACGATCTGCTCCAACACCTTCATGCGCGGGTACCCGCCCCGCTCACTGGGCAGGTACCCGAAGTTCTGCCGGTCGCCGTACCCCAGCTTCGACCCCGCCAGCTCGATGGTGCCCTCATCCGCGTCGATGAGACCCATGATGGAACGCACCAGTTCGGTCTTCCCCGAACCGCGCAGGCCCACGACACCGGTGAGGCGTCCCGAGTCTGCGGTGAACGAGACGTCCTTGAGATAGGTCTTCCGGCCACTGGTGACCGTCAATCCCTTCACTTCGAGCACTATTGCGTCCTTCTGCCTGTCGGATGGGGGCTGGGCACGGTGGTCTGCTGTGAGATGGCCCATGCGCTCGTGTCAGTCTGATGGCCAGTGGGGCGACGAGCAAACTCCCTCGGAGTCGGTCAGCGCCCTTGCGGCAACCTGTCAGTGCGGGTCCAGTCTGCGTCGCTCACTCAAGTCCCAGGTCGCGTGTGCTGATAGCGGCCAGGTAGGGAACCCCGGCCTCGGCCTCGACTCTCTCCTTCGCACCGGTGTCACGGTCCACGACGACGACGACCGCCACCACGTGTGCGCCCGCTTCGCGCAGCGCACCGACCGCGTCGAGGACGGACCCTCCGGTGGTGGACGTGTCCTCGAGGGCGACGACGCGTCGTCCCTCGACCGAAGGACCTTCGACGCGACGCCCCATGCCGTACTGCTTCGCCGCCTTGCGCACAACGAAGGAATCCACCGGAGTGCCTCGCTCGACGGACCGGTGCATGACCGCTGTCGCGACCGGGTCCGCTCCCATCGTAAGCCCGCCGATCGACTGGACGGCGTCCTCACCCGTCAACAGTCCGTGCTCGTCGAGCAGGTTGAGGACGACATCGCCCACGAGCGGTGCGGCGCGGTGCTCCAGCGTCACGCGGCGCAGGTCCAGGTAGTAGTCGGCTTCCATGCCGGAGGCGAGGGTGACGCGGCCGCGCACCACGGCGAGTTCGTCGATGAGGGGCAGGAGTCGCTCGCGGGCGGTCGCGGTCTCAGTCATGAGTTCGATCATATTCCGTTGCGTGCCCGCATGTGTCCACTGGTCGTCAGTGCCGAGCCCGACGACGTCGACCCAGCGCATCGCTCAGGTGGCGCACCAGGGGATGTGGGACCAGCTGCGCCGCCGCGTAGACGGCCTTGTAGCGCGCGCTCGGCACACTGATGATGCGACCTCGTCGTGCATCGCGGAGCGAGTCGGCCACGACCCGTTCCGCATCGAGCCACAGCCAGGACGGTCCAGCGCGACGGACGCGCATCCGGTCGTGGAACTCTGTGGTGACGAAGCCGGGAAGGACGGCGGTGACGGTGACGCGCGTATCCGCGAGCTCGGTCGCCAGCGCTTCAGTCACCAACATCGCAGCACTCTTGACCGCCGAGTAGGTCCCGTATGTGCCGAATGCCGCGAGTGAGGAGACGTTCACGATTCCCCCGCGTCCGCGTTCACGCATCTGCAGTGCGGCCGCGCGGCTCAACAGCGTCACAGCCCGCAGCATCACCATGTCGCTTGCGATGAGCTGGTCGGCGGAACTGTCGAGCGTCGATGTCTTCAGACCGAACCCGGCGTTGTTCACCAGGACGTCGATCCGTGTGTGGTCGATGACAGTTGTCAGATCGTCGATGCCGCGCTGAGTAGCCAGGTCGGCGACGCACACATCCGCGTGGATGTGGTGCTCCTGTGCGAGGTCCTGCGCAACCTGACGCAGTTCCGACTCACTTCGAGCCGCGAGCACCAGGTCGTAGCCATCTCGAGCGAGCTGTTCGGCGTACTCTCGCCCCAACCCCGCACTCGCGCCGGTGATGAGCGCGCGCGGTCGATCATTCATGAGTGATCACCCCTGATCCGCTCGCTTCGACCCCTGTGGCAGACGCACAGTGAGCGACTGCACGCAGTACCCGACGGGTCCGGAGACGTCGTGGAAGACCGCATGCGTGATGCCGGTGCCCGTTTCGCCGAAGCCGACGCTGATGTCCTGGCCCACGCCTCCCGGGGCCGGCGGGCGGAAGAAGTGGATCGTCAGATCGACGTTGGGGAAGAAAACCTCTCGCGGGTCCTCGCGCACCGCCATCCCGTTCATCGAGTCGCAGTACTTCACGAACGCGGCGTAAGTGCTGTCCTCCTCACCTTCGACCACGGAGACGTTCGTACTGAGCCACGTCTGCCGTCGCCCCGGTCGCCCCCCGGGGGCCTCTGCTCCGCTCAGCGACCCGATGAATCCTCCGGGCCACAACTCCGACAGGTTCCGCGACTCGAACGTCGAGGGATCGGGGAACGGAGCAACCTCTAGTCCCGCCACCGGGGATGTGTCGGACGTCGACAGCCGCCAGACTCTGGCGGTCACGGACGTCCGCGGCGCTCCCACTCCCGTGTGTACTCCTCGATGGACCATGCGAGCCTCGATCAGTTCGATCGTCTTGCCGGGGCGGATCGTCTCGACCTCGATGTCGAACTCCCCGGAGTGGATGACCCCCAGGATGTCGAAGGTGATCCGTGAGATCTGCTTGTCTGTGGGAAGCGCCCGCTCCAGCTGGTGAACGACGAGTGCGGAGGCGGCAGACATGTGTTGCTCGCCCAATTGCCACGCGCCTTGGGAGTGCAGAGTCGAGCGGAAGGACGATGTGCCCGTGCGGACGAAGTAGGCGGAAGGGACTGCTTCGCCGTCCGCGCCCAGATGGTGGTTCGGTGCTGCTGGCATGACTCAGACACTATCGCGGCGTCGTTCAGACGGTCGCAGTGCAGTCGCCACCCCTCACCACCACCGACTACCGTTGGCCCCATGCGCATCGTGAACTGGAATGTGAACTCGATCCGAGCCCGTGCTGAGAGGATCGGCGCCTGGCTCGACCGCTCTGACGCGGACGTCCTGGCCATCCAGGAGCTCAAGTGCAAGGACGCCCAGTTCCCGCGCGAGATCTTCGACAGCCGCGGCTATGAGGTCGCCTTCCACGGCCTCAACCAGTGGAACGGAGTCGCCATCGCCTCCCGCGTGGGCCTGGACGATGTGGAGATCGGCTTCGACCAGATGCCCGGCTTCGGTGAGGACCTGGCCGCCGAGGCCCGCGCGATCTCCGCCGTCACCGGTGGGGTCCGCGTCTACTCCCTCTACGTCCCCAACGGCCGCGAACTGGACCACCCCCACTACGCCTACAAGCTCGAGTGGCTCGACCGGCTGCGCGCGGTCGCCGCGGCACGGCTTGCCGCGGACGACTCCGACACGTTCGTCCTCACCGGCGACTTCAACGTCGCCCCGCTGGACGAGGACGTCTGGGACATGGCGGAGTTCGAGGGCGCCACCCACGTCTCCGACGCAGAGCGCGCCGCCTTCCAAGCCCTCATCGACGCGGGTCTCCAGGAGACCAGCCGTCCGTTCACCCCGGGCCCCGGCGTCTACACGTTCTGGGACTACCAGAAGCTGCGCTTCCCCAAGAAGCAGGGCATGCGCATCGACTTCCAGCTGGCCTCCCCCGCCCTCGCGGCGACGGCGACCAACGCCTCGATCGACCGCGAGGAGCGCAAGGGCAAGGGCGCGTCTGACCACGCCCCCGTCATCGTCGACTACGACGTCTGAGCCCTACTCCCCCACCACCCGCCAGCGGGGGCGGCTTCCGTTCCCGCCCGGGTCCGTCACGACTACGCGCACCGGCTCGTCCAGCAC
The DNA here is from genome assembly GCF_000285835.1 of Brevibacterium senegalense. Lineage (GTDB taxonomy): Bacteria > Actinomycetota > Actinomycetes > Actinomycetales > Brevibacteriaceae > Brevibacterium > Brevibacterium senegalense. The sequence goes on from NZ_HE978601.1 coordinate 492,972, forward strand.
GAACTCGTAGCCGCCAGCCCGCGCCTGCCGGGTCGCGTCCATCCGCTCGTCGTGGTCCGACATCTGCAGCTGCAGATCGCCGTACCGCAGCGGGTTCTTCGTGAAGATCTGCCACCGCATCCCCCACGGCAGGTACTTCGGACGGTGCGGGCCGTCCTCCAGTCGCCCCGCACCCGCAGGGCCCTCCGTGTCGATGAGGACCGTCACGCGCCGCTGATCGTTGTCGTCCTGGAACCTGGCCGGCGGTCGCGCATCGACGCTCACGATGACACTCCGCACCACGCCTGGGATCCCCTGCCCGTTACGCGGCTTCCCCGCTCGTCCGGGGCGGGACCGTCGGATCGCCCAGAACACGACCCCCATGAGTGTCAGCATGCCGCCGAACAGGGCGACCGCCATGACGACGAACAGAATCACCGGCGTGCTCATGCGGCCACCAGCACCCGAACCGTCCGCCTCACTCGGAGACTCCCGGCCTGCGGTCGTCCTCCGGCTCCTCCGAGGCCGGCACCGTCACGGGTGCGGGCGCGGCCCGCTCCACCCCGGCCGCCTGCGCGATCGACTGCGCGGCACCGTACACGGCCTCGGCGTAGTCCAGCGAATCGTTGTACGACAGGACCGCGTTCTCCCATCCCTGCGGACTGTTGAGCGACCCGCCCGCGCACAGGTAGGCCGCCGCACTCAGCGCTGCATCGTCGATGTTCTGCGGGTCCGCTGTCCGATCGCCGTTGCCGTCCCGACCGTGGACCGCCCAGCTCTGCGGGATGAACTGCAGGGGCCCCACCGCACGGTCGTACCGGTCGTCCCCGTCCAGTTCGCCGTCATCGGTGTCCTCGATGGTCCGCACACCGGACCCACCGCTCAGCTCCACGCCCACGATCGGCTGCGAGACGTCGCCGGAGTCCTGGATCCGCGTCCCGTCGACACGACCGTGGTTCGTCTCCACCTGACCGATCGCCGCGAGCGTGTTCCAGCCCAGACCGCACGACGGCATCCGATCCGTCGTCCACGCGGCGGCACCCACGTACGCCTGCAGCGCCCGCCGGGGGATGCCCGTCGCCTCCGCCGTGTCGTCCAGCCACTCGGAATCCACCACCTGCGGCAGCTCACCGCGGCCCGCCGGGTCCGCGGGCGGCAGCAGCGGCAGGTCCGGCGCCGCCTCCTGCCGACCGTCGTCCGGCCCCTGGGTCTGCTCCTGGGCCTGCGACTGCCCGGCCTGACCCGCCAGCGAGAGGAACAGGGTCCCCGACCCCACCGCCAGCCCCGCGGACACCATGCCCGCGATCGCCACGAACACCTTCGCCGGTCGCCTCATCGCAGCGCCCCTTCCCGTTCACGCACGCCTGCGCGTGCCCCTGCTCCGCCGTCCACGTCAGCGCCTCGCTTCCCGCAGCACGACCACCAGGATCGCGACGAGGAGCAGACCGGCCAGGGTCATGCCCGCCCCGGCCACGCCCCACCAGCCGCGACCCAGCCCGTTGCTGGTCTGCTGCTGGGCCTGCGCTTTGTCGGACTGCTGAGCGTCCTCACGGGTCTCCGGCTGCTGTGCGGTCAGCAGATCCGTCGCCCACGACACGTCCGGGCAGGCGGAGAAGAGCGTGTTCATCATCGTGCCCGCCTGCGCGGACGCGTACCGATCACCGGCGACGAACTCCAGCTCGACCTCCCGGTCGTCCCCGTCGCTCAGCGTCACCGCGTACACGCCGGGCTGATCGAACCCGAACAGCAGCGTGCCGGAGGACTCCGGTTCGACCGTCAGCGTCCCGCCGTCCGCGCTCACCCCGGTGCCCTCGCCCAGGAAGACCCGGACCTGACCGTCACCGGCCGTCTGCTGGACCTGCAGGTCGACCGGCTCGTCGAACCCTGTCGCCGACCACGTGAAGCCGGGCGCACCGGTGGACCCCGTCGCCAGGTACTGCCCACCCGGTGCCACGAAGCCCTCGATGCCGGCCGCCGCCGTCCTGCGCGAGGTGTCGCCCACGACGACGGAGCTGCCGTCCGCCACCGTCGCGTCCGACGCCGCATCCGCCACCCGCAGTCCGTCGTCGGTCACCGTCAGTGCGAAATCGCCGTCGCGCAGCTGCCGCGGCGTCTGCCCGTCCGCCGGGCACACCACCGCCGAGGCCGGGGCCGCCACGACGCGGGTCTCATCCTCGTCGTCGTCGTCCTCGTCCTCGTCGTCGGACCGGCTGTCCATGCCGCCCTCCGACTCGTCGTCGTCGCGGTCGCCGCCGTCCAGGCCGCCGCGGTCGCCGTCCTCGTCGTCCTCGTCGCCGCCGAGGCCGCCCTCGGACCCGTCGTCGTCTCCGGATCCGTCCTCGTCGCCCGAGCCGTCCTCGTCGGATCCGTCGTCACCGGTGCCGTCGTCGCTCCCGTCACCGTCATCGTCCGCGGGGAAGGGGATGACCGCGTCCTCCGACTCCCCGGCGCAGTCGACCGAGGTCGGATCCGCGTCCCCCACGACGAAGCGCAGCACGTCATCCGGCGGCAGATCCTTCGTCGTCCCCGGTGACGTCTCCATCGCCCGTGCGCGCGGGCCGTCCACCGCGTAGGCGACGCAATACACGCCTCTCTCCGTGAAGGACCAGGTGGCGTGCGCGTCGCGGGTGGGCGCCCAGCGGTGCTCGACCTGCACGTCGCGGTCCAGCAGCATCGTCTGCTGCGCATGGCCGCGGTCTGCGAACACCCCGTCCTCCGTCTGGTTGCGGTAGGTGACCGCGCCGTCCTCCGGTGCCGCGGTCAGCCGGAAGCCCAGGCTGTGCGCTGCGGTCAGGGAGTCTCCCAGGTCCAGACCGGGACCGGTGAGGTCCCCGGCGACCGGGGCCTCGGCGGCGGGGTTCGCGTGCTGCATCGCCGGGACCTGGAAGTACGGTTCGCCGTCCGCGTCGAGCTGGGTCGTGATCGCGTCCTGCGTGGAGCCGTGGGTGAAGTCCGGCGCGCCCACTCCCCGGTCATCGGTGTCACCGGCGCCGTCGACCTCAGCGCACGACGTGGCCTGAGCGGGGTCCTCCGTGGGCTCGTCCGTGGGGACTTCGGTGGGCTCGAGGGTGGGCGGGTTCGCCGTGAGTGTGGGATCCGGTGCGGGCTCCGTGGGAGCGGGGTCCGTGGGTCCGACGGTGGGCGGGTTCGCCGTGACCGTGGGATCCGGATCCGGGCCGACCGTGGGCGGGACCGCCGAGGGGATGTGGTCGGGCTCGACGAGACCCGGCTTCTCCTCCGTCGTGCCGCCCAGACCGCCGGCGGACTCGCCGTCGCGCAGTCCGGGCGTCTCATCCTCCGCCGGTGGGACCGGCGAGGGGGTGTCCGTCGGCAGCGTCGTGGGCGTGGGCGCCGGTTTCGTGGGCTCCGGCAGGGGCTCCAGCTGCCGGTCCTCATCGCGGAAGGTGAGGACGGACTGCGCTGCGCCGCCCTCCGCCGTGCCGTCCTGCGCGGTGCGGACGCCGCCGGTGTCCACCGCGACGCAGTAGGCGATGCCGCCACTGGTGTCCGTCTGCGCCGCCTCTGCGGACATCGCGTCGGAGGGGATGAGGAATGACCACTCCGTCTGCAGCGCGTGGTCCACGTCGAACGCGCTGCCGCTGCTGTTGAGCAGACCGGTGTCCGCCAGCCGGCGCGGCGTCCGGAGGGGGCTGTCCCCCTGCTCCATCGCCTCGACATCCCGTGGCACCTCATCGATGGACAGCGCCGGCCGGATGTCGATCGCCTCGCCGATCCGACCGTTCCCGTCGACCGGGTGCGCGGTGACCCCGCGCAGCGACAGGGGGTACGGCTGCTCCGTGTCGCCGTCGCGCTGCGGCGCCACCCCCATCCGGACCCGTCCCTCGTCCAGGCTCAGGACGGAGCCGGCCGCGGCCTCGGGAGCGGCGTCCTTCTCAGACCAGCCGAAGCCGGTGTCGCCCCAGCCCACCGTCAGGGTGCCGGCGGTCGCCGCCTGCGCGGCTGCGCCCCCGGGCGGGATCGTGATCGCGGCGAGTGCAGGAGCGGCCACGAGGGCAGCGGCCAGGGCGGCGCCCCAGAACGGACGGGAATCGTGAGGGGGCACGGATCAGTTCTCCAATGGGATCTTCGAGCACGATCTGCCCTCGCGCTGCCGCGCGAGGGCCAGGGGGCAGACCATCAGGTCCAGGTGAGCGGCGTGTGAACTCACGAAGGCCGCGACGTGAGGAACCACTCGTTGGGTTCCGGCAGCCACAGGAGGACCACGACGGCGATGCCCAGCAGGCCGGTCATCCCGCCGCCGGAGCCACCGGCCACGAGGCCGCCCGCACCCACGATGAGACCCACGGCGGTGAGGACGGACAGCACGAAGCGGGCCCACTCGCTGGCCTCGCGGATCTTGAACGACAGGAGCACCTGCAGCGCGCAGATGACGACGTTGAGCGCGACGATGACGGTCGCGACCAGCGCGGGCACCACGGCGCCGCTGTACGCGAAGAGGCCCACGCCCAGCATCGCCACGAGACCCAGGACGGACAGGACCAGGCCCAGGGCCGAGCTGACGAGGAGGATCCAGAAGGCGATGGAGACGAGCGTGGGCACACCCTGCTGCGAGAAGATGTGGCCGCCGAACCCGCCGGCCGGCAGGACGTCCTGCAGCGAGCGCGGCCAGGACTGCGGCATGCGGAAGCGGTAGGGCTGCTGCGAGGCGCCCGGGTGGGGCTGGCCGGCGTGGCCCTGGGGACCGGGCTGTCCGTAGGAGGGCTGGCCCGGCTGCGGGTGGCTCTGGGGGCCGGACTGACCCGGTTGACCCGGCTGTCCGCCGTTCCCGTCCTGCGGTCCCTGCTGCCATGGCTGGTCGGTCATGCTGCCTCCTCGTTGCTGGGTGGAATCGTGCGTGCGGCGCGCCGGGTCAGTCGACCAGGCGGATGTCGAAGAGCTTGCGCCACGCGTCCTCGTTCGTGATCACCGCGGAAAGCGCGGTGGGTCCCGTGTACGACGCATGGGCGACCGAGCCGTTGCCCCTGCAGGTGACCTTCCACGAGATGATGACGCGGGTGCGCCGCTCCCGGATGACCGTGTGGTGCCGGCAGCGGATGCCGCTCGAATCGATCTGGGCCGTCGCCGTCGCCTCGCCCGTCAGGGTCTTCTGCGCCTTCCGGCCCACGGGGGACTCGACCTTCGACGACGTCGTCACGTCCGTCGTGATCCGCTGGACACCGGGTCGATAGGAGGACAGCGTCGTGTCGTTGCGGCGGGCGAAGTCCGTGGCGCCCGGTGACCCGCTCATGCTCGAGATTCCGAACGCGGTGGGCCACGTGGTCCGGGTGATCGGACCCACGGGCGAGGCCACGATGTGGCCGCGCGAGAAGGTCCAGATCATGTCGTCCCGGACGTCGCGAGCGGCGGCCAGCGCCGCGGCGTCCGCACCCTTCTGGGCCCGCGTGCGCGTATCGACCGCCTCGGCGACGATGAAGCCGCCGATCGTGGCGGCGAGGATCGCAAGGGACAGCAGGAGGACGGGCAGAGTCATCTGCCCGTCCTCGCGCCGCCGGAACACGTCCGTCATGAGGTGTGTGCCCCTCTGTGGATCAGCCGGCCGTCTTGCCGAGGATGTTGTCGATGACGGTCCCGATGCCCTCCGTGAGCTTCGTCGTGCCGGTGCTCTCGAAGAACACGGCGACCGCGATGATGACGATGGAGATGATGACGATGATGCCGACGTACTCGATGGTGCCCTGACCGTCCTCGCGGCGATCCGCGAGAGCACCCTTGGCGGCCTCGGCGTACTGCTTGGCCTGGTTGTCGATCGTGAGGGCCATGCGCTGGAGCTTCTGCATCGTTCTGTTCCTTCCCTGTCCGGATCCTGTCCGGGGATTCCGTCGTGCTGACGATGTCCATACTTCCGGGCGGACGGTCCCGCTGACAGAGACCCTGGACCCAATCGCGGGCTCATCCGAGAGATGGGCCTGGAGGCCCAGGCGGGGGCCCACGCGGTGACCGGGCCCCCTCACGACGCGCTCCCGGCGTCCCGGCGCAGCCAGAGACTCACGGCCTCCGCGCGGGTGCTGACGGACAGCTTCGAGAAGATGCTGTTGACGTGGTTCTTGACCGTCTTCTCCGACAGGAAGAAGGTCGTCGCGATCCTCTTGTTCGTGTACCCCTCCGCGATGAGGTCCATGACCTCCGTCTCGCGCCGGGTGAGGTCGAAACCCTGCACGTCCGCCCGCGCGCCGAACAGCGCGCTGGTGGCCCCGTGCGAGGCGGTCCCCACGGCAGGGCGGGTCTGCACGGCCGTCTGCGCCGCGCCGGCGGCCGTCACCGCCGCGGGATCCCCGCCCGGCTCCCCCTTCGGTGCGGCCGGCCCGAAGGCGCTGCTGACGACAGCAGTGGCGCTGGGTGAGAACAGGAGGCCGCCGGCGGCCACGGTCCGCAGCGCGGAGGAGAGGTGCTCGATCTCCAGGTCGCTGTGGATGAGGTAACCGCGGGCGCCGGCCCGCATCGCCGCCGTGATGACCTCGGACTCCTCACTGTGGGTCAGCATGACGACCGCATAGGTCGTGGCGAGCGCCCGGGCGGCTTCGATCCCGTTGGTCCCCGGCATCCGCACGTCCAGCAGGCAGATGTCCGGCTGCGCGTCCGCGGCCAGTTCGATCGCCTGCGCGCCGTCCTGCGCGGATCCCACGAGTTCCAGATCCGGACTCGCCTCGATGATCCGTTCGAGTCCCATCCGCACGATCGGATTGTCGTCCGCGATGAGCACCCTGAGTCGTCCGTTCACGTCCCCGCCCTCGTTCCCACGTCCGCGGCCCCGTTCTCCACTCGTTCGTCGTGCACGTCGTCCTCCAGGGCCGGGGCTGGGAGCGGAGCCGGACCGGCTCCGCCGAACGGGACCTCGGCGGAGGTCGTCTCCAGCAGCGCCAGCGGCACCGTGAGGCGGACCGTCGTGCCCGCGTCCGGGGCCGAGTCGATGCGGAGCAGGCAGTCCAGTGCCGCCGCTCGTTCGCGCATCCCCGCCAGTCCGTAGTGCCCGCCGCGCTCCGCATCGCCCGGGTCGAACCCGGTTCCGTCGTCGACCACCTCGATCTGCAGGCCCTCCGCGGCCAGAGCCGCCTGCACCGTCACCCGCTCTGCACCGGAGTGGAGCGCCGCGTTCGTGAGTGCCTCTTCGAGCACCTTCCGCACGCCGTAGCGGATGCGGCACGTGGGCTCCGCCGTCGTGTCGCCCTCGATCGAGACGGGCAGCCCGTGGAGCGCGGTCAGTTCCTCCCCCACCCGGCGGATTGACGGCCACAGCGGCGGCACCTCCTCCGTCCGCAGGTCCGCCAGGATGCGCCGCGAATCGTCGATCGCCATCTGCGCGGAGTCCGCGATGAGCTGCACCGCGGACTCCGTCCGCGACGAGTCCATCGTCGAGGACTTGGCCAGCAGCCGGATGCCCACGAGGGACTTGACCGTCGAGTCGTGGAGCTCCCGTGCCACGCGGCTGCGCTCCTCGCCCAGCGCCGCCTCCCGCGTGTTCTGCGTCGCGAGCTCGACCGCACGGTCCACCCGATCCTGGAGCTTGTCGATCGTGCTGCCCAGGTAGACGAGCACGGACAGGAGGACGAGGCCTCCCAGCGAGGTGCCGGTGCGGATGAGGAACTCCTCCGGCACCGTGACCGTCACGAGCGACGTCGTGATGAGACTGCTGATGGCGTACCCCAGCAGGAGGGTGACGACCAGCAGGGTCCGGCCCAGGCCGCGGGTCAGGATCCCGATGAGCAGCGCGGAGGTGCTCAAGTACAGGAGGTACGGCGAGTCGATGCCCGCAGGGATCATGACGCTGACAGCGGCGAGGATCTCGAGGCTCAGGACGATCGGATGGCTGCGGATGAAACGGGCCATCCAGCGCCAGCGCAGCAGGGCGGTGAGCGACAGCCCGGCGAGGACGACGACGAGGACGATCTCGCCGACCGTGGGGGTCCGCTCCGTCCACGACAGGAGCACGGGGTAGACGAAGAGCATGCGGGCGGTCACGACGACCTTGCCCACGGCCGCCGCGAAGTCGCGCGGCGCCTCCACCGGCTGCGGGTCCGCCATCAGAACAGTTCCATCGAGTCGAAGCCGGAGCCGAACCACATGGTGGCGAGGATGAGGACCATCGTGCCTGGCACCATCACCATCGTGACGACGCCGGCGATCTGCGGCGACGCCTTCGAGGCCTGCTGGCGCGCACGCTGCGCGGTGTCGCGGCGCATGTCGAGCGCGATCTGGTCGAGTGCGTCGACGAGCGGGGCTCCCAGTTCCTCCGCCTGCACCAGTGCGACGACGAACTTCTCCAACGCATCCGACTCCGTGCGCTTCCGCAGGTTCGTGAACGCGACCGTCCGCGGCTCGCCCACCTCCATCTGGCGCAGGGTCCGCTGCATCTCGACGGCCAGCGGACCCTCCGTCCGCTCGACCACCTTGCGCAGGGAGGAGCGGAACGACAGTCCGGCGGAGACCGTCACCGCGAGCACGTCCAGGAAGTCCGGCAGCGCATCGTCGATCTCGCTCTGCCGCTTCTTCCCCGCCTGGCGCAGCTGCAGGTCCGGGAGGAAGAAGCCCAGCACCAGGAGGATCGGGATGAAGAGCGGCATCTTCAGCAGCATCGCGATGGCCAGACCGCCCCCGCCCATGACGAGGGCCAGCGACACCTTGTACGCCATGAACTGCTCGAAGTCCTTGTACGGGTTCCCGTCCGCCAGGTCGATCTGATGGTCGGACTGCTTCCGGTACCCGGTCCCCAGCATGCGCGCCATCGGCGGGCTGAGGCGCTGCCCCAGGCGTGACAGCGGTCCCGTCGCCGTCCGCCTGCGGCCGCGCTCGTTCACGAGCACGCGGTCCTCGGGCGCCAGTTCGGCCAGCGGGTCGGCGCGGAAGTTCCGGTAGCCCAGGTACGCGGTCAGGACGACGCCCGCACCCACGAGTGCGATGAGGAGTGCGAGCATCACAGCTTCACCCGCGTGAGCCGGTGGATCATGAGCAGGCCCGCGGCATACGCGAGCGCGGCGAGCACGATCGCGATCTGGCCGATGACGGTCGAGGTCAGCTTGTACAGCAGTCCGGGGGTCATCATGTTCATGACGAGGACGAAGCCCACGCCGAAAGCGACGACCAGGTAGCCGGTGAAGCTCGACTGGGTCACGATCGTCTTGACCTCGCGTCGGGTCTCCTTGCGGTCCTCGAGGGTGGTCGAGAGGCCGCGCAGCGCACTGATGAGCGATCCGCCGGCGCGCTGCGAGATGACGAGGGTGGAGACGAGGACGTCCAGGTCCCGGCCCTTGATGCGGTCCGACATCCGCTCGAGCCCCACGTCCAGGGGGGTGCCCACGGCCAGTTCGCGCTCGAGGATCGTGAGCTCGCGACCGGCGGGATCCGCCAGTTCATGCGCAGCGACCCGCAGCGACGACGACATCGACAGGCCCGCGTTCGTCGAGTTCGCCATGATGCGGGCGAACTCCGGCAGCTGCGCGATGAACTTCTGGCGCTGCCTCTCGCGCAGGTACGACAGGACGGCCCACAGCCCCCAGCCCACCAGTGCCGCGAGCAGCACGGCGTAGAAGGGCGCGATCACATTCAGCAGGCTCACGAGCACCAGCAGCGTGACGAGCAGCCCGCCCAGGAAGTACTCGATCACGTAGATCTGCCGGATGTTCGCCTGGATCAGCGCGGTGGACAGGGCCTCGCCCACACGGAAGCGGAGGAAGGCGGAGTTGATCCGCCGGATGACGGTGTGGCGGAAGCTCGCACCCCGCGCACCGCGCTCCGACCGGACGACATCGGACTGCGAGGCGGTGCCCAGCGCCAGGGAGGTGACGCCGATCGCACCGATGATGAGGACGACGACGGCTCCGACGAGCACGACGGACAGGGGCACGTCAGGACCTCGGGATCCGTGAGTCGGCGGCGATGCGGAATCCGGCGGACAGCTGGTGGCCGGCGCCCCACAGTCGCTCCGCCACGGGGGCCGGGATCTCCAGCATCTCGTGGACGCCGGTGACCTTGCGGTCCGCTCCGACCGGGTTCGACCGGAACCGCATGAGGGGGGTGAGCTGGAACTCCTCCCGGCTCTGCGACGTCACGGCCGCGATCTCCGTGATCCGGCGCGAGCCGTCAGCCCCGCGCGACAGCTGCACGATGAGGTCGACGGCGGAGTTGATCTGGTCGCGCAGCGCCTCGAACGGGATCTTCACCTCGCTCATGGAGGCCAGGGTCTCCAGGCGGGACACGGCGTCGTGGGTGTTGTTCGCGTGGACGGTCACGAGAGAGCCGTCATGACCGGTGTTCATGGCCTGGAGCATGTCGAGGGTCTCGCCGCCGCGGACCTCACCCACGATGATGCGGTCCGGGCGCATGCGGAGGCTGTTGCGGACGAGGTCGCGGATCGTCACCTGTCCGCGTCCCTCGACGTTCGCCGGCCGCGACTCGAGGCGGATGACATGCGGCTGCTGGAGCTGGAGCTCCGCGGAGTCCTCGATCGTGACGATGCGGTCGTCGTCCGGGATGAGCCCGGACAGGGCGTTGAGCATCGTCGTCTTGCCGGTGCCCGTACCGCCGGACACGACGATGTTGAAGCGCGCGCGCACGCAGGCGGCCAGCAGTTCGCGCGAGAGCGCGTCGAAGCTGCCCTTGCCCTGCAGGTCGTCCAGCGAGAACGGGGTGGGGAATCGCCGGATCGTGAGCGTGGGGCCGTCCAGCGCCAGCGGCGGGATGATGACGTTCACGCGCTCACCGGTCGCCAATCGCGCGTCGACCATGGGCGAGGCCTCGTCGATGCGCCGGTTGACCCCGGCGACGATGCGGTCGATCACCTGCATGAGCTGGTCGTCGCTGGAGAAGGACAGCGGCAGGCGCTCCAGCCGTCCGCTGCGCTCCACGTAGATGTCGTCCGGCCCGTTCACCATGATCTCGGTGATCGACTCGTCATTCAGCAGCGGCTCCAGGATGCCCAGGCCCAGCGCCTCGTCGACGACGCGCTTGATGATCGCCTGCCGCTCCCGCGCGGCCAGCACAGGCCCGTTGCGGGAGACGAGGTGGCTCATGACCCGCTCGAGCCTCACCCGCCGCTGCGAGGGCCCCAGCTTCTCCAGCTCTTCGAGGTCGATCTCGTCCAGGAGCATACGCCGGTACTCGCGGACGGAGTCGTTGAAGCGCTCCTCCGGGGTCCGCGGTCCTGCGGGACGGGCGTCGTCCGCCTCGCCCCGCACCTCGCGGCTGTACTCGGCACGCTGCAGCAGTGACATGTCAGCGCACCTCGGTCATCGGCTGCTCGGCATCGCGCGTGACGGTGACCGGCGACACCCATTCGGTGATCCAGTCGAGCGCCAGGATGGGCATCGCGACGGTGACGGAGCACGTGACGGATCCCGTCGAGCTCACCATCGCGGACGAGGTGCACGAGGTCGAGGATCCGCTGCGCAGGGGTGCGGAGAGTGCGGCCTTCCCCGCCGACTGTCCCGCGCCCACCGTCACGACCTCTGCGCGCGCCGCGTTGCGGGCGGCGGAGTTCGCCTGGCTGAGCGCGAACATCGCAAGAGCCGCTTGCAGGCACACCATGACGATCGTGAGCCAGATGAAGAACGTCCCGGTGAATTCGATCGTCGCGGATCCCCGCTCACGCGGGGCCCGTCGGTTCTCCTGCGTCTGCACCGGCGCCTCCGCGTCGATCAGCACGGCCTCGGTCCTGTTCATCGTGCCTCTCACGGCTCCTTCACGATCCCGGCGCTGGCGGGGATCACCAGTTGCAGATCCTTGCTGACGTCGACCAGCAGCGGCGTGCGCATGCGCACGTCCACCTCGGAGATCCCTTCGCTCACGTTCAGTCCGTCCTGCCAGGCGGCAGGGGTGCGGGCCACCGCCGCGGCGCGGGCGCTGTCGCCCACCGCCGCTGCCCGGGCGCCCTCGTTCGCAGCGTTCGCGGCGAACACCCACGTCATGCCGATGAGCACCGTCTGGAATCCGATCGCGGCGATGAGTCCGAACAGGGCGATGAGCCCCACGAACTCGAGCGTCGACTGGCCGCGCTCGGCCGCCGCACGCCTGCTGAGCGCCCGCCTGCCGGTCCCCCCGCGGGCTTCGTCCGCATCGCGGGATGACGGGTCCTCGGGCAGTGCGAGCGATTCCGCGCCTTGCCCCACGCGTCCATCCGGCTCCCCGGGGCCACTGGCGGGATCGCCCTGACCGGTGGGGTCCAGGGACAGGTCCTGGTCCGCGGCGGCGCCCTTCTTCCCGCGCCGCTTCCGCTTCCGCTCCTTGGGCTCGACCGGCAGGTCCAGGCTGTCCGCCGGGACGACCTTCATCTCCACGCCCAGTTCACGGATCCGCTTGGTCCAGCCCGGCAGTGCCAGCGACGGGTCGCGGCGGTTGGCCGCCAGCTGCAGCGCGCGCTGGTCCGCCGGCAGATGCACGTCGACGACGGGGAGGCTCACGATCTTGCGCGCGGCCTCCGGCTGGATGTCGTCCGTGCGATCGCAGCGATTCAGGATGATCCGCGTCGCCTGCGTGGTCCGCACTCCGATCCTCTGCCACAGCTCACTGAGTCGGCGCGCACCGCGCAGGGACGGGACGTCGGAGGTCGAGACGATGAACGCCTCGTCCGCCATCTCCACGGCCGTCGAGTTGGCCTCTCCCATCACGGAGCCGATGTCGACGATGACGACGTCGTAGCGGGAGCGGAGCATGCCCAGGATCTGCCGGGCCTCGCGCTCCCCCACCAGCTCGCCCTCCTCGCCGTGGCGAGGGCCGAAGAGGACGGAGAAACCGTCCTCGTGCGTGAAGAGCACGTCCTCCAGCTGGCGCGGTGTCAGCTCGTCGACGACGCCCAGCAGGTCCGTGACCGTCCGGTGCAGCGGCACATTCAGGAGGATGGACTGGTCCGGCTTCTGCAGGTCCAGGTCCACCAGCGCGACCTTGGCCTGCGGGCGCGCGGCCTGTGCCGCACGGGCCAGGTGCAGCGCGATGGTGCTGGCGCCGGTCCCGCCCTTCGCAGCGCCGATCGTCACCATCGAACCGCCGCGCGCGTCCGCGCTCAGCTGTTCGTCGCTGCGACTGCGGACCGCGGTCCGCACAGTCTTCGTCCAGTTGAGCGCGGACGTCACGCGCGCCGCGACGTCCTCGTAGCTGAGCGGGAAGCCCACGACGCCGCGCGCACCCACGTCCATCGCCTTCGACAGCTTCGTGCCGTCCGGGCTGTCGAGGACGAGGATGATCGCCGCGGACGGCAGCTTGACAGAGGCCTCCAGGCAGAGGTCCCACACGTTCATGGGAGTGACGCCCTCGTCGAGGATCAGCAGATCGATGGAGTCCGGATCGAGGTCCGCGAGCGCAGGGATGAGAGCGCTGGTCGAGCCGTACTGGCGCTCGACGTTCACGCCCGAATCCGCGAACCCCTGACGGATCTCCCACGCGCGGCCGCTGTCAGCGCAGCAGAGCACGGCGGTGCTGGTGGATGCGTTCATTCCTGCCTTCTCACTCATCATCGATCGCCCACTGGTCAGCCGTCGCTGCCGATGATCTCCTGCAGGTCGACGTCGTCGAACGTCGTCGCGCCCTCGTCCACCTGCGTGCCCGTCTCGTTGTTGCCCGACCGCATGAGGCGCATGTTCACCGCGAAGGACTCGCCGTAGGCCAGGCGGCCGGCGTCCTCGACGCTGACGGCGAAGGTGACGGGCACCATCTGCACCTGCGCTCCGGTCTCATCCGCCGCGCCCACGGCAGCGTTGGGGTCGACGGGCTGGCCCACGGACACGACCTGCGCGTTGCGGACCAGGATCCCCGCCGTGTTGTAGGGGATGTCCGCGCGGCGGTAGGACTCCGCACCCTGCTCGTTCTCGCGCTCCTTGGCGAACGCCGCGATGACGTCGACCGTGTCGCCGGGTGCCACACGCCCGTTGATGCCGGTGTCCGCCTCGAAGTTCACGGAGATCTCGCGCTGCCCGTCCTCCAGTGCCGATGCCGGCGCGATCATGTCTGTCTGCATCCACGACCCTGCCGCGATCGGCACGGAGGCCTTCTGCCCGGCCAGTTCCTCCTGGCTCGTGATCATCTGCGGGGTGATGTACTTGTTGGGCACCTCCTCCGTCTCCATCTGCGCCGGGTCCAGCGACTGCTGCGCGGGGATGTCCTCCGTCGCGACGTAGACGGTGGAGCGGGGCCCCACCTCCGCACTCACCGACTGCACGTAGACGACCAGTGCGATGAAGACGGCGACAGCACCCAGTGCGGCGATGATCATCATGATGACGCCGCGTCGCTGCTGAGGATTCATGGAGTGGCTTCCTGTTCTGTCTGACCGCCGCACAGGCGGCACGGGTGCGCGCTGGTGCTCTCCCGGCACCAGGGGCAGCGTCGCGTCTCCGCGCTGTGACCGGTGATGATCCCGTGCAGGTCCAGCGGGGCAAGGCAGTATTCCGCGATCGGCTTCGTCCCCCACCACGTGTGCACCGGCACCTGCGTCGCCATCGCCGAGGCCGCGCCCAGCCCCCGGACGATCCGGCCTGTGCGCTCGTCCTGCACGGCATCGCCCTCACCTGCGACGAGGAGCACGCTGGGGGTCGCGGCCGCCGTCGGCCCCAATGGGTCCGTCGTCGACTGCGGGCGGAAGCGGTGCACCGCACCTCCGGCTTCCGCGAGGAAGCGGGTCGTGGGCCACCAGCTGCGCACGTGCTGCAGCAGGGAGGGGTTGGGGTCGCGCAGCTTCGACACGGAGGAGAGCACCGCGAAGCAGCGGATCGAGGCCTCGATCTGCGGCAGGAGGTCGTGCACGCGGGCCGCGGGCATCTGATCCGCCAGTGAGCGCGCCGCCTGCACCAGCGCGCTGATGCCCAGCGGGGACAGGTGCGAGCGGTGGATCGTCACGTCCGAGTAGGTCGATGCGGCGCGGGCGTGGAAGACCAGCTGCTCCTGTGCCGCGGCCTCGCGCTCATCGACGATGACGAGGACCGGCTCCGACCCCGTGACGGATCGCAGGGCCTCGTCGATCGAGGCCGGCGGTCCCGCGATGCGGAGTCGGAGATCCTGCCGCGGTGGCGCCTGGGCCGGGAGCGGAGGCACGGTCAGCGCCGGCGGAGGCGCTGCGTGGTGCATCGCGGAGCTCGTCGCCGCCATCGTGCCCTCTCTTCGGAATTCGTCTCAATAAGTGGTCCGGCAACCGCGCCCCGGGCGCAGTCCATCGGCGAAGCTACCACTGGATCCCGCTCGGAACGGACTTCTTCACGTGCCGTTCATGAAGCGTTCCCCTTTGTATCACAGCAGGTCAGAAGGCATATATTTAAACTTTGACGACTCCTGGACTCGTGTACTGTCTGCCCCATGCACGCACAGACACCGCACGTTCGTCGCGTCTCAGATCTTGGAGTACGACGCGTGGGCGCCCTCGCCGCAACCGCCGTTCTCGCGCTTTCCGGGTGCACATCCGGGAGTGACGGCGGAGACGGCGGAGAGCCCGACGGGGGCGGTGCGGCGACCTCGGAGCAGGCGGACGCACCACCCGCGATCGTCGAGGAGGACGGCTTCCACCGGTCGAACACCCTCCCGGATCCTCTGGCCGAGCAGGTTGTCACTCTCCCCACGGAGAACGGGACCGGGAGCGCGAAGCTGCAGATCGTCTCACTCGACTCCGACGGCGAGTCCGTCCGCCTCATCGGTGCCTGGCTGCAGCCGGTCGACGGGGAAGGGCTGGCCTCGGACACCCTCACGAGCTCCGCAGAGAGCGTGGGGCTGCGTCCGTGGGTGCGGCTCATCGACCGGGAGACGGGCACCCTCATCGAACCTCTCCAGCACGACGGCGGCAGCGGCAACTTCGATCCCGGCACGCCCGCGAACGTGACGGATGCCGGCCCCGCCACGGACACCGTCCACAAGACGCAGTGCGTGTGCTCCGGCGTCGCGAACTCCACACCCAGCGATCCGTCGAGCGACCCCACGGAGCTCTTCTACCTCGACTTCCCCGCGCCCACAGGGGGCGAGGTCGACGTGCTCGCGGGCGAATCCCTCCAGCCGCTTGCGGACGTCCCCGTCAGCCAGGGACAGGCGATGACGTACGACGAGGAGCTCACGAACGTGACGATCAGCTCGTCCATCGCGCAGGAGTTCCCGTGGGACTACGGTGCCGGCGCCACCGTCGCGCGCACAGTCCCACTCACCTCGAAGGAGGAGACCGTGGGCGGCTCCTTCGTGGAGAAGGACCAGGAGATCACCCGCGTGAACCTGCCCGCGGACGTCCTCTTCGACTTCGATTCGGACGAGCTGACGGACGAGGCCCAGGACATCCTCGACGACTCCGCCGAGCAGCTGCAGGAGGATGCCGCAGGCAAGACCGTCACAGTCGAGGGCCACACGGACGATGAGGGTGAGGACGCCTACAACCAGGACCTCTCCGAGCGTCGCGCCGCCGCGGTCGAGGAGGAGATGGCCGGCCGGCTCGAAGGCTCGGACATCACCCTCGAGACCGAGGGCTTCGGCGAGACCCGCCCGGCCTTCCCCAACCGCGATTCCCAGAACCAGGCGATCGAGGCGAACCAGGAGAAGAACCGGCGCGTGTCCTTCTCCTTCGAGTCCGTCGACGACGTCGATGCCGCGGTCGATGCGGGTCGCGAGCTGCCGGACATCCCGGACATGGAGGACGCGGCGACTCCCAACCCGGACGCGATCGCCGAAGGTGTCATGACGGGCACCGGCGACGGCGACGATTCGGAGATCCAGGTCTCCGTCACCGCCTTCGAACGGTTCGACGACGGCATCCGCCTCGAGGCGCAGGTCTCGACGGCCTCGGGATCGTACGAGGCCGATGCGCTCTCCGTGCTGCGCCCCGCCGCCGGCGAGCAGTACTTCGGACCCAACCCCTACGCGGGTGCCTCGGAGTACCCCAGCGCCGCGGGCTTCAGCCTCCTCGACGAGGACGCGCAGACGCTCCTGTCCCCCACGACGGCGGCGTCGACGGACTGCCTGTGTGCACAGGGCTCGCCGATCGGCACCGACCTGTCCGGCGAACCGCTCACCCTGTGGGCGCACTACCCCGACACGGAGTTCAGCGGCGACGAGGTCGTCCTGCGGATCAGCGACACCGCACAGCTGCGCCTGCCGGTGCCGGACGACGCACAGCAGTCCGACGCACAGGGCTGAGGAGGCCCGGACCCATGGCACATCGAGGGGTCTTCGCCCCGCTGCGCGCCTCGACCCGGACCGCGCGCCTCCGCATCGAGCCGCAGGCTCCGGACACCGGGGCCGGCACGGAGAACTCTCCGTCTCCGGCCGCTGACCCGTCCTCGCATCTCCCGCTGTCCGCAGTCCCGTCGGATCGCACCGCGCCCGAGGTCCCGGTCGCCGCGAATGCGCTGCGTCGCCTGCGCGGTCTCCTCCTCTCGCAGGAGACCGCCCTGCTCATCGTCCCGTGCAGTTCCGTCCACGGGTTCGGGATGACCCGACCGCTCGAGACGGCCTACCTGGCGGAGGACGGCACGGTCCTGCGGACCGCGCTCCTGCGCCCGTGGCGCGCGCACGGCCTGGTCCGCGGCAGCGTCGCGGTGCTGGAGGCGGAGCCTGGGTCGTTCGCACGCTGGGGCGTCGAGACCGGCGTGAGAGTGGTCCCGGAGACCGCATTGACCGCAGAGGCACCGGCATGAACGACCGCCTGCGGGACCTTCTGCACGCGGTGTTCCCGCCGCGGGAGCGCGCGTCGAAGGAGGAGCGCCTGGCGGCCTCGGACGCCCGCGCCCCCAAGCTGCTCCTCGCCGTCACTGTCATCGCGGCGCTCCTCCTGCCGGTGGGCAGCAGCGTGGGGAACCGCCTGACGGGCGCCGTGTGCTCCAGCACCGGCTGCGATCAGCCCGTCTCCGTCCTCCCCGCGTGCGAAGCGGTGGGACGCGACCGGCTCATGGCCGGCCAGATGCTCGCCTTCTCCACGACCAGCATCGACGGCGCGCAGCGCGCCTCGACCTACGGCGACGGCCAGGTCGAGGTCGCGGTCGACGATCCGGACCGGCAGGACTCCGTCCTGCTCTATGCGTTCCCGGACAGCGCCGCCGCGCAGCGCTGGCTGCTGGCCGGCTCGTCGACCGCCACGGCCGCGATCGACGCCGGTGCCGGCCCGGCCCCGGCCGGCGTGGCGGACGGCTACCGCGGCGCAGCGGGCACCATCGGCCTCATCGGCGACACGGAGCAGGAGCCGCGCGCCACCGCGCAGCGCACCGGCCCCTGGGACGGCGTCCTGGGCGAACTCGAGGAGCGCGACGCGGTCTCCGGCACGTCGCGCCGGGTGACCGTGCTGGATCTGGGGACGGAGGCCGGGTCGTCCCCGCAGCCCCAGGCGGCGCGCTTCGCGGCTGAACTGGGTCTCACCGGACTGCTGTCCGTCAGCGTCACGCACGCGCAGGGCGGGACGCCGCAGCGCGTCGAGATCGCCGGCTGGGGTTCCGAGCAGTGGAGCCTCGATGCGCTGCGCGCCGCGGACTCGGCCGGCGACCAGCCCTCCCGCGCGCTCTCCCTGGACGACGACGGAGCCGTGTGGCGGGTCTACTCGCTGGACCTGCGCCGCCAGACGAATGCGACCGTCTTCCAGGCCGCCTGGGACACTGCGGACGCGTTCGGGGTCGAGGCCTCGGCCGCCCTCCAGGACCGACTGGCCGGCGATGCGATCTTCGCGGAGGCGACCATCGCGACCGGACCGGACGCGCAGCCGGCGGACCTCGTCGAGTCGATGGGGCTGAGCCTCGTGCGGTCATCCGCGGACCAGGCGATGGAGACGCAGGTCGTCGATGCGAGGTCCGCGGACCTGGCGGTGGCGGGCTCGCAGCTCCAGCCGCTGCTCTCGTGCGAGGACCCGGACGCGCAGGCGGACGAGGAGGACGCGGCCTGATGCTGCACCGCCCGTCCTTCCTCCACGCGCTGTGGTCCCATGCGGCGATCACCCTCGTCATGATCGTCGCGGCGATCTGCGCGGGGCCGGCGCTGGGCATGCTGCTGGGTGCGATGCCCGCGGTCGTGCTCCTCGTCGCCGTCCTCAGCCTGGTCCGGTTCGCCTACTCCGAGGTCGTGGCCCGCGGGATGCTGAGCCGTCGCGCCCCGCTGCGCCGCGTGTTCGCGAACGTCCTGCCGGGGGCCTTCCTGGGCACGGCCGCCGTCATCCTGCCGTTCACCGTCTGCGCGCTCCTCCTGGCGCAGCCGCCGGACCCGCTGCTCTTCGCGGGGCTGGGGATCGACGCGGCCACCGCGGTCATCGCCGCAGCGGCCGGCTGCCTGTGGGCGACGCGGACCGCGCGCCGTGCGTGACCGGGTGACCACCGCCGAGGCCGGGGCCGGGTCCCGCTGCGGACGCACCCGGTCTGGGCCCCCGTCTGGGCCCCAGGTTGGGCCTCGCTTTGGGCCTTCGAGCCCATGTGCTGAGTGGGGGTCCGTCCATACGATCACGGCATGGTCCCCTCCTCGCGCCCCGAGCGCTCCGCGTCCCGGTCCGGGTTCGACGATCTGCGACGCCTCTGGCGCACCCGCGGCGAGCGGGGAGCGAGCACGGTCGAGTACGTGGGTGTCATCGTCGTCGTCTCGATCGTCATCATCGCGACCGCAGCGACGCCGTGGAAGACGGACCTCAATGCGGGGATCGAGAAGAGCATCTGCTCGATCCTGTCCCACATCCCCGGCGGTGGCGGCGCCTGCGAGAGCCTGGAGAGCCCCGAGGACGACCTGCCCACCTGCATGGTGTCGGAGGAGACCGACGGACACGGCTCGAAGGTCGACGTCCTCATCTTCAACCTGGGCGGCGGCGTCCAGATGAGGGTCACGAAGTACTCCGACGGCTCCGCGGAGGTCTCGCTGGTCGACCAGTGGGGCGGCGGTGTCGACGTCGATGCGGGCAAGGTGAAGGCCGGCGACTACGTCGAGATCGACCTGGGTGCCGGAGGCCAATTCACGTACGGCAACGGCGACACGTGGGTGTTCGACTCGTGGGAGGACGCGGAGCAGTTCGCGCAGGACCAGCAGGACCGCGTCGAGGCCTGGCAGAACAAGGTCCCGTTCATCGGGCCCTGGCTCAACCCGCATGAGCCGCCGTCCGACCCGCAGAAGACCTACGACCAGTTCGAGCTGGACCTGCACGGCGGCGGCGATGCGGGCCTCGACCTGGGCGGCGGAGACGACAAGGGCGACGGATCGGGAGACTCCGGTGCGGATGACTCCGGCAGCGGTGACGGTTCGGGCGACTCCGGTGACTCCGGGGAGTCGGACGGCGGGGGTGCGAACATCCCGCAGGAGATCGTCGACCTGCTGCCGGAGGCCGGGGGCGAGCTGTCCCTGGGCGGCGAGGTCATCGTCGAGCACGACCGCGGATCCGACCGCGACTCCGCCTCCGACGACCGTCGGACGTACTCGATCGAGCTGAACGGCGACATCTCCGGTGAGGGCGGCGTCCTGGACGAGTCGATCGGCGGCAACGCCGGGGCCGGCACGATCCTCTCCTACACCGTCGACAACGACGGCAACGTGGTGGGAGTGAACCTCACCCAGGTGTTCCAGGCTGGCGGTGACGGCACGACCGACAACAGTGCGGTCCGCTACAGCGCGGACTTCGACCTGACGGATCCGGCGGCGCGCCAGAAGTTCCAGGACTGGATCCAGAACCCGGGCGGCATCCCCAACCTGGGCGACATCCAGGACGGCGGATTCGAGGGTGCCCTCACCCCGGAGCAGCAGGGACTCATGGACCTCATCCAGGATCCGAACGTCACGGACCTGACGGAGAACCACTACGACAATGCCTTCAGCGACGACGGCGACGAGTGGGGCGGCAAGCTCTTCGGCATCGGCCTGGGCTACGGCTTCAACGACGATTCGTCGTCGAGCACTCTGAATGATGCGTACGTGTGGCGCCATGGGCCTGAAGGCTGGGAGAGGATCCAGAACGTGGACTGCCTGGGTGGATGACCACGCGGCACGGACCCGGTGCGAGGATCAGGGACAGGGGAATGACGACGGAATGAGGAGTAGACGATGAGGCGCAGCGCACGGGCGGTCCTGGCGGCGACGGTGGGACTCGCTCTGGTCCTGCAGAGCGGCTGCGGCCAGGCCTCGGGCCGGGAGGTCCAGGCGGGACCGGTGACCGTGACCGTCCCGGAGGATTGGGTCGACTCCCCCTCCGAGGCGCTGACGGAGATGTGGACGGCGGGCGCGGACAGCTCGGCGGACGGTGCGACGGCCCGCGTGCGGATCGCACCGGAGCTGGACTCCGGACCGTATGCGACCTCGGCGCTGTCGGAGGTGTCCTCCCGCGCGACGTTCGAGGGCTGGTACGGCGGCACGTTCCAGCAGGGGACGGAATCGGAGATCTCCGTCGACGGCGCGGATCAGGCCCAGGAGATGCAGTTCGAGTTCACCGGTGCCGGCGACGGCGCGACCTACACCGGCCGCTTCTGGGCGATGGCGGACCGGTCGAACGGGAAGACGGCGGTCGTCGAGCTCACGACGAACACGGACGGCGGCCTGAGCGAGGACCAGATCGAGCAGATCCGCGACTCGTTGGAGTTCGACCCCACGGCGGAGAGCTGACCGGGATGCGGCAGTTCATCCGACCCTGGTTGTGGGCCGTGGGCGTATACTTCGCCCTCGACCTCCTCATCTCCCTGCTGGTGGGCACGGCCAATCCGCTCTGGTTCCTGCTGTGCCCGTTCCTGGCGGCGGTCGCGGCGGACTGGGTGCACGCCCTGCACGGTCGGCCGCTGGAGCGCGACCACCTCATCGCGGTGTTCGCGGTGCCCGTCGTGCTGGCCGTGTCGCAGGCGGTCATCGGGGCATTCACCGGCGTGTTCGCGGGCATGCCGTGGGCCTACGGGGTCTCCCCCGTCATCGCGGTGGCGGCGGCCGCGATCGGATTCGGACTGAGCGCGCTGGTGCGCGTCTCGCTCCTGGAGTACACGCCGGAGACACGGGGGTACGCGCATGAGCGCGCACGCTGACGCGGCGCCGGCCGGGACTGCCGCACCCGAGAGCTTCGAGTGGCGTGTCTTCCGGCAGACGGCGCCCCCCCGCCTGACGGTCAGTGCCGTCGTGGGACTGGGGCTGGGACTGGCCCTCGTGCAGATCGCGCTGCACGGCTGGGACTTCGCAGGCGTCGTCCCTCTGGCCCTGCTGAGCGCCTGCGGTCCCCTCATCGCGCTGGTCGACGCGCGGGAACGGCGCATCCCCGACCTGCTGAGCCTGCCGCTGGCGGGGGCGAGCGCTCTGGCGCTCGCCGTCCACGCGACGGTGCTGGGCGACTGGGCGACCGGAGGGCGGGCCCTGCTGGGCATGGTCGTCCTCACCGCCGTCTTCTTCGTCCTGGCGATCGTGAGCCGGGGCGACTTCGGCCTGGGCGATGTGAAGCTGGGCGCCACCCTGGGCGCATGTCTGGGTGCGTTCGGCTGGATGGAGATCGTCTGGGGCGTCTTCCTGGGCTTCGTCGCGGCCCTCCTCTGGGGCCTGTCCACCCTCCTCCTGCAGCGTCTGCGGGGACGGAGGACCCGCGGCGCCAAGACCACACTGCCCATGGGCCCGTTCCTCGTGGGCGCCACGATCGTCCTGGGGCTCGTCCTGCACTCCTGAGCTTCGACGCCTGGACTCGACGCATCGGGAGCGAAGGTCAGTGCCGCGCACGGGCACGAAGGGGCGCCCGGCAGCGAATGCTGCCGGGCGCCCTCGTCGCGTCACACGGTGCGGGTCGTGCTCGTCACCGCACTCCGTCGGTCGGCGGCATCAGCCGCCCCTCACCGCACCGCGGTGAGGCGCAGGCCCGGCTCGTCGAACTCCGCTGGACGGTCCACCGTGACGGTGTCGCCGTCGTGGATGTCGCCGGACAGGATCTGCTTCGCCAGGCGATCGCCGATCTCGCGCTGGACGAGCCGGCGCAGCGGGCGAGCGCCGAACGCGGGGTCGTACCCCTCGATCGCCAACCAGTCCTTCGCCGCGTCCGTCGCGGTGAGCGTGATCCGCTTCTCCGCCAGCCTGCGCTGCATCGCACCGATCTGCAGATCGACGATGCGCGAGAGCTCCTGCGTGCTCAGCGCGTCGAACATGACGACGTCATCCAGCCGGTTGAGGAACTCCGGCTTGAACGCCATGTGCACGATCTCCATGACCTTCGCCCGCTGCTCCTCGCGGCTGAGCGTCTGGTCGACGAGGAACTGCGAGCCCAGGTTCGACGTGAGGATGAGGACCGTCGACCGGAAGTCGACCGTCCGCCCCTGCCCATCGGTGAGGCGACCGTCGTCCAGCACCTGCAGGAGGATGTCGAAGACGTCCGGGTGGGCCTTCTCCACCTCGTCCAGGAGGACGACGGAGTACGGGCGACGGCGCACCGCCTCGGTCAGCTGACCGCCGGACTCGTAGCCCACGTAGCCGGGAGGCGCACCGACCAGGCGGGACACGGAGTGCTTCTCCCCGTACTCACTCATGTCGATGCGGACCATCGCCCGCTCGTCGTCGAAGAGGAAGTCCGCCAGGGACTTCGCAAGCTCCGTCTTGCCCACGCCCGTGGGTCCCAGGAACAGGAACGAGCCCGTGGGCCTGTCCGGATCGGACACTCCGGCCCGCGACCGGCGGATCGCGTCCGCGACCGTACCGACGGCCTCGGCCTGCCCGATGAGGCGCTTCCCGATCTCCTCCTCCGCGTGGAGCAGCTTCTCCCGCTCCCCCTGCAGCAGGCGGCCGGCGGGGATTCCGGTCCAGGCGGCGACGACCTCGGCGATGTCATCCGCGGTCACGTGGTCGCCCACGAGCGGACGGCCGGTGCCCACAGCGGGACCGGACTCCTCGCTGGCGGCCTCCGCGGCCTCGGCGGCGGCGATCTCCTTCTCCACCTCCGGGATCTCCCCGTACAGCAGGCGGGAGGCGGTGGCCAGGTCCGTGTCGCGCCTGGCGACCTCCGCCTGGTTGCGCAGCTCGTCGAGCTTCTTCTTGAGGTCGCCCACGCGGTTGAGGCCTGCGCGCTGGCGCTCCCACACCGCGGTGAGTCCGGCCAACTCCTCCTGCTTGTCCGCGAGCTCCTGCTGGAGGGCCTCCAGCCGCTCCTTCGAGGCGGCATCGGACTCCTTCGACAGGGCCATCTCCTCCATCTTGAGGCGGTCGACGGCGCGCTGCAGCTCATCGATCTCGATGGGCGCGGAGTCGATCTCCATGCGCAGGCGGGAGGCGGCCTCGTCGACCAGGTCGATCGCCTTGTCCGGCAGCTGCCGGTCCGCGATGTACCGGTTCGACAGGCTCGCGGCCGCCACCAGCGCGGAGTCCGCGATCGCGACCTTGTGGTGCGCCTCGTAGCGCTCCTTGAGGCCGCGCAGGATCGCGACGGTGTCCTCGACGCCGGGCTCGCCCACGAACACCTGCTGGAACCGGCGCTCCAGGGCGGGGTCCTTCTCGATGTTCTCGCGGTACTCGTCCAGCGTCGTCGCGCCGATCATGCGCAGCTCGCCGCGGGCCAGCATGGGCTTGAGCATGTTGCCCGCGTCCATCGAGGAGTCGCCGCCGGCGCCCGCACCCACGAGGGTGTGGATCTCGTCGATGAACGTGACGATCTCGCCGTCCGCCTGCTTGATCTCCTCGAGGACTGCCTTGAGGCGCTCCTCGAACTCGCCGCGGTACT
This sequence comes from Brevibacterium senegalense, assembly GCF_000285835.1. Classification (GTDB taxonomy): domain Bacteria; phylum Actinomycetota; class Actinomycetes; order Actinomycetales; family Brevibacteriaceae; genus Brevibacterium; species Brevibacterium senegalense. The sequence continues at coordinate 517,531 of NZ_HE978601.1, forward strand.
TCGCGCCGGCGACCATCGCGGACAGGTCCAGGCTGATGAGCCGCTTGTTCCGCAGGGACTCCGGGACGTCGCCGCCCACGATGCGCTGGGCGAGTCCCTCGACGACCGCGGTCTTGCCCACGCCGGGCTCGCCGATGAGGATCGGGTTGTTCTTCGTCCTGCGGCTCAGCACCTGGACGACGCGGCGGATCTCCGAGTCGCGGCCGATGACCGGGTCGAGCTTCCCCTCCCGCGCGGTGGCGGTCAGGTCGACGCCGTACTTCTCCAGCGACTGGAACGTGGACTCCGGGTCCTGGCTGGTCACCTTCTGCCCGCCGCGCACCTGGTCGAGCACGGCCAGCAGCGCCTCACGGGTGGCACCGGCGCGCGTGAGCGACTGGCCCACCTCGCCCGTGTCCGACGCCGCACCCAGCAGCAGGTGCTCGGTGGAGACGAACTGGTCGCCCAGCGCCTGCATCTCCTGCTCCGCCTGGTTGATGAGCTGCATCGCGGGCCTGGCCAGCGTGGGCTGGCTGACGGTGGATCCGCTGACGGTGGGCAGGCCGGTGAGGATCCGGTCCGCCTCCCGCGCCAGATCCGTCGCCGAGGCCCCCGCCGCTTCCAGCAGCGACACCGCGATGCTGTCCTCCTGTCCCAGCAGGGCGCTGAGCAGGTGGGCGGGCTCGACGTGTCCGTGCCCGCGCGCCACCGCATCCTTCGCGGCGGCACTCAGCACTTCCTGACTCCTGGTCGTGAACTGTGCGTCCATAGGTTCCTTCTTCCCACAGAGATGACGTGTATGCCAGTCCAACATCATCAAAGTTGAGTCTATTCCACTCAAGATGAATCGGGGAGGGGTCACTTAGCCTCGATCCACCGACGCGCGTTGGGGCGTGGCGTTGATTCCGTAAGTCCTGGGTGCGCCGGTCTTGGGCATGCCCGTGTGGCCGGCCTCGCTGCCGGTGATGTTCCACTGTGGTTCCTCGGGTCTGGCCGTTGACCGGCTGGTGGACTGGTTCTACGCGGTCTTTGGTGGCGGGCGGATGGCGGTGAAAAGCCGCTCGAAGGATTGCTGCCAGGGCCAGGACTCGGGTAGTCGGATCCGGATCCGCCGGGCGCTGGAAGCGATCCGGGCTGGAACGGCAACGAGTTTGGCTCGGATGGTGCCGGTGCGGGCTTGGGTGAAGGTCCCGGCGGCGAGGATCCCGGCTGCCCGTGTGAGGTTGTAGGCCATGACCGCGCAGGCCAGCCATGCACTGTTGGCCCAGAAGTGGCCGGAGGGCAGGTGGGCCAGGGCACTGTC
>NZ_HE978601.1:519892-525422 GCF_000285835.1 Brevibacterium senegalense
GGGGCGATTCAGCTGGCGAAACGACTCGGGATTGGCAATGCCACCATCGCCCGGGCGTGGAGGCAGTACGGCATCCAGCCCTGGCGAGCAGGGACGTTCAAGTTCTCCACCGATCCCGAGTTGATCGCGAAAGTCACCGACGTCGTCGGCCTGTACCTGGCACCACCTGAGAACGCGATCGTGCTGTGCGTGGACGAGAAGTCACAGATCCAGGCCCTGGACCGGACCGCGCCGCTGCTGCCGATGCGCACCGGCGCTATCGAGATAGCGCACCCATGACTACAAGAGGCACGGCACGACCACGCTCTTCGCTGCTCTGGAGATCGCGACCGGGCAGGTCACCGGGGCGTTGAAGCCCAAGCACAGGCACCAGGAGTTCCTCGCGTTCCTGCGTCAGCTGGATCGGGCGTACCCCGGTGGTGAGGAGTTGCATCTGGTGATGGACAACTACGCCACGCACAAGACCCCGGAGGTGAAGGCCTGGCTGCACGAGCACCCCCGGTTCGTCATACACTTCACGCCGACGAGTACGTCATGGCTGAATCTCGTCGAGGTGTGGTTCGGGATCATCGATCGGCAAGCGATCCGGCGTGGAGTGTTCACCAGCGTGAAGGACCTCAATCAGAAGATCCGGCAGTTCATCATTGGGTGGAATGACCGGAAGCATCCCTTCGTGTGGTCGAAGACCGCTGACGAAGTCCTCGCGAAAGCCAACCCTCTATGAACTTCAGTAACGCGTCGCTAGGGAGCTGCGCGAGAAGGCAGCGCACTGAACCGCCCGGGTCGGTATGGGGGCTGAGCGTGGGTTGCACCCAAGTCGCCTTCGTCAGCTCGACCACCCCCAACTGCGACGGGTTCCGCCGACCTCTTGACACACTTCGAATCTTGTATATCCTGAAAACTCACAGCTCGCTCCCAGCGTCGGCCGAGCATTGACGATAGGAGCTTCAATGGAATCGCTGCACGTCAGAAAACTCGTCGCCGCGCTTTTTGCCATTATACTCGGAGTTTCCGCACTGACACTCTCCGCACCATCGGCATCACACGCCGCACTCAGCAGCTGCTCCAGCGGCACCGCCTGCGTGTGGGATAGCAATGACTACAAAGGCAACTACATGAAAGCCTCAAATCTAGTCAACAACTACAAGACCATTAACTGGAATAACACCAGCAGTGGCACTCCCAACGACAAGGCTAATTCTGTCGCCAACCGCGGCAGTCGTTGCGCCGTAGTCTTCTTTCAAGATACATACCACAAGGGGGCTGGAATCCGCTTCAATCGACCAGCGGCAGGTGGGATAAAGCAGGACCCGTACCTGAAGAACGGCGGGGGCTACAGCTACACGACTGGCGCGAACACGAAGAACTTTGAAAACAAGATCAGCAGCCACAAGTGGGTAAATTGCGCGTGACCTCAATCAGTACAGCCCGCAACCGCCCTGCGCTGCGCAGTGCGGTTGCGGTCACGCCCACGCTACTGCTCATAGCCCTGGCGTCCGGTTGCACTGCGGGCAACACCGACGATGCCAATAGCCTCGAGAACATGACACCGACAATCAACTATGAGGACGGGTCTTTAGAAACTCCAAGCGATCAACTGACTCTCACGTGGGACGAAGAGACGACGATCGGCTATGCGCTCAGCATCGCGACCTCTCAATGTGCAGGCGCTCGCGGAGTCACCTACTCCCCATATGATCGTCGTGACGAGCTGTCGGAGAAGGCATATACCGAGGCCGGAGTCTGGTCGCCTGTGCTGGCGGCACGTTTCGGTTATGAAACAATTCCCGACACGGAAGCGAAAGAAAGTGTTATCGGCGAGCAGCTATCCGAAGAAGACGTCGAGGTTTTACGCGACTGCGCCATGAACGATTCTTCTGTGAAGCTTTTCGCTGACATTGAAGACGACTATGCGAACCGCATCGTGCCCGGAATCGTCGACAACACCGTCGTCAACGACGAAGCGCGGGAATCGATCCGTCAGACGTGGGTTGACTGCATGGGAGATGAGGGCATCTCAATCGATGATGACAGTTTCATCCCGACGGGAGTTGGCTCAATGAGCGAAGAGGCGTCGATCGAGATGGCGCTGAAAGACGTCGACTGCAAGGAGTCGACAGGGTTCATGGAGGCTTGGGCTACGAATCTGTGGGACGAGCAGAAGGAGTATGTCATCCAACATGCCTCCGAGTACCAGGAGTTCCGATCACGGGCCGAGCCGGCGTTGGAAGAAGCGCGGCACGTGATCACGAACTATGAAGGCTGACAGGAATATGCCACTGCCGCGGTGGCTGAAAACACCATTGGGCCTCGCGGCAACTGTGGGGTGTGTGCTCGCCATCGTTGGCTTTCTGCTTGGCTACACGCTCCGCGTCCCTCTTGACGCTCTGCACGATACGGAGCAGCACAGTGTGACAGGCCTCGCGACCGTCGAAGACCGTGCACTGACTCAAGACACCACGATCGGCGGAAACGTACGTCGGGGCAAAACGATAGACATCACGCTGCAAGCGACCGACGGCGAGCAGGTGGTGACTCGTGTCGAGGTCTCGCAGGGGGATGTGGTGAAGTCAGGACAAATGCTCGCGCTTGTCTCAGGCCGACCCGTGATCGCGGTACGTACAGAATTCCCGCTCTATCGAGACCTCGCCGTCGGAGACTCAGGGGATGATGCGCAAGAACTGAACAGTATGTTGTCGAACCTTGGCAAAGCTTCTGCGGGGTCCGACACTTTCACTCAGGCGACCGGCAATGGTATCGCGCAGCTGTACGCGGATTACGGCCTGACAGCCCCGTCGTCCGGTCAGGGCGAGGTCAACGAGGCTCAAGACGCCTACGATGAGGCACGGACTGACTCTGAGACGGACGAGGTTCAGTTGCAGGCCTTGCGCGAGCAGCTCGACACAGCAAAAGCGGAGTCGGGAACCCGGTTCAGACTCTCCGATTTCTACTTCCTTCCAGCGGGTGAACCCACTGTCGAAGCGATTTCGGCAAAGGGTGCTGTTCTTGACTCCGAGGATTCTGTGCTCGGTACTCTCCGCTCAGGTAAAAACGTGGTCACGGCGCGCGTCGATCTCTCGAAAGCCGACACATATCAGACTGGCGCAGACGTGACCGTCTCGACGACAGACGGGGAGAGCACCGAAGCGGCGTTCACCGTGGGAGAAGTATCGGACTTCAAGGAAGGCGACGATGGGGACGGCCAGACACCTCCTGGCTACGACGTCACGTTCGAGGCTGTCGACGCGTTCCCCGATGAGTTTGAAGATGATGCTGCAGTGAGCATCACCGCGGAGAACGCCGATGCCGATAGAAGTACCGCTATTCCACTGGTAGGACTCCGTGAGGATCCTGACGGCAACTATGTGCTGATTCCCGGAGCCGACGAGAAATGCCGGGTCAGCACCGGCGAACAAGCGGCCGGATGGATCGGGATCACGTCTGACTGCGTCGCGGTTGGAGACCAGATTGTCGTGGGGCCCTGATGCTGAGTCCTCGAGCTGTGTTCACTGGAATCTCGAAATCCTATGACGGCCAACCATCTGTGCAAGTGCTGACCGACTTCCACCTCACCATGTTCCCCGGCGAAACCATCTCGATCGTCGGCCCCAGCGGGTCCGGTAAATCAACCGCCCTCAACATTATTGGACTTCTCGATCGCCCGACATCTGGCTCTGCCACCGTGATGGGTGTTAACACTGAAGACGCCTCATCCCGCACGATCGACCGGATTCGTGCACAGCACCTTGGATTCGTCTTCCAGGACTCACACGTCCTGCCAGTTCGCACATGTTTCGACAATGTCCATCTCTCCTTGTGGGCCTCTCAGACACCCAGACCTGCACGGGCGCAGTTGGTAGAGACCGCCATCGAGAAGGTTGGCCTCTCACATCGACTGCACCAACCAGCTCGCGTGCTCTCCGGCGGAGAACGTCAACGCCTGGCAATCGCACGTGCGATTGTGAGGAACCCAAGCATCATCCTCGCTGACGAACCCACGGGAAACCTCGATCCCGACAACTCCCAACGCATCGTCGACCTACTCAACACCGAACGCGATCGCGGTGCCGCGGTCGTCATCATCACCCATGACCACCAGCTCGCAGAACAGTGCGATCGCACGTTCACACTCGCTGACGGCGTTCTCGAACCGGTGTCCGCACATGCATGACCTCCTGCTCGACGCTATTCGAGACGCCAATGCCAGACGCGCAAAGAGCCTCATCATCATCGTGGTCGTCACCTTATCAATCGCAGGACTGATCGCTTCGCGCGTCGTCGCAGTCACAGCGGTCAGCCAGATCGACGAGCAGCTCGCCGCAACAGCGCTCGACGAAGTGCGAATCCACCAGATTCACGACCGCTCCACCACATTCGCCCCGAGCACGACTGACCCCACACGCGACCTTCTCACCGAGCAATCAGCAGGAGCGGTCAGATCCATTTCCCACGTCAACTCGGTGTCACGGTACCTACCCATCAGCCCAGGCGAACGACCCATTGTGCGTGTCCATGGCGGGCCCGCGGTTCACGATGTGCGGGTGGTGGGTGTGGACGACAGCTACTTCGAAGCCACCGACGCACAGCTGACCCCTGCATCGATCAGCAGCGCCTGGAACACGGCGGCCGGCGAACAGGTCGCGCTCGTCGGTGAATCAGTAGCCGCGGAGCTCGGGATCGTTGCAAATGGCTACGATCAGAGCTTCAGGTTTGGTGTCCAACGATTCACTGTTGTTGGAGTAGTCTCCAGTCTCCGCGATCCGAAGCTGTCCCAATCGATACTGATACCGGCGGACGTTGCGGAAGGATTGCGTGAAGAAGACGACCACTGGGAACTCCTCGTAAGAACCCAACTGGGATACTCGAATTCCGTTTCATCTCTCGCGCCGGACCTCGCAGCGCCAGGTCAGGCTGCGAAGCTCGCTGCAACCGGTGCCGAGTCTCTGGGCGACCTGCGCACAGGTGTTGCGACAAACGTCGACAGCCTGCTCATGGGAGTTGGCATCGTTCTATGGATCCTCACACTCGTAATCGTTGCCAATGCCACCCTGTCATCAGTCATATCCCGAACGTCAGAAATCGGGCTCCGGCGGGCGCTGGGATTCTCCCGTGAGCACATTGTGTTGAAGTTCCTCGTCGAAGGCGGGCTACTGGGATCGATCGGTGGCCTGTGCGGCGTGGGAATCGGAATTCTCTCCGCGATCGCAACCACGGTTGCGCTTGGCTGGGTCCCGCTTGTACCGCTCTGGTTCCTGGCAGCAGGTCCGATTGCCGGGACCCTAACGGGGCTTATCGCCACGATCTATCCATCGTTGAAAGCTGCGACGATCCGTCCCGCCGAAGCCGTCCGTAGCGACTAGCAACCACGGGCCGTTCCCGCAACTACGAAAGCCTCTAGAACCAAAAACCCTAGGGACGAAACTGGCTAATCGTATTTGAGGGTGTACAGCCCAGCAGTGTGAGTCTGTCTTTCTCGCTATCGAGGTAGACGTCGAGGCCTCCCTGGCGATGGAAGTTCCTGAATCGCCCC
>NZ_HE978601.1:526841-529808 GCF_000285835.1 Brevibacterium senegalense
CGACACAGCGACCGGCGAGTTGACCAGGGTCTACCTGTTCGTGGGGTGCCTGCCGTATAGCCGGTACTCCTTCGTCGAGCCGACCCTGGACATGAAGCAAGACACCTGGCTACGGGCCCACGTGGGCATGTTCGAGTACTTCGGCGGCAGCGTGCCCAGGATCGTGCCGGACAACCTCAAGACCGGGGTGATCAAGCACCCGAAGGAGGGAGAGATCGTCCTGAACGACGCCTACCGGGAGATGGCGGCTCACTACTCGGCGGCCGTGCTGCCGGGCAGAATCCGGGCACCGAAGGACAAGGCCAGCGTGGAAAACACGGTCTGGCATGTGGCGATGCGCGTCATCGCCGACCTCAGGGACCAACAGTTCGCCACGTTGGCCGAGCTCAAGGTGGCCGTCACCGACCGCGTTGACGCCTACAACGCCGAGCCGTTCCAGAAGCGCGCCGGCTCCCGGACCTCGGTGTTCGCCGCTGAGGAGAAGGCGTTGCTGCGCCCGTTGCCGGCCGTCTCTTATGAGATCAGCCGCTGGGTCTACGGGCGCCGGGTGGCCCGCAACGGGCACGTGGCCTTCGCCCGGAACTACTACTCGGTGCCCTACACGCACGTCGGGGCCAAGGTCGACCTGCGGGTCACGGACACCATGCTGGAGATCCACCACGGCCAGCAGCGGCTGGCCAGCCATCTGCTGGTGGCGGAGAACGTGGTCAATGAATACCGCACCCACGACGCGGACCTGCCGGCCGGCCCGAAGTACCGGCAGTGGGACCAGCACCGGGTGCAGGAATGGGCCCAGCGTGTGGGACCAGCGACGGTGACCGTGGTGGACAGGGTCTTCGAATCCGTTCCAGTGGCCGAGCAGGGCCTGAACCCTGCGCTGGCCGTGTTGCGGCTGACGCGACGGTTCTCCGCCGAGCGGGTGGAGGCCGCCTGCAGTATCGCGTTGGCCGGTCCGATCCGCTCCCCGCGGTATGCCCACCTGCGACCGATCCTGGACACCGGCCAAGACAGACCAGGAGCACTCACCAGCAGCTCTCCCGCAGGCCCGCCGGCGGAGGAGACCGGTGGCTACGTGCGTGGGGCCTCCTACTACGCGGCAGGAGGCACCCGGTGACCCGGATCGATACCGAGACCAAACGCAAGCTGCGCGAGATGGGCGCCACCGCCCTGCTGGAGTCCCTCGAAGCCCGGGACGAGACCTTGATGCTCGGCCTCGGCTTCGAGGACCAGGTCAGGCTCGTCGTGGACGAGGCCCACGCCTCCTACACCCATCAGAAGGTCGAGGGCCTGATCCGGCGGGCCGGACTGCGTTACCCCAACGCTGACCTGCGCCGGCTGGACCTGCTCACCGAACGTGGCCTGGACCAAGGGGTGATCGCCCAGCTCGGGACGTGTTCGTTCATCGACCGTCAGCAGAATGTCGTCTTCCAGGGCTTCACCGGCTCCGGGAAGTCGTATCTGGGGTGCGCGCTGGCCAAGCAGGCTTGCCAGCACCGGATCCGGGCGCACTATATCCGGATGCCGGACCTGGCCGAGGCCTGGGCACTGGCCAGGGACAAGCCCCACGGACAGCGGACGTTCCTGAAGAAATACGCCGCGTTCACCCTTCTGGTTATCGACGAGTGGTTGCTGGACCACCCCGATGAGGGCATGCGCAGCATGCTGCTGGAGCTGCTCGAGCGTCGGTACGGGAACACCTCGACGGTGTTCTGCACCCAGTACGCCCAGAAGGACTGGCACCAGCGGCTCGGCTCCGGAGTCCACGCGGACGCCATCATGGACCGGATCGTGCACAACACCCTCTGGATCGAGACCGGCAGCTACAACATGCGCGAACACACCGCGATGAACGGTCTCTAGAAACCCGTTGAGAGCCGGTGGCTCCCACACCATCGGCCACTGGCTCTCAACGGCAATACAGGTGGCTCTGGAAGGCAATACTGGGTGGCTCTCAGGCCCTCAAATACTCAGTGAAGCGGCCCTGGGTAAAGATAGAAGTTCCTCAACTCGTCTCTCACCCAAGGCCGCACCATGCAATCTACCGTCCCTGCCGCGCCGTGTCCCGTCGCTGATGTCATCTGCCGCACTCTCGAGCTCGGCATCCACATCACCGGCGCTCACGTCACCGATGACGACGTCACCATCATCGAAGCCACCCCACGAGAACCCCTCGGATACTGCCCCGACTGCGGCGCTGAAGGCCGCCTGCGTGACCACGTCACCCGCCGGCTCACGGACGTCCCGATCACCGGCCACCCGACACGCCTGCACGTACGCCTGCCCCGCTACCAGTGCGTCCACCCCCAGTGCCCGCGGACGATCTTCCAGCACCAACTCGACGCCGCCGAACCCGGGGCGAAGACCACGAAACGCGCTACGACCTGGATCCTGAAACGCCTCATCCAGGACCAGATGAGCATCTCCGCTATCAGCAGGGCACTCGGACTCGGCTGGGACCTCGTCAACCAGCTGGCCACCACTGCCGCACAGTCCCTCGTCTACGCTGATCCCAGCCATCTGGCCGGGGTCCGCGTCCTGGGCATCGATGAGCACTGTTGGAAACACGTGCGCGGACAAGGCGAGGACTCGTTCGCGACGATCTTCGTCGACCTGACCCCACTGATCGACGGGACCGGTCGAGCCCGTCTGCTGGATGTGAAAGCGGGACGTTCCGCGAAAGTCGTGACCACGTGGTTGCAGGAACGCTCCCAAGCATTTCGTGCCGGGGTCAGGGTCGTCACGATGGACGGGTTCGCCGGTTACCACTCCGCCACCACGAATGAGCTGCCGGACGCGGTGCCGGTGATGGATCCCTTCCACGTCGTCCAGCTCGCAGGGCAGAAACTCACTGCCTGCCGGCAGCGCTTGCAGCAGCAGATCCATGGACACCGGGGCCGGAAGACAGACCTCCTGTACCAAGGGCGACGGACTCTGCTGACACGCCGGTCCCTGCTGAACAAGCCGGCA
>NZ_HE978601.1:530542-591155 GCF_000285835.1 Brevibacterium senegalense
GGGGCGATTCACCGACGCGCGTTGGGGCGTGGCGTTGATTCCGTAAGTCCTGGGTGCGCCGGTCTTGGGCATGCCCGTGTGGCCGGCCTCGCTGCCGGTGATGTTCCACTGTGGTTCCTCGGGTCTGGCCGTTGACCGGCTGGTGGACTGGTTCTACGCGGTCTTTGGTGGCGGGGTGCCGGTGTCCTCGTCGAAGATCGCCTGCGGGTACTTGATGCCGGTCCAGGTCTTGTCGTCGATGGTGGCGATGGCGGCTTTGACGGCCTTGTCCATCCGCACGGTGACGGAGACATCGGCCCCCGCGGTGAGCGCGGCGGCCACGGTGGGGTGTCCGTAGAAGGCTGAATCAGCGCGAACCAGTACCCGGGTGCCAGCGGCCGGAGGCATTCGCTTCAGAGTGGACAGGGCCTCGGAGACGAACCGGGAGGCCCCTCGTGGGGAACCGGCACTTCCCTTGCGCAGCCGCTGGCCCAGGATCACCGGGGCCGTATCGGCGGTGCTGGCGGTGGCCAGCAGCGCGTTGAGCCCGCGGACCCCGGAGTACCCGTACCCGGAGCCCTGCTTCTGGTAACCGTGGACCTCGATGATCGTGTCGTCCACGTCAACAAACACCAACCCTGGGTCGGAATCGGCAGCGGCCGGAGCACCCAGTAGCGGGGCCCGGTCAGCCAGCCCTGCCAGGAAACGAGAGGCGACCGCGTCGAGCTGCCGGACGTGCCCGAAGGTGAAGGAGCGTAGGAACGAACCCAGCGTCGACGGCGCATAACAGGCGTTGAAGAGCCGCTTCATCGCCCCATGGCGCAGGATGGCCATATCCTCGATGCTGTCCGCGCCGGCGCACATCCCGGCTACCAGAGCCGATACTTTCGCCCCGGCATTGGCACCCTTGTCCGTCGGCACCGTCAACTGTCTGCCGGCCAGCGAGTGCAAGCCCGATTCTCGAGCCAGTTCCATCACCGGCACCAGCCCCGCAGAGCCGACAATATTGGGCTCGTCGAAGGAAACTGACAGGGCTGATCGGGTGTGGGAAACTTGCATCTACGAGATGCCCTCTCATCGCGGTGGAACGGAACCTTAGACAAGTCCCATTCTCCCCGGTCAGACGGGCATTTCGTCTTTAATTACGTCCCCCCGATCAACGCAACGATCGGTGGATCAAGGCTTAGGATGAATCCGATCGGCTCGATGAGTCCGGCCGGCTCGGCCCCACCGCCCCCAGGCCCCACCGCCCCCAGGACACGCATGGCACCCACCTCCGCCCACCCTCACCTGTCTGTGGACCTCTCCACCGGCGGCGTGACGGTCCGACTGCGCTTCTCCCCCGCGCTCGCGGATCTGGCGCAGGAGATCCGGTCCCTGTGGTCGCACGCGCTCGCGGATGAGGCGGTTTCCCCGGCGGTCCTCGACGTCATCGCGCCGGGTGAGACGGCGGAGTGGAGTGTCGATGCCGGCGCGGTGCCGCGCGTCCACGTGATCGGGCCGGGCGCTCCGGACGGGACGTTCGTCGTCTCGGGCCACGTCACGACCGCCGTCATCCAGCAGCTGCTGGGGACGCGACTCCTGCTCCACGCCGGCGCGATCGCACATCCGGAGCTGGGCACCGTGCTCGTCGTGGGGCCCTCCGGCGCGGGCAAGTCGACCTCCACGACCGCTCTGGGGCGGGGCGGCACCTATCTGACGGACGAGCTCACGATCCTCGATCCCCATACCCGCCGCGTCACCGCCCACCCCAAACCCGTGTCGCGCGTGGTGCACGGGGATGGCGACCCAGCCGCGGCCTCGGGCGCGGGGTTCCGGCACAAGCGGGACCTCCCGCTGGCCCGGCTGGGGCTGCGGCCGGGCACCTTGGCAGCGGCTCCGGCGCACGTACTGCTGCTGGACCGGCAGGAGGCTGCGAGCGACGACTCCGGCGCACAGACGGACGACTCCGGCGCGCGGTCCGGTGACGTCGTGACCGCGCAGCGGGTCCCCCACGTCCAGGCGCTCCACACGCTGGTCGCCCAGTCGTCTTCGACATGGCGGGTGGACGGCGGGCTGGCACGGCTGACGGAGATGCTGGACGACGTGGGCGGAGCGCTGGCGGTGCGGTACGCGGAAGCCGTGGACCTGGCGGCGCGACTGCCCGAGGTCGTGGATCAGCCCCGGCTGCAGGCGTCGTGGCGACACGTGCCCGGGCGCACCCCGGAGGCGCCGCCGCCCGGGCACCACGGGCTGGCGGCGTTCGCGGACGCGGTGGTGTTCGAGGACTCGGTGGCGGTCCTGCGCGAGGGACAGCTCGTGACCGCCCGAGGACTGGGCGCACTCCTGTGGGACATCCTCGAGGCCGACGGCCCGTGCACCTCCGCGATGCTCCTGGACGAACTCATCCCGCTGCTGGGCGACGATCCCCGCGCGGCGGAGCACCTCGAGGCCGCCCTGGCCCCTCTACGCGACGAGGGGCTGCTGGCGCCGGGGATGTGACCGGGACTGTGACCGGGCCCTCGCCGGTCGCACACCCGCGACGTAGCATGGCGGCATGTCTGATCTCATCCTCACGTCCACGCAGAGCGCCGTCACGACGATCACCCTCAACTCGCCGCAGACGCGCAACGCCCTGTCCATGGACCTCATGGGGGCGCTGCGCGACGAACTCGCGGCGATCGGCGAGGACACCTCCGTCCACGCGGTCGTCCTGGCGGCGGAGGGGCCCGTGTTCTCCTCCGGCCACAACCTCAAGGAGGTGCGCGGCGCGGAGCTGGAGCGCCAGCAGGAGATCTTCGACCTGTGCACCGACCTCATGCTCACGATCCGGCGCATCCCGCAGCCGGTCATCGCCCGCGTCCAGGGGCTGGCGACCGCCGCCGGCGCGCAGCTGGCGACGACGTGCGACCTGGTCGTCGCCGCGACGTCCGCGCAGTTCGCGACGCCGGGGGTGAAGATCGGGCTGTTCTGCTCGACGCCGGGGGTCGCGATCGCCCGCGCCCTGCCCACGAAGCAGGCGATGCGGATGCTCCTGACCGGCGACCCCGTCTCCGCGCAGCGCGCCCTGGAGCTGGGCATGGTCTCCGACGTCGTGGACGACGACATGCTCCAGCGGGCCACGGACGAACTGGCGACGAAGATCGCCGGCGCCTCGTCCGCGACCGTCGCGATCGGCAAGGAGGCGTTCTACCGCCAGCTGAGCATGCCCGTCGAGGACGCCTACCGCGAGATGTCCGACACGATGGCGAAGAACGCCGTCATCGCGGACGCGCAGGAGGGCATCGACGCCTTCCTCACCAAGCGCGAGCCCACGTGGCAGGGACGGTGACGCAGGGCCTCGGCGGGCCTTCCTCGCAGGCGCCTCCGCAGGCACTACCCTGAGGGGCGAATCCGTCTGTGCGAACCTGGGAGGCGCCTGTCCATGACCGTCATCGTCACCGGCGCCTCCGGTCTGGTGGGGCGCCACGTCGTGCGGGCGCTGCAGAGGCGCGGCACGCCCGTCATCTCTGTGGGACGGGCCTCGGCGACTGCGGATGCGGGGGCGGGGACCTCCACGGCGACCGCGTCCCGAGGTGCGGGGTCCGCGAGGCCGGCTGCGGCCTCGGCGTCGTCCGCAGCGACCGGTGAGTCCGGGCTGCCACCCGTCCACCACGTCGAGTGGGACATCCGCGAGGACGCGCCCGTCGACGTGCAGGCGCTGGCGCGCCGGGCGACGGCCGTCGTCCACTGCGCCCGCCTGAGCGCGGACTGGGGCAGCCCGGACGAGTTCCACGCGGTCAACACGGCGGGCACCCGCCGCGTGCTCGACACGTTCGCGCACGCGCGGATCATCCACCTGTCCTCGGCCGCGGTGTACGGCCTGCACGAGGAGCACGCCCACCTCTACGAGGAGGCTGGCCCGCTCGAGGAGTCCCGCTACCGGGATCCGTTCGCGCGCACGGCCTCTCTCGCCGAGGCCGTCGTCACCCGCGTGCACCCGCGCGCCCTGATCCTCCGGCCGGCCCGCATCTACGCGCCCGGGGAGGACGACGGCGTGCTCGAGTCTCTCACCCGGTTCTCCCGGAAGGGCGTCTACGAGCTGCCCGGCGGCGGGAAGGTGTCGACGATGCTGGCGCACATCGACACGGTCGTCGAGGCCGTGCTGGCCGGGCTGGACCGCCCGGACGTCCGGGGGCCCGTCAACGTCGCGGACCCGCAGCCGTACGTCCTCAAGCAGGCGCTCACCACGTATCTGGCGCGGACCGACCACCCGTACCAGCCGCTGGACGAGCGGGCCGCGGACCTGGCGACCGGGCGGGCGTGGCTGGCGCAGCGGCGGGTCAAGACGCCCACGGCCAACAATCGCCCCACGCACACGGTCACGGAGATCGCCGCGTACACGAAGAAGCGGACGTACAGCCTGGACCGGCTCACGCGCCTGCTGGGGGTGGAGCCGGCGCAGCGCCTGGCGCCCAGCCCCGGCGACGCGGTGGGGTGAGGCGGGGGCGCGGCGTGACGCCGGGGGCGTAGGGCGCCCCACCCTCACAGGTGGACGGTCTCCGCCTCCTGCGCGTACTCCGCGACCGTGTCGTTGGCGAACGCGTCCTGGATCTGCGCCTGCTTCTCCTCGTCGATGTTGAGGATCGCCTGCCCGTCCGAGGACGTGCCCGCCCCGCTGATGGGCGCGGAGAAGAACTCGACGTCCCCGGACCGCATCCCGCGCAGCTCGAACGCGAGCCCCGCGATCCGTGAGGCGTCCAGCTTGTCGTCGACGGTCATGTACGGCGAGAAGTCCCGCACGATGCCCGCGACCTTGGCCGGATTGCCCAGGGTGTCCGCTGCGATGATCTCGTCCATGAGCCCCGTGAGGAACGCCTGCTGGTTGCGGATGCGCTGCAGGTCGCCGTCCGCGAACATCTTGCGGGCGCGCACGAACGGCAGCGCTTCCTCGCCGGACAGTTCGTTGGGTCCCTCCGTGTACGTGTGCCCGTCGATCTCGAACTCCTGCTCCGAGTCGACGACCACTCCGCCCACGCTGTCCGTCAGCGCCTTGAAACCCTCGAAGTCCATGATCGCGACGTGGTGGATGGGTGCGCCGATGAAGTCGCTGATCGTCTGCGTGGCCAGCGGCAATCCGCCGAAGCTCATCGCCGCGTTGATCTTCGCCTTGCCGGGCCCCTCGATGTCGACCCATGAGTCGCGCGGGATCGACATGATCTGCACGCCCTCCCGGTCCCCGTCGACGTGCATGACCATGATCGTGTCCGACCGGTTGCCGCGCGCATCCCCTGCGTAGTCGACGTCCTCGTCGCGGGCGTCCGAACCCAGCAGCAGGATGTTCACATCAGACGTCGCGACCGGCTGCTCGCCGCCGAACACCTCGTCCTCGCCCAGCTGGTTCGAGTTCCCGTTCCACAGGCTGGCCAGGAAGAACACGTAGGCGGCGATCGCCGCGATGAGGAGGAGCAGGAGGACGAGGAACCCGGCCAGCACCTTCCGTCCGGTCGTCTTCCTCGTCGACTTCCGGGTGATCCGCGAGGAGCCGCCGGCACCGCGGGAGGAGCCCCGCCTGCGCCGGCGCTTCTCCGCCTCCCGCTCCTCAGTGAGCGCGTCGTAGTCGTACGCCTCCGCCGAGGCCGTCGCCGCCGACCCGGGACCGAACAGCGAGTAGAAATCCGACTCGTTCGCACCAGCATGTGCGCCGGTCCCCTGCGGATCAGTCCCGTTGAAACCGGCCCCGCCGGACCCGGTCCCGCCGGAGCCCCGCGGCCCGCCGCCGCCAGTCGTCATCGTCCGGTCACCTCGTCCAGCCACGCCTGCGCCGCCGCGAACGCCTCGTCCGCGACGCGCGGGTCGACCGCCTTCTTCGTCCCGTTCAGCTCTGTCCGCGCGCCCGCGGCCATAGGGTACGACCCCAGGAACTGCAGCCGAGCCGCCACCCGATGGATCCCCCGCAGCGCCTCCGCCACCCGCGCTTCGTGCACGTGGCCCAGCGCGTCGATCGAGAACTGGTAGAGCCCCAGCCCGTCTCCCGTGGGCCGCGATTCGATGCGGGACATGTTGACCCCGCGCGCGGACAGCTGCTCGAGCATCTCCAGCAGCGCGCCCGCCCGGTCGCTGGCCAGCCCCACGACGAACGTGGTCCGGTCCCAGCCGGTGGGCTGCGGCAGCAGGCCGGGCCGCTGCACGCACACGAACCGGGTCTGCGCCCCGGTGTTCTCACCGATGTCGTCGGCCAGCACCTCGAGTCCGTACGTCTGCGCCGCCAGCAGCGGCCCGATGGCCGCCTGGTACGGCACGACGTCCGCCGAGGTCGTCCCCAGTTCCCGTGCCGCCTCCGCTGTCGAGCCGGTCGGGTGGTACGTGGCGTGCGGGGCGTGCTCCTGCATCCACAGGCGGGTCTGCGCCTCGCCGTGGGGGTGCGTGCCGAACGCGGTGAGCGTCTCGAGTGTGACGGTGCCCGGCCGGGCGGCGAGGACGAAGCGGACGGGGACCACGGCCTCGGCGACGATCTGCAGATTGCCCGCGCGTGTGAGCGCGTCCAGGGTCGCGGGCACTCCGCCCTCCACCGAGTTCTCGATGGGGACGACCGCTGCGTCGACCTCACCGCTGCGGACGGCGTCGAACATCTCGTTCTGGCTGCGCATGGGGACGCGCTCGACGGTGTCGAGGACGTCGTGCTCCGTGAGGATGTCGATGAGCGCGGCCTCCGTGAAGGTCGCGGCGGGGCCCAGGTACGCGCAGCGCTTCGCGCCGGCGAGCGTCATGCGGTCCCGTCCTGCGCGTCACGGGGGCCGTCCGGCCTCGGCACGGGCGGCTGCTCCACGGTGCGGCGGCGACCGCCGGTCAGGCGGGCGCGAAGCTCGCGGGCGGCGAGCGCACGGGCGACGTCCCGGTACTGGGCCGCGCGGTGCAGCTGCGCCTTGAAGTCGCGGCCGGTGACGCGGTGCTGGAGGTCGCACTCGACCTCGCGCACGCGCATGCCGGCCCACACGAGGTCGATCGTCATGCCGGTCTCCACGCCCCAGCCGGCGGCGAACGGCTGGGTCGCGTCGAAGGCCTCGCGGGTCATGCAGCGCATGCCGGACAGCGGCTGGGTGGCGCGGAAGCCGGACAGGCGCTCGATCCCGCTCTTCGCCAGACCCACGACCAGGCCGAATCCACCGCCCTTGCGCTTCTGGGCCGGCAGGATCGCGATCGTCGCGTCCGCCTCGCCGGCGAGGATGGGCTGCGCCAGCGGCGCGGTCGCGGCCGCCGTGTCCTCGAGGTCGCCGTCGATGAAGAGGAGGGCGCGGTGGCGGTGGCGGGCGCCGGGCTCCAGCTGGGAGATCTCGCGATTGCGCACCGCGAACGAGCCCGTCATCATCGCCTGCGCCTTGCCCCGGTTCGTCGAGTGCGTGACGACCTGGGCGCCGGCCTCGCGAGCGCGGCGGCCCGTGTCATCGGTGGAGCCGTCGTCCACGACCAGCACGAGGTCCGCACCCGGGATCGTGAGCGCGGAGGCGACCGTCGCGGCGATCCGCTCCGCCTCGTCCTTCGCCGGGATGATGACGGCGACGGAGGAGGGGGTCTGCTCCTCACTCATCGGATGGTGAGCTGGCGGGAGACGACACCGGCCTTGGCACGGCGCTCCTCGGCCTCGAGGGGCTGGGTGTTGGCGGCGGCCTCGGCGAAGCGCTCCTGGAAGGCGGCCAGGCCCTCCTCGAGGTCGTCCGGCTGGGTGCTGGGGTCGAACTCCCAGACCGGGACCGTGATGCCGTGGGCGCGGAAGCAGCCAAGGTAGCGACCGCCGTCGGTGCCCATGTCGTTCTGGCCGGCGGCGTGGAGGCGGGCGAGCGCGGTGAGGACGGACTCCTCGGGCTGGGTGAGGGCCCAGCGGACGTAGACGCGGCCGGACATGTTCGTCCAGTAGGCGGCGGGGGCGGAGACGAGCTTCTCCGTGGGGCTGATCGCCTCGTTGGCCTGGTCGAGGGCGGCGACGACCTCCTCGTCGCGCAGGGACTCGTCGTCCGGCAGCCAGAAGTCGAAGGTCTCCTGGACGCTGACGGTGAAGGGGACGTCCAGGTCCAGGATGTCCTGGAGGCGGGGGCCCTCGCCCGGCTGGGAGGTGACCTCGCGGTAGGAGCCGGGGGCGGCCTCGGCGACGGCCAGCAGCGCGGCGGCGATGTCGCGGGAGGGGTCCGGGGAGGAGAACGGCACCTGCAGACCGGCCATGAGCACACCGTCCGCGCGGTGCAGCGCCTGCCACGCGGCGGGCAGCAGGGAGGCGAAGGTGACGTCGTGTCCGCCGTACTCCTGGGTGAGCTTCGCGGTGGCGGTCGCGGCGGGGACCAGCTCGCGGAGGCAGACGAGATCCGCCTCGAACGGCAGGCCCTCGAACGGGCGGGGCACCCACGCGCCCGCCTGCGCCTTCGCCAGGCGCTTCGCGATGATCTCTTCCTTGGACTTCTTGGACTTCTTACCCATGCGGGCCAGTCTACGGGGGTGCGGGAGGGGTGCGTGGTGCGTGTCCGTGTCGTCCCTCCTTCTTCTACATGCCGGTGCGTCCGTCATCTACGTGCCGGTGCGTCCGTCTTCTACATGCCACTGTGTTGGCGGAATCCCCACGTGCATCTACTTACCACTTTGCTCGCGAAGTCCATACGAGCATTCATGCACTTCGCGAAACTCGTTCCGGACGCCTCCAGCCCCTTCATCCACCTACGACGAACGTCGCGACGTACGGGAATGCATTCGTGCAGTTCGCGAGAGTCCGTTGTGCGGCCTGCGCGAACTGGCGCACCTGACGGAATCGGCATGAGCCACAGCCCACCGTGCGGGCACCGTGCGAGCCACCCCCGCTTTCGAAGCCGAACGGTTCCGTAGACTTGCCGTGAACTGACGAGCGGGTCGACCGCACTGGGGCCCGCGCTTCGCATTCGGCAAAGGAGTCCCCGCGTGACCGCCCATTCCTCTTCCGCGCAGTCCCCCTCCACTGACTCCGGCACCGCTCAGACTGGAGCTGCACCGTCCACCGCTCAGCCCGGCACCGACCAGCCCAGCACCGTCGAGCCCACGATCGTCTACCCGGCTCGCCTGGTCCGCACGATGGATCCCGCCGCCCCGACCGCTGAGGCCGTCGCGATCCGCGGCGACCGCTTCCGCGCGGTCGGCACGGTCGAGGAACTGATGCAGTACCCCCACGCGCAGCTCGATGAGCGGTACGCGGACGCGGTCCTGCTGCCCGGCTTCGTCGAGGCGCACAGCCACGCCGGCACCGGCAACGTCTGGAAGGGCGCGTACGTGGGCTACGTCGACCGGGTGGATCCGAACGGCGTCCACTGGCCCGGCTGCACGTCGATCGAGGCGGTGGTCGAGCGGCTGACGAAGGCATCCGACGCGATCGACGATCCGCAGCAGCCGCTCATCGCGTGGGGGCTCGACCCCATCTACTTCCAGGACGAGGCACTCACGCTCGACCACCTGGACCGGGTGTCGCAGACCCGCCCCCTCTGCGTCAACCACGCGAGCGGCCACGCCTACACCGTCAACTCGGCGGCTCTCGCCCATTGCGGTGTGGACGACAGCGCCTCGACCGTGGGAGTGGCGCGCGATGGCTCCGGCCGGCTGACCGGTGAGCTGCACGAGTTCGCCGCCATGGCGCTCGTGTCCTCGATCGCCGCGGGCAACGATCTGCTGAGCGTCGACGAGGACGCCCTGCGCGCCTTCGCGCAGAACGCGGTCAACACGGGGACCACGACCGTCACGGACCTGGGGTCGCGCCTGCTCATGACGGACGAGGGGGCCGACGTGTACCGGTCGACCGTCACCCCGGACTTCCCCGTCCGCGTCAACGTCTTCCACTTCGCCGCCGGTGTGGGCCCGGTGTCCGACACGCTCGACGCGGACGCTCAGCGCCTCGTGAGACTCCGGGCGGAGTCGACCGACCGGCTCACGCTGGGCAACGTGAAGCTCATGCTGGACGGGACCCTGCAGGGCTTCACCGCTCGCGTCCGCGCCCCCGGCTTCTACGGCGATCAGCCCAACGGCATCTGGAACGTGACGCCGGAGGAGTTCCACCGCGCGTTCGAGGCCTTCCACACCGCGGGCCTCCTGGTCCACGTGCACTGCAATGGCGATCAGGCGTCGCAGCTGTTCCTCGACACCCTCGAGCGGATCCTCATCGACCATCCCCGCCCCGACCACCGCCACACCTGCACGCACGCTCAGATGGCGACGCCCGCGCAGTACCGGCGGATGGCCGCACTGGGCGCCTGCGCGAACATCTTCTCCAACCACATCCACCAGTGGGGCGACCAGCACCTGGACCTGACGATGGGACCCGACCGCGCGCGCCGGAACAACGCGGCGGCGACCGCGGTGCGCGCGGGCGTGCCGATCAGTCTGCACTCGGACTCACCGGTCACGCCGCTGGGTCCCCTGTCGTCCGCGATGCACGCGGTCACCCGCCGCACCCTGTCCGGCCGGGTCATGGGCGAGCACGAGCGCATTGGGGCGGAGACCGCACTGCACGCGGTCACGATCGGCAGCGCCTACATGCTCAAGCGCGATGCGGAGATCGGCTCGATCGAGCCCGGCAAGTACGCGGACCTGGCCGTGCTCGAGGACGACCCGCTCTCCGTCGCACCCCAGTCGATCGGCGCGATCCGCGTCCACGGCACCGTGGTGGGCGGGCGCCACTGCGCCAGCAACGTGCAGGAACGCTGAGCCCAGCAGGTGGCCCATAACGACGGCGACCCTCCACCCTCGAAGCCGCTCACGCTGGTGGGCGGCTACCTGGGCAGCGGGAAGACGACGCTCATCAACCGATTCCTCGCCTCCCCCGACGCCGGTCGGACAGCGGTCGTCGTCAACGACTTCGGCGACGTCAACATCGACGCGGCGCTCATCCGAGCGGCGGGCGCGGACACGCTCGAGCTGACGAACGGCTGCATCTGCTGCCAGATCACCGACGACGTGCAGACGACGATGGCGGGGCTGGCCGCGCGGACGGACATCGATGCGGTGATCTGCGAGGTCAGCGGCATCGGCGATCCGTCGCAGCTGGGCACGTGGCGCTCGTACCCGGGCTTCCGGCCGGGTCCAGTCGTCGTGTGTGCGGACGCGGGAGCGACGGAGGCTCGGCTGACGGATGAGTACGTCGAGGACGTGGTGCGCGCCCAACTCGCCAGCGCGGACGTCGTACTGGTGACGAAGGCGGATCTAATGTCGGCGGACCAGGTGGAGCGCGTGCGCGAGGTGTGCGCGAGGCTCGCGCCGAGCGCTCGGGTCGTCACGCCGGTCGAGGGAAGCGAGAACGTCCTGGTGGCCGCGGTTGGGAACACCGCCGAGGCCGCGGCTGGGGTGGTCCGCGGAGCCGCGGACGACGCCGAGGCCGCGGCGGGCTCGGCACCGCACGCCGGGTCCCGCACCGGGATCGGGTCGGCACGAGGCACCGAGGCTGGCTCCCACCCTTCAGAGGAGTCGCACGCACAGGTGCATCGGACTCGGACCGTCGATCTGCCGCCACGGGCACGAGCGGGCGACGTCGCGGGCACATTGCGCGCGCACGCAACGATGCTGGTCCGCGCGAAGGGCTTCGCGCGGGATGCGGACGGCGGCTGGCAGCAGGTCCATCTGGCTGGTGGAAACGTCACCGCATCGTCGCTGCCTGCCGGATCGCCGACTCCTGATCGCCCTCAGATCGTCCTCATCGCCGCAGGCCCGGACGCGCAAAGGACACTCGACACCGTCGCCTCCCAGCTGGACGGGTAGCCGACGATCGACGGGCGCCACGGGGATCCCGCGCGGAGTGGGGGTCAGCCGTTCTGCTCGAAGTTCTTCGCGTAGGCGTCCCGCAGGGCCTCCCAGCCCACGGACATGGCATCCTCGCCCACGACACGCTCGACGTCGCGCCCCGCGAGGACCAGGGACAGCACCGTGAGGCACACGTGCCAGCCGGCGGCGGTCATCGGGACGTATTCCTGCTGATCGAACGTCTGCGTGAGAGTGAGGCGGGTGCTCGTCTCGCTCTCCTCGACGAGCTCCCACAGCACTTCGCCCTCATCCCACGCGTGCCGCAGGACGGTGACCGGCTCGATCTCGATGACCCGGGCCTCGACGGGATCGGCCTCCGGGGTCTCCCGCGACCAGGCCGGTCCCACGACCGCCAGGACACGGTCCGGGACGACCGGCGACCATGTCGCCAGCAGCTCCGGCTCCGTGAGGAACTCCCACAGTCGAGACGGCTGCGTCTCCAGCCGGAGGCTCATCGTCAGCAGCGTCGTCCCGTGCGACAGCGTCTGCGATTCCGCCGTCACGGGGAGTTCCGCGAGCGCACCTGTGACAGCGGCGATGGTCGGATCGGACAGCGGCATGTGCGTCTCCCTGGTCGGTGCGTGCGACTCCTTCGCACCGACCCTATCCGCATGACGCCGTCCTGACCGGGGACGCCACCGACTGCCCGCGCACCTCCCAGAACTGACCCGAACGTCAAGAATCCGTTGACGGCGCCGCGCAGGTGTGACAGATTGCCAATCAGCAGACTTCCGATCAAACGATCAGTCAGACGCGATCAGTCAGACGAGCACTCAGAGGAGAGTCCATGTCAGCACGGTTCGAGAACAAGGTCGCCATCGTCACGGGAGCCTCGCGCGGCATCGGCCTGGGCATCGCCCAGCGCCTGGTCGATGAGGGCGCACGCGTCCTCATCACGGCGCGCGGCGAGGAGGCCCTGCAGGAGGCCGTCGCACAGCTGGGCGGCCCTGAGAAGGCGATCTACGCCGCCGGCAAGGCCGACGACGCGGACCACCAGGACGCAGCCATCGCGCAGGTGACGGAGGCGTTCGGCCCCGTCGACGTCCTCGTCAACAACACCGGCATCAACCCGGTGTACGGCCCGCTCGTCGAGATGGAGGACCGCACGATCTCGAAGCTGTTCGACGTCAACGTCCTCTCGACCATGCAGTGGACGCGCAAGGTCTACCAGGCGTCGATGAAGGAGCGCGGCGGCTCGATCGTCAACCTGTCCTCCGTCGCCGCCGTCCGCCAGCCCCACATGATCGGGTTCTACGGCGCGACCAAGTCGATGATCACCCACATCACCAAGCAGTACGCGATGGAACTGGGCCCGGGCATCCGCGTCAACGCGATCGCCCCGGCCGTCGTCAAGACGAAGTTCGCAGAGAAGCTCTACGAGGCCGGCGAGGAGAAGGTCGCAGCCGCCTACCCCGCCAAGCGCCTGGGCGAGCCCGAGGACATCGCAGCGCTCGCCGCCTTCCTCCTCTCCGACGAGGCCTCCTGGATCACCGGTGAGCTGGTCGTCGCAGACGGCGGCGTCACCCTGGGCGGCGGCGCCTGACCGTCCGCACCACCACCAGGGCGGGGCTGGCCAACAGCCCCACCCCGCCTCACTCGCGCCCGCCCACGATCCGGGCGTAGACCCCGAAGACCGGCTCCCCCGCCTCGTTCTTCGGGCGGTACCCGGCCAGGGCCTTGAGCAGCCGTGCGTTCCGCTCACCCGTGACCGGGTCGAGGTCCATGACCGCACAGCGCGGGATGGGCGCACCGATCCGCACCCACCGGTCCCCCAGCGCCATCGTGCGCCCGGCCCACGTCTCTTCGATGTAGGGGACATCCGTCTCGATGAGGCAGGTGGCCCGAAAGCGCGCCGCCTCGTCCAGCAGGCCGGGACGGCCGACCCGTTCGGACAGCTCCGCCACCGAGGCCGTCGCCACGATCGAGACCGGCTCACCGTAGACGACCCCGCCCCGCGGAGCGCGCGCCAGTCGCACGGATCGCCCCAGCCATTGGGACAGGAGTGCCGCATGCGGCCCGTCGGTGAGCTCGAGGTCGACACTCCGCTTCCAGTAGTCGCACGTCACCGTCTCACCGGTGAGCTGCGGCGCGGCACGCACCGACCGCCCATCGGGCAGGACGAGCTCCAGCACCGGACCCGTCAACGACGCCCGGACCGTCAGCAGGCGGGGATTCCGCACCGTCTTGAGCACCGTCCGGCGCTCGACGTCGACCAGGCAGTACGCACGATCCCCCACGGGACCGTGCTCATCCAGAACCGCATCCTCGCGGATCATGTGCTGTGTCCCCTTCACCGGCGCGAACCCCAGCGCGCGCACGCGCAGCCGATCGCTCACCCGGTCCTCCCCACCCGCGACGCGAAGAACGCGAACAGCGCGGTCAGCACGATCGTCGCCGCGCACGTCCACCCGAACGCCGGGTGCATGGGCTGGAACTGCGTGAGCCCCATGAACACGGTCGACAGCACCGCGATGCCCAGTCCCAGGCCCGTCTGCTGCGCCGTCGCGACGAGCCCGCCCGTCAGTCCTGCCGCCTCGTCCGGCACCGCCGCCATGACGACGGAGACGAGCGGGCCCATCATGAGCCCCTGCCCGCCGCCCACCAGCAGACCGGCGATCTGGTACCACGCGAAGAACGGCTCGAGGTCCGCGAGCGCCAGCACCGCGACCCCCGCCATCCCCAGCCCCTGGATCATGCTCGCGGTCAGCAGCAGCCGCCGTCCGCCCACGATCGTCCCGCCCCAGGCCGCCACGATCCGCGGCGCCGCCCACGAAGCCCCCACGAACGCGAACGACAGCACCGCCGCCACGAGCCCCGACTGCCCCGGCGTCAGCCCGTGCCCCTGCTGGCTGAAGATCGAGAAGTTGTACGCGTACCCGCCGATCATCATGAAGAGCAGCAGCGCCAGCGCCATGCCGGTCCGCACCGACGGCTCCCGCAGGATCTCCAGCGGCAGGATCGACGCGCCACCGGTCACGGACCGCCTGCGCACATGCCATGCGAGCAACCCGAACATCACCGCCGAGTCGAGCAATGGAAAGCGCACCTCCTTCTCGAAGGAGGTCACTGATGAAGACGACTACGATGCAGCCTGGCGCGAACGCACGGCCGGGACGGGCGACACGGGCGGTGGTCTATCCGGCGTTTACTCAGACGGGGCCGGACACACCGGTGGAAGGCACGCGGCCGATCTATCTGTACTTGCGGCTGTCGAAGTACCACAAGGACAAGGCGGATGCGATCGAGCGTCAGCGCCTTGATCTGACTCGCAAGCTCACCGCCGAGGGCGGGTGGACAGTGATGGGTGAGTACATCGATAACGACTCAGCGAGCGCTTCTGCGCCGAAGAACCGCAAGGGGTGGCGTCAGCTGAACCAGGACATCCAGGCCGGGACGGTACCAGCAGTGGCGTTCTGGAAGCTGGATCGCACGAACCGGATCGCGGCGAAGTGCATCGAGTGGATCGGGCAGTGCCAGCGCTCGGGCGTGTACTTGTTGTCGCATCAAGACAGCGCCGATGAGCTGAACACCGCGACCGCGGGGGCGAAGCTGGTGACCGGGATCAAGGCACTGCTCGCGGAGGTTGAGACGGACTCGATGAGTGAGCGGCAATTGGCGTCGAAGCGGCACCTGGCCGAAGCTGGGTTCCACCACGGCGGCACGCCGCCACTTGGGTGGATGGCTGGCCCGCGCGTGGTCGATGAGTTCGGACGTTCCGGGGTGCGGCTGGTGCCGCATCCGGTGGAACATCCGGCGTTGAAGGACGCGGTGGACATGGTGCTGGCGGGCAAGAGCCTGGCGCAGATCGCTCGCTACTGGAGCGACCAGTACGGGATCACCACTGCTGCGGGCGGGCCGGTGTTTGAGGCGACGGTGTACCGGTCGCTGGTCTCACCCCGGATGATTGGCTACCGGATGCGGCAGGTGCCCGAGCACCAGCGCGGTGTGAAGCTCGACCTGCTGGACTACATCGCCAGGGACGCTTCGGGAGAACCGGTGATCGCTCAGGAGCCGGTCTGCGATCGGGTGACCTGGTTGCGGGTGCGCCGGCTGCTGGAGGAAGCGAAGACCTCACGGACCAGGCGACCGTGGGGCTCGCACGAGTGGCTGCTGACGGGGCTGCTGCACTGCCAGTGCGGAGAGCGTTTGTACGGGCATCAGAAGTACCGCAAGCGTGCCTCTGGTGAGCGGGTGCCGGCGTTCGCCTACCGCTGCCAGGCCAACAAGATACGGGGCCCGGGGAACTGCTCGGGCGGATGCACGATCGATGCGGCCAAGGGCGAGGCGTTCGTGCTGGGCTGGTTCTTTGCCCAGATCACCGACGATGCGCTCGCTGCCGCGCGTGCCCGACGGCGTGCCGCCCGGGCCGACGTGGGCATCAACGAGGTGCTGTCTCAGCTCGATGAGGCCAGGGCCGAGCGTGACGCGCTGCTATCCAAGCAGGGCACCGGGGAGTATCGGGGCGCGATGGTGACGGTGCTGCTGTCGCTGATCGCTGACGCGCAGCAGCGCCTTGATGGCCTCCAGCGACGATTGGATGCGATGGAGCTGGATGAGTTCCCGATCGATGACGGCCCAGCGTTGATCGCCTCGTGGAAGGAGAGGGCGATCACCGAGAAGCGCGCCTATCTGCGGCGGATGATCCACCGGATCGACGCGCTGCCGGGTACGGCACCGACCGAGGAGCGGTTGAGCATCACTCCGGTCGAGTGAGGGCGTCGGCCACGCTGGCGGCATCGAGCATCGTCGCGACCTGCTCGATCAGGTCCTGCGAGGCCGGTTGGGTGGTGCGCCGGGCCGTCCCGGCACTCCACCCAGCGACGAAGGCTCCGTAGGCGGCTTCGGGGACGATCTCGCCCACCTCAGCGGGAGGCGGGCACGCGATATCGGTGCTCACGGTTCCTCTCCCGCGATCGCGGCGTAGAAGTCATCCTCGGCCTGCCGGCGTTGGGCGACCTCCGCGGTGACGAAGGCCTCGAACTCCGCGGCCCGGTCGGCGATCGCGGTGTCCTCGACGGGCTCGGCTGGTTCCTCCCCGGGCCAGACCGTCTGACGGGTCGGCCGATCACGATCAATCCGCGTGCCCGAGGCGGCGACCCAATCACGCAGCCGTGCACGGGCGTCGGCGAAGTCGCGGTGCCAACCGATCGCCGCGGAGGCATTCTGCTCGGGGTCATAGGCGCCCAGCCAGTGCAGATGCAGCGCTGACAGCTCCCACACCAGTTCAGGGTGGTGGTGCCAGAACGGCGGCACCACCGAAGCGGGCAGACCGTAGGTGCGGCGCAGCCAGGTCACCCACCGGTCTAGGGCGAACCACTCGACCTCCAGCTCCTCGGCGGTCAGCAGGTTCCAGTTCACCGGGTGCGGCAGCTCCGCGACGTCCGGCGCCTCGTCGGAGGCAAGGTCGTCCTCATCGAGCAGGTCGTGCTCGTCGAGCTTGTCAGGGTCTGTCAGGTACTCGCTCACGGCGTCTCCCCGCCTGTCACAGGCCGAGGGCAGGAGCGGGTGTGCTCTGCCCGGATCGC
The DNA here is from genome assembly GCF_000285835.1 of Brevibacterium senegalense. GTDB lineage: Bacteria > Actinomycetota > Actinomycetes > Actinomycetales > Brevibacteriaceae > Brevibacterium > Brevibacterium senegalense. The sequence goes on from NZ_HE978601.1 coordinate 547,804, forward strand.
TCGGGCGACTCGAACGCGGGTGCCTGTTGTGAGGCGGCGCGTTCGGGCGTCTGCTCAACGGGGGCCCGTCGAGCGCTGCGGTCCACGTCATAGCGGGTGTAGGCGCTGTCGTGGCCGATCCCGGTCACGACGAACACCTCGCTCTCGGGGCCGTCGTCGCCTTTAGAGAATGTACGGATGTGACCTTGGGCGACGAAACGGTCGCCAGGAACGAAATTGTCGATGATGCGCTGCACGTTGTCGTCGTAGGCGACCATGGTGTCGTAGGTCTTTCCGAGGTCGGTGAAGGTGCCGTCCGGCTCGCGGTGTTTGCGGTCCTGGCCGAACCTCACCTTGACGTAGGGATCACCGTTCTTTGTCTCCAGTTCCTGGGGTGCTTTCGCGACGAACCCCCGGATCGATGGCTTGCTGAGTATCGACATCTCCGGCTTCCTCCCAATCGGGCCGAGCGATCTGACGCCGCGGCTGTGCCAGTCAGGTGCACGGCCCCCACCAACGCGCGCCCCGATTACGAGCCGGGTCCGCGCAGCAGCGCCTCGATGCCAGCCCGGTCGGCCTTCAACTGAGCTGCGTCCGGACGGGTCGGCCAGGCACGTAGGTCGGTGATGATCGGTGGGGCGGATCGAAGGAGGGTGACGCCGGTGCCGAACGGCAGCGTCCTGATCCGGTCTGGCGGAAGGATCGGCACCCGTCGCACCGAGCGTTGGCTGGAACGGGTGCCGTGGTCGCCGAGGGTCACGCTATCGGTGTACTCGTCGCGTTCCCCGATGAGGGTGGAGAGGTCTTGGAGGTCGCGCGAGTTCGATGCGCCGCCGAGGATGATCTTGACGATGGAGGCGTCCCAGATCGCTCCGGCGGCATTGTCGTTCCACTTGTCCCGCGCTTGGGCCAGGGACTGGAGGACGGGCAGGGTGGTGATGCCGGTGCCACCGCCTTCGGCCATCAGGGTCGGGAGGCTCGGCAGGGGTGCGAGGTTGCCGATCTCGTCCAGGGCAAGGAGCAGGGGCGGGTCAAGACGGGCGCCGGGTGAGCGGGCAGCGAGGCGGCGGGCGGTTTCGATGAGGTCTTCGACGAACGCTGCCACCAGGGCGGCGGACGCGCCGGCGCCGGCGCCGGTGGCGAGCAGGTAGAGGGTGCCGCGGTCGCGGATGAAGGTTTCGGGGTCGAAGCCCTCGCCGGGTCCGGGAGAGACGGCGTCCAGGACGCGGGGATCGGCCAGTGCGCCGAGGGCCAGGGCGACGCCCTGCCAGATCGAATCCCTGGTTTTGGGGTCGGCGTCGATCATCGCCCCGAGCGAGTCCGCCCACCCGGTGGCTGCCTGGGTGTTGTTGGTGAGGATCGCGACGGCTTCGGCGGCGGCGGAGGGGTCCAGGGTCCAGCGGAACAACTCGGCCGGTGGGCGGTGGTCGAGCGCGGCGGCGTGCAGGAGGGATTGGAGGGCGGTGCGGGTCTTGCCTTCCCAGAAGCCGCCGGATTCGACCCCGCCAGCAGACAGACCGGTGGCGGCGGACAGGCCGGTGGCGCGGATCATCGCCGTGAGCGGGTCCTCGCATCCGCGGATCGGTGACCAGCGCATCCCGGCGCGGATGCCTTCGGCGAGGTGTTGGGGATCGAACACCGCCACCGGCCGGCCGTCGCGCTGTCGGGCGCGGAGGGTGGTGGTGAGGTTGTCCGGCCGCGTGCTGGTGGTGACGACGGCGCCGGATGCGTCGAGGATCGTGGGGATGACGATGTGCAGGCCCTTGCCGGAGCGTGGGGGGCCGATGAGCAGGATCGAGTCCTCCACCGACGCCCACACGTCGCGTCCCTTGGACGCGCCGATCCGATAGCCGACATCGGCGGGTGCGGGTTTATCGAGGGATGGGCGGAGTGTCCCGGCCCGGCGGAGCAGCGCCTTCGCAGAGGCGGTCTGGGCGACTTCATGGGCCGTGGCGGTGCCGGCGAGGCGGCGCGGGTCGGTCTCGACCTTGCGGGAATGGCGGCGCAGCCGCGTCCATACCCACGCCCCGGCCGTGACGAGCCCGGCAAGCATCGCCACGGTGATGATCCAGTACATGGTCGGGTTGAGCCCGTCGGCGTCGAGTGCGCCCGCGGGGTCGCTGGGGTTGAACAGCACTCCGAGCCCGGCGGCGGGGCCGGCTTCGGGTTGGGGTGTGCCGGTGAGGAACGCGGCAACGGTCCCGGAGGCGCGCAGGATGAGCGCGATCCCGAACATCCCCACCAGGGCGATGAGGGCGGCGTTGGTCAGCTCGTCACCGAACGACCCGGCCTGCCGCCCGGGCGGGGTGCTCACGGCAGTCGCCGCACGTGGATGGTGCCGGAGATGCGGCCGAACAGCATCACCTCGCCGCCGCCGGATAGCAGCGACCGGAGCCGTTCTCGGTCCAGGAGCGCGCGGGCATCACCGGTGCTGGTGGCATCGGTGTGGAAGACGATGACTGCCGCGGCGACGTCCTCACCAGGTACGAATCCCTCGCCGGTCACTTCGACCAGATCGGGCCGCCGCTTGCTGCGGCTCGTGGCCCGTGCTGCTGGTTCGGTCTCGGTCTCGGCCGGGGCGTCGGGTGGTCCGGGCGTGGTGCGGCGGCGGGCGCGGATGACGTCGGTGAACATGCTCCCGTCGTTTTCGTGCACCTCGATGCGCACCGTGGTGGTGCGGTCCCGGGTGAGCGCATCCAGCAGAGGCCCGAAGGTGCTGCGCGTCCACGCTGTGCCTTCTGGGTGTGGAACGTCGGCACCGTCGAGGGTGACGTTCAGGACGCCGGTTTCGGTGACGGTGATGACCGCGTGCGGCAGCACGACCGGCGTCTCCTCCGGTTCCGGCCGGGGCGTGCGGTGTGGGGGTTTGCGGGTCATCACTTCACTCCCGAGGTGAGCCGTGAACTGGTGTCGAACAGTGCCAGTTCGGCGGGGTGGAGCTGGTGCTGGGTGACGAAGGCGCGGTCCTTGATGCGCCACAGCCCTTGCCCGACACCCAGGCTCGGAAGGAGCTTCTGTTCGGTGCCGGTCAGGCCGAGCGCTTGGGCGGTGGGGCCGAGCTGGTCGGATTCTTGTCGGTAGACGATGCGGGTCTCGGCATTGGCCAGGAGTGAGTTGGCGAGGGAGCGCATGGCGGAGCCGGCGTCGCCGACGTTGTCCAGGTCGGAGAGTTTGTGGAAGATCAGCATGTTCGCGATCCCGTAATGCCGGGCGAGGCGCCAGTGGGCGTCCATCCGCTTCAACAAGGCGGGGTGGGACATCAGCCGCCACGCTTCGTCGTAGATCACCCACCGCTGCCCACCGTTCGGGTCCAGCAGCGCGGACTCCATCCACGCCGACGAGCACGTCATCAACACCGAGATCAATGTGCTGTTCTCGGTGACGCGGGACAGGTCGAGGCTGATCATCGGCAGGCTGGGGTCGAACCGGACCGTGCTGGGGCCGTCGAACAGGCCGGCGAGGTCACCGGCGACCAGGCGGCGCAGGGCATGGCCTACGAGCCGCCCGTCCTCGGCCAACCTGCCGTCGGCGGCCTCGTCTGGGGTGAGGATGCGGTCGACGACCATCGGCAGGATCGGCACGGTGTTTTCGCCGACGACTGCGGTGAGGGCGAGGTCGATCGCCGTGTGCTCCAACGGCGTCAACCCACGCGCCAGGACGGTCTCGGCCAGAGCGCCGATGAGGTCGCGGCGGCGGGAGGTGACCGTGATGGCCCATTCCTGATCCGACAGTCCGGTGGGCCGGTGGCCTTCATCGAGGGGGTTGAGGCGTGTGCTCAGCCCGTGGCCGAGGACGATCGCCTTCCCACCGACCGCGTTGGCGACGGCGGTGTGCTCGCCCTTCGGGTCGCCGGGGACATAGACGCGCCGTCCAAACGGCAAGGACCGCGTGTAGAGCGATTTCGCCAGTGAGGACTTGCCCGAGCCCACGATCCCGGCGAGGACGACGTTGGGGGCGGTAATGATCCCGCGGGCGTAGAGCACCCAGGGGTCGTAGACGAAGGAGCCGCCGGAGTAGAGGTCTTGGCCGACGAACACGCCATCGGCTCCGAGGCCGCCTTCGGCGACGAACGGGTACGCCCCCGCCAACGTCGCCGAGGTGTCCTGATGGCGTGGGAGCCGGAACCTGCCCGGGGTGCGCAGCGCCGCGGCGCCGGGCTCACCTGCGGCGGGTAGGTAGGTGGTCGCGCGTCGTTCGCTGCGTTGCGCCTCGGCCTTCGCCCGGGCGGCGGCTCGCTCGTTCCGGTGTTGCTCGGCTCGTAGTGCTGCGGCGGCCCGGCGGCGTTGTTTGCGCAGTCGGCGACGCTCAGCCGCCGGAGCCACCAGGACGGATGCGTGCAGCCGCTCGCTCTCCCGCGCGCTCACAGCGACATCCCCCGCCCAGCCGACCCATAGGAGCGGGCCGGCCCGGCGAACCAATCCCGCTCCACGACCGCCGATCCCTGCTGCGTACGCGCGGACGCTGGCGTCACCGCGGTCCGCGGCGTGCTCGCATCGAGCGGTCCGACGCCGCTGATGGCCTCCCGCGCGAGCACCACATCGGTCTCATCCAGGTCCGGGTCGGACATCGCGGCGGGGTGGGAGCGTAGGAGGTTGACGGGGCCCATGAACGGGTTGTAGGTGAGGGTGTAGTCCCCGTCGATGACCGTCCGGTCGAGCTGTCCGGTGGGTGGTTCGTCGTAGACGTATCCGTTCTCCAGTGCCGCGTCGGTGGTCTCCTCCCCGTAGTCCCAGTTCCTCAGGTGTTCGATGGCCGCGTCGGGGCCGTCGCGGTCGATGAGGTCGAGCACCTCGTCGGCCTCGGCGCCTTGGAGGAAGACGACGCTGATCCAGCGCCGCGGTGCTTCCGTGGACACGGCCTCCCGGTCGAGTTCCTGGGCTGGGGCGTGCCAGGCGATGCGTCCCGAGTGGGTCATCGCGGTATTGACTCGCTCCTCGACGCCATCGAGGAGCGTTCCGGCGTGGTGTAGGTCGTCGGCCGCGGCGAGGGCTTCGGCGGCACCGATCGCTTGGTCACCGTCATCGTCGTGAGCGCGGCCGCGATGCAACAGATGCGCGGAACCGACCTGGTCGAGCACCTGCCGCAGCGACCGAACACCCGAGAGCAGGTCACCGAGCACGCGGTATGTGTCGGCGGGGTTGTCGAACACGCGGCTCGCGTGCGCAAGCGCGCGCAGCGCCTCGGATGCTTCGGCAGCATCCTGGAGTGGGTCGTGATACGTGGGCATGAGCGGCCTCCTGTGACAAGCGCGAAAGTCCCGGGCATCCGGGGTCGACTCTCAGGTGCACGCGCGCCCCCACAGCGCAACGGGCGGCGTGTGGTGGGTGTCAGATGCGGCGGCACAGCGGCAGAGCGGCCGCGGTGAATGCGGCGGCCTGCTGGCCGACGAGCAGTCGGGTCTCGCAGGAGGCTTGGATCGCGGCCTGCTCGATCGCGGCCACGCCGGCGTCCAGTTCCTCGACGGTGGGTGCGGAGATGCTGATCAGGCCGGTGAACCGCAGCACCCCGTGGCCCGCGGTCAGGTCGGCCTCCTGCTGGAGCACGTCGTGGTACTCGGCGGTCTGGGTGGCGTCTTCGATCTGCCCGATCTTCGCCCGCTGCGCTTGGTCGGAGATGTGCTCGACCTTCTTCTTGCGGATGTCGCGTGCGGCCTGGTCCGACCGCATCGGGGTGCACAGCAGCGAGAACGAGCGTTGGATGCCGGTGGACAGCAGCATCGGAGACAGGAAGCCCGGGTAGACCATCGAGCGCGGCCACTCGCTGATCCACAGCACCGCATGCTGGGCGGAGTCGGTGCGCAACCGGGCCCAGGACTCGTTGACGGCCACGGGCCCGGCGGTGGCCAGGTGCTGGCCGAGTTCACCGTGGCGCTCCAGAGTGGCGGCGATGGCCGGGTCATACGCGCTGCGCAGGATCACCGCGATCTGTCCCGGGGTCAACCATCCGGAGGGCTTCAGGTCGGCGGAGCGCAGTGCCGCGACCAGGGTGGACATCTCCTGGCGCAGGACGGCGGCGGCCCCGCGGATGCCGCCACCGGCGGTCCTGATCTGGCGGGCGGCGGTCTTCATATCCAGCGACAGGGACAGCGTGGTGGCGTGGCGTTCCCCGGCCGGCCCGGCCTGCTCGATCAGTTCTGCGTACGTGGTCGCGGCCCAGGTGTCGTCGGCGGTGCCGTGGGAGGCCCACCACTCGGCCAGCCCGGTGCCGGAATCCGGCAGCGTCCGCTCCAGGACCTGGAGGGTGGCGATCCGTCCGGAGCGGCACACCGTGGCCAGGACGCGGCCCCAGGAGGTGACGCGGCGTTCCTGCTCACCGGGGTCCAGCAGCACGAACGCGGGATGCGTCACTTTGCAGACCACGGTGAGGGTCGCGGCGTGGGGGTCGTGGATCATCCCGGCGCCGGTGTCGGGGTCGGTGTATTCGCGCAGGCGGGCCATGTCACCGGGCAGCGCGAGCGTGCCGACCGGCCGCGGTGCCACGATGCGGCGCCGGTACAGGAGTTGGCCGGCGGTGCTGCGCCAGGCCCACCAGCACGCCACCGGCAGCCACTCCACGGCCGGACGCCCGGCGACGGGTATCCACGTCAGCGCGGCGGCGAGGACCCAGACGGGGGCGGTGTAGACCAGCAGGATGCCACCGCCGGCATACAGGGCGCCGACGACCGCGAGGACGCCGGTGGCGAGGGTAATGAGCTGGGCCAGCGACAGGCCGAGGAGGATGCCGCGGCGGGTGAGGCGGGAGAACTTCACCGGCACCAGCTCCGTGGCGGACTCCTTTTGCTTCGATGTCATGGCCGTCTCAGTCCTTTCCGGTCGGCGGCGGTGCCGGCGGCGGGGTCGGCTTCGGCGCACGCGGCTCCGGTTGTGCCGGGCCGGGACCCGCAGTGGGGGTCTTCGGCTCGGCCGGAGGCGGAGCCTTCGGGGTCGGGGTGGATGAGGGCTGGGGTGTCTGGGCAGCCGGAGGGGATGTTGCGCCGGTCTGCCCGGCGCTGTCGGCGGCGGTCTCGGCCTGGTTGCCGACGGCCGTGCCGGCCTTCGGTCCGGCGGTCGCCGCGTCCTTGGCGACCTTCCATGCGATCACCGCTGCCGCGGCCGGACCCGCCGCCGCAGCACCCGCACCGGCTCCCGCGCCAGCACCTGCTCCGGCGCCGCCGCCTGCCCCTGCGCCGGCTCCGGCGGACCCAGCCGCGGTGCTGGTGCCGCCAGCCGCACCGGTCGCGCTTCCAGATGCCTGAGGTGTGGAGGTCTTGGCCTGGGGCGGGGTCTTTCCGCCGCCCCCAGCGTTCCCGCTGCTGCTGCCGCCGCTGTCGTTACCGCCGCTGCTGGTGTTGCCGTCGAGGACCTTCTTGGGGCCGTCGCCGGCCGGTTGCGTGGGGGTGGGGACGGGCCGGTTGAGGGCCTGTTTGGCGTCTTGTTCGGAGCCGATCGCGTGGTACATGTCGAAGCCGATGAAGCTGATGAACTTGTAGGTCAGGTAGGGGGCGAACGCGGCCATCGCCATCAGCACGATCCCGGCGAGGGGGTCGCTGATCGAGGACAGGTCCGCGTCGATGGGTGCCGAGACCTGGGTGATGGCGACGAGGAACATCACGACCAGGACGAGCTTGGAGCAGATCAGCGCGATGACGAACATCGCCCACTTCCCGATCCACCCCCTGCTGGCGTCCCAGGAGGCGCCGGAGAACGCCAGGGGTGCGAACACGATCGCCACCAGCAACAGCGCCTTGCGCACGAGCAGCGACAGCCACACGATCCCGGCGGCTGCGATCGCCAGGCCGGCGAGGAAGATCGTGATGATCGCCCCCACCCCGGGCGCGGCGATGTTGATCCCGACCAGACCCGCGGCCAGCAGGGTGATCTTGTCGCCCATGGACTCGGTGGTCTCTCCGGCGGCCTGGATGATCCCGACACAGAGCTGGTCGACGATCTCCAACAACAGGGCTGTCAGGGTGATCACCACGAATGAGCCGAGCACGGACTTCGCCAATCCGAGGGCGGCTCGGGACAGGGCGGTGGGGTCGCGGCGGAGCAGCCCGGTGAGCAGTTGGAGGCAGAAGAAGATCAGCATCACGAACACGGCGATGCCGAACAGCAGGTTGTAGACCGCCACATATTCCGGAGACGTGACGTCGACGAGGGTGGTGGTGTCGAACACGGACCAGACGGCCTCGAACAGCCAGCCGGCGGCGGCGCCCATGGCTTGGGCGAGCCAGTCGAACGGGGCTGCGACCAAGCTCGCGGCGGCTTCGCCGGCGGTGTCGCACACGGTCGAGATGACGGGGATATCGCACACACCCACCGCGATCACTCCTTCCAGGGGTCGAGACGGCGGGTGGTGTCAGACCTGCTGGCCGACGTCCCAGAAGAAGTTGATCAATGTCACGCTTGCGCCGCAGATCACCGCGGCCCCGCAGCTGACGAGGACCCCGACCTTGCCGCGGCCGGCCAGGTGGGGGTTGGAGGAGTTGGCGCCGAAGCCCCACACGATGGCGGAGATGATCAGGGCGAGGACGGACAGGATCAGGCCGATGGTCATGACCGCGCCGACGATGGTGCGCAGTTGGGCGATGCCGGGCAGGCCGTCATCGTTGGGAGTGATGTCGACATCCATCGGCAGCAGGGCCGGCAGAGCGGTGATGAGATCGAACACGGTGAGTCTCCTGACAAGCGGAACCCGCCCTACGGAGCGGGGAACACGGATGGGTTCGCAGATCAGGTGCACGCCCACCCCCAGCTGCGCTTCGTAAGGTGAGAGGCATGGAACGTGTTCTGGCCGCCAGCGCTGTCATCACCGATCCGACCGGGCGGGTGCTGCTCGTGCTCCGTGGAACCGAACCCGAGCAGGGCTGCTGGTCCGTGCCTGGCGGGAGCGCCGAGCCGGGCGAGACGCTGCCGGAGACCGCCGCACGTGAGGCATTTGAGGAGACCAGGCTGCACGTCGCCATCGGCGCGGAACTCTGGACGGTCACGATCCCCACGAGTGACGGGCGCACGTTCGAGGTGCGTGACTTCGCCGCGACCGTCACCGGCGGCACGCTCATTGCGGGAGACGATGCCGTGGATGTCCGTTGGTTCAGCCCGTCCGAACTGGATGAGGTCCCGCTGACCAGTGACCTGCGCGGATACCTCACTCGCGCGGGCATCATCACCCCCGCGTGACCCTGAATGGCGGGTCAGAATTGTTGGCCGAGGTCGATGAGCCAGTTCATCCAAGCCACGCCGGCACCGGCGAGGATCGCGGTGCCGAGGGCAACGAGGACACCGGTGCGGCCCTTGCCGGCGGCGCTGTAGTTGCCGTTCGCGGCGGCAATCGCCCAGATGATGGCCGAGACGATCAGCATCAGGACGGCGGTGATAAGCACGAACATCAGCAGCGCGCCGATCACCGCGCGCAGGTCGCCGATCCCGCCGAGCCCATCGAAGTCGGGGAACACGTCCATGCCGTTCAGCTCCCGGACCGGACGGTGATGTGGAGGTGGTCGTAGTGTCCGCCGGTGACGTCGTCGGGGTCGTGCATGCCGCCGCCGTTGTAGGCACGCCACCCCTCGGCGTCGCGGGCGGCCGACCAGATGCGGCCTTGCCAGATCAGGTATTCCACGCCGAGGACCTCGGCGTGGTCCTTCATCCAGTTCGTCACGGCCCAGCCGGTTTCGAGCTGGTCGGGGGTGGGGTGCTGGCCGATGGTGTTGCCGAACGTGAGGTCACAGGCCCGACCGAGGGGGTGCTCGGAGCGGGTGCCGGGCCGGGGTGAGTAGCACGCCCAGGAGGTGTCGGGGAACGCCGCGATCCCCTGGGTGTAGACGTGCAGCATCCGGGCCGTGATCTGCCCATCCGAGGTGGGGTCGTCCACGAGTGCGTCCGGTTCGCCGTCGACCGGATCCGGGTCGCCACCCGGCGTGCTGGTGGCGGGGTCGCAGCGGGCGGGAGCGCCGGTGCCGGGTTCGGGCAGGTCGGCCGCGTCATGCGCGTTGAGCCAGGCGGCGGGGTCGGTGTGCTCACCGTCGGTGCCGCCTGTGCGGACCTCGAAGTGCAGGTGCGGGCCAGTGCTGTTGCCGGAGGAGCCGATGTCGCCGATGTGCTGACCGGCGGTGACCTGGTCGCCGGCGATGACGTGGATGCCGTGCTCCCACATGTGCCCGTATGCGGTCGCCACCGTCTGCCCGTCGATCTGGTGCTCGACGACGACGAGGCCGCCGTACCCGCCGGAGAACTCGGCGACGGTGACGGTGCCATCGGCGGCGGCGAGGATCGGAGTGCCGTCCGGGGCGGCGAAGTCGGTCCCGGTGTGAAACGAGTTCTCCCCGGAGATCGGATGGACCCTCGGCCCGTATTCGCTGGTCAGCACCCAGGTGCCCTCCGGCACCGGGAAGACCACGCGGGAGGACTCCGCCGCGACCGATTGCACTGCCGGCACCGTGGTGGCGCCGGCTGCGGGGCTTGCGCTGGTGGTGAGGGTGGTGAGGATGGTTTCGGCGACGGGCTCGTAGTTGCGGTACCGGTCGGGGTAGGCGGAGACTTCGACGGCTTGGGCGGCCTCTCCTTTGTCCATCTGTTCCCAGCCGGGGATGTCCAGCAGCCCGCGCGGTGAGGGGTGGTTCGGTCCGTCGGGTCCGCCGAAGAACGCCCGCGCCTGGTAGACGGGGTCCATGAGGTCGGCGACGGTGCCCCACCCGGATTGGGGGCGCATCTGGAACAGGCCGAGCGAGTCGTTGTCGGAGCCGTCACCGTCGTTGGGGTAGTTCGCCGACTCCGGGTAGACGCTGGTGTTGGACAGCATCCGTAGGGTGGACTCGGTGAGCGCGGCCATCAGCGCGATGACCAGCCCGTCGCGGGTCACGCCGTCGATGCCGGAGCCGATCTCGATGATGGTGGCCGCATGGGTGAGTTGCTGACGGTTCAGGGTGAAGGTCTCACCGTTGGCGGTGGTCACGGTCAACGCGTCGGGGACGTCCCCGACGGTGACGTTCGTGCCGGTCACGGTGCAGGTGGCCGAGGCGGCCGGGTTCATCACCAGACCGACGCCGATCAGCCCGAGCGAGGGGCCAAGCAGCACCAGAGCCAGGGCGACGATACCGAGCTTCTTCAACACGACAACGCCCCCGTTCAGCGCAGGGGGTTGTCGAGCTGGGACAGCCGCAGCAGGTGGCAGGTGTCGTAGGTCGGGCCGCAGACGAGGAACACGGTGAACGCCACCGGATGCTCGGAGGTGACGGCCTGCTCGTTCCAGACCCCTTCGCGGTGGCGGGTGCCCTCGATCGTGTACGCGATCGTGCCCTCGGCGAGCTGTCCCGGCTGGGCCTGCGCCACGGCGTCATCCCAGGCGTCGGGGACGTAAACGTTGTCGATGGTCAGGTGCTGGGTGGTGGCGTACTGGCGCAGTTCGATCCACGCCTCCCGGGAGGGGAGGTAGGTGGCGATGTCGGCGGCGAGCCCGGCCTGTTCCGCACCAGAGGGGTCACCCACGGCGAGGACCACGGCGGTGTAGTCCAAGGGCATGAACCCGCTGGCGGTATCCCAGCTGAACAGCGCCGTGGCGACATTGCCCGCGAACGTCGCCGGGTCAGCTGAGGGCCGCACCACGGGCAGGCGGGGGGTCGTGGTGGGCGCCGGATGGGTGGGCACGGTGATAATCGGCCCCGGCCTGCTGCTGTCATCGCTGCTGGGCGCGGTGCTGGTGGATGGTCCGGTGATCAGGCCGTAGACGCCGATCCCGGCGAGCACGAGGACCGCCACGAGCGCGGCGAGCACCGCGATCATGCGGTGGCGGGAGCGGGGATCGGACAGGCCAGGAGTCTTCATGCCCCGTAGGTGCACCACCGCATCCGAGCCAGCGAGGTGGCTATAGGGCGCGTAGGTGGCCCCGGCCCGGCATGGGGTCATCGCCGCGCAGCCGGTCGCGCGCGGCGCGCAACTCCTCGGCGAATCGGCTGGTGCCCTCGGCGGTGGCGAGGAAGGAGTCGATCTGCTCGTCGTTCAGCTCGGCGGCGAGCTGGTCGAGGTCGTAGTGGGTCCACCACTCGGCCAGCTCGCTCCAGGTGAGCACGAACGCCCGCACCGGATACCGCACTGGCTCACCATCACCCTGACCCGCAGCCGGGGTAGGCCGTGGCGTGTGTCTCTTCGGCGTCGTGGCCTTGATGCGGGCCAGGGCGTCGGCGGCGAGCTGGTGCAGGTCCGCGTCGCGGTCACCGCGGGCGGTGTCGGCCAGTTCCCGGATCTGCCGGTAGAGCGGGTCGACGGGGTTGCCGGCGTCGATGCGTTCCAACGCGGTCGCCGCCTGCTGGCGTAGTTCGTCGGGTTGGGCGGGGTCTTCGGCGATGTGCTGGAGGTAGCTGATCTTGTCCAGCGTCTTGTAGGACGCGGCACCGGGGATCATCCGGGCGGCCTGTTCGCTGGTCCGACCCTGGTCGGACGGTGTGGGAAATTTTCCCGCACCGTCGTCTCCGGGCTGCTGCTGCGCGCTGAACTGGGTCGCGGCCTGCCGGCGGGCGGCATCCTCGGCCATCACCTGCTTCAGCTCCCGGTACAGGGCGGCGGCTTCGAGCTGGGTCAGCGGCTTGTGCAGGACGTTGTCGTCCTGCTCGGCCAGGAGGTGGCCGAGGCGGTCGGAGATGCCCGAGCGGACCCAGACATTGACGCTCTTCCAACCGAGCTGCTGGATCGCGGCCAACCGACGGGCCCCGCAGACGAGGACGCCATCAGGGGTGATGGTGATGGGTTGGAGCAGGCCGTCACGGTCGATGGAGGCGGCGAGGGCGTCGAGGTCGCCCAGCTCGGTACGGTGCCGCTTGCCGACCTGGATCGAGGCGACCGTGCGCTCTAGCTCGATGAACCCCGCCGGCGCGCTCATCGTGACCCATCCCCGCGGGGATCGTCGGCATCGTCGTGGTTCTGACGGCGGCGTGGGGCGGCCAGGGAGACCGAGAGCACGAGGTCGTCGTCACGCAACAACACCGGCAGGCTCTCGCCGATCAGCAACCGCAGCAACATGCCGCGCCCGGTGCCGGTAGCACTGTAAGCGGGGTGCGGGTGACCCAGCAGCGCCTTCAACAGCGCCGTCCAGGAGTGGCCGGGGATGTCGAGCAGGGCGCGGGCATGCTTGTCGCGTCGCAGCGACTCGTAGGCGGCTTGGCGGGTGCCGGCCCGGGTGAGCGCCCCGCACACGTGCTCGACCGCGGCCCGCGCCGTGTCGGCAGGCCAATCCAGGAGGGTGAACAGCGCGATCGCGTCCTCGACGGCCGAGCCCGCCGAGGTGCTGGCCCGCTCCGACGCCGGCGACTCGTCGGTGGCGTCCGCTGCGTTGATGGCGTCGGCGGCGGCGGGGATGTGGAAAGCGGGGTGGTAGTCGGTCAGCGGCGTCTCCCGGTCGGAGAACCGCTCCGGGTCATGGAACGCAGAGATATGCGGGCGGCGCGCCTGGTGGACCGAGCACAGCAGTCCTTGGGCGCGTTCTTCGAAGATGCAGGTGATCCGCACCGCGTGCGTGATGACCGCCCACGGATCGTGCCCCTCGCGGGCTGCCCGGGTGCGCATCACGTCGAATGCCGCCGAGGCGGCCTCCCACGGGTCCAGCCCATGCTTGCGCGCCAGCGGCGCGTACTTCTGCGCGGTGAAGGCCATCAGCTCCGCCGCTTGCGCGTCGTGCTGCCAGGTGTTCCGCCCGCCGTGGTGGAGCCGGTGCAGCAGGGCGCGCAGGCCCTCACCGGTGGTGAAGTCCGCGCGGTCAGCAGCTGCCGCTGGGGCGGTGGTGGGGTAGGCGTTGTCGGTCATGGTCAGGGCACCTCCTGACAAGCAGGTGCACACGCCGTCCCCACGCCCCGTTTCTGCTGGTTTCCGCATCGCTTGTCACCGCCCTCCTCAGCCCATCCCGACACCGGGCCGGGACTGCGCGGCCTGCCCCGTGCTGCCGCGGCCGAACGCCGACAAGGGCGGCAGCCGACGTGCCCGCTCACCCAGGTGCTGGGCGCCGGCGGCGATGGGGGTGCGGGTGCGGCGGGCCAGCTCGACCTCGAAGTCGATGCCGCGCCCCGCCAGCGCGGCGCCGTGGCGGGCGATGAGGTCCGTGGGCCGTACCCACTCCACACCCCGCGCGCGCCTCGCCTCCGCTGGTGTGTTCCGTTCGGTTTCGCGTCGGTGGGAGGCCCGTGCTGCCCGGACCGCGTCCGGTGCCTCGGACTTCTCGACAGCCTCCGCCGCCGGGCGCGCGGAGTCCTGCTCAGGTGCCCGCTTGTCGGCGTCGGGCCGTCGCGGATCGTGGTCGTGTGCGGAACTCATGGGGTCGCCTCCTCGACATCGGTGCTGTCGGGAAGGTGCGCCGCGGTGAACCAGCGCCCCACGGTGGAGGGATGCACGCCCAGTTCCCGGGCGATCTTCTTGTTCGACCACCCCTGCCCGCGCAGCTCCGCTGCCCGGATGCGCCGATCCCTGAGGACCGCCCGGGGGCCGACCGACGGCTCAGCGCCCTCACCTGCCCATGCCTGCGCCATGTCAGATGTCAACGCCGTTTCCATCGCTTCCGGCGTCGCCGCCGGCGACGCGACGACCACCCGGTCCTCCGCTGACTGTTCCGCTCCCAACTCCGGCGCCGGCACCCCGCTCCAGCCGGATTCCTCAACGGACGCGGACATGTCACTGGACACGGCGTCGTCGCGGGACACGGATGCCTCGGTGATCCGTTGTGGTCGGGTGAGGATGACGGTCAGGTGAGTGATGGCCAGCAGCACCACCGGTGGTACCGCGGCGACGGCCGCGGCCAGCACCCCGGGGACATCGGCATCCGCGGCGACGACGGCGTGGAGGGCGTTGGCGGTCACCGACACAGCAGCCCCGCCGATCAGCAGCGCCCACGGATACCACGCCGACCGCTGCCCGGCCAAGGCGACGACCGCGACGGTGGCGACCACGATAATGCCGTCGACGATCAGCGGCCACGCCCACGCCTGCGAGCCGCCGACCCCGGAGCGAGCTGCGAGATCGGCGAGCGCGGTGAATGACAGCCAGAACGCGCCGGCGGCGATGAACACGGTCCCGGCCACCGCGGTGACCACCGCCCAGTGCCGGCTCCTCTGCCCGGTGCTGGCATGGACGGTCATGACAGCCCCCGCACCGGAGGAGACGGCCGCACGGTCGCCTCCCGACTGAACCACCCGTCCATTGCCGGCGACGAGCCGTCCTGTACCCGCGAGGAGGTCTGGGGGCGGGGTTGGACGGTGCGGTAGGCGGAGCGGACGGTCGCGGTGATCTCTCGCTCGCCCAGTCCCGCCTCCGTGGCCGCGGCCGCGAGCACATTAAGGGCTTCCGGCGCCGGGATGTTGTTCTCTGCCAGGCGACAGGCCGCCCAGAACAGGCCTCGGTTCCGTTCTCCTTCGCCGCGGCCGGCGACCCACGCCGCCAGGCGCGGCAAATCCGCTGACCGTTCCACCTCCCGGCCCGACCTGGCAGAGGGCGCGGGCCGAGGGTCGAGGAACGCTCGCAGCCGGTCGGAGTCGAGCACCGACGTCGCCCCGCTGTTGATCCGCCGCACCCGGTAGCCGGCGCTCTTGCCGCCGGTGGACACCGTCGAGGGCGGGACGACGATGTACCCACCGTCACCCCGGAAGTCGATCCCGGCGCGCGCGGCCTGCCACGACCGCTGTTCCCGGCCGGGTGTGGCCGGGTAGTAGGCGTGCATCCCGGACGAGGGCGTCACGACGAGAAGCTGCCACCCCGACACCAGCCCCGCCCGGTGGGCGCGCTCGAACGCCCGGTATCCGTCGACGGGCCCGTGCACGTCGACATCGACCACCACCACCCCGGACGCCGCGCCGGTGGGCACGGCGAGATTCGCCTCCGGATGCTCACGCCACCACGCCGTGATCTGTCCGAGGTCGGTGGTGGCGTCGTGGAAACCATGCGTCGTCAAGGGACGCTTGCCGCCGGGCAGGCACGGGAACACCGGCACCCCCGCGGCGGCCAGTTCCCGCGCCACCACCGAGACCGGCCGCGGGCCGGCGCTGCGTCTGAGCACGCTGGCGACAGCGTCCACCGCGGCCGTCACAGTTCCCTCGCCTGGGTCGTCGCGGTGACCGTTCGGGGCTCGGGCTCGGGCAGCGGCGTCACCCGGCCCGGCGTCCGGGCATCGTGGGTCGGCTGCGTGCGGGCGGTCTCCTCGCGCTGTGGTGCGTCGCGGTCCAGGCCGGGCGGGGCGCCGTCGGTCACCTGTGCGGTGTCGAGCCGGTCCAGGATCGCCAGTGCCGTCTTGCGGACCCGCTCCCCGGTGGCTTTGACGATCTCGCCGGGCTCTTTGCCGTCCACCCGCGCGGCCCACGTGGACACGTAGGGGATCGTGTACCCGGAGGTGTCCATGCCGTGGGCGGCGCCGATCATCAGCGCGACCGATTCCGCCTCGACCTCCCCGATGCCACGATGCTGACGCGCCTCGTCGTTGTCGGGGCCGTGCAGCAGGACGTGACCCAGTTCGTGGGCGAGCGTCTTCACCTGCGCGGCGGGGTCCATGTTCTCCCGGACCGCCACCGTTTTCGCGCTGTAATCGGTGACGCCGTTGGCGCCGTGGATCATGCCCTCGTGCGGCACCCGCAGCACCGCAAACCCCTGCGCGCGCACGTGGTCGGCCAGCCCGTCCCACAGACCGGTGGGGGCTTCGCCCTCCAACAGCGTCGGCGCCGGAGGCTCCGGAATCGGCTCGCCGGAGGTCTGGGAGGCGTCCCACACGTAGGCAGGCTTGGCTGTGATCATCTTCGACCGAACCACTTCGCCCGGCCGGGGCTTCTCACCCTTGCCGAGGCGCCGCCACGACTCCGCATCCGCTGGGTTCGATGAGGCGAACCGGCCGGTGACCGGGGCGAGAATCTGATACCCAGCCTGCCCTTTCTCCACCTGCCGGCCCAGGGTCTGCCACTGCCGGTACCCGGCCACATACGACGGCACCGGCTCCGGCACCCGGCCGACCTCATAGGCTGCTTGGTGCTGGGTCCAGATCAACAGCGTGTTCGAGAACGATCTGGCCCTGAAGCGTGCCGCGAACGCGAGCGCCCGCGCCCAATCCTCCCCGGAGACAAGCTGCTCGACGGCGCCGGTCAGTTTCTCGTGCAGCTCGTCGAGCTTCGCTTCCCGCGCCGCCTGAGAGTTCTCCCGTGTCGTGGCCATCGTCGCTGTCTCCTCCCGCTACCCTGGTCACCGGGCCGAACAGGCTCGGTGACCATCAGGTACGCCGGGATCACCAGCACGGACGAGACGGACAACGACGCGGTGACCGTCAGGCACAGTGGTAAACCCGACGAGTCCTTACCGGACTACCAACTGGAGGCTCGGCAGGGTGCCGAGAAGGGCCGATGATGCCGATTCGCGTATCGAAAATGCGCTAATGCGAATCATCCGATCAGGCGGCGTCTGGCCGTGCGGAAGTTACGAACCTGGATGTCAGGTCGCCGTGTTCTGGCGGCTGAGGCGGCGGTAGCGGGTGGGCGTGATGCCGACGGCTTGGCGGAAGAGGCGGGCGGCGTGGCCGCGGCTGTGCCAGCCCACCTGGACCATGACCTGCTCGATGGGCAGGTCGGTCTCGCGCAGCAGCCGAGCCAGGTGCTCGACGCGCAGCGTCGTGAGGTAGGTCATCGGGGTCTTGCCGTAAGCGTCGGTGAAGACCCGGCCGAGCTGGGACGGCGAGAGGTGCACCGCGGTGGCCAGCTCGGGCAGGGTCCATCGTCGCGCCGGTTGCGCGCCCATCAAGTCAGCGGCCTGCTGGACCTCAGCCCGCAGCGCGGTGAAGTGGCGATGACGCGGCATGCCGGGGTGGGTGGCCTGGCGTTGCGTCGCAGTCTGGCGCACCGGGGTGGTGGCGACGTAGGGGGTGATCACGTCAAGCACGGCGAACAGGAGTGCCTGGAGGCGGTAGAAGCGCTCCGGTGCGGGCCCGGCGAGGCTGAGCGCGACCAGTTCGTCCAGCCATGGCATCAGCATCCCGGCTCGGTTTTCACCGATCCGCAGAATCTGGGCAGGTTCGGAGTACCGCTCGTCCATGAAGTCCTGCGCCTGCCACCGGTCGGTGAGGAATGCGGCGTGCTGCCAGAACACCTGATCGATCACATAGTCGCGGTCAAGGTACAGCGTGGTGACGGTGATCGAGCCCTCGGGTTCGCTCCCGCACAGGGTGCTCGCCCCGAGCATGACTACGTCGCCGATGGCGACGTGCTTCTCGCCGAACTCACTGAGCAGGATCGCCGAGCCGTGCCGAATGAAGATGAGCTTCACGCAGTCGTAGGCGACCGGCCCCACCGGGCGATGAATCGATCGGGTGCGGGCCAGGACCGGCAGGAACCGCTCGTGGCCAAGGTCCTTCACCATTGGCCACCGTTCAGCTCTGATCTGCGGAGCGCGTGGGTCCCCGGTGAACGGGGCCACCGGTCGGGGTGTCTTCTGGCCGGTCCGGGGCGAGCAGTCGTGCGTCTCGCACACTGCATCCGGAGAGGGCACCACTGAGTCCGCGGGGACTGATGGCGACCGAGACGATGGCGGCGATTCCCAGCAGTGGGCTCAGCAGCGCGATCGGGAACCCAAGGAACAGCCCAGTGGGGATCGCTCCTTGCACGACCAGCGCGCGGGCGAGGAGTCGGGTTCGTGAGCCGTTCTTCGGGACCGGTGCGAGGTAGACGGTGCGCTGCCCAAGCGACGCGCCGGTGCCGATCAGTGCCGGCACGACGACGGTGAGCATCGCGGCCAGCCAGGCACCGAGGAAGATCGCCTGTTGCAGGTCCAGCATCTGCTCGGGCGTCAGGGCCTCGCCCGGTCCTCCTTGTGTGATGGCGTAGATGGTCGATCCAAGCGTCCCGCCGAGCACGGCGGCGAGCACGAGGTACCAGGCGTCGATGAGCATCCCCAGGACGCGGCGACCGCGGGTGACTGGACGCGCGCGATCGCGTCGGGCGAGCAGGTGGGCTTTGGTGGACAGCAGCCGCGGGGTGATCTTCTCCAGCCCGATGCCGATGATTGCGCCGGTGGTGTTGGTGATCAGGTCGGTGGTGTCGGCGAACCGGTAGGGGCATGGTGCCAGGCCCCAGTTGCCGGTGAGCTGGGTCAGCTCGATCAGCACCGAGGTGCCCAGCGCTGCGGCCAGGACGACGCCGCGGGGCCATTCGCAGACGCGGCGCACGATCATCCCGAAGGGGACGAACAGCACCATGTTGAGCGTGAACTCCCACACGAGCCAGTCGCTGGCGACTGCCATTGCGCCTTGGGTCCGGATGAGGTCGATGAGTTCGCGCGGGAACCGCAGCGGGTCCAACAGCGGTTCGGTGGCGTGGGCGGCGCAGTATCCAGGGGTGAACTCCGGCAACGGGAAGACCGTGAAGGCGACGATGGCGGTGGCGTAGATGAACCCGGCGGTGGTCCACACCATCCGCAAGGCATCGAACCGGCCGTAGCGGCGGTACTGCCACACCAGCAGCGGCAAGAACAACACCGCCGACACGAGCAGGCCGACGAGGATCGAGCCGAACACCTGCGCTGTCATCGCAACACCTCACACTCAGCGCGGATGGTCAGGAGCCGAAGATGAGACGCCGGATGTGGTCGATGACGTCGTGGAGTTCGTCGTAGTCGCGAATGGCCGGGTCGGCGACCACGACGTTCCACATGGTGGCGAGACCTGCGAGCAGGGCGAACAGCACGACGGAGACGATCAACCCCGTCACGGCGACGCCGGACCCACGGGTGGAGCCGCGCAGCCCGATCCAGGCAGCGACGATGCCGCCGCCGGCCAGGAGTGCGGGAATGAACCCGATGTAGGGGATAAGGATCAGCACCGGTGTCATCACGAGCGCGATGGCGCAGAGCGCGAGAGCGGTGATGCCGTGTGCGGTCGCCGACCGGCCGATGGTGGCGGGGGCGACTTGCTCGTGCTGGTGGACGGGGGTTTCCTGTGGGAGCTTCTCTTGCGACATGGGTTCTCCTTTTGGACGAGGTGGTGTTCAGATGCGGGTGTCGCGGCGGTCGAGGATCGCCGCGCTGACGGTGACCACCGCGGCGAACAGCACCACAGCGGCCGTGAGGATCGCGGTGACATCGCCTGCGGTGACGCCTCCGGTGTCGGAGAACGTGCCGGTGCCCAGTTGGGTTGCTCGGGTGACCAGGGCGTAGGGGGAGACGATCGCTGCGGTGCCGCCGAGCATGAGCACAGCTACCGAGATTCCGGCAGCCACGAGGCCGACGGCGATCGGGGCGGCGAATGACCGCATCAGCATCGACAGCGCCGATTGCAGCGCCGCCAGCGGGAGGCACGCGGCCATGATGAGCAGGCTGATGCCGAAGTACTGGACCGGCAGCATCCCTGGCAGGCCGAGGACCGCCTTCCCCATCACGAGGATGGCGACGAGCATCACGGGTTGCATGGCGGCGGCCAGGAACCCCACTACGACCGCCTTCGCGGTGACGATCCGAAGCGACGGAGTCGGGCCGCTCATGAGTGCGTTCCAGTTGCTGCCGCGGTGCTCGACACTCCACACGAGAGAGGCGAGGATCGCGATGCCGATCGCGAGCGGAAATAGTCCGTAGAAGACGATCGAGCGCTGCCAGAGGGTGTGCCAGCCGTTCTGGAGGGGTTCGCCGGATGCGAGGGTGTTCGCGGCAGCGGAGATCACCAGCGCGATCGGCAGCAGGATGACGATCGCCCAGGTGAGCGAGCGCTTGAGCTTGAGGAACTCGGAGTGGATGGCTCCCATGTCAGGCCTCCTGACGGTCGAATCGAGCAGTGATGACGAGGAACAGTGCGGCTCCGATGACCGCCAGCGCAGCGATGCTCGGATACGACAGCGGGAGCGCGACGATCTCATCGCCGGCGTAGTCGGCGGCTTCTGCGAGCGAGTAGTAGCCCCACGGCGTGACGTGCGCGAACACCTCGGGCAGGCCCTTGGCAAACACCGCAATCAGGGTGCCGATCACTCCGATGCCGAGCGCGACCAGCTGGTTCTCGAGCTTCGCGGAGATGAGGATGTGCAGGGCGAGCAGGACGAGGTTGACGACGAGCATGCAGGCGGTGAACCCGGCCCAGTGCCCGAGCGGGACCGGCGCGGTGATCCCCGCCAGCAGTCTCCCGACAAGGAGCGCCAGGAGGCTCACGCCCACGGTCGCCACGGTCACGACGACGCCGAGCGCGACCGCCTTCGCCCTGCACACCGCGCCCGGCGTGAGCCCCGAGGCGGCCTGCAGGAGCCAGCCGTTGCCCTGATGCTCGATATCGGTCTGCCGGGAGGCGAGGACCGCGATCAAGAGCGGCGACACCATCGGGATCGCCAGCGACATGCCGGCCAGGAGCGCATTCCACGCCTCCTCCGAGTCGGGGTCGAAACTCGGGCTCGAAATGAGCGTGAACAGCGAGAGCCCGAGCACGGCAAGCACCATGACCAGGGCGACGAGCCCGACTCCGAGATGCCGCATCTTGGCGAACTCGTTCACCATGGCGCGCGCGTTCACAGCCCACCTCCGGCGGTGAGGTGCATGAACACGTCTTCAAGCGTCTGCTCGTCGCGGCGCACTCCGAAGATCCCGATCCCCTCATGGACCAGCCCTGCGATAGCTCCGGCCGTTTGCCGATCATCCAGGGCCGGTACAGCAACCTCTCCGGCGTCGGTCATACGGCCGTTGAACGAGGTCAGTTTGGCGACGGCAGTTCGCGGATCGGAGCAGGTGATGATGACGTCCGGGGCTGAGGCGGTCATCAGCTCGGCCCGGGAGCCCTGGAAGATCATCCGGCCCTGGGACAGGATGCCCAGCATGTGTGCGGTCTTGTCGATCTCGCCGAGCAGGTGGGAGGAGACCATGACGGTGACGCCGTCGTTCGCGAGCCGGCGCAGCAGGGTGCGGATCTCGTCGATGCCTGCCGGGTCGAGACCGTTAGTAGGCTCGTCGAGGATCAACAGGCGGGGCTGGCGGGCCAGGGCCAGCGCAATGCCGAGGCGTTGTTTCATGCCCAGGGAGTAGTTGCGGACCTTCTTGTCCATCTGGTCTTGGAGGCGCACCGTGTGGACCGCGAAGTCGATCTGCTGCTGGTTCAGGCCCAGCAGGCGCTGGATCAGCCGCATGTTCTCCGCGCCGGTGAGGTGCGCGTAGCCGGGCGGTGATTCGATGAGCGAGCCGATACCGGCCAGCAGCTGTCGCCGAGTGGCGCGAGTCATCGGCTGGCCCATCACCTGCACCTCGCCATTGGTGGGCTGGATCAGGGAGAGCAGCATCTTCATCGTGGTGGACTTGCCCGATCCGTTCGGGCCCAGGAACCCGTACACGCACCCTTCCGGGATGCGTAGGTTCAGGTCCTCCACGACGGTGCGCGTGCCGTAGCGTTTGGTGAGACCTTCTGTGGCGACGATGTAAGACATGCCATCCACTGTCGCGAGATCGCGAAGCGGAATCGTCTCGCTACAGGCATATCTTGCGCGTATGCCTCAGGTGATACAGCGGCGTCGGCGTATGCCTGAAGTGATACGCGGAAGGCTGCGGTGCGTCAGTGGTCGCCGGCCTCCACGAGCCCGCTCTCATAGGCCAGGACAACGGCCTGCACTCGGTCCCGCAGGCCGAGCTTGGTCAGGATGCGCCCGACATGGACCTTGACGGTTCCTTCCGTGAGAACGAGCTGAGCGGCGATCTCTGCGTTGGACAGCCCGCGCGCGATCAGCCGCAAGACTTCGTGCTCGCGCGGGGTCAGCTCCTCAAACCGGTAGCCATCCCGCTCGGGCTCAGCTCCAGTCGGGCGGGCTCGGGTGAAGTGGTCGAGCAGCCGGCGCGTGGTACTCGGAGCGACCACCGCGTCCCCATGGTGCACGTGACTGATGGCGGCGGCGATGTCCTCCACCGGAGTGTCCTTGAGCAGGAACCCGCTGGCGCCGGCTTGGAGTGCGTCGTAGGCATACTCGTCCAGGTCGAAAGTCGTCAGGATGAGCACCCGTGGCGCGTCGTGCCGGGCGCGGATGCGGCGGGTGGCCTCCACGCCGCTCATCCGCGGCATCCGCACGTCCATCACGACCACATCCGCCTCGACGCTACGCAGGAGGTCGAGGGCGGTGTCCCCGCCGTCGGCCTCCCCGACGACGTCGATCTCCGGCCGGGATTCGAGCACCATCCGGAATCCCATCCGGATCATCTCCTGGTCATCGACCAGGACTACACGAATGCTCATGGCTCACTCCTGACTGGCAAGATCGCAGCCACCTCGAAACCACCGCTTGGTCGCATGCCGGCACGCAGTGTGCCCCCGTAGGCCATGACGCGTTCCCGCATTCCGACCAAGCCGTGGCCGGCCGGCTCGTCGCCAGGGGTGTCATCGAACCCCTGACCATCATCGGTGACCCGCACTTCCACCTCGGAGTCCCCGTAGCGGAGCCGGACCTCCACAGCGCTCACCGAGCCGGCGTGCCTGTGCACATTCGTCAAGGCTTCCTGCACGATCCGATACACCGTCAGGTCCAGGCCAGCAGTCAGCGACACCGGTTCGCCCTCAATCGTCAGAGTCACGGGGAGGCCGGTCGTCTTCGCGTCCGCCACGATCCGCTCCAGTTGCGCGATTCCGGGCTGCGGCGCGTGCGAGCCGGGTTCGTCGTCACGCAGGACACCCAGCATCCGGCGCATTTCAGCCAGCGCACTGCGGCCCGTGTCCCGCACTCCCAATATCGCTGACTTCGCCCGCTCCGGCTCGGTGTCCACCTTCGAGGCCGCGCCCTCGGACATGATGACCACGACGCTGAGGCTGTGGGAGACGATGTCATGGATCTCCCGGGCGATCCTGGCCCGTTCCTCGGCCACCGCGATCTGCGCCTGCGCTTCCCGCTCGCGCTCCAGCTGATGGGCACGCTCCTGCAAGCTCGCAACGTAGTCGCGGCGAATCCGCACCAGCGTGCCCCACGTCCAGACCAATGCGATCAGCGCGATCAGGGACAACAGCTCGCCGATGTCGATGAAGTTCTCGCCGAGCCGAGGTAGGACCGCACCGAGCAGCCAGATCACCACGGCAACGGCAACGGGGAAGGAGACCAGCCAGCGGTACCGTGTCGCGACGTTGTACACGGCGAGCAACAGCATGAAGTCGGCGGCGATGATCGGCGCGCCCAGCACCAACTGCACACACGCCGCGGTCAGCATCACCGCAAGCACGGCCAGCGGGTACCGGCGGCGCAGCAGGTATGGAGCGCACAAAGCGACCGAGACCAGGATCAGCCCGGCAAGGCGCGGACCATCATCGACATACACCGGCAGAATCGGCAGGTTGTAGACAAACACCGCCAGCGCGACCAGCACATCGAGCAGCCATGCCCGGTCACGCAACCACGACCCCGGCGCCCGCGGCAACTCCGGCTGTTCAGTGGTCGCGTCTGTTGTGCCCCTCCCGGTGGCAGTGCTCGCGCTGCTCATTCCTCACAAGGCTACCGCCACGCTGGGACGGGGACACCTTCCGCTCTCCAGATCGTCGACGTGAGCCACACCGGCGCCGCGGCGCCTTTGTCAACCCGGTGATCCTCCTGGGGCATCGTCGGACGCACCGCGGCGCAGTTGTATCGCGACAGCGATGGTCACGCCAGCAAGAACCGCCGCCACCGTGTTGGGGATGACCAGGGCGATGTCACCGGACGCAATCCCGTAGCTGACCCACAGGCAGAACCCCGGTAAGAGAAGTACCAAGTAGCCGATGGACACGTCCTCTGACGAGCGCCGACGCAGCATCCGGCGCAGTTGCAGCAACGGGGCGAGCGCCATCACCACACCCCAAGAAGCAGCCGCGACGGCCAGAACCGTGGTGAGCACGAGCACTCCAATGGTGAAGCGCTCGTGCCGTGGGACGACGCCCTCCCAACCGAAAGGGGGCGCACGCGCCGTCAAGACCCGATGTTACCAACCGGCCCACTGGAGTCGGTGAAATCAAGGACCGGCCACTCGTCCCGTACTTGCGGGCGTCATCGTCAAAGTCAGTTCCGGGCAGGACTGGCGGCGGGTGGTTACCCCGAGTGCCGGCTGCGTTCGCGGTAGCGGCTGGGGGTGACGCCGACGGCCTGGCGGAACAGGCGGGCTGCGTGGCCGCGGCTGTGCCAACCGACCTCGGCCATGGCCTGCTCGATTGGCAGGTCGGACTCGCGAAGCAGCCGCGCCAAGTGCTCGGCACGCAGCGTCGTCAGGTACGTCATCGGGGTCTGACCGTAGGCGTCGACGAAGACCCGCCCGAGCTGGGACAGCGACAGATGCGCCGCTTCGGCCAGTTCGCCCAGTGTCCACGGGCGTGCGGGGTCCTCGCGCAGCAGGCCAGCCGCAGTCCGGGCCTCGGCACGTAGTGGTGTCAGGCGCCGCTGGGCCGGGGTGCTGGGCCATGTGGCCTTGCGTTGGGTCGCAGACCGGCGCACCGCGCTGGTCTGCACGAATGGGGACACCACGTCCAGCACGGCGAACAGCAGCGCCTGTATCCGGTAGAACCGCTCCGGGGCAGGCCCGTCGAGGCTGAGCCGGCCGAGTTCGTCCAGCCACGGCATCAAGTAGCCGGCGCGGTGCTCGCCCAGCCGCAGCACCTGCGCGGGTTCGGCATAGCGAGCCTCAAAGAAGTCCTTCGCCTCCAGTCGATCGGTCAAGACCGCGGCGTGCTGCCAGAACACCTGGTCCACCACATAGTCTCGATCCAGGTACAGCGTCGTGGTTGTGATCCAGTCCTCTGGTTCGGCGCCGCACAGGGTGTTGGCAGCCAGCAGTACCGCGTCTCCGACGCTGATCGGGCGTTCGCCGAACTCGCTGAACAGGATCGCCGATCCAGCCCGCACGAAGATGAGCTTCACGCGGTCGTAAGCCGTCGGCTCTCGCGGCCGATACACACTCTCCGTTCGCGCCAGCACCGGCGAGAATCCACTTGCGTCCGGCGCGGGTGGTTCTTGTCCGATGGGACCGTGCGGACTGTCCACGGCCGTTTCCCACTAGCGGCTATGCGTCAGGGCGCCTGCCTCAACAGGGCCATTTCTTCTGGAGATATTCGACGGGCGGTCCATGGCGTGGGCCTCGCCGATGCTGGGGTAGATGAGGGAGAGCCGCGTCTCCATGGACGTGGACGTGCCCGAACCGATCGCGGCGGGGTAGCCATACGCGCACCCCTCAGGGATACGCAGTTCGAGTTTCTCGACGACGGTACGACCACCGTACTTCTTCGTGAGCTTTCCAGTGGCGACGACAGAGGCACCGTTCTCCGTCTCTGCGGAACCCGATGCGTGGCACGGAGCGTTCCGTCCGGGCCACACACCCTCGGCGTTCATTTGATGGGTCTTGGCCCCGCTGACTGTCGTCGCCGAACTCGGCGCCTTCCGATAGTCCATTGGCTGATCCCTCCTCTCAGCAGATGCCGGATCGAACATGAGGGACTTCAGGACTGTAGGTTCTCCAGGTATGCGAAGCCGAGCTGGACGGTGACGATTGTGTAGATGACGCAGGCCACGAAGACGACGATCGAGGCGATGAGCGCGCCGACGCCGAGCTTCGGGGTCCCGGTGCTCAGCCGGATGCCGTTCCAGGCGGAGCCGGCGGAGATGAGCGCGAGGATGGCGGCGAAGTGGGGCAGGACGATCGCTCCCACCACGGCGACGACGCTCATGATCAGGGAGGCCCAGATCCAGGAGCGGCCGGTGCGCCGCTTGAGGCGGGGTTGGTCGGCGTCGACCGAGGCGGACTCGGAGGCTGCCGAAGCTGCTCGGGTGGTGTCGGTGCGGCGCCAGAATTCGGGCTCTGCTTCGCTGGGGGTGCTTACGCTGGGCGTGTTGGAGTCAGACAAGGGTTTCTCCTTGTGGTGTCGTGAACTGGAAGAACTGCGTGTGTCTCAGGTGCGGGCGTCGCTGCGTTCGAGGACGAGGGTGTTCGCCGCTGCCAGCACGGCGGACAGAAGCAGCGATGCAACCGCGATCATGGCCAGGACGGCCAAGGTGATGTCGCCGGTGTCGGCGAAGGTCGCGGTGCCGAGCTGGGTGGCGCGGCTGACGGCGGCATAGGGGCTGACGAAGATCGCCGCGTCGAGGCCGACGACGAGCAGGAACGCGGAGAAGCCGGCTCCGAGGAACGCGACGGCGATGGGCGCGGCGAACGACCGCATCTGCATCGACAACCACGACTGGAGCACGGCCACCGGAATGCACGCGATGACGACGACAACCGACACGGCCAGGTACTGCGGTGGCAGCCATCCGGGCAGGCCGAAGACGACCTTGCCCAGCACGAGCACCGTGGCCAGCGCGATGCCTTGCATGATCACAGCCAGCACCGCGATGACGGCCGCTTTGGCGAGCACGATCCGCAGCGACGAGGTGGGTCCGGCCATGAGGGCGTTCCAGTTGCTGCCGCGGTGCTCAGCGCGCCAGATCAGCGAGGCGAGGATTGCGATGCCCACGGCGAGGGGGAATAGTCCGTAGAAGACCATCGAGCGCATCCACAGGGTGTTCCAACCGTCCTCCAGGCCGCGGCCGTCGATGAAGGTCATGATCGAGCCGGAGGCGACCAGGATGATGGGCAGCAGGATGACGACGGCCCAGCTGAGTGAGCGCTTGAGCTTGATGAGTTCGGCGAAGAAGACGTTCACGTCAAATCTCCTGATGGTCGAACGAACGGGTGAACAGGGCGAAGACGACGGCGGCGACCAGCCCCAGCCCCGCGATGCTCGCGTAGGCGGGCGAGAAGGCGACCAGCACGCCGTCGACATACCCGGAGGCCGAGGACAGGGCGTAGTAGCCCCACGGGGTCAGGTGCGCGATCCACGCGGGTACCGCGGTGGAGAACAGGGCGAGGATGGTGCCGAGTAGGCCGATGCCGATTCCTACGAGCTGGTTCTCGATCCGGGCGGCGAGGACGATGTGCAGGGCAAGGACGACCAGGTTGACCACCAGCACGCAGAGCGTGAGTCCGATCCAGCGGCCGGCGGGCCAGGGGGCGTCAATCCCGAAGGCGAAGCCGGTTGCTGCGAACAACACGCTGGCAGAGACCGTGACTCCGGTGACGAGGAGCCCTAGGGCCAGGAGCTTCGCGCGGCACAGCCCGCCGGGGGTGAGCCCGGAAGTCGCTGAGAGGAGCCAGCCGCCGCCCTGATGCTCGGCGTCGACGTGGCGGCTCGCGATCGCTGCCAGCAGGAGCGGCGCGGCCAGGCTGAAGCCCGAGCCGATGCCGCCGAGCAACGTGTTCCACGAGGATGCAGTGACGCGGTCGAAGTCCGGGTTGATGACCGCGGTGTACAGGCCGATCCCTGCCACGACGACGAACAGGACAGCCACGAGCAGCCACACGTGGAGGTGGCGCATTTTGGCGAACTCATTGGTCAGCACGCGTGCGTTCACAGCCCGCCTCCCGCGGTCAGGCCCATGAACACGCTCTCAAGGGTCTGTTCATCGCGCCGCACGCCGTGTACACCGATCGACTCACCTACGAGGGCTGCGACTACGCCGGCGACGGCGCGGTCGTCCTCGATGCCGGTGAGCCGGAGTGTCGAGTTCTCCAGCTGGCACCCGTGGGCTCTGGCGAGTGCGCCCTGTGCCCGATGCGGATCGGAGCAATCGATGAGAAGGTCCGGTGTCGCTGCGGAGAACAGTTCGTCGCGAGAACCTTGGAAGATCATCCGACCTTGGCTGAGGATGCCCAGCACCGTGGCGGTCTTGTCGATCTCCCCGAGCAGGTGGGAGGAGACCATCACGGTCACGCCGCCATCTGCCAGACGCCGGAGTAGCTCGCGGATCTCCTCGATGCCGGCCGGGTCCAGGCCGTTGGTGGGTTCGTCGAGGATCAGGAGCTTCGGCTGCCGGGCCAGCGCCATGGCGATCCCGAGGCGTTGCTTCATACCCAGGGAGAACTCGCGCACGCGCTTGTTCATCTGGTCCTGCATCCGCACCGTGCGGACGGCGAAATCGATGTGCTGGTCGTCGAGGTCGAGCAGGCGTTGGACAATGCGCATGTTCTCCGCGCCGGTGAGGTGCGCGTAGCCGGGCGGGGACTCGATGAGCGAGCCGATCTGCCCGAGCAGCTCGCGCCTCGTGGCGCGGTCCATTGGCCGGCCCAGCACGTGGGCCTCGCCGCTCGTGGGGCGGATGAGGGAGAGCAGCATCTTCATGGTCGTGGACTTGCCCGACCCGTTCGGGCCGAGGAACCCGTACACGCAGCCTTCCGGGATGCGCAGGTCGAGGTCCTGGACCACGGCGCGATCGCCGTACTTTTTCGTGAGCTTCTCGGTGGCAACGATGAGTGACATGCCGTCTACTCTCGCGAGAAAGACACCATGAATCGTCTGCTTGGACGACTATCTTTTGCTACGCGATTCGCTTAGCCGCCACGGTCGCCGTAGTCATTCTGCTTACCGCGGACACCGAGACGAGCAGGCTCCGGCCCCGTCCAGCGAAGTGGAAATGATGCCTGGGCCGGACGTCAATTCTCGTCGGCAGAGACGAGCCCGATCTTGTATGCCATGACCACAGCTTGCACTCGGTCGCGGAGGCCAAGTTTTGCCAGGATGCGGCCGACATGCACGCGCACTGTGCTCTCGGCGATGACCAGGTCATCGGCGATCTCTCCGTTCGACAGTCCCCGCGCAATCAGTTCCAGCACTTCGCGTTCCCGCGCCGTGAGTTCCGACAGACCGGCGCGGCTCCACTCGACCTTGGGCGCCGCGTCGGGGCGCTGCGCAGCGAACCGGTCGAGCAGTCTCCGGGTGGTGCTCGGCGCGACCACCGCATCACCGTCATGGACATGCTTGATCGCCGTGACGAGTTCTTCGAGGGGCGCGTCCTTGAGCAGGAATCCGGACGCGCCCGCCTGGATCGCGTCGTAGGCGTACTCGTCCAGGTCGAACGTCGTCAGGATGAGGACACGTGGGCCGTCGGCCTCGCGAATCCGACGCGTCGCTTCAACCCCATCCATCCGGCGCATCCGCACGTCCATCAGCACCACGTCTGCCTCGACCGTTCGTAGCAGTTCGAGAGCAGTGGCACCGTCGTCGGCGTCACCGACGACTTCGAACTCCGGCCGGCTGCTGAGCACCATTCGGAATCCTGACCGGTACATTTCCTGGTCATCGATCAGGACAAGTCGGATCGTCATCCCGGGCCTCCCGTCGGTAGCGTCGCATGCACCTCGAAACCCCCGCCCGGGCGCGGCCCGGTCTCCAACGATCCACCGTAGGCGGTCACTCGCTCACGCATCCCCACCAAACCATGACCGGAGCCCGCCACCGTGCGTGCCTCACTGCCTGGCTCACGACCGTCGTCTACTACCCGCAGCTCGACAACGCTGTCCAAGTAGCTGACGGTCACCGTGATCACACTCAGCAGCCGACCGCCGTGCTTGCGCGCGTTCGTCAGGGCCTCCTGCACGATCCGATACGCGGCCAGATCGACCCCGGACGGCAGAGCGGTCGGCACGCCGGCAACGATCAGATCGACCCGCAACCCCGTCGAGCGCGTCTCCTCGATCAGCCGGTCGAGTAGTGCAAGCCCCGGTTGCGGCGCGCGCGTGGCGGCACTGTCATCGCGAAGCACATTGAGCATCCGTCGCATCTCCGTCATCGCCTCTCGCCCCGTGTCGCGCACACGCGCCATGGCCTGCCCTGCCTGTTGCGGGTTGGCTTCAACGGTCTGGGCGGCCCCATCCGCCATCACGACCATCGTTCCAAGACTGTGGGAGACGATGTCGTGAATCTCCCGGGCGATCCGCGCCCGCTCCTCAGCTGCCGCAACCAAAGCCTGGGCATCCCGTTCCCGCGCGAGCTGCGCCGCGCGCTCCTGCAATGCCTCAAATCGGGCCCGGCGACTTCGCGTGAGCATCCCGATCAGCGCAGCCAAGACATACCCGAGCATGAGCATCCCGATCTCGCCCACCCGAGCCCGGTCGTCCTGCACTACCGGCACACCTGCAACCCCCACCCATACGCAAGCCGCGATCACCGCAGGCACCGCGATTTTCCAACCGCGTCGTGTTCCCAGTGCATAGAGCATCAATCCCAGCACGAGGACAGGAGCCAGAGAGAGACCGATCCCAGTCACGAACACCACTCCGGTGGCGAGAGCCAGGATGCAGACGAACACCACCACGAGCGACCGGCGCCGCACCACATAGAGCACGCAAATGCTCGCTGACAACGCGAGCGCCCCCCCGAACACGACGGGAGGCAACTCGCCCCAGGCGAACATGCCCGTCAGGAACATCAGATCGAGGACGAACACCGCCACTGCGATCGCAATGTCGATCAGCCGCCGGTTCTCATGCAGCCAGTGAACGGGTCGCACTCGCGACGGAGTCGACACCGAAGGCATCCCCCTCGTCCGCTGTGTCCGCTCGGCTAGGACGTTCATGCCCTCCAACGTTACCGTGGCTCACTGACAGCGCAGTGATGACGGCACAGGTCGGCACGCTCGCACTGTCGGCGGTGGTAGCTGTCAGCTCGACCACCTACCCAGCGCATGCGGGGGAGATGCCGCTCAGCTCACGACCAATGATGGCCGGCGGATTGGTGGTCCTCCGCGAGTCGGATGATCTTCGAATCGAACTCGGACTCGACGGCCACATCGAGCCCCCGCATCCCGAGAACACCGACGTCTTCACCCATGCCCAGACTCCCGACCAACGACAGAGCCCACCGCGCCACCGCGCTTCCCGAGCTTCGAGGATCAACTGGAGTGTGCTGTCTCGTATCCATCTACAGAGCGGCCACACCTCTTGCAGATCGAGGTAGACCCAGGCTCCATCACAGCAGCTGCGACGTTGCCCGGTGGCGGGTGTCAACGCGCCGGTGGCGTTTGGACCCCATCCGCGGAGCGCGGATACCGTGGGATCATGCTTCACCTGCTCGTCGACACCTCGACTTGGCTCGACCTGTCCAAGCGACGCGACGGGCAGCGGTGGATCGTCGCTCTACGCGTACTTGTCCATCAAAGTGAAGTAGACCTGATCGTGCCGTCCCTCGTGATTGACGAATACGAGCGAAATCGAGAGCGTGTCGAGGCGTCGATGACCGCAAGTGTCGCGCAGCGGTTCAAGCTTATCCGACAAGATCTCGACGACTACGGCGGCACCGACACCGAGCAGGCGCTCAGGACTATCGAAGACCTCGCTCGCCATACGCCGCTGATCGGCGCGATGACGACCCGGAACTTCGACGAAGTTCTCGGACTGCTCCGAGGTGGCCGCACCGTCGAACCGACTGAGTCGGAGCGTCACGCGGTGGTCGAACGCGGGTTGCTGAAGCAAGCCCCCTTTCACCGCTCTCGCAACAGTGTTGCGGATGCATTGCTGATCGAGTTGTATGCAACTGCGATTGGCGGCGTTAACCTTGCGCGCGAGCCGCATGTGTTTGTCACGTCGAACAGTGAGGACTTTTCACTCCCGCACGGAGACAGGCGGCAACCACATCCGGATATCGCTGCAACCTTTGCGCCGGCCGGCTCAACATACGCGCTCGGAGTCGACGGACTGAATGAGGTCCTCCTCGCGCACTTTGGCTCGGAGATTGAGGAGCTCTTCGCTGAGACCGACTTTGCTGAGGAGCCGCGACGCTTGGACGAGATTATAGAAGCTGAGAAGCGGCTCTTCGACCGCATCTGGTATCACCGGTCACTGCAACACGAGTATCGGTTGCAAGATGCTGATAACCACGTCGAGATCGAGAAATTGCGCGCAATTGCTGGTCCAGGGCGAAAGCGTGTCGAGGAGAGGTACGCGCAGCCGGGAGAACTCGGTCCGTACACCGACTTCGAACTCGGCATGCTGAACGGCAAGCTGTCCGCGCTGCGGTGGGTGCTCGGCAGCGAGTGGGACTTTCTCGATACTTAGCTCACGGCACCCTCGCGCCGAACATGACCGGTGTGCACCTCGTCGGCATGACGGTCTCGATGCGGGTGATGTCGGCCGGCAACGGCTACAAGTACCTACTACGCTCGGTCGCTGCTGCCGATGGCGACCGGTCACTGTCTACGCCGTTGACTCGCTATTACGCGGAGGTAGGGACACCCTGGGGGAGTAAAGGTAGCTCCGTCTCGATGGCTCGTAGCCTACTCGCGCTGGGCTCTGATACGGCAGCGATGCCGGTTAGCGGCATGTAAGAGCGTCCGGTCGAGGGCACTGGCGGCGGTGGTGATCCACGAGGTCGGCGGACAGTGGGAGCCGCGCTGCAACTGATCCGCCAGAGCGTGGTGTTACGTAGCGGGGGCTGACGTTCGTCAGCCTGCCAGACGGCAGCGATAGCATTGGGGGGCATGACGGGTTCGAAGCATGGCGGGGTCGCGGACGAAGAAGGCGTCCACGCTTCGCGTGTGCTCCTCAGCGAACCTCCGGTACCGTGGTGGCAGCGCCATGCACTCCTGATCGACGCCGTCACCGTAGGCGTGGTGTTCGCCTACAACCTCATGGTCATCGATGCTTTTACGGGTGCAGGCAAGGGCTGGGTCGCGAATGCCGCCCTCGTGGTGATTTCAGTCGTGGTGTGTGGGGCGTACGTGGTGCGGCGACAGTATCCGTTTCGTGCGTTCGCGGTGATGATTGTCGTGGCCTCCGCGCAGCTGCTGCTGAACGTGGGCGTCATGGTCGTGGACCTGTTGTTCGTCTTCATGGTGTTTTTCTGGCCAGCAGGTTCCGGTGGACCAAGAGCGCACCTGCCGCCGTCGTGGT
This sequence comes from Brevibacterium senegalense, assembly GCF_000285835.1. Taxonomy (GTDB): domain Bacteria; phylum Actinomycetota; class Actinomycetes; order Actinomycetales; family Brevibacteriaceae; genus Brevibacterium; species Brevibacterium senegalense. The sequence goes on from NZ_HE978601.1 coordinate 581,412, forward strand.
GATGGTCTGGCTCGCAATAGCTTTGAGCCAGATGTTCGACGATGGCCTCCGGGTGGGGTACGGCGCCATGGCACAGTTCTTGGTGGGCGTGGTAATCCTGTGGCTGGCGGGCACCATCGTTCGGGTGCGTCGCGACTACACCGAGAGCCTGCGGGAGCGCGCACGTGAGCTGGAACAGCAACGTGACACGCAGGCTCAGATCGCGGCGGCGGAGGAGCGGACCCGGATCGCGCGGGAGATCCACGATGTCGTCTCCCATAGTCTCAGCGTGGTGGTGTTCATGACTGACGGTGCTTTGTCGAGGGTCCGCACTGAACCGGCTCGCGCCGAGGAGGCCTTGGTCACGGCCCGTGATACGGGGCGACAGGCGATGACCGAGATGCGGCGCATGGTCGGAGTGCTGCGCACCTCGGAGGCGGCGCTCCTGGGACCGCAGCCCGGCGTGGGCCAGCTTCAGGTCCTTGTCGACGAGTCCCGCGCAGCGGGGCTTCCCGCAGAGCTGAGCGTGTCGGATGAACCCGTGCCGTTGCCCGAGGGCCTCGACTTGTGCGTTTACCGGGTCGTGCAGGAAGGCCTCACGAACGCCCGCAAGCACGGCGGACCGACGCTGTCTCGGGTCGACGTCCACCTCGAATACACAAACACTGAATTAGCGGTCACCATCGCCGATGACGGGGCCGGACCGAACATGTGGCTCCCGGATGGAGCGGGGCACGGACTTGTCGGGATGCGCGAGCGCGTCACCCTGTACGGAGGAGACGTTCGCACGGGCGTGAGGAAAGGTGGCGGATTCGACCTGACGGTGACGCTGCCACTGAGTCTGAGCGGAGGAACGGAGTGACGATCCGGCTCGTGCTGGTCGATGACCAGGAGATGGTACGGGCGGGGCTCCGGCTCGTGCTGGAATCACGTCCGGGGATCGAGATCGTCGGTGAGGCCGATGACGGAGACACCGCGGTCGATCTGGTGCAGCAGATCGATGCCGATGTCGTGCTGATGGACGTGCGGATGCCGCGGATGAACGGCGTTGAGGCGACCCGCAGGATTTGCGCGGCGGGCGGGCCGCGGGTGCTGATCCTGACCACGTTCGATCTTGATGAGTACGCTTACGACGCGCTCCAGGCTGGCGCGTCGGGGTTCTTGCTCAAGGAGACCCCGACGGACGGTATTGCAGAGGCGATCGGACATGTCCATCACGGCGATGCCGTCGTGGCTCCGAGCACCACGCGGCGACTGTTGGACCACTTCACCGCCTCGAAGCCGGCGCGCCCCGCGCGGTCCTTCGCGATGAACGCCCGTCTGGACGAGCTGACATCGCGCGAGCACGAGATCCTGCGACTGTTGGCCCAGGGCTTGTCGAACGCTGAGATCGCCGAATCCCTGGTGATCGCGGAGAACACGGTGAAGACCCATGTCTCCCGCATTCTGATGAAGCTTGACCTACGAGACCGGGTGCAGGCCGTCGTCCTCGCCTACCAGCACGACCTCGCCTGAACCTACGAACCTGGAGGCAGGGGTTCCGCGGGTAGTCCGTGAGGACTACCCGAAAGATCACTCACGCCAGTGACGACTCGGACGGCGATGCTCGGAACGATGGATGTATGGCCACCATCGTCGCAACCGAAAACCTGTCCAAACGCTACGGCAAGCGCACCGTCGTCGAGGATCTGAACCTCTACATTCCCGAAGGCGAGATCTACGGGTTCCTCGGCCCGAACGGCTCGGGCAAGTCCACGACCATGAAGATGCTGCTCTCCCTCGTCCAGCCCTCCAGTGGCGGCGTCGAGATCATGGGCAAGCCCATGGATCGCAGCACGAGACGGGAGCATCTGGGTCGGATCGGGTCCCTCATCGAGTCGCCTCCCGGGTACGGACATCTCACCGGCCGGGAGAACATGCGCATCATCCAGCGCCTGCTCGGTCTGAACGATCAGCAGATCGAGTTCGCGATCGCGACGGTGCGGATGCAGGGCCAGATGGACAAGAAGGTCCGTAACTACTCCCTCGGGATGAAGCAGCGCCTCGGTATCGCGATGGCGCTGGCCCGAGAGCCGAAGCTGTTGATTCTGGATGAACCGACCAACGGCCTGGACCCGGCTGGTATCGAGGAGATGCGCGAGCTGCTGCGCACGCTTGCCGACGGCGGTGTCACTGTCATGGTGTCCTCCCATCTGCTCGGCGAGATCGACAAATCCGCCACCATGCTCGGCATCCTCAGCCAGGGACGGATGATCTTCCAGGGCACCCGCGACGAACTCTTCTCCGCCGCCACCCCCGACGTCCTCATTCGCTGCGACGACCCCAGCCGCGCCAGTGAACTACTGGCGAACAGCGCGGACAGCCGCGTCGACCAAGGAGAAGTCCGCGTCACCGAACTCAGCGAACGCGCCACCGCCGGAGTCATCGCTGCACTCGTCAGCGAACGCATCGCCATCTATGAGGTTCGCCGCGATGAGCAGACCCTGGAGCAGGTGTTCATGGGACTCACCGAAGGAGGCGGACTGTGAACGCCCGCGCCATCATGAATGAGTTCGCGAAGATGCGTCACCTCCGTGTGGGACTCTTCGTCGCGTTGCTGGCGATCAGCGTCGCGCTGATGTCGATGTACAACGCATTCGGGTCCGGTGCCTTCGAACGCCTCGATGATCCCAACGACTACGCATGGAAGACACTGTTCGGTGGCCTGGGCATGGGAGCGGCGCTGATCGCGCCGATCCTGGTGGCCGTCATCGCCAGCCGACAGGTCGAGATCGAGCACACCGGCAACGGATGGCTCTCCTCTGCCACGTCCGGCCTCACCCCTGGGCAGATGTGCCGGGCGAAGTTCGTCTCGCTCGGCGTGCTCGTGGCCGCAGCCACTGCCGTGTGGGGCGTGGTGATCGTGGGCTTCGGCACCCTGATTGGGATATCGACCCCCGCCCCGCTCGGACGCTGGGCCGCTTACATCGGCGCGCTCATCATCATCAACCTTGCCGTTCTCGCGTTCCACATCCTGCTGTCGGCGAAGGTCGAGAACCAGCTCGTGTGCATCGGCGTCGGCCTGGTCGGAATGTTCCTAGCGATCTTCGGCGAGTTGTTCCCCGCCTGGCTGGCCCATCTTGTCCCTTGGGGCTACTACCCGCTGACGGTGCAGTCCGATTACGTCGGCGAAGTACCGGTGTATTTCGACCTGCCCTACCTCAGCGTCATCGGGCTAGCGGTCGTGGGCGGGGCTCTCTTCCTGTTCGTTACCGGACGCTTCGACCGCCAGGAGGCATGACTATGGGTTCGATTATCTCGGAATTCCTCAAACTCAAGCGATCCATGAGCTGGAGCGTCGTCGTGCTCCTGCCGATCATCATGGTCGTCGCCGGCTCCGGCAGCACTATCGCCGTCGAAGGTGAGTTCGCCGACGGCTGGCACACGCTGTGGGTCCGGTCGATCGGTTTCTACGGCATGGCGATCCTGCCCGTCGGCATCGCGATCCTCGCCTCGCTCGTCTGGCGCGTGGAGCACAAGAACAGCAATTGGAACGCGCTGATGAGCCGCCCCGTGCCAACCTGGCAGATCGTGGTCGGCAAGATCGCAGCAATCTCGATCCTCGCCGCCGTGATGCAGATCGTGCTCGTGGCCGCCGTGATCGCGCTCGGCAAGTTCCTCTTCGGCCTGCCCGGGATGCTTCCGACGGACTACCTCATCACGAGCCTGCTGATCATCGCCGCTCAAGTCCCAGTCGTTGCCTTCCAATCGGCATTGTCTACCTTCGCGCGAAGCTTCGCGGCGCCGGTCGCCATCGCGCTCGTCCTCACCGGCGCCAGCACGATGGCGCTGCTTCTGAAGATCCCCGGTGTCGCCATGACGCCCTACGCACTGCTCACTCGGACCACACAGACCGGAAGCGCCACGATGCTCACGGGGCAAGGTACGAGCTTCGACGTCTCAGCCCTGACCCCCGACGTCGTCGGCGTCACCATCGGGTTGTCGGCAGTGCTGGCCGTGATCGTCATTGCCGGCACCTCGATCATCCTCAATCACACCGACACCCGCACCTAGCGAGAGCATGGGACACAGCGCCGTGACCGAAGTTGACGATGCTCCCCGCCAGCAGGCTGTGGCAGGTCACCCGATGGCAAGGCGTTAGCGGGACACGGCAGTGGACGTTCGACGGGTTCCGCTCGCCTCTGGGGCGTCGGCGGGCGACGTGCCCGAACACGGCTTCTCACCGGTGCTGACACGGACGGAGAGTGTGCATCGGCGGCGTGATCCGATCGCCTATGACTGCGTGAAGCTGATCTTCGTGCGGGCGGGGGCCGCCTGGTTGTTCAGCGAGTTCGGGGAACGCCCCGTCGGGGTTGGCGATGCGGTGCTGCTGGCCGCGAACACCCTGTGCGGGGCCCAACCGGAAGAGTGGGTCACGACCACGACCCTGTACCTGGATCGGGACTATGTGGTCGACCAGGTGTTCTGGCAGCACGCCGCCATCCTGAGCGACCGGCTGGAAGCCAAAGACTTCCTCGCCGCCCGCTACGCCGAACCAGCCCAGATACTGCGGCTAGGTGAGCACCGCGCCGGGTGCCTGATGCCGTGGCTGGATGAACTCGGCCAACTCAGCCTGGACGGCCCGGCGCCGGAGCGGTTCTACCGGATGCAGTCCCTGCTGTTCGGCGTGCTGGACGTGGTCTCCCCGTTCGTGCAGACCACGACGGTGCGTCAGTCCCCGACCCAGCACAAAGCCACCTGGCCCACCGCGCCCGCCTTCCAAAGGTTGGCGCCGCTGCGGGCTGAGGCCCGTGCCGCGGCCGGCCTGCTGCGGGACCAGCCGGCTCGACGGTGGACCTTGCCCGCGCTGGCCGCGGCGGTCTACCTCTCTCCGTCTCAGCTCGGACGGGTCTTCGTGGAGGCCTACGGCAAGACTCCGATGACGTACCTGACGACCGTGCGCGCCGAGCGCCTGGCGCGTCTGTTGCGCGAGACGGACCTGCCGATCGAGCAGGCCATGGGTGAGGTTGGATGGCACAGCCGCGGCCACGCCGCCCGGCTCTTCCGCCAAGCCGTCGGCATCACTCCCGCCCACTACCGCCAACACAGCCGGCACAGCCGCCGAATCCCTGCGTAATCGGAGCCGTTGGTGCCGATGCATACCTGATCTGCATGACAGTCTCCATGCGGGTGATGAGCGCGGGCGACGGGTATAAGTACCTGCTGCGCTCGGTCGCCGCCAGTGACGGTGACCGGTCACTGTCCACGCCGCTGACCCGCTATTACGCCGAGCAAGGTACCCCGTGCAGGCGCAAAAGTAGTTGCCTCTACGCCTAGGCTGTCACTTCAGGCGGTCGCGGTTTTCTGTGGTGTATGCCTTGTTGAGAAGTCTCATGAACTTCGAATCTTGAGCCATCGACTGGTCGCCGATGAGCGACACTGCTATTCCGGGTGTCCATGAGTTCATCACGACTGCCGAGAGTCTTTCACTGAGGTCCGCTGTGTGGATGGTGCGGGTCTGTTGCGGTACGCCCAGTCGGTGTAGGCGGCGCGCAAGTATCTGCATGGTCACTCCCGGCAGGTACTCGGCTTCCGGCCAGATGACCGACTCGCCATCCCAGAATGCGAGGTTCCAGATCGTCGCCTCACTCAATCTGCCGGCCGAGTCCTCGAATGCTGCGTCATCGAAACCTCGCTCGATGGCCTGACGGAGAAAGAAGGTCTTGCTGACTTCGCCGACATGCTTCACCTGCGACAGGTGCCGCTCATGCCGCACGATATCCAGGGCAAGAGGACCGGCAGGAGCAACTGCGGGGTCGGTGACTTTTACGAGCACATCGAGTTTGGGGCTTTCGCCTGCGGGGGCGAATTCGCCAGGCCGGGAGGTGATGAAGCAGGTCACCGATGCGTCCGTTGCTTCGGAGGCTTCGACAGCCGTCCGAAGGTAGTCGGCGATTCGCTCATCGGGAAGATGCTGTCCAAAGAGCGTGTCGCTGGCTTGACGCAGACGCGCGAGGTGGAGATCGAGGCCCGGCACGGAGTAGTCGCGCATCTGCATCGCGGTGAAGTGGGCATACCCCGCGAAGGATAGTGGAGCAAGGTCCGAGACGGTTGCGGGGTTACCATTGAGGTGAGTGATCTGAAGGGTCATGAGATGACCGTAGGAGTTGACGCTAGTGGCAGAGGCAAGTCAAGACCGTGCGCGGCTGCTCCGCGTCGGCGATCTGGCGGCCCGCACCGGCGCGACTCCAAGGATGCTGCGGTATTACGAGAACCAGGGGCTTATCGAAGCCGAACGTTCTTCGTCGGGGCAGCGACTGTTCGACCCGGCCGTGGCTGGTCAAGTTCGTCATATCAGGACGCTGCTGGCAGCGGGGCTTCCTACTCGGGCGATCAACGAACTGCTCGACTGCATCCATGACTCGGACCGTCTGGAACCATGCGCGGTTCCCTTACTCGTGGAACACCTGCACGACTATGACGCGCAGATCGCTAAACTGGTCAGCACCCGAGACACCCTCCAAGGCCTGATCGACTCCTCGACACCAAGAGAGCATCAATCCGTCTAGCCGCTCAGAAGCCAATAGCAGGCGAACCACGGACGCATACTGCATCAAGAGACAGGTCTCAGCGGAGTTCGGTACTTTCCACCAAGTACTACATGGAGGAGAGAACGCCGTGCGGTCGCCAAAGTAGCTACGTCTGGTCTGCTTTGGTCTCACGGACAACTCTACGGCCTACGAGAGACAAAGCTGTTACGATCCTCGACCGATCGGCGCCGCAGCGTAACCTAGAACCGGGAACGAGACAGGCACCAACTGCTTCGATGTAGCGAAACGAACGAGGAGGGGGCGTGGCAGAGTTCTGGCGAAGCGCAGCCCTCCCGCATCTGGAGGCCAGGCGGTCGTGCCAGGAGAACCCCTGCTACCGGCCCCATACCCACGATTCGTTCTCGATCGGCGCGATCGACGCAGGAACCTCGGTGCTGACCGGCCCACTCGACGGCAAGACGCGCTTGGAGCCAGGGGATGTCATCGTCATCCCCGCTGGACAGGTTCACGCCTGCAATCCCGACCGGGGCCACTGGCTCTACCAGATGATCCACGCAGATCAGGCTTGGGCTGCCGCTCTCGCACCGGGCGGAGAGACGAGCGGGCTGTTCGATGGCATCAGAGTGCTGCGCCACCCCGAGCTGCGCTCCCAGGTCAGCGCGGTCAACGACGCAGTATTCACCGATGAGCCCCGAGAACTACTGGAAGCACAGTTCAAGGCCTTGTTCGCCGAGATTGAGGGTGCCGCACCTGCGCATGTCGCGGCGAGCGAGGCGGACCCCGAACTGCTGGCCCGTCTCGCCCCGGTCATGCACCGGCTCCGCACCGATGAGACGAACCCGCCCCTGACCGAGCTGGCTGCATCAGTCGGCATGTCGAAGTATCAGCTCATCCGAGCGATGCGCCGCGTCACCGGACTCTCCCCGCTGGCTTGGCGACAGAACGCGCGTGTGGTGATGGCGAGGCGGATGCTGCGCGAGGGGCGGCCGATCGCTGAGACCGCGCACGCGCTCGGTTTCACCGACCAGAGCCACTTCCACCGCGTCTTCCGCGCCCACGTCGCCGCCTCGCCGGGTACCTACCGGGCCTGACTGCAAGAACGTACAAGACCGCGGCGTTTGCGCCCTTGGATGCTTGACGGGTTGACCGTCACACATCCAAGGGGAGAGATGGAGCAGTTCCTCGCCGTCGCCGCCGCCCACTTCCTGGCCTTGTTAATCCCTGGCGTCGACTTCTTCCTCATCGCCCGCACCGCGATGACCAGCGGATGGCGCAACGCCACCGGCGTCTGCCTGGGGATCGCCTCCGCAAATGGGATCTTCATCGCAGCCGCGTTCTCCGGCGTTTCGCTCATCTCACATCCGCTGCTGCTGAACGCGATCCAAGTCGTCGGCGGCGGGTTCCTGATCTTTATCGGCGTCGCGTTCCTGCGCTCACGAGCACGAATCGACCTCGATCACGTATCGAGCACTCAGCGCACGACTTGGCTGAGAAACTTCGGCCTCGGCATCGCTTCTGGCCTGTTGAACCCGAAGAACGCATTGTTCTACGTCAGCCTCGCCGCCGCCGTCGGTACCGCCGCACCGTTGACGCTCACCCTCTACGGGGTCTGGATGTTCTCCATCGTCTTGGGCTGGGATGTGTTCGTCGCCGTTGTACTCGGCTCACGCCGCGCGCTTGCTCGCATGGATCGGCTCCTACCGTGGCTCACGAGGATCGCGGGTGCTTTCCTCATCCTCTTCGGCGGCGGCATGATCGCGTCCCTCGCAATGCAACACCTCGGATAGAAGCATCTGCCCAAGTACGGCGACCTTGTTCAAGGCACCATCTCGGACTTACGTCGAGGATAGAACCCCGTAGGGGAGCAAACATAGCTGCGTCTGGGCGGGCGTGCTTGCAGGGCTCAATCTACCGTGGCTGTGCGCAAAGGCGTGGGAGTTGAACTGACCGCGACCCCCTCGCGCCGCGAATCTCGGTAGGGCGTTCTGCCGCATGAAATCAACGATCTACGACGTGTGCCCTGTGGATAACTCCACCGTGATACCCCGACCTACAGGTTGCTTAGCGCTTTCGTTAGCACTTTTCGCGGCGCGGGCGACGCCTACGCCCGGCCCATCACGACTCACGGTCGGCGGCCCGTATCGGCGGTACTCCGACGGGTTGACGCCAAGGTAGCGACGGAAGATGATCGCGGCGTGGCCGCGACTGCTCCATCCGACTTGCTGGTAGATCACGCTCACCGGGCTATTCGTCTCGCGGACAAGTTTCGCCATGCGTTGCACACGCAGGATCGACAAATAGGTATGCGGGGTAACGCCGAATGCATCCACGAAGACGCGCGCGAGCTGGTGAACCGACAGGCAGGCATGCGCCGCGAGCTCTACCAGACGCCACGGTTTTGTGACGTCACTTTGCATGAGCGCCGCCGCTAAAGCGGCTCTTCACAATCCAGGGTGTAGGTGGGGTCTGAATCCACCGGTTTCGAGCAGGCTGCGGGCGATGTAGTTGGTGAGGTTCCGGAAGCCGAGGGCGGAGCCGCGGAGGTGTTCGAGGCGGCCGTTGATGGCCTCGGTCGGTCCGTTGCTGGTGCCGGGCCGGTCGAAGTAGGCCAGCACGTCGGCGGCCCGCTGTTTGAGGGTCCGGCCGAGCGTGCGGAGTTCGACGAGCGCGGCCGGCACGCCGCTGCTGAGGCTGGCGATCAGCTTGTTCATCAGGTCGCGGCCGCGGGCAGGGTCGGTTTCGCGGTAGGCGGTGATCATCCGCTGGTAGGCCGCCCAGGTGACCTCGACGGCAGCGTGATCATCGTCGGCGAACAGCTGCTCGAGCCGGGTCTTCTGTTTGTCGGTGAGCAGGCTGGTGCCGGTGTGCAGGGTCCGCCGGGCCGAATAGAGCGGGTCGCCGGCACGGCCGCGGTGACCGTGGAGGTCTTGCTGGATCCGGCGGCGGCACTTGTCGAGGGCGTCGCCGGCGAGGCGGACGACGTGGAAGGGGTCCATCACCGCGATCGCGTCAGGCAACTCCTCACTTGCCGCGGTCTTGAAGCCGGTGAACCCGTCCATCGCGACCACCTCCACGGCGTCTCGCCAGGCCTGGTCACGCTCAGCGAGCCAGGTCTTGAACACGCTCTTGGAGCGGCCCTCGACCATGTCGAGCAGCCGGGCCGGGCCCGAGCCGGTACGTGGCCCGGTCAGGTCGATGATCACGGTCACGTACTTGTCGCCGCGGCGGGTGTGCC
>NZ_HE978602.1:0-35800 GCF_000285835.1 Brevibacterium senegalense
TGTCACCTATTCGTGCAGCAGTCCCCCCTGTTCGCCCGTCACTCGGCAGGCCCATCCTAACGCTGGCGGCTTGCTCCGAATCTCCGTTGCGGCGGCCAGGCCCTGGTGATGCACGGCAATTTCCAGGACCAGAGACTGGATGCACGGCGAAGGAAGCGACCTGGGGAGTGTCAAACAGCAAGCCCGAATAGGGATCCGACAACGTATGTCAGCGCCAGTCCGAGAGCGCCGCCGATGACCAGGCGCAGGCTCGACCTGAGCGGTGAAGTGCCCGACAGTCTCGCGGAGATGTGACCGGTCAGGGCCAGAACGATGAGAGTCACGACTGTGACCACAACGGCGTCAGTCCCCGAGGGGGCGAAGAAGACCGAGATCATGGGCAGCAGGGCTCCGAGCACGAATGCCACCGCCGACGACAGCGCCGCCGTGATCGGGTTCGTCAAGTCCTCCGCATCGAGGCCGAGCTCAAGTTGCAGGTGAGCGGCCAGGGGGTCGCTGGCACCGATCTCGGTAGCAGCCTTATCAGCGGTGTCCTTGGTGATGCCATATCCCTGGAGGATGCCGGACAGCTCGGCGTGTTCGGCCTGCGGATCATCGGCGAGCTCGGCGCGCTCCTTGTTGATCAAGACCTTCTCGGTGTCCCGCTGGGCGGAGACGGAAACGTATTCACCCAACGCCATCGAGACCGCACCGGCAACGGTCGAGGCCAACCCGGCGACGAAGACCGCAGTGTCACCGGCGCCGCTGGCGATCACTCCCAGCAGCAAGGCGGCAACGGAGACGATGCCATCGTTGGCGCCGAGCACTCCGGCGCGTAGTGCGTTGAGTTTGGCGTGGTGGCTTGGTGCGTGCGGTTCACCGCTGTGTCTGGACTCAGGCGGGACAGTCATTCGACGATCCTCCTCCCAATGTCGGTCAGCTTCCAACCCCACGTCCTCATCCTGGTCATGATGGCGATGGTCGGTTGTGTCGTCACCGCAGGCGCAGCGGGGCTGCTGCGAAGCCCCCGACGGGTGGCAGAGCGCGCTGTCGCGGCCTGCCTGGATCTGGTTCGATCGCGGCCGTCGTCTCAAGGACGGCCCGGGTCAGTGCCCGCAGCTCGAGGGTCGCAAGTAGACGTCCGGGACAGACGTGTTTCCCGATACCGTACACGAGGTTGTAGGGCGCATTACCAAGGGGGTCGAACGCGTTCGGGTCACCGAACATCTGCGGATCCCGGTTGGCGGATGTCCAGTTGAGGAAGACTCGTTCGCCGGCGGCGAGCTCACGGCCGCCGACTGTGACGGGCTCGGTGGTGATGCGTCGGTTCGCCACGAAGGGATCATCGATCCGTAGGATCTCGTCGAGGATCGCGTTGAACTCCCGGTCGGACACTCCGGAGCGCAGCCGGGCTTGCACGTGCGGGTGGTCGGCGAGGTAGGTCAGAATCACGCCCGTGCAGAGGGCGATCGACCCCAGGTCGCCACCCGTCCAGTTGCGTAGGATCGAGACGATCTCTTCGTCGGTCAGCTCGCGGCCGTTGACGCGGTCGCGGAGGAGCTCGGTGGTGACATCGTCGGGTGCGGCGTCACCGGCCTCGCGGCGAGCGTTGATGAGGGACCGGATGATGGCATCGAAGCGCTGGGCGACTTCCGCGGTGCGCGCCCCATCTCGTGAGCGAGTGGCTGCATGGTTGTCCGCCATCCACTGCAGGAGCTCGTCCTCGAGGTCGGTGGGCCATCCGAGCCAGGCGCTTTGCGCGCGCACCGCAAAGCGAGCGCCGACCTCGACTGCGTCGATGGGCCCGGGAACGTCGAATTGCGAGACGAGTTCGGCCGCGACTCGCTGCACCGCGGGCTCGAGAGCTGTCATCCGTTTCCGAGTGAAGTAGCGGTCCACGAGAGCTCGGAACTCCGTGTGCGTGGCCTCGTCGAAGCCGTTGGGCACCTGGAGGTGGCGGGACACGGCGTTGGAGAAGGCTTGATGATCCAGGGCGGCAGCAGTGACATCAGCATGCGAAAACAGCGTCCAGGCACCGCTCGCCCCGCGCGCGACGGGACATCGCGATCGCATCTCGTCGTAGGCGGAAACGGGATCGCGACGAACCCGCGGACCCCGCGGATTCCAATCGGGGAGAGGATCCTTGATCGCCTTCGGTGGCGCCACGGCGCCGGGACTCAGGCGGGTGCCGGGGGTGACCTCGCCGGTCGGCATGTGATTGGTCATGCATCCATCCTGCCCCCGGAGCCGGAAACTTCGGGAGCGGGGCTGCGCGTACCCCGGCGGGTGTTGGCGGGCTGTCCTATCGCATTCGGTAGATGCGAAGATCCCGCCTTTCCGAGCAGATTCTTCGTCCTCACGCATCAACGTGGTCGGCCTTATTGTGTCGCTGACCAGGATCGCTGCCTCACGGGTTCGAACCACATCAGGTTCGAGCGACATCATCCCGATCAGTACCGGCGCCAATTCAGACGGTTAGCCAGTCCTCATAGCGCTCGTCGACCTCCACCAGGCAGGTGAGTACAGCACGCCGGGACAGGGGAACTTGTTACCCGGACCTATCCAGGCGACGCCTTGGGGTGAGTCCCATAGTGTGGTGGCATTCCCACCAGGCACTTCATCCGCTCGGCTGAAATGGTGAAGGGCCATCGTGGGAACCCAGAAGTAGTTCCGGCAAGAACACACAGAAGGTGCTCCCACGATGACCCAACCCAATTCTGCCGTCTCGACCCTGATCGGCAAAGTCCTCGCCGATCCCGACCTCGCCCACTCCGACGTGTTCCGCCAGATGCTCCAAGCCGGCCTCCAAGACCTCATCGAAGCCGAAACGACCGCGACCATCGGCGCGTCTCGCTACGAACGCTCCCAAGAGCGCACAACACGACGTAACGGCACCAGGAAGAAGACCCTGGCCACCACCGCCGGGGAAGTCGATCTCGCGATCCCGAAGCTGCGCAAGGGCTCGTTCTTCCCCTCCCTGCTCAACCCCCGTCGCCGCGTCGACAAGGCTCTCTACGCGGTGATCTGCCAAGCCTGGATCGAAGGCGTCTCAACACGGAAAGTCGATGACCTCGTACGCGCTCTGGGCAACGAATCCGGCATCTCCCGCTCCACCGTCTCCAGGATCTGCGCGGACATCGATGACGGTGTCTCAGAGTTCTTGGACCGCCGACTGGACCACACCTGGTTCCCCTACGTATACGTCGATGCGACCTACGTCGACGTCCGCCACCGCGGACGCGTCGTGTCCCAAGCCGTCATCGTCGCCACCGGTGTGTCCATCGAAGGTCGCAGAGAGATCCTCGGCATGAGCATCGGCGATGCGGAAACGATCGATTTCTGGACCCAGTTCCTGCGCGGCCTACGCGAACGCGGCCTGAAAGTCGCGTCCTTGGACGACCCGGAAGGCGTCTCCCTGGTGATCTCGGATGCCCATTCCGGGATCAAGGCCGCGGTGACCGCGATCCTGCCCGGCGCCGGCTGGCAGCGCTGCCGGGTCCACTTCGCCCGCAACGTCACTCAGAAGCTCGGCTCGGCCCACTCGAAGCCGGTCAACGCGATGATCTCGACCGTGTTCGCACAGACCAGCACCGAAGGGGTGATCGCCCAGTACAAGCAAGTCGCCTCAGGTCTGCGCTCTTCGTACCCCGATATCGCGGACATGCTCGACGCGGCAGAAGCGGACCTGACCGCGTTCGCGATCATGCCGCGAGAGCACTGGCAGAAGATCTGGTCGAACAACCCCATCGAGCGACTCAACCGCGAGATCAAACGCCGAGCAGATGTCGTCCAGATCTTCCCGAACCGGGAGTCCGTCACCCGGCTGATCGGGGCCGTCCTCCAGGAACAGCACGAGGAATGGCAGTACGGCGAACGTCGCTACCTCTCAGAGATCTCGATGCGCAGGCTCCTGCACATCCTCCACGACGACAACCACCCCGAGCCAGCACCGGCGGTGATGCACCTGACCGCCTGAACCACACCCTCCCAGCCCGTCCTCACACTCACTGCTCTACCGAAAGGGAACTACTGAAAAGACACCACCAAATGGGACTTGACCACGCCTTGATCGGTCGGATGTGCAGTCGATTCCTGAAAATGACACCGTCACCGAACGCCTCGGCCTTGGACCCAGCCGATGTCGGCATCGCGGGCGGTGCCGCAGCAGCGGCCCCGAAGCGTCTGACACGCAGCGCCTTTGCTCGCCTCTGCTCTGATGCATGGGCGGTGGCACCTCTGCGGACTCTTGATCCAGATCAATTACAACGTTTCCGATACGGCATAAGTTCAGGGGTGGAAGGGCCGAGGCAACCCGGCTCACTCAAACGTCTGCAACATTGTGAAAGGGAAACAACAATGGAATTGCTCGGGCAAGCGCTCGGACTCGGCACCATCGGATTGGTGGCGGGTCTTGTGGGCGCGGTGATCGCGGCTCTCGCGACGCGTAGCCAGACCTCCACACTCACCAGCTACGTCCAGCACTTCGCCGCCGGCCTGATCATCGCTGCGGCCACACTCGACCTGCTTCCGGAGGCGCTCCACCTCGGTGCAGGCTGGCCACTGATCATCGGCTTTGTGCTGGGTACGGCATTCATGCTGGCGCTGCGCGCGCTCCTCAACCGATTCGGCCACAGTCACGCTCATGGCGAGGAGCACGACCACGGTCACGGTGGCGTGCAGACCAAGGGGGCCACCGGCGTGAACCTGCGCTTGGCCATCGCTCTTGCGGTCGTCGTCCTCATCGACGGTGCCATCATCGGTGTGGCACTGTCGGCCGGCGGTGCCGCGGCCCTCCTCATCGCGATCGCGCTGTCGATCGAGCTCCTCTTCGTCGCCGCGTCCACGGCCGGATCCACGCGAGCCGGGGGCGGTTCGGTCGGCACCGCGATCGGAGTGGGGGCCTTCGTGGCGGTCATGATGCCAATCGGCGCCGTACTCGGTGCCCTCCTCTTCGCCGGAGTCTCCGCCCCGCTGCTGATCGCCGGCCTGGCCTTCGGTGCCGCCGCCCTGTTGTTCACCGCAGTCGCCGAGTTGCTCGTGGAGGCCTACGAGATCAAGGAAAGCACGGGCACTATCGCCATGGCAGCCGCCGGCTTCCTGATGTTCCTCATCCTCATGATGCTCATGTGATCGGGGTTGCTGCGACTGTTGCGCTCACACCGCTGGACCCGCTCACTTCACGGAGGCACGGATGGATGAGGTCACCCAGGCGTACCGCACCAAGGCGGCCGGACTGGCCGGCATGCTCGGCACCGTGGTCTCCCCCCGAGACCCCGGCCGCAGCGTGGTCGAGCCCTGGGCTGAGACAGTCTCCGGCCGGATCCTCGACGTCGGCGCAGGCACCGGACGCTGGACCGGTCACCTCGCTGCCCTCGGGTACGACGTCGAAGGACTCGAACCGGTCGACCAGTTCGTCGAACTCGCCCGCCGCGCACATCCCGCCGTGCCGTTCCGGCACGGCTCACTCGCCGACCTCGTCGGGTCCGCCGAGCGCTGGTCCGGGATCCTGGCGTGGTACTCCCTCATCCACCTCGATCCCGACCAGCTCCCGCCAGCACTGGCGACCCTGCGCAGTGTTCTGGACGACGACGGCTCACTCCTCCTCTCGTTCTTCTCAGGCCCACGGTTCGAGGCGTTCCAGCACCCAGCCACGACGGCCTACCGATGGCCGATAACGGCCATGGCACGAGCGCTGGAGAGTGCCGGGTATGAGGTCACCGACCAGCAGCAGCACCCGCGGCATCCTCACGCAGCGATCACCGCCAGGACCCGGCCCAGCTCGTCTTGACCTCCATCAAGGGACAACCATCCCCAGACCCCATAGTTTGGTTTCACCATCGGAAAGGAATGATCAGTGACTGACCAGAACCTCGCGCGAGCAGCCGAACTCGCCTCCCTCATCGAACGCGTACACGGAGCAAACCACCCGGAACTCACCCGCGCACGGGAGATCACCCTCGCTCTCCAGCAGTCGGGCAACGAGACCCGCACCGTTGAACTGTTCAACGAGTTGCGGACCCTGACCCATAACTATGCACTTCCCGATGACGCCTGCGAGGCCTTCGCGGCGACCTACCAAGCGCTGGAGCGCGCTGACAGGCAACGCGCTTCCTGAGCTGAGACGACCAGGGCTTGGCGCCTGAGACGCGTACGGTGCCGCCCCTGGGGACAGAACCATCCGAATACCTGCCCACGCCAACAAAGGGCGCCACCAAACCGCGAGAAAAGGACACTCATGACCGACATCACCTTCGCCAGCCTCCACGAGAAACTGAACTTTCTACTCGCCGACCACGGCGTGCAGGACTTCGACGAGTCGGAGCTCGACCTGGAATCCGTATCTTCCCTCCACGCAAAAGCCAACGCCCTGTGCTCCGCCCATGGCGGCAACCCCTCACGCATGCCCAACGAGACGCTCGCCCAACTCCATCCCAAACTCGACTTCCTGCTCAAGGGCCACCGTGTCGACTTCGACGCCCCCGACCTCGAACTCGAGACACTCGCCGCCGTCGATGCCAAGGTAAGCGCGATCATCGATGCACACGAGGATGGGCCTAACCGTTAATTTGTGGGCCTACTTGTCAAGAGGCAAACCCGGATTTCCCCCTACGTCGATCAGTCTGGATCCCTCGGCAGCTAACGCCATCAAGCGATCACAGAAGACCGCCATCTAGCGAGCAAATCCACAGCGCGGGCGGACATCCTGGCCTTCACCACGTTCCCGAAGGATGTCTGGGCCCAGATCTGGTCGAACAACCCTGCCGAGAGGCTCAACCGTGAGATCCGTCGCCGGACCGACGCCGTGGGGATCTTCCCTAATCGGTCGGCGATCGTGCGGCTGGTCGGGGCGGTGCTGGCTGAGCAGACCGATGAATGGGCCGAAGGGCGCCGCTACCTCGGGCTCGAGGTCCTGGCCCGTTGCCGACTCACGGCCGTCGAGAACACCGGAGACGAGGTGAGCACCGACACCGACATCCCACTCGAACTCAGCGCCTGAGACCCCTAACGAAGGATCCAACCGCTACACCACTCCAAGGGACTTGACCGTCGAGTGGGTCGTCCGGGGGTGACGCAGGAGCGTCGACGCGACGTGCTGAGAGGTAGTTCCAGTCGAGCATTGGCACACCGGCTGCAGGAATGGCGATAGGTCAGGAACGGCGTCGCTCCCTACGCAGGAGGGAACGCAGAGTCTCGGCGTTCGCGTAGCCGACCCGTAGCGCGATCTCGGCGGAGGTGAGGTCCGTGGTTGCTGAGAGGTGCCGAGCTCGTTCGATGCGAAGCCGTTGGACGAAGCCGAGCGGAGTGAGGTTGAGCGCCGCACGGACTCGTCGCTCGAGGGTGCGCCGGCTGGTGCCGAGCGACTGCGCGACGAAGGCGACGTTGAACGGTTCGTCCAGGCGGGCGCGCACGAAGCGTTCGAACTCGACGACGATCGGGTCCTCGTGCCGGAGATGTTCGTAAGCGACGAAGGCCGCCTGCGACGGGCGCTCGTCGATGATGAGGAGCTTGGCGACATGTTGGGCCAGGTCGGGGCTGATCGATCGCACGAGTGAGAGCGCGAGGTCGATGTGAGCGAACGCGGCGCCGGCGGTGACGAGGTTCCCGTCGACCACGACCATGGTGTCGAGATCGAGGGCGACGGTCGGATAGCGCTTCAGGAACTCCGGGCCCAGGAACCAGCTGGTCGTCGCCCGCCGATGATGCATCCGTCCGGTCTCGGCGACAGCGAACACGCCGGTGCACGCCGCGGCGATCCGGGTGGTCGCCTCGTCGAGGCGCCCGAGCGAGGCGATGACCGAACGAGCATCTCGGCTCTGGAGGGCGTCGTTGGTAGCGGCGGCCGTAAGGGTTCCAAGCGCAGGGACGACGACCACGTCGAACTCTGCGGACTCCGACAGCGGGTGGTCCACCGACAGGGTCATCGATGCCGTCGTGGTCACTCGCCGTTTCGGTCCGAGGATGGCGAGTTCGATCGGGTCGATCCGCGGGTCGACATCGCCGCGGGCTCCGTCGGCCACCCGCACGATGTCGATGATCGACGCGATAGCCGAACCGAAGCAGCCGTCTGTCGCGATCAGTCCGATACGCATGACGTAAACAATAGCAATACTGCCGTATACGCCACTCCCCACCGGCCCTCGCTCGTCATACGCTGAACTCGTCCCACGAAGAACCCCGACTTCAAGGAGAGTCCCTCATGTCCACACCCGCATCACTTCCGTATGCCTTCGTCGCCAAGATCGTCGCGGCCGATGGACAGCACGACGCGCTCGCCGATCTGCTCGCCGGCGCTGTCGCACTCGCCAACGAAGAAGTAGGAACGATTGTCTGGTTCGCGGTCAGGACCCACGCCGACACCTTCTGGATCTTCGATGCATTCCCCGACGAGGCCGCTCGCGACGCCCACGCCAACGGCGCCATCGTCGCAGCCCTGATGGCCAACCAGCAGCTCCTCGGCGCAGCACCCGAGATCCTGGCGGCCGACGTCCTCGCGTCCAAGCTCCCGTAGTCCGCCAACGCACGAGACGATCGCGCCCCGCCGAGCCGTCGCCAGGTCGCGACGCAACGCCATGCTGCGTTGCCGAGCGGCGCGAGGCCTATCGGCGCACGGACAGGATGCCGGCCGCGAGCGCTCAGCCGGCGAGGGGTCCGTCGCAGAGGAGGGCGACGTAGGTGTCGGGCAGAGCCGTGAGGCCAGCGCTTGCGCGACCACCAGAACCGAACCGCCCCTGCCCTGCGTTTCCGCAGGTCAGGGGCGGTTCGCCGGAGGCGCCTGTCGGAATCGAACCGAGGGCCTAATCACGTCGGCTTTGCGTCTATCGCTTGATGCGCCCACTGGGCGAACGAGACGCTGACCTGCGCGAACGCCGAGCGTGGGGGACGCCGCCATCCGGTGGTGACCGACGACGACCGACCAGTACCGACCGTTTCACCGGAGCTTGCGGCGGCGTCGAAGCCGAGCAAGCTCCATTCTTTTAGCTCACCGCGCCCTCCTCCTCGCCGGCCCCGTCGTCGGCGAAGACGTTTCAGGGGTCTTCTCAGATGAGGGTGTAGGTCGGCCGGGCGCGTCGGTCCGCAGATAGACGTCGAGGTCTCCCGACGACGGAGGTTCCTACGCCATCCATCCGAAAGACCTCGACGTGTCCGACGCTACCCCGCCGGCCGGCTTCGGCCGCCCTGACCTGACCGCCTTCGCTCGACTCGACGGCCTCGGTCTGAGCGTGACCGGACAACGACTTGAACCGGATCGTGCGGTCCTCGCGTGCCGCGTGGTGGAACCAGATCAGTGGTGCCGACGGTGCGGCAGCGAAGGCGCTGCTCGTGACACCGTGATCCGGCGGTTGGCCCACGAGCCGCTGGGCTGGCGACCGACCGTGCTGGAAGTTGTAGTGCGCCGCTACCGCTGTGCCGACTGCGGACACGTGTGGCGCCAAGACACCAGCGCCGCGGCGGAGCCACGCGCGAAGCTCTCGCGCACCGGGCTGCGGTGGGCGCTGGAAGGGATCGTGGTCGCACACCTCACCGTCGCACGTGTCGCCGAGGGACTCGGGGTCGCGTGGGACACCGCCAACAACGCGGTCCTGGCTGAAGGCGAGCGGCTGCTGATCAACGACCCCACGCGGTTCGAGGGCGTGAAGGTCATTGGCGTCGATGAGCACGTCTGGCGCCACACCAGGCGTGGCGACAAGTACGTCACCGTGATCATCGACCTCACCCCGGTCCGCGATGGCGCCGGCCCAGCAAGGCTGCTGGACATGGTCGAGGGCCGGTCGAAGGCGGCGTTCAAGACCTGGCTCGCCGACCGCGACGACGCCTTCCGTGACGCGGTCGAGGTGGTCGCGATGGACGGCTTCACCGGGTTCAAGACCGCCGCTGCCGAGGAGATCCCGGACGCGGTCACGGTGATGGATCCCTTCCACGTCGTGCGCCTGGCCGGTGACGCCCTCGACAGGTGCCGGCGCCGGGTCCAACTCGCGATCCACGGGCACCGTGGGTTCAGGGACGACCCGCTCTACAAGTCGCGGCGCACGCTGCACACCGGCGCGGACCTGCTCACCGACAAGCAGAGCGACAGGCTACGCGAGCTGTTCGTTGATGACGCTCACGTCAAGGTCGAGGCGACCTGGGGTGTCTACCAGCGCATGATCGCCGCCTATCGCCAGGAGGGCCGGCAACGTGGCCGCGAGCTCATGGAGAAGCTGATCACCGACCTCAGCGCTGGCGTCCCCAAGGTGCTCACCGAGCTCACCACCCTGGGCCGGACCCTGAAGAAGCGAGCCGCTGACGTGCTCGCCTACTTCGAACGACCCGGCACCAGCAACGGGCCGACCGAGGCGCTCAACGGACGGCTCGAACACCTGCGCGGCTCCGCACTCGGGTTCCGCAACCTGACCAAGTACATCGCCCGAAGTCTGCTCGAGACCGGCGGCTTCAGACCTCAACTCCTACACCCCCGATTGGGACGAGCCCGATTGGCTCGAGCCGTGGGCGTGCACAGGCATGTTTCGGCCAGTTGCCCTTGTTTCGGCGAGAGAAAGGGGCGGCCAACCGCCCGTCCGTCGCGGCGGAGCGACGGTCAGTCCGCCACCCTCACGCGCTCGCCCGACCCGCGCGGGTGATGTCGTAGCTCTCCGCCAGCGCCTCGCCGGCTCTGTGATGGATCGACTCGGTGATCGCACGGGCGGAGTCCGCGTCGCGGACCTCCAGCGCGTCGATCATCGCCTCCTGCCCGCCCACGGTGATGTCCGGCCATCCCGGCACATCGGAGTACAGGGAGCGCGGCACGTAGCGGATGCACAGTCCCGCGACCCAGCGCAGCTTGGGGGCGTCGGTGGAGTGGTTGATGATCGAGTAGAACTCGCGGTTCTTCTCATCGAGCCCGTGCACCGCGCGGCGGTGCACGAGGGCCAGTGATTCGTGGTGGATCGCGTGCAGCTCGGCGAGCATGGCATCGTCCACGTGTGCGACCGCCCGCGCGGACAGCTCCCCGCTCACGAACGCGAGCGTGAGGAACACGTCGCGGATGTCCGAGGCCTTCAGCTGCCCTACCGCGAATCCCACCCCGGGCGTGCGGACGACGAGTCCCTCCGTCACCAGGCGCTGCATCGCCTCGCGGACCGGGGTCAGCGACATCTCGTACTGGGCCGCCACCTGATGGACGCGCAGGGGGCTGCCCGGAGGGAGGTGCCCGGAAACGATGTTCTCACCGATGTCGGATGCGACGATCGAGGCCGCAGTGCCGTAGCGCCTGCCGTTCTCCGCCGTCCCGGCACTGTTCATCGGTCCATCGTCTCCCTTGCTCATCACGCTCACGTTCACCCTCGTCGTCGCAGTCCGCCCCGCAGAGCGCGGGGCGGCCGACGTCCCCGCCGACCGCCCCGCCCGGACTATTCGCCCGCAGCCCCGCACGGGCGATCCGCCCGCATCCCGCCCCGCACGCAGCCCGCACTCACAGACTCACGAGCACCGTCTTCGTCGCGGTGTACGCGTCCAGGGACTCGTACCCCTTCTCCCGGCCGTATCCGGACTTGCCGAAGCCGCCGAACGGGTACTCGACCCCGCCGCCCGCCCCGTACGCGTTCGCGTATACCTGACCCGCACTGATGCGTGCGGCCAGCCGGTGCACGCGCGAGGAGTCCCGCGTCCACACCGCCGCCATGAGAGCGTAGTCCGTGCCGTTGGCCAGGGCGACCGCCTCGTCCTCCGTCTCGAAGGTCCGCGACACGAGCACCGGTCCGAACACCTCCTCGCGGAAGATCTCCGCGTCCGCCTCGACCCCCGCGATGAGGGTGGGAGAGAAGTACGCGCCCTGCCCCAGGTCGCCGCCGGACGGCGCAGAGCCGCCGGTCACGACCGTTCCCGAGGCCCGCTCCACCATCCCGGAGACGCGATCCTGCTGCTTCCGGGAGATGAGCGGCCCCAGGTCGGGATCCGTGGACCCGGGTCCCAGCGAGGTCGCCTCGAACGCGGCGCGCAGCCGGTCCAGCAGCTCCTGCTCCACGGAGCTGTGCACCAGCAGCCGCGAGCCCGCAGAGCAGGTCTGCCCCGCGTTCTGCAGGATGCCCTTCGTGGCGAACTGCGCCACCCGGTCCAGGTCCGCGTCCGGGAACACGACGTGCGGGGACTTCCCGCCCAGCTCCAGGACGGTGGGCACGACGTTCTGCGCGGCAGCTCCCGCGATCAGACGACCCACCGGGTTCGAGCCCACGAAGCCCATGTGATCGATCCCGGGGTGGGCAGCGAGGGTCGCCCCGGCCTCGGCGCCGATCCCGGGGACCACATTGATGATCCCGGGCGGGAACCCGGCCTCGATCGCGAGCTCGGCCAGGCGGACCGCGGACCGCGGCGTCTCGTCCGCCGGCTTGAGCACCACGGCATTGCCGGTCACGACGGCCGGGGCGACCGCGCGGCCGAACAATTGCAGCGGGTAGTTCCACGCGATGACGCTGCCGCAGACCCCCAGGGGCTCGCGGCGCGTGTACACGTGGAAAGCCGGGTCGACCGGCAGCTGCAGGCCGTAGTACGAGTCGATCGCGCGGCCGTAGAACGTGAAGTACCGGGCGGTCACGGTCGCATCCGCGCGCGCCTGCGAGATCGGCTTGCCGGTGTCCTGGGAGTCCAGGA
Source organism: Brevibacterium senegalense (assembly GCF_000285835.1). Taxonomy (GTDB): domain Bacteria; phylum Actinomycetota; class Actinomycetes; order Actinomycetales; family Brevibacteriaceae; genus Brevibacterium; species Brevibacterium senegalense. The sequence goes on from NZ_HE978602.1 coordinate 12,604, forward strand.
GCGCCAGCTCGTCGACGTGGTCCAGGATGAGCGCCGCGTATGCCTGCGCGACGTCCGCCCGTTGCTCCGGCTTCGTGCCCGCCCAGTCCGGCTGGGCCGCCCGAGCCGCCGCGACGGCCGCGTCGATGTGGTCCGCGGATCCCCGCAGCACCTCACCGATGACGCGGCCGTCCGCCGGGTCCACGTTCTCGTACGTCTGGTCGCCTCTCACGCGCTCGCCGTCGATGAACGCGGGTGTCTGAGTCATCGCTTCGCAGCACCTCCTGCGGTGGTGGAGGACCCCGTCGCCGAGGCCGTGGCCGGCTTCGCGGCCTCCTTCGCCTTCTCCGCCGTCACGGCCGCCTGGACCGAGGCGCCGATGTCGTCGCCGGCGCGCAGGGGGCGGTCGCGGAAGATGCCCTCGTGCGCGAGGATCGGGCGGCGGTCGCCGCCCAGCTCCGGGTGCCGCTCCTCGAGCCGCTCCCGCTTCTCCATCGACCTGCGCCAGTAGTCGACCGCGTCCCTGTTCCCGTTGCCCATGCCCTTCCAGCTCTTGGGCATGTCCTCGCGGCTGTGCCCGGCGGACGCGAAGCCGCTGGTGCGGACGGTGGTGAGTACCCGCCGGGCACTGCTGCCGCAGTCCGGGCAGTCCGGGGCGGGGGAGGACATGGACGCGACGGCGGCCTCGAACCGGTGATCGCCCTCGCAGCGGTAGTCGTACAGGATCATGAGTAGAACCCGTCCGGGCCGGTGCGGAAGTTCGCCCGCTGGCCCTCGTCGTGGCCGAAGATCATCTCCGCACCCGTCTCCTGCTCGATGCGCTTGAGCTTCTCGACCGATGCGAGCCAGTCGAGGCTGGACCACACGATCGCGGCGCCGACGGGCGGATCGCCGTACGACTCCTCCATGTAGACGGCGTCCGAGGTGAAGATCTTCGTGCCCTCGTTGGGCAGGTCGACGCGCAGCGACATCGTGCCCCACGTGTGGCCCGGTGTCTGGATGACGGAGACGCCGGGCACGATCTCGTCATCGCCGGTGATGCCGCCGATGGTGAGGCCCTTGTAGTCGTCCGGGATGTGCGCGCCCTTGTTGTAGCCGGTGATGTCCTTGACACCGTCCAGCTCCGCCTGGCTCGTGACGATCCGCGTCTTGCCGTTGTCGAACATGCGCGCGTTCGCGGCGTGGTCGAAGTGCAGGTGGGAGAGGACGAGGATGTCGATGTCGTCCGGCGCCAGCCCCATCTGGGACAGGCTCGAATCGAGGTAGCCGGAGTCGCCCTCCGGGTCGTCGAGGACCGGGAAGAACTCGTGGAAGCCGGTGGGCTCCCAGTGCGTCTGCCAGTTCCGGGGGACGCCCGTGTCCCAGAGGATCTTCCCGTCCGGATGGTCGATGTAGACCGCGTGCGTGGGGACCTGGCCCCACGCACGCGGGTCGTTCTTGTGCTCGCGGGTCTTGATGACGGTGTGGGGCGCCAGGAGCAGCCAGGTGCGGTCTGCCTCCATCGTTCCCGTGTCGAGGATGTGGACTTTCATATCAGGTGCGGTGGCCATGGGGATCTTCCTCTGCCTCGTCGTTGAAGGTCGGTCGCTCCGTGCGCGGCGGGTGCGGACGCCTGGGGCGTGCGCCACTCTCCGTACGAGCAAATATATTTCAGATCAGCGAAGAGTCAAGGGGTCGCTCTGTGGGGTGCAGCCTCATTCCGCGGCATGGCCGGGCGAATCGCATGTTCAGGCCTGATGGGTGCAGGTATGCGCATATCCCTTGACGTCCGGAATATATTTGAGTAGCTTCGCAGGTGCCGGCGTCCCGGCCGGCATCACACGGCGCTCGGGCGCCACACGATGAGGTGGGTGTGCATGGTCACTGGACGGAACATTGTGCTGGATGCAGTGGGGTCCACCGCTGCCCGTGAATACGACGTACCGGAGCCGCCTGCGGGCGGCCTCGTGCTGTCGATGATCCGGGCGAACGTGTGCGGTTCGGACGTGCACATCCTGAATGGTGGGCACCCGCTGGTGCAGCCCGGCTGCGTCATGGGCCACGAGGGCGTGGGCCGTGTGCACGCGCTGGGCGAGGGCGTGACGACGGACTTCGCGGGTGAGCCGCTGGCAGTGGGCGACCGCGTCGTCTCCACCTATTTCCAGGCCTGCCGCCGCTGCCCCGAGTGCAACAGCGGGAATCAGAACATCTGCCGCAACGCCTACACCGCGTGGGGTGCGCCGGCGGACCAGGCGCCGCACTTCCACGGGACGTTCGGCACCCACTACGTCGTGGGCCCCAGCTTCGCGGTCTACAAGGTTCCGGACGGCGTCACGAGCAAGGCGGCCTCGAGCGTCAACTGCGCGCTGTCGCAGGTGTACTACGGCTGCCTGCTGGGCGAGGTGTCCTACGGTGACAAGGTGGTCATCATGGGCGCCGGCGGACTGGGCGTGTGCGCGTCCGCGGTCGCCAGCTCGTTCGGCGCGACCGTCTGGGTCGCGGAGATGGCACCGCAGCGCCTGGCGAAGGTGAAGGAGTTCGGCGCCCACCACACGATCGACCTCACGCAGGCTGAGGACGGCGACGGCCGCGTCGCGCTCATCAAGGAGCAGACCGGGGGCGGCGCGGACGTCGTCATCGATCTCACCGGTGTCCCCTCCGTCTTCGCCGAGGGCGCGCGGATGACGCGGGCCGGCGGCATCTTCGTGGAGATCGGCAACATCACCCCCCACAAGTACACGGAGTTCGATCCGGGCCTGTTCACGCGCACGGGAGTCCAGATCCGCGCAGCGATCCGCTATCCGCAGACCGTGCTGGGGCGCGCCATCCGGTTCGTCGCCGACACGCCGCACTTCCCCTGGGAGTCCCTGGTCGACGCGGACTTCACACTGGACCAGGTGGACGAGGCGCTCGCGCAGGCGGCCGCACGCACAGTCACCCGCGCCGGTATTGTCATCGACGACTGACGACGCGCAGTCCACTCATGCAGAGGAGACCATCATGAAGATCACCGGAGCAGTCCTCGATTCCGTGGGCACGGCACAGCGGCCGTACGCGGAGAGCAACCCCCTGCGCATCGTCGACCTCGAGCTGGACGATCCTGGCCCGGATGAGGTCCTCATCCGGATCCGCGCCGCGGGCCTGTGCCACTCCGACCTGTCTGTCGTCGACGGCAACCGGCCGCGACCCATGCCGATGCTCCTGGGCCACGAGGCCTCGGGCGTGGTGGAGAAGGTGGGGGACAACGTCACGGACCTGACGGTGGGCCAGCAGGTCAGCACAGTCTTCCTGCCGCGCTGCGGCGAGTGCGACAACTGCCGGACGAACGGAAAGCTGCCGTGCATCCCGGGCACTGCGGTCAACAACGCGGGCACGCTGGTGGGCGACCACATGCGACTCCACGAGGGAGACACGGATGTCTACCACCACGTGGGCGTCTCCGGGTTCGCGACGCATGCGGTGCTGCATCGCAGCTCGGTCGTGCCGGTGGGCGATGACGTGCCGCCGGCGATCGCCGCGGTCCTGGGCTGCGCGGTCCTGACCGGCGGTGGCGCCGTCATCAACGCGGGCGCACCGGAGGACGGCGACACGATCATGATCGTGGGCCTGGGCGGCGTGGGCATGGCAGCGCTCATCACCGCGATCTCCCTGAAGAAGGGGAAGGTCATCGGTGTCGACGCGAACGAATCGAAGCTCACCCGCGCGACGGAGCTGGGTGCGGACGAGGTCTACACGCCCGCACAGCTGGAGGAGAACGGCGTGAAGGCGCCCATCGTCATCGAGGCGGCGGGCCACCCCAAGGCGTTCGAGACCGCGTACAAGGCGACCGGAGTGGGCGGCAAGACGGTGACGGTCGGACTGCCGTCGCCGCAGGCAGAATCAGTCATCACCCCGCTGACACTCACGGCGGAGGCGCGCACCGTCGTGGGCTCGTACCTGGGTTCCGCCGTGCCGTCGAAGGACATCCCCGTCTACGAGAAGCTGTGGCGCGACGAGGGTCTGCCCGTCGACGAGCTCATCTCCTCCACGATCACCCTCGACCAGATCAACGAGGCGCTCGACAAGCTGGCCGACGGCGAGGCCGTCCGCCAGGTCATCCTGTTCGAGGAGTGAGCGGGCTCCCGGTCGGTTGGGTCGGCCCCTGCTGATCAGGCCCCGGCCGGGACGGCCTTCCCTCCGTCCGACCGGGGCATGTGCCCCAGGCTGACATCTGGCACGGACACGGGGTCGGCGGCGACCGCCCCGCGAGGTCCTTCCGCACTGACACGGCCGCCGAGGCCGGGGCTGGAATCCAGCCCCGGCCTCGGCGGCCGTCGTCGTGGACCGGGTGCGCCCGGGTCACTCCGGGCGGTGGGCCGCTGCACCCTCCTGGTAGACCTGCTCGGCCAGCGGGCGGAAGTCCGTCGCCTCCTGGTCGTACCACTCGTCGAGGTCTGCGAGGTCGCCGTCGTCGGCGTATCCCAGCTCCTCCACGACGGTCGCCCAGTGCTGGGCGCGGTCCTGCAGGCCCGTGCGGACCTCCTCGTCGATGACGCCGTCCGCGATGAGACCGTCGACCAGCTCCTCCTGCGTCTCCAGGACCGTCTCCTTCGCGTCACCGGACATGTCCGCGAACTCGCCGCCGGCCTCGCGGACGTCGGCCACCGCATCTGCACTGGACCCCACGACGGCGGAGATCTGGCCGTGGAGCCAGTCGATGTTCGCCGCGTCGAAGATGATCTGTCGGTAGGGCAGCGGCAGGGTCTCGAACGATGCGCCCGCGACGTGTCCCGCCGTCACAGCGCCCGTGAAGCGGTCCTCTCCCAGCGTCGACACGTGCGGTGCGACCTCCATGAGCCCGGTCGATCCCGCAACCATGCCCTGGATGAACGTGCAGTCGACGGTGCTGCGCTGGAGGGCCTCGAAGACCTCGCCGTACTCCATGGACACCGGCGACGCCCCCAGGTTCTCCGAGATGGGCGTCTGCGCGGAGCCGCCGATCCGGATCTGGCGGCCGCTCCAGTCGTCCGATTCCGAGCCGGGCGCGTTGCAGGCCGCCCAGTAGTTCCCGGACGAGATGAGCGGATTGAGGGGGACGACGCCGTTCTCCTCGTACTCGGCGAGGACCGCGTCGCTGTTCCACGCGGCCTCGCTCATCTGCGCCTGCGTGATCGCCTCGCCCGTCAGGGGCGCGGCGCTCGTGTAGTGGCTGAGCTTGTTGTACGCGTCGACCTGCGGGTACTCGGCGGGGAAGTAGACCGGCACGCTGTAGGCGATGTCGAGGCGACCGTCCGCCAGGGCGTCGTCGACCTCGGGGTAGCTCGCGATCGACTGCCCCCACGCGACCTCGAAGGTGATCTTCCCGCCCGAGCGCTCCTCGACGGCATCCATGAAGGACTGCTCGGCGACGGCGGCGGCTGCGTCCGGAGAGGCCGCATACGGCTGGATCGTGAGAGTGACGGGGTCGAGGTCCGCGATCGCAGCGTCGACCTCGGCCTGGTCGGATCCGAACGCGAATCCGTCCGCATCGCCTCCGTCGCCGCTGCCGGCAACGGAGCCCCCGCATCCGGCGAGCAGGCTGAGGCTCGCGACAGTTGCGGCGGTCGACAGGAGTGCGCGGTGTCGTCGGGTCATCGTTTCTCCTTTGAAACTGACTGAACGTTCAGTAATTCACTGAGTGTGAGGCTCATGAGACCACGAAGCGTGTCGATCCGCCCGGCGCGCCGGATCGTGAGACACGAGGGCAGGACAGCCGCCGAGGCCGGGGCCGGGATCCAGTCCCGGTCCCGGCCCCGGCGGCTGGGGGCGAGCCGGCTGTCAGCGGTGGAGCTGACAGCGCAATCGTCCTACTTCGCGGCCCAGGAGGCGCAGAGGTCCTGACGCCCTGACGCCCTGACGGTCCGCGGCCTCAGGTCTCCAGGAGGTTGGCGCCCGTGTCGAAGCGCTCCGCGAGCTGGGCGCGCAGGCGCTTCGCCTCGGCCTGGCGGGCGGCCTCGGCCCTCTCCTCCTCGCCGGGCTGGGCGGGCCCGTCGGCGTCTCCGGCGGCGACGGCCTCGGCGAGCTCGCGGAAGGTGTCCCGGATCAGCCCGGCCGGGATCTCGGGTCCCGAGGCGAACGCGGGCTTCCCCGTCGTGGCGGCCTCGGCATAGGCGCGGGTCGCCTTCGCGGCGTTGATGAGGCCGCTCGAGTGGACGGTCCCGCGCTGGCCGGGCTTCCCGCCCAGACCCCAGTGGACGACGGCCTCGACGCCCAGCTCCAGCATCTGGTCGTCGGGCAGGCGCAGGCGCTTGGGGTAGGTGTCCGCGAAGGCCGCGTGCGCGGCGGGATCCGTGGGGCCGTGCTGCCAGGCCTCGAAGTGCGCCTCGACGACGGGGCGGTCGTGCCAGGCCTCCAGCCAGCCCGCGGTGAAGTAGAGCAGCATCATCGCGCTCGACTTGTCGAGGCCCGGCTCGCTGAACCGGGCGTGGGCGACGACCTGGGCGGCGGTGAGAGTGGCGGGCTCCGGGGCGGGGGCGTCCGGTTCCGGGGAGTGGGCGGATGTCATGCGCCCATTCTCTCCCTCCGGGGCGACGCGGGCGATGCGGGCGGGGAGCCGCGACCGCGACACGGTTCTACCGATGTACGGGCGAGCTCGCGTGCGTTATACGAGAAGCGCACGAACTGCGATGCGCGGTCTGTGAGGGTGGGGTGCGCGCTCAGGCGGCTGAGCGGCGGAAGGGGATGAACGCCGCCACCGTCAGGGCCACGAGTGCGACGACGAGGCCCAGGAGGAACGCGATGCGGAATCCCGCCTCTGTGAGGAGGACGTCCCCGCCCGCGGTGACCGCGACCGCCGCCAGCACTGCGCCCACGAGGGCGGAGCCCGTCGAGCTGCCGATCTGTCGCATGAGCGTGTTGAAGCTGGTCGCGGACCCGATGTCCGCGGCGGACACGGAGCTCATGATGAGTGCCGGCATCGCACCGTACGCGATGCCGATCCCGCCCTTGATGATCATGTGGCCCAGCATGAGGCCCAGCGCGCTCGCCAGCGCCACCTGCATCGTGCCGTAGCCGCACGCGATGATCGCGATGCCCGTCAGCAGCGCCACCTTGGGACCGCGCGCGTTGATGAGGCGTCCGCCCACCGGCGCCAGGAGCATCTGGATGATCCCGCCGGGCAGCAGCAGGAGTCCGGCGGCCAGGAGGGACACGCCCAGACCCGGTCCGTCGGCGGGCGGCAGCTGCAGGATCTGCGGTGTCGCCACGAGGGTGATGTACATGGCCATGCCCGTGAAGATCGAGGCGAGGTTGGTCAGCAGCGCGACGGGGGAGATCGCCGCGCGGAGGTCGACCAGGGGCTGCGCGGCCCGGAACTCCCACGCGGCCCACGACAGCAGCGCGACGGCGGACAGCCCGAACGCCCCCAGGACCGCCCACGACGTCCAGCCCCACACGGAGCCCTGCGACAGCGCGATGAGGAACGACGACAGCCCGACCGCCAGCAGCAGTGCGCCCACCGCGTCGAACCGCTGACCGGGGGCCGGGCGCGCGCCCGCGGGGACCAGGACTGCGATGAGGATCGCCAGCACGAGGCCCAGGCCCACGAGGATCCAGAAGAGCGCACGCCACGAGAAGAACTGTGCGAAACCGGCGGACAGCGGCAGGGCGATGCCGCCGCCGATCCCCATCGACGCACTGGCCAGCGCGATCGCGGTGGCGCGGCGGTGCGGCGGGACGACCTCCTGCAGCAGCGCGATGGAGACGGGGATCGACCCCAGCGCCACACCCTGCAGCGTCCGACCCAGCAGCATGACCGGCAGGTTCGTGGCGACGGCGGAGATCGCGCAGCCCACCACCAGGGGGACCAGCAGCCCCACGAGGACGGTCTTCTTCCCCAGCATGTCGCCCAGGCGACCAGCGATCGGGGTGCTGACAGCACCGGCCAGGAGGGAGGCCGTCACGGCCCACGTGAACGCCGCGGGAGTGGTGTCCAATTGCGGCGGGAGCACCGTCAGCAGCGGGGCGATGAGCGACTGCATCATCGCGACGAGCGTGCAGACGACAGCCAGCAGCGCGATGGTGCGGGTGGGGGAAAGCTGCGCGGGGGAGGAAGCGAGGGCACCGGCGGGATCGATGCCGGTGGTGGACGAGGTGGCCGCGGCCGCGCGCATGGCACTCCAGTCTTCACGCGATTGTATGGTGCAAAACGCTTGCAGTATACAAGTTTCCGTGCGGGCTCGGAAGGCGAGGGTCGGACGACGACGGGCCGGCCGCCTGCCACAATGGGCGGATGGAGGAGCGCAGGGACCAGGACGAGATGCTGGAGACGCTGGTGCGGGAGCAGATGCTCCTCACTCGCTTCGCCCTCCAGGGAGTGGCCCCCAAGGATCGCGAGGTTCCCCTGGACCGCAGCGCCGTCATCCTCCTGTCGCGCCTGCGGGCGCAGGGCCCCATGACGGTCGCGGAACTGGCCGACGCCTTCGACATGGACGTCTCGACGATCCACCGGCAGACGACGGCGGCGATGAAGTCGGACCTGCTGGAGCGCATCACGGATCCGGACGGGGGCGTCGCGCGCAAACTGCGGCCCACCGACGAGGGGCTCCGCCGCCTCGACGCGGAGCTCGTGGCTCGCAAGGACGGGTTCGACCGGATCCTCGCCGACTGGTCCCCGGACGAGATCGCCGGCTTCGTCCACTCCCTGCGCCGCTACAACCAGGCCGTCGAGGCCCGTCGCGGCAAGAGCTGGCCGCGCGACTGACCGTTTCGCGGGGTCTGGCCGCCGCGCCGCTCCTGTCCCCGGAACGGGCCGTTCCCGAGGCCGTGGTCGCCGCTCGCAACCGGCTCGCCCGCGTCCTTGGGCAGGCTGCCGTCAGGCCCGCAGTGCGTAGTGCCGGCCGGTCAGCCCGTCGAGGATGATCTCGACCGGCTTCCCGTCGCGGGTGGCCGTCAGCCACCAGTTGGGCTTCCCGAAGACCAGCGGCTCGCCCAGCGGGTGCAGCCGTCCGGGCGGACCCAGTCGACGCCCCCGCAACAGGATGCTGCGGACCAGGTCGCGCGCGGCGCGCTCGCCCCGGACATCGTCCAGCACGCGCACCGGATCCGTCAGTGCGGTCTCCGCGCGCACGCCACCTGCCCGCTTCGCCTCCGCGAGGGGCACGAAGGCGATGTGCTCCCACGGCTCGGCCGCGTAGGCGCGACCGCCCACCAGGTCGACGAGGGCGTGCGCGGTCGCGGAACCGGACCGTCGCCGCACCTCGTACGAGGCCGCGAGCATGGGGTGGTGGTACAGCCGGGCCCGCGGGTCCTCGAGGTCCGTCAGCCGCTTCCGCAGCCACGCGAGTGCACGGACCTCGTCGATGAGGGCGGGCCAGGCGACGGCGGGGGCGGCCGAACCCTGGGCCGTCCCCGCCGTCCCCGCCGTCCGCTGCGACGCTGAGGTCACGCGCTGTCCTGGGGACGCTGGGAGGCGAGAGTCGCGTCCTCGCCGATCACCAGGTGCTTGGGGACGGGCGCGACCTTCATGGTCTCCTCGACGGCGGCCAGGACCTCGGGCGGGACCGGGTGCGATCGCTGGGTGGCGAGCGAACCCACGATGATGCCCACCGTCGAGGCGACGATGCCGGCCATCATCGGGTCGATGCCCCACGAGTCCGCGGTGCCCATGATCTGCGCGGCGACGGCGGCGGTGGCGCCCGCGAGCATCGAGATGATCGCACCGGGGGTGTTCGCCTTCTTCCACCAGACGGCGCAGATGTAGGAGGGGACGAAGGCGGAGCCCATCGTCGCGGTCGCGAAGACGACCAGATCGAACACGCCGGGCGGCTGCCACATCGCGAGGATGAGGCCCACGACGGCGAGGACGAAGATGACGATGCGGGAGATGTTGACCGCGGCCTTCTCGCTCAGGTTCTTGATGAGCGCCCCGCCCAGGTCCTGCGAGGCGATCGTGCCGGCTTGCAGGAGGATCGAGTCCGCCGTGGACATGATCGCGGCCATGATCGCCGCCATGACCAGGCCCACCGCGAACGGAGGCAGCACGGTCTGCGCGACCTCGAAGATCGCCAGCTCCGGGTTGTCCAGGTTGGGGACGATGAGCAGCCCGAACAGGCCGATGAGGTAGGCGCCGGGGATGAAGAGGAAGTTGAAGCCGGTCGACCACAGGCCCGCGGTCCGCGCGATCGACGGGCGCTTCATCGACATGTGGCCCACGTTCACGTGCGGGTACCCGATGTAGCCGATCGAGAAGATGAGCAGCGCGCCCAGGATGACGCCCCACTGACCGAAGTACTGGCCGTCGGCGCCCCACATGAGGAGGAGGTTCTCATTGATCTGCGCGACCTTCGCGTGGCCGGCGGTCAGGCCGCCCACGTGCTGGACCGTCGCGATGAGGATCCACAGCATGCCGATCACCATGATGATCGACTGGAGGAAGCCCGTGTAGGCGACGGCCAGGTAGCCGCCCAGGAAGGTGTAGATGAGGATGATCGACACGGCGATGACGAGAGAGGCGTTGAGGCCCATGCCGGTGACGGAGGAGAATCCCTGACCGCCGGCCAGCAGCTGTGCCAGCACGTAGAGGAACAGGCAGCCCAGTGCGATGGGACCGGCGACCAGCTTCGTCCAGACGGAGGGGTAGCGGCGCTCGAGGTAGCCGATCGACGTGATCGAGCCCAGGAGGTAGGACAGTTTGCGCATGCGGCGGCCGATGATCGACAGGTTGAGGACTCCGCCGCCCAGGTCGCCCAGGGCGAACCACATGCCGTAGTAGCCCTGGCTGTAGCCCAGACCGCCGGCGCCCAGGAACATGTAGCCGGACATGGAGGTCGACTGCATGCGCAGCGCGGTGACGGGCGCGCCCAGGCTGCGGCCGCCCAGCAGGTAGCCGGCACGGTCCTGCGAGCTGCGACGGCTCACCGCGATGCCGATCCCGATGACGACGGCGAAGTAGATGAGGATGAAGACGATCTCGATGCTCATGCCCGGTCACTCCCATCCACAGCGGCGGCCGAAGTCTCGCCGGCCGGGGTGTCGTAGTCCGCGTCCTCGACGACCCAGTTGCGGGTCGAGACGTAGAAGACGATCGTGTACACGATCCAGAACAGCATGACCGCACTCATGATGAGGGTCGTGCTCATGGGTAATCCGAACATCCCGGGCCCGCTCCTTTGCGCCGAAACTGAGAATAGCCAGACCATCACCTCACGAGTTGAGGCCGGTGTCAAACGAATCTCACGGTCGGAGGGCCACTGCCCGTGAACGGCTCTGCCCGCCCTGCTCGTCGTGGTGACGTGCAGGGCGGGCAGAGCCGTGCGGAGCGGTGCGCAGAGGCGCGTGCCGGATCGGTTCCGCTGAGGCTCGAGCGGTGTCGGCTGCTCGAGAGGGTGTCAGCGCCGGCGAATCACTCGACGGCGTCCGGGTCGTCCGTGATCTTGCCCAGATCGTGGGCCGCGCGCCACTCGATCCAGCCGGCCAGCTCCTCGTCCGCGTCCGGGTCCGTCTCCTGGAAGGCGGCCCACTCTTCGTCCAGGCGCTCGCCGCGCTCCAGCAGCTCGTCCTGTCGCTTCTGGGCTTCCGGGCTCCAGCGGTCGTGCTCTTCGAGCCAGCGGATGAGGCCGGGGTGGTAGGGCGCCTCGCGCGGGGTGTCCTCGACCTCCTCGGGGTTCCAGCGCGGCGTGTTGATCGTCGTGTTCTCGTACCGCTCGAAGGTGTCCGCCATCGCGGACACGAGCGCGTAGACCTCGTCCTCGTCCGTGTCCGCCATCGCCGTGATGGGCAGCGTGTAGACGAACCCGTACGTCTTCTCGCCCTCCTCCTGGGCGGGGGCGCCCTCGAAGTCGAGGATGTTGATCGACGGCGCCAGCTCCTCGACGCGGGCCACGGCCCCCTCATCGTCCGGATCCAGGTCGATCCACGACACGGGCAACTGCGATTCGAGCTCGTAGAGGCTGGAGCCGTAGACCTGCTGGTAGAGCACGTCGATCTGACCTTGCTGCAGGGCTTCCGGCTGCTCGCCGTAGGCCAGGTTGACCTCCGTCACGTCGTCACGGGTGAGTCCGCCGTAGGCGAGGTAGGCGTCGATCTTCTGATTGACGGACGGGTTCGCCGTGATCTTGGGGACCTTCTTGCCCTTGAGGTCCGCCGGCGTCTCGATGCCGTCGCGCTCGCGGGTCATGAGGGAGTGCGGGGACAGGGGTGCCCACACGACGCGGGTGTCCTGCGGTCCCCAGTCCTCGTTGGCGAACTCGTTGAGTCCCTCGAAGCCGAAGATGTACTCGTCGCCCAGACGGCCCATCGCCGCGGCCCCGGACTTCATCGCGGCCATGCGTCCGATCGCGGTGTCCGAGGTGATGATCCGGACGCGTGCGCCCGTCGCCACGGACACGGCGTCGGAGACGGCCGCGGTGTCCGCGTACGTCGAGGTGCCGGTGCCGTAGGTCGAGATGACGAACGGATCGCGGATGCCGCCCACCATCGTCGTCTCCCCGGCGCCGCAGCCGGTCAGGAGGAGCGCGGACGCCGCGACGGCGGCGGTGAGAGTGCGGAGCCGGCTCATGCGTCTGCCTTCCTCTCTGTCGAGGTCTGCGCCGCGGAGATGGTCGCGGGCCTGCTGACGTCCGGACCCTTCGTGCCCAGGAACTGGGCCAGGAGGATCGTGAGCACGGCGAGGCCCAGACCCGTGAGGGTGCTGACCGTGGCGGGCCACAGCAGCAGGACGCCCGCCGCTGCGGAGATGAGGCGGATGAGGATGCCGATCCTACGGCGGTTGATCGTGACGTACCCCTCGAAGGAGGTCGCCAGGAAGTAGATGCCGATGAGCGCGGACACCGTCGCCACGAGGATTTCCATGAGGGTGGAGTCCTGCGCGACGAGCGCCGGGTTGACCGCGAACGCGAACGGGATGATGTACTTGACGGCTCCCAGTCGCATCGCGGTGATCGAGGTGGACATCGCGGGTGTGCCGGCGATGTTCGCGGCGGCGAACGAGGCCAGGGCGACCGGCGGGGTGATGTAGGAGACCGTCGCCCAGTAGATGACGAACAGGTGCGCCGCGATCGGGTTGACGCCCAGCTCTGTCAGGGCCGGGGCCATGACGATCGCCAGCAGCACGTAGACCGCGGACACCGTCATGCCCATGCCCAGCACGAAGCTGGTGAGCGCACCGGCGATGAGGATGAGCGCGAGGTTGTCGCCCACCAGGTTGACGAGCTCACGGGCCAGCGACAGGGACACGCCCGTCATCGACAGGCCGCCCACGATGAGGCCCACACCGGCGATGATGCCGATGATCTCTGCGATCGTCTTGCCGGATGCGTACACGAAGTTCAGGAACGACGTGGGCGTGAGCTTGAAGCGCTTCATGAAGAGCATGCAGACGAGCAGGAAGCCGATGGTCCAGAACGGCGCCTGGGACTCGTTGTTCATGACGACGAGCAGGAGGACCAGGCCCACGAGCGCGACGATGTAGGGCAGGCCGGTCACGACGGTGCGGCCCAGCTTCGGCAGCTCCGCCTTGGGCATGCCGCGCAGGCCGGACTTCGCGGAGTACGCGTCCACCTGGAGGAAGATGCCCCAGTAGTACAGGAGTGCGGGGATCGCCGCGGCGAGTGCGACCTGGCCATAGGGGACACCCACGAAGGACACCATGAGGAAGGCCGCGGTGCCCATGATGGGCGGCGTGATCGTGCCGCCGGTCGCAGCGGTCGCCTCGATGCCGGCGGCATACTTCCCGGGGAAGCCGGAGCGCTTCATCGCGGGGATCGTCATGGGGCCGGTCGTCAGCACGTTGGACACGGCCGAGCCGGACATCATGCCCATTGCGGCGGACGACACGACGGAGACCTTCGCAGAGCCGCCGCGGTAGCGGCCGAAGGCGCTCATCGCGAGGTCGTAGAAGAAGAGAGCGCCACCGGAGAACTGCAGGGCGACACCGAACATGAGGAAGCCCACGAGGATCGACGCCGCGGTCTGCAGCGGCAGACCCATGATCGAGTCGACGCCCATCGCGTGGATCTGCGCGGTCAGGTCGAGGCGGAACGGGATGCCCTGCAGGAAGCTGACGGGGATGCCCGCAGCGAAGACCGGGTACAGGGAGAAGGCGATCGCGATGCACGTGACGATGAGGCCTGCGGTGCGGCGCAGCGTCTCCAGCACCAGCAGCCACAGCACGAACGCGAAGACTGTGGCCAGCGGCGGGGCGACGTAGTCCCAGCCGCGCTCGAAGATCCGCTGCCCGTTGATTCCGTAGTAGACGGTCGTGACGAGGACGATGACGGCGAGGACGACGTCGTACCAGGGCACAGAGGTGCGCGCGGTGACGCCGCCCGGCATCTTCTTGATGGGGAAGATGATGAACACGATCGGGAGGAACGCGGCCAGCAGGAAGTACAGGAAGCTGTTGGTCAGCAGGTTCGTCCCGCCCAGGTTCCAGAAGAACACCTGGTTGAGCACCAGCACGATGCCGGCGACGGTGAACAGCATGACGACGACGCGCCAGAACATCGGCAGATGCGCGCCGGTGTTCGCGGGGTCTCGGTCGAAGTCCAGCTGCTCCTCGACCTCGATGTGGTCGGCGGGAGCAGCTTCCTCCGGTGCCGCCGCGGTGGCCACCGCGCCCGGCTCATTCGAGGGAGGCTCGGACGTCCGGCCGCGGTCGGGCGCTGTGTCTGCGTTGCTCATGCACTTCTCTCCGTTGAGGAACGGGTGGGTCGGGTCCCGCGCGGCGACGAGCGCGTGCATTCGCGCTATCTGCCGAAGGACGACCGCAATCGTACTCACGATGTGAGGTGGCTCAAGGTCACGTGATCCACGGAACGGTCGAGCGATGCTCGCAGCGGCGTCCATTCATATGTGCTGTGAGTTCAATGCGTCGTCTGATGACACGTGTGGCCTCAATATGATGTGGTTAGATGCTCGCCTGAGCATCAGTCTGTGAATTTCGTCTCACAATGAGGGTGAGAAGATAACAAAAGTGCGTGGAAAGTATCGGAAGGGGAGGTCGGAATGGCGGTCGAGCGCGGTCTGTCGGATGGGCAGGTGGCCCTCTGCGTCGAGGAGCTGCTCGAGGCGGCACGGTCCGGTGAGCCGATCGCGCCTGCCCGTGTGCGACGCCCGGAGATGACGATCGCGGACTCCTACGCGGTGCAGCGTCTGTGGCGGGAGCGCCGGGAAGCTGACGGTGGTGAGGTGGTCGGCTTCAAGATCGGGCTGACCTCGGTCGCGATGCAGCAGGCGTTCGGCCTGGACGAGCCGGACTACGGTGTCATCTTCGCGGACCAGGTGCTGGAGTCCGGGGTGACGGCTGCCGCGGCCACCTGGAACCGAGCGCGCGTCGAGGTCGAGCTGTCCTTCATCCTGGACCACGCCCTCGTGCCGGGCGCGGGCTCCGGTCCGGATGGCGCGCTCACCGGGGCGGACGTGCTGGCGGCGACGCACAGCGTGGTGCCGTCCCTGGAGATCCTCGACTGCCACGTCCGCGAGGAGGGCATGACGGTCATCGACACGATCGCGGACAACGCTGCACTGGGCGCGGTGGTCCGCGGTGACCGCGAGTTCGACCCTGCCTCGTTCGACCTGTCGTGGGTGGGTGCGAAGCTCCGGATCAACGGCGAGATCGTGGAGACCGGGGTGTCTGGCGCAGTGCTGGGCCACCCTGCGGACAGTGCCGCGTGGTTGGCGAACCGTTTCGCGGAACAGGGTGAGACGATCCCCGCTGGTTCGCTGCTGCTGTCCGGCTCCTTCACACGTCCCCTGCCTGTGGCCGCCGGCGACACGGTCGTTGCGGAGTACCAGGGTATGGGTGAGGTGCGCGTTCAGTTCACATGAGCCGGACGGCGGGCTTCGTGCGGGCGGACAGGTCCAGTTCCGTGCGCAGGTGCGGTCAAGGAGCGATCGGCGGCGACGTCTGTCCCCCGACCGCCGGGCCCGGTCGCACCCGGTGCCGCCGCACCTCTCCCCTCGCCATCCATCTTCGGCCCGCCTGCCCCAGAGCCCTGCGGCACCGTGGTGAGGAAGCGGTTGTCGAAGAGCATGTAGCGGTCGAAGAGGCTCAGGCTCATTGACGGCGATCGCTCCAGGCGGTCGAAGCGCGCGACGGCGCCCCGGAGCGTGGGGACGACGGAGGAGAACGCGGGGATCCGCTCTGCGGGTGAGTCCTGCTCCCAGCTGCCACCGGCGCGGAACTCCAGGCCCCGGTCGGTGACCCGCAGCAGCCCCAGGACCGGCTCGCCCTCGACGGGATCCACGATGAGTGCCAGATCCCCGGGGCGCTGCAGGCCCAACCGGTGGCGTGCCTGCCACCCTGCCGCAGCGGCAGCGGTGAGCCGGTGGATCGTGTGCGCGGCCTCGCCCGGGTCCGCGAACTCCACTGCGGGCATCCGGCTGCACAGGTCGGCGAAGGACGCGGGCATGAGGACGGTGACCGGAGGGTGAGCCTCCGCGGTCGCCTGCGGGGCCTCGGCCTCGGCGATGTCACCCAGGATCCAGAGGATGCGGCCGTCCGGCGAAGCCTCGACCGTGAAGCGGCCCGCCGCATACGTGTGGCGGCCGGAGGGGGTGACGAGCGTGAGCCCGGTGGCTTCGGACCGAAGGTCGATGCCGGGCTCCCAGTCGGCCAGACCGGGCGAGTAGACCTTGAACGGCCCGGTGGCGAGTGCCTGCGGCACACCGGGTTCGAGGTCGCTGGGACCGGCGACGTCGACGGGGCTGAGGTCGGGGTGGACGGCGCGGGGAAGGCCTGCGGGGGTGTGCGAGTCCATGGCTGCTCCTGCGGTGGTGCGGCGACCCGGCGACCGCCGGCTCGTGGGCACACCGTCGCACGCGGCACGGACATGGCGGCCGCGCCTCGTCCCCGCGCGCCAGCCCCGCACAGCCCACCGCCGCATCTCATCCTCGCGACGGATCCGCGCGTCCGTGCTCTCCTCTACCCTGGCCGCATGAGTCCTCGTGTGCCGTTCGCCGCTCGTCTGTGGGGCCTCATCACGGGGTCGACGGCACTGCCCCCGCCGGGTGGACGCGGCCGAGGCCAGGGCGCCCCGGTCTGATCCGCGATGCCTGCGCGGGGCTGGGCATCGCGCTCGTCATCGCGGGGGCGCACTGGGCGATCGTGGGCTCGGGGATCCTGAGCGACGCGTCAGACCTGAGCGCTCATCAGCCGCTCTGGTTGCGTGTCGTCGCGCCGCTTGCCTTCGGTCTCGTCGTCGCGCTGCGCCGTCGTCTCCCCGTCACCGCGCTCATCATGGGCACTGCGGTCTTCTTCGGGTTCGTGGCGCTGGGCTACCTCGAGCTGTTCGTGACGCCGTTCGTGTACTTCTACATCCTGTACTCGGCGGGCGCGTGGAGCTCCCGGCGCACCCTCGTGACCGTGCTGCGCCTCCTCATCGCCACGGGCGTGTGGGCGTCGCATCCGCCTCACCCCGGGACACTGCCTCACCCCGGGACGCCGCCTCACCCCGCGACGCCACCTCACCCCGCGCCGCAGCCCACCGTCAGGCAGTGCTGTCAGACCCCGCTGTCGCGCACGAACTGCTCGGGGATCCCCATGACTCCGATGAGATCCGGCTGGGCCGTCCACGCGGTGAGCCCGCCATCCACCGGCAGGATCACGCCGTTGATGAAGGAAGCACGGTCCGAGGCGAGGAAGCAGATCGCATCGGCGATCTCCTCGGGCTGGGCGATGCGCCCCAGCGGGATGCGCTGGGCATAGGTCTCCTCGATGCTCGTGTCGTTGTCGAGCGTGGGGCGCAGGATCGGGGTGGCCACCGGCCCCGGAGCCACGGAGTTCACCCGGACACCGCGCCGGCCGTAGTCGACGGCCATGCTGCGGGTGAGGTTGATGACCGCTCCCTTGGCCGCCGCGTAGGCCGCCATGCGACGGTCTCCGGCCAGCCCGGAGATCGAGCTCGTCGTGACGATGCTGCCGCCGTCTGCCACCAGGTGGGGGAGCGCGGCGCGGCACAGGTGGAACACGCCGTCGAGCACGACGGACTGGACGGACCTCCAGTCCTCGTCCTCGATCTCTGCGACTCCGCCTGCACCGCCGATCCCCGCATTCGCGACGACGATGTCGAGTCGTCCGGCCTGCCCGGCGAAGTCCGCGACGGCGGCGTCCACGGCGGCGGAGTCGGACACGTCGACCGCTGTCGTCACCAGGTTCTCCTGGTGCTCGGGGACGGAGGCGGCGAATGCTGTGAGACTGTCCGCCGCGTAGTCGAGGACTGCGACGCGCGCCCCTCCCGCCAGCAGCCTGCGGGTCACGGCGGCTCCGATCCCGGATGCACCGCCGCTCACCACCGCGGCGCGTCCTGCGAATTCTGCGTTGACCTGGGTCATGCGTTCTCCGCTCATCTCGCTCATCGCCTGCGGCCGTTCGAGCGGCAGGGGCACAAGGCTGCGAGGTCCAACACTTCATCCGTCTGTGATGCGGTTCACGCTACCTGCCGTGCGCGACCCCGTCACTCACGATGATGCGACCGGCCGATTGGGTGCGGAGAGGCGCGTATCGAACCGAGTGCTGGCGAGGGTGCGCTCTGCCGACGTGATGAGGCTGAGCAGGTCGGGCGAGACGTACGCCCGCAGTCCTCTCCCGATCGAGGCCGTCTCGAGGACGCCGGCCTCCCGCAGGGTCTCGAGGGCCTTGTGCGCTGCCTGCTGCGAGACATCATGGATGCGAGCGACGGTCGCTTGGGTGAGGACCGGCGTGCCGGGCAGACCATCGAGGATCGGGGTGACGGCCGAATCGCTGCGCAGTGCGCGCTTCTTGCCTTCGGTGGCACGGTGATCAGCGACGCGCTGCGCCCAGTCCTCGCGCAGTTCGTCGATCTCATCTGCGAGGAGGCTGGCGCGCTCCGCGGCCTGGAGCACGGCGTCGGTGAAGACGCCGATCCATGTCTCCCGACCGGCTGTGACGGCGGCCGAGTCCGACGCTCCCTCTGCGCGGTAGGCCGTGAGGCCCGCGATGTACCTGTCGCGGAAGGTTGCGAGCACGAGACTCACGGGCAGGGTGGAATCCTCGGTGAGACCGCGACGCGTGAGGACGGTGTGGATGAGCGCGCGGCCCACGCGTCCGTTCCCGTCCGCGAACGGGTGGACTGTCTCGAACTGGGCGTGCACGAGCGCCGCCTGCACGAGGGGGGAGTGCGCGGCACCGTTGATGTATTGGACGAGGTCGTCCATGAGGACGGGCACGTGATGGGGTGCCGGGGGCACGAATTCCGCCTCCAGCGGGTGGTGCTGGGAGCCGCCCACCCAGTTCTGGGCAGACCTCAGACCGTGGAGCTGAGGGGAGTCCGCCAGGAGCGATCGTTGGAGAGCCATGATGTGCTCGACAGTGAACTCCACGACCGCGGCGCTCCTGTCGGTCGCTTCCTGGACGGCCGTCATGTTGTTCGCCACCAGCTTCGACGTCTCCCGCAGCCCCTCGACGTCTTCGGTCTGCCCCAGCTCCGCCAGGGCGACGTTCTTCGCGTTCGGGGCGATTCCCTCGATACGCGAGGACGCGATCGCTTCCGAGCGCAGCAGGAACCTGCTCACCGATGCGAGGCCGCGCGCACCGCGTCGGTCCAGCTGACGGACGGCGCTCTCCGCATGCGCGATCCGCTGTGACAGCTGGGGCGACAGCGACAGGGCGCTGTCGGACAGCGTGTCCGGGAGGTACGAGCTGTATGGGCCGGTGCGGCGCTCGCGGCGCGGCACATGCTCGGCGACCGAGGTCCACTCCTGCTGCTCCCACGTGCCCACGCGCTGCTCCTCTCGTGAATCTGCGCTCAGCGCTAGAGAATGCTCCGAGCGCCACGGTTACAACTTTAAGCCTTAAAGTTGTAACCGTGGCCGTGTGCGATCACTTTAAGCGTTAGCCTGCACTGCCCGCTCCCGAGGCCGCACTCAGTGCCGCTGTCCGCGTCCCGCAGGCGCAGCCGTGGTTCCTGCGCCGGCATCCCACCACGTCGCCATGCGCCAGAGCCGCTCGATAGGCCCCTGCCCCACGAAGCGCAGCCACAGCGTCGACCAGATCCACTGGAGGACCAGGATCGCAGCGCACACCGCCATCGCGGTCGCCCACACCCGGTCTGTGCCGGCCGCCAGTCGACGACGAAGAGTAGCGGTGGTGGCCAGCGGGACGGCGGCGGCCGCGGAGCCGTCGGGGACGCCGTGGGCGAAGGCCTCCTCGAGCTGCTCGACGTCGTCGTGGAGGGTCTTCGTGAGCTCGCCGGCGGAGCGTGCCTGGACGCGGCCCAGCGGGATCGACTGCAGCGTCTGGACGATGCGCAGGCGCAGGCGGCGGAGCATGCGGTAGGTGGCGGTGTGGGCGAGGTGCTCGGAGGCGGCGGACGTGAGGGCGCGGACCACAAGGTCGGCGGCGGTCCAGCTGGCGATCGCGGGAATGCGTCCGGGGGCGTCGTCGATGAAGAGCACGACGGTGACCGCGTAGACCACCAGGCAGGGGGCCAGGGAGCACGCGGCGGACACGACCGCCAGGAGGCTGGCGGCAAGGAGGGCCGGGCGCTGCTCGCGGATCGCGTCGCGCAGGGTGGC
Source organism: Brevibacterium senegalense (assembly GCF_000285835.1). Classification (GTDB taxonomy): domain Bacteria; phylum Actinomycetota; class Actinomycetes; order Actinomycetales; family Brevibacteriaceae; genus Brevibacterium; species Brevibacterium senegalense. Next base: position 33,052 of record NZ_HE978602.1, read on the forward strand.
TGGCAGTGGCGGCTCAGCGGGTGAGGCCGGTGTGGCTGCGGCCTCTGGGAAAGTGGTGGCCGGCGTGGCCGCAGTCGCGGCGTGCGAAGTGGTGGACAAGGCACGAGCTGGCCCGCGAGCTGAGGGTGACGACGCGGGCGCTGTACAACCACGTGCGAGACCGTCAGGAGGTCGTCGATCTGGCCGCGCAGCGGATGGTCGAGGGGCTGCCGCAGACGCAGTGGGATGCCAGCCGGTGGCGGGAGTCGCTGCGGGAGGGGTATGAGGAGGCTCGGGCGGCGTACCGGCGGATGCCGCGCGCGGTGCTCGTGTCACTCGACGAGACGGTGACGCCGAGTGAGGTGCCGGCGTCGCGCTTCCTGCTGGCGGAGTCGATGCTGACATTCTTCACGGACATCGGGCTGTCCCTGGAGTGGGCGCTGGCGATGCGGGGCGCGTTCCTGTCCGACGTGTTCGCCCACGCGCTGCTCATCGACTACCGCTACGACCGGGGGAATGAAGCGGTGCGCCAGGCGATGGGGCAGCCCATCCCCGCCGGCTGGCTGGAGGCGCAGCCGGACGTGGAGGCGCCGCTGTCTCGCGGCGCCGCCTCCCTGCCATCGTCCACGAGCGACGACATGTTCGCGGCCGTCGTGGACCTGCGCATCGCAGCGATCGAGCGGTTGCTGGAAGTGGGAGTCGCGGGGGAGTGAGCAGTAGCCAATGGCAATTTAGGTCGCGCGGCAGAGGCGGGCCTCCGGTGCGGGCCGGGTCGCGATGGTCATGCGTGGGAGGGGCCCAACCATCGTGAGCGGCACGCCAGCGCAGATCGTCGCAGCCGCCTGCTTGGTGGTCGCCAAGCCGAGTTGGTCCAAGTTGCTAACCACATTGATAGGGATTCGTCTGGTCGGGGGGACTCTGGTGGTGCCTTCCGGGGTCGACTGTGAGCGTTTCGGCCCTCATATGGGAGTCGGCGTTCGCTCATGCGATCACCCGCTGCCGAGGATCGATCGGGCCCTCACGCCGTTAACTGGCTCTTCCGGTTCTAGAGTGCGTTGACCCTGCTGGATAGTTGTCCGGAGTGGAGCAGGCATCGCAGCACGTAGTGCTCGAAGTTCCTGAAGCCCAGACCGATACCGCGCAGATGCTCAAGACGCCCGTTGATCGCCTCGACCGGCCCGTTCGATACGCCACCACGGTCGAAGAACGCCAGCACCTGGGACCGTTTCCGCCACAGTGTCCTCCCCAGTTGCGCAAGCTCTTCCAGCCCGCGCGGCAGGCCCCTGCGCAACTGATCGATCAGCGTCTGCATGAGACGCCTGCCCGCCTTCGGGTCGGGATGCTGATAGGCATCGATGACGTCCTGGTAGACGAGGTACGTCACTTCCAAAGCGACGTGATCGTCGTGTGGGGCTGATGCAAGCTGGGGTGACATTTCCTTTCTCGGAGTTCAGGCCGCGAGTGCGACAGCCGATGCTTGCAGAGCTTCTTCAAACACCACTGGCGTCATCCGGCCGAGTCCTTCCTGCTTCCTCCTGCGGTGATACGTGCCCTCGATCCACGACACGATCCCGGCCCGCAGACCCGCTCTCGTCGACCACGAACCGGTATCAAGCACGTTGTTCTGCACCAAGGAGAAGAAGCTCTCCATCGCCGCATTATCACCAGCAGCCCCGACCCTGCCCATCGACCCGACCAAGCCGTGATCCTTCAGAGCACGCTGGAATGCTTAGGATCGGAATTGAGATCCGCGGTCGGAGTGGACGACACACCCGCCCGTGTCGGCCCCCGCACGTGATCGGTGCGCGACAGCGTTCTCCAACGCCCTGACCGCCAGGGACGCCGTCATCCTCGAGTCGATGGCATAGCCGACGATCCGCCGTGAGCAGGCGTCCTTGATCGCGCACAGATACAGCTTGCCCTCTCCCGTCGGGTGTTCCGTGATGTCCGTCAGCCACACCACGTCCAGCGCTTCAGCGGTGAAATCGCGCTGGAGCAAGTCATCATGGACCGGCGGGCCCGGAGGAGTCGTCTTGCGCTTTCTGCGAGTGATCACCGAAGCGATGCCTTGCCCCCGGCACAGTCGCCACGCGGTGCGCACGGCCATCGGCACGCCTGCTCCTGCTGTTTCGTCAGCCAGGTACCGATACCCGTACTCCGGGTCATCGGCATGAGCGTCGATCAGCGCGTTGATGCGATAGGCCTCCCGCACTTCGGAGTCGGTGATCGGGTTGGCCAACCATCTGTAATACGGCTGGCGGGCGATCTCAAGAACCCGGCACGTCACCGTCACGGGGATACCGTCAGCGGCGAGATCACGAACGAGCGGGTACGTCATTTTGACGGTAGCTGGGCCTGGCCGAAGTAGGCGGCGGCGCGGCGCATTACCTCCAGTTCCTGCTCCAGGACACGGTTACGACGGCGCAGCTCGCGCAGTTCGGCTTTCTCATCCGTCGTCGGGCCCGGGGCACGGGATGTGGGGCTGTCGGCGTCGAGATCGGCTTGCCGCAACCATTTCTGAATGGTGCCTTCGTGCAGGCCGAAGTCCTTCGCGATCTGGGTCAGCGTGGTCTTCGAGTCCCGGCTGCGGGCGACGCGGATGACGTCCTCGCGGAACTCTTTGGGGTACGGCTTGGGCACAGTGACTATCCTTCCCGGCTCGCAGAGAGCGAGCCAGATCAGCTGTCACCTTCCATTGCATCAGCCCCTGTTCGGCCCCCAGCCGCTCCAACCGGTCTGTGCCCCGCTTGTTCAGCAGAGATCGCCTGGT
>NZ_HE978602.1:36085-65657 GCF_000285835.1 Brevibacterium senegalense
TCCACGTCCAGCAGACGTGCTCGACCAGTCCCGTCGATGAGTGGAGTCAGGTCCACGAAGATCGTCGCGAAGGAATCGTCTCCTTGTCCGCGCACGTGCTTCCAGCAGTGCTCATCGATGCCCAGGACACGGACTCCTGCCAGATACATGGGGTCCGCGTACACCAGAGACTTCGCAGCAGTGGTCGCCAGCTGGTTGACGAGATCCCACCCCAACCCGAGTGCCCGACTGATCGCTGAGATGCTCATCTGATCGCGGAAGAGCCGTCAATCGAGTGGCGAGGTAGCGCGTGAGGATGCGCAAGTCGCCCGTCACCTTCGTGGTGACGGGCGACTTGATGTGCGACGAGCAGTTCAGCTGGGGGAGGAGCACCGGCCCGTTCGGTCCTTCGGGGCATGCCCAAGGGGGCGAGGGTGCACTATCGCGTCATGACGTCTTCTCGTCTCCGAGCTGTATGGTCTCGAGTTCATTGCTGGTCTGGTTCGCGGGATAAAAGTCTGTAGCCGGGGCGTCCTGCACGACAGGTCCTGTCGTGAGGTAGTCATACATGGCAGGGTCTATTGCCGACTCGAGGTTGAGATCCATAGTGACGACATTAAGGCTCTGCCCGTTGTCGCCTGGCATTTCAGTCTGAACGGGGTCAGACGAGGCTGCGACACCGAGGTAGTAGAAGTCGGTTCCTTCGGCGTCGTCTTTCTTGGCAAATAGGTACAGCGGGATGCTGTTGCTCGTGATCGCTTGTACTTCCTTGCTCTGCAGCGTGCGCTTACTACGCGTGAACCAGCGAAGGGTTGTCTCGTTGGTGAACTTGTCCTCGTAGGACGTACTCGCTGAAACGTCTTCGTCCTTGTGATACGTCACAAAGATCGGGCATGTTTTGGAGAATTCGTCGACCTTGTAGCCGTACATGGTGCCCTTTTGGTCGCTCTTCCAGTTGAGGAGGCGACATACGTCCTTGCGGGAGTACTTTTGCCCCACCTCAAGGGGGGTGTCCCACTGGTAGCGATGGCGTGAGACGTATAGGCCCGTCTCAATGACATCGTGTACATGGTCAGCGAGCTCGGGCGACGAGGAGAGTTGTTTCAAGTACTCGTCAGTTAGGGCGATGGTCGTGCTGTCCCAACTCACGATTGGTTGGCCGTACTTCTTCTGATCTCCCTCCGTGAAGAAGGAAAGATTGAAGATCCGGCGTAGGGAGTCGAGCGTGTCGGGATCTGAGCGGACGGAGGCGCGCTCGAGGAGGCGCCTGAACGAGTCGACCGTCAGCGGTGACCGAGTACGGAGAAGCTCCTGCAAGAGAAGAAGCTCATGTGCGCGCTTGCCGTTCAAGAACTCGAGGGTAACGAAGTTGAGAATCTCGCTTTGGCGGGCAGTCGGAGAGCCGTCGACCGCACGAAACGTTTTGAGTAGCTTCCAGTAGTTGTCGCGCGTACTGGCTACAACGACGGGATCTGCAACATCGAACCGCGCGTAGTCGATCAGTTTGGGTGCTCGTCCCAGCCTTGCGTGTAGGTCAGTGAAGGACTTCTTGAGATTCTTGATGCTGTCGAGCTTGGTGGACGCGATCGACTCGAAAATGCGTTCCTTGGATATCGCATCGAAGCTGATACTGGAGAGTCCGGAGACTGCGCCAACTTCTTGAGCTTCAATCATGTGCTTGCGAAGTGAATCTTTGTTGAGACTGCTGTCACCGAAGAGCGCGATAGGCACGAGGAAGTTGTTTTCGTAGTTGCCAATGAAGTCGATGACGATCAGGTGGCTCTTGCCGGCCGCTTTCCTCAGTCCGCGCCCCAGCTGCTGTGTGAAGACGATGCTCGATTGCGTCTGTCGCAGCATGACCACTTGGTTGACTGTTCGAATGTCTATTCCCTCGTTGAAGACGTCAACGGTGATGATGTAGTCAAGCTCCCCGGCCTCAAGCTGCTGGACGACGTTCTCTCGAACGGGGACGGGGTCATCTCCCGTGAGTGCCCGTGTCCGAAGCGTCTTCCCGTGGACTGTTCGCTGATTGAGCAGCTCTGACAGTTCGCGAGCTTCGTCTTTTCGGCTGCAGAACATGAGCCCACGCACGGATTGACCGGCGTGGCCATACCTCTCGATGGCCTCCACGAGGTGTGTGACTCTCTGAGGCGCGACGAGGGCACTGAAGCTACTGAAGTCGCTGATGGCCTCTCCGTCGACCTCGAAGTCGGTGACTCCGTAGTAGTGGAACGGAGCGAGCATGTCTTCTTCGAGTGCCTTCTGCAGGCGGATCTCATACGGCACGTTGTAGTCGAACAGGCTGTAGACGTTGAACCCATCGGTGCGCTCTGGCGTCGCAGTGATGCCCAGAGTGAAGTCTGGCGTGAAGTGCTCCAGGATGTTCTGGTGCAGTGTGGCGCCGGCGCGGTGGACTTCGTCGATCAACACGTAGTCGAAGTGGTCGGTAGGAATGGCCTCGAGCGTCGCTCTCGTTCCTAGCGATTGCACCGTCGCGAACACATATCGGCGATCGATTTCTCGTCGGGAACCCACGAACTTGCCGATCTTGTCTGGCGAGAGGTTTAGAACCCTCGTGAACTCGGCGATCGCGCGATCAAGGATTTGTTCGCGGTGGACAACGAACAGCATGCGCTGCGGGTTCGCCGCTTTGACATCCAGCGCTGCGAGGATCGTTTTACCGGTGCCGGTGGCAGATACAACGAGTGCCCGGTTCTCTCCTGCGTCTCGGACCTTCGCGATCTCTTCCAACGCTTCGGCTTGCATCGCGTTGGGCGTGATGGGCGTGCGATCATCACGCAACTGCACGGCGATGGTCTCTACCGCGGCTGGTGACTGCGGTGGGACATAGCGAGCTTCATACGTCTGAATCCAGTCAGCGGTCAGTGGCGTGGAGGATGCGAGCTGTGCATCGACTGCTGTTGCGAGCTGCTCGACAATGTCGCCACCAGGGAGGGCCGAGAACCGGAGGTTCCACTCGTGGTTTCGGCGGAGAGCGCGCGACGTGAAGTTCGAGCTGCCGACAATCGCTGTTGTCCCGTAGTCCTGCTGAAAAATGAAACCCTTTGGGTGGAACCCGCGTCGGTCATCTTCGTAGACGAACACCTCGATGCCGATGTCGCGAAGGTTGAGCAACTCGCGGAATGTCTCTGGAGAGTTGAAACCCAAGTAGGTCGAAGTGATGATCCTCCCCGTGCCCTCAAAGTCGATGAACGGCTGCTTGAGTGAGGCGATAGCGTCTGAGCTGACGAACGCTACGGAAAAGACGAAGCCAGTCGACCGGCGAAGCTCTTCGAGGATTGCCTTGTGCATGGTGTTGCTCTCGAAGTTCGAGATCAGCACAGGGTTGAAGAGTTTGTCGCAGTTTCGTGTCCGGTCGAGGAAGCCGAAAGCGGTGTCGTTTCGGATGTCTGACGGGATAGAGGTCACGGCTCGGTGTCCCCAGCGGGCGCAAGATCACGCATCACTCGATGGACCGCGGGTACATCGGCTGGGGCCCACTCCACCGTGTCCAGCTCTGAGGCATCAATCCAGCGGATCTCAGAGTGCTCGGTCAAGCGAGGAGCGCCGTCGATAAGTCGCGAGTAGAAGGTCGTGAGCGTGACGAACCCGAAGTCGTACTCGTGGCGAGTGGAAGCGACCTCGTCGCCGATCTCTACAGTGCACTGCAGTTCTTCCTGCATCTCCCGAACGAGAGCGTCTCGAGGGGTCTCACCCTGCTCGATCTTCCCCCCTGGGAACTCCCACATTCCCGGTAGAGACATTGATTGGCTGCGCTGCGCAGAGAGGACCTTGCCGTTATCTACGACAACGGCGCCGACGACGTTGATTTCCTTCTTCATGCGAAGAGCTCCTGCCTAGACCGGTACGACCTCTTGCGAGCATATCGAGTGCTGGGGACACATATGGTGACGTCTCAGTGCTACGCGATTTCGCGCCCGTGAGGCGCGAGATCGCCGCCGCGTGCTGCGGTCATCCGGTCTGCTTACCTCCCGGCGACTGTGCCTCGGTCATGTGCGCTGCAGTGTGTGGACGGAGTCGGTAGTCGTTGGCTCTCCATTCGACCCGGAGTTCTGTAGCGTCAGAGTTGGAGCGGCTGCCGTGTACTCGCGGCACGTTCAATCGCCAACGTATGCACTGGTCGAAGGAGATCTCATGAACGAAACCCTGACAACGAACTACGGATCGCTCCGAGGTTCGAAGGCCGACGGGGTGACGACCTTCCGGGGCGTTCCATACGCCGCTCCGCTGTCGGCGGCCAACCGGTTCCTCCCAGCTCAGCTGCCTCAGCCGTGGCAGGGTGAGCGAGACGCGACCGCGTACGGGGCCACCGTCACGCAGAATCCCTACCGAGCTCCGCTCGACGCCATCTTTGGAGACGCTCGTATCGCCGGCGACGAACAGCTCAACCTCAACGTGTGGACGCCGGACGTTGCCGGCAGCGCGCCGGTGCTCGTGTGGATCCACGGCGGCGCGTTCGTACGGGGCTCGGGATCCATCCCGACCTACGACGGCACCTCGTTCGCTCGCAACGGCGTCGTCTGCGTGACCATCAACTATCGCGTGGGTGCGCTCGGCTTCCTGGACGTGGGAGACGAGACCGCCAACATCGGTATCCGCGATCAGATCGCAGCTCTTGCGTGGGTGCAGGAGAACATCTCGGCATTCGGCGGTGATCCCTCGCGTGTCACGGTCGCCGGACAGTCTGCGGGTGCCATGAGTATCGGCGCTCTGCTGGGCAGCCCGCTGGCCACAGGGCTGTTCGAGGCCGCGATCCTGGAGAGCGGCGCCGCCCATCACGCGCTGTCGCGAACCACTGCGCGTGCCGTGTCGACGACTCTGGCTGACATTGTGGGAGTGGAGCTGGACCGCGAGGCATTCAGTGCTGTCGCCGTCGACGACCTGCTCGCGGCCGAGGAAGCCCTCGACGCACGACTCCGATCAACTTCGGACCCGGCGTCTGTCCGCGAGGTGCTGCTGAACGGCATGCCGTTCAGTCCGTCGATCGATGGGAGCGTGCTGCCGCAGGCGCCACTCGACGCAATTCGGCAGGGGAGTGCCTCATCGGTGCGACTCCTCGTGGGGACGACGACGGAGGAGAACCGACTGTTCCTGGCTCCCGGTGGTGCGATCGACCGCATCGAGGACGGCGTGCTCGACCGTGTCGCGCAGTCGTACGGGCTCCCCGCCGATGCGAGCGTCCGCGATCTCTATCAGGACGAGCAGGATCCGACCCCGGGAGCAACGCTGTCCGCGCTCCAGACCGACTGGATGTTCCGCATACCCGCCATCCGGCTGGCCGAGGCGCAGCATGAGGCAGGCGGCCCGCCCACGCACATGTATGAGTTCGCGTGGAAGTCCCGCGCGATCGACGGCGCGCTGGGTGCCGCGCACTCCGTCGACATCCCGTTCTTCTTCAACACGCTGGGTACCCCGGGCGCCGAGCGACTGACCGGTCCGGACGCGCCGCAGGATCTCGCGGACACGATGCACGGAGCGTGGGTCTCCTTCATCCACGGCGAGGCTCCGGGGTGGGAGGCGTACACGCCCGATCAGCGCTCGGTGCAGCGCTTCGACACGGCTACCGAGACGGTCATCGACCCGCGGCGCGAGGCTCGCCTCGCCTGGGACGGTACGCGCTGAACCGCGGCCCGGATGGGCCTTCTCAGCGTCTGGCGTCGCCTCGGGGCGACTGCCGAGGCCGACCGTCGGTGCGCAGGAGCTCTGCCGGCGGTACTCCCAGGCCCTCCGCCAGGCGCACGATCACGTCCAGCGTGGGATTCCGACGGCCGCGCTCGATCCCACCGATGTAGGTCCGATCCATCCCGATGTCGTCCGCGAAGCGCTCCTGCGAGCGGGGCTTCTTTCCGGTCGCGCGCCGCGGATGCATCCTCAGCTCGCGCACTCGCAGGCCGAAGCGGATGCGATGCTCACTGCTCTCCATGCTCCCGAGCCTCGCAGGATGATGACTATGAGTCAACGGATTATGAGCACCTGATAGGGTTGGGGCGAGTTCGATACATCAGCACTGGATGAACTCGACTCGGGGCGCACCGCAGCGCCCGCTCGATTCACCAGTTACCGTCGTTGATCAGCGACGATGCACCTTGTCACGATGGCCCGGAACGACAGCTTCCGAGCAGACGAGGTCCACCGATGAACTCCACAGCACACTCCCTGCGCCACATGAAGGCGTTCCGCACCGTCGCAGTCGTGCTCACCGCACTCGCACTGGCGCTGGGCCTCACCGCCTGCGGCGGAAGCCCCCGTGTCGAGGGGACGTACACCGGCAGCGCGGGCACCACGATGCTGGTCCTCAAGGACGACGGATCAGCCCTGTACTCCCAACAGAAGCGCACGGGCCTGGAGACGGGGGCCGGGACGTGGTCGGTCGATGACGATGTTCTCAGCGTCTCTGTCGATTCGCTCTCCTACGAGATCTTCGCGAACACCGATCGATTCGACGGGACTCTGCTCTTCGAATCGGACGACAGCTCGTGGAATGCCGAGATCTACACGCTGCAGGAGTGACGCGGCATCTCGTCCGGGCGACACACGCACGCCCTCCGACGGCATGACACGCACCCCCACGTTCGCAGGGCGTTCCATAGGATGACCGCGGACTCCCGCTCCGTGGTCCGCACTTCGCGACGACATCCCCTACGAGGAGACTCACATGGCAGACCGGACACCACCCGCAGCATCTCTGACGGACAGGGACATCGAGGTCATGACTTCGGGGCTTCCCTATCTGGGCGGGTGGGACACGAGCGCACCTTGGGTTGTCGGTGCGGACGAGCTCGCCGGGATCCGCAGTCGGATCGTGGCGCTGGCCACTCACGAGTATGCCCACTGTGTGGATGCGGACAGCGTTCTGCCGGGCTACGTCGACACCGTGCCCCCGCTGGTCCGTCTCACGGTCTTCATCCTCGAATCCCTTCACGGTCCGGTGCTCATCCGCGATCACAGTGCGCAGAACGATCTGCTTGCGGACTTCAAAGCGGAAGGAGCCTCCTCCCGCGGACTCCTGTACTGCCTCGTGTGGCCATCGGGGTTCAGCTGGTTGGTGTTCGCTTGGCAGCTGCTGCGGGAGAACTACGACATCACGACGACAGCCCGGATCCTGGGTGATGTTCTGGAGGTCGTCGCGGAGATCCCGCCGCTGTCTGCTGCCGCAGCAGATGCCGTCCGTGTTGTCCGGTCGGTGACCGACACCATCCCGGCAGGACGTCTGGAGACGGCAGCCGATGATCAGTTGGCGGAGATGTTCGCAGACGCTCTGGGCGAAGCCGGCGCGCAGACCCTCCCGTGGCTGAGCGGGCCGGATTCCGCCCTGGAGACGTTGGCGCGGCAGCTGGCTTCATCCGCCGGACGGCTCAGCGCCATCGACTGCGCTGTGCCCTCCTTCGACGACTTGCTGGTTGCAGAACTTGTGCAGGCCGGTACGTCTGTGCCCGCGGTCCTGCGGACAGCGCTGGGCGGGCAGACCTTCATGCTGGTGCGGGAGCGGGTCGCCGCAGGAGAGGCCTCGGATGTGGAAGCTCACACGATCTCGAACGCACTTGCCCGTGCCGTCCGCGCGGGTGAAGCGGGTGCGGCACATCAGTGGGCGGTGTCCGCTTTCCGACTCCTAGCGGTCTGCCAGGACACTCCCCCTGCCCTCATCGACCTCGAGGGCTTCGCGAACGACTTGACCGACATCTGTCATATGCAGCGGAGAGAGAGCGCTGGACAGGAGGAGACGGGACCGGGAGAACGGCCTAGGGCGCGGGAAACGGGGGTGGCCGACGACCCCTCGGCCGGAGCCGTCCCAGAAGGCGCGCCCGCGGACGATCCGTGGGCACGGCTCGATCGCATGGTCGGGCTGAGCGGCGTGAAGTCCACGGTGCGGCGGGCGCTGCGCGGCGCGGAGCTCGCCCAGCGGCGGCGGGACGCGGGCATCACCCTCAAGCCGCCGGCCCGGCATCTGCTGTTCCTGGGCAACCCGGGCACGGGCAAGACGGAGGTCGCCCGCCTCATCGGCGAGATCTACCGCGAGCGCGGGGTCCTGCGGACCGGAAAGCTCACGGAGGTGTCCCGTGCCGACCTCGTGGGTGAGGGCATCGGCGAGACTGCGCCCAAGGTCCGCAAGCAGTTCGCCAAGGCCATGGGCGGGGTGCTGTTCATCGACGAGGCCTACACGCTCAACGTCGATGGCCGCAGCGACTACGGCAAGGAGGCGGTCGACGAGCTCATGACGCTCATGGAGACCCACCGTGACGACGTCCTCGTCATCGCCGCGGGATACCGCGAGCAGATGCAGTCGCTCCTGCGCGCGAACCCGGGACTGGAATCGCGCTTCGGCAACCGGGTCTCCTTCGATGACTTCTCCGATGACGAGCTCGTCCAGATCTTCCACGGGATGGTGCGCGACGCCCGCTTCGACCTGGCGGACGGCGTGGAGAAGGAGGTGCGATCGCATCTGCCGCGGAAGCGGACGCCCCGCTACGGCAACGCCCGCGAGATGCGCCGGCTCTTCGAGGCGACGGTCGAGCGCCAGGGCATGCGCTTGAGCGGTCGCCTGGACGACCTCACTGATGAGGAGGTGCGCACTCTGACGGTCGCGGACATCCGCGAGGACCGCCACGACGACGAGCAGCGCCGTCGCATCTTCCGGACTGCGGAGCAGGACCTCAGCCGCCTGGTCGGGCTCGATCCCATCAAGCGCGAGGTCGCGGGGCTCGTGAACGAGGTGCAGATGGAGGATCTGCTGCGCGAGGCCGGCGTCCGCACCAATGACGACGCTCGGCACATGCTGTTCCTGGGGAACCCCGGCACGGGCAAGACTGAGGTCGCACGGATTCTCGCCCGGATCTACCACGGGCTGGGTCTCCTGTCCCAGGGCCACCTGGTCGAGGTCCACCGCTCCGACCTGGTCGCGGGCTACATCGGGCAGACGGCGCTTAAGACGGAGGCCAAGCTCGAATCAGCGATCGGGGGAGTCCTCTTCATCGACGAGGCGTACAGTCTGGCCACCGGCTATGAGAACGACTTCGGCCAGGAGGCGATCTCGAAGCTCATCACCTTCATGGAGGACTACCGGGACGACCTGGTCGTCATCGCCGCGGGGTACGGGGAGGAGATGGACGACTTCCTCGCCTCCAACAGCGGCCTGGCCTCCCGCTTCCCCATCCGCTTCGACTTCCCCGACTACTCGGACGACGAGCTGATTGACGTCCTCATCCGCTTCGCCCAGGCGGACGGACGCACCGTGGGACCCGAGGCCCTGGCGGAGGCCCGCCGTCTGCTGGCGGAGAAGCGCGACAGGCCGGGCTTCGGCAATGCTCGTGACGTACGGAGCCTGTTCTCCGCCGCGAAGAGGCACCAGATCAGCCGATTGGCCGACGAGCGCTCGCTGCACGAGGTGCAGCCGGAGCGCGTGCGGACGCTGCTGCCGGTCGATTTCGCGCAGTCGATGATCTGACGAGAGTACGCGGGCGGGGGCCGGCGTGACGCAGGTGCGGAGGTCGGCGCGGAGCTGGTCTCACCGGCCCTCCGCACGCCGGTACGCGGTCCAGGCGGCCTCCAGCTCGCGGACGCGTGTGGCATACAGCCCCACCGCGTAGTGGTCGAGGCCCGGGTCCACCGGATCCACCCGGTCGGACTGCGCCGCGTCCAGGGCGTCGAGCAGCCGCTTCTGCACGGCAGGGTCGCCGCCCCCGGGCACCTCTGCGTTCGTCGCACCCACGGGTGACGCTGTCATCTGCTCGTCCTGCAGGTGGGTGACCCAGTCCTCCAGGACCTGGTCGTGGGAGCGAGCTGCGGCCTCGGCGGTGGTCTGTAGCCTCACCAGCGTGAGCTGCCGCTTCTCCTCGAGGTCCTCCGCACGGGAGCGGGCGAGGTCGTCCTCCAGCTCGTCCAGGATCGGGACCTCGCCCGCGAGTTCGCGCCGCATCCGCGCGATGATCGTCAGCGGCAGCATGATGACCATCGCGACGGCCAGCACGGCGTAGACGATGAGCATCGCGCCGACGATCGCCCCGAACATGTGAGCCTCCCGGTCCGTCCCGTCCTTCGAGCATACGGCGGTCCGGCACAGGATGGCAGGGGTTCGCGGACCTCAGAGGTGACTGAGACCCCTGGACAGTCAGCGGTGAGTGAGGAAGGGTCGAGGGTGAGTGGCCCGGTACTCGGGCCACGAGGACGACTCCCTTGAGTCACGAGGAGGAGCACACGATGAACACTCCGGAATCCATCGCCTACACGGCACGCGCAGAGGTCACCGGCGGTCGTGACGGCCGCGGCGCCACCGACGACGGGAAGCTCGAGGTCGCACTCCAGACCCCCAAGGAGATGGGCGGATCCGGTGAGGGCACCAACCCGGAGCAGCTCTTCGCCGTGGGCTACGGCGCCTGCTTCCAGGGCGCTTTGGGCCTGGCCGGCAAGGAGCTGGGCGTCGACACCTCGAAGTCCGTCGTCACCGCGGAGGTGGGGATCGGCAAGGAGGGCGAGAGCTTCGGCCTGAGCGTCAAGCTCTCCGTGAACATCCCCGGCATCGACAAGGACCAGGCGCAGAAGGTCGTCGACCGCACGCACGAACTGTGCCCGTACTCGAAGGCCACCCGCGGGAACATCCCGGTCGAGGTCGTCGCGGTCTGACGCACCGCTGACGTCGCCTGACGAAGGCGGCGCGGCAACGGCCCGGCTGGGAGCGATAGTCGCTCCCAGCCGGGCCGTTGTGCTGACCGGTGCGGTCAGGTCGTGCTGCTCACTTCAGTGGTCATGCCCCTCATGACCGTTGTCCTCGCCGTGCTCGGCCGCTCCCTCGGCGACCGCGCCGCTCGCCACGGCGACCTCGTTCGGAACCTGCGGCAGCTCGTACGAGGTGACCACGGCCTCGGCGCCGTCCTCCGTCTTCGTGAGGTCGACGATGCTGATCCGCTGCGCCTCGGGGTCCGACACGAAGGCGAGGTCATCGCTGACGGTGAGGCTGGGCATGGGCTGCTGCCAGTCGGCGGGCTCGTCCCAGGCCTCGGTGACCGGGACCTCGGCGGTGATGTCGCCCGAGTCCGGATCGATGACCCGCAGCGTCCCGTCGTCGCCCAGGACCATCGCCTCGCCGTCGGGGCCGCGGCCCAGTGAGCGGAACGCGTAGCTGGCCGGCAGGTCCACGACCTGGATCTCGCCCGAGGCCGTGTCCGTCAGACTCACCTGCGTGGGGTTCTCCTGCTCCGCGTCCGGGTCCGTCTTGTAGTCGCCCAGCACGACGGGCGACGCGTCCGAGCCCGCCTGATTCCCGATCCGCGCGTAGTCGACGTCCGCGGCGATGTGCTCGATCGAGTCGCCATCGACGATGACGATGCCGTTCTCGCAGCCCAGGGTGATGACCCCGTCGGCGGCGACGGCCTCCCCGTGGACGCCGGGGCAGTCGTCCGTGCGGGCGATCTCCTCGCCGTCCGCGTCCTGGATGAGGACGGTGCTGCGGGAGTCCTCGGTGCCCTCCGTCAGGACGACGCTGCCGTCCTCGCGGGGGACCGCGACCCCGTGGTGGGCGTCCGGCAGGGTGAGGTCGTCCGTGCTGATCGCAGCCGTCGCGTCCAGGGTCGTGGGGTCGAAGGACTTCACGATCCCGTCACCGTCGAAGAACGCCGCCGCGGTCCCGTCGTGGACGACGAGGTGGCCGGGGTGGCTGCCCTCGATCCGCTGGTCGCTCAGCACCGGATCCGTCGTGTACGAGTGGTTGTGGTCGCCGTGCGGCTCCGACCACGTGCCCGCGTCCAGCAGCCGGAACGAGTCGCCCTCCGTGAGGAACAGGTGCCGGTTGTCACCGCCCTGGTTGAGCCGCGTGAAGCCCTCCGTGGGGAGGTCGGCCAGCTGCTCGCCCGTGAGCGCGTCGAGGACCAGCACCCCGCCGTCGTACGTGACGGCCACGCGCGGGTTGGCGCCGGCGGCCTCGTGGGTCTCGCGGTCGGACGGGTCGACGGCCGCTGTGGTCGCCTCATCCGCTCCCGAGGCCCCGGTCGCCTCCCCAGCCCCCTGCCCGCACCCTGACAGGAGGGCCGCGGCGGCGACGGCAGCCAGTGGGGCGTAGGCGGCGCGGCGGGCGCGCGAGGTGCTAGGTGCGGGTGTGGTGGGGGTGCCGTGCGCGCGGGAGGCGAGTGCGGCGTGGGCGGGGGTGTCAGGGGTGTGCGGCATAGGTGCCTGCGTGGATGTCATGGGTCACATGGAACTGTGCGGCAGCGCGAATTGTCATAGGTGGATATATCGATGCGTGCATGGGTGGCGGGAGGTCGCGGGATGGGAACGTGTCCGTAAGGCGTGCGGTCGTGTCCGTCCCTGGTCGTAGTGTGGCCGCATGAGCGGATCGGATGGGCAGTCGGACGAATCTGTGGGCGACGTTGGTGGCGGTATGGACGCTGGTGCCCACACCGGAGAACTGCCCGAACAGCTGACAAGCGCAGCAGCTGCGGACGTGCTGGGCATCTCAGGTCCGACGCTCGCGAAGTGGGTGAGTGAGAGACGGATCGATGCATCGAAGAAGGGAACTCACGCCCGCTTCAAGAGGGAAGACGTGCTCGAGCTTCGCCGCCGGAACGCCGAAGCTCGTCGGGCCGCGTTCGAGGAACTGCGCGCACTCGACAATGACAACGAGGAGTTCCTCGCCGACTGATCGGCTGGCATCCGGGGTAGCCCTGAGGTGGCTCGCCCATGTGGTGAGGTCTGTGTCAGGGCCCAGTCGTAGGCTGGCCGCATGAGCGGATCGGACGGGCAGTCGGGTGGATCTGTGAGCGATGTTGGCAGCAATGGTGCGGGCGGCGCGCGGGTCATCGAGGTGCGGGGTGCTCGGGTCCACAATCTGCGCGACATCGACGTCGATGTGCCGCTGGACCGGCTCGTCGCGATCGCCGGCGTCTCCGGATCCGGCAAGTCCTCCCTGGCGATGGGTGTGCTCTACGCAGAGGGATCGCGCCGCTACATCGAGGCTCTGTCGACCTACACCCGGCGGCGGATGAGTCAGGCTGCACGAGCGGACGTCGACCGCGTCCGTCACGTGCCCGCCGCGCTCGCCCTGCGTCAGCGCCCCGGCGTCCCCGGCGTGCGCTCGACCTTCGGCACATCGACGGAGCTGCTCAACGTCGTCCGCCTCATGTTCTCCCGGCTGGCCTCCCACGTGTGCCCCAACGGGCACCGGCACGAGCCCACCCTGCTGGTCGCGCAGGAGCAGCCGCTCACGTGCCCAGTCTGCGACGTGACCTTCGAGGCTCCCGGTGCGGAAGCGCTCGCCTTCAACTCCGCCGGCGCCTGCCCCACGTGTCAGGGGATCGGGACGGTCCGGGAGGTCGACGATGCCGCGCTCATCCGCGATGAGGGCATGAGCATCGACGACGGCACCGTCATCCCCTGGCAGATGTTCGGGTTCAATGTGCAGCCGCAGATCGCCCGTGAGTTCGGCGTCCGCACCGATGTGCCCTGGCGCGAGCTGACAGATGGGGAGCGGGCGATCGTGCTCGATGGTCCGGAGGAGAAGAAGCACATCAGCGTCACGTCCAAGAAGGGCGTGCACGAACTGGACTTCACCTTCCGCAACGCGCGACTCACGGTGACGGAGGAGCTCAAGCGGGCGACGGATGAGAAGCGCCTGGCCCGGGTCAGCCGGTTCCTCGTCGAGCGGGTGTGTCCTGAGTGCCGCGGGACCAGGCTGTCGCCGGAGGCTGCCGCACCGCGCATCGGCGAGGACGGGCTGGTGGACGTGACCGAGCTGACGCTCGACGGCCTCGTGGAGTGGGTGGACACAGTGCCGGACACGCTGCCGGTGGAGATGCACCCGATGGCGGCGAGCCTCATCGAGGCGCTGCGAGGGATCGCCCGGCGACTGCTGGACCTGGGGCTGGGCTACCTGAGCCTGGACCGCGCCGCGTCCACTCTGTCGACTGGCGAACTGCAGCGGGTCCAGCTGGCGCGGGCGGTTCGGAACGAGACGACTGGGGTGCTCTACGTCCTGGACGAGCCGTCCATCGGCCTGCACCCGTCGAACATCGTGGGACTGCAGGGCGTCATCGCGGACCTCCTGGCCGAGGGCAACTCCGTCGTCATGGTCGACCACGACCCGCTCGTGCTGAAGGAAGCAGACCACCTCATCGAGATCGGTCCCGGCTCCGGCAGCGACGGCGGCACGGTCGTGGCCACCGGCACGGTGGCGGAGCTCGACGCGAACCCTGCCTCGCGGATCGGCGGGCACCTGACGGGACGGTGGCAGGTGCAGGTGCGCACGGCCTCGGGCGAGGAGGGGATGTTCACCCACGGTGAGATCCGCCTGCGGACCGCACCGATCCACACCGTCCACGCGCTGGATGTCGCGATCCCCAAGGAGAGGCTCACCGTCGTGACCGGAGTGTCCGGGTCCGGCAAGAGCACGCTGGTGCTCGACAGCCTGGTGCCCGCGCTGCGCGCCAGCGGCGGTGCGCGACGGGTGAACGGGACCGCGAGCATGCCGGAGCACGTGTCGACCGTGAGCGCAGAGGGGATCGAACGGGTCGAAGTCGTGGACGCGACACCCATCGGGATCAACGTGCGGTCGACGGTGTCCACCTACAGCGGGGTCCAGGACGACCTGCGGAGGGCGTTCGCGCGGTTGGCCTCGGCGAAGGAGGCCGGGCTGGGCGCGGGCGACTTCTCCTTCAACACCGGCAGTCTGCGGTGCCCGCGGTGCGAGGGCACCGGGCAGATCACGCTGGACGTGCAGTTCCTGCCGGACGTCGAGATCCCCTGCACCGACTGCGACGGCAGGCGGTACGCGCCGGAGGCGGATGAGCATCGGAGGGCCTCGGCGGTGGAGGGCGACATCTCGCTGCCGGAACTGCTGGCGCTCACGGTCGCGGATGCGATCCCGCACGTGGCGGACATGCGGAAGGTGTCCGCGCGTCTGCAGTCACTGGCGGACGTGGGACTGGGCTACCTCACCCTGGGCGAGGCGACCC
The DNA here is from genome assembly GCF_000285835.1 of Brevibacterium senegalense. Lineage (GTDB taxonomy): Bacteria > Actinomycetota > Actinomycetes > Actinomycetales > Brevibacteriaceae > Brevibacterium > Brevibacterium senegalense. The sequence goes on from NZ_HE978602.1 coordinate 51,022, forward strand.
CGGCGCTGTCCGGCGGCGAGGCTCAGCGGCTCAAGCTCGCGACCGAGCTGGGCAAGGCGCAGACTAAATCCCTGTTCGTCTTCGACGAGCCGACCGTGGGCCTGCACCCCGACGACGTGCGCGTCCTCATCCGCGTGCTCCAGCGGTTGCTGGACCAGGGCGCGACCGTCCTGGTCATCGAGCACGACCTCGACATGATCGCGAACGCGGACCACATCATCGACATGGGACCCGGTGGTGGCGCGGACGGCGGCCGGATCGTCGTGACGGGGACGCCAGCCCGCGTGGCGGAGGAGTCGGACAGCGTGACGGGCCAGTACCTGCGGGAGCACGTGCGGCAGGCATGACGTGACCGGGCGGGACCGCAGGCCGACCGCAGCTGTTCAGCTCTTCTGCTTCTCCATCTCCGCACCCATCGCGGTCATGAGCGCTTGGAGGCCCTTGAAGGGGCGCGCCATGACGGTGAAGTCGACGATCCGGCCCTCTTCATCCCACGAGATGATGTCGATGCCGCTCACATCGCGGCCGTCGATCGTCGCGTTGAACATGAGGACCGCCGAGGACTCGTCGAACCACTCGTGGACGTACTCGATCGTGGGGCCCAGCACCTGGAGCGCCGCCCACAGGTAGGCCTCCGTGATCCGGGGTCCTTCCTGCGGCGTGTGCACTGCGGGCGACCGGAAGGTCACTTCCGGGGAGAGCATGCCGCGGAGGGACTCGCGGTCCGGATTCGAGGCGAAGTCGTACCAGGCGGAGACAACGGCGGGGCGGTCTGAACTCTTCATCGAGGGTGCGCTCATGGTGCTGAGCCTACGACCTGTTCGACCACCTCGCCCACGTCGAGCACGAGCCGGTCATTCCCCGCCGCGCCGATGATCTGGAGTCCCACCGGCAGATCACCGATCGTGCCCACCGGCAGGGACAGCGCCGGCAGTCCCAGGAGATTGGCCGGGCCTACGAGGCGCATCATCGCCTCAACGACGTCGACCTGCGTGCCCTCGACCGGCGCGGACTTCTGTCCGAGCTCAGGCACCGGAATGGGGATGGTCGGGCTGATGAGGACGTCGACGCAGTCGAACACGCGGGCGAAGGATTTCCGAAGCACACTGCGCATCTGCTGGGCTTCGAGATAGTCGACGGCAGTGGGGAGAAAACCGCATTCGATGAGGAAACGGACGTCATCTCCATAGATCTCCGGCCGCTCCACGATGTCGCGGCGGTGGACCGTCGTCGTCTCTGCAGTGTCGATGATGGTCAAGGCGTACTCGGCGTCGCCGATGTACGGGATCTCGACGTCGACGAAATCGAAGCGGTCAGCGCGCATCGAGGTCATCGCCGCATCGACGACTGACTGCACGCTCTGATCGATGCCGGAGAAATAGAATTCGTCGTTGATGCCGACGGTGAAGCGCCTGCCATGAGGGGCGCCGTCCGACTGCCCCGGGCCGCTGTCTGCCGTCTCTCCAGTCGCACGCTCCGCAATCGCGTCGAGGAGCAGGCGCACTCCGCTGACGGTTCGGGCCATCGGACCGACATGATCAAGGCTCCACGCTTCCGGGAAGCAGCCTTCTGTGCTCACGAGGCCGTACGTGGGCTTGAGTCCTGTGACCCCACAGCAGGACGCCGGAATCCTGATCGAGCCCGAAGTGTCGGTGCCGAGCGCACCCAGTGCCATGCCCGCCGCGATCGCGGCGGCTCCGCCGCCGCTCGACCCGCCAGCGATCCGCGAGGTGTCGTGCGGATTCCGCACGTCTCCGAAGTGCGGGTTCTCCGAGGTGACGCCGAGAGCGAACTCGTGGAGATTGTTCTTCCCGATGACGACGGCGCCGGCATCGATGAGACGCTGGACGGCCGGCGCGGTGGTGCTGGGCACCCGGTCCGCGTGCGCTGCTGAGCCCAACGTCGTGCGCATGTTTGCGACATCGAGATTGTCCTTGATGCCCACGGGGATGCCGTGGAGCGGGCCGAGGCGTCTGCCGGCCGCCATCTCACTATCCGCCCGGGCCGCCTGGGCGAGTGCCACCTCATCATCACGGGTGATGTACGCGCGCAACTCGTCGTCACGGCGGGCGCAGACGTCCAGAACGGCCCGAGTGAGGTCGAGCGAGGTGAGCTCACCGTTCTCGATCCGGGCGGCCGCCTCGTCGATGGAGAGCGCATGAGGAGCCAGCGGAACCGGAGGTGTCATCGTCTCCCCTGGGGATCGAACGTCAGTGCCATGGGTGTCGTCGTGTCGAACGAGCCAGAATCGGACGCTCCCGGCCCGTCAGCACGCTTGGCCTGCAGGGCGCGCCAGTACTCGTCGAGAGCCGCCTTGTCGTCGTGATTGTCTGCCATCAGGGCTCCTTGTCCGCATCGGCCGGGGTCAGCGTGATGGGTGACCAGTCTGCGTGACCGCTGCGCCGGTAGAAGCGCATGGCCAGGGGGATGAGCGCGCCGATGATGACGTAGACGATGATCGGCAGGATCGCCTCGCCCGGCAGCTCCGAGGCGCCGACGACGATGACGAAGACCGAGATGATGATGCCGATGCTGTAGATGACCTTTCCCGCCGGCAGTGTGAATGGCCGATCCCATTCCGGCCTGCGGTAGCGGAGGATCAGCGCAGACAGGCAGACGAGCAGGTAGACGATTCCCGCCGCGACGACGGAGAGGGTGTACATGTACTGCACCCAGTTCGAGCCGGTGAACACCGCGAAGAAGACGCCGAAGCCCAGCACGACGATGTTGGCGACCCAGGGCTGGCCGAAGCGGTTCGTCCGCTGGAAGATCGGCGGCAGGTGCTGGAGCTGCGAGGCCCCGTAGAGAACGCGGGCTGAAGACACCCAGAACCCCATGAGGGTGGTGAACGCGAAGAGCAGACCGGCGATGATGTCGAGGATCGCGAAGATGCGGAGCATCCCGAGCTCTTCCACCAGCTCGGGGCCCGGCATCGCGAGCTGGGCGATGAGCTGGTGCGGGGCCAGGCCGCCCAGGGCCATGGTCGCGAGGAAGTACATCACCGCAGGGACGAACAGTCCTGCGAGCATCGCGATGACCATCTTCTTCGGCGGGAACTTCGCCTCCTGGATGAGCGTCGGGGGTATCTCCAGCCCGATGTACTTGAGGACGAGGACCGAGGAGGCGATGACGACGCCTTGCCCGCCGTGGGGGAAGAACCCGCCGTTCTGGCCGATGTTCTCGAACTTCCAGTAGCCGCCGAAGAAGTAGTAGGCGGCGACGACGAGCGTGATCGCCGTCATCCCGAGGAAGAAGATGACAGCCAGCCGTCCGGTGATCTCGATGTTGAAGTTCGAGAATACGTACCAGATGAGCATGATGAGGATGGCGAGGAACGCCTGCATCGCCGGGCCGATAGTGAAGAAGTAGCCGAGCACGGTGACGAAGATGAAGGCCACGAGCGGCGGTTCGACAACTTGGACGAGGAAGAACATCCACTGCGTCGCCCAGCTGATGACATTGCCCATGGAGTTCGCCGTCCAGACGCCCACGGAGGACGCGAACGGGAGCATCGCGGACTGCTCGGCGAAGGCGAAGGCGACCGGCAGGAGGAGGACCGCGAGCAGAGGGAAGACGAACGCGGACCCAGCGCCCGTGATCTCGAACCAGTAGGGGGCCTCGGCGAGCCAGCCGCCCAAGACGGATCCGGCAGAGATGCAGACGATGGTGAAGAGGCTGAGCCTCTTCTTCAGCGCTGTGTTCTCTTGTGACCCTGCGGTCTCTTGTGACACGACAGATACCTCGCACTCGTTCGGGGACTGTGCGGGCAGTGCGAGGGAAGGCGTCGGAGGCCCATCCCGAGTTTGCCCGAGCGGAACGTCGACATGCTATCTCTTCGTGAAGTGCATCACAACGATGTGTTTATGGTGCTGTTAGCCTCGGCCAGGGTGCCGCTGCCCGGAGGGACCCCGGCCACCTCCCGAGCGGACCCGACTCCGTCCTCAGGCGATCGCTGACGCCCGAGCTGCCTGGGTCCGCGCCTCGATGCCGGCCCGCAGGTGCGGCAGCAGGTGCACGCCCCAGTCCTGCACGTCGCCCAGCTGGTCGAAGCCGCGCATGAGGAAGTTCTCGACGCCCAGGTCCCAGTACTCCAGCAGGGACGCGGCGACCTGCTCGCCCGTGCCCACGTGACCGCTCGAGTTGCCCTGCGGCCCCATCAGCTTCGTGATGCCGAACCACAGGCGCTCATCGTGCACGTCCCGCTCGTGCGCCAGGCGCTGGAGGCGGTCCGCGGACTCCGCCGTCTTCTCCTCCGTGGCCTTGTGGACGAGGCGCAGTGGGTTGTTCTCCTTCCCCGCCTCGAGGTTGACCCTCGCCTGCGCAAGGAGGCGGTCGGCCTTCTCCCAGGCCTCGTCCTCGGTCGCCGCGACCACGGGACGGGTCGACATGGAGAAGCCGAGGCCGGTGTTCCCGTGCTGCGCCGCAACCGCGCGGATCGCCTGAATCCGGTCCGCGATCTGCGCCCGCGGCTCACCGAACAGCGCATAGACATCCGCGTGCTGCCCGCCTACCTGCACGGCATCCGGGGACAGCCCTCCGAACCACAGGGGGATCCCGCCGGGATGCACCGGCTTCACGGAGCTGTGCGCACCCGTGAGCCGGTAGTACTCACCCTCGTGGTCGAACGGTGCCTCGGCGGAGAGCGCGGTGCGCAGGACCGACATGAACTCACCCGTGCGCGCGTAGCGCTGCGCCTTCGTCGTGTAATCGCCGTCGCGCGCCTGATCCGCGTCCGAGCCTCCGGAGATGTGGTGCACCGCCACACGACCACCACCGCTCAGCTGATCGAGCGTCGCGAGCTTCCGCGCCAGCACCGTGGGAGCGACGAACCCGGGACGATGCGCGATGAGCACCCCCAGCTTCTCCGTCGCCGCGAGCACGGCGGACGCGATCGCGAATCCGTCCGGTGCCGCAGAGGAATACCCGATGAGGACGCGGTCGAACCCGGCCTCCTCGTGCGCGCGGGCGAACTCGCGGATCCACCCCGGATCGACGGCGGGTCCGGTGACGGGGTCGGTCTCCGAACCTCGCTGGGACGAGATCATTCCCAGGATCTCTGCCATGGCTGTCTCCTTCTGTCGTGACGAGTTCTGTCGTGTCGCGCGGGTCAGGTCGTGTGTGGGTCGTGACTCAGGCGGCGATCGTGGGGATCGCCGCGATGAGCGTCTGCGTGTAGGGGTGCTGCGGCGCGGTGAGCACTTGAGCCGCAGTCCCGTCCTCGACGATGTGTCCGTTGTGAAGGACGAGCACGCGGTCCGCGATCGCGCCCAGGGACGAGAGATCGTGCGAGATGACGAGCAGCCCCGTCCCGGATCGCGCGACGTCCGCGAGCGCCCGGACCACCTCGATCCGGCTCGAGGCATCGAGCGCACTCACCGGCTCATCGCACACGAGCAGCGCCGGGTCCACCGCGATCGCACGCGCGATCGCCACGCGCTGCCGCTGACCGCCGGACAGCTGCGCGGGCCGGCGGTTCCACAGGCGCTCCGCGAGCCCCACCCGGCGCAGCGCATCCTCCGCGCGACGCGTCGCCTCGGCGCCGCGGACAACCTCGCGCGTGCCCTCGAGGACGGACCGCAGCGCGGTGAAGCGTCCGTCCAGGCTGCTGAGCGGATCCTGGAACACCTGCTGCGCGTGCCCGGCGCGACGGAACCGGCGCCACTGCGGCGGCCCGAACCGGTCGACCCTCTGCCCCGCGACCTCGACCGACCCGGCCGCCGCGGGCACGAGGCCCAGCACCGTCCGGGCCAGCGACGTCTTCCCCGAGCCCGACTCACCGATGAGACCCACGACCTCACCCGGACCCACGTGCAGGTCCACGTCGTGCAGCACCGTCCGTGCGCCGTAGCGCACGCTGAGCCCCTCCACGCGCAGCGCGTCCGCGGATTGCGCGTCGTCACCGGTCCGGGGGTCTGCAGTCGGGGAGCCCTCGGGGAGGACGCTCGGTGCGCTCGCCTCTGGGGGCGTGAACCTCTCTGTCGTCAGTGCCGTCGTCGATGTCATGGCCTCTGTGTCCCCTTCCCGGGTCCGGTCGGTGCGGTCATGCCGTTGGGCTGGTCGGTCGTCGGGTCTGCTGTCTGATCTGCGGCGAGTCCGGCCTCGGCCTCCTCGCGCTGCGCCTCCTCCGCCGCACGGCGCACGGCCTCGATCCCGAAGACCGTGTGGTCCGCGACGAGCTCCCGCGTGTACGGGTGCTGGGGCGCGCGCAGCACCTGATCGGTGGGCCCGGCCTCGACGATGACGCCGTCGCGGAAGACGTAGAGGTACTCGCACGAGTGCGCCAGCACCGCCAGGTCGTGGGAGATCATGAGGACGGACAGCGCGTGCTCGGCGCGCAGGCGGCGGATGAGGCCCAGCACCTCGGCCTGCACCGTCACGTCCAGCGCGGTCGTGGCCTCGTCCGCGACGAGCAGATCCGGCTCGCCGCTCACCGCGATCGCCAGGAGGATCCGCTGGATCATCCCGCCGGACAGCTCGTGGACGTACTGGGCGGAGACCCGGTCCGGGTCGTCCAGCCCCACGTGCGTCAGCAGCTCCCGTCGCCGCTCCGCTGCCTCCGCCCGAGTCATCCCCTGCGCATGCCGCAGCACCTCATCGATCTGCGAGCCCAGCGTCAGATGCGGGGCGAACCACGTCGCCGGATCCTGGAACACGCTGCCGATCCGCTCACCCGCGAAGTCGATCGACCCGCCGGCCACCTCCACGCCGTCCGGCAGCGCGCCCAGCAGCGCCTTGACCGTCAACGTCTTGCCGGACCCGGACTCGCCCAGGATCCCCACGCTGACCCCGCGCGGCACCCGCAGGTCCACCCCGCGCACCAGCGGCCGGCCGGACTCCGCGGTGATCCGCAACCCGTCGATCGTGAGGAGATCATCCGATGCCGTGCCCCAGGCCCCGGACGAAACCGCCCCCGAGGCCGCAGCCGGTTCCGAACCCGAGGTGACCTCCTGCTCCGGGCCAGTTCCGGCATCGGCCGGGACGTGCGCGTCGGCCGTCCGGACAGACTCCGCAGCGTCGTCACCGGATGCTGCGGTGTCGCGGGGCTGCGCGTGCTCGATCTCCGTATCCGCGCTCTCCCCGTCCTCGTCGATGCGGGTCTGGGGAAGGTCGCGGATGCGGTCTGCGAGGATGCCCAGCGCCGCGACGGTCACCATGATTGCCAGCGCCGGTGCCACCGGGTTGAAGGGGCGCAGCGCGAGGTAGGACAGGTCGGCAGAGAGCATCCCACCCCACGTGGGAGCTGGCGGCTGGACGCCCACACCCAGGAACGTGAGGCTCGCGACGACCAGCAGGCTGGCCGCCAACGCGCTGGCCGAGGTCACGAGCAGCACCGGCACGATCCGCGGCAGCACGTGCGTGAGGACGATCCGGACGACGGGCACACCGAAGAGGCGCGCGGCCTCCACATACTGCGACTGCGCCGTCCGCAGCACCGCGGCACGGACGACGCGGACGAACGTGGGTGCGGCCAGCACTCCCACCGCGACCATCGCCGCGTGGATGCTGTTGCCCAGCAGCGCGCCGATCGCCACGGCGAACGTGATGAAGGGCAGCGCCATGAACGAATCGACGACCCGCTCGACGACCCACCGGATCGGCCGCGGGCCGAACACGGCGGTGAGAGCCGCGGTGGTGCCCAGGAGCAGGGCGACGAGCACGGCCTCGGCGGCGGCCAGCACGGACAGGCGCGTGCCGGCGAGCAGGCGGGACAGGATGTCGCGGCCCAGGTAGTCCGTGCCCAGCCAGTGCGCGGCGGACGGTCCGGCGAGAACATCCGCCGTGTTCTGCGCGAGCGGGTCGTGCGGGGCGATCAGCTCGCCGAACGCCACGACGAGCGCGACGATGACGAGGACCGCGAGCGCGACGGCGGCGCTGGGACGGGTCAGGAGCGTGCGGAGCGCGGTCATGGGGTCTCCCTGGTCGAGCGCGAGCGGGATCCGGTGCGGTCCTGCGGATGCAGGGCCGCCAGCAGCAGGTCGAGGACGACGGTGCTGGCGAGCACGACGACGACCGTCACCATGACGGCGCCCAGGACGACCGGCATGTCGCCCTGCGTCGCGCCCTCGTAGGCCAGGAGGCCGAGGCCGGGGAGGGAGAAGATCTGCTCCGCGATGATGGCGCCGCCCACCAGCCGCGGCACCTGGATGCCGATGACGGACAGGGCCGGACCGGCCGCGTGCGGCAGGGTGTAGCGAGCGAGGATCCGTCGCTGGGACAGGCCGCGCAGCCGGGCGCCCAGCACGAAGTTCTCCTCGAAGCTGGCGACCAGCGCGGTCCGCAGCTGCCGGGCGATGTCCGCCGCGGCCTCGAGCGACAGCGCGATCGCCGGGAGGATGATGCAGGCGAGCCAGCCGGCCGGATCCTGCGCGAAGGGCACGTAGCCGCCGGTGGGCAGGATCGGCACCGCGACGCCGAAGAGCAGGATGAGGAGGATCGAGACGACGAACGGCGGCAGGGTCGCGAGCGTCGAGGCGAGCACCGTCACCGTCGCGTCGATCCACCCGCCGCGCCGGGTCGCCGCGAGGATGCCCGCGCTCCCGCCCACGACGACCGCGATGACCAGCGCGAGACCGGCGATCGACAGGCTCACGGGGATCCGGTCGGCCAGAGTCTCCGTCAGCGGGATGCCGGTGAACCAGCTGGTGCCCAGGTCACCCTGCAGCGCGTTCCACACCCACGAGCCGAACTGGACGACGAGGGGGCGGTCGCGGCCCAGCTCGTGGTTGAGCTCGGCGAGCGCCTCCGGGGTCGCGGCCTCGCCCAGGAGCAGGTCCGCCGGCTCCTGCTTCGCGAACGCACCCAAGGCGAACGTGACCGCGGCGGTCAGCAGCAGGACCGGCACTGCGCGGACGATGGCGGTGACGGCGAGGCGACCCAGGCCTCGGGCGCGGGCGGCGGCGCGGGACGCGATTGCGGGACCGGAGACGGCTTCGGCCGAGGCCGGGGTGCCGTGACCGGTCGCGGCACCGGTGCGGGGGCCGGGTGCGGTGGTGGGCTCGGTGCTCATGCCGTGACCCCCACGCCCTCGAAGCGCTGAGTGTGGCGGCAGTGCTTGAAACCGGTGACCCGGTCGTTCAGCGCGTGCGCGCGGTTCCAGTTGAGCAGCCACACGTGCGGGGTGGCGCCCACGACCGCCAGTCGCGTCGCCTCCTGCAGTGCGGGCAGGTAGTCGGGGGAGTCGAGCGGGGTGCGGCGCACTTTCTGGAGTGCGGCCGGGAACTCGTCGGGGTGCTGCTCGGAGATGTTCATCCACCCGCCTTCGTCGTAGAGGACCTCGAGTGCCTGGACGGGCGATTCGCGCCCGGAGAACGAGTAGGCGTAGAGGGTGTAGGAGTGCGCGGCCTTCTGCCCGGATCCGGGCGGTGCCAGCTCGATCGTGAGGTCGAAGCCCACCTGCGCGACCTGTGCCTGGACGACCTCGGACCACTTGACGGTCGCCTCGTTCCCGGCGTCGCCGTAGATGTGGAGGGTGACGGGAATGCGATCGTGGCCGGCCTCGTCCAGGAGGGCGCGAGCGCGGTCCGGGTCGTGGTCCCAGTGCCGGTCCAGGCCGGGGTCGTAGCCCTGCAGGTCGCGGGTGAACGGCTGCCAGTCGGCCTCGCCGTGGCCGAAGAAGACGCTGTCGACGATCGCGTCGCGGTCGATCGCGCGGTTGAAGGCCTCGACGACGCGGGGGTCGTCGAAGGGGGCGTGCCGATTGTTCATCTCGATCGTGTGGACGTTGAAGCACGTGCCCGCCTCGATGCGGAACCCGGCCTGCTGCAGCGGCAGGATCTGCGAGTCGTCGATGTGGGCGAGGTCGTACTGGCCGGAGGACAGGCCGGCGTAGGCGACAGCCTCGGCGGGGCGGTTGACGACGCGCAGCTCGTCGAGAAGGATCTCCTCCGCATTCCAGTGATCGGGATTCCGGCGCAGACTCGCGTGCGAGCCGGGGACCAGCTCGTCGAGGACGAACGGGCCCGCGCCCACGGGGGCGACATTGAGCTCCACACCGTCCGCGATGGCCTGCGGGGAGACGAGGTGGCCGATGAGCCCGGCCAGCAGCAGCGGCACCTGGTGGTTCGCGTCCGCCAGGTGAAGGGTCACGTCCGTTGCCGAGGCCGCGGTGATGTCCTCGATGACCGCCAGCGACTGCGCACTCGTGGCGCCGGGCAGATCGCGGCTGCGCTCGAGGCCCGCCTTGACCGCCTCTGCCGTCAGCGGCGCGCCGTCGCTGTAGACGAGGCCGGGACGCAGGTGGAACGTCACCGCATCGCCCGCCTCGTTGTAGGTCCACGAGTGGGCGAGGTCCGGCTCCAGCTCGCCGTCCGGGCCCAGCCGGGTGAGGCCCGCGTAGACGAGGGAGAGGACGTGGACGTCGTAGCCGATGCCGCGGGACGAGTCCCACGTCGACGGCAGCCGCCAGCCCCAGGTGAGGGATCCGCCCGGGGTGGGTGCGGCCTCGGCGGCGGTGTCCGCGGACGCGATCCGGGGGACCGCCAGCGCGGCGGTGCCCAGAGCGGCACCGGCGAGGAGGGAGAACTGGCGCCGGGTCAGGTGCGGGCGCCGCTGCGGGCGGGTGCCGTGCGTCATGGGTGCCTCGTCTCCTCGTGGTCGCGGATGGTCGTGGGTGTTCCGGATCACCGTGCACGGTCCGGCGGCCCGGTGCGTGCCAGACGTTCATCCGATGACGCGGGGTGTCACGGAGGCGACGCGGAACGACGCAGAGCGTCACGCGATTGGGAGTGGGCTTGGGCGGCGGACCAGGATGTGCGGAGACGGCGCCGACCGTCGCACCACGGCGATCTGTGGCTGCGATGCCCGACGATCTGCGGGAGCGGGGCGGTGCCGATGACGACGCGAAGGCGGAGAAGAGGAGTGCGGCGATGACGCGCAGCGAGGGGCCGGCGACGCGGCAGATCCACGCGGGGTACACGCCCGGGGAGCCGCAGAACACGGTGACGGTGCCGGTGTACCAGTCCGCGGCCTATGAGTTCGAGTCCTTCGCCGCGGCGCGAGACACCTTCGCGCTCACGCGGGTGGGCAACATCTACAGCCGCAACGCCAACCCGACGAACGCGGTGCTGGAGCGCCGGATCGCGGCGCTGGAGGGCGGTGTGGGAGCCATCGCGGTGGGGTCCGGGCAGGCGGCTGTCGCCGCGGCACTGCTCACGCTCATCGCCGCCGCCGGGCCGGGGCAGCACCACATCGTCGCGTCGAACAAGCTCTACGGCGGGACGTCAGACCTACTGGGGGACACGCTGGCGGACCTGGGGATCGAGGTGACTCTCGTCGACCCGCTGGACCACGGGGCCTGGGCCGGGGCGCTGCGGGAGACGACGCGGGCGGTGCTCCTGGAATCCGTGGGCAACCCTGTCCTGACGATCCCGGACCTGCCGGAGATCGCCCGGATCGCGCATGCGGCAGATGTGCCCGTCATCGTCGACAACACGATGGGGACGCCCACCCTGCACCGGCCGATCGAGCACGGGGCGGACATCGTCGTGCATTCCGCGACGAAGTACCTGGGCGGGCACGGCATCGCGATCGCGGGTGCCCTGGTCGATGCGGGCACGTTCGACTTCACCGCGCGGCCAAAGCGGTGGCCGCGGCTGACTGCTCCGTATCCGCGGTTCGGTGGCCTTGTCTTCACGGAGGCGTTCGACGGGACCGGGGGACGGACGCCGTTCCTGGTGCTGGCGCGGTCCAAGGTCGTCCATGATCTGGGGCCCACGCTGGCGCCGGCGACCGCGGCGCAGATCCTCGTGGGCATCGAGACCCTGGACCTGCGCGTGCAGCGGCAGACTGCGACCGCGCTGCAGCTGGCGCAGTTCTTGGCAGGGCGGCCGGAGGTGGCGCGCGTCCATCACCCCGGGCTGCCGGATCGCCCGGAGCACGCGCGTGCCCAGCGACTGTTCCCGGACGGTGTGGGCGGTGTGTTCGCGTTCGACCTGGCGACGGGAGCGGACTCCGTCGAGACGTTCGTCGATGCGCTGGAGCTGTTCGCGCTCGCCGCCAACATCGGGGACGCGCGGTCCCTGGTCGTCCACCCGGCGACGATGACGCACTCGCGCCTGAACGCCGCAGGCCGTGCCGAGGCCGGGATCGACCTCACAACCATCCGCCTGTCCGTGGGCCTCGAGGACGTCGCGGACCTGCAGGCGGACCTGGAGCGGGCGCTGGACGCGGTGGGTGCCCATCACTTCTCGCACGACTCGGAAGGACACTGACATGCGATTCGGCTACTGGACCCCCGTCTACGGCGGCTTCCTGCGCAACATCGAGGACGAGGGCATGCCGCCCACGTGGGACTACATCAAGCGGATCAGCACGCAGGCCGACCGTCTTGGCTTCGACCTCACCCTGGTGCCGGAGCTCTACCTGAATGACCGCAAGGGACCGGAGGCGCCCAGCCTCGAGGCGTGGTCGCTGGCCACCGCGATCGCCGCGGTGACGGATCAGATCGAGGTGCTGACCGCGATCCGGCCCGGCTATCACAACCCGCAGGTGACGGCGAAGCGCCTCTCAACGCTGGCGGACATCTCCGGCGACCGGCTCTCTCTCAACGTCGTGGCGGCGTGGTGGGCGGAGGAGGCGAAGCAGTTCGGCGGCGTGTTCCCCTCGCACGACGACCGCTACGTGCACTGCCGCGAGTTCGTCGACGCACTGCGGGGGCTGCTGACGGAGTCGCCGTACAGCCAGCACGGGGAGTACTTCGACATCGAGGGAACGGTCGTCGAGCCCAAGCCCGCCCGCCTGCCGCAGTTCTACGCCGGCGGTGAGTCCGAGGGCGGACGCGAGGCGATCGCGGGCTTCGCGGACTCGTACGTCACCCATGGCGGGACGATCGAGGAGATCCGGGAGAAGGCGGCGGACGTGAACGCCCGCCGCGAGCGCCTGCAGGGCGGGCCGTTCGGCTCGATCGGGATGAGTGCGTACATCATCATCCGCGACACGGAGGCGGAGGCGCGCAGGGAGCTGGAGCGCATCACGACGGTCGATCCGAACTCGCCGGGGTATGCGTCCTTCGAGGAGTTCACGACCCATTCCAACCTGGACGTCGAGGTGTCGAAGCGCGAGTACTCCGTGGGCACCCGCGCGCTGCGACCGGAGCTGGTGGGCACCCCGGAGCAGGTCGCGGAGAAGATCCGAGCGTACGAGGAAGCGGGGCTGAACCTGCTGCTCATCCAGGCGTCACCCCTGCACGAGGAGCTGGAGCGCATCGCCACGGACCTCATCCCACTGGTGAACGACTGAGTGGGGGAGCGTGTGTGCGTGGAAGCGATCAGGCGAACGATCCGAGGGTCGATCTGCGACACGCGGTGAGAGGGTCCGGCGGGACCCCGCGAGCGGGGGTGTGGCAGACACGCACCCGGTGCATCGCGAGAATGCGGCGCTGAGGCGGAACTCACGCCGTCTGGACTTCTCACCGGCATGCATTCCGATCGCGGGCCGGGCATACTGCTCTGAGCCGAGTTTCGAATAGTCGAAGCTCACGGGTGGGAAGCAGCGGTGGCAGTGGCCGGTTCGTGGTGGCGTTCGCGTGGTGCGGCGGTCGGATCGACGGTCGCGGTGATCGCCGCACTCGCGCTTTCGGGATGCGACGAGTCCGGCGTCGACCTCACCGACGAGCAGGAGGTGGCCGCGACGGCGGAGGCGACGACGGCCTCGGCGACGGCGGACCCCAGCCCCACGCCCACGGCGACCCGGACGGCCGACGACGAGTCGAGCGAGCGCGACGCACCAGACCCGGACGACGCGGAATCCGGCAGCGCGCTGCAGATGCTGTACGAACTGGAGATCAAGGGGCGGGCGCCGAAGACCGGCTACGACCGCGACCTCTTCCGCTGGCGCGAAGACACGGACCGCAACGGCTGCGACACCCGCAACGACGTGCTGCGGCGCGACCTGACCGGCCTGACGCTCAAGACCGGCGGGTGCATCGTGCTGGGCGGGACGCTGACCTCCGACTACACGGGGGACACGTTCGACTTCATCCGCGGCGACGGCAACAACATCGACATCGACCACGTCGTGGCCCTGTCGAACGCGTGGCAGACCGGTGCGCAGGGGCTGTCCGCGGACGAGCGCGTCGCGCTGGCGAACGACCCGATCAACCTGCTGGCCGTCGAATCGAGCGTCAACCGGTCGAAGGGGGACGGCGACGCCGCGACTGAGTATGACACTCTGAAATGGCCCCACCTGGAGCGGTTTTGATGCTCTGATTTGGCCCCACCCTCGACCTACCTCCCCTACTGTTCGGATCGTCTGGCAAGGCGATCACGAAGAGGCAGGGACTGATGAAGGAGTTGTCGAGAGTGGAGCAGTTCGAGAATATCCGGCGAGACCACAGGGATGAAGAGATGTCGATCCGCGCACTGGCGGTGAAGCACAAAGTCCACCGTCGCACGGTGCGTCAGGCGTTGGCCGATGCGACGCCGCCAGCGCGCAAGGCCCCGGACCGGGTCGCCCCGGTGTTGGGGCACGGCCAGCGGTGAGCGTGCCCTGTCCGCGCCGACCCCGAACTCCTGGTCCTGGCGCCCGGCTCGCAACGAATGCAACCGGTCAATGGGTCGGGAAAAGCTGATGCCGGAGCTCCTGTTGCTTGCAAACGCCCGACTAATGCGACTCTTCAGTCGGCCACAGCCACGTCGGTA
>NZ_HE978602.1:66498-288219 GCF_000285835.1 Brevibacterium senegalense
GCACCCTGCAGATCGGCTCGACCCCGTGCTCATCCCTGTGCGCGTCGATGAACGCGCACATCACCGCGAGGGGCGGTCGAGCTCCGCCGCGAAGAAAGCCGAGGCTTGCCGCAGGATCGTGTTCGCGCGCCTGAGCTCGCGGTTCTCCCGTTCAAGCTCCGCCATCCGAGCCGCGTCTTCCGACGTAGTACCCGGCCTGAGGCCTTCATCAACCTCGGCCTTCTTCACCCAGGTACGCAGCGCTTCGGGGTGGACACCGAGTTGCTCGCCGATCCGATTGAACGCGCCCCTGCGAGCTTCGGGATCTTTGCGCGCATCGATCGCCATCCTCGTGGCTCGCTCGCGTAGCTCGTCGGGGTACTTTCGTGGTGCGACCATGCCGCCCATCCTTCCGGGTTATCGATGTCTCCATTAAACCCGGGGCGATTCAGTACGTGGTCCCCGATTTCCACCCCGTGCCACAGGCAGCCGGGGTCGACGACGGTCGGGCCGACCCGCGCACTGGTGAGGTCGAGAATGCAGGTGCAGATCGTCGAACGAACAGGATTCATCCGCCGAAGCTATCAAAGTTGCAAGATCGACTTAGAGCGTTACGAACTGTAATCGACCATCGAGCGGGGGTTCGGCGAGGGCCCGGAGAGGATCCAAGTCATTCTTTGATTCTCCAGGCCTGGGGCGCTCGGCTCACGATCTGGTCGATCCCCTCCAAGTGGTGTTTGCGCTCGGGCACGATCACCGGTGTGAGCGGCCCGTCACGGTTCCGCGACGCCTGGATCTCCACCAAACCGATCTCGGTCAACACGGTCTCGAGCTAAGCCACACGTCGGACGTGTTCACACTTCAGCAGCAGTGGCGGCTCTCATCGTGATCGCCGAGGGCCACGTCTTGCTGAAATCGACGAGTACCAGGTCGGCGACCGTTCCCTCTGTGAGGGTGCCGCGGTCGTCGAGACCGACGCACGCGGCCGGTCCCGAGGTGACGAGACGCACGGCTTCTGGGAGTGTCGCGATTCTCTGGCTCACCAGCCGCACCACACTCGGCAGCAGCGACGTTGGAATGTAGTCGCTCGCGAGCCCATCCACCAGGCCAGCAGATACAAGCTCAGCCGCAGAAACATTTCCCGTGTGGGACCTACCCCGAACGACGTTCGGCGCTCCAGCGATGACGAGCATTCCCTGGTCTCGGGCGGCGCGCGCCGCTTCTAACGTCGTCGGGAACTCTGCCACCGAACATCCGAGCGCGGCCGCCGCTTCGACGTCGTCCCGCGTCGCCAAGTCATGACCGAAGAGCCGGATCAGGCCCTTCCGGGCAAGGCTTTCCAGCCATGCAAGCACGCGATCCCGCACGCCCTGTCGTTTCTCGCGGCTGCTGCGCCACCATTCGACGTGGTCGGCGGCGTCATCCTGCGACATTCCCTCGTTCAGCACGAGCCAGCGCTGCATCGTCATCGGATCTGCGAATTGCCCCTGTCCGGGCGTGTGGTCTTCATATGACACGACCGGCACACCTGCGCCCCGGCCCTCAGGCGCCGGGCTTCCGGAGCGGTCAGCAGGACGGGATAAGAGCTCGGCTCGCGGCTCAAGTTCCTTCTCGAGCAGTTCGCGGCCGTATTCGCAGCGTACGTCGAGCCGATGCAGGACCTGGTGGTCGACTTGCCTGTCGTCCGTGCAAGCGAGGGCTTCCGAAAGCTCGGACGCGGCAGGAGAGTCAATGGCGGTCCCTACAATCGATCGCTCCTGGAACGCCAGCCCGTGGAGGACCGTGGTGGTCCCCGCAGCTCGAAGGCGCGCACCAGCCGATGCAATGGCAAGACTCGGATCGAGGACGACTCCCGGCCGGGGCCTCATCTCGCGCGACAACATGTCGCTGTGGACGTCGATGAGGCCCGGCAGCAGGTATGCCCCGCGAACATCGAGGTCACAGGAGGCCCCGGGAGGATGCGGCCCGACGTGCGCAATCCGGCCACCACGCACGACTAGCCTGGCGTCCTCGATGACCACGTCCGGCAGCACGGCGGAGGCATGGCCGATCACCAGATCGCTCACTGCGCCGTCCGGGGTAAAGGGTGTCATGGCTGATCAGCCTGACATTTGCTTCTTGCCTGGATGTGTACGCCGCCTTAACTGCTGTGGGTGAACGGGCTGTTTCATCGGGGTTCACAAACCGTTGTCTCCCACAGCGCCCGGACTTCACAAGTCCTCTATACGTTTTCACTCGTACAGCGCACTCGTATAGAGGACTTTCATGATAGAGCTCGTCGATGTCAGCAAGACTTACGAAGGCGGCGTTCAAGCATTGGCCCGAACCGATCTGTCGATCGAGCGCGGAAAAGTCACCGTGCTGCTCGGCCCGTCGGGTGCCGGCAAGTCGACCTTGCTGCGATGCATGAACCTGCTCGTCAAACCCACCACCGGCTCCGTGCGGGTTGACGGGACGGCGTCACTCGACTCCCGCCGCGAATTGCGTCGACACCGCCGCCGCACGGGGATGGTATTCCAACACCACCAGCTGATCCCACGCTTCTCGGCCTTGCGCAACGTGCTCCTCGGCCGGGTCGGTTATCACAGCTTCTGGCAGAGCATCCTGCCCTCCAGTCGCGGCGACCAGCGCATCGCGCTCGAAGCGCTCGAACGCGTCGGACTGCTGGACAAGGCCCTGACCCGGGTAGACAACCTGAGCGGTGGCATGCAGCAGCGAGTAGGCATCGCTCGAGCGCTCGCGCAGCAACCGGACCTGATCCTTGCCGATGAGCCGGTCGCCAGCCTCGATCCCAACTCTGCGCGTCGCGTGATGGAGCTGCTGCGCCGAGTCTGTCAGGAGAACGGCATCACCCTGGTTGCCAGCCTCCACCAGGTCGACCTCGCGCTCGAGCACGCCGACCGCATCGTCGGCCTGGCACACGGGGAAATCGTCTACGACGGCCCTGCAGCCGGGGTCACCGATGAGGATTTGCTGGTGATTTACGGCGGCGTGCCCGCCGACGAGCAGGCCGATGCCCTTCCACTGTCGGCACAGACCGTTTCGCTGCCGACTTCTGCTGACTAGCAAACGCTCAGGACTCAATAACCTCGACCGCCACCCCCGAGATCGACCACCTTCCGAACTGCTGAAACAGGAGTGAATTCCCATGCCTAGACCCACCCGCTTGGCGACTGCCGCGATCGCTGTAACGACTGCCTTCACCTTCGTCCTCTCCGGTTGTGGTGCCAGTTCAGAGGCAACCACCGCCCCGGAAACCCTCCGCGTTGCGCTGCTTCCCGACGAGAACGCGTTGGAGGTGATCAAGAACAATGAGCCCCTCAAGGAGCACCTCGAAAAGGAACTCGCGCTTGACGTCGAGCTCGTGGTGACGACCGATTACTCCTCGATGATCGAGGCGATGGCCCGCGGCCGCATCGACCTCGGCTACTTCGGCCCTCTGTCCTACGTCCTCGCCCAGGAGAAGGCCGACATCGAGCCCTTCGCCGCCCTGCAGGAAGTCGAGGGTGAGGACCCGACATACCAGGCAGTGTTCATCGCCAACGCGGATTCCGGCATCGAGGACCTCGCGGATGTCGCCGGCAAGACCGTTGCGTGGGGAGACCAGGCCAGCACGTCCAGTCACCTCATTCCCAAGGCCATGCTCGCCGAAGAGGCGGACCTCCGAGTAGACCAGGGTGACTACGAGGAACAGCACGTCGACTCCCATGATGCTGTGGCCTTGGCAGTGCAGAACGCCAATGCGGACGCGGGGGGCATGAGCTTGCCCATCTATGAGCGCATGGTCGAGGAGGGGCTCATCGACTCCGAGACTGTCGTGAAAGTCCAGGAATCGGATCCCTATGCCAACTACCCCTGGACGATGCAGTCCAATCTGCCCGAGGACCTGAAGGAGAAGCTGCGGGCGGCGTTCCTGGAACTCGACGATCCCGAGGTGCTCGAACCATTCGGAGCCGCCGGCTTCGCAGAGGTTGCCGATTCGGACTACGATCAGATTCGCGACCTCGCTCCGCTGCTCGACATCGATCTCGAGGATTACCAGTGAGCAGCCCCGCGGTCAGCGTGCCGCGCGAGGATCGCAGAGAGCAGGAATACCAGCGAATCACCGACCAGGCACAATCCGGCTGGAGGCGCTCGTTCTCCATCACGGGCTTGATCCTCGTCGCGGTGATCCTGAGTGCCTGGGCCGTGGGTCTGCTCGACGCCAACCGCATGGTCACAGGCCTCGCCGACATTGCCGACCTGCTCAGCGAGATGTGGGTGCCGGACTTCACCCATCTGAACAGCTGGTGGGGGCCCCTGCTCGACTCGATGACAATGAGCATCGCGGCCACAGCACTGGCTGTGCTGCTCTCCGTCCCTCTCGCATTGCTCGGAGCACGCAACACCTCACCGCACCCGGCGATCTACTGGGTCGCGCGGCTCATCCTGAACGTGCTGCGATCAGTGCCCGAACTGATCATGGCGATCGTATTCGTCGCCGCCGTCGGCTTCGGCGCGCTGCCCGGGGCTTTGGCATTGGGGATCCATTCTGCCGGCATGGTGGGAAAGTTCTTCGCCGAAGCGATTGAGCACGCTGCCGAAGCCCCTGTCGAGGCCGCCAGGGCGACAGGAGCCGGCCCGGCCCAAGTGATTCTCCACGGCATCCTGCCCCAGGTGCTGCCGCAGATGGCCGACGTCACCGTCTACAGGTGGGAGCTCAATTTCCGAGCGTCGATCGTCGTCGGGGTCGTCGGCGCCGGCGGCATCGGCTTCGAACTCATCGCCGCCCTGCGAACCCTCCAGTACGACGAGGTCGCCGCAATCCTGCTCGTCATCCTGGCCACCGTGACCGTAGTCGACGCTCTCGGCGGAGCGTTGCGAAAGAGGTTCCAATGAAACAACACAGTCGACGTCCGAAGGTCGTACTGACGCACCGCGTGCATGCGCCGATCCTCGAATTGCTCAGCGAAAGCTGCGAAGTTGTCGCCAACCAGAGCGACAGCAGTCTCCCGGCCTCCGAGGTGCGGCGCCGCGCAGCAGAGGCCGAAGGATTGATGGTGTTCATGCCCGACCGGGTCGATGCAGAGCTCCTCGACTCATGCCCCAACCTGAAGGTGGTCGCGGGAGCCCTCAAAGGGAACGACAACATCGACGTCGAGGCTTGCACAGAGCGAGGCATCTGGCTGACCAGGGTCGAGGACCTCCTGACCGAGCCCACTGCAGAACTGGCGGTCGGACTGCTCATCGGGCTCGCGCGGAACATCACCGCCGGGGACCGCCGGGTGCGCTCGAATTTCGCCGGGTGGCGGCCGACGCTCTACGGGAGGACCCTCGTAGGATCGACGATCGGCATCGTAGGGGCAGGCAACCTCGGCCGGGCTGTTGCACGGATGTTGCGGGGATTCGCACCCGAGTTGCTCTACTTCGACCCTGAACCGCTATCGGCGGCCGATGAAGCACTACTCGACATCCGGCGTGCGGACCTGTCCGACCTGCTGGAGCGCAGCGACGCTGTTGTGGTCTGCGCCCCACTGTCGGCGGAGACAGTCCACTTGCTCGACCGGAATCGGCTCGAGTCAATACGACCGGGGGCGCTACTCGTCAACGTCGGCCGCGGCTCCGTCGTCGACGAATCCGCGGTGATCGAGCTCCTACGCGCCGGACAGCTCGGTGGCTTCGCGGCTGACGTTTTCGAGTTCGAGGACCTGTCCCGACCGGACCGGCCCGCTGCCATCTCCGCCGAGCTGTTGGCGATGCAGGACCGCACGCTGTTCACGCCACACCTGGGATCTGCCGTGGCCGCGACTCGTCTCAAAATTGAGGAGCACGCCGCCACTGCCATACTGCAGGCCCTTGCAGGGCATGAACCACACGGAGCCGTCAACCGCCCGTGTGGCGTGGGATCTGCTGGAACGCCTACTGCCCTATGATCGGTCCTATCGATCACAGCAAGACGAAGAAGCCTGCCTCTCGCACCCCGTTGTACCTGGCCGCCGCGGACTCCCTCGCTGAGCAGATCGCTGACCAGCCCGTGGGGACTCGCCTGCCGTCAGAAGACGAGCTTGCCGGTCAGCTCGGGGTCAGCCGACTCACCGCGCGGGCAGCACTGGCTGAGCTGGAGAGGCGCTACCTTGTTCGTCGGCGACAGGGAAGCGGAACATACGTCTCCCGACGAGTCGATTACACGATCAGTCGACATCATCCGCCGTCGTGGAGTCAGAGTGTTCGTAGCGCCGGGCTCACCCCCGAGGTGCGCACCACGGGCTGGCGCCTCGAATACCCGCCACCCGAGGTCCGCCGCCGGATGAACATCGGCGCGAGGCAGCAGGTGCTGGTGATCTCACGTGACCGGTACATCGACGATGAACTGGTCGGATTCGCCGAAACCTTCCTCGATACGCACCTGGTCCCTGACTTGCCCCAAGTTCTCGAGCCGTCCGCATCGCTGCACGACGTGCTGGCTGATCACTACAGACTCCAGCCCGTACGAGGATGGTTCGGGGTCGCTATCGATCCAGCGACACCGGAAGTCGCCGAGCATCTCGGCCTCAGCGGTCGCCCGCCGGTCATCTCCATCCGCTCACGAACCGATGCCGTTGCCCAGAATAGCCGTCCAGTGGAACTCACCGTCTCGTGGCTCAGGGCCGATGTCTTTCGCATCGAGATCGACTTCGACACGTAAGGCGCCTCACGCGGTTTAGATCTAGAAGCCACTGAAGACCGCTGTAGGTGGTATTGCTATGGCTGGGCGGCGTTTCGGGCGGCCAGTTGTTCGTAGTAGTCCTTGGAGGCGGTCACGTCGGGCCCGTAGGGCTGGGTGCTGTAGTGCTCCAGCTCCACCAGCGCCGGCGGCAGACCGGATGCCGACAGCACGGCACGGCCGCGGGGCAGGGCGGCGAGGTCGCCCACGTCCAGGAGGCGTTCGCGCTGGATGGCGGTGGACACGGACCGGCCGCCCTTCTGGGTGGAAGAGGTGCGGCGGATGACGTCGTGGTCCCCGATGAGCTGGGACAAAAACGGCAGGAACGCGGAGTCCGACAAGCCCGACCCGGCGACCCGGATGTTCGCCGCACTCCAGAGCTTCTTCATGCCCTTCTCGCCGAAAGCCTCCAGGCCCTGGTCCCAGCCCTGGAAGAAGGAGGACAGCACGATCCCGCGGGAGCCGTAGTGCGAGTACACGTCCGGCAGCTGACGCCAGCGCACGACGTTGGCGACCTCATCGAGGACCCCGGTCATCGGCGGGGAGAGCCGCCCGCCGGGGTTCAGAGCGGCGATCTGTTCGGCCTCGGTCAGCACCGCCACCGCCAGGGCCCCGGCGATGGCCCGGGTGGACCCGGCACCTTCCTTGGAGATCAGGTACAGGGTGTCGGTGGAGGCCGCGAAGCGTTTCGGGTCGAACTCGGCGCGGCCGAGCACTCCGGTGTCCCGCACCCACGGCACCACCCGGTCATAGGACAGCACGTTGACCCAGGGGCGCATGGTCCCATACACGCCGTCGCGCTGCTTCGGGGTCAGCTGCTGGATCTTGGCCAGCGAGGCGGCCACCGCCGTCTGCCCATGCTCAAGCAACAGGTCCCGCGGGGTCTTGTCGTCGGGGGCCTGGGCCCAGACGAACACGTCGGTGATGGGCCTGCCCCCCCACCGATGCCGCGTAGAAGAGCATGGCCAGCAGCCGGCGGCCGTCGGACTCGAAGTAGGCGTCCTGGGTGGCCCCGGCACTGGTGGCCGAGGACACGAAGATGTCCGCCAGGGCCTCGGCCCGCTCCATCCCCGTGATGAAGGACAGCGGGTTCCACCACCAGGTGGGTTCTTCCCCGATGATGCCCTGCACGTCGTGGACCCACACCACCCCGGTCCGGGACCGGGGCCCGCGGGTCAGGTCCACGAGGTCGCGCTTGTTCGAGGTGGCCACGACGGGCCCCTTGGTCTCCAGGACCTGGGGGACGCACACACTGGTGGTCTTGCCCGCCCGGGGTCCCATGAGCCAGATCTGCACCCATTCCCAGGAGGCGTAAAGCCGCTTGCCGTTGTAGACCAGCTTGGCCAGCGGCACCCCCGGCCCGGCGGCGAGGGCCCGGAGCCGCTCGGCATCCCGGGCGGCGTGGGGCTCGGTGAGGGCGTCGAACTCGCGGGCCTTGGCCATCTTCGGCGCTAGATGGTCGATGCGGGTCCGGGTCTTCTGGGTGCGGCGCACCACCACGACGAAGGCGGCCGCGACCACCAGCAGCACCACCAGGCCGAGACCGAACACGGCCAGCTGCACGCCACCGACCGGTACGTTTCCGGTGGCCTGGCCGAGCAGCAGCTCCACCGGGCCGCCGGCGGTGTGGGTGCGGGTCGCGGGGTCGAGCCAGGCCCCGACCGTCCAGAGCAGCGCCCCGCCGAGGACGGCGGTGAGGACTCCGGCGGCTAGCACCCAGCCGGTCTCGGCCGAGGCCGGCTGGGTGCGCCGGCCGGGGCGGGGGTCTCCGAGCATCACTGCACCATGTCCCAGTCGCGGTTGGTGTTGGTGTTGTCGATCTCCAGGTCGGTGAGCTGAACGTGCAGGGGCACCCCGGCCTCCTTGCCGGTCTTGAGCAGGAAGTTCCCCGCCCCGGGGCGCAAGCCGGCTTTGCCGGTCCAGGCGTCCACCGGGGCCTCGGCGATCCAGTCCGAGAGTTGGTAGACCTCGGCGCGGGAGAGGCCGAACACCTCCCGCAGATTGCCCATCTCGCCCTCGGCCAGCCCGCCGAGGAACACCATGGCGGAGCGTTCCACGAACCCCCAGGCGGTGGCCGTCAGGTGCGGTTCGGCCAGTTTGAGGTCGTTCATGGTGTGGGTGACCATCACCTGGGCCATCATCCGGCCCCTGTTGAGGCGGGTGATGGCGTCGATGAAGTGCACCATGTCGGCCGAGGCCCGCAGGATGCGCCAGAGCTCGTCCATGACCAGCAGGTAGGTCTTCCGTTGCCGTCCCTCGTCGGCGGCCAGGTACGCCTCCGCCGAGACGGTCGCGGAGCCGAGATTCCAGCACAGGGACTGCACCGCGGCCATGAGCACGTGGTCGTTCTCGTTGACCCCGGAGATGTCGAACACGGCCGGACGGCCGACCTCGATGTGCTCGGAGGTCGGCTCGGAGAACATCGTCCCGTACATCCCCGACGGGCCCAGGGAGATCAGCGCGTCGAGGACCTCCCGGACGCGGGCGTCGTAGTCGGCGTCGTTGTCGTGGGTCAGGGTGACCGCCCGCAGGGATGCCGGCCGGGCGGTGATGTGGGCGATGACGTCGCCCAGAAGCGGCGGGGAGGTCAGGTCCGGGTCCAGGTCTGTCAGGGCGGTGGCGATCACGGAGCGCTCGTGCGGGGCGAGCTCACGGCCGAGCATCATCCCCACCACCCCGGCGATCAGCGACCACACACCCGGGAGTGGGGCCAAATCAAAGCATCACAGTGGGGCCAAATGAGGTTGTCATACTCACGCGACGTGGCTGCCGCCGCGCAAGGGGTACCGGTGTGAGTATGTCGCCCGTCAGATCCGGGTGAAGCACGACTACGGCCTGTGGGTCACGCAACCGGAGTTCGACGCGATGGAGCGGCTGCTGCTCGACTGCGATGAGGACGCGTTCGGTGAGGACGACTGGCCCGGTCGCGGTGGCGGAGATGTGCGGGAGACGGTGTCGGGGTCATCGGGCGGGTCTTCGAGCGGATCGGGCGGGTCGTCTGGGAGGTCGAGCGGTTCCGGCGGTTCCGGAAGCGCGTCGTCCGGTGGGTCGTCAACCGGGTCGTCGGGACCCGGTGCGTCCTCGGGCGGTGGTTCGTCGTCGGGCTCAGGGAGCGTCTACTTCGAGAACTGCACCGCCGCGCGCGAGGCCGGGGCCGCTCCCGTGCACGCGGGCGAGCCGGGTTATGCCTCGCACCTCGACCGCGACGGCGACGGAGTCGGCTGCGAGTGAGCGCGGCGCGGTCGCGGCTTCGCGACGCATAGCCTGAGGGTCCGACACACCCGCGCCCGCGCGGTCCCGTCGAGCACGCAATCGGCGTGTCGAGGCTGAGGGGCCCGGCGCGGGTGGCAGTGCGCGGTCAGGCCCGCTCGCTCAGACGCACGCGGCCGGCTCGCCCCACATGACCATGACGCGAAGGGGCTCATCCGTCAGGTTATCGAGGTCGTGACCGGCCCCGGATGCCCCATCTCGCCTCGTCCCGCCTCGATCGCTCGTGCCGCATCGCCCAGAGCGGTGAGCGCGGCGTCCACCATGGGGCGGGCCTCACTGCCACGGCGGATGCCACTGAGGATCCGTCGCGACGGGACCGGATCGCCGGTCAGCGGCACGCGCACCACGTCGTGTCCGGCGGGCAGCCGCGCCAGTCGCGGGACGAGCGAGACTCCCAGGCCCGCGCTCACCAGCGCCGCGCCGGTCTCCCACTCGCGGGAGATGTGCGTCTCCCGGGGACGGAACCCCGCCGCCGAGCATGCCGCCAGCACCAGCCCGTGATACGTCGACCCCGGCCTGTCCATGATCCACGGTTCCTCCGCCGCGTCGATGAGGGCGACCGATTCCCGACTCGCCAGTGGATGTGACGCCGGCACCAGGAGGTCGAGCGGATCCTTCAGCAGGTCGTACTGGAGGAACCGCTGGTCGTTGCGGGCCGGCAGCGGATCCGTCGCGACGACGACGGCCACGTCAGCGCGCTCGGCCAGCAGCAGCTCGAAGCACTCGACGGGGTCGGCCTCGACGATCGTCACCTTCCCGCCCGGGAACGCCCGCCCCACCGCCGAGGCCGCGGCCGGCAGCAACGACCCCGCTGCGGTCGAGAAGCCGCACAGGGTGAGGGAGGGATCGCGCACCGCGTCGCCGGCCTGCAGCACCTGCCCGCGCATCTCCTCCCACCGCGTTCTCAGTTCGTGGGCGTGCTGCAGCAGGAGGAGGCCGGCGGCGGTGAACCGCAGCGTGCGCCCCCGCTGCTCCACCAGCGCGACACCCACATCGTCGGACAGGGTCTTGAGCTGGTGCGATACCGCGGAAGGTGTGTACGACAGCGCCTGTGCCGTCGCCGTCACCGTGCCCTTCTCCGCGAGCATCCGCAGCACCGTGAGTCTGCGATCGATCATGCAACCAGTCTGCACGATCTCATGGAATTCCGTTCGCTTATCTTTCCAGCATCAGTGGCCGACACTGAAGATACGGACCGGGGCGACGGGGCCTCCGCATCGGCACGCGGCGGCATCGCACCCTGGTGGACTCACTGCATCGACGCAAGGAGGGACCGACAATGACGACGATCCCACGCCCCACAGAGACCCTGGCCCGGCCCGGCACCGCGGCGGGCGCGGGCAGTGCCCGGGCCACGGCCTCGGCGGCGGCCGCCCAGCCCGGCACCTGGGAGCACGCGGTCGTGAACCGGCGCCCCGGATACTCGCTGGAGGCGCCCTTCTACACGGACCCGGAGTTCTACCGGAAGGACCTCGAGGCGGTCTTCCTGCGCACCTGGATCTTCGCCGCCTCCGTCGCCGAGGTCCCGGAGCCCGGCGATTTCGTCACCCTCGACGTGGGGCGGGCCTCCGTCATCATCATCCGCGACGATGACGAGGAGATCCGCGCCCACCACAACGTGTGCCGGCATCGGGGTGCTCGGCTGCTGATGGAGGTCTCGGGGTCGGTGGGCAACATCGTGTGCGGCTACCACCAGTGGACGTACTCGCCGGAGGGCGACCTCCTGCACGCCGGGGTGCAGGCGCCGGGCTTCGACCGGAAGGAGTTCTCGCTGCGGCCCGTGCACGTGCGCGTAGTCGCAGGCCTCATCTTCGTGTGCCTGGGAGCGGAGGCGCCGGGGGACATCGACGAGGTCGCGAAGCGGATCGGCCCCTACATCGCGCCGCACGCGCTGGAGCGGACGACGGTCGCGTTCCAGGAGGACATCGTCGAGGTCGCGAACTGGAAACTCGTGATGGAGAACAACCGCGAGTGCTACCACTGCGAGGCCGGCCATCCCGAGCTCACCTGCACGTTCTTCCCCACGTACGGGTACAGGGTGGAGGAGATCCCCGCCCGGCTCATGCCCGCCCACGACCGCTACCTGGCCGCCGAGCAGCTCCTGTCCGTCAACGCCGACCGCAACGGTCTGCTGACGGAGGCGATCGAGGAGCTGAGCGGCCGCCCCACCGGATTCCGCATCCAGCGGGAGGCCCTGGACGGAGCGGGCGAGTCGTACACGAAGGACGGGGCGGCGGCGTCGAAGAAGCTGCTGGGCGAGTTCGACACCCCTGTGCTGGGGCGACTGTCCCTGCACGTCCAGCCCAACACGTGGTTCCATTTCCTGGGCGACCACGTCGTCACGTTCGCGCTGGTGCCGCTCGATGTCGACCGCACGCTGGTGCGGACGACGTGGCTGGTCCACGAGGACGCGGTCGAGGGCGAGGACTACGACATCCCGCACATGACGGAGGTCTGGCACCAGACGAACGCGCAGGACGCCGTCCTGTGCGAGCGCGCGCAGCTGGGCGTCAGCAGCCCCGCCTACGTGCCCGGCCCCTACGCGCCGCACGAGTACCAGGTCGACGAGTTCATCGCCTGGTACCTGGAGCGGCTGAGGGACTACGGCGGGCTCGAGGGTGTGGCGGGTGCTGGTGGGGCTGGTGCGGCTGGTGCTGCTGCCGCTGGTGCGGTCGCGGGTTCCGGCGTTGGTGACAGCGGAGCGGAGGCGGCCTCATGACGACGTACTACGACGGCGGGTCGGGGACGCCCACGACCGAGGTGCCGACGGCCTCGGCGTGGGGTGCCTCGACGGCTCTGCCGCGGGACGAGTTCACCGGCGACCTCGTCTGCACCGCCCTCACGCCGGTCACGCACGACGTCCTCGACGTGACGCTGCGGGCGGCTGACGGCGGGACGCTGCCGTACTCGCCGGGCCAGTACTACACGTTCACCTTCCCGGGGCTGGGGCCGGGCGGGGAAGGTGTGGATCGGTGCTATTCGGTGAGCTCGGCGGCGGTGACCGGCGGGGGCGTCGAGGAGCTCACGATCACGGTCAAGCGGGTGCCGGGCGGGCCGGTCTCCGCGTTCGTGCACGAGCGCCTGCGCGTGGGTGACACGCTGCGCGCGGATGGACCGTACGGCGTGTTCGGCTCCGACGTGCGGCCCGGCGCGGGCGCGCTGTACCTGTCCGCGGGCAGCGGGATCACCCCGTTCCTGTCGATGATGCGGACGCGGGCGGTGCTGCTGGAGAAGGGCGAACGGAGCCTGCCACTGTGGTCGTCGGTCGTGCATGTGCACGCGGCGCACTCGCCGGCGGACCTCGTCCACCGCGTCGAGGTCATGGGCCTGTCCGACCGCCACGAGACCACCGTCATCCCGGTCTGCTCCGCGGATTCCCCCGCCGAGGCCTGGGCCGGCGTCCGCGGCCGCCTCACCGCCCAGAAACTGGCGGTCCTGGTGCCGGACCTCATGGAGCGCGAGGTCCTGGTGTGCGGGCCCACCGCGTTCATGGAGGCCGTCGTCGCGATGGTCGTGGACCTGGGCGTTCCGGCCGAGCGCATCCACCTCGAGTCGTACGTGTTCGGGGAGAAGCCGCGGGTGCCGGCCCAGGCCTCGGCGTGGGTGTTCTCCATCGAGTTCCGCGGTGCGGGGCGGACGGTGTCCTGCCCGGCGGGGACGACGATCCTGGCGGCGGCCAGGGAGGCGGGGATCGCGCACCCGTCGTCGTGCGCCGAGGGCGTGTGCGGCACCTGCAAGGCGACGATGGTGAGTGGCGAGGTGGACATGGACCACCAGGGCGGGATCCGGCCGCGGGAGGTGCGGGAGGGGAAGATCCTGCCGTGCTGCTCGGTGCCGCGGACGGACATCGTGCTGGAGTGAGGGTCGCGTGTCGCGGTGGCCCCGTGTGGGGGTAGCATGGCGGCGGCGCAGATCCATCGCCCAGCCATCGCACCGACCCCAGCTCGGACGCGCAGGTGAAGGGGAGCAGATCCTCGGATCACAGCACAAGCACGACCACCGTGGGACCAGTGACGAGTCACGCGCCGTGCAGGCTGGGGATGCGAGCGGCGCGGGAAGACCGCACATGACCACTCGGAGTGACTTCAAGACGATCGTCCGCGCTTGCATGGCGCGCACCGGCGAGAACTACACGACCGCCCGCGCAGCGCTGGAGCTGGATCGCGAGGCCGCGCGGATCGCACACGAGCGCCTCATCCGCCCGCATGTCGAGGGGGCCGGTGAGCACCTGCGCCTTCTTCGGATCCCCGCGCGCAGGCGCCCCCGATTCGCGGTGCTGCTGGAGCTGCTGGCCCGCTTCGTTCCCGGCGAGACCTACACGGAGACCCAGGTGAACGCGATCCTGCGCCCGGTCCACGACGACGTCGCGTACCTGCGGCGCGAACTCATCGACTACCGTCTGCTCGAACGCGATTCGCTGGGCACGTACTGGGTGGCGCCGCGCCCGCCGGTCCGCGACGGGAACGAGGCGCAGGAGTCGGGGGATTGGGAGCGGATCTGGTTGCCGGATTTCTTGGCGGTGGGTGAGCGAAAGACTGAGTGAGAGTGCGGATCGGCCGCGTCGGTTTGTGACGTTTCATCGCCTTCCGTGACGCTCCGCGCGGGCCAGCTGTACACGCGTGTGATGACCTGTGATCGTCCGCACGCGCCGCGGAGTCCTCGGAGACCGGGGTGCGGGCGGGATACCCAAGACACCTAGCCGGGTAACCGGGTTCCACAAGGAGATCACCATGTCCGACGCCATCCGCACCTCCCACGCCGGATCGCTTCCGCGCACCCCCGCCCTCATCGAGGCGAACGCCACAAAGGCCTCGGGGACCGCCAGCCCCGAGGAGTACGCCGCACTGCTGACCGACAGTGTCGTCGACCTGCTGCAGAGGCAGAAGGACCTGGGCATCACCGAGCCCAACGACGGCGAGTACGGGCACGCGATGGCCTCGCAGTTCGACTACGGCGCGTGGTGGCACTACTCGTTCAACCGGACGAACGGGCTGGAGATCTCCGGTGAGGGCCTGTGGAACCTCCCCAAGCAGGTGAGCGAGCCGGGCAACATCAAGCTCACCAGCTTCGCGGACCGCCGCGACCGCAACCTCTTCCCGGCCGCGTACAGCGATCCGGACGCGGGCACGGATACCGGCACGCAGCCGGGGTTCCCCGTGGCCGTCGGCCCGATCTCCTACGCCGGGCACGAGGCCGTCGCCCGTGACATCTCGAACGTGACGAAGGGCCTCGAAGCCGCCGGCTACGAAACGTCGCGCGGCTTCCTCAACGCGCTGTCGCCGGCCTCGGCCGCACGCATCGAGAACGAGCACTACGCCACCTACGAGGAGTTCGTGTGGGCGTGGGCGGATGTGCTGCGCGAGGAGTACCTCGCCATCACCGAGGCCGGACTCACCGTGCAGATCGACGACCCCTCGCTGGCGGAGAACTTCGACCAGATCAACCCCGAGCCCAGCTACGACGACTACCAGGCCTTCACGCAGCTGAGCATCGACGCGCTCAACCACGCCCTGCGCGGCATCGACCCGCAGCAGGTCCGGGTGCACACGTGTTGGGGCTCCTGGCACGGACCCCACGTGACAGACCTGCCGTTCTCCGTCATCGTCGACCAGGTCCTCACGATCAACGCCGCCGGCATCACGTTCGAGGCGGCGAACGTCCGCCACGAGCACGAGTGGAAGATCTGGAAGGACGTCACGCTGCCGGACGACAAATACATCATCCCGGGCATCGTCTCCCACTCGACGAACGTCGTGGAGCACCCGGAGCTCGTCGCGGATCGGGTCTCGCGCCTGGCGAACCTCGTGGGTGCCGATCGCGTCGTGGCCTCGACGGACTGCGGCCTGGGCGGTCGCGTCCACCCGGAGATCGCAGTCGCGAAGCTGCAGTCGCTGGTCGAGGGCACGCGGATCGCGTCGGAGTCGTTCAATCGCTCGGTGCTCGTCTGACGAGAGCCGCTCCCCGATCCCGTCACTGAGTGACATGAGACGGCCGGGTGTTCCCGCCACTTCGCGTGGTGGGGACGCCCGGCCGTCTGTCGTGTGGGACGAGCCTGTCACCGAGCCGAGGGTGAACGGTTCGTCACCAGGGTGCGCGCAGGGAGGTTTCGAACCGCGTGCCCATGTCTCGCGGGGCAGGGGTGTGTGGCGAATACGCCGCTGGTCAGGCGGCTGCGTGCTCGCCTGACACTGTCGCCTGCTCCGCGAGCTCACGAGCGATGAACTCCGCGATCCTGTCCGCAGCGGACAGGCGGCCGGCTGACGTCTCGGCGGACTCGACCGCGGGGTTGTAGTTCGTGTTCGTGTTGATGTCGTAGATGACCTGGTCGCCGTCAGCGGTGTCGATGAACTCGATGCCAGCGATGTCGATCCGCTGCTCTGCCAAGAACGCCTCCAGCCGCTGGACGAGCGGTGACTCGCGGGTGAGGTCCTCGCGCCGGGTGAACAGGCCGGTGAGCTGAGGCGCGTCAGGGCTGGGACCGGAGGCGGTCTCGGATCCGGACGCGGCCTCGGGACCGGGTGCGGCCTCGGGGTCGGTGGTGACGGCGGTTCCGGCCGTCCCCTCAGGAGCGGGAACCGCGCAGACGGCGGTGCTGATGCCGGGCTGGGGGATCTCGCAGGCCTCGGCGGGGCAGAGCTCGAACGAGCCGGCGGACACGTCGACGCGGACGGCGTAGTGGAAGCGGCCGCCGATGAACTCCGCGCGCGTGATGAACGGCTGCGCTGGGCGGACGTACTCCTGGGCCAGCGTGATCCCGTCGTTGGGGGCGTTGTCGCCGCCGGGCGCGAACTCGTGGGCGACGGCGTCGAACTCCGCGTGGCTGTCGAACCGCCGCACGCCCAGCCCCTTGCCGCCCTGGTTGTGCTTCGTGATGAAGGGCGGATCGAGCGTGCGCACAGCGTCGGCCAGCCCCGCCGCGCCCAGCGCCGCGACGGTCCGGGGCACGGAGAAGCCGCGCGTCTCCAGCCGGCGGTGCTGCAGGACCTTGGACACCTCCAGCTCGTACACGTGCGCACCGTTGAGAACTGTGCGACCGCCGGCCTCGAGCCACGCGAGCAGCGCGCGCCCGTACTCCTTCACGTGCGGGTCGGTCCGGGTGTGCGACGACGCGGACAGGCGGGACCAGTAGAGGCCCTGCGGCGGCTCCTGCGACAGGTCGATGGTCGTGTCGGGCAGGAGCCACTCGACGACCTCGATGCCGCGGGTCTCCAGTGCCGTGGCGAACGGTGGGATCCACTCGGGGTTGTCATGGATGACGTGGACCGTCAGTGGAGACGAGGCGGGAGCCGAGGTCGTCGTCGGAACCATGTGCGTGGCCTTTCGCGATGCCCGCCGGGCCGGGCGGGTCTGCGGTGAAGCGTTTCCTGCCCACGGTAGTGCGCGCGGTGGGACGGCCGGGCGGCAACGGTCACAGGGGGTCACAGGCCGGGCGTTGGTCCGAGGGCGGTCGCGAGGATAGGAGGTGGGTGGGGCCTCCACTTCGCGACGGACGGCCGGGTGGCTCGAGGGACACGCGCGTGCACCCGTCCCGCGAGCACTCCGCCCGTCCTTCGCGGATCTGCGCCGCGCGTCAGCCGCACCAGGGCCACGTGGTCCGCCCGTCCCTCGCGACGCATGGTGCCCTCCCTCCATGTGGCCCCGCGAGCTCGCTGTATGACTCCCGGTGACGGGCGAGCACAGGCCGCTGATGGCCCCCGTGCTTAGGTGGCGACGTGATCGCGCCGTGGCGTCACGGACCATCCGTCGTCGCACGAGCATCACTGCCGATGCTGCGATCCCCCGGGATGCGCGGTGTCCAGGCGAAGCCCAGCCGGTGCACAGCCAAGGAGACAGACATGACCGTCACACCCGCACCCACCCTCACCCAGCGCCTCGACGCAGGCCCCGTCATCATCGCGGAGGGATTCCTCTTCGAGCTCGAGCGTCGGGGATACCTGACCGCCGGCGAGTTCGTCCCCGAGGTCGCCCTCGAGTTCCCGGAGGCCCTGCGCGCCCTGCACGTGGACTTCCAGCGCGCCGGCTCCGACATCGTCGAGGCCTTCACGTACAACGGCCACCGCGAGAAGATGCGGGTCATCGGCAAGGAGGAGCTGCTGGAGCCCCTCAACAGGGCGGCACTCACAATCGCGCGCGAGGTCGCTGACTCCCGCCCCGGTGACCTGGTCGCGGGCAACATCTCGAACTCCAACATCTGGGATCCGTCGAACCCGCAGAGCCAGGCCGAGGTCCGCGCGATGTTCGAGGAGATGGTGGGCTGGGCCGTCGAGGAGGGCGCCGACATCATCATCGGCGAGACCTTCTACTACGCGGGCGAGGCGCTCGCCGCCCTGGAGATCGCGAAGGCCAGCGGCCTCGAGGTCGTCCTCACCCTGGCGCCCATGGCGTTCGAGGAGATGGCCGACGGCGTGAGCGTCGTCGAGACCGCGCAGCGCCTCGAGCAGGCCGGCGCGGACGTCGTGGGCATGAACTGCTTCCGCGGCCCGGACACGCTCCTGCCGTACATCCGCCAGATCCGCGAGGCGGTGTCGTGTCACGTGGGCGCGCTGCCCATCCCGTACCGGACGACGCAGGAGGAGCCCACCTTCTTCAACCTGAGCGATCCGCACGCGCGCGTGCCCGCCCCGCACGGCCGGACCTTCCCCACGGCCCTGGACCCGCTGTACTCGAACCGGTATGAGATCCGCCAGTTCGCACAGGACGCGTACGAGATCGGCGTCAACTACCTGGGCGTGTGCTGCGGTGCCTCACCGGTCCACATCCGCGAGGTCGCCGAGGCCCTGGGCCGCGTGACCGACGCGAGCCGCTTCTCCGAGCGCATGGAGAACCACTTCATGTACGGCAGCAACGAGCGCCTGCCGGAGCACATCGTCGCTCTGGGCGACCGCGCCTGAGCTGACCGGCCGGGCCGCTTGAGCTGACCGGACCTATCTGCACCGACGCGCCGCGAGCCTGTTCGACGCACCCCAGCACGCGGGGTCCCGTCGAACACGCTCGCGGCGCGTCGCGATTCAGGGGAGAGGCGGACCGGCCTCAGTACCGCGGCCGCACCCACACCTCGCTGATGACCGCGTCCTCCGGTGCGTCGACGACGTGCCGGACGGACCGGGCCACGCTCGTGGGGTCCATGCGGAAGTCCCGCTCCTGCACCGGATAGTCGTGCTGGCTGGACTCCTGCGACATCCGCGTGTGCGTGGGCCCGGGAGCCACCGTCGAGACGCGCACCCCGTCCTCGCCCACCTGCTGCCGCAGCCCGTCGGCCACCGCCTGCAGTGCGTGCTTCGACGCGGAGTACACCGTGTGGAACGGCACCGAGGTCCGCGAGGCCCCCGAGCCGATGAACACGACCGTCCCCTTGACCATCCGCAGCAGCGGCAGCAGCGACCGGGTGATCTCAGCCGGTGCGATGACATTGGTCGCGAACGATTCCCGCCAGTCATTGGGCGTCGCGTCCTCCACGGTGAAGCGGGGCGCCATCGCGGCGCAGTGCACCAGGACGTCGACGCGGCCCAGCGGCGTGGCCTCCTCGAGGATGATCTCCCCGGCCGTCTCCGGATCCGTCAGATCCGCGAACACGGGGATGACGCGCGACTCATCGACGGCAGCGGAACCCGCGCGTCCCGCCGCAGAGATCTCCGGCGCCGTCGACGCCACGGACTCGACGACCGCCTCGAGCCGCTCCATGTCCCGGCCGATCGCCAGGACCAGGTGGTCGTGCGACAGCTCGCGGACGATCTCCGCGCCGATCCCGCTGGATCCGCCCGTCACCACCGCGACGGGGGTGGAGGACTTGATCCTCTTGCTCGAGAAGTCGAGGACCTCGGCGTTCAGGTTCGAGGGAGTGGGGCGGGAGGACCCGCCGGACTGCGTGAACGGAGAGTGCGGCATTCCCCCATTGTCACGCAGACGACCGGCCCGCGGGGCGTGATGTACGCGTCAGCCGTGGCCAGCGTGCGCGGGATCGTTGCCAGATCGGGTGAGGTGAGCACATGCGTGAGCCGATCCCGCTCCCGCCGCACGATGGTGCACCGCTTATGAGCCCGCGGCGCGTCCAGTCCTCTGGACCAGGTGCTGGGTGCGTTCGTCGCGTGCAACCAGGTGACCTCCGCGATCGTGGCCCAGGGCCAGGGCATCGAGCTGGGACAGTTCTCGGGCCGGGTGGAGGCGGAGCTGGACAACTCCGTGCTGGTCTATGGGGCGGAGGGGAACCCGAACTTCTCGCGCGTCGCGCTCACCGTCGAACTGGAGACCCATCTGGACGACGCCGCTTTCGACGTATTCGTGGCCGAGGTCACCCGGCGATGCCCGCTGACGCAGCTGTTCGTGCGCTCCGGCGTTGAGGTGACGACCGACTGGAAGAACAGGGTGCTTGCCTCAGCCTGACCGATGGTCGGTCCACCCACGTCTGACTGGGCATCGACATCCCGGGTCGGACTCGTCGGGAGACGGGTCGATCACTGCCGGCGGACTGCCCACCCCGGTGATGTCCGACGAGCTGGTGGCCCGTCCGTGTGTCCGTCCGGCGCCCCCGCTCACACATCCCGCACGCACTGCATGATCAGATCGAGAGTCAGATCGACAGTGCCTGCAGGTCCAGCACCTGGGTGTCCAGCGGGCGCGGGATCGCGGCCAGCAGTCGCTGCGTGTACGGATTCTCGGGCCTGGCGAACACCTGCTCGACCAGCCCGGTCTCCACCTGGTGGCCCTGCGACAGGACCGTCACCGAGTGCGCGATCTGCCGCACCACCGCCAAGTCGTGCGAGATGAACACGTACGTGAGCCCCAGCTCCTCCTGCAGCCGCTGGATGAGCTCGAGGATCTGCGCCTGCACCGTCACGTCGAGCGCCGAGACCGCCTCATCGAACACGACCAGCCGCGGCTCGATCACCAGCGCCCGGGCGATCGCGATCCGCTGCAGCTGCCCACCGGACAGCTCCCGCGGCCTGCGCGACGCCAGCCCCGGATCCAGCGCCACCCGCTCCATGGCCTGCGCGACCAGCTCCATGCGCTCGGCCTTCGTGCCGATGCGGAAGTTCCGCAGAGGCTCCGCGATCGACGCCCCCACCGTGTGGACGGGATCCAGCGCGCTCGCCGGGTTCTGGTGCACCAGCTGCACCGTCCGCCGGTACTCGCGCAGCTGCCGCTTCGTGAGGCTCTCCGCCTGGAAGTCGCCCACGCGGATCGTCCCGGACTGCGGCGCGGAGAAGCCCGCGAGCGCTCGCCCGATCGTCGACTTCCCCGACCCGGACTCGCCCACCAGTCCCAGCGTCGTCCCCGCGGGGACGCTGAAGGTCACGTCCTCGATGCCGATGATCGCCGACTGGGTGCCCCCGGCCTCGGCGGACGCGACTGTTCCTGAAGCCGCGCCGGTTTCCGAGACAGCACCTGCTCCCGAGGTCGTACCCGGCTCCCCGTCCTGCGTCTCCTCTCGCGGGACGCGGGCGAAGACCTGGGTGAGGCCGCGCACCTCGACGAGGGGCGCCTGTGTTGCAGCCTCCGAGTCGGACGCCGGTGCCGACGTCGAAGCCGCTGTCGAGGCCTCAGCCCCGTCCGTCAGACCGGTGAGGGCCTGCATCGACGGCGCATCGGCCAGGAGGCGGCGGGTGTACGCGCTCTCCGGACGGCTCAGCAGCAGCTGGGCCGGGCCGCGCTCCTCGACGATGCCGCCGCGGACCACGACGAGGTCGTCGGCGCGCTCGGCGGCGACGGCCAGGTCGTGCGTGATGAAGAGGATGCCGGTGTTCGCCTCGCGGCGCAGGTCGTCCAGCAGATCGAGGATCCGCTTCTGCACCGTCACATCCAGCGCCGAGGTCGGCTCATCCGCAATGAGAAGCTGCGGATCCAGACTGATCGCCGCCGCGATGAGCGCGCGCTGGCGCATGCCGCCGGACAGCTCGTGCGGGTACTGCTGCGCCCGCATCTGCGGCCGGTCGATCCCCACGCGATCCAGCAGCTGGTGCACCCGCTCCCGGCGCTGCGCCGAAGTCAGTGACGTGTGCAGCCGCAGCGACTCGGCGACGTTCGCGCCCACCGTCTTGAGCGGGTTGAGCGACGTGCCAGGATCCTGCGGGATGTACCCGATCCGCGCCCCGCGCACCCGCTGCCACTGCGCGGGCGTGAGGGATCGAAGGTCCAGCTCTGGGTCCTCACCGTGGGCGCCCAGCCGGATCTCACCACTGGTCACCTGCGCGTTCGACGCGAGCAGCCCGATGACCGCGCCCGCCGTCGTCGACTTGCCGGATCCGGACTCGCCCACGACCGCAGTGATCCCGCCGGCCCGGATGTCCAGGTCGACGTCGCGGATCGCCGCGGCCGGCTCGCCGGACCGCGTCGTGTAGGACACGGCCAGGTCGCGCACGCGCAGGACAGTTCCCGCGACCGAGGCCCCCTGCCCATCCGCGGTTCCCTCCGGGTCCGCGAACACAGCCGGGTAATCGATCGAGTAGTCCGTGCCGATCCGGCTGCGGTACTTCTGCGGCGTGCCCACACCCACACCGCGCGGCTTGGGCTGGGGCGTGCTGTCAGCACCCGATGCGGGGGCTGCGCCAGCCGCCGGGGTTGCGCCTGCGCTGGTCGCAGGGGTGGTGCCGTCCGCGCTGGACTGGACCGGGGCCTCGGCGCCGGTGTTCTTCTCGCTGCTCATGCGGCTGCCTTTCGCAGTGCGGTGCCCAGGCGGTGCGTGGAGACCACGACGGCCATGACGATGAGGCCCGGGAGGACGGTGAGCCACCAGGCGGTGGCGACGAAGTTGCGGCCCTCGGCGATGATGAGGCCCCACTCGGGGGTGGGTGCCGGCGCGCCGTAGCCCAGGAAGCCCAGGGTGGAGATCTGCAGGATCGCGCTGCCCACCTGCAGCACCGCCAGCGCCAGCACCGCGGAGATCGCGTTGGGCACGACGTGCCGGATGAGCACGGACCAGTAGCTGCCGCCGGATCCGTAGGCTGCCTGCACGTAGTCGGCCTGCATGATCGTGACGGCCTGCGACCGGGACAGGCGGGCGAACTGCGCGATCGCGGTGATTCCCACGGCGATCGCGACGTTCACGATGCCGAAGCCCAGGACGATGACGATCGTGAGGCTCAGCAGCAGTGCGGGGATCGAGAGGAGGACGTCGACGATGCGCATGAGCACCTCGCCCAGCCAGCCGCCGCGCGACCCGGCGATGAGGCCGATCGCGGATCCCACGATGAGTCCCACGCCCACCGCGATGAGCGCGGCCAGCAGCGATCGTGAGGCGCCGTGGACCACGCGCGAGTACACGTCGCGCCCGATCTGGTCCGTCCCGAACCAGTGCTCCGCCGACGGCGCCAGCAGCGCCGCAGTGTCCCCGCCGTCCACCGGATCATGCCCCGTGAAGAGGCCCGGCAGCAGCGCCCACAGAATCGTGATCCCCAGGATCACCGCCGCGATGATCGTGCCCGGTGTCAGCAGGTCGCGTGCCGTGGAATGGCCTCGGCGGCCGCGTCCCGAGCGTCCCTCCGCGGGCTGCGCGACCGGAGCGTCTGCGCTCGTCAGATCGATCGTGCTCATGCCGGGTCTCCGTTCGTGGACGAGGTGCGGGGCGCCGAGGCTGTGCCACCTGCTGCTGAAGACGGACCGCTCGAGGCCGCCGAGGCCGTGGTCGCCGTGGTCGCGCTGGCTGAGGCCGTGGCGGTCTGGGTGCTGTCAGCTGGGCTCGTGCCTGCCGAGGTTCCGGTCGCAGCGCTCGCCGCGCCGGCGGGTTCGAGGTGCTTGCGCGCGGCGCGGCCGACGCGGCCCCGGTGGCGCAGGCGCGGGTCGACCAATGGGTAGAGCAGGTCGACGATGAGATTCACGATGACGAAGCCGATCGTCGCGATGACGACGATCGCCAGCAGCACCGGGTTGTCGCGGTTCGCGACCGCCTGCGCGGTGAGGCTGCCCAGCCCGTTGCGACCGAAGACGGTCTCCGTGACGACGGCGCCGGCCACCAGCTCGCCGAACAGCAGGCCCGCGATCGTGAGCGCCGGCAGTGAGGCGTTGCGGATGACGGAGTTGACCAGCAGCCATGCCTCGGAGGCCCCCTTCGCCCGGGTGACGTGGACGAACGACTGGGTCCGGACCTCGGCGACGGACCGGATGAGGACCTGCGCGAGGGGAGCCGACAGCGGGATGGCCAGCGTCAGGGTGGGGAGGATGAGGGCTTCGATCGGGCCGGGGTCCACGACGTTCACCCAGCCCAGCTGGAAGCTGAGCACCTGGATGATGACGATGCCCAGCCAGAAGACGGGCACGGACACGAAGAGGCTGGGGGCGGAGTCGACCGCGGCGGCCAGCCACGCGGGCCTGCCGTAGGAGGCCAGCACCGTGACGATGACGGCCAGCACGATCGCGGCGACGAAGCCGCACAGGGCCAGCACCGCGGTGGACGGCAGGGCGGCCGTGATGAGGGTGGACACGGCCGCGCCCGAGTTCACGGAGTAGCCGAAATCGCCCTGCAGGAAGCCCACGAGCGACTGCCAGTACTGGATGTACCAGGGGGCGTCCGCGCCGTAGGAGTCGCGGATCGCCTCGACCTGGTCCGCGGACAGGCCCAGCGCGGGGTTCGCGAAGCGGGCCAGCACGCCGTCGCCGGGCAGGATCATGAGCAGCACGGCGGCCAGGGTGAAGGCCAGGAACAGGACGAGCACCGCCTGCCCCAGCCGGGAGGCCACGTAGCGGAGGGTGGGGGACATGCTCAGGCCTCCTGGCGGGTGGTGGTGCCGGCGGCCTCGGCGGCGGTGGTGCGAGCCGAGCGGGTGGAGCCGGTCGAGCGGGTCTCACCGGCGGCCTCGGCGCGGGTGTCCCCGTCGGCCAGCCAGACGTCGTAGAAGCGGGGGCGGCCCACGGGCTCCGTCGCGAAGCCCTGGACGGTGCGGCGGAAGCCGAACACCTGCGGCTCCTCGAAGAGCGGGATCACCTGCGCCTGGTCGATGAAGTGCTCCTGCAGATCCGCGACGGCGGCCTCGCGGTCCTCCGCGCGGGCGGAGCCGGTGACGCGGGCGAGGATCTCCTCGACCTCCTCGTCGCCCCACTCGCCGGTCTCCGCGTCCTCATTC
Source organism: Brevibacterium senegalense (assembly GCF_000285835.1). Classification (GTDB taxonomy): domain Bacteria; phylum Actinomycetota; class Actinomycetes; order Actinomycetales; family Brevibacteriaceae; genus Brevibacterium; species Brevibacterium senegalense. Next base: position 91,483 of record NZ_HE978602.1, read on the forward strand.
AGGAACGCGTTGCGGTTGTTCACCGACCACTGGCTGGCGACGACGTCGTAGTCCGCGCGCGCCACCATCGAGTGGTAGATCTGCACGCGGTCCAGGTTCGCGGAGTCGATCGTCTGCTGCGCCTGGTCGCCCTCGTTGATGAGCAGCTGGACGCCCACGCGGCGGAGGTCCTCCTGCACGAGGCTCTGGACCTCGCGTGACCGGGGCTGGGGGAGCGCAATGTTCACGCGCACGCTCAGGCGGGTGCCGTCCTTGACGCGGTAGCCGCCGTCCGCGGGGCGGGCCCAGCCGGCCTCGTCCAACAGGCGGTTCGCCTCCTGGGGATCGAACGCCCACGCGCCGGGCGCTTCGACGTAGCCGGCGGCGCCGCGGGCCAGGATGCCGGTGGCGACGGGGTAGTTGTCCGTGAAGAGCTTGCTGACGATGCGCTCGCGGTCGATCGCGGCGGTGAGTGCGCGGCGCACCTGGACGTCCTCGAGGATCGGGTCGCGCTGGCGCAGTGTCATGCAGTTGTTGATGCCGTTCGTGGGCTGTGCGAACAGCTGGATGCCCTTCTCCACGACGCGGGCCTCGTCCGGGGCCTGCACGTCGCGCACGCCATCGGCCTGGCCGGAGACCAGGGCGCCGATCCGCACGGAGTACTCCGCGTTCACCAGGTAGTCCAGCCCGTCCAGGTGGGCGCGACCCTGGTGCTCGAAGTGGGGCGGCGCCCAGTCGTAGTCCTCACGGGCGCGGATCGACAGGCGGGTGCCCACCTCCTCGTCTGCGATGTAGAAGGGGCCCGAGGTCGCGATGCCGGTCGACCGTCCGGGGCCGAAGCCCTCCGAGTCGAGGTCGAGCGTCGCGTTCGACAGGAGGCCCGCGTTCATCGTCGAGGTCGCCTGCGGGAAGCCCGGCGCGGGCGCATCGAAGCGGAAGCGGACGGTGCGGTCGTCCAGGACCTCGCTGCCGGCGTAGTTGGTGATCTGCTCGGAGATCGGCAGGCCGCGGGCGTTGTCGCCCAGGCCGAAGAGGTCGAAGTTCTTCGCGACGTTCGCCGCATCCAGCGCGGAGCCGTCCGAATACGTGACGCCCGTGCGGATCCGGAAGGTGAACTCCGTGGCATCCGCGTTGACCTCCGGCAGTTCCTCCGCGATCCACGGGTGCAGCTCGAGGGTCTCCTCGTCCTGGTACAGCAGCCGGTCGGTGATGTTGTTGACGATGCCGCCGTTGGGGTAGAAGCCGGCCTGCGGAGGGAAGAGCGTCGTCCACGTCTGCGGTTCGAAGTACCGCAGCACGCCGCCGCGCACGGGCTCATCGCCCGCGGGCAGCGGTGTCGTGTCCGTGGGCGTGCACCCCACCAGCGTGAGGAGGGCGCCCAGGCCCAGACCGCCGCCCAGCACGGCGCGCCGGGGCACGGCGCGTGCGGGGAGGGTGCGCGGGGGCAGGGTGCGACCCAGGGCAGGGGAGGAGGGGGTCAGCGAAGAAGGCACGGATTCTCTCGTCTGCAGTGCGGAGTGCGATGTCACGCGTGCGTCGCGGTGGGACGCGCGTCGCGGTGGGGTGCGCGGGGCGGGACTGTGTGCGGTCCCAGGGCGCGGGGATGCCGGAAACCGGCAGATGAGCCGGGGGCTCGGAGAGATCAGCTCAACACGTGGCTGTCGTGACGACCATGTGGTCGATGTGCCGGCGGCGCCAGCACAGCAGGGACTCGGGTCGTGTCATCACGCAGACGATCACACCACCGATTGCTTGCCGTGTCAACTGAAGTGTGGTCGGCGGCAGCAGTGGCCCGTGACTGTGGCGCGCGTTACAGTCGAGGCAGGCGGCGGGCAGTGCCCATGTCACGGGTACGGTCCGGGACGCCAGCACCCTCGATGAAGGAGGTCAGCATGACTGACGAATCACGCACGCGCGACACGGAGCCCCGCGGAGACGGTGCGCCCGGCGACTCCAGCGGAGTCGATGCGATCGACACCGTGAATGAGGGCGCTCGGAAGGTGCTGGGTGACGCCCAGGTGAGCTACGGCGAAACGCAGACCTACAACGAGCCCGACGAAGCGGCGCTCCAGACGGAGGCCGCCCTCCACGGCGACCGGATCACGCGGAACCCGGACGGGACCCACGAGGTCACCTCCCTGGCACCCGGACCCGCGGATGACCCGGCCGGCGGCTGGGCGGACCTGCCCGCGGGTCGCAAGGGCGACGGGGCACTGACGGAGACCGTCGAGGAGACGGAGGCGCGTCAGGCGGAGGCGCGTCAGGCCGAGCAGCGGGACGCGGACGCGCAGACACGGGACTGACGACCGCGTCCGGTCCTGACGACCGCGTCCGGTCCTGACGACTCGCCCGCGGGGGCCGCACGTACCCCCGCGGGCGGATTCGGTCCGGCCCCGGCCACCGCCGGGTCACGACTGGGGCGCACCGCGCGTCGCACCCGGATCCGTTCACGCGGATGTGCCAGCATGTCCGTTGACAATCACATACGCACCCCTGTGAGTCGACGCGCGCATCGCCGGACCTGACCGACGGATCGCGCGCCACTTCCCCCACGAACAGAGGTTCTTCCCCATGCATGCGCGACCCCTCGCGGCGCTGGTCGGTTCGACGACCGCGCTGCTCACTGTCCTGACCGTCGCCCCGGGCACCGCCCTGGGCGCGCCGGAGACCTCGGACGCCCCCGAGACCACCGAGTCCCAGCTCCAGGGCATCGACGAGTCCGGACTGCAGCTGCCCGGCGCTCGTGGCTCCTCGACGTCGACGACGGCGACGACGGACTCCCTCACGACCAACGTGCCTTCCCTCTTGCGTGCGCCCGCTGCGCAGGCGCAGCTGTCGACGGGCTTCACGCAGTCTGTCGCCCAGCAGGTGGGCGGCACGACCGGCGGTGACGCATCCGGTGGCCTGCCCACCGGCGGCGCGCAGGCGGCGAACCTGGGCACGGGACCGGGCGCGGCCTCGGGCGCGGAAGGTTCCGGCGTCACCGGACCCGGCGGGACGGGCGAGGACTCGCCGTCGACCGCGGAGGCCGAGGTCGACGTGCCCCCGCCGTCCGGGTCTGTCTCCCAGACCACGGAGGACGGCATCACGATCGCCGCCCTCTCCGACGAGATGGCGCTGCCGGAGGACGCCCCGGGGGTCGTGGGCCTCGTCTACGACGCGCACTCGGACGTGCAGTTCGAGGTGCGGACGAAGGTCGACGGCGAGTGGACGGCCTGGGACCGGCTCGACGCGGAGGAGGTCGACGGCGGCACGCCCGGCACCGACCCCTACTACGTCACCGGTGCGCAGGGCCTGCAGGTGCGGATCCTGGGCGACGACTGGGATCCCGCGGGCACGCGGGTGCTGCTGGTCGATCCCAAAACCCTCGATTCCGACGCCGAGGCCGTGCGCGACAACCAGCCCGTCGTCCCCGAGCAGGGGGAGACGGACGAGGACGCGGGCACCGACGACGGTGCCGGGACCCCGGAGACAGGGGCCGAGGACGGCGCAGATGAGGGTCCCTCCACGGACGGACCTGTGGACGGGCTGACGGTGCAGAACGCGTCGTTCCCCGTTTCGGGTGGGACGAGCAGTGTCACCGCAGGGGCGGACGGTGAGTCCTCGGGCGCCAGCGGTGCCGGCGGCTGGGAAGCGACGACGACCTCGGCGAAGGTCAAGAAAGTCGAGAAGCCGAACGTGCGCACCCGCAAGGACTGGGGCGCCAGCAAGAAGCTGGGGACGACGGACCACGATGTGGCCGGTGAGACGACGGCTGCGATCGTCCACCACTCGGCGGGTGCGAACGACTACGACGCAGAAGACGTGCCCGCGATCCTGCGCGGCATCCACACCTTCCACGTGGAGGGCCGCGGCTGGGACGACGTGGGCTACAACATGTTCGCGGACAAGTACGGACGACTGTGGGAGGGCCGCGCGGGCAGCCTCAGCAAGGCGGTCGTCGGTGCGCACGCGGTGGGGTACAACACCGGGACGTTCGGCATCTCCGTCCTGGGGACGTACGAGAAGAAGGCGCCGCCCACGAGGACGCGCGACGCGGTCGCCGGCGCGATCGCGTGGAAGCTGTCGCAGAGCGGTACGTCCGCGGATGCGAAGACGACGATCGCCGGTGACCGCATCCGCACCGTCAGCGGCCACCGCGACGTGGGGCAGACGAGCTGCCCGGGCGACGCGTTCTACTCGAAGCTGGGGGAGATCCGATCGACTGCGGTGGAGATCCAGCAGGGCGACCGCGACGTGAACCCGCCGAAAGAGAAGAAGGAGTCGGACAAAGAGGACTCCGGGAAGAAGGACGCGAAGGACTCCGGCGGGTCGAAGGACTCCGGCGGCAAGGACTCGAAGAAGTCTGAGAAGAAGGAGTCCGGCGGGATGACCGGCGGGGCCTCGGACATGACGCCGGGGGTCGCCCAGGACTGAGCGGACGCGGGGGTTCTGTAGGGTCGGATCATGGCGATCACGACTGCTCTGGACCATCTCGTCTACGTCGTTCCGGACCTGGAAGCCGGGGTGAAGCGCTTCGCGGAGGCGACCGGCGTCACGCCCGTCTACGGCGGTGCGCACGTGGGGAAGGGGACGGCGAACTTCCTGGTGGGACTGCGTCCTGCCGGATGGGGGTCGGACCCCGCCCCGCTGACCTACCTGGAGATCCTGGGGCCCGATCCGCAGCAGGTGGTCGCACCCGGCACCCCGCTACCGCTGGAGGTCGACCGCGTCGACTCCGCGCGCCTGCAGACGTGGGCGATCCACCCGGACGGGTTCGACGGGGTGCTGGACGCCGCGGCGACCCGCGGTGTGGACGTGGGCGAGGCGCGCGACATGTCGCGGCGCACCCCGGAGGGCGAACTGCTGGAGTGGCGGCTCACGATGCGGGATCGACTGCCGTTCGAGGGACTCCAGCCCTTCCTCATCGACTGGGGCACCTCGACGCATCCGGCGACGCGCACGCTGCCGGTCCTGGGACTCCAGTCGCTCACCCTCACGCACCCGGACGCGGACGGTCTGCGGGCGGCGCTCGATGTGCTGGGTGCCGGCGGGACGGACGTGGAGCAGGGCGCCGAGCGCCAGGTGCACGCGGTGCTGGAGACCCCTCACGGTGCCGTCGAGATCTGAAAGGCGGACACGATGACGGATGTGAACGCCGAGGGTGGGGTGTCGGACAGCGGGGCCGTGCGCCCGGACGGTGCGTTGGCGACTGCTCCCGGAGTGGTCCGGACGTTCGACCACCTGGTCGTCGCGGTGCCGGACCTGGGCGCGGGTGTGCGGGAGTTCGAGGAGCTCACCGGTGTGCGGACGACGCCCGGTGGCAGCCACCCCGGCCGCGGAACGGCGAACCACATCGTGCCGCTGGTGCCGCGCGGATGGAGCGGTTCGCCCCTCACGTACCTGGAGATCCTGGGCCCGGACCCGCAGCAGGACCCGGACCTGGCTGCCCAGTCGCTGCCGGGGGTGACGCGGATGCTCGCTCAGCGCTGGGCCGCCCATCCGGATGATCTGGACGCGACGGTCGCCGCGGCAGAGCGGGCGGGGGTGGACTTCGGGCAGGTCTTCGACATGAGCCGGAACACCCCGGACGGGGGACTGCTCGAGTGGCGACTCACGCGCCGAACGCCGCTCGCGCACGGGGGCGCGCAACCGTTCCTCATCGACTGGGGCACCTCGCAGCACCCGGCGGACACGCTGCGGGAGGTGCCGCCCACGCCGCGGGATGCGGCAGGTGAGGCGGCACGGGAGCCGGCCGCGGCCTCGGCGGAAGCGACGGGCGGCTCCTCACTTGAGCCGGGCCCTGTCCTCGTGCTGGAGCGGCTCGAGTTCTTCGGCCCGGACCCGGAGGTCCTCCGTGAGGCGATCCGTGTACTGACGGGCGAGACCGTCGACGTCGCGCAGGCGCCGGAGCCCGGGGTCCGCGCTGTCATCAGCGGCCCGGCAGGGGAGTGCGTCATCGACTGACGCGCGCCCGCGTCCGTGCGGGATCACCCGGACCCGGAGGCTCCCGCAGGGTCCGGCTGAACCTGAAACGACCGACCCCTCCCCACTGCGTTCCGTGGCAGTCGGGAGGGGCCGGTGCGAACCGGGAGCGTCAGGGCGTGCCCGCCGACTCAGAAGTCGGGGACTCACTTCATGCTGAGCCAGCCCATGACCCCCGAGTAGTCGTAGGTCGAGACGTTGGCGGCGCCGGGGTTCTGCTCCAGGACGGTGACGTTGTTCCAGTCCGCCTCGAGGACCACGGCCGTGTGGCCGTATCCGCCGCCCCAGCTGCGATCCCAGACCAGCACATCGCCCGCCTTCGGCACGGAATCCGGGTCGGTCGTGGAGTTGACGTGCTTCTCCCAGTACTGGGCGTTGCCGTTCGTGTCGTAGTTCTCGAAGATGCCCGCGGCCGCACCGTCGCCGGTGGCCAGCGCGGGCAGCCCGTTGTCGATCGCGTACTGGGCCACAAGGTCCCAGCACTGGGCGCCGTAGTACCCGTCGACGTCGATGTACGAGCCCTCCCACTTGTCGCGGAAGGCCTGCGCGGCATCGGCACTGGAGGCGACCTGGGCGACTTCCTCCGCGGGGTCGGCGGACTCTGTGGCGGCCGAGTGCTCGGCCTGGTGCGGCGTGGCGGAGGCGGAGGCCGCGCCGGGGGCGGCGACCAGCCCTCCGGACACGGCGAGCGCGCCAGCGGCGAGGAGTGTCCACGCCTTCGCGGTGGTCTTCGACGTCGTGATGGTCTGTGTCGTCTTCGTCCGTGCGGTGGAATTCATGCTGTCATCCTCTGCTCGTCTGTGTCGGTCGGTTCGAGCGTAGGCAGAGGTGATTCGGGGCGATCAACAGTGGTGAGGTGAATCTCAGACGGATCGAACCTGCTGGTCAGGGGACTCTGAGTCAGAGTTCACCCGCGGGCCGTGGACGACGGCGCAGTCGTATGCCCACGGGCTCGTCGAGTCCTCTACGGTGGGGTGCAGGACTCCACTCCCTTCACCGACGATGCCAGGAGGGCACGACGCGATGACCGCTTTCGTCACACCCGATGAGCACACCACCCGGCCGACACTCGAGGGCACTTTCGGGATGTCCGCCTCGACTCACTGGATCGCGACCGCGACGGCGCAGGCTGTCCTGGAGCGCGGCGGCAACGCGTTCGATGCGGCGACTGCGGGGGCGTTCGTCCTCCACGTGGTCGAGCCTCATCTCAACGGCCCCGCCGGCGACATGACAGGTCTCTTCGCGACTGCGGAGGACCCGGACCGGCCCGTCGTCATGATGGGGCAGGGCGCGGCGCCGCAGGGAGCGACGATCGAGCACTATCGCGCGCTGGGGCTCGACCTGGTCCCCGGCGCCGGCGCGCTCGCCGCCGCGGTGCCCGCCGCTGTCGATGCCTGGCTGCTGCTCCTCCAGGAGCACGGCACGTGGGAGCTGGCGGACGTCCTGGCATACGCGATCGACTATGCGGAGGACGGGCACCCGATCCTGGCACGCACATGTGCGCAGATCGCCGCCGTTCAAGATCTCTTCACTCAGCACTGGCCCTCCAGCGCGGCACTCTGGATGCCGGACGGCGAGGTGCCGGCAGCCGGACAGATCGTCCGCAACCCCGAGTACGCCCAAGTACTGCGCGACCTCATCGAGGCCGGCGCAGAGGCGGAGCACCGCGAGGAGCGGATCCTCGCGGCCCGCGAGGAGTGGCACACCGGCCGCGTCGCGCAGCTGAGCACGGAATTCATCCGCACCCCGCACCGGCACTCCGACGGCGGCGACTACGCGGGTGTCCTCACGGTCGACGACTTCGCGACCTCGACGGCGCAGTTCGAGGATGCCGCGACGATCGAGTTCCGCGGATACACGATCGCGAAGGTGGGAGCCTGGAGCCAGGGGCCGGTGCTCCTCGAAGCCCTGCGCATCCTCGACGGGTTCGACGACGACCGTCTGGACCCGTCGACGGAGCTGGGCGCCCACACGATCATCGAGGCGCTCAAGCTGGCGCTCGCGGACCGCGACGTCCACTTCGGCGACAACGACCTGGACCTCGACTCGCTGCTCTCCGACGAGTACATCGCGCAGCGGCGGGCACTCATCGGGGAGACGGCCTCGGCGGAGTTCCGCCCCGGCGCCGCCGGCGGGCGGGACGGGCACCGGCCGCCGCTTGTGACGGCGGAGGAGTTCGTCGCCCGCTTCGGCGGTGACACGGCGGCCGCCGGTGGCGGGGAGCCGACGGTGCCCGGGGCCTCGGGGCCGGCGGCCTCGGACAGCGCGGCGCAGGTGGCGAAGGCGTTCGCGGGCGGGTCCGGTCACATGTTCGCAGTGACGGAGGCGGAGGCCGGCGCGGACGACAGCGGCGCGGTCCGCGGCGACACGTGCCACATCGACGTCGTGGACCGGTGGGGGAACATGATCGCGGCGACACCGTCCGGCGGCTGGCTGCAGTCTTCGCCCGCGGTCCCCGGCCTGGGCTTCTGCCTGGGCACGCGCCTGCAGATGACATGGCTGGATGAGGCGTCGGGACAGTCGCTGACTCCGGGCGCGCGTCCGCGGACCACGCTGTCACCCACGCTCATCCTCAAGGACGGGAAGCCGGTCATCGCGCTGGGAACCCCGGGCGGCGACCAGCAGGACCAGTGGCAGCTGCTCCTGGTGCTGCGCCTGCTGGTGGGCGGCTACGAGCCGCAGCAGGCGATCGACGCGCCCGCGTTCCACACGACGTCGATGGTCGGCTCGTTCTGGCCGCGCACGTGGAATCCGGCCGGTGTCATGGTCGAGGACCGACTGGGCGAGGACGTCATCGCGGGTCTGGAAGCGCGCGGCCACCGGGTCACACGCGCGGGTGAGTGGGCGCTGGGCCGGCTGTCGTGCGTGACCCGTGACGCGGAGTCCGGTCTTCTGACCGCGGGCGCGAATCCGCGCGGTGCGCAGGGGTACGCCGCCGGGCGGTGAGTCCCGTTCAGGCAGAGGACTGCGGCTCCAAACCCGGCTGGGAGGCGTCCGCGGGACCTGCGGCGGCCTCGGGAACGGGTGAGTTTCAGGCGCGGTGTCGCGTGAGGTGGCCCGCCACGGTGACCGCACCGATGATGACGGCGGTCAGCAGCACGCCCAGCCAGAGGTTGACCTGCAGGGTCAGTGCGCCCACGAGTGCGCCGATGAGGATGCCGAGGATGGCGAGGACTCGGCGGGGCCACTTGTCGCCGCTGCCGCCGGCCAGCCGTGATTCGGAGGCCAGGCCCACGATGGTCGACGTGACGACGACGGTCGTGACGTCCGCGACCCCGATCTTGCGCGCCGCCGCGGCCTGCATCCCCATGACGAGGGCGAGGACGGACGTCGTGATCGTGCCGACCAGGTGGTTCTGCGTGGGATCCTCGAGCAGGACGAGACCGGCGAGGGCGAGGCAGCCGATCGCGACGGCGCCCATGACACCGGTCGTGCGGCCGGACCATTCGCCCTTGGGAGTGGGCTTGAGGATGCGGCCGGCGATCACCGCCCCCACCAGGAAGCCCGCGAACGCGAGTGCGGGACGCAGGACGGGAATGCCGGGTGCGCCGGCCAGGCCCATGCCCAGGATCACGACGTTGCCGGTCATGTTGCCGGTGAAGACCTTGTCGTAGCCCAGATAGCCCACCGCATCGACGATGCCCGTCGAGAACGTGAGGACGAGCATGAACGTGAGCTGCAGTTGGGCCTTCGACATGGGGTCGACTGTAGAGGTGCCGGTCAGAGGCGGTGCGGGCGGGGTCGAGGCGGGCTCTATGAGAAGACCTCGCGGTCCAGTGCACGGCTGCAGGAGTCAGCGAGCCTCAACACTCAGTACTGCTTCTCCAGGTCGATGACCGCGTTGAGCGGCTCACCGGCGGCGAACGCGCGGATATTGTGCTCGACGTGCCGGGCCAGGTTCGCGTGGAGGCTATTCAGGGGATTCGCGACGTGCGGGGTCAGCAGCGCGTTGTCCAGCGACCACAGCGGGTGACCGTCCGGCAGCGGCTCCTCCTCGAACACGTCCAGGCCCGCCGCGAACAGCCCGCCGTCCCGCAGAGCGGCGACCAGGGCGTCCGTGTCGACCAGGTCGCCGCGGGCGATGTTGACGAGCACGCCGTCCGGCCCCAAAGCCGCGATCTGGTCCGCGCCGATGAGGTGGCGTGTGCGCTGCGTCGAGGCTCCGGCGACGATCGCGTCGTCTGCGCGCCGCAGCACCTCGTCCAGAGCCTCCGACGTGTGGGTCTCCGCCGCCCCTTCGACGGGGTAGCCGCTGCGGTTGACCGCGATGACGGATGCCCTGTGCGCGGTGAGCAGAGGGATGATCGCGCGGCCGATCGAGCCCGCGCCCACGATCGCGACCGTCCGGCCGCGCAACGAGCGCATGACCGACCACGTCTCCTTCTTCTCCCACGTCGACGTGCGCGCGAACCGGGGGAACAGGCGCAGTGACCCCAGGAGCAGCGCGACGGCATGCTCCGCCACGTCGTCGGAGTAGGCGCCCACCGCGGACGTCCATGTGCGGCGGTCATCGATCCGGCCGGTCGCGAACCACCGCTCCACCCCGGCCGACGGCAGCTGCACCCAGCGGACGCGGTCCGGAAGTTCGTCCGGGAACGACGTGGGGCTCCCCGTCCAGACCAGGCCATCGGCCTGGGCGAGATCCGTGCGGACGGCGCCAGCGGCCTCGGCGGCGGCGTCCATCTCCGGGGTGGACGTGGGCAGAACGGCGATGTTCACGGTCATAGGACCACTGTATGAGGCGGCTCGCCTGCCGTGCCGGGCCGTCTCACCCCTCCGCTGAGGTCCCCTGCCCTCCCAGCCGCGCCATCTCCTCCGAGCTGCCCACGACGACCAGCTTCGTGGAGGCCCGCGAGACGCCGGTGTAGAGCATCTTCGGGGCGCGGTCCTCGTCGCGGATCCCGTTGACGCACAGGACGACGGCCGGCCGCTCGAGGCCCTTGAAACCCAGGACGTGGCCGTAGAAGACATCCTCGCGGGCGAAGAACTGCTCCCAGTACACGTCGTATCCGCTGCTGTCGACCGTGTTCTTGTGCTCCGGGTGCCTGCGCCCGGTCGTCAGCAGCGCGATGTCGCCGGGCTCCCAGCCCTCGTCCATGAGCTGCTCGACCGCGTCGTCCGCGACGGTGATCGCGTCCGCCGCATCGCAGTCGATCCAGTCGACCTCGAAGGCGGGGTCGTTGCGGACGATCGCCTCCTCCGTCGACAGGTCGGCCAGCACATCCGCGATCTGCTGGGAGTTGCGCAGGTTCTCGTCCAGTTGGAACGGACTCAGCTCGATGGGGACGACGCCCTCGCGGGGGAACAGGCGCTGCTGCTCGTCCGTGAACGCGTAGAGGGTGCCCTCGACCTGATTGCGCAGGCACGACTGGACGGCCTCCCACCACAGGGACGAGAAGTCCTGCCCCTCGTCGATGACGATCGCGTCGAACAGCTCGCGGCGCGGCCGGTCGTCCGCCAGCCGCTTGAGCTGCGTGGGGAGGGTGACCTCCCAGTAGGCGGAGTCGTCGTCGGAGCCGGGCTCTGCACCCCAGCTGAGCGGCAGGTCGTGGAAGAGGCCCGTGAAGGCGGGCCGCTCGTCGTGCGGCCACTGGGCGACCGCCAGCTGCAGGTAGCGGCCCAGGCCGCGCGAATAGCACATGAGCGCGACCTTCTTCCCCTCCTTCACCAGCGAGCGGGCCTTCATGAGCGCCAGATGCGTCTTCCCGCTGCCCGCGCCGCCGCTGATCTGCGCGCGGGCGTGGTGGCGCAGCACCCGCAGCAGCCGCTCCTGCTCCATCGCGAGCGTGTCGCCCGTCTGCTCGATCTGCCGCGCCCACTGCGGGATGTTCTGCATCGCCTCGTACGTGCGCCGCAGGGTGCGGACGGTGGGGTCGACGGGGACGAACAGGTTGTCCCGGTCCGGGTCGTAGCTCTTGCGCAGGAGGGTCGCGAGTCCGTCGGCCAACCGGTCCACCTGGCCGCCGTCGAACAGCAGCTCCCGCGGCGCGTCCGGGACGTCCCAGTCGCGGGGGATCGTGGAGAAGGGGAGCGCGGCCGCGTAGACGACAGGGGTGAGGACCGTGGACAGCCGGCTGCGCAGGTACGTGTACAGCGTGTGCTTCCCGACCATCGCCTGCTCCAGCGGCGACCGCTTCAGCCAGTTCCTCCCCTGCGCCCCGGAGGTGTACCACTCCCCGTTCTCGACGCCCACGACTCCGCCCTTGACCTCCAGGACGACAGCGCCCAGGCCCGGCCACAGGATCAGCAGGTCGATCTCGACGTCGTTCCGGTCGTCGGTGAGCCGCTGGCCGTGGAGCAGGACGGCGTCGTCCGGCAGCTGCGCCGCGAGCGCCTCCCACACGACGCGTTCGGCCTGCGAGGACTCGAAATCCGGTTCTTCGGGAATCAGGAGCGCCATGGTCGAAGCCTAGCGGGGTCATCCGATCGCCGTGCCGCTCCGAACCCCACACATGGAACCGCGCCCCGCCACCCTGCCCCGCCCCCGAGCCTTCATCGCCGGCCTCATCGCCACCCTCGTCCTCCTGGGCACGGCGGACGCGCTCGCCCGCCTCCTGGGCGCGTCGACCTCTCCGCTCACCGCGGTGGGCCTGCTCGTCATCCGCGTCCTGCCCACCGACCTCGTGAAGCTCGCGATCGCGCTGTTCGGCGAGGCGGACAAGCTGGTCCTCGTCCTCACCGTGGGCGTCGCCGGGCTGGGCATCGGCGGACTCGGGGGCCTCCTCCTGCGCACCCGGCCCCGGACCGCTCTGCTCACCTTCACCGCCGCCGAGGCCGTCCTCACCCTCCTCGTCGCCCTCCGCCCCGAGGCCGGAGCCCGGGACGTCCTCGCCGCGGCTCTGGGGGCCGTGCTGGGTGCGCTCGCCTACGCACTGCTGCTGCGCAGCGCGGGGCCCGGCAGCACGCGGGGACCGGCACGCATGGGTGACCACGGCCTCGGGCGCGGGGTGCAGGGGGACCGGCCGGGCAGGCGAGGATTCCTGCTGGTGGAGGGAGCGGCGGTCCTCGTGGGATCCGTGGGGATCGCGTGCCCTCCTTCCGCCGGTCCGTCGCGGAGTATGAGGACTCGGTGGCGGGGATCGCGGAGACCGACGAGCCGCTGGAGGTGAGTGCGGAGGCGACCGCCGCGATCCTCGCGATCCCGCGGGAGACGGGCACCGGATCCGACGGCCGTGCTGAGCAAGTTGTCGAGGAACCCGTGTCTCTCGAGAAGGTGCGCGCGTCCCGTCGGACGTGTCGAGCGGTCGCGGGAGTCTCCGCTGCCGCCGCACTCATCGCGGTCGTGGGCCTGGGCGGTGCGCTGCTCCATGTGACGGGGCAGCAGAGGGACCTCGATGACTCGTTGGCGCAGTCCCAGCAGGAGCTGCAGCGCACGGAGCGGCTGCTGGGAGCCCCGGACGTGCGGACCGACACGGTGGACATGGGCGCCGACGGCGGCATGACGGTCGCCTGGTCGATCGAAGAGCAGGTGTTCCAGGTGCGTCCGCACGGAGACACGCAGGTGCCCGACGACCAGGTGCTGCAGCTGTGGCTCATCGACGACGCTGGAGCGCACAGCGTCGGCTTCCTGACGGATCAGCCGGTCGTCGTCGACGCCCAGCAGTTCGACGGCGGGGCGCTGGTAGGAGTGACCCAGGAACCCGCCGGCGGTTCGGAGCAGCCCACGATGGACCCCCTGGCGGTCGTCGAACTCTGACTCCGTTGCCCTATCCGGCAGGCGAACACCGGGCTGTCTAGTTGTACTGACCGGAGACGTTGATCGAGGATCGGCCGGTGACGCGAGATACTCGCTGCATGGGCGAGCCGCAGGTTGAAGAGGTCAGCGCAGACTTCGCGCGCCGATGGTGGAAGTCCCTGATGGCGAACGCGGTGGCGCTTGTGGAGGATGCCCACGCCCTGGCGGACCGGGGCAGTGCCGGCCGGGCTCAGGCGCTCCTGGTGCTCGCGATGGAGGAAGTGGCGAAGGCACGCTGGCTTTACGAGGCCGCCGAGTGGGAGTGGAGTGCACCTTTGAGCCTCTACGGGGTGCAGCCTCACGAACCTGGCCTGGTTCGGGTTCCGGACGGCCTACGCACCACCCGCGCACCACATGCAGAAAAGCTCCAGGTGGCGGAGCAGTTTGCGTCAGGTCTGGGTGGCTTCTGGGACCCAGACCGTCGGATCGAGTACTACCAGTTGCCGGACTTGGAGACGTTCCATGGGTTGGCGCGGCAGCGGAACCTCGACAAGCAGGCTGGCTTCTATGTCGACCGTGCAGCCGACCGGATCTCCTCGCCGCTGGACATACCCGCCGGGGGGATCGTGGAGCAGATTCGTCGAGCGGCCAAGGTAGTTCAGATGCATCTGATCCAGGACCACACCCGCCAACAAGACGCCTCCGTTCCTAGCCGGATCGACTCGGCGGAGGATCTCCACTGGACGATCCTTCCCTACTCGGACCCCGAGTTCTTCACCGAGGAGCCGCCCGGCGTGGGCGTCGAAGCCACCGAAGAGTATCCAGCCGCTCTGAGTTTGGTGAGTGGCGGCTGGTTACCGCACGCGGTATGCGGTCGCACTTCGTTGTAGTGCCCCAGCCACGGCTCGAGCGCGTCGCGGCGTTCTTGCTCGCTGGTGTAGCAGCGGGCGTAGGCCCACCCGTCGGCCATCGTCCGGTGGAAGCGCTCCACCTTCCCATTGGTCTGCGGGCGGTACGGGCGGGTCCGTTTCGGCGTGATCGACAGGCCATGGCAGGTGTCGCGCCACAGGTGCGAGCGGTACGCCCCACCGTTGTCCGACAGCACCCGCTCGATGGTGACGCCATGGCCGGCGAACCACTGCACCGCCCGGCGAAGGACGGCGACGGCAGTGACGGCGGTCTCGTCGTCGTGGACCTCGGTGTATGCGACGCGGGAGTGGTCGTCGATGACGGTGTGGACGAACGCGTACCCGAGTTTCGGGCCGCCGTACTGGTTGCGCGGCTTGCCTGGCGTGGCGGCGCGGTTCTTCTCGCCTTGGCGGCGGCCGACGTACCGCCAACCGCCACCGTCAGGGATGTTCCCGACCTTCTTCACGTCCACGTGAACCAGCGACCCGGGGTGAGGGTGCTCGTACCGGCGGACGGGCTCACCGGTGGCGCGGTCCACGTAGGACAACCGGTTCAGGCGCGCCGTGGTGAGGATGCGATGCACGGTGGACGGTGCGATGTCGAGTCGGGAAGCGAGCTGAACGGGCCCTTCCCGCAGTCGCATTCGAAGGCTCACGCAGCGCTTCGTCACCGACTTCGGGGTCTTGTTCGGCGAAGTCCTCGGGCGCGACGACCGGTCCTGCATGGACTCGCCGACCAGGTAGCGGTCGACCCATCGCTTCACGGTCGGCCATGACACTTGGAACCGCGCGGCGACTTCACTGATCGGCCAGCCGTCGTCGACGACGAGACGGGCGACCTTGAGTCGGTGTCGGGGCGTGAGAGCGGCGTTGGCGTGATGTCCTCGTGTCATGAAGCCAGAGCCACGAAGAGTGTCGCCGCGATGAAGACGCACTGCATCGCCGTTCGCTGCGGCAGGGGCGTGTTGGGTGAGTGCTCAGACCTACGGGCTTGTGACGCGTAGACATTCGCGGGGAACATCACGAACAGCAGCACGGCCAGACTGAGCGCTGCTGCCACGCGCAGCTGTCCCGCCTCGGGAGGAACGAGAAGGGCGACGGCACCCAGCAGCTCGAGCACGCCGGTGAGTGCGACCAGCGCGGCGGGATGCTTGAGAGCCGGTGGGACGATGGCGATGAGCCCTGCCCGCCGTGCAGGGAAGAAGTGGCTGGCGCCGGTCACGATGAACATGGCAGCCAGCCCCACAGCCGTGGCGGCGGGCCAGGAGGCGACGTAGCCGACGCCCAGCGCCCCCACCGCTCGGGCAAGAGTTGTGAAGACGAGTAGGACGATCAAAGGTGCCATGGGAACTCCCTATCTAGACAATGACTAGATCAGGCTAGCCTTTGATCTGGTCGATGCCTAGATCGAACTCATAGGGTGTGGTCATGAGCGACGGATATCACCACGGCGACCTAAGACGAGCACTCCTCGACGAGTCGGCGCAGATGATCGACGAGGTTGGACCCAGTTCACTGTCGCTGCGCGAGCTTGCCCGTCGGGCCGGGGTCTCGCATGGCGCACCCGCGCATCATTTCGGCGATCGACGAGGGCTGCTCACGGCGCTAGCCGCGCAAGGTCTGCGCCTGCTTGCCGCCGATGTGGCCGCAGCCACGGCTGGTGGCTTCGACGAGGCAGCAGTCGCGTACGTCAGGTTCGCACGTGAGCACCCTGGCCACTACGCCGTGATGCACAGGCGGGAGCTGCTCCACGCCGATGACGGTGAGTTGAGTGCAGCCCGGGCATCCTCGATGGAGGCGCTTATGGCAGGCGTCGAATCAATACCCGCAGAACGCAGGGCACACCTGACAACCTCGGAAGCAGCGCACGTGGCCTGGTCCCTGGTTCACGGGCTTGCATCCCTTGCAGCCGAAGGCGCTACCCCCGATCTTCAAACAGACGATCTCGCCCGCCGCGCCGCTCGGCAACTCTTCGCGTAAGTCTTCGATCAACGTCCCCGGTTAGTACATCGTCGAACAGGAAGTCGTGGATCCATCCGCGAATAGTGATGAGGCACTCTGGGTCGACGGACCCGACCACCGCGCGGATCCGGGAACGGGAGACCGTCCGCACCTGTTCGGTCATCGCGAACGAAGGTTCCGTGAGT
The DNA here is from genome assembly GCF_000285835.1 of Brevibacterium senegalense. Taxonomy (GTDB): domain Bacteria; phylum Actinomycetota; class Actinomycetes; order Actinomycetales; family Brevibacteriaceae; genus Brevibacterium; species Brevibacterium senegalense. The sequence goes on from NZ_HE978602.1 coordinate 108,156, forward strand.
CCGGTGGCCACCCCACGGACCGGGACGTGGTTGCGCCATCCGCGGTCCGTCGACGTGACGGGCACGAGGGAGACGAGCGTTGTCATCGTCTCGAGACCACCAGTGCTGGACACGACGATGCCGGGACGTCGGCCACCCTGTTCACGACCTTCCACCGGGTCGAGCAGCACGTGGACGACTGCACCGGGGAACAGCGTCGACGTCACGCGATGCTGTCGTCTCGCGGCAGTCCGTCGGCCGTCGTGGAATCCCAATGGGCGACCTCGCGCTCGACCTCCACCAGGAGCGCTGGATCAGTGGCGTGGATGTCCGCGCGCAGCCCTGCGAAGCGCTGTTCGCGCGACTCTCGTTCCGCGAGGGCGCGCAGATGTTCGCCGAGTGTCCGGCCGTGGCTCTCTGCCTGCGCCTTGAGGCGATCCCGGATCGCCGTGTCTACCTTGATCGTCGTGAGTGTCATACCAGGAGTATGACAGGCTGTGTTGATTTCGGAAAGACGGCTGCAGAGCCTACTGGTCGGGTTCTGGCGCAGTCTCCCGCTGGACGTGAAGATCCACAGCTGCGCCATAGGAACGACCCAGGCCTGGCCGGGGCTGTGCCGGTTGACTCGTGTCCAGTCGAAAGGAGACACGGGTGAGGAACAGCGGCGGAGAACGGGATACGAGGGTCTTCGAGGGGCGGCCCCTCGACCGACCGGAGGAGGACATCGAGGACCAGGGGCTGGCCTTCGACCTGCGGACGGCGATCGATCGACGGATGGGCCGGCGCGGCGCGCTGGGCGCCCTGGGTGTGGGGCTGGGAAGCGTGGTGCTCGCGGCCTGCACGACGGACGAGGCGAGGGTGGACGGGGAGGCGGGTGCGGCCTCGGCGAATGCGGACGAGTACGCGACGGAGACGGCCGGGCCCTATCCCGGCGACGGGTCGAACGGGCCCGACGTGCTGGAGGAGGCCGGGATCGAGCGGTCGGACCTCACGACCAGCATCGACGGCGGGGACGCGGTGACCGGCGTGGCGCTCACCCTCACGATGTCGATCCTCGATATCACCGGCGGCGGCAGCGGGGCGATGCAGGGTGCAGCCGTCTACCTGTGGCACTGCGATGCGCAGGGGCGGTACTCGATGTACTCGGACGGGGTGACGGACGCGACGTGGCTGCGCGGCGTCCAGGTGACGGATTCGCAGGGACAGGTCACGTTCACGACGATCATCCCCGGCTGCTACGCCGGACGATGGCCGCACCTCCACTTCGAGGTGTTCGAGTCGATCGACGACATCACGGACGCGACGAACGCGGTCCTCACCTCGCAGATCGCCCTGCCGGAGGACGTGTGCCGCACCGTCTACGCGCGCTCCGCCTACGACGGGAGTGCGGCGAACCTGTCGGACGTGACGCTCGAATCGGACGGGATCTTCTCCGACTCCCACGAGCAGCAGCTGGCGACCGTGAGCGGATCCGTGAGCCGCGGGTACACCGCGACGATCGAGGTGCCGATCGACCTCGACACGGCGAACGAGATGAGCGGCGGCGGGGAAGGAGCGCCCGGTGGTGAGGGCGGCGGTGACGGCGGTCCCGGTGGAGGGGGCGAATCGCCCGTGGAGGCACCCAGCGACGGCGAGAGTCCCGAGGGTGCGCCCAGCGGCGAGCCGCCGGAGGGCGGTCCCGGCGGCTCACAGAGCTGAATCGCTGAGAGGCCACCGGAGCGCTCGAGACACCACGGCGTGCGGCGGTCCTTCGAGCACTCCGGCGGTCCCTCGAGCGTGCAGATACCGCGGAGAGGCGTGCGTCCCGGCCTGGACGGGCGGGTCAGGCGTCGCCGGCGGCGGCCTCGGCGTCCTTCTGGGCGTACTCGTCCTTGAGCTTCGCGATGCGTTCGGCGTTGGGGCCGTGGCCCTGCTTGTAGACCATCGCGGTGCGCTCGAAGGAGCAGACGACCTCGCCGCGCTGGTTGTAGCCCTCCGTGAAGACGGTGACCATACCCATCGTGGGGCGGGAGTTCGACTCGCGCACGCCCAGAACGGTCGAGCGGGAGCGGATCGTGTCGCCCTCGAAGACGGGCTTGGGCAGGGAGATCTTCTCCCACGCCAGGTTGGCGAACACGTTCTGCGAGATGTCCGTGACGGTCTGCCCCGTCACCAGTGCCAGCGTGAAGGTCGAGTTGACCAGCGGCTTGCCGAACTCCGTGTTCGCCGCGTACTCGTGGTCAAAGTGCAGGGGCGCGGTGTTCTGCGTCAGCAGCGTGAACCAGGAGTTGTCCGTCGTGGTGACGGTCCGGCCCAGCGGGTGCTCGTACACGTCGCCCACGACGAAGTCCTCGAAGTAGCGGCCGTTCCAACCGAAGTGCGTCGTCATGCTCTGTTCCTTCATCCCGGGGTGGGCGCAGGTGCGCGATGTGATGTGGGCCATCGTACGGAGGGCCGGGAGGGGGCGGGGCTGCGGCCCGCATGGCAGACGACGGTCCGCTCCGTGAACCGGAACGACCCGGGGCGGTGGAGTCGTCGTGACTCCACCGCCCCGGGTCGTGGTGGTTGCGGCGGTCGGGGGGGCTGCGGCCTGGGGCCCGCTCGACCTCCCGGTCAGCCGGGCGTGATCGTCCAGTCGCCTGCGGCGGTCACGCGGATGATCGACGGACCGGGGTCCATGGTCGCGCTGCCGGAGTAGCTGTCGATCTCGTTGACCAGCAGGTTCGAGGTGCCCCCGTCGCCCACCTGGTGGACGATGAAGTTGCTCTCGCCCTGGTAGTCGAGGGTGACGGGTCCGCCGTCGCCCTCATAAAGGAAGATCCCGGAGCCGCTGCCCGACTCCGGCAGCGCAGGAGCGGAGGAGACGGGGGCGAAGGTGACGGACCAATCGCCCGTTCCGGACACGTCGACGCCCGCGGCGGTCGAGTAGTCGCTGATGCCGATGTCGCCGGTCACGGTCTCACCGGCCGCGCCGGAGAGGTACATGCTGCCAGCGGCGCTTCCCGCGTCGTCCACGGTGCTGGCCCGGGCGCTGTCGCCCTTCACCTCGAGGGTGACGATCGCGGCCTCGACGCCGTCGGGGACCGGGACGACCTCGTCACCGCTGCCGTCGACCGTGACGGGATCGAACGACCCGTAGGTGGAGTCCGCCCAGTCGGCGACCGCGCCGGACGCCTGCTGGCCGCCGGTGTCCGTGCCGCCCTGCTCGTCGGTGCCGTCGCCGGACTGTCCCGGGTCCTCGGTCTCCTGCGATGTGCCCGGGTCGCCGCCGGGGTCGCCGCCCGGATCCGTCGTCGTGGTGACGGTGGCGGCGCCGGTCATGAAGAGGACGACGCCCACGAGGATGCTGACGATGAGGCTGACCACCCACGCGATGATCGTGACGATCCACGCCATCTTCTTGTTGCGGTCGTAGCCCGCCAGGCGGCGTCCCTGCTTGTCCCGCGTCGCGCCCACGAGGTGCATGATGAGGTCGATGAGCGCCCAGATGCCCAGGCCGCCCGCCGTCACCAGCTTGGCGATCGCGGTGCCGATCTTGCCCAGGTAGAAGCGGTCGGCGCCCAGGGAGCCCAACAGCCAGCCCAGCAGCCACGTGACGACGAAGGACTTGTCCGACTCGCCCTCCGCCTGCGCAGTTCCGCCGATCGGGTTGAGGTACTGCCCGTCGCCATAGGGCGCCGCCGCCGAGGCCCCGTACTGGTCGCTGCTGTACTGGTCACCGCCGTACTGGCCGGGCTGCGAGCCGTACTGTCCGCTTCCATAGAGGTCGCTCGAGTGCTGGTCCCCGCCGTACTGACCCTGCTGGCCGGAGCCGTAGGGGTCCTGCTGACCCGAGCCGTACTGTCCGCCGGCGTACGGGTCTGATCCGTAGGCTGTGGTGGGCTGGGAGCCGTACTGACCCGGGTCACCGTACTGACCCTGCTGACCGGCGTCGTACTGGCCGGGCTGCGAGCCGTACTGTCCGCCCGCGTACGGGTCGGAGCCGTACTGCTGCGTCTCCGGGCCCGGGTTCTCCGGCAGACCGGTGTGGGGGTTGTGCTGCGGGGTGTCGTCGCTGGATCCGGGAGGGCCGTAGGGCGGTTGTGACATGTCGTCATCCTCTTCGACTGCGAGGCGGTCCCCGTCGTCTGTCCGCCGGGAGAGCCGCCCTGAACGTGTGCGGATTCAGTCTGTCATGGTCCGGGCGTCTCACTGTGCTTCCCATGTAGCAGGATCGCCATGAGTCCGGCGCAGGGGTCGTGGCTAGACTCGCGATCATGAGCAGCGAACCTCTCTTCAAGAATGCCGCCGACGTCTCGACGGCACCCGTCGTCGCCCTGGGACTGCTGGGCGGATACCTCACGGCGCGCGAGACGATGATCCGTCCGCTGGGCGGCGCCGTGCTGGCCGCGGCTGGTGCCTACGCGGGCCGCACGTGGCTGGCGAAGCGCGGCGCGGCCACGACGGCGGGTCTGTCCGCCGCATACCTGCTGGGCTTCGGGCTGTCGCACCCACTGGCGAAGAAGATCGGCGCGTGGCCCTCGGTCCTGGCCGTCACCGCGGCGACCGCCGGGGCCTCGTACCTCCTGGTCGACCGGGACTGAGCGTGGCGGAGCACGGCAACCTCTGGACGGAGGCGCTCGCCCGCGACCCGGAGCACTCGAAGAACTACGCGCAGCGCTGGCGGCGCCTCGAGGCTGCCGGGCAGGACATCGACGGCGAGGCGCGCCTCATCGACGCGATGGCGGAGCGCGGGTCGCGCATCCTGGACGCCGGCTGCGGCACGGGACGGACGGGCGGGTGGCTGGCGCAGCGCGGACACACCGTCGTGGGCGTCGACCTCGATCCCCACCTCATCGAGGTGGCGCGGGACGACCACCCGGACGCCACCTGGCATGTGATGGACCTGGGGCAGCTGGACCTGCGTCAGCCGTACGGCGATCGCATCCGGTTCGACCTCGTCGTCATGGCCGGCAACGTCATGACCTTCGTCGCGACGGACGAACGGCAGGAGGTCCTGTGCCGGATCGCCGACCACCTGTACCCGGACGGCCGCTTCGTCTGCGGTTTCGGTGCCGGTCGCGGCTACGACTTCGAGGAGTTCTTCGCAGACGCCGAGGCCGCCGGCCTGGGCCTGGACCTGCGCCTGGGCACATGGGACGTGAAGCCTCCGTCCCCGGACTTCCTCGTCGCCGTCCTCAGCCCCCGCTGAGGCCCCGCATCAGTCCGGGGCCCCGTCCGCGCACTCACCCCCGCGCGGCCCACCTCCCCCGCGCCTCGCGCAGGACCGCCACGATCTCGTCCGCGCGCTCGTTGATCTCCCCGTGGTCGCCGATGCAGGCGACCGCGGCGACCGTGCGCCCGTCCACCGTCACGGCGGTCGCGATCCCCTCGATCTCCACCTCGGACACGTCCGGTGTGATGACCAGACCCGTCTCCTGGATCGTGGGGAGGTCGGCCAGGAGGCGCTCGACCAGCGGTTCCTCCTCCGCGCGCGCCGCACTGAGGCGGCTCCACAGGTCCCGCCGCTCCATGCCGGCCAGCAGGACCCACCCGCTGGAGCACCGCAGCACGGACCGCTTCACGTAGTTCTCCGCCAGATACGCGTACGCCGGGCTCGTCGAGGCGTGATCGACGTAGTAGAGGTCGGCTCCCACCAGCACCGCCAGCACGGTCGTGAGCTCCGTGCGGTCGTGGATGTCCTCCAGGTCCGCATGCGTGACGACGTCCGATGCGGGCGTCCCCGCCAGCCGCGTGAGGAAGTGCGGTGCGGGCCCCAGCGTGTACAGCCGGTCCCGCTCCTCCAGGAACCCCGTCGCCACGAGTCCGTTCGTGAGGCCCTGGATCGAGCTGAGCGGCGCCTCCAGCACCCGTGCCATCTCCGTGAGGGTGACCCCGTGCGGCCGTCGAGCGGCCAGATCGAGGATCTCCGCCACGCGATCGACCATGCGGTGCCGCGGCCGGGGCTTCCCCTGCGGCGGGTGCGGCGTGGCCATGGAACCTCCTGGAAGCACTGGGGGCGGTGTCGTCCCGGCACGTGCCGGGGCTTCATGCAGTGTAGGAGACCAATCCGATGCACCGCAATTAAGTAGACCGCAACGCGAGTACGTACTACGGTGTGAGGTGCATCGCCCGCAGGAGCGCCATCGCGCTCCCCGCGGACCCGCATGCACCGGTGGCGGACAGTGCGCCGGCTGGAGGACGACGATGGAGGTGGCACCCGGATGAGCAGACAACTCGTCCCGCAGCTCGTCACGGAGGACGAGCAGACCCGCGCGCTGCGACTGGAGGTCCGGGACTTCCTGCGCCAGGAGATCGCGAACGGCTCGTTCGAGCCCTGGGTCGACACGTGGCTGACCCGCTGGGACAACGACTTCACGAAGCGCCTGGCCCAGCGCGGCTGGGTGGGCATGACGATCCCCACGGAGTACGGCGGTCACGGCCGCACGTTCCTGGAGCGCTTCGCGGTCACGGAGGAGCTGCTGGCCGTGGGCGCGCCCGTCGCCGCCCAGTGGATCGCCGACCGCCAGATCGCGCCCTCGCTGCTGCGCTTCGGCACGGAGGAACAGAAGCAGGCGTTCCTGCCCAAGATCACGACCGGCGACCTCTGCTTCGGCATCGGCATGTCGGAGCCGGAATCCGGCTCGGACCTCGCCAGCGTCCAGTCGAAGGCCGTCAAGGTCGACGGCGGGTGGAAGCTCAACGGCCGCAAGACCTGGACCTCCGGCGGCCACGTGGCGGACGGCTTCTTCGCACTGGCCCGCACCGCCCCGCTCGACACGTCGAACCGCCACGCGGGCCTGTCCCAGTTCATCGTCGACCTGCGCGCGGACGGCGTCACGATCGACCCGATCATCGCGATGAACGGCAGCCACCACTTCAACGAGGTGACGTTCGAGGACGTCTTCATCCCCGACGACCGCGTGCTGGGCACGGAGGGCGACGGTTGGCACCAGGTCACCTCGGAGCTCGCGTTCGAGCGCAGCGGACCGGAGCGCTTCCTCTCCACCTTCGTGCCCCTCCAGGAGCTGCTGACCCACCTCCGCACACAGGCCGCCGAGGCCGCACCGGGCTCCGACGCCGCCGCACCCGCCCGTCCCACCGGTCGCCTGGGCCGCCACATCGCCCGGCTCACCGCGCTGCACCACATGTCCCTGTCCGTCGCCTCGAGCCTCCAGGCCGGCGAGAACGCGGACACCGCCGCCGCCCTCGTCAAGGTGCTGGGCACGACGGAGGAGGGCGACATCGCAGAGACGGTCGATCGGGTCGCCGGTGACTGCGCCGCCGCGAACCCCCGCCTGCAGGACCTGATCGACGGCGCCGCCGCCCAGCGCCCCGGCTTCACGCTGCGCGGCGGAACGAACGAGGTGCTCCGCGGCGTCGTCGCCCGGAGCCTGGGCCTGCGGTGAGAGAGGACGAACCGATGACGCACACCCCCACCCTGACCGACGACCAACTGGCCGAAGCCCAGGAGACCGCCGCAGAGCTGCGCAACCTCGCCCGCGACATCCTGTCCGATGCGGCAGGTGAGGCCCCGGACACTGTCGAGCGCCCGCTGGACCCTGCGGTCTGGGCCGCGCTCGAGGAGACGGGCCTGGCCCGGCTGACCGGCCTCGAGGCCGCAGGCGGCAGCGATGCCGGCTGGCTCGAGGCCGCCGCCGTCCTGGGCGAGGCCGCGGCCGCGGGCACCCCGCTGCCGCTGCTGGAGCACGATCTGCTGGCCGGCTGGCTGCGCGACACCGCGGGCCTGCCCGGTCTGCCGCCGTCCGGTGACGGCCCGGTCCTGGCCACCGCCGCCGAGGTCGTGGCCGCCGGCCGTGCGGTGACCGTCCCGTGGGCGGCGGCCGCGGCCTCGGTCGTGGTGCTCGACGTGAGCGGAGCGGCACCGCAGGTCTACGAAGTGGCGGTCGCAGACCTCGAGGTGCACGAGCGGGTGGCGGTGGGCGGCGAGCCGCAGGCCGCCGTCACCCTGCCCACGGCTGTCGCTGGTGCGGTGACGGTGTCGCAGGAGGTCGCGGACGAGTTCCGGCATCGCGGCGCCCTGGGCAGGGCCGTGCAGATCGCGGCGGCGGCGGAGGCGATCACGCAGCTGTGCGTCGACCACGTGACGACGCGCGTGCAGTTCGGCCGCCCCATCGGGAAGTTCCAGGCGGTCCAGCAGTTGGTGACGGACGTGGCGAGCGAGACGGCACTGGCCCGCACGATGGTCGACCGCGCGGTCCTCACGGTGGCCCGGCACGGCCTGCAGGACCCTACGGCGCAGTTCGCAGTGGCGGCGGCGAAGGCGTGCGCGGGGGCCTCGGCAGAGGTGATCGTCCGCAACGCCCACCAGATCCACGGTGCGATCGGCACGACGCTGGAGCACGGACTGCAGCGGCGCACGCGCCCGGTTCTGGGATGGCGGCGCGAGTTCGGGACCACGGCGGACTGGGAGGACCGGCTCGAGGAGCTGGTCGTCACCGGCGACGCGGACCTGTGGGACCTCATCACCCGGTGAACGGCAGGGGCCCGGTGAGGCGGCCCCGATACGACAGCGATGACGACGTCGACAGACAGGACGTCCGCAGACAGGGAGAGACCATGACAGAGCAGGACACGCAGCGGACCGACGAGCAGGCGCCGCTCCTCATCGAGCGCGACGGCCACGTCGCGACCTGGACGATCAACCGTCCGGAGTCGCGCAATCCGATCTCCGACGACGAGATGGTCGAGGCGTTCCTCGACGCGGTCGACGCGACGAACGCGGACCCGGAGATCCGGGTCGTCATCCTCACGGGTGCCGGATCCGCGTTCTCCGCGGGCGGCGACGTCAAGAAGATGCGGGACGGCGAGGGGATCTTCGGCGGCCACCCGCACCAGATCCGGCGCGGGTACCGCTACGGCATCCAGCAGATCCCGCTGGCGCTGCAGCGTCTGGACGTGCCGCTCATCGCGGCGGTCAACGGGCCGGCGGTGGGTGCCGGCTGCGATCTCACGGCGATGGCGGACATGCGGATCGCGTCCCAGAAGGCGTGGTTCGCGGAGTCGTTCGTGAAGCTGGGCATCATCCCCGGCGACGGCGGCGCGTGGTTCCTGCCGCGCCTCGTGGGCCCGGCGCGTGCTGCGGAGATGACGCTGACCGGCGATCGCGTGGACGCGCAGACGGCCCTCGAGTGGGGGCTCGTCAGCCGGGTCGTCGCGCCGGAGGACCTCATGAGCGAGGCGCGTGCGCTGGCCGACCGTGTCGCGGTCAACCCGCCGCACGCGGTCGCGATGGCGAAGAAGCTGCTGCGCGAGTCCGAGTCCTCCAGCCTGTCGTCGCTGCTGGAGCTCTCCGCCGCGATGCAGCCGCTGGCGCACCACGCACCGGATCACGCGGAGGCGCTCGCGGCGTTCCTGGACAAGCGGGAGCCCACCTACACGGGCGAGTGAGCAGGACCGGCCGCGTCGTCACCCGATGACGCGGCCGTGCCGGTGGCAACCGGCAGAAGCGCGTGACCCGAGGGCCGTGCGCGGGGGCGGTGACAGCCCCGCGCACGGCCCTCGGTACTCTGGACCGCGGCGTGCGCCGGCGCACGCATCCAGGCGTGCGCCGCTGCGATGCCCCTCGACAGGGCTGTGCCGCTGCCGCGTCACCGCACCGTGGTCCCACGACCGTGACAACAGGAGCAGACACCCGTGTCCGACACAGCGCTCATGACGCTCATCATCGTCGCGTATCTGGTCGTCATCGCGATCGTCGGCCTGGCCGGCACGAAGCTCATCCGGGGGACGGACGACTTCATGCTCGCGGGCCGCAGACTGGGCCCCTTCATGGTGCTCACCGGACTGACCGCCACCCACATCGGCGGTGGGGCCGTCATGGGTGTGAGCGAGGACAGCTACGTCTTCGGCATCAGCGGCATCGCCTACAGCGTGGGCACCGCACTGGGCCTCATCCTGCTGGGCGTGCTGTCCGCGAAGCAGCTGCGGAACCTGTCGCTGCGGACCATCACGGACTACCTGGCGCTGCGTTACGACTCGAAGTGGGTGCGCGGCCTGTCCGCCGGTCTGTCGATCGTCGCGGTCACGGGAATCGTCGCCGCCCAGGTGAACGCGGCCGGCGGCGCGCTGGCGATCCTGGGCATCGACCCGACGATCGGCGCGGTCGTCGCCGTCGTCCTGTTCATCGCCTACACGGTGTTCGCCGGGATGTGGGGCGTCGCCCTCACCGATGCCGCGCAGATCATGATCGTCGTCATCGGCGTCCCGATCGCCTCGCTCCTGGGACTGCGCGCGGCCGGCGGCTTCGAGGGCCTGCGCGTGTTCGCCCAGACCAGCGGTGATGTGGTCGCCTCCGACTACTTCTCGCCCGTGGGCATGGGCGTGGGCGCGATGCTGGGCATCATCACCCCGGTCATCATGTACGACCTCATCGGTCAGGACTTCTACCAGCGGCTGTTCTCCGCCCGCAGTGCGGCGGTGGCCCGCGGCTCCGCGATCGGTGCGGGTCTGCTCCTGCTGGTCTTCGCGTTCTTCCCCGTGATAGGCGGGATGAGCGCGCATGTGCTGTTCCCGGATCTGGAGAACACGTCGTCCGCTCTGCCGACCCTCATCTCCGAGGTCCTGCCGGTGGGCATCGCCGCCGTCATCGTCGCCGCGATCCTGGCTGCCGTCATGTCGACTGCGGATTCGCTGCTGATCGCCGGCAGCACGCACGTGACGAACGACTTCTACCGGGAGATCATGGGCCGCGATCCCCAGGGCGACAGCCCGCGCACGCTGCAGGTGGCCCGCGTGTGGACGCTGGTGCTGGGTGTTGCCGCGCTCGTGTTCGCACTGACCGTCCCAGGCATCATCACCGTCCTGTCGCTCGCCTACACGATGTATGCCTCCGGCGTCTTCGTCCCGGTGATGGGCGGGCTGCTGTGGAAGCGGGCCACCCGCGCCGGCGCCCTGGCCGCGATCATCGCGGGGTCCGCGGGCGGACTGGCCGGCGTCTTCGGCCTGCTGGACTACGGCGGTGTGCCCGAGGTCGTGGTGGGCGGTGCTTGCTCGCTGGTCGCCTTCGTGGTCGTGTCCCTGCTGACGCGGCCGGAACCGGCCGAGGCCGTCGCCCGGCGCCTCACCCCGGAGCCCGCCACCGTCTGAGGCCGCCGAGGCCGGGGAGACGCCGAGGCCCCCGCAGCGATCGCTGCGGGGGCCTCTGCGGTTGAGGACGGATCAGAGAGTCACATCATCTCCGTGACGTTGCCGGCGGTGATCGCGGCGGAGCAGCCACCGGAGATCATGCCCAGGACGATGAGGACGATGGTGACGATGCGGGTGACCTTCTTGTGCTCCTCGAAGCCGTCCAGCGGGCGGCCCTCCTTGTCCGTGGTGTTGCCGGTGAGGACGAGGATGAGGTCGATGAGGGCCCAGATGCCGAAGCCGCCGGCGGTGATGAGCTTGAGGATGCCGGTGCCGATCTTGCCCAGGTAGAAGCGGTCGATGCCGAGGGTGCCCAGGAACTGTGCGAGGGCCCAGGTGACGAGGTATGACTTGTTCATGCGGACAGCGTACGACGCTGAGGGGCGTCTGCGTATGGCCCGCATGTGTCGATTCTGCGACGATGCGGGGCTGGATTCCTGAGGGCTGCTCGTCGAGACCGTGCTGAATGGTTCGAGGGGCACCTGCACGCAGGTGCCCCTCGAACCATTCAGCCTCACGTGGGCGGATGCGCCTGGCGATCCGGTGATCGGGTCACCGGGCACATCCGTCGATCAGGCCTTGCGGCGACGCGAGGCGACGAGTGCGGCGATGCCCGCACCCAGCAGGGTCACGCCCGCACCCAGACCGGCCAGGGTCGCACCGGTCCGCGGCAGCTTCCCGTCATCCGAGTCGTCGTCACGGCCGTTGTCCGAGTCGTCGTCGCGGCGGTCGTCGTCCTGGTCGTCCCGGTTGTCGTCCGAGTCGCCGTCATCGCCCGGGTCGTCCGTGGGCTCCGTCGAGGGGTCCTCGGAGGGATCGGTCGACGGGTCGTCGGTCGGGCCATCCGTAGGAGCGTCCGTCGGATCATCCGTGGGCTCGCCCGTCGGCTGATCAGTGGGCTGGTCCGTCGGGTCCCCTGTGGGGTCGTCCGTCGGATCATCCGTGGGATCATCCGTCGGCTGGTCGGTGGGGTCGTCGGTGGGCTGATCCGTGGGATCGTCGGTCGGGTCCTCCGTGGGCTCCGGCGAGGGAGCCTCAGCGACCGTGATCGTGCGGGACGCCGTCGCCGTGTTCCCGGCGACGTCCGTCGCCGAGTAAGCGAGGTCGTAGGTGCCCGGCGTCGACGTGTCGACGGTGCCCTCGACCGTGATGCCGTCCTCATTCAGCTCACCGCACGCGTCGGTCGCGTCCACGCCCTCGAGCGGATCGAACTCGGAGCCCACCTCGACGGTCGCATCGCCCGGCGTCGCGATCTCCGGCGCCGTCTTGTCCTTGACCAGTTCGACCTTGTCGATCTGCTCGCCGTTGTCCACGCGGACGGTCGTCGTCGTGATCGAGCACTCGCCCACCTTGACGTTCGAAGTGGTGGGGGTCTCCGACTGATCACGCACTGCGGCCCACGGCGTGAACAGCTCCGGCGCCATGCTGTAGTACTTGCTGCCGGACGACGAGTTCGCGGTGATGTAGAGGAGCTCGTTGCCCTCCGGGTGCAGCTGGTCGTGACCCTCGGGCGCCGTCGTCGTCTCATCGCTGGCGACCTCCAGCCCGTCCATGAGGTGGGTGCGGGAGTACGCGTGGTCGTGGCCGGCGAGCACCATGTCGATACCGTCGATCTCCGCGAGGATCGGCGCGAAGTCCTCGCGGATGTCCTTCCCGTCCGACAGCGCGTGCGGGCCCACGGAGTAGATCGACCGGTGGAAGGTGAGGATGGTCCAGGCCGCGTCGTCGCCCTGCTCCGCGATCGTCTCCTCGAGGAATCGCCGGTGCGACTCGAAGTCGCGGTTCTCCGTCGACACGTTCAGGTGGAGCACACCGTTCTGCTTGAACCAGTAGCTGCCGCCCGTGGGATCCTCCTCCCACTGATTGGGCAGGCTGAAGTGCTGGCCGAACAGGCCCTGCGGCTCCGACCGGTTGAAATCGTGGTTGCCCAGCGTCTGCGCGGAGGTCTGCGTGCGCATCTGCTGCGGGGCCAGGTAGGCCTCGTATTCCGCGGGGTCGCCGGCGTAGTCGTTGATCTGGTCGCCCGCGGACAGGAGGAAGTGGGCGTCCGGGAACAGCTCGTTCGTGCGATCGAGCGTCGTCTGCCAGCCGGCCGCATCGCTCTCGAGGTTGCCGGACGAGCCCAGCTGCGCATCGCCGATGAACGAGAACTCGTGCTCCAGATCCGCGTCGTGGTTCTGGAACTGCTGGACCTCGGACCAGCCGCCCTCCTCACTGCCCACGCGGTACGAGTACGTGGTGCTGGGATCCAGCCCGGTGACGGAGGCGTGCACGTAGTCGTTCGTGCCGTCGTCGGAGGCGCCGCGGTCCACCGGCTCGACGGTCTGCGCATCCGCGGGCATCGTCTCGTGCGCACCTGCGGCGATCTGCACGGACTCCGGCACGCCGGTGTCCGTGAACCAGCTGATGCGGCGCTCGCTCTGATCGGAGCCCACGCCCAGCAGGATCGACGACTGCCCCTGGGGCTCCGGCGCCTGCTCGAGGGCGAGCTCCTCGAAGTCGAAGTACAGGTCGGAGCTGGTCGCGCGTCCCTGGTGCAGCTGGACGGCGATCGTGTTCTCGCCCTCCTGCAGGACGTCCGTGTCCACGCTGAAGGTGCCCTCGCGGGGCGCCGAGCTGTTGGACCCGCCGTACTGCATGTTGCGGCGCTCGCCGGTCTCCGGGTACTCGATGTCGTCGTCGTGGAAGCCCGCGACCTTCTCCCCGTTGACGAAGATCGTCGCGGCGTCGTCGTAGCGGACGGTGCCGGCCAGCTGCTCGCCGTCGGCCAGCTGCTCCGCGTCGACCGTCACGTCCGTGCGGAAGAAGAACGCTTCGACGTTGGTGCTGGGCTCGTCCTCCTTGTACTGCGTCAGGAGGTTGTCCGGCAGGAATCCGCCGCTGAGCTCCTCGAGCTCCCCGCGGAGTGCACCGAAGGAGCCGGTCGCGGCCTCCCACTGCGCATCGTCGAAGGAGGGCGCGGTCCAGTCGGTCCGGTTCTCCAGCCCGTCGGCGGGATCCGTGTCCGTGTCGAGGTAGGACCAGGTCGTCTCGCCGCTCTGCACGAGCGAGACGGGATCGACGGTGTCGGAGGGCGCGGCCATGGCGGACGTGGCGACGGCGGGGCTCAGCAGTGTCAGTGCGGCACTCGCGGCGAAGAGCCTGGTGAGGCGGGGCATGGAATACCTTTCATGCGGTCGGAGCAACGCGCACGACGCTACGGACTGACGACCTACTGAGGGTTTCCTGCGAGTGAACCGGATGTGATGAAACCGTGCAGTGCCGGACACCTGGATGGGGTACGGCGACGTGGGCGGGACTGCGGTGCTGAGGGGCAGACCTCTTCGTCAGACCTCTTCGCCGGGGATGACGTCGTCATCAGAGCCGCGCCGCGGCGGCATGGACGGACCGCGGAAACCGGGACCGCCGGTACCGGGGCCTCCCGGCCCGGTACCTCCGGTGCCGGTCGTGCCCGGGAACGTCGCACCGCCGAAGGTCGCGCTGCCGGCGGGGCCGATCGACATCGAGCCGATCTTCCAGCCCAGGACCAGGAGGACGACGCCGAGGACGACCAGCAGCACTCCCAGGGCCCACAGCAGTCCGGTCAGGGCCGCGGCCGGGTTGAAGAGTGCGAGGAACCCGTAGCCCACCGCCAGGACGCCGGCGATGAGCGTGAGCCACCAGGCGGTGAAGCCGATCCGGCGCAGACTCAGGGACAGCGCGACGGCCAGACCGCCCACCAGCAGCGAGGCGAACGCGACGAGGAAGACGAGCGCGGCCCCGGCAGCCTCCGGGATGAAGAGCAGGAGGAGTCCCAGGATGCCCGGCACCAGCGTCCCCAGCAGACTGCCCTGCTTCCGCACCACGGAGAGGACGGCGGAGACGATCGCGGAGGCCAGCAGCCAACCCGCGAAGACGAGGACGAACGCGGTCGCGGACTGGAACGGCCACACGAGGAACAGGATGCCGGCGACGACGGAGAAGCCGCCCTGCACCATGAAGGACACTCGCAGCCGCTTGAACATGCGGGTGAGTGGATCGGGGCCGCCCGCACCGGGAAGCCCGCCGTTCACGGGTGTCTGACTCATTCCATCTCGCTCTCCACGGGTGCGCGACCTCCCGGATGAACCGGGTGTGCCACCCCGTCGGGTGTCTGGTCCGTACCGGCGTCCGTCGTCTGCTCCAGGTCCAGGAGCCGGCGTCCGACCGGGTACTCGTTCAACACGGCAGGCAGGCGTCCTGATTCCCCGGACTGGTAGACCGCGAGGATCCGTCCCCGTCGAGCGGTCTGCGCGCCCTCCCCGCCGCCGGGGTCACCCGTGCCGGTGCCGGGTGCTGCGACGGCGTCCTCGGATCTCTGATCCGCCGTCACGCGCCGCAGCGTCTGCGCGGCGACGGCGGCGGGGGAGTCGAACAGCGCGACCTCGCGGATCCCGCGAGCCTCCAGCGCTCGCACGATCCGGTCCGCGACGAGTCCGTAGTGGGTGCAGCCCAGGACCACGGAGGCGACGTCGGGCGGGGTGGCGTCCGCGGCCTCGGCGATGGCGGCCTCGATGCGGGCCGGTGAGCCGGCCTCGATCGCCTCCGCCAGGCCCGAGGCCGCGATCCGGGCGACCGGGACGTCCGCGGCGAACGCGTCGATGAGCTTGCGCTGGTAGTCGCTGGCCGTCGTCGCGTCCGTCGCCCACACGGCGAACGGGCGGCCCGTCGCCGCGGCGGGCTTGATCGCGGGGACGGTCCCGATGATGGGGATCCGGGGCTCCAGCTCCGCCCGCAGGGTGCCCAGCGTGTGGACGCTGGCGGTGTTGCAGGCGACGACGATGGCATCCGGGTCCCACGCGGCGAGAGCTCGGGCGGAGCGGAGCACGACCTCCGTGAGCCGGCCGGCGGTGAGCGCGCCGTAGGGCATGTTCTGCGGGTCCATCGCGAGGAGGAGGTCCGCGTGCGGTGCGCGGGTGGCGACGGCGTCCGCGAAGCCCACGAGGCCCAGGCCGGAGTCCAGGAGGCCGATGCGGAGGCGCGTCATGGCGTGTCCTCCGAGGCCGTGGGACTCAGCAGCCGGGCCCGCCTGGCGGCGCGACGATCGCGCCTGCTGCGGCGATCGAGGAAGGCGCGGATCTCGCGCAGCTGCGCGATCGTGAGGCCGTCGTGGAACTCCGGGGCGACCATGAGGAGCCTGTCGTCGTCGTAGTCGTGTGCGAAGCGCGCGTGTGTCGCGGGGGCGGCGAGGTCGTCGTCGACCCACACGGCGCGGCGGTCCGGGTCCTCGTCCAGCCACGCGCGCATGTGCAGCGCCTTCCACCACTTGTCCGGATCCGCCGCGTACCGGTTGAAGGTGTTGTCCGGCATGGGCACGACGTCGAACGTGTGGCGGAACCCCAGTGCGGGCTCCAGCTCCTCCGTGCACCGGTGCGACCACGTGGACAGCCACACGATGTCGGCGTCGTGGGTCTCGACCAGACGGTCCAGGAGGCGGACGATCCGCGGCCGGTAGTGGAGCTCGAACATCCACGCCCGCGCCTTCCGCCGCCGCTCCCGGTAGTAGCGCAGGCCGCGGACGGGGTACGAGTTGAGGACGCCGTCCACGTCGAGGAACAGGGTCGCGGGGCCGTGGGACGACCGCGAGTCCCGCGGGCCCTCGCCCCGGTCCTCCGCGCGCACAGTCGTCCCACTCACGCGTGCAAGCCTACCGGCCCGGAATCGTCAGAACAGGAGAAGCGGCGGCACGAACCACAGCGCCAGCAGCGCGACGACGACGATGATCATCGTCCACGGCAGGCCCACGGACTTCATGCCGTGGCCGGTGATGAGGTCGTCCAGCCGCCGCTCCTGCTGGGCCGTGGGCCACAGGACCACGACCCGCCACACGACGTACGCCGCCGCCACGAGACCCAGCACCCACGCGAGCTGGAACCAGCCCGGCAGCACGAACAGCAGGCGGACGGCCAGGAACGCGGCCACGACCGCGAGGACGGCCCCCAGCAGACCATTGCGGGTGCGGCCGCGGGCGGTTCTGGCCCTGGCGAGGGAGGCGAGGGCCGGGTCGCGGGACTCACTGACGGCCGCCTTCGCGGGGCGCAGCGCCCATGCGCCGGAGGCGGTCCAGAAGATGAGGAGCAGCGCGCCGATGGCGGGCAGGAAGGCTTCGAACATGGTCACTCCTCCGACTGTTCGTTCGAGTCGTCGTTCCGGTCGCTCTGGTCGTCGGACCGGTCGCTCGCGTCCGCGGGCGCGGTCTCCACGAGGTATCCCAGGCCCGCGTCCACCCAGGTCTGGGTGTCGCTCAGGACGACGAGCGCGCGGCCCTCAGGGGTGAAGCCCGCGACGGCCCGGTACCCGCCGGTGCCCCCGTTGTGCCAGGTGACGGTGGCAGCGGAGGTGTCTGCGACCTTGGCGTCCTCGCCCATCGGGGTCGTCATCCAGGCGTAGCCGATGTTGTCGCCGTCCTCCAGTTCCGTCCGCGGTTCGACCGCGTCCATTCCGGGTGCGGAGCCGTCTGCGACCGCACCCATCCAGATCGCCATGTCGTGGGCGGTCGAGCGGATGGAGCCGGCCGGGGCCTCCGCCCCCAGCGTCCACGGGCCGGTGGGGACGCCGGAGTCCGTGTGGCCGGCCGGGGCGCCCGCGGGCAGGTCGGCGTAGGTCTGGGGCACGATCGTCTCCTCCATCCCCAAGGGATCCAGCAGCCGTTCCTGGACCAGCTGCGGATACGGGACCCCGGCGGCCTGCGCGATCGCGTGCCCCAGCAGGGCGAAGCCCGTGTTCGAGTACACGTACGTGCCCGGGTCCGTCTCGAGGTCCGCGGCGCGCTCCAGCATCTGCGGCAGCGACTCGACGTAGCCGTCCATCCGCAGGAAGGTGCGCCACGCCTGCGCGGGCGGGACCGCGTCCGCGGACTTCGGCAGGCCCGTGTGCTGGGTCGCCAGCTGCTCCATCGTGAGATCCCCCGCCGAGGTCCCGGCCAGCTCGTCGAACACCGCACCAAGGGTGGTCCGGGCCGTGAGCTCGTCGCGCTCGATCGCATCCGCGAGGAGCGCGGATGTGAAGGTCTTCGTGACCGACCCGATCTCGAACTGGTCGTGCTCGTCCGCGTGCCAGCCGGCGAAGCGCACGGTGCCGTCCGCCTCGACCGAGGCCGCGGAGACGCTGCGGAGGTAGCCCGCATCCAGGTGCGGGGCGAGGGCGGCGGCGAACTGCTCGTCGCCCGTGGGCTCGCCCGTGAGGCCGCGCTGCCAGGGGACGAAGGCGGCACCGGCGAGCAGAGTGACGGCGGCCAGGGCGCCGGCGAGTATGCGGCGCCTCATGACGTCGCCGCCATGACGAGGGCCAGCAGCGGGATGGTGCGCTCGCCGGGGACCTCCCAGCGGCCTCTGCGGGGGGAGCGCAGCCAGCCGGCGGCGGCCAGCTGATTCAGGTGGTGGTAGACCTGCCCGCTCGTGCCCAGGCCCGGCAGGGCGGACAGCTCCGCGGTCTGGTGCGTGCCGGCGAGGACCGCCTGCAGCAGGGCGAGGCGAACGGGATGCGCGAGGGCGGACAGGGCCGGGGCGGCGTCCGCGAAGTCACCGTCGAGGATCGTCGTGGTGGGCAGCCCGTACTGCCAGCGGTAGCCGCCGTCTCCCGCCGCGAACGTGCCCGCGTAGAGGACGACGTCGTCATCCGGATAGCGCTCCCGCATACCGGTGAGGACCCAGTAGGGATCGTCGGGGGAGGTGGCCGCGGCCGGGGAGTGGGGCGGGGACGACGGGGTGGTGTGAGCGAGGACGGGGTCCGGGTCGGTCGGTGCAGGGGCGCTGGTGGTGGCAGCGGCAGTGGTGGCTCCGGCGGCCTCGGCGTCGGTGGTGGCAGCGGCAGCGGTGGTCCCGGCGTCTCCGGTGCCCGTGGCGGTGGCGGTGCCCGTGGCGGTGGCGGTGCCCGTGGACGCTTCGAGGCGGTCGAGGCGCGCTTCGATCCGCGCCAGCACTGCGGCCAGCGAGTCCGGGGAGTGTCCGTCGCCGGCGGTTCCGACCTGAGTGGGAGTCATCATGGCCATGAATCTACGGAAGTACGTAAGAGCGTGTCAAGGGCGGGTGGTGTCCGGTTGCCCGCGATTCGTGCGTGGCCGGGGCGCGCGTCGCGCGGGTCGTGTCCAGTCGCCAACGTCTCGCGACGCATGGGGTTGATGTCCGAGGGGCCCCGGCGCGCCTATGTGCGTCGGACCTGCTCACGGTGTGTCGCGGGAGGAGGGGCGGCGTCACCGTCCTGCTCCTGTGGGTCCAGGCATCTGACGCGTGGTTCCGGTTCCGCCCCGACTGCACGGCCCGACCACCCGGCATGACGAAATCCGTTCCAGTTCGGGATATGATCCTGCCGTCCCATCGATCCCGATCCTGAGGAGAGCCGCAGCGCCGGCCGTCACCCGCGGATCCCCGGCCTCTGAGGTCTCCATGCTCCTGTCCTCCCCTGCGCGCGCCCGCTTCCTGACCGCGCTGGTCGCCGTCCTCGCGCTCGTCGCTCCGATACTGCTGTCCGCCGCGCCGGCGCAGGCCGCGGTGAAGAAGCCGCTCGACATCGTGACGATCTACTACAACCCGCCCGGAGCGGACCACGCGCGCAACAGCCTGCGCACCAAGGAGTACATCCGGGTGAAGAACACCTCGTCCTCCACCCTCAACCTCACCGGGTACACGATTCGCGACAGCGGTCCGTGGAAGTTCACGTTCGCGAAGGGCACGAAGCTGAAGAGGGGCAAGACCCTCACGATCCGGTCCGGCATCGGGAAGACGAGCTCGACGACCCAGTACTGGGGCGCACCCAGCTACATCTGGAACAACACCGGCGACACCGCCCGCCTCTACAACTCGAAGGGCAAGCTCCTGGAGTCCTGCCGGTACAAGGGCAAGCGCACGAAGGCCACGAAGACGTACGTCCGCTCGACCGCGACGACGGCCTACTGCTGAGCGTCCGTCGCTGAGCGCCGAGCCCATCGCCGTAGGCTGACGCCATGAGCGCGCAGCCGCCCGCGTCGAACGCGGCACCTCCCGCATCCCGGGCCGTCCGCGAGGTCGACGCCGTCATCGTGGGATCGGGCCCCAACGGGCTGGCCGCCGCCGTCACCTTGGCGCGTTCCGGTCTGCGCGTCCTCGTCCTCGAAGCGGAGGCCACGCCCGGCGGCGGCGTCCGCACGCTCGACCTGGGCCTGGCCCCCGGCCTCATCCACGACCTGTGCGCGGCAGTCCACCCGTTAGCCGTCGCGAGCCCCTTCTTCCGCGCCTTCGACCTGCCCGCCCGCGGCGTCGACCTCATCACTCCGTCCGTCTCGTACGCCCAACCGCTGGACGACGCAGCCGCGGTGCTCGCCCACCACGACCTCGAGCGCACGGCGGATGCCCTGGGCGCCGACGGCCCCGCCTGGCGTTGCCTCTTCGCACCGCTGGCGACCGCGCCGCACGCCGTCGTCGAGCTGGCCCTGGGCGACAAGCGCTCCCTCCCGCACCTGCGAGGACTCGCCGACCTGCGGGCCGCCGCCGGATTCGCCATCGGCGCCGCTGTCGACGGCACTCCCGCCTGGAACCTGCCCTGGCGCACCCAGGCCGCCCGCGCCCTGCTCACCGGCGTCGCGACCCACGCGATCGGACGCCAGCCCTCGCCCACGACCGCCGGCACCGGCCTCCTGCTGGCCGCGCTCGCCCACGCGGACGGTTGGCCGATCCCGGTGGGCGGCTCCCAGGCGATCACCGACGCGCTGCTGGCCGACCTGGTCGCGCACGGCGGCGAGGTCCGCACCGGCACCCGGGTGCGCTCGCTTCAGGACCTGCCCCCGGCCTCGGCGGTCCTGTTCGACACCACCGCCGAGGCCGCAGCCGCCATCCTGGACGATTCCCTTCCCAGCCGGGTCGCCCGCGGACTGCGGGGCCTGGAGCACGGCCCCGGCGCGGCGAAGGTCGACCTCGTCCTGGACGGCCCGATCCCGTGGGCGGACCCACGCGTCGGTGAAGCGGGCACCGTCCACGTGGGCGGCACACGTGCGCAGATGGCCGACGCCGAGGCCCGGGTCCGGTCCGGACGCATGCCCGCCCGGCCCGTCGTGCTGGTGAGCGACCCCGGCGGGTTCGATCAGTCGCGGGTGGTGGGCGGACTGCGTCCGGTGTGGGCCTACGCGCACGTCCCGGCGGACTGCCCGATCGACCCCACCCGGTTCGTGCTGGCCCAGCTCGAACGATTCGCCCCCGGCGTCCGCGACCGGGTGGTCGCCGTCCGCGGCACGCCTGCCAGCCGGATGGCCGAGCACAACGCGAACCTGGTGGGCGGGGACATCAGCGGGGGGACGATGAGTCTGGGCCGTTTGGTCGCCCGGCCGCGGTATGCGTGGAGCACGCACCGGCTGGCGAAGGCGGCGGAGGTGCGAGGGGCCGGTGACTCGCGCGGGTTCGGTGAGGCGCGCGGGTCGGGTGCGGCTTTGGGGTCCGATGCCGCGCCCGCGGCGTACCTCTGCTCGTCCGCGACGACGCCCGGGCCGGGTGTCCACGGGATGGCGGGACTGTACGCGGCACGCTCCGTGCTGGCGGACGTGTTCGGCGTCCGCGAACTGCCCGATCTGGGTCCGGGCGGGATTGCGGAGGCAGGGGTCCACCGGGTATCGTAGGCTGGGGATTCACGCGAGGTCGAAGGAGACGAGCATGGAGAAGCGGCTGGCCACCTGGATGTCACCGGAGTCGAACCGGTGGTCGTTCACGCATGTGCGGGAGGTCATCCCCACCGCGCGGATCGCGCGCGGGGAGACGACCACGGAGCTGGGGGAGGCCGCGCACACACTCGATCCGAGCGCGGCGCTGCCGGATCTGGGGGTCCCCCTCGACCGGTACCTGGCGGAGACGCACACGGACTCGATCGTCGTGCTGGCCGACGGCCGGGTGTCCTTCGAGTGGTACGCGGACGGCAAATCAGGCGACGACCTCCATATCAACTTCAGCGTCTCGAAGTCGTTGACCGGCCTGGTCGCCTGGGCGCTGGCATCGGAGGGCGCGTTCTCCTTCGCCGACCGCGTGACGGACTACGTGCCGGAGGTCACGGGGTCGGCCTACGACGTGACGATCCAATCCCTCTTCGACATGGCGGTCCCCCTCGACTTCTCCGAGGACTACGCGATGGGCGACCCGCGGATGCTCGACTACCGCCGCTCGACCGGGTGGATCCCGGGGGAGAGCGAGGGGCTCCACGCGTTCCTCCCCACGCTCCAGCGCAGGGCGGACGAGGGTGCGGAGTTCCACTACGCCTCGCCCACGACGGACATGGCCGGCTGGCTGCTGGAGCGTGTGAGCGGTCGTCGCCTGGCGGAGCTCTACTCGACGTACGTCTGGCAGCCCATCGGCGCGGCATCGGACGCGGACATCACCGTCGACCCGTTTGGCGCGGGTCGGGCGGCGGGCGGCATCTCCTGCACGACCCGCGATCTGGCCCGCGTCGGCCACCACCTCGTGGACGGCGGCGGGGTGTTCGGGGAAGACTTCCTCCGCGACCTCCACTCCGGCGATGCGGCGCGGTGGCAGGCGTATGCGAACATCGCGGACTTCCCGCGCGGCTCCTATCGGAACTTCTGGTACGTGCCGGACACGGACGCTGCGGTCCTCTACGGCGTGGGCATCCACGGGCAGGGGCTCTACGTCGATGTGGAGCGGCGGATCGTCATCGCGAAGCACAGCTCCTGGCCCGTCCCCATCACGGACGCGCTGCACACCGCTCAGTACAGCGGGATGCGCGACCTCGCCGCCCTCGTCGCCGCCTGAGCGCGGCTCGCCGCCTCAGCCCTGCGCCGCGGGAGCAGGCGCCGCAGTGAGGTCCAGGACGTGCGCCGGATCGAAGGTGCCGAACTGCGACAGGAACTCCCGGTCCGCGTCCGGGATCCGGGTGGGGCGCTGTGTTGAGGGATCGAGGACCACCAGGACGTTGAGGCCGTCGAAGACGACCGCGTCGTCCTGGATGCCACGGCACGTGATCGTGAACGAGGAGCCGCCCACACGGCCGATCCCCAACTGGATCGCCAGCTCCGTGCCGTAGAGGACGGGCGTGCGGTAGTTGAGCTCGACGCGCGCCACCAGCTTGGGGGCGGCGATCGCCTCGCGGTCCCGCATCGTGTTGAGCCAGTCGATCCGCGCCTGCTCGACGAGGGTGAGCATGCGGGCGTTGTTCACATGTCCCAGGATGTCCAGGTCCGACCAACGGATCTGCGGGGTGGCGACGTAGGCGGGGAAAACGGTCACAGTGTCTCCTGGGGTCGAGGGCGGTGGAGCCCGCATGTCGGGGAAGCGGCGTTCGGTCGAGCGGGACCGTGTTGCCCGAGGCGCGGGTCACGTCTAGGGTCCAACTTAGCAATCGTTCGACAGTAGACGGCGCGCGGCCCCGCGCGCGCCGGTCACGACACAGGAGTCGTCATGTCATCTCCGTCCCCGTCAGATGCCCAGCGGCCCACCGAACAGCACGGCGCGCACGCGTCCCGTGCCACAGCAGACGGCCCGCCCCGTCCGCTGACCGGTGTGCGGGTCATCGACCTGGGCGGGATCGGTCCCGGACCCTTCGCCAGCATGGTGCTGGCGGACCTGGGGGCGGAGCTCATCCGCGTCCACCGGCCGCAGGAGGCCGCGCAGGGCACCACCGGGACCGGGATGAGTCCCGTCAACCCGGTGCTGGACCGCGGCAAGCGCTCCGTCGTGCTCGACCTCAAGTCCGTCGAGGGTGTGGCCGCGGCCCGTCGCCTGGTGGCCACCGCGGACGCCGTCATCGAGGGCTTCCGCCCCGGCGTCGCCGAACGCATGGGCCTGGGACCGGCCGACCTCATGGGCGAGAACCCGCAGCTGGTCTACGGTCGCATCACCGGCTGGGGGCAGACCGGACCGGACTCGCACCGCGCGGGTCACGACATGAACTACATCGCCGGTTCCGGCGTCCTCTCGCAGCTGGGCCGTGCCGGAGAGGCCCCGCAGTTCCCCACGAACCTCGTCGCGGACTTCGGCGGCGGCGGCATGCAGCTGGCACTGGGCATCGTCGCGGCACTCCTGCGCGCGAAGACGGGTGGCCCCGGCGCGGTCGTCGACGCGACGATGGGCGACGGCGCGAACCTGCTGTGGTCGATGCAGTTCGGCATGGAGGCCCAGGGCGTCTGGCAGGAGGGGCGCGGCACCAACATGCTGGACTCCGGCGCGCCGTTCTACGACGTGTACCGGACCTCCGACGACTTGTTCGTGAGCGTGGGCTGCATCGAGCCGCAGTTCTACGCGGAGTTCGTGGAGAAGCTGGGGCTGGCCGACGCGCTGGGCGGCCTGCAGCCGGGCCATCACCTCAAGCCCGAGCACTGGGACCTCCAGCGGACCGTGTACACGGAGGCGATCGCCTCTCGCACGCAGGCGGAGATCGACGAGCTGTTCGCCGGATCGGATGCCTGCACGATCGGCATCCGCTCCTTCGCGCAGGCGGAGGCCGATCCTCACAACACCGCCCGCGAGCTCTTCTTCCGCGACGAGGCGGGTATCCGCCACCCTGCCCCGGCTCCGCGGTTCGCGGATCTGGGCGGTGCCACCTGGGCCGGTGGTCAGCAGACCGCCGCCGAGGTCGGGGCCGGCTCTGCAGATCCCGCACCTGCCGCTGGTGCGGCTGAGGGTCCGGCGAGCGGGTCCGCCACCGCGGTGCGTGGTGGCGGCGAACCCTACGTTCAGCCCGGCGCGGCACCCCAGGTGGGCGCGGACACGGACGCACTGCTGGCCTCGGCAGGGCTGAGCGCGGACGAGATCACCGCACTGCGGGAGGCCGGCGCCGCGGTCTGAGCACGGCTGAGGAGCCGGCTTCCCCGGACCGGCTCGTGCCGGGGACCGGTTGAGCCGAAGACTGCGGCCGGACGAACCTCCGTCAGTCGCCGGGTGCCACGGTGACCCGACAGACGTGCGTGCGCGACGCGCCGACCTCCAGATGCCGGAGGTCGGCACGCTGCGCGTCCGGGGTCGTCGATCCGGTCTCCTGCGGGCGACCGGCCCACGGCTCCAGGCAGACGAAGTCCCCGCCGGGTGCGGACCAAAGGGTGAGGGTGTCGAACCCCTCCCACGCGATCCGAATGCGCGGACCGTCCCCGTCCAGTCGCCGGTAGACGATCGCCGTGTCCGCGACGTCGGGGAACAGGACCGCGCTCTCCTCGAAGTGCGACCGCCGCAGCGGGACGAGTGAGCCCGCTGCTCCCAGTTCGTCGACCGTGCTGTGCGGTTGCGGCAGCAGCAAGTCATCGGTCAGCCGGTGGAAGACCTGCGGGGTGGGCGACTCGAACTCGACCACGTGCACGGGCGCGTCCTGTGCGATCGGATCCTGCGCGGTCGGGGGCGCGGTCACCGTGGCGGACGACGGCAGTCTCTCGTCCTCGGGACCCGCGGTGGCGGAGTCGCCCGCGGCGCCCGGCAGGGGCCACGCGAAGGCGGGGTGCCAGCCCAGGGCGTAGGGCATGGTCGTGCCCGCGCCGTGATCGTCGGTCGTCGTGTTCGTGACGGTGAAGCGCAGGGTGGCGGTCGCGTCCTCGAGCGCGTACTCGACGCGCAGGGTGAAGTCCCAGGGGTAGGCGGTCAGAGTCGTGGGCGAGGAGACCAGCTCGAGGACCGCGCGCGTCTCGTCATGCTCGATCACCGTGAAGCCGAGGTCGCGGGCCAGCCCGTGCTTGGGCATCGGCCAGGAGCCGGTGGTCCCGGTCGCGTCCTCCGCGCGGATCACGTCGTCCGTGTGACGACAGATCGCGGGGAAGAGCAGGCACGCGCTGCGGTTCCAGGGGTCGCCGGCCTGCCAGAGGAGTTCGCGACCGTGCGCGTCACGGAGCGAACGCGGCTCCGCGCCATGCGACGAGACGCCCAGGGTGAGCTGCGGGGTGCTGAGGGTGATCACGCGGACTCCTGTCGGGTGGCCGGAACTCCCATTCTGCCTGCACTGCCCATCACCCGGTGCGCGTCCATGTGAGGAACTGTTCCGCGGTGAGGATCGGCTTGTCCCACCGGGCGGCGTTCTTCGCCTTCGTCGATTGGGAGCCGGCCTCCGCGACGACCAGTACGTCGGTCTTCGTCTTCGTGAGGGTGGGAACCGCCACGAGCCCGCGGTCCTCCGCCAAGCGGTGAAGCTCCTCCTTTTCCCACCGGCCCAGCGACGGGGTGTCGACCGTGCCGGAGAAGCACACACGCGCACCGTGTACCAGCACGTCGTCCGCCTGTGCGGGGCCGGCGGCCTCGAAGTCGTGCGGCAGTACGGATACCCCGAAGTGCTGCTCAACGTCCCTCAGTCGCTCGACAACCTGCTGGTCGGGGGCGAGGAGGCGCTGCCAGGTGGACGCGAGCAGGTTCGCGAGGATCTGGGCGGAGTCGTCGTCGGGACTCAGGTTGCCGCCCACGACGAACGCGGTGGGTGCGGTCGTTCCCGACGGCCCGGTCGTGCGGGACAGCAGGTAGCCGTGACCCGTGACCGTCTGGCGGAATGACGTGCCGGACCCGGCCAGGGGTGTGCCTGCCGTACGCAGGCGGGCGGAGGCGTCGCGGATCGTGCGGGCGCGCTCCAGAGCCGTGGGTGCGGTGAGGCGGCGGGCCTCGTCGGGCAGCAACAAGTGGGCGGGGATGTCGATCCCCAGCGGCATCTGCTCCACCACGTCGTTGCGCTTGAGTTCGAAGTCGACGAGCGACAACTGATCGTCGATGCCCACGCCCACCGGTACGCGTCCGGCCAGCAGTCCGCTGAGGGCGGGCCATGCCTGCGCCAGCAGCGGCGCCAGCTGGACGTCCCGCGTCGTGAGGGCGAACTCCGTCCCTGCCTGGAAGAGGTCCTGCGTGGGGTTGATGACGGTGCTGACCTCATCGCCGTCGTCGGTCACGACCGCGATCTCGACGGGTCGGGGCCGATAGCGGTCACCCTCGTTGCCGACCGTCAGCACGGACACGAATGCTTCGCCCAGGGCCTCATCCGTGACGGATCCCGTCGACAGGTAGCGGCGCACGCGCTGGTCGGTTTTGAGGTCGCGGGGGATCACATCGCGCTTGAGGACGAGGCCGTCGAGGCTGGTGCATCGCGACAGCGCCACGTACAGCTGCCCGTTGGCGAACGTGCCGCCGGTCAGGTCGACGACGACCCGGTCCAGGGTCTGGCCCTGTGACTTGTGGATCGTGATCGCCCACGCGAGCTTCATCGGCAGCTGCTCGAACGTGCCGACGACATCATGGACGAGGGAGCCGCCCTCCACCCGAGGGCGCGTGATCTCCCAGACGTGGGTGCGGACGTATTCGGTGCGCCCGCCGCGCATCTGCACGGAGACGACACGACCGTCTTCGTCCTCCACGATCGCGGTGACCCGGCCCAGCGTTCCATTGACCCAGCGGCCCGTCTGCTCATTCGTGAGCATCATGACCTGCGCACCCACGGCGAGGCGGAGTGATTCGTCCGTGGGGAACTCGAAGCCGTCCGTGTCCCCGGTGATCGTCGCGTCGAAGGTCTCGATCGGATCGGGAAGACGTTCGAGCATCCTCCTGTTCCTGCTGCCCACGATCCGATTGGTCGTGGCGAGGGTCAGCCAGAACTCGTCGAGCGGCGGTTCGAAGTCCGGGTCGGTCCGACGATTGAGCGCCGCACGCGCGTCGGTGAGCAGCGTGCCCTCCCGGACCGCATTGAGGAGCTCGACCATCCGGTCGTCGCCCTGTTGGCGGAACACGGTCGTCAGTTCGACGAGCGGGAACGTCTCCGTGTCGAAGGAGTGGGCGGAGAAGAAGAACGGAGTGCCGAAGTTCGTCTCGATCCAACTGGCCTCCGCATCCGTCACGACGGGCGGCAGCTGGTAGAGATCGCCCACCAGCACCAGCTGCACGCCTCCGAACGGCGTGCCCGGCCGTGGCCCGAACCGTTCGAGCGCGGCTGTGAGCGCGTCGAACAGGTCCGCCCGCACCATTGATGCCTCATCGATGATGAGGGTATCGAGGTCGCCCAGCGCCTGCGCGAAGCGCCGAGGGTAGTACGCGCCGCTGCGGACGTGTTCCACCGTGACTCCCAGGGGGAACGAGAACAGGCGGTGGATCGTGTACCCGTCCACGTTGAGAGCCGCGATGCCCGTGGGAGCGACGGTGATGGTGCTGCGGTCCGTCTGCGACAGGAAATGCCGGATCAGCGTCGACTTACCGGTGCCGGCCTTACCCGTGAGGAAGAGGTGGTGTCCCGCGTGCAGGTGGTCGAGGGCATCCCGGAAGTCCGGAGTGATCGTGATCGATCTGGCCGCGGCCGGCGACGAGGCGGACGTGGGTGCGGGACTCTGTGAGGGAGGAGCAGGAGCGGGCACCGGATCAGGATCCGAGGTCGGTGCCGGAGCGGAGACAGGGGGTATCGGCTCTGGTGGAACGGGTGGGGGCGGGGCGTCAGGACGCGCCGGTGCCTGCAGTCCCTTCGCCTCGCGGTACTGGTCGACGATCTGAGCCTTCAGCCGTCCCCGTTCGCCCACCGCGATCCCGTTCTGTCGCGCCCACGCGCGGATCGCGCCGGGCGACTCGTCCACTGGGCGGGGACGAGGCGGCTCTGCAGAGGGCTCAGCCGGGGCAGGGGGCCGGGATGGGGGCGGTACCGGTTCTTGGACAGGAGATAATGCGGGTACGGGGGCTGCGGGACCCGGCTTCGTGCGGACAGGCATCTGTGCGGACGGACGGGGAGGACCCGACTGTGCCGCCTGCAGAGCGTGCGTCGCCGATCCCGCCGGGGCGTGTCCCGTGCGCTGATCCTCCGCGAGATACGCCTGCAGGATCTGCACGACCGCAGTCGCATCCCCCAGCGCGCTGTGCGCCTTCCTGTTCCTGATCCGCAGCGCCCGGCAGCAATCCTCGAGCTTCCGCCTCCTGAGTTGCGGCAGGTACAGGTGGCTGGCCTCGAACGTGCAGTACGTGGAGCAGCGGGGGAACGGCATGGACGCGCGTGCGAACTCGGCGCGCAGGAACGCTTCGTCGAACTCGACGTTGTGAGCGACGACGACCAGGCCGTTCAGCAACGACCCGATCGCCTGCGCGACGTGGGCGAACAGTGGAGCGTGGGCGACGTCCCGGTCCGTGATGCCGTGGACGTGCGTGGCACCCACCGGCTGCTCCGGATTGATCCGGGTGGACCAGGAATCGACCTGCGCGCCGGTCTCGTCCGTGCGGATGATCGCGATCTCGACGATCCGCTGAGTCTGCGGGTGGAGGCCCGTGGTCTCCACGTCGATGACGGCGAACCGCGGGTGACGGGACGCCGCAGCCGACGCACGGTGCGCACCCTTCGAGCGGAACAGGTCGAACATGCCCACGGCGGTCCTTCCACACAGGTGACGAGCAGTGCTCCGATCTTCGCAGATTGCACGGACACGGCCTGCAGGTGCCCAGCCGTCCGCGGATGACCGGCGGGTCGTGCGGTCGTCTAGTGCTCAGCCGTCCCTGGCCCTCTGTCAGTCCGGGCCATCAGTGCGTGCGGCTCGCAGGTCCTCCACCAACTGCTCCTGCGTCAGCACCGTGAAGCCGATGCCGTCGCCACCCGCGTCCCGGTGCGCTGCGATCGCGCGGCGGACCCGTTCCGCGCAGAAGGCGGCAATCGTCGGGAAGTCGGCCGCGACCACCCGTGCGGGAGGCGGGCCGCCGCCCTGGGGAACTGCGGCCTCGGCGGCGGTGTCGTCCACATCCGCGGAGGCGGTCAGGCTGCGGCCGCCCGTCGACGAGTACTCCGTGCGCAACGGCTCCGGCAGCTGCGCCAGCAGGAACCGGCGGCGGCCGCCGTCGCGCAGGTTCGACCGCAGCACGGCCTCCGCCGTCGTGCCGGACCCGGCGAAGAAGTCGAGGACCAGCGCGTCCGGATCGTCCCAGGTCTGGGACTCGATGAGGCTGCGCAGCAGCTCGACGGGCTTGGGGTAGCCGAAGATCCCGCCCAGGTTCAGCCGCTCCAGGTCCGTGCTGCCGTCCGCGTTCATGACCCGGATGATCGAGTAGAGCTTCGAGGTGGCGTCCCGGGCGGGGGTGAGGCGGACGACCGCGTGCCGGCGCTCGCCCGTGGCGGCGTCCGGCTGGCCCCACGGCTGCAGGCGGTACTCGCCGGTCGCGAGCTTCGCGTCGACCTCCGCGAGCTTCGCCTCCCCGCGGACCCGGGCGATGTCCTCGTACATGAGGCGGCGCTCCTCGCCCCGCCGGTAGCGGCCGAAGCTCACCCGCAGGAAGTCGTCCTCGACGAGCATGCGCTCGCCGTCGATCACCTCGTAGCGGGCCGGCGGCTTCTTCTCCGTCACGAACGGCCCTACCTTCGCGGCGTCCTTCCCCCAGACGTGGATGTAGTCGTGCCCGCGGACGAACGTGCGCGCGTTCCCGCCGCCCTTCGCCCGCTGGTGGATGAGCGTGCCCAGGCTGTTGGCCTCGCCGAACACGTCGTGGCCCAGGATCTGCGCGTAGGCGGATTCGCGGTCGTCGATGTGGAGGAAGAGGACCCCGTCCTCGCGCAGCAGGTCGCGGGCCAGCTCCAGACGCGGGCGCATGAAGTCCAGCCATTCCGCGTGCCTCGGGGCGCCGCGGGTGGAGCCGGTCGTGCCGAACCGGTCGTGGTAGGCGTGGGCGTTGCCCGTGTTGTAGGGGGGATCGATGTAGACGACCTTGACCGTGCCGCGCAGCCGGGGGAGCAGGGCGCGGAGGATCGGAAGGTTGTCTCCCTCGACCAGCAGGCCGGAGGGAGAGTCGGCGGACAGGAGCGGTGCGAGGGGATCGGAGGCGGAGGGGGTCAGCACCGCTCCAGTATCTCGGAGCGGGGAACCCCCTCGCCCGCCGCCCCGTCAGTCGGACAGGTCTGCCGCCAGGTCGCTCTCGCTTCCCGAGGCATCCCCGATCTCCCCGGCGTCGTCGGTCGACTCCACGAGCGCGTCATCAGCGCCCTCGACTCCGGATCCCGGGGGCCCTTCCGCGCCGGGCTCGACGCTGCGCATCTGCCGGGCGGCGTCGCGGTCTGCGAGCTCCTCGCCGATCGGAGGCAGGTCTCCGGCCTCAGCAGCAGCGTCTCGGATGTCCTCGTCCGTGGGGTCCAGGGTCGTCGGATCGTCGACGACGCGCTCCTCGTCCGGTGTGGTCGGCACGGGATCGGTCTGGTCGCTCATGGCACCTCCTCGCCTCGTCCATCAGGTCATCCCATCGTCCCACCCGCGGCCGCTCGACGACAGGGGTCCGCCGCAGTCGGGATCTCGTGGCAGGTCAGCGCCTCCGGCACTCATGGTGATCTGGGACACTGATGACATGAGAACCACTCCGCAGCGCATCGCCGTCGTGGGCGGTGGGATCATCGGCACCGCCGTCGCCCGCGAGCTCGCCCTCCGCTTCGACGACGCCACCGTCACCCTGTTCGAGAAGGAATCGACGCTGGCCGCCCACCAGACCGGGCACAACTCCGGGGTCGTCCACGCGGGCCTCTACTACGAGCCGGGATCGCTCAAGGCGCGACTGTGCCGCGAGGGGGTCGAGAAGCTCGTCCGCTACGCCGTGGAGAACGGCATCCCCTACGACGAGTGCGGCAAGCTGGTCGTCGCCCAGGACACGGACGAGGTCGACCGTCTCGAGGCGATCTTCGAGCGCGCGAAGGCCAACGGCGTCCCCCACGTCCGCCTGCTGGACCGCCACGAGATGCGCGAGGTCGAGCCGGGCGTCCGCGGCGTCCTCGCCCTCCACTCGCCGCACACCGCGATCATCGACTACGCGACGCTCACGGAGTCCCTGGGCCGCGACCTCGAAGCGGCCGGCGGCCAGATCCGGTACAACACGGAGGTCGCCCGCCTCGACACGCTGTCCTCCGAGGTCCGCGTCATGCTCGCCCTCCCCGGCGCCCAGGGCTCGAAGGTCACCGAGCCGGCCGGCACGTTCGACCTCGCGATCACGTGCGCCGGTCTTCAGGCCGACCGCCTGGCCGTCGCCAGCGGCCTCGAGGAGGACCCGCGGATCGTCCCGTTCTACGGCGACTACTTCGTGGCCTCGGGCCCGGCCGCCCAGGTGGTCAAGGGCCTCATCTACCCGGTGCCGGACCCCGCCTACCCATTCCTGGGTGTCCACCTGACCCGCAGCATCGACGGGTCGCTGCTGCTGGGCCCCAACGCATTCCTGTCGCTGGGCCGCGAGAAGTACGAGCGGAAGATGGGCCCTATCGGCGGCCTCGACTTCGGCGATCTGGGCCGGACCCTGGGCTACAAGGGCTTCTGGAAGTTCGCCTCCCAGAACATGAAGGCCGCCGCCCGCGAGGCCCGCACCGCGCTCAGCCCCCAGGCCTTCCTCGCCGAGGCGCAGAAGTTCGTGCCGGACCTCGACACGACCGCCGTCAGCCCCGGCCCCCGCGGTGTGAGGGCCCAAGCCCTGAACCCGGACGGCACCCTGGTCGACGACTTCGTCATCACCAGCCGAGGCCGCCTCACCCAGGTGCGCAACGCACCCTCACCGGGGGCCACCAGTTCGCTGGCGATCGCCCGCCACGTCGTCGACGAGGCGCTCGCCTCCCTCGACTGACGCGAGGGGACTGGACTGACGCGAGGGCGCGGTCCGATCGCCGCGCATCAGTCCAGATCGAGCTCGTCCTTGTCCAGGCCGGGGAACTGCAGCTCGTACTTGAACAGCTCGCCCTCGTCCTGCTCGATGATGACCGATCCGTAGTAGGTGCGCTCGTCCGTCTCCAGATCGCAGATCCCGGAGCCGCGACCGTCGTACATCGACACATCGTGGGCGCAGACGACCTCCGTGACGGGGACGTCGAACTTGTTGACGAACAGGTCCTTGATGTCCGCCTCCAGCGCCTCCGCCGGGAACGTCCCGGTTCCGTCCTCGTCCAGCTCGACGGAGGAGTCACCGGCCAGCGATTCAGTCGAGATCCAGTCCTCCTCTTCCTCGCCGGACCCGCCCGCACCATCAGCCCCGTCAGTCTCGCCAGCGACACCCGCCCCGGCCTCCGTGGTCGCCCCCGCCTCCGGGGAGTCGGCGGTGGGCTGGTTGGGGGGCTCGCCCGCGCCGTCCGTGCCCTCCGTGGAGGGATCGACCTGCACGCAGCCGGCCTGGGCGGAGCCGCACGGCTCGTCCGTGCCCTGGCCGAAGGGCAGGAGGCCGCAGCCGCTGAGGGTGAGGGCGCCGGCGACACCGGCCGCCGCGAGGAGGCCCCGCGCGGAGCGGGCCAGTGGCGTCACTGCTGCGTGTGTCGACTCACCCTGGTCCCGCGCGACGGCGGTGCGATCGTGGTGGAGTCCCATGTCATGTCCTTCCAGTGGGTCCGCGCGAGTGCCGCGCGGCGGATGCGGTGAGTCCGGATGATCAGAACTCGAGCTCGTAGTACACGTTCTGGCCCTCGACGCTCGTCACCTTGACGACGCCGTAGTGCTCCTCGCCGCCGGACGTGACCGTGCACGACTGCGAGCCGGTGTTCCGGAAGATGCTCATGTCGCCCGAGCACTCGACGGCGCTGACCGGCGTGCCCTGCTCCTCGTACGCGTCCGCGATGTCGCCCTCGAGGGTGGCCTGCGGGATCGTGCCGTTGCCGTTGTGGTCGATCGTGAAGTCCGCGGACTGCTCCGAGGTGCTGTCGCCCCCGGTGCCGGTGTCGGTCCCGGTGTCGCCGGTGTCGGTGCCCGCGCCGTCCCCCGTACCGGTGCCGGTGTCCGTCCCGGTCCCCGTGTCCGTCTCGGCGTCGCCGCCGGTGCCCGGGTCCGGCGCCGTCGTCTCGTCCGTCCCGGCTGCGGGGTCCTGCGACGCCTCGCCGGCGGGAGGCTGGCCCCCGTCCTCGCCGAAGTTGATGGTCACGCCGTCACAGGCGGACAGCGACACGGCTGCGGCGAGGCCGCTCACGGCGACTGCGGTGCGGAGAAGGATCGTGGAGCGCATGATGGTTCCTCACGTCTGAGATCTGGAAACGCGTCCAGCCTCTCAGCGCGGAACCCCCTGCAGGCGCCCGTTCGTGTATGCGTCCCGTGTCGCGTGTTCCCGTCCCGCAACACCCGGTGCACACCCCGTCACGGCGGCAGCGTCACGCCTGCCCCCACCGGCGAGGTCGCCTCGCCTGCGACGGCGCTCCGCCGGCTGTCACTCGCCCTCGCGCGCTCCCGGCCGCCAGTACCCCATGAACGAGCACGACTTCCGCTCGAGCCCCTGCTCCTTCAGCAGCACCTGGCGCAGTCCGCGGACGGTCGTCGCGTCCGCGGCGACCCACACGCGCAGGCCGCCGCCCTCGGCACCCTCCTCCCAGAGGATGCCGGCCTCCGTCGTGCTCACGTTCTCGTCGAACTCGACCGCGCCCGAGGTCTCGGTCGCCACTGCGTCTCGGCCCGCCTCCGCGGTCCAGGCCGCCGTCCAGTCGCGCACGGCGGCGGTGAGCCGCTCGCCACGGGCGTGCTCCTCCCCGGCCCCGGCGCCGGGGGAGCGGGGCAGGTAGGTGACGGCGACCTCGGCGGCGGTCTCCAGCTCCATCGCATCCGCGGAAGCCGGCACCTCGACGAAGGCGGCTCCGGTCACGTGCGCGGGCAGGCTGCGGAGGATGTTCGCGATGGCTGGCTGGGCGGTCTCGTCGCCGGCCAGCAGCACGGTCGAGGCGCCGCTGCGGCGCCAGGCCAGGCCCTGCGTGTCGGCCTCCGGGTGGTCCGCGTGCGCGCCCACGAGAAGGGCGCGGTCGCCCACCTGCGCCTCGAGCGCGAAGCGGCTGGCAGGTCCGCTGGTCCCGTGGGTCACGAAGTCGACGTCGACCTCCGCCTGCTCCCGGCGCACGAAGCGCGCGGTGTAGGTGCGCATGACGGGGCGCTCGTCGTCGGGCTGGTCGCGCCACCAGTCCATCCACGACGGCGCCGCCGCGGCGGAGTCCAGCTGCTGGTCCGTGCCCAGGACCAGTTTGATGCGCTGGTCCAGGCAGGTGTCCGCGAACTCCGCCAGGTCGGGCCCGGCGAAGGTGAGGCGGACGAAGTTCTCGCTGAGCGTCTGCCTCCCCGCGAGCGTGACGGCGAACGGACGGTATGCGGAACGAGGTGCCATGGGTGGGGGTCTCCTGGGAGGGCGGGGTGGGTCGTAACGCACCCCACACTAAGGCACACCTCACTTCCGCGGCCAGGGAGTGGGGTGGCGGCTCGAGGGGTGGGCCGGGGTGGCCACCAGCTCCCACCCGTGTGACAGAACATGACGATGCATGACGAACATCGGCGCTGCCGCGGGGCGATCCGGGCAGTCTTGAGGGTCGACACCCCGCACGCTCTCCCGGAGGCACCCCATGACGACCACAACGCACTCGTCCGCTCCACGGCGGCCTGCCGCCGGTGGCCTCGACCCCCAGGCACGTCGCCGGCAGCGCAAGTCCTTCTTCGCGAGCATCGTCGGCCAGCTGCTCGAGTGGTACGAGTGGAGCGCCTACGCGGTGTTCGCCCCGTACATCGCCGCGGCCCTCTTCAACCCGGACGACACCGTGTCCGGACTGCTCGCGACGTTCGGCGTCTTCGCGATCGGCTTCCTCTTCCGTCCGCTGGGCGGCATCGTCTTCGGTCGCATCGCCGACCGCCGGGGCCGTCGCTTCGTCCTCGTGACGACGATGCTCCTCATGGCCGGCGCGTCCGTGGCGATCGGCCTCCTGCCCACCTTCGCGTCGATCGGCCTCGCCGCCTCGCTCCTGCTGCTCCTGGCCCGCATCGTCCAGGGCTTCGCGCACGGCGGCGAGTCCGCGACCGCGAACACCTACATCGCGGAGATCTCGCCGGCGCGCAGCCGCGGCCTGTGGGGCTCCGCCGTCTTCATGACCATCTTCGGCGGCGCGTTCCTCGCCTTCGTCGTGGGCGGCATCATCACGGGCTCGCTCGCGGAACCGCAGGTCCAGTCGTGGGGCTGGCGCATCCCGTTCCTCCTGGGCGCGGTGCTGGCCGTCGTCGCACTGTGGCTGCGCGTGGGCATGGTCGAGTCCGAGGTCTTCGAGGCAGAGGAGGACGCCGAGGCCCCGGCCGGCTCGTCCGACGCCGCGGACTCCCCGGTCCCCACCGCCCGCACGGAGCGCGACCCTGCGCAGGACGGGCTGCCGGCGGAGTCCTTCTCTGCACGAGCGCTCGCCCCGCTGCCGCCCGCGCTGTCGCTGGTCCTCGTCTTCTTCCTGGTGTCTGGCGTCGCGGCCAGCAACTACACGTGGACCTCCTACGTCTCGACGTACGCGCAGACACAGGAGGGCATGGACCCGAACGGGGCCTACTGGTCGCTTGTAGCCGCACTCGTCGTGGGACTCGCGTCGCTGCCGTTCTGGGGCTGGGTGTCCGACCGGGTGGGGCGCAAGCCCGTCCTCTACGTGTTCAGCATCGGCATCATCGTGACGGTGTTCCCGCTCACGGGC
Source organism: Brevibacterium senegalense (assembly GCF_000285835.1). Taxonomy (GTDB): domain Bacteria; phylum Actinomycetota; class Actinomycetes; order Actinomycetales; family Brevibacteriaceae; genus Brevibacterium; species Brevibacterium senegalense. Next base: position 144,549 of record NZ_HE978602.1, read on the forward strand.
TTCATCGACGACCGCCCGTGGACGCTCTTCGTGTCGACGTCGATCGCGCTGTTCCTCCTGTCCGCGGGCGCCGGGCTGCTGGCCTGCGTCATGGCGGAGACGTTCCCCACCTCCAGCCGCACGGCGATGATCGGCTTCGCATACTCGATGGCGACGGCCGTGTTCGGCGGCACGACCCCGTACGTGAATCAGCTGGCGGTCTCTCAGGGCGTCCCGTGGGCGTCGAACCTCTTCATCGCGTTCGCCGCCGCGCTGGCACTGTGGGCCGCGTGGCGCCTGCCGGAGCGCAAGGGCATCGACCTCACGATCGTCCGGTGACCCGAGGCCGGCGCGCCCGGAGCTGACGGGCCCGCGCAGCCTCTTCCGCTGGACCCCTCTCCTCACGACACGCCGCGTGAGTGTCCGGGACACCTGGTTTCGCCTATGTGTTTCGGACACTCACGCGGCGTGTCGCGGTTCTGGGGGATGGGGTCGGGGCGGGAGGCGGAGTGGGCGTGACGGAGAGGGGCGCTTCGGCGTCCCGGTCGTCAGTCCCCCTCCGGAGCGTGGCGCTCCAGGAACGAGTAGACCTCCGTCGTATCGACGCCGGGGAAGACGCCCGGCGGCAGGGCGGCCAGCAGTGAGGCGTGCGTGCGTGCGGACGGCCAGCTGGCGTCCTCCCACTTCTGCGCCAGATCATCCGGCGCCTGCCGGCAGCACGCGGGATCCGGGCAGTTCGAGGCGGATCGCTTCGTCGTCTCGCGGCCCTCGAACCAGCCCACATGGGCGAAGGGCACGCCCACGCTCACGGAGAAGTCGCCGCCGGGCAGGACGCGTGCGGTGCACCAGAACGTGCCCGCGGGGGTGTCCGTGTACTGGTAATAGGGACTGAAGCGGTCCGCGACCCGGTGCACGGTGCGCGAGGTGAAGCGCTTGCACGCGTACTGCCCCTCGATCGCCCCCAGTGGATCCGTGGGGAACGGGAGGCCGTCGTTCGAGTAGGCCTTGTGGACCGTTCCAGAAGAATGCACCTTCATGAAGTGCACCGGCAGCCCCAGATGGGCCGTCGCGAGGTTGGTGAAACGGTGCGCGGCCGTCTCGTACGAGACCCCGAACACGTCACGGAGCCCCTCAATGGAAATCTCACGATTCTTCTTCGCCTTCTGGAGCAGCGGGACGGCCTCCGACTGGGGCAGCAGAAGGGCCGCCGCGAGGTAGTTCGCCTCGACCCGCTGCGTGAGGAATTCCTCGTAGTCCGCGGGCGCGGAATGGCCCAGCAGATGCGACGCCAGGGCGGTCAGCAGGTGCGACCGCGGATCGTGCCCCGTCACGTCGTCATGCGACAGGTAGAGGCGCTGGTTGCGGGTGTCCGACACCGCGCGGGTGGACGACGGCAGGTCGGAGACGTAGTGGAGTGAGTACCCCAGGTGGTCGGCGATCCGCGCGGTCTGCCGCTGCGACAGTGGTCCGCCGCTGTAGCCGATCCGGTCCAGGACGTCCTGGGCCACCTGCTCCAGTTCCGGGAAGTGATTGCCCTGCACGCGCATCTGCTCGCGCAGCACGCGGTTGACGCGCCGCGCCTCCTCCGGGGTCGCGGCGCGGCGCCGGACCATCGTCGACAGCTGGCGCTGCAGGCCCGCGATGGCCTCGAGCGCGTCCTGCGGCAGCGACTTCACCTTGACGGCGGGCAGGTGGAGCGACGTGTACAGCGGGGAGAGCTGGTTCCTCTCGACCTCCAGCTCCAGGGCCTGCCGCGCATCGACGGGGGTGGGGTCCAGCAGGTCGTCCGTCGTGACGCCCAGGGCGGTCGCGAGGTCGCGCAGCTGGCCCAGCGCGGGCTCCCGCTTGCCGTTCTCCAGGACGGAGATCTGCGAGGCCGCGCGGCCGATCCGATCGCCCAGCTCGCCCAGCGTCAGCCCGGCCTCCGTCCGGAAGTGCCGGATGCGGCGGCCGATGCTCAGCGCATCAGCCGTGGGCTGTGAGCGGGCCTCGTCCGAGCCCTCTGTCGCGCGTCGCACGCGTGCGGAGATCACCATGTCACCACTGTGACACAGACCACCGACTTTTCAAAAGAATGGAGATTCTGCATCCACACAGAAGAAGCCCTGAACTTCTTCGAGAGTTCTTCACATCAGCCGGTTCCGCTCCGGAAGACTGGATGTCACAACGCAGCACCCCGCCGCACCGATACGACGCAGCACCGCTCCGGCGGAGCACGGAGGACCGGCCGCGGCCCACCCCAGAAGGAGACAGACGCATGACGCAGCAGGACATCCACGACGCACAGGCCATCCAGCGCGACTGGGCCACGAACCCCCGGTGGTCGGGCATCGCCCGCGACTACACCGCCGAGGACGTCGTCAAGCTCCGCGGCTCCCTCATCGAGGAGCACACGCTGGCCCGCCACGGTGCCGACCGTCTGTGGGACCTCCTCCACACCGAGGACTTCGTCAACTCCCTGGGCGCGCTGACCGGCAACCAGGCCGTCCAGCAGGTCAAGGCCGGCCTCAAGGCCATCTACCTCTCCGGCTGGCAGGTCGCGGCGGACGCGAACGTCGCCGGTCAGACCTACCCGGACCAGTCGATCTACCCGGCGAACTCGGTTCCGCAGGTCGTCCGCCGCATCAACAACGCGCTCATGCGCGCCGATCAGGTGGAGCGCTCCGAGGGCGACCTCAAGGTCGACGACTGGTTCGCCCCGATCGTCGCGGACGCGGAGGCCGGCTTCGGCGGCACCGCGAACGTCTACGAGCTCATGCGCGGCATGATCGCGGCGGGTGCGGCCGGCGTTCACTTCGAGGACCAGCTGGGCTCGGAGAAGAAGTGCGGTCACCTGGGCGGCAAGGTGCTCGTCCCCACGTCGCAGCACATCCGCACGCTCAACACGGCCCGCCTGGCGGCGGACGTGGAGAACGTCCCCACCCTGGTCGTCGCCCGCACGGACGCCGAGGCCGCCACGCTCATGACGTCCGACATCGACCCGCGCGACCAGAAGTACGTCACCGGTGAGCGCACGGCCGAGGGCTTCTACAAGATCACGAACGGCATCGAGCCCTGCATCGACCGCGCGCTGGCCTTCGCTCCCTACTCGGACCTGCTGTGGATGGAGACCTCCACGCCGGACCTCGAGGTCGCGAAGCGCTTCGCCGAGGCGGTCCACGCGGAGTACCCGGACCAGATGCTCGCGTACAACTGCTCGCCGTCGTTCAACTGGAAGAAGCACCTGGACGACGCGACGATCGCGAAGTTCCAGCGCGAGCTGGGCGCGATGGGCTACAAGTTCCAGTTCATCACGCTGGCTGGCTTCCACTCCCTCAACCACTCGATGTTCGACCTGGCTCACGGCTACGCCCGCGAGCAGATGAAGGCGTACGTCGAGCTGCAGGAGAAGGAGTTCGCCTCCGAGGACCGCGGCTACACGGCCACGCGTCACCAGCGCGAGGTGGGCACCGGCTACTTCGACCTCGTCGCCACCGCCGTCAACCCGGATTCGCAGACGACCGCGCTCAAGGACTCGACCGAGTCCGCTCAGTTCTCCAGCTGAGCCACAAGCCGAGGTCCCGGCCGACAGGTCGGACACCTCACCGCCCGGATCAGTCGACCGAGCCAGTCGGCTGATCCGGGACAGGCGGATCGGCCGGTCCGGCGCAGGGTTTCTGGGGTTTCCCTGCGCGGGGCCGGCCGATTTCCTCATCCGCCCACCCGACTCACACCCTGACTCGCACTCTCCCGCACGTTCCCCTTCCCCGCACCACTCGCACAGGAGTCACCATGTCCACCCATACGGCACCCGCATCGCAGGAGCTGAACCCGTCCATGTCCGCTCGGGCCGCAGGCGGCCGCATGGTTGTCGCCGGCCCGATGGAGCCCACGTTCGACACCGTCCTCACCCACGAGGCGCTCGACTTCCTGGCAGCCCTCCACGCCGAGTTCCTCACGGAGCGCCGGGTCCTCCTGGCCGACCGCGAGCCGCGCCACCGCGCGATCGCCCGCGGCGAGCTGCCGACCCACCGCGAGGACACCCGCCACATCCGCGAGGATGCGAGCTGGACGGCGATCGGCCACGAGGGCGCGCCCGGCCTGTCCCGCCGCCGCGTCGAGATCACCGGCGCACCGGACGGCCGGACCGCCGTCAACGCGCTCAACTCCGATGCAGACTCGTGGCTCGCGGACTTCGAGGATGCGATGTCCCCCACCTGGAGGAACGTCGTGCTGGGCCAGGTGAACCTGCGCGCGGCCGTGCGCAACCGCCTCAAGCACGTGACCCGGGTGGGCAAGTACTACGAGCAGCGCTCCAGCCGCCGCCCCGATGCCGCTCAGCCCACGATCGTCGTGCGTCCTCGCGGCCTCCACATGCCCGAGGCCCACCTGCGGTACGTGGACCGGAACGGTGCGGAGACCGCGGCCTCGGCGTCGCTGGTGGACTTCGGCCTGTACGTGTTCCACAACGCGGCCGAGCTGGCCGCCCGCGGCAGCGGCACCTACCTCTGCATCCCCAAGATCGAAGGTGCCTCCGAGGCCCGCTGGTGGAACCGCCTCCTGGAGCGCTCGCGCCAGCTCCTGGGCCTGGAGCCCGGCACGCTGCGCACGACGGTCCTCATCGAGACGGTGGGTGCGGCGATCGAGATGGAGGAGATCGTCTGGGAGCTGCGCGACCACTGCGCCGGCCTGCACGCCGGTCGCTGGGACTTCATCTTCTCCATGACGAAGGCCTTCCGCCACGACCCGACGTTCCTCCTGCCGGACCGCAAGGAGGTGACGATGGAGCTGCCGTTCCTCACGCACTACGCGCAGCGCATCATCGACGTGAGCCACCGCCGCGGCGTCCACGCGCTGGGCGGCATGGCGACCGCTTTCCCCGACCGGGAGGACCCGGAGCTCACCGCGGCGGCCCAGGAGGGCGTGCGCCACGACAAGGAGCGGGAGGCAGCGCAGGGCTTCGACGGCACCTGGGTCGCCCACCCCACCCTCATTCCGGTGGCCCGCACGGCCTTCGAGGAGGTGCTGGGCGATGCCGACCACCAGATCGAGCGGATCCCCGCGACCACGGGTTCGGGCGAGAGCGGTCAGATCACGGCGGCCGACCTGCTGTCCCGCGATGGGCTGCCCACGCCGGAGGACCTGCGTGAGCACGTGAGCGAGGAGGGTGTGCGCACGAACATCCGCGCCTGCCTCGCCTACCTGGACGCGTGGCTGTCCGGGAAGGGAGCGCTCAAGGTCGACCACCTCGTGGAGGACGTCTCCAGCGTCGAGATCTCCCGCGCGCAGATCTGGCAGTGGATCCGCCGCGGCGTGAAGATGGACAACGGTCGCGTGCTCACCCGCGTTCTGGTGGACCGCTACGTGGCGGAGGAGCTGGCGATCACCTCGCGCAACCCGCTCGACCACTTCTGCGACTCCGCGGACCTGCTGCGCTGGGGCGCGCTGGGCGACGACCTGCCGGACTCGTTCACGGTCGAGGCGTACCAGCGGTTCATGATCGACCGCACGGTGCGCGAGGGCGGCCGCACCGCCGCCTGAGCCCCGCCCGGGCGCACGGAGGGTCCCGCCAGGGTCGGCCGGTCCGTGGGCCCGTGCGCACCGCCGCCGAGGCCCCGGTCCCGTTCGCGGGACCGGGGCCTCGGTAGGATGTGGCGGACACCACCGCCGTTCTCGTGAGGAGCCCGATGAGCCAGGGCATGCAGTCGATCGACCGCGCTGCGGCACTCCTGACCCTCATCATCAACGCATCGACGCCGGTGTCCTTCACGGAGATGGTCGAGCAGTCGGGCCTGGCCCGGTCGACGGTCTCGCGCCTGCTCACCTCCCTGCACGAGAACGGGCTGCTCGAGCGGATGGCGGACGGACGCTACCGCGGCGGGCCGCTGTTCGCCGCGTACGCCGCCCGCTTCGACCGGACGGAGGCGCTGGCCGCGGCTGCCGCCCCCACGCTGGAACGGTTGGGGGAGAAGACCGGTGAGACGGTGAATCTGGGCCTGCCCAGCGGCGACCGGGTCGTCCACGCGGCGCAGGTCGATTCGCAGTACGTGCTGGGTGCCACCAACTGGGTCGACATCGAGGTGCCCTCGCACTGCTCGGCGCTGGGTCTGGTCCTCCACGCCTACGGCGTCCTCGACCTGCCGTCCGGACCGCTGGCACGCTGCGCGGACGGCGTGCTCGTGTCCGAGGTGGCGCGGGAGGAGGAAGCGCTCGCGATCCGGACACGCGGCTACGCCATCACCCACGGAGACTTCGAAGAGGGCCTCGACGCGGTCGCCGCACCGGTGCGCGGTCCCGGCGGTGCGGTGCTGGCCGCTTTGGGGATCTCCGGGCCCTCCGTGCGCCTGAGCCCACGCATCGACGAGCTGGGCCGCCTTCTGGTGAGCGAGGCGACCGAGCTGGCCCGCGGTCTCACGAGCCTGTCCGCCGCCGGCGACTGACCGGGCAGGAGGACAGGGCGGGACCCGCACCCGCCCGTGCGGGTCCGCACGCTCAGTCCTCGCCGGAGGCCAGCCACGCCTCCGTGCGCTCGATCTCGTTGAACGTGTAGACGTGGGCCGGATCGCCCCCCCCCCCACCACCGCCGGATCGCGGCGGGGATCCTGTCGTGGGGACAGGACATGGACGCGGAGACGCTGCCGTTCCAGGTGGACCTGGGCTACCAGGTGCCGCGCGACAAGCCCGGCGACTACGTGGGCCGGGTCGCACTCGAGGCGGCGCGCGCCGCGCTGGAGGACGGTCGTCCGCCGTTCTCGCTGCAGCTCGCGGGCCTGCGCACCGCACTGGGCACCCGGCTGTGGGTGTGGCTGCCGGACGTCTACGCGGAGACCCCCGGCACGCCCGTCGAGGCGGAGGTCGTCCCGATGCCGTTCCGGCCGTCGACCAACCCCAACCAGCGGGAGCGGCTGCGGGAGAAGGGACTGGACTCCGCTGCGTGAGACGGCTGGTGAGGGTATGCGGGCCTCGCTATCGGAACACGCGCCGTCGCGCTAGTCTTGAGTCATTGAAGATAACGGAGGGTCCGCCGCACGCGCGCGGCGCCGCCCGCCGCTCATGACAGGGAGGACGCGCACGATGGACATGATCGACAACGGCCCCAACCCCAACGCCTTCGACATCGAGGAGGCGACGCTCGCGAACGACGACTACCGCCGTGTCGTGTGGACCGGACGCCACCTGCAGGTCACGCTCATGTCGATCCCCGTGGGGCAGTCGATCGGCCTCGAGGTGCACCCGGACAACGATCAGTTCCTGCGGATCGAGGGCGGCCAGGGCCGCTGCGTCATGGGACCCGCGGAGGACCAGCTGAACTTCCAGCAGGACGTCTCCGACGACTGGTCGATCCAGGTCCCGGCCGGCGTGTGGCACGACGTCATCAACACCGGCTCGGAGCCGCTGCGCCTGTACTCGATCTACTCCCCCGTCCACCACGCGCACGGTCGCGTGCACCCCACGTTCGAGGACGCGGAGGCCGACGAGGAGGCGGGCGAGGACGTGCCGCCGGCATGGACCGGCCACGAGCTGCCGCAGTGGACGGTGGGTCCCGTCCGCTGACGGGACCCCACGCCCGCGGCACACCCGACGCAGCAGTGCGTCTGAATGCCACTCTGCTTCGCACTTCTCTCGCGTTGTGCATGCGAGTATTCCTGCGGTTCGCGAGAGAAGTGTGAGGTAGCGGGAATCGCGGTGCGGGAGAGGACTCTGGGGACGGACGCCCCGCACTGGAACGGAACCCCCGTTACAGCACGACCTCGATGAGGGCCGGGCCCTCGGCGGCCAGGGCGCGATCGTAGGCCGCCGCCAGGTCCTCCATCGTCTCGACGCTCTCCGCCGGCACGCCGAAGCCGCGGGACACGGACACCCAGTCGATGACGGGCCGGTCGATGTCCAGCAGGGTCGCGGCGGTGTCGCCCACGACCTCGACGCCCACGTTCTTCATCTCGTTGCGCAGGATCTGGTACTTCCGGTTCGCCAGGATGAGCGTCACGACGCGCACGCCCTCGCGGGCCTGCGTCCACAGCGTCTGCGGCATGTAGAGACCGGACCCGTCGGACTCGAGCGCGATGACCGTCCGGTCCGGGCACGCGATCGACGCGCCCGTGGCGACCGGCAGCGCCCACCCGATCGATCCGCCGGTGGGGTTGAACCAGTCGTGGGGCCGCGCGTTCTGCGTGGCCTCCGGGAAGGTGCGGCCCGTCGTGATCGACTCGTCGACGACGATCGCGTCCTCCGGGATCGCCTCCGCCAGGAACACGCCCAGCTTCTCCGGGGTGATGGTGCCGGTGGGGCGCTGCGGCAGGTCCAGGTCGACCGGCTGCGCCTCCGCCGCCTTCGTCCGGGCCGCCTGCGGCAGCGAGTCGAGCACCGCCTGCAGCGGGATGTCCGCGCGCGTCGTCTCCGGGGTCAGGTCGATGAGATGCGTGCCGGGCGCCTCGAGGCGGCTGCGCTTCGTGGGGTAGGCGAAGAACGCGACCGGCGGCTTCGCGCCCACCAGCACGATCGTGTCGAACTGCGCCAGCACCTGCTGCGCCTCATCGACCGAGTACGGCAGCTTCTGCGCCGCGAACCGCCCGGCACCCCGGCTCACCCGGGGAGCGAAGGTCCCCGTGAACACCGAGGCCCCGGTCGCCTGCGCGATCCGGCCCGCCGCCGCCAGTGCATCCGCGCGCGGGGTGCGTCCGCCCAGGAGGATCGCACCGCGGGAGCCCGCGTCCAGCAGGGCCCGGGCCGCGGCCTCGGCGATGGGGGCGTCGACCACCGGCAGCGGTGCGGGCTGCGCCGTGGACGGGGCCGGGGGTGCGGACAGGTCGTTCCAGGCGGCGTCGGCCGGGAGGATGAGGGAGGCGACCTGGCCGCGGCGGGCGACGGTGATGGCGTCTGCGACGTCGTGGGACAGCGCCTGCCCGTCGATCGAGGTGCGCACCCAGTGCGAGAACGGACGCGCGGTGCCCTCGATGTCGCTGGTGAGCGGCGCGTCGAGCGCGCGGTGGTAGCTGGCGTGGTCGCCGATCACGTTGACGACCGGGGAATGGGCGCGCAGCGCGTTGTGCAGATTCGACAGGCCGTTGGCCATGCCCGGCCCCAGGTGCAGGAGGGTGGCTGCGGGCTCGTCCGTCATGCGGGCGTAGCCGTCCGCGGCGCCCGTGACGGCGCCCTCGAACAGGCCCAGGATGCCGCGGACGCCGGGCGTCCCGTCCAGGGCGGCGACGAAGTGCATCTCCGAGGTTCCGGGATTCGCGAAGCACGTCGTCACTCCGTTGTGCTCCAGCGTGGCCAGCAGGGAATCGGCACCGTTCACGGGGGCTCCTCTCAGTCGGCCGGCGGGCCCGACCAGTGGGTCGGAGTGCGTGCGACTGTGCGCGCGTACCGGCGTGTGAGGCCATCGTCGCACAGGACGTGCGACGATGAGGGCGTGATCCCACTCTTCGCAGATCCCGTCCTGGACGTCGCGCGGGAGACCGCCCTCATCGCCACCCAGCGCATGCTGGCCTGGGCGGACCGGCTCACCGCCGCGACCGTCGATGCGAAGGACGGCGGCAACGACCTCGTGACCGCCGCGGACGCGGAGATCGAGGCCCTGGTCCGCCACCACCTGACCGTCCGCCGGCCCGGCGACACGATGGTGGGCGAGGAGGGCGCAGCCGCTCGCGCGCTCGCGGACGTCGAGGGAGGCGAGCAGGTCGCGGAGCTGCTGGTGCAGGCCGCCGAGGCCGGGGCCGGCCTCCGGTCGCAGGCGAACCCGGGTGCCGCCCTCGTGTGGCACGTCGACCCCATCGACGGGACGGTCAACTTCGTCCGCGGCATCGAGCACTTCTGCTTCTCCGTGGGCGTCCGCCTGGCCTCTGCGGACCCCGCGTCACCGGACGACGGCTGGGTCGCGGGCCTCGTCGCCGCACCCCTGCTGGACCGCGTCTGGTTCGCGGTGGACGGCCGCGCGTGGGCCGCGCCGCTGGCGATCCTCACGGACCCGACCGCAGCGGCACGGGAGCTGGATGGGTCAGGGGCTCCGGCCTCGGGCAGGGTCGTCGCGACCGGGTTCGGCTACGCAGCGGAACGGCGCGCCGTGCAACTGGCCGCGCTGGCCCGCGTCATGGAGGACTTCGACGACGTGCGGCGGTGCGGCTCGGCGGCGATCGACCTGTGCATGGCTGCCGAGGGCCGCGTCAACGCCTACTACGAGCGCGGCCTGGGCGTCTACGACTACGCCGGCGGCGCCTACATCGCCCAGTGCGCGGGACGCTTCGTCCACCGCCGGGCGGACTCGTTCCTGCGCGCGGACACGGGGGCGACGATCGCGGTGCCGGACGAGGAGACGGCAGGAACAGCGGCACGGGGAACGGCGGGGGACGACGTCGAGGCCGGGCTGCACGCCGGGACTGCGGTCGGGAGCGCGCCCGAGGCCGGGACCGGGGACGTCGCACCCGCACCCGAGCTCACGGTCGTGGCCGACACCCGCGAGCGGTTCGAGGTGCTGCTGGCCCGCGGCTGAGGGGCCGGCGGCTGCTCCTCAGAAGTAGCAGGCCAGAAGGCCGCGGGGGCCGTCGATCACGTCGATCGGGGTGTTGAAGATCGCGGACAGGGTCTCCGGCACCATGATCTCCTCCGGCGTCCCCAGTGCGACGACCTCGCCGTGCTTGAGCGCGCAGATGTGATCCGCGTAGTGACCGGCGAAGTTGATGTCGTGGAGCACGATGACGATCGTCTTCCCCAGCTCTGTGGCGGCGCGCTTGAGGTGCTGCATCATCTGGACGGAATGCTGCATGTCCAGGTTGTTGAGCGGCTCGTCCAGCAGCACGTAGTCCGTGTCCTGCGCCAGCACCATCGCGACGTACGCGCGCTGCCGCTGCCCGCCGGACAGCTCGTCCAGGTAGCGGGACTCCAGCTCACCCAGGTGCAGGAAGTCGATCGCCTGGCTGATGATCCGCTCGTCCTCGACCGTGAGCCGGCCGCCGGAGTGCGGGAAGCGGCCGAAGCCCACCAGCTGGCGCACCGTCAGCCGCGTGACGAAATGGTTCTCCTGGCGCAGGATCGAGATCGTCTTGGCCAGCTCCTTCGACGGAGTCTTCGACACATCCAGCCCCGCGACCGTGATGGAGCCGGCGTCCATCCCCATGAGCCGCCCGATCATCGTGAGCAGCGTCGACTTCCCCGCGCCGTTGGGTCCCACGAGCGCGGTGATGCCGCCCTGCTGGATCTCCAGGTTGACGGGGCCGATCGCGACCTCGGAGGTGTAGCGGCGCAGAACGGAGCTGAGGGTGATCACAGGCGGCCCTTTCGGAGGATGTAGACGAGGAAGAAGGTGCCGCCCACGACCTCGATGATGATGCCCACGGAGCCCTCGGCGTAGAAGACGTGCTTGAGGATGAAGTAGGAGCCCGCCAGCACGACGACGCCGATGAGCCAGGCCAGGGGGAAGAGCAGGCGGTGGTCGTACGTGTCGCCCAGCTGGTAGGCGAGCATCGCGACGAGGAAGCCCAGGAAGGTCAGGGGGCCCACCAGTGCGGTCGAGACCGCCATGAGGGCGGAGACCAGCAGCAGGACGACGATCATCTGCCGCCGGTGGGCCATGCCCAGGTTGATGGCCGTGTCCCGGCCCAGCGCCATGACGTTGAGGCGCCCAGCCTGTGCCCACAGGAGGATCCCGGTGACGCCGGCCAGTCCGATCGCCCAGCCCAGGTAGTCCGTGTCCGCGTTCGCGATCGAACCGATGAGGCGGGCGGTGAGGATGTCGAACTCGCTGGGGGTGAGCAGCCGCTGCATGAACGTCGCCGCGGCGCCCAGGCCGCCGCCCAGCACGATGCCCACCAGCAGGGTGATCTGCAGGTTCCCGCCCCGCCGGGCCAGCAGCCAGCCGTAGAGGAGCGCCGCGAAGCCCACCATGAGGGCGATCTGGAGCAGGAACTGCCCCACTCCGGTCAGGAACGTGATCCCCGCGGCGCCCAGGACGTAGACGGCGGAGGTCTGCACCAGGCGGTAGAGGGACTCGAAGCCCATGACGGACGGGGTGAGGATCCGGTTGTTCGTGATGGTCTGGAACGCGATCGTCGCGATCGCCTGGCAGAACGCCACCACGACGATGACGATGATGCTCTCCGCCCGCATCTGCGCGATGAGCCAGAATCCGCGCGAGCCGAACTCCATGGGGTTGTCGTACGCCAGGGTGCCCAGGACGGACGCCGCGGCCAGCACCGCGAGGACGGCCAGGACGATCCAGTAGCGCAGCGCGGCGCGCCGTGAGGGCAGGGCGCCGGAGCGGCGGTGGGCGTCCGTCTCCGCGAACAGCCCGCCGCGGGAGGCGACGGGGTCGTGCCGCCGGTCCTGGTGCGGACCGGAGGTCTCCTGGCGGGTGATGGCTGACATGGGGGATTCTTCCGTGGGGGACGGTGCAGGTGAGGGGTGCCTGTCGCGGGTGCGGCTCAGCTCCGCCGCACGATGAGGGCGATGAAGACGACGGCGCCCACGACGGCGAGGATGAGGGAGACCGGAACTTCGAACGGCGCGATGATGGTGCGGCCCAGCAGGTCGCAGACCGTCACGAGCGCGATGCCGGTGAGGGCGACCCACGGCAGGTTCGAGCGCAGGTCGTCGCCGCGGAACATCGACACGATGTTGGGGACGATGAGGCCCAGGAACGGCAGGTTGCCCACCACCACGGTGACGATGCCGGTCGCGATGGCGATGAGGCCGGTGCCCAGCAGGACCACGGCGCGGTAGTCGAGCCCGATGTTCGTGGAGAACTCCTCGCCCAGACCGGCCGCGGTGAAGCGGTCCGCGGCGACGAACACCGCGACGACCACGACGATGACGACCAGCAGCGGCTCGTACTTCCCCTGGATGATGCCGGTGAAGGAGCCCGCGAACCAGATGCCCAGGCTCTGGAGCATGTCCGTCTGCAGGGCGATGAAGGTGGAGACCGCGCCCACGACGGCGCCCAGCATGATGCCGACGATCGGGACGATGACGGAGGACCGCAGGGTGATGCGCTGGAGGAACGCGAAGAAGATCGATGTGCCGATGAAGGCGGTGATGACCGCGACGATCATCTTGACGACCAGCGGGGAGCCCGGCGCGACGATCATGACGAGCAGCAGTCCCAGGCCGGCCCACTCCGTCGTGCCCGTGGTCGTGGGCTCGACGAACCTGTTCTGCGTGATCATCTGCATGACGAGACCGCACATCGCCATCGCAGCACCGGCCAGGACCAGCGCGATGGTGCGGGGGATGCGGGTGATCGCGAACATCTGCGCGCCGTCCTCCGCTCCGAAGATGTCGTACTGGCCCACGAAGAGGCTGGCGACGACGAGCCCGCCCACGACCAGGAGGCCCACGACCATGGGCCAGGTGAAGAGGCGGGAACGCCGCGGAGCGCGGTCGGCCGGCCCCACCCCGGACACGATGTCCGGGGTGGGGCTCGCCGCCGCGCTCTGCGGTGCGGGGTCTGCGCTCAGTTGCCCTGCTCCATCGCGTCGGCGATCGAGTTGTAGAACTCGGTGTAGGTCACGAGGCCCTCGTCCAGGTAGGTGAACTCGGGCATGTAGACGATGTTGCCCTCGGAGACGGCGGTGACGTTCTGCAGGGCGGGGGAGTCCGCGATGAGCTCGTCCGCAGGCGTGTACTCCTCGCCGGAGTTCGCACTGACGCCCGCATCGCGGTCCATGACGAGGATCCAGTCCGGGTTCGAGTCCGCGATGGCCTCGACGGAGATGTCGTCGCCCTGGTGGTCCTCGGACGCGTCCTCGACCTCGAGCGCCGGGGTCAGGCCCAGCTCGTCGAAGGCCGGGCCCAGCGTGCGACCGGTGCCGGGCGCGGCGTAGTTGATGTCGCCGCCGGAGGTGATGACGCCCATGACGGTGTCCTCCGAGTCATAGGCGGCCTCGACGCGCGACGTGGCCTCGTCGTACTCGTCGACCAGCGCCTGCGCCTCGTCCTCCTTGTCGAACACCTTGCCCAGCTCCGTCACCTGGCGCTTGAGCTCGTCGCCGAAGGGCTGGTCGTCACGGACGTCCAGGTCGAGCATCGCCGCGTCGGGTGCGAGCTCCGCGATGTCCTCCTTGTACTGCGCGTAGCGCTGACCGATGATGACCGTGTCCGGAGCGGCCTCGACGATCGCCTCGAGGTCGGGCTCACGGTGGCTGCCGGTGTCGAGGATCTGGTCGTTCTCCTTGTAGGAGAGGTCCGCGCGCATGAGGGAGACGGCGCCGGTGGAGAGCTCCACGCCCCAGTCGTCCAGCAGCTTGAAGGTGCGGTTGTCGAAGGCGGCGACGCTCTGCGGCGGCACGGCGACGTCGACGGCGCCGTCGTTCGTCTCGACGGAGACGGTCTCGCCGCTCGCGGCGGCGTCCTCCGAGCCCTGCTCACCCGCGTCGCCCGAGCCGCACGCGGTGAGGCCCAGTGCGAGGACTGCTGACGAGGCGAGGACGACGCCGAGGCGATTCTGTCGCTGCATGGTGGTGTTCCTTCTTCCGGTAGACAGGGGACGGCCGCGACGCGCCCGCCCCGGGGCGAACCGCGGCCGGTCGGCCTGAGCGCAGTCTCTTAGTGAGCTGAGCCTTGCCTCCTAGTGTGCAGAGCGAAACGCATTAGGTAAAGCCGGGCTTCGCTAAAAGAGACGCACTCCACATGAGGTGCGTCACGGCGGATCCGGGCCGGGCTGTGGTTCGATAAGAGGATGGAGTCCGCCGTGCCCGCCGTGCCCGCCCGTCACCGTCTCTTCGCGAACGGGCGTGTCTACGCGCATCGGGGCCCGGCTGAAGAGGCGCTGCTGGTCCAGGACGGTCGCGTCGTCGCGGCGGGCACGACGGCGGAGCTGCGGGAGCGGGCCGGAACCGGGGCGCTCGAGGAAGTGGATCTGGAGGGCCGCGTCGTCCTCCCGGGCCTCATCGACGCCCACCTCCACGCGATCTCGACCGCGAACACCATCGCCGAGGTCGACCTCCGGCAGGTGCGCAGCCTGCGTGCCGCTGTGGACACCGTCGCCGCCCACGCGGCCGCGCTGGGCCCGGGCGAGTGGGTCACCGGCGGACGCTGGGACTCGAACACGTGGGACATGGGGCGCGGGGATTCGTACCAGCCCGACCGCGTCGCCCTGGACGCGGCGCTGCCGGACCGCCCGGTCGCGCTCTGGTCCGTGGACTACCACACGCTGTGGCTCAACGGGGCGGCGCTCGAGGCCGTGGGCATCGACGACCGCACGCCCAACCCCGTGGGCGGAGAGATCGTGCGCGACGGGTCCGGTCGTGCCACCGGCATCCTGCGCGAGGACGCCGCGACGATCGCGGAGCGGCGCATGCCCGCGCTGTCGCTGGACCAGCGGGCCCAGAATCTGCTGACGGCGCAGCGGAAGTGGCTGGCGGAGGGGCTGACCGGCGTCCACGACATCGACGGTGCCCCCTCGCAGGAGGCGTGGGACGCGCTGCGAGCCGACGACGGTCTGCTGCTCCGGGTCGTCAAGTACCTGCGCCTGGACGAGCTGGACCGGGCGCGGGCGGAGGGGTGGCGGACCGGCGACCAGCTGGGCCGGACGCGCACCGCCGGTGAACCCCAGGTCGTGCTGCCATGGGACTCGCCGGAGGTCGACGACTGGTTCGTCCGCGGTGGCCTCAAGCTCTTCTCCGACGGCGCGCTGGGCTCGCAGACGTCCTTCATGACGGACCCGTTCCCCGCCCGGCCCGGCGAGGACCACCTGCCCAACTACGGTCTGCCCATCGCCGGCGAGGACCTGCTGGTCGAGCAGATCGAACAGGCGCTGGAGGCCGGGATCGCGCTGGCCGTCCACGCGATCGGCGACCGGGCGAACCACCATGTGCTGAGCGCGTTCGCCCGCACCCGCGACAGTTCGTCGCGCGCACAGCAGCGGCACCGCCGCCCCCTGCGGCACAGGATCGAGCACGCGCAGTTCGTCCGCCCGGAGGAGGTCGCGCTCTTCGCGTCCCTGGGGATCGTCGCGTCGATGCAGCCGCGCCACTGCATCTCCGATCTGCACCTGCTCGAGTCGCTCCGTCCGGACCCCCGTCTGGCCGCCTACGCCTGGAAGGACCTGGCCGCCGCGGGCGCGGCCGTCGCCTTCGGCTCCGACGGCCCCGTCGAGCCCACGGACCCGTTCGCCGGGATCTACGCGGCGATGACGCGGGCGCACATCGACGGCGACCCGACCACGGTGTTCCAGCCTGAGCGCAGGATCCCGGCGTGGGACGCGATCGCAGCCCACACCTCGGGAGCAGCCCACGCCGCCGGGCTGGAGAACCGCGTGGGCACTCTGGCCCCGGGCATGGCGGCGGATCTCATCGCGATCGACGTCGACCCGTTCGTCGCGGACGGCGGCAGCGGCTTCACAGGGGAGTACGACAGTGAGGCCGCCCTGTTCGAGCACGCGCTGGCTGTCCGCGACGCGACCGTCCACCTCACCGCCGTCGGCGGCGACGTCGCCTTCGCACGACCGTGAGCGGGGCGGGCGCGCCTCGCAAAGTCTCATCCGCATGCTGATCCGCGCCCCGGCCGATCCCCGCCGGATCGCGCCACCGCACCCCGGGACCCGTGCGGTGGCGCACCGCCCCCGGGTCGCCTATCCTGTCTGTGACCGCCGCAATGACACTGCGTGGGAGAGCCGCTGACGCGGCGCCGAAGGTGCAATCCCTCCCCGGGAATCTCTCAGGCCCAGTACCGCGCATCGTGCAGGCGACTCTGGAGCGGACCGCCGCCACCCCCGTGGTGGTCGGGACGTCGACAGAGCGGGGAGGACGAACCGCAACGCGTCCGTCCCCGTGGATGGGCGCATCCACGGAGGAGACCCATGACCGCTGGTGCAGAGATCCGAACCCCCGACGCGGCCGCCGCGCTCGCCCATGTGACCGCGACGTCCGGCGACGGTGCCCGTCCGTTCGCGGACCGCCACATCGGCCCGCGTGCGCAGCAGACGCAGGAGATGCTCGCAGAGCTGGGCTTCGAGTCCCTCGAGGCGCTCGCCGCCGCCGCGGTGCCGGCGAACATCGCACAGGGGTCCCCGCTCGCGTTCCCCGCACTGGGCGAGAAGGAGACGCAGGACCGCCTGCGGGAGCTCGCATCGAAGAACACGATGCGCGTCCAGATGATCGGTCAGGGCTACCACGACACGATCACGCCGGCCGCGATCCGCCGCAACGTGGTGGAGAACCCCGCCTGGTACACGGCCTACACCCCGTACCAGCCGGAGATCAGCCAGGGCCGCCTCGAGGCACTCCTCAACTTCCAGACGGCCGTGCAGGACCTCACGGGCCTCGACATCGCGAACGCGTCGCTGCTGGACGAGGCGACCGCCGTCGCCGAGGCCGTCCTCCTCATGCGCCGCGCCTCCAAGAAGGGCACGACGGTCGTGCTCGACTCGGAGCTGCACCCGCAGTCGATCGCGATCGTCCGCGTGCGGGCCCGCGCGATGGACTTCTCCGTCCGCGTCGAGGACCTGTCGCAGGGCCTCGTGGGCGAGGACGTGTTCGGCATCGTCGTCGCCCAGCCGGGCACGACCGGTGCGATCCGCACCTTCGACGACGCGATCGCCGGTGCGAAGGAGCGCGGTGCGCTCGTCACCTTCGCCGCGGACCTCCTGGCGCTCACCCTCCTCAAGGACCCGGGCTCGCAGGGCGCGGACATCGCGGTGGGCTCCGCCCAGCGCTTCGGCGTCCCCCTGTTCTTCGGCGGCCCGCACGCCGCCTTCATGGCCGTGAAGTCCGGCCTGCAGCGCCAGTTGCCGGGCCGCCTGGTGGGCGTGAGCCACGACGCGGACGGCAAGCCCGGCTACCGCCTGGCCCTCCAGACGCGCGAGCAGCACATCCGCCGCCAGAAGGCGACGAGCAACATCTGCACCGCGCAGGCACTGCTGGCCGTCGTCGCGAGCTTCTACGCCGTCTACCACGGCCCCGTGGGCCTCACCCGGATCGCCTCCCGCATCCACCGGCTGGCGACGGGCTTCGCCGAGGCCGCCGTCGCCGCCGCGGGCACGTCGCTGGCCGCGGGTGAGGACGCACAGTTCTTCGACACCGTCGCACTGACCGTCCCGGATGCGGACGCGGCCGTGGCCGCGACCGAGGCCGCGGGCGTCAACATCCGCCGGATCGACGGCACGACGGTCGCCGTGAGCTTCGGCGAGCCCCACACCGTCGCGGACGCGAACGCGGTGCTGACCGCTCTGGGTGCCGCCCGCACCCTCGACGCGGACGCGTTCGAGGCCGCCGGTCAGGGCTCCTTCGGGGACGCCGCCGTCGCGGCCCCGGCCTGGAGCGAGGACCTGCACCGCACGACGGAGTTCCTCACGCACCCGATCTTCCGCTCGATCGGCTCGGAGACCCAGCTCATGCGCTACATGCGCACGCTGGCGGACCGCGACCTGGCGCTCGACCGCACGATGATCCCGCTGGGCTCGTGCACGATGAAGCTGAACTCCGCGGTCGAGATGGAGGCCATCACCTGGCCGGAGTTCGCCTCGATCCACCCGTTCGTCCCCGCGGAGCAGTCCGCCGGCTGGCGCGAGCTCATCCAGGAGCTCGAGGACCTGCTGGTCGACGTGACCGGCTACGACCGCGTCTCGCTGCAGCCCAACGCCGGCTCGCAGGGCGAGTTCGCGGGCCTGCTGGCGATCCGTCGCTACCACCTGGCAAACGGCGATGCAGACCGCCGCATCTGCATCATCCCGCAGTCCGCGCACGGCACGAACGCCTCCTCCGCTGTACTGGCCGGACTGGACGTCGCCGTCGTCAAGACGGCGGCGGACGGGTCGATCGACCTCGAGGACCTCGACGCGAAGATCGAGAAGCACGCGGACCAGCTGGCGGCGATCATGATCACCTACCCGTCGACGCACGGCGTCTTCGAGGAGGACGTCCGCGCGGTCTGCCAGAAGGTGCACGACGCGGGCGGCCAGGTCTACGTGGACGGCGCGAACCTCAACGCGCTCATGGGCCTGGCTCAGCCGGGCGAGTTCGGCGGCGACGTCTCGCACCTCAACCTCCACAAGACGTTCTGCATCCCGCACGGCGGCGGTGGCCCCGGCGTGGGCCCGGTCGCGGTGCGTGAGCACCTGGCCCCCTACCTGCCCGGTGACGCGACGGACCCCCGCCACGTCGCGGGCGAGGACGACGACCTGGGCAACCCCATCAGTGCCTCGATGTTCGGCTCCGCCGGCGTCCTGCCCATCAGCTGGGCGTTCCTGCGCCTCATGGGCGGCGAGGGCGTGACGGAGGCGTCGCGGATGGCGCTGCTGACGGCGAACTACGTCTCGAAGAAGCTGGCGGACGTGTTCCCCACGCTCTACTCCGGCGACACGGGGCTCGTCGCGCACGAGTGCATCCTCGACCTGCGCGCGCTCACCTCCCAGACCGGCGTGACCGCGGAGGACGTGGCGAAGCGACTCATCGACTACGGCTTCCACGCGCCCACGCTCGCGTTCCCTGTCGCGGGCACGCTCATGGTGGAGCCCACGGAGTCGGAGGACAAGGGCGAGATCGACCGCTTCATCGAGGCGATGGTCTCGATCCGCGCGGAGATCGACGCGATCGGCACTGAGTACGACTACGAGGGCTCGCCGCTGAAGAACGCGCCGCACACCGCGACGTGCGTCATGGACGACTGGGACCAGCCGTACTCGCGTGAGACGGCTGTGTTCCCGGTGCAGGGCCTGCGCCTCACGAAGTACTTCCCGCCGGTCCGCCGGATCGACGGCGCGTACGGCGACCGCAACCTCGTCTGCTCGTGCCCGCCGCCGGAGGCGTTCGAGAACGTCTGATCCAGACACCCGCCTCCCACCCCGACGCTTCCTGAGGAGTCACCGATGACCAAGTCCACCGCCCTCCACGACCTGCATGCGCAGCTGGGGGCCTCCTTCACCGACTTCGGCGGCTGGGACATGCCGCTCAAGTACGGATCCGAGCTGGCCGAGCACCGCGCGGTCCGTGAGTCCGCCGGCATCTTCGACCTCTCCCACATGGGCGAGGTGCGGGTGACCGGTGCGGACGCCGCTGCGTTCCTGGACTTCGCCCTGCTGGCGAAGTACTCGATCGTGACGGTGGGCCGTGCGAAGTACGGCCTCATCCTGGACGCCTCCGGCGGTGTCCTGGACGACCTCATCACCTACCGGCTGGCGGACGATCAGTTCCTCGTCGTGCCCAATGCGGGCAACGCCCCCGCCGTCGCCGAGGCCCTGGTCGCCCGCGCGGAGGAGTTCGCCTCCCAGCGGGTGCCGGGGGCGGACGTGACGGTGACGGACGAGTCCGCGGACACGTCCCTCGTCGCCGTGCAGGGACCCCGGTCCGAGGCCGTGGTCCGCACGGTCGCCCGCGAGGCCGACCAGCAGGGGATCGAGGAGCTGGGCTACTACGGGTGGATGACCACGGGACTGGCGACGGCCTCGGGCGAGGTCGAGGTTCTGCTGGCCCGCACGGGGTACACCGGCGAGGACGGGTTCGAGATCTACCTGGGCAACGCGGACGCCCAGCCGGTCTGGGAGGCGCTGGTCGCCGGTGCCCAGGGTGCCGGCATCGATCTGACGCCGTGCGGGCTGGCCTCCCGCGACTCGCTGCGGCTGGAGGCGGGCATGCCGCTGTACGGCAACGAGATCACGCTCCAGACCACGCCTGCGGACATCGGGATGGGGAAGATGGCGGTGAACGCGCTGAAGCGCGAGCACCTCTTCGCCCGCGAGGCGATCGAGCGGCAGGCCGAGTCGGAGCCCGAGCGGGTGCTCGTGGGACTCGCGTCCGACGGCCGCCGGGCCGCGCGCGCCGGATCCGCCGTGCTGATCGACGGGCAGGAGGTGGGCACGGTGACCTCGGGTCAGCCCTCGCCCACGCTGGGCCACCCCGTCGCGCTCGCGTTCCTCGACCGGGCGCATGCGGCGAAGGGCACGGAGCTCGACGTCGACATCCGCGGCAGGTCGCACCCCTTCCGCGTCGTGCCGACGCCGTTCTACAAGCGGGCCTGACGCCCCGCGCGGCGGCCGGTCCCGTTCAGCCGCTGCGCAGCCCCGCTCGCACCTGCACACCCGGACACCTGCACACCTGAGTCTCCCGCACACCCCGACACGAAGAAGGTCCCTCATGGCACAACTGCCCCCGCTGCCCCCGCAGTACTCCTACTCCGCCGAGCACGAGTGGGTGAACGCCACCGCGGACGCGGTCGTGGGCGCGACGCTCCGGGTGGGCATCACCGCGGTCGCCTCCGATGCGCTGGGCGAGGTCGTCTACGCGGACATCCCGGAGGTGGGCGCCACCGTCACCGCCGGCGAGATCTGCGGTGAGGTCGAGTCCACGAAGACGGTCTCCGACCTCTTCTCGCCCGTGACCGGCGAGGTCACGGCCGTCAACGAGCTGGTGTCCGCGAACCCGGGCATCCTCAACTCGGACCCGTACGGCGACGGCTGGCTGTTCGAGGTCGCCGTGACCGCGGCCGGCCCGCTGCTGGACGACAAGGCCTACGCGGAGGCCAACCACCTGGCCTGAGGCGGTGACCGGGCAGGTGCCCCGCGCACTCGCCCGGCCGGGGCCTCGGCGGCCCCACGACAGCGGATCGACGGCGATCCGCGACGATTCCATGCGTTTGGAGGCAGACATGCCCATCAGTGTCTTCGACCTGTTCACCGTGGGGATCGGGCCCTCGAGCTCGCACACGGTGGGACCCATGCGAGCGGCGGCGAGCTTCGTCGACCTGGTGGGGGAGCGGATCGAGGAGGTCCGCGCCCTCGAGGTCGACGTGTACGGCTCGCTGGCGGCGACCGGCAGGGGCCACGGCACCTTCGATGCGATCCTGCTGGGCCTCGAGGGATGCCAGCCGGATCAGGTGCTGCCCGACGAGGTGGACGAGCGGTCCGCGCGGATGGCGGAGACCGGCATCGTCCGGTTCGGCGATCGCGTCGAGATCCCGTTCACCGTCGCGGACATGCGGCAGCGGCCGCTCACCGTCCTGGAGCGGCACACGAACGCGCTCGAGCTGCGGGCGCGCACGGGGACGGGCGAGGAGCTCACGCACGAGATCTACTACTCCGTGGGCGGCGGCTTCGTCGTCACCCAGTCGGATGAGGAGCAGGCGGTGCTGGGCACGGCCGCGGGCGACTCCGCGCGGGAGCCCGCGACCCCGTACGACTTCCGCTCCGGCGACGACCTCCTGCGGATCGCGCGGGAGGAGGGCCTGGCGATCTGGGAGATCATGCTGGCGAACGAGCTGGGCGCCGGCCGGACGGAGGCGGAGGTGCGGGAGGGACTCCTGCACATCGCGCAGGTGATGGAGGAGTGCGCTGCGAACAGCCTGGACCGCTCCGGCCACCTGCCGGGCGGCCTCACGGTGCGCAGGCGCGCGCACGACTGGTTCCTGCGACTCAAGGAGGAGGACCCGCACCGCGATCCGCGCTACTACCAGGAGTGGGTCAACCTCATCGCGCTGGCCGTCAACGAGGAGAACGCCAGTGGTGGCCGGGTCGTCACCGCACCCACGAACGGGGCCGCCGGCATCATCCCGGCGGTGCTGCACTACGCGCTCCACTACGTCGACTGGGTCGTGGACGGCGGGGATGAGGCGCGTGCGGAGGCGACGGTGCGCTTCCTGCTGACCGCCGGCGCGATCGGCGTGCTCTACAAGGAGGGCGCCTCGATCTCCGGTGCCGAGGTGGGCTGCCAGGGCGAGGTGGGCTCCGCGTCGTCGATGGCGGCCGGCGGCCTGGCCCAGGTGCTGGGCGGCACCGTCGAGCAGGTGGAGAACGCGGCGGAGATCGCGATGGAGCACAACCTGGGCCTCACGTGCGACCCGATCGCCGGTCTGGTGCAGGTGCCGTGCATCGAGCGCAACGCGATCGGTGCGGGCAAGTCGATCAACGCGGCGAAGATGGCGATGTGGGGCGACGGCGAGCACTTCGTGAGCCTCGACGAGGTCATCGCGACGATGAAGGCCACCGGAGCGGACATGAGCGACAAGTACAAGGAGACCGCGATGGGCGGCCTGGCCGTCAACGTCGTGGAGTGCTGAGAGGCGCTCAGCGCTCCAGCAGGTCCTCGACGCTCGTGCCGGGCAGTGCGACGGTCACGTGCGTGCCCCACGGATCGCGGACGGTGACGCGGTCGCCGTCATCCGCACTCTGGAGGCCCGCAGAGGTCAGGCGTGCGGCGACCGACTCGAGGTCCTCGCGCGCGGGCACCGTGATCGACACGTCGCCCAGGCCCAGTGTGGCGGCACGGGGCCCCGCACCGCGGCTGTTCCACGTGTTCATCGCGACGTGGTGGTGGTAGCCGCCGGCCGAGGCGAAGAGCGCGCCGGGGTGCGAGCCCAGCATCGTCTCGAAGCCCAGGGAACCCACGTAGAAGTCGCGCGCCTGCGCGATGTCGCCCACCTGCAGGTGGACGTGGCCGATGATGCCGGCGTGGTCCTCCGCGTGCGTGAGGGCCTCCTCCGTCAGGTGCTGCTGCAGGTAGCGGTTGGGATCCAGGTAGATCGAAGCCATGTCGACCTCGCCGTTGGCCTGGTACGTCCACGCGGAGCGCGGGCGGTCGCGGTAGAGCTCGATGCCGTTGCCCTCCGGATCCGTGAAGTAGAACGCCTCGCTCACCAGGTGATCGCTGGAGCCCACGAAGCGGCTGGCCGGGTGCTGTGCGGCACGTGCGACGGTCGCGGCCAGGGAGGCCTCGTCCTCGAACAGGAACGCGGTGTGGAACAGGCCGGCCTGCGAGGGGTCGACGCCGGGGAGGCCCGCCGTCTTGATGAGGCGCAGCAGCGGGACACCGCCGCGGCCCAGCACGCGGACGACGTCACGGCCCTGGCTGCGCTCCTCGATCGGCGTGAGGGCCAGCGCATTCGCGTAGTACGCGCTCATGGTCTCCAGGTCGCCCACGTGCAGCGTGACGGCGCCCATCGTGGTCGCGGGGTTGAGGGTCTTGTCGAGGGTGGGGGCGATGCTCATGGTGACTCCAGCGGTGGGTCGGGCGGTGATGCCTCCAGTGTAGATAGTTGAAAGTTGAATTACAAGGGTGCGTGAGGGGGCTCACCCTCCCGGCCAGTAGTGGGAGTCCGGGGTCGAGCGCGAGCCGAAGATGGCCTGGCCCACGCGCACGCAGTCAGCGCCCTCCTCGACGGCGATCTCGTAGTCGCCGGACATGCCCATCGACAGTTCGCCCGGGCCGATGAGGTCGGGGTTCTCCTCGCGCGCCCGGTCGCGGATCGAGCGGAGGAGGCGGAAGCATGCGCGCACGTCACCCGCGTCCGTCGTGAGGGTCGCGAGCGTCATGAACCCGCGCACGCGCAGTGCGGTGAAGGCGGGCAGCTCTGCGAGGAATGCCGGCACCTCCTCGGGCGGGAGGCCGTACTTCGAGTCCTCGCCGGAGGTGTTGACCTGCACGTGCACATCCAGGCTGCGCCCGGCCGCCTGGAGGCGCCGATCGAGTGCCGCGGCTGCGCGCAGGCGGTCCAGCGCCTGGAACTCCGAGGCGAAGGCAGCGACATCGCGCGCCTTGTTCGTCTGCAGGTGGCCGACGACCGACCACTGCACGTCCAGATCTGCGAGGTTCTCCGACTTCCTCTTCGCCTCCTGGACCTTGTTCTCGCCCAGTTGCGTGCAGCCCGCCTCCACTGCGAGCCGGATGCGGTCCTCGGGGACCGTCTTGCTGACGGGCAGCAGGCGCACGTCCCGGGGGTCGCGGCCCACCCGCAGCGCTGCGGCCGCGATCCGGTGGCGCACCTGCGCGAGGCGGGTCCGGAATTCCGCAACGGTCGTGGCCGGGGAGTAGTCGTCGTGGTGCACGGATCCTTCATCGGATTTTGGCATATGACAAAACTAGCACCGCACTATGCTGTGCGGTATGAGCGATATAGGTCAGAGAGCCTCGCGGCCGGAGGCCGTGCCGCAGGGCACGCTGACCGTGGGTCCGGGCCTTGCGATGCGACTCGTGGGCGCGCGCCCCGCACACCACCGATCGAAGGAGACCGCCCCGTGTTCACCGGACTGAGCGCATTCCCCCTCACCCCTGTCATCGACGACCGCGCGGACCTGGCGGCCTGCGCCCGCATCACTGCACACGTCCGCGACGCCGGCGTCGACTCGATCACCGTGCTGGGATCGACCGGGCTCTACGCGTACTTCTCGCGGGAGGAGCGCAGGGACGTCACGCGCACCGCGGTCCAGCACGCGGGCGACACCCCCGTGATCGTGGGGGTGGGCGCGCTGCGGACCCGCGATGTCCGCAGGCACGTCGAGGACGCGCAGGAGGCCGGTGCCGCGGGTGTCCTCCTGGCCCCGATGTCGTACCACCCGCTCACCCGCGACGAGGTGTACGCGCTCTTCGAGGACGTGACCCGGGACCTGTCCGTCCCGCTGGCGGTCTACGACAACCCCACCGTCACCCGCTTCACCTTCGACGACGACCTCTACGCGGCGATCGCAACGCTTCCCGGCGTCGCGTCGATCAAGATCCCCGGTGTCCCCGCCGGTGCGGATGCGGCGGCCCGCCGGGTCGCGGAGATCCGCGCGCGGATCCCCGACCACGTGACGATCGGGGTGTCCGGCGACGCCCACGCGGCTCGCGGCCTCATCGCCGGCTGCGATGCGTGGTACTCCGTCATCGCGGGGACCGTCCCGCAGGCCGCGCGGACGATCTCGGATCCCGCCGGCCAGGGAGATCGCGAGGCGGCGCAGCGCGCCTCCGACCGACTGTCCCCGCTGTGGGACCTGTTCGCGGCGCACGGCGGCAGCCTGCGCGTGGTCGCCGCGCTCGCGGAACTGCGCGGACTCTCGACCGCTCCGACGCTCCCGAGGCCGCTGCTGGGTCTCGATCCCGTCGCCCGTGCTCAGGTCGCACAGGTGGCGGAGGCGCTGGATCTCTCCTGACGCTGGAGCAGCGCTCCACACAGAGTCGGACCGCCCTCCGACGTGACGCACTGCGAGGAGGTTGTGCCTCCGGCGATCAGGACCTGCGGTTGCGGTGCTTCTCCCAGAACTCCGGCTGCGTCACCTCGTCCGTGCCGTCCCACGCGTCGATGCCCTGGAGGTCGGCCATCCGGTCGCGGTGGAACAGCGGCTCCTGCCCGGCCCGACGCTGATCCATGTAGTCGCGCAGGACTCGCAGGACGACCGGGCTCAGCAGCAGCACCGCGATGAGGTTGATGAACGCCATGATCGCCATCGCGATATTCGCCGCCGTCCACACGGCATCGAGGGCGACGACGGCTCCGCCGAAGACGGCCGCCACCACGATGAGGCGGTAGACCGTCAGCGCGCCCTTCTTCCGCGTGAGGTACTCGATGTTCGTCTCGCCGTAGTAGTAGTTGCCCAGGATCGAGCTGAAGGCGAAGAAGAAGATGGCGGAGGTGAGGAAGTGGACGCCCCACTCGCCCACCTGGGCGGCGAGTGCGGTCTGCGTGAGCTGCGATCCCTGCGGGGTGCCGTACTCCGGATTCGACAGGAGGACGATGAAGCCCGTGATCGAGCAGACGAGGAGCGTGTCGAAGTAGACGCCCAGCGACTGCACCAGTCCCTGCTTCGCCGGGTGCGAGGCGGACGAGGTCGCGGCGGCGTTGGGGACGGAGCCGATGCCGGCCTCGTTGGAGAACAGACCGCGCCGGATGCCCTCCATCATGATCGTGCCCAGCGCCGCACCGGCGATCGACTGGAAGCCCAGCGCGTCCGTCACGATCGTGCCCAGCATCGCGGGGATGGCACCGATGTTGAGGATCACGACGATGATGCCCAGGATCAGGTAGAGGACCGCCATGACCGGCACGATGACAGAGGCGATCGCGGAGATGCGCTGCACGCCGCCCACGAAGACGATGCCGGCGGCCACCGCGAGGACGAGGCCCACGATGATCGAGAAGCCGCTGCCGGAGGCCTCCGTGCCGAAGCTCGCCGCCAGCGAGTCGGTGATCGAGTTCGACTGAACGGTGTTGAAGACGATGCCGTAGACGACCGCGACGATGACCGCGAAGAGCGCGCCGACCGCAGGGGCATTCAGCCCCTTCGTGATGTAGTACGCGGGGCCGCCGCGGAAGGCGGCGCCGTCCTTGACCTTGTAGAGCTGGCCCAGGGCGGACTCCGCGAACGCGGTCGCGCCGCCCACCACCGCGGTCACCCACATCCAGAAGACCGCGCCGGGGCCGCCGACGCTGATCGCCAGTGCGACGCCGGTGATGTTCGCCGTGCCCACGCGGCTGGCCGCGGAGATGCAGAACGCGCGGAACGGCGAGATCTGCTTCTTCCCGTCCGCATCGTGGCCCGCGGGCTCGCGGATCAGCCGGAACATCTCCGGCAGCAATCGCAGCTGGACGACGCCGGTCCGGACCGTCAGGTACAGGCCGACGGGGACGAGGACGGCCACGAGGACGTAGCCCAGGAACCCGTCGACACTGGTGATGAACGAGGTGAACGCTTCCATCGGAGGAACCTTCCCGGGAGGGTCGGAGGGGCACGGCGCTGGCCGCGCGCACGGAACTATGGCCTCAGTCTGTCACTCCCACGGCCTCGGCGAGGTCAGCGGAAGATCGTGCCCAGCCTCTCCAGCCCCTCCGCGATCGTCTCGACAGGGTTGGAGACGAAGCTCAGCCGGATGGTCGACGGACGCGGATCTGCGACGTAGAACTGCGCGCCGGGG
Organism: Brevibacterium senegalense; assembly: GCF_000285835.1. Taxonomy (GTDB): domain Bacteria; phylum Actinomycetota; class Actinomycetes; order Actinomycetales; family Brevibacteriaceae; genus Brevibacterium; species Brevibacterium senegalense. Next base: position 172,091 of record NZ_HE978602.1, read on the forward strand.
ATGTAGACGACGCCCGCCTGCACCGCGTCGGTGATCGACTCGTTCGCGTCGAAGCCCTCCGGCAGGTTGGCCCACAGGAACATGCCGCCCATGGGGGTGTTGAGCGTGTACCCGTCGGGCAGGACGGCGTCGAGGCCCTGCACCATCGCGTCGCGACGGCGCCGGTACTCCGCCCGCACGGGCACCAGCTTCGCGTCCAGGTCGTTGTGGGTGAGCCAGTCGACCGCCGCCAGCTGGTCGATCGTCGACGTCTGCAGCGACGTTCCCTGCTTCGTCGTCGCGAGCGTGTCGAGCACCTCCTGGGGCCCGCGGATCCACCCGATCCGCAGACCCGGCGCCAGCACCTTCGACAGCGTCCCCAGGTACAGGGACTTCTGCCGCAGGCGCGGGTCCGCGCTGATGGGGGTCATCGTCCACTCGTCGTACCGCAGCTCCGAGTACGGGTCGTCCTCGATGAGCCAGATGTTGTAGCGGGCCAGGATGTCCGCGACCTCGCGCCTGCGGGATTCCGGCATCGTCACCCCGGTGGGGTTCTGGAAGGTGGGGATGAGGTAGATCGCCCGCGGCTGGTACTGCAGGATGGCGGCCTCGAGCGCCTCCGGCACCAGTCCGCCGGAATCCGTGTCGACGGGCCGGAACTGGGCGCGCGACAGGGCGAACGCCTGCAGGGCGGACACGAACGTGGGGTTCTCCGTCAGGACGATCGAGTCCGGATCGAGGATCACCTGTCCGACGAGTCCCAGGCCCTGCTGAGAGCCGGACGTGATGAGCACGTCGTCCGCCTCCGAGTGCAGCCCGTTGTGCGTCATCCGCGCGGCGATCGCCTCGCGCAGCTCCGGTTCGCCCTCCGTCGACGAGTACTGGAGCGCGCGGGCCCCGTGCTCCTCCAGCACCCGTTGATACGACTTGCCGATCCCGTCGACGTCGAAGCTCTCGCTGGCCGGCGCCCCTCCGCCGAAGCTGATGACGTTCGGATCCTGCGCGAGCGCCAGCAGCGCGCGGATGGGGGAGCCGCCCAGCGAGGACACGTGCGCGTTGATCGGCGGCATCGGGAGGTGCTGTGCACGAGTGACCATGCTCACATGGTGGCGGTCGCCTCCCGTGATCCGCAAGAGGACGCGCCCAGATCCAGTCGTGGCCAGCCCGACAGGCGCCGCAGCACCTGCCGATCGTGGGTCGCGACGACGACGGCGCCGCTCGCGGACTCGAGGCCCGCCAGCAGGTCGTCGACCAGCGCCATCGACAGGTGGTTCGTGGGTTCGTCCAGCAGGAGCACGTCCGGTTCCTCCGCGAGCGCACGGGTCAGCCGCCGCCTGCGCAGCTGCCCCGGCGACCGGTGGTCGCGCGGATCGTCGCCGGGCTCGGGCCCGTCCTCCTGGCGCACATGCGCGACGCGGACCGCACCGTGCCGGCGCACCGACCCCACATCGGGCCCGAGGCCGCCCGCCAGTACCGCGAGCAGCGTCGACTTGCCTGCGCCGTTGGGGCCGACGACCAGCAGCCGGTCACCGCCGGCCAGCCGGACGGTCACCGGACGCGGGGAGCGGTCGGTGACCGCGACCTCGGCGGCGGTGAGCAGCGGCGCGCCGGGCTGGGTGGTGCCCACCGGCACGGTCAGCCGCGGTGGGGGCGGGGGCACGCTGAGGGCGTGGCGGCGCAGCTCGTCCTCGCGACGGTGCAGTGCCTGCACGACTCCGGGCGCGCGCGACTGACGCTGGTGCTTGTGGGTGCCCTTGTCCGGTCGCCAGCCGGAGGTGAGGCGGCCGCGGGCCTGGTCGACAGCCTCCTGGAGGCGCCGGTGTTCGGCCTGCTGGTCGTCGTAGGCGGACTGCCAGGCGTCGCGCTCGCGGTCCCGTCCGGTCCGCCAGCCGTCCCAGCCGCCGCCGTACAGCCGGGGCCGTCCGTCGGACGTGGGGTCGAGGTCCAGGAACTCGTGGGCCGTGTCCGCCAGCAGGGCCGCGTCGTGGGAGACGAGGAGCAGGCCGCCCGTGCGGTTGGTGAGGGTGGCGGTGAGGAACTCAAGGCCGGCGGTGTCGAGGTGGTTCGTGGGCTCGTCGAGGACCAGCAGCTCCGGCTGCGCGCCCAGGACGCAGGCCAGTCGCACGCGGTACCGCTGGCCCACGGACAGGTGCGCCAACGGGCGCGTGCGGTCGGTGACCGCGCCCAGCGCCTCGAGGGCGATGTCGACCCGTCGCTGCGCGTCCCAGGCGTCCAGCTGCACGCACCGGTCGAGGGCGCGGGCATAGGCGTCCGGGGCGCCGGGGGACTCCGATGCCAGGGCGGCGCTGGCCTCGTCGAAGGCGGCGAGGGCGTCGAGGGCCGGGCGGATCGCCGCGTCGACCAGTGCACCGACGGTCAGGTTGGCGGGTGCGGGCAGTTCCTGGTCCGCGATCGCGATCGTGCCGGCGTGCTCGACGGTGCCCGCGTCCGGGGTCAGGCGGCCCGTGAGGATGCGCAGCAGCGTCGTCTTGCCGCTGCCGTTCTCGCCCACGACCGCCAGCTTCGTCGTCGCGGACACGGTCACGTCGACATCCGTGAGGAGGGGACGCGATCCGGGGGAGTGGTGGATGCCGCGGGCACGCAGGTGGGCGCGGTCGCCGGCGGGGGTGTTCAGAGTGGTCGTGGGGGTCTGCGGGGCAGACGAGAGGGGAGATGTGCGGGGCACGGATCCTCCTGGATGCAGGCACGCTGACGGTGCCGGTCGGATGGAATGCGTCCGACAGCGGAGGAGAGGGGTGTGAGAACCGGGTCGCGTCCGCCGTCAGCGGCGGGTGCGGAGCCGTCCGTGCAACATCATGCGGACAAGGCTACGGGCCGTGGGGAGAGGGAGGCAAGGTCAGGTGCGGTGTGATGTGCCTGCCGCGGGTGTGAGGTATCCGTCATGAATTCAGGCGTTCTTCATACGATTCTCTGGGTACTCTCGAAAGTGACGACCGGGTCGGTGCGTCCATCGACCGACCCGACCGCCGTCTTCATCGTCAGACCTGCTCGCCGATGTTCGCGGCGACCGGCAGGGAGGACACCAGGATGAAAGCGACTGCAGTGCCGCAGGACTCGACGACGCGCTTCACCGGGCTGGCGCGGATCTACGACAGGTTCCGGCCGGGCTACCCGGCGGAGTGCCTGAGCTGGCTGGCCGACACACTGCGCCTGGGCACCTCGTGCCACGTGGCGGATGTGGGTGCCGGCACCGGCAAGCTGTCGGAGGAACTGGTCTACGAGGGCATCCGGACCGTCGCAATCGAGCCCAACCCGGACATGTTCCAGGTGCTCGAGGCGAAGTCCGCGACCACCAGCCTCCTCACCGCGGTGCAGGCGACGGCAGAGGACTCGACGCTGCCCGACGCCTCCATGAACCTCATCACCGCCGGGCAGTCGTTCCACTGGTTCGACCAGCAGCGCTTCCGGGCGGAGTGCCGCCGTGTGCTCAAGCCGGGCGGACAGGTCGCGCTCCTGTGGAACTCGCGCAGGCGCGACAGCGACTTCACGCAGGCCACCGCTGACGTGTTCCGCCGCCACATCTCCGACTTCCCGGGCTTCAGTGGCGACCACAAGGTGAGTGCGGAGGAGTTCGACGCGTTCTTCGAGCCCGACGGCTTCGAGTACCGCGAGTTCGCCCACGACCAGATGCTCACGGTCGACGAGTTCCTGGGCCGCAACCTGTCCGCGACCTATGCGCCCCGCGAGGGCGACCCGGCGTACGCTCCGCTGGTCGCGGACCTGCGCCGGCTGTTCGACGAGCACCGCGAAGTCGACGAGGTGCGCTTCCCGCTCACGACCCGCCTGTTCCTGGGCGGCGTGGGGGTCTGACTGCCGGACATGTGCTCCAAATCTCAACGATCTGGGCCATGATGGTGGTCGTGACACGAGAGGACGACCACCGATGACCGATGCAGTGACCCAGGGCGGGATCGCCGACAACACCGGGAAGTTCACGGGATTGGGTGCGATCTACGCGCGCAGCCGTCCGGGATACCCCGCCGCGCTGCTGGACATGCTGGTCCAGCGGGTGGCGAGCGGAACGGACGGGGATGGTGCGGCTTCGACTGCGGCGACCTCGGTGTCCGGGCCGGTCGTCGCGGATATCGGTGCCGGCACGGGCAAGCTCACCGCAGAGCTGCTGCGCCGCGACTGGGATGTCGTCGCCGTCGAGCCCAACGACGACATGCGCGCGGCGCTCACCGCGACGATCGGGGAGGCGGACCGGCTCACCGTCGTGGGTGCTCCGGCCGAGACGACCGGCCTGGACGCGGCGACCATCTCGTTGGTGACCGTCGCGCAGGCGTTCCACTGGTTCGACATCGAGGCCTTCCGCGCGGAGTGCCGACGCATCCTGGTGCCGGGCGGGCAGGTGGCGCTCATCTGGAACTTCCGCCGTGCGGAGGAGGAGTCCGTCCACGCGGTCATCGAAGCGTTCCGTGCCCGCGTGGGAGGATTCACCGGACTCACGCTCGCAGAGAAGGTGACGGACGTGGAGCTGGCGCAGTTCTACGGCGGATCGCACTACCAGCGGCTCGAGTACGACAACGACGAGCTCATCACGTGGGACACGTTCCGCGAGCGCCATCTGTCGCTGTCCTTCGCGCCCAAGGAGGGCGACCCGGCCCGCGAGCCGCTCGTCGAGGACCTGCAGCGGATCTTCGATCGGTACGCGGTCGACGGCCTCTACCGCTTCCCCAACTCCACGCACGTCCTGGTGGGCGACGTGCGCTGAGGCCGCGAGACTCCGGCGGCCGGTCGCGTGAATGCGTCAGCCGACCGCCGGAGCGCGCGGACTCAGGGTGCCAGGTGGACCGCGGCCTCGGCGCTGGCGACGCGGAAGGTGAAGGTCTCCTGCAGGTACAGGTTCACCTTCTCCGCATCGTGCGAGTCATAGCCGATGGAGACGTCCTGGCCGATGTGCAGCTCGTAGTCGCCGCCGCGCTCGGAGACGACCAGGGCGCCGTCGATCGCGGGTGCCCAGATGACGCGGCCCTGGCCCAGGATGCGCTGGATGTGAGCGGAGACGGGGTTTCCCTCGTCGGCCGACTCGGCCAGCTGGGTGTAGAGCTCGGCCGACAGCAGCAGGTTGTAGGGGCCAGCGACACCGTCGAGGCGGAGAGCCGTGATGGCCTCGGCGACTGACGACGTGAGGTCCTTGATGTCCGACTGCAGCTGGATGGGCTTGTGCGGGCTGGCGGCGATGATGCCGGAGAAGCCCACGTCGTGTGCGGAACCGCTCAGCACCGCGTTGTCCTCCGCCTTCGCCAGGCGCATCGCGGCGTCCTTCGCCGGATCCCAGTCCGCGTCCACCGCGCCGCGGGCGACGCTGTCGACCTCGTCGCGGTCGACGGAGAACGGCACGCGCAGCTCGATGACCGGCAGCACGACGCGGGTGCGGCCGCGCACGCCGTCGACGTCCGTGCCGGTCTCCTTGACGCGTCCCGTGGTGAGCGAGGAGAACTCGTATCCGCGGGGCTCGGGCATCTCGACGAAGCGGCGGCCCGCGATGTGCCGGCGGAAGGTCTGCTTGACCTCGTCCTCCAGATCCGCCCAGGCGGCGTCGGACAGGGGTGCGAGTTCACGATGAAGGTTGTTCATGGTCGTCCCTCCTCAGGATCGTGCCGAGGTCCGCGTCCCGAAGTTCGTGAGCGCCTCGTTTTCTTGAGTGATTCTAGTTTACTGCGGATCGAGGTGGTCTACCAGTGAGTATGCACTCACTGATCCGGGTGCTGTCCAGGGTCTGCATGCGGCTGGCTGGAGCCTGCTCCCGGCTGGCCGAGATGCGCGGCCGGCTGGCCATGGACGGACGGTCCGGCCTCGCCGGGTGAGGCAGGCGCGGCAGGTGAGACGGGCGCGGCAGGGGCGGCGGCCTCGGCGGTGGTGGTCTCCACCTTCCGACGCCTGCCCAGCAGCCAGAGGACGACGATCACGACGGCGAGGATGACGAGCGGCACCAGCATGAATGGTCCGCCCTGGCCGGCGGAGCGGTCGAAGCCCTCCGTCATCTGGCCGGCCAGCGCGCCGACCAGCAGGAGGAAGAGGTTGTTCGCGATGTGGATGGCGATGGCGGCCTCGAGCCCGCCGGTCAGCTGCGTGAGGATCGAGAGGAGGATGCCGAAGCACAGGTAGTAGAAGATGAGCCACGGATCCTGGGCGAAGTGGAAGACGGCGAACAGCGGCGCGCTCACGGCGGTGCCGAGGATGAAGGACCAGCGCGGTGAGCGGACCCAGCTGCCGGCCGAGCGCTGGACGACGCCGCGGAACATGTACTCCTCGGCGGCGGCCTGGAGCGGGGTCGTGAGGATGATGATGCCGATGAAGGCGACGACGGTGCCGTCGATCTGCAGGTCCTGATACGTGGGATCGAGGAAGCTCGACGCGGCGAACAGCAGGTAGACCGGCACGACGACCGCGGCAGCGAGGGCCAGCCATGACCAGCGGAACCGGCCGACGACGGAGTGGAAGTGGCCCCAGCGCAGACCGATGAGGAAGCGGTGGGCGAGGAACGCGACTGCCGCGGAGGCCAGGAGGCTCACGTTGGTCGCGGCGAGCAGCGTCGGCGACATGGACACCTGCCCCTCCATGAGAGCGTCCGTGTCCGCGTTGCCCAGGGCCAGGTCGACCGCGATCGCGACGAAGCTCAGGATGAAGGAGAACGTCAGGATCGCCACGATGACGAGGACGATGCTGACCAAACCGCGCCACCAACCCGTGCGCGGTGTGCGGTAGGACGAGGTGAAGGGGAGACCCGGCAGGGGCGCGACAGGCCCGCGGGCGGCGGCTTGCACTTGGGCGGCGTACTGCAGTGCGGCCTCATTCGGTGCGGGGTGATGCTGAGCCGGCGGGTGGGGCTGCGCCGATTGCTGCGCCGGCTGCTGTGCCCGTTGCTGAGTCGGGTCCTGCGGCGGCGGAGGCCCGCCTGGTACCGGTCCTTCCGGTGCGGGTCCGGGATTGGGCGGGGGCGGCGGGGGCACAGCATCGCTCATGGACTCACCCTATCCGGGCACAGGGCGCGCTGATCGGGTGAATCGCCTGCTGGTGGCACGACCGACCACGTGCCACCACCGCCGCGCCCTCTGTGCCGCCTTCCGTGCACCCACTAGTGTGGATGGACCAGGGACCGTCGTATCCGCACACCATCGGGGCCCGCAGGATGCCTGTGCCCCTCGTCAGGAGACAGAGGAATGGCCAACCGCCTCGCCCACGCGACCAGCCCGTACCTCAACCAGCACGCGGACAACCCGATCGACTGGCATGTCTGGGGGCCGGAGGCGTTCGAGGAGGCCGCCCGCCGCGACGTCCCCGTCCTCGTGAGCATCGGCTACGCGACCTGCCACTGGTGCCACGTCATGGCCCGCGAGTCCTTCTCGGACCCGGAACTGGGCGCCCTGGCGAACGAGTCCGTCGTCGCGATCAAGGTCGACCGGGAGGAGCTGCCCGCCGTCGACGGTTTCTACATGGACGCCCTGCTGGCGATGCGCGGCCAGGGCGGGTGGCCGCTCACCGTCTTCACGACCCCGGACAGCCGCCCGTTCTTCGCCGGCACCTACTTCCCGCCCCAGCCGCGCGACGGCATGCCCAGCCTGTCGCAGGTCATCACGACGATCGCGCGCACGTGGCGGGACGACCGCGATCGGGCCCAGCAGATTGCCTCCCAGCTCGCGCAGAACCTCATCCGCCTCCCGGACCTGTCGCTGGGACTGCCCGCCGAGGCCCCCACTCCTCAGATCGACGACGACACCCTGACTGCGGCGGCCGAGAACCTCCTGGCCGCCCAGGACCGTCGCTGGGGCGGCTTCGGGCAGGCCCCCAAGTTCCCGCCGCTGCTGAGCATCGTCCACCTGCTGCGCCGGCACGCACGGCTGGGCACTTCGCCCGAGGCCGCGGACCTGGACGCCGTCCGCCGCACGTTCGCGGGCATCGCCTCCGGGGGGATCCGGGACCACGTGGATGGCGGGATCTCCCGCTACAGCGTCGACGCGCAGTGGCACATCCCCCACTTCGAGAAGATGCTCTTCGACAACGCGCAGTACCTGCGGGCCGCCGTCGACTGGCTGGAGACGGAGCGTCGCTGGGACCCGGATTCCCGCTACGCCCGGCTGGCGCACCGGGAGGCGACGGAGACCGCCGCGTTCCTGCTGGAGCGGATGCAGCTGCCGGACGGCGGCTTCGCCTCGGGGCTGGACGCGGACTCGGTGGACGACGCCGGTGAGCGCACCGAGGGGGCGTACTACCTGGAGACCGCGGACGGGGTGCCCGCCCCGTTCCAGCCCCTGGGCCCGGTCGAGGCCGCGCACCCGGACCGCCCCTTCGCGGTGGGCTTCCCCACGGTCGCGGAGTGGGCGCACGGGGAGGATGGCTCCGACGAGGAGAGCTCCGAGGACGTCGCTCCCTGGGCAACCCCGGAGGCCGTCGCCGCCCGCGAGGAGATCGCCGGCAGGCGCGCCGACCGACCGCTGCCGCAACGCGACGACAAGCTCGTGACGGAGTGGAACGCGCTCGCCATCACCGCGCTCGCCCAGGCCGGTCGCGTCCTGGACGACGAGCGGCTCACCACTGCGGCGCGGCGCGCCTTCGATGCGGTCCTCGCGGCGAACCGCGGTGACGCCCCAGCAGCCGGCGACGCGACCGCACCCACCGATGGAGCTCCGGCCGGCACGAGGCCGACCACGGATGCGACGGGCGGTGCCGACGCGGGTGCGGAATCAGGTCCCCGCGTCGTCCGCAGCAGCACGGATGGAGTCGCCGGTCCCGGCCAGGCGACCCTGGCGGACGTCGCGCAGCTGTCGATCGCGGCGCACGCGGTGGGGGAGACGGAGGCGTTCGACTCGCTCGTGCGCGAGGCGCTGGGTTTCGTCGTCTTCCCGGTCCGGCAGGACGGGACGGACGAGCCGGCGACCCGGCGGGGGCAGGCGACCGCACAGGGCGCGGCAGTCTCGGGAACAGGGGAGCCGGGAACGGACGGCACGGCGGCCTCGGGAACGGCCGGCGCACAGCGCTGGGAGGGTGCGAGCCTGCTCGACGCGCACGGTGACGGGATCGTGCCGGTGCGCGGCTCGGACCCGTTGGACGATTCGACGCCCTCCGGGCGGGCGGCCCTCATCGAGGCGCTGCGGCTGGCGGACGAGAGGGCCGGTGACCGGACCGCGGACCATGCGGACGATGCGGACCGCGCCGACGCCGCGGACCTGCGACAGCTGCGTGCGATCCTGCTCGCCTCCGTGCTGCCGGCGCTGCAGCAGGCGACCCGGTCGCTGGGGTGGGTGCTGGCGGAGGCGGAGCTGGACGCCGCGACCCGTTCTCAGTCGGATCCGTTAGCGTGAGGGAATGAGCACGCACACGATCACGTCAGAGAACCTGCAGTCCACCATCGCGGACAACGACATCGTCATCCTCGACTTCTGGGCCGACTGGTGCGGGCCCTGCAAGAGCTTCGCCCCGGTCTTCGAGCAGGCGTCGGAGCAGCACACGGACATCGCCTTCGGCAAGATCGACACGGAAGACCAGCAGCAGATGGCCGCCGCGTTCGGCATCTCCTCGATCCCCACTCTCATGGTCTTCCGCGAGGGCGTGGGTGTCTTCCGCCAGGCCGGCGCGTTGCCCGCCCCGCAGCTGGAGGAGCTCATCAGCGGTGTGCGCGGCCTCGACATGGAGGACGTGCACGCGAAGGTCGCGGAGCAGCAGAAGAAGATGGCGGAGGAGCAGGCGGCGAAGGAGTCCCAGCAGGGCACCGGCGGAGCGCCGGGCACCTCGCCCACGGACTTCTGAGCGACGGACCCCCGAGCGACGGTCGGATGGGCGGAGGCCCGCCCAGCCGACCGTCAGTCAGCTCGCCAGGAACCGGCCCAGAGCCGCGCGGAGGTCGGCCAGGTCGGACAGCGCGCACATCTCGCGCGCCGAATGCATCGACCACAGCGCCGGCCCCACATCCACCGTCGTCATGCCCAGTCGCGTCGCGGTGAGCGGGCCGATCGTCGACCCGCACGGGATCGTGTTGTTCGAGACGAACTCCTGGAAGCCCACCCCGGCGTCGCGGCACGCCCGCGCCCACACGGCGGTCCCCACCGCGTCCGTCGCGTAGCGCTGCTGCGCGTTGATCTTCAGCAGCGGTCCGCCGCCCAGGACCGGCCGGTTCACCGGGTCGTGGTGCCCCTGGTAGTTGGGGTGCACCGCGTGCCCCGCGTCGGAGGACACGCACACGGATCCGGACAGTGCCCGGAGGTGGGCCGTCCGATCGCCGCCCAGTCCCGCGGTGATCCGCTCGAGGACGTCGGCCAGGAACGGGCCGCTCGCACCGGACCGCGTCTCCGACCCCACCTCCTCGTGGTCGAACGCCGCCAGCACCGCGATCCCCGTGAGGTCGGCCGGATCAACCTGTGCCAGCGCACTCGTGCCCGCCCACACGGAGGCCAGGTTGTCGAGCCGCGGCGACGCGAGGAACTCGCTGTGCGCGCCGAACACCGCCGGCTCCTGCACGGGGAACGTGTGGACGTCGTAGCCGGCGACGTCTGCGACGTCGACCCCCGCCGAGGCCGCCAGCAGCCCCAGCACCAGCGACCCCGCCGCGTGGTCGGTGTCGGTGGTGCCGGACATCGCGCCGCCGCTGGTCCCGGCCGCCGCGCTCGCTGCGCCATCCGCCCCGCCGGTCGCGGCAACTCCCGCCGCACCGGTCCCCACCAGGTCCGCGAGCCCGATGACCGGCTGCGTGTGGCGCTGCCGATCGAGGGTGAGGCCGTCGTTCGCCTTCCGATCCAGGTGGATCGCCAGCTGCGGGATGCGCGCGATGGGCCCGGTCTGCGCCAGCACGGCGGTGCCGTCCGTGAGGACGAGGCGCCCGGCGAAGCACAGCTCGCGGTCCAGCCAGGAGTTCAGCAGCGGGCCGCCGTAGACCTCCACCCCGGTCTGCAGCGCGCCGGCGGCCGTGAAGTCCGGTTGCGGCTTGAGCTTGAAGCCCGGCGAGTCCGTGTGCGCGCCCACGACGTGGAAGGGCAGCGCCGCGATGCCGGCGCTGCCCGCGCCGGAGCCCGCGCCTGTGCCCGCGTCGTTCGCGCGGTCGCCGCCCGCCTCATCCGCGGCCGGAACCGCGAACGCGAGGACCGCACCGTCGCGGACCACGACGTACCGACCGCCGGGCTCGATGACCCACGCCTCGTCCTCGTCGAGTTCCGCGAAGCCCGCGTCCACCAGCCGCTCCCGCACCGCGTACGCCGCGTGGAACGAGGACGGCGACTCCATCACGAGCGCGGACAGGTCCGCCGCCAGCGCCGCGTGCACCGCGGAGGTCGACCCCCCGCCGCTCGCCGCGTCGTCCCCGCTCACCGCCGAGGTCGATCCGCCACCGGTCACGTCACCCTGAGGAGCTGAGTTCGTCATGCTCCCACGGTAGCCGGTGGGGCTATCGTTGACTCACGTGTTCGCCACTCTCATCCGCCTGCTGGGCTGGGGGTACATCCCCATCGCCGTCATCGCGAAGCTGCCCTTCGCGATGTCCGTCGTCGCGGTCATGACGGCGGTGTCCGCGCTGCGGGGCTCGTACTCGGAGGCGGGTGCCACGGCCGCTCTGGTGGGCGTGGGCACGGCGATCTCCGGCCCGCTGCTGGGCGCCGCCGCCGACCGCTGGGGCCAGCGCACCGTCCTCCTCATCCTGGGTGTGGCGAACACGGCCGCCCTCCTGGGCCTGGCCTGGGCCCTCCTCGAGAGCGCCGCCTCCCCCGTCATCCTCACGACGGGCCTGCTCATCGGCCTCACCGCCCCGCAGGCGTCCTCGATGGTCCGCTCCCGCTGGCTGCTGGCTATCGACGCCGAGGTCCCGGTCGCCTCCCGCAGCCGTTCCACCAACGCGGTCCTCTCCTACGAGTCCATGACGGACGAACTCATGTTCGTCTTCGGCCCCGTCATCGTGGGCGTGGCCGCCGTCGCGTGGGGCACCGTCTCACCCGTCGTGGGTGCGGCGACCCTCACCGCCGTGGGCATCACCGCGTTCGCGCTGCACCGCTCCGCGCAGTACGCGCAGGGCCGCACCGACCCCCGCCCGGGCACCTCGCCCCAGGGCCCGGCCACCGCCGAGGCCGCCCCGGCGGCACTCCTCTTCCGCCCGGTCGTCCTGCTGCCGGTGGGCGGCATGGCCTGCATCGGCCTCTTCTTCGGCTCGACGCTCACGAGCCTCACCGCCTTCATGGAGACGCTGGGCCAGGCGGATGCGACGGGGATCCTCTACGGGGTCATGGGCGTGGGCTCCGCGATCTGCGCGCTGTCCGTCGTCGTCCTGCCCGAGGCGTTCCGCCTGCGCGCCCGCTGGCTCGTCTTCGCGACCCTCACACTGGCCGGCTGCCTCCTCTACACACAGGGGCAGACCCTCACAGCCTTCGTCATCGCGCTGCTCATCATGGGCTGCGGCGTGGGCCCCAGCCTCGTCACCCTCTTCGCGATCGCCTCCCAGCACGCACCCGCCGGTCGCCTCACCACCGTCATGGCGATGATGAGCACGGGCGTCGTCGTGGGCCAGTCCGCCAGCTCCGCGCTGAGCGGCACCCTCCTGGACGGAGCGGGACTGGCCGTGGGACTGTGGGGCCCGGCGGCCTCGGGCGCGCTGCTGGTGGCGCTGGGACTGGCCTACCACTGGAGCGCACCGCGCACCCGGCGATCTCGCACAGAGGTGCCCTAGGATGGCGACCGGGCCGTGGACAGCGCGGCCGTGCCCGCGTCGCGGTGCGATCGAACGCGACGCACACCCCACTCCCTGACGATCTGAGGTACTCGTGGAACAGTTCACCTCCGAATGGCAGGCGTGGCACGATGAGCGCCTCGCCGCGCTCGCCACACCCTTCGGCATGCTGAGCATCACCGGCCTCCACTGGCTGCAGCAGGGCGAGAACACCTGGGAGGGTGCTCCCGGCCGCTTCGACCTGGACGGCGACACCATCACCTTCCGGATCGGCGCCGGACACAGCGCGGGACCCACGCGCGCCGCGCTCGAGGCGGCCGCCCAGCAGGAGACGCAGACGGACTCGGCGGTGGAGCTGGGGTCGACGGCGGACGGCGCGTCCTGGATCCGCCTGCCCCGCGACGGCGCCCTCACGTGGCTGGTGTCCGACCACACGGCGTACGAGGCGATCGACCGCGACGGCCGGATCGGCATCCGCGTCCACGATTCGAAGTCCGCGCTGCTGGCGCATTTCGTCGACATCCCCGCGTTCCCCGTCACGGAGGCCGCCGTGGTGAGCGGCCGCTTCGAGCCCTACCCCCAGCCGCGCGTGCGCCGCATCGCGACCGCGCTGCCCGGCCTGGAGATGGACCGGACGACCGTGGGCACCGTGACCTTCGCCCTGGGCGGCCGGACCCACACACTCACCGCCGCCGGCAGCCCGGAGACCGGTCTGGTCCTCGACTTCCACGACACGACGAACGGGGACACGACCCCGTCCTGGCGGACGCTGAGCGTGGGTCTGCCCGCCGCGGACGGCTCCGTCACCCTCGACTTCAACCGCACCGTCATCTACCCCTTCGCGTTCCACCCGTGGGCCACGTGCCCGGCACCGGTCGAGGAGAACATCCTGCGGCTGCCCGTGCGCGCCGGCGAGAAGACCCCCACCCGCACGCTCACCGAGGAGGGCCTCACCCACCCCGTGGGCGTCGTCGCCCTGTCCGACGCGTTCGACGGCCCCGAGGTCTTCCGCTGGATCGAGGAGTCCGGCGCCCAGCTGTTCGGCCACCGCGTGCGCCGCGGCACGCAGATGCCCGGCCCGGCCAGCGCCTCCGCGTTCATCGTCTACGGCATGCGGGACGCGCAGGACCACGCGGACGCCGCCACCGAGGCCGCGGTCCGCGAGTTCGCCGACGACGCCCTCGCCGTGGGGACGCCGCTGGTGGGAGTGGGGTCCTCCGGCGCTCAGATCGTGTTCGAGGCCGCCCGCCACCTGCAGCGCACGACGCACGGCGTCGACGGCGGGCAGGCCGCTCCCGAGGCCGCGGGCACCGGCGCCGGTGCCTCCGGTGCCGCTGCGGCCGGGTCGGGGGACTCCGCCGCCGCGGACGACGACCCCGGACTGCGGATCCTGCAGGAGTCGCCCCTGCCGGTCGTCGTGAGTGCGGACTTCGCCCACGACCGGCTGCTGCGCGGCAGCGTGACGATCTGCCCGGACTCCGCACTGGGCTTCGTCGACATCGAGGGGCTCGCCGCGCAGGTGGGGGACGACACCCCCACCCGCAGCCGCGTGTGGAACGACCTCATCGACCGGTTCACCCGGCTCGTCGTCACGAGCGGCTGAACCCGAACACGACAGAACACGAATTGAGGGCGGGGCCCACCCGGTCGGGTGGGCCCCGCCCTCGTCCGTCTCACGGGAGCGCGCGGGTCACCAGATCGAGACGCGCTCCTGGGGCGCCAGCCACATGCCGTCGCCCTCCTGCGTCCCGTAGACCTCTGCGAACGCGTCCATGTTCTTGACGATCTGGTTGCAGCGGAACTCCTCCGGCGAGTGCGGGTCGACGGTGAGGCGGCGCCGGCGCTCCTCGTCGCGCATCGCTGTCTGCCACGCGCGGGCCCACGCCTCGAAGAAGGTGCGACCGTCCTGGGCCGTCACCTCCGCGCCGCGGGCGGCGGTCCGCGTCTGCAGCGCCGTCCACGCGATCGACAGACCGCCCAGATCGCCGATGTTCTCGCCGATCGTGAGCGCGCCGTTCACGTGGTCGTCCGGTCCCAGACCGCGGGGCACCAGCACCTCGAACTGGTCGATGAGCGAGCGCGTCTGCTCGTCGAAGCGCGCGCGGTCCTCCTCCGTCCACCAGTCCGTGAGCGTGCCGCGGCCGTCGTAGCGCGAGCCCTGGTCATCGAACCCGTGCCCGATCTCGTGGCCGATGACCGCGCCGATCGCGCCCAGGTTCTGCGCGTCGGAGGCCTCCGGGTCGAAGAACGGCGGCTGCAGGATCGCTGCGGGGAACACGATCTCGTTCATGACCGGGTGGTAGTACGCATTGACGGTCTGCGGGGTCATGAGCCATTCGGTCCGGTCGATGGGCTGTCCCAGTCGGCCGATCTGTCGGTCGTGCTCCGCCTGGGCGGACCGGCGGACGTTGCCCACGAGGTCGTCCGCGCGGATCTCCGCGGGGTACTCGCGCCAGCGGTCCGGATACCCCACCTTGGGGGTGAAGAGTCGCAGCTTCTCCAGCGCGCGACCCTTCGTCTCCTCACCCATCCAGTCGAGGGTGCGGATCGAGGAGTCGTACGCGTCGATGAGAGAATCGACCAGTTCCGCGATCGCGTCCTTCGAGGTGCGGGGGAACTCCTCCTCGACGTAGATGCGGCCCACCGCCTCGCCCAGCAGCGACTCGACGAGGCTCACGCCGCGCTTCCACCGGTCGCGCACCTGCGGGACGCCGGAGAGGGTGCGGCCGTAGAAGTCGAAGTTCGCCTGCAGCACCTCGTCCGCCAGATAGGGCGCGAACGCCTGGACGGTGCCCAGCATCGCCCACGCCTGCAGATCCGCCAGCGGGGTCTCCGCCCACACCTCGCCCAGGCCGGACAGGAAGCTGGGCTCGCCGATGATGACGTGCGGGACATCCGCCGCGCCCACCCCCTCGAGCCACGTGCCCAGGGCGAAGGCCCCGGCCGTCTGGGCGGCCTCGGCGGGGGTCATCCGGTTGTAGGTCTTCTGCGCGTCGCGGGTCTCGACGACGTCCCAGTGGTGCTTCGCCAGGCGGGTCTCGAAGTCCATGACCGCCTGGGAGATCTCCTGGGCGTCGCGGCCCGTGCGCGCGTCCACGCCGGTGAGGGAGACGAAGCGGGCCAGGTGATCCGTGTACTGGGTGCGGACCTCCGCGTGCTGGTCCTCGCGGTAGTAGGACTCATCCGGCAGGCCCAGCCCGCCCTGGTGGACGTAGAGGACGTAGCGGTCCGGTTCCTTCGCATCCGCGGACACGTAGGCGGCCAGCACGCCCGGCCCGCCCGCGCGCTCCAGCTGCGCCAGCACGCGGACCAGATCGTCGTGGTCGGTCGCCGCGGCGATCGCGTCGAGATCTCCCGCCAACGGCTCCAGGCCCAGGGCCTCGACCCGGTCCTCGTCCATGAACGAGGCGTAGAGGTCCGCGACCTTCCGCGCCTCCTCCCCGCCCTGGCCGCCCGCATGGGTGATGATGTCGCGGACCTTCTCCTCCGCCGTGTCGAACAGGCGGCGGATGACCCCGTCAGCGGCGCGGTCGTCCGGGATGACGTGCGAATCGATCCAGTCGCCGTTGACGTGGAGGTAGAGATCGTCCTGGGGACGGACGGCGGTGGAGCCCTGCGGGGTCCCGGTGGTCTCTGCGCTGTGCTGTGTCGTCATGCCCCCACACTAGGTCGTCGGCCCCGCCGCGTCGCACCCTCCGCCCGCCCGGAGACGGCCCCGGGGATGAAGTTCCCAGGCTCATCGGGGATGATTGCGGGGTGTCCGGCCGCCCACAGGCGGTGCGGACGGACAGACGTTCATCCTGAGGAGGAATCGTGTCCCTGCGCTCTCGCACGTCTCCGCGCTCCCGCGCGCTCGCACTGGCCGTGGCCGGTCTGCTCATGCTGTTCGGCCTGACCGCGGGGCCCGCGGCGCAGGCGCATGATCAGCTGGTCGGCTCGAACCCGGAGGAGGGTGCGGAGCTCGACGAGCAGCCCCAGTGGATCGAGATGGACTTCAGCGGCGAGATCCAGGACGTGGGCACGGAGGTCCAGGTCCTGCAGGACGGCGGCGACGACGTCTCCGCCGGCGAGATCACGGTCGAGGGCACCACCGTCTCCTCCGCGCTGCCGGACAACCTGACGCCGGGTACCTACACGGTGCAGTGGCGGGTCGTGTCCTCCGACGGCCACCCCATCTCCGGTGAGTTCGACTTCACGCTCACGGACGCGGTGGGCGCCGGTCAGGACGGCGAGGGCGACGAGGCAGCCCAGGGCGAGGACGGCGACGGCGCCGCAGAGCTGGGCGGCGCGGCCGTCGACCAGCCGGAGGACGGCGCGCAGGACCAGGGCTCGCTCAGCGAGGACGCGGACTCCTCCGGTCTGTCCACCCCCATGATGATCCTGCTGGGCGTGGGCGGTCTGGCGATCGTCGTCCTGATCGTCATGCTCCTGACCCGCAAGCAGAAGGGCCTGCCCGGCACCCCGGGCAACCCGGAGACCGGCGACAAGCCGGCGGGCTCCGACAAGCCGGGCACGCCCAAGGAGTGACCTCCACCCGCCCCTGAGGCCGGAGCCGGCTGACGGCCGGACCGGCTCACCCTGGACGGCCCACCCCGGACACGACGACGCCCGCGGAGCACACGCTCCGCGGGCGTCGTCGTGCGTGCGTGCCGCTCAGCCCCCCAGACGCCGAGCCAGCTCCGCGCCCGCCTGTGCGACGACCGGCTGGGGGTCGCGCAGGCACGTCTCCTCCGGAGCCAGGGAGCGCAGCTCGATGATCCCGGTGACGCCGGGGGAGTCGTCCGCGGTCAGCTCGGCCGCCCCGCACACGACCCAGACGGGCAGCCCCGCCTCGCGTGCCCGGTCGATGACCTCGCCGGGTCCCTTCCCGTGCAGGGTCTGCGCATCGAAACGGCCCTCGCCGGTGACGACCAGGTCTGCCGCCGCCAGTGCGTCCGCGAAGCCCACGAGCTCCATGATGTAGTCCGCCCCCGGGCGCATCTGCGCGCCCAGCACGGTCATCGCGCCGAACCCGGTGCCTCCGGCCGCACCCGCGCCCGGGGTGAGCGCCAGGTCCTCGACGGTCGTGCCCTCCGGCAGCAGCGCACCCAGACCCGCGGTCTGCGCCAGCCGGTCGCGGAAGTGGGCCAGGGCGCGGTCCAGGAGGGCGACCTCGGTGGGTTGCGCACCCTTCTGCGGCCCGTAGACGGCGGCCGCCCCCACCTCGCCCAGCAGCGGGTTGTCGACGTCGCTGGCGAGGATCACCTCAGTGCCGCGCAGACGCTCGTCCAGACCCGTCAGGTCGATCCGGTCGACCTCCAGCAGGCCCAGCCCGCCCGGTGGCACCGGCTGGCCGGAGTCGTTCAGCAGCTGCGCGCCCAGCGCGGTCAGCATGCCAGCGCCGCCGTCCGTCGACGAGGAGCCGCCCACCGCCAGCACGATCCGGGTGCAGCCGGCGTCCAGCGCGGCGGTGATGACGGCCCCGGTCCCGTGGGTGCCCGCGTTGAGCGCGGAGTCGCGGGACGGGGTGACGAGGGCGAGGCCCGAGGCCTGGGCCAGCTCGACGAGGGCGGTGTCGCCGGAGCGCGCCCACTGGGCCTCGACCGGGTGTCCCAGCGGACCGCCCACGGTCGTCGTGCGACCCTCGAAGCCCGCGGCCAGCGCTGCGGCCACGGTGCCGTCCCCGCCGTCGGCGATCGGCACGGACGCGACGGTGTGCCCGGCGTCCGTGAGAGCGGGGGTGAGTGCGGTCGCGACCTGGGCAGAGGTGAGGGTGCCCTTGAACTTGTCGCAGGCCAGGAGGATGTGCATGATCTCCACCCTATCGGGGCGGGGCGGGGCGGGTGACCGTGACCCACGACGCCGTGGCCCGGTCCGCCGCATCGCGTCTCGTCCACGCGGAGCGCTGTGCGTCCCGTGGACGTCATGCCATGACGGCCACACATGTTTCAGCGTGACCGCCACGGTGCACTCAGTGTAGCGGAGGAGTCCGCGGCTGTCGCCACGGAGAGTGAACGCGTTCGTGCAGGTGGGGACGCAGGTCAGCGGCCCGGCTGAGTCTCGTCCGGGGAACCGTCGCCGGTGGGTGGCGGGACGACCGCCGGGATGGAGGCGGTGTCGATGGTCTCGCGGCGGGGACGGTGCGGGGTGACGGTGCGTCCCGGGTCCATCGCCCGCAGCCCGGCCCCCGCGATCACGAGAGCCGCGGTCGAGCAACCAGCCACGATCCAGATCGCCTCGTGGGCACCCAGCCGCTCGATGACGCTGCCCGCTGCGGCGGACCCGATCGCCACCCCGAACCCCAGCGCCGTGGAGATCCACGCGAGCGATTCCGTGAGCCGCTCCGGCGGGGCGAGGGTCTGGATGACGGAGCTGACGGCGATGAGGCTGGGCGCGATGCCTACGCCCACGACGAAGAGGAGGATCGCGAAGAGCACCATGTCGTTCGCCAGGAGGAGCAGCCACGACCCGGCGGTCAGCACCACCAGCATGAGCGGGAAGCGGAAGCGGGCCTGCAGCCGCCAGTCCATCGCGCCGTACACGGCGCCGGCCAGCAGAGACCCCGCTGCCAGGGCGCTCAGCGCGATGCCCGCGAAGGCCTTCGCACCCTGCTCATCGCCGAAGCCCACGGCGATGACGTCAATCGCGCCGAACACGACGCCCAGGAACACCTGGCAGACGACCGCGACGAAGATGCCGGGATGCGTGAGCACACGGCCGGACCGGTCGACGGACCGACCGCGGGGCACCGGCTCCGTCGCCTTCTGCGGGTAGAACAGCAGGGCGCCGGCCAGAGTCGCGACGCCGGAGATGAGCACGCCGGCCGGTGCGATCCACAGGGTCGCCAGGGCCGTCACGACGACGGGGCCGGTCACGAAGAGGATCTCGTCGGCCACCGCCTCCCAGCTGAACGCGGTGTCCAGCTGCCGGGAGCTGACGACGATCGCGTTCCAGCGGGCGCGCACCAGCGAGCCCAGGCTGCCCACCGAGGCCCCGGCCAGTCCCGCACTGAGGAAGACGGTCCCCACCCACCAGTCCAGGAGCACGGACGCCAGCAGACCGCTGAGGGCGACGAGGTGGATGCAGACGACGGGCACCATGACCCGCGCCTGACCGTGCGCGTCGACGAGGCGGGCGATGAGCGGATTCGTGATCGCCTGGACGACCATGAACACGCTCGTGACGAGGCCCGCGATCTCGTACGAGCCGGTCTCGCCCTGGATGAAGAGCACGATGCCGATCCCCAGGACAGCGATCGGCAGACGGGCGACGAGCCCGGCGAGGGAGAACCTGAGCGCCCCGGGCAGCGCGAAGATCTCCTGGTACATCCGCAGCATGAAGGTGATCCTACGACCGCCGTGGGAGTCCGGAGGACACGAACGCCGGTGTCAGGCCAGGGCCGCGTCGACGACGGCGCGGGCCTCGGCCTGCACCTGCGCCAGGTGGTCTTCGCCGCGGAAGGACTCCGCGTAGATCTTGAAGACGTCCTCGGTGCCGGACGGCCGCGCCGCGAACCACGCGTGCGCCGTCCGCACCAGGAGCCCGCCGATCGCCTCGCCGTTGCCCGGCGCCTCCGTGCGGATCTCCTCGATGGGGTCGCCCGCCAGCTGCGTGCTCGTGACGTCCGCGGCGCTGAGCGTCCCCAGCGCCGCCTTCTGCGCGGGGGTGGCCGGTGCGTCGACCCGTGCGTACGCGGTGGTGCCGTGCTCCTGGGCCAGCTGCGCGTACCGCTGCGAGGGGGACCGCCCGGTGACGGCCAGGATCTCCGCCGCCAGCAGGCCCAGGACGATGCCGTCCTTGTCCGTCGACCACGTGCCGCCGTCGCGGCGCAGGAACGACGCGCCCGCGGACTCCTCGCCGCCGAACGCGACGGTGCCGCCCAGCAGCCCGTCCACGAACCACTTGAAGCCCACGGGGACCTCGAAGAGTGAACGCCCCGCCGCACGGGTCACCCGGTCGATGAGTGCGGAGCTCACCAGTGTCTTGCCGATCCGCGCCGCCTGCGGCCAGTCCGGCCGGTGGGTGAGCAGGTGATCGATCGCGACGGCCAGGAAGTGGTTGGGGTTCATGAGGCCCGCGTCCGGGGTGACGATGCCGTGGCGGTCCGCGTCCGCGTCGTTGCCCAGCGCCAGGTCGTAGTCGTCGCGGGCGGCGATGAGGGAGGCCATCGCCCACGGCGACGAGCAGTCCATCCGGATCTTCTCGTCCCAGTCGAGGGTCATGAACGAGAAGGTGGGGTCCAGCTCCGGGTTCACGACGGTGATGTCGAGGTCGTAGGTCTCGCCGATCGCCACCCAGTAGTCGACCGCGGCGCCGCCCAGCGGGTCCGCGCCGATCCGGATGTCCGCACCCCGGATCGCGTCCATGTCGATGACGGCGCCCAGGTCGCTCACGTAGGCGTCGAGGTAGTTGAAGTTCGTCGTGTTCTCCAGGTGGAACGCCCGCTGGAACGCGGTCCGGGGGATCGACTCCCACCCCTGCTCCAGCAGCTCGTTGGCGCGCCGCTCGATCCACGCGGTCACGTCCGTCCCCGCCGGACCGCCGTGGGGCGGGTTGTACTTGATGCCGCCGTCCTGGGGCGGGTTGTGGCTGGGGGTGATGATGATGCCGTCGGCGGTGCCGTGGGCCCCCGCCCGATCGCGGTTGTGCGCGAGGATCGCATGCGACACCACCGGCGTGGGGGTGAAGCCGTCCCGGTCGTCGATCATCGCGGGCACGTCGTGGGCCGCCAGCACCTCCATGACGGTGAGGAAGGCGGGTTCGGACAGAGCGTGGGTGTCGCGCCCCACGAAGACGGGACCGGTGAAGCCCTGCTCGCGGCGGTAGTCGACGATCGCCTGCGTCGTCGCGGCGATGTGCGCCTCGTTGAAGGACCGGCGCAGACTGGAGCCGCGGTGCCCCGATGTGCCGAAGGTGACCCGCTGCTCTGCGACACCCGGGTCCGGAACGAGGTCGTGGTAGGCGTCCAGGAGGTCCGGGATGTCGACGAGGTCGCGGTCCTCCGCCTGCTGGCCTGCTCTGTTCTCCATGCTCACACTATGCACAGATCCGGGGGCCACCGGGGCGAAGTTCTCGCATAGTGGCCCCCGGATCTTGCGGGAGTGGTCGCTCAGTCCCGGATGCAGCCGCGGCCGGAGGTCATCCGGTCGATCATCCCGGTCGCGGCGGTCCCGCCCACCACGTCGATCGTGTAGCGGTTCCCGTCGTCCGTCACGAGTCCGGGGTCCTCGCCCTCCCGCACGTAGGGTGCGTCCGCGACGTCCAGCTGTGGGTGCTGCTCCATCGTGCTGCCCGGCTGGACGGCGGAGCCGATCGTGACGGCCTGCGGCATGTCGCCCAGCTCCGCCTCCCAGGCCAGGCAGGTGCCCACCCAGTCCGGCTCGCCGTCCGCGGGGGAGTAGAGCGTGACGCGGAAGCCGTCCCACTCCTTCGTCTCCGAGCGGTAGCCCTGGTGGTCGCCGGTCTCCGCGAACTCGGAGGACTCGTCGACGGGGTCGCGCAGGAACTCCGCGATCGCGTCGAAGGTCTGAGCGTCGTCCAGATCCTCCTCGCCCACGATGACGCCGTCGTCGCCGTCCGCCGCGATCACGAGGGTCTCGTCCGGGCGCGGCACTGTCTCGAGGATGTCCTCCGAGTGCACCAGCTGCCGGATCGCCCCCGCCTCGTCGTCCCACTGGACCGTCGTCCAGCTGCGACCGCTGGGGGTGTCCGTGTCGCCGTCCTGCGCCTCGCGGATGAAATACCGGTAGCCGTCCCCGTTGCGCAGGCTCGAGTGGACCAGCGCGGTGCCGATGCCGGCGGGCTCGCGCAGCTGGATGTCCGCGGCGGAGGAGGCCACCGCCTCGCCGCCGGAGGCACCGCCGCCGTCGCCGTCCTCGTCCAGGATGTCCCCCGCCGTCACGAGGCCCACGATCTGCATGGCGTCCTGGGTGCCGCCCACGATGAGCTCGCCGGAGTCCAGCAGCGCCTCCGCACCGCTGGGCGCGTCCCCGCCCGTCGCCTCGCAGCGGAAGGGGACGGACGCGTACACCCGGCCGCCGGGCCCGATCTCCAGGTAGGTGGGCGCTCCCGTGATGGTGAGCTCGACCTCGGCGCCCATGTCCGTCAACTCGTCCGTGGGGTCCGACGGGGTGAAGGCGGACCGGCTGCCCTGCACGGTCACCGGGCCGTCGTGGTGGCAGGCGGTGAGCCGGTCGTAGGTCGTCGCACCGAAGTCCAGGTCCAGGTCGCGGGAGACGGCCGCCGGGTACTGGTCCCCGGCCTCCGCCGTCGCCGAGGCCGTGGTCGTCGGCTCTGCCGCCGCGGCCGTCTCCTGGGGCTGGGGATCGGAGGAGGGGATGCAGGCGGACAGCAGCAGGAGTGCGGCGGCAGCGGCGGCGGTCGCCGCGGCGGGTCGGAGGCGGTGGTTCATGCGCGCGTCACATCACCCAGGGCTCGTCATCGCCGTCCGCGACGATCGGCTTGCCGTTGTCCAGGTTCCACGACCCCATGCCGCCTGACACGTCGATCGCGTCGAAGCCGTTGGCGTTGAGCCACGCGACGGCCTGGCGCGATCGACCGCCCGTGCGGCAGATGACGTAGACGTCGACGTCGTAGGGGAGTTCCCCGTAGCGGGCGGGCAGGTCCGCCAGCGGGATGTGGAGGGCGCCGTCGATGTGGCCGGCCGCCCACTCGTCGTCACCGCGGACGTCGAGGATGGGCGCACCGTCGGGGATGTCGTGCACAGAAGCTGTGGGATTGTCCATGCGCCCAGTCTAGGAGGACCGCCCGCAGTGCGAACGGGTCGCGGTGTTGCGGTTCGGCAACCGATGCCGTCCCGCGGGGACCGCGCGGCGGGGAGCCGCCCGTGCGCCGGAGTGCCCAGGGCTCAGAGGCGCGTGCGCAGCTCCGTCTTGAGCACCTTGCCCGCAGCCGAGGTGGGGAGTGCGTCGACCAGGTGGACCTCGCGGATCTTCTGGTATGGCAGCACCTGCCCCGCGAACCAGTCCATGATCTCGACGGCCAGGCCCGTGTCCTGGGCACTGCCCACCCGATCGTCGGATCCGGCAGCGGCGGGGGCGGCGGCCTCGGCGGCTGTCGCAGAGGTGACCGCCGCGGCCAGGGCAGTCGGCACGATGAAGGCGACCGGGATCTCGCCCACGTCCGCGTCCGGGCGTCCCACGACGGCGGCCTGCGCGACGCGGGGGTGGGCGGTCACGATGTCCTCCAGCTCGCGGGGGTACACGTTGTAGCCCTTGTAGAGGAGCATGTCCTTCGCGCGGTCGTGGATGCGGACGAAGCCCTCGTCGTCGATCGAGGCGATGTCACCCGTGCGCAGCCAGCCGTCGACGTACTGGGCGGCGGTGAGTTCCGGGGCGCCGTGGTAGCCGTCGGTGACCTGGGGGCCGTGTGCCCAGAGCTCGCCCTCGGTGCCGGTGGGGAGGACCTGGGTGCCGTCGGCGCTGCGGATCTCCACACGTGTGTCCGGGATCGGCACGCCCACAGTGCCGGCACGGCGCAGGCCGGCGGGTGTCAGGTCCGAGGCGGTGACGATGCACGTGCCCTCCGTCAGCCCGTAGCCCTCGCCCACGATCGCGTTCGGCATGACCTGCGCGATGCGCGCCAGCGACGTCGCGTCGAGCGGTGCGGCGCCGGACAGGGCGGCGCGGATGGAGGTCGCCTGGCGGCCGGTCGTCGCGGAGTGCGCGGCGAGTGCGAGGTACATGGGCGGGTTGCCGGAGGTGTACTGGGCCTGCCAGCGGTCGCACAGGTCCAGGAACGTGTCCGGACGGAATCGGCCGGTCAGGACGGTCGTGATGCCGCCCAGGACGAACATCGCCAGGCTCGAGATGCCCTGCGCGTGGAACAGCGGCGGCACCTGGATGGAGACCCCCTCGCCCGGCTGCAGGAGCGGTGCGCCCAGCCCCTCGATCGGTGCGAGGGCCAGGTCGCCGTCCGCGTCGCGGACGACCCGCGAGTGCAGGCGCCACGCGGCGGCCTGCGTGAGGTTGCCCAGGACGTTGCGGTGGAGGACCCGCACGGCCTTCGAACGGCCGGTGGTGCCGCCGGTGAACTGGAAGTGCGCGACCTCCTCCCGGTCGACGATCACGGGGGCGAAGGCGGTGGGGGTACCGGCGGTCTCGGCGGAGGAGGTGTCTGCAGAGGTGCCGGCGGCGGTCGGGTTCGGCGTGGAGAAGGCGACGAACACGGGCTGGGCCGGATCGGAGGTGAGGGAGCGGGCGATGGTGACCTCGGCCTCGGCGGCGGGGCCGGCCCACGACGGCTCCGTCACGAGCACGCGGGTGAGGCCCGCCTCCGGGGCGGCCGCACGGGCGGCCTCGAGGTGCGCGGGGTGGACGATCAGCAGGTGCGCGCCGGCGTCGGTGAGCTGGCGGGCCAGCGCGGGCGCCGGCTGGAGGGGGTTCACGAGTGTGACGGCGGCACCGGTGAGCAGGGCGCCGAAGTACGCGACCGGGAAGTCGAGGACGTTGGGCAGCTGGATGCCCACGACGCGGCCGGGGCCGGCGCCGTCGGCGGCGAGCCGGGAAGCCAGGTGGAGGGCGCGGTCGCGCAGCTGGGCGAAGGTGATGGTGTCCTCGCCGTCGACGAACGCGATGCGGTCGGGGACGCGCTTCGCGGCGGACAGGAGGATCTCCGGCGCCGCGGCCGGGACGTAGTCCAGGGCCCGGGGCATGTGCGCGGGGTAGTACCCCGGCTGGGCGCCGGGGGTGGCGGTGCCGGTGGGAGTGGTGGCTGCGGCTGTGCCCGTGGTCGTCATCGATCCTCCGTGTCCTGCGTCCGCGCGAGGCCGCGCGTCAGCCTCCGAGCATAGGACTGTCTGATCGTTCGATCAAGACGGGGTGCGGCCACCACTCAGCGCGACACGCCGCAGTGGTGTCCGACGGGACCGCGGCCGCCGGGGTGCGTCGGGCACGCAGGGTGTGCGTCGCGGACGCACCCTCACATGCGACCGGTCGCGGCGGCGCGCTGGTGCCAGCTCAGTGCCTCGTCCAGCAGGTGCGGGGCGTGGCGCGCAGAGGGGTTCGCCGCGTAGGCGCGGTCGTGGTAGTCGTGCAGCCGGTCGCGGAAGTCCGGGTGGGCGCAGTTGTCGATGATCCGGCGGGCGCGCTCGTTGGGTGCGGTGCCGCGCAGATCCGCGATGCCCTGCTCCGTCACGATGACCTGCACGTCGTGCTCCGTGTGGTCGACGTGGGGGACCATCGGCACGATCGCGGACAGGGCACCGCCCTTCGCGGTCGACGGGGAGACGAAGAAGTTGAGGAACGCGTTGCGGGCGAAGTCGCCGGAGCCGCCGATCCCGTTGATCATCGTCGAGCCGTTCACCTCCGTGGAGTTCACGTGGCCGTAGATGTCCGCCTCGACCATCCCGTTGATCGCGATGACGCCCAGGCGGCGGACGATCTCCGGGTGGTTCGACATCTCCTGGGTGCGCAGGAGGATCCGGCCCTTGTACGACTCGATGTTCTCGTTGAACCGCTCCGCCGTCTCGCGGGTGAGCGAGAACGCGGTCGCGGAGATCGAGTCGAGCTTGCCCGTGTCCAGCAGCGCCAGGAGGTTGTCCTGGATGACCTCGGTGTACGAGGTGAGGTGCTGGAACTCGGACTCCGCCAGGCCCGCCAGCACCGCGTTCGCCACGTTGCCCACACCGGACTGCAGCGGCAGCAGGTTCGCGGGCATCCGGCCGGCGGACACCTCGTGGCGCAGGAAGTCCAGGAGAT
Organism: Brevibacterium senegalense; assembly: GCF_000285835.1. Classification (GTDB taxonomy): domain Bacteria; phylum Actinomycetota; class Actinomycetes; order Actinomycetales; family Brevibacteriaceae; genus Brevibacterium; species Brevibacterium senegalense. The sequence goes on from NZ_HE978602.1 coordinate 198,434, forward strand.
GGTCGGCCATCGCGCGCGAAGCCTCGTCCAGAGCTGCGAAGGCGTTGTCGCGGTCCGGGGCGTTCGTCCGCACGATCGCGACGACCTTGTCCGGGTCGACGCGCAGGTAGGGGTCGCCGATCCGCTGCAGGGGGTCCTGGATCTCGATGGGCCTGCGGTGGGGCGGCAGCTTCGTGCCGTAGTAGACGTCGTGGAAGCCCTCGTACTCCCGCGGATGCCACTCGTTGACCTCGAGGATGACGCGGTCGGCGAGGTCCAGCCAGGTCTTGTTGTTGCCCACGGAGCTGCCCGGGACCAGAAGGCCGTTGGGCAGGATCGCGGCGACCTCGACGACGGCCACGTCCAGGTTGCCGTGGAACCCGAACCACACCTGCTGCGCCAGGTGCGACAGGTGGATGTCCGTGTACTCGACCTCGCCGGCGTTGATCTGCTTCCGCAGGGTGGGGTCCGCGACGAACGGTGCGCGCTTCGCGATGCCGTTCACCCGTGCCAGCTCGCCGTCGACCTCCTCGCCCGTGGACGCGCCGGTCAGCAGCGAGATCCGGAAGTCCTCGCCGCGGTCGTGCGCCGCTTCGATCCGATCCGCCAGCGCGGCGGGGACGGCCTTGGGGTGGCCGGCGCCGGTGAACCCGCTCATGCCCACGGTGTCACCGGGGCGGATGTGGGTGGCCGCCTGCTCCGCGGTGGTAACTTTCGAAGCCAGAGCCGAGTCGGTGATGCGCGTCATGCCCGCATTCTCTCAGCGCGCGTTCAGGACGACGAATCGCCGGCGGACCCGGAAGGACCCCGCACATGCTCGATGCCCTGCTGACGCTCACAGAAGTCGGCCCGGACTCGTTCACGGGAGAGCCGCGGCCGGGGTCCCGGCTGCCCAAGACCTTCGGCGGGCAGTCGTTCGCCCAGGCGCTCGCCGCGGCCTGCAGCACGGTGGATCCGGCCAGACCGCCGGTGTCCGCGCAGGGGCTGTTCCTGTCCGCCGGCGACACGGAGGGGCGGATCGGCTTCGACGTGGAGCGGGTGCGCGACGGCCGGTCGATGGACATGCGCGCGGTGCAGGCGCATCAGGGCCACCGGCAGATCCTGCGACTCACGGCCGCGTTCCAGGACCCGGTCGACGGGTTCGCGCACGCCGTGCCCGCGCCGCAGGTCCCGGCCCCGCAGGACACGCGTCCCATCGCGGATGTCATGGAGCAGTACAGTTCGCTCGATGCGTCCGGCTGGCGCACGGAGTGGGCGTTCCTCGACCTGCGCTACGTCGAGGGGAACCTCATCGACCCGTCACCGGACGAGGGGCGCCAGCAGATGTGGCTGCGCCTGCCCGAGGCCGGAGAGACCCGTGCGCAGCCGTGGCGCCTCCGCTGCGCCCTGGCCTACGTGAGCGACTTGGGGCTGCTGGCCGCATCCCTGGTGCCGCACGGGCGGATGCTGGGAGCGCCGGACATCCCGCGCGCCACGCTCACCCACTCGGTCCACTTCCACGCGGATCCTGAACCGGGCGGCTGGATCCTCATCGATCAGCGATCGAGGTGGGCAGGCGGCGGCCGCGGCCTGTCGGAGTCGACGCTCTACTCGGAGGACGGGACGCCTCTGGTGTCGTGCGTCCAGGATGGCCTCATCCGGCAGCGGAAGCCCCGGCCCCAGTCGGGCTGACGCCCGTGGGCGTCCCGGCCCCAGTCGAGCTGACGGTCCCGGACGTCCCTCTCCGGTCCGTCCCGATCCGAAGCCTCGGATTCGACAACGGCCCGGTTCCGACCATGCGGAACCGGGCCGCGGCCTCGGCGGGTGTGAGCCTGTCAGGTCACGTGTTCACAGCTCACTTCCCGGTCCACTGGGGCGCGCGCTTCTCCGCGAACGCCCGCGACCCCTCCTTCGCGTCCTCGGAGGTGAAGACGTCCGCGATGAGCGGAGCCTGCTTCTCCCACATCTCGTCCTGCGTCCAGTCCTGGGACTCGGTGATGACCTGCTTGGACACCTGGACGGCCAGCGGCCCGTTCGCCGCGATCGTCTGGGCGAGCTCCAGCGCGCCGTCCAGGGCCTTGCCCTCCTCGACGATCGTGTTGACGAAGCCGTTGGCCTTCCCGAACTCCGCGGGGTAGAGGTTCCCCGTCAGCGCCATCTCCATCGCGACCGCGCGCGAGGTGCGCTGCGGCAGGATCGTCACGCCACCGGCCGCTGCGACCAGGCCGCGCTTGACCTCCGGGACGCCGAACTTCGCGGTGTCCGCCGCGACGACCAGGTCGCAGGCCAGCATCGTCTCGAAGCCGCCGGCCAGGGCGTAGCCCTCGACCGCCGCGATGAGGGGCTTGCGGGGCGGGGCCTCCGTGAGCGCCAGGAAGCCGCGCCCTTCGATCGACGGGCGCTCGCCCCGCAGGAAGCCCTTGAGGTCCATGCCGGAGCAGAAGGTCCCTCCCGCGCCGGTGATGATGCCCACGAACAGGTCGTCGTTCGCGTCGAACTCATCGAGGATCGTCGCCATCTTCTGCGCCATGGCCTGCGAGGCGGCGTTCTTCGCCTCGGGACGGTTGAGGGTGATGATGAGGACGTTCCCGCGGACCTCGGTGAGGACCTCGGCCTGGGTCTCCTGGTTCTCCGACATGCGTGCTCCTTCGCTTCGAATGCATCGACCGTTCCATCGACGTGGTGGTGTGCGCGGCCGACCCCGCGGGTGCGACCTGCACGTGTGTTCAGTATTGCAGGTGGGGTGGTGACGGCAGGCGATCCGCGCTGGGCCCTGCCGCCCGGTCCGCCCTCAGTCGCGGCGGGCGGACAGCCCCATGTCCTTCGCGATGATCGTCTTCATGATCTCCGACGTGCCGCCGTAGATGCGGGTGACGCGCGCGTCCGCGTAGAGGCGTGCGATGGGGTACTCGAGGATGTACCCGTAGCCGCCGTGCACCTGGAGGCACTTGTCGATGACGCGCCCCTGGACCTCGGTGGTGAAGAGCTTGAGGCGGGCGGCGTCCGCGGGGCTCAGTTCGCCGTCGTCGTGCGCGTCCAGGGCCTGGTCCAGCATGGCGCGGGCGGCTGCGACCTCCGTCGAGCACTCCGCCAGCACGAACTTCGTGTTCTGGAAGTTCGACAGCGGCGTGCCGAACGAGGTGCGCTCCTGTGCGTACTCCGCGGCCAGGCGGATCGCCGCGTCCGCCGTGCCCACGGCGTTGACCGCGATCGTGAGCCGCTCCTGCGCCAGATTCGCGGACAGGTACCGGAAGGCGCTGCCCACCTCGCCCAGGATGTCCGCCTCCTGCACGACGACGTCCGTGAAGTGCAGCTCCACCGTGTCCTGGCTCTTGATGCCGATCTTGTGGAGGGTCGCGCCCACCTCGAACCCCGCCGAGGCCGTGGGGACGACGAAGATCGTGAGCCCGCCGCGGCGGTCGGCCGGGTCGAACGCCTGCGTCCGGGCGACGACCAGCACCACGTCGGCGTTCGCGCCGCCGGAGATGAAGGTCTTCGACCCGTTGAGCGTCCAGGTCCCGTCGTCGTTCCGCTGGGCGCGGGTCGTGATGCCCGTGAGGTCGGAGCCGGTGCCCGGCTCCGTCATCGCGATCGCCGTCATGAGGGTGCCGTCGGCCATGCCCGGCAGCCAGCGCTTCTTCTGCTCCTCCGTGGCGTACTCGAGGATGTACGGCGTCACGACGTCCTGGTGGACGCGCAGGGTGCCCAGGCTGGTGGCGGCGCGAGCGGTCTCCTCCGTCAGGATCGCGTTGTACTTGAAGGTGTCGGTCTGGCCGCCGCCCCCGTACTCCTCCGGGATCTGGAGGCCGATGAGGCCCAGCTCGCCCATCCGCGCGAACACGGCCTTGTCGACCATGCCGGCGTCCTCGTACTGCTGGAAGGCGGGCGCGAGCTCGCGTTCGACGAAAGTCCTGCACAGCTGCCGGAACTCTTCGTGGTCGTCCGTGTAGACGGTTCTGCGCATGGTGATCTCCAGTGATCTGTGTCGAGGGACGGCGCGGACCGGTCGAGCGGGCCGGGCGTCCCCGGGGCGTCGCGGTGTCGAGGCGCGGACGCCCCTTCCCGCTGAATCGAACAATCGTTAAGGTAGCAGACACGTACATCCCTGTCTGCAAAGGCCGCAGCAGGGCACACCTCGGGAAGGTTCTGGATCCATGCCTGAAGCCGTCATCGTCGACGCTGTCCGCACCGCAACAGGGCGCAGGGGGGGTGCCCTGCGGGACGTGCACCCGGTCGATCTGGCCGCGCACGCGCTGCGCGGACTCCTCGACCGCACCGGTGTCGATCCGGCACTCGTCGAAGACGTGATCCTGGGGTGCGTGACGCAGGCGGGCGAGCAGTCGTCGAACGTGGGGCGCTGGGCGGCGCTGGCGGCCGGCTTCCCGGAGACCGTCGCGGGCACGACCGTCGACCGCGCGTGCGGCTCCTCGCAGCAGGCGCTCACCTTCGCGGTCGCCTCCGTCGCGGCCGGACACTGCGACATCGTCATCGCCGGCGGGGTCGAGTCCATGACGCGCGTCCCGATGGGGTCGCAGCGCTCCAACGGACCCGGCAAGGCGTTCGGCCCCTCCATCGAGCAGCGCTACGGACGCGACTCCTTCAGTCAGGGTGAGGGGGCGGAGATGGTCGCGCAGCAGTGGGGCTTCAGCCGCACGGACCTCGACCAGCTGGCGCTCGATTCCCACGCGCGCGCCCTCGCGGCGACGGAGGCGGGCCTGTTCGCGGACCAGATCCTCCCGATCGAGGGCCTCGACAAGGAGGGCAACGCGATCGAGCTCCGCACGGACGAGGGCATCCGCGCGGGCGGCACGCTCGAGTCCCTGGGCAAGCTCAAGACCGTCTTCCAGGAGGACGGCGTCATCACGGCGGGCAATTCCTCGCAGATCTCCGACGGGGCCTCCGCGCTGCTCGTCATGACGGACGTGAAGGCGAAGGAGCTGGGGCTCACCCCGATCGCGCGCGTCCACACCGCGGCGCTCGCGGCGACGGACCCCGTCATCATGCTGACCGCGCCCATCCCGGCGACGCAGAAGGCGCTGGCGAAGTCCGGACTGTCCGCCAGCGACATCGACGTGTACGAGGTGAACGAGGCCTTCGCCTCCGTCCCGCTCGCATGGATGAAGGGCATCGGCGTCGACTGGGACCGCGTGAATACCAACGGTGGGGCGATCGCCCTGGGGCACCCGCTGGGCGGGTCCGGTGCGCGCATCATGACCGATCTCGTCCACCACATGCGCCGGACCGGCTCCCGGTACGGTCTCCAGACGATGTGTGAGGCCGGCGGCCAGGCGAACGCGACGATCCTGGAGCTCGTGGCGTGAGCGCGCAGCAGACCTCGACCGACCAGCAGGCCGCGCACGACCAGCGGACCGCGCAGGACCGCCCCGCACCAGCCGCCCCGCAGCCGGCCAGCCGCACGATGGGTGAGCTCGTCTACTCCGCGCTCACCCGCTACGACCGGCGCACCGCGTTCGTCGACGGCGGTCGCACCTTCACATACGCGCAGTCGGCGGCCGGCGTCCAGCGGATCCGCCGCACCCTGCAGGAGGCGGGAGTGCGGCCCGGTGACTTCGGCGCGCTCCTGGGCGGCAGTCGTCCGGAGACCTTCTTCTGCACGGCCGCTCTCTATTTCGAGGGCCTGCGGGTGAGCCCGCTGCACCCGGAGAACGGGGTCCGCGACCACCGGCAGTCCCTCGAGCTGGCGCAGGTGCAGTACCTGCTCTACGAGGAGGGCCGCTTCGACGCGATGGCGGCGGAGCTCGCCGCGACCATCCCCGGACTGACCGTCATTCCAGTCCCCATCCTCGACCCCGCCACGGCGTCGGATACCGCCGAGGTCGTGTCCGGCTTCTCCGTCCTGGACCGCCCTGTGCGGGTGGACCCGGAAGCGGATGCGTCCCTGGGCTTCTCCGGCGGCACGACGGGCACACCCAAGGGCATCGTGCGCTCGCACCGGACGATGGTGACGAATGCGATCTACACGATCGTCGACTGGGACTGGCCGGTGGAGAACCGCTTCCTCGTGACGACCCCCATGTCCCACGCCTCCGGTGCGATGGCCCTGCCCGTCCTGCTCAAGGGCGGGTCGATGGTCATGCTCGACAAGTTCTCGCCGCAGGCGTTCGTCGATGCGGTGGAGGAGCACCGGATCACGTCGACCTTCGTGGTGCCGACGATGATCTACCGGATCCTCGACCTGCCGCAGGAGCAGCTGGACCGGCTGGGGTCGCTCGAGACCGTCGTCTACGGCGCGTCCCTCATGGATCCGTCGCGGCTGCAGGAGGCGATCCGGCGGATCGGCCCTGTCTTCCTGCAGCTGTACGGGCAGGCCGAGTCGCCCAACCTCATCTCCGTCCTCCGGCAGGAGGACCACGATCCGGATGATCTGGTGCGGCTGGCCTCGGCCGGCCGGGCGACCTCGTCCGCGGATCTGACGATCCGGGACGACGAGGACCGGGAGGTGCCGGTGGGCGAGGTGGGCGAGATCTGCGTGTCCGGCCCCATCGTCATGTCCCGCTACTGGCAGAACCCGGAGCTCACGGCGGAGACGCTGCGCGGCGGTCGCCTGCACACGGGTGACCTGGGCCGGCTGGACGAGCACGGCTATCTCAGCATCGTGGGGCGCAAGAAGGACATGATCATCACCGGTGGTCTGAACGTGTACCCCGCCGAGGTCGAGGCCCGGCTGCTCGAGCACCCCGCCGTGGCGCAGGCCTGCGTCGTGGGCGTTGCGGACCGCGACTGGGGTGAGCGGGTCGTCGCGGCGATCGTGGTGCGGGCTGGGACCCCGGTGGAGGATGAGGCGGCACTGTCGCAGGAGCTGCGCGACTTCGTCCGTGCTGAGAAGGGCAGTGTGCAGACGCCCAAGGACCTGGAGTTCGTGACGGACATCCCCGTCACGAAGATCGGGAAGCCGGACAAGAACGCGCTGCGCGCCACGATGGAGGAGCTGCTGGGGTGAATCACCCGGGCGTGCGGCCGTTCGTGATTCGTTCGTGACCAGAATGAACAGAACTCCGAGCGAACGCACAACTCTGGCACAGTTGCCGTTGAGAGCCGCCGGTGCGATGTCGCCGACGACCCCAGGAACGCACACATCAGTCTGAGATGCAGAGGAAGAGCGTATGAGGATTCCCCAGGGAGGCAAGCGTTTCGTCGCGCTGAGCGCGGCAGTGGCCATCGGCATGAGTGGGGTGGCCGCCACGGTTCCCGCCATGGCCGCGAACGACGGGCCGAAGGCGCTGGGCGAGGCTGTCGCCACTGTCGCTGAGGACACGAGCATCGCCGGCAAGATCGCGGCGATCGGCTACAACGCCGACGGCGAGATCGTCGTGCAGACGGTCGCGGGTCAGGGCGTCACGGCCCAGTCGAAGGTCCTGGAGCCGGTCCGCGAACTCGCGGAGGCTGAAGGCCAGGACGAGCTCCACATCAAGCCGATCGCGCACGGCTACAGCCCGGTCAACGCGACGGACGTCGTGGGTGGCGCGGGCTACGCGGTCGACAAGGGCGGCAACCAGTGGGGCCTGTGCTCCTTCGGCTTCCCGGCGACGGGCCCCAACGGCGAAGAGGCGATCCTCACGGCCGGACACTGCGCAGAGGTGGGCGAAGAGGTCTATCTCGAGAAGCCGTCGCAGTCGAACGCGGGTGCGGACGATTACCACAACCCGCAGCGTCCGTTCGAACTGCTGAAGAACGAGCCGATCGGCTCGTTCACGCACTCGGAGTTCGCGGAGACGGACTTCATCAACGACGGTCAGTGGGACACCCCGGAGCGCTACAGCCCGGAAGACGCGCAGGACTTCGCCGTCATCACACTGAGCGATGACACGATCACGACGCATCCTGAGGTGACGGACTGGACGACTGCGGGCGGCGACGACCTCTCCGCCTCGACGCGCGAGGTCGCGGGCGTCCACGATGTGACGTTGGAGGACGTGGGCAAGGAGATCACCCGGTCGGGTCGCACCAGCGGCCAGCAGTCGGGCCCCATCGGGTCGAACGATGAAGAGGGCAAGGCCTACGTCGGCGAAATCGTCGACGGCTACGGCGTTGCCAACGACGAAGGCCGCCTCTCTCTCGTCTACGGCTTCGCCGCGCAGACGCTGGGCATCCCCGGCGACTCCGGTGGAGCGGTCATGATGGGCGACCAGGCCGTGGGTGTCACGTCGCTGTCGAACTACAACCGGACGACTCAGCAGGGTGACTGGATCTGGGTCGCCGAGCTGGCGTCCGGACTCGAGCACGTTGCCGACGGCTACACGGTGAAGACCACCGCCGACGAGGAGCCGGAGCCCACTCCGACGCCGACGGAGACTCCGGAGCCGACCCCGACGGCTACCGAGACGCCTGAGCCGACGCCGACTGCGACGGATTCCCCGGAGCCGACCCCGACGGCTACCGAGACGCCTGAGCCGACGCCGACTGCGACGGATTCCCCGGAGCCGACCCCGACGGCCACTGAGACGCCTGAGCCGACGCCGACTGCGACGGATTCCCCGGAGCCGACCCCGACGGCCACTGAGACGTCCGATCCGACGCCGACGGAGACCGACGATGCTGACCTCGATCCGGCGCTGGCGATCGATCCGGAGGAGATCGCTGCTGAGCGTTTCGTCGCGGATGGCGAGGAGCAGGCCATCGAGGACGACCGCGGTGTCACCTACACGGTGACGGACGTGGAGCCGGGTTCGGAGGTCACGTTCGACACGTACATGGATGCGGATCCGGCGAACGCGGGTTCGGCGGCGGCTCCGGCTGCGGATGCTGCTGATGAGCCAGCGAAGTCGATCACGGTGACGGCTGATGAGGACGGTACTGCGACCTCGCGCGTGTGGGGCGAGACGACTGCGCCGGCTTCCGCGTACGTCGGTGACTACTCGGTCGTCGCGACGACGGAGGACGAGACCCTCGAGGGCTCCTTCAGCGTCGTCGAGGGATCGGGTGACGGTGACGGCGGTCAGGATGACGGTGACAACGGGGACGATCTTCCCCGCACCGGTTCCACGACCGCTCCGCTGGTCGCCGGTGCTGCCGGACTGGTCGCGCTGGGTGGCGCGCTGGTCTACGTGGCACGTCGCCGCCAGGCCTGAACGAGCATGGTCCTGATGTTCGCGAGCTGATCGGGTTCGCGCGCTGACTGGGCGCTGGAGGGGGCATCCGCTGAGAAGCGGGTGCCCCCTTTCATGTGTCCGAACATCTCATTCTGGGAGCACCGTTGCCATGCCGTGACCATCTGTGATCATTCCGTGACCACAATGAACAGAACTGTCTGGTGATCCGCATCTCTGGCACAGTGGCACACCGAGTGTCGCCGGGCGGCTGTATCTGTCGACGACCAACTCAGGCTCTATGTCACCGAACAGCAGAGGAAGCAGTATGAAGACTCCCCAGGGAGGCAAGCGGTTCGTCGCGCTGAGCGCGGCGGTCACCATCGGTCTGGGTGGAGTGGCCCTCACGGTCCCCGCGATGGCCGCGAATGACGGCCCGAAGGCGCTGGGCGAGGCGGTCTCCGCCGTCGCCGCTGCAGACGAGAACATCCTCGACAAGGTCGCCGCGATCGGCTACGACGCCGAAGGTGACGTCGTCGTGCAGACCGTCAAGGGTGCGGACGTCCAGGCCGACGACGAGATCCTCAAGCCCATCGCTCAGTTCGCGCAGGCGACCGAGGACCAGGACGAGGTCGAGGTCATCGAGATCGCGAACGGGTACGGTCCCGTCAACGCGACGGACGTCGTGGGTGGCGCGGGCTACGCTGTCGCCCCTGACGGCGGTGCGGCGCAGGACATCCAGGGACTCTGCTCGTTCGGCTTCCCGGCAACTGGCCCCGACGGCGAAGAGGCCATCATCACGGCCGGCCACTGCGCCGAGGAGGGCGCGAACGTCTTCCTGGAGAAGCCCTCGACGTCCAACGCCGGTACGGGCGACTACCACGAGGATGCCACGCTCGAGCTGCTGAAGAACGAGCCGATCGGCACTTTCACGGCGTCGGAGTTCGGTGAGACGATCCTCGACCCGAATGACCCGGACAACGGCAATCCGGACAACTACTCGCCGGAGGAGACGCAGGACTACGCCGTCATCACACTGAATGACGACACGATCAAGACGCACCCCGAGGTCACCGACTGGACCACGGCGGGTGAGGACGATCTGTCCGCGTCGACCACGTCGGTCGCCGGCGTCCACGATGTGGAGCAGGAGGACATCGGTCAGACGATCACTCGCTCGGGCCGCACCTCCGGTCAGCAGGAGGGCCCCATCGGTGGGGAGGAGACCGGCACGATCGGCGGTATCGTCGATGGCTACGGCCTCGTCGGCATGCCCGACAGCCCGGATCCGGATAACCCGGAGGTCGGTCTGGTGTACGGCTTCGCGGCTGAGGCACTGGGCATCCCCGGCGACTCCGGCGGAGCCGTCATGATGGGCGACCAGGCCGTGGGCGTCACCTCCCTGTCGAATTACCAGGGAGAGGGCCAGGGCGGCGACTGGATCTGGGTCGCCGAGCTGGCCAAGGGCCTCGAGACCGTTGCCGACGGCTACGAGGTGAAGACCACGGAGCCCACGGAGGAGCCCACCGAGACCGGTGAGCCCACGGAGGAGCCGACCGAGACCGGTGAGCCCACCGAGACCGGTGAGCCCACGGAGACGGCCGACCCGACGCCCACGGCGACGGAGACCGAGGATCCGGAGCTCGACCCGGCGCTGGCCGTCGATCCCCAGGAGATCGCCGCCGAGCGCTTCATCGCCGAGGACGAGGACCAGGCCATCGAGGATGACCGCGGCGTCGCCTACACGGTGACGGACGTGGAGCCGGGCTCGGAGGTCACCTTCGACACCTACGCCGCCGGTGGCGACGATGCGAACGCCGGTTCCGGCGCCGCTGCCCCGGCTGCCGACTCCGACGACGAGCCGGCGAAGTCGATCACCGTGACCGCTGACGAGAACGGCACGGCGTCCTCGCGCGTGTGGGGCCTGCCCACCGCGGACGCCTCGGCCTACATCGGTGACTACGAGGTCGTCGCGACGACGGAGGACGAGACCCTCGAGGGTTCCTTCAGCGTCGTCGAGGGTTCGGGTGACGGCGATGGTGGCCAGGACGACGGTGACAACGGGGACGGCGATGACCTGCCCCGCACCGGTTCGACCACCGCTCCGCTGGTCGCCGGCGCTGCCGGACTGGTCGCCCTGGGTGGCGCACTGGTCTACGTGGCACGCCGCCGCCAGGCCTGAGCGCATCTGATCCGGAGGCGGACGGGCTGACCGGGCACGGACGCTGACGGAACAGAACGAAGGGGGCATCCGCTGAGAAGCGGATGCCCCCTTCGGCGTGTGCCGGGACGACCCCCGGCGGGTGGATGAGCCCGAGGATTCAGCGGCGATGCACGGGAACCCACCCCCGCGGCCCCAGCCTGGGCCGATAGCATGGGACGGTCCGGCCAACGACTCGGGAGACTTCATGAAGCGACAGATCACCGTGGCAGCGGTTCTCGCGGCCTCCGCTCTGGCCCTGACCGGTTGCGGGGGATCGGGCGCACCCGGCGAGGATTCGACGACCTCGGCCGCTGCCGAAGAGCCCTCGTTCGACGGCCGCTGGGAGGCGGACGACCCGGAGGACGCATTCCTCCAGTTCACCGTCGTGGATGACGGCGGCGGCACCCTTTCCGGCGGCGACGGGTGCAACGGCATCGGGGGCGACTTCTTCATCGACGGCGACACCGCCCGTGTGGAGCGCGGTCCCAGCACCCTCAAGGGCTGCCCGGGCGTCGACACGTGGCTGGGCGGCGTCAACACCGTCGTCGTGGACGGCGACACGATGACCGTGCAGGACGAGAACGGCGAAGAACTGGGCACCCTCACCCGTGCGGATGAGGCGGAGGCGACGCAGCCGGGATCGACCGGCAGCCCGTCCGTCTCGATCGATGAGGCGACCGAGGACGCCGACGACGGCGACAGCTGACGAAGAGCGACCGATCGCGGGCCGGAGGGGATCCCCTCCGGCCCGCAGTCGTGTGGGACGAGGCGTGCCCGATGGTCATCGCTGGTCCAGGAACTCGTGCTCGATGCTCATCGACCGGATGAACTCCCGGACGGCGGGCGACGGCCGCTCGTCCCTCCGCCGGATGATGGAGATCTCACGGCGGACCGCAGGCCGCAGCGGCACGAAGGCGAGCTGCGCGAACTCCATGAGGGGTCGGACCAGACCCGGCACCGCCGTGACGCCCAGGCCGGAGGCCACGAGGCCCGCGACCGCTCCCACGTTGTGCGCGACCATCGTCGAGGCGGGGCGCACATCGGCCGCCTCGAACGCCAGCTCGACCGGTCGGGAGATGCTCGTGTAGGGCGAGAACACGATCGTCCGCTCACCGCTGAGCTCCGACCAGTCGATCGACTCCCGTCCCGCCAGCGGATGCCAGGGCGGCAGGGCGCAGAAGAATCCGTCCGAGCCGATTCTCCGATACTCCAGGTCTGGGACGCGCTCCGTCCCGGCCGTGATCCCGACATCCACCTGCCCCGCCCGCACCTGCTCCACCACCTGACTGGTGAATGCATCGCGCACCTCGACCTGCACCTGGGGGTGCTCGCGCAGGAAGTCACGGATGACCGAGGGGAGGAAGCTCGAGGCGATGGACGGCAGGCAGCCGATCGCGATGGACCCGTGATCGCCGCTCGCCAGCTGCTCGATCTGCGCCAGCCCCTTGTCGAAGGAGACGAGGGTCGCGCGCATCTGCGCCAGCAGCGCGCCCCCGGCGGGACTCGGTTCCACCGACCGCGTCGTCCGGTGGAACAGGCTGACTGACAGGATCCGCTCCAGATCCGAGATCCGACGGCTCAAGGACGATTGCGAGATCCCCAGGATGCGCGCCGACTCCGTGAAACTGTGCGTCTCCATGACCGCCACTGCGGCCCGGAGATGCCCCACCGTCACCCGACTATTCATCCGCATGGTGCATGACACTATCCGAAACTGTCTATTGTGCACATAAGTGGGTGTGGAGAGGATGGAAGCGATCGCACATGTTTCAAAGGAGCGACAGTGCTTGCAGCCATAGGTTTTCTCATCATCGCGGTGATCCTCGTTCTTCTTCTCACTCAGAGAGTGAACGCGATCGTCGCGCTCGCAGGCGTCCCTTTCGTGGGCGCACTCATCGCGGGGTTCTCGCTGGCGGACGTGTCCGAATTCGCCATGACGGGCATCAGCGGCGTCGTGGGCGTCATCGCGATGTTCGTCTTCGCCATCATCTACTTCGGCATCGTGAGCGATGCCGGGATGTTCGACCCGATCGTGAACCGGATCGTGCGCTTCGCCGGTGACAAGCCGGCGACGATCACCGTCGCGACGACTCTGCTGGCGATCGTCTCGCATCTGGACGGGGCGGGGGCGTCGACGTTCCTCATCACCATCCCGGCGATGCTCCCCCTCTATGAGCGCATGGGCATGAGCAGGCTGGTCCTCGCCACCTGCGTCGCGCTGGGCGCCGGAGTCATGAACATCCTCCCGTGGGGCGGGCCGACGCTCAGGGCCGCGGCCACTGCCGAGGTGCCAGCCAACGAGCTGTGGGTGCCGCTGATCCCCGCACAGATCGTGGGGCTGATCGCCGCGCTGGGCATCGCGTTCCTCCTGGGCGTGCGGGAGAAGAAGCGCCTCGCCCGGCTCGATGCCGGTGACGAGCGCGCGCTGGTCCCGGAGTCCACGGCGCGGATCGGTGAGTCTGGGATGGTCATCGTCCAGGATGCAGGAGGCGCCGCGTCGCCGGACGCCGCCGCGAGCGAGGCGGAGGTCGCAACGCTGCGCCGCCCCCGACTGCTCTTCGTGAACCTCGCCGTGACGCTCCTGGTCGTCGTCTTCCTCGTGATGGGGTGGGTGGACCCGGCCGTCTGCTTCATCATCGGCGCGATCATCGTCCTCGTCGTCAACTATCCGGACATGAAGCAGCAGGGGGAGAGGATCAACGCTCATGCACCGGGCGCCGTGCTCATGGCGAGCACGCTCATCGCTGCGGGGATCCTCCTGGGCGTCCTGAGCGAGTCCGGGATGGTCGAGGCGATGGCGCAGGGCGGAGCGAACCTCCTGCCGGAGTCCCTGGCTCCCGGCCTCCCGCTCCTCGCGGGCCTCCTGGGAGTGCCGCTCAGCCTCCTCTTCGGCCCGGATGCCTACTACTTCGGCGTCATGCCCGTGCTCATGGCCGTGGGCGAGGGGTTCGGGGTCGACGGGATCCACATCGCCCAGGCGTCTATCCTCGGACAGGAGACCGTGGGCTTCCCGATCAGCCCGATGACCGGATCGTTCTTCCTGCTGGTCGGCCTGGCCAAGGTGGACATCGGTCGCCACATCCGCCATTCGTTCCTCTGGATGTGGCTCCTCAGCATCATCATGCTGCTGGTCGCCGTCGTGACGGGAGTGATCCCGGGATGGGTGTGAGTATGGAACAGATCCGGCTGGGCGCCGGTGCGGGCTTCGCGGGTGATCGGATCGATCCCGCGGTCGAGCTCGCGCAGCACGGAGAACTCGACTACCTGATCTTCGAGTGTCTGGGCGAGAGGACTGTCGCGGCCGGACAGGTGCGGCGGCGAACGGATCCCGGGGCTGGATACGATCCCCTGCTCCTCGCCCGCATCGACGCCGTGATCGAGCACACGCTCGCCGCCGGCACGACGATCGTGACGAACGGAGGGAGCGCGAACCCGTTGGCGGCCGCGAACGCCGTCGCCGCGCTCCTGGGGGAGAAGCGCCTGGGCCGGACCGTGCGGATCGCCGCCGTCACCGGGGACGATGTGGAGGCGGCCATCCGTGAGGTCGACCCCCTCGTGTGGGAGACCGACGCGCCGGTCTCCGCGCACCCGGACGAGCTGCTCTCCGCGAACGCGTACATCGGCGCCGATGCCCTGGTCGATGCACTGAAGCAGGACGTCGACATCGTCATCGCGGGACGGGCATCCGACCCCTCGCTGTACCTCGCTCCGATGATCCACGAGTTCGGCTGGGGCCCATGCGACCACGCACTGCTGGGCGCCGGCACGTGCGTGGGCCACCTGCTCGAGTGCGCCGGTCAGCTGACCGGCGGGTACTTCGCGGACCCCGGACCCAAGGACGTGCCCGGACTGGCGCGCCTGGGCTTCCCCTTCGCGGACGTGTCCGCGGACGGCACCGCGGTCATGGGCAAGTTGGAGCGTTCCGGGGGGCTCCTCACGGTGCAGACGTGCCGCGAACAGCTCCTCTACGAGGTGCACGAACCGCACGCCTATCTCACCCCGGACATCACCGCGGACTTCTCCCGCGTCTCCTTCACACAGACGGGACCGGACCGGGTCGCGGTGACCGGGGCCTCGGGCCGGGAGCGGCCGGACCAGCTCAAGGTGAGCCTGGGATTCCGGGGCGGCTGGACGGGGGAGGGACAGATCTCCTACGCGGGGCCTCGGGCGGAGGAGCGGGCCCGGCTGGCAGGCGACGTCGTCGTCGAACGGCTGGCCCACGTGCACGGGGTGCCGGAGGACCGGCTGACGGTCGAGCTGATCGGCACCGGCTCCGCGTTCCGCGGCGCCCCCGGCAGTCGGGGCAGCGACGTGGGTCCACTCCCGGAGGTGCGGCTGCGCGTGTCCGGCGTGCTGGACGACCGGGCGCAGGCGGACGCCGTGCGCTGGGAGGTGGAGAGTCTCTACACGAACGGGCCCGCCGGCGGCGGGGGAGCCCGCGGCTCCGTGACGGAGGTCGTCGCGATCCGCGCAGCCTCGCTGCCGCGGGAGGCCGTGACGACCACCGTGCACATCCAGGAGGTGCGGGGATGATCCTCGACGCGATCGCGGACGTGCGGACCGGCGACAAGGGCGACGACCTCATCATCGCCGTGCTGCCCCGGGACGATGCGGACGGCCAGACAGGTCACGCGTACGACCAGGTGGTCCGGGCGGTGACGGAGGAGCGGGTCGCGCAGCACTACGGACTGCCCGTGGCGACCGTCCACCGGACGCTCATGCCCACCGTGTCCGCGATGGTCTTCCACCTGCGCGGAGTGCTGGGCGGGGGAGTGACCGGCAGCAGCTACCTGGACGGCCACGGCAAGACGATGGGCTACCACCTGCTGACGCTGCCGGTGGAGTGACGGCAGAGCGGGCGTCGGATCGGGATCCGACGCCCGCTCATTCCCGCATTTGACCTACTCCCGCAGCATGCGCCGCAGGATCTTGCCGGTCGCGGTCTTGGGCATCTCATCCAGGACACCGATCGACCGCGGCACCTTGTACGCGGACAGCTGCTCGCGGCAGTGTGCGGTCAGCTCCTCGACGGTGGCGCTCTGCCCCGCCTTGAGCGTCACGTACGCCGCGACGGTCTCGCCGCGGTAGTCGTCCGCGACGCCCACGACCGCGGCCTCGGACACGGCGGGGTGGTCGTAGAGCACCCCTTCGACCTCACGGGGCCACACCTTGTAGCCGGCCGCGTTGATCATGTCCTTCTTGCGATCGACCAGGTAGATCCACCCGTCGGCGTCACGGAAGGCGACATCGCCGGTGTGGAAGAACCCGCCATCGGTGATCTCCGCCGCCGTCGCCTCCGGGTTCTCCCAGTAGCCCGGCGTGATCTGCGGGCCGCGCGCCCAGATCTCCCCGTACTCGCCGTCGGGCAGGTCCTGCCCGGACTCGCCGACGATCCGCACCTGGGTGTCGTAGACCGCCTTCCCCACGGACAGGGAGCCGGACTCCGGATCGACCGGCGCCCGCTCGCCCCGCAGCACGACCGTGAGCGGCGACGCGGACTCGCTGAGGCCGTACGCCCCGTGGATGTACGTCCCGTACACCTGCTCCAGCCGGTCCGACAGCGACGGTGCGACCGGCGCCCCGCCCGTGTACACGGTCTGCAGGCTGTCCAGATCGCCGTCGCGCAGCTGTGAGGAGTCCGCGACCGCCATGAGTGCGGTGATCGCGCCGATCGTGAAGACCGGACGCCACCGCCGGATCGACTCGAGCACTGCGACGGGGTGGAACCGATGGCTCAGCACCAGCGGGTGCCCGCCCCGGATCGCGTACGACAGATGGCCCACCGATCCGGTGATGTGGAACAGCGGCGCGATCGCCAGGATCGGCTGTCCCGCCTCCAGCCCGCCCATCTGCACGTACGTCTCCGCGTTGAACGCGAGGTTCCCGTGCGTGTTGATCGCTCCCTTGGGGCTGCCCGTCGTCCCAGAGGTGTAGGTCAGCAGCGCCGGGTCGTCGGGTCCCAGCTGGGGCCGGGACACCGCTCCCGAGGCCCCGGCCGGCTGACCGCCCCCGTCGCCGGCCAGCTCCTCGAGGGAGGCCAGCCGCACCCCTGCGGGGGCGGCGGTCGCGGTGGAGACATCGGCCTCGACCGCCTCCTCCCGGATCCCGTCGCCCTCGGTGACCCACCGACGGAACCGGCCGATCACGGTCAGACGGACGGAGGTGTCCGCGACGACCTCGGCGGCGACGTCGTCCCACAGCGTGGGGAGAGTCACGAGCGCGACGGCACCGGAGTCCTGCAGGTGGTAGCGCAGCTCGCGGGCCGTGTTCATGGGGTTGATGGGCACGCCCACCGCCCCCAGCTTCCACGCCGCGACGACGCCCACCGCGAAGAGCGGGTCGTTCTGCGTGTAGAGCGCGACCCGGTCGCCCGGGCTCACCCCGTCCCCGGCGAGCGCGGCCGCGAGCGCCCGCGCCTGCCGATCGACCTCGCCGAAGGTGAGAGTCTCCGCGAACGCGTGGAGGAAGGGCTGCTCCGCTGACTCCCGGACCCGGTGCTCCCACGCGTCCAGCATCGTGGGGTGGGCGGGCGCGAGGGATTCGGAGAACGGCTTCATCGGATCGCCAGGGGGTTGACCGGCGAGCCCGTCGCACGGTGGATCTTGAGGGGAGCGGCGGCGTAGAGGAAGTCCCAGCGGCCGTCCTCCGCGCACGCGGCGGCGAGACTCTCCAGGTCGCAGATCTCCGTGAGCGCGATGCCCAGATTGCGCATGAGCGCGTTGTGGAGGGTGAGCGCGACACCGGTGTCCGGGTCCGTCGTCACCTCGTTCGCGATCGTGTCCGTCACGAGGTTGGGGATCTCCATGTCGTGGAACCACTGGACGAGCTCCGGGCTGTACTGGAGGCCCGGCTCGCAGAAGTCCTCGTAGAACTTGTCGCCCTGCTCGAAGAACAGCTGCAGGTGGTTCGTGCGGATGAGGAGGATGTCGTGCTTCTCGATCGTGACGCCCTGCGCCTCCGCCGCCTCCTGGAGGTCGTTGTGGTCGAAGGTGCGCTTGGCCTCGATCGCCTCGACGCCCAGGTGGCGGGCCATGTCGACGAGGACGCCCCGGCCCACGACGCCGCGCTGGGCGATCGGCTCGACGCTCGCCTTGTCCAGGCCGCCCACGGTCGTGCGCGCGTCGTATCCGTTCCAGATCTGACCGCCGTACCAGACGTGGCCCAGCGCGTCGTACTGCGTGGAACCCTGGAGGAAGGCGACCAGCTTGTCGTCCGCGTAGTGGAGTCCGCCCGGGAATTGGGGCGCGTCGTCGCTGTCCCATGCGGACTCGTCGATGACCATCTCGCGCTCCGCGGGGAGGCGGGACGGCCACACCGGGTCACCCTTGGGATCGCCGATGAGTCTCTGGAGGGTGTGCACCTCACCCGTCCTGATGCTGCGGACACCGCGCAGCACCTCGTCGGAGGTGAGGAAGTTGAGCGAACCGACCTCGTCGTCGTCGCCCCAGCGGCCCCAGTTGGAGGGGGCATTCGCCAGGAGGTCTGTGAGCTGCGGTGCATCTGCCATGGATCTCGCCTTTCATCACGGTGAGTGCCGAGGAGACTGGCGCCTGCCGGCGTCTTCGACGGCTGGTGTCCGGCACGCCTCGACTGCGGGGCGCGCCGGGTCCGGAACATCCGTCCGGGACTGCCAGCATTGCCCTGTTCCGGGTGCCGCGTCAAGGGGTTGTGCGCACGTGCCTCGAACAAGCGTTCACGACCAAGAGCGCAGACTACACCCAGAGACTGGGCGTTCCGGGAATCCTTGACGAACAAGTGTTCGCATGCGCATGATGGGGCGGAACAGGAGGGCGGCAGCGGCGTCGCCCCGACCCGGCAGAGGCGGTGAGCGACGATGCAGGCACGGTCCGGACGTGCGGCCGTCCTGGACGCCGCGGTCCAGAACTTCCAGCGGGTCGGCTACCACGGCACCTCGATGCGCGACATCGCGACGGGCGCCGGCTTCACGGTCGCCTCGATCTACAACCACTTCCCGTCCAAGCAGCGGATCCTGCAGGAGATCATGGTCGGGATCCTCACCGATGCGCTCGCCGCGACCCGCAGCGCGGTGCTGCGGGCGGGCGCGCTGCCGCACGACCAGCTGCGTGCCCTCATGCACGCGTGGCTCGTCTTCCACACGGAGCGGCGCGACGAGGCCGTCGTGGGCGCGACGGAGATCCGCAGCCTGGACCCGGACGGCCGCCGCCTCGTCGTCGCGCTGCGCGACGAGCAGGAGCACCTGTTCCGCGAGGTCGTGGAGCACGGTGCGGAGACGGGCGCCTTCGGCACACCCCACCCCGCCGAGGCCGTCCGCGCCCTCATCGCGATGGGCACCTCCGTCGCCTCCTGGTACCGCCCCGGCGGCGGCCTCACTCCCCACCAGATGGGAGAGCGCTACGCGCGGCTCGCACTCGGCCTCATCGAGGCCCGCACGGACCCGGCCACCGGCCCCGCAGTGTCCCTGGAACCCTCTTCATCTCCGGACTCCGCTCCGGTGGATCCACCCGCACAAGGAGACGCATCAGATGACTGACACCGCACTCAAGGGCATGCCCGTCCGCCCGGACGTCGAATCGCTGGACCTGAGGCCGTCTCAGAAGGCGCTGGATCTGCGTGAGGCCCTCGTCGCGTTCATGCACGAGCAGGTCTTCCCGGCGGAGGCCCGCTACGACGAGTACCGCGCACAGCACGGGCCCCACGACCACTCGGTCCCGCCGGTCGTCGAGGAGCTCAAGGCCGAAGCCCGGAAGCGCGGCCTGTGGAACCTCTTCCTGCCCGCGGAGTCCGGGCTGAGCCAGCTGGACTACGCGGGCCTGGCGGAGATCACCGGGTGGAGTCTCCACCTGGCTCCGGAGGCCACGAACGGGCAGGCGCCGGACACCGGCAACATGGAGCTGCTCCACATGTTCGCGACGGAGGAGCAGCGCACGCAGTGGCTGGAGCCTCTGCTGGACGGGACGATCCGGTCCGCGTTCGCGATGACGGAGCCGGAGGTCGCCAGCTCGGACGCGACGAACATCGAGACGACGATCGCCCGCGACGGCGACGAGTACGTCATCAACGGACGGAAGTGGTGGACCTCCGGTGCGTCCGACCCGCGCTGCCGGATCCTCATCCTCATGGGCAAGACGGACACGGAGGCGGAGACGCACCGCCAGCAGTCGATGATCCTCGTCCCGGTGGACACGCCGGGGGTGCGGATCGTCCGCGACCTGCCGGTCATGGGGCACCACGACCAGCACGGGCACGCCGAGGTCGTGTTCGAGGACGTGCGCGTCCCCGTCGCGAACCTGCTGGGGGAGGAGGGGTCCGGCTTCGCGCTGGCCCAGGCCCGCCTGGGACCGGGCCGTATCCACCACTGCATGCGCGCGCTGGGTGCGGCGGAGCGAGCGCTCGCCCTTCTGGTGTCCCGGGCGCAGCAGCGCGTGGCCTTCGGGAAGCCGCTGGTCGAGCAGGGCACGATCCAGCAGGACATCGCGGAATCCCGCATCGCGATCGACCAGGCCCGGCTGCTGTGCCAGTACGCGTCGAAGGTGATCGACACGCACGGCAACAAGGCGGCCGCCGCCTACGTGTCCGCGGCGAAGGTCGCCGTGCCGCGCACCGCGCTGCAGGTCATCGACCGGGCGATCCAGGTCCACGGCGGCGCAGGCATCAGCGACGACGTGCCGCTGGCGGCGATGTACGGCTGGCACCGCGCGATGCGGATCTTCGACGGTCCGGACGAGGTGCACCTGCGCACGCTCGCCAAGCGCGAGGTCCGCTGACGCGCGGGCCTCTCCCGCATGCGGGGCTCGAGCCGGCACCGCGGCCCGCGTGCGCCTCACCCGGCGGTGGCGTCCCACGTGGCGAGGAGCTCCCGGGCCCACGGGGGCTGCGGCTGGTCCTCGCCGTACCGACTGTCGTCCGTGCGGTCCGCGGTGCCGGTCGCTGTGGACGTGAAGGAGACGCGGTCGCCGTCGTGCTCGACGGCGACCGAGGCTCTTCCCGGCCAGTCGCCGTTCCGCAGTGCGGTCACCAGGGCATCCAGGCCCGCGGGCTGTGAGACGTCCGGCCCGGCCGCGTCGCCGATCGAGAGGCCGAAACCGGCGCCGCGTGAGCCGCTGCCGGTGAGCACGGCGGTGAATCCCGCGTCCCACAGCGCCGCGATGGTCTGGCGGTGGGCGGGCCACGCCTGCGCCTCGAAGTCCGCACCGTAGTGGTGGAGGTCGCGGTGGCTCACCTCGACCGGCTCGTCCGGACCCAGCGGCCAGTCCGCATCCGACACGAGGTCGACCACCTCCTGCAGCCCGTCCGAGTCGTCGACGGTGACCGCGACCCCGCCGTTGTTCATCTCGATCCTCCGCACGGACGCGCCGGCATCCGTCAGCCGGGTGTGCGCCGCGAGGACGTCGTCCAGGCTGTCTGCGCCGTCGCCCAACTCGATCGTCAGGCCGTCGTCGGTGCGGACGGAGAAGCCGTCCTGCGCGGCGGCGCCGTACTGGGTCACGAGTGCGTCGTGGAGTGCGGAGACGTCATCAACGGAGGGCACTTGCAGATCGCCCTGCTCCGTGCGCTGCTGGGTGCGGTCGTCCACGGAGCCGGCCAGCACGGTCGCCCCGCCGGCGTCCGCGGTCTCGAAGAGGGTCCGGACGGCCTCGGGCGCGGTGTCCGATCCCAGGCTGAAGGAGAACCGGGTCGTCGGCGGCTCCGCGGAGGCGGTGGAGTCCAGCGCGGCCGCGTCGTCGGAGTCGTCTGAGCAGGACGATGAGCCGGTTGCGGCGGAGGCGGTGACGTCCAGACGGACGGATCCCGGGGCATCCGTGTTCTCGAGCAACCAGTCGCGCAGATCCGTGCCCGGACTCAGACGGGCGGTGGCCTGCGTGTCCTCGAGGGCGCCCCCCTCGACGTCCGGCAGATCGGCCAGGTGCGGCAGCTGCGGGAGATTGAGGGCGGCCGTCCCGTCGCCCGATCCAGCGGCAGCGCGGGAGTAGCCGTCGAACCGGGGCGCGTCCACGCGGAAGCGGCCGCTCACCATCGTCATCTGTGGGGGCCCGTCCGGATACCGGTGGTCGGAGTAGAGGTTGAGGATCGCGCGCTCGGCGACACGGAGAGCGACGGAGTCGGCCTCGTC
This sequence comes from Brevibacterium senegalense, assembly GCF_000285835.1. Classification (GTDB taxonomy): domain Bacteria; phylum Actinomycetota; class Actinomycetes; order Actinomycetales; family Brevibacteriaceae; genus Brevibacterium; species Brevibacterium senegalense. Next base: position 220,734 of record NZ_HE978602.1, read on the forward strand.
GTCGAGGTGGACGACGGTCCGTGGGGGAGCGGCTGGCTCCGGGGTCGGATCGTCCGGGCCGCAGGACGGCTGGGGGTAGGTGGGGGCGGGGTCCACATCGTCTGCGTCCACAGCGATGCGGTCGATGCCTTCCACCGCATCGAGGGATTCGACGACCTCGAAGAACTCATCCGCACTGGACACGGGACGGGTGTCCGTCTCCGTCCCCTCCGTGCAGGCGGTCAGAGCGACCAGCGCCAGGACCGTCGCGGGAGCGAGGACGAGCAGGCGGGAGGAGCGGTGCGGGGAAGCGGGACGTCGCGTCATGCCTCCAGCATCCGCCGACCGGCCGGCCCACTCGTGCCGCACGTGTAGCGGGATCGAGAGCCGTGTGCCAGATCGGCTACAGACGACGGATCGGAGGAGCCGACGGGTGCGGACCGCGGCCGGTGCGCCGTCAGCGGGAGGCGGCGGCGACCTCGGCGTCGGGGTCGCCCACGGCACCGTCGATGGCGGGAAGCGGCAGGGCGATCAGCCGCTCGATCTCCGCATCGCTGGGGTCGAGGCCCAGAAGGCGGAGGCTGAAGCGGGTGTACTGCTCTTCCAGCTGGTCGATCGTGAGAGTGCCGTCCTTGGAGAACCACAGCGGGATCGAATTGATGATCGAGAGGATCGCGCGCGAGGCGATGTCCGCGTTGTCGACGTGGAAGACACCGGAGTCGCGACCCTGCTGGACGACGCCCACGAAGATGTCGCGGGACTCGCGCTGCAGACCGCGGATCGTCGTGAAGCTCTCCTGGCTGAGGCGCTCCGTGTCGCGCAGGATCACGCGGCTGACCTGGCGGTAGGTCGAGCGGTAGCGGACCGTGAAGCGCACGAGCACGGCGATGCGGTCGACCGGGTCCGGGCCGGTGGTCTCGACCGCCTCCTGCGCACGGGCGCTGAACCAGGTGAAGGCGTTGTGGATGAGCTCGAACAGCGCATCCTGCTTCGACGGGAAGTAGTAGTACAGGGCGGACAGGCTGAGCCCGGCCTCCTGCGCGATGTCACGGATCGAGGCGCCGTCGAACCCGTGCCGGGCGAACGTGATGCGCGCGGCACGCAGGATCTCTGCGCGTCCGTTGGTGGTCGCCACGTGAAACTCCTCTTCTTCTGCTGTCGCCGAGGCCCTGCGCGGTGCGGCGTCCTTGTCGTACCATGTCCCTCGGCTCGAACGGTCCGGTTCAGTCTGGATGGTCGCAGTCTGAGTGATCGTTCGGTAAGAACTGTTCCCGACAGTACCCGAAAAGATCGGCGGATGCCGAGCCGCGGGCCCTCCGAATCGTGTGATCCCCGCCGCGGTCCGTGATGCGCGTCGCGGCGTTCCGCGATGAGACCGCTCCGCCGAATGCACGGCTTCGCTGACATACTGGGGGGCGGACATCGACGCCGCACGGACCCCAGGGGGACTACTGTGACCATCACCGTCAAGGCACTGCAGAAGACCGGGCCGCACGAGCCGTTCCAGGTCGTCGACCTGGAACGTCGCGAGGTGGGACCCCATGATGTGCTCATCGACATCCGGGCCGCGGGCATCTGCCACAGCGACATCCACACGATCCGCAACGAGTGGGGCGAGGCGCACTTCCCTCTTGCCGTGGGCCACGAGATCGCGGGTCACGTCGAGGCCGTGGGTGCGGAGGTCACCGGCTTCGCGGTGGGCGACCGCGTGGGCGTGGGCTGCCTGGTGAATTCGTGCGGCGAGTGCGACGCGTGCCGGTCGGATCAGGAGCAGGAGTGCTCCGGCGGCAAGGGGCGCAAGGTCGGCACGTACAACTCCGTCGACGTCGACGGCTCGATCACACAGGGCGGGTACGCGCAGAAGGTCGTCGTGGACGCGGACTTCGTATTGCGGATCCCGGAGGGCCTGGATCTGCAGCAGGCCGCGCCGCTGCTGTGCGCGGGCATCACGTCGTACGCGCCCATCGCGCGCTGGGGCGTGGGCCCCGGCTCGAAGGTCGCGGTGCTGGGTCTGGGCGGCCTGGGGCACATGGGCGTCCAGATCGCCGCGGCTAAGGGCGCGGACGTGACGGTGCTCAGCCGTTCGCTGGCGAAGGAGGAGACGGCGCTGAAGCTGGGTGCCTCGCGCGTGCTCGCGACGACGGAGGAGGACTTCTTCCGGAACCACCGCGACGAGTTCGACTTCATCCTCAACACGATCAGCGCGGACATCCCGGTCGACCGGTACCTGGGTCTGCTGAAGCCGCGCGGCGTCATGGCCGTCGTGGGCCTGCCGCCGGAGAAGCAGCCGCTGGGCTTCGGCGCGCTGATCGGCGGATCGAAGGTGATCGCCGGATCGAACATCGGCGGGATCCGCGAGACGCAGGAGATGCTCGACTTCTGTGCGGAGCACGGGCTGGGCTCCTGGATCGAGACGATCGGCGTCGATGAGGTCGACGCCGCCTACGACCGCGTGGTCGCCGGTGACGTCCAGTTCCGCTTCGTCATCGACACGGAGACGTTCGCGGGCGCGGCGGTCGTCGCCAGCTAAGCGGGAAGTCTGCCATGGCGCGCATCGCCCCTCGTCGGAATGGCTTCGGGCGAGGGGCGATGCGTCTGTCCGGCCGGACGTCACTCCGCGAAGGAGAGTTCCGGCAGGATCGTCACCAGATCCGGGAAGAAGATGAGGATCAGCGCGACGACGATCGTGATCGGGATGAACGTCACGGACGCACGCATGACATCGGTGATCGAGATCTTCTGACCCAGATTCACCTCGGGCGCTTGTGCCACTCGGAAGATCACGTACAGCAGCACGCCCACGGGGGGCGTGATGACGGCCAGCTCGCCCAACAGGACCACGAACGCACCGAACCAGAGGGGGTCGATCCCGAAGGCCGGCATGACGGGGAGCAACAGCGGGACCGTCAGCAGGATCATCGCGATCGGATCGAGGAACATGCCCAGGACGATGTAGAAGGCGACGAGTGCCAGTAGAAACTGGACACGGGTCATGTCGCTGTTCGCCAGTGCGTCGGTGGCCGCCTGCGTCACGCCGGTGAGGGACAGCGCTCGGGCGAGCACCGTCGAACCCACGAGGAGCAGGAAGATCGACCCTGTGGAGGCGAGCGAGTCGCGGACTGCCTGCCACAGTGCCGCGCCGCTCTCATTCCGACGGTAGATCAGCAGCATGATGAGAGAGACGAACGCACCGAAGGCGCCGGCCTCCGTCGCGGTGAAGAAGCCCGAGTACAGCCCGCCCACCACCAGGAGGATGACGAGCGGAACCTGCCACAGGTCGCCCAGGCTCCTGCGGCGCTGGGCCCACGTGGTCTTCGGGGTCTCCTTGATGTCGAACTTCGAGCGCATGATGATGCTCGAGGCGATCAGGTAGACGATGTACGCCCCGACCAGGACGAGACCCGGCAGAAGTCCCGCCAGTAGCTGCTGGCCGACGGACGTGCCGGCGATCCCCGCATAGACCACCATGATGATGCTGGGCGGGATGAGCTGTCCGCCGCTGCCGGCCATGAGCACGGAGGTGAGCGCAATGCGCTTGGGGTACCCCGCGCGCAGCATCTCCGGGAGGGCGATGCGGCCCAGCGCGTAGGCGATGCCTACACTCGAACCGCTCGCCGCGCCCATCGCGGCACCTGCAACCTTGGTCGTGACGGCCAAGCCGCCCGGCAGCCAGTTGAGCCAGACACCCGCACCACTGTAGAGCTTGTTAGTGATAGACGATCGCCACAACAGGAATCCCATGAAGATGAACATCGGCAGCACGCTGATGGACCATCCGGACGCGGAGTCGTAGGGGGTGTTCTTGAGTGCGGAGACCAATCCCTCGAAGCCGTATATGACCCAGATCGCGTAGACCCCGCTCAGGGCCATCGCCGCCCCCACATGGAGGCCGGCGAGGATGAGGCAGAGGAGTAGGCACAGGGAGTAGACGCCCACGGACACTGTCGAGGTGCTCGTGTACGCGAGTCCCATGAAGACGACTCCGGCGACCAGCAGGGCGATCGGCAGCGCGCTTCCCACTGCTCGGAACCGCTTCGGTGCCACGGGAAGGGACGCGCTCGGTGCGGTGGGCGGTGTGGCGGTGTCAACTGTCATGACCGACTCCTGTCTCCTGTGCCTCGGGGCCCGTCTGTTTCTGTGCATGCCTTCGTCTGGCGAGCCACCGGACCGCATCGTGCAGAAGGTAGCCGATGAAGATCACGGCGAAGGCGGGGATGACGTATCGGGTCAGCCATACGGGCCAGCCGGTGTCGATCCCGTACTCACTGCGTGCCTGGTTCTCCATCGCGCCCAGAAGACCCGCGTAGGCGATGAGCGCGAGGAAGAGGATGAGCAGGAGGCCGTTGATCACGGCCATCGCAGTCCGCACCCGACTACCGGCGCCGTCGACGACGAAGTCGACGATGATGTGCTCGCGGACGTGGTGGGCAAGGATCCACCCGGCGAAGACCAGAGGGATCATCCACCAGCGGGTCGTCAGTTCGATCGCCGCGGGCAGCGGGGTGCCGACGGTCGCGCGGACGATGACATTGAGGACGGTGTAGAACATCATGAGCAGCAGCGCGGCTGCTCCGATGAGTGTGATCGCTGTGCGCAGCATGTCACTCCTATCGGGGCGGTTCGAGAGTGTGCGCCCTCGGCGCCGACATCACTGGGGGATCGCGTCTGCGTAGACGTCGTCGTACACGCGCTGGGCGAAGCCACCGGCATCGATGTCATCGGCAGTCCCGCCGGCGTCGTGCCAGTCGGCCCAGCTGTCGTAGGGTTCGATGCCCAAGTCTTCCGACACGATGCCGCCCCACTTGTCGTGCAGTTCGACGAAGCTGTCGACCGCCGCCTGCGGGTCCGCGAGCGTGTCCGGTGCGTTCTCCGCAGCCTTGTCGAGGACCGACTGCTGGTGGTCGGTAAGCGCATCGGCGAGGTCGTCGTCCATCGTGTGGAACTCCATGCCCGAGGTCTCGAGCAACGCCTCCTGCAGCTTCAACCCCTCGTGGGTGAGGCTCTCCAGGTAGACGGGGATCTGCTCCCAGATGATCGACTGCAGTTCAGGATCGAGCGAGTCCCACGTCTGCTGGCTCACGAAGATCCCATATGCGGTGAAGCCCGGGAGATTGACGGACGTGTAGTGCTTCGCGACCTCGGTGAGGTCGGACGAGACCATGTCCGTCGCGTCAGCCATGACGCAGTCGACGATCCCGCGCTGTAGCGCCTCGTACATCTCTGCACCCGGGAGCGAGACCGGCTCCATGCCGATGGCCGTCGCCGTCTCCGCCCATGCTTCGCCGGGCGACCGGACCGACTTGCCCTGGGCGTCGGCGAGGCTCGTGATGGGCTCAGTGCAGATGAGGTGATACGTGGTGTGCGCGTTGTACCCCGGCGTCAGGGGCATGAGCCCCTGGTCGTTGAAATCGGACTGCATCGCCTCGGGGTGGGAGTACCACCAGTCGGTGACCGCGGCAGCGCGGTCCAGAGCGGAGACGGGCGGGCCGGCCTCGCCTGCGAATGCGAGCTTGGAGGCCCAGTTGCTGATGGGGAACTCCGAGGGGTTGTAAGAGGTGACGACGAGTCCGGAGTCGACGGTGGCGTCAGCCATCGAGCTTCCCACCTCTGCGGGCGGAACGATCGCGTTCGCGTAGCTGAAGTCGTACGTGAGGCGGCCGTCCGAGGCTTCCTCGACCGCGGTGAAGAATGCATCGATGGGGACGTTGTGGTAGTTATCCGGGCCACCGATCGTCGTCGTGACCGTCAGATTCACGGAATCCGCGCCGCCTTCTGCGACGCGGGAGGTGCCGCTTCCGCCGCAGGCGGACAACGTGAGGGCGGCGGCGCCGGCGATGGCTGCCGTGGTGAGTGTGATCGGGCGCATGTCGATTCCTATCGTCATTGATGGAGGGTTGTGAGTCGTTCGGATCTGTGGGGTGGGAGAGCTGCGAGTGCGCGGATGAGTGTCACTGCCTCTGCTGGGACAGCCGCTGGCGCGTGCGTGCGTCTTCTGCGCCGACGGCCGGCGGGAAGTCGAAGCGCGCGGCGTCCCAGCCGGACTCCAGCGACGACCAGAAGAAGAAGGAGACCTTCCGTGTGCGAAACCGCCATCCGCTGGCGGTCCTCACCATGACGTCCTCGTAGCGGCCGGCGGCGATCTGGGACTGACCGTCAACGACGCAGGGCTGGAGCAGCCACGTGACGCCGGATGCCTCGTCGCCGTCGATGTCGACGGTCTCATTCGAACTGAAGTGCCACCACGACGTGACGGTCGAGGCATTGAGCGTGGGGAAGAACTCGAGCATCTCCTCGCGACCGCGCGCCGTCGACAGGCCGATGAATGCGCCGTCGTCGGTGAACGTGTCCGCCAGGTCCTCCCAGCGCCCGTCGTCGAGTGCCTGGCAGTACCGGGCGCGCAGCTGGGAGATCTCGTGAATGTCCTCCAGGCGCTGAACACGGGCGAGGAGATCTGCGTGCGCTGAACTCAAGGGGATCACTCCTTCGTGATGGCTGCCGCGGGATTCGGTGGGCGGGTCCCGACATTCGCGGGTCGATGTGAGGTCCGGCGGTGATCCGCGTTGCAAGCAAGAACGTTCGTTCTTAGAATGAAGTGTCCCATCTCACGTCGCGGTTGGCAACTGGTGGTTCGAGGGGAGGCGTGGTTCACCCGGACACCCGTCGCGGAGTCGGGGCTCGTCGGCGGGGTGTGCGACTATTCGGTGAATGAGTGTCAGGTGTTCGATGGAACGGAGTGAGGTTGTGGCTGTGAGCGAGCGCGGCGCGCGGCGACGGGCTGCGCCGAACTTCATCGACCGGGAGACGGTCATCGGCGCGGCGCTGCAGGTGTTCGCGGACCGAGGCTTCCATGGCGCCTCCATGCGGGGGATCGCCGGCGTCGCCCGTACGTCGCAGTCCAACCTCTACAACTACTTCGATTCGAAGGACGGACTGCTCGCCTTCGTCCTCGAGGCGACCGCCCGGGAGCTGGCGGAGAAGCTCGAGGCCGCAGTTCAGATCGCGGGGGGTGATCCCGGTGCCCGCCTCGAGGCGGCCGTGACCGCGTACGTCGACTTCGTCATCGCCGGGCCGCGCGCCTCCACGGTGGGCATCACGGAGTTCCGCTACTTGTCTGGCGAGGCGCGCGCGGCCGTCGTCGTCGAGCGCGACCGGACTGAGGCGGTCTTCCGTGGAATCGTCGAAGACGGGATCCGGTCCGGAGACTTCCAGGTCATCGATGCGGGGTTCGCGATGCGCGCCGTCGTGACGGTCTGCAACTCGATGTCCAACTGGTACCGCCCCGACGGCGAGCTGTCCCGCGACGAGATCGTCGCGCGGCAGGTCGATCTGGCGCTGGGCCTCGTCCGCAGCGACCGTCGCGGCTGAGCGTCCGCCGCGCCAGAGACGACGAGGCGGGCAGTGCATCGCACTGCCCGCCTCGTCGCTCGTTCGTCAGGCGCGGCCCAGGAGGTCGTCGCTGATGATGCGCATCTGGATCTCCGAGGACCCCTCGAAGATCTTCGTCAACCGCGCATCCCGCCAGTGCCGCTCGACCGCGAAGTCCTTCGTGTAACCGGCACCGCCGTGGATCTGCACGGCCTCGCTGGTGACCTTCTCCGCCATCTCCGCGGCCAGGTACTTCACCATCGCCGCCTCCCGGTCGCACCGGCGACCCGTATCGATCTGCGTGCACACGTGGTACATGAGCTGCCGGCACGCCTCGATCTGCGCGGCCATGTCCGCGATCTTGAACCGCAGATGCTGGAAGTCCGCCAGCTTGTGCTTGAACTGCACCCGCTGCTGCATGTACTCGATCGAGTCCTCCAGCGCGGCCTGCGCCAGCCCGATCGACCGGGCCGCCGTGTGCGCACGACCCACCTCCAGGCCGGACACGGCCTGGTAGAAGCCCTTCTCCTGCTCACCCAGCAGCGCGTCCGCAGGCAACCGCAGTCCGTCGAAGTTCAGGTCCCAGGTCTTCCACCCGAAGTAGCCGATCTTCCTGGCCGGGGTGCCGGTCATGCCCTCCGGGAACGAGCCGCGCTCCTTCTCCAGCAGGAACGTCGAGATCCCCCGGTGCCGCTTCTCCTCGTCCGGCGACGAGGTGCGCGCGAAGAGGATGATGTAGTCCGCCTGGTCCGCGTACGTGCACCACATCTTCGTGCCGGTGATGATCCACTCACCGGTGTCCGGGTCCTGCTCCGCCTTGCACTTGATGTTCGCGACATCGGAGCCGGCCTCGGCCTCGGACAGCGCGAACGCGCCCAGGTACTCGCCGGTGGCGACCTTGGGCAGCAGGCGCTGTTCCTGCTCCTCGGAGAACCCGCCGCCCATCCCGTTGCCGCGGGCCAGCAGCCCGGACACGCTCATCCAGGCGCGGGAGAGCTCTTCGGCCACGAGGCAGTACTCGAAGACGCCCAGGCCCAGACCGCCGTACTCCTCGGGGATGAGGATGCCGAAGAAGCCCATGTCGGCCATCTGCTGGACCATGTCCTGCGGGAAGTCGCCCTCCTCGGGGTCGACCTCGTTCGCGATGGGGAGGACGACCTCGCGGGCGAACTGGCGGGCCAGCTGCTGGAGCTCGACGCGGTCCTCGGTCATGTAGTGGGGTGTGTCCGGACGCGGACGCGGCTTGTGGGTCATGCGGACTCTCCTTCGACCGTTGATGACGGTATCAATCGATCATGGGTCATTCTACGAAATGGATCAATGCGTGGAGGTGATTGTCTCGATCCGTGAGGGCCGGTCCGGTCCGCGGACCGTCACCCCGCCGGCTGGGTCGCCCATTCGCGCAGGGTGACGGTGCGGATCTTCCGCCCGTTCGTGCCGGCGGTCGTGGGCATGTCATCGACGATGCGCACCTCCGTGGGGACCTTGTACCGAGCCAGGTCCGCGCGCACGTGCTCGCGCAGGTCCTCACCGGTGACCGTCGCCCCGTGCGTCGTGACGACGAACGCGACGGCCTCGGTCTCGCCCGCGGCGTCCGGCCGTCCCACGACCTTCGCGACCACGACCTCCGGGTGCTCCGCCAGGTGCATCTCGATCTCTGCGGGATCGACCATGAACCCTTTGAGCCTCAGCACGTCGCCGATCCGGCAGATGTACGCGTACGTCCGCTCATCGACGGCCTCGCCCAGGTCGCCGGTGCGGAACCAGCCGTCTGCGGCGAAGGCCTTCGTCCCTTCACCCTGGTCGCCCAAGTACTGACTCACGACGTTGGAGCCGCGCAGCTGCAGCTCGCCGCGCTGCCCGGCCTCCAGCTCCTCGTCCGTGACGGGGTCCGCGATCCGGTAGGCGTAGCCGTCGCCCACGAGGCGACCGCCACCGCCCACGCGCGGCTCCACTCCGCCGTCCAGCGGCCAGAAAGACGTGAGCGCGAAGACCTCCGAGGATCCGTAGACGCCCACGGTCACGGTGTCGAACCGGTCCTTCGCCCATGCCGCGATCTCCTCCGACATCCCCTGGAAGTCGCCGATCCCGGTCCACCGCCACGTGCTCAGGTCGGTCCCCAGCTCTTCCCGGGCGTCGCGGATGCGCGCGAGCATGTCATCTCCGCCCACGTAGTGCGTGCCGCCCAGATGTGCCCAGACGCGCACGAGGTCGGCGGGGTCGAACACCGGCTGGATGAGGACGCCGGCCCCGCCGAACAGCGCGACCATGCCCGCCACGTACCCGAACACGCCGGAGTACGGCAGCGGCTCGACCATGAGGTCGCCCGCGCCGATCCCCAGCTGCGCGGCCGCGGACTGCATGTGGTGGATCGTCGCGGCCTCCGCGTGCGCGGCCAGTTTGGGCATCCCCGTCGATCCCGAGGTCGTGAACGCGACCGTCAGCAGGTCGCCGTCGCCGTCGGTGCGGAGGCCGGCCACGGCCTCGGGCGCGGGGGTGCCGATCGTCGCGGCGTCCGCACTGCCGGCGCCCACGTCCCAGGCGTCCAGGTCCGGGCCGTCGCCGGTGGCGCCCGGCGCGGTCGTCACGAGGACGAACGGGCGGGGTGTGTCCGCCGGCAGCTCCGCGGCCACGCGATCGAGCGTCGTCAGGAAGTCGACGCGTTGGAAGCCGTGCGCGGCGACGAGCACGGCGGGACGCGCCTTCGTGAGGACGTGGCCCACCTCGGCCACGTTGTAGCGGGTGTTCACGCCGATCACGTGCGCGCCCACGGCCGAGGCCGCGAACTGCCACGCATACGAGTCGATCCACGCCGGCAGCCACACGGCGATGCAGTCGCCCTCGCCCACCCCCCTCTCGCGCAGCCAGACGGCCAGTGCGCCGGCGCGGGCGTGGAGCTTCGCGGCGGTGGCCGCGGTGAGCTGGGAGGCGACATCGGGCTGCGTGCCGTCGTCGATCGTCGCGTCGTCGCGGGCGGGGTCCAGCTGCGTCACGAGGACGCGGTCGGGTGTCTGCGCGGCCCAGTCGGTCAGGTGCCCGAAGAGTGTGCGGACGGTGGTCGCCCCGGAAGTGGGTGCCTCGGTCGTCGTTGCAGTGTCGGTTGTCATGTCAGTCCTCCTGCGCTTCCCGCCTCGTCGCCGGCGCCCGGGTCTCATCCTGCCCGTCCGCGCCCGTGCCCGCGAGGGCCTCCCGGATCCAACCGTCCAGGACCGGGGCGAAGTCGTCCATCTCCTCCATCGGGTAGTGGCCGATGCCCGCCAGCAGCGAGTAGCGGGCGCCGGGGATCTGCTGTGCGGCACGCCGCACGGACTCGGGGTCGATCCAGAGATCGCCGCTGCCGGCGACCAGGTGGGCGGGCGCGGTGATCCGGTGCAGATCGTCGAAGATGTCGTGCGTGCCCCACCCGATGAGGTCCGAGTGCGAGATATCCGGGTCCTCCCGCCTGTGCATCCGCGCGATGATCTCGCGACGGGCCTCCGGGACCTCGCTGCCCACGACGGCACGCGTGCCCCAGTAGGTGCGGTCGGAGCGGGACGGGGTGGAGATGTCGTTGAGCTCGCGGCGCATCGCCTGGACGTTCACCTGTCCCCGGTCCGCGTTCGCCGCCATCGCGACGATCGCACGCACCCGGTCGGCCAGCCGGATCCCGACGTCCAGCGAGATCTTCCCGCCGATCGAGCACCCGATGACGACGGGGCGCTCGATGCCCAGTGCCTCGAGCACGCGGATGTGGAAGACCGCGTAGTCGCCCAGGTCCGTGACCGGCCCACCCGGCGCCTGTTCCGAGTGGCCGTGCCCCGGCATGTCGGGAACGACCACCCGGTAGCCCCGCGCTGCCAGTCCGCGGGCCGCGTCGCGGTACTGCACGCCCGACTGCCCCGCCGTGTGGATCGCGAGGATCGGCACGCCGTCCTCCGGCCCCCAGTCCTGCACGAAGGCCAGTCGGCCGTCCAGTTCAAGCTGGTGCGCCCGCAGCTGCGTGTGCGAGGGCCTGCCGGCCGCGATCGGGTCGGCTGCCGCGGTGGTCGTCGCCGCCGTCGCCGAGGCCGTCTCCGGTGTCCGTGTCACCGCGGTCATGCTGTGGCTCCGTTCTGTGTGGGGGCGTGGGTCGCGGGGTCGTCTGCCCGGTCGGTCTCCGCGCCCGTCGGCTGTCCGGCCGCGGCGCTGCGGTGGCCCCAGCCGGCGTCCGCGGCGAGTGCGCGGCAGACGTCGATGATGCGGATGAGCGCGGTCGTCATGCGCAGGTACTCGTAGCCGGAGCCAGAGGAGGAGATCCTGCGCTGCATCGCGGACTCCATGAAGGTGTTCGACTCCGCTGTCATGAGCGCGACGAACTCCGCTCCGCTGATGTCGACGAGGAAGTCCGCGCCCCGGATGGACCGGGGGACGGTCTCCAGCACCTGGCCGCGGTAGCAGCGGATGTGGACGTCGCGACCGCCGATCCGCAGGCCGATCGTCCCGTCGTAGGTCTCGATGAGTTCTGCGAACTGTGCATCCGCCTGCAGCCGCTCGTGGAGCAGCGCTGCCCACGGGCGCGATCCGGGTGCCTGATCGGCGGTGGGTTCCGGCAGGTTGGTCGCGACGGTGAGGTCGAGCGTGCCCAGTACCGGTGCGTCCGCGGCGGAGACCTGGGAGGAGGGCTGCGCCGTCAGGGTGACCGCGACCTCGGCGACGGTGCCGGCGCGGCCGGGCACCAGGGCGGTGACGGTCGCCTCCGCCTGGGCGGTGACCGGCGTCCCCGCGGGGACGTCCGCGTCCGGCGCCATCGTGAGGTGTGCACCGGTCACCCGGAAGGAGCCGGAGAACGGCCGCACGGCCTCGGCGGTCGCACGCGCGGCCAGGCCCAGGGGGCCGTCCTCGCTGGAGACGGCGATCGTCGTGAGGAGGGTTCCGGGGGCCGGCGCAGTGCCTGGCCCGGTGAGGGTGGGCAGGGACGTGGTCACAGAATGTCCTTTCCGGAGGTGGGGGCCGTCATCACAGGAAGCCCAGCAGCAGGATCGAGGCGCCGTAGACGACGCCCATGAAGATGAGGACGAGGAAGAGGTAGCCCATGACCTCGCGTAGCTTGATGCCGGAGATCGCGAGCACCGGGATGATCCAGAACGGCTGGATCGCGTTCGTCCACTGGTCGCCGTAGGCCACGCCCAGCGCGGTCGCGCCGTAGTCCGCGCCCATCTGCTGCGCGGCCTCGATCATGATGGGGCCCTGCACCGCCCACTGCGCTCCGCCCGAAGGAGCGAACAGGTTGATGAAGCCGCCGGAGAGGAAGCTGAAGAACGGCAGGGTCTCCGGGGTGGAGATCGCGGTGAACAGGCCTGCGAAGGTGACCATGAGGCCGGAGCCCGCCAGGATGCCCATGATGCCCGCGTAGATGGGGTACTGGACGAGCACGCCGCTCACCACGCCGATGCTGGTGCGCAGGGACTCGAGGAACCGGTCGGGGCGGCCGAACAGAAGCAGAGCCAGCGACAGGAAGGTGAGGTTGATGATGTCGAAGTTCACGCCCTCGCCGCCCGCGAAGTGCAGGACCATGTAGACGAGGCCCAGGACGCCCATGAGGATGCCCACGAACGGATTCCGGTTGAGGCGGTCGGCGAAGGTCTCACGCGCCTCCTCCTCGACGTGCGCCTCCTGCACTCGCCGCTCCGGGGGTGCCTGGAACTCGATGATCTCCGCCTTCTTCGCGGGGTGGAGGAACGCGACGAAGAACGGCATGACGAGGATGATGACCGCGCTGGTCAGCAGGACCACGGGGTGGAAGATCGTCAGGGAGGTGGGGATGATCCCCATCTGCTCCTCGAGGAGGTGGCCCGGAGTCGCGATCGTGAGTGGGATCGTGCCGGACAGCCCGATGCCGTAGAGGGAGAAGCCCGCGTAGCCGCCAGCGACGGCCAGCGGGTAGTGCATGCCGGGTACGGTCTTCGCGAGCTTGCGGGCCAGCACGACGCCGATGACCAGGCCGAAGCCCACGTTCAGCCACGTGCCCAGGGCTCCCGCGAACGTCGCGATCCCCACAGCGACGCGTGGGCTGCTGACTCGGCTGGCCAGGGCGTTGAGCCCGCGATCGACCAGCGGCGTGTTCGCCAGCATATAACCGGTCAGTAGGAGCATCGCGATCTGCATGGAGAACGCGAGGAGGTCCCACGCGGACCCGCCCCACATCTGAGTGACGTCGATGGGGTTCTGCCGCTCGACGACGACCGCCAGCAGGAACGTGACGACCGTCAGGAAGACGGCCACCACAAGGGATTCGGGCAGGAAGCGATAGAACGCGCGGGACAGGCCAGCAGCGAGGGACTTCATCGTCACTCCGATCGGAGGGGGTCGTGGGGGAGGGCGCTGGAGCCGGGTCTCATCGGTGGACCCGACTGCCGAGTTCTGTGCACCCGCATCACGCAAGAACGATCGTTCTTGAAGTCCCATGGTAGGTCTCACTCCCGTGAGGGGCAAGGAAGAAGGCCGCGGAGGCTGCATCGTGCAGTCTCCGCGGCCTCAGCGGTCGTCTCCGTGGATCGGGGCCCTCCGCGTCACTCCGAGGTGAGCCAGGCGCGGATCGCGTCGCCGTCCTCGCCCAGTGCGGGCGGTTCCTTCCGGTACGTCGTCGGGGTTGCGGACATGGAAAGGGAGTTGCGGATCGTCGCGACGGAGTCCGGGTCCTCGGTGTGCCAGACCGGGTCCAGGCCCAGTTCGATCGCGGTGCGCAGGCCCTCGCCCACGTTCTGCACCGGCGAGCACGGCAGGCCCGCAGCGCGCAGCTGACGGAACCACTCCTCCTTGCCCTTGTGCGACAGCGCCTCCTCGAGGAGCGGGCGCAGCTCATCGCGGTTCACGTTGCGCTTCTCCGGGGAGTCGAAGCGTGAGTCCTCAGCCCACTCCGGGTGGCCCAGCTCCGCGGACAGGCGCGCGAACTGTCCGTTGTTGGCGCCCACGATGATGAGTTCGCCGTCCCCGGTGGGCAGCGCGTGGTACGGGTAGATCGTTGCGTGCTCCTTGCCGCCGCGCGTGGGCACGGCGTCGTGCGTGGCCGTGGACTGGTACTGGTTGAGCATCGTGAAGACCGCGTTCGACATGAGGTTGTTCTGGATGAGCTGGCCCTCACCGGTGAGGTCGCGGTGGCGGACGGCCGCGGTGATGCCCAGGGCCGTCATCATGCCGGTCGTCAGGTCGAAGAGCGAGATGCCCGAGCGGACCGGGTCTCCGTCCGGCTCCCCGTTCATGTCCATGAGGCCGGCCATGCCCTGGACGAGGACGTCGTAGCCCGGCAGCTCCGCGCCGCCCTTCGTGCCGAAGCCGCTGATGTGCGCGTAGATGATCGATTCGTTGAGCGCTCGCACGTCCTCGTAGCCGAAGCCCAGGCGCTCGATCGAGCCGGGCTTGAAGTTGTGGACGAACACGTCCGCGCGAGCGGCGATCTGGCGGGCGGTCTGGCGGTCGTCCTCGTCCTTGAGGTCCAGGACGATCGAGTGCTTGTTGCGGTTGACGGCCTGGAAGTAGCTGGCCTGGTCGCGGTACGTGGGCGGCATCCACGACCGCGTGTCATCGCCCCCGGGGCTCTCGACCTTGATGACGGTGGCGCCCAGGTCGGCCAGCAGCATGGTGGCGTACGGCCCGGCCAGAACCCGCGCGAAGTCCGCGACGATGATCCCGTCGAGCGGCCCGGCTCCGGGGGTGCGGTCAGCGGGGGTGCCGGAGGGGGAGGGCAGTGCGGTCATCGGGTGGAGCCTCGCTTCGAGTCGCTGGGTCACAGTGTCACAGGGGCGCGTGGCCGGGTGCGGCGGTGCGGTCCGGCCGCGATCCTCAGGTGACGGGTGTTCGTGCGCCCCGGTGCCCGCCATTCGCACGCATCCGAGGGACGGACGGCACTTGACGCTGAGGATCAGCCTTCCTAGCGTAAGCGCAAACAGGCCGAACGTTTGATCAGGTTGGATGATGAGACGGTCGGCGCACTGCGGAGCGCTCCGTGCGCGCCCAGGACCATGTCCCGTGCGCGGCAGAGAGGCCCCGCACGGGACACCAGCATGAGGAGCCCTCGCACCATGACCCCCACTTCCGACGGCACCCGGACTCAGCAGGATTCGCGCGACCCGGCGGAGGCCGATCCCCAGGGCATCGACGGCCCCGCGCTCCGGCGATGGATCTCCCGGACGCAGGGCGTTGACCCCGAGACGGTGGGCTTCTCCGTCCTGTCCGTGGGCCGGTCGAACCTCACCTTCGTCGTGACGCTCGCGGGTGAGCCCCGCTGGGTCCTGCGCCGTCCGCCGCTGGGTCACCAGGGCGGCAGCGCGCACGACGTCCAGCGCGAGGGGCGGATCATGGCGGCGCTGGGGCCCACGAACGTGCCCGTGCCCACCATCCTGGAGATCGTTGACGATCTGGACGTGCTCGAGGTCCCGTTCGTCTTCCAGGACCACTGCCCCGGCTTCCCGATCCATGCGCCGGAGGATCTGGCGCTCATCCCCGCCAGCGGGTCCGTGCGGGATTCGATGCTCTCGATGGTCCGCGCTCTCGGGGCTGTCCACGCCGTCGACATCGATGCGGTGGGCCTGGGCGACCTGCGCCGGCCCGGCGGCTTCGTGGAGCGGCAGCTGCGGCGCTGGCTGGGCCAGTTCGAGGCGATCACGACCCGCGAGCTGCCGGTCATCGCGGAGGTGCAGGCGCAGCTGTCGCGCAGCATCCCGCCGGAGACCTCGACCGGCCTGGTCCACGGGGACGTCAAGCCCAACAACATGCTCTTCGACCGCGACACCGGTGAGGTGCGCGCGATCGTCGATTGGGAGCTGTCCTCGATCGGCGATGTCGTGACGGACCTGGGTTACCTCCTGTCGATGATGTTCGTCGACGACTCGCTCACCGGGATCTGGACCCCGTCCGTCGAGGACGGGTCGCCCACCGCGGAGGAGCTCACGCGGACCTACGCGTCCCTCACTGGCCGGGACACCTCGGACGTGCCGTACTACGCGGCGTTCGCGGTCTGGAAGCTGGCCTGCATCCGCGAGGGCGTCTACACGCGCCTCAAGCAGGGGCGGATGGGTGACCTGGACGTCGACCCCGAGCAGGCCGGTGCCAGCGTCGAGGCGCTCGCGGCCTCGGCCCTCGACATCCTCAGCGGCGGCCGCATCTGAGCGTCCGCGCTGCTGGGTGGCCTCGTCGCCGCTGATCTCCGTCTTTCCAGGTGGAGATGCGTATTCCCTGATCCCGCGTGGCATGTCTCACCAGTGCAGAGGGTTGGGTGCTCCGAGTCGCACGCCTATAATGTAGTTGTAATTTTAACTATATGGCCCGGGTCGACCGGGCGGAGGAGTCGCGACATATGCGCATCGGAGTCATCGCAGGCAGCAGCCGTCCCGGAGCCCTCAACCCCCAGGTCGTCGACTGGGTCTCGGCGCAGCTGAGCGAGCGCGGCCTGGACCACGAGGTCGTCCACTTCGGCGCCTTCGACCTGCCGATCCTCGATGAGGCCATCCCCGGCGGTGCCGGGATGTACGAGAACGAGCACACGAAGGCCTGGGCCGAGGCCCTGCGCCCGTTCGACGCGTACATCGTCGTGACCCCGGAGTACAACCACTCCGTGCCCGGCCCGCTCAAGAACGCGATCGACTTCGTGGGCCAGGAGTTCGCCCACAAGCCCGTGGGCTTCGTGAGCTACGGCGCGGACAAGGGCGTGCGCGCGGTCGAGGCGTGGCGCCTCGTCTTCGCGAACTTCCGCGCGGCGACTGTCCGCGGGATCGGCGCCTTCTCGATCTTCACGGACTTCGCAGACGGCGCATTCGCTCCGGAGCAGGTCTCCGCAGACACCTTCGGCCCCATGATCGAGGATCTCGTGGCCTGGGCCGAGGGCTTCGCGGTGGTCCGCCGGAACGCCGAGGCCGCCGTCGCCTCCTGACGCAGAGCGGGGCTGGTCTCGGGCCAGGTCTGAGGCCGCCCCTCACACACGGACGGGGTCCGGTGCGCAGTGCTTCTGCACTGCGCACCGGACCCCGTCCGTCATTCACACGGCGATGCCCAGCCCCGCCTGCGGGCGCTGCGCCTCACCGGCCGAAGGCGTGCCTCAGCCGGCGACGAGCACCGTGCGGCCGGAGACCGTCCGCTCCTCGATGGCCTTGAGGGCGGCGTTGACCTCGTCGGCCTCGAGCGGCTTCTCGACGATCGGCAGCTGCGGCAGGTCCGTCGACTTCGCGAGCTCCACGAGCTCCTTGAGCTCCGGCAGGCTGCCCACGAAGTTGCCCTCGATCTTCAGTTGCTGGAGCGCCACGAGGGTCGTGGGGAACTGCAGCTGGCCGCCGAACAGGCCGACGCTCACCAGCTTCCCGCCCGTGCCCAGCGCACCCAGCGCGGTCGAGGAGGTCACGCCGTTGTTGACGAAGTCGATCGCGGAGGCGAGCTTGCCGCCGCCGGCCTTGACGATGTCGCCGGACGGGTCCTCGCCGGTGGTGAGGACGGTCGCGGTGGCGCCTGCGGCCTCGGCGTTCTTGAGCGAGTCCTCGGAGACGTCCGCAGCGACGATGTTCTTGTGCCCGCGCGCCTTGAGCAGCGCGACCGCGCTGAGGCCCACGCCGCCGGTGCCGATGACCGCGATGGGGCGGTCGGCCTCGGGCGTGAGCGCCTTCGTGACGGCGGAGTAGCTGGTGACGCCGGAGCAGGCCAGCGTCGCCGCCCAGCTGGGATCCAGGTCGCCCACGGGGATGAGGTAGCGCTCGTGCGGGACGTAGACCTCGCGCGAGAACCCGCCGTTCAGCTGCAGCGACAGGTTGCGGCGGGCGCCGGTGCAGGAGTTCTCGCGGTCCTCGGCGCATGCGGCGCACTCACCGCAGCCGATCCACGGGAACACGATGTACTTCTCCGCGCCCGGCTGCACCGAGGCGTCGGGGCCGGCCGCGATGACCTCGCCCACGATCTCGTGGCCCAGGACCAGCGGGAACGCCATGCCCAGGGACTCGACGGGCGCCTTGCCCGCGTCGCCCATGTCGAAATAGCCCTCCGCGCAGTGCACGTCGGAGTGGCACACGCCGGAGTTCGTCACGCGGACCAGCACGTCTGCACCGGTCAGCTCGGGAGTGGGGTGGTCCGCCTCCTGGGCGGGCGCGCCTGCTGATGGGACCTCGAAGACCTTCATGGTTCCTCCTGCCGATCGTGAGCCCCCGCCTCGTCGCAGGGGTCTCCGGACTCAGCCCATCACACCTGGTGGGGCCGGTCACAGTCCCATTCCAGTGGATGAGACGACCGCCGCCGAGGTCGTGGACACCGACCGTCGCGGGTCCGGTTCCGCCGGGGCCCGGTCGGCCGGTCAGGTGCGCACGCGGGCGGACTTGCGGAGCGTGCGGAGGTGCTGGCCGCGGACGGTGCCCACGCCCACCAGCAGGAGGGTGACGGCGGCGGTGAAGCCGATCGACGACCACTGGACCCCCGCGTGCTGGGGCTCGAACGCGAGTTCGTTGATGAGGGAGGAGAGGATCGAGGCGCAGACGGCCGGGATCGTCCACGAGGCGGAGACGCGGGAGGAGATCGAGATGATGACGATCGCGCCGGCGGCCATCGCCAGGGGGGCGACCTGCCAGACCGTGATGACGACGAGGCCGGCGACCAGGGCCGACGGCGGGCCGATGTAGGTGTCCTCGCGCAGCTCCTCCGTGTCGTGGGCGATCGCCGCCGGCAGCAGGAACAGCGCCATGACGCCCAGGACCACGTCGGACCCGATGAGCACGGTGACCAGCTGCGGGTCGTTGAGGTGGAGGCCGGCGATCCAGCCGTTGAACGAGGCGGAGTGGTGCACCGCGGAGTTGACGACGCCCAGCACGATCGCAGAACCCACCAGGATGACCGTCCGCTGCCGGGACCTGTGCGGGGTGAGGGTGCGCGACGCGAGGGTGCGCGGAGCCTGCGAGGGGGGTCGTGCCTCTGGGTGCCTGCTCATGACCACGAGTATGGTCCCCTCACCCGAGTGCGGGCTGGGGGTCGCCCGCACGCGGGCCGAATGGACGCGGACGGCTCCACCCCACCCCGGCGACTAGGGTTTTCCCCACAGAGGTGTGCTGATCACCCCGTGTCCGCGGCTCGTCGTGCGGAGGAGAGTGGATGCCATGAACGAGACACAGACCTACCGAGGGGGCGGAGATCCCCCGCCCTCGTCGGACGCACCGACTCGCATCGACCTCCCGACCGATCCCGCCCGCATCCACGACACCCCGCAGCACCCCTCCGGCACCCCCGGTGCGGTGGGCGGCGCACCGCTCGCCGCAGACGACGGCACCGGCGCGTCTGCCGACCCGACGGACGCGCGCCTGGTCCACCAGCCCATGCCGTGGGCGATGGGCATCCTCAACGTCCTCTTCTCCGCCGTCCTCGCCGTCGTCTGGCTGTGGATCCCCGTCGGCCTCTTCGTCTCCGGCGTCGCCGGCGTGTTCGCACTGGGCTTCGGGATCATCTTCCTCCTCGTCTGGTTCCTGCTGCAGCGCGGCATCAACCACCTCGAGCGGTTGCGGTCCGAGGCCGTGTACGGCGAGCGGATCCGCGTCCCGCAGACACGGACCACACTGCGCACCGGGTTCGGGGGATGGCTGCACCAGCAGTGGCTCATCCTCACCTCCGCCGCGTTCTGGCGCTCGACCGTCCACTCCTTCGTCAAGACCCTGTACGGCGGGACGATCGGCATCCTGCTGCTGGCCGGACTGGGCTTCGGCACCTTCGCGCTGGCCCTGTCGATCAACCCCACCTTCCTCGCCACCTCGGACGTCACCATCAGCAGCCGGGCGGGGCTGGGTGTCCTGGGCGGCGCGGCGATCGTCGTCGCCCTCCTGATCCTGGGCGTGTCCCCGATCCTGGACCGCCTCATAGACCGCGGCCTGCTGCCGTCGACGCGAGCGGCCGCCCTGCGCGCCGAGCGCGACAGCCTCACCCACGAGGTGGGCGCCCTCGAGACCGCCCGCACCGGAGCGGTCGACGCCGCGACGGCGGAGCGCCTGCGCATCGAGCGCGACCTGCACGACGGCGTCCAGCCCATGCTCGTCGCCCTCAGCATGAAGCTGGGGATGGCCCGCCGGAAGCTGGACACGGACCCGGACGCGGGCAAGGATCTCGTCGCCGAGGCCCACCAGGACTCCAAGGACGCGATCACCGAGCTGCGCAACCTGGCACGCGGCATCCACCCGGCGGTCCTCGAGGACCGCGGCCTGGACGCGGCGATCAGCGCACTGGCCGCCCGCTCGCCCGTCCCCGTGACGGTCGACGTGCAGGTGCCGGAACGCGTGAGCGCCGAGGCGGAGAGCGTGTCCTACTTCGTCGTCGCGGAGTCCCTCACGAACATCGCGAAGCACGCCCGGGCGCAGTCCGCGCGGGTCTCCGTCCGAGCGGTGAACCCCGATCGCCTCCAGATCGTCGTCGTGGACGACGGTGCCGGCGGCGCACGGATCGACCGCGGCGGCTCGTCCACCGGCCTGGCCGGCCTGGACGACCGGATCGCCGCGGCACGCGGAACCCTGTCCGTCACCAGCCCCGTGGGCGGACCCACCACCATCGTTGCGGAGGTGCCATGCGCATCGTGATCGCTGAAGACAACGTCCTGCTGCGCGAGGGCATCTCGCGACTGCTCACGGACGCCGGCCACGAGATCGTGGCGGCGGTCGAGGACGCGGGCGGCCTGCTGAGCGCGGTCGCCGGCCTCCACCCGGACCTCGCGGTCGTGGATGTGCGGATGCCCCCCACGTTCACGGACGAGGGGATCCGCGCCGCCACCCTCATCCGGGAGCAGAACCCGGAGGTGGGCGTACTGGTGCTCAGCCAGTACGTCGAGGAGCGCTACGCGAGTGAGCTCATCGCCGGCGGCGGAGGCCGCTTCGGCTACCTTCTCAAGGATCGCGTGGCAGACGTAGTGGACTTCCTCGACGCCGTCGAGGAGGTCGCCGGCGGAGGAACCGTCCTGGACCCCGAGGTCGTCTCGCAGATCCTCGTCCGCTCCCACAAGCAGGACGGCCTGGCCGGACTGACGGAGCGCGAGCGCGAGGTGCTGGAGCACATGGCCTCCGGCAAGTCGAACTCCGCCATCGCAGGCACTCTCTACCTGTCCGCGGGAGCGGTCGAGAAGCACATCAGCTCGATCTTCCAGAAGTTCGGCCTCTCCGCGGACACGAGCGAGAACCGCCGCGTCCTCGCGGTGCTGCGCTTCCTGGACAACTGAGACCCCTGGACTCTTCGTGCGGTGACCCGCACCCATCGTGAGGAACGATCATGGAACACCCGACCACCCCTCCCCAGCCCGACAACCCCCAGAACGGCACCGACCAGCCGACGGTCCCGCAGCAGTCGGCACCCGGACAGCAGCCCACCCAGCAGTACTCGACGGCGCAGTACCCCGCGCACGGTCGGCCCGGACCTCAACACGGTGCCCCCGGCCCCCAGTCCACGCAGCAGTACGCGGCGCACTCGCTGCCCGGTGGGCCGGGTCCGGGCCATCCTGCAGGAGCTCCGTACCCCGCTCCGGTCGGTGGACCCGCAGCGCAGACCTCCGCACAGCAGGCCGCGGCTCAGCCCCGCCCGGTGCAGTCGCAGGCGGCGGGCCCGGCGACGACGCTCACGCTGGGTCGCTCGTCGCGGACCGCGTGGCGCACGATCATCGGGATCGTGGGCGCGCTCGCCCTCATCCTCCCGGTGTCCGCGATGGCGTTCACGGGAACGTCCCTCGTGGGACTCGTCCACGAGGAGTCGACGCACGACCTGCCACTCGAGGCGGACGCCCTCGCGGTCGATGTGGCGGCGGCGACCGTCCGCGTGACGGTGGGCGACGAGTTCGACGCTCCCGTGGCGCACGTGTCCCACGTGGGTCAGGAATCCCGCTCGACGACTCCTCAGATCGAGGACGCGAACGGGGCGACGACCCTGACGCTCGAGGGGAGGGACCGGAGCGCTGACTGGTTCCCGGGCGTTGCCGGCGAGGAGACGAACGTCGAGATCGAGCTGCCCACGGAGTACGCGCAGGAGCTGGCGCTGGACGTGGTCACCCGCTGGGGCTTCACCGAGGTGATCGGCGAGTTCGGGTCCGTGAACGCGATGTCGGAGGCCGGTGCGATGAGTCTCGACGTGATCGCGCAGGACGTGGCCGTCGAGACCGGCGCGGGCTACATCGATGTGACCGGGACGATGGACACCCTCAGCATGGAGTCGACGACCGGCTACCTCGAGACGCAGCGGGTGAACGTCTCGCAGGAGCTCACCGCGCACACGCGCACGGGTGGGATGGACCTGACCCTGGGCGAGTCCGCAGTGCCGGTGGACGGCATCAGCGCCACGACGACGACCGGCATGGTCGATGTGAACGTGCCGCGCGAGGATCGCGTGCGCGGCCAGAATGTCGACGGCTACTCGGTCGATGCGGACACGAACAACGGCACCGCCTCGATCGACATCACGGAGACGAAGCCCGGTGACGGCGTCGTCCCGATCACGGCCAGTGCCTCCAGCGGCGACGTCTACGTCTCCTACGCCGACCCGCAGACAGTCTACGGCGATCCGGACGACGACACGGATGCGGAGGACGAGGCCAATGCTGATGCCGAGGACGACGCGTCCGACGTGGACGACCCCGACGACGTCTGAGCCGGCGGCACAGGAGCCGTTGCCCTCGGAGCGACCGCGCGCGAGGCCGGCTCTTCCTCGCTGAGTCCGTGAATCACAACGATTCTCGCGGTGTGCGACGAACCTTCGTCGCACACCGCGAGAATCGTGCGAAGTAGATGGTGTTCTGCCAGTCCGTCAGTCCGTCGCGCCGATGCCCGGAGCCCGTTCCTCTCCGATGCCCGGAACCCGTGCCGCGTGCAGAGCGCCCTGCGGGGCGACGGGTGGACTGCCGCGATGCTCGACCGCGGCACGGACCGCGGCGCTGAGGCCGCGGTCAATCTGGGCCTGGGTCATCGACCCCTCACGCGTGCGGGCGCCACCCGCATCCGCCGCTGCGCTGTCCGCCTCCGTCGCCTGGGGCACGTGGATGAACCCGGCGACGGCCGAGGCCCTCGCCCGATTCCCGGCAGTACCTGTATCCCTCAGCATCCGAGCATCCTCCAGCGCCCGGTTCTCCTCCTGCACCCGGATCTCCTCCAGTGCTGCGTACATGACCGCGTTGCACACGAACGTCCCCGCCGAGTACGACACCGCCGCGGGCGCGTCGACCGCGGCCACCGCCTCCACCATCGCGGCGACCGGCAGCGTGGAGAAGTGCGCGGCACGTGCACCGTCGACCAGGGGGAGGCCCAGCGGCCGGGCGCCGGTCTCGTCCGGGATGCGCGCCTCCGCGAGGTTGATCGCGACCCGCTCCGGGGTGATCGCCGTGCGCCCGGCGGCCAGCCCCAGGCTCACGACCACGTCGGGGTGGTGCGCACGGATGAGTTCCCGGATCCGGTCGCACGCGGCGGCGTACTCGACGGGGAGGACCTCGGTGACGACGCGAGCGTGACCGGCCACGGCCTCGGCGACGGGGTCCAGAGCGTGCTGGGTGGGGTTGTACCCGTCCCCGCCGAACGGCCCGAATGCGGTCAGCAGCAGGGTGGGGAGCGAACGTTCGGTCATGGCGGCGATCCTAGTAGGGTTGTGGCGAGCGTCGCCCCAGCGCAGTGCGGGGCGGCTCACCAGTGCGAGGACGCGCGCCCGTGCAGCAGGCGCCGCCGCGCGACGAGATGCCGCATCCGGCAGAGAAGGGGACCTCGATGACGACGACCTACCGCAGCTACCGCCTGGCCTCCCGCCCGCAGGGCGCGCCCACGGCCCAGAACTTCGAGATCGCGCAGAAGCCGATCCCCACCCCGCGCGAGGGCCAGGCCGTCCTCCGCACCCTCTACCTGTCCCTGGACCCCTACATGCGCGGCCGCATGGACGATGCGAAGTCGTACGCGGCCCCGGTGGAGATCGGCGGGCTCATGGTGGGCGCGACCGTCTCCGAGGTCGTGGCCACCGAATCGGACGCCGTCGCCGTGGGCGACATCGTGCTGGGCTACGGGGGCTGGGCGGAGTACTCGGTGGAGGACGCGAGCGTCCTGCGCGTGCTCGACCCCGCCGACGTCCCGGTCACCACCGCACTGGGCGTCCTGGGCATGCCCGGCTTCACCGCGTACGCCGGCCTGCTGGCGCTGGGCAAGCCGCAGCCGGGCGAGACCGTTGCGGTCGCCGCCGCCACCGGTCCCGTGGGGTCCGCGGTCGGTCAGATCGCGAAGGTCAAGGGCGCGACGGCGATCGGCATCGCCGGTGGCCAGAAGAAGGTCGACCTGCTGCGCGAGTTCGGCTTCGATCAGGCGCTCGACCACCGCAGCGGCGATCTGCGGGCGGAGCTCAAGGCGGCGGCACCGGACGGCATCGACGTCTACTTCGAGAACGTGGGCGGAGCGGTCTGGGACGCGGTGCTGCCGCGGCTCAACACGTTCGCCCGCGTGCCGGTGTGCGGCCTGGTCGCCCAGTACAACGGCACGTCCGAGTTCGCTCCGGCCGGCTCGATGGAGCGCGTCATGCGGTCCGTCCTCACGAAGTCGCTGACCCTGCGCGGCTTCATCCAGAACGAGTTCGTCGAGTCGATGCACGACGATTTCCTGCGCGACATGACGCAGTGGGTGAAGTCCGGCCAGGTGAAGTACCAGGAGGAGGTCATCGACGGGTTCGACAACGTGCTGGATGCGTTCAACGACATGCTGGCGGGGAAGAACTTCGGCAAGACGGTCGTGAAGATCGCGGAGTGACAGCAACGAGACTCTTGATCTGCGACGAAGCTTCGTCGCAGATCAAGAGTCTCGTCGTGTCTCCGTGAGTGCGTGGCTCCCGCTCAGAGCTGCGGGAAGTCCGTCCCGAACTCCAGCGCCAGGATGAGTGCCAGCCGCGCCTTCCGTGCATTCAGTGTTCCCGCGGGGACGAGTCCGCGGCCCAGCAGGTCGATCTCCGCACCCGGATAGCCGTACGTCCGCTGGAGCACTGCGCCGGCCCCGGTCCGGGACGCGAGCACGACGGGCATGCGCGTGGCCAGCGCTCCCACGCGCTCAGCCGTCCCCGCGGGGACGTGCCCGCCGCCCACACCGGCGAGGACGCAGCCGCGATACCCCGCTGCGGCCAGACCGTCGAGCAGGACCAGGTCGTCGTCCAGCCCGGCCTCGATGAGGGCGACGCGCGGCAGCGCTGCGGGGTCCGCCGGTGACGGCGGGACGGTCCAGCCGTCCGGGACCGGGGCCTCGGTGGGGGTGTGGGGGAGGATGAGCCGGTCCTCGGAGATCCAGCCCAGCGGACCCTGCCCGGGGCTGGCGGAGAACGCCGCGACCGAGGTCGTGTGCGCCTTCACGACGGTCGCCGGGTCGAAGACCTCGTCCGCGAAGACGAGGGACGCGGCCAGTCGCCGGTCCGCCGCCAGCGCGCGGACGCGCGCGTCCAGTGCGGTGATGGCCGCCGCGCGCACGTTCGCGCCACCGTCCGCGCCCGGGAGTGAGGGATTGCGCATCGCACCGTTCAGCACGACGGGGATGCCCGCGTCGTTCAGGAGCGAGAGGACGAAGGCGGAGTCCTCGAGCGTGTCCGTGCCCTGCGTGAGGACGACCCCGTGGGCGCCGGACGCCGCGGCGGCGCGGATCGAGCGGACTGCTGCGAAGAGGTGGGCGAGCGTGATGGAGCCCGAGCCCACCTGCGCCAGCTGCTCGAAGGTCACGTGCGGCGGACCGCCGGGCAGGTCGAGGGTGTCGAGGTGCGCGGCGGCGGCGATCTGCTCCGCACCCACGGTGGGAGCGACGCCGGAGGCCGCGTCCTCCTGCGGGACGGAGGCGATCGTGCCGCCCAGGGCGATGATGTGGAGGTGGGAAGCGCTCATGCCTCGCAGTGTAGGGGGCCATGGGGCCGGGTGCGGTTGACGGTGGTGGAGGGAACCCGGCCCGGCGGCAGGAGCGCTCAACGCGGCAGGAGCGCTCAGCCCGGCGGCAGGAGGCCCGCATGGACGAGGAGCAGCATGGTGACACCGAATCCCACGGCGTAGTTGAGCCAGAGGAAGGACACCCAGCCGCGGTGTGCCTGTGCGGACGTGTCGTCCGTGATGCGGGCGAACCGGGCGACGGAGACCAGATACGGCAGCGCGCCCAGGGCCGCCCATCCCAGCACCGGTCCCGTTCCCAGCGCCAGCAGGCCGGCCGCGGCGTACCCGATGAGCGCGACCCACACGGTGGCCCGCGCACCCAGGACGGTCGCGATCGAGGCGATGCCGGCCTCGCGGTCGGGGCCCACGTCCTGCACCGCGCCGAACGCCTGGCTGGCGGCACCCCACAGGAAGAACGCGCCCAGGCCGAACCAGCCGGCCGCCGTGGGCCACACACCCAGCGCCGCGAGTGCGACCCACGCGGGTGAGGAGAAGTGGGTCGAGGAGGTCAGCGAGTCCAGGAACGGGATCTCCTTGAACCGCAGCCCGCGCGCGGAGTACGCGACGACCGCGAAGAGGGACAGCGCCAGCACCGGCAGCACCGCCGGATGGCCCGCGACCGCCAGCCACACGACGAAGGGCAGGCACGCGACGACGGCAGCGAGGATGACGGTGCGGTGGACGCGGCGGTCCAGGACGTCGCCCTCGACGCCGCCCTTGCGCGGGTTGCGGAGGTCGGACTCATAGTCGAAGACGTCGTTGATCCCGTACATCGCCAGGTTGTAGGGGACGAGGAAGAAGAAGCAGCCCGCCCAGAACGTGGGGCCCAGGTCGCCACCGGCCAGCAGCCAGGCCGCCCCGAACGGGTACGCGGTGTTGATCCACGACAGCGGCCTCGAGGTCCAGAACAGGTGCCGCAGCCGCCGGCCGGCGGAGAGGGGTGCTTCGGATCGGGGCTGGTCAGTCGTCATGGTGTTCCCTCCGTCGCCGAGGCCGCGGCCGCCCCCGCCCGTACCGCCCGGCCGACCGCGGGGCGACCTGCCCGACGGGACGTGGAGCCCGGCAGCAGCGTCCACAGCGCCGGCAGCGCGAGGACGGCGAACACGGTGTAGGCGAAGTCCTCGATCGGCATGATGCCCAGGCGCACGCCGGAGATCTGCGCGGCCCCGTAGTCCACGAGCCCCACCCCGATCATGATGTTGTCGAACACGGCGGTGAGGGTGAGGAGGACCAGCGCGGTGATGCCCAGCGCCCGCCGGTTCAGGCGTCGTGTGCTGCGCGTGCCACCCGGCCCGGAGTCCATGCCCGGCCCGGAGCCCGTGTCCGCAGAGCGGCCTGACCGCAGCGCCGCCACGAGCACCGCGACCGCGGCCACGAGGAACACCGCATTCAGGATCCAGTACGTCATGCCCGCTCCCTCCGCCGCTCCAGCAGCCGCACTGCACCCGTGTACACGTTCATCGTGAGCCAGCAGAGGAAGATGAGGAAGAGGAGCTCCTCGACGGGCAGCTCGGGGGCCAGCAGCACCCCCGTCATATAGGGGGTCTCGCCGCGGAAGAAGACGCCCAGCGCGATCCCGCCCGCATCCCACAGGAGGAATGCCGCGACCCCGACGACGTGGACGATCGCCGCCCGCCGGGCATCCGCGAACCAGAACAGGCGGTGCCGCCAGTCGAGCATGAGCATCCCGAAGAGGCTGAACAGCAGGCACGCGGTGTACGCGAACGGCGTGAACGCTCCCAGGGGCTGTGCCTCCTGTGCCACAAGTGCAACCGTCCCCGCAGCCACCGCCGCACTCATGCGCCCTCCAGGAACCGCAGGGCGTCGATCGCGTTCTCCGCGCTCATGACGCACATGGGCAGCCCCACCCCGGGTGCGGTGAACGCGCCGGCCCGCAGCAGGTTGGGCACTCGCGGCGACACGACGGAATCGCGGAACATCGCGCTCTGGCCCAGCGTGTGCGCGGGCCCCAGCGCGGTCCCGGACCACGCGTGGAACTCGTGCGCGAAGTCCCCGGGCGCCTGCACGCGCCGCACCCGCGTCCGCTGCCGCAGATCCGGCGCCCCCACCCGTGCTCCCACGGAGTCGATGACCCGGTCCGCGTACGCCTCCAGCTCCGCCTGGCCTGCCCGCAGCGACGGGTTCGCGGGGAACGGGACGAGGATGAAGAGGTTCTCGCACCCGTCCGGCGCCACGCCCGCATCCGTGACGCTGGGTGCGCACACATACGTGCTCGCGGGTTCCGGCGGCCCCGCTGCGCGCCCGCCGAAGACGGAGGCGAAGTTCGCCTCCCAGTCGTCGGTGAAGAACAGATTGTGGTGCTGCAGTCCGGGCACGCGGCCCTCGACCCCCAGCAGGATCGTGAGCGCGCCCATCCCCGGGTCTCGCTTCTCCCACACCCGCGCCGGGACGCTCACCAGCGCGGGCGGCAGCAGCCGGGTCTCCACGTGGTGGAGGTCGCACGCGGCCACGACCCAGTCCGGCTCCAGCGTGAGGACGCCGTCCGCGGTCCGGGCGACGACCTCGGCGATGGAGCGGTCCCAGCGGCGACCGCGACGCGGACCCGGCCGCAGCGACAGCACGTCCGCGCCCGTGCGGATCCGTGCGCCCGCGTCGCGGGCCAGCCGCGCGAACGCGTCGATGAGGGTGCCGAACCCGCCGCGCGGATACTGCACGCCGTCGATGAGGTCCATGCGGCTCATGAGGTGGTACAGCGCGGGCGTCCGCTGTGGGTCCGTCGCGAGGAACACGGACGGGTACAGGAGGATCTGCCGCAGCAGCGGTTGCCGGAACCGCGCGTGGACGTGGTCGCGGAGGCTGCCGGTCAGGAGGCCCGGCAGCTGGGGCAGGACTGCCCGGGTGCCGGGGTCCCGCCCCGCTGCGGCCAGCACCCCGCTGCCGAGGCCGCCCAGACTCCGCACCCGGCCCGCCAGTCCGGTGGGGCCGCGGTGCTCGCGGCCGAAGTCGGTGCGCAGTGCGTGCACGCTGGCCAGGTCGTAGAGGCGGGAGGCGCTGTCGAGGTGGTCGTCGAGGGCGGCCGACGAGCCGGGCTCCAGTGCCTCCGCGAGCGTATGGAGGGCCTCGCGGTCCGGGACGATGTCGAGGGGAGAGGGGAACGAGTCGGCGTGCCCGGCAGACGGGAGACCCGTGTCGCCTGCTGACGCGGTGTCGGATCCTGCGGCGGGGGCCGTGTCCGCGTGGCGGTGGCCGGGGAACAGGCGGTAGGAGACGGGCAGGTCGATGAGGTCCAGCTCCTGCGCGGCGCTGGTGCCGAAGCGGCGGAAGAAGGCGTCGAAGACCTCGGGCATGAGGTACCAGGACGGACCCGTGTCGAAGAGGTAACCGGCCTCCTCGTGCGTGCCAGCGCGTCCGCCCACCTGGTCGCGGCGCTCCAGGACGGTCACGTCGTGCCCGTCCTGCGCGGCCAGCGCCGCGGTCGCGAGTCCGGCGATGCCGGCGCCGATGACGACGACCTCACTCATGCTGAGTCACCCTCCGTGCTCGTGGTGGCGGACCGGGTGTGTGCGCCGTCCGTCGCGCCCAGGTCCGCAGCTGCTCGGTCGAGCCCCGGCCACGAGGTGCGGGGACGACCGGCCGCGGCGCGCGCGGCCAGGCCCGCCTTGACGGGGTCCGGCACACGGATGCGGGTGCGCGCGATCCGGTGGGCGGGGGTGGCCGCGATGCGGTGGGTGAGCTCGGCGAACACGCCGAAGGCCGTCCACACGGCAGGTCGGACACGCGTGGGCAGCAGGTCGATCGCGGGCGCGGCCCGGGCGAGTTCCGCGAAGATCTGGCCGGTCAGACGGTCGCGGTCCCCGGTCGTGAAGCCGGTCTGCGCCTGCCCCGGTGCCACGACGTAGCCGCGCCTCAGGCGGGCGGAGTCGTGCGCGATGTCGCGCAGGAAGTTGACCTTCTGGAACGCAGAGCCCAGGGCTCGGGCCCCCGGCAGCAGCCGGTGTTCCGCATCCGCGGGCAGCGGAGCGCCGTCGAAGAAGGCGAGGACGCACATTTCGCCCACGACTTCGGCGGAGCCGTGGATGTAGGCGACGAGCTGGTCGCGGGAGAGGACGGTGGCGGTGACGGGATCTGCCGGGATGTCGGAGCGCATCGACGCGAAGAACGGCTCCCACTGGGCGGGGCCGATGCCCGTGCGGCGGGCGGTCAGCGCGAACGCGTGGGCGACGAGGTCCGTGGAGAACCCCGTCTGCACCGCGCGGGTGATGACGGTCTCGAACCGGTCCAGCTCCACGTGGAGGTCCGCAGGATCCGCGCCCTCCCAGGCGCCGTCGACCAGCTCGTCCGCGACGCGCACCATCGCGTACACCGCTTCGATGTGTGCGCGGATGCGCCCCGGCAGAGCGGACGTGGCCAGCGAGAACGACGTCGAATAGCTGCGCATGACGCGCCGCGCAGCGGTCCGCGCCGTCAGCGCGAAGTGGTCCGCGGGTGAGCGGTGCGGCAGGACGGGCATGGGTGCCATTGTCCCTGATCCGGATCGGGGAGTCGTCTCAGCTCCGACGGATGCGCCGCAGCGTCGCTGCCGTCTCCAGCGCGGCGGCGGTCGCCTCGTACCCCTTGTCCTCAGCGGACGGCTGACCGTCGCCGCGGTCGGCCAGACCCGCCCGGTCGAGCGCCTGCTCGTCCGTGTCGCAGGTCAGCAGGCCGAATCCGATGGGTGTGCGCGACTCCAGCGAGGCCCGCGTGAGTCCGTCCGTCGCGGCGCCGCACACGTAGTCGAAGTGGGGAGTGCCACCGCGGATGACGACACCCAGGGCGACGACTGCGTCGAAGCGTTCTGCGAGTTCCGCGGCGATGACGGGCAGCTCGAAGCTGCCGGGCGCCCGGACCAGGACGGGGGAGAGGCCCGCGTCGCGGGTCGCGCGCTGAGCACCCGCGATGAGCCCGTCCATGACGGTGTCGTGCCAGGACGAGGCGACGATCGCGACGGAGAGGGTGTTGAGCGAGTCCTCCGGATTCTGCGTGTCCGTGGGGGAGAGGACGGAGGTGGGAGCGCCGTGGTGGGCCATCAGGATGCCTTCCTGTCGTGAGCGGAGGTGTCGGTGGTGGGTGCGGGTGCGCTCGCCTCCAGCAGGTGCTGCATGCGGGCCCGCTTCGTCGCGAGGTAGTGGGCGTTCTGGGGGCGGGCGGTCGCCTCGAGCGGGACGCGGTCGACGACATCGATGCCGTGCGCCCGCAGCGCGTTGATCTTCGCGGGGTTGTTCGTCAGCAGGCGCACGCGGGTGAGCCCCATGTCGGTGAGGATCGCGGCGGCGGCACGGTAGTCGCGCGCGTCCTCCGGATGTCCCAGCTGCAGGTTCGCGTCGACCGTGTCCGCACCCTGCTCCTGCAGCCCGTACGCCCGGATCTTCTCCCACAGCCCGATGCCGCGGCCCTCGTGCCCGCGCACGTACACGACGACGCCGCCGTGCTGCGCGACGAGGTCCAGCGACTCGTCCAGCTGCTCGCCGCAGTCGCAGCGGTGCGACCCGAACGCGTCCCCGGTCAGGCACTCGGAGTGCACGCGGACCAGAGGTGCGTCCGCGGGAACCGCCGCTGGCTGCTCCGCGGTCGTCCCCAGGGGCGTCTGCTCCGGTGAAGCAGACTGCCCCGTGCCCACCGCCGACGAGGCCGCAGCAGGGTCCGCGGTCAGCCCCGCCTCGAGGGTCAGGTGCTCGGTGCCGGGACGCCCCTGCGGATCCAGCTGACGCCACGCGCGGGTGCGGAAGTCCCCGTGCGGGGTGGGGAGGGTGACGGCGGGGGTGGCGACGACCTCGGGCGCGGGGCCCAGGGGCTCCTGCGGGAGCCCCGTCGCGACGGCGTCCGCAGCGTCCAGGTGCGCGATGAGGTCCGCGATCGAGATGAGCGGCAGGCCGTGGGCGTCCGCGAAGACGCGCAGGTCGTCGCCGCGCAGCATGGGGCCGTGGTCGTGGACGAGCTCGGCGATGACGGCGACCTCGCCCAGATCCGCCAGGCGGCACAGCTCGACGCCGGCCTCCGTGTGGCCGGGGCGTTCGCGGACCCCGCCGTCGCGGGCGATGAGCGGCAGGACGTGGCCGGGCCGGGTGATCGAGGCGGGGTCCGGGGACTCGGTCGCCAGGGTGTGGACGGTGACGGTGCGGTCCGCGGCGCTGATCCCCGTCGTGACGCCGGTCGCCGCGTCGCAGGTGACGGTGTAGGCGGTGCCCTTCGCGTCCTCGTTCACGGCCGTCATGGGAGGCAGGTCCAGCGCCTGTGCCCGAGCCGCCGGCATCGGCGCGCACACGACCCCCGAGGTGTGCCGGATGATGAAACCCATCCACTCCGGGGTCATCGTCGTGGCGGGCATGATGAGGTCGCCCTCATTCTCGCGGTCCTCGTCATCGACGACGATGACGGGCCGCCGGTCGCGCAGGGCGGCCAGCGCGGTGTCGATGGTGTCGAGGCGGATCATGACAGGTCTCCTTCTGAGGTGGTCGGTGTGGGAGCGGCGGTCCGGAACTCCGTGAGGCGGGCGGCGTACTTCGCGATGACGTCGACCTCGACGTTGACCGCGTCACGCTCCCGCAGCACACCCATGCGGGTCGCGGCCAGGGTGACGGGGATGAGGCTGACCTCGACCCAGTGCTGATCGTCGTCCGGGTGCGCGGGGCTCACCGCGGAGATCGTGAGCGAGATCCCGTCGAGCGCGATCGACCCCTTCTCCGCTGTGAACGGGGCCAGCTCTGCGGGCAGGCCGATGCGCACGCGCACCCAGTCGCCCTCGTCGACGACGGCCAGCACGGTGCCCGTCCCGTCGACGTGGCCCTGCACGATGTGCCCGTCGAACCGGTCGCCCGCGCGCGGGCACCGCTCGAGGTTGACGGGGTCGCCGGGGGACAGCCGGCCCACCGTCGTGCGGGTGAGGGTCTCGCCCATGACGTGGGCGGTGAAGAGGCCCGAGGCCGGGCCTGGGACGGACGACCCCGTCGCCGAGGCCGGGGTCGGCTGTGCGACGGTGTCTCGTGCTGCAGCCGTGGCTCCGGCGTTGGGCGCCTGGGTGAGGCACACGCCGTTCACTGCCAGCGAGCCCCCGTCCGGCAACCCGTCCAGGACCCTGCCTGCGCGCAGGGTCAGCACCGCCGAGCCCTCACCCGTCGGCACGAGCGAGACGACCTCGCCCATCTCCTCGATGATTCCGGTGAACATGGGTCAGCTGCCTTTCGTGGGTGCGGGAGTAGGACTGAGCCGAAGGAGGGTGTCCGGATTCGGCGCGCTGTCCGACAGCGGCTCGACGGGGTCCGACACCCAGCGGATGCCGTCCGCCAGGGTCGTGATGCCCAGGTCTGCGAGACCGGTCAGCCCGTCGCCCAGGAGGAGCGGCGCGATGTGGAGCTCCAGCTCGTCGACCAGGTCCGCGCGCACCAGCGCACCGGCCAGCTGCGCGCCGCCCTCGACGAGGACGTGGTCGAGGCCGCGCGTCTTGAGATCCTCGAGCGCCGAGCGGGGATCGCGCGTGCGCAGATGGATCGTGCGCGGATCCTGCGCCAGGTGCGAGGCGGGGTCGAGGCCCCGCATCCCGACGACGACGGGGACGGGCTGGGTGATCTCGGCCTCGGAAGTCTCAGCGGCCTCGGCGGCGGGGCGGGCGGTGAGTCGCGGGTCGTCCGCCAGGGCGGTCCCGGTGCCCACGATGACGGCGTCGGCCCGGGCGCGCAGGGTGTGGACGCGAGCACGGGAGGCCGCTGAGGTGATCCACTGGGAGGTGCCGTCCGCAGCGGCGATCCGGCCGTCCAGACTCTGCGCGATCTTGACGGTGACGAAGGGACGGCGCTCGCCCACAGCGGTGAGCCAGCGCGCGTTGAGGGCGCGGGCCTGGGCCTCGCGGACGCCGGTCGTGACGCGGACACCGGCCTCGCGCAGTCGCTGTGCGCCGCCCGCAGCGGCGGGGTTGGGATCCGCGGAGGCGAGGACGACCTCGGGGATCCCGGTCTCCAGGATGAGGTCCGTGCACGGGGGCGTGCGGCCGTGGTGCGAGCAGGGCTCGAGCGTGACGCACAGGGTCGAGGCGGTCAGGTCGATGCCGGCGGACCGGGCTGCGCGGATGGCGGTGGGCTCGGCGTGCGCGGTGCCGGCGCCCGCGTGGTGACCTGTGATGGCAGTGCCGTCCGGGGCGATAATGGCGGCGCCCACCAGCGGGTTCGCTCCCCGGACGCCCAGGCGGGCGGCTGCGAGGGCGGCATCCATCGCGGCGACGACGGATGCGTGGGGGATCGTCTGCGGCGACTGATCCATTCATCTCTCCTCGGACCGGTGTCCGAGTCGAGGGAGGTGATCCGTCGGAACGGTCCGACGGAGCTGCGTGGGGATGCACGTCAGGGTTCGCCTGTGCGAACCGTGACGCGGTGCAGTTCACCCGCGCTCACGATGCTCCTCCCATCCAGACTTTCACTGTCGGTCTCGGAATTTCACCGAGTCAACCGGCCCCTCCGTGAAGAGTGGCGCGGCTCGCGGACTGTCACCGCCGGTACGGAATCTCACCGTCCCCGGAACATGTGACACAGACGATAGCAGGGGGTGCGGACGCGGACCAGGGCGGGGTCGGTTCATGTCGGAGTGTGGCAGGGTGATGCGCATGGCTGACGACGACGTCCCGCGCATTCCGTTCCGTCCCGTACCTCGCGAGTTCGCGGGGTTCCCGATGCCTCCGACCGTGCCGCCGGGACTGCGGCTGGAACTCAGCCGCTCCCGCGTCGTCGAGGGGCACGAGGACGAGCTGCAGGAGTGGATGACGGTGCTGACCGACCGCTACGACGAGGCGGTCGCGGCTCTTCCGGCCGAGCGCGCGGTGTTCGAGGCGACGTTCCGGAACCGCGAGGCGGACGGGTCGCTGTGGATCTACCACCTGTCTCTCATGGGCGAGGACGGGGGCGGCCTCGACGAGTCCAACCCGATCGATGCGGCGCACGCGGCGTACAGCCGACGCGTGAAGGAGCCGGGGTGGGAGGAGATCGAGCCGATGTTCATGCTGGCTCCGGACCATCTGCGCGATGCGATGCAGCGGTGGGGCGAGACGGGTGCTGTGGGAGACCTGTCGAGGGACACCCTCGTGCGCCTCGAGAGACGGGGCTGGGACTCGCTGTGCGACGGCACCGGCGGCTCGTACTACGGCGAACTGATGACTGACGACGGCCTCATGGTCCTCGTGAATGGCATGGTCATGGATCGAGACGCCGTCGTGGCATCGCTCGATGGGGTACCGACCTGGGATCGCTGTGCGATGAGCGAGCACCGCGTCGTCCCGATCGGCGCGGATGCAGCCGTCCTCGTCTACCGGGCTGTCGCATCGCGAGGCGATGAGCCCCCGTTCGAGGCACTCATGACCAGCACCTATGTCCTCGTGGACGGGGAACCCCGTCTGGCTCTGCACCAGCAGACGACCGCCACGCACTGATACGGACACTGCGACGCCGCGGCCCTGGTTGCGGTCGCCTGTTCCGCGGACGACCGTGCCCCGGCCGCAGCCCGGGGCCTGTGCCCTGAGCCCGGTCGTGGAGGCCGTGTGTCCGTGCCCTCCCCTAGAGTTCCCCACAAGAGGTCTCGCTGACCGCGGGACCCGGATCCTGCTGAAGACGACGAGCCAGGACGAGCGGAGGCGCCCCATGTATGACGACGGCAGCCATGACGACGGATCGACCACGACCCTGCTGGATGCGGCCACCCGGCTCCTCGTAGAGCTGACCGGCCGCGAGGATGCGCGGCTGCGGGACGGCCAGGCGGAAGCGATCGAGGCGCTCGTCGCGGACCGCCGCCGCGCCCTCGTCGTCCAGCGGACCGGCTGGGGCAAGTCCGCCGTCTACTTCATCGCGGCCAAGCTCATGCGACAGGCCGGCCGCGGCCCCTCCCTCATCATCTCCCCGCTGCTCGCACTCATGCGCGACCAGGTCGCCGCTGCGGCGCGCGCCGGTGTCGTGGCGCGGACGCTCAACTCCGCGAACATGACGGAATGGGACGAGGTGCGGGAGGACCTGGCCGCCGGTCGGGTCGACGTCCTCCTCGTGTCACCGGAGCGGCTCACCAACCCGTCCTTCCGCGACTCCGTCATGCCGGACCTGCTGGGCTCCATCGGCATGATCGTCGTGGACGAGGCGCACTGCATCTCCGACTGGGGCCACGACTTCCGCCCCGACTACCGCCGGATCGGCGCGATGATCCGCGAGCTGCCCCCGGGCACGCCCGTCCTCGCGACGACCGCGACCGCCAACTCCCGCGTCGTCGCGGACGTGGCGGAGCAGCTGGGCGACGACACCCTCGTGATCCGCGGCCCGCTGGCGCGCGCCTCGCTGCGCCTGGGCGTCACAGGAGTGCGCCCGCCCGGCGTGCGACTGGCCTGGTTGGCGGAGCACCTGGGCGACTTCCTGGGCTCCGGCATCATCTACACGCTCACGGTCGCCGCGGCGCAGGACGCGACGCGCGCGCTGCGCGAAGCCGGCTGGGACGTCGCGACCTACACCGGTGGCACGGACCCGGAGGAGCGCGAGCAGCTGGAGGCCGCGCTCAAGGAGAACCGCGTCAAGGCGCTGGTCGCCACGTCCGCCCTGGGCATGGGCTTCGACAAGCCGGACCTGGGCTTCGTCATCCACATGGGCGCGCCGTCGTCGCCCGTCGCGTACTACCAGCAGGTGGGCCGTGCGGGGCGTGCGACCAGCTCCGCGGACGTCCTGCTCATGCCGGGGCGCGAGGACGAGGACATCTGGGAGTACTTCGCGACGGCCTCGATGCCGGAGGAGGACGACGCGCGTGCGGTGCTCGACGCGTTGGCCCACGAGGGGACGCTGTCCGTGCCTGCTCTGGAGACCCGCGTGGGCGTGCGTCGCGGCAGGCTCGAACTGCTGCTCAAGACCCTCAGCGTCGACGGTGCGGTCGAGCGGGTCCGCGGCGGGTACGCCTCCACGGGTGCGGGATGGGAGTACGACGGGGAGCGCTACCGGACGGTCGCGGAGGTGCGGCGGGCGGAGGCGCAGTCGATGCTCGACTACGAATCGACCACGATGTGCCGCATGCGCTTCCTCACCGAAGCACTGGACGACCCTGACCCGCAGGACTGCGGCCGGTGCGACAACTGCGATGCGCAGTGGTGGTCCGACGACGTGAGTGACGAGGCGCGGCACAAGGCACGTGCAGCGCTGTCCTCCGTGGGCATCCCCATCGAGCCGCGCGGCCAGTGGCCCACCGGCATGTCGAACCTGGGTGTCTCCCTGTCCGGGCGGATCCCTGCGGAGCAGCGTGCCGCAGAGGGGCGCGCCGTCGCCCGCCTCACGGACCTGGGTGCGGGACAGCGGCTGCGGGAGTTCCTGGCCCCCAACGCCGCCGATGGACCGGTGCCGGACGACATCGGAGCCCTCTGCGTCCAGACCCTGCAGCAGTGGAACTGGGAGCACCGCCCGGATGAGGTCATCGCGGTTCCCAGCACACGAAGGCCGCAGACCGTCCGCTCGCTGGCCGCGAACCTGGCGGCGACGGGACGACTCACGGATCTGGGCGACCTCCAGCTGGTCCACGACCACGGGGGCCCGGACGTCAACAGCGCTTTCCGTCTCAAGGAGGTCCACAACGCGTTCGCCCTGTCGCCGGAGCAGGCGGAGCAGGTGCACGGCCGGACCGTGCTGCTGGTCGACGACCTGGTGGTGTCCCGCTGGACGCTCACCGTCTGCGCACGCGAGCTCATGCTCGCCGGCGCGAATGCGGTGCTGCCGTTCGCGCTCGCCCTGCGAGGGTGACCGCCGTGCGATCGCGGTGACCGTCACAGGCAGAGCCCAGCGAACGCGGTCGAGGCTGCGAACACCGGCTGCGTCGACTCAGTCGCCTCGGGTCACGAGGTCGCGAGACGGCGATGCGACGCGCGGCGCGCCTTCCGCCGTTCGAT
This sequence comes from Brevibacterium senegalense, assembly GCF_000285835.1. Taxonomy (GTDB): domain Bacteria; phylum Actinomycetota; class Actinomycetes; order Actinomycetales; family Brevibacteriaceae; genus Brevibacterium; species Brevibacterium senegalense. The sequence goes on from NZ_HE978602.1 coordinate 258,815, forward strand.
GCGCCCCACCCGGAGCCGGTGGATGACCGCCATGACCGTCGCGGCGCAGATGGCCGCTGCCGTCGAGTTCGTGAGGACGTCCTGGATGAAGACGTCCAACGCGCCGGGCACGGTCGCCCGCGCTGCGTGGACGAGCACCAGGGCGACGCCTGCCATCGCCGCCAGCGCCGGCACTGCGAACATCCACGTCGCCTGGTCCTCCAGGATCTGCGGCACCGTGTGCTCGGAGCGGTTCGTGATCCGCCGGACCAGCCAGTAGGCGACGGCGAGCAGTCCCAGGAGCCCCGTCCCGTAGTGCAGGAGGGTGGCGATGTGGAATCCGGCGATCGACGAGTGCAGGACGTCGACCCGCTGCGCCAGCCACGAGTACGGGTGCGTGACCTGGTCCCACGCGATGTGGGTGAGACCGCCGATCATGAACGCGGGTACCGCCAGCAGCCACGGACGCAGACCCGTGGGCCGCGCGTGGGTCCGGCCCCGCAACCGCTTCGGCAGGGCATCCCGGTAGGCCGGCCGCAGCAGCCACCACCACAGGGCCAGGTACAGCAGGCCGATGACGACGTTGATCGTGAGGACGCCCCACGGCGAGTGGAGGATCTCTCGCAGCTGCAGGACAGAGGGGAGTGCGGGGTTCCCCAACCGCACGAGCAGGGTGTCGAGACCCGGGATCGCCCGGATGAACAGTCCGGAGTCCGGCACCATCGAGCCGATGACCAGTGCCGCCAGCGGCAGTCCGGACCGGGCCAGCGGAGCGACGGCGATCGGATGCGCGAACGTGACGGGCATGCGGTGGGGTCTCCTCGATCGGGCGGGCTCTGTCGTAGTGTCGCACTCATGGCTCGCGAAGAGGAGATCGAGTGACCCGGCTCATGCGCATCCACGGCTTCGACCGGTTCGGCTCAGCCGACGTGCAGGCGGTCCACCGCGTCCCGGAACCTACCCCGGGCGCAGGAGACGTGCGCATCCGGGTCACGGCAGTCAGCGTGAATCCCGGCGACATCAAGGTGCGGTCGGGTCAGCGGCAGACGTCCTTCCCCGCGGTGTTCCCCATGGCGATGGGCCGCGAGGCCGCGGGCGTCGTCCTCGAGACAGGCGCGGACGTGCCGCACGGTCTGCGGGTGGGCGACCGCGTCTTCGGATCCTGCGCGTCCGGGATCGGTGCGCTGGGAGAGCAGACACTCCTGACAGCGCAGAGCGCGACCCCCATCCCGGACGGGGTCGACGACGCACAAGCCGCCTGCATTCCGGTTGCCGTGGCCACGGCATTCGATGCGCTCGAGGAGCTGCGCATCGGTGCAGACGACACCCTCCTCGTCCTGGGTGCCGGCGGGGGAGTGGGTGTCCACGCGATCCAGCTCGCCCGGCACGCGGGAGCCCGCGTCATCGGCGTCGCGAGCAGCGCCAAGGCAGACCTCGTCGAGCGCTTCGGCGGCGTGCACGTGGCATCCGGGCCCGGCTGGGAGGACCGCGTGCGGGCAGCTGCGGGTGGGTCTCGGCGCGTCGACGCACTGCTCGACTGCGTGGGAGGCGATGTTCTTGGCGGTGGGATCGATCTCCTGGAGCAGATCCGCTCACCCCAGCCGGGAACCGCCCGGGTGCGCAGTGTCGCGGACCCGGCCGCGGCCTCGGCGGCGGGTGGCGGCGGCGTGACCCGCCGCCGCACCGCGGAGGTCTTCGCGCAGGTGGCGGAGCTCGTGGCGCGCGGAGCGATCGAGGTCGTCGTCGACCGAGTGCTCCCCTTCGACGAGGCCGCCCGCGCGGTCGCCCACGTGGAATCCGGTCACGCGCGGGGCAAGACAGTCGTCACGCTGGACGGCCCGAACCAGGCGTGATCCGCCTGCAGTCCTCGTTCCGCCGGCCACCCGCAGGCCTGGCCCTGCTGACTCTCACGCCACGGACGGCCACGCGTTGGGCTCGCAGCCCTGGAGCCCCTTCGTCTGCTGCTGCATGAGCGGTGCCGGCTCGCCCGCACCCGGGCACGTCTCATGTCCGTGGCCCAGCGCGTGCCCCACCTCGTGGTTGATGAGGTACTGGCGGTACTGGGTGAGCGAGTCGAACTCGTCTGTCGCGGACACCCACCGTTTCGCGTTGAGGATGACGTTGCGGCCGCTGCGGCAGGACAGCTCGCCGTTCGTGATGAGGGGCGCGCACATGCTGTCCGTCGTCGACGGCGCGGCGATGCTGATGACGGCGTCCGCCTGGTCCGCGTCCTCGACGCGGGCGAACGCCACCCCGTCCAGTTCCTCCCAGCCGCGCTCGTCGCGCAGGGTCTCCATGATGAAGCCGGTCGCCTGGTCGACGTCCACCGGCAGGTTCGACTCGACCCGGATCGCGACCTCGAACACCCTCGCACCGCCCGCGTCGTCCGCCTCATCCGATCCCGAGGCCGTGTCCCACTCCCCGCTGCCGGTCACCGGCACGTCGGTGGGCAGGGCCGTGGGCGTCGCCTGCTCGGGGGCCGCGAACGGGGTCGGTTCTGCGGTGGGAGACGCGGAGGGCGTCGCCGGGCCGGTGGGTCCACCCTCGACGCCGAGGTCCCCTGTCCCCGCCGTCGGACCGTCACCGGGTGACGCCGCGGACACCCCGCAGCCCGCCAGGACGGCGGTGGTCACGAGGGCGGCGGCGAGTCCTGCAGCGCGATGAGTCCGAAGCACCGGTCCAGGATCTCACCCCTGGACCGGCACCGGCGACCGTCTGCCGCGTGTCTCGTTCCCGGAGGCGCGCGTCATGATCGAGAGGACGGCCGCGATCGCGCACATCGCGGCACCGCCCCACCACGCGTAGGTGTAGGCGCCGAACTCGTCGCGGACGACGCCCGCCGCCGTCGCCGCGATCGCGGCCCCCACCTGGTGGGAGGCGAACACCCACCCGAACACGATCGTGCTCCGGTCCCCGAAGATCTCCCGGCACAGCGCGACGGTGGGCGGGACCGTCGCGACCCAGTCGAGGCCGTAGATGATGATGAAGAGCAGCATGCTGGGGTGGACGCTGTCGGACAGCAGCCACGGCAGGAAGAGGAGTCCCACTCCTCGGAACGCGTAGTACAGGAGCAGCAGCAAGCGCGGGTTGAACCGGTCCGTCAGCCAGCCGGAGGCGATCGTGCCGACGATGTCGAAGACGCCCACGATGGCCAGGAGTCCCGCCGCGGTCGTCTGCGACATGCCGTGGTCGTGGGCGGACGGGATGAAGTGGACGCCCACCAGTCCGTTCGTCGTGGCGCCGCAGATCGCGAAGGCGAGCGCCAGTGCCCAGAACGACCGGTGCCGGGCCGCGATGAGCAGTGTCTCGATCGCGCGCTTCATCGCACCGCCCGTGGCGCGGTGGGCGGGGACGAACGTGTCCGGGTCCGCGCCGTAGGGGAGGACGCCCCGGTCCTCGGGGTGGTCGCGGATGACCGCGATGACAAGGGGGACCGCCAGAAGCGCGATCCCGCCGACCACCAGGGAGGCGGGGCGCCAGCCGATCGTCTCCGCCATCGCGGCGACCGGCGGGAGGATGACGAGCTGACCCGTCGCGGCACCGGCGGTCAGGACGCCCATGACGAGGCCGCGGCGACGGAGGAACCAGCGCTCAGCGATCGTCGCGGCGAAGACGAGTGCCATCGCACCCGTCCCGCCGCCGATCAGCAGCCCCCAGAACACGAGCAGCTGCCACGATGCGGTCATGACGACGCTGCCGCCGGCGCCCACCGCGATGAGGGTGAGGGCGGTCGCGACGACGCGGCGTATCCCGAACCGGTCCATGAGGGCGGCGGCGAACGGCGCGACGAGACCGTAGAGCACCAGGTTGATGCTCATCGCGACGGACATGATGCTCATGGACCAGCCGAACTCCGTGTGGAGCGGCACCATGAGGGCACCGGGGGCACCTCGGAAACCGGCGGCGGCGAAGAGGGCCAGGAACGCGACGATCGCGACCCACCACGCAGGATGGATGCGGTGCCTCGGAGGATGCGCCATGTAGATGACTTTCGTGAGCGAAGTTGTAGACTGTCAGCGAGTCTAGACCACGATGGGGCGACAGGAGGCTGCGATGGCAGTGCGATCGGATCTGTCGGAGCGGCTCTGCCCGGTCTCCCGCGCCGTCGACGTCCTGGGGGACCCGTGGGTCCTGCTCATCCTCCGCGACGTCCTCCACGGCAATGGGCGCTTCGATCACCTGCGCGACAGCCTGGGAGTCTCTGAAGCGGTCCTGAGCCGCCGTCTGCACTCCCTGGTCGAAGCGGGGCTGCTGGAGCGGGTCGACTACCACGACGGGGCGCGGTCCCGCCGGGGCTACGCGGCGACGGAGGCCGGTGCGGACCTCCTGCCGATCCTCCAGCAGCTGGCGATCTGGGGCGAGAAGCACACCGCCCTGCCCGCCGGCGGTGGGCACATGGCCCTCATCCACGAGTCGTGCGGCGAGGAGACCGTCCGCGGCGAGGTCTGCAGCGCGTGCGGCCAGCCGCTGGCGGCCTCGGACATGTCGTGGTCCAAGCCCTGGTTCGGCCGGATCGACCGGCTGGTGGGCCCGGGGATCGTGCGCGATCCCCGCACCGCCTGAGGCGGGTCGGCCTCCTCAGTGCCAGCGGCCGGTCGCGGCGGCCAGCTCCGTCAGCCGGGCCGCGGTCTGCGCGAACGACTCCGGGGGCAGGCTGTGGGTGGGGCCGGTGACGGTGAGGGCGGCCTCGGCGTCACCGCCCGGCAGGCGCAGGGGGACGGCGACGGCGGTGGTGTGCTCCTCCCACTCCTCGTTCGAGGCGGCCCAGCCGCGGGCGGCGACCTCCTCCAGTTCGACGGTGAGCCGGTCCGCAGACGTGATCGTCGCGGGCGTGAATGCGGGGAGGTCGGTCTCCCGCAGGCGTGCGGCGGCCTCGGGGGCATGGGCCAGGAGCATCTTGCCGGAGCTCGTCGCGTGGCCGGGCGTGCGCAGTCCCACGTAATGGCGGGCGGCGAGGATCCCCGCACCCACGGTCTGGGAGACATTGACGGCGTGGCCGTCGTCCAGGATCGCGACGTTCGCGGTGAGGCCCGTGTCCTCCGCGACGCGATCGCACAGCAGCTGGGCGACCTGGGAGAAGTCCGGTCGGATCGTGACGGCGCTCGCCAGCCGGACGAGACCCAGCCCCAGGGAGTAGTCGCCGCCGGCGCGCTGCTCGACGAGCCCGTGCGCGGCCAGTGAGGACAGGATCCGCGAGGCGGTCGACTTGTGGACCCCCAGGCGGTCGGCCAGGCGCGACACGCCGGCGGTGCCGGACTCCGCCAGCAGTTCGAGGGCCTCGACAGCGCGGTCGATCGATTGGATGCTCATGTCCCTCCTGGGGTTGTGGTGCACGTCTTGACGTGGCCTGCCTCACACGCTTGAATAGTTGCACGATACGCGGCAGTTGCTCAATGTGCAACTGATCGGATCGACGAAGACCCGTCCGCAGAGCGCCAGACCCCACTCCGTCCCACCTCCGGGAGGCATCATGACCACGCCAGCCACCTCCGCTCGAGCCGTCGCACCCAGCGGGCCGATCACCCTGGAGGACCGGGTCTCCGCCTCTGCGCCTCAGCCCATCGACCCGGCCTCCCGCATCGTCATCATCGGAGCCGGTGTCGTGGGCGCCGCGCTGGCGGACGAGCTGATACTGCGCGGCTGCACGGACGTGACCGTGCTGGACCAGGGGCCGCTGCCCGTCACCGGCGGCTCCTCCTCCCACGCGCCCGGTTTCGTGTTCCAGACCAACAACTCGCGCGTCATGTGCCAGTTGGCGCAGCGGACCCTCGACAAGCTCGACGGACTGGAGGTCGACGGCCGTCGGGTGCTCGATCGGACCGGCGGGCTCGAGCTCGCGACGACGGAGGGGCAGCTGGCGGAGCTGCGACGCCGCCTGGGCTTCGCCCGCGCGTGGGGCGTCCCGGCGGAGCTCGTCGAGCCGGACCGGGTGGCGCAGCTGTGGCCCGGGATCGACACCTCGGAGATCATCGGCGCGCTTCACACGCCCACGGACGGCGTCGTCTTCTCGAAGCGCGCCGTGCAGTTCCAGCTGGAGCGGGCCCAGGCCGGCGGGGCCCAGGCGATAGGCCTCACCCGCGTGGTCGACGTCCTGACAGAGGACGGCCGCGTCACGGGAGTCGAGGTCGAGGACGCGAGCGCGGGCGCGTCCGCCCAGGCCGCCCAGTCGGACGGGAACGCCTCAGCCGGCGATGCCGACAACGCTGCCGACGGAGCTCACCGCCGCGCCATCCCCGCGGACGTCGTCATCGCGACCGGCGGGATCTGGGGGCACCTGCTGGGACGGATGGGTGGGCTGAACCTTCCCATGCACCCGATGGAGCACGGCTACGCGTGGACCGCGCCCGTCCCGGACCTGCCCGGCACTGCACCGGACGGCACCCCGCTGGGAGACGACCAGGCGGGTCGCCCCATGCTCCGGCACCAGGGTTCCGGCCTCTACCTCCGCGAGTTCGGCACGCGGATCGGGATCGGCGCCTACGAGCACCGGCCGCTGCCGTTGGCCCCGCAGGACCTCACGGACACCGCGCACCTGCTGGAGACCGGTCAGGAGCCCGCGAAGCGCGGCTTCACCCACGAGGACTTCGAGTTCTGCCGTGCGGAGGCCGCTCGCATCCTGCCCGCACTGCAGGACCTGCCGCTCGAGGACGAGTTCAACGGCGTCTTCTCCTTCACGCCCGACGGCGGACCGATGCTGGGCCCCTCGGCCCGAGTGGACGGATTCTGGGCGGCGCAGGCGATCTGGGTGACGGCCTCGGCGGGGTGTGCCCAGGTGCTGGCCGACTGGATGCTGACCGGCGACCCGGGCATCGCGACCCAGGAGCTGGACTTCGCGCGCTTCGACCCGGTGCTGCTGGGCGACCGGTGGATCCGGGAGCGGGCGGCGGAGGCGTACGACGAGGTCTACGACGTGTCGTTCTCCCACCAGGCGACCACCGTCATGCGGGGCCTCAAGACCAGCCCGTTCCACACGCGCATCCAGGATGCCGGCGGCGTCTTCGACGAGGCGAACGGCTGGGAGCGGGCGCTGTGGCACCAGCAGAACGCGGCGCTCTTCACGGACCCGGAGTTCCGCTCGCGTCCGGTCAAGGCCTTCGGTGCCGCGGCGCGCGCGTCGACGGTCCTGCCGGATCCGGCGCTCGACGAGCAGCCGGACCTCGACGCGCCCGTCCCGGTCGCCGTGCCCCGTCGTGACGCGTGGGACCAGGTCAACTGGTCGCCCATCGCCGCCGCCGAGGCCTGGGCCACCCGCAACCGCGTCGCCGCCTACGACATGACCTCCCTGACCCGGTACCGCGTGCGCGGCGCCGGTGCGACGGAGTGGCTGGAGCGGCTCAACTCGAACAAGGTGGGCAAACTGCCCGGTGCCGTCACCTACTCGCTCATGCTCGACGAGACCGGCGGCATCCTCTCCGACGTGACCGTCACGAGCCTGGGCGGCGAGGAGTACCTCATCGGCGCGAACGGGCCGCTGGACCTCGACCGGCTCACTCGCTCGCTGCCGGAGTCCGGGACCGTCGTGCTGGACGACATCACGACCTCCACGTGCTGCGTGGGGCTGTGGGGTCCGCGGGCCCGCGACGTCCTCGAGCCCATCACGGAGGGCGACATCAGCCACGAGGGCCTGCGGTACTTCCGTGCGGCGCGCATCCGCGTTGCCGGCGTCCCCGTCCTGGCGCTGCGCGTCAGCTACGTGGGCGAGCTGGGCTGGGAGCTCTACACGGAGGCGGCGCACGGGCTGCGTCTGTGGGACTCGATCATGGCCGCGGGCGCGCCGCACGGCATCATCGCAGGTGGTCGCGCCGCGTTCTCCAGCCTGCGCCTGGAGAAGGGGTACCGCGCCTGGGGTTCGGACGTGACGCGCGAGGACACTCCGGAGGACGCCGGTCTGGGCTTCGCGGTCCGCATGCAGAAGGACGGCGGGTTCGTGGGCCGTGAGGCGCTCGAGTCCCAGCCGTCCCACGGCCGCCGACTGGTCGCCTTCGGCATGCGGATGGACGCCGGCAGGCCCGAGGCCGGTGCGCCCGTGTTCGCCGCCGCCTCCGTCGCCGGGGTCGGGGACGGCTCCGCATTCGTCTCCACCGAGGCCGCGGTTGCCGAGTCCTCGACCGGCCAGGCCTCGGACGCCGAGGCCGTGGGCTGGGTGACCAGCGCCGACTTCGGCTACGTGACCGGCCAGGTGATCGGCCTGGCCTGGGTGCCGGTGGAGCGCGCTGTGCCGGGGACGCGCCTGGGCATCATGCGGTTCGGCCGGGTGCTGGACGCCGAGGTGCTGGCCGAGCCCGTCTACGACTCGGGAATGGCGCGGATCCGGCGGTGACTGCGGGGCTCGTGGAGCCCGGATCGGCGCGGAAGCGCTGCCGTGCACAGGTCGCGTGCGCGGGTCGGTCAGTGACTGACGCGCTGTGACGCACAGTGAGCACCTCCTCACCTGCATCGATGAGCAGGTGAGGAGGTGCTCTTCTGCCTGCCGTCAGAAGCGTGAAGAATTCCGAACCGGAATCGTCAGATCTCTGGTGTGAGCGTGCTTGTTCGATTAAATTGTTCTATAACGTATTCGATCACTCGGTGATCGGGATCGTGAGCCGCAGTGGTCCAGGCTGCGGGATGTCGCAACGGAGCGGACAGTCGAAGGGGGTGGCCATGGCGATCGCACAGCAACCGGATGGATCGGTCGAGGACCAGGCCTACGCGCTGCCGTTCTCCGATGCGGATCGTGAGACGCTCATCGGTCGTGCGGCAGACATCGTCCAGCTCATGGATCAGGCCACCGATGTGAGCAGTGGGACCAGTGCGTGCGGGTCCTTGGGACCGCGAGAGGTGCTCGCGGCGCTGCGGGCTCTCGAGGTCGCCCGCCGCTGTGTGGAGAAGGCCGGCACGGATCTGCTGGCCGCCTACGACAGGCTGGGCGACAGCGCGGCGCACGGGTACCGTACGACGGCGGCGCTGCTGGCAGGCGAGTTCCGGATCCCCACCGGCGAGGTGCGCAAGCGGCTGCACCTGAGCCAGAGGCTCACGGGCCGGATCGCGGAGTCGGGCGAGAAGCTCGAACCGGTGAGGCCGGAGATCGCGCGGGAGTTCGCGGACGGCCACATCAGTGCCGATGAGGCGCGCACGCTCTGCGACGCGGTTGAGTCGCTGCCTCCGTCGATGGCCGGCGCCTACCAGGATCGCGTCGAGAAGACGCTGGTGGAGCTGGCGCCCACGGTGCGGCCCAAGGACATCCCGGCACTGTGCAACAGGATCATCCAGCATGTGGATCCGGACGGTGCCCTGCCCGTGTTCGAGCCGGAGCCCCACAAGTACAACGTGACCCTGGCGCAGCAGCGCAACGGCGACTGGCGTCTGCGGGGGCTGCTGAGCGGCCAGACCGGCACGACTCTCCACGCACTGCTGTACGGCAGGATGAAGGACGTGGATGTCCCCGTCACGGTGAAGCCGCACACGGGGTGCCGGGACGACAAGGCTGCTGCCGGTGAGGCGCCCGGGGTGTCCGATTCGTCAGCGACCGACCGCGCGACCGAGCACGCCCGTAGTCGCACAGCTGGTCACGCCGCCGGAGGGGCCGAACAGGGTGCATCCGCCGAGGACGCGATTGGTCGTCGTGCCGATGAGGCTGCACAGTGTGGTTCCACGCAGGATGCGACAGGTCGCGCGACGGGTCGCGGTGCCAGTGATGCCGGGTTCCGTGGTGAACACGAAGACGCGACGTCCGCTGAGGACTACACCGGCACCACCGAAAGCGACGACGATGTGGAAGCGTCCGGGATCCCGCTCGAGGCGGTCTGGGAGAGCACGGAGGTCAAGGTCTTCACGGAAGGACGCGTGGAGATCGAGGGGACGTCGTGGACTCTCGACGAGGATGAGCTGCCGTTCGTCTACGGGCCTGACGGGTGGTTCCAGGTGCTCCCGGAGCGGATGCTCGCGGAGGTGCGGCGCCTGCTGCCACAGGCTCGTGCCAGTGAGACCGGCATGGCGGAATCCGTGATCTGGGCGAAGATCCCGGGCCGGCTGCCCACCGGGCCACCCGGTCCCGGGCAGGCCTCCACCCCGCACGGTTTGGAACCACATGGTTCAGGACCACAGGGTTCGGAGCCTCCTGAGTCGGACCCGACTGGTTCCGCCCGGTATGCAGACTCGGAGCACCCGTCTGCCCGGCCGCTGGGTGCGGCGTCGCGTCCTGCACCGGAGGGCACTCACCGCAGTGGCGTCGCAGATCCGTGGCCCCGTGGTGGTCTCGCGCCCAGTGGTGTGCGCGAGGACGGACAGCGGTCGGACACGATGGTGCCGGATGAGAGTGCGAACGCGCCCGGAATCGCGCGACACGACAGGTTCGCGTTCCTGCTGCGCTGCGTCGCGCGGGAACGGGTCCTCCACGGTGCGGACCACGCACTCGTCATCACGGCGCGGCCGGAGGATCTGACGCGGCCGCATCGTCCGCTGGGCACCCAGACCGGCACGCCGGTGACGCTCGCCAGCACGGAGAAGTGGTCGAGCGCGGCTCAGACGTTCCTCCACCTGCTGGACGGGGGCGGTCGCACCGCGCAGATCCGGTCGCAGGGCCGGTTCGCCACTCGCACCCAGATGGCGGTGCTCGCCGCCCGCGATCAGGGGTGCACCTTCCCCGACTGCGACGCTCCGGCGGAGTGGTGCGAAGCGCACCACATAGAGCCGTGGTCCCGCGGCGGTCAGACGACCGTCGACAATCTGACCCTCCTGTGCCCGTTCCACCACCGCTGGTTCGAGGGATCCGGCTGGGAGAGCACGTTCCGCAGCGGGCTCCCGGCGTGGACGCCGCCCGCCCACGTCGACCGTCGCCGTCGGCCGCTGTTCCACTCGCGCTTCCGCGTCGCGCTGCTGAACCTCCAGCCGCGACTCTGGGCGGATGAGGACTGAGTGGACCTCGTCGTCGGTGGCAGAGGAGACGCACCATCGGCGACGACCTCCCCGTCTGACCCGGCAGCGCCTGCTGAGCCGGCGACGACCTCCCACCACGGCCGGCAGCGCCTGCTGAGTTGGCGACGTCCTCCCGTCTGAGCCGGATGTGCCTGATCGCCGTGGTGCGAGGGGAGTTCGGTTCACGCGTCGATGACGAGGTCGGTGGTCGCCGTCGAGCAGCAGGGGAGGAACTTCCCGGAGTCGATCTCACGCTGCCGGATGCCGCCCTGGTGGTTCATCTCCACCTCGCCGGACAGCTTCACGGATTTGCACGACCCGCACATGCCCTCCTGGCAGTTGGCGCCGATCCGCACGCCGGCCTGCTGCGCGACCTGCAGGATCCGCTCGTCCGTGCCGATCCGCACATTCAGGCGGCTGCGCATGAACGACATCGTGAGCGGTCCTTCGCCCACGGTCGTGAAATCGGCGGGTGAGGCTGCGTCCGGGGTTGATGTCGCACCAGGGGGAGAAGCGGCACCCCGAGGGGTGGCGGCAGCCGGGGCGTCCACCTCAGCCGGAGCCGCAGAGGCTGCGGCACCCACAGAGCCTTCGGCACCCGCAGAGGCTGCGGCACCCGCAGAGCCTTCGGCACCCGCGGAGGCTTCGGCACCCGCGGAGGCTTCGGCACCCGCGGTGCCCACAGCGCCCGCAGCGCCGACTGGTCCCGCCGTGTCCGCCGGTTCCGATGTCCCTCGAACCTCCGATGTCTCCTCAGCGACCGGCGACGTGCCCGCCTCGTCGTCCGCGGCCTCGGGCGCGGGGACGAACACGTCCAGAGCGGCGGTCTGGTTGTCGTGGTAGTCCTGGATGGCCTCGGCGTACTCCTCCGCCAGCTCGCTGGCGAGGGCGACCTCCTCCTTGTACTCGAGCCGCACGTCGCTGGTGCCCGTGAAGTACTCGACGTGGATCGCGGTGTCGTCGACGCCCACGTCCAGCAGCAGCTGCGTCGCGGCGTCGAGGTAGCCATGCGGTCCGCACGCGTACACGTGCCGGCCGTTGGCGTCCGGGGCGACGTCGTCGATCATCGACGTGGTGAGCCGACCGACCATGCCCTCCCACGTGCCCTCCACGCTGCGGTCGCCCAGGGAGTAGTAGACGGTGATGCGGGAGTCGATCGAGGTGAGGTATTCGAGCTCGCGGGAGAACGCGAACGTGCCCGGCGCCGTGCCGTGGTAGAGCACGACGATGTCCGCGTACCCCGGCAGGGTGTGGATCGTGCGGATCATCGACATGATCGGGGTGATCCCGGACCCCGCGGCCAGGAGGAGGTAGCGGGGGCGGCGCTCGGCGTCGGGGAGGTGGAACGCGCCCACCGGTCCCAGCATCTCCAGCACGGTGCCTGGCCGCACGTTGTCGTGCACCCATCCGGACACCCGCCCGTCCTCCTCCCGCTTGACCGTGATGTCGAACGTCCACGGCTGCGTGGGCGCCGAGGACAGCGAGTAGCTGCGATCCACCGGATCCGCGTCCGGGCCGTCGACCGGGAACGCGATCCGCAGGTACTGTCCGGGGCGGAACGCCAGCGGGGCGCCGTCGACCCGGCGGAAGACGAAGGTCTTCATGCCGCCGGCCTCCGGGACGATGCCCACGCATTCGGCCAGGAACTCCTGCGGATGCCACGGATTCAGCGCGACCGCCGCACCCGCGGGGCCCGACGTCGCACTCAGCACCCGGTTCCACGGCATCTCCAGATCGCGGATGCGCTGGGTGATTGCTGCAGCAGGGGCCGAGGTGGGATCCTGCACCAGCTCCTGCGTCATGCGAAGTGCTCCCGCATCCGCTGCACGTACCAGTTGATGAACGCCTCGACCTGGTACTCGCTGCGCATGTACGGCCCGGGCTCGTAGGCGGGGCTGGCGGCGCCGCGCTGGCACAGCTCGACGAACGCCCGGTCCTGGATGTTCGTCTGCTTCCACGTGTGGGTGAGGGTGTCGAGGTCGTAGTCGACGCCCTCGACCGCGTCGTCCGGCACCAGCCAGGTCGTCCGCACCAGGGTCCGGTCCGCGCTGACCGGGAAGGCGGAGAACGTGATGACGTGGTCCGACAGCAGGTGGAACCACGAGTTGGGCTGCAGGTGCATCGAGCAGCGTCCCAGCCGGAAGTCCGGCAGATCGCCCAGCAGCCGCTTCGACAGGCGACGGCCGGTGGCGGAGAACGACTCGCCGTGCCCGTCCAGCGGCTCACGCGAGATGCGGAAGCCGGCCACGCGGGTGTCCAGTTCCTCGAGCACCTCGTAGGGGAGTCCATAGCGTTCGCAGCGCTGACGCAGCTCCAGCTCCGCATCGAGGTTCCGCTGCCACACCTCCGCCAGGTGGGGCGGGACGACCTCGTCCGTCAGGCCCCACGTGGGGAACAGCGAGCACGCCAGCTCCGGGTGTCCGTCGCAGTGGTAGCACTCGCGGTTGTTCTCCATGACGAGCTTCCAGTTGCCCTCTTCGACGAGGTCCTGCTGGTGGGCCACCTTCGTCCGCGCCAGGTCGTGCGGGGCGACGTAGGGCTCGAACAGTGCGGAGACCGCGTCGAAGTCCTCCGGCGGCTCATCCGCGAGGCACACGAAGATGAGGCCGGCGACCTCGCGGGAGTGCACCGTCTTGAGGCTGTAGCAAGAGGGGTCGAAGTCGATCTCCCCCGGCGCCGAGGCATGGATGAGCGTGCCGTCCGGCTTGTAGGTCCACGAGTGGTACGGGCACACGATGTTGCCGGTCGTCCCGGAGCGCTCCGGCAGCACCCGCGCTCCGCGGTGACGGCACACGTTGTGGAGCGCGTTGATGCCGCCGTCGTCGTTCCGCAGCACGATGATCGAGTGCGGCCCGTAGTCGACGGTGATGTAGTCGCCGGGCTCGCGGACCTCCGCGACACTGCCGGCGAAGACCCAGTGCCGTCCGAAGATCCCGTCCATGTCCGCGGCGAAGAACGCGGGGTCGGTGTAGAACGGGGAGGCCAGCGACAGGCCCGGCGGCCGGTCCTCCAGCAGTCGGCGGTGCTCTGCGACCCGCTCCTGGGGGAAGGAGTCGGTGAGTCGTCGGGTGGACCGGGGAGTGAGGTTGACTGCCGCCACGAATCTTCTCCTTGAGGGGTGTGCCGCGCACGACGAGGTGATGCAGGTCACCGCTCGTCATGCCGCAACTCTAGGAACGCGGTGGGCGCGGGAAAAGCGCAGGTTTCCGCGGGTGACCGTGCAGATCATCCGCATGATCCGATCGCCGATTCGCGCGGATCCGCGGAACGCCATCGGCCGCCCCGCTCACCTCGTCCGTCCGCATCCGACCACCCCGCCCGAGGCCGCCTCCAGCACCCTTGACGGTCCCCTTCCGCGCTGTGGAGACTGCAGGCACGCGCCGCCTCTGACCGGTGCCGCTGCATGATCACCCCTGCATGATCGGAGACTCAACGATGAGCAACAGAGCAGTCAGCTACGCGGGACCCGGCCGGGTCGAGGTCATCGACACGCCCTACCCGGAGTTCGAGCTCAAGGACGGGCCCGGTGTGAACCCGGCCAATGTGGGCCGGAAGGTGCACCACGGCGTCATCCTCAGGACCATCGCCACCAACATCTGCGGCTCCGACCAGCACATGGTCCGCGGTCGTACGACGGCCCCGGAGGGCCTCGTCCTGGGCCACGAGATCACCGGCGAGGTCGTCGAAGTGGGCCGCGACGTCGAGTTCGTGCCGGTGGGCGATGTCGTGTCCGTCCCCTTCAACATCGCGTGCGGGCGCTGCCGCAACTGCAAGGAGGGCCAGACGGGCATCTGCCTGAACGTGAACCCGGACCGGCCCGGCTCCGCGTACGGCTACGTCGACATGGGTGGCTGGGTGGGCGGTCAGGCGGAGTACGTCCTGGTGCCCTACGCGGACTGGAACGTCCTGAAGTTCCCGGACCGGGACCAGGCGATGGAGAAGATCCTCGACCTCACGATGCTCTCCGACATCCTCCCCACCGGCTTCCACGGCGCGGTGGGCGCGGGTGTGACGGTGGGGTCCACCGTCTACGTCGCCGGTGCGGGACCCGTGGGTCTGGCCGCGGCGACCTCCGCCCAGCTGCTGGGTGCGGCCGTCGTCATCGTGGGCGACCTGAACGCGGACCGGTTGGCGCAGGCGGCGAGCTTCGGCTGCGAGACCGTCGACGTGTCGAAGGGGAACCCGGCCGACCAGATCGAGCAGATCCTGGGCGTGCCGGAGGTCGACTGCGGCATCGACGCGGTGGGCTTCGAGGCGCGCGGACACGGTGCCGACGCCGCCACCGAGGCACCCGCCACCGTCCTCAACTCCCTCATGGAGATCACCCGCGCCGGCGGCAGCCTGGGCATCCCCGGCCTCTACGTCACCGGCGACCCGGGAGCCGTCGACAAGGCCGCCCAGGAGGGTTCCCTGTCCATGCGGTTCGGCCTGGGCTTCGCGAAGTCGCACACGTTCGTGACCGGCCAGTGCCCCGTCATGAAGTACCACCGGGGCCTCATGCAGGCGATTCTCCATGACAAGGTCAGCATCGCGAAGAACGTGAATGCGACCCCCATCGGGCTCGAGGACGCCCCGCAGGGCTACGCCGCTTTCGACGAGGGCGCGGCCCAGAAGTTCGTCCTCGACCCGCACGGGCTCATCCCCCGCTGAGCGAGCGGCAGGAATCCTCGGGGCCCGCGGGGCCGGGATGGTCTGCAGAGGACCGGACCAGCCTCGCGGGCCCCGCACGTCGCCGAGGCCGGGACCAGAACTGGTCCGGGCCTCGGCGACGTTGTGGGCCGGCGACTGCGGGGCTGGTGACCGCCGGGGCTGGCGACTGCGGGGCAGGGTGGCGGGGTCAGCTGGGAGTGCGGGTGGCCTCGGCGGTGGTGCGCAGCGCGTCGAGAGCCTCTGCGAAGACCGTGTGCGCCCGCGCGCCCCGGCGCAGCACGGCGAGGATCCGCCGGCTGGGAGCCTGCGGGCCGTCGAGGGGGACGCGCACTGCGCGGCCGCCGCCGTACAGCGGCATGAGGCGGGGGATGAATGCGATGCCCAGGCCGTCGCTCACCAGCGATTCCTGCGACCCCCAGTCCGACACCTGGTGGACGACGCGCGGCGTGGCGCCTGCGGCGGCGAACGCGGAGACGAACAGAGCGCGGTACGGGGTGCCGGGGCGGTCGGTGATCCAGGGGTCGCCGGTCAGCTCGTCGAGGCCCACCGAGGTGCGGGCGGCCAACGGATGGTCGGCGGGGAGGAGGACGTCCAGCGGGTCGTCGACGAGCGGGATCTGCTCGACCTTCTGCTCGTCCAGCTCGTGCGTCATCTGGATCGCGACGATGACGGCGATGTCGAGCCGGTCGGCGATGAGGAGGTCGACGCAGCGGGCGGGGTCGGCCTCGACGATGTGGACGTCGAGACCCGGGTGGGTGGCCTTGAGGCCGGCGGCGACCGGCGACAGGAGGGAGCTGGTCGCCGTCGAGAACCCACCCAGTCGGATGACCGCCGGGGTGAGGTGCTGGTCCGCGTTGCGCACGGCGGCGTGCGTCTCCTCCCACAGGGCGACGAGGTCGTCCGTCCGTTCGACCAGGGCGGCGCCGGCGGCGGTGAGCCGCAGGCCCCTGCCGTCGCGGACGGTGAGGCGCACGCCCAGGGCGCGCTGGTACTCGCGCAGCTGGGCGGAGACCGCAGAGGGGGAGTAGCCCAGGGCCTCGGCGGTGGCGGCGATCGTCTCGCGGGCCGCGAAAGTGCGCAGGACGATGAGGCGATGATCGAGCAGGGCTGTCTCCTTCTCCGGAGGATCCGCGGTGCGCCGGTGCACGCGGTGACAGCAGTCTTCCCCATCGCGGTCCGCGAGGGCAAGATGCGGAGCGAGCCGCCCGACGGGGGAGAAGCGCCGTCGGGCGGCCCTGAACGGAGGACGGCCGGGTCAGGGGTGCAGGGTGGGCCGGTCGTCAGTCGGCGGGACCCTCTGTGAGTTCGACGGTGGCGGTGTGCGTGTTCCCGCTGGTGTCGGTCCACGTGAGCTCCACGTGGTCGCCGGGCGCGTGCTGGTCGAGGACGTCCGCCAGCTGCGCGGCGTCCGCGACGCCGGCTCCGTCGACAGCGGTGATCGAGTCACCCTGCGCGAGTCCCACCTGCGCGGCCGGGGTGCCCTCGTAGACACCGCCCACGACAGCTCCGGCGGTCGTCTGGGCGCCGGACCCCGCGCCCGAGGCCGTGGTCGCCCCGGATCCGGCCGTCGGGTCGGCCTGGGAACCGGTCCCCGCGCCGGGCGCCGCACCGGACTCCGTGCCCGACTCCCACGACCACCCCGATCCCCGCTGCCGGAACGACGAGCCGTCGGCCGGCACGGACGTCTGCGGCGAGGTCAGCGCGACGCCCAGGAACGCCGGGTACCCCAGCGTGTTGGTCTCCGTCTGGATGCCGTCGATGATGTCCTGCGCGATGTCGAGTGCGTCGTCGATCGGGATCGCGAATCCGGTGATGTCCGCGCTGCCCTGCGACGCGGCCGTGTTGACGCCCACGACGTCGCCGTCCTCGTCCAGGAGCGCGCCGCCGGAGTCGCCGGAGACGATGTCCGCGTCGACCTCGATCATGCCGGTGAGGGACTCGGACTCCGCCGAGCCCTCCGCCGCGGTCGTCACGCTCGCATCGAGCGCCGTGACCGTTCCGTCCGCGGCCTGCAGCTCCCCGGCGCCGCCGGCGTTGCCCACGGCGGTCACGGTGTCGCCCACTTCGACGGGGTCGGCCGCGATGTCGGCGGGCTCGAGCGCGGCATCGGACAGGGTGTCGGACCCGGCGTTGGCCTCGGTGCTGGAGGCGGCCCCGGCCTCGGACCCTGCCTCGGTCTTGGGCCCGGCCCCGGCCCCGGCCCCGGCCCCGGCCTCGGAGTCGATCGTGAGGACGGCGACGTCCTGGGTGGAATCCGATCCCACGACGGTGGCCTCGTAGGTCTGCCCCGTATCGGCCACCGTGACGGAGATCGACGTCGAGTCCGCGATCACATGGTTGTTCGTGAGGATCGTGCCCTCGTCGTCCAGGAGGATCCCGGTCCCTGCGGCGGCCGCGCTCTCGTATCCCATCTCCGTCTCGATGAGCACGATGCCGGTGGCCTCGTCCTCCGTCGCCGGCTCCTGCTCGAGAGTGCTCTGGGTATCGAGGGTGCCCTGGGAGGGGGAACCGGATGATCCGGGTGTCTGCGTCTGTCCGGGGACCTGCGTCTGGCTGGCCGCGTGCGTCTGTCCGGGACCCTGCGTCTGGCCGGGGACCAGGAGCTGGGCGGAGTCCAGCGCCACGGCGTGCCCCTGCACATCCGGTGCCGCGCCGGCGGCGGGGACTCCCGCCCCGACGGTGAGGATCACGGTGAGTGCGAGGGCGCCCGCGGAGAGCGCGCCTCTGGTGATTCTGTTCATGGTCCCGGCCTTTCCCACTGGTCCGATGTCGTCACCACTCATTCCGCCACTCCCACCTGTGTCGGAGCCATGTCGCGGATCGCGGGAGCGTGTGAGGACGCCGCGACTATCGTGGGAGCAGATCCCGGAGTCCACTCCGGGACCCCGCGCACATGGTGGGTCTGCCCGCACACTGCGCGAATGCGCGCGATGAAGGAGCGGAACGATGAGCGACGAGAAGACGACCGGCGGATTCAGCGACGCGGAGCTCGCTGCGATGAAGCAGCGCGCGGCGGAGCTGCGGGCGGAGGGCGCCGGCGGATCCGGTACGGCGAAGAAGAAGCGCGAGGCGAAGGCCTGCGAGGACGCGCTCGCCGCCCTCGAAGGATCGGACCACGAGATCGGCAACCGCCTCCACGCGATCGTCCGCGAGGAGGCGCCGCACCTGGACCCGAAGACCTGGTATGGCTTCCCCTCCTACGCGCGCGACGGGAAGGTCGTCGTCTTCTTCACGCCGAAGACCAAGTTCGACGAGCGCTACGCGTCCCTGGGCTTCAACACGGACGCGCTTCTGGACGACGGGGACTTCTGGCCCACCGCGTTCGCGATCCTCGCGATGACCGACGAGGTCGAGGCACAGGTCCGCGACCTGGTCCGCCGCGCAGCGGGCTGAGCTTAACTCCGTCAGTCCGTGTCGTCGCCCTCAGATGCCTGCTCGTCCAGGACCGCGCGGCGCCGCCGCGCGGCGAAGGTGAGCCCGAGGCCGCCCGCCACCGTTGCCAGGCCCAGACCCAGCGCGCCCACGGTGTCCGCACCGGTCCGCGGCAGGTCCCCGCCCGGTCCCGGGGCCGGTGTGCGGTCGGGGCCGGGATCCTCCGGTGGCGGCGTCGACGGCCACGACGGCGACCCTGACGGTGAGGGCTTGGGCGGAGTGGAGGGTGTCGGCGACGGTGATCCGGTCGGCTGCGGCGTCCCGGTCGAGGTGGGAGATGCTGACGGCGACCCCGACGGTGAGGGGGCCTCGGTCGCGGTGGGGGTGGCCGTCGGAGTCCCCGTGGGGGTCGGTGCGCACTCCGCCCGGCGCGGCGCATCGCTGCGGGGGCCCACGGGACCGGAGGCCTCGCTCGTCACCCGACTGCCGGCGACCGTCTGGAACGACACCCGGTGCTGCGGCCGGTGGGTGGGGTCGACCCGCGGGTCCGGCTGAGACGACGAAGGCTCTGCCGTGAGGTGGAAGTCGGCCTGGACCCGCTCCTCGGTCACATCGATGAGGATGAAGCCGTGGCCGATCCCGTCCATCCAGCGGAGGTGCGGGTTGATGGCACCCAGGACGGCCTCGGCGACCTTGACCGCACCTACGGAGACGGTGGGCGAGCCCAGGACGCTGCGGACGATCTCGTAGAAGCCGTCCGAGGACACGGACGGGCACACGAACTCGACGCCCGCCGGTGCTGGGGTCGTCGCGAGCGACAGCTCCTGCGGGACCGGGACGGGCTCGGCGATCATGGGCGGGATGGGCGACCCCTCGCGGGCGGCCGGCGCCGGGGTGGGGTTCGACGCGGGTGTCGCGGTGGCCGTCGCGGCGGCGGCGCGGGCGGCCTCGGGGTAGTCCCGCACTGCGGCCTCCAGGACCGCGTCCGGATCCGCGACGAGGTCCTCGACCCAGCACGAGTGGATGTCTCCGGTGAGGATGACCGTGTCGCCGGCGGCCGCGGGCTGGCGGGCCATGTGCGTGAGCAGGCTCTTCTGATCCGCGCGGTACCCGTCCCACGCGTCCGCGTTCACCATGACGGAGCCCTGCACCTCGCCCATGTACTGGCCGGGCCACGCGAGCGGCGACACCATGACCTGATTGCCCACCAGGTGCCATCGCCGCGGCGTCGTCAGACCGTCCTGCAGCCACTCCATCTGCGCGGGATCCATGATGTGGCGGTCCGGGTCGTTCAGCTCCTCGTTCGTGTCGGGGCCGCCGATGAGGACGAAGGACCCCACCTGCTCGGAGCGGTGCTGGCGGGTCTCGACGACGGACAGGTCCGCGAGGTCGCCGTAGGTGAAGCGGCGGTGGAAGACCGTGCCGTCCTGCGTGGTCGCCGGATCGACGCGGATGGGCAGCCACTCCGTGTACGCCTGGAACGCGGCGGACATGCGGGTGGCGTAGTCGCCTTCGCTCTCGTCGTGGTTCTCCGCTCCGCCGGACCACGCGTTGTTCGTGATCTCGTGGTCGTCGAACGCCGTGATGAACGGGTGCAGCCGGTGCGCCTCCCGCAGATCCGGATCCGTCCGGTACTGCGCCAGGCGGATGCGGTAGTCCTCGAGCGTGACCGTCTCGTGGGCCGGTTCGTGGTCGCGCTCACCCACCAGCTCGTCCGGCCCGTACCGGTCGTCGCCGTTGCCGTACTCGTAGAAGTAGTCGCCCAGGTGGAGGACGAAGTCCAGGTCGTCGCGCTCCGCGATCGCCCGGTAGGTGCCGAAGTGGCCGCCGGTCCAGTTCGAGCACGACACCTGTGCGAACCGCAGTGCGTGGGTGGTTCCGGGCTCGTCCGGTGCCGTGCGGGTGCGGCCCACCTCGGACGTCTCGTCGCCGGCCGTGAAGACGTAGAAGTACTCCGTGTACGGGTCGAGGCCCGTCACGTCGACCTTGACGACGTGGTCCGAGTCCGGCGAGGTCGTCACCTCGCCGCTGGCGACGGCCTCCGTGCACTCCGGAGTGGGGGAGACGGTCCAGCGGACGGTCGCGGGCGTGCCCCGGTTGGAGCCCGGCAGTGCCGGCTCGCCCTCCACCCGCGGGGTGAACCGGGTCCAGATGATGACGGAGTCCGCGGTCGGGTCGCCGGAGGCCACCCCGTAGCCGAACGAGCCGTCGAACGCCGGTGCCGCTGCCGCCCGACCGCCGTCGAGGCCCCACAGGGCTGCCGCTCCCAGCGCGCCGAAGGCACCGGTGCGGAGAACGTCGCGGCGCCCGAGCGCGCGGGGACCCGGCGGCGGCGAGGGTGCGGGCAGGGCTGCGGGGTGATCATCTGCGCTGGTCACGCCTGCCATTCCACCGGGCGCGCGTCCGCCGGGGCAACGCAGAATCGGCTTCTCGCACCGAGTTCACGGAAGTGTCATCGCGGTGTCACCGAGGGGGGTGCGACGCGCGGTGCGACGTGCGCGCTGGAGGCTCGCCCGCACCTCCCCGAAAAATTCTCCCGCATCCCTGGAATAACACCCCGCGCACACAAGTTGAGTCTGGTGAACGCAGGTTTGCTGAGGTTCAGATTGACATGATCGCGACACCTCGGAAGACTGGCGGCAGAACATGAGCCGACCAGGCTCAACAGAGTCCAAAGGAGAGTGAAACCATGGCACGTGCAGTCGGCATCGACCTCGGAACCACCAACTCGGTCGTCGCGGTCCTGGAGGGCGGCGAGCCCAAGGTCATCGCGAACGCGGAGGGTGCTCGCACCACCCCGTCCGTCGTCGCGGTCAACAAGAACGGCGACTGGCTCATCGGCGACATCGCCAAGCGCCAGGCCGTCATGAACGTCAAGAACACGGTGTCGTCCGTCAAGCGCCACATGGGCACGGACTGGACCACGGAGCTGGGCGGCAAGACGATGACGGCACCGGAGATCTCCGCGCGGATCCTCCAGAAGCTCAAGCACGACGCCGAGGACTACCTCAACGAGAAGGTCACCGACGCCGTCATCACGGTGCCCGCGTACTACAACGACGCGGAGCGCCAGGCGACGAAGGACGCCGGTGAGATCGCCGGCCTCAACGTCCTGCGCATCATCAACGAGCCCACCGCCGCTGCACTGGCCTACGGCCTGGAGCGCGGCAAGGAGGACGAGCTCATCCTGGTCTTCGACCTGGGCGGTGGCACGTTCGACGTGTCGCTCCTGGAGGTCGGCAAGGACGAGGACGATTTCTCCACGATCCAGGTGCGCGCGACCTCCGGCGACAACAAGCTGGGCGGTGACGACTGGGATCAGCGGATCGTCGACCACCTCATCAAGGCCGTCAAGGACAAGGACGGCGTGGACCTCTCGAAGGACACGACCGCACTGCAGCGTCTGCGCGAGGCTGCTGAGCAGGCGAAGAAGGAGCTGTCCTCCGCCTCCAGCACCAACATCTCGCTGCAGTACCTGTCCATGAGCCAGGAGGGCCCGATCCACCTGGATGAAACCCTCACGCGCGCCAAGTTCGAGGACCTCACCTCGGATCTGCTGGAGCGGACCAAGAAGCCGTTCGAGCAGGTCATCAAGGACGCGGGCGTCACCATCAAGGACATCGACCACGTCGTCCTTGTGGGTGGCTCGACCCGTATGCCCGCTGTGAGCGAGGCCGTGGAGAAGCTGGCCGGCCGCGAGCCCAACAAGGGCGTGAACCCGGACGAGGTCGTCGCCATCGGTGCGGCGGTCCAGGCCGGTGTCCTCAAGGGCGAGCGCAAGGACGTCCTCCTCATCGACGTGACCCCGCTGTCGCTGGGCCTCGAGACCAAGGGCGGCGTCATGACGAAGCTCATCGAGCGCAACACCCCGATCCCCACGAAGCGCAGCGAGACCTTCACGACTGCAGAGGACAACCAGCCCTCCGTGTCGATCCAGGTCTTCCAGGGCGAGCGCGAGTTCACCCGCGACAACAAGGCGCTGGGCACGTTCGAGCTGACCGGCATCGCGCCGGCTCCGCGCGGCGTCCCGCAGATCGAGGTCTCCTTCGACATCGATGCGAACGGCATCGTGCACGTGTCCGCGAAGGACAAGGGCACGAACAAGGAGCAGTCCATGACCATCACGGGCGGTTCCGCGATGGAGAAGGACGACATCGAGCGCATGGTCCGTGAGGCCGAGGAGCACGCGGAGGAGGACAAGAAGCGCCGTGAGGCGCAGGACGTCCGGAACAACGCGGAGACCCTGGCCTACCAGACGGAGAAGCTCGTCGGCGAGAACGAGGACAAGCTGCCCGAGGACGTCAAGACGGAGATCAACTCCGACGTCGAGGCCCTCAAGGAAGCGCTCAAGGGCGAGGACGACGACGCGGTCAAGACCGCGTACGACCGCCTCGTGGAGAACCAGCAGAAGATCGGCGAGGCGATCTACTCGCAGCAGACTGACGAGCCGGCCGCCGGTGACGCGGATGCCTCCGCTGCGGACTCCGCTGAGGATGAGGTCATCGACGCCGAGGTCGTGGACGAGGACGAGGAGAAGAAGTGACGGCGAACGAGGATCCCCAGGACGGCCGCACCGAACCGGGCTTCTCGTTCACCGACAAGCGCCGGATCGACCCGGAGACGGGCGAGCCCAGGCCCGGTGCGCAGCCCCAGCCGCAGGCCGGGGACCAGCCCCAGCAGCGGGACCCCGCCGCCGAGGCCCCGGCCGGCTCCGGTGAGCCGGCCGGGGACCCGGCCCAGGCCTCGGCGACGGATCCGGTGGCGGACGAGACCGCAGCAGCGGACACGGCGGACCTGGGGGTCGAGATCCCCGAGGACGCGTCGTCGCTGACGGACGAGGTCGTGACCGAGGGCGGCGCGCAGTCTCCGGACGCGGTCCTGGCCGAGGAGCGGCTCGCGGACTTGCAGCGGATCAACGCGGAGTACGCGGCCTACCGCATGCGGGCCAACCGCGAGCAGGACCGGGCGCGCGAGAACGGCGCGATCGCGCTGGCGGAGGCGCTCATCCCGGTGCTGGACGAGGTCCGACTGGCGAAGGAGAACGGTGACGTGACGGGGCAGTTCGAGGTCCACGTGACGAAGCTGTTCGAGTCGCTGGAGAAGGCCGGCGTCGTCCAGTTCGGCGAGGCGGGCGAGGAGTTCGACCCCGCCGTCCACGAGGCGCTCATGCAGCAGCCCAGCGATGAAGTGGACGGGCCGACCGTCTTCATGGTCATGCAGCCGGGCTACCGCTACGGCGACCGCATCATCCGCGCGGCACGCGTGGGCGTGCAGCAGCCCGCCGACTGAATCGGCGGAACGCTCGGGTCCGGTTCCCGTGGGCGCCTGGTATCCAGGCGCCCGCGGGAACCGGCCCGGACGATCATCCGGACGGTGACCGTCCCCACCCGGCAGGGTCCGGGAGGGGCGCGGTGGCCGACCAGCGAACGAAGGGAGGTGCCAGGTGAATACCGGACCCCAGAACGACTGGTTCGAGAAGGATTTCTACAAGACGCTGGGCGTCCCCGCGGACGCGACGGACGCTCAGATCAAGAAGGCGTACCGGAAGCTCGCGCGGAAGTACCATCCCGACCAGAATCCGGGTGACGCGAAGGCCGAGGCGAAGTTCAAGGAGGTCGGGCAGGCGCACCAGGTGCTGTCCGACAAGGAGACCCGGGAGCAGTACGACCAGGTCCGACAGATGGGCCGCGGAGCGCGCTTCAGCGCGGGCTCGGGTGGTCAGGCCGGGGGCGGAGGCTTCGAGGACGTCTTCTCCGGCCTCTTCAACACCGGCGGAGGACCCGCAGGCGGCCGTGGCGGCTATCGGACGACCGGTGGCGACGTGCCCCCGGACTTCGCGGACCTGTTCGGCGGAGGATCGCCCTTCGGCGGCTCCCCGTACGGCGGGTCGCCCTACGGCGGAGGCTTCTCCACCGGGCCCACGAAGGGCGGCGACTACAAGGCGTCGACGACCCTGTCGTTCACAGAGGCAGTCAAGGGCGCATCCGTGAAGCTCACGATGCCCGGCGGCAAGCCGCTGACCGTCCGCACCCCCGTGGGTGTGAAGGACGGTCAGAAGGTGCGCCTGCGCGGCAAGGGCAAGTCCAGCCCCAACGGCGGCGAGGCAGGCGACCTCATCCTCACGGTGAACGTGAAGCCGCACCCCGTCTTCACCCGCGACGGCGACAACCTGCGGATGGAGCTGCCGGTCTCGTTCGACGAGGCGGCGCTGGGTGCCGAGGTGTCCGTCCCCACCCTGGGCGGACAGCCGGTGCGGATGAAGATCCCCGCGGGGACGCCGTCCGGACGAGTGCTGCGCGTGCGGGGCCGGGGCGTCGAGGGGAAGTCCACGACGGGCGACCTGCTCGTCACCGTCGAGATCTCCGTTCCGAAGGACCTGCCGCAGGAGGCGAAGGACGCGGTCGTCGCGTACCGGGAAGCGACGGCGAGCATCGATCCGCGCGCGGGCCTGATGGACGCGGCGCGGAAGGCGTGATGAGCGATGCGCATCTCAGCAGATGCAGCGGTGTACGTGATCTCCGTCGCGGCGGATCTGGCGGGCATGCACCCGCAGACGCTGCGCCAGTACGACCGCCTGGGACTCGTCAGTCCTGAGCGGACGGCAGGGCGCGGTCGGCGGTACTCCGCGGATGACATCGCCCGGCTCCAGCTCATCCAGCGGCTGAGTCAGGACGAGGGCATCAACCTGGCGGGGATCCGCAAGATCCTCGATCTCCAGGATCAGCTCCGCCGGGTGCGGGCGCGGGCCGCGGACCTGGAGCAGCAAGTGGAGCGGATGGAGGACGCCGCCGGCACCGGCAGTCGGGTGTTCGCGGCCGGTTCCACCGGAGACGTGTTCTCGATCCTGCGCGGGGAGCGACCGCAGCGGTACTCGCCCGGCAGCGCGCTGGTCGTCTACCGGCCGGACGGGGCCGGGCGCCCCGGACAGGGACGCCGCCGCGCGTGATGCAGGGGCGCCCCCGGGCTCAGAGCCAGGCGGGCGGAGTGGGGAGGTCGTGGGCGGTGCCGCCCCGGATCCCCTTGCGGCGATCGTCCGCGGTGGAGCGCGGCCAGCCGCGTCCCATGAGGTAGCTGAGGACTTCGGCGGCCTCGCCCTGGACGACGATCGGCTCGACCGAGTCGCCGGTCACCGCATCGCCTGTGCGGATGGTGAGGTTCTGGTCCCGGTCGAGGAACTCCAGCTCGTAGTGGGTGGTGGTGCCCTTCTTCTCCCAGATGCCCGGGACCTCGCTCAACAGCCGGTCGACGACCGCGGTGGGGTAGTCCAGCGCGGTCGCACCGATCCCCAGGTCCAGGGCGTGGATGAACGCCTCGCGGGCACGAAGCCATGGGATGTCCGCGGCGATGATGTCGTCGCCACGACCGGACACCAGCGGGCTGGCCCAGGTCTCCGGCGTCATGAGGGCGATGGACTCGTCCAGTTCGTCGACGACCTCGTGCGCGATCGCGATCGCGTCCTCCCCGCTCGTGTGCGTCGCGGAGTCGAGGATCTCCTGGTCGCGGGCCTCGCGTGAGGGGTACATGGGGTTCTCCACCCCGGTGCGGGCCCAGTCGAGCAGGCGCATGAAGCCCTCCGCGTTGTGCACCACGTGCATCGCGACGTGCACGCGCGACCAGCCGGGCAGCAGCGACTCCTCGACCATCCCCTTGGGCGAGATCTGGTCGAGTGTCTTGAGGTAGAAGCGCTCGCCCAGTGAGCGCAGGTCGAGATCGGTGGTGAGGGACTCCGCATCGAAGGTCATGCGCCCAGCTTATGCACTCGCGGTGCGGCCGGCGGCATCGGTCACACGAGGCCGATCCACTTCCAGTACGTGGCGGACAGCAGCAGGACCAGCAGGTACCCGATGACCGTCAGGGGGATGCCGGTCTTGAGGAACTGCGTGGCGGTGAACGCGCCGGTGCCGTAGGCGAGCATGTTCTGCGGGGCGGAGATCGGCAGGAGGAAGCCGAAGCTGATGACGAACTGCTGGATGATGACGAAGCCCAATCCGCCGTCGGCCGCGCCCGGCAGTGAGGCGGCGAGTGCGATGTAGACGGGGATGAGGGCGGACGCCAGCGAGGTCGCGGAGGCGAAGCCCAGGTGGATGAGGATCGTGAACGCGGACACGAGGGCGATCGTGGCCAGCATCGGCATGTCCGTGATCCCCAGCGAACCGAACACGGCTTCGGACAGCCACGCCGCGGCACCGGTCGTGAGCAGAAGCGATCCCAGGGAGATGCCGACGGCGAAGACGATGAGGGTTCCCCAGTTGACGAGGTCCTCGAGCGTCTTCCATGTGAACACGCCGATCTTCGGCACCAGCAGGAGGGCGATCGCGACGAGGGTGATCGTCGAGGAGTCGAGCGGGTGGAGGATCCCCTCCGTCGACCACATGAGGAGCAGGAGCACCGCGATGACGATGAGGCGGATCTCCTTGCCGGTCATGGGGCCCAGCTTTGCGAGGTCCTGTGCGACGATCTGCCGTCCGCCGGCGATCGACTCGACCTCGGGCTTGATCGCCCAGCGCATGACGAAGTACAGCGCGACGGACATGAGGACGGACCAGGGAGCGGCCCAGATGAACCACTGTCCCCACGACACGTCGATCCCCATGGATTCTGAGATGAAGCCGACGGCGACCAGATTCTGCGCGGCGGCGGTCTTGATGCCGATGTTCCAGATGGACACGGCTTGGGCGGACGCGATGACGAGGAGGGCGCCCAGACGGGAGTTCTTGGCGAGACCGAAGGCCGCGACCATGCCCAGCAGGATCGGCACGACGGCGCCGGCGCGCGCCGTGGCCGAGGGGACGAAGAACGCGAGGACGATCGAGATGACGATGGCGCCGATGAGGACGTGCGAGGTCTTTTCGCCGGACAGCTTGAGGACCCAGAGCGCCAGGCGCTTGTGGAGTCCGGTCGCCTGCATGGCGGCCGCGAGTGCGAGTGCGGCCGCTACGAGGGCGACAGCGGACGACGAGAACCCCGCCAACGCGTAGCCCAGCGCGTTCGAGCTGCCGACGGGGTCGGACTCTCCCTCCAGCCCTGTTCCCGGGGTGAGCCCCAGGATGATGGCGATGAGGCCGATGATGAGGGCGGAGCTGACGGTGTAGGAGATGGCCTCGGTCACCCACATGATGACGGCGAAGGCGAGGACTGCCAGTGCGACCTGGCCCGCGGGTGTGAGACCTCCCTCGAGGGGGAGGAGGAGCACCACGACGAGTGCCGCGAAGGCGGAGAAGAACCAGATCGGTTTGAGATTCAGGTGTGCCAGGAAGCTGTCGGGGTGGGCATCCGAACGCTTGAGCGCTGACTCCCGGTCGACGACGTTCTTCTCGGCTCGGGCCTCGTGCGTCCGGGCGGACCGCTTCTCTGCGCGTGAGCGGAGGCGGGAGACGTGCCGGGAGGACTGCCGGTCGTCGGGCTTCTGGTTCATCGGACACCCTTCTGCGTCGGTCGGCCGCGTTTCCACGCCGCTGCGTGGACGGGGCCGTGTCGGTGGAGGTGGTGGACGGATGAGCCGGACGGGGCCCGGACTCCCTGGCGGGAGCCCGGGCCCCGTCGCTGTCGGCGGAAGGAGGGATCAGCTCAGGTGCGTGATGATCCTCTTCTCAGCGCCGACGGTACTCGCTCAGGCGCCGTGGTCGAACCGACGGCGGCTGATCACGACGGCTGCGCCACCCACAGCCAGCAGTGCGGCACCCGCGGCGAGTGCGCCCAGCTCGGCACCCGTGCGAGGCAGCTGACCGCCGTCGTCCGAGCCGTTGTCGTCGGACCTGTTGTCATCCGAGCCGCTGTCGTCGGAGTCACCGTCGTCGGAACCGCCGTCACCGGAGTCGCCGTCATCCGTGGTCACGGTGAAGGTCCCCGTGAGGTCGTCGGCGGACTCCGCTGCGGCCTCGGCCTTCGCCGACTCGCTGCCCGCCTGGGCGGCGTCCTCGTCGATGCCCGACACGGCGACGGAGTAGTCGCCGATGTACGAGGCGGGATCGATCGACGACGTGCCGTAGACGACGGTCGACGCGACGCCGTCTTCGGCCGCGGTGGCGGAGAGGTCGGCCGGATCCACGTTCTGGCCGGACGTGGGTGCGACGGCGAACTCGATCTCGTCGCCGGGCTCCAGACCGGTCACAGAGAGGATGACGCCGTGCTCGGAATCGACGAACTCGGACGCCGTGATCCGGTCGGGCGAGATCGACAGGGCGAGCTCGTCGCCCTGGTCGTCGTCACCCTGGTCGCCGTCGTCACCCTGGTCGTCGTCCCCGTCATCTGTGGGGTCGTCTGTGGGCTGCTCGGTCGGGTCGTCCGTCGGGTCCTCGGTGGGCTCCTCAGTCGGCTCGTCCGTCGGGTCCTCGGTGGGCTCCTCAGTCGGCTCGTCCGTCGGCTCCTCGGTCGGCTCGTCGGTCGGGTCGTCCGTCGGGTCCTCGGTGGGCTCCTCAGTCGGCTCGTCCGTCGGCTCCTCGGTCGGCTCGTCGGTCGGCTCCTCGGTCGGCTCGTCCGTGGGTTCCTCCGTGGGCTGCTCGCTCGGC
>NZ_HE978602.1:288421-289099 GCF_000285835.1 Brevibacterium senegalense
TCCTCGGTGATGCGGACGTGGTTGCGGGTGCTGCCCACGCGGACCTGGAGGACGTCCTGGTCGTCGGCGGTGCCGGAGTGGACGTCGTCGAGGAAGGAGGCCGGGAGGGTGACCTCGAACTCGCCGTCGGTCTCGGTGACCGTGGCGGGTGCTTCGTAGGTGCCCTCGCCGTGCTTCTGCGTGTACCCGTTGACGATGACGGTGACGGCGTCGCCGGGCTTCGCGCCGGTGTAGGCGACGCGTGCGGTGAAGTCGTCGCCGATCGTGCGGGTGGCGGCGTTGTCCGGGTGGTCGGGGAAGGTGACCGTCGGCTTCGCCTCCTGTGCCGTGCCCTCGACCTGGGTGGTGTAGGAGGTGTTCTTGCCGTTCGCGCGCACCTGGACGGTGATGCGGTCGCCGTCGGTCAGCTGGCCGACCGTCGTGTTGCGCTCCTCCGGCTTGAAGGTCGTCGTGATGGGAGTGTCGGGAGCGATCGTGAAGACGTAGTCGCCGTTCTCGTCCGCGGTGCCGTCCCAGGAGTCGGGCAGTTCCAGCGTGTAGCCGCCGGTGAACATGACGCTGGTCTTCGTGATGTCGACCGGGGCGTTGGGGGCGGTCTTGACCCGGACCTCGATGCCTTCGTCATGGACTGTCTGCGCGGGCAGCGGGTAGTCCATCCGGACCGTCGGGGAGATCTCC
>NZ_HE978602.1:289929-324160 GCF_000285835.1 Brevibacterium senegalense
GACGGATCCTCGGTGGGCTCCTCCGTCGGTTCCTCGGCGGTGCCCTCCACTGCCGTGTTGAAGGACGTCGTCTTCTTGTTCGAGTTGATCTGCACGAGAACGCTGTCGCCCTCGCTCAGCTGGCCGACGGTCGTGCTGCGCTCCGGTCGGAAGTTCGAGGTGATCGGGGTATCGGGAGCAATGGTGAAGACGTAGTCGCCGTTCTCGTCCGCGGTGCCGTCCCAGGAGTCGGGCAGCTGCAACGTATAACCGCCGGTGAACGAGACGCTGGTCTTCGTGATGTCGACCGGGGCGTTGGGGGCGGTCTTGACCCGGACCTCGATGCCTTCGTCATGGACTGTCTGGGCGGGCAGCGGGTAGTCCATCCGGACCGTCGGGGAGATCGTCGAGGGATCCTCAGTGGCCTCCGGGGACGCCTCCTCCGACGCCTCAGGAGTCGACTCCGTCGTCTCCTCCTCAGCCGGCTGGGTCGACTCGACCTGCTCGTCGGAGCCGGTACCGTCACCCGGCTGGATCTGGTCTTCTGCATCGTCGGCGGGGGCATCCGGTGCGGTCTCCGACGCCTCCGTCGTGGCGGCCTCGGTGGGGGGCGGGGTGGCGGTCGACTCGGAGGCCTCGGCGGACTCGGGGCCCACCTGGGCGAGGGCCGGCGTCGCGACCAGGGCGCTCACGGCCAGGACGACGGCGGGGGCGAGTGCGCGGGAGCGGAGCGATGGCTTCTTCACAGCGGTTCCTTACTGCAGCAGAGCGCGGCAGGGCGGAGCATGCGCCGAACAGGGCCTGCCGTCGATCCGGAGTCGGTCCTGTCAGCGGTGCACTGCGTTCCTGCGAGCGCGGTGGGGTACGCCCTGAGCATCCGCGTCGCGTGCGTCATCGAAGCGACATCCGGGTGAACTCCCAGTTCGCGTTCAGCGAGTCGCCGCACCACGATGCGGAACTCGTGCCGGAGTGGTGATGCGAATCACGGACAGCCGGCGCAGACGCGTCCCATCATGCGACTGACCTGCAGGAACCCGGGGCAGTCCGCCCGCCCGGCCCTCACCCGATCGCGGCCGGCAGTCCGAACGCCTCCCGGCGCAGCATCCGCTTGATGCCGGGGCTGGGGCGCTTGACGTACAGCGAGGCCGGGTTGATCGCGAGCTCCAGGAAATCGGTCGTGCCGTAGGCGTCCCCGTCGATCTGCACCTCGACGCGGTCCTCGGCGCGGATCGTGTAGGACTCGCCCTGCGCCGTCGCGGTGTGGAGTCCACGGCGCCGCTTGCCCAGGATGGACGTGGCGACCCCCACCCAGTCGGCCAGGTTGCGGGGGCTCACGACGAGGAGGTCCAGCAGGCCGTCGTCGATAACGGCGTCCGGGAAGAGCCAGACCCCGCCCTGCAGCTTGCCGCAGTTGCCCGCGACGATCGACCGGACCTTCGCCTCCTGTATCTCGCCCTCGTCCGTCTCGATCGTCACGTCCACGCGCTTGCCGGTGAGCTGACGCGAGCCAGCCTCGACGTAGGCCAGCCAGCCCAGGCGGTCCTTGAGGTCCTCGTTCACCGTGCTCATGACCTGTGCGTCGAAGCCGATCCCCGCCATGACGAGGAAGGTCGTCGACTCTCCATCCGGGTCCACCCGCAGGGTGCCGGTGTCGATGAGCGCCGAGTTCCCGGTCAGCGCCGTCCGCAACGCCCACTCGGGCCGGTCCAGGACGACATCGAGGTTGCGGGCCAGCAGGTTCCCCGTCCCCAGCGGCAGGATCCCCAGGGCGACGTCCGTGCCCACCAGCGCGTCCGCGACCGCGCGCACGGTCCCGTCGCCGCCGCCGGCGATGACGACGTCGACGCCCGCCGCGACGGCCTCCTCGGCCGGTCCGCGCCCCGGATCATCCTCGGTGGTCTCGAGGATGAGCGGGTCCTCCCAGCCGTTCTCCCGGCTGATCCGCAGCAGCAGTCGCCTCGCCTCGGCGGCACCGGACTTCGTCGGGTTGATGACGAGGGCGGCCTGCTGCCTGCGCGGCTCGACCTCGTCGCCGTCGCCTCCCTCTGCGGTCTCCTCGACCGTCGCCGAGGCCGTGGCCGGGTCCAGGTGTCCGGTCTCATCCGGCTGTCCCCGCCGGACCGTCGCGCGGCCGATGAGGAGGCCCACGAGGCAGAGGACCACGGCCAGTGCGATGAGGAGGGCGATGTGGATCTCGAGCGTCATGGCAGTACGGTACATCCGGCTTCCTGGACAGAGCCGTCGGCTAGGCTGGGAGTCATGATCGACCTCCAGCGCCTGCGCGACGAACCCGAACTCTTCAAAGCCTCACAGCGTGCCCGCGGTGGGGACGAGTCTCTGGTCGACGAGGTGCTGTCCGCGGATTCCGCACGTCGCTCCGCACTCACGGAGTTCGAGGCCGCGCGCGCCCAGCAGAAGGACTTCGGCAAGCAGGTCGCCCAGGCGAAGGGCGAGGAGAAGGCCGCGCTGGTCGCGCAGGCCCAGGAGCTGTCCGCCCGGGTCAAGGCCCTGCAGGCGGACGCGGACGACGCGGACTTCGCGTTCGATGCGCTGCTGCGCCGCCTGCCCAACCTCATCCTGGACGGTGTACCGACCGGCGGTGAGGAGGACTCCGTCGAGCTGCGCCGCGAAGGCACCCCGCGCGACTTCGCCGCGGAGGGCTTCGAGCCGCAGGACCACGTCGCCCTGGGCGAGTCGCTGCGTGCAATCGACACCCAGCGCGGTGCGAAGGTCTCCGGCGCCCGCTTCTACTACCTGACGGGTTTCGGCGCGCGCCTGGAGCTCGCGCTGCTGACGATGGCTCTCGACACGGTGGAGAAGCACGGCTTCATCCCCACGATCACCCCCACGCTCGTGAAGCCGGAGGTCATGGGCGGCACCGGCTTCCTGGGCGAGCACGCGGACGAGATCTACCGCCTGGAGGCGGACGACCTCTACCTCGTCGGCACCTCGGAGGTCCCGCTGGCCGGCTACCACATGGACGAGATCATCGATCTGTCCGACGGGCCGCTGCGCTACGCCGGCTGGTCGCCCTGCTACCGCCGCGAGGCCGGCAGCTATGGCAAGGACACACGCGGCATCCTGCGCGTCCACCAGTTCCAGAAGGTCGAGATGTTCTCCTACGTCCGCGTCGAGGACGCGGAGGCGGAGCACGCGCGCATGCTGGCGGTCGAAGAGGAGATGCTCGCGAAGTGCGAGCTGTCCTACCGGATCCTCGACATCGCCGCCGGCGACCTGGGCGACTCCGCGGCCCGCAAGTACGACACGGAGGCGTGGATCCCCACCCAGGGCACGTACCGCGAGCTCACGTCGACCTCGAACTGCACGACCTTCCAGGCGCGCCGCATGAAGGTGCGCGAGCGGACGGAGTCCGGCACCCGCCCGGTCGCGACCCTCAACGGGACCGCGGCCAACACGCGGTGGCTCGTCGCGCTCCTGGAGAACCACCAGCAGGCGGACGGCAGCGTCCGCATCCCCCAGGCTCTCCAGCCGTACCTGGGCGGCATGACCGCCTACGGCCCTGGCGGACCCGCCTACGCCTGACCGCGTCCGCCGTCCCCGGCGGTCGCGCAGCCCACGATGACAGGAGAGATCCACCGGTGAGCACGCTCGTCACCCGCCCGCAGCTCGTCGCGCTCGACGTCGACGGCACGATCGTCGACTACGACAACCGACTGTCGGAGACGGTGCGCCGGACGCTCACCGCCGTCGTCGAGGCCGGCCACCACCTGGTCGTCGCGACGGGTCGCTCCGTGGGCGGTGCCCTCGAGACCGCGAACCGACTGAGGCTCACGGAGGGCTACGTGATCGCCTCGAACGGCGCCGTCGTCGTCCGGCTGGACCCCCAGCAGGAGTCCGGTTGGGTCGTCCACCAGGTGGAGACCTTCGACCCGGCCCCCGCCCTCGAACGCATGCAGAAGGTCCTGCCCACCGCCCTCTACATGGTCGAGGACGAGACGCTGGACCGGTACGCCTCCGCGGACTTCCCCCAGGGCGAGTTCGCGGACATGGAGAACTTCACGATCGTCCCGTTCGACGAGCTCAAGACGAAGCGGGCGACGCGCATCGTGCTGCGGGAGCCCAACGGCACCTCGGAGCAGTTCCACGAGGCGGTCGAGCGCGTGGGCCTCCACGGTGTCGCGTACTCCGTGGGCTGGAGCAACTGGCTGGACATCGCCCCGGAGGGCGTCTCCAAGGCGCACGGGCTGGAGATCGTGAGCGAGGCGCTGGGCGTGTCGCGCGAGGACACCGTGGGCGCCGGCGACGGCAGCAACGACCTCGAGATGATCGAGTGGGTGGACCACGGCATCGTCATGGGCCAGGCCGGTGAGCCCCTGAAGGAGCTCGCGTCCGTCGTGACCGGCACGGTGGAGGAGGACGGCCTCGCGACGGCCCTCATCGACCACCTGGGTCTCGAGGTCCTGGCGGAGGCCTGAGCCTCAGTCTCCCCGGCTCGGCCGCAGCGGCGCAGGCAGGCCGGCCTCGGCCTCGGCGATGAGATCCGCCGCGCGGTCCACGTAGCCGCGAGCGGATTCCGCGAACCGGGCGGTCCCGGCCGGGCCGGCCGAAAGCACCGGTGCGTCGCCTCCGGCGCCGTGCGCCCCGGCATCGCCTCCCGCACCGTGTACTCCGGCGTCGCCTCCGCCACTGGCATTCCCGTGCATGGACAGGTGCGCACGCAGCATGGCCGCGGACTGCGCGGCCTGGGCGACCAGTGCCGAGGCCCGGGACAGGTGCTCGGGCACGTCACCCAGACGCGCGCGACCGTCGGCCGGGAAGACGAGGTCGTCCAGGGGCACCGCGCGATGGCACGTCTCCGCGAGTGCCTCGATCCGCTGATCCAGCGCGTTGAGGACGAGCGTCAGCCGCGCCAGGTCCTCGATCTGCGGGGCGGCCGCGGACTGCGCGTGCTCCTCGTGCAGCGTGCTGACCGTCGTGTAGAAGCGGTCGACGGCGCGCGAGAAGCGCTCGCGGTGCTGCCGCCACAGGCCGGTGCCCAGGCGCTGCTGGGGCGTGGCGGGGCGGTCCCGGCGGAAGAACGAAAGCAGACCCACGGCGGCTCAGCCCCGCCATGCCGGGGTGCTCAGGAGTCCGCCGCGACGCGCAGGAGGATCTTGCCGATGTTCTCGCCGTCCTCCATGCGCTGGTGGGCGGCTGCGGCGTCCTCGAGCGGGAATTCGGAGTCGACGATCGCGCGGATCTCCCCGTCCATCGCCTGCCGCCAGACGGAGCCGGCGACGTCCTGGACGATCTGCGCCTTCTGGTCCGCGGGGCGTGCCCGCAGCGTCGTCGCCATGACGGTGAGGCGGCGGGGGAGCATGCGCCCCAGGTTCGCCTCCGCCTTCGTGCCGCCCTGCAGGCCGATGATCGTGAGGCGGCCGTCCAGCGCCAGCGCCTTGAGGTTCCGGTCCAGGTACTTCGCACCCACGACGTCGAGGATGACGTCCGCGCCGTCGCCGTGCTGCCCGTCGGTGCCGGTGATCTCGCGGATGCGCTCGACGAAGTCCTCCTCGCGGTAGTTGATGACCGCGTCTGCACCCAGCTCGCGGCAGAAGTCGCCCTTCCGGTCGCTGCCCACCGTCACGGCGACCTTCGCGCCGTGCGCCTTCGCCATCTGGATCGCGGCGGTGCCGATCCCGGAGCCGCCGCCGTGGACCAGCAGCCACTCGCCGGGGCGCAGGCCCGCACCGGTGAAGACGTTCGAGTGGACGGTGCAGAGGACCTCGGGCAGGGCGGCGGCCTGCTCGAGCGGCAGGTGATCCGGAACGGCCAGCAGCTGACCGGCGGGGACCTCGACCTGCTCCGCATAGCCGCCCTCGGTCAGGAGCGCCGCGACGCGGTCGCCCACGGACCAGCCGGACACACCTTCGCCCACCTGCGCGATGGTGCCCGCGACCTCGAGCCCGGGCACCTCGTGCTCCGTGTTCGCACCCGCCGGCGGGTTGTAGTGGCCCTGCCGCTGCAGCAGGTCCGCGCGGTTGACGCCCGCGGTGTGGACGTCGACGACCACACTCCCCGGACGCGCCTGCGGCGCCGGGATGTCGGAGACTGCCAGGACGTCGGGGGCACCGTGCTCGGTGAGGGTGATGGCTCGCATGGCACCACTCTACGACCCGGTGACCACGGCCTCGGGCGGGGTCGCAGTCACCGTCCCGGGAGGCGAAGGCTCAGACGAACATGCGGAACAGGGGGGAGTCATGGCTGACCCGCTCGATCTGCAGCGGTGACTCGTCCATGCGCTCCAGGAGGCCGCCCAGGTCCGACGGCTGGCCCAGGGTGATGCCCACGAACGCGGGGCCGGTCTCGCGGTCGGACCGCTTGACGTACTCGAACATCGCGATGTCGTCGTCCGGGCCCAGCACGTCGTTGAGGAAGCGGCGCAGGGCGCCGGGCTCCTGCGGGAAGTCGACGATGAAGTAGTGCTTGATGCCCTCGTGGACCAGCGACCGCTCCAAGACCTCCGGGTAGCGGCTGATGTCGTTGTTGCCGCCGCTCACCAGGCACACCGCAGTGGAGCCGGGTGCCAGGGTGACGGGCGCATCGGAGCCGGTGGGGCCCACGGCGGCGGACGCCAGCGCGCCGGCCGGCTCCGCGATGATGCCCTCGACCTGGTAGAGGTCCAGCATCTCCGTGGCCGCGCGGCCCTCGGGGACGGTGAAGAGCGGCAGGTCGTGCTGCGACAGCATCTCGTACGTGACGTCGCCCGCGCGGCGCACCGCGGCTCCGTCCGCGAACGAGTCGATGTTGCTGAGCGTGACCGGACGTCCGGCCGCCATCGCCGCCATCATCGACGCCGCGCCCGCCGGCTCGACGCCCACGACGGTGGTCCCGGGCATGTGGACGGACGTGTACGCGACGATGCCGGCCAGCAGTCCTCCGCCGCCCACGGGCACGACGATGACGTCCGGGTCCTGGGCCAGCTGTCCGTGGATCTCCTGCGCGATCGTGCCCTGGCCGGCGATCGTGAGCGGATCGTCGAACGCGGACACGACCAGGGCGTTCGTCACCTGCGCGTGGCGCTTCGCCAGGTCGGATGCGTCGTCGTACGTGGAGCCCTCGATGACGACCTCGACGCGGCGGCCGCCGAAGTGCCGGATGCGCTCGATCTTCTGCCGCGGTGTCGTCTTGGGGACGAAGATCGTCCCGGACACGCCCAGCGCCGCGCACGCCCGCGCCAGGCCCTGCGCGTGGTTGCCAGCGGATGCGCAGACGACGCCGCGCTTGCGCTCGGCCTCGGACAGCTGCAGGAGGAAGTTGAAGGCCCCGCGGATCTTGTACGACCGGACCGACTGCAGGTCCTCCCGCTTGAGGTACACCTGGGCGCCGGTCGCGGTCGACAGGCGGTCGGACAGGTGGAGGGGCGTCGTGATGACCTCGTCCGCGATCCGCGTCGACGCCGCCTCGACATCGTCGGCGGTGGGCAGTGAACGGCGGGGCCTCTCTTGGATCAACACCCCTCAATTGTGCCCCTTCCGGCGCCGGACCCGCGCGTCACCCCATGGCCGCACCCCGATTGGCTAGAGTCGGAGGACGCGTGCATCGCCGCGCGGACGCGCAGACGGACACCGGCAGTCGAGAAGCGGAGGGACCCGCGCATGGCCATCAGCAGCGATCTGGAGCACCTGCTCGTCCGCTGGCTCCCGCGCCAGCGCTGGATGCCGGGACCGGGGACGGCCGCCGGCACGGATCCGGACGTGACGCCGCAGTCGGTCGTGAGGATCGCCGAGGTCGCGGACGAGCACGCCGGCACCGTCCAGTGCCTGCTCGTCGTCCTGGCCGTCCGCGGTCCCCTCCGCCGCAGCCGCGTGTGCGTGCCGCTGACCGTGCGCACGGAGGAGGACTTCTCGC
Organism: Brevibacterium senegalense; assembly: GCF_000285835.1. Lineage (GTDB taxonomy): Bacteria > Actinomycetota > Actinomycetes > Actinomycetales > Brevibacteriaceae > Brevibacterium > Brevibacterium senegalense. Next base: position 297,757 of record NZ_HE978602.1, read on the forward strand.
TGCGCCCGCACCTGATCGGCACCGTCGACGACCTGCTGCTGGGCCGCACCTTCGTCTACGACGGCGTGGCGGACCCGGTGTTCGTGCTGGCGCTGGCGGACGCGATCCGCGACTCCCGCTCCAGCGCGCACGAGGGCTTCGTCTCGCAGCTCGCCGGTGACGAGCTGCCCGCCGTCCCGCCGGCGCCGGCGAGCACACGGACTGGCCGGCCGGCCTGGGCGGTGGACGCCGCCGCGGGCCAGTCCGGCCCCGCCGCCGAGGCCGCACACGGCACCGCTGATCCCTCCGGTTCCGGCCGGGCCGGCCTGCTGGAGCGCGCCGCCCAGCTCACCGTGCGTCGCGAGGAGGGGCTGGCGGGGGAGTCCCGCGTGGAGATCGACGGGCCGGACGGCTCGTTCGCGCTCACCGTCCTGCGCGAGATCGGGGCGGAGAACCCGCCGGCCGTGCGCTACCCGCTGGCGCTGACGGCGCGCGACTCCCAGTCGATCCACCCGGTCATCGGCTGGTCGCGGACCCGCTGGTACGACGACGGGGAACTCGCGACCGCGGTCGCGCCCTTCGCGGTGCTCGCCCACGCGCTGCCGGGATCGCGGCGCGCGTGGCGGTCAGCGGTCGAGAAGGCGCTCGACGTCGATTCCGGTTCGGTCGGATCCTTCAGCCGGCAGGCCTCTGTCCTGGGCTCGACCGCCGGTCGGCTGCACCTGGAGCTCGCGTCCGAGTTCGGCACCGTCCGCAGCGAGGGCGACCCCACGAAGCGACTGGTGGAGAAGTGGCGCACCCGTGTCGAATGGGCGCTTCGCAGCGCGCCCGCGGCACTGGCGCCGTACGAGGACCGGCTGCGGGCGCACGCGCAGGAGCTCGCGGAGCTCGACAGCATCGGGCCGCTGCAGCGGATCCACGGCGAGCTGACTCTCGATCACCTGACGGTGGGCACGGCGGAGGGCCCCCGCGTCATCGGCTTCGGCGTGGGGCGCGATGAGCCGCGGCCCGCGGAGATCGACCTCGTCGCGCTGGTGCGCAGTGTCGACTACGCGGCGGGCTACGCATGGCTGCAGCGCCACGCGGACGGCGAGGAGGCGCAGGCGTCGCTGCGCGGACTCGCGACGCACGGCCTGGAGGCGCAGCTGCGCGAGGACTACCTGGGCTCCCCGGAGCACCTCTGGTACCGCAGGACGGTGAATTCTCTGCTGTCCGGCTACTCGCATGCCCGTGGCGAGACGGCGGCACTGACCGACCCGGTGCTGCGGGCGGCCCTCCTCGACCGACTGCTCGTGGAGACCGTCACCGAGCTGCGGAACCGGCCCGCGTGGCTCATCCTCCCGCTGGCCGCACTGGCGGAGATGCTGGGCGAGGGTCAGACGCAGGACACCCCCGCCGAGGCCGGGGCCGGGGATGAAGCGGGCGCAACCCTGCACGTCGATCCGGACGAGGACTCCGACGACGCGCGGATCGCTTCCGGAGCGGACGTCCTGCCGCGCGGGGCCCGGTTCGACGACGCGCGCCAGCGTCGCGCACCCGTGGCGGTCGCGGGACCGGACGCGGATGCGGACGATGCACCGGATACTGCGGCTGCGGATGCGCAAGCGGATGCCGAGGTCCCGTCGCCCGAGGTCCGGGAGACAGCGCCAGCCGAGTCGGAGACCGAGGGCCCGGCGGAGACCGAGGTGTCCCAGACCGAGGTTTCCGCGGACGAGGCGCCGGCGGAGACCGAGGTTCCCGAGGCCCAGGTCCCGGAGTTCGTCGTCGCGCACCCTCACCCCCATGGGGACGAGGAGGTGCGGTCGCACGAGTCCGCGGTGGAGCCGGTGGACGCGGATTCAGACCCCACCGACTACGACGCGGCTGACCTATCGGCAGCCGACGTCCAGCCGACTGAGCCCGTCCAGCCGGGTGATGACGCCGAGCGGGTCCGCCCCGTCGCTGCGGACGACCGTTGGGTGCAGGTGCCGCCCAAGCCGGCGCATGGACCCGCGTTCGGACCGACGGGTGGACTGGTCGCCCGGGAACCGACGGATGCCGCGGATCTCGACGAGGACGGCGCCGGCGCCGACGAGGCCGACGGGGGTGTGATGCCGCGCAGCGCCCGCGACAGCCGCTGACGGCGGGGAGCCCCACGGTGACCCAGCGGGTGGACGTCGACGGAGGCTGCACGGTCTCTCTCGCACGTGCGTCCGTGTCGCAGACATGTTCTCGATTTACCCGCGTCGTTCCGAACTCGGTATGATCTGGCGGTCGGATCGAGATGAGCGCGAGGGCGCCGGAGGACCGGGAGGGGCGTGATGGCGAAGCGTTCTGATTGGCGGCGAACATTGCCGCGCCGCATTCTGGCCGGAGACGTCCTGGTAATCGCCCTCACGATGGTGACGGCCCATTCCGTCCGGTTCGGGATGGCGGAGACGAGGCTGGCCAACGCCGCGAACCTCCCCTACTGGGTGGTGGGCGTCGCGATCGGTGCGCTCTGGCTCCTGGCGCTGTGGATCTGGCGGGCGTGGGAGATCCGCGTCGTCGGATCGGGTGTCCTCGAGTACCGCCGTGTGGTGAATGCGACGCTCGCGCTCTTCGGTGCGGTCGCCATCTTCTCCTACGTCTTCGGCATCGAGCTGGCGCGCGGCTACGTCGCCGTCGCCTTCCCCGTGGGGATGCTGCTCCTGGTGGGCTGGAGGTGGGCGTCCCGGCAGGTGATCGTCCGGATGCGTCAGCGCGGCCGGCTCTCGCGCCGGCTCGTCATCATCGGCGGCCCGGGAGAGGCCCTCCAGCTCCACCGCAGCTTCGCGCGGGCGCCCAGTTCCGGATTTTCGCCGTACGGCGCGATCCTGCCCGGGCGCAGCCTCCAGTCGCCGGACGGTGAGGAGCTGCCGCTGCCCGTGCTGAGCGTCGACCGTTCGGTCCCCGCGATCCTCGAGGTGCTGCTGCGCCACGAGGTCGAAGTCGTCGCGGTGACGGGCGGCGGTCTGAGCCCGCGCCTCATGCGCGCGCTCAGTTGGGAGCTGGCGGACCACTCGATCTCGCTCATCCTGGCCCCCGCGCTCACGGACATCGCCGGTCCGCGCATCCACTCGCATCCGGTGGCGGACCTGCCGCTCATCCACGTCTCGACCCCGCGCCTGGGCGGGTTCAGCGCCGCGCTCAAGCGGGTGTTCGACATCCTGGGCGCCGCACTGGGTCTCCTCGTGATCTCGCCGTTCATGCTCGCGACGGCGATCGCGATCAAGCTGGACGACGGCGGACCCGTCTTCTTCCGGCAGACCCGGGTGGGTCGGGAGAACCAGCCGTTCACGATGATCAAGTTCCGCTCGATGGTCGTCGATGCGGAGGCCCGGCTGGCGGAGCTCGAGGAGCGCGAGGGCCAGGACGCGGGCAACGGGGTCCTCTTCAAGATGAAGGACGACCCGCGCATCACGCGCGTGGGCCGCATCCTCCGCGCGTACTCGATCGACGAGCTGCCGCAGCTCATCAACGTCCTGCTGGGCTCGATGTCGATGGTGGGCCCGCGCCCGCCGCTGGCCAGCGAGGTCGAGCGGTACGGGACGGACGTCCTGCGCCGCCTCATCGTGAAGCCGGGCATCACCGGACTGTGGCAGGTGGGCGGCCGCTCCGATCTGGACTGGGAGGAGAGCGTCCGCCTCGACCTCTACTACGTGGAGAACTGGTCGATCGTGCAGGACCTCATCATCATCTTCCGCACGGTGCGCGTCGTCCTCACCCGTGACGGGGCGTACTGACCCCTCCACTCGTGACGGTGCGTTCTGTCTCCTCACCCGTGACGGGGCCTCCTGACCCCCTCCACTGCGCGTGCGATAGTGTGACGAACGGCACTGAACGAATGATCTGCAGAGAAGAACGAGGTGGCGGATGACTGCGCAGACCGACCTGACCCCGCTGAGCGCAGCTCAGGCGCAGGCGTGGAAGGACCGGGTCCTGCCGGTGCCGGAGCAGATCGCCGCGGGCACCTGGGCGATCCCCGTGCCCATCCCCGACAACCCTCTGCGGTACACCTACAGCTACCTCCTGGCCGCGAACGACGGCGTCGCCGTCGTGGACCCCGGCTGGGACGGAGACGAACGGCTCCAGGCCCTGCTCGAGGGGATGGCGGGTGTGGGATTCTCCGCCTCCGACGTCGTGGGCATCGTCGTCACCCACTACCACCGCGACCACCTGGGCCTGGTCCCTGCACTCCTCAACCTGAACCCGGGCGCGTGGCTGGCGCTGCACCCGCACGACGTCGAAGCCGTCGAATCCTTCCGCGCGCGGTCCACCGGTGTGACGAAGACCGACCTCGCGGCGTTCGCGCAGGAGCTGGGCCTGCCCCAGGCCCGCCTGCGGGAGATGGCCTCCGTCTTCGCCGCCAACGCCAGCTCCGCGACCCGGACGGTGTTCGCGTTCGACTGGCCCAGCGGCATGCTGGCGGTCGAGGACGACATGCTGCTGCCCATCGCCGGGCGCCGGATCCGCGTGCTGTGGACGCCGGGCCACACCTTCGGTCACATCGCGCTCCTCGACGAGGAGTCGCAGACGTTCTTCTCCGGTGACCACGTGCTGCCCAGCATCTCGCCCAACATCGGACTGGACGTGACCGCGATCGGGCACAGCCTGGGCGACTACCTGGGATCCCTCGAGCGGATGCGCGGCCTGCCGCAGGACATCGCAGTGGCGCCGGCGCACGGCTACCGGTTCTCCGGCCTGCAGATCCGTGCGGACCAGCTGACCGCCCACCACGGTCAGCGGCTCGACGAGCTGCGGGCCCGGGCGGACGCGACGGACGACCACTCCGTGTACTCGATGTGCAGCGGCATGCAGTGGGCGCGCGGGTTCGAGGGGCTCCAGGGCTTCCAGCTCTACGCCGCGCTCATGGAGACGGCCGCCCACATGCACTACCTCGACATGCCCGTGCCCGCACTGGACGGCACCCGAGGCTGAGCAGGCCGACCGGCCCGCGCGCGAAGCCCGGCCGGCTCGCAACGACCGGCCGGCGCGCTACCACTGGCCGACTCATCACGACGTGCCGGCTCGTCAGTGGGCGTCGGGGACCTCGACGAATGCGACGAGGACGGCCAGAAGGACCGTGCGGTCGACGGTGATCGTCTCCGCGTGCGGGTCGGCGGCGACCGCGGCCTCTGCCGCGTGGTCGTAGCAGGCGTGACATGCCTCGAGGAGGACGTCGATGGGCACGGTCGCCCGCGCGCCGTAGGACTCCAGCAGCCGCGTGACCGCATCGCTGAGGCGCTGCTGATGGCTGCGCCACACGGCGTCCAGGCGGGCCTGCAGCTGCGGGTGGCGCAGAGCGTGCAGCTGGATGTCGCGCTGGGCGATGACCGCGGCCGGCGTCGTGGAGAACGGCAGATCGAACTCCTCGAGTGCGCGACGCAGCACCTCCGTGTGGTGGCCTGCGGTGCCGTCTGCCGTCGCATGCACACCCTCGTCCGTCACGCGGCTGTCCTCGCACGGCTGGCCCTCAGCCTTCCGCGACGCCATTCCCGTCGCACCTTCGACCGCGCGGGCGAACTCCTGGTCGATGATCTCGAGGATCAGGTCGTCCTTCGTCCCGTAGTTCGAGTAGAACGCGCCGCGGGTGAAGCCGCCCTCCTCGCAGATCTCCTCGATCGAAGCGCCGGCGACGCCGCGCCGGGCGAACACGGTGAGCGCCGCCTCCTGCAGGGCGGCCCGGGTCCGCTGCCGGCGTGTGCTGATGGTCACAGATGGGTCCTCTGGCGTCGACGTTCAAGGCTGGGGGACGCGGGGGTCCGCGGTGATCCGCGGTGATCCGCGGTCCGGTCCGGTCGCGGCCGCGGGTTTGCACGACCGCGCGGCAGCAGACAGAATACAGCACTGTATCGGATGCAGTCCTGTATCGAGAATGCCGGCTGTTCCACGCCCATCGCGGACACCGCGGTGCGCCCGTGCTCGTCCTCCGAAGGGAGACCCGTGTCGTCGTTCCTGTATGACCTGGGCCGATCGTGCTTCCACCGCCGGAAGACCACCGTGGGCGTCTGGCTCGCACTGCTGGCGCTCATCGCGGGCAGCGTCGCACTGTTCGCCGACTCCTTCCAGGACGACTTCGACCTCCCGGGTGCCGAGGCGCAGGAGGCCCTCGACTCCCTGGCGCTCACCTTCCCGGAGGTGTCCGGCGCCAGTGCCCAGGTCGTCGTCGTGGCCGCGGACGGCGATCGGATCGACGAGGACCCCTACCGCACGGAGATCGAGGACGCCGTCGAGGACTGGGGCGATCTTCCCCACGTCGAGGTCGCGACCTCGCCCTTCGATGAGATGGTGTCCGGCACGATCAGCGAGGAGGAGACCGCGGTCCTCGTCTCCCTCCAGTACGACCAGGACGTCGCGAGCCTGCCGGAATCGACGCTCACGGACCTCGAGTCCGCGGTCGACGACCTCGTCGCCCAGCTGCCCCAGGGCACCCAGGGCTCGCCCGGCGGCGAACTGTTCCAGACGACCTCCGTCCACCTCTCGATCGTCGAGGTCATCGGCGTCATCGTCGCCTTCGTCGTCCTCTTCCTCACCCTGGGCTCGCTCCGGGCGGCGGTCATGCCGCTCGCATCCGCGCTCCTGTCCGTCGCGATCGGCCTGCTGCTGGTCGTCCTGGCCACCGCGTTCTTCGCAGTGAACTCGACGACCCCCATGCTGGCGCTCATGCTGGGGCTGGCCGTGGGCATCGACTACGCGCTCTTCATCGTCTCCCGGCACCGCGCATTCCTGGAGGAGGGCCTGCCCGCGGACGAGGCCGCCGCCCGCGCCACCGCCACCTCCGGCTCCGCCGTCGTCTTCGCCGGCGTCACCGTCATGGTCGCGCTCACCGGCCTGTCCGTCGCGGGAATCCCCTTCCTGTCCGTCATGGGCATCGCCGCCGCGGTCACCGTCGCGATCGCCGTCGCCGTCGCACTCACCCTGCTGCCGGCCCTGCTGGGCTTCGCGGGCGACAAGCTCCGCCCCGGGCCGCGGAAGTCCTCCCGCAGGGCGGCCGAGGCCGGGGTCACCGACACGACTGCGGTCCCCGGCACGCCTGCCCACGCCGAGGCCGGGGTCACCGAGGCCGGTCCCCGCACCGGTGCGGGGGCCGGGGACCCGGCCGCGGCCTCGGCGGGTCGTCGCCCCACCCTCGCGGAACGGTTCTACACGGGCTGGGTGTCCGCCGCCATCAAGTGGCCGGCCCTCACGATCATCGTCATCATCGTGGGGCTGGGACTCTTCCTCATCCCCGCCTCCAAGCTCCAGCTGGCGCTGCCCAACGGCGGCGGGGGCGAGCCCGGTTCCGCGCAGAAGGTGTCCTACGACCTCATCGAGGAGGAGTTCGGTGCCGGGTTCAACGGCCCCCTCGTCGTGACAGCGGACATCATCTCCTCCGACGACCCGCTGGGCGACATCGAGGCGATGGGCGAGGAGATCGAGGAGGTCGAGGGCGTCGACCAGGTCGTCATGGCGACGCCCAACCGCAACGCGGACACCGGGATCATCCAGGTGATCCCCACGACCGCGCCCGACGCCCCGGCGACGGAGGACACCGTCGAGCGGATCCGTGCGCTGGAGCCGCGGTTCCTGGACGACTACGGCTTCCAGATCGCTGTGACCGGCGCGACCGCGCTGGCGATCGACATCAGCTCGCAGCTGGGTGGGGCGCTGCTGCCCTTCGGCGTGTTCGTCGTGGGCTTCTCGCTGCTGCTCCTCATGGTCGTGTTCCGGTCGATCGTCGTGCCGATCAAGGCGACGCTGGGCTTCCTGCTGTCCGTCATCACCTCCTTCGGCGTCGTCGTCCTCGTCTTCCACGAGGGCGTGTTCGCCGGACCGCTGGGGATCACGGAGACCGGCCCCGTCATCAGCTTCCTGCCGATCATCCTCATGGGCATCCTCTTCGGCCTCGCGATGGACTACGAGGTGTTCCTGGTCTCCGGCATGCGCGAGGCCTACGTGCACGGGGCGGACGCACGGACCGCGGTCGTCAAGGGCTTCGTCTCCTCCGCGAAGGTCGTCGCGGCCGCCGCCATCATCATGATCGCCGTGTTCGGCGCCTTCGTCCCCACGGGCGACGCGATCATCAAGGCGATCGCGCTGGGCCTGGCCGTGGGCGTGTTCACGGACGCGTTCCTCGTCCGCATGACGCTCGTGCCCGCGGTCCTGGCCCTGCTGGGCGACCGGGCGTGGGCGCTGCCGCGCTGGCTGGACCGCCTGCTGCCCAAGGTGGACGTCGAGGGCGAGGGCCTCGTCCACCAGGTCGCCCTGCGCGACTGGCCGGCGCCGGACTCCGACCACCAGGTGTACGGCGAGGGCCTCGCGATCGAGCACGCGGACGGCACCGCCGTCTACGAGGGCATCGACGTGGCGGTCTCCCGCGGTGACGTCCTGGCGGTCACCGGGCACGGCTCGTCCGCACTGCTGCTGACCCTGTCCGGCCGCATCGTCCCCGACCGCGGCGACCTCAAGATCGCGGGCATGGTGGTGCCGGAGGAGAACCGGAAGATCCGCCGGGTCGTCCCCTTCCTCACCCTCGACTCGCCGGACGCGGGCCTCATGGTCGACGCCGCCACGATGCGGTCGATCGCGAAGAACCCGCCGGACCTGCTCGTCATCGACCACGCGGACCGCGCGCACGACACGCAGACCGCGGACGCGGTCGCAGGGCTCGTGGCCGCCGCGGTCCGGAACGGGTCCGCCGTCATCCTGGGACTCGTCGACCAGCGGGTCGACTGGATGATGCCCGCGGACACCCCCTACACGCTGCTCGACCTCGAGGCCGACCGCCTCGCCCCGCTCGCATCCGGAGGTGCGCACTCATGACGATGTTCGAACGCGCGGACACAGGTTCGAGGGTCACGTGGTGGACCCTCGTGGGTCTCATCCTCGTCCCCGTGCTGGTGGCCGCCGGACTGGTGCTCGCCACGTGGAAGGCCGGCGATCGGCTGGACCAGGTGAACGCCGCGATCGTGAACCTGGACGAGGGCACGGAGATCGACGGGCAGCAGGTGCCGCTGGGCCGCCAGCTGTCCGCCGGCATCGTCGACGCGGACGAGGACCAGAACGTGAACTGGGTCCTCTCCGACGAGGACGACGCGCGGGAGGGGCTGGCTGAGGGGCGCTACGCCGCCTCCGTCACGATCCCGGAGGACTTCTCCGAGGCCGTGGTCTCCTCCACGGGCGACGACCCCATGGCCGCGGAGCAGACGACGCTCGACGTCGTGAGCTCCCGCGTCTCGCCGCTGACGGACACCGCCATCGTCCAGGCGATCGCCTCCGCGGCGACCTCCCAGTTCAACGCCCAGTGGTCGCAGCAGTACCTGGACGGCGTGTTCGTGGGCTTCAACGACATGGGCGACCAGATGCGCGAGATGGGCGACGCCGCGAACGAGCTGGCGGACGGCGCGGGCGAGCTGGACTCCGGCGTGGGCGAACTGGCCGACGGCGCGGGCCAGCTGTCCGACAACTCGGGCGAGCTGGTCGACGGTGCGGGCGGCCTGAGCAACGGCGTGGGCGGGATCGCGGACGGCGCGACCGGTCTGGCGGCCGGCGCGGGTGCGCTGGCCGACGGCGTCACCCAGTTGGACGACGGCGCGCAGGGCCTGGCCGACGGAGCCGGTGACCTGTCCGACGGATTGGGACAGCTGTCCGACGGCGCCTCCGAGCTGCCGGACCAGACGCAGCAGCTGGCCGACGGCGCGGACGACCTGAACGACGGCGCGGGTCAGCTGAGCGACGGCATCGACGAGTACACGACCGGCATCGACGAGATCATCTCCGGTTTCACCGGCGACGACGGCGGCGGCGTCGACGACCTGGCGGACGGGATGGACGAGCTGTCCGACGGGTCCACGCAGGTGGCCGACGGCGCGCAGGGAGTGTCCGACGGCCTCGGCGACTACCAGCAGGGTCTGGAGGACGGCGCGGACGGTGCCGGGCAGATCGCGCAGTCGCAGCAGCCGCTCACGGTGGGCGCGCTGCGGGAGGCGGGCCTCATCGACGCGGACGAGGCGGCGCAGCTGCAGGGGCAGCTGGACCAGATGTGCGCGGCGAGCGACGATCCGGCTTCCTGCGAGGACCTGTTCCTGCGCGGCTTCGCGTCCGGTCTGGCCGGCGGACTGGGCGGTGCGGCGTCGGGCCTGGACACCCAGGACCCGCAGACTGGCATGTCGCTCATGGACGGTGCGCAGGGCGTGGCCGACGGTGCGGGCGAGCTGTCCGACGGCGTCGACCAGGCCGCGGACGGTGTCCGTCAGCTGGCCGACGGGATGGGCGAGCTCGAGGACAATGCGCCGGCGCTCCTGGACGCCTCCGAACAGCTGCGCGACGGCGGCGCGGAGCTGGCCGACGGCACCGGCGAGTTCGCCGACGGCGTGGGACAGCTGGCGGACGGCATGGTCCCGCTGGTCGACGGGATCGAGGCCTCGACCGACGGTGCCGGGCAGCTGGCCGACGGTGCGGGCGAGTTCGCCGACGGCGTGGGACAGCTGTCCGACGGCGCCGGTGAGCTGTCCGACGGAGCCGGGCAGCTGGCCTCGGGCGCCGGGCAGCTGGGCACGGGCATGGACCAGTTCACGGTGGGCCTGGGCGAGTACACGGACGGGGTCGTGCAACTGGCCGACGGGACCACGCAGCTGCGGGACGGCACGGAACAGCTGGCGGACGGCACCGGTGAGTTCGCGGACGGCATCGAGGAGGGCGCGGACGAGGTGCCCAGCTACTCGGAGCAGGAGCGCGACCACCTGGGCGAGACGATCTCGCAGGCGATCGGCGGCGGACAGGCCGGGATCTCCGGCCTCACGCAGGGATCGACCGTCGCACTCCTCCTCATCATGGCGATGTGGATCGGCGCGCTCGTGACGTACACGATCGTGCGCGCGGTGCCGGCGCAGGCGCTGACCGCGCGGACGCCGTCGTGGCGGGTCCTCCTGCGGGGGCTCACCCCGGGCCTCATCGTGGGCGCCGTGCAGGCGGTCGTGCTGGCGGTCCTCGCACACCTGGTGCTGGATCTGCCGATCTTCGACTTCGCGCCGCTCCTGCTGCTCCTGCTGTTCGCGGCGGTCACATTCGCGGCGGTGAACTTCGCGCTCACGGCGTGGTTGGGCGGAGTCGGTCGGATCATCGGGGTCGCCCTGGTGGTCGCGGCTGTCGCCGGACGCGCGATGAGCACGGTGCCGGCGTGGTTCGACTCGATCGCGCCGATGCTGCCGCTCACCCCCGCGATGAACGGCGTCGCCGCCTTCGCGGCCGGTGCTCCGGGCGTGGGTGCCGCGGTGGGAGGCCTGCTGGGCTGGCTGGTGCTGGGTCTGGCCGCCTCCTACGCGGCGGTGGTCCGCAGCCGGATGGCCGGCAGCCGCGGCCTGGCCAGGCTGTCCCGCAGCGGAGCCTGATCAGGCGAGGTTCGGAAGCCATGAGATCGATGAGGCCGGGTCACCCGCGGGGTGACCCGGCCTCACGTGTGGGTGCGGTGGGGAGCGCGGGTCTCAGCCGAGGGCCAGGACCGCGCGGGCGACGGCGTCCGCGTCGCGCAGGGTCTGCGCGTCCGTGTGCGGGTTCGCTGCGATGGCCAGGCCCAGCTGGACGGACGACAGCTGGATCGAGAGGCAGAAGCGCGCGGGGTGGACGCGGCCGCGGGCGTCGACGGTCCGGTACGGCGCGTCCGTCACCGCGAGGCCGGAGGACGTCACGGTCGTCCCGTCGTCCAGATCGTGGGTCGCGACCGTCAGCTGGCCGCGCTCCAGCATGCCGCGGAGCAGGACGTCGTCCGCCTGACCCACGCGGTTCGCGGGGGAGCCGGCGTCCACGAGGCTCCGGGCACGGATCTCCCCGGGCACTGCGGGGCTGGTCGCGACGAACGCGGCGGATTCGCCGAAGCGCGACGGGGTGATCCGCACCTGCGGACCGGCGAACCGCACGAGGCCCGCGCGACTCAGCGCGATGAGCTCGGCGAACCGCTGCGGGGGCGGACCGTCGCACAGCCCGGACACGAAGTCCTCGAACCAGCCGCGCACCTCGCGGACGAAGCTGTCCGGGGAGATCCGTCCCTGGGCGACGAGGTCCTTGAGGAACGCCCGGGCCTGCCACAGGACGGGGAACAGGGACTTGAGGGGTGAGGACTCCGGGCCCGCCAGCGCGGCGGCGAGGTCGCTGCGGAGGAACTCCAGCAGAACGGAGTCGAGTTCCTCCCGCGAGGAGAACGACCGATCGCCCAGGGGCCGCAGCAGGCTGCGCAGGTCGAACGCGAGGTCCGGCTCCCGCTCGAGGACGGTGGGGGAGAGGACCTTCTGCTCCTGCCCGCGCCAGCGCTCGGACTCCCGGACCGGGATGTCGCGCAGCACGCGGTCGACGGACAGGTCCAGCGCGTGCTGGAGCAAGACCGGACCGGCGCGGAAGGCATCGGGGCGCGTGCGCGCCAGGACCGTGTACCAGCTGCTGCGGAGGTCCGCGAGGATGAGCGGCCAGAGCTGCTCGTCGAAGCGCAGGCCGTCGCCGCGGACGGGCAGGCGGTCGACGATCTCCGGCGTGAAGTGGCGCAGCGCGGTGTCCGGCCCGACGGGGAGAGGGTGCTGCGCGGTGATGGGCTTCGAGCGGTAGGGGACCCCACGCCGGGATCCGGGGACGAGGATCGGCTCCTCGCCGCTGGGCGTGTAGTGCAGACCGTCGTCCCCGTGCTCGAACGTGCCACCGCGTCCGTGGCTCAGCAACGACTGCAGGTCGAAGTAGTTGAGGCCGAAGCCGCGGATGAGGACGGGGTCGCCCGCGGCCAGCTGATCGACCGGGGTCTCCGCCGGCAGATCGGGAGGCAGATACGTGAGGCCGGCGCCGCGGGCGAAGCGCCGCCACTCCGCGCGCTCATCGCTCAGGGCCGCCGGGATGTGGCCCACGCACAGGACGACGGCGTCGACCTCGAGCGTGCGGCCGTCGGACAGAGTGAGGGACTGGGCGTGCGCGCCGGTCCGTGCGGCGTCCGCGGGGGTGTCGTGCACGGCCCAGACGCTGCAGGGCTCGTGGACGATCCGGATGTGGTCGGGTGCGTCGTCGACGATCCGCTCCCAGCTCCACGCGAGGTACCGACCGTAGTCGCGGCGCGGGGCGAAGGTCCCGGTGGTCGGTGCGGGGCGGGGATCGTCCACCGTCGCCTGCGCCGCCCAGTCCGCCATCGACCTGCCGGCGCGGATGTGCGCGACCCGGCACGACTCGTCGGGGAACACCGTCTGCTCGTCGACGACGGTGTTCATGAGCAGGTGCGGCGACTGCGTCGTCCGCCACACGCGACCGGGACCCGGCGGATGCGGGTCCAGGACGTGGATGCGGACGGGGCGGGCGGCCACCCTTGCGGGAGGCGGCAGGCCGCCGTCCTCGGGACCTGCGGTGACGGCAGCAGCGTGGGCGACCAATCGCTCCAGCACGGTCAGACCGCGCGGGCCGGCACCCACGATGCCCACCCGGAGGGGCAGCGGCACGGTCAGGCCTCCTCGCCCTCCGGCCCCGGCCAGCCGGGCCAGCCGCTGCCGGGTTCGTAGCCCTGCGGGTAGCACTTGCCCTCGTCATCCTCGATGCCGGACTTGGGCTCCTCCGTGGGCTCCTCGGTGGGCTCTTCCGTCTCCTCCGGCGTGTCTGCGGCCTGCTCCTCCGCCTGGCTGGGCTCGGCCGGGTTGAGCTGCTCGTCGACCCACTCGTGGAGCACGTCGTAGTCCGGGTTCGAGGTCGAGGTGACGTCGTTGGTGATCTGCGCGGACTTGATCTCCGCACCCTGCATCGCGACGGCCAGCTCCACGAAGGCGCTCACCTCGGACTGCGGGATGTCGGTCGCGATGTTGCGGCCGGCGGAACCCGCGAGCTTGGGGTAGGCGACCGCCAGCTCCTGCGGATTCACCTGGTCGAGGGTCAGCTTGATCATGCGCTGCTGCCGGCACATGCGGTCGTAGTTGTCCGCGCCGTCGCGCGACCGGACGTACCAGAGGGCCTTCTGGCCGGTGAGCTTCTGCTCGCCCGGGTCTATCCAGCCGTAGATGGGGTTCTGGAGTCCCGTGTTGAGGTTGGTGCCGCCGCCCATGGGGATGGGGCGTTCGACGTCGATCTTGACGCCGCCGATCGCGTCGACGACGTCCTCGAAGCCCTGCATGTCGACGCTCGCGTAGTAGTCGAGGGTCAGCCCCAGCGACCCCTCGACCGCTTGCATGGTGGCCTCCATGCCGGTCTCCAGGTCCTCCGGGACGTCGCCCACCTCCTCCGGGTACTCCTCCGCCCAGGTCCACACGGCGTTGATCATGCTCTCCTGGGGGCCGAACCCGTCGAAGCCGTAGGGGAAGCGCTCCGCCAGCTGGGAGCCCTCCGGGAACTGCGCCCGGTTGAGGTTGCGGGGCACGCTGATGAGGGTCGTGTCGCCGGTCCCCGGCTTGATGGAGGCGACGAGCATCGTGTCCGGGCGGGTGCCCTCGCGGTTGTCGCCGTTGTCGCGGCCGATGAGGAAGACGTTGATGCGCTCGGTGTCGCCCCAGAGCGTCTCGATATCGACGCCGGACTTGCCGTCGCGGCCGAACACCTGGATGACGGTGTCGCCCTGCACCTTCGTGTACGCGGCGCCCACTCCCAGCGGGATGCCCACGCACAGCATGAGGGAGACGACCAGACCCCAGCCCAGCCACTTCTGGGCGTCGGTGAGCCTCTTGCCGCGCTTGAGGACGGAGTACGACCGCAGGATCGTGAAGGCCCAGATGAGGATGCCCACCAGCAGGACCACGGCGATCGCGTAGAGGATCGTGGGGGAGCCCGCGACCCGTGCGATCGCCTTGACCGGGGAGCGCCAGACGATCCACGCGAGGATCGCGAGGATGCCGGCGAGGAAGCCCAGGAGGAGGACCCAGCCGGCCTTGCTGCGGCCGTGGATCATGCCCAGGCCGGGCAGCAGCGTGCCCAGGGTGGTCCAGCGGACGATCGAGGGGAAGGCGTCGCCCTCGCGGCGGGAGTGGCGGGGTGCGGCGTGCTCGGCACCGGCGGTCGCGGAACCGGCGACGACGGGTGCGGGAGTGCGGGTGGGGACAGTCGCGGATCCCGCCGCGCCGGCTGCGGCGCCAGCTCCTGCCAAGCGGCCATCGGACGACTGGAACGTGGGACCGGCGCTCGCCGCCGATCGTTCGCGCCGCGAGCGGCGGGTGGGCTGCTCCTCGGGAGCGGAGGGGGACTTCTGCTCCTGCTGACGGGCCAGCGCCTCGCGGCGCGCACGACGGGAGGGGAAGCCCTGCGTCGGCGCGTCGGCGGGTGCGGACTGGCGCGCGGCGTGCCGCGGTGAGGTCGGGTCCGATGACTGCTGCGGAGCGGCGGCCTGCGCGGCGACGTGAGAGGGAGCGGTGCCGGAGCCCTCCGGTCCGACGCCCGTCTGGGCTGATGCGGGGCCGGAACCGTGCGGTGCGGGTCCGGAACCCTGTGGCGCGGAGCCGAAGAAGTCGTCCCGCCTCACCCCGTCCGATCCGCGCAGCCGAGCGCGCTGGGACGCCCGGATGGGATGCTCGTGGTCGGCAGGGTCGCTGCCGGGGCGCTCCCGCCCGCGACGGTCGTCGGCTGGGGCCACAGGTGAGTCTCCTCGGAAGGGCGTGCTCCGGTCCGGGAGCCGAGGCTGATCTCCCTGGGACCGGGGCGCAGCCGACGTCCGTCGGCTGTGGGGTCAGATGTCTTCCGGGACATCGTAGGGAAACATCTTGAGCTTTTGGTGACACCCGCCATCTTTTGCAGGCCGCGTTCCCTGTTGTGTACCCTGGAGAGGCTGTGCGCCCATCGGGACAGCGCAGCGGCCGATGGAGTCGTGGCTGAGCGGCCTAAAGCACCACCCTGCTAAGGTGGAGTCCTTCATTAGGGGGACCGTGGGTTCAAATCCCACCGGCTCCGCTCTTGGAAAAGCCTCTCTGACCTGCTGAAACATGCGGGCCGGGGAGGTTTTTCGCATTCCCGGCGTGATTCGATCTGCCCTGCGCCGCGGTCGTAGACACACGTTCTGGCCTTCAACCCCCTTGTACCCGAAGACGCCGGAGTCCGTGCATATCCGGAGGTCCTGTCGAACCGAGGGCCCTGTCCGTCGCTGTTGCTTCCGTCCACATGTGCTGTCGCCCGCGCGGAGCGTGATGCGACTCACTGCAGTTCAGTGCTGCGAGGTTGAGGTCTTCAGACGAAATCAGACGGGATCAGCTACACCCCGTACACGTGGACCTATGACGCGACGATCGACCCGGCGATCACCAGCGTGCAACCAGACGGCGTCGAGCGCGTGTGGCTCGGACGCTTCCGCGTGCGGGGGACGTTCACGCAGACGTCGGGCAACTCCAACCACGACCTCAGTTATTGGACGCAGTGTGCCATCACTGTGCACCCCGGGGGCGAAGGCAGTGGTTCGCAGCCGCAGGTGCTCACGTTCGAGCGACGCAACCGCATGCTCGGTCCCTACACACAATCGGGAGCCCGCAGCGTTCAGAGGGATTCGACGACTCAGGTGCCGGACGCTGCGCTGCACAAGGGGGTCTCCTGACCCGTCTCACCTGCCGGTCCGGCGGCTGATCCTCCCGTGCATGTGTCCGACCCCTCACGCATACTGGGAGGAGACGCAGTCAGCAGTCGAACGGATCGGAGCACAGAATGTCTGAACCCGGTTTCACCCTCACCGGCTACCTGGCGCGCGCTGCGCGTGCACTCGTGGAGACCTCGGCGACCACGACGGGGCAGTACGCGAATCTCACGCGGATGCAGGTGCGCGACTTCGAGCGGGGGCGCATCGACCTCACCGATGAGCAGAAGGCCGCCCTCACCCATGCGCTCGAGCAGCTGGGCGCCGTCTTCATCGCGGAGGGCGAGCACCCCGGCTTGGGCGACGGCGCGGGTGTGCGCCTCAAGTTCACGACGGAGAAGGTCCGACGCATCGAGACGTGGGAGGACGAGGGCGGCCCCGCGTACGACGACGACGTCTGAGTCCGGACCGCACGCATGACCCACGACGAGGACGTCGCGCAGCGCCCGGTCGCCCGCGCCCCCGGGCTCCGGGCGGTGGGCGACCGGGCGCTGCTGCTGGAGGTCGACGGGCTGCCGGCCGCGATGGCCTGGCACCGCGCGCTCATCCGGGAGCCCCTGCCTGGGCAGATCGAGGCCGTCGCCGCCGCGCGAACCGTCCTGCTCCGCTTCGAGTCGGACACCGCCGCCGAGGCCGCCCGCACCTCCCTGCGCGCCCCGCCTCCCGTACAGGAGACGGCGGGGACCGCCCGGCGGCACACCCTCCACGTCGTCTACGACGGGGAGGACCTGGACGCGACGGCGGAGCTCCTGGGCCTCAGCCGCGACCAGCTCATCGAGCGACACACCGGCACGGAGTGGATGGCCGCGTTCGGCGGATTCGCCCCCGGCTTCGCCTACTGCGTCCCCGCGTCAGGCCAGCCGCTGTGGGACGTGCCGCGGCTCGACACCCCGCGCACCGCGGTGCCGGTCGGAGCCGTGGGACTGGCCGGCGAGTACTCCGGGGTGTACCCGCGCAGCAGTCCCGGCGGGTGGAGGCTCATCGGTCACTCGGACGCTCTGCTCTGGTCGACGGACCGCACACCGCCGGCACTGCTGGCGCCCGGTGACGTCCTCACCTACCGCGCCGTCCGGGAGACGGCACAGGCTGCTGCGGCGGGCACACATCCGAGAGCTGACGATCCCGCAGATTCCCACGGCCAGACGCCGGACCCCGGGTCGTGCGAGTCCGCCCCGGTCGGGTCCGCCCCGGTTGAGTCGGAGTCGGCCGAGCCGGCATCGACGGAGTCCGCTCCCGCCCAGTCTGCGTCACCGCCCCACGCATCGTCCCGAACGGAGCCGGTCCGGACGGTCCTCGTCGTCGAGGACCCGGGCATGCTCACCCTCGTGCAGGACCGCGGTCGCCCGGGGTGGGGCGACGTGGGTGTCTCCCCGTCCGGGTTCGCTGATGCGGCCACAGCTGAGGCAGCCAACAGGGTCGTGGGCAACGACCCGGGAGCGGCGCTCCTCGAAGTCGTGGGAGACGCGCGCCTCACCTGCCGTGCGGACGTGGTCGTCGCCGTCGCAGGCTCCGCCGGTGGCGACATGATCGTCCCGCAGCTGCTGCGCGCCGGGGACACACTCGACCTCACCCCGGACGCGGACCTGGCCCGCACCTACCTCGCCGTCCGCGGGGGACTGGTGCAGGCAGCGGAAGTCGGGTCGGCCTCGGCGGATGTGCTGTCCGGGCTGGGACCGGGGCCGGTGGGCGCGGGGCAGGCGCTGGCGGTCCCCGTCCGCACCCCCGCCGGATCCGTGGGGCACGGCGAACCCGACCCGGCGCGCGGGGCGCGGGCACGGGCGACGCAGGATGGCCGCGTCGTCCTCCGGGTGGTCCCCGGCCCGCGCGACGACTGGTTCGACGAATCCGAGCAGCGGCGGTTCCTCGAGACCGACTGGGCGGTGGGGCCGCAGTCCAACCGGGTGGGCCTCCGCCTCGAGGCGCCGGAAGGCGCTGCGCCGCTGACCCGCGCGCGAACGGGCGAACTGGCCAGCGAGGGCACGGTGACCGGGACGGTGCAGGTGCCCGCGCACGGTCTGCCCGTCGTGTTCGGCCGGGATCGCCCGGTGACGGGCGGCTACCCCGCGATCGCGACGGTCATGGCCGCCGACCTCGACCTGCTGGGCCAGGTGGTGCCCGGCGACCGGGTCCGGTTCCAGGACGCACGGTGCTGACACGGGGCTGAATGGGCGAGTGCCCCACCGTCCGGCTCATGGCGGTGGGGCACTCGGGTCCGGCTGCCGGGTTGCCCGGCCCGGCGTCACGCGCGAACGCGCGGTCTGTCTGTCATGACTCGGCGGTCACGACAGGTGTGTCAGTTCACACCCAGGCGGGCGCGCAGCTCCTCGACCTGCGTGCGCAGCTCGGCGGGGACGTGGTCGCCCAGCTCGTCGTACCACTCGTCGATCGAGGCGAGCTCGGTCGCCCACTCGTCCGGATGGACCGCCAGCGCCTGCTGGAGCTGGTCCTCGGAGATGTCCAGCCCGTCGATGTCGAGCGCACCGGGAGCGGGGGCGTGGCCCAGCGGGGTCTCGACGGCCTCGGTCGTGCCGGCGACGCGCTCGAAGACCCACTTGAGGACGCGGGCGTTCTCCGTGAAGCCCGGCCACAGGAAGGAGTTGTCCTCCGCGCGGCGGAACCAGTTGACGTAGAAGATCTGCGGCAGCTGCGCGCCCGGGGTCTGGCCCACGGAGATCCAGTGCTGCAGGTAGTCGCCCACGTTGTAGCCGATGAACGGGCGCATCGCCATGGGGTCGCGGCGGACGATGCCCACCTGCCCCACCGCGGCAGCGGTCGTCTCCGAGGAGAGGACCGAGCCCATGAAGACGCCGTGGTTCCAGTCCTTCGTCTGCGTCACGAGCGGCATGGTCGTCTTGCGGCGACCGCCGAACAGGATCGCGGAGATCGGGACGCCGTCCGGGTTCTGCCACTCCGGTGCGAGCGTGGGCACGTTCGAGATCGGGGTGCAGAAGCGCGAGTTGGGGTGCGCGGCGGGCGTGCCGGACTCCGGGGTCCAGTCGTTGCCGCGCCAGTCGATGAGGTGGTCGGGGGCCTCGTCGGTCATGCCCTCCCACCACACGCCGCCGTCATCCGTGCGGGCGACGTTCGTGAAGATGTTGCCGCCGGCCTCGATCGCGGTCATCGCGGTGGGGTTCGTGGTGTAGCCGGTGCCCGGCGCGACGCCGAAGAGGCCGAACTCCGGGTTGACCGCGTACAGCTGGCCGTCCGCGCCGAAGCGCATCCAGGCGATGTCGTCGCCCAGCGTCTCCGCCTTCCAGCCCGGGATGTTGGGCTCGATCATCGCGAGGTTCGTCTTGCCGCAGGCGCTGGGGAACGCGGCGGCGATGAACTTCGACTCGCCCTCCGGGTTCGTGAGCTTGAGGATGAGCATGTGCTCGGCCAGCCAGCCCTCGTCGTGCGCGACGGCGGAGGCGATGCGCAGCGCGTAGCACTTCTTGCCCAGCAGCGCGTTTCCGCCGTAGCCGGAGCCGTACGACCAGATCGACCGCTCCTCCGGGAAGTGCGTGATGTACTTCGTCGTATTGCAGGGCCAGGCGACGTCGTCCTGGCCGGGTTCCAGGGGAGCACCCACGGAGTGCACGCACTCGACGAAGTCCGCGTCGAGGCGGTCGATCGCCTCGAGCGACTCACGGCCGGCGCGGGCCATGACGCCCATCGAGAGGACGACGTAGGGGGAATCCGTGACCTCGATGCCGAACATGGGCTGCTGCGCGTTCACGTGACCCATGACGAAGGGGATGACGTACATCGTGCGTCCGCGCATCGAGCCGGCGAAGACGTCCTCGAGGATGCCCTTCATCTGTGCGGGCGCCATCCAGTTGTTGAGCGGGCCGGCGTCCTCCTGCTTCTGGGAGCAGATGAACGTGCGGTCCTCGACGCGGGCGACGTCGTCGGGGTCCGACGCCGCGTAGTAGGAGTCCGCCGGCGTCGTCAGCTTGACGATGGTGCCGGCGTCGATCGCCTTCGCAAGGAGCGCCTGGCGCTGGTCCTCGTCGCCGGTGATCCACTCGATGGAGTCCGGGGTGGTGCGCTCTGCGATGGAGCGGACGAAGTCGAGGATCCGGGGATTCTCCGTCGGCGCATTCACAAGCAGGTCTTCGACTGAGCCACGGTCGATGACGGTCATGATCTACATCTCCTGGGTCGGGCGGCCCCGGGCATCGGGGTTGCCTCCACGCTACGGTCGGAGGGCGAACGGGAGCGTCGGTCCGCGCGGCTGCCGCTGTGCAGTGGATCACAGAAGGGTCACGATTGACGTTATCGCGTCATTCCGGTGGTGGGTTCTGCCAGATTAATGACTGATTTTGCCATCCGACCCTCGATGGGCGCAGGCGAGGGTCGTGCGGGCCTGCCAGCCCGCTGGTCCGCTTCCAGTCTCGCAGGAGTGACGCGAGACTCACGATTCCGATTTGTCGACCACGGGGGCCATCTGTATAGTAGTTCTGGTCGCTGAGACAGCGCGCCACTAGCTCAACGGATAGAGCATCTGACTACGGATCAGAAGGTTGGGGGTTCGAATCCCTCGTGGCGCACCGCAGATCGGGCCGCATCCTCACCGGGGATGCGGCCCGAAATCATTCATGCCCGCGTCGCGGTTCGCCCGGGGGCCGGGGTCGCTCGGGGGTTCGGTCGGCTCTGGGTTTCGCTCTGCGGACAGCACGGTCACTCGGACGACAGCGCGCTGAGCGCGTCCACGTCGGTGATCGTGATCGCGCCACGCGCTCCCTGCAGGATCACCCCGGAATCGCTGAGGCGGCGCAGCTGGCGGCTGAGGGACTCGGGCGTGGTGTCGAGCAGTGAGGCGATGTCCTTCTTCGCCAGCGGCAGCACGACCTGGGGACTGCCGCCGGTGCGTCGTCGCACCGGCAGCGCCAGGAGGTAGCGGGCCAGCCGCGCGGTGACGTCCTCCGAGATGACCGAGGCGAGCCGCGCCTCGGTCTCATTCAGGCGCTGGCTCACGCTCTCGAGCATGCGCAGTCCGATGCTCGGATGCTGCTCCACGAGGCGGCCCAGGTCGGCGTGGTCGAATACGCACAGCTGGGCGGACTCCAGCGCTGTCGCCTCGTGATCGGGCCGGTCGCCGCTGATGAACGCGGACTCCCCGATGAAATCCCCGGAGCCCAGCACGCGGATGATCTGCTCGTGCCCCTCCGGACTCACCCGGGAGATCTTCACCCGACCGGTGTGCACGACCATCAGCTGCGACATGTCGTCCCCGGCGGAGTACACGCGCTCCGCGCGGTCGAGCAGGGTGGGGCGGGCGACCCCCACCACCTCGCGCTGCTGCTCGAGCGTGAGCCCCTGGAACAGCTGCACGCGCGTGACGCAGAGCTCCTCGGAGTGGGACACGTCGGTGATCGGCAGCATGCGGGACACGGGACTTCCCCTCCTCGTCGGCATGCGGCGCCCCGGTCGGCTGGTGCCGTCCGGGGCGCCGGAAGCGGTGTCTCCTCATGCTACGTCTGACGGAGCAGTCGCATCGCGTTGAGGATCACGACGAGCACAGAGCCCTCGTGCACCAGCATCCCCAGCGCCATGGTCACGCCTCCGCCGAACACTCCGACCAGGAGGAGGGCCACGGTGGCCAGCGCGATGACGATGTTCTGCCGCATCACGCTCACGGTCCGCTTCGCGAGCCGGATCGCCTCCGGGAGCTTGAGGAGGTCGTCGCCCATGAGGGCGATGTCGGCCGTCTCGACCGCCACGGCGGAACCGGCGGCTCCCATCGCGACCCCGATGTCCGCCGTCGCGAGCGCAGGCGCGTCATTCACCCCGTCGCCCACCATCGCGACGGTGTGGCCCTCGCGCTGCAGGCGTGCCACGGCGTCCAGCTTGTCCTCCGGCAGCAGCGACGCCTGGATCTCGTCGATGCCGACGGTGCGGCCGATGGCCTCCGCCACGCGTCGCGTGTCGCCGGTGAGCATGACGACCTGCTCCACGCCTGCCGCGTGCAGCCGCCGGATCATCTCCGGCGCATCCTCCCGGATGGTGTCGGCCACACCGATGACGCCGATGACGGTGCCGCCGACGGCGACGATCATGGGGGTCTTCCCGTCCGCTGCGAGCTCGTCCGCGACCGCGGCGGATCCCGCGTCGTCGGTGATGCCGTACTGCGTGAGGAGAGGGGCGTTGCCGACGAGCACCTGCGTGCCGTCGACATCCGCGGCGATCCCCTTGCCGACCACCGGGGTGACCACACCGGGAATGCCCTCCGGAGCGACGCCCTCCTCCCGTGCCGTGTCGAGGATCGGACGGGCCAGCGGGTGCTCGGACCCGGCCTCAGCGGCTGCGGCCCACCGCAGCACGTCCGTGCGGGCCAGCGCGGGAGCGAGCACGACGATGTCCGTGAGCACCGGCCTGCCCTCCGTGAGGGTGCCGGTCTTGTCGACCGCCACGGCGGAGATCTTCGCGGAGGTCTCGAGGTATTCGCCGCCCTTGATGAGGATGCCGTTGCGGGCGGACCGGCCGATCCCCGCCACGATCGCGACCGGGATCGAGATGACCAGGGCGCCCGGGCAGCCGATCACCAGCAGGGTGAGGGCGAGCACGATGTCTCCGGTGAGGAGCCCGGCTGCCAGCGCGAGGACCATGACTGCGGGCGTGTACCACTTCGAGAAGCGGTCGATGAACGCCTGCGTCCTCGCTTTCGCGTCCTGCGCCTCCTCGACCCGGTGGATGATCCGCGCGAGGGTCGTGTCCGCGCCGATCCCGGTCGCCAGCACCTGCAGCAGGCCGCTGCGGGAGATCGTGCCGGCGAACACGTGATCGGACTTCGTCTTCTCCACGGGGATGGACTCGCCGGTGATCGAGGCCTCGTCGATCGCGCCGGCGCCTGCCACCACCTGCCCGTCCACGGGGACCTTCGCGCCGTTCTTCACCAGCACGATCTCGCCCATGCGCACCTGGTGCGCCGGGACCTCGATCTGGTCGCCGTCGCGCAGCACCACTGCGGTGTCGGGTGCCACCGCCACGAGGGCGGCGAGTGCGGACCGCGTGCGATTCATCGTGCCCGACTCCAGCGCGTGGCCGACGGCGAACAGGAAGGTGACGGCGGCGGCCTCCCAGAAGTTGCCGATGACGGTGGCCCCGATCGCCGCGATGGACACGAGCAGATCGATGCTGATGAACTTCACCAGCACCGCCCGGACCGCCTTCACCACGATCCCGTATCCCGCGACGATCGCCGCTGCGAGCATGAGCGCGTTGGCGAATGTGAAGACGTGACCTGACCCGTGGGCGTGCTCACCCGCGTCGACCCACCACTTCGGACCCAGGGCGGCGTTCCACGCCCCGCCGGCCAGGCGCTCGACGGCGAACGAGGCGAGGATCAGGATCCCCGACACGACGGGGACGAACCAGGTGCCGCGCACCCACGTGCGGACTGCGAACACGACTCCTCCTTTCAGTGCGGTGGAGCGGGTATCAGAATGCGGAGACCGCGGACTTGTACCCGGCCTTGTCCACTGCGGCGATCAGCCGGTCGACCGGCGCGGCCTCGGCGTCGTGGTCGATCTCGATGCGTCCGGACGCGAAGTGGACCGTGACGTTCTCGACTCCGTCCAGGCGTCCGACCTGCTTCTCGATCTTGCCGACGCACGAGGGGCAGGAGAAGCCCTCGGCGCGCAGGAGGGTGCGGGTGGTGTCGGTCGTGCTGCTCATGGTGTGTCCTCTCTCGTCTCTCCCGGGGATCGGGGGTGGCCGGGACCTCTTCCCAGCCTGTATGAATCAGAATAGGAACGTTCGTCGGAGATCTCCTTGACGCAGATCAAGTGCGCGGTCGACGCGCGAGGAGGATGCCGTGGAGTCCTTCGGGGGCCGTGCGCTGGTGGGCGACCTCGAAGCCGGCGGCGACGACGGCCTCGGCCATGGCCTGCGGGGGCACCCGGTGCGCGGGCGCGACCGGATGCGGAAGCGTGCCCGGCGCCGGCCCGGTGAAGTGCGACACCAGGAGGGTGCCGCCCGGGGCCAGCGCCCCGTGCAGGACAGTGAGCGCCGCGGCCAGCGCGCGCGGGTCCATGTGGATCACGGAGTACCAGGCGAGGATGCCGGACCACCGGTCGTCGGCCTCGGCGAGCTCCGCGATCGTCTGCTCCCGGAACGGGACCGTCGGATGCGCTGCGCGCGCGACGGCGACGAGCTGCGGCACGGGCTCGAGGCCCTCGACGTCGTGCCCGAGGCGCGCGAGGTGCCCGGTCCACCGTCCGGTCCCGGCCCCTACGTCGAGGATCCTGCCGTCCACCGTCGAGGCCCAGGCCTCGATGATCGTGCGATCCGGGTCCGCAGGGGAGACGCCCGTCCCCAGCAGGGCGACGACATCGGATGCGCGAGTCGCATAGGCGTGCAGCAAGCCGTCTTCCATAGTCTTCTGCATCATGGCGCCACGCTATTCGCGCGGGCATTCGAGCTCCTTGACGCGGATCAAGACATTCGCCGCAGCAGTCCCGGGTCGATAGTGTTCTGCTGTGAGCTCGCCACCGCCTGACCCCGTGACGCGCTGGGCCCCGGCCGTGGCCTCCGCGGCCGCGCTCCTGATCCACGGCTCCCTGGCGGTCGTCATGTGGCGGAATTTCATCGCGCCGTCCTGGGACCTGGGCATCTTTACGCAGATGCTGTCGCAGTACGCCGCGGGGAACGCGCCGATCGTCGACATCAAGGGCCCCGGCTTCAACCTGCTGGGGGACCACTTCCATCCGATCCTCATCGTCCTGACGCCGCTCTTCTGGCTCTTCCCCTCCGGGCTCACCCTGCTGCTGACCCAGACCGTGCTCTTCGCCGCGTCCGTCTGGCCGGTGGTGTCCCTGGCGGCCGAGCGCCTCACTCCGCGGGGTACCGTGCTGCTCGCGGTGTCCTACGTCCTGTCCTGGGGCCTGCTCAACGCCTCGTACTCCCAGTTCCACGAGATCGCGTTCGCCGTGCCGCTGCTGGCGTTCGGGCTGGTGTGGTGGATCCGCGGGCGGCGGATGCCGGCGATCGTCGCGATCGCGCTCCTGGTGTTCGTCAAGGAGGACCTGGGGCTCACGGTCGCGGCGTTCGGTGCCGTCATCTGGTTGCGCGACCGGTCGGAGACGCGCCTCGCACTGGCCCTCATCGTGTGGGGTGCGGGCTGGATGGCCTACGCGGTGTTCCTGTTCCTGCCCCTCTTCAATCCGGAGGGCGGATACGACTACACGGACAACGTGGACCTGGCGCAGGCGCTGACGGAGGGGCTCACGACGAAGATCGGGACCGCGGGCTTCCTGGCGCTGGCGGCCGGTGCGATCGGTCTGCGCTCGCCCTTCATGCTCCTCATGCTGCCCACGCTGGCCTGGCGCTTCACCGGTGACGTCGAGGGCTACTGGGACACGAGCTTCCACTACTCCGCCGTCCTCATGCCGATCGCCGCCGTCAGCCTCATCGACGGGTCCGGGCGCGTGCACCGGTCGCTGGCACCGCTCGTGGCCGCCGTCGCCTCCATCGCCCTGCTGAGCCAGACGCGGATCGACCTGCTCTGGGACTCCCAGGGCTACGCCGTCGACGCCGCCTCCTCGATCGAGGCCGCCCAGGAGTACGACTCCGTCGCGACGGACATCCGTCTGCTCGCCTACCTGGCGCCCCGCACCCAGACGTACTGGTACGGGAGCATCGACGACGCGGTGCCGGATGCAGTGCTCCTGCGACCTGACGACGTCGACTCCCCGATCGAGCCGTGGGCGGAGGCGCGGTTCGGGGGCGACTGGGTCACCGTCCATGCCGAAGGCGGCTACGAGATCGCCGTCCCCGCCCAGGACTGACAGGGGCCGGCCGGCGTGGAGGGGACAACCGACGTGGAGCCGACAGCGCTGACGGCCGGCATCCTCGCCTCCTGGGCCGCGCTCACCCCCAGCCTCGTCCCGCGCAGGTGGTGGATGACGG
>NZ_HE978602.1:324398-402559 GCF_000285835.1 Brevibacterium senegalense
CGGATGCTGGGACGCAACCGGCGCCGAGGCCGTGGCCGGCTGCCGCTCGGAGCCGCCGCCCTGCCGCGGCGGGTGGGCGGGCCGGCCGACGCTGAGGCCGCGGACCCGTTGCGCACTCTGCGCCGGGCCGCTGCGGTCGCGGCCGCCGCGGGGGTCGCGGTGTCGCTGCGGGACTCGGTGCGCTGGCAGGCGGACGTGGCCCGGCGCACCGGTGTGCGCGAGGCCTCGCCCGTCCACCATCTGGCCGGGTATGCGGTGGGGCTGGGCGGCTGGGTCGTGCTGCACGGCGCGGGGCGATTGTCGCGGGGACTGCGGCGCAGGCTCGTCGCCCGTCTGGTGCGTTCACTGCCGATCGTGCCGCCCGCGCTGGTGGCCGGGGCCGCCGCCCTCGTGGTGATCCGGTTCTACGGCTGGATGCTGGCCGGGGTGCTGGCGCAGGCGGACCAGAACGCGGTGATCCAGTCGTTCGCGCAGGTGGGCGTGGGAGCGGGGCCGGCGGAGCGTGTCCGGTCCGGGTCGCGGGAGTCCTTCGAACCGTTCGCAACGATGGGCCTGCACGGACGCGCCTTCGTGACGGGAGGCCCGCGCGGGGCGCGGATCCAGGAGGTGTGGGGCTCGCTGTCGCCGGGCGCGCGGGACACGGCGGCGCGCGGGCGCGGAACGACGGAGCCGATCCGCGTGTTCGCGGGCAGACTGGGCCACCCGGATCCGCGGGATGCGGCCGCGGCGGTCGTCGCGGAGCTCGAGCGCACCGGTGCGTTCTCCCGCCGCGCGATCCTTGTGGCGATCGGGACCGGGTCCGGCTGGGTGCCGCCCTGGTCGACGAGCGCCTTCGAGTACCTGCACCGCGGCGACTGCGCCGTCGTGTCCGCGCAGTACAGCTTCGCCGGGTCGTGGCTGGCCTTCCTCATCCACCGTCGGGCGGCGCGCGAGGTCGCGCGGGAGGTCATGCGCGCGGTCCGTCGGCGGCTGCGGCGGATCCCGCCGGAGCGTCGTCCGCGACTGTATGCGGCGGGGGAGTCGCTGGGTGCCTACGGCGGGCTGGGCGCGTTCGTGTCGCCCGGCACGATGCTGCGCGTCGTGGACGGGGCGCTCTGGACCGGGGCGCCGCGCGGCGCGCGTGTGTTGAGCCGGATCCTCGAGGATCGGCGGCACGGGAGCAGCGAGGTGCGTCCCGTCTACGGCACCGGTCGGCACGTCCGGTTCGTGACGCGCCCGGAGGAATTGACCCAGGCCCCACCCGGTTTCACCTACGCGCGCTGGGTGTCGCCGCGGGTGGTCTTCGCGCAGCACGGCTCGGATCCGGTGGTCTGGTGGGATCCGTCCGTACTGCTGCGGCGGCCCGATTGGCTGCGCGAGGCCCGTGCCGCCGACGTGTCGCCCGGTGTGCGCTGGCGGCCGTTCGCGACGTTCTGGCAACTGACGGCGGACATGCCGCGGTCCGTCGAGCTGCCCGGCGGGCGCGGCCACAGCTACCACGGCGAGACCGTCCACTACTGGAACGCGGTCCTGGATACGGGCCTGAGCGCGGAGGACTGCGACGAGATCGCCCGCGCGATCAGCGTCGACCTGGCACCGTTCACCGGCGCCCTGCCGCTCACGGACACGGGTGCGCGCATGCGGGCGGGGACGTCGTCGTTCCCTGCGAAGCCCCTCGGGTGAGTGCCCGGGGATGCAGAAGGGCCGGTCCGCTGGTTGCGGACCGGCCCTTCCTCACGGGGTGCGCCTCCTCAGCGATCGTGCGTCACCCGCGTGTGTCCCTCAGAGGGTGCGGCGTCGTGCTGCGAGGAGTGCGATCGCACCGACCACCAGGAGTCCGCCACCCACCACCAGTGCGGTGAGGCCGGTACCCGTGCGGGGGAGGTCTCCGTCGCCTCCCTGGTCGTTGCCGCCCTGGTCGTCGTTGTCTTCGCCCTGATCGTCGTCGCCCTGGTCGTCGTCACGACCGTCGTCCGTCGGATCCGCGGAGGGGTCCTGCGAGGGGTCCGTGGACGGGTCGTCCGTGGGATCGACGCTCGGATCCTGCGAGGGATCGTCGGTGGGCTCACCCGTGGGGTCCTCCGTCGGCTGATCCGTGGGGTCGCCGGTCGGATCCTCGGTCGGCTCGTCCGTGGGATCCTCCGTCGGCTCCTGAGTGGGCTCGTCGTCATCCGTGGTCCGGTTCAGTCCCATGACGAGCGGGTCGTGGTCGGACGACCGGAACGGTCCCTCCGCGTACAGGTTCGTGACGTTGCCGTTGTAGCGGCTGTACTCCAGGCCGATCGACTCGACGGAGTTGATGTTCCAGATGTCCGCGCCCGCGACGTCCTCGACGAGCGACTCGGAGGTCAGCACGTGGTCGAGGCTGCCCACGCGCGCGCCGAACAGGTAGGTCTGCTCGTCCGTGAACTCCTTGCCGATGTTCGTGTACCCCGCCTCGTAGAAGACCTGCATGGGGTCCTCCTCCGTGTACGAGTTGAAATCGCCCAGCAGCACGACGTCCTCCGTGCCCGCGGCCTCCTTCTGCTCGTCGGCGAAACCGACGAGAGTCTGGGCCTGCGCCACGCGATCCGCGTTCGAGTTGCCCTGGCCGTCGCCGTTGTCCACGTTGCCGTCGCCCGAGCCGGAGCCCTTCGACTTGAAGTGGTTGACGATCGCGACGAACGGCTCCTCGTCGTCACCGGTGGTGAAGGCCTGGGCCAGCGGCTCGCGCGCGTTCCCGAACGCGTCGCTGTCCGTCAGGATGGCGGAGTCGCCCACCGGCTGGACCTCGTCCGGCTGGTAGATGAAGGCGGTGCGGATGACGTCCTCGTCCGCGGGCAGCGACTGGGGCGACTGGGCGAACGCCCAGCGCTCACCGCCGGCCTCCGCGTTGAGGGCATCGACCAGGATCGACAGCGACTCGTCGCGGTCCTTGCCGAAGGCGTCCGAGTTCTCGATCTCCTCGAGCGACACGACGCTCGCGTCCAGGGTGTTGATCGCGTCGACGATCTTCGCCTGCTGGCGCTCCAGGTTCGCCGCGTCGTACGCGCCGCGCGCATCGCAGCCGCCGCGCACCGTCGTGGGGTTGCCCTCGCGGTCCTCGTAGTACGTGCACCCGTCCAGCTGCTCGCCGGTGGTCGTGAAGTAGTTGAGCACGTTGAAGCTGGAGACGGTGATGTCCCCGCCCACCTCCTGCGGGGCGGCCTCGCGCGTGTCCGCGAACTCGACCGGCTGCGCGTCAGCGGCGTTCTCGCCCGTCAGCCACGTGGTGGGCTGCAGACGCCACTTGTCGAAGCCGTAGCCCACGACGACCGGAGTGGTGAAGGTCGTCGCCGCGCCCACGCGCACCGGCGCGTCCGTCGACAGGTAGGGGACGGGCACGTCGGAGGCGCTGCCGGTGTAGTCGACGCTGCCGCCGTCGTCCAGGACGACCTCGCGCTGCAGGTTCTCCGCCTCGTACTCCTGCGCGGGCGCGCCCGGGGCGACGACGTCCGTCGCCTGGAACAGGGGCTCCGTGCCGTTCACCAGGCTGATCTCGCCGTAGCGGTTCGTGCCGTAGTTGTCCGTCACCGTGATGTCGCCGGTGGGCAGGACGAGCATCGACTCGTGCGCCTCGCGGGCGTCATCGCCCTCCGGGAAGACGCCCTCGATGGGGGTGGGCGCCTCGAGCGCCTCGTCCAGCTGGACCGGGCCCTGCGAGTCGACGGTGATCTGCGTCTGTCCGTAGTACTCGGAGACCCGCCCGGACACCCGCACGGAATCCCCGGTCGCCACGGACGACGCGGTGTCGGGGGCGTAGACGAAGAGCCCGTCGGAGGCCTCGACGGCGGCCTTCGCCTCACCGCCGGAACCCCCGGTCTGGATCGCGAAGCCGTTCAGTCCGCCCTCGGACCAGACTGCGGTGACGACGCCCTGGGTCGTGACGGTCTCGCCCACCAGCGGCGATTCGGCTCCGGTGCCCTGGATGTCCGCGATCGGGGTGATCTCGCCCGGTTCCGGGGGATCGGTGGGGTCGTCGGTCGGGTCCTCCGTGGGCTCGCCCGAGCCGCCGGGGCGCTCGCCCGGGGTGGGCTCGCCGGCGACCCACGAGCCGTCGATCAGCTGGATCGACTGGCCCGCGGGTGCGGTCGCGCCGGTGGGGGTGGCCTCCTGGCCGTGCACGGCCTCGGGCATGAGTGCCGAGGTCGTGGCGGTGACGCCCTGTCCGCCCACCACACCGCCGATCTGGTCGAAGTCGACCAGCGCGCCGTCCGCGTCGACGACGAAGGCGGAGGAGCCGTACGATCCGTCCGCCCGGGACCCTGAGTTGACCGAGTTGGTGATGGGGACCTCGACGGCCAGCGCGCCGGAATCGGGGACCGTCGTGCCGTCGTCCAGGGTCGTCACGTGTCCGGCGGACTGGGGGCTGCCGCCGCGGGTGACGGTGCCCACGGTCCAGCCGGAGACGTCGGTGCCGGGCTCTGCGACGATCTCGACGAAGTCGGTGTCGTCGCCGCCGGCGTAGGCGATCTCGGAGATCTCCGCCGCATCCGCCGCCTGGGCGGAGATCGGCAGGAGTGCGGGGGTGACGGCGACGGCGGCGGTGACCGCGGTCGCCAGTGCCGCGCGGACGGGCACGGGTGTCGTGAGACGCATGGGGTCCTCGTTCGGGGGAGGCGGTTCTGTGCAGACGTTCACACGCTACCCAGGGAATCCACAGACGGGGAGAGTCTCAGGCGAACAGGACATGAACGCAGCGAAGCGCAGAGGTCTTGACGGGGCCGGTCCCCTGTCTTACTGTATTAATCACTTAGTACAGTAGGACAAGGGGTGCAGGAATGGAGTTCGACACCTCATCCCCGATCTGGGTGCAGCTGGTCGGCGACTTCTCCCGTCGCATCGTCACGGGGGAGTGGCCGGCGGGTGGCCGCATCCCCGGGGTGCGGGAGATCGCGGTCGAGGTGGGAGTCAATCCCAACACCGTGCAGCGAGCACTCGCAGAGATGGAGCGGGAGGGGCTGTGCCGGTCGGAGCGCACGGCCGGGCGCTTCGTCACCGATGACATGCAGAGGATCGACCGCGTGCGCGCGGCTCTCGTCCGGGACGCGGCCGATGACTACATCCGGCGGGCCCGCGGCCTGGGGATGGGCCGGTCGCTCGCGCAGGACCTCCTCGTACAGAGATGGAGTGACCATGACGACAGTGCAGACCGGGACGACGACCAGACCGTCGAGGCGGGAGGGGAGTGACATGAGTGGAGCACCGACTGGCGGCGCTGAGGCGCCGCAGGACCTCGCAGCACAGGGTGCCGCCTTGGTCAGTGTGCAGGGCGTCGCACTGCACTACGGCGGAGTCCGCGCCGTGGACGGTGTCGACCTCGAGCTGGCGCCGGGCCGCATCGTCGGCCTCCTGGGCCCCAACGGATGCGGGAAGACGACCCTCATGAAGATCCTGGCCGGCGTGCTGCAGGGGTATGACGGCCGGGTGCGCATCGCGGGACACGAGCCGGGGCCGGAGTCGAAGGCGCTGGTCTCCTACCTCCCCGACTCCGGTTCCCTGCCCGGCGGATCCACGGTGGAGGCGTGCCTCGAGCTGTACCGCGACTTCTTCGCGGACTTCGACGACGCGAAGGCCAGGGAGATGCTGGGCTTCTTCAACCTCGGCACCTCGATGCGCCTGCGGCAGATGTCCAAGGGCATGCGGGAGAAGGTCCACATCGCGCTCGCCCTGTCCCGACGGGCGCGTGTCCACGTCCTCGACGAGCCGATCTCCGGAGTCGACCCGGCCGCCCGTCAGGTCATCATGGACGGGATCCTGCGGGGCTTCGACGACGATTCGCTCATGCTCATCGCGACGCACCTGGTGCACGACCTGGAGCAGATGCTCGACGAGGTGGTCGTCATGGACCGCGGGCGCGTCGTCCTCACCGGCCAGACGGATGCCCTGCGCGAGGAGCACGGGGCCGGCCTCGACCACATCGTCAGGGGGATGTTCTGATGATCACCGCACTCCTCACACACGAATGGAAGCGCACCCGCACGATGCTGGGACTCGCGACGGGCATCGCGGTCGCCGCGGTCGTCGTGGGGTCTCTGCTCGCGGCGACCGGCTGGGTGGGCGTCTCCCAGACCGGGATCATCCTGGCCGGGCTTGCCACGTTCGGCCTGGTGCCTGCACTCCAGGTGCTGCTGGCCGTCGACTACTGGCGCTCCAGCCACGGCCGCGGTGGTGCGTTCACCCAGACTCTGCCCATCCGCGGGCGGCGGATCTTCGGCGCGAAGCTGCTCCACATGTGGCTCGTGACACTGGCTGCCCTCGTCCTCACCGTCGTGGTCCTCGCCCCCCTCCTGTGGTGGGGCACGGCGACCGCGAACGGATCGGACACCGGCATCATCCGCGTCGTGCAGGACGCGTGGGCGTCGATCAGCCCGTTCGTCACGCCGCTCATGCTCACCCTCCTGATCCTC
The DNA here is from genome assembly GCF_000285835.1 of Brevibacterium senegalense. Taxonomy (GTDB): domain Bacteria; phylum Actinomycetota; class Actinomycetes; order Actinomycetales; family Brevibacteriaceae; genus Brevibacterium; species Brevibacterium senegalense. The sequence goes on from NZ_HE978602.1 coordinate 330,806, forward strand.
CTGTTCGTGGGCTTCCTGCTCCTCCCGCCGCTCCAGTACGCATTCTCCGCGTCGATCGGCAGCGAGAAGCGGTTGGGCAGGTTGGGAGTGGCGGGCCCGGTCATCGTCTACATCTGTCTCTATGCCGCGATGCAGGTGCTGAGCTTCGTGGGCCTCGCCGCCGTCCCCCTGGGGATCGGTCTGGTCGATGGGTCCCTGGGTCTCGTCCCCTGGAACGTGTTTGCAGAGATGGCGGCCGGCGAGAACGCTGCGGACGACATCATGCCCATCGGCTTCCTCCCGGTGTTCCTCGTGGTGGCCCTGGTGTGCCTCTGGCGCACGGCCCGGTCGTGGGACCGGAAGATCGCGCTGGCCTGACGGCCCCAGCGGGGCAGAGGATGCCCGGGCGGCCCTCCCGCGCCCGGGCATCCGCTGTTCCCTCCGGCCGTGAGCGGGAGCCGGGTCCGGACGGACGGATGCGGGTTCTACTGTGGAGCCATGAGCTCGACGAACGACGGCGGCGGCGACGACGTCCGCCCGCCGCTGCCGGTGGCCGCGGCCGCGTTCGTCAGCAGCTTCGACCGCTTCGCCGTGAGCCCGCTGCTCATCCTCGTCTCGGTGGATCTGGGGGTGTCACTGGCGCAGGCGCTCGCGATCGCCAGCACCTACTACCTCGCCTACGGGGTCAGCCAGCCGCTGTGGGGCATGCTGTCCGACCGGTTCGGCCGCCTGCGGCTCATGCGCTTCACCCTGCTGGGCGCGGCACTCACGGGGATCGCCTCTGCGGCCGCCCCAGGACTCACGACGCTCATCCTCGCCCGCGCCCTCACGGGCGCGCTGTACGGTGCGGTCATCCCCGCCTCGCTCACGTACGTGGGCGACACCGTGGTCGAGGAGCGCCGTCAGCCCGCGCTCGCCGACCTCATGGCCGCCGTCGCCTGCGGCACCGCTCTGGCGACCGCGCTGGCGGGCGTGATCGGCGACAGTGCGGGTTGGCGCGTGGTCTTCGCCGCCCCCGTCCTCGTGAGCATCGTCTGCGCCGTCGCGCTGGGCCGCCTCACGGAACCGCAGCGCGAGGCCCCGGCGGGCCTGCTGCGCACGGCGGGCCGGGTGCTGCGGAACCGGTGGGTCCTGGCAGTGCTGTTCCTCGCGTTCGTGGAGGGAGCCGTCGTCCTGGGCGTGCTCACGCTGCTGGCACCCGCACTCCAGTCGCAGGGCACGGGTGCGGGCGCGGCCGGAGCCGCGACCGCCGCCTACGGCGTGGGCGTCATCCTCACGAGCCGGCTGGTGCGCCCCCTCTCCCGCCACCTGTCGATGCCGGGACTCATGGGACTGGGCGGTGCCTCGGCGGTGGTGGGCTACGCGATCGTCGCGGTGCACACCTCCGTCTGGACCGTCGTCGCCGTGGCCCTGCTGCTGGGTGCGACGTGGTCGTTCCTGCACTCGTCCCTGCAGACCTGGGCCACCAGCGTCGTGCCGGAGGCGCGTGGCACGGTCGTGTCGCTGTTCGCGGGGTTCCTCTTCGCCGGCAGCGCGGTGGGCGCGGCGGTGGGCGGCCCGCTGGGCGATGCGCAGCAGTGGGCGCTGCTGTTCGGCTCGACCGCGGGAATCGCGCTCCTCGTCACCAGTGGGGCGGTCGTCTTCCGCCTTCGCTATGAGAACCCCGGCGCGCGCGACTGAGCACAGTGAAACCCTCCTGATGTCCCAGGTCATGTCCGACCCCGCCCCTAGACTGGGGGCGCCATCGCGGGCCCGGCCCACGCCGGTCCCGTTCCCCGACCGGCCCAGCCGCGAAGGAGCTCACCCGCCCATGACCAGCGATCGCCCCACAGCCCACCCGCAGCCGACCCCCACCCGGACGACTCCCGCCGGCCGATTCGCGATCGGAGCCGCGGCGGCGGTGCTCGTGGCCTCGGGGCTGGCCGCCTGCGAGTCGGGCGACACCGCGACCGTCGTCACCGCGGACGGCGGCGGCGACACCGCGACCATCGGCACGGACGACGCGGTGCAGGCGACGATCCTCGCCTCCCGGGCCGCCTACGAATCCGCGGAGCTCGTGGTCGCGGGGCCGGTGGACGACGCCCAGGCCGTGGCCGGCATGTCCGCGGACCTGGGCGTCCCCGGTCTGCTGGGGGAACCCGACGAGCTGGGGGACGAGTTGGACCGCCTGGGGGCGGAGACCGTCCTCGTCCCCGCGGGGACGGCCGCAGACGCGAGGGAGGGCCGCGAGGTCCTCGAGTTCGATCCCGCGGACCTGTCCGTCGACGGCGACGTGCCGGACGTGGAGGGCACGACCGCAGGGGACGAGGACGCCGGCGAAGAGGACACCGCCGCCGAGGCCGCGGTCACCCTGCTGCTGGACCCCGCGGATGCCGACGGTCCGGCCGTGCAGGTGGCCCGGGCCTCGGTCGAGGCGGCCGGCGGTCAGGTGGTCGAGGCACCGGGTGCCGACCCCCGGGCCACAGCGGACACGGTCGCCGCGGCTCAGGACGGCGACGGAGACACCGTCGTGGCGCTGGGCGAGGCCTTCGGCGATGCGGAGGTGCTGGACGCGCGGATGGCGACGGCACGCACGGCGCCGGAGCTGCCCGGCGGCGGCCAGGTCGCCTTCCCCGGCCGCCGGATGATCGCGGCGTACGGCTCGCCCGGCGTCCCGTCGCTGGGCATCCTGGGCGAGCAGGACCTGGACGGGGCGGTCGACCGGGTCCAGGAGCTGGCCGCCTCGTATGAAGAGTCCTCGGACGAACCGGTGATCCCCGCGATGGAGATCATCACGACGGTCGCCTCCGGCCAGCCGGGCGCGGACGGGGACTACTCCTCGGAGATCGACCCGGAGACGCTGCGCCCCTGGATCGACCGCGCCGCAGAGGAGGGGATCTACGTCGTCCTCGACCTGCAGCCGGGCACCACCCACTTCCTGGAGCAGGCGAAGCTCTACGAGGATCTCCTCAAGGAGCCCCACGTGGGACTCGCGCTCGACCCCGAATGGCGGCTGGAGGACGGGCAGCGCCACCTCGCGCAGATCGGCTCCGTGAGCGCGGAGGAGGTCAACGAGGTCTCCACGTGGCTGGCGGACGTCACCGCGGAGAACGACCTGCCGCAGAAGGTGTTCATCCTCCACCAGTTCTCGCACTCGATGATCAGCGACCGGGAGGACATCGACGCCTCCCGTGACGAGCTGGCGGTCCTCTTCCACGCGGACGGCCACGGCACGCCCGACCTCAAGCTGGGCACGTGGAACAACCTCAAGGAGGACCTGCCGGACGGCGCCCGCATGGCGTGGAAGAACTTCTACGACGAGGACACGCCCACCTTCACCCCGGAGCAGACCATGGAGGTCGACCCGGCGCCCTGGTTCGTGTCCTACCAGTGAGTGTCAGTCGCGCAGCCGATCCGCCAGTGCGTGGAAGGAGCGGTCCGGCGTGCCGAAGCGGTGCAGCGTCATCGACACGGCCTGCTCGTGCACGTAGTGGCGCAGCTCGACCGCGCCGGAGGCGGTGACGGGTCCTTCGAGGACCGCGACCTCCGGCCGGTCCTGCGTCGTCCGCCGCAGGGCGTCCTCGACCTCGCCCACGACCCGGACCCGGGCACCCACGGTGTCGTCGATCCGACCGGAGGCCACGCGGGCGGCGAACGCGTCCGCGTCCTCGACCACGACCTCGGCGGCGGTGGGGACCGCCTGCGCAGCCTGGGGCACGACGCTCCAGGACACGGGTGAGCCGGCCGTCTGCGCGGCGTGCGCCAGGCGGGACAGCACCTGCGGTGCGACGGCCTCCGTCACCCGGATCGTGACCGGGCGGGGGAGGACCCGCAGGATGTTCGCCTCCGAGGCGAGCCCCGTGGGGTCCTGCGGCCGCATCGCCTCCCAGGCGCGACGGTCCGAGGCCTGCGCGGCATCGAGCCACGCGTCCGGATCCGCGGGGCCGGCGTCGTGCCACGTGCCGAACTGCATGAGGTAGCGGGGCCCGCCGGCCTTCGAGCCCAGCCCCACGCTGGACTTCTTCCAGCCGCCGAACGGCTGCCGCTGCACGATCGCGCCGGTGATCCCGCGGTTCACGTACGCGTTGCCGGCCTCGACGCGGTCCAGCCAGGTGGCCACCTCGTCCGCGTCGAGCGAGTGGATGCCGCCGGTGAGACCGAAGTCGACGGCGTTCTGCAGGTCGATCGCCTCCTCGAGCGTGTCCGCCCGCATGAGGCCCAGCACCGGGCCGAACACCTCCGTCAGGTGGAAGTGCGACCCGGGGGCCACGCCCGTCTTGATGCCGGGCGACCACAGGCGGCCGGTGTCGTCGAGGCGGCGCGGCTCCAGCAGCCACTCCTCACCGGTCTCCAGGGTCGTGAGTGTGCGCAGCAGCTTGTCCTCCGGGTCGACCGTGAGCGGACCCATCGACGCGGCGTGGCTGTGGGTGTGCGCGGCGCCCTCGGGGCCGGTCGTGGGCCAGCCGACGATGAGGGAGGCCGCCGCATCGATCAGTTGATCGTGGAATCGCTTCGAGTCCGCCGTCGAGCCCACGAGGATCGCGAGCGAGGCGGCTGAGCACTTCTGCCCCGCGTGCCCGAATGCAGACTTCACGAGGTCCGCGACCGCCAGGTCCCGGTCCGCGGACGGGGTGATGACGAGCGCGTTCTTGCCGGAGGTCTCCGCCGCGATCTGGAGCTCCGCGCGGAAGGACCGGAAGAGCGAGGCGGTCTCCGAGGACCCGGTGAGGATGACCCGGTCGACGTGCGGATGGGAGACGAGGGCGCGGCCCACCTCGCGCTCATCCGTCCGCACCAGCTGCACGACGTCCTCCGGCACCCCCGCCTGGTGGAGGCACTCGATGATGAGGGCGGAGCAGCGCGGCGTGGGGGAGGACGGCTTGTGGATCGCAGACGCACCGACCGCCAGCGCGGCGACCGTCGAACCGGTGGGGATCGCGACCGGGAAGTTCCACGGCGGGGTGATGAGCACGACGGAGTCCGGTGCGAACTCCGCACCCTCGACGTGCTCCAGGTCCTGTGCACGCTGCGCGTAGTAGCGGAGGAAGTCGATGGCCTCCGACACCTCCGGATCGGACTGGTCGGGGGTCTTGCCGACCTCGTCGGCCATGACGGACAGGAACTCGCCGCGTCGTGCGCCCATGATGTCCGCCGCGCGCAGGAGGACGCGGCCGCGGTGCTGGGCACCTGTGGCCCGCCAGTCGGTGGCCGCATCCCGCGCCCGGGCGACCGCCGCATCGACCGCGGCGGAGTCTCCGAGGTGCTGGGGCTGGAGAGACGCTCCGGCATCGCCGTCGCGGTGTGCCGCCCACCAGGCGCGGTTCGCAGCGAGTGCCGGGTCCGTGTCCGGCTCGTTGCGGAACTCCGCCGGCAGCGCGGGCAGGTCCGCGGCCTCGGCGGAGCGGTCCTGCGTGCGGCGCGGTGGCGGCGGCGTGTCGTCGTGGGTCTCGATCGTGTCGCGGACGATGCCGATGGCCGTGCGGAAGCGGTCCTCCTCCCTGCGGAAGACCGCGTTCCCGTTGCTGAGCTCCGTGATGCCGGACATGAAGTTCTCCGGCGACGAGTTCTCGTCCAGTCGGCGCACCAGGTACGACACCGCGGCGTCGAAGTGCGCGGGGTGGACCGCGGGGACGTAGAGGCGGATGTCGCCCACGTCCCGCCCGATCGCGGCCGCCTGCGCCCGCGCCATCCCCTGGAGCATCTCGAACTCGATCGCGTCGTGGACGCCGCGGGCGCGGGAGAGCTCGTGGGCGAACGCGATGTCGAAGATGTTGTGGCTGGCCACGCCCATCCGCAGGCCGGTGAGGTGCTCGCTCCGCAGCACCCAGTCGAGCACCCGCTTGTAGTTCGCGTCCGTGTCCGCCTTCGAGGGCTCGACCGTGACGGGCCAGCCGGCGAGCTCTGCGTGCACCTGCTCCATGGGGAGGTTCGCGCCCTTGACGAGGCGGATCTTGATGCCCGCGCCGCCTCGGGCCACCCGGTCCGCGGCGTACGCGGACAGGCGCTGGACGGCGCCCAGCGCGTCCGGCAGGTAGGCCTGGATGACGATGCCGGCCTCGTAGTCCATGAGCTCCGGCTCGTTCAGCAGCCGGGTGAAGACCTCGATCGTGAGTTCGAGGTCCTGGTACTCCTCCATGTCGAGGTTGACGAACGCGGCGTCGGCCGGCTGCGCGGCGGCGGAGAGCAGCAGCGGGCGGAGGCGCTCGCACACCATCTGCGTCGACTCCTCGAAGGCCCACAGGTCGATCTGCGAGGCGATCGAGGACACCTTGATCGAGACGTAGTCCACGTCCGGACGGGCCAGGAGACGGCGGACCTCCTCCGTGTGGTTCTCCGCCTCCGCCTCACCCAGCACTGCCTCGCCCAGCAGGTTCACGTTGAGCTTCGAGCCGTCCGCGCGCAGCGCTGCGACGGCGCGGCCGAACGGGCCGGGGCGCGCGTCGACGATCATGTGCCCCAGCATCTGGCGCATCCGCGCGCGGGCGGCGGGCACGACGATCTGCGGCGCGATCGGGACCAGGGCGGCGCCGGCGCGGATCTGGGCCCGGTCCAGCGCGGGCAGCGAGGGCGGGGTGTCCTTCACGAGACTCGCCAGGGCGGCGCCGGCCGCGTGCGTGTCCTCCGTGCGGATGACGCGGTCGACGAAGCCCACGGTGAAGTCGACGCCGCCCTCGTCGCCCAGCACGGCGGCGAGCCTGTCCGCGGACGGGTCCTTCACGTGGAGTCCCGCCGCGACCCGCAGCCAGCGGCGGGCGGTGTCGACGGCGCGGTCGGCGATCTCCTCGAGCTGAGCGGAGCGCTGGTGGGCGGGTGAAGAAGCGGTGTGCGAGATCGTCATGATGCTCTCCTTCGCGTCGTCGTCGACTGCTGCAGGCGGTGTGTGCCTCCAGTGTGGAAGCGGCGGACCTGGTGCGGGAAGGGCGCTGTGAGTCAGAATTATGTGTGAGTCAGAAATGTGGTGGAGAGGGGTGTGGGATGTCCGTGATGGGCGTGGCGGGCAGCGAGGAAGGCGGCGAGGAAGGCGGCGAGGTGGCCGGCAGCGGGATCGGAACGGGGGAGCACGACGCACCCGCGTCCGACCGCCCGCGGCCGGGGCGGCCCAGGATCCAGGAGACCGCGGACCGGGCGGTCGCGCAGCTGCTGGCGGTGGCGGGCGATCGGGTGGACGGTCCGGCGTTCTCGACCCGCGCGCTCGCGGAGCGGACCGGCTTCAGCCAGACCGTCGTGTCCCGCGCGGTCCGCAGGATCGCCGACGGTGCGGACGGTGCCGCGGTGGCGGCCGTCGGAGCGGTGAGAGGTTCGATCCCAGCGGAGGCGGCGATTCCGGCCGTGCCCGTGGAGGAGCCGGTTCTGCTGATGGGGCTGGATCTGGACGCAGGCGTCTGCCGCGCGGAGTTCTCACCTGCTCCGCCGCAGGTGCGTGTCCGCTGGACGCGGAGGCATCTGCGACGCAGGGCGGCGCTGCTGGCGACGCTGCGGGTCCGGGGCGCCGCCCTGCCGCGGGACCTGCCGGAGCGCCTGGCCCGGACCGTCGCGATCACCGGCGACCTGCTGGAGGTGCTGGCGCGTGCGGATGCGGACGCGCCGGTGTCGTGGCGGGTGGGGCAGGTCGAGGCCGGTGGGGCGCGAGGAGCAGGGGAGCCGGGTGGGTCGGGGGAGCCGGGCGGATCGGCTGTGTCGACGGGGGCGGCCGGGGCCGCGCAGGCGGGTGCCGTCGCGGGTGCACCGCCGCGGACCGCCGCTGCCGATGGCCGCACCGCACAGGCTGATCGGTCCACCGCCTGGTTGCCGCGCGCGGGGGTGTCCGTCACGGAGCAGCTGGCCGTCCGACTGCGCGACGCGATCATGGTCTCCGACCTGCGGCCCGGGGACCGCCTGAGCGTGGCGCACTGCGCGCGTCTGCTGGGGGTGCCGCGCTCCGTCGCCTCGGACGTGCTGCGGCGGATGGTCGACGACGAGCTGCTGGACGGCACCGGGGGAGAGGTGCGCATCCCGCAGGCCTCACCGGACGACGTCATCGAGCTCTACGCCGCCCGCGTGATGCTGGGCGATGTCCTGCTGCGGGCGGCGGCGACCCGCCCCCGTGCCCGGCTGCTGCGCGCCCGGCAGGTGCTGGGCGTCATCGAGGACGCGGTCGCCGCCGGGACCAATGTGGGGGACGCGGACCTGCGTTTCCAGCAGGAGGTGGCCCGGGCCTCGGGCCTGGAGCAGACCGTCCGCCTCTTCGAATCGTCCACGGTGCGCGTGCAGATGCTCATCGCACTGCTGGGGATGGACTACGCGCGCGCCGGCCGCAGCATCCTCGCCGACGACCGGCGGATCCTCGCCGCCCTGGTCGCCGGCGATGCGGGGCGGGCGGTCGAGGCGTGGCATCGCAAGACGGATGCGGCGGTGCGGCACATGCATGGCCAGGCCCGCCACGCGGCCTTCGACGTCCAGCTGTGGAAGCGCCTCACCGCCCTGTGATCCGGAGATCGCAGGGCGGTGAGGTCCGGGCTGGAGACAGCCGCGGCGCTGGGCGTGTGCTCAGCTGAGGGCCGTTCGGATCGCGGCGTTGAAGGCCTCGAGATCGCCGGGGCTGCGGGACGTGATGAGGTTCCCGTCGACCACGACCTCCTCGTCGACCCACTGAGCACCGGCATTCTCGAGGTCGACCCGCGTCGACGCGTACGAGGTGAGGCGGCGGTCTCGGGCGAGTCCGGCCTCGGCGAGGATCCACGGTGCGTGGCAGATCGCTGCGACCGGCTTGTCCGCGTCGAAGAAGGCCTTCACGAGCGCGACGGCGCGCTCGTCGGTCCGCAGGGCGTCCGAGTTGAGGGTCCCGCCCGGCAGGACCAGCGCGTCGTAGTCACCGGCGGTGGCCTGCGCGACCGGCACATCGACGGGGAACGTGTCCGCGTGAGTCCAGTCTCCCTCCATCGCCTGCAGCGTGCCCTCCGAGGGCGAGACGACCACAGTCTGGGCGCCTGCCTCGTCCAACGCCGCGCGGGGGCTCGTGAGCTCCACCTGCTCGACGCCGCGGGTGAGGAGGAATGCGACCTTCTTCCCGGTCAGAGGGGTGCGTGCATCAGTCATGGTGCTGTCCTTCCGTAGAGGTGCGTCCTCGAGTTGGAACGCTGAAGGGCCCGGCGCTATTCCACAGCCATCCCATGGCGGGCGATGTGGGCACGGGACACGACCCCTCCACCGCGTCCGAGTGTCGATCCCGGCCGGAATAGGATGTGACGCGGACGACACTCGTCGTTCCGCTGCTGCGCAGAGCGCCGCAGTGCCTGGTCCCGAGCAAGGAAGCTGGTCCCGATGCCTGAATCCTCCGCCGTCCTGTGGCGCCCCGATCCCGCCGCAGCCGACGCCTCGCAGATGCGCGAGTTCCAACGACTCATGGGCGAGCGCCACGACGCCCCGCAGGGCGACTACCAGGAGTTCTGGCGGTGGACGATCGCGAACCTCGACGTCTTCTGGGAGGAGATCATCGCGTTCGCCGGCGTCGTCTGGGAGCGCGGTGACGGGCCGGTCCGCGAGGGCGACACGATGCCCGACGTCCGCTGGTTCCCCGGTGCGCGGATCAACTACGCGGAGAACATCCTGCGGTGGTCCGCGGAGCGGGGAGACGAGCCTGCGATCATCGGCCGGCACGAGGACGACCGCCGCGAGGTCCTCACGTGGAATCAGCTGCGCGGGCAGGTGGGCGCGCTCGCCGCACGGCTGCGCGAGTGGGGAGTGCAGCCGGGAGACACGGTCGCCGCGGTGCTGCCCAACCTGCCGCAGACCGCCGTCGCCCTGCTGGCGGCCGCGTCCGTGGGCGCGGTGTGGTCGGTCGTCAACACGGACTTCGGTGTGCGCGGGATCGCGGACCGGTTCGCGCAGATCGAGCCGAAGGTGCTCTTCACCGCGGACTCCGTCCTCTTCAACGGGAAGCACGTGCCGCTGACGGAGGCCGTGCCTGGGATCCTCGAGGTGCTGCCCACGGTGGAGCGGCACGTGCTCATCGAGCAGACCGGCGGCATTGGCGCCGGCGCGGGGACGGGACACTCATCTGCGCAGATCGCGGTTCCGGAGGGCAGAGAGATTCCCTCCAAGAGCTTCGACGACCTCGTCGCGAGTCCGGAGGAGCCGATCTTCGAGCGGGTCGAGTTCTCGCACCCCCTGTGGGTCCTGTACTCCTCCGGCACGACGGGCAAGCCCAAGGGCATCGTCCACGGACACGGGGGTGTCACCGTCGAGATGAACCGGGCGAACATCCTTCAGTACGACGTGCGGCCCGGCGATATCCAGTACTCCGCGGTCGCGACGACGTGGGTGGTCTGGAACCTCCTCATCGACGCGATGTCGCGCGGCGTCACGATCGTCACCTACGACGGCGCACCTTTCGCCGGCGGTCCGCACCGGCAGTTCGAGCTCCTGGCATCCGAGCGCGCCACCGCGTTCGGCACCGGTGCCGCTGTGCTGTCCACGGCGCAGCGGCTGGGCTACTCGCCGCGCGCGGACTACGACTTCTCCGCGCTGCGGTCGATCCTGTCGACCGGGTCCCCGCTGCCCGATCCCACGTGGGACTGGGTCTACGAGCACATGAGCCCCACGGTCAAGCTGGGCTCCGATTCCGGCGGCACGGACATCGCGAGCGGCTTCATCGGGTCGAACCCGGTGGATCCCGTGGCGCGCGGCCACCTGCAGTGCGCCTACCTGGGCATCGCCGCAGACTCCTGGGACTCCCGCGGCAACCCGGTCGTCGGGGAACTGGGCGAGTTCGTCGTCACGGAGCCCATGCCATCGATGCCGGTGTTCTTCTGGAACGACCCGGATGGCTCGCGCTACCGGGACGCCTACTTCGACGCGTACCCCGGCGTGTGGCGCCACGGGGACTGGGTCACCCGCCACGAGGACGGCAGCTACGTGATCCACGGCCGGTCGGACGCGACGATCAACCGCGGAGGCATCCGGATGGGGTCCGCAGACATCACCCAGATCGTCGACCGGGTGGAGGGCGTCGCCGCCTCGATGGTCATCGGCGCGGAGCTGACCGGCGGCGACTACTACATGCCGCTCTTCGTCGTCCCCGCACCGGGGACGCAGGTCGATGACGCGCTCCGCGAGCGGATCGTCGCGGCGATCCGGTCCGAGCTGTCGCCGCGATACGTGCCGGACGAGATCATCGAAGCGCCGGGCGTCCCGCTCACCCGCACGGGGAAGCTGCTGGAACTGCCGATCAAGCGGGTCCTGCAAGGGGCGCAGCCCACGACGGTCAACCGCGACGCGGCCGCAGACGAGGCGATCCTCGAGTGGTACGTCGACTTCGCGCAGACGCGCCGGGCGGACAGCCCCGCCGACTGACACGTGGGACGGCGACGGGTCGGATGGGGCTGGATCGCCCCGTCCGACTGCCGTCACCAGCTGTGCCCACCGAACGCACTCACCTCCTGCGGGCCAGTGTCAGCGCTCCGGTGCCGACCGCGACGAGGATGAGGGCCAGACCCGCGGCCGCCGTGGCATCGACTCCCGTCCGCGGCAGGGTGTCAGGCTCTGGACCGTCCGGCGCCGGCATCGGGCTGTCCGGGGGAGAGGGCTCCTGCGGTGCGGGCGGCTCCCCGCCTCCCTGGGGAGGCGGTCCGGGCTGCTCGTCCTCCTGGGGCGGACCGGTCTCCTCCGGCGGAGCCGAGTCCTCGGGCGGTGCCGTCTCCTCCGGAGGCGAGGTCTCCTCGGGCGGTGCCGTCTCGGGTGCCTCGGTCTCGGGACCTTCCGTCTCCGGGGCCTCGGTCTCCGGACGTTCAGTCTCCGGGGCCTCCGGCGGCTTGGAGGCTTCGGGCGTGCGCGGCGTCTCCGGTGTCCGTGTGGGAGCGGGCGGAGGCGTGGTCGCGGGCGGAGGGGTGACCTCGGGCGTTGTCGACGGCTCGGGTGAACGCGTGGGCGGAGCCGTGGTGGGTGGCGGCGAGTACGTCGCCGTGGCCGTGGGCACCGGTACCGGGCTCGGAGGCGGCGAGGGCGGCAGCGTGGGACGCGGCGGCCGCTCCTTCTGCTTCCATGTGTCCTCCGCCGTGAGAGTCACCGGCTCACCGGGGGTGACGACCGCCTGCACGCGATCGGATCCCAGGCCGGAGGGCCGGTGGTAGGTGACCTCGGTGGAGGGCAGCCCGTCGACCTCCACCTCGACCGTGATCGGTGCGTCACCCCGCGCGAGCAGGGCCACGGACGTGGGGTCGTCACCGGTCGTGACGCGGTCCTGGGCGGGCTCCGCACCCGTGACGGTGACGTCGACATCGTGCCCGGGCACCTCGTGGCCGGACGCGCTCGTGAGGGACACGAGCGCGTCCATGACGAGGCCGGTGCTCGCGGCCGGGTCCTCCCCGGCCGGTGCGTCGAGCGCATGGATCGTCCGATCCCGCAGCGTGACGTCCAGGGTGTAGGGGCCCGCGTAGCGCTTCGCGTCACGATTGATGGTGGTGTACGTCTGCGCGGCCTCCGCGAAGTCGGAGCCCAGGTCCTTCGGGTGCCCCGGCGGGATCGCGTGGCGGTGGGGGATCGCCTCGTCCAGCCGGACCAGCGCGGACAGCGCGGCATGCGTGGCCGCCGACGACGACTCGCGGTGGGTGCCGAGTGCCCAGGCCGTCCGCGCGGCGGTGATGCTCTTCCCCGCCCCGGCGTTCCGGAAGAAGCGCGGGTGCGGTGTCTTGAGACCGGCATCGGTGCAGTAGGAGTACCGGTCGGAGAACGTGCGGTACGCGCCGTACCAGGTGCGGCCCTCCTTCGCCGTGTACCACTGGCCCGGGCCCAGGACGCTGTCGACCGACTGCCCCAGGAACCACGCCCCCTCCTGCGAGGCCCCCAGCTCCGCCGCCGAGGCCGTGGAGCCTCCCAGCTGTGCGTCGCCGTCGCCCGGGGGAGGGTCGGAGGAGCCGCTGTCGGAACCCGGTGCCTCGATGCTCACGGTGTCGGACTGCGCGGCTCCGAAGAAAGTGTCAGGTGCGCTGGCCGCGGACGCGGCTGACAGGACCGGTGAACAGATCAGGGCGGCGGTGAGGAGCATGGCGCCGGTGGTCCGGACGGCGGTTCGCCCGGCCGCACGTCGTGCCGGGGGAGTGCGAGTGGGTGGAGTGCGCGACGGGACAGGGTGGTACGAACCACGGCGGGACGGGCCGGCGTGGGATGAGCCGGTGTGGGACAGGCTGGTGCGGGACGGGCCCGTGGGGGATGGAGTGGTGCGGGCATCAGTGGGTGGTGTCATGCCGTCATCTGAGTCGTCCGCGACACCGGGCGCACGGGCATCGGCGCAGCTGTGGATGAGCGGCGTCGGATCCACAGCCCGCGGTGCGCAGGACGACACCGCCTGTGCCCAGGCGGGTGTGCGCAGTGCTGAACGGCACTCCCGATTCCCGGGCGGCGCCCGGCCCGGAGTAGAGTCGGGGTGTTGCGACACGAGCGGATGCGGGATGTCCGCGACCTGTTCACAGACCTGATCTGCACGGGAAGAGGCGAGGCTTCATATGACCACACCCACGGAGAACGCGGACGTCGTCCTGATCGGCGGCGGCATCATGAGTGCGACTCTGGGCGCGCTGCTGAACGATCTGCAGCCCGACTGGGACGTGCGCGTGTACGAGAAGCTCGACTACGTCGCCCGTGAGAGCTCGCACCCCTGGAACAACGCGGGCACCGGCCACGCGGCGCTGTGCGAGCTCAACTACTCGCCCCAGGACGCGAACGGCGACATCGACATCACGAAGGCCGTCACGATCAACGAGCAGTTCCACCAGTCCCGCCAGTTCTGGTCGTTCCTCGTGAAGGAGGGGATCATCGCCGATCCCACGACCTTCATCAACCCGGTGCCGCACATGTCGTACGCGCGAGGCGACCAGGGCCGCGACTACATCCGCAAGCGCTACGAGACGATGGTGCAGAACCCGCTGTTCGCGGACATGGAGTACTCGGACTCCCAGGCGCAGCACGCGGAATGGCTGCCTCTCATGTTCGAGAACCGCGGTCCCGGGCAGGTCAACGGCGTCTCGCGCGTGGAGCGCGGCACGGACGTGGACTTCGGCTCGCTCACGCGTCAGCTGCTGAGCCACGTGGAGGACCGCGGCGTCCAGATCCGCACCGCCCACACCGTGACGGACCTGGAGCGGTCCGCCGACGGCTGGAAGGTCAAGGTCCACGACGACCGTGCGGGTCAGTCGTTCGAGGTGAACGCGAAGTTCGTCTTCATCGGCGCCGGCGGCGGTGCGCTGCACCTCCTGCAGAAGTCCGGCATCGCCGAGGGTCGCGGCTACGGCGGCTTCCCCGTCTCCGGCCTGTTCCTGCGCACCTCCGACCCGGAGCTGGTCGACCGCCACTACGCGAAGGTCTACGGCCAGGCCGCGACGGGCGCCCCGCCCATGTCCGTCCCCCACCTGGACACGCGCGTCATCGACGGCAAGCGCTACCTGCTGTTCGGCCCGTACGCGGGCTTCTCGCCCAAGTTCCTCAAGAAGGGCAGCTTCACGGACCTGCCGTTCTCCGTGCGCGGGAACAACCTCCCGGTCATGCTGAACGTGGCGAAGGACAACATCGACCTCGTCACGTACCTCATGAGCCAGCTGGCGGAGACGAAGAAGGGCCGCTTCAAGTCGCTCGAGGAGTTCACCCCCGAGGTGGACCCGGAGAAGTGGGACCTCATCACCGCCGGCCAGCGTGTGCAGATCATGAAGCGCGACCCGCAGAAGGGCGGCATCCTGGGCTTCGGCACCGAGGTCGTGTCCGCCGCGGACGGATCGATCGCCGCACTGCTGGGGGCCAGCCCCGGCGCGTCGACGGTCACCTCGATCATGCTGGGCCTGCTGGAGCGCTGCTTCCCGCAGCAGTACGCCGGCTGGGAGCCGCGCCTCAAGGACATGGTCCCCTCGCTGGGCCGCAAGCTCCACGAGGACCCGGCACTCCTGTCGGAGCTGTCCGACTACACGTCCGGCACGCTCCAGATCGGCTGATCCCGCCACCCGCGCAGGTCGCGGACCGGGCCGACTGCGCGCCGGGGACGCTCGCACACGAGCGTCCCCGGCGCATGTGCGTTCGGGGATCCGTTGCGAAACTGCCACCGGCCGCGCAGGGCATCGGGATGCGCGCGACCGTAGACTCGGGGACGACCAGAGTCCGGCCCGCGGGCCGTTCAGCGCTACTTCCCGAAGGACCACACCATGACGTACGGGTGGAGTGACCCGCGCAGGGGCCAGGACCCCCACCAGTCCCAGCAGCCTCCGCAGGGTCGGCCGGGACCGGACCAGCCTCAGCAGGTCCAGCCCGGACCGGGTCTGTACGGTTCGCAGGGTCATCCGGGACAGCCACCGCACGGCCGGCCTCCCCAGGTCCAGCCGGGGCGACCGGGCCAGCCCGGACCCGGCCCGTATCGCCAGCCCGGTCAGCAGCCCGCGCAGCCCCAGCCGCAGCCGGGCCAGCAGCCCCACCCGGGCCAGCACCAGCCGCACCCCGGGCAGTTCCAGAACCCGGGCCAGGTACGACCGCGCCCCGGCCAGCCACACCCCGGCCAGCCCCAGCCGCACCCCCACCAGCCCCAGTGGCAGGGTCAGCCGGGAGCACCCGGCATGGGGGCCTCGGCGGTGGCGATCCAGCAGAGTCCGGCCGGTGCGGTCGACGGCTCGTGGACGACGCAGTTCTCGCTGGGGGCGAACCAGGTCGACCCGCTGCGCACGCGCAACATCATCCTCCTGGTCGTGGGCATCCTGCTGACGGTGGGGCTGGGCGGCCTGTTCCTCCTCATCATCCTGTTCCAGTCGATCGCCTTCTCCGGGGTGGGGTTCATCATCCTGCTGATGTCGAGCGTCCCGCTGCTGGCGATCTTCGGCACGATCCTCCTGCTGGACCGGTGGAAGCCGCAGCCCATCGTCCTCCTGCTGTCGTGCGTGCTGTGGGGCGCGGTCGCCTCCGTCATCCTCACGCTCGTGGGGCAGCTCATCTTCGGAGCCGCCACCTACGCGCTCACGGGCATCGACACGTCGACACCGTTCATCAGCGCGGTCATCCTGGCGCCCCTGTTCGAGGAGACGACCAAGACCGTCTTCCTCGTCGCGATCGTGCTGGCGGCCCGCCGCTTCTTCGAGGGCCCGCTGGACGGTTTCATGTACGGCTCGCTCATCGGCGCCGGATTCGCGTTCACGGAGAACCTCCTCTACCTCAACGGCGCGTACGGCGAGGCGCAGGCGCAGGGCCTCATCACGCTCTTCTTCATGCGCTGCGTCATGAGCCCGCTGCTGCACTCGAGCTTCAGCGCGCTGGCCGGTCTGAGCATCGGCTTCGCCGCCCGCCGCGGCCAGTGGTGGATGGTCGCCCTCATGTGGATCCCCGGCCTCATCGCGGGCATGATCCTGCACGGCGTGTGGAACGCGGCGGCCAGCCTGCCGCTGTCGGCGATGGGCAGTCTGCTGCTCATGCTGGGCCTGTCGATCGCGGTCGCGCTCTGCTGGTGGGGCACCGGCTTCTTCCTCTGGTACCGCGAGACCAGGACGGCGCGCGACGCGCTCCTGCGTTACGCGAGCGCCGGCTGGCTCTCCGAGGCCGAGGCCCAGATGCTGGGCACCTGGAAGGGCCGCCGCGCGGGTCGCCGCTGGGCCACCGGACCCGCCCGCCGGCACATGAAGGCGATGATCCGCGTCGCCGCCAGCCTGCCGACCACCCGCGACCGCGTCGAGGCCGGGGTGGGCGGGCAGACGGAGAAGGACTACGAGGTCTTCCTCCTCAACCGCCTCTCCGCCGAGCGCAAGATGATGATGAGAGCGATGGGTCTGGCCGCGTAGTGACCGCCCTGGACATCGCCCTCACCGTCTTCCTGGTCCTGGCCGCCGCAGCCGGCTGGTCGCAGGGCCTGGTCGCCGGCGTGAGCACGGTCATCGGGTTCGTGGCGGGTGCGGTCGCCGGCCGGCTGCTGGGGCCCGTGCTGGCCGGGTTCCTGCTGGAGCGCGACATCGTCGCCGAGGCCGGAGCCGCCAACGCCGCCAGCCTCCTCCCGCTGGTGCTGGGGGTGGGTCTGGCCGTGGGCGGCGGCTGGGTGGGCACGACCCTGCGGTCCGGCCTGGGGGAGGGGTTGGGCCGCCGGGCGGACGCCCTGGGCGGCGCCCTCACCGGTGCGCTCGCTTTCGTCCTCGTCGTGTGGCTGGTGGCCGGCTGGGTGCGGACCACGCCGCTCGTGGGTCCCAACGCCGCGGTCGCGGAGTCCCGCATCGTTGCGGCCCTGGACCGGGTCGCCCCCGTCTCGTCCGCCGAGGCCGTGGGCGCCATCGCGCAGGCGCTGGCCGCCAGCGGATTCCCGCAGGTGTTCAGCGGTGAGGAGCACATCCGGTCCGTGGGCGAACCGGACCCCGCGATGGTCGAGGTGGGTCGCGAGGTCGAGGACAGCACGGTGAAGGTGACGACGACCGCGACCCGCTGCTCCGCGCTGCAGTCCGGGTCCGGCTGGGTCTTCGAGGACGACCTCGTCATGACGAACGCGCACGTGGTGGCGGGATCGACGAACCGGATCGTCCAGGTGGGCGGTGCGGGGCGGCCGTACTCCGCGGAGTTGGTGCTGCTGGACCCCGCTCGGGACATCGCCGTGCTGCGCGTGCACGACCTGGACGCGGAGCCCCTGGACCTGGGCGAGCGACTGGGCACGGACGACGACGCCGTGGTCGTGGGCTACCCGGAGAACGGGCCCTACACGATCTCTCCGGCCCGCGTGCGCGAGGCCGTGACCGCGCGGGGACTGGACATCTACGACGAGTCCGAGGTGGTCCGCGAGGTCTACGCACTCCGCGCAGTCGTGCGCTCCGGCAACTCCGGCGGACCGGTCCTCGACGCGCAGGGCCGCGCCGTGGGACTCGTCTTCGCCCGGTCCGGGGAGGACGACGAGACCGGCTACGCGCTCACGCTCGCGGAGCTGGACGAGGCGCTGCAGGTGGGTGTCTCTGCGGCGCCGGTGGCCTCGGGAGGCTGCTCGACGACGGGGTGACGGGCGCACTCGGGCGGGTGCGGCCTCGGCGGGGTCAGAAGTCGTAGGAGACGAGGACCGCGCGGTGGTCGCTGGTGCCGCGGTCCATGACCTCGTCCGCGACGGGTTCCAGTCCCCGGCTGAGGGAGTGGTCGAGGCGGGTGACCGGCAGGCGGGAGGGCCACGTGAAGCCGAATCCGCCGCCCACGGCCTCGCGGGAATCGGTGAGCTCGTCCGTCATCTGCTCAAAGTAGCGGTCCGAGGAGGCGGAGTTGAAGTCGCCGGCGACGATGACGCGTTCCGCGGGATCGTCCGCGACCCGCTCGGAGAGGGTCCGCAGGGCGGCGTTGCGCATCGACTCCTGGCCGGGACGCACGGACGGGACGTGGACCGCGTAGAAGCGGACGTCGCCGTGATCGGTGCTGATGGTCGTCGCGAAGGCGCGGACCCACTGGAGGCCCAGATCGACCTCCTCGGGAGCGCTCATGGGCCACTTGGACCACAGGCCCACGGAACCCTGGACCTCCGCGTACTCGTAGTGCGAGTCCATCTGGTCCTGGATGATCTGACCCGACAGCGACTCGACCTCCTGGAACGTCGCGATGTCCGGGTCCTGCTCGATGACGTTGAGCGCGGTCGCGGACGGCTGGGGGAGCTTCGCGCCCACGTTCTGGGTGGCGACCGTCAGGTCGGTCTCGCCGGAGTCGCCCGCGGGGCGTAGGTACGGCCAGAACATCGAGGCCCAGACGACGGCCGGCACCAGGACGCCTGCGATCGACAGCAGCGACAGGCGGAACAGCGCGATGAGCAGGACGAACGCGATGAGCACCCAGCTCCAGGGGAGCAGGGTGTCGACGATGAGAGCGAGGCCCCGTGTGGTCGGCACGAGGTCGTGCATGGCGATGAGTGCAGCCAGTACGATCCCGCACGCCAGGACGAGGACCCCCTTGGTCGAGGAGCGTCGCGGCGAAGTCACCCGAGGATTCTAGGCCCCGTTCCTGGTGCGATCCTGCATGAACGGTGCCTGCATGCGCAGAGCGGGCGGCGGGGGTGCTCAGCGGCTGGCGCGAGCCTGCCAGATAGCCACGTCCGGGTGCTCGTCGAAGCGGTAGCCGGCGCCGCGGATCGTGCGGACGATCGAGGCGTACGAGCCCAGGCGGCGGCGCAGGCGGCGGACGTGGACGTCGACGGTGCGCGCATCGGGGCGCTCGCCGGACTCCGTCCACAGTGCGTCGATGAGGTCCTCCCGGGACAGGGTGCGTCCGGTGTTGCCCACGAGGGTGGCGAGCAGGTCGAACTCCTTGTTCGTCACGTTGACGGGCTCGCCGTCCGCGTGGATCTCGCGGCGGGGCAGGTCGATGCGCACGGGTGCGTGCTCGTTGACGTGGGCCTGGGAGCGCGCCGGTGCGGCGGCGGGCGGGGTGATGCCCGCGAAGCCGCGGCGGGCGACGGGGCCGGGGGTCTGGACCTGGTCCGAGGCGAGGTCCTCGCGGCGGGCCGGGGGCGAGAGGCGGGAGGGGATGCGCTGACGGACCGGGCCGTGCATGCCGGCGGGGCGGCCGGTGGCGGCCTGCGACCCGTTGGCCACGGCGCGCACGGCGTCGATGTCGCTGCCGATGCCGTCCGGTGCCAGCGCGATGATCGCCTGGGTCTCCGCCGAGGTGGCGAGGTGATTCACCTGATGCTGCAGCGCCTGCGCGATCTCCGTGAGGTTGGTGCCCTCGGCCGCGGCCTTCGCCTCGTCCAGCCCGATGTAGAGGATGATGCCGCGCGCGGCGCGGGGGCCGGCGGAGACTCCGGAGGGGCCGTAGGTCCGGGGGGCCGTCTGCGGGTCGATGGGTGTCAAGCGGGCTCCGGTTCGGCGCGCTGCGCGGGCGCTGCGGGGGTGGACGTCAGCGGGCTGGGGTGCTGCGGCTGCCATGGTTCTCCTGGGGGTGTCCGGCGGGTGCTGCGGTGCGAGGCTCGTTCGCGACCCGGGCAGCGGTGCTCAGCGGCGGTCGCGAACGCAGGGCATGCCGGGACAGCGTGCCCGCGCGGCGGCGGTGAGCGAGGAGGAGGACTGCATAGATGTCATTGTTCGCGACGGCGCGGGGGACGGCAAGTGGTTTGTGACGAAGTGTGACGAACTGTGACGTTTCGTGCGGGCGCGGATCCGTCGGGGTTGTGGTCCGGGCAGCCTCGGATCCCTGAGCTGACGGGCATCGCGGCGGTGTGCGATGCGGGCGCGATCGCACACGGAAGAGCCCCGCACGGACGTCATGAACGTGCGGGGCGAGGGCCGTTGTGACCCGGGGGCGGCTGGCGGGTGACGTCGCTGGGGGTGGTCAGACGACGCCGTAGAGGCGGTCGCCGGCATCGCCCAGGCCGGGGACGATGTAGCCGCGCTCGTTGAGCTTCTCATCCAGGGCCGCGGTGTGAACGGTCACCTCGGTGACACCCTCGTACTTCTCGGAGATCGCGCGCACGCCCTCCGGCGCGCTCACGAGGCAGACCGCGGTGACGCTCGAGACGCCGCGCTCCAGCAGGAAGTCGATCGCCATCGCCAGTGTGCCGCCGGTCGCGAGCATCGGGTCGAGGACGTAGACCTGTCGCCCGGCCAGGTCCACGGGGAGGCGCTCTGCATACGCGTGGACGGCGAAGGTCTCGTCGTCGCGGACCATGCCCAGGAACCCGACCTCCGCCGTGGGCAGCATCTTGAGCATGCCCTCGAGCATGCCCAGGCCCGCCCGCAGGATCGGGACGACGACGGGACGCGGCGCGGACAGCGCGGTGCCGGTGGTCGTGGCGACCGGCGTCGTCACCTCGCGCGGCTCCGTGCGGATGTCGCGGGTGGCCTCATAGGATAGGAGCATGACCAGCTCGTCCGTGAGGGTGCGGAACCGAGCGGAATCGGTGGCCTGATCCCGCAGGACGGTGAGCTTGTGGGCGATGAGCGGGTGGTCTGCGACGTGGAGGTCCATACGGGAAATCTACCGGAGAAGACGCGGCCCAAGCGGTGACATCCGGTCGGGATCGGCGACAATGGGGGTATGGCCTACTTCACCGCAGTGCTCTCCCGCGCAGATGACCGATTCCGGCTCGTCGACCTCGTCCTGGAGGACGTCGAGGATCTGGCCGACCTCGCCGACCTGGTGGACGGCGTGGGCGACGGTCAGGCCGACGGCGAGGCGATCGCCGTCATCGAGCACGAGGACGAGTGGTTCGGACTCATCCGCATCGTCGACGGCGACGCGACCGTGTTCCTGTCCGATGCGGACGCGGCCGCCTCCAGCCCGTACGCGGATCTGCTGGCCGACTACCTCGACGCGCGGCCGGGCGCGTACGAAGCGGACGAGGAGCCCGCGGCGGACGAGGACGAGGCGGACGACGATGAGGAAGGGGACGACGAGGACGCGCAGATGCTCGACCTCGACCAGTCCTCCGACTGGAGCGGCGACCCGGGCCTGTTCGCGGACGCCGGAGTGGCGGCGGAGGACCTGCTCGCGCAGTTGGAGCGCCACGGCGCAGACCCCGCTCGCGTCGTCGCGCACGTGGGGGAGGCCGTCGGATTCGCGGATGCACTGGAAGCGGCCCGCTGACCCCATGACCACACCCGACGGCCGGCGGGAGCCGAGGCTCCGGCCGACTCCCCGGTCCGGTCTGGCCGCGCGGCCGGAGCACGAGGCCTGGATGCGGATGGCGCTCGCCGTCGCCGCGGAGGCCGCCGCGTCCTCCGATGTGCCGGTGGGCGCCCTCGTCGTCGATGCGGAGGGGGCGGTCCGCGGGATCGGCCACAACGTCCGCGAAGCCGTCCACGACCCCACCGGGCACGCCGAGGTCGTGGCTCTGCGGGCGGCGGCCGCGGACCTGGGACGCTGGCGGCTGGACGGTACGGTGCTGGTCGTGACGCTCGAGCCGTGCGTCATGTGCACGGGCGCTGCCGTCGCGGCACGCGTGGACGGCATCGTGTTCGGGGCGTGGGATGACAAAACGGGCGCCTGCGGATCCGTGTGGGATCTGGCGCGCGACCGGGCTTCGTTGCACCGACCGGAGGTCACGGCGGGTGTGCTGGCGGACGAATGCGCGCAGGTGCTGGCGGACTTCTTCGCCCAGCATCGCGGTGAGGGCTGAGGTGCTGGGCGGATGCGGATCCGGCGCGGAGGCTGAGCTGACTCGACGGGCAGGCCGACACGGGTGCGGTCCCAGTCATCCGCTCCAAACTGGGCACTGTTGCGCGGCTCACGTCCGCTGAATTGGGTGCTGAGGCTCCGCGTGTGTAAAGTATTCCGCGGTAGCGTGTCCGAGCGGCCGAAGGTGCGACACTCGAAATGTCGTGTACGGCAACCCCGTACCGTGGGTTCAAATCCCACCGCTACCGCCAGGTGAAACGCCGGGTCTCAGGTTCTGAGACCCGGCGTTCGTCATTCTCAACTCGAACGCTGCTCCGACTGGCCGTCGCCCTGACTGGCCGTCGCCCTGACTGGCCGTCGCCCTGACTGGCCGTCGCCCTGACTGGCCGTCGCCCTGACTGGCCGTCGCCCTGACTGGCCGTCGCCCTGACTGGCCGTCGCCCTGACTGGCCGTCGCCCTGACTAGCCCTGCGCTCTGACTGGCCCTGCGCTCTGACTGGCCCTGCGCGGTCTCCGAAACGGTTCTCGCGAATTGCGGGAATGCTCGCACGCACATCGCGAGAGAACTGTGATGAAGGGGAGGGAGCGAGCACCCTCAGAAACGAGTATCGCGAAGTACGGGAATGCTTTGTCGTACTTCGCGATATTCGTGGGGCTTGGGCTAGTAGCGGCTTGAGGTTGAGATAGCGTCCCCGCGGGGACGCCCCGCCTCGATCCGCACCCGGCCCGGCTCACCCCTCCACGCGCTCGATCGCGCGGGCCAGGCGGGCGATTCCCTCGGCCATCCGGTCGACCGAGGTCCGTGAGAAGCTCAGGCGGATGTTCGACGTGGCGCGACCGTCCGCGTAGAACGGCCCGCCCGGCACGAACGCGGTGCCCTCCTCGACCGCCGCGGCCGCCAGCGCCTTCGCGTCGACCCCCGGGATGTCCAGCCACGTGAAGAACCCGCCGTCCGGGTGCGTCCAGGACGCGCGGTCGCCCAACCCCTGGGCCAGCGCGTCCATCAGCCCATCGCGGCGCACGGAGTACGCACCCCGCAGCACCGGCAGTGACGCCGCGTAGTGGCCCTCCGTGATGTAGGACTCGAGGATCGTCTGTCCCAGCGCGCCGGCGCACTGGTCCGTGTTCGTCTTCGCCTGCGCCATCGCGTCGATGACCGTCGCGGGTCCGGAGGCCCAGCCCATGCGCGTGCCAGGGGTGAACGTCTTGGAGAACGTGCCGATCTGCACCGTCACGTCCGGCCCCAGGGCGTAGATCGAGTCGATGTACGAGCCCTCGAACGCCAGGTCCCGGTACGCGACGTCCTCGATGACGAGCAGCCCCAGGCGCCGGGCGATCTCCACGATCTCCCGCCGGCGCTCCAGCGGCAGCCACAGGCCGGACGGGTTCTGGAAGTCCGGGATCACGTAGACGACCTTGGGGGTGTGGCCCGCCTCGACGGCCGCTGCCTGCGCCTCCTCGATCGAGGCGGGGACCAGCCCCTCCTCGTCGTTGCGCATGGAGAAGCACACGCCGTCGTGCGACCGGAAGACGCTGAAGGCGCCCAGGTACGACGGCGCCTCGACCAGCACCGCGTCCCGGTGGTCCAGCATCGCCTTCGACACGAGGGTGAGCGCATCCACGCCGCCGGAGGTCACGATGAGCTCGTCCTGCTCCGGGCGGACTCCCTGCGTGCGATGCACCTCCTCCCGCAGCACCTCGCGCAGCGACGCGAGCCCGTAGTTGGGCGCGTACTGCAGCGCCACCTGCGGCTGCGAGGCGATCGCCTTCGCTGCGGTCTCGCCCAGCAGTTGCGTGTCATAGAGGGTGGGGTCGGGGAACCCGCCGGAGAAGTCGACCAGGTCGCCTCCTGCGGATGCGAGGGCGAGGACGGCGGACAGTTCGCTGGGACCCGCCTGCGCGCGTGCGGCGAGCCGTGCGAACCACTCATCATGTGTGGTCTCAGTCATAGCCGCATCCTTGGTGCGCACGCGGCCCGCCGCCGAGGCCGTCCGCACCTCGA
This sequence comes from Brevibacterium senegalense, assembly GCF_000285835.1. GTDB lineage: Bacteria > Actinomycetota > Actinomycetes > Actinomycetales > Brevibacteriaceae > Brevibacterium > Brevibacterium senegalense. Next base: position 354,819 of record NZ_HE978602.1, read on the forward strand.
CATGCCGGTCCCCCTCGGTCGGCCGAACCCGTTGATCCGCCCCACCTCGGCAGGCCGGTTCCGCTCTGCGGCCCGCCTCAGGCGGCCGGCTGCGGTGAGAGGTACCCGCGGGCGAACCTCAGCAGTCCCGTGAACGCCTGGGTCTGGGCCGAGGAGTGGGACAGGAAGAGGTCGTGCATGGCGCCGGGCACCCGGTTGAGCACGACCGTGCGGCCCAACTGGATCGAGCGGCGCGCGATCGCGTCGACGTCCAGGACGATGTCGGTCGCCTCCATCTCCGGGTCGTAGCCGATCTTCCGCAGGCTGCGGGTGGAGGTCTGGACGAGGACGGGCACATCGATGTCGAGACCGTCCTCCACCTCCTCGTGACCGGCGAAGACCGCCCGCATCCAGCCGGCGTAGACGGGGAAGGAGTCCGGCGGCTTGAGCCGCGCGTCGTAGGGCAGGCGGCCGTGCGCGGCGGAGGTCGCGACGACGGTGTGGTTGGGCAGGTGCAGTCGCAGTGCGGTCGTCGCGGTCCGGCCCAGCCCCATGATGGGCTGGAGGATCTTGCGGATCGCGGTCGAGTACTGGAACTCCAGCCACGGCGAGTTGAGCGTGATGCCCGCGAGCCGCCCCGGGTTGCGGTGCGCCCACAGCACGGAGATGAGGCCGCCGGTCGAGTGCGCGGACAGGACGATGCGTCGATCCGGGTGCGCCTCCTCGATGACCTCCAGCGCGGCCTCCAGGTCCGCGTCGTACTCGGACAGGTCCGTGATGTAGCCCGGCCGCTGCAGACCCTCGTCCTCGGCGGTGCGGGAGTGGCCCACGCGGTGGACCCGGTCCGGATCCAGGTTGCGGCCGTAGCCCTGCAGGTCGAGCGCGTAGAAGCGGGCGCCCAGGCTGGCCCAGAAGCGGGCCAGGTGCGCGTGGAAGAAGTAGTCGGACCAGCCGTGGAGGAAGAGGACGACGACGTCGTCCAACAGGTCCGATGGCAGCGCCGAGGTGAGGGGGACCCACGTCTCCCGGTCGATGAGGGGAGCCGGAGGGCGTCCGGCGGCGGCCTCGGGCGTGTGCTCCACCAGCGTGGCCTGTGCGCCGTCGGACAGCGGGAGGGTGAGGCTGCGGAACTCCGGGCCCAGCACATCGGGGGCCCACGCGCGGGCGGAGCGGGTGGTGTCCATCGCCCCAGTCTGGTGCACGTCCCTGTGCCGCACCTGGTCGCCGTCGACAGGGGCGGAAGTGGCATCATCTATGTATGACGAACTTCCGCGTGCGCCGTGCCCTGGCCGACACACCCGCCTATCGCCCGGGTCGACCTCCCGCCGCCGTGGAGGGGGTCACCAGCTACAAGCTCTCCTCGAACGAGAACCACCTGGAGCCGCTGGCGGCCGTCGTCGAGGCGGTGGAGGGTGCCTCGGGCGCGCCCGCCCTGTACCCGGATCCGGCGGCGACGGAACTGACCGCCGCGCTCGCGGACTTCCACGGGGTGCCGGTCGACCATGTCGTGACGTCCGCCGGGTCCTCGGAGTCGCTGGCCGCGCTCGTGGGGATCACGCTCGACGCGGAGAAGCAGGTCGTCTACCCGTGGCCGTCCTTCGAGATGTATCCGCAGCTGTCCAGCTTCAGCGGCGCGCGCCAGGTCGCGGTGCCGCTGACCGCGGACGGCCGCCACGACCTCCCGGCGATGGCGCAGGCGATCACGGGCGACACCGGGCTCGTGCTGCTGTGCTCGCCCAACAATCCCACCGGCGCGGTCCTGGGGCAGGCCGAGTTCGACTCGTTCATGTCGCAGGTGCCGGAGGACCTCATCGTCGTCCTCGACGAGGCCTACATCGAGTTCGCGGACGGCAGTGAGGCCGTGAGCGCCCTGCGCACCGCCGACGGCCACCCGGACGCCCCGGTCGACATGGCCCAGGCGCTCGACACGTACTCGAACCTGGCCGTCCTGCGGACCTTCTCGAAGGCGCACGGGCTGGCGGGCCTGCGCGTGGGCTACACGATCGCCCACCCCGCGATCATCCACGAGATGCGGAAGTCCATCGCCCCCTTCAGCGTGGGCGCCGCCGGTCAGGCCGCGGGTCTCGTGTCGCTGGCTCTGCGCGACGAGGTTGCGGTGCGTGCGAAGTCCGTGGGCGCCACCCGCGACGACCTGGCCGCCCGCCTGCGCGGCCTGGGCTTCGACGTCCCGCCCAGCGGCGGCAATTTCGTCTGGCTGTCGCTGGGAGAGCACGAGGCGCACGCCTTCGCGGAGGCGTGCCTGGCCCGCGGGCTGGCTGTCCGCGACCTGGGCCGCGGCATCCGCGTGACCGTGGGGCCCCAGGAGGCGATGGACCGCCTGGTCGAGGTCGCCTCCGCCTTCGCGCAGGAACGCAGCGCATGAGCCCCACCCACACCCGGACGACGGAACAGGACGCCACAGTGCAGGACGCGACAGTGCAGACGACGCAGCCGGCCGGTACCGGCCCGGACCAGCCCCTCACGGCGCCCGAGGTCCCGGTCGACCTGGCGCCGCTCGCTGCGGTCCTGAGCCCCGGGGCCCTCGTCGAGGACGCGGACATCATCGCCGCGCACACGCAGGACCGCGCGGTCTTCGCCCCGTCCGGGCGGGCGCGCGCCCTCATCCGGGCCCGCAGCACGGAGGATGTGCAGGAGGCCCTGCGCTTCGCGCACGAGCACCGCCTGCCGGTCATCCCGCAGGGTGCGCTCACCGGTCTGTCCGGCGGCGCGAACGGCATCGACGGCGCACTGCTGCTCAACGTCGCGCAGCTGGACGACATCCTCGACATCGACACCGTCGAGCAGACCGCGACCGTGCAGCCGGGCGTCATCAACCGGGCGCTCAAGGACGCGCTCGCCCCGCACGGCCTCGCGTACCCGCCGGATCCCGGTTCCGTCGACATCTCGACGATCGGCGGCAACGTCGCGACGAATGCGGGCGGCCTGTGCTGCGTCAAGTACGGCGTCACGAAGGACTACGTCCGCAGGCTCACGGTCGTCCTGGCCGACGGGTCGATCACAACGGTGGGACGCCCCACCGCGAAGGGCGTGGCGGGACTGGACCTGGCCGGCCTGTTCGTGGGCTCGGAGGGGACACTGGGCGTCGTCGTGGAGATCGTCGTCGACCTCATCCCCGCGATCCCGGACCCCATCACCGGAGTGGCGCTGTTCGATGACATCCGGGCCGCGGCGCGGACGATCACGGAGTTCATGTCCTCCGGCGTGAGGCCGTCCCTGCTGGAGATCCTGGACGGCACGTCGATCGAGTGCATCAACGACTACGGCGACTTCGGCCTGCCGGAGGGCGCGGCGGCGATGCTGCTGGTCCAGTCCAACGGCGATGGCGTGCTGGAGAAGGCGACGAAGGACCTCGCGGAGTTCGAGCGGATCGCGCACGCGCAGGGCGCGACGGAGGTGACGATCTCCGACGATCCCGAGGATTCGGAGATGTTCATCGCCGCGCGCCGGTCTGTGGGGCACGCGCTGGAGAAGTACGCGATGAACCACGGCGGCGGCGAGCTGGTGGACGACGTCTGCCTGCCGCGGAAGGCGCTCGACGAGTTCTTCGCGCGAATGCGTGAGATCGCCCGTGAGTTCGACGTCCTCGTCGCCGTCGCGGGGCATGCGGGCGACGGGAACATGCACCCCAACGTCCTCTTCGACGCGGGCGACCCGGATTCCGTGGCGCGCGCCCAGTCCGCCTTCGACGCGATCATGGCGACGGGTCTGGAGCTGGGCGGCACGATCACCGGCGAGCACGGCGTGGGGGTGCTCAAGAAGCGGTGGCTGGCCCGGGAGCTGGACCCGGTCGCGCAGCGCCTGCACCTGGCGATCAAGCGGGAGTTCGACCCGCGGGGCGTCCTCAGCCCCGGCAAGATGCTGGGCGAGCTGAGCGCATGAGCGGGGAGGCGACGGCCGCCCGGGATGGGGCGGCGGAGGCGAGCACGGCCTCGGGCGGGGTGCCGACGGCCGGGGCCACGGCCTCGGGAGGAACCGTCGCGGACCGGTCGCGGTTCGGGTTCACCGTGGGCACGCAGATGCCGGAGGGCGGGCGGACGGGCACAATCCGCACGCCGCACGGCGACATCGCGACCCCGGCCTTCATCCCCGTGGGGACGAAGGCGACGGTCAAGGCGGTCAAGCCGGAGGACGTGGACGCGCTGGGTGCTGACGCGGTCCTGGCGAACGCCTACCACCTGTTCCTGCAGCCGGGGGCGGACATCGTCGACGAGGCCGGCGGGCTGGGCGCGTTCATGAACTGGCCCGGCCCCACCTTCACGGACTCCGGCGGTTTCCAGGTCATGAGCCTGGGTGTGGGGTCGAAGAAGGTGCTCTCGAACGAGTTCGCGGGGAAGGACCGCGCGGACCTGCAGACGGTCGCCCGCGAGGACCGGATGGCGAACGTCGACGAGGACGGGGTCACCTTCCGCTCCCACCTCAACGGCGACATCCACCGGTTCACCCCGGAGGTGTCGATGCAGGTCCAGCACCAGCTGGGTGCGGACATCATCTTCGCGTTCGACGAGCTCACGATGCTCACGAACACGCGCCTCTACCAGGAGGAGTCCCTGGAGCGCACCCGGCGCTGGGCGGAGCGCTGTGTCGCAGAGCACGAGCGGCTGACGGTCGAGCGGTCGCACCGTCCCTATCAGGCGCTCTTCGGGGTGCTGCAGGGCGCGCAGTACGAGGATCTGCGCCGGAAGGCGGCCCGGGACCTGGGGGCGATGGACTTCGACGGGTTCGGGATCGGCGGTGCGCTGGAGAAGGAGAACCTGGGCACGATCGTGGGCTGGGTGTGCGAGGAGCTGCCGGTCGACAAGCCGCGCCACCTGCTGGGCATCAGCGAGCCGGATGATCTGTTCGCAGCGATCAAGAGGGGTGCGGACACGTTCGACTGCGTGTCGCCGTCGCGGGTGGCGCGCAACGCGGCCGTGTATTCGCGCGATGGTCGGTACAACATCTCCGGCGCCCGCTACAAGCGGGACTGGCAGCCCATCGATCCCGAATGCGGCTGCTACACGTGCGCCCACTACTCGCGCGCATATCTGCACCACCTGTGGAAGGCGAAGGAGATGCTGTTCTCCACGCTCGCGACGATCCACAACGAGCACTTCATCGTGCAGCTCGTCGCGGACATCCGGCGCGCGATCGACGAGGGCCGGTACGAGGAGCTCGAGGCCGAGGTCATGGGCCGGTACTACGCGAAGAGGTGAGGGCGAGTCGATTCGTGACATCGCACGGGTGAACCTGCGGGGATCCCACTAGCGTCGGTCCTGACAGACATCAGAGTCGATCACCTCGAGGACGTGCACCATGTCGATCTCCCCGCAGAGCTCCACCACCTCCGCCACAGCCGGGGCCTCCAGCAGTTCCGCTGTCACCACCGAGACCATCATCGAGGCACGCGATGCGGCGTTCGCTGCACTTGCCGGCGGTTTCGACCTGGTCGACCTGTCCGAGACCCTGGGCCCGGACTCCGTCATCTGGCCCGGCGCCCCGGCGCTGCAGGTGACAGAGGCCGTGCAGCACGACACGGACGGATACCACGCCCGCATCGTGTCGACGTTCGAGCACGCGGGGACCCACTTCGACGCGCCGGAGCACTTCGTGCCCGGCGGCGAGTCCGCGGCGGACATCAGCATCGACCGGCTGGTGCTGCCCGTCTCCGTCCTCGATATCCGTGAGAAGGCTGCGGCCGATGCCAACGCCGTCGTCGAGCCTGCGGACATCGAGGCGTTCGAGACCGCACACGGTCCGATCCGGCGGGGCACCGCGGTCCTCATCGATTCGGGCTGGGCCGCTCGCAATGCGGACGTCCTCGCCTACACCGGGTCGGAGACGACGGACAACCTCAAGTTCCCCGGCTTCGGCGTGCCCGCGGCGCAGCTCCTCGTGGAGCGCGGCGTGGTGGGCCTGGGCGTCGACACGCTGGGGATCGACCCGGGCTCCGAGCCGCTCTTCCCCGTCCACCGCGAGGTCACGCACCCGGCCGGGCTGTGGCACCTGGAGAACCTGGTGAACGTCGACCAGCTCCCGGCTCAGGGTGCCGTCCTCGCGGTGGGTGTGCCCCGGATCGCCGGTGGCACAGGTTTCCCCACGCGCGTGTTCGCATTCATCCCGCGGACGTGACCCGGCCCGCGGACCACGATTCGACTGGCGAACGTCACGGGAACGTGAGCCTAGACTCGGCGCTGACACGACGTCACAGCCCGAAGGAGCGCACCATGGAGCAGTTCAGCCCGATCCTCCCCGTCCTCGCGGATGAGGACCTCGACCCACGCGCAGCAGCCGTGTTCGAGGACATCCGCGCCACGCGGCAGACAGACTTCATCAACAACTTCTGGCGGGTGCTCGCCCATGACCCGGCGAACCTCGAGAGGACCTGGGGCGAGCTGAAGGACCTCATGGGGGAGGGGACCTCGCTGGACCCCTTGGTGAAGGAACTCATCTACGTCGCGGTCTCCACCGTCAACAACTGCACCTACTGCGTCCGGTCGCACACCGCAGCCGCACGCTCGAAGGGCGCCAGCGATGCGCAGCTGGCGGAGATGCAGGCGATCGTCGCCGCCGCGAACAAGACCAACCGTCTGGCGATCGGCCTGCAGGTCCCGGTCGACGACGCATTCAGCTGACAGCCGACGTTCGTTCACGGGGGAGACTCCACGGCGCACGGGGGAGACTCCATGTTCCGGGGATGCGCCGAACCCTGCGCGCAGCGGTCTTGTTTTGGTAGAAATGGACCATGAGCGACGAACTCTTCGAGCACGAGACGGAAACGACGATCACCCGTGAGCAGGCGGCGGCGAAGCTGCGCGCACTGGCGGACGCGCTGGAGAAGCAGAACAGCATCCGCGTCGTCCAGAGCGGCCACGACGTGACGGTCCGCGTGGGCGACACGGTCGACTACGAGCTGGAGGTCGAGGTCGAGCCGGGCGGGAAGTCCGAGATCGAGGTGACCCTGTCATGGTGACGCGTGACGACCACCGGGGCGGTGCGCTGCGGTGAACGACGGGGAGCGTCGGGAGGGCGTGGGCGTCGCCGGCGTCCTGCGGCCGGTCGACGTGCTGGCACTCGCGGCCGCCCCGCAGCCGGACCACCCGCGCGGTCGGCCGTCCGTCACGCGCCTCCTCCAGGAGGACGGTGCGAACCTCGTGACCTTCACGTTCGCCCCCGGTCAGTCGTTCCCGGATCATTCGGTGGCACATCCCATCACGGTCCAGTGCCTGTCCGGCGACCTCACCTTCGGCATCGGCGAGGAGACCGTCCGCCTGACCCCCGGCGTCGTCGTCCACTGCAAGGAGCGCGTCCTCCACTGGGTCGAGTGCCCCGACACCGCACCCGGGTCGAACGTCCTCCTCGTCACGATGCTCACCGGCGAACGCGTGTGAGCCGACGATGCACTATGTCCTGAGACAGCACACAGGGCTATAACACTGCAGTTTGCGATTCCTGTTGCTGGTGGAGGGGTGGGGCGGAGAGGCGCCCCGTCTCTCAGACCTTTGCGTCCGTCTCAGCGCCTCCCGGGGCGTAGGTCGTCTCGCGCGCCTTGATCCAGCCGATGACCCGGTAGGTGATCGGCATGAGCACGATCTCGACCGCGACCTTGTAGACGAAGCCCACGATGATGTAGTTGACGAAGTCCCAGCCGGGAATGACGCCGGCGAAGGCGACGATGCAGAAGATGAGGGTGTCCGCGAACTCGCCCACGCCCGTCGAGGTGAGCAACCGCACCCACAGGTGCTTCTCGCCCATCTTCTCCTTGACCTTCACGAGCACGTACGCGTTGAGCAGCTGCCCCACGAGGTACCCGGCCAGCGAGGCCGCGACGATGCGCGGGTAGAAGCCCAGGACCGCCTCGAACGCGGACTGGTTCTCGTACCCCGGACCCGCGGGTGCCACCTGGACGAGGAAGAACACGAGCACCGCCAGCGCCTGCATCGCGAAGCCCATGAGGACCGCGCGGCGGGCGGCGCGGAAGCCGTACACCTCGCTGATGACGTCGCCCAGGATGTAGGCCAGCGGGAACAGGAACGCGCCGCCGTCGGCCACGAACGGACCGATCTCGATGACCTTCGTGGCAGAGATGTTCGAGATGAGGAAGACGCAGCACAGCAGCGCCAGGACGTATGCGTAGAAGCGACCCCGCGTACTCGCGAAAGCAGCGGGGCCCCCAGACCGGGCTCCGGGGTCAGTGGGGTTCGACATCGATCTCCTGTCCGCCCGTCAGATCGACGAGCTGTGTGTATGTGAGCGGCACCATCGCCTCGACGGTGCCGCCGCCGGCCCACAGCTGCGTGTGCAGCCGCAGGTCCCGGTCGATGAAGGTGCGCAGCGGTGCCGGATGACCGGCGGGTGCGACCCCGCCCACGGGCTGACCGGTCGCGGCCAGCACCTCTTCCGGCGTCGCCCGCTTGAGCCGCCGCGCCCCGATCACGGCCGCCGTGTGCTCCGTGTCCACCCGGTGCGCGCCGGACGTCATGATAAGGACCGGCTCCTGCCGCACCTGCGGTGCGTCTGCGGATTCGGACCCCTCCGCCGAGGCCTCGGTCGCCTCGCCGTGGCCGCCGGCCTGACCGATGCCGTGGCTGTGTCCGGGACCGTCCGCGGTGCGCGGGGCAGCGGGGGTCTCCCCGGCCTCGGCGGCGGGCTCTTCGAACTCCGCCGTGAAGACGAGCGAGTTCGCGATGGCCCCCACCTCGACGCCGTGGTGCGCGGCGGCGGCCGCGGCCGTGGGCAGCGGCTCCGGGTGGACGATCACCCGGGAGTCGATGCCCGCGGCCCGCAGCGCGCGCTCCAGCCGGGCGTGGGCGGGATGCGCGGGTCCGGCGGGACGCGTGGGGGCCAGGCCGCGGCGGCGCAGCAGCGGCTCGACCTCGACGTCCGCGCCCAGGAACTCGCGCAGAGCGGTGAGCGGGTCGACGGAGTATCCCGGCGCCAGCACCTGCTTGCGGTAGCGGGCGCCCAGCTCCGGATCCAGCCCGCCGTGGTCCTCGAACAGCTCCGTCACCGCGGCCGCGTACTGCTCCGACCACAGGTACGAGTAGTAGCCGGAGGCGTACCCGCCCGAGAACGTGTGCGCGAAGTAGGTGGACCGGTAGCGGGGCGGGACGACCAGGTCGAAGCCGGCGGCAGACAGCACCTCGGCCTCGAAGAGGAGGACGTCCTCGATCTCCTCGCCGTCCTCCAGCGCGTGCCAGCCCAGGTCCAGCATCGCCGCGGCCAGGTACTCGAGCGTCTCGAAGCCCTGACCGAAGCCCTGGGCGTCCCGCAGCGTCTCGATGACCTCCGGGTCCAGGGCCTCGTCCGTCTCCCAGTGGCGCGCGTAGCCGGGCACCACCTGCGGGTGCAGCGCCCACATCTCGAACTGCTGCGAGGGGAACTCGACGTAGTCGCGGGGGACGGACGTGCCCGCGTGCGAGGGGTGCACGGAGTCCGCGAAGAGGCCGTGGAGGACATGGCCGAACTCGTGGAACAGCGTGATCGTCTCGTCGACGCTCAGCAGCGCGGGGCGGCCTGCGGCGGGCTTGGGCACGTTGAGCGTGAGCGTCGTGATGGGATGCAGTCCGGTCAGGCGCGAGCCGGTCACCAGCTCGTCCATCCACGCGCCGCCGGACTTGCCGGTGCGGGCGTACGGGTCGATGAGGACCAGGCCCAGGGGGCGGCCGCGGTCCTGCACCTCGTACACGCGCACGTCTTCGTGCCAGCCGGACAGGTCGTCGCGGACGGCGAAGGCGAGTCCGTAGAGGGCCGAGGTCGTTGCGAAGACGCCGTCGGTCAGCACCTGCTCGAACTCGAAGTGGGCGGCGACGTGCGCGCTGTCCAGCTCGAACGCCTCCGTGCGGTAGCGCTCCCACAGGTGCAGGACGTCCGCGCGCTCCAGCGGCTGCTCCTCATCGAGGTCGAAGTAGGCGCGGACCCTGCGGGCCTCGCGCGCAAACTGCGTGAGCGCCGGGTCGATGAGCGAGCGCAGGAGGCCGCCGGCGGACTCGACGTCCGGGGCGACCTGATCGTCGATCGAGTACTGCGCGAACGTCTGGAAGCCCAGCACCGCCGCGAGAGCGGCGCGCAGGGCCGTGAGGTCCGTGATGAGCTCGCGGGTGTCGCCGGGACCGCCGGAGCTGCCGCGGCCCATCGACAGGGCGAGCAGCTGTCTGCGTGTCTGCGGATCGGTCAGGCGGGTGAGTGCGTCCTGCTGCGTCGTGTTGGTGAGCGGCAGGCGCAGACCCTCGACGCCGTGCTCCTGCGCATCCGCGCGGGCTGCCGCGAGCGCGTCCTCGTCCAGACCGGCCAGCGCGTCTTCGTCCGGGACGACCAGGGCGCGGGCGGAGGCCTCCCGCAGGAGCAGCTGTCCGAACTCCGTCTCGATCCGATCGATCTCCGTCGCGATCGCGGACACGCGCCGGCGGTCCTCGTCCTGCAAGCGCACGCCCGCGCGGACGAAGTCCTGCAGCAGGAGGTCGTGCAGCCGGCGGTCCTCGGGGATCAGGTCGTTCGTGGGCACGGACTGGAGGAGCTCGTAGAGGTCCTGGTCCAGCTCGATGCCCAGGCGCAGGGAGGTGAGCTGGGCCCACACACTCGCGGCGGCCTCGGCGACGGCGTCCGTCTGCACGTTCGACTCGAGGACGCGCACCAGCGCGGACAGGGAGTCCGCTGGCTGGAGAGCGCGCTCCAGCGCGAGCGTGACGGTGTGGAACGCAGGGTCCTCCGCGGACGACAGGATGTCCGCGACCCCGTCCTGCGCGCGGCGGACCGCCAGGCCGGCGGCCTCGATGAGGTGGTCGGGGGTGATCGCCTGGAAATCCGGCAGGGTGAGGTCCGGTGGGCCTTCCACGAACTCCCACGCCGGGTTCGGCGCGGACGGGACGTGCGGGGGCTGGATCACGGGATCTCCTGTGCTGGGGGACGCGGAGCCCAGGGGCCGCCGTCCGGGGTGGGGACGGGCGGTCTAGGCTTGGCGCGTGAGTGAGTTCGAAGGCTACCTGCGCGGTGATCCGCGTGCCAGACGCATCGAGGTCGGTCTTCTCATGGCAGGCCTGGCGACCTTCACTCTCCTCTACGCCACACAGGCGATTCTGCCGTACTTCACACGCGACTACGGAATCTCCCCCTCCGAGGCCGCCCTGTCCGTGTCCGCGGCCACAGCCGGACTGGGCGTGGGCCTGGTCGTCGCGGTGCCCGTGTCGGAGCGGATCGGCCGGGTCCGGCTCATCCGGTGGTCGCTGCTCATCGCGTCCGTGCTGGCGCTCGTCGTCGCGCTCCTGCCGTCGTGGCCGCTGTTCCTGGCGGCGCGCTTCATCATGGGCTTCGTGCTGGCGGGGTTGCCCGCGACGGCCGCGGTCTACCTCAAGGAGGAGATCCACCGCAGCTACGTGACGGCGGCGACGGGCATCTACATCTTCGGCACGACCCTGGGCGGTCTGGCCGGTCGCGTGGTCTCCGCCCTCACGATCGAGGTGGCGCACCGGTGGGGGTACAGCGGCACCGGGGTGCTGAGCGTGTCCCACCTGGCGCTGCTGGTCACGGCGGTGCTGGCGGTGGGCTGCGCGATCGGGTGCTGGCTGCTGCTCCCGGAGTCGCGCGGCTTCGTCCCGCACTTCGACACCCCCGTCGAGCTGCTGCGGAAGTTCGGCCGTGCCTTCACCGACCCGGTCCTCGTGGGTCTCTACGTGATCGGCGGGCTGGGGATGGGCACGTTCGTGGGCGCCTTCAACTCGCTGGCCTTCAGGCTGGAGCAGGCGCCCTACCTGCTGTCCGTGGGCGCGATGGGCCTCATCTACTTCGTCTACCCGGTCGCCGGAGTGGGATCGGTCGTCGCGGGCCGGCTGGGGAGCCGGTACAGTCTGCGCGCCGTCATGCCGTACGGTCCGCTCGTCGCGATCGTGGGGATCCTCCTCATGTCGCTCACCCACCTCGCCTGGGTGGTGCTGGGGATCGCGATCCTGTCCGTGGGCTTCTTCATCGCGCACTCGCTGGCGTCCGCGTGGGTGGCGCAGCGGGCCAGCGCGTCCGTGGGGGTGCCCGCGCAGGCGATGTCGATGTACATGCTCGTCTACTACGCGGGCTCGTCGATCAACGGCAATCTGGCGCCGCTGGCCTGGGAGCTGCGCGGCTGGGGCGGCGTCACGCTGCTGAGCCTCGTCTTCATGGCGATCGCGTTCGTCATCGCCGTCGCGCTCGCCCGCACCCGTCCCGTCGTGACGTGAGGAGCGTGCGCTGAGCCGCGGCGTCGTGCGTGGTGCGCTGACGTGAGCGTCGTGCGCCGTGCGCCGAGCGTCCGGCCGTGCGACGATTCCAGTGGCACGCGCACACCGCACGACCACGACGCACCGGAGGCAGGGCCATGAGGATCGAGATCACGAGCATCTTCGTCGACGACCAGGACAGGGCACGCAAGTTCTACACCGATGTCCTGGGCTTCCAGGTGCGACACGATGTGCCGTTCGGGAATGGGGCGTCCTGGCTCACGGTCGTCTCACCGGAGTGGCCGGACGGCCCGGAACTGCTGCTGGAGCCCAGCGACCACCCCGCCGTGGGTCCCTACCGCCGGGCGCTCGTGGCGGACGGGATCCCGCTGGCGCAGCTGGCCGTCGACGACGTCCATGCGGAGATCGAGCGCCTGCGCGACCGCGGGGTCACGATCGTGCAGGAGCCCATGGACATCGGCATGGCGATCGTCGCGGTGTTCGACGACACGTGCGGCAATATCATCCAGCTGCTGGAGGCGAAGACGGATCAGGGCGAGGCCTGACCGGAGTGGTCCAGCTCGTCCTCAACCTGGTGGGGCTGCTCGCAGTGGTCGGGCTCTGCGCCGTCGTCGCCGTCGTGGGCTTCACGATGGTCCGTCGCAACCGGAACCTCATCGACAACGGCCTCCGCGTGCTCTCGACGGTCGTGGCCGTGCGGCCCATCTCCGTCGACAGCTCGTTCGCGTACGAGCCGACCGTCCGTTACGAGCTGCACGGTCGCCTGTGGGAGTCCGTGCCGTACGAGGGCCGGCACGCCCTCAAGACCGGGAAGGTCTTCAACTCGCACCGGTCCGGTGAGCAGTTCGTCGGCATGCAGCTGCCGGTCGTCGTCGACCCCCGCGACCCTCGCGTCTCTGCGGTGCCCAAGGACTCCCGACTGGGGATCCTCCTGGTCGTCGTGGGGCTGGTGATGGGCGGACTCGTCCTGCTGTTCGGCCTGCTGGGCCTCGTCGTCTCCGCATTCATGTGAGTGCGGCTCGCCGACCGCGTCCGCTCACTCAGTGCTGGTGACCGGTGCCCTCCAGCGCTGCCAGTGCGTCCTGCGCGCTCACGTCGACGGTGAAATGGCCCATCATGCCGTCGTCCTCGTGGAGCATGAGGTGGCAGTGGAACATGTACGGCAGGTTCGAATGGTCGTCCGGGTGCGCGGGGAAGATGACCGCCAGCCGCATGTCCCGCTGCGGCGGCGTGTAGACGGTGTCCTTCCAGCCCGCCATCTCCGGTGGCGGCGCCTGCCCGCCGATGTCGAGGATCCGGAACTGCGCGTTGTGGATGTGGAAGTTGTGCGGTGAGGAGTCCAGGTTGCTCACCTGCCAGATCTCCGGCTGGTGGGAGGCGGCCTCCAGGTCGATCCGCCCCATGTCCATCGACTTCCCGTTGATCTGCCGCCCGCGCAGGTTCATCTGCCGCTGCTGACCGCGGTCGGCGACCTCCGGGAACGTGGCCAGCACCGCCGGCAGGCCCAGGTCCGCGATCGAGGCCGGGGTCGGCTCCGACACCTCCGCACCCGCCCGCTCCAGCCGGAGGATCGTGAACTCGTCCTCCCCGCCCGCGGCCTGGGAGTCCGCGACGTTGCCCAGGTCCGGCTGCGAGGAGATGAGGGTGACGCCCTCGTCGGGCACCTCGAGGAGAACCTCTGCGCGCTCGGCGGGGGAGAGGCTGAGCGCCTCGACCTCCACAGGCGCCTCGAGCAGCCCGCCGTCGGAGCCGATGACCGTGAGCGGTGCGCCGGACTCCAGGCGCAGTCCGTACGAGCGGGCCTGGGAGCCGTTGAGCAGTCGCAGTCGCAGCACGCGTCGATCGGTCGTGTGCACGGCACCCACGACGCCGTTCGTCACGACGGTCTGCCCCAGCAGCCCCACCTCGGAGTTGAAGTTGTGGCCCAGCATCTCGCCGTCCTCCGTCAGGCGCATGTCCTGGATGATGACCGGGATGTCGTCCACGCCGTACTCGTGGGGCAGGGCGGCGAGGACTCCAGCGGCGGGGGAGGGGGCCTCGGCGGCGGAGGCCATCCCGTCCGCGGGGGCGGAGCCGGGAGCGTGCCCGTCCGCGTCGTCCAGGATCAGCATGCCGGCCAGGCCGCGGCGCACCTGCTGGGCGGTGATCTCGTGCGGATGCGGATGGTACCAGAGGGTCGTGGCGGGCTGGTCCGGGGTGAACGCGACGCTGCGGGTCTCGCCGGGCAGGATCGGGTCGTGGGGGCCGCCGTCCGCGTGGGCGGGGACCAGGAGGCCGTGCCAGTGGACGGTCGTCTCCTCGTCCGTGTCGTTCGTGACGACGGCCTCGACGGGACGTCCGCGCTGCAGGCGGATCGTGGGCCCCAGGTAGTCGCCGTTGTAGCCCCACGTGTCCGTCATGACGTCCGGGATGAACTCGCGGGTGCCGCGGGCGGCGGTGAGGGCGAAGCGGCCGTCCGCGTCCGGCTCCAGGAGCGGCGGGATGGGCAGCGGGGTGCCGTGGGCAGTGACGGGGACCTCGGTCTCCGAGGAGCACGAGGCGAGCACGGGCGCCAGGGCGGCGACGCTCAGGAGGGCGCCGCCGGCGCGCAGGAGGCCCCGGCGGTCGAGCGTAGGAGCGGGGAGACGGGGCGACATGCGATCGATTATCGCGGTCGACGCCGGTGCGGGCACGCGGGCGGGGCGCGGTGAGACGCACGGGACCGGTGGGCAGACGGTTCCCATTGTGACGCCGCGCACCCGCGCGTACGCTGGAGGGAGACGTCGACGGAGACGGAGCGCTCCGCCGCCCGCGCACAGGAGGAGCCATGACCGTTCACACCGCCGCACTCGAGGCCGCCCCGACGATCGACGGGGAGGACTTCTCCCGCGTCGCGTTCACACAGGAGGCCATCGACCTGCTGGTGCGGCTCATCGACCGCAACGGCCCCGTCATGTTCCACCAGTCCGGCGGATGCTGCGACGGCTCCTCGCCCATGTGCTATCCGGAGGGCGACTTCCTCACCGGTGACGCGGACGTGAAGATGGGGACCTTCGAGGTGCCCCTGCCGGACGGGTCGACCAGCAGCGTCGACTTCTGGATGTCCGTCGAGCAGTTCGAGTACTGGAAGCACACGCATCTGACGATCGACGCGGTCGACGGGCGCGGCGCCGGATTCAGCCTCGAGGGGCCGGAGGGCAAGCGGTTCCTCACCCGTTCGCGGCTGTTCGAGTGAGCGTGCGGCTGGTCTGCTGAGCGGCGGGCAACCTGCCCGCACATTCCTACCGGCGCACCGTGCCCTGGCTGGAACGTCAGTCCAGCGCAGACAGCTCCTGCCAGTCCTCCCAGGAGTACACCCAGTCGGAGATGTCGCTGTGCTCCGTCGTGAGGTCGACCGAGGAGCCGGTGATCTCCACCGGATCCCCGTAGAGCGCCATGTCGAAGTACTCCTTCGCCCGCTCCGTCGACAGGTTGATGCAGCCGTGCGACACGTTGGCCTGTCCCTGCGAGCCGACGGACCAGGGCGCGGCGTGGACGAACTCGCCGTTGTTGTGGATGCGGACGGCCCAGTTGACGTCCGTCTCGTAGTTCCACTGCTCGGATGTCATCGTGTAGAACTCGTGCTTGGCCATGACGACGTGCGTGCCGTTGTAGGACGGCGCCTGGGCCGAACCCAGCGAGGTGGGCCAGTCCGCGATCTCCTCGCCGTCGCGCTCGATCGTCATCCGGTGCGTCTGCGCATCCGCGACCACCCGCTGGTCGCGGCCCACCTCGAACGCGAGGTCCACGTCCTCCTTGCCGTACCAGCGCGGCGAGTACTCGACGCCTTCCAGCGGCAGGCTCACCTGCACGTCCACGTCCGAGGGCCAGAACTCCTTCGGCCGGTAGTGGACGCGGCTGATGCCGTCCGTATCGTACAGCCAGCCCCACGAGCCCTCGACGTCGACGGGCTCGCCATCCTCGTCCGTCACCTCGACGCTCAGGCGGGCCTCGATCGCCGCGCGCGCATCCTCCGGGATCGTCGAGTTGAACATGACGATGATCGGGGCGCCCACACCCACGGTCTGGTCGTCCGCGATGACGGTCTTGGCCGTCAGCTCCTCCTGGGCAGTGGTCTCCGGGGTCGTGACCGTGCCGGTCACGGTGTGCTCCGCACCGTCGGGCGACTCCGTGGTCGCCTCCCACGTGTAGGTCGCACCGGTGACCAGATCGACGCTCGACTCCCAGCGGGTGCCGGTCTCGTCCGCTCCCGAGGTCGCAGTCGCCTCACCGTCGTCGCTCGCCTCGCCGTCGGCGGACCCGGTGGCGTCGTCGGACTCCGTCGATTCCGCGGGCTCCGTCGCCTCGCCGTCGGATTCGGCATCGACCAGTCCGGGTGCCGTCTCGACGGAACCACCGGCGGCGGCTTCGGAATCGTCCGCGGCCTGGGCGTCATCGCCGGGTTCAGCCGCATCACCGGACTCCGCGTCCTCGTCCGCACCGGGGTCCAGGTCGCCGGTGTCGACGGGGACGGTGTCGTGGTCGGCGTCCATGAGTCGGACCTCGGTGAAGACTCCGCCGTCGACGGCCAGCTCGAGTTCCTCACCCGCGTGGATGTGGACGGAGCCGGTGTCGGTCGCGTCGTCGGTCGCATCGGTGTCAGCGGAGTCGCCGTCTACGGCGTCCGACGCGGTGCCGGACGCGGACGGTGCGTCGGTCGGGTCCTGGGCGTCGGCGTCGACCTCGCCGCCGGCGGTGGCGGTGTCATCTTCGACCGGGTCATTCACGACGGACACGACGGGCGCGGGGTCCGACTGCGCGCCGGTGGGATCGTCGCCGGGACCACTGGGAGTCCCCGGCTCGCCGGGCGTGCAGCCGGACAGGACGAGAGCGACGATGCCCGCGGTGGCGAGAAGTGTGTGGGCGCGACGACGCACGGAAACCTCCGGAAAGTAAAGCGACTCCACGGATCGTACGTCGCCCTGATCAGGTGCGGATCCACGCATGAGCGCACTTCGGTCGCGATCGTGTCTCGACAGGTTCCCGATCGGTGACACGAGCCACGATCAGGGGCCGCCACCTGCGCTGATGCCGTGATCGCCGCTCGTGTCGTGTTGCGGAATCGTGACAGTGGTCGGGTGACCACAACGAACGTAATTCCGGAGCGGGTGAGCACGACGTGTGCTTGAACACAGTATGGCCTGCGGGTGGACGGCGATTTCGCCTGCGCGGTGGGGTTCGGGTAGAGTCATCGGCGGAGGATTCGCCTAGCGGCCTATGGCGCACGCCTGGAACGCGTGTTGGGTTAACGCCCTCAGGGGTTCAAATCCCCTATCCTCCGCCAACGGGAAGGCCCCTGACCTGGTTCAACAGGTCAGGGGCCTTCGTCGTGCGACCCTGGATCGCGTTCGGTGTGACCGTGAGGCGCGCCGGTGCCGCAGTCGACGCCGTCCTTCCGCTTCCTGCGCCACCAGGCGGACAATGGGTCCGTGGACTGGTGGACCGATACGTCGCTGCTGGAGCTGGAGCTACTGGCTCTCGCCTTCGTCCTGTGCGCCCTCATCGGCATCGAGCGGCAGGTGCGGCAGAAGGCGGCAGGCTTCAGGACGCACGTCCTGGTGGGGACCGGCTCTGCGGCGTTCACGCTCGTCTCCAGCTTCGGGTTCGCGCACATCCTGGGCGACGGGGTGACGCTGGACCCCTCGCGCATCGCCGCCCAGATCGTGACGGGTATCGGATTCCTGGGTGCGGGTGTCATCTTCACCCGCCGGGACGTGGTGCGCGGTCTGACGACGGCTGCGACCGTCTGGGTCTCGGCCGCGGTGGGGATGGCGGCGGGCGCGGGCATGGCGTCCCTCGCCATCGGGCTGACCGCGTTCCACCTCATCGCCCTCGTCGTCGTGGGGCCGCTGGTGGCGCGGATCCCCACGCAGGACACGAACCGGGTGGTCCGCATCGTCTACGTCGACGGTGAGGGCGTCCTGCGACGCCTCCTCGAGATCGCCTCCAAGTCGGGGCTCTCCGCCTTCATCCTGTCGACGCGCCGGACGGACGACGGACTCGTCCACCTGGACGTGCGCTTCAAGGGGCGCACGCCGCTGCACGTCCTCGTCCCGCATCTGCACGAGGTGGACGGTGTCCGCGCCGTGCACGTCCAGCGCGACGCCGACGACGATGAGGAGGAGTCGCGGGCGTAGCGCTGGACGTGCACCGGGCTCCCGGGCGCGATCGAGTCGTCAGTCGGCCCGGCACTGCCCGCTCGGCCGACCGTGCACGAGGGTCGCAGTGTCAGCTCAGGGCGCTGCGGATCGCCGCGTTGAACGCGTCGAGGTCGCCGGGGTTGCGCGAGGTGATGAGGTTCCCGTCGATGACGACCTCCTCGTCGACCCACCGGGCGCCGGCGTTCTCGAGGTCGACCCGCGTCGACGTGTACGAGGTGAGGCGGCGGTCCCTCGCGACCCCGGCCTCGGCGAGGATCCAGGGTGCGTGGCAGATCGCTGCGACGGGCTTGTCCGCGTCGAAGAAGGCCTGCACCAGCGCGACGGCGTGCTCGTCGGTCCGCAGTGCATCCGCATTGAGGGTCCCGCCCGGCAGGACCAGGGCGTCGTAGTCTCCGGCGGAGGCACGTTCTGACGCGTGGGCGATGGGGTGCCCCGTGGGTGCTCGCCTGCAGTGAGGGCGGATTCGCACTGCGCCGTGGAGGTCGCCGGGTCACGCGTGGGGGAGTGGTTGCTCCCGGCTGCAGTCGCTGGTCTCCAGCTGGAACGTCGTGTGCTCGATGCGCTCCTCGAAGTGATCGCGCACGCAGGCGCGCAGATCCGCCAGGACCTCGTCCGCGTGGCTGTCGGTGAAGCATTCCGGCTCCACCTCCACGTGGGCGGTGAGGACCGGCAGGCCCGTCCCGATCTTCGTCACGTGCAGATCGTGGATCCCCCGCACGTGCGGATTCTCCAGCAGGTGGCTCTCCAGGTCGCCCAGGTCCAGCCACGCGGGCACCGCCTCCATGAGGATCCGGACCGCGCCGCGCAGGATGAGGAACGCGCGCGGCACGATGAGGGCCGCGATGACGAGTGCCGCGATGGTGTCGATCTGCCGCCAGCCCGTCGTGGACAGGACGATCGCGCTCACGATGACCGCGACGGAACCCAGTGCGTCGTTGAGGACCTCGAGGAACGCCGCCCGCAGATTCAGGTTCGTGTTCCGGTCGCCGATGAGCACCGACAGCGACAGGACGTTGCCCACCAGGCCCACGATGCCGAACACCAGCAGGCTGCCGGCGGGGATCTCCGGCGGATCCAGCAGTCGCTGCCAGCTGACGGCCAGCGCGTACAGGCCGACCGCCAGGAGGACGAGAGCCTGCAGGGCGGCCGCCAGGACCTCCGCCCGGCGCATGCCCCACGTGTGCTTCGCGGTCGTGGGGCGGAGCATGAGGGAGGCGGCGATGAGCGCCATGAGGAGGCCGCCGGCGTCCGTGAGCATGTGCGCGGTGTCGACGAGGAGGGCCAGCGAGCCCGTGAGGATGGCTCCGACCGCCTGTGCGACGAGGATCGACGCGGTGATGCCGAAGGCGATCGCCAGTCGAGTCCGGCTGCTGGTCGCCGCTCCGTGGTCATGATCGTGTGCCACCGGCACCTCCCTTCATATCTACATATTAACATGTATGCATATGTAGGGGAGGGGTGGCTGCCACCGACGCAGAGGCGTCGACGGTCGGCTGTGCGGGACTCGACGGCGGGCGCCGCGGCAGGGGGCGCTGCCCAGCGCTGCACCTGTCCGCGCGTCAGTGGCCCTTCGACCCCAGCGGGGTGAGGCTGATGATGCCCAGGACCAGCGACCCCACGAGGAAGCCCAGCACCATCGAGCAGAGGGTGTTGACCAGCCAGGCCAGCAGCCCGCCCACGGCAGCGATGCCGGACAGGGGCACTTCGAGGGTGTGGACCAGGTCGTACGGCAGGGTGACGCCCAGGTCCGCGAGCCCCACCAGCAGGATGTGGCCGCCCACCCACAGCATCGCGAAGGTGCCGATGAAGGCGAGGCCGTCCAGCACGCGCGGCATCGCCGCGACGAGGCCGCGCCCCACCTTCTGCGCGCCGGCGCTGTCCCTCTTCGTCATCGCCAGGCCCACGTCGTCCATCTTCACGATGAGGGCGACCGCGCCGTAGACCAGCACCGTGATGCCGATCGCCACGACGACGAGGATGATCGCCCGTGCGATGAGCGACTCCGCGGCGACCTCGTTGAGCGAGATGACCATGATCTCGCAGCTGAGGATGAAGTCCGTCGTGATCGCCCCGCGGACCACCGTGTCCTCGGCCTCCTTGCCCTTGAGCTGGGTGGGCTCGTCCGTGCGCTCGGCGTGCTTCCCGCGCAGCTTCTCCCACACCTTGTGCGCACCCTCGTACGAGAGGTAGGCGCCGCCCAGCATGAGGAGCGGGGTCAGGATCCACGGCACGAACGTGCTGAGGAGCAGCAGCACGGGCAGGATGATGAGGAGCTTGTTGATGAGCGAGCCGCGGGCGATCCGCCAGATCATGGGCAGTTCGCGCGCGGGCTTCACCCCGGTCACGTACTGCGGGGTCACCGCCGCGTCGTCGATGATGACGCCCGCGGCCTTGGCGCCTGCCCTCGCGGATCCGGCCGCGATGTCGTCGACGCTGGCGGCGGCGATGCGGGCCATCGCCGCGACATCGTCCAGAAGGGCGACCAGGCCGCCGCTCATGCGCGTGCCTGCTGTCCGGTGATGATCATGATCCGCATGCACACAAGAATAGAGGCGCCTGCGTCCCGGAGTCGGCACTCGACACTGGGAAACCGGCGAGAGCGCGACCCGCAGGCACGGTGGCCCGCCGAGCCTCCTCTCAGCGACGCTGCCGCGCCGGCGACGTCTCCGATCGGATCACGAAGTCCACGTCGAGGGTGAGCACCTGCTTGCCGTGCTGGTTCACCAGCTGCCCGGAGGACACTCCCATCGCCCGCCCGTTCACCGCCGGGTCGATCCGCTCGACCCGCATGGAACCGGTGAGCGTGTCGCCGGGCCGCACCGGTCGCAGGAAGCGGACCTCGCGCAGCTGCCGGCCGGCGACGATGTCGTATCCGGTCAGCACCTGTGTGACGCTCAGGCGCTGGTAGACCGCCAAGGTATGGATGCCGCTGGCGATGAGACCACCGAAGTCGGATTCCCGCGCCGCGTCCTCATCGACGTGGAAGTACTGCGGGTCCCAGTCGCGGCCGAAGGCCAGGACCTCCTCCTCCGTCACGGTGTGCGAGCCCAGCTCCACCTCGACGCCCACGGGGATCTGCTCTGCCGGCAGGCGATCCGCGGGTGCGTGCGGCTGATCGGGTGCTGTCATCGTCGACTCCTCCGAGGTGATCGGCACGAAAAAGGACTTCCCACGCACCCGCCAGAGCTCACTTACCCTTGCTGCCTTTCGGCCCTGGGGGAGTTCGCAAGATGACGCCGCGTGGGAAGCCGGGATCCAGTCTAGTCCAGCCCCCTGCGGATCGGCCAACCGGGGCAGTGCTTGAATGTGCCCATGACCTCGTCGTCCGCATCCGCCGCCGTGCCCGCCTCCTTCGTCGTGACCCTCCACTGCACAGACCAGCCGGGCATCGTGGCCGGGATCAGCCGCGTGCTGGCCCGGCACGGCGGCAATGTCACGGAGTCGAAGACCTTCGAAGATGCGGTCCACGGCACGTTCTTCGCCCGGTTCGCCTTCACCCTGCCGTCCGTGGACGGAACCGGGGACACAGCGCCCGGGGCTGGGGCCGGGGACACCGCCGCCGAGGCCGGTGCCGGCACAGCGTTGTCGGTCGCCCCCGTCGCCCAGGCGGCAGACAGTGCCGCTGACCCGGCCGCTTCCGCTGTCGCCGGACTGCGGGAGGATCTGGACGCGGTGGCCCTCGAGTTCGACATGACCCTGGACCTGCGCCCACTGGGACGGCACATGCCCGTCGTCCTCATGGTCTCGAAGTGGGAGCACTGCCTGCGCGACCTGCTCTACCGCGCACAGGCCGGCCACCTGCCGATCGACATCGTCGCGGTCGTGTCCAACCACCCGGACCACCGGTCGCTCGTCGAGTGGCACGGGGTGCCGTTCCACCACGTCCCCGTCACGAAGGACACGAAGCCGCAGGCCGAGGCGCGTCTGCTGGAGATCGTCCGCGAGACGGGTGCCGAGCTGGTCGTGCTGGCCCGCTACATGCAGGTGCTGTCGGAGGAGCTCAGCCAGGAGCTGAGTGGCCGCTGCATCAACATCCACCACTCGTTCCTGCCCAGCTTCAAGGGGGCGAAGCCCTACCACCAGGCGTTCGAGCGCGGCGTCAAGATGGTGGGCGCCACCGCCCACTACGTCAACAGCGACCTGGACGAGGGCCCGATCATCTCCCAGCGCATCGCCCCGGTCGACCACTCGTTCAGCCCCGCGGACCTCCAGCGTCACGGGCAGGACGCGGAGGTCGCGGCCCTCACGGACGCCGTCCGCATGCACGCGGAGCACCGGATCATCCTCCAGAGCGGCCGCACCGTCGTCCTGCGCTGAGGGTGATCCTGCGCTGACGGGCCTCAGGGCGGAGCTCTCGGTCGAGGGTGATCAGTCCGCAGCCGCGGCCATGACGGTCGCGGTCATCTCCTGGACCTGCTCCAGGTGCTCCTCCTCGACGGCGCCGGTCCAGACGACGGGCTGCTGGGCGAGCGACCAGCCCAGGCCGGTCGTGATTGCTTCCATCGCCTTCTCCGCGCCCGTCGTGTCGTAGCCGCCGTGGATCCAGTAGGAGAACGGGCGACCGGCCGTGGGTTCGCGGACGTGGTCGTAGACGGTGTCGAAGAAGTGCTTGAGTGCGCCAGAGATGTAGCCGAAGTTCGCTGTCGTGCCCAGCACGTAGGCGTCCGCTGACAGCACCTGGTCGATGTCCGGCTCCAGGGCGGCGACCTCGACGAGCTCCAGATCCCCCAGCTCGGCGAGCTCCGGAATCTGTGCGGCACTGAGCGCTGCGTCCGCGATCCGCCGCGTCGACTCCGTGGGCGAGTGGTGGATGAGCAGGATCCGTGTCATGTGTCCACGCTACCCCGTAGGGTGAGCAGCATGGGAGACGTGGATCACAGGAACGAAGTGGGCGGCGGGGCAGCGAGCGACACGGTGGGCAGCCCCTTCGACAATGCCTCCGTCGCGGCACGGCTGGGCGGGGAGACCTTCACTACGCAGGTGGGTGACCTCGTCTTCGACGGCTTCCGGGTCGCGGGCGCGGAGGCGACCGGGGCCTCGGGCACGGCGGTCCTGGTGCACGGCTGGCCGCAGTTCGCCGCGTGCTGGGAGGACACGGCGCGGGCACTGGTGGACGCGGGCATCGACGTCATCGCGTACGACCAGCGGGGCTACTCGCCGGGCGCCAGGCCGGACGAGGTCGAGGACTACACGGTCGAACAGCTGGTCGCGGACCTGCACGCGCTGGTGCGCGCGTGGGGACTGACGCGGTTCCACCTCGTGGGGCACGACTGGGGCGGTGTCCTGGGCTGGCAGTACGCGGCGCAGCACCCGGGGGGCCTCGTGACGTTCACGTCCGTGTCCTCGGCGCACACCCTGGCGCACGGCAGGCGCATGAAGGAGGACCCGGACCAGTACGAGCGCATGCACTACATGCGGCAGATCCGGAAGGACCCGGCCGGCGTCGAGGCGCGGATGCTGGCCGACGGCGGCCGGCGGCTGGCCGCGATCTACGGCGACGCGGTGTCGCCGGAACGGGTGCAGTCGTACGTCGACCGGTTCTCGGAGCCCGGCGTGCTCGCGGCGGCTCTCGCCTACTACCGGGCGCTGGGGCTGGGACATACGCCGCAGCTGGACCCGATCACGGTGCCCACGCTCTATGTGTGGGGCAGCGAGGACCTGGCCTTCTCGCGGGGTGCGGCGGAGCTGACGGGCGGCTACGTCGAAGCCGACTACCGGTTCGTCGAGATCCCCGGCGCTTCCCACTGGCTGCCGGAGCAGGAGCCGGGCGTGGTGTCCGGCGCGGTCATCGACTGGGTCCGGGAGCACTGAGGGTCAGTCTGCGTCGTCGGTGCGCGGGGGATCGTCCGTGGATCCGTCGTGCGTGGTCCGGCGGGTGCGGGGACGGTGCTTCTCCTCCGCGCTCCGCTGCAGCGTTCGCGCCAGCACGATGAGGATCCCCGCGGATGCGAGCACGAGAACGACCGTGACGATGATCGTGAGGGTCAGGGCGAGCGGGGACATGGTGCTCCTGGCGGGCGATCGGGCGGGGGCGGACGGCTGCACTGAGGCGGACGGACACGGAGCCCCGACCGGGCGGTCGGATACGGAACCCCGACTCAGCAGGCGGGTCCGTCTGAGTGACACAGTAGTGGCGGCGGGACGGCCCCGCAGTGATCGAGCGGCGAGGAGTGCCTGCATGGCGGTGATCCGCGATCCGTTGCGCGGCCGGGAACGACCGGCGGCACCGTCCCACACGGACGACCAGATCATCGAGCGGCTCCTGGAGGTGGGGGCGGAGTCCACGGTCGCGCTCACGGGGGCGGGGATGAGCACGGCCTCCGGCATCCCGGACTACCGCGGACCGGACGCGTCGCCGCGCTCGCCCATGACCTACCAGGCGTTCCTGGCCGGACCCCTGCAGCGGTCCCGGTACTGGGCGCGCAGCTGGGTGGGCTGGGACAGGATCGAGTGGGCGGAGCCCAACGACGGGCACCGGGCTCTGGCCGCGCTGCGCTTGGCGGGGACGATCACGCAGAACGTCGATGGGCTCGACCGGTTGGCGGGGGTGCGCGACATCGTCGAGCTGCACGGGCGGTTGGACCGCGTCCTCTGCCTCACGTGCCGTCGGACGTACTCGCGGCAGTGGCTGCAGGAGGAGCTGACGGCGCTCAACCCCGACTTCCTCGACCGGATCGACGTCGATCCGCGTGAGATCGAGGTCGCCCCCGACGGCGACGCGGAGCTGGAGCAGACGCGCGACTTCCGGGTGCGCGACTGTCCGCAGTGCGACGGTCTGCTCAAACCGGATGTCGTCTTCTTCGGTGAGACCGTCGACACGCGCGTCGTCGAGCGGGCCCGCGACCTCGTCGAGGCCGCGGATGCGCTGGTGGTGCTGGGGTCCTCGCTGGCCGTCATGAGCGGACTCCGGTTCGTCCGGGCGGCGGCGAAGCTCGGTGCGCTCGTCGTCATCGACACGGACGGTCCCACCCGCGGCGATGACCTGGCGGACATGCGGTCGCTGTCCCGGACAGCGGATTTCCTCACCGCGTGGGAGCGAGCGGTGCGGGATTCCGAGTGAGGAGCGGTGCGAGACCCGGGGTGAGGTGCTGTGGGCGCCGCTGGATGATCCGCTGCGAATCGTTCGCACCTGATCATCCGGTGACGTCTTGCTGTCCATCGGGCGACATGGCCCCGGCAGTCCTCGACACGCGGTGAGGACTGGGGCACGCTTGGGATATGACTTCGCTCGCACGTGAAGAACGATTGAGACTGGCCTCCCTCCTCCGGAAGGTGGGACCGGACGCTCCCACACTGTGCGAGGGGTGGAAGACACGTGATCTGACCGTCCACCTGGTCATGCGCGACCGCGATCTGCCGGCGATCATGGGCGAGCACCTCAAGCTGTTCGCCAAGCGCCACGAGCGCGTCGACGAGCTCCTGCGGAACACTCCCTGGATCGAGCTGGTGGGCAAACTGGCGCAGGGCCCCACCGCCTGGAACCCCAGCTCGTGGGGCGTGGGCGTGGATTCGATCATGAACACCGCGGAGTTCCTCATCCACCACGAGGACGTGCGCCGTGCACAGCCCGGCTGGCACGTCCGGGAGCTGGGCACCGACGTCCAGAAGGACATGCTGGGCCTGGTGCGCGCGCTCGCCCTCCCGTATGCGCTGCGCCGTGGTCTCCACCTGGTGCTCAAGCCGCGCGGCTTCGACGAACTGCGCGCCGGCCGCACGAACAACTCGACTGTGACGGTGAGCGGCCTGCCCGTCGAGCTGCTGCTCTACCTGTTCGGTCGTGAGACGCACGCGCAGGTCGACGTCCGCGAGTCCGCACCTCTCAGCGGTGACGACGACGCCGAGGTCGTGGGCGGCACCCCGGACGAGATCGCCGCCGCCGAGCAGGACACGAGCACGAACACCGGCGAGTGGCCCATGGTCGTCCAGCAGGAGAAGCGCAAGCGCGGCCCGATCGTCGAGCGCCCGGAGGGTGCCGAGATTTGACCGTCCCGCTCGACCTGGCGTACCCGTTCACGGGGAGCTGGGAGGTCCGCAACAGTCCGGCGAACCGGGTGCCCAGCCACGGCAGCCGTCTGTTCGCCACGGAATACGCGATCGACTTCGTCCCCGTCGACGACTCCGGGCGTACGGCACCGTTCACACTCCGATCGCTCGTCCGTACTGAGGCCCCGGAAGAATTCCCCGGATTCGGGCGACACGTTCTGGCGCCGGTGGACGGAGTCGTGGTGGGGACACTCGCGACGCTGCCCGACCACTCCGCGCATCGCGGGTTCCGGTCGATCGGATACGCATTGACACAGCGTCGGCGAGCCGCTGCGGGGTGGACGGCGCTCGCCGGGAACCACGTCCTCCTGGAGTGCCGCGGTGGGATCGTCGCGCTGTGCCATCTCCAGGAGGGGAGCGTCCGCGTCCGCTCCGGTCAGCGAGTGGCGGTGGGCCAGGTGCTGGGAGGGTGCGGCAATTCGGGCAACAGCGTCGAGCCGCATCTTCACGTGCAGGTGATCGACCGCCGCGACATCGAGCGGGCCCGCCCCGTTCCCGTCACGTTCGACGGTCGGTTGCCGGCCAACGGAGACATCATTCGTCCTCAGTAGCAGTGCGGCCACGGGGCCCGGCCCCCGCATGAACGGTTCTCGCGAAGGACGGGAATGCTCGTATGCAGTTCGCGAGAGAAGCGCGAGGTGGACGGGGGCGTTGCGCGGAGGCGGCGACCCGGTCAGGCGCTCGCACCCACCGGAGCGGGCAGGAGGGAGAGCTGCCCGTCGACCATCCGATGGGTCGTGTCGAAGCGCGGCATGAGTTCCAGGTCGTGGGTCACGAGCAGGGTCGCCGTTCCCAGTTCGCGCGTGAGGTCGACGATGAGCCCGATGATCTCCTCGCTGCGCGCCCGGTCCAGTGCGGACGTGGGCTCGTCGACGATGAGGACGGACGGCGAACCCATGAGGGCCCGCGCGATGTTGACGCGCTGACGCTGACCGCCGGACAGGGCCGCGGGGCGGGCGTCGCGGTGGGCGCTCAGCCCCACGACGTCCAGCAGGTCGTCCGCCTCGCGCTGACGCGCGGCACGGTTCGCGCGCTTCCCGTCCATCTCGCCCATGACCAGCAGCTGCTCACGGGCTGTGAGGGACGGCAGCAGATTCGACTGCTGGAAGATGATGCCGATCTGCTCCCGCCGCAGACGCGCGGACTTCTTCTGGTTCATCCGCGTCGCATCGACACCGGCGATCGACACGGTGCCGGAATCCGGCTTCACGAGGGTCGACGCGACCGCCAGCAGGCTCGACTTGCCGGAGCCGGACGGTCCGGTGAGGCCGGCGACGGAGCCGGCTGCGACCTCGAGCGTGGCGTCATCGACGGCGGTGATGCGGCCGTCGCCGTCGGGGAACGTGAGGGTGATGTCCGTGAGGGAGAGCATGAGGGTCCTTTCGGGATGAGCGGTGAGAGGGAACGGAGAACGCGGGTGCGTCTCGCGGGGCACTGGAACTGGGGCCCGTGGGTGGAGCCGGCGGCCGGCCGTACGGTCAGCGCGCGGAGCCCAGGGCGGTGAGCGCATCCGCCTTCGTCACGGTGCGCAGTGCGAACGCGGCGCCGGCCAGGCCCAGGAGGATGAGCAGCGCCGCGGGCAGTGCCGTCGTGTACCAGCTGACGACGAACGGCAGCACACCGGCGATGGCCAGCCCCAGTCCGGTCGTGAGGAGGATGCCGCCGCCCACACCGGCGATGAGGACCGCCAGCGACTGGCCCAGCGCGTCCTTCAGCAGGGACGGAGTCGAGGCGCCCAGCGCCTTGAGGACCGCCACGTCACCGGTGCGCTGCATCGTCCAGACCGTGAAGAACGCGCCCACGACCAGGGCGGAGATGCCGAACAGCATGCCCACCATCAGCAGCAGCGAGCCGATCTCGGACCGGAACGAGCTGATCGCCAGGAGCGAGTCGACGGTGCCGTTCGCCGTCGTCGAGGTCTGGGTCGCCAGCTGCTCCAGCTCCTCGGCGTCCGCGTTGTCCGTCAGGTCGACGGCCAGCGCGGTCGCGACGGAGTTGTCACGTCCCAGCCGCGTCTCCATCTCCTGCCAGTCGTCACCGGTCACATAGGCGACGGGGGTGTGGGCGTACCAGCGGTCCTCGTCCAGCAGGTCGGCCGTCAGGTCCATGCCCAGCACGGTGACGCTGTCGCCGTCGGCCACATCGAGATCCTCCGCGGCACCAGCGCTCAGCCGCACGTGGCCGTCCCGCGGCGGGGAGTCCTCCGTGCCGCCCAGGATCGCGGCGGACACACCCGCCGCATCTCCGTCTGTCGGGTCGATCTGGAAGCGGAGGATGCCCACCTCACGCGCCCCGGCCACGGACGGGGCGTCGCGCCATGCGTCCAACTGTTCCTGGGTCAGCTGGGACTCGTCGTACGTCTCCGCGGCCAGGACGATCCGGTCGCGCTCCAGTGACTGGATCGCAGAGATGTTCTGCTGGGCCAGACCGCCGGTCAGGCCGGACAGCAGTCCGATGAGCAAGGTGATGAGCAGGACGACCGCAGTGATGAGGGTGAAGCGTCCGCGGGCGAAGACCATGTCGCGGCGAGCGAGGAACATGGGGGCCTCCAGAGGGTCGAGGGGGAGTGGTCCGGTGGGCGGTGTCCGCCCGACTCCTCCATCGTGGTCCGCGGAAGGCCTCCCCACATCGGACGGGCGATCGGTCCCCGGGATGCGGACGATGGAGGTCGCACTCGTCCTTTCGATGGATCCGCCACCGCACGCCCCTGGATCCGGTACGAGGCGGCCCCGCACGCAGTAGCGTGGAGTCATGAGTGACTCGTCCCTGTCCGCCTCGACCGTGGCCCGAGCGCTCCAGTGGTGCCTGCACGGCCTCATCGTGGGCCTGGGCGTGCTGGTGGTCGTGCGTGCCCTGGAGGGCGATGCCCTGGACCCCGCGCTGGCGATCGGGCTGGTCCTCGCCTTCGAGGTCGTCTACGCGCTGGGCGCCGTGCAGCTGGGTCGCCGTGCCCGGCCGGAGCGATCAGCCACCCCGCCGGAGCGATCAGGCACCCGGCCGGAACGGTCCGGCACGCGCACTCAGCGGTCCGGCGACCGCGCCGCCCTCATCTGGCTCGCACTGCTGACACTCCTGTGGATCGGCACGACCGTACTGGCCCCGGACGCGGCGTTCCTCGTCTTCCCGCTCTTCTTCCTCGTCCTCCACCTGTTGCCCGACTGGTGGGGCCCGGTGGGGGTGTTCGCGCTCGCCCTCATCGCCATCGCTGCGCTGGCCGCCCACCGCGGCCTGTCCGTGGGCGGCGTGACGGGACCGCTCGTGGGCGCGGGAGTCGCGGTCGCGATCGGCGTGGGCGTGCGCACCCTGGTCCGCGAGGTCCACGCCCGCGAGCAGCTGGTCGACCGTCTCCTGGCCGCGCAGGCGCAGCTGGCGGAGACGGAGCGTGCCGCCGGTGTGGAGACCGAACGCACCCGCATGGCCGCCGAGCTCCACGACACCGTCGCCCAGAGCCTCTCCAGCATCCAGCTGCTGCTGAGCGCCGCGGAACGCCGCCTGGACGATGACTCCCGCACGGAGGACTCCGCCCGCCCGGACGCTGCCCACCCAGAAGCGGCCCGCACCGTCGACGACGGCTCCCACCCGGACTCCGCCCGCCCGGCCGACGCGCCCGGCCGCCGTGAGATCGCGCTCGCCAAGGAGTCCGCCGGTGCCGCGCTGGCGGAGACCCGCGCCTTCATCCGCGCGCTCTCCTCGCCCGCACTGGCTGCCGCGACCCTGCCGGACGCACTCGCCCGGATCGTGGCGGAGGCGGACACCGCCGCCGAGGCCGCCGTCGCCTTCCGCTCCCAGGGCACCGCCCGCTCGCTGCCGCGGTCCGTCGACACGACGATCCTGCGCGTCGTCCAGGGCGCCCTGGGCAACGCCGTCGCCCACGCGCATGGGCAGACGGTGACCGTCACCCTCACGTACGAGACGGGACGGGCGATGGTGGAGATCGCGGACGACGGGCGCGGGTTCGATCCGGGCGCTGTGCGGCCGTCCGCGGAGTCGGACTCGTTCGGCCTCGACGTCATGCGTGGGCGGGTCGCCGCGGTGGGCGGGACGCTGCGCGTCGACTCCCGACCGGGGGAGGGCACGCGGGTGAGCGCGGTCTTCCGGGACGTGGATACGACTGACAGCGCGACCGCAGACGGTGGGGGTGGTGCGACGGCGATCGACGACGCGACGACAGACGACGTGACGGCAGACGACGAGACGGCGAAGGGGAGCGCGGAACGATGACGGTGCGGGTGCTGGTGTGCGATGACCATCCGGTGGTGCGGGCCGGGATCACGGCCCTGCTGGCCACGGACCAGGGGATCGACGTCGTGGGCGAGGCCGCGACGGGCGAGGAGGTCGTCCGGCTGGCCGCGCAGGTGCCCGCCCACCTCGTCCTCATGGACCTGCAGCTGGGCAGCGGCGACGGCGTGGTCCACGGGGCGGAGGCGACCCGGCGGATCCGCTCCGCCGGTCCGGACGCCCCGCACGTCCTCGTCCTCACGAACTACGACAGCGACGCGGACGTCGTGACCGCGATCGAGGCCGGGGCCTCGGGCTATCTGCTCAAGGACACGCCGCCGGACCAGCTGCTGGACGGCATCCGCCGCGCCGCGGCGGGCGAGACAGCGCTGTCTCCGGATGTGACCGCGATGCTCATGCAACGGATGCGCGCGCCCGGCGTGAGCCTGAGCGCGCGTGAGCTGGAGGTGGTGGAGGCCGTGGCGGACGGCCTGTCGAACGCGCAGATCGCCGCGCGCCTGTTCGTGTCGGAGTCGACGGTGAAGACGCACCTCGTGCACGTCTTCGAGAAGCTGGGAGCCCGCTCCCGCACCGACGCCGTGGCGAAGGCGCGGGAGGCGGGACTCATCCGCGGCTGATGGTCAGCGGTCGGCGTCGCCGCTGTCGTCCTTGTCCTTCGACAGGCCGTCCTTGATGCCGTCGAACGCGCCGGCGATCTTCTGACCCAGCCCGCCGGCACCCTCCTTCACGTCGTCGACGCGGTCGCGGATCGCGTCGGCGGCCTTGCCCACGGCGGCCTCGGCGCGGTCCTTCGCGCCGCTGCGCTGCAGGTCCTCGTTGCCCGTCGCGTCGCCCAGGCCCTCCTTGGCCTTGCCGCTCAGGTCCTTCGCCTCGTCACCGATTCCCATGATGCACTCCTTCCGTCGCGCTCTGCCGGGGCCGGAGGGCCCCGCTTGCCCTCGACGCTACCGCGAGACCGCGGCGGCGGTCATGGTCGCGGGCATGTGAGTTCCCCGCAGATCCGTGCGCATGACCCGCGCTCGCAGGGCCCGCGCAGGCACTGGTCGTGCGGGTGCAGGCCGTGCGGGACCGCACCCGCGGACTCAGCCGGCGCTGCCCGGGGTGATCGCGTCCGCGATCGCCTGACCCAGCCCGGCCGTGGTGCCGGACCCGCCCAGATCAGGCGTGACGACCTGGGGGTCCCCGGTCTCCACGACCTGGGCGAAGGCGGTCTCGATGGCGGCGGCGGCCTCGGCCTCGCCCAGGTGCTCCAGCATGAGGGCGGCGGACCAGATCTGTCCGATCGGGTTCGCGATGCCCTTGCCGGCGATGTCCGGGGCGGACCCGTGGACCGGCTCGAAGAGGGACGGGTGGGTGCCCTCCGGGTTGATATTGGCGCTGGGGGCGATGCCGATCGTGCCGGCGCAGGCGGGTCCCAGGTCGGAGAGGATGTCGCCGAACAGGTTCGAGGCGACGACCACGTCGAACCAGTCCGGGTGCAGGACGAAGTTCGCGGCGAGGATGTCGATGTGGAACTGGTCGACGTCGACCGACGGGTAGGACTTCGACATCTCCGCCACCCGCTCGTCCCAGTACGGCATCGTGATCGCGATGCCGTTCGACTTCGTCGCGGACGTGAGCTTCTTCGCCGGGCGCTTCTCCGCCAGGTCGAACGCGTAGGCCAGCACCCGGTCGACGCCCGTGCGGGTCATGACGGTCTCCTGGATGACCGTCTCGCGGTCCGTGCCCTCGAACATGCGCCCGCCCACGGACGAGTACTCGCCCTCCGTGTTCTCGCGGACCACGTAGAAGTCGACCTCGCCGGGCTGCCGGTCCGCCAGCGGGCTGCGGACACCGGGCAGCAGCTTGACCGGGCGCAGATTCACGTACTGGTCGAAGACGCGGCGGAACTGGAGGATCGACCCCCACAGGCTCACGTGGTCCGGGACGACCTCCGGCCAGCCCACCGCACCGAAGAAGATCGCGTCGATCCCCTCCAGCCGCTGCGCCCAGTCGTCCGGCATCATCGTGCCGTGCTCCTGCCAGTGGGCTGCGCTCGCCCAGTCCAGCTCCAGGAGGTCCAGGTCGAAGTCGAAGGCGTCCGCCGCGGCGCGCAGTGACCTGATCCCCTCCGGCATCACCTCCGTGCCGATCCCGTCGCCGGGGATGACCGCGATCCTGTAGGTCCTGTCACTCATGGGTCCCGTCCTCCTGGTCGTGGCGATCCGGGCCGTCCGTGCTGTCCAGCCCGTCGTCGTGGGGCTCTCTGCGCTGATCCGGCTCCTCGCTGAGCCTCCGCTCCTCCTCCAGCCTACGCCGCTCCTGCTCCAGGCGGTGGGCGTCCTCGTGCTCCTCCCACCGCTGCCGGGTGCGGGCGCCGATCGCCTTGTCCGGGTTGCGCACGACACGGGCGACCAGGATCCCCGCGAGCAGGAGGATCGCGAAGAACGAGACCGTGATGATCGTGATGGCCAGTGTGGACGCTTCGCCCAGCATGGGTCAGTCCCTCTTCTCTGTCCGTCGGCGGTCGAACCAGTTGGCGTAGCGGACCGTGAGACTGCTCATCCCCAGGGTGCCGTGGACCGCGATCGTGGGCATCCCGTCGCGCGGCACCTCGTCGACCAGCGATTTCCTGCTGCCCCACGATCCCCCGACGCGGGACACGTCCGCGCCCCAGCCGTCGGGGACGACGAGGACGCACGCCCCCATCGCGCCGCGCAGCTCTACCTGGATGCGCTGCGGGTACGAGTCGACCTCGAGGAAGTTGAGTTCCGCGGTGGCGCCCGGCGTCTCGACGCGGATGAACGGCGGGACGATCCAGCGGCCGCGCCGGCGCTCGTCCTCCCAGCTCGCGCGGACGACCAGGGGGTCGGCCGGGTCCCAGCCCGGTCCGTCGCCCGTGGGAACCACAGCGCCCGAGGCCGTCCGCGCCACCGTGCCCGGGGCCCCTCCCAGCCCACTGGACGGGGGAGCGACGGGGAGGTCCTCGACGAGTGGGTCGAGGTCGGCGAAGGTCTTGGCGACGGCGGCGCGCTCCATGCGCTCGGTCAGCTCGTCGACCGTCAGACGGCCCTCACCGGCGGCGACGCGCAGCTGCTCGATGACCGCGTCACGCTCCGCATGACCGATCCGGATCCGGCGGGCCGCAGGATCGCTGTCCATGTGACTGGTCCTTCCTCTCCCCGGTGGGGCAGTTCTGTCCGACGCCGTGTCCGTCACTGACTATAGGGTGGGGGCGTGTCCACCGCACTGTATAGGCGCTACCGT
Source organism: Brevibacterium senegalense (assembly GCF_000285835.1). Taxonomy (GTDB): domain Bacteria; phylum Actinomycetota; class Actinomycetes; order Actinomycetales; family Brevibacteriaceae; genus Brevibacterium; species Brevibacterium senegalense. The sequence goes on from NZ_HE978602.1 coordinate 388,708, forward strand.
CCTGAAACCTTCGCAGAGGTCATCGGACAGGAGCATGTGACCGCCCCGCTGTCCGCCGCGATCGATGCCGGGCGCATCAACCATGCCTTCCTGTTCTCCGGCCCCCGCGGCTGCGGCAAGACGACGTCCGCCCGGATCCTGGCCCGCTGCCTCAACTGCGCAGAGGGGCCCACGTCCACCCCGTGCGGGCAGTGCGAGAGTTGCCGCGACCTGTCCAACGGCGGCCCCGGCTCGCTGGACGTCGTGGAGATCGACGCGGCCAGCCACAACGGTGTCGATGACGCCCGTGATCTGCGCGAGCGCGCCGTGTACGCGCCGGCGCGCGACCGCTACAAGGTCTTCATCCTCGATGAGGCGCACATGGTGACGCCGCAGGGCTTCAACGCGCTGCTCAAGCTCGTGGAGGAGCCGCCGGCGCACGTGAAGTTCGTGTTCGCGACGACGGAGCCGGACAAGGTGATCGGCACGATCCGGTCCCGCACCCACCACTACCCGTTCCGCCTGGTCCCGCCGGAGACGCTGGGCGGGTACCTGGAGCAGCTGGCCGCGCGCGAAGGCGTGCAGGTGGGCACGGGCGTGCTGCCGCTGGTCGTGCGCGCCGGCGGCGGCTCCGTGCGCGACACCCTGTCCGTGCTGGACCAGCTGATCGCGGGTGCCACGGCGGACGGGGTCGACTACAGCACGGCGGTCGCGCTGCTGGGCTACACGGACGATTCGCTCCTGGGCGACATCGTCGATGCGTTCTCCGCCGGGGACGGCGCCGGGGTGTTCCGGGTCATCGACCGGGTCATCGAATCCGGTCACGACCCGCGCCGGTTCGTCGAGGACCTGCTGGAGCGCTTCCGGGATCTTTTCGTCATCTCCGCCGCCCAGGAGTCCGCGGCCGCGTTCCTGCCGGAGGTGCCGCAGGATCGGCTGGAGCGCCTCAAGGGCCAGGCGCGGGCGTACGGTCCCGCAGAGCTGTCCCGTGCCGCGGATCTGCTGAACGCCGGTCTCACGGAGATGAGCGGGGCGACGTCCCCGCGTCTCCAGCTGGAGCTCATCTGCGCGCGCATCCTGCTGCCGGGGTCGGAGGACTCGCGTCGCTCCGTCGTCTCCCGTGTCGACCGCCTGGAGCGTCGGGTGGGGATGTCCGCGGACGGTCGCATGCCCGCCGGCGCGGTGCCGCCGGCGGCGGTCGAGGCCCCCGCCGCGCAGCAGCAGGCTCAGCAGCAGCCGGCCCCAGCCGAGGGCGGGCCCGGAACGGCCGCCGGTCGGGGAGCCCAAGCCACGGGTCAGGGTGCGTCTGCGCCTGGAACGGCAGCGCCGTCCGGCCCACCAGCGGATGAGGACCCGTTCGCAGGTGTCGCGGACGCGATGGCCTCGGCCCGATCCGTGCTGGACGAGGGGCCCCGCGGACGCGGCTCGCAGCGACAGTCCGCACCGGAACCACAGGGACAGCAGGAGCACGCCCCGGGCAACCGCACTGAACAGCCCGTGCACGCTCAGCCGGAGCCGCCGGCTCAGACCGGGCCTCCCGCCGCACAGAACAGGCCGGCGCAGCAGGGCGGTCCTGCCCAGCCGGGTGAGCAGGCACCGCCGGAGCACCGTGACCAGCCTGCGCAGCAGCCTCAGCAGGCACAGGCTCAGCAACCCACGTCGCAGGCGCAGGCGGATCCGTCTGCAGCGCCGGACCATCAGGTACAGACTCAAGCTCAACAGCCCGCAACCGGGCAGCCCCAGCAGTCGGAGACCCCGCACTCGAGGCAGACTCAGGCGGAGCCCCAGCAGTCGGAGCCCCCGCAGTCGCGGCCCTCACAGCCGGAGCCCCAGTACGGGGAGGCCCACGCGTCCCCGGAGATCCGTCAGGCTCCGGGCGTGGGCGCGGAGATCGACGCGATCCGGCGCGGATGGCCGGATGTGCTGGTGCGGCTGCAGCAGCTGCGCAAGCTGTCGTACGCGATCGTGAGCGGCAACGCCTTCCCGCAGCAGTTCGCAGACGGCGTCCTGTCCCTGGGCTTCAGCAATCCCGGCTCGGTCCAGGCCTTCCGCCGCGGTCCCCACGCGCAGTTCGTCAGCACCGCCGTCGAGCAGTCCCTGGGCATCCGCGCGCAGGTGGAGGTGGGCGACGAGAACGCGGGGCCGCCTCCTGCACAGCCGGATGCATCCGGTCCTACGGCTGCTGCGGGCACCCCGCGCGGTGGCCAGGGTGCTCCCGGAGGCTCCGGTGCTCCTGGAGGCTCCAGTGGTGCCGGCGGCTCCGGTGGACCCGGCCCATCCGGCGGTCCGCATGCGGTGACGCGTGAGCAGCTCGACTCGGTGGTGGGGCGGCGCGAGGCGGACCGCGAGCCGGTCGACCACGACCGGTTCTGGCAGTCCGACGCAGCCTCGGACCGCGAGCACCACGACGATGCGGAGGGTGACAGTCCGCAGCCCGTGACGGGCACAGAGGCGCCTGACCCCGGCTCTGCCGCGCCCTCGTCCGTCACGTCCGACCCTGTTGCGCACACGCCCGTCTCGTCCGCACCGGCTGGGGATGCGCCCGCCCCCACGACTGAGGCGACTGCGTCCGACGCGTCCGCTCCTGTGGACGATCCCTGGGCTCAGCCCTCCGATCTGCCGTCGTGGTCGACGGAGACGGGCGAGTCCCCGATCGTGCCGGAACCCGCAGACCCCGCGGACGCGTCTCAGGCGGAGGACACCGTGCGGTCCGTGCAGTCGACGGACCTGCCGATCGACGCGGCTGATCCGTCGTCCGACTCTGCTCCTGCGGACCCGTTCGCGCCCGGACCGGAGCCCGTGGAGACGTCCGCCGGCGACGGTGCCGTCGATTTCGGTGCGGTCGTCGTACCGCCGCCGGTCGACATCGAGCCGTACCCGGACGATGAGCCCTACCCCTCTGACGAGTTCCACCCCTCCGATGAGCCGTACCCCACGGAGGACCCCTACCGGGGTGACGACGGCTCTCCGGCCGGCGACCCCCGGTCTGCGGATGGCACGCGGCAGGCCCAGGAGCCAGCCTCAGACGGCGGTGGCCCCGCGCACGGTGCCCCGGTTGAGGCCGGGCCGCGCACGGACCTCGACTTCCTGGGCGCCTACGCGGACGTCGACATCGCATTCACGGACAACCCCGGGCAGGGCACCTCGACCGGGCCCGGAAGCGGTCCGGGTCGCCGATCCTCACCAGGCCTGGGAGATCCCTCCGACGACGGTCCCCTGGGTCGCTACGCGCGGCTGGCTCAGCGGCACAGCGGCGATGTGGCACCCGGCGCCGCGGCTCAGCCGCCGCCCGTCCAGGAGCATGTGCCGGATCCCGTCGAGAACTACGCGGACTACGACACATCGGGTGACGCGGACATCCAGCAGTCGACCGAATTCGGTCCTGCTGTCGTCGAGCGCATACTGGGTGGCGTGATCATCGAGGAGTTCGACGAGTGAGCCTGCTCTACGAAGGCGCCCTGCAGGATCTGGTCGAGGAGTTCGGCCGCCTGCCGGGGATCGGCCCCAAATCCGCGCAGCGCATGGCATTCCACATTCTGCAGGCGGACACCGCGGACGTGGACGCGCTGGCGACCGCACTGCGCGAGGTCAAGCGCCGGGTCCGCTTCTGCGAGACGTGCGGCAACGTGGCGGAGGACGAGACCTGCGTCATCTGCCGTGATGAGCGCCGTGACAGGTCCATGATCTGCGTCGTCGAGGAGCCCAAGGACGTCCTCGCGATCGAGCGCACACGCGAGTTCCGCGGCCTCTACCACGTGCTGGGCGGCTCGATCGATCCGATGGCCGGCATCGGCCCGGATGACCTGCGCATCCGCACCCTCCTGCCGCGCCTCCAGGACGGCGAGGTGACCGAGGTGGTCATCGCGACGGACCCCAATCTCGAGGGCGAGGCCACCGCGACCTACCTGATCCGCCTGCTCAGCAGCGTGGGCATCACGGTGTCCCGCCTGGCCTCCGGCCTGCCGGTGGGCGGCGACCTCGAGTACGCGGACGAGGTGACCCTGGGCCGCGCCTTCGAAGGGCGCCGCACCGTCACCTGATCGCGCGCACATCGACTCCTCACCGCTAGGGCTCCGCAGGGAAATCCTGCGGAGCCCTTGACTTCTTATCGATAAACGGCAAACATATTGTTTATCGATATATCGATCATCGATAAGGGCGGCAGGTGCCGCACCAGAACAGACACCGTGAAGGGCGAGATCCCATGAACACCATCAGCCCGAACACCCCCGATGATCACACCGACGACACCGACCACAACGACACCACCCACAACGCCGACGGCGGTGACAGCACCATGGACGACACCTCGAATCACGCGACAGGCAGCACCTCTGGCACCCCGCTTGAAAAGCCGGAGAAGAAGCCCCGGACGATGGACACGTGGGGGTACGCGTTCCTGCTGATCCTCCCGCTCATCGCGCTCATGAACGTGACACTGTCCCCGTTCTTCAGCGCAGTGCTGTCCGACCGGATTCCGGCCGTCCTCGAGTTCGAGGAGCCCACCGCGATCACCCTGGCCGGGTCGGAACGGGCCGTCGAGGGCCTCACGGCGCTCTCGATCCCCACCGCGGACCTGAGCGCCTGGGCGATCGGCCAGTTCATCGCAGCGAAGGCGATCCTCGTGATCGGCCTCCTCGTCGCGACCTGGTTCGCCACCCGCGTCGTGACCGAAGTGGTCCATGCCCGTCCCTTCAGTGATCGCGCGTCACGCGGCCTCATGGGCCTGTCCTGGACGATCGTCGTGGCGGGCCTGCTGGCCGGTCTGGCGCAGCTGCCGGCGGACAACCTCATCATCCGCGACCTGGGGCTGCGCGACGCGGCGGTGAGCAACAGCATCACACTCGAAGTCTCCTATCTCTGGATCGGCGCGGTCATCCTCGTGGAGGTGCTCCGCCGGGCGGTCCGCCGCGGCAGGGAGGCGCAGGACGAGCTCGAAGGGGTGATCTGAGATGGAGGAGCCGCAGCCCCGGGTCATCTGCCACATCGAGGACCAGTTGCAGCGGAACGGCATGACACTCACCCAGCTGTCCGAACAGGTGGGAGTGAGCCTGGCGAACCTCTCCGTCCTCAAGAACAACCGGGCGAAGGCGGTGCGGTTCACGACACTCGTCGCACTCTGCTCCGTCCTCGACTGCCAGCCGGGGGACCTCTTCACCGTCGTCCGGTGAGCAGCGGGAGGTGACCCACCGGTCCTTCAACACCATGACGACGACGCCCCCGGTGCAGAACCGCAGCACCATTCGACTGCGGATCTGCACCGGGGGCGTCTGTGCGCGACCCTGCGAATTGCGGGCGTGATCGACGGGGTGACCTCCCGGGCCGGGACTGCGGCCCGTAGACTGAGGGACGGTTCGGCCGCGGGCGGTGCACCCGCTGGCGGCCGAGCGGACCGAACAGCCCGCGAGAGAATTGAGCACATGAGCCTCGTCGTACAGAAGTTCGGAGGATCCTCCGTCGCGGATGCCGAATCCGTCAAGCGGGTCGCCAAGCGCATCGTCTCCTACCGCAAAGCCGGCCATGACGTGGTCGTCGTCGTCTCCGCCATGGGAGACCAGACGGACGACCTCATCGACCTCGCGCAGCAGGTCTCGCCCGTCCCGCCGCCCCGCGAACTCGACATGCTGCTGACGGCGGGGGAGCGGATCTCCATGGCCGTCCTCGCCATGGCCATTGCGAACCTGGGTGAGAGCGCGCAGTCGTTCACCGGATCGCAGGCCGGCGTCATCACGGACGAGTCGCACGGGAAGGCCCGCATCATCGATGTGACCCCTGGCCGGATCCAGTCAGCGCTGGACGACGGGCACGTGGCGATCGTCGCGGGCTTCCAGGGCGTCAGCCAGACCGCGAAGAACATCACGACGCTGGGCCGCGGCGGCTCCGACACGACCGCTGTCGCCCTGGCCGCCGCGCTGAACGCGGATGTCTGCGAGATCTACTCGGACGTCGACGGCGTGTTCACCGCGGACCCCCGCATCGTCCCCACCGCCCGCAAGATCCACAAGATCGGGTACGAGGAGATGATGGAGATGGCTGCCTCCGGCGCCAAGATCCTCATGCTCCGCTGCGTCGAGTATGCGCGCCGCTCCGGCGTGCCCATCCACGTCCGCTCGTCGTTCTCGGAGAAGACCGGCACGTGGGTGACGGACGGCGAGATCCCCGCACCCTTCAGGACCCAGACCACGGAGGAAGAAGACACTGTGGAACAGCCCATCATCTCCGGCGTCGCGCACGACCGGTCGGAAGCGAAACTCACGATCGTGGGTGTGCCGGACGTGCCCGGGAAGGCCGCCGCGATCTTCAGCCTCATCGCGGAGCAGGAGATCAACATCGACATGATCGTGCAGAACATCTCCACGCGCGATCCCGGCCGCACGGACATCTCCTTCACCCTGCCGATGACGGACGGCGCGAAGGCGATCGAGTCGCTGGAGACGCGCAAGGACGAGATCGAGTTCGATCACATCCGCTACGACGACCAGATCGGCAAGCTGTCCGTCGTGGGCGACGGGATGCGCTCGAACCCGGGCGTCACCGCAGCCCTGTTCCGCGCGCTCAGCTCGGAGGACGTCAACATCGACCTCATCTCCACCTCGGAGATCCGCATCAGCGTCGTGACGCGCGCGGAGGACCTGGACCGTGCGGTCCAGGCGGCGCACAAGGCCTACGGCCTGGACAGCGAGGACGCAGAGGCCGTGGTGTACGGAGGGACGGGACGATGAGTGCTGTGACCGTGGGAATCGTGGGCGCCACCGGCCAGGTGGGCGCCGTCATGCGCACCCTGCTGGAGGAGGACCCCGGGTTCGAGATCGGCGCGGCCCGCTTCTTCGCGTCCGCTCGCTCCGCCGGTACGACGCTGCCGTTCCGCGGCGAGGACATCGTCGTGGAGGACGCCGCGACGGCGGACCCCGCGGGTGTCGACATCGCCCTGTTCTCCGCCGGCGGGGCCACGTCCCGTGCGCAGGCGGAGCGCTTCGCGCAGGCCGGCGCGGTCGTCGTCGACAACTCGTCCGCGTGGCGCGGCGACGACGAGGTGCCCCTGGTCGTGAGCGAGGTGAACCCGGACAAGCTGGACGAGCGGCCCAAGGGGATCATCGCGAACCCCAACTGCACGACGATGGCCGCGATGCCGCCGCTCAAGGCCCTGCACGACGCCGCGGGTCTGTCCCGCCTCAAGGTCGCCACCTACCAGGCGGTGTCCGGGTCCGGTCTGGCCGGCGTGGACGAGCTGACGGGTCAGGCGCAGGCGGTCGCCCCGGAGGCGGCGAAGCTGGTGCACGACGGGTCCGCCGTCGATTTCCCCGCCCCGCAGGTGTACACGGACCCCATCGCCTTCAACGTGCTGCCGTACGCCGGTGCGCTCGTCGAGGACGGCGAGGGGGAGACGGACGAGGAGAAGAAGCTCCGCAACGAGTCGCGCAAGATCCTGGGTCTGCCGGACCTGCTGGTCGCCGGCACCTGCGTGCGCGTCCCCGTCGTCACGGGCCACTCGCTGTCGATCCACGCGGAGTTCGACCGCGCAATCACCCCGGACGAGGCCCGCGAGGTCCTCGCTGAGGCCGCCGGCGTCGAGCTGGTCGACGTGCCCACGCCGCTCAAGGCTGCGGGTGCGGATCCCAGCCTGGTGGGACGCATTCGTCAGGACCAGTCGGTGCCGGACAACCGCGGACTGGTCCTCTTCGTCTCGAACGACAACCTCCGCAAGGGCGCAGCCCTCAACACGGTGCAGATCGCGCGTCTCCTGGCCGAGCGCCTGGGCTGACGACACCGCGCAGGCCCGCACGGTCCGCGGCACGCACACCACGAGCGGCGCCCCTCTCCCATCGCGGGAGAGGGGCGCCGCTCGTATCGACACATCAGAATCTCTGCATTAGTGCGGGCCGGGGCGCGCGCGTAGCCTTCCAGCAGGACACGCGGCCCGCAGTCGGGCCGCGGAATCGCCCCGTCATCCGACCCCGGAAAGGTCATCCATGCGCCGCTCGCACGCCCTCGCCGCCACCGTCCCCCTGTCCGCCCTGCTGCTGGCGGGCTGCGGTGGGGAGACCCAGGCCGCGGGCGACGGCGACGGGACGACGGTCGTGACCTCGACGAACGTGTACGCCTCACTCGTCGAGGCGGTCGCGGCGGACACCGAGGTCGAGGTCGAGCCGATCATCGACGACGCCGCGCAGGACCCCCACGAGTACGAGGCGAGCTCCCGCGACCAGCTGACCCTGTCGCGGGCGGACATGGTCGTTATGAACGGCGGCGGCTACGACGGCTTCGTCACGACGATGCTGGACGCGCTGGACACGGAGCCGGCCGTGGTCGACGCGGTGTCCGTCTCCGACCTGCCCGGTGCCGCCGAGGTCGCGGCCGGTGGGCACGACCACGAGGGCGAGGACTCCGAGGAGGGCCACGCCGGTCACGATCACGCCGGCCACGATCACGGGCCGGGCAGCTTCAACGAGCACGTCTGGTACTCGATCGCCACGATGGTCTCGCTGGTCGAGGAGGTCGAGCACCACCTGGCGGAGGTCGCACCGGACGACGCGGCTGCGTTCCAGGAGAACGCGCAGGCGCTCACGGACGAGCTGACAGGCCTCCAGTCGCGGGTCGAGGAGCTGGCCGGTGAGCACGAGGGCGAGGCCGCCGCCGTGACGGAGCCGGTCGCGCTGTGGTTGTTCGAGGACCTGGGCCTCACGAACGTGGTCCCGGAGGACTTCGTGTACTCCGTCGAGGCCGGCTCGGACGTCTCCCCGCTGGTCGTCGCAGAGGCGACGGAGGCGCTGGAGACCCAGGACGTGCAGGTGTTCGCCTACAACTCCCAGACCTCGGGTCCGGAGGCCGACGCGCTGCACGAGATCGCGGTCGACCAGGGCGTCCCGGTCGTCGAGATGACGGAGACGATCCAGACGGACGACGACTACGTGACCTGGATGACGGGGATCGTCGACTCCGTCGAGCAGGCCCTCTCGTGAGCGGAGCCCCTGACCGGGCCCCGATCCTCGAGGTCCGGGACGCGGAGCTGCGCTTCGGTGAGCGCGTCGTCTGGCACCACCTGTCGCTCGACGTCCAGCCGGGTGAGTTCGTCGCGGTCCTGGGTCCCAACGGCACCGGCAAGACCTCGCTCCTGCGCACCCTGCTGGGCCAGCACCGGCTGCGGTCCGGCACCATCCGGGTGAACGGACATGCGCCGCGCTCCGGCGACCGCGACCTGGGGTACATCCCGCAGCAGCGCGGCATGGACCGCGACACCCCCATGCGCGGCCGCGACCTGGTCCGCCTGGGCCTGGACGGCCACCACTGGGGCTGGCGGCCGCTGCGGAGGACGGACCGGGCCCGCATCGACGAACTCATCGACGCGGTGGGAGCACGCGAGTACGCGGACTCACCTGTGGGGCTGCTGTCCGGTGGCGAGCAGCAACGGCTGAGAGTCGCCCAGGCGCTCGTCGGACAGCCGCGGATCCTCTTGTGCGATGAGCCGCTCCTGTCGCTCGACCTGCACCACCAGCGCCGCGTCGCTGAACTCATCGACCAGATGCGCCGCAGCCGCGACACCGCGGTCGTCTTCGTCACGCACGAGATCAATCCGATCCTGCCGTACGTCGACCGGGTGCTCTACCTGGCCGGCGGCCACCACCTGATCGGCCCACCGCGCGAGGTCATGACGACCCAGTCGCTCAGCCGCCTGTTCGGTGCCCACATCGAGGTCGTGGAGGTGGGCGGGCGTCTCGTCATCGTGGGCGGCGACGACCATCCTCACCACCACCCACACGTGGACGATGCGGACGAGGAACACCTGGACGCCTACCTGCCGGACGGGAGGAACGCCTGATGGAAGCACTCACCGGCCTCCTCACCTTCGAGGACTACGGCGCACTCGTGTCGCTCCTGTTCAACTCCATCCTCGCCGCGGCCCTCCTGGGCGTCGTGGGCGGACTCGTGTCCGTCTTCGTCATGACCCGCGACATCGCATTCGCCGTCCACGGCATCGCGGAGCTGTCCTTCGCGGGCGCGGCGTTCTTCCTGCTCGTGGGGATGGACGTGGTGCTGGGTAGCTTCGTGGGATCCCTCCTCGCCGCCGTCATCATCGCTGTGGGAGGGGTGCGCGATTCGGAGAAGAACGCGATCATCGGCGTCCTCATGCCCTTCGGCCTGGGACTGGGCATCCTGTTCCTGGCGCTGTACGACGGACGCGCGGCGAACAAGTTCGGTCTGCTGACCGGACAGATCGTCGCGATCAGCGATGATCAGCTGCGCCTGCTGGTCATCTGCGCGATCCTCGTACTGCTGACCCTGGCGTTCATCTGGCGCCCCCTCATGTTCGCCAGCCTCGACCCGCAGGTCGCCCTGGCCCGCGGAGTCCGGGTGGGGACCCTGCACCTCGTCTTCATGGTGGCACTGGGGCTGGCGGTCGCCCTGTCCGTCCAGGTCGTGGGTGTGCTGCTGGTGCTCGCACTGCTCGTGACGCCGGCGGCCGCCGCCACCCAGGTGACCGCCTCGCCGATCCTCACTCCGATCCTGTCAGTGATCTTCGCTGTCGTCTCGTCCGTGGGCGGCGTGCTCATCGCACTGGGGTCGCCCGTCGTCCCCATCAGCCCGTTCGTCACGACCATCAGCTTCGCGATCTACGCCGTCTGCCGGCTCATCGGCCGCAGACGCATGGCCCGTCACGTCCGCGCCCGGACGCAGCGCGAGTCGGACCTGGACCGTCACCCCTCCCTGCGTTGACCTCTCGATCTGCGTGTGGTCGGCTCCACTCGGTTCCAGCTCTGTGCGGCTCCCGTCGCGCACCGCTCCTCTCGATCCGCGCTGGCATACTGGCCCGATGATTCCTTCCCTGCCCTCACGTCGTGTCCGTCGAGCCGTGGGAGCGCTGGCCGCCGTGGGCGCAGCCGGTGCCGCGGGCCTCGCGTACTCGGCGCTCGTCGAGCCGCGCCTCTTCCGCGTCCGTCGCGAGCGGCTCGCGCTCCTGCCGCCCGGGTCTGATCCGCTGCGGATCCTCCACGTGTCGGATCTGCATCTGGCGCTGGGCCAGGAGTTCCGGTCGCGGTTCGTCCGGTCGCTGGTCGACCTGCAGCCGGATCTCGTCATCAACACCGGCGACAACTTCGGGGGCGACACCCTGCCACTGGTTCTCGACGCATTCGACCCGCTGCTGGACGTGCCGGGCGTCTTCGTCTTCGGCTCGAACGACGTGTGGGGGCCCACCCGGAAGAACCCGGCGCGCTATCTCACCCGGCGCACGACGTACGCGGAGCACCGGGAGAAGGACCCCACGCTCCCCACCGGCGAACTCCGGGAGGCGTTCGAAGCGCGCGGCTGGGCATACCTCGACAACCGCACGTCCACGCTGACGGTGAAGGGGACGTCCCTGGCGTTCGCGGGTCTGGGCGATGCGCACATGGATGCGGATCGGATCACGGACGCGAACCCTGCCTTCGCCGATGCGGATGTGCGGATCGGGGTCACCCACGCCCCCTACTCCCGGACGCTCGAGGCGTTCGACCGGGCGGGTGCGCAGCTGGTCCTGGCCGGGCACACGCACGGGGGCCAGATCCGCGTGCCGTTCTGGGGTGCCCCGGTCACGAACTGCGACATGGACCGGACGCGTGCGCGCGGACTCTTCCCGTACCGCCGGATGCGGGTGCACGTCTCCGCCGGTCTGGGCTACTCGCCGTACTCTCCCGTCCGCTTCGCCTGCCCGCCGGAGGTCACCCTCCTCACCCTGGTGGAGGCGGATCGCTGAGGCCGAGACTCAGTGGACTGTGAGGGGACTCCACGGCAACTGAGACCTGCTCGTTGACGGTGGCGATAGAATCGCGACCATGGTGTCCTCTGCCAACAAGCCGACCAAGGTCAGCGCGCTCATCCAGTTCATCGCCGTCAGCTGCATCGCGGGGATCGTGTCCGCCGGACTCGCGATCCCGTCCGTGGGCATGGCGGCGGCCGCCGGCGACGGTGCCGTCGAGGTGTTCAAGGCACTTCCGGCGGAGCTCGATGAGCGACCGCTGGCCCAGCAGTCGCGCATGGTCGCCGCTGATGGCTCGCTCATCGCGAACTTCTACTGGCAGAACCGCAAGGAGGTCGAGTTCGACGACATCTCCCAGGAGATGAAGGACGCGACCGTCGCAGTCGAGGACTACCGCTTCTACGAGCACTCCGGCGTGGACCTCCAGGGCATCGCCCGCGCCGTCGTGCACAACCTGCTGTCGGACTCCACGCAGGGCGGATCGACCCTGACCCAGCAGTACGTGAAGAACGTGCTGGCGGAGAATGCGCACGCGGTGGAGGACATCGAGGGCGTCGAAGCGGCGAAGGAGTCTGACGGCGCGTCGGGCTACGCCCGCAAGCTGCGCGAGGCGAAGCTGGCACTGGCGGTGGAGAACAAATACGGCAAGGACGACATCCTCCACCGGTACCTCAACATCAACAACTACTCCGGCTCTCCCAACGTCTACGGCGTCGAGGCCGCGGCGCAGAAGTACTGGGGCATCCCTGCGTCCGAGCTCAACATCCAGCAGTCGGCGATGCTGGCGGGCATCGTCCAGAACCCGTCCGCCAACAATCCGGAGCGCTTCCCGGAGCAGACTCTCAAGCGCCGCAACGTCGTCCTGAGCCTCATGCACACGCACGGCTACATCGATGATGCGGAGTACGAGGAGGCGAAGGAGTCCGACCTGGACCTGGACCTCCACGCGACCCCCAACGGCTGCGCGACCGCGGGCAACATGGCCTATTTCTGCGACTACGTCCAGCGCGTCGTCGAGAACAACGATGCGTTCGGCGAGACGAAGGAGGAGCGCCTGCAGTTCCTGCAGCGCGGCGGCCTCACGATCAAGACGACGATCAACCCGGATATCCAGGCGAAGGCGGACGAGGCCGTCAAGGACCGGGTGCCCGTGGGCGATCCGTCCGGTGCCGGCCACTCCGCCGTGACCGTGGAGCCGGGCACCGGCAAGGTCATCGCGATGGCGCAGAACCGCAACTACACGGTGACGGAGGGCGACAAGAGCTCCGACACCCAGATCAACTACAACGTCGACCGGGCGCACAACGGAGCGAACGGCTTCCAGGTGGGTTCGACGTGGAAGCCCATCGTCCTGGCCGAATGGCTGGACGAGGGCAAGGGGCTGGGCACCGTCGTGAATGCGACGCGACGCGAATACCCGGCCAACTCCTGGACGTACAGCGGCTGCCCCAGCATGGGCGACAAGTGGAACCCCAGAAACGCCGGTGATAGCAATGGAAGTTCGTCGATGACCGCGCTGCAGGCGACCAAGCAGTCGCTCAACACCGCATACGCGGCGATGGGCAACCAGCTGAACATGTGCGGGATCCTCGAGACCGCAGAGACGCTGGGCCTCAAGTACGGGAGCGGGCAGCCGCTCGACACCCCGAATGAATACGGTTACATTGATGCGCTAGGCCCGGCCTCGATCCTGGGCGTGGTCCAGGTCGCGCCCATCGACATGGCCTCGGCGTTCGCGACGTTCGCCGCGGACGGCGAGTACTGCAAGCCGACCCCCATCGAGTCGATGACGGATGCGGACGGGAACGAGATCGACGTGCCCGGCGCGGACTGCGAGCAGGTCATCGACAAGGAGGTCGCGCAGGGCGTCGCGTACGCGATGAGCCAGACGTTCAACGGCGGCACGACCAGCAGCCTGGGGATCGGCGTCCCGGCGGCGGCCAAGACGGGTACGACGAACTTCGAGGTCGGCTCGACCTCGCTCATCGGCTTCACGCGCACGCTGTCGACCTTCGTGTGGACGGGTGATCCCAACCGCAACCGGGACTGGCGCACGAACTCCGAGGGCGCGGTCCGCGGCACGGTCTACGGTGCGACGATCTCCGGTGCCACGTGGCAGGCCTACATGCGCGAGGCCGT
>NZ_HE978602.1:402813-422604 GCF_000285835.1 Brevibacterium senegalense
CGACTCAACCCGGGATAGTCCCAGGCGAAGGCGGACGAGGCCGTCAAGGAGACCGACGGTAACACCGGCTTCTCGCGTCCCGGCGGCAGCGCCGGTGGCTCGCAGGGCAGCGACCGCTCCGGCGGCGGCTCGACCGGCGGTGGCGGCGGCGGAGGCGGCGCCAACCGCGGCGGAGGCGGCGGTGGCGGCAACAACGGCGGTGGCGGCGGCGATGACGGCGGCGGCGAGGCCGGCCTCGGTGGCAACTGACCACCGCGCACACTGAACGGTCAGCGGGACCCCTGGGAGCATCTCCCGGGGGTCTCGTCGTCCGTGCTCCCGATGCGGCGAGGGCGTGCGACCGCCTAGCATGGGGTGTGTCGCGGGGCACTGCCCGCACCACCGACGAAGGAGCACCTCATGACGAAGTGGGAGTACGTGACCGTCCCCCTCATCACCCATGCGACGAAGCAGATCCTGGACCAGTGGGGAGCGGAGGGCTATGAACTCGTGCAGGTCATCCCCGGGCCCGAGGGCAGCACGAACCTCGTCGCCTACATGAAGCGCCCGCTCGAGGGCTGAGGAGGACTCCCATGAGCCGCATCGAAGACGCCCTGTCCCAGCGCGGGCTGAGTCTGCCGCCCGTTGCCACCCCCGCCGGTGCCTACGTCCCCGCCCTGCAGGTGGGCGACCAGGTGCTGACCTCCGGTCAGCTGCCGCTGGTCGACGGGAAGCTGCCGCTCACCGGCCCCGTGGGCGACGCCGTCACGCCGGAGCAGGCGTACGACCTGGCCGCCACGTGCGTCCTCAACGCGCTGGCCGCGGTCAAGAGCGTGATCGGGGATCTGGACCGCATCGAGCGCGTCGTGAAGGTGACGGGCTTCGTCCACTCGGCCTCCGACTTCACGGGGCAGCCCGGTGTCGTCAACGGCGCGTCCGAGCTGCTGGGCGAGCTGTTCGGCGAGGCCGGCCAGCACGTGCGCTCCGCGGTGGGCGTCAACACCCTGCCGCTGGGCACCCCGGTCGAGCTGGAGCTCACTGTGCAGGTCCGATCGGAGGCCTGAGCGTGACCGATGACGCGCAGCGGAAGGCGCTCGCGGACGACGGTGTGGAACTGGTGCTGGCGGACAACCCGTCGCCCATGACCCTGGACGGGACGAACAGCTACCTGCTGCGGTCTCAGGACGGTGAGTCGGCGCTGCTGCTGGATCCCGGCCCGATGCTGACGGACCACCGAGACGCGCTGCTGCGCGCTCTGGGGTCCGCGCAGCTGGCGACGATCGTCCTGACCCACCGCCACGCGGACCACTCGGGCTTGCTGGAAAACGTGGGGGAGTGGGCGCCGGGCGTGCCCGTCCACGCCGTCGATCCCGCGTTCGCGGTGGACACGGATCCGCTGGTCGACGGGCAGACGATCCCCTTCGGGAAGGATGACCGGGACGCGGTGCGGATCGTGACGACGCCCGGACACACGGACGATTCCGTGTCCGTCCTCCACGGCGACCGGCTGTTCTCCGGCGACACCGTCCTGGGGCGCGGCACCACCATGGTGTCGTTCCCGGACGGGTCACTGGGGGACTACCTGGACAGCCTCGAGCGCCTCATCGCGCTGGAGGCTGCCGGTTCGATCCGCACCCTGGCTCCCGCTCACGGTGAGCAGCGCGACGACGTCGCCGCGGTCCTGGCGCACTACCGCTCGCACCGGCAGGAGCGCATCGCGCAGGTGCAGGAGGTGCTGGCCTCCGGGAAGTCGACCGCGGAAGAGGTCGCGGACGTCGTGTACGCGGACGTCCCCGCTGCTGTCCGCCCGGCCGCCCTCAGCATCGTCCGGGCGCAGCTGGCGTACATCGAGACGCTGGGAGACTGAGCCGGCGAGCTCCAGTCCCGCACGAACGCGTCGGAACAGCACGAACGCCGAGGCCGTGGTCACCGATCAGGTGACCACGGCCTCGGCGGTGGTGCGGGTCCCGGCCCGTGGCCGGGAGGGGCGAACCCCACCGGGCCTCAGTCGTCGAGTCGGAACACGTCCAGGTCGACACCGCCGTCGATCCCGTCGACACGGGCCACGTAGTGGATCTGCCAGACGGTCCAGGCATCGTCGCGCGGGCGGATGAAGAAGTGCGTGACCCACTGGGGGTTGCTCGCCAGCTCTCCCAGGTCGTACTCGGAGCGGAAGTCGCCGCGGGCGTACACGAGGAGGGGCCGGCCCCAGGCCTCCTCGACGGCCTGCCGGAAGTCCTCGAGCTCCTGGCTCACGACTGACCGAGGCGGCCGCTCCTCGCACGCCCCGATGAGCTCGAGGTCGATCGCCGGTGGCAGCGCCTCATCGTCCGGGGGAGCTGCCGCGAGGAAGTTCTCCGCCTGCTGGGCCCCCGGCGAGCAGAGGGTGAAGAAGTGGTAGGCGCCGCGCAGCACTCCCGCCTCCGCGGACCGCGTCCAGTTCTCCTGGAACCGAGGGTCCTCGTAGTCGTTGCCCTCCGTCGCCTTGATCATCGCGGCACCGATGCCGTCGTCGGCGACAGCCGCCCAGTCGATCTCCCCCTGGTGGTTCGAGACGTCGATCCCGTGCACTTCGCCGGTCTCGAGCGACGGGCGGGCGTGGGGCACCCAGAGGAACCACCAGGCCGCAGCGGCCAGCAGGACGAGGACGAGCGCGGCGCCGACGATTGTGACGAGCCGCCGTCGCGGCCGCATGTGCCTGCGCTGGGAGCCTGCGCCAGACTGCGGTGACGGCTGGGGAGTGGCCATGTCGGTACCGTAGCGGAAGCACCGAGGCCGTGGTCACCGAACAGGTGACCACGGCCTCGGCGGTGGTGCGGGTTCCGGCCTGCGGCCGGGGATGGATCAGGCGGAGCGGTGGCGGAGGCGGTCGACGTCCAGGAGGACGACGGCGCGTGCCTCGAGCCGCAGCCAGCCGCGCTGCGCGAAGTCCGCGAGCGCCTTGTTGACCGTCTCGCGGGAGGCGCCCACCAGCTGGGCCAGCTCCTCCTGCGTGAGGTCGTGGGCGACGTGCACGCCGTCCTGCGTGGGCTGACCGAAGCGGTCGGCCAGGTCCAGCAGGGCCTTCGCGACACGACCGGGCACGTCCTGGAAGACGAGGTCGCCCACCGTGTCGTTCGTGCGGCGCAGGCGGATCGCCAGGGCGCGCAGCAGGTTCATGGCCGCCTTGGGGCGGTCCTCGAGCCACGCGGTGAGGTCCTCGTGGCGCAGGCTCAGCAACTCCGTCTGCGACACGGCGGTGACGGTCGACGACCGCGGGCCCGGATCGAAGAGGGTCAGCTCGCCGATGATCTCGCTGGGACCCACGACGGACAGCAGGTTCTCGCGGCCGTCGGAGGACTCGCGGCCCACCTTCAGCTTGCCGGTCGCGACGATGTAGAGCTCGTCGCCCGCGTCGCCCTCGCGGAACAGCACGGTGCCCCGTCGGACGCTGCGCGGCTTCATGAACTTGAGCAGCGCGCTGGTCGCTTCGTCGTCGAGCCCGGCGAAGAGCGCGGCTCTGCGTACGACTTCGATGTCCACTTGGTTCCTCCTGGTCGTTTCACGTCTGCGAACCAATCTACCGTGCGGGCGTGCTCCTGCCCACACACCGCGGGCGGGGATTCGCGGGCGAGGGTGAGCCGGGGCTGTGCAGACGGCAGTGCCGCGAGCACTGGCGATAGGATGGACGGGTGCTGTCAGTCGCAGAGAAGAGCCGACGGCGCTTCCTCGAGGAGACTTCGCTGGGGCGCACGCGCCGGGCCCGGAAGATCCACCGCATCCTCGCGGACACGTACCCGACGGCGCACGCGGAGCTGGACCACCGGAACGCGTACGAGCTGCTGGTCGCGACCGTGCTGTCCGCCCAGACGACGGACATCCGGGTCAACGGCGTCACGCCCGCCCTGTTCGCGGCGTATCCGGACGCGGCGGCGCTGGCGTCAGCGCAGCGCGAGGCCGTCGAGGAGATCATCCGGCCCACCGGCTTCTACCGTGCGAAGGCGAAGAGCATCGTGGGGCTGGCCCAGGAGCTGGTCACGCGGTTCGACGGGGAGGTGCCGGGGAACCTCACGGACCTCGTGACCCTGCCGGGCGTAGGGCGGAAGACCGCGAACGTGGTGCTGGGCAACGTCTTCGACGTCCCCGGCCTCACGATCGACACCCACTTCGCCCGCTTGGCCCGCCGCTTCCTGTGGACCGAATCGACGGACGCGGACCGGATCGAGCGCGACGTCCAGGAGCTGTTCCCGCGGAAGGACTGGACGATGCTGTCTCACCGCGTCATCTGGCACGGGCGCCGCATCTGCCACGCGCGCAGACCCGCCTGCGGCGCGTGCCCGATCAGCGCACTGTGCCCGTCGTACGGCGAGGGCGAGCTGGATCCGGAGCAGGCGCGCGGGCTGCTGCGGTTCGAGCTGGCGGACCAGGACCCGGCGGCCGGGAAGGAGTCCCGATGACGAGCGCAGACTGTGCGAGGACGCGTGAGGGCGCCGTGGGTCTAGGTCGCGACGACGACGCGATCCGGGAGGATCTCGCGGGGCTGCTTCACGCACCTGCGCCGGGGGAGTGGCTGCGCCGCGCGGATGCGCCCGCAGGCATGAACGTCCGCGATGCGGCGGTGCTCATGCTGTTCGGTCGCGGGCAGGAACCGCGGACCCCGGCGGGCAGGGCGGAGATGGACCGGCTGTCGCAGCTGGGCATCGCAGACATCGACATCGTGCTGCTGCAGCGCGCGGCGACTCTGCGCCATCACGCGGGTCAGCCGGCGTTCCCCGGCGGCGCCCGCGATGAGACGGACACCTCGAGCGCCTTCACCGCCCTGCGGGAGGCGGAGGAGGAGACGGGACTGGACCCGGCCGGCGTCGACGTCATCGGGACGCTGCCGCCGCTCTTCGTCCCGCACAGTCGTTTCGACGTCACCCCGGTGCTGGCGTGGTGGCAGGAGCCCACACAGGTGGCGGCCGTCGATCGTGCGGAGTCCGCGCTGGTGGCGCGGGTCGCGATCGCGGACCTCGTCGCCCCGGACAACCGCGGCGTGTTCGCCCCGCGCGACCGCCCCTTCGAGACCCCCGTCTTCGATGTGGGCGTCATGCGCCCGTGGGGCTTCACCGCGGGCCTCCTGGAGTGGGCCCTGGACCAACTGGGCTGGGCGCGCGACTGGGACCGCACCCGTCGCATCCACATCGACTTCTGAGACACAGCCGCGAGCGCGAGAACGTCGACTCCGAGATCGAGCGCTCTGCGAACTCCCTGCGTCCGTACCTGCCCCGAACAGACGAAGACCCCGGCGGATTGCCGAGGTCTTCGTCTGTGGGCCGCTCACGCAGTCAGTCGGCCGCTCACGCGGCGGAGGTGTTCAGCAGCTCAGTAGCGCGGGCCGCCCGGGTTGGACACGGCGCGCTTGATCGCCTGGAACGCGGACTTGCCGGACTCGATCGCGCTGGTGGGCGTGGGGTTGCCCTTCTTGAGCAGCGGCAGCGCGATCGCCACGAGGATCAGCGCGATGAGCACGAGCGCCCCGAAGACGACGAGGAAGCTGAGCCACCACGCCCAGCCCGCACCCTCGTGCAGGGCGGCGGCGGCGGTGAAGAGGACCATGAAGGACGAGAGGAAGAGGAGGAACACCGCGCCCAGCGCGAGTCCCACCCCGATGCCCAGGTTCTTCGCACCGGCGACGGCCTCGGACTTCGCGAGTGCCGCCTCCTCCTGCGCGAGGGCCTGCGCATCCGCGCTGATGTCCTTGACCAGCTTGGAGATGGACCGTTCCGACATGAGGCTCCTTCAATCGTCGCGACGTCGTCTGCGTTCAGCTGATTCCAACCTTAATGCCTGCGGCGGGGCGGAAGCACCTGTCCGCCCCGCGCGGCGCTCAGGAACCTGTCACCTGACGATGGATGACCTCCATGACGGACTGGTCCGCCAGCGTCGACGCATCTCCGATGCCCTTGTCCTCCGCCAGATCCTTGAGCAGGCGACGGACGATCTTGCCCGAGCGGGTCTTGGGCAGCTCATCGACGATGAACACCCGCTTGGGCTTCGCGATCGCGCCGATGTCCGCACCCACATGCGCCCGCAGGGTCTGCTCCATGTCCTCGGACTGCTGGGCGCCCGCGCGCAGGATCACGAAGGCGTACACGGCCTGGCCGGACGTCTCGTCGGCAGCGCCCACGACCGCGGCCTCGGCGACGGCGTCGTGCGCGACCAGCGACGACTCGATCTCCGTCGTCGACAGGCGGTGGCCGGACACGTTCATGACGTCGTCCACGCGACCCAGGAACCAGATGTCGCCGTCCTGGTCGTAGCGGGCGCCGTCACCGGCGAAGTAGACGCCGTCGAAGCGGGACCAGTAGGTCTCCTTGAAGCGCTCCGGGTCGCCGTACACGCCGCGCAGCATGGAAGGCCACGGCTCGTCGATGACGAGGAGGCCCGGCTCGTCCGGACCCAGCTCCCTGCCCTCGTCGTCGACGACCTTGACGGAGATGCCCGGAATGGGTCGCTGGGAGGAGCCCGGCTTCGTCCCCAAGACACCCGGCATGGGTGCGATCATGTGCGCGCCGGTCTCCGTCTGCCACCACGTGTCGACGACCGGGCAGGTATCCCCGCCGATGACCCGGCGGTACCAGGTCCAGGCCTCCGGGTTGATGGGCTCGCCCACGCTGCCCAGCAGGCGCAGGGAGGAGAGGTCGTACTGCGCGGGGATGTCGTCGCCCCACTTCATGCACGTGCGGATCGCGGTGGGTGCGGTGTAGAGGATCGTCACGCCGTACTTCTCGACGACCTGCCACCAGCGGCCCTGGTCCGGGGTGTCCGGGGTGCCCTCGTAGATGACCTGCGTGGCACCGGAGGCCAGCGGACCGTAGACGATGTAGCTGTGGCCGGTCACCCAGCCCACATCGGCCGTGCACCAGAAGACGTCCGTCTCCGGCTTGAGGTCGAACGTCGCGCGCATCGAGAACGCCGCCTGCGTGAGGTAGCCGCCGGAGGTGTGGAGGATGCCCTTGGGCTTCCCCGTCGTGCCGGACGTGTAGAGGATGAAGAGGGGGTTCTCCGCCTCGAACGCCTGTGGCTGGTGCTCCTCGGACTGGCTGTCGACCAGGTCCGACCACCACGTGTCGCGGCCCTCGGTCCAGTCGACGTCCTCACCGGTGCGCTTGACGACGACGACGTGCTCGACGGGGGTGTCCCCGGCGGACAGGGCCGTGTCGACGGCCGGCTTGAGGCTCGAGGGCTTGCCCCTGCGGAAGCCGCCGTCGGCGGTGATGACGACCCGGGCCTCGGCGTCCTGGATGCGGGACCGCAGCGCGTCGGAGGAGAACCCGCCGAAGACGACTGAATGGGGTGCGCCCAGGCGGGCGCACGCCAGCATCGCGATGACGGTCTCCGGGATCATGGGCATGTAGATCGCGACGCGGTCGCCCTGGGTGACGCCCAGCGAGGCCAGCGCGTTGGCGGCCTTCTTGACCTCCGTCGTCAGCTGCGAGTAAGTGAGGGTGCGGGTGTCGCCGGGCTCTCCCTCGAAGTGGATCGCGACGCGGTCACCCAGGCCGGCCGTCACGTGGCGGTCCAGGCAGTTGGCGGCCACATTCAGCTTCCCGTCGGCAAACCAGCGGGCGAACGGCGGGTTCGACCAGTCGAGGGTCTCCGTGAAGGGGACCTCCCAGTCGAGCAGCTCGCGGGATCTGTCCGCCCAGAAGCCCACGCGGTCCGCGGCGGCGGCGTCGAAGTCCGCGGTCGTGATGTTCGCCTGCGCGGCGAACTCCTCTGAGGGCGGGTATGTCGTCGAAGTCGTTCCGTCGGTCATTCGTTCGTCCTTCCCAGCTTCGTCGATGGTCGAGTCGCGACAGTCGTCGTCGGTGTCCGTGTTGAGCCTATACCTGGCCGGTTCCGCGCGCAGAGCGGTCGGTTGCACAGGGGTTGCAGGCGACGACGCACCGGGAGCCGGGTGCGGTCCGTGCGGGGTCCGTGTGCGCCGCGGGCGGGCGGGAGCGATATGGCCTTCGCGGGCGCGGAGCTTGGGGATCGACGGGGGTGCAGTGCAATGATGGGAGCGGAAGCACCCGCGAACGTGCCGATTCCGTGCTGTGCGCGGAGGTCGGAAGGAGACGAGATGAGCACGCCCCATCAGCCCCCGCAGGGGCCGGGACACCAGGAATGGCCGTCCAGCGGCGGTCCCGCCGCGCCGTACGGCTCCGCTCCCGGCCAGGGTGCGGCGCCCGCGTACGGCCAGGGTGCGGCGCCCGCGTACGGCCAGCAGCAGGGACAGCAGGCGCAGCAGGCCTACGGTTCGCAGCCGCAGGGGTACGCTGCCCAGCCGCAGGCCGCGCAGTACGGCCAGCAGGGGCAGCCGTACGGCCAGCCGACGTACGGTTCGCAGCCGCAGCAGGCGTACGGGTCCCAGCCGCAGGCGGCCGGGTACCAGGGGCAGCCGCAGGGTGCATACGGCTCCGCACCGCAGGGCTACCATCAGCCGGGCCAGCCGCAGGCGTACGGCTCGCAGCCCCAGCAGGGCTTCGCGCAGGCGCAGGGCCAGCAGCCAGGACCGGCGGCGCCCAAGCGTCCGGGTGCAGTGCTGGGGCCGCTGAGCATCCGCGACCTGGGTCTGCTGATCGCCGGCGTGATCGCGTTCATCAGCCTGCTCATCCCGTTCTACCGCGTCCCGTTCGCCACCAACTACCTCGAGACGGTCGTCTTCACCTGGTCGTTCTGGGGCATGGGCATGGTGGTCCTGGGCGCGCTGACGCTCATCGTCGCAGCACTCCTCACCGTGCTGCACAAGACGGTCCCCGCTTTCCCCGGGCGGGTCGGATCCTTCACGATCGCGCAGGTGACGACGGTGCTCGCATCGGTGTCCTTCGCGGTCAACTTCATCAACATCGTCACGACGGCGCCGTTCCTCCACGTGGGCGGGTACTTCCTGCTGCTGGCCTCGCTCATCGCGTTCTTCGTGGGCGTCTTCACGTCCATCCCGTTCCTGGCCGCTGAGTACACCTCGCTGCCGGAGGAGCCCACGAGCCACCCGAAGGCACGCAGCGCCGCGGTGGCGTCCCCGTCGCAGGCCTCGCACGCGCAGGCGTTCCCGGGTGGTGCTGCCGGCGCTGGTGCGGCCGGCGGAGCGGCTGTGGGTGCGGCCGCCGGTGCATCGGCGGGCCAGGAATACGGCTCGCAGGGGCAGGCCTACGGTTCGCAGGGTCAGGCGTACGGCGCTCCCGCGGAGCAGTACGGCTCCCAGGGACAGGTGTACGGGTCGCAGGGCCAGGCCTACGGCGCTCCCGCGGAGCAGTACGGATCGCAGGGCCAGACGTACGGCGCTCAGGAGCAGCAGTACGCTGCGCCCGGTGAGCAGTTCGGTTCGCCGGGTGCGCAGGACCAGGCTTACGGCTCGCAGGGCCAGCAGGCCGCAGAGCCCGAGGCATCGGCGCAGTCGATCGCGCAGACCGATCAGGGTGCCGCTCAGGCGCAGGCCCTGAGCGGTGACGCGCAGGCACCATCCCCGTACACGGACGCGGATCCGGACGAGACCGCCCGGTTCTCCCCGGTGCAGGACGACACCGCCGAGGCCGAGCAGAGCACCGCCGACGGCCAGGCCTACCTGGGCCGCGAGTCCGCCGATGCGCCCGCCTACGCGCAGTCGGAGCCCACGCAGACCTTCGCTGCCGGCGCCTTCGGTGGCGCCGCCGCGGGTGGTGCAGTCGCCGGCGGAGCCTTCGCCAGCGGTGCGTTCGGCACTCCGGACACGGAGCCCCAGTCCGACGACCAGCCGGTCGACGAGGTCGGGTCTGCGGACGACCGGACACCGGAGTCGCACGACCTGGGTTCACACGAACCGGTGTCGCACGGCTCCGAGTCGCACGACTCGGACGGCGGCGCGGTCTCCGACGCGGCGATCTCCCCCGAGGCCGGGTTCGGTTCCGAGGCCGTCTCCGGGCTCGAGGCCGCGGACAGCGGCACGACCGGCTCCGACCCATACGCACCCGTTGAGGGGTACGAGTCCAGCGAGGTCCTCGGCGCGTCCGAGTCCGTCGAGACGCCCACGACCGGCACGGACGAGTCCGGCCAGCCGTACGGTGCGGCCGCCCCCGCGGCGACCGGCCCCTACGTCACCGAGGACACCGTGGGCGCGGAGCCCACGGTCGACACGGGCGCGACCACGGCAGTGGACCAGTCCCTCGCCGCCGGGCAGGACACGGGCCAGCCGCACACGGAGCAGGCCGGCAGCGCACACCTGCGCGGCGACGAGCAGGGTGAGTCGGAGAACGAGCCCACCCAGTGGTTCCGCATGGGCGATCACGGCACGGCGGACGAGGACTCCGCATCCCCGGCTCCCGCTGCGGGTGCCGCATCTGCTGCCGGTGCCGCCCCCGCGGCCGGTGAGTCGACTGCGGAGGAGCCTGCGGCCTCGGGCTACGACGCGAACCAGGGGGAGCCCACCCAGGCGTTCAACCCGGTCGCCTCGAAGATGTTCTGGTTCGCGGTCCCGGAGCCCCGCCCCGCGGTGGACCCGGTGACGGGTCAGGAGCTCTTCACCGTCACGCCCAACCAGTGGTTCCTGGCGCTCGAGGACCACGGGTCGTTCTTCAAGGTCCGGGACGACTCCGGCCAGGAGGGCTACCTCAACAACGTGGACCGGATCGTCCGCGGCTGACACACAGCAGGGCATCCACCCCGCACCCGCTCGGCACCGCGCCGGGCGGGTGCGGTCGTTCCACGGGCTCGTGAGGTCACGGGCACGTGAGGTCACGGGCTCGTGGGGCCACGGGCACTTGAGGTCACAGGCCGGGCGATCCGGCCTCGGCTGTCCACAGGTGGGAGCAGGCGGTGTCGTCCGGGACCGGTCTGCCGCACAGTGTCCCCATGACCAGCGTCCCCCTGCCCCGGTCCGCGCCGACCCGGACCGCACCCTCCCGGATCGCCCTGCTCACGCAGCTGCCCAGCCTCGTCGATCAGTGCTCGGCGCTGGCGGACGGGATCGGGATCGCGCTGTCCGTCGCCGCCCCCACGACGGGCGGCTGGCAGGACGCCGCACTGGTGCTGCTGGGCGAGGACGTGGCGGAGCCGCCCCGCGGAATCACCGCCCCCACCGTCCTCATCGCCGTAGACGGCGCGACCTCGGCCGCCCGGACATCGACGGATGCCTATGCGGCCGCGGCCCGGCTGGGCGCGGACCAGGTCGCGATCCTCCCGGCCGCGGCGGAATGGCTGGTCCAACGGATGATCGCGGCCGTCGAACCACCGGTCGCCCCGGCCACGACGGCGGGCATCGTCCCCGGCTGCGGCGGTGCCGGCGCCACCGTGCTGGCCGCCGCCCTGGCGCTCGAGGCCCAGCGCGCGGGCCTGCCGACCGTCCTCGTCGACGCGGACCCCCTGGGCGGCGGCGTCGACCTGGTCCTGGGCGCCGAGGCCGCCCCCGGCCTCCGCTGGCCCGCCCTCGCCGCGTCGAAGGGCAGCCTGCGCCCGTCGATGCTCGTCGAGTCGCTGCCCCGGGTCGAGGGCCTCGCACTCCTGTCGTGGGACCGCACTGACGCGCACGACCCGCCGCCGCACGTGCTCGACTCCGTCCTGAGCGCCGCGCAGCAGGCCTTCGACTTCGTCGTCGTCGACCTGCCCCGGCACGCGACGGGCCCTGCGGTGCGCGCCTGCCACCACGTCCAGATCGTCATCCCCGCCCGCGTCCGCGCCGCCGTGGGTGCCGCCCGCGTGGCCGGTCGGCTCCGCTCCGCCCACCACACCGTGGGCGCCGTCGTGCGTCAGGACGACCGCGCCGGCCTGCCCGCCCAGCAGGTCGCCGAGGCGGTGGGCCTGCCGCTCACCGCGTCCCTGCGCACGGACCGAGGCCTCTCCGCCCGCGTGGACCGCGGCGAGTCCCTGCCCGCGCGCCGCTCCTCCCTCGCCTCGACCGCGTCCTCCCTCATCGATCTGTGGTTCCCCGACCGATGAGCTCACCCGCCACGCCCGCCACCGTCGACCCGGCCGATGCCGCCTGGATCGACCCCGCCCTCGTCGCCCAGATCCGCAGCGACCTCCTCGATCATCCCGGCCCCCTCACCGAGGCCGCGGTCGCCGCCGCTGTCCGTCGCTCCGGCCGTGTGCTGGGCTCCGCCGCACTGCCGGAGCTCGTCGCCCGGCTCACCGCCCAGCTGTCCGGTGCCGGTCCGCTCCAGCCCCTGCTGGACCGTCCGGGGGTGACGGATGTCTTCGTGAACGGGCCGCGCGACGTGTGGGCGGACTTCGGCGACGGCCTGGTCCCGGTGCCCCTGAGCCTGGGTGCCGAGTCGGATGTCCGCGCGCTCGCGGTCCGGCTGGCGGCCTCGGGCGGGCGCCGGTTGGACGACTCCTCGCCGCTGGTCGATGTGCGCCTGCCGGACGGCATCCGCGTGAACGCGGTCATCCCGCCGCTGTCCGGCGAGGTGACGGTGCTGAGCTTCCGCATCCCCCGCCCGCTGGCCTTCGGCCTCGAGGACCTGGTGCGCGACGGGTTCGTCCCGGCCCCGCTCGTCACCCTCATCGCCGAGGCCGTCTCCCGTCGCGCGAACCTCCTCATCTCCGGGGGTACGGGCTCCGGCAAGACCGTGCTGCTGGGCGCGATACTGTCCGCCGCCCCCGAGCGCCACCGCCTTCTCATCGTCGAGGACTCCCGCGAGCTGGCCGTCGCCCACCCGCACGTCGTGCAGCTGTCCGCCCGGCAGGCGAACGTCGAGGGTGTGGGCGAGGTGCAGCTCACGACCCTCGTGCGGAACGCGCTGCGGATGCGCCCGGACCGGCTGGTCGTGGGCGAGGTGCGCGGTGCGGAGGTCCGCGACATGCTCACGGCCCTCAACACCGGCCACGAGGGCGGGTGCGCCACGATCCACGCGAACACGTGCGCGGCCGTGCCTGCCCGCCTCGAGGCGCTGGGGGCGCTCGCGGGCATGAGTGCCGCGGCCGTCCACGCGCAGACCGCCACCGCGATCGACCTGCTGCTGCACATCCGCCGCGATGCCGCCGGTCCCGGCCGGCGGGGGATCGCCGAGGTCGCGGTCCCCGTGCTCGTCGACGACCGGGTCCGCACGCAGCCGGTCTGGGATCGGGACGCGGGCTTCCACCCGGACGGCGTGGCCGCCCTGCAGCGCACCTTCGCAGCGAAGGCGCCGTCGTGAGGGGCGCACCATGATCGGCATCCTGCTGGCCGGAGCGGCCGCCATCGCAGGCTTCCTCCTGCTAACCGGCAGCCCCGCGCGCAGACGACTGCGCGAGTTGGTGGGCGCCGGTGCGCAGGCCGATCGGCACGGTCGGGCCAGTGGCGGTGACCAGACCAGAAGCGGCGGAGGGCTGGGTGACCGGGCACGGGTGGGTGGCCGGGCACGGCTGGGTGACGGCGCGCGGCCAGGTGCGGCGGCCTCGGGGGCGGGTCCGGCGTCGGGTCCGGCCTCGGCAGACCAGGCGGACGCCGACCCGCACCGCGCCATCGCCGTCATCGACCGAGCCGCCGCGCTGCTGCGGATCGGCCTGCCGCCCGCGACCGTGACGATCCAGCTGGCCGAGGTGAGCGACCCCGATCTGGCGGCCGTGCTGACCCGCGTGTCGCGGTCGATGAACCTGGGCGATGCCCCGGACGTCGCGTTCGCGCGGCACGCGGGCGCGCTGCCGGGACCGCTCGAGCAGGTGCTGACCGGCATGGGGTCCGTGTGGGCGGTCGCGGAGTCCGCAGGTGCCCCCGCGGCGGACGTGCTGGAGCGCTACGCACGGTCCCGACGCGAGATCGCCGAGGCCGAACGCGAGCGCGCCGTCGCCCTCGCCGGCCCGCAGGCCACCGTCACCGTCCTCACGTGGCTGCCCGCGGCAGGGCTGGGGCTGGCACTGCTCATCGGCGCGGATCCGCTGGCGCTGCTGGGCTCGCCCGTGGGGCTCGTGTCGATCGGGTCGGGGGTCGTCCTCCTTGCGCTCGGCAGGCTGTGGATGCGGCGGATGCTGGAGGGCGCCCGGTGATCGTCGTGCTCCTCATCGTCGGCTGCGTGGTCGCGGGCGTCGCGCTGCTGAGTCGGGCGCCGCAGCGGGGTCGGCTCGCGCGGCTTGCGGGGACGAGTGGTGGGGGAGACGCGGGGCGGGGCAGCGCAGGTGGGCACGGCCTCGGCAGTGGCAGCGCCGGTGGGCGTGACCTCGGCACGAAGGACGGTAGGCCTGGTGCAGTCACGGGTGGCAGCTCTCGTAGTGGGGCAGGCAAGATCGAGTCCGGTGCGGCGGGAACCTCGGCCGTGGACGACCTCGCATTCGACCTGGATCTCGTTGCGGTGTGCCTGCAGGCGGGCCTGCCGGTCGGACGGGCGCTCGAGCACGCGACGCGAGCCGCAGGCGACAGGTCCGGGTTGGGCCAGATCGCCCGAGCGGCACGGTGGGGACTCGACGACCTCCGGTGGGAGGAGACCACGGGAGGTGCGGCGGGTGATGGCGTCGCAGGTGAGAGTCCTGCGGCACGAGCTCTGGCCTCGGTGGTGGCGGTCATTCGGTTCTCCGCGCGGACGGGAGTCGCGCTGGCACCGCTGCTGCAGTCGCACGCGGACGAGCTGCGGCGCGGCGAGCACCGCAGACGACAGATCGCAGCTGCGCGGCTGGGCGTCATGCTCGTGCTGCCGCTGGGCGTGTGCGTGCTGCCGGCGTTCGTCCTGCTGGGCGTCGTCCCGGTGCTCCTGACACTGGTGAGCGGTCTGGGGCCCGCGTTCGGGGGAGTCTGAGGGCGGGGGATTCTGGCGTCGGGGGCGCTAGACGTCGGGGACTCTGACTCAGAGCCCTTCACATGAGGGACGTGATATCCGGGGTCGTCGACTTCTGGAGATTCTGAGTGCGGAACACGCGGAGCGACTGGACTGGATCGATACTGTGGTGCCGGTGGGGCGGTCGGTTCCACTGCGGACCTGTCCGGACTTGTGGAGGAGACGCACACGATGGCACGAACGATCACGATGTACGACCGGTACGGGCAGGAAACCCCGGCCGAGGCATCGCTCGAGGGATTCATGGAGCTCTACGACTCGGTCGCGCAGGTGGGCCGCGATGAGGACTGGCGCGATGTCTTCATGACGGATTCCGATGAGTGGAACCTCAACGTCAACCCGGATGCCATCACCTTCGAGAACGTCGAGGAGGGTGGCGAGTTCGAGTCGTCGCAGGCGCCTGATCGCGAGACGGTCCGCGTGCTTGCAGACCTGTTCCTCCGCGGTGACCTCGACGCGATCCGCGAGCGACTCAGCCCGGCTTGAGAACCAGACTCATCTTGACCTGACAGCCGAGCTCGACGCGGCCTGTGGCGCACTGATGCGTCACAGGCCGTTCGTGTGCATGGGAGAGGTGCGCACGCGTGGAGGTGGAATCCGTCCGTGGTGTCCACAGCCCTTCCACGTCCCAATCGCAGCCCGCTGATCGGGTCCACTCTCGTGGCACGGCAAACCACTCGGTTGCCGTGCCCGGCGGGAGGTCCCCGCGGGGCGGAGGCGGGGGAGTCCCCCCGCAGCGGAAGGGGATGACCATGACGATGGTGACGGGAACGGACCTGCTGGCGCCGGACCAGGATCCGGACGGGGACGGACGAGATGAGGCGGCGGTCGCTGAGCTCGCGGTCGTGAAGCCGGCGAACGTGCGGGAGTGCCTGGCCGATGACACCGGTGCAACGACGGCGGAGTACGCGATCACGACCCTGGCGGCCTGCGGGTTCGCGGCACTCCTCGTGATCGTGCTGAAGTCCGATCCGCTCAAGGAGATGATCACGGGGGTCATCACGGGAGCGCTGGGTCTGGGCGGAGCCTGACATGGCACCGCGCGCCGGCACTCGCGGTGGTCGGGGTGTTCTGCGGTCTCGTGCGCGGAGAGCGGACGAGGGCGCGGCCGCCGCCGAGTTCGCGATGGTGATGCCCGCTCTTGTGCTCATCATCGGGATCGTCGTGGGCGCCGGCGCGATCGGTGCGACCCAGCTGCGGGCGATGGACGCCGCCCGAGCCGCGGCACGGGAGATCGCCCGCGGTGAGGTGCAGACGGAGGTCATCGCCCAGGCGAGGAAGACGGCCGGAGATGCGGCCCGCGTCACGATCGAGGACGACGACGGGTACGCGGAGGTGACCGTCGAGGTGCCGCTACCGGACAGCCTGGCACCCGTCCTCGAATCCGTCACCGCGAGCGCGACCGCGAGGAGGGAGGGGTGAGGCGGCGGTTCGCCCGTGTGCGTCGTCCGGTCGCAGCGGTGCGTCAGCGGCTCGGACCGATGCGAGGTGAGGGCCTGCGGGCGGTTGTGCGAGCAGGTCGCCGGGATGCGGGATCGAGCACCGTGCCGGCCGTGGGGATCGCAGCGGTGGCGGTCGCGCTCGCCGTCATGGTCGGCACGATCGCGCAGGGGATGAGCGCCCGGATCCGCGCCGACACAGCGGCGGACCTGGCTGCGCTGGCCGTCGTCCAGGCGGCCGGGACGGACGCGTGCGACGTCGCGGACGAGGTCGCTCAGCGCAACGGCGCGACGGTGACGGAGTGCATCAGTCGCCCGGACCTGGGTCGCTCGACCGTCACGGTGGAGGTGCCGTTGGGCGTGTCCATCGCGGGAGTGGGCGATGACCTCTCCGTGAAGGGGACCGCAGTCGCGGGCCGGGCGGAGTGAGCGCGGTGCGCCTGTGCGGTCACCATCCTCCGTCGTCGACGTCTGGTTCGAACACCACCTCACCGTCGACGATCGCAGCCGTGCTTCCCACGACGAGGGTCTGCTCCTCCTCGAACCGCTCCCTGTCGCCGGAGAAGTCCTCGTGCGTGCCGGTCACGGTCGCCTCGCCCGGGGTGCTCGTGACCTCGTACCAGGCGGCCGCGTCCTCCGGGGTGCCGTAGTAGCCGTACTCTTCCGGAGTCTGGACACTCACCATCGGGTACGCGTCGATCGACCAGGAGACCGACTCCGCATCGTCGATGTACCAGAGACCCGACCCGCCGAAGGGGCAGCCCGTGGGCTCCAGCTCGGACGACGCGGCGCATTCGTCGACATGTGCGCGGACCTGCACCTCGACGGCGCTCTGGAAGGTGTCTGAAGCGGATGCCTGCAGGGTGGCGGTGTCACCGTACTCCCCGTCGGCACCTGCGAAGAAGACGCGGGCCGGCACATCGTCAGCGGAGACGAAATCGGACTCCTCCGCCAGGCCCACCGTGTAGAGGGCCGGGAAGGCCGGAAGGTCGACGGCTCCGTCCGCGGTGGGCACCGCGACACCGTTGACGCGGACGGCGTCGAGGACTGGTGTGGCGACGGTCAGATGGGACATCGGGGGTGTCTGCAGACGCCAGTCGTCGAAGAAGAGCGCGGTCCGGCCCGCCTTCCGCAGGGAGAGGGTCAGGGTCTCCTTGCTGCCGCCCAGGTCATAGCTCACGTCCACGGTCGCGCTGTCTGATTCCACGGTGGACCCGTCGACGGAGACATCGGCGGGCAGCGGCCTGCGCGGCGCTCAGGACCTCATTCGTCAGCAGTGTGGGCTGCTCGGCCGGGACGTCCACATCCGCCAGTTCCAGTGCGGCCTGGGCGTCTCCGTCGGACAGTGCGGAGAAGTACTCCTGCGCGACCCCCTCCGGACCGAAGACACGACTGTTGACATGTGTCATGACGAGAATGCCGCCCACGATCGCGACGACCAGTGCGTCGGCGATACCGGCGATGAACGTCGCACGACGGCGGTCGAACGGCTGCGCGGGCGTCTGCGGGCCTGCACCGGCTGCCGGGGGAGGCCCCCGCACCGCTGGCCGGCTGCTGCGGAGGGAACGACCCGCCGGGGGATGCAACGTGCCCGTCGTAGGGGCCAGGGGCCGACGCGGGGGATGGGGGCGCCGCGAAAGGCTGCGGTGGCGCGTGCGCCTCCGGCGGAGCGGGTGGCTGCGTCGCCATGTCCCGGGCCACATCCGGGTGGACGAGCGCTCCGCGCGGTTCGGGCATCTGCAATGTGTGCCCCCAGTACGGGTGGATCGCGCGTCCGATGAGGACCTTCGCGAGGCCGGGAACTGTCATGACGAGGCGCGGACCGAGCGCCACCGGCACCGTCGGGGGCTGGCAGTGACCAGCCGGAGGACGACGGCGGAGACGGCGGGGCGTTCGGTGGGCCGGATTCGGGGTCGCAGGGGACTGACGGGGCGTCCTCACTGCCGGAGGATCCGACCGAGGCGCTCACACAACTGGCGGAGACCGACGAGCGTGAGATCGTCGCCCAGGTCGAGGGGGCGTGGGTCGCACAGATCAGCTCGAAGCGGACTGGAATGGAGATCGATGGGCAGGTGTGGTCCAACGAGGACATCCTGGCCGACCATCAGGCGCTGCGGGAGGAGTACCCGGACGCCCGACTGCTGTGGTCCGGCAGCTTCGGCAGCTTCGAGGACGGGAACTTCGGGATCACCGTCATCGCGGACGGGTACTCCGACCCGGAGGACGCCCTCGACTGGTGCAGATCCAGCGGGCTGGGCGCCGACGACTGCTGCGCGAAGAAGATCACGAGCGGTAGCGACCACGAGGGGACGACGCGGCTGCAGTGAGCGCGGTGTGGGCCAGATGTCCAGAAAATAGGACTTGCGTGACCCCTTGTTCCCATCTATAATAGAACTGCATTCGAACGCGGGACCCGACAACGACGTCAGGGAAAGGGGGCGCGGACCCCATGACCACCACAACCAACCACACGGCTAGTGCGGCGGATGCGTGCGCCCGCTCCCTCGACGACCTCGTCGCGATCGACCCCATCACGAGCCTGGAAGACCTCCGCCGTGTCACGGAACACGGTCATCCCGTCCTCCACGACGTCACCCTCCCCGACTGGACCCAGCTGTTGACCGGCACGGGTCTCGCAACCGTGCAGGGTGAGTCCGGTGCCGACCGGATGGGCCGCTACACCACCCACACACTCGCCCTCGACCGGTTGCGGGCCCTCGAGCTCGTCCACCTCGCCACCACCGTGCTGGCCCTCGCGTTCACCTCCCCGGACTCCCGCGACAGGCTCGACGCGCTCTTCCCCGATGACGCCGATAACACGGCAGGAGCCAGTGCCAGCGAGGAAGCAGGAGCGACGGGCCCCCTGGATTCGTCGCACGACGCGGACCCCTCCTCGTTCTGCAACCACGCCGAGTACATCCTCACCACCAGTGACGAAGCCGCTATCGCAGCACGCGCGAACGCCAGGACCGGGCTGACCCGCAAACACATCGGCCACGCCCTGACCGCATACATCGGCATGCCGCTCCTCCTGCGGGCCGTGGTGGAGGGGCGTCTGCGGTTCAACCGGTGGGACAGCCTCATCCGGAAGTTCGCCTGGCTGCCCCTGGGCCACCTGCGCGCCCTGGACGTGTTCCTCACGACCCTGGACGAGCGGATCAGCCTGCACCAGTTCATGCGCAAAGCCAGCCAGTTCATCGCGGAACTCGATGTGAAACCCCTCCTCGCCGCCCGCGCCAACCGGGGCCGTCGCGCCTGGGTCGAAGACCTCCCCGGCGGGCAGAGCATCCTGTGTGCCAAAGGCCCCACCGCGCTCGTCCACGCCCACTTCAACGAGGCACAGGCCCTGTCGCGGGCTCTGGTGAAGAACCAGGTCAAACTCCTCGACATCACCCACCCACAAGCAGCACCCGTGGAGTCCGCGGACACCGCTGACGGCAGGGGCGCCACTGCTGGCGTTGACGGGACCACTGGGGCTGCCATTGGCGCCGACTCGGCGCCCGGTTCTGCCGCGACCGCAGCCAGCGGGGACGCCACCCCGGAGTCGGTTGAGTTGCCGCCGCTGACGCACCTGTCCGTCGATGACGAGCGGATGATCCAGCAGCTGACGTTCGACACCCTCATCAAAGCTCGTCCCCGCACCCACACCG
>NZ_HE978602.1:422911-424263 GCF_000285835.1 Brevibacterium senegalense
TCCTCCAATCCGCCACCAGCAACGACGGCGACACCACCACCGAGGGTTCCGACGCCGACGGCGCGAATAGTGCTGTTGCTGATGACAGCATCGGTGCTGCTAGTGGTGACGTGACCAGTGCCGCTGGTGGTGCCAGTGACGACACTGCCACTGTGGGTGGCAGGTATCGGGTCGAGGTGTCCCTCCCCGATGACGCCTCGATCCTGCGCAAACACGCCACCGTCGTCGTCACCGTCCCCCTGACCACCCTCATGGGACTCGACAACCGTCCCGGCATGATCGCCGACACCCCCGTGCCGGCGGACATGGCCCGCACCATCGCCTCCACCTCGACAGTCTGGTACCGGATGCTCACCGACCCCTCCACCGGACGCGTCCTCGACCACGTCGCCCACCGATACGAGCCCGACCGGGCCACCCGCATCGCGGTCGCCTCGAAATGGCAGACCTGCACCGCTCCCGGCTGCGCGAGGCCTGCCCGGCACTGCGACCTCGACCACGGGGAGCCCTTCGACCACGACAACCCCGAACAGGGTGGGCGGACCGAACCCGCGAATCTCCACCCCCTGTGCCGCCGGCACCACCAGGCCAAAACCGCAGGCCGGTTGCGGATGCGTCGGATCACTGCCGACGAGATCGAATGGATCCTCCCCTTAGGCACCACCAGCACCACCATTGCGCCCACGGTTGATGATGGTGGCATCCTCACCGCTGCCTGCCACCCCGACGATACGCCTGCCCGCGCCCAAGCACGCGACACACTCCACGCCCATCTGTCAGGCCAGGACAGTTCCGACGTTTCGGGAGACTCCGACGCCACTGGCGCTTCTGACGCGCAGGTGCTGTCACCTGAGGATGCTTATGCGCAGGTGTGGGCGGAGTACCTCGCCGAGGAGAAGCGGTGGGACGAGCACGTCGAACAGGTCCGCACCCGTCAGCGCACCGCACTGGCCGACGAGCGGAACCGGTTCCAGGCGTGGAAGGACTCCCAGCTGGCCAGCCTGGAGAACAGGATCACCCGGGAGAACGAGGCCCGCACCCGCGCATGGCGGAACATCGACCGTGAGCGTGACCGCAACAAGCGGGACTGGCAGCTGCTGGCCGCCAGCCGGGCCGCCCTGTCCGAACACATGCAGGCCTGCAACCTGACCACCCCCACACACAAGCCGCTGAGCATGAGTGCCCCTGAGACATCGACCCTGCTGTGGAAGACCACGATCGTGCCCACACTCGTGGAGACCTTCCACATGGACAAGCCCACCCCCGGCCACCCTGGGCAGGGGCCGACCATGAGCGTGCACACCCCGCTGGTGTCGACAGGCATCCGCGTGGCCGTCCCCCAGCCCTCACAC
>NZ_HE978603.1:0-74400 GCF_000285835.1 Brevibacterium senegalense
GCACAAACCGCTCACACCAGGCGCAAACACACCCAGCACTCACCGTAAGGCCTGATAAGTTCTACGTTTACATCTACCGCCACCCGCTGCCAGCCGGCCCCCTGAGGGCCACCCTGCTGCAGAGCGACGAGATGAAACTCTATCCCCACCCGGCCCTGCGACGCAAATCCCGTCTCCGTGACCTGCGCCACACGCTTCGCCCCGCTGAAACTGCCCAGCGGATCATCACCGTGTGTGGAACCTGTTGCCGACTGCCGTTCCAGTGGTACCGGGACAACTGCGGTTCGTATCCGACCGGCCATCCCGTTCTCTTCGGTGTTCCCGTCGAGCAACAGGTATAAACCTACGCCAGGAGTTCACCCACCCGCAACTCAGAACCCTATGGCACCCATCACACCTGGTGAGCGTGCCATGACCGACGGTGGTACACCGCCAGCAGGACGGTGCCCATCACGCCGAACGCGAGCCAGCCGGCCACACCCAGCGGGCCGGCCAGAGCACCGTCGACCTGCGGGTCACCGGACACCAGCAGGTAGAACGCAGCCGAGGCGTTGAGGGCGCCGTGCGCCACGATCGCCGGCCAGATCGTCCGGCCGGCGAGGGCGAGCCAGCTGAACCACGCGCCTACGGCCACGCAACCGGCGATCATGAGCAGCACTCCCCCACCATCGGGCCGGGAGAAGTTGTAGCCCAGCAGGATGACCGGCGCGTGCCACGCGCCCCACACGATGCCGGACACGATCACGGCCACCGGGGCTCCCCAGAGTCTGCGCAGGCGCGGCAGCAGGTACCCGCGCCACCCGATCTCCTCGCCCGCGGCGAAGAAGGCGTTGGGCACGACGGCCGCCACGGGGACGGACACGAGCTGCAACGCCAGCAGCAGGCCGACCGGCAGACCCGTCTCCTGCGCCGCGGATGCCAGGACGGGCAGGCTGCGATCGACCGGAAGGAAGCCCAGCAGTGCCGCGACCGCCACGGACGCCACGACGAGGCCGATCGTTCCCGCGATCGCCAGGAGGCTCCAGAGCAGGAGGGTGACGAACGGGCGTCTGCGCGTGGCGGGCGGGACACCCAGTCCCAGGTCGGTGAGCATCGTGCGGAAGCGGATGCCGTGGACCCACCGCATCGTCACCCATGCGGCCAGAGCGGGCGTGAGCATCATGACCGCCGGGAACACCTGGAGCAGGAGGGCTCGGACCGCGTCCGTCCCGCCGACCGGTCCGGCACCGCCGCTCGCGTAGACGGGTCGCCCGTCGACCAGGAGCCAGAGGGGTGCGAGGACGATCCAGCCGGCGGCCAGTGCCAGGATCGTGAACACCAGTGCGCCTCGCGCGTCATCGCGCCTCGTCGTGTCCCCGATCATCCGATCACTCCCACCGGCCCCGGTCGTCCACCGCCCCGCCCGCTGTGCATGGGGCCGCCGCTCCGGACGCGGCCCCTCCTCCGCTGAGGGCCTCAGCCCCGGACGACGGTGAGGGCGCCCAGGGTCTTCTTGCCCCGACGCAGGACGATGACGCCAGTCTCGCCTGCGTCCAGCACGTCCGCCTGCGTGAGGACCGCGTCCTCGCCGTCGACCTTCGCGTTGTTGACGGAGGCACCGCCCTCGCGCGTCGCGCGGCGTCCCTCCGACTTGGACTTCACGATGCCGGCCAGCGCGAGCGCGTCCGCGACGGGCAGGCCCTCGGCCAGCTGCGCGGCGGTCACCTCCCCGCGCGGCAGCTCTGCGGTCGCGGCGGCCAGGGTGGCGGGCGCGATGTCGCGCAGCTCCCCACCGCGGAACAGCGCGTCCGCCGCGGCGAACGCCTGTGCCGCCTGCTCCTCGCCGTGGACCATCGCCGTGACCTCGTGCGCGAGTTCCTTCTGCGCCAGTCGCGTGTGGGGCGCCTCCTCGAACCGGACCCGGATGTCCTCGATCTCCTCGAGCGAGCGGAAGGAGAACACGTGGAGGTACGTGAGGACGTCGCGGTCGTCCGCGTTGAGCCAGAACTGGCTGAAGGCATACGGGCTGGTGAGAGCCGGGTCCAACCAGACCGTGCCGGACTCCGTCTTGCCGAACTTCGTGCCGTCCGCCTTCGTGATGAGCGGCGTCGCCATCGCGTGGACGGTGCGCTGCTCCACCCGTCGGATGAGGTCCGTGCCCGAGGTCAGATTGCCCCACTGGTCGGAGCCGCCCGTCTGCATCGTGATGCCGTGGCGACGGTGCAGCTCCAGGAAGTCGTTGCCCTGGAGGATCTGGTAGGAGAACTCCGTGAACGAGATCCCGTGCTCGCTGTTCAGACGCGTCGCGACGGTCTCCTTCGCGAGCATCCGGTTGACGGAGAAGTGCTTGCCGATGTCCCGCAGGAAGTCGAGTGCGCTGAGCCCGCCGGTCCAGTCCAGATTGTTGACCATCTGAGCGGCGACGGGTCCGTCGAAATCGAGGAAGCGCTCGATCTGGCCGCGGATGCTCTCCACCCACCCGTCGACGACCTCCCGCGGGTTGAGGGTGCGCTCCCCCGACATGCGCGGATCGCCGATCAGGCCGGTCGCTCCGCCCACCAGCGCGAACGGCTGGTGACCGGCGGCCTGCAGGCGCTTGGCGGTGAGGATCTGGACGAGGTTCCCCATGTGCAGGCTGGGGGCGGTGGGGTCGAAGCCCACATAGAACCGGACCGTCTCCTCCGTGAGCGCCTTCCGCAGCGCGTCCTCGTCGGTGGACAGCGCTACCAGCCCTCGTGCCTGCAGTTCGCTGAGGATGTCGGTCACAGTCTTCCTTTCCCGCCCGGTCGCGACCTGTGCGGTCGGACGCCGGGTGCAAGTGTAGCCGCCCTCCGGGCGCGCACGGGGTGCGTGTCCGGAGGGCGGCGTGAGGGGGTGTCCGTCAGCGGAGGCGCGAGGCGGCGAAGTCGCGCAGCCGCGCGGACTCGGCCCGGGCGTTCTCCAGCTGGACGGCCACCGCGGTGCGGGCGGTGCCGCCCTTCGCATTGCGCGAGTCGATCGAGCCGCGGGTGGTGAGGACCTCGCGGACCGCGGGGGTGAGGTGCGGGGAGATCCCCGCGTAGTCCTCGTCCGTCAGGTCCCAGAGCTCGACGTCGCGCGACTCGGCCAGGCGGACCGCCTCGCCGGACAGCTCATGCGCGACCCGGAACGGAACGCCCTGCCGCACCAGCCATTCCGCGACATCGGTCGCGAGCGCGAACCCGCGCGGCGCCAGGTGCTCCATCCGGTCGACGTCGAAGACGAGCGTCGCGACCATCCCGGTGAAGGCCGGCAGCAGCAGCTCCAGGGTGTCCGTCGCGTCGAACACGGGTTCCTTGTCCTCCTGGAGGTCCCGGTTGTACGCGAGCGGCATCGCCTTGAGCGTTGCCAGCAGACCGGTGAGGTCGCCGATGAGCCGCCCGGATTTGCCGCGCGTCAGCTCGGCGACGTCCGGGTTCTTCTTCTGCGGCATGATCGACGAGCCGGTGGAGAACGCATCGTCCAGGGTCACGAAGGAGAACTCCTTCGTCGCCCACACGATGATCTCCTCGCTCAGCCGCGACAGGTCGACGCCGATCATGGCGGTCACGAACGCGAACTCCGCGAACACGTCGCGGGAGGCCGTTCCGTCGATCGAGTTCTCGACCGAATCGCTGAAGCCCAGCTCCTCCGCGACCGCCTGGGGGTCCAGCCCCAGGGACGACCCCGCCAGCGCGCCGGACCCGTACGGCGACACCGCGAGTCGTGCGTCCAGGTCGACCAGACGCGCGACGTCGCGCAGCAGCGGCCACGCGTGCGCCAGCAAGTGATGCGCCAGGAGGACCGGCTGGGCGTGCTGGAGATGGGTCCGTCCGGGCATCGCCGCGTCCGGGTGCGCCTCCGACTGTGCGATGAGTGCGTCGACGACGTCCAGGACGAGGCCGCCGATCACCCGCGCGTGGTCGCGCAGGTACATGCGGCCGAACGTCGCGATCTGGTCGTTGCGCGAGCGGCCGGCCCGCAGGCGACCGCCCAGCTCCGCACCCGCGACCTCCATGAGCCCGCGCTCCAGGGCGGAGTGCACGTCCTCGTCGTCCTGCGCGGGCAGGAACTCCCCCGCGACCACGCGGCGCTCGAGCTCGTCGAGCGCCGCGATCATCGCGGAGAGGTCATCGTCCGTCAGGAGTCCCGCGCCGGACAGCACGCGGGCGTGGGCCCGGGACGCCGCGAGGTCGTAGCGGGCCAAGCGCCAGTCGAAGTCCGTCGACTTCGACAGCTGCGCGAGCGCATCCGCGGGCCCGGCCGCGAACCGGCCGCCCCACAGGGCGACCCGCTCCCCGTCCTGCCCGGCGGCACCTGCGGCGGCGTTCGGCGCTCCGGTCACTTGAGCATGTCCTTGCCGAACCGCACGTCGCGCGCCGCCGCCTGCTTGGACGACAGTCCGTAGATGTCGATGAAGCCGCGCGCCGCGGACTGGTCGAAGGTCTGACCCTCGTCGTAGGTCGCCAGTCCGAAGTCGTACAGCGTCGAATCCGACCGGCGGCCCTCGACGGTCGCACGACCGCCGTGCAGCACCATGCGGATCTCCCCGGTCACGTACTCCTGCGAGTCCTCGATGAAGGAGTCCAGGTTCTTCTTGAGCGGCGAGAACCACTGGCCGTCGTACACCAGCTCGGTCCAGCGCTGGTCGACGAGCTTCTTGAAGCGGGCCTGCTCGCGCTCGAGCGTGATGTTCTCCAGCTCGCGGTGCGCCGCGATGAGGGTCATCGCGCCCGGTGCCTCGTACACCTCACGGGACTTGATGCCCACGAGGCGGTCCTCGACGATGTCGATGCGGCCGATGCCCTGGGCGCCGGCGCGCTTGTTGAGCTCCATGATCGCCTCGAGCGGGGTGACGGGCCGGCCGTCGATCGCGACGGGGATCCCCTTCTCGAAGCGGATCGTCACCTCGTCCGCCGGCGGCGGGAACGCAGGATCGTCCGTGTAGTCGTAGACGTCCTTCGTGGGGCTGTTCCAGATGTCCTCGAGGAATCCAGTCTCCACGGCGCGGCCCCACACGTTCTGGTCGATCGAGAAGGGGTTCGACTTCGTCGTGACGATCGGCAGGGAGTTCTTCTCCGCGTACTCGATCGCCGCCTCGCGGGTGAGCGCCAGGTCGCGGACGGGGGCGATGCACGTGAGGTCCGGTGCCAGCGACGTGAGCGACACCTCGAAGCGGACCTGGTCGTTGCCCTTGCCGGTGCAGCCATGGGCCACGGTCGTCGCCCCGAACTGGCGGGCCGCGCGCACCAGGTGCTTCGTGATGAGCGGGCGGGACAGGGCGGACACGTTGGGGTACGAGTCCATGTACAGCGTGTTCGCCTTGAGGCCGGGCATGCAGTACTCGTCCGCGAACTCGTCGCGGGCGTCCGCCACGTACGCCTCGACCGCACCGCAGTCCAGCGCGCGCTGGCGGATGGTCTCGAGGTCCTCGCCGTCCTGGCCGACGTCGACGGCCATGGCCACGACCTCGGCGCCGGTGGCGTCGTGGATCCAGCCGATCGCGACGGAGGTGTCGAGTCCGCCCGAGTAGGCGAGGACGATCCGGTCAGTCATGGGGTGGTTCTCCTTGTTCGGTTGTCACGGGTGCGCGTCCGCCGGACGCGCGTCTGGGTTCAGTGTGAGGCATGCGCGTCGTCCGCGCACGCGCAGGTCACGTCTGCGGGCCGGGCTCCCCGGCCTCGGTCGGCTGGTCCGCGGCGACCTCGTGGCCGGCGAGCTCGAGGAACAGTCGCGCGATCGTCTCCCCGCCCGCATCCGCGGCCGCGATGACGAGGACCGTGTCATCGCCCGCGATGGAGCCGATGACACCGGTGAGGACGGAGCGGTCGATCGCACTGGCCAGGTACTGCGCGGCACCCGGCGGGGTGCGCAGGACGACGAGGTTCTCCGAGTGGATCGCGCTGACCAGCAGCTCCTCGAGGAGCCTCTGGAGGCGCGCGTCGAACACGTCGGCGCCCTGCGCGGAGAAGAGGGTGCCCCGCTCGCCTCCCTCGCCGGGCACCGCGTACACCGCTCCCGAGGCCCCGCGCACCTTGACGGCCCCGATCTCACCCAGGTCCCGGGAGAGGGTGGCCTGGGTGACGGTGACCCCCATCGCGGAGAGGCGCATCGCCAGCTCCGACTGCGAGGCGATCGGCTGCCGCTCGATGAGCGACACGATCAGCTGCTGCCGCGCCGTCTTCGACCTCAGCTGCTCAGCAGCCATGCCAGCAGAGCCTTCTGCGCGTGGAGGCGGTTCTCCGCTTCGTCGAACACGACGGAGGCCGGCCCGTCGATGACCGAGGCGGCGACCTCCTTGCCGCGGTAGGCGGGCAGGCAGTGGAGGAAGATCGGGTCCTCGCCCAGCGCCATGAGCTCGCCCGTCACCTGGAAGGGCGCGAACGGGGACGACTCGTCATCGCGACCGGCGGCGTCCTGCCCCATCGACACCCACGTGTCGGTGACGAGCACGTTCGCCCCGGCCGCGGCCTCGGCGGCGTCGTCCGTCACGGTCAGCGAGCCGCCGGTGCGCTGGGACAGGACCCGGGCCTCGGCGACGATCGCCTCCGCCGGCTGGTGGCCGACCGGCGCGGCGATCCGCACGTGCATGCCCGCATTCACCCCGCCCAGCGCGTACGAGTTCGCCATGTTGTTCGCGCCGTCTCCGAAGTAGCTCATCGTGAGGCCGGCCAGACCGTTCCCGGTGCCGGTGTGCCGGTGCTCGCGGATCGTTACGAGGTCCGCGAGGATCTGGCACGGGTGGAAGTCGTCCGACAGGGCGTTCACGACGGGGACGGACGAGTGCTGCGCCATCTCCTCGAGGCCCGCCTGCGCGAACGTGCGCCACACGATCGCGGAGACCATGCGCTCGAGCACCTGCGCGGTGTCGGCGATCGACTCCTTGTGGCCCAGCTGGCTCTCGCCCGGGTTGATGATGAGGGGCGCACCGCCCAGCTGGCTGATGCCGGCCGCGAAGCTCACGCGGGTGCGGGTCGAGGTCTTGTCGAAGAAGACGGCGACGGTCTGCGGACCCTCGAGGGGGCGGTGCGCGTAGGGCGCGGCCTTGAGCTCGTCGGCCAGGTCGAGCACCTGGGTGAGCTCGTCCGGGCTCAGGTCCGTGTCCGTGAGGAAGTGACGGGTCATGCTCCTGCTTCCGTGGTCGTGGCGGCGGTCGCGACGAGGTCCGGCAGGACCCGGGCGAACTCCTGCAGCGGTTCGTCGGTGATGATGAGGGGCGGGGCCAGGCGCAGGCGGGTGTCCGTCACGGGATTCACGATGAAGCCCGCCTCCAGCGCGGCGTCCGCGACGGCCTTCGCGCGGCCGTCGGTCAGCTCGACGCCCAGCAGCATCCCGGCGCCGGTGATCCCGGCGACCTGCGGCAGGTCGCCCAGCAGCGCGCGGGTGCGCTCCCCCAGCGCCGCGGTGTGCGCGACAAGCCCCTCGGACTCGAGAGTCGTGACGACCGCCAGCGCGACGGCCGTGGCGAGCGGGTTGCCGGAGTAGGTCGACCCGTGCTGGCCCGGCTGCAGCAGCTGTGTGACGGCGGAGCCGAAGGTGACGGTCGCACCGATCGGCATGCCGCCGCCCAGGCCCTTGGCCAGGGTCATGACGTCCGGGACGACGCCCTCGCCCACCTCCGGGCGCTGGAACGCGAACCACGCGCCGGTGCGGCCGATCCCCGTCTGGACCTCGTCGAGGACCAGCAGGGCGCCGGCGGCCGTCGTCGCCTGGCGCGCGGCGCGCAGATAGCCGGCGGGGTGGCGGCGCACGCCCGACTCGCCCTGGATCGGCTCGAGGACGACCGCTGCGGTCTGATCGTCGACCGCCGCGCGCAGCGCCTCCTCATCGCCGAAGGGCACGTGGACGACGCCGGGCACCCCCGGGTCGAACGGCGTGCGGTAGGCGGCCTTCGACGTGAGAGCGAGCGCCCCCATCGTCCGGCCGTGGAAGGACCCCTCGACCGCGACGACCTTCGTCCGACCCGTCCGGCGGGTGATCTTGAGCGCGGCCTCGTTCGCCTCCGCACCCGAGTTCGAGAAGTAGACGCTCGAACCCTCCGGTGCGCCGGCAAGGTCCAGCACGCGCTCCGCGAGGGCGATCTGCGGGGGCGAGGCGAAGTAGTTCGAGATGTGGCCCAGCGTCCCCACCTGTGCGGTGAGCGCCTCGACGATCGCCGGGTGCGCATGTCCCAGGGAGTTGACGGCGATGCCCGCCAGCAGGTCCGTGTACCGCTTGCCGGTCTCGTCCCACACGTGGACGCCCTCACCGCGCACCAGCAGCCGCTGCGGGCGGCCCAGTGCGGGCAGGATCGACGCGGAGTGGTGCGTTCGCCAGTCGCCGTCCGGCACCGGGACCCCCGATCCCGCCGGCCCGGCCGTCACGGCTCCGCCGTCCGTCGTGGTGTCTGTCGTGCTGCTCATGCGAGTCCTCCCCTCGTCCTCTCGAGCGCCTCCGGATCCGCGCTCACCATCGTCCCGATCCCCTCCGTCGTGAAGACCTCCAGGAGGATCGAGTGCGCGACTCGGCCGTCGACGATGTGGGCGTGGCCCACCCCGGCCTCGACGGCCTCGAGCGCGGCGGTCATCTTGGGGATCATCCCCGAGTCCAGACGGGGCAGCAGCTCCCGCAGCTCGTCGGTCGAGATCTGCG
Source organism: Brevibacterium senegalense (assembly GCF_000285835.1). Classification (GTDB taxonomy): domain Bacteria; phylum Actinomycetota; class Actinomycetes; order Actinomycetales; family Brevibacteriaceae; genus Brevibacterium; species Brevibacterium senegalense. Next base: position 8,608 of record NZ_HE978603.1, read on the forward strand.
AGATGAGGCTGTCCGTGTCCGGCCAGTTCCGGTAGAGACCGGCGACGTCCGTCAGCATCATGAGCTTGTCCGCGCGCATGTGCCGGGCGATCGCCGCCGCCGCCAGGTCCGCGTTCACGTTGAGCGGTCGACCGGGCTCGCCGCCCGCCTCCGCCGCGATCGAGCAGATGACGGGCACCCGACCGGCGTCCAGCAGCTCGTGGATGAGGTCCGTGGACACGGACGCGACAGTGCCCACGCGGCCCAGCTCGACGCGTTCGTCGCCCACGACGACGGTGGCGGGCCGCGCCAGCAGGAGATCGCCGTCCTCGCCGGAGAGGCCCACCGCCGCGCTGCCGTTCTGGTTGATGCGGGCGACGATGTCCCGGTTGACGTCGCCGGCCAGCACCATCCGGGCCACGTGCGCCGCCTCTTCACTGGTGACGCGCTGGCCCGCACGGAACTCGCTGCTGATCCCCAGCCGGTCGAGCATCGTCGAGATCTGCGGCCCGCCGCCGTGGACGACGATGGGGCGGATGCCCGCGAAGCGGAGGAACGCGATGTCGTCCGCGAACGCCTGCTGGAGCTCCGGGCTGACCATCGCGTTCCCGCCGTACTTGATGACGACGGTCGCGCCCGCGAACGTCTTGATCCAGGGCAGCGCCTCCGTGAGGACGTCCGCCTTCGCCTGCGCCTGCGCCAGCCGCTGGGCCGGTGTCGTGATGGGGTCTGCTGTGCTCATGTCGAGTATGCGCTGTTCTCTTCGACGTAGTCGTGGGTGAGGTCTGAGGTCCAGACGGTCGCGGATTCCGGACCGGATTTCAGGTCGATCTCGACGGTCACCTCGCGGGTGAAGACGACGGACTCGGGGTCGTCGTCCGGGGTCGAGTCCGTGCAGACCCGCACCCCGTTGATCGTCACGTCGATGCGGGCGGGATCGAAGGTCGCGTCGGTCGTCCCGACCTGCGCGACGACGCGGCCCCAGTTGGGGTCCTCGCCGAAGATCGCGGCCTTGAAGAGGTTCGAGCGGGCGACGGATCGGCTGACAGCGACGGCCTCTGCGACGCTCGCCGCTCCCGAGGTCGTGATCGCGATGTCGTGGTGCGCACCCTCCGCGTCCACATGGAGCTGCCGCATGAGGTCGAGGCACGCGTCCGTGAGGAGCTCCGTGAAGGACCCCTCGTCCGGCGTCGCGCCGGAGGCGCCCGAAGCCATGAGGATGACCGTGTCGTTCGTCGACATGCAGCCGTCCGTGTCGAGGCGGTCGAACGACTGCGCGGTCGCCGTGCGCAGCGCGCGGTCCAGCACCGCGGCCGGCAGGTCCGCGTCCGTCGTGAGGACGACGAGCATCGTCGCGAGACCGGGGGCCAGCATGCCAGCGCCCTTCGCCATGCCGCCCATGCGGTATTCGCCGGGGGCGCCGGCCGCACCGTCGACCTGCGCGGTGCGCTCGATCGTCTTGGGCACGGTGTCGGTCGTCATGATGGCCTCGGCGGAGTCCTGCCCGTGCCGGGGCTCGGAGCCCGCAGCCGTGACGAGGTCCGGCAGGCCGCCCAGGATCCGATCCCGGAAGTCCTGGCCGCCCACCCCGATGAGGCCGGTCGAGCAGATGAGGACGTCCTGCGCGGACACGTCGAGCAGTTCGCCGGCCCGCTCGGCGGTCATGTGGGACGTCTGGAAGCCGAAGCTGCCGGTGTAGCAGTTCGCGCCGCCGGAGTTGAGCACGACGGCGCGGGCGCGGCCGTCCGCACCGGCGGTCTCCGACCAGAGGACGGGGTTCGCCTTGCAGCGGTTCGACGTGTAGACGGCGGCGACCGCGTCGGACGGTCCGTCGTTCACGACGAGGGTGAGGTCAGGCCTGCCGGAGGGCTTGAGGCCCACGGCGCTCCCTGCGGCGCGGAAGCCGGACGGGTGGGTGATCGTCATGGTGCGACTCCATTCACGGGGAGGGCGAGCGCCTCGTCGAGGCCCAGGGCGAGGTGCGCGGACTGCAGGGCCTGACCCGCGGTGCCGCGGACCAGGTTGTCGAGGGCCACCGTCACGAGGACGGTCCCGGCCCGGGCATCGAGCGCCCACTGGATCTGCGCGGTGTTCGAGCCGGTGACGGACGACGTGCGCGGCCACCGGCCCTGCGGCAGGGCAGTCACGAACGGTTCGTCCGCGTAGGCGGACGCGAAGGCCTCTGCTGCACGCTCTGCAGCCTCGTCCGGGCTCACACCGGGCACCAGGGGCGCGGAGAGGGTCGCGTGGATGCCGCGGACGACGGGGACGAGAGTGGGGGTGAAGGAGATTCTCACGGCGCCGTCGTGCTGCCGGCCCGGGTCGACGCCCAGCACTCCGGCGAGGTTCTGCTCGATCTCCGGGACGTGCCGGTGCGTTCCCGCCTGCCCGTACGAGCTCACGTCGGAGAGGATCTCACCGGCCAGCAGGTGGGGCTTGAGCGCCTTCCCCGCGCCGGAGACCCCGTTGGCCAGTGCCGCGGTGAGTCGGGTCGGGTCGACGAACCCGGCGGCGAGGAGCGGCTGGAGACCCAGAGTCACGGCGGTGACGTTGCAGCCGGGGACGGCGATCCGCGTCGCCTCACGGAGAGCCTCGCGCTGCTTCGTCCCGTCCGCGCGCAGGAGCTCCGGGAGTCCATAGGTCCACGTGCCGGGGTGCTCGCCGCCGTAGAACTCCGTCCACGCCGACGCGTCCTGCAGCCGGTGGTCGGCGGCGAGGTCGAGGATGAGGGTCCCGGGGCTCGTCTGCTCGAGCTCCGCGGCGATCGCCCCAGAGGCGCCGTGCGGCAGCGCGAGGACGACGACGTCGTGACCCGCGAGCTCCTGCGCGGTCGAGGGGACGATGACCCGGTCCGCGTACGCCGCGAGGTGGGGCTGGTGCTGACCCAGCGCGTCGCCCGCCGTCGAATGGCCCGCGACCGTCGTGACGCGAAGGCGCGGGTGCCCGGCCAGCAGGCGGAGGAGCTCACCGCCCGCGTACCCGGTGGCACCAGAGACCGCCACAGTGTATTCACTCATGCGAATAATCATACACCCTGTTGTCCGGCACGGGGTGCACCGCGCGTCCGACTGCCGAACGCTCTCGTGCCGCAGCGCGGCTGCGCGTTAGTGTCGTGCTGTCAGCGTAGACCCGAACCGGCGCGGCGACCGCGCGGAGATGAGGCGGACCATGGTGGAAGCATTCGGAGTGAGGGCCCTGGAGGCCGGAGGACCCGAGGTCCTCGAGTACGGACCGATCGACGTCGCGGAGCCGGGCGAGGGCGAGATCCTCGTCGAGGTGCACGCCGCGGGCATCAACTTCATCGACACGTACCGCCGCTCCGGTGTGTACCCCATGGACTACCCCCACACCGTGGGCGTCGAGGGCGCCGGCGTCGTGACCGCCGTGGGCGAGGGCGTCACCCTCTGGAGTGAGGGCGATCGCGTCGCCTGGCACGATGCGCCGGGCTCGTACGCGACGCATGCGATCGTCCGTGCCGACGTGGCGATGCGGGTGCCGGAGGGCGTCGACTTCGCCGCCGCCGCGGCGATCCCGCTCCAGGGCCTCACCGCCCAGTACCTCGTGACCGACTCGCACCGGATCGTGCCGGGTCAGACGGCCCTCGTCCACGCGGCCGCCGGCGGCGTGGGCCTCCTGCTCATCCAGCTCATCAAGCACCTGGGCGGACGGGTCATCGGCACCGTGTCGACGGAGGAGAAGGCGCAGCTGGCCCGCGACGCCGGTGCGGACGAGGTGTTCCTCTACGGCGAGGGCGTCGACGTCGCGCAGAAGGTCTTCGACCTCACGGACGGCCGCGGCGTCGACGTGGCGTACGACGGAGTCGGCAAGGACACCTTCGATGCGTCGCTGCGGGCGACCGCGGTGCGCGGCTCGCTCGTCCTCTTCGGCGGCGCGTCCGGACAGGTGCCGCCGTTCGACATCCAGCGCCTCAACGGCGAGGGCGGCGTCTTCCTCTCCCGTCCCTCGCTCGCCTGGTTCGTACGCACGCCGGAGGAGCTCGCCGAGCGCTCGGCCATGCTCTTCGATGGCCTGAAGGACGGCTGGCTGGACTTCCGCGTGGGGCAGACGTTCCCCCTCGCGGAGGCAGAGGAGGCCCACCGCGCCCTCGAGGGTCGCCGCACGACGGGCAAGGTCATCCTCACCGTCTGAGTCGAGCCACCGCACCCTCTCACAGCGCGCCCCCACCCACCCTCCGGCGGGCGGGGGCGCGGTGTCATGCGGACTGTTGCGGAATATGACGAACGATGTCTCTCCCGCGGTGCGGGGAGTCCAGAATGTGAACGTTTGCCGGCGATCCCGGCTCCGCACTCAGACGAGGACACCCCTTGATCGAACTCAGAGATCTCCGCAAGGAGTTCGCAGGCGTCACCGCGCTGGAGGGCATCTCGCTGTCCGTCGCCGCCGGAGAGATCCATGGCATCGTAGGCCGCTCCGGCGCCGGCAAATCGACCCTCATCCGCTGCCTCACCGGGCTCGAGCCCGCGACGAGCGGCAGCGCAGTCGTCGACGGACTCGACATCACGCAGCAGCGCGGCGCCGCCCTGCGCCGGTCGCGCCGCAGCATCGGCATGGTCTTCCAGCACGCGAACCTGCTGGACTCCCGCACCGCGCTGGCGAACGTCGAGCACCCGCTCCAGGTCGCCGGGGTCCCCCGCGCCGAGCGACGCGCCCGCGCACGCGAGCTGCTCGACCTCGTGGGGCTGTCCGATCGTGCCGGGAACCACCCCGCACAGCTGTCCGGCGGTCAGCAGCAGCGCGTCGGCATCGCCCGCGCGCTGGCGACGGAGCCCAGGATCCTCCTCTGCGACGAGCCGACGAGCGCTCTCGACACGCAGACGACGGGCCAGATCCTCTCCCTCATCTCCTCGCTGCGCGACCGCCTGGACATCACCGTGCTCATCATCACGCACGAGATGTCCGTGGTCCGCGAGATCTGCGACTCAGCCACGCTGCTGGAGAACGGGGCCGTCACGCAGACCGGCTCTCTCCAGGAGATCCTCTCCTCCCCAGGCACCCCGCTCGCCAAGGACCTCGTCCCCCTGCCGCCGTCCCCCCAGGGCATCGACGGACGCGCCCTCGAGGTGTCGCTCGCGGGCACGTCGCTCGCCCAGGTCTTCGCACTCGCACGTGCGGCCGGAGCGCCCGAGGCCGAGGTCGAGTCCGGCACCCTCGAGACGATCGACGGGAAGCCGGTGGGCCGCATCCGCCTGCTCTGCGCGGACCGCGATGCTCGCGACGCCCTCTCCTCCATCCTGCGCGACGGCGGGATCCACGTCGAGGAGGCCGCATGACCGCCGACCGCCCCACCTGGTTCGAGAACCCGGCCATCCGCGTGGAGCTGTGGCCCGCACTGGGCGACACCCTTCTCATGACGCTCTTCGCGACGCTCTTCGCGATCATCGCCGGTCTGCCCCTGGGCATCTGGCTCTACATGACGGCGAAGAAATCGCTCGCGGCGAACCCCGTGGTCTACCGCGTCGTGTCCGTCGTCGTCGACATCGGCCGCTCGATCCCGTTCATCATCCTCATGATCGCGCTCATCCCCCTGGCCCGCTTCATCACGGATTCGGCCCTGGGCTGGCAGGCGGCGGTCGTGTCGCTCACCGTGAGCGCCATCCCGTTCTACGCGCGCCTCGTCGAGTCCGCGCTGCGCGAGGTGTCCGCGGGCAAGATCGAAGCGGTCCAGATGATGGGAGCCGGCCGGTGGCAGCTCATCCGGCAGGTGCTCGTCCCCGAGGCGCTGCCCGGCCTCGTCTCCGGCGCGACGGTCACGTCCGTGGCGCTCGTGAGCTACACGGCGATGGCCGGTGCCGTGGGCGGCGGCGGTCTGGGCGCCCTCGCCATCTCATACGGCTACCAGCGCTACCAGACGGACACGATGATCGCGTGCATCGTCCTGCTCGTCGCCTGCGTCGGCCTCATCCAGCTGCTGGGCGATCTGCTCGCCCGCGCGGTCGATCACCGCAAGTGATCGCTCCGGACTCCCCCAGCCTCACCCACCACCGCATCATCCGAAGGAGAACCATGCGCACGTCTCTCACCCTCGCAGCCGCCGTCGCGGCGACCGTCCTCACCCTGAGCGCCTGCGGCGCAGGCGGCGGCGACGAGGAGACCGTCGGCCAGGAGTCCGACGGCGTCACGACGCTCACTGTCGGCGTCTCGCCCGTGCCCCACGGCGACATCCTCCGCTTCGTCGACGAGAACCTCGCCGAGGACGCGGGACTCGACCTCGAGATCAAGGAATTCACCGACTACACGGCGCCCAACAAGGCGCTGGTCGACGGTGACCTCGACGCGAACTACTTCCAGCACCTCCCGTACTACGAGTCCGAGGTCGAGGGCCAGGGCTACGAGCTCGCCCACTTCGAGGGAGTCCATATCGAACCCTTCGCCCTGTACTCGGAGACGCTCGAGAACATCGAGGACCTGCCGGACGGTGCGACGATCGGCATCAACAACGATCCCTCCAACCAGGGCCGCGCGCTCGACCTCCTCGCCCAGGCCGGCGTCATCGGGCTGGCCGACGGGGTCGACGCGGTGACGGCGACGATCCACGACGTCGCGGACAACCCGAAGAACCTCGAGTTCGTCGAGGCGGACGCCGCGCAGCTCGCTCGCACCCTGGCGGACACCGATGCCTCGGTCATCAACGGCAACAACGCCCTCGAGGCCGGACTCTCCCCGACGGAGGACAGCATCCTCGTCGAGGACGGCGAGGGCAACCCGTACTCGAACTTCCTGGCCGTCCGCGCCGGCGACGAGACGAACGAGGCGATCATCGCCCTCGACGATCTGCTGCACTCCGACGAGGTCAAGCAGTACATCGAGGACACGTGGTCGGACGGCGCGGTGCTGCCGGCCTTCTGATCCGCTCTCCCCACGCACGAGGGGTCCTGATCCACCATGAGGTGGAGCAGGACCCCTCGTGCATCTGCGTGCGAGTCCGTCAGCGCTGATCGGGCGGTGCGAGTGCGTCGGCCCGGCGGTCCCGCAGCGCGGGTGCGAGGACGATCGCGGCGAGGACCATCCCCCCCAGTAAGACCCAGGCCCCGAAGTACGTGAAGATCGTGAGACCCTCCGCCAGCGGCGGACCGAAGTCGAAGGCCATCATGATGACACCGGCGAGGACGAGAGCCGTCGCGAGGACGACCTGGACGAGCTGGTCGACGACCGTGCGCACGAGTGTGCGGATGAGGTCGATGTTGAGTCCGCTCGTGCCGATGTCCAGCGTCCCGTCCTGCAGGTGCTTGACGACGCGCGAGAGCTCGACGGGGAAGTTCGCGATGACGGGGCCGGTCGAGTTCGCGTACAGCATCGCGCTGCGCAGCGAGTCCCGCATGTTCCGCGACTCCGCGAGCAGCATCCGGCCGTGGGAGCGCACGAGTCCCAGGAGGTCAGCCGTGGGGTCGAGCCGCCGCAGGCTGTCCTCGAGGGTCGTGATCGCGCGGAACGCCTGGGCGACCGCCGACGGCATCGTGAACCCGTGGTCGAGGATGAAGGAGAGCAGCTCGCGGAAGAAGCCCGAGGCCGCTCCCCCGTCCGTGCCGGCCGTCGCCGAGGCGACCCCGCCGTCGTACTTGAGCATGATCTGTCCGATCTCGCGCTGCACGTTGCGCAGGTCCATCCCGGACTGGACTCCGAAGAGGTCGATGACCGCGTTCGTCGCCGCCAGCGAGTTCTGCTGCTCGAAGGCGAGGAGCAGTTGGAGGACGTCGTGCCGGTCGCGCGAGTCGAGGCGGCCCACGGCGCCGAAGTCGATGAGGCCGATCCGCGCGGAGTCGGAGATCATGATGTTGCCGGCATGCAGATCGGAGTGGAAGACGCCGGACTCCAGCATCTGCCGGGCGACGACGAGGAACAGCTGTTCCGCCATCTCCCGGCGCGCGATCGTCGAGAGGCCTCCCAGGACCTCCTCGCCGCGCGCCAGCGGGCGGCCGGGCATCCGCTCCATGACGATGACCTGCCGCCCGGACAGCTCCTCGTGGACGACGGGGATGCGCACGAGTGCGGTCGGCCGCGACTCGAGGTCCTCGCGCATCGCACGCGTCTGCCGGATCTCGCCGCGGTAGTCGAGCTCCTCCGCGAGCGAGTCGAGGAAGCCGCGGACGATGGTCGTGAGGCCGATGCCGCGGGCCCACGACGCGGTCCGCTCGAACCGCTCGGCGAGCACCATGATGATGTCCGAGTCCGCACGCACCTGCCTGCGCAGGTTGGGGCGCTGGACCTTGACGACGACCTCCTTGCCGCTGTGGAGGACCGCCCGGTGGACCTGCGCGACGGAGGCTGCGGCGAGCGGCTTCTCGTCGAACTCGCGGCACACGTCTTCGATCGTGCGTCCCCACGCGCGCTCGAGCTCCGGCCGCACGACGGACAGCGGCACGGGCGGGACGTCCGACTGGAGGGCGGAGAACTCCTCGACGAACTCCGCCGGGATCATGTCCGCCCGGGTCGCGACGAACTGCCCCAGCTTCACGAAGGTGACGCCCGCGGCCGCGAGCGCCTGTGCAGCGGCGTGTGCGACCTCGCGCATCGACACGCGCAGGGTCGTGGGGATCCGCGGTCGCAGATACTGGCGCAGGCCGAAGCGGATGAGGAGGTTCTGGATCTCGCCTATCCGGCGGACGCGGCGGTACCAGGTGGGCAACCGCGCGGCCGTCCGCGCAGCCTGCGAGAACGACCCGGAGGGCAGGACGAGCTCGATCGCGAGCATGACGTACAGCTGGATGGCGATGAACCAGCTGAAGATGAGCAGGAAGACCATGACGGCCGGGAAGCTCATCCCCAGGAACGGGACCGTCCCCCGCTGGACTATCTGCAGCATGTCGAATGCCTGGAGGGTCACGGGCCAGATCGAGAGGCCCATGACGACGGAGACGACGGTGTTGCGCAGCGCGCCCGTGCCCACGGAGATGAGGCGACGGACGAAGACCCCGACGATGAGTGCATTGGCGAGGCCCAGCACGATCGTCCAGAAGATGTCCACGGGTCTCCTCTCCTCGGCAGGGGTAAGCGCGGGGGCGCGGCAAGACTAGCGCATGCGCATGTCGAGTGTGCGGAAGCCATCTCCCGTGACGAGGGACTGCGTCCGCTGCTCGAGGGATGCCGGCGTGTCGACGCCCGCACGGACATAGCGACCGGTCCACGCGTCCAGCTCTCCCGAGGCCAGCGCGACCGCGAGGTCCGCGACCTCCTGCAGGTCCGTCCAGTCCGCACCGGTCCGGTGGTCGTGCATCGGCATCGAACGGGTCATGTCAGATTCGACGACGCCGGGCGACATCTCGAAGACGCGCAGACCGCGGTCGTGCCCGTAGTGAACGAGCGACTCGGCGATCCGGAACAGTCCGGTCTTCGCGGCGGAGTACGCCGGGTGCGCGGGAGTGCCCTGCGCTCCGGAGCCGGAGTTCAGGTCGATGATCCGCACGGGTGCACCCGTCGACTCCGCCGCGGCCAGCAGCTGCGGCAGCAGGGCGCGGATCACGCGGATCGGACCGGTGAGGTTCGTGTCGACGACGGCGGCGAGGTCCTCCGCGTCCGCCTCCCAGAGCGGACCCTCCGTCGCCTCGACGAGACCCGCGTTGTTCACGAGCGTCCGCAGGGGCGTCCCCCACTGCTGCGCGAGCGCCTCGACGGACCGGGCGAAGGCCTCGACGGAGGCGGAGTCCGTCACGTCGAGGGCGACGCCCTCGATGCGTCCCGCGCCGGCCTCCGCGGCGATTTCGAGCGCCGCGGCCCGCGCGCTCTGCGCGCTGCGGCCGGTGAGGAGCACCGGATGCCCGGCGGCGGCGAGGCCTCGGGTGAGGGCGCGGCCGATGCCTCGCGTCCCGCCCGTGACGATCGCCAGGCCGGACGCGGGGTCGACCGGAGGAACGGTCGATGCGACGGTGTCGCTCATGAGCGGACCTCCGCGCCGTGGGCGGACGCTGCGGCCTGCGTCGCCGCCTCGCGCAGGGCGGAGGCCTCGTCCGCGGTGAGGGTGCGGTCGGCTGCGCGGAAGGTCATTCGCAGTGCCACCGACTTCCGGCCCTCCGGGACCTGGTCGCCCGTGTACACGTCGAACACCTCGAGGAGCTCCAGCTCGGAGCCTGCCGCCTCGCGCAGCGTGGCCATGAGCGTGCTCGCGGGCAGCTCCGCGTCGACGACGAGTGCGACGTCCTGACGCGACACCGGGTAGGTGGACAGCGCACCGGACCAGGTCCGGCGGTCCTCCTGGGCGATCAGCGCGTCGAGGTCGATCTCGAAGGCGACGGTCCGCGCGGGCAGGCCGAGGTTCTCGCACACCTTCGGATGCAGTTCGCCCGCGTGCCCCAGCTCGGAGCCGTCGGCCAGGACGAAGCGGGCGCAACGGCCCGGGTGCCAGGGTGCGAACGCCGCGGCCTCGGCGCGCACCGTCTGCCCGTTGGCCGTCGCGATGCGGTGGACGAGGTCGATGGCGTCCTGCGCGTCCGCGCGGCGGCCCGCGGAGGCGGGTCCGGACAGCTCGGCGTGCCCGGCGAGGACGCCGGCGACGTGGAACGGCTGGGCGGGGACCGAGGACCGGATGGCCTCGAGCTCCGCGGCCTCCGGGTGATGACCCGGTGCGAAGTGCGCGGCCTCTTCGGGCTGCGGAAGGCCGCCGACCGTCACGAGGCCCGCCTCGAAGACGGCGACGTCCTTGAAACCGCGTCCGCTGTTGCGCACGACGGCGTCGAGCAGCGTGCCCAGCAGATGTGACCGCATGTAGGGACGGTCCTCGCCCAGCGGGTTCGCGAGCCGGACGAGCCTGCGGCGCGGATCGTCCGCGGGGATGAGGAGCGCGTCCGCACGGTCGAGGGAGGTGAACGGGTAGGTGAGCACTTCGCTGAGGCCGCGGTTCGCGAGCAGGTTCGAGACGCGACGGCGCGTGCGCTGCGCGGGTGTGAGACCGGCGCCGCCGGGCGCCTGCGGCTGCACCGAGGGGATCTCCTCGTAGCCGCCGGCGCGGACGACCTCCTCGACGAGATCGACGTCCGAGGTGAGGTCGGAGCGCCACGTCGGGACGGTCACCCGCAGGACGGGACCGTCCTGCGCATCCGTCTCGACGACCTCGGTCGAGGCGCCCACAGCGGCGAGCAGCTCGACGACGCGGTCGACGGAGTAGTCGACGCCCACGCGTGCGGACGGAAGCCCCGCGGACATCTCGACGATGCGGGGAGCGGGCGCTTCGCCCTCAACCGTCGCGTCCGGGCTGAGCGTGCCGCCGGCGAGCTCGACGAGGAGGTTCGCGGCACGGCGCGCTGCGGCCGGACCCAGTGCGGGGTCGACTCCGCGCTCGAAGCGGCGCGCCGCCTCGCTGGGCAGCTTGTGGCGCCGTGCGGTGCGAGCGATCGAGATGGGGTCGAAGTGCGCGGCCTCGAGCACGACGTCGCGCGTGGACTCCGTCACCTCGAGGGCTGCAGATCCCATGACGCCGGCGAGGCCGATGATGCGGGAGGCTGCAGCGCCGTCGCCCGCGTCCGTGATGAGGAGGTCCTCCGGATGGAGGGTGCGCGTGACGTCGTCGAGCGTCACGAGGGTCTCGCGGGCGCGTGCCCGGCGCACCGTGATGGGGCCCGCGAGCTTCTGCGCGTCGTACGCGTGCAGCGGCTGTCCCAGTTCGAGCATCACGTAGTTCGTGACGTCGACGGTCAGGCTGATGGGGCGCATGCCCGCCTCGAGGAGGCGGCGCGCCATCCAGAACGGCGTGCGCACAGAGGGGTCGATGCCCGTGACGGTGAGCGCCGTGAACCGCGAGCAGCCGGGCTCACCGTGGATCGGCGCCGCGTCGTCCAGATCGACGGGGAACCCGTCCGCCGTGGGCGCGTCGACATCGATCTGCGCGGGGTCGGTGAAGTCCTGGCCCTTGAGCATCGCGAACTCGCGGGCGATGCCGCGCATGCTCAGCTGATAGCCGCGGTCCGGGGTGACGTTGACGTCGAGGGTCACCCGGTCGAGGCCCAGGAGCTCGATCGCGTCGTCACCGGGTTCGCCGGTCAGTCCCAGGGCGGAGAGCACGATGATGCCGTCGTGGTCGTCGCCCAGGCCCAGCTCGCGCTGCGAGCAGATCATGCCATCGGACACGTGGCCGTAGGTCCTGCGCGCCGCGATCGCGAAGTCGCCCGGCAGGACGGCTCCCGGCAGCGCCGCGACGACGAGGTCGCCGGGTCCGAAGTTATGGGCGCCGCAGACGATGCCGCGCGGCTGCTCCTCGCCCACGTCGACGCTGCACCAGTTGACGGTCTTGCCGTTCGAGTGCTCCTCGGGCTCCGCGGTGAGGACCCGGCCGACGACGAGGGGACCGGTCGTCTGGGGACCGAAGAACTCCTCCTCCTCGAGGCCGATGCCCGCGAGCTCCGCGGCGAGGACGTGTGCGTCGTCGACCGCTGAGAGGTCGACGAGGTCGGACAGCCATTCGAGGGGGACGCGCATCAGGCGTTCACCCCGAATCGTGCGGAGAAGCGGAGGTCGCCCTCCACCATGTCGTGCATGTCGTTGATGCCCTCCCTGAGCATGAGCGTCCGCTCGATGCCCATTCCGAATGCGAATCCCTGGTACTCGTCCGGGTCGATGCCCGCGGACCGCAGCACGTTGGGGTGGACCATGCCGCAGCCGCCCCACTCGATCCAGCCGGGGCCCCCCACCTTCTCCGGGAACCAGAAGTCCATCTCTGCGCTGGGCTCCGTGAAGGGGAAGAAGGACGGGCGCAGGCGGGTCCGCGAGTCCGAGCCGAACATCGCGCGTGCGAACGCGTCGAGCGTGCCCTTGAGATGCGCCATCGTGAGTCCTCGGTCGATCGCGATGCCCTCGACCTGGTGGAAGACCGGGGTGTGGGTCGCATCGAGCTCGTCGGTGCGGAATACCTTGCCCGGGCACACGACGTAGAGCGGGACGCCTCTCTCCAGGAGGCTGCGGGACTGCACGGGCGACGTGTGCGTGCGCAGCACGAGGCCGGCCTCCGGCGGGTCGACGAAGAACGTGTCCTGCATCTGGCGCGCGGGGTGGTCGGGTCCGAAGTTCAGGGCGTCGAAGTTGAACCACTCGGACTCGATCTCCGGACCCTCCGCGACCTCCCAGCCGTGGCCCACGAAGTGGTCCGCGATCTGCTCCTGGAGCAGCTGCAGGGGGTGGCGCGCGCCCTGCGGTGCGCGCTGCGCGGGCAGGGTCACGTCGATGGACTCCTCGACGAGCACCTGCGCGTCGCGCTGAGCCTCGAGCTCCTCCTGGCGCGTCGCGAGCGCGCGGGACACCTGTCCGCGCGACTGGCCCACGAGTTTGCCGGCCGCCGCCTTCTCCGTCTTGTCGAGAGCGCCGATCCCGCGATTCGCGAGCGCCAGTGGGGACTTGTCACCCGTGTGCGCGATCTTCGCCGCCTTGAGCGCCTCGAGGTCTCGCGCGGCGCTGATGTCGCGCAAGGCGGTCTCGACGGCTGCGGTCACCGCCGCCTCGTCGCGGGGATCGATCGGTGTCGGATCGACGGCACTGGACTCGGACATCGTCCTTCTCTCGTGATGGGGGCCGGGTGGTCGGTGCGGGCGGGCTCCCGTGGGGGCCCTCCGCCGTGCGCCTGGGCGCCGCGGTCCAGTCTAGCGCCGCGGCGGACGGGCTCCCGTCGCGGTCACGCCTGCTGGACGCGGGCGGACTCGTAGATGCAGATGCTCGCCGCGGTGGCGAGATTGAGGCTCTCCGCACGACCGTAGAGCGGGATCGCGACCGCGCCGTCGCACAGCGCGCGGTCGGACTCCGGGAGGCCCCACGCTTCGTTGCCGAAGACCCAGGCGGTGCGCGCTGCCAGGTCGAGTCCGGTCTCCCACGGCGCATGGAGATCGTGTGCGGGCGGGTGCGCGTCCGCAGCGAGGACCTGGAGTCCGCGGGCCCGCGCGAGCTCGGTGACCTCGGACAGTCCCACCCCGGTGACGACGGGGATGTGGAAGAGCGAACCGGCCGTCGACCGCACGGTCTTCGGGTTGTAGACGTCCACACTCGAGGAGGTGACCACGACGGCATCGGCGCCCGCGGCGTCCGCGACCCGCAGGGCGGTGCCCGCATTGCCGGGATCCCGCACCTGGGAGAGGACGACGAGCAGCGTCGTCTCCGTGTGCACGACGTCCGTGAGCGGCACGTCGAGGTGTTCGACGACGGCGACGATGCCCTGGGAGGCGACGGTGTCGGTGAGGTGCGCGAGGACCTCGGGCACGGCCTGCCGGATGCGGATGCGTGCCGCCGTCGCCAGCTCGAGGAGATCCGGGTTCCTGTCCGCGGCCTCGGCGGTGGCCCAGACGTCCAGGAGTGCACCGTCGGACCGGAGGATCGTCGCGTCCTCACCCTTGCTCGGCAGGGTCGCCGGGGCCGGAGCCAGCTCGCCGTGGCGCACGAGCGCCTCGCGGACCGCCTGGGGGCCCTCGACGAGGAAGCGGCGGGCCTTCGTCCGCCAGGCGCGCCGCGAGAGCTTCGCCGCCTCCCTGATGCGGGGCGTATCGGTGCGCGTGACGACGGGGCCGGTGAGGCCGGGGTGGAGGTCCATGAGCTCAGCCTACCCAGGCGGACAGACGAACGGCGGGGCCGCACGATCCGTGGATCGTGCGGCCCCGCCGAAGGTGCCTCCCGGGTGCGGGAGACGCGCAGGTCAGGCTGCGGAGGTCTTGGGTGCGTTCACATCCGAGGGGAGCGCGTCCTTGGCGACCTTGACGAGCGTCGCGAACGTCGCCTGGTCGTTGACGGCCAGCTCGGCCAGCATGCGGCGATCGACCTCGACGCCGGCGGCCTTGAGACCCTGGATGAAGCGGTTGTACGTCATGCCGTTGGCGCGCGCGCCGGCATTGATGCGCTGGATCCAGAGACGACGGAAGTCGCCCTTCCGCGCACGACGGTCGCGGTAGCTGTAGACCAGCGAGTGGATGACCTGTTCCTTGGCCTTGCGGTACAGGCGCGAACGCTGTCCGCGGTAGCCGCTCGCCCGGTCCAGGACGACCCGGCGCTTCTTCTTGGCGTTGACCGCCCTCTTCACACGTGCCACGTGTACTCCTTGTGGATTCAGCCGCGGTGGCGCGGCCCTGGTGCGGCGGCATCACGGTGCCCGTGGGGCTGCCCGGTGATGCGGCCTCGAATGTCTGCTGTCCGGCGGATCAGCGCTTGCCGAGGAGCTTGAGGCCCTTGGCCCGGTCGCCCCCCGTCAGCACCTGGTCCATCGAGATCCGGCGCTTGCGGCGCGAGGACTTGTGCTCGGCGAGGTGGCGCTTGTTGACGCCCTCGCGCATGACCTTGCCGCTGCCGGTGAGGCGCAGACGCTTCTTGGCGCCGCTGTGGGTCTTCTGCTTCGGCATGGTGCCGTTCTCCTTACATCGTGTCGTCAGACGGGGCGGATCAGGAATCCTGCTCGGAGCGCTGCTCCTCGCGGACCTGCGCCTTCGCCTGTGCTTCGCGGTCGCGGCGGGACTTGACCTCCGCACGCGTGCCCTTCGATCCGGCGGACGCTTCGCGCGACTCCGCCTTCGCATCGGCCTTGGACTTCGTGGGTGCGATGACCATGACCATATTGCGGCCATCGACCCGGGGGGACGACTCGACCGTGCCCAGTTCGGACACGTCCTCCGCGAGTCGGTTGAGGAGGCGCACGCCCATCTCCGGTCGCGACTGCTCGCGACCGCGGAACATGATCATGACCTTGACCTTGTCACCGCCCGTGAGGAACCGCGTGACGTGGCCCTTCTTGGTCTCGTAGTCGTGCTCATCGATCTTGAGCCGGAAACGGATCTCCTTGAGAGCCGTGTTGGCCTGGTTCTTGCGGGCTTCGCGCGCCTTCTGCGCAGACTCGTACTTGAACTTGCCGAAGTCCATGAGCTTGGCGACGGGGGGCTTGGCCTGCGGTGCCACCTCGACGAGATCGAGGTCCGCTTCACGGGCGAGGTCAAGGGCCTTGCGCATTGCGACGATGCCCACCTGCTCCCCGTTGGGTCCGACGAGGCGGACTTCCGGGACCCGGATCTTGTCGTTGATACGTGGCTCGCTGATGTGCTGCTCCTTCTCGACTGAAGATGATCTGCGGCGGTCGAGAACGGAAGAAGGCCCCGACTGCCGATGCAGAGGGGCCTTGGATGCTCCGCAGCGGACGACCGACCGGGGGTCGACCGTCACTGCTCGATGCGGCGGGTGAGACCGCATCGAAAGGTACCCGATCGCCGTGAGCGATCCAGGTGGGAGCTCGAAGCCCCTCTTCGCACGCATCCGATCATACGCGAGTTCCCCCAGAAGTGCACATCAGCGGTGTGGGAGACTGGAGGGCATGACCCAGACGCATTCCTTCAGCTTCGATCCCGACGCCGCGGCGTCCGCCTCGCCCGCCGGTCAAGACGACACGACTGCGCAAGCGGTCCGCGACATCTCCGAGGTGCCGGCCGTCGAGGTCATCTCGACCGCCGCGATCCACCTCATGAGCGCCGCCGCGGTCAAGCTGGGTCTCAGCGAGGACACGGACTCGGAGCGGGCGGAGGATCTCATCGATCTGGACGAGGCGCGGAAGTTGATCACGGCGCTGGCGGGTCTCATCACTGCCGGCGCACCGGAGGTGGGCGACCAGCACGCCCGCCCGCTGCGCGACGGGCTGCGGTCTCTCCAGCTCGCGTTCCGCGAGGCGTCTGCGATCCCCGACGAGCCCGGCAAGGGGCCCGGGGAGAAGTACACCGGCCCGGTCCGCTGAGCAGCGAGCCTCGGGCCCGGACGACGAGTCCGAGGCCCGAGCCGCGGTCCGTCAGACCTGCGTGAAGGTGAGAGCCAGCGAGTCGATCCGCTCGACCAGGGGCTCACTGGCGGCCAGGGCCTCCTGCAGCTGCGCGCTCTGCTGAGTGGTGGGAGCACCGGCCGCCCGGACCTCGATCCGGACCTCCGTCCCCCCGGCGTGCACGGCACGGGACGCCGGCCCCAGCCCCACACCGGTGATCCAACCGAACTCCCCCGTCGCGGTCCTGAGTGCGGACGCCACGGCCGCGTCCGCCCACGCCGGGACCCACGGCAGCCCCTGCAGGAACGACCACAGCGCCGGCCGGCGCAGCAGGAACGTGTGCGGGGTGCCGGGGTCGAGGACGACCAGCTGGGCCCCCTCCTCGACAGCGGCGGCGCCCAGCCGCTCCGCCTCGATGGGGACCGGCCGGGCGTCCGGGTGCCATGCGGTGAGTGCGGGGATGTCCGTGAACGCGGGTGTCGCCTCCCGGCCGTCCCCGGAGGTGAGGCGCACCATCGCCATCTCCGAGGAGTTGTCGTGCATGAGACCGCGGTCGTCGACCGTCTGCTCCAGCACCGTGGGCAGGATGGGTGCGTACAGCCGTGCTCCCGCCAGCGCACTCAGCACGCGCTGATGCCGCTGCGGCTCCAGCGGCTGGGCCGCGACCGCACGCAGAGCCTCCAGCAGCCCGGGGTCCGCCTCGCCCGTGTCCCCCGCGAAAGGATTGGAATGGAGCTCACGCCCTCCCCACGGGACGCCCGCGGAGTCCGCGGGCCCGCCCATGGCCCCCTGCAGGTGCGCGGGGATCTGCGGCGAGCCTCCGGTGGGGTCCGTCATCTCAGCGTCCGGCGACGTCGAGCGCCTCGGCGAGCGTGAAGCGTCCCGCGTAGAGAGCCTTGCCGACGATCGCCGAGTCGACGCCCGCGGGCACCAGTTCGCGCAGCGCGGCGATGTCGTCGAGGGTCGAGATGCCGCCGGAAGCCACGATCGGTCGGTCCGTGCGGGCGGCCAGGTCCGCGAGCAGCTCCGTGTTGGGTCCCTTGAGCGTGCCGTCCTTCGTCACGTCCGTCACGACGTAGCGCGTGCAGCCGGCGGCCTCGAGCTGATCGAACACCTCGTAGAGGTCGCCGCCGTCGCGCGTCCACCCGCGTGCGGCGAGCGTGCGTCCGCGCACATCCAGGCCGATCGCGATCTTGTCGCCGTAGTGTGCGATGACCTCCGCCGTCCACTCGGGGTCCTCGAGCGCGGCGGTGCCGATGTTGACGCGCTCCGCACCGGTGTCGAGCGCACGCTCCAGGGACTCCGTGTCCCGGATGCCGCCGGACAGTTCCACCTTGATCGACAGGGACTTCGTCACCTTGCGCAGGAGATCGTAGTTGGTGCCGCGTCCGAAGGCGGCGTCCAGATCGACGAGGTGGATCCACTCTGCACCCTCCTGCTCGAACGAGCCGGCGGCTTCGAGCGGCGAGCCGTAGACCGTCTCCGTGCCGGCCTCGCCCTGCACGAGGCGGACGGCCTGGCCGTCCGCGACGTCGACTGCGGGCAGCAGGGTGAGGGCGGGGGTCTCCACGAGCGGGGTCATTGCTGTTCCTCCGAGGTCGGGTGGTCGTGTGGTCGTTCGGTCAGTGTGCGGACCCAGTTGGCCAGGAGGGCTGCGCCGGTGTCCCCGGACTTCTCCGGGTGGAACTGGGTGGCGACCGTGGCGCCGTCCTCGACGGCCGCCGCGAAGGCGCCTCCGTGGTCCGCGGTCGCGGTGAGGGCCTCGGGCGGACCCGTCGGTGCTGCGTAGGAGTGGACGAAGTAGAAGTACTCATCCTGCAGACCCGCGAACAGACGGGAGCCGGCGGGGGCGTGCACCCGCGACCATCCCATGTGCGGGACGAGGGGCGAGTCCAGTCGCGCGATCTCGCCCGGCCACAGCGCGACGCCCTCCGTCCGCGTGCCGTGCTCCGTACCGGCGGAGAACAGGACCTGCATCCCCACGCAGATGCCCAGCGTGGGTCGGCCCCGGGAGTGGCGGTCGCGCAGCAGGTCGACACCACCGGCCGATGCGAGGGCGTCCATGACGGACGCGAAGGCTCCGACACCGGGGACCACGAGGCCGTCGGCCTCCTCGATGAGAGTCGTGTCCGCGGTGAGGACGACCGAGGCCCCGGTGCGCTCCAGCGCGCGCACGGCGGAGTGCACGTTGCCGGAGCCGTAGTCGAGGACGGCCACACGCGCGGCGGTCATGTCGACCTCCCGGCGCCCAGCAGACCGCGGACGCGCACGAGGGACGCGACGAGGACGGCGGCGCCGAAGACTGCGACGATCCAGCCCACGACGGACCCGCCGGCGCCCTGCACGGCTCCGAAGACGACGACGACCAGGGCGAGGAGCGCGACGACGATCCACAGCAGCGCGGCGCGAGCCAGGGCGGCGCGCTGAGGCGTCATCGTCGCTCGCGACGCGTCCAGCTTCGACATCGTGGAGGTGTCGATCCACCCCTCGATGTCCCGGGGCTGAGCGGTCTCGAGGAGGAGCCGCTCGAGGTCGTCCGGCAGGTTCGACAGAGCGAGGCCGGCGGGCACATCCGCCTCCCGCTCGCCCCTGCGGTAGTGCGCCGCGTCGATCTGCTCCTCGCTGCGGACCATGAGCAGCACCTCGTGCTTGCCCGTCAGCCGCGAGATCGCGGCGGCCGCGCGGTTGCCCGCGGCGATGTCCGTCCCCTGCTGGACGATCGCGGAGAAGTCACCCAGGGGGACGACGTCCCCCTGGATGTCCGACAGGACGCACGCCGCCGCCAGCTGGTCGGGTCGCCCGAACGGGGTGACGATGACCGTACGGCTCACAGGGCCCCCTTCGTCGACGGCACGCCGGTCGACCGCGGGTCCGGCTCCACCGCCGTGCGCAGAGCGCGGGCCACGGCCTTGAACTGCGCCTCCACGATGTGGTGGGGATCGCGGCCGGCCAGCAGTCGGACGTGCATCGTGAGACCCGCGTGGAAGGCGAGGGACTCGAGCGCGTGCCCGGTCATCGAACCCGTGAAGTGGCCGCCCACCAGGTGGTAGCGCTGCGCCTCCGACTCGCCCTCGTGGACGAAGTACGGGCGCCCGGACACGTCCACGACGGCCTGTGCGAGTGCCTCGTCGAGGGGGACGGTCGCATCGCCGTAGCGGCGGATGCCCGCCTTGTCCCCCAACGCCTCGCCCAGGGCGCGTCCCAGGGTGATCGCAGTGTCCTCCACCGTGTGGTGCACGTCGATGTGGACATCGCCCGTGGCCTGGATGTCCATGTCGATGAGCGAGTGCTTCGACAGCGCGGTGAGCATGTGGTCGAAGAACGGCACGCCCGTGTCGATCGTCGAGACACCGGTGCCGTCGAGGTCGACCGACACCCGCACGTCCGATTCGCTGGTGGTCCTCTGTGCTCGCGCGGTGCGCTGGGTCACTGGGAGCTCCTTCCAAGGGTGTCGGGGTGGGCGGACAGGATGTCCTCCACAGCGGTGAGGAACGCCGTCGTCTCCTCCGGCGTCCCGGCGTTGACCCGGAGGGATCCCGGGATGCCCACGTCGCGGATCAGCACTCCGCGGTCCACCAGCCGCTGCCACAGGAGGGCGGGATCCGCGACGCCGGAGAACAGGACGAAGTTCGCGTCCGACTCGACGACGTCGAAGCCCAGGGCGCGCAGGCGGTCGACGATCGCGTCGCGCTGCTGCGCCAGTTCGCGCACGCCCGCCAGCAGCGACCCCGGGTGCTGGAGTGCGGCCTCGGCGGCCGCCTGGGTGAGGGACGAGAGGTGGTAGGGCATCCGCACGAGCCGCAGCCCGTCGATGAGTGCCGGATCCGCCGCAGCGTATCCCACACGCGCGCCGGCGAACGCGAACGCCTTGCTCATCGTCCGCGAGACGACGAGGCGCGGGCGTCCGGGCAGCAGCGACAGCGCCGTGCGGAAATCCGGCCCAGCGAACTCCGCGTACGCCTCGTCGACGATGACGATGCCGCCGGCCGCGTCGCAGACCGCCTCGATGACGTCGAGCGGCGTGCGGTTGCCGGTGGGGTTGTTGGGGGTGCAGAGGAAGACGACGTCCGGGTCGTGCTGCCGGATGGCCGTCCGCGCCGCGTCCGCGGTGATCGCGTAGTCCTCACCGCGCGGGACCTCGGCCCAGCGGGCGCCGGTCGACTGGGTGATGAGGGGGTGCATCGAGTAGCTGGGGGTGAAGCCAAGGACGGTCCGCCCCGGTCCGCCGAAGGCCTGGAGGATGTGGAACAGCACCTCGTTGGAGCCGTTCGCGGCCCAGATCATGCTGGGGTCGATCGCGACGTCCGCAGCACCCTCGCGCGACAGGACGTCCGTCAGATACCCGGCGAGCTGTGTGCGCAGACCGGTGAACTCCCGGTCCGGATAGCGGTTGAGCGACGCGGCGACGTCCGCGATGCGGGTCTGGAGTGCCGCTGTGACGTCCGCGGGGACCGCGAACGCGTTCTCATTGACATTGAGCCGGACGGGCACGTCGATGACGGGAGCGCCGTACGGCGAGCGGCCGCGCAGGTCGTCCCGCAGCGGAAGGGAGCCGAGTGAAGTCACGCATGGAGTTTAGCGCGCGGGCAGTTCGAGGACCTGACCGGGGTGGACCACACCGGTGCTCATCCCGTTGAGGGTCTGCACCTCGTCCAGGACGACCCGCGGATCCCGGTCGTAGGACCGGTCGACGACGACCGACCACAGGCTCTCGCCCTCCTCCACCACGACGCTGACGGTGTCCACGGCCGGCCCGGCCTCCTCCGCCGCCGCCGTGGGCGACCACACCGCAGCCAGCGCGCCCAGGAGGACCGCCAGCAGTACGGCCGCGAAGCAGGCGGTGCGGAGCAGCCGGGCACGCCGGGTCGCACCGATCCGGTGCGCGGACGCCCGTCCCGCGTCGCCCGCGACCCCGCACACGGCCGCCACGGGTCGCACCTGGGCCTGCCGGGTGAGCACTGCAGCACTCATGTCGCCACCTCCTGCGTGATGCCGGGACGATCCGTGCCGCCCCGCCTGGTTTCGAACGCTTGTACTATTGAACACCACGTTCGACGGAATGTCCAGATTCTTTCGAACGGATATGCGATGATGGGAATCGAACGTCTGTGGTGCGGTCATGCGTCTGAGTCGATCACGAGGCACGGACACAGCCTCGCGTCGCAGCGTTCACGCAGGTGACACGACAGGTGACGGCACCCGTCAAGGATGGGGAGGACAACGACGATGACTCCGGAGCAGCAGCGGCGCAGAGGCCGGCCGCGGACCAGCGGCCTCGACGAGGAGATCGAAGTGGTGCGCAGGGCGCAGAGCGAGGAGGTGGAGCTTCCCGGCGGGTCGGCGGCCGAGGGCGACACGCGGCTGACCCAGCGGCAGCGTCTGGTGCTCGAGACGATCGAGCGCGCGGTCTACGTGAACGGGTATCCGCCCAGCATGCGGGAGATCGGCAAGGCCGTGGGGCTGGCCTCCCTGTCCTCCGTCGCCCACCAGCTCTCCCAGCTGGAGCGCCTGGGATACCTGCGCCGCGACCCCAAGCGCCCGCGCGCGATCGAGGTCGTCACGCCGCCGGAGGAGGTCCGCAAGGGCATCGACCCCACCCCCAATACGGCCATGGTGCCGGTCGTGGGCCGGATCGCGGCCGGCGGTCCGATCCTCGCGGAGCAGGACGTCGAGGACGTCTTTGCCCTGCCGCGCCAGGTCGTGGGGTCCGGCGAGCTGTTCCTCCTCAACGTCGTGGGGGATTCGATGCAGGACGCCGCGATCTGCGACGGCGACTTCGTCGTCGTCCGTCGGCAGCCGGACGCGGAGAACGGGCAGATCGTCGCCGCGCTCCTGGACGACGAGGCCACGGTCAAGACGCTCAAGCGCGCGGACGGCAAGCAGTGGCTGCTGCCCCAGAACCGGTTCTACGACCCGATCGACGGCGACCACGCGACGATCATGGGCGTCGTCGCCGCCGTCATCCGCCGCGTCGGCTGAGCTCTGTCCCGGCTGATCGCCCCGGGGACGCGATCAGCCGGGCGACCCGTCAGGCGTCCGCGTCGCGCAGGCGCTCGAGGGCCCCGCGCACCAGTGCAGGGTCCTCGGTCCTCCACATGGGCGGCAGCGAGGCCGCCAGGAAACCGCCGTACCGCGCGGTGCGTAGTCGTTCGTCCAGCACTGCCACGACGCCCCGGTCCGCCGTCGAGCGGATGAGGCGACCCGCGCCCTGCGCCAGCAGCAGGGCCGCGTGCGAGGCGCTCACGGACATGAAGCCATTCGCACCGGCACGCTGCGCGGACTCCGTCCGCGCGCGCACCAGGGGGTCGTCGGGACGGGGGAACGGGATGCGGTCGATGACGACCAGCCGACACGTGCGACCGGGGACGTCGACACCCTGCCAGAGCGACAGAGTCCCGAACAGGCAGGCCTCGTCGTCCGCCGAGAACCGCTTGACGAGGGACGAGAGACCGTCCTCCCCCTGGGCCAGGATCGGCAGGTCCGTACGCCGGCGCATCTCCTCGGCCGCGGCCTGCGCGGCGGCACGGGACGAGAAGAGGCCCAGTGCCCCTCCCCCGGACGCGCGCAGCAGCTCCTCCAGTTCGTCGAGCGCCTCCGCGCTGGCTCCGCTGCGGCCGGGACGGGGCAGGTGCGAGGCGACGTAGAGGATGCCCTGGGCGGAGTAGTCGAACGGGGAGCCCACGTCGATCGCGTCGTAGCGCGGCGCGTCCGGTCCGGCGAGCCCCAGCGCACCGGCGACCGCGTCGAACCGGCCTCCCAGCGCCAGCGTGGCGGACGTTGCGACGACCGTCGACTTCTCGAAGATGCCGGACCGCATGGTGCCCGCGACGGACAGCGGTGCGACGACCAGCGAGGTCGTGGTCCGCTCGCGGAAGGTCGAGCGCGTCACCCATGCGACGTCGTTGTCCGCCTCATCGCTGATCCGGGTCGCGACGTCGAACACCTCGAGGACCCGGGCCCGCGCCAGCTGCCGTCCCGCGTCCGGTTCCGCCTCGCCCGCGCCGGTGCCCAGGTCCGCGATGAGCTGGCGAGCCGCGTCGCGCACCTGCACGACCGCTGCCGCCAGGGCCTGCGGCCACCGGGTGAGCAGCCCCTCCTCTGCGGCGTCGAGTGCCTTCACGAGCGCCGCCCCCGCGGTCTCGAGGAGGCCGATGACGCCGTCCTGGACCAGACCGGTCCGCCGCACCGCTCCTGCGGCATGATCGATCATCGCGCCCGTGAGACTCCCCGTCAGCGCGTTCGTCACCCGGTCGCGCAGCTCGTGCGCCTCGTCGATGATGACCGCGGAATGCTCCGGGAGGACCGCGTGGTCGCCGAACGCGTCGATCGCCAGCAGGGCGTGGTTCGTCACGACGACGTCCGCGCCGCCAGCGCGGATCTTCGCGATCTCCGCGAAGCACTCCTCGAACGCGGGGCACTTCGACCCCAGACAGTCGAAGGCGTTGACGGAGACCTGCGACCACGCGCGATCGGACACACCCGGCACCAGGTCGTCCCGGTCGCCGGTCTCCGTCGTGCGCACCCAGCTGCGGATCCGCGTGATCTCCTCACCCAGCTGCGAGGCTCCGCCCCCACCGCGCTCTGCCGGCGGGCGGGAAGCGGTCTGGTCCGCGCCGAAGTCGAACAGCAGGCCGGCCTCGTCATCGGGGAAGCCCCCGTCCAGCTTGTGGCGGCACACGTAGTTCCGACGCCCCTTGAGGACCGCGGCGGACGGTCGGCGGGTGAGGTCGCCCTTGATCGCGCGGATGAGCCGCGGCAGGTCCCGGTCGACGATCTGCGCCTGCAGCGCCAGGGTCGCCGTCGAGACGATGACGCGGTCGCCGGTCCGCGTCGCGTGGTCGAGGGCCGGCACCAGGTAGGCGAGCGACTTGCCGGTCCCCGTCCCCGCCTGGACCAGGAGGTGGCTGCCCCCGTCCAGAGCACTCGCGACAGCGGCGGCCATCGTCGTCTGCCCCTCGCGCTCCGTGCCGCCCACGGCGGCGACGGCGGCCTCGAGCAGCGGGCCCACCTCGCTCATCCGGCGGGGTCCTGCGAGTCCTCCGGATCCTGGACAGGCGCATCCGTGCCCGCGTACATGTCCGGCTGGACGTACGGCTCCAGCTCGGCGGCGAGTGCATCCCCCACGCGCGCCTGCAGGAGTGTCCCCTCCGGCAGGAAGCGCTCGTCCAGCACCACGCCGTCGTCATGGATCCTGCTGGAGAGGTCTCCTCGCTCGAAAGGGATGAGGACAGTGAGCTCGCGCGCCAGCACCGGCAGCATCGCGGCGATCGTGTCCTGGAGCGCGGTCAGGCCCTCGCCGGTGCGCGCGGAGACGGCGATCGACCCCGGGTACTCGACGAGGAGCCCCGCCAGTGTCGCGGGGTCCGCCGCGTCGGACTTGTTGAAGGCGATGAGCTCCGGCAGCCCGGTGGCGCCCGCATCCGCCAGCACCTCGCGCACCGCGGCGATCTGTCCGCTGGGGTCCGGATGCGAGGCGTCCACGACGTGCACGATGAGGTCCGCCTCCGCCGCCTCCTCGAGCGTCGAGCGGAAGGCCTCGACGAGCTGGTGCGGTAGGTTCCGCACGAAGCCCACGGTGTCCGTGAGCGTGTAGGTGCGACCGTCCTCCGTCTCCGCGCGCCGCACGGTGGGGTCCAGGGTCGCGAACAGCTGGTTCTGCACCATGACCCCGGCGTCCGTGAGCCGGTTGAGGAGGGACGACTTGCCCGCGTTCGTGTACCCCACGATGGCGGCCGAGGGGATCGCGTTGCGCTCGCGGTCCGCGCGCTTGGTCCGGCGGGCGGGCTCCATGGCGCGGATCTGCTTCCGCAGCTTGGCCATCCGCATGCGGATCCGACGACGGTCCAGCTCGATCTTCGTCTCGCCCGGGCCGCGGGAGCCGATGCCCTCACCGCCGGCCACACGGCCGCCCGCCTGGCGGGACATCGACTCGCCCCAGCCGCGCAGGCGCGGCAGCAGGTACTCGAGCTGCGCGAGCTCCACCTGCGCCTTGCCCTCCCGCGACTTCGCGTGCTGGGCGAAGATGTCGAGGATGAGCGCGACGCGATCGATCACCTTGACCTTGACGACGTCCTCGAGGGCACGCCGCTGGCTGGGCGGCAGCTCGGCATCCACGACGACGGTGTCCGCGCCCACGTCCTCGACGATCTCCTTGAGCTCGGCGGCTTTGCCGCTGCCCAGGTACGTGCGCGGATCCGGCTTGTCGCGCTTCTGCAGCACTCCGTCCAGCACGGTCGAGCCCGCCGTCTCCGCGAGCGCCGCGAGCTCCCGCAGGCTGGTCTCACCGTCGTGGCCGCGGCCGGACTCGTACAGACCCGCCAGAACGACGCGCTCCAGCCGCAGCTGCCGGTACTCGACCTCCGTGACGTCCTCGAGCTCCGTCGACAGGCCGGCGACGCGGCGCAGCGCGGACCGGTCCTGCACGTCGAGCTGGTGTGCCTCCTCGTGGGAGACGCCTCCCGCGTCCAGCGCCGGGGCCCGCCCCAGGATGCGGTCGATCGGATCCGCACCGTCGCGGTCGTCCCGCGCGTCCGGTCCGGGGCGCCCGGACCGGGTGGTCGAGCCGTCGCTCTGCGTCATGTACTCCCTCTCTGCGGATGGATGTCCATTCTCCCACAGCGCTTAGACTCCGTCCCATGGCCGATCACTACTTCTCGGAGGCTCCCGCGGGCGAGGCGCAGCTGCGCACGCTCACCGTCCGGCTGGGCGGCCGGGACGTCGAGGTCGACACCGCCGGCGGTGTCTTCTCCCCCGGTCACGTGGACACCGGCACGCGCGTCCTCCTGCAGCACGTGCCGGATCCCGAACCGGGCGCCCTCCTCGATCTGGGCTGCGGGTGGGGGCCCATCGCCCTCGACGCGGCGCTGCGTGCGCGGGAGAACCGGGTCCCCCTGCAGGTGTGGGCCGTCGACGTGAACGAGCGGGCGCGTGAGCTCACGACCCGCAACGCCGCCGCGCTGGGGCTCACGGACGTCCGGACCGTCGCACCGGAGGACGTCCCGGCCGACGTGCGGTTCTCCGCGATCTGGTCGAACCCGCCCATCCGGGTGGGGAAGGCCGTCCTGCACGGGATGCTCTCCGAGTGGCTGCCCCGGCTGGGCCCGGGCGGGGCCGCGCACCTCGTCGTCGCGAAGAAGCTGGGAGCGGACTCGCTGCGCGCGTGGCTGGACCAGGAGTTCGGTGCGGACTGCGATGTCGAGCGGACCGCGACGGCGAAGGGGTTCCGGATCCTGCGGGTGACGCGCAGACCCTGAGGCCCTCCCCTCCGCACGCGTGACCGCCGGTCCGGCCGTGCGGCCTCAACCCTGTGGCAGCAGGGTCGCATCCGCGACGAGGACCGCAGGTCCGGACAGGAAGACGCGCGGCCCCTCGATCTCGACGCGGACGGGCCCTCCGGGCTGCTCGACGGTCCAGTCGACGGGTCCGTCCGGGCCCGCCCAGAACCGTGCGGCCAGGGCCGCCGCGCACGCTCCGGTGCCGCACGCCATCGTCTCGCCCACACCGCGCTCGTGCACGCGCATCCGCAGTGTGCCGGTGCGCGGGTCGCCGTCGCCGTCCGCGTCGACGACGATGAACTCGACGTTCGTGCCGTCCGCGGGCACCGGCTGGACGACGGGCGCGACGGCGAGGTCCGCACCGATGAGCTGCTGGAGGTCCGGCAGCGCGACGACCGTGTGCGGGTTGCCCATGTCGACGCTCACCGCCGGGCGGGCGACGTCCTGGTCCGAGGTCGTGACCACCGCGTCCGCCGCCGCACCCGCGTCCGTCTCCGGCAGGGGCATGCGCCAGACGCCCATGTCGACGCGGTACCAGGGGGCGGATCCGCCGGTGGGGTCCGGGACGAGGGTCACGGTCTTCACCCCGCCGCGCGTGCCCACGAGGACGGGGGACGCGGGATCGGCCAGACCGCGGGTCACGAGGTAGTGCGCGAACACGCGGACGCCGTTGCCGCACATCTGTGCGATCGACCCGTCCGCATTGCGGTAGTCCATGAACCACGTGGCGCCGGCCGCGACCGCCTCGTCCGCGTGCGCGACGTGCTCGTCGCCCTCGGCCAGCGCCGTGGAGCGCACGACCCGGATGAGCCCGTCCGCGCCGATCCCGCGACGGCGGTCGGTGAGCGCATGGACCGTCTCCGCCGGGATCGCCTGCTGGGCGTGCGGGTCCTCGACGAGGACGAAGTCGTTGGCGGTCCCGTGTCCCTTGGTCACCTGTGGAGTCATCACGCGGGCAGTCTACGGGGCGATCCGCAGAGCTCTCCCGACAAGGTCCGGGGCGTCCGCCGGCAGCACCGTGATCCGGGGGTCGCGGCGGAACCACGTCTCCTGCCGCTTCGCGAACTGCCGCGTGCGGACGATCGTGCGCTCGATCGCCTGCGCGCGCGTGAGCGATCCGTCCAGGTGGTCCATGATCTCCGCGTACCCGATCGCCTGCCCCGCGGTGGAGTCGCGCACCAGCCCGCGGGCCGCGAGACCTTCGACCTCCTCGACCCAGCCGTCCTCCCACATGCGGTGGACGCGCCGCGCGATCCGGTCATGCAGCAGCGCGCGGTCCAGGACGAGGCCGATCTGCACGGTGGGGCGGACGGACGTGTAGTCGGGCAGGAACGCGGTGAAGGGCTCCCCCGTGATCTCGATGACCTCCAGGGCGCGGACGACCCGACGCGCGTCGCCGGGTGCGATCGTGGCCGCGGCGTCCGGATCCCGCTGGGCGAGGCGCGCGTGCAGGGCGCCGGAACCCGCGCTCCGGGCCTCGGCCTCCAGCCGCGCCCGCACGTGAGGGTCCGTGCCCGGGAAGCGCAGGTCGTCGGTGACGGCCCGGACGTAGAGGCCTGATCCGCCCACCAGCACCGGCTGCGCCCCTCGCGCATCGATCTGTGCGATCGCGGTGCGGGCGCGGGTCTGGAAGTCCACGACGGTCGAGGTCTCGTCGACGTCCAGGACGTCGATGAGGTGGTGCGGGATCCCGCCGCGCTGATCTGCCGGCAGCTTGGCCGTGCCGATGTCCATGCCCCGGTACAGCTGCAGGGCGTCGCCGTTGACGATCTCGCCGCCGTTCGCCTGCGCCAGCGCGATGCCCAGGTCGGACTTGCCCGTCGCGGTCGCGCCCACCACGGTCACGAGGGGGCGGGTCGACGCCGTCATCCCGCGTCCGTCCGCAGGACGACGACGGAGTACCGGACGTGGTGGAGGTCCTCCTGCGCCACGACGGTCCCCGTGAGTCCCGCGAGGTCTGCGAGCACCAGCGGGCCCGGATCCGCTGCGAACCTGTGGGCCTCGTCGGCCAGCGCGGCGATCGTCGCCGTGTCGACCGGACCGCGCAGCGCCCGCAGGAGTCGGTCGTCGAAGCCGTCCGCGCCGGTGCGCGGCGCCAGCGGTGCGTCCGGGTGCGCCGCGGCGGAGAAGTCGACCGGGAGCAGCAGAGGCGCGTCCGCCGCCGGACAGTCCGCGGAACCCGCGTGGAGGTGCACCCGGACGCCCGACTGCGCGGCCAGCAGAGCCGCGACGACGGTGCCGTGACCCGCCTGCCCGGCCCGTGCGGCCTCGGCGTCGCCCAGTCCGTCGACGAGACGGGCGAGGCCGGGACCCTCCCGCAGCGCGTCCGGATCCACCCGCCCGCACGAGCCGGTGTTCCGCACGCGGGCACCGCGGGCGACGCCGAGGCCGCCCAGACTCACTGCCGGCGGCACCACGGGCACGGGCAGCACCCAGTCCGGCGACGTCCGCAGGAGCGCGCCGACGTGCGCGCGCAGGACCGCCATCCGTCCCGGTTCCCGAGGATCGACACCGGGCAGCAGCAGGGGGGTGCCGGGGACGACGAGGCCCGCGGGTCCGTCCGCCATCCCGGGCTCAGGCCTCCAGGCCGGGGCGCAGCGCGGGCATGCCCAACGAGGTGGCGGCGCCTGCGGAGGCACCCGGTGCCGGGGTGCCGCACGACTCCGCCTGTGCCCGGTCGTGGGCGTCGCCGGCGCGGGTCGCGCGGGTCGTGAAGCCGGAGTCGCTCAGCAGGAAGTACGGCTTCGCGTCGTCGATCGAGACGGTGACGACGTCGCCGGGACGCGGAGCGTCCGTCCGGTCGCCCATCCCCACGTGCACGAGCCGGTTGTCCTCCGCGCGACCGGAGAAGCGGCCGTGCTGGTCGTCCGGGGCGGTGTTGACGAGGACCCGCTGCTCCGTGCCGATGAGGGCGCGGTTCTCCTCGTGGCCGATCCGGTCCTGCAGCGCGGTGAGGCGCTCGAAGCGCTCCTGCACGAGCTCCTTGGGCACCTGGTCCGGCATGGTCGCGGCCGGAGTCCCCGGTCGGATCGAGTACTGGAACGTGAACGCCTGCGAGAACCGCGACGCCTCCACGACGTCGAGGGTCGCCCGGAAGTCGTCCTCCGTCTCCCCCGGGAAGCCGACGATGATGTCCGTCGTGATGGCCGCGTGCGGGATCCGGTCGCGCACCCGGTCGAGGATCGAGAGGAAGCGGGTGGAGCGGTAGGAGCGGCGCATCGCCTTGAGGATCGCGTCCGACCCGGATTGCAGGGGCATGTGCAGCTGCGGCATGACGGTGGGGGTCTCCGCCATCGCGTCGATGACGTCGTCGGAGAACGCGGCCGGGTGCGGGCTGGTGAAGCGGACCCGCTCGATGCCGTCGACCCGACCGACGGCGCGCAGGAGGGACGCGAAGGCACCGCGGTCGCGGAACTCCGCACCGTAGGAGTTGACGTTCTGACCCAGTAGGGTCACCTCGATGACGCCCTCCGCGGCCAGAGCCTCGACCTCCGCGAGGATGTCGCCGGGACGCCGGTCCTTCTCCTTGCCGCGCAGCGACGGGACGATGCAGAACGTGCACGTGTTGTTGCAGCCCACGCTGATGGAGACCCAGGCGGAATGCGTCGACTCGCGGCGGGTGGGCAGCGTCGAGGGGAAGACGTCCAGGGATTCGAGGATCTCGACCTGGGCCTCCGCGTTGTGGCGGGCCCGCTCGAGGAGGACCGGCAGCGCCCCCATGTTGTGCGTGCCGAAGACGACGTCGACCCACGGTGCGCGGCGCACGATCGTGTCGCGGTCCTTCTGCGCCATGCAGCCGCCCACCGCGATCTGCATGCCGGGACGCTGCTCCTTGACGCGCGCCAGCCGGCCCAGGTTGCCGTAGAGGCGGTTGTCCGCGTTCTCCCGGACCGCGCACGTGTTGAAGACCACGATGTCCGCCTGTTCACCATCCGGGGCGGGCTGATAGCCCGCGGTGTCGAGGAGTCCGGAGATCCGCTCCGAATCGTGCACGTTCATCTGGCAGCCGTACGTCGTGACGGAGTACGTCTGCGGCACGGCGGCCGGTGCTTGCGGGGAGACGAGGGTGTTCTGTGTCATGGCACCGCCATCCTATCCGCGGCGAACTCCGCCGGGCTCGTCAGGATGCCGGTCAGCCGCCCACCGCACGACGTGCCGAGTCGTCCGCCCACCCCGCTGCGTGCAGGATCGCCAGTGCCACTGATCGCGCCTCGTCGTGGTCGACCGGGCCGCGGACCCCGCTGAGGGTCACGGACAGTGCCGCGGGCCCGCACAGCTTCACGAACCGCAGGACGGCACCGCCCGCGTAGGCGGTGCCCGCGTCGACGAAGACGGAGTAGGCGACGTTCCAGCCGGGCGCCTCCATCTCCACCACCCGGACGCCGGGGTGATCGTACTCCTCGCGGATCGAGTCGAGGCCGGCCTCCGAGGGGCCGTTCTCGACCGCGAGGGCGGAGACGACGATCATCTCCGCCCTGCCGGAGAGCTGACGGGGCGCACCGTCACGGGCGGGCACGGAGAAGACCGCGACGGCACCGCTGCCGTCGGAGTAGGTGCGCACCGGACTCACCTGCATCTCCGAGCGGGCGACACCGAAGTGGGCGCTCACGCGGGAGTCCAGGAGGCCGGTGAGAGCGCGCGGGAGGAGCGCGTCGTCGCGCGACTCCCAGGGGCGGCCGCGAGTCGGTTCCACAGACATCGCCACTCCTGTCGTCGTTCGGGTACGACCGCGACGACTCGTGTCTGCCGCGATGCAGTCGAGTCTAGGGCCCCGCAGGGCCGCACGGAGATGGTCCGCGCGGCGTCCAAGATATCAAATCTGTCACGTTATGTGCGAACGACTCTCCACTGAGCGCGTCCTGCGGCCGCTCCGGGTGCGGCACGTCACGGTGCGTGGGTTCCGGGCTCCTCCTCCAGCGCCTGCCGTGCGGCGCGCTGGGCGATCGAACCGCCGAAGCCGCGCCGCCCCAGCACGCCCAGGATCCGACGCAGCCGCACCTCCGGCGCCAGGGATCGAGTGGACCGCGCCTTCTTCCGCGCAGCCTCGAGGGCGAAGGGGAGGTCGTCGCCCGCATCCGCCAGAGCGTCTGCGGCGTCCTCGTCCGCCACGCCCTTCTGGCGCAGTGACCGGCGGATGGCCCCCTGCGACGACCCGCGCCCCTGCCGCTGGGAGCGCACGAACGACTCCGCGAAGCGCTGGTCGTCCAGCAGCCGGGCGTCTGCGAGGCGGTCCAGCAGATCGTCGACCACCGGCTCCGGATGATCGCGGGCGATCAGCTTCGTCCGCAGCTCCGCACGGCTGTGGTCCCGCTGGGCCAGGATGGCGTAGGCGCGGTTCGCGGCGGCCGACAGCTCACTGCGGTCGTCATCGTCCCGCGGCGCGGATGTGGACGCGGGCGCAGTCCCGTCCCCCGGGAGACCCTCCCGAGGGACGGCGTCGATCGCCCTCTGCAGGGAGTCGACCAGGGCGGCGCGGTCGTCGCGCTGCTCCATGGACTCAGAGTTCCGCCGCAGCGGGCTCCTGCGGCAGCGTCGCGTCCGGGGCCGCGTCGTCATCCGTCGCAGCCTGCGACGGGTCCTCGAGGAGACCCAGCTTCTGCTTGATCTTCATCTCGATCTCGTCCGCCAGCGCCGGGTTGTCCTTGAGGAAGCTGCGGACGTTCTCCTTGCCCTGGCCCAGCTGGTCACCCTCGTAGGTGAACCACGACCCGGACTTCCGGACGATGCCGTTGTCCACGCCCATGTCGATGAGGCTACCCTCGCGGGAGATGCCCTGGCCGTAGATGATGTCGAACTCCGCCTGCTTGAACGGCGGGGCGACCTTGTTCTTCACGACCTTGACGCGCGTGCGGTTGCCCACCGCGTCGCCGCCCTCCTTGAGGGTCTCGATCCGGCGCACGTCCAGTCGGACGGACGCGTAGAACTTGAGAGCCTTGCCGCCGGAGGTGGTCTCCGGGGAGCCGAAGAACACACCCACCTTCTCTCGCAGCTGGTTGATGAAGATCGCCGTCGTGTTCGACGCGGACAGGGCTCCGGCCAGCTTGCGCAGCGCCTGCGACATGAGGCGGGCCTGGAGACCCACGTGGGAGTCGCCCATCTCACCCTCGATCTCCGCCTTGGGCACGAGTGCCGCGACCGAGTCGACGACGACGATGTCGAGCGCGCCCGAGCGGATCAGCATGTCCGCGATCTCCAGTGCCTGCTCACCGGTGTCCGGCTGCGAGACGAGCAGCTGGTCCGTGTCCACGCCCAGCGCCTTCGCGTACACCGGGTCCAGCGCGTGCTCCGCGTCGATGAAGCCGGCGATGCCACCGTTGCGCTGCGCGTTGGCGACCGCGTGGAGCGCGACGGTCGTCTTGCCGGACGATTCCGGACCGTAGATCTCCACGACGCGGCCGCGCGGCAGCCCTCCGATGCCCAGGGCGATGTCGAGGGCGACGGAGCCCGTGGGGATCGCCTCGATGGGTGCGCGGGTCTCATCGCCCAGGCGCATGATCGCGCCCTTACCGTACTGCCGGTCGATCTGTCCCAGCGCCGATTCGAGCGCCTTCGACTTGTCTGCGCCTGCCGCACGCGGTGTGCGGGTCGACTTCCCTGCCATGTCTCCTCCTCCAGCGGACCTGTGTGATCACCTGTGCCCACACTAGGCACCGGCACGGACACACACGTCCGCGCTCCCCGTCGTGTGCATGAGCGGTGCGGTCGTCCCCATGCGGATCGACGCACCGTGATCGTGGTCCAGCCTAGCGCAATGGGAACACGTGTTCGAACACGACGGCGGGCATGTCGCGCGCCGTCTCCCCCGCTACAGCGGCGTCGAGTGCGGCTTGTCGCGACCCAGGCGCCGCTCCGCGGGCACGCCCGCCGCCTCGCAGACGGCGTGCCACACCTCGCGCGGGCCCAGACCCGCCTCGAACGCCTGCGCCGGGGTGCGGGAGCCCAGGGAGCTGAGTGCCAGGTCCGTGTGGAGCGAGGCGGCCCGGGCGCTGCCGAACTCGTCCTCCATGAGCTCCCAGTACAGGGCGTGGCGCACGGCGGGTCCTCAGATCCGGCCGGCCAGTGCGGGGCCGTCCGACAGCGAGTCCTGGTGCAGGAGTTCGACGGGGACGGTGTCCGGGATTGCGACGCCCTCGTCCAGGGCGAAGCGGTCGCTCACGTCGCGCAGCAGGCTCGAGACGGGCATCTCCAGTGCGCCGCAGATCGAGGCCAGGAGCTCCGAGGAGGCCTCCTTCTGACCGCGCTCGATCTCGCTGAGATACCCCAGCGACACGCGCGCGTCCGAGGACACCTCGCGCAACGTCCGGCCCTGACGACGGCGGGCGGTGCGCAGAGCATCACCGATCTCGATGCGCAGGAGAGTCATGCGGATCCTTTCTTGCCGACGCCGGTCACCGCCGGGCGGTGACGACACTGATACCCGTCCAACCCCCGTCGGACCGATTCTGTTCCCGCCAGCCTACAGGCGCCCCCTGACACATTCCTGCGCGCCCGGTCCCCGCTCGCTCCGCCCGCTCCGGCACGGCGCGCGGGTCCCGGTCAGAGCACGGACAGGAGGAGGCGCAGGCCGGCGGTGACGGTCTCCCGCCTGATCGCGTCCCGGTCCCCGGCCAGCGCCAAACGCCGTACGACGGGGGAAGCACCCTCCCGGTCGAGCGCCAGATGGACCGTGCCCACCGGCTGCCCGTCCTGCGGGTCCGGTCCCGCCACGCCCGTGCAGGACAGTCCGATCGACGCACCGCACGCCGTGCGCGCGCCGCGGGCCATCTGCATCGCGACGTCGCCGTCGACGGCGCCGCGGCTCTCCAGCAGGTCCGCGTCGACCCCGGCCAGTGCGCTCTTGAGGTCCGTCGCGTAGGTGATGAGGCCTCCCCGCAGCACCGCCGAGGCCCCGGGCACCGACGCGATCGTCGCCGCGACGAGGCCCGCTGTCAGGGATTCGCACGTCGCGACCGTGAACCCTGCGGACCGCAGTGCCGCGACGGCCTCGACCGCGAGCGGATCGGACCCCGCGGGCCTGTCCTCACCCGTGAGGACGCCCGCCCCGCCGGCGCCGGTCACGCCGCCTTCGCCTCACGGACGAGGCGGTAGGACTTCACGCAGTAGTCGATGCCCGTCACGAGGGTCACGACGATCGCCGCGGTGAGGATGATCCAGGCGACGACGGTCCAGCCGATCGCGACGGCGTGCGGCAGCCAGAGGAGGACCGGGACCCAGAGGAGCATCATCCCGATCGCGACGGTCTGGAGCACGGTCTTGAGCTTGCCGCCCTTCGACGCCGGTAGGACGACCCATCGGATGATGACGAAGCGCAGCACGGTGATGCCGAACTCGCGGATGAGGATGACGAGCGGCACCCACAGGGGCAGCGTGCCCACGATCCACAGTCCGATGAGGGCGGAGGCCATGAGCGCCTTGTCCGCGATGGGGTCCGCGATCTTGCCGAAGTCCGTGATGATGTCCCAGCGCCGGGCCAGCGTCCCATCGATCCAGTCCGTCACCATCGCGCCGGCGAAGACCGCGAAGGCCCACGTGCGCAGGACCGGGTCCCCACCGCCCTGCTGGAGCAGCAGGACGAGGAACACCGGCACCAGCAGGATCCTCAGCACCGTGAGGGCGTTGGGCAGGTTCCAGCTGCTGGGCGCCTGCGCACCCGTCGTCGACTCGTTCACGTCCACCAGCCTATCGGCACGGCCGCGACCGCGACCGGGCGCCTCACCGCCCCGTCTGCTCCCACACGTCCTCGTCCGCGGTCTCGACGACCTCGAGCCCGGTCGCGTCGTCCCACACCCGCCCGGAGGCGTCCGTCGTCGTGCTGTGGTCCAGCACATCGCCGCCGAGGCCGTCGCCGCCGTCGTCCCAGCCCTCGCCGCCCGCTGCGGCCGGCGGGGCGGCCTCCTCCGCCGGAGGCTCCTCGCCGCGGATGACCGCGAGCGTGGCCGGAAGGTCCTCGGGGCGCACGAGGACGTCGCGCGCCTTGGACCCCTCGGAGGCGCCCACGACCCCACGGGACTCCATGAGGTCCATGAGCCGGCCGGCCTTCGCGAAGCCCACGCGCAGCTTGCGCTGCAGCATCGAGGTCGAGCCGAACTGGGTCGTGACGACGAGCTCCGCCGCCTGCAGCAGCAGGTCGAGGTCGTCGCCGATCTCCTCGTCGATCTGCTTCTTGGGCGCTTCGACGGCGACGTCCTCGCGGTAGACCGGGGTCAGCTGCGACTTCACATGCGCGACGACCTCCTCGATCTCCGATTCGTTGACCCACGCGCCCTGCACGCGCATGGGCTTCGCGGCGCCCATGGGGAGGAACAGTGCGTCGCCCTGCCCGATCAGCTTCTCCGCACCCGGCTGGTCCAGCACGACGCGGGAGTCCGCCAGCGACGACGTCGCGAACGCCAGGCGCGAGGGCACGTTGGCCTTGATGAGGCCGGTGACGACGTCGACGGAGGGCCGCTGCGTGGCGAGGATCAGGTGGATGCCCGCGGCGCGGGCCAGCTGGGTGATGCGCTGGATGCTCGCCTCGACGTCGCGCGGGGCGACCATCATGAGGTCCGCCAGCTCGTCGACGACGACCAGCAGGTACGGGTACGGGTGCAGCTCGCGCTCGGAGCCCGGGGGCACGCTGATGCGCCCCTCGCGCACCGCCTTGTTGAACTCCTTCACGTGCTTGAATCCGAAGTGGGCGAGGTCGTCGTAGCGCGCGTCCATCTCCCGCACGACCCACTCGAGGGCCTCGGCGGCCTTCTTGGGGTTCGTGATGATGGGCGTGATGAGGTGCGGGATCCCCTCGTAGATCGTGAGCTCGACCCGCTTGGGGTCGACGAGGATCATGCGCACCTCGTCCGGGGTCGCCCGCATCATGATCGACGTGATCATCGAGTTGATGAAGCTCGACTTGCCGGCACCGGTCGCACCCGCGACCAGCAGGTGCGGCATCTTCGAGAGGTCCGCGACGACGAAGCCGCCCTCGACGTCCTTGCCCACGCCCATGACCATCGGGTGATCGGTCTTCCGCGCCGCGTTGGACCGCAGCACGTCTCCCAGCGACACCGTCTCGCGGTCCGTGTTGGGGATCTCGATGCCGATCGCCTTCTTGCCCGGGATGGGCGAGAGGATCCGCACGTCCGCGCTGGCGACGGCGTAGCTGATGTTCTTCGACAGCGCCGTGACCTTCTCGACCTTCGTGCCCGGCGCCAGCTCGACCTCGTAGCGGGTCACGGTGGGACCGCGCGAGAAGCCGGTGACCTCCGCGTCGATCTTGAACTGCTCCATGACGTCGCGCAGCGCCTCGACGACGCGGTCGTTCGCCTCCGACCGTTCCTTGGGCGGCGGTCCGGCCGTCAGCGAGTCCGACGACGGCAGGGTGTAGGTGACGTCGCCGTTGAGCTCCAGCTGGGCGACGCGCTGCGGCAGCTCGCCGGTGGCTTGGGGGGCCGGGGTGGACACCGTCGGCACCGGTGCAGTCGCGGACTCGGAGTCGTCCGCCGAGGCCGGGGTCGCCTCCGCGCCGGGCCCCGGCATCGCGCGGGTCTCGTCCTCCATGCCCACGGAGCGGCGCAGCTTCTGCGCCTCCTTCTCCGCCTTCGTGGGCCGGCGCTCGCCGGGTCGGTACGCGGGCTCCGCGTCCGCCTCCGCGGTCGCGTCGACGTCGTACACGTCCGCCGTGCGCCGGCGGGCGGAGTTCCCGGACCCGGCCGCGGGAGTCCCGTCGACCTCGGCCTCGTGGATGTAGGCCTTGTCGTAGGCGACGTCCGTCTCGTCCTCGTGGCGCGGGGTCTCCGCGGCCTCGTCCGCGGCCTTCCGCTTCGCACCGCGGCGCCGCCCCATCGGCTTGAGCGTCGAGGTGGTGCGCCCGCTGGCGACGAGGTCGTCATCCCCGGCGCCCTCCCCGTCCCGGGTGGCGGGAGCGCCGTCGACCAGCCGGCGATAGGCGCCCACGAGTCGCTCGGGGATCCGGCGGACCGGGGTGGCGGTGAGGATGAGGAGCGAGAACAGTCCCAGGAGCACCAGCAGCGGCACGGCGACGTAGACGGTCGTGGCCGCGACGAGCGGGGAGGAGACGACATAGCCGATCGCTCCGCCCCCGTTGACCATCGCCTCGCGCGAGTTCACGAAGCCGGGCACGCCGGCGGCGATGTGCGCCAGGCCGGCCGCGGACACGATCAGCGCGCACCCGCCCACGAGGATGCGGTTGTTGCCGCGCGTGTCCTCACCGCGCAGGAAGAGACGAATTGCGTAGGCCAGCAGGATCAGCGGCAGCGCCAGCGCGACGCGGCCGAAGGTCCCCTCGACGACGGCGCGCACGCCGTCGCCCACGACGCCGGGCACGTGCCACCACTCGAAAGCTGCGACGACGATCGCGAGCGCCACGAGCGCGAAGCCGGTGCCGTCGCGGCGCACGGGCGCGTCCTGGGTCTCCTGGGGGTCGAGGGTCCGCCTGGTCCGGTCACCGGCCATGTGAGCCACTCCCATCCATGCTCCGGTCAGGATCCCGTTCCGGCCGGATGCGTCGTCGGATCCCCCGGTCCGGGTGCGCGCGGCGGCGGTCCGCTTGCGTCCGCGGGACGCCGGAGGGGCATCCGCGGCCTTCGTGGACCTGCGCGCGCGACCTGTGCTGGCGGGGGAAGTCGTACTGGTCGCCATGGTGCCCATGGTATTCCCAGGTCCGCCCCGGTCGTCGGATTCACGGATCCCGGCGTGTGGGGCGGCCACGCGCTAGGCTCGTGGCGGTCAGCCGTCGTCCACGCACAGAGGTCCCGATGCCCCACGCCTCCGCCCGTTCCGTCCCGCAGGTCGGCTTCGACCGCGAGCGCTACATCGCCCTCCAGTCGGACCGCATCCGCGCCCGGCAGCGGGAGATCGGCGGCCGTCTCTACCTGGAGATGGGCGGCAAGCTCTTCGACGACCTGCACGCCGCGCGCGTGCTCCCCGGGTTCGCCCCGGACACGAAGATCGCGATGCTCGAGCAGCTGCGCGACGAGCTGGAGATCGTCATCGCCGTCAACGCCCGCGATCTGCGCCGGAACAAGATGCGCGCGGATCTGGGGATCACCTACGAGGACGAGGTCCTGCGGCTCGTCGACTCGTTCCGCGCCCGCGGCTTCCTCGTGGAGAACGTCGTCGTCACGCAGCTGGACGATGCGGACGAGACCGGCCACGGGTTCCGCGACCGCCTCGAGCGGCTGGGCCTGCGGACGGTCCGCCACCGGACGATCCCCGGCTATCCCACGGACGTGTCCCGGATCGTGGGCGAGGACGGCTTCGGCCGCAACGAGGCGTTCGAGCCCTCGCGCGACCTCGTCGTGCTGACCGCGCCGGGCCCCGGATCCGGGAAGCTCGCGACGTGCCTGTCGCAGATCTACCACGACCACCGGAGGGGCGTGCCGGCCGGCTACGCGAAGTTCGAGACGTTCCCGGTGTGGGACCTGCCGCTCGAGCACCCCGTCAACCTCGCGTACGAGGCGGCGACGGCGGACCTCGAGGACCTCAACGTCATCGATCCGTACCACCTGCGCGCGTACGGCGAGCAGGTGACGTCCTACAACCGCGACGTCGAGGTGTTCCCCCTCCTCACCGCGCTGCTGGAGCGGATCGATGGCAGCAGCCCGTACCGCTCCCCCACGGACATGGGCGTCAATCTCGTGGGCGCCTGCATCGCGGACGACGCGGTGTGCCGCGAGGCGGCGGGCCAGGAGATCATCCGGCGCTGGTTCCAGGCGCGCGTCGAGGAGCAGCGCGCGGTCACGGACGAGGGCGTCTCCGAGCGCATCGGCCTCGTCATGCGGCGCACGGGCATCGACGTCGACGACCGCCCGGTCGTGCGACCCGCCCGCGCTCTGGCAGAGGCGGAGCAGTCCCCGGCCTCCGCGATCCGCCTGCACGACGGCACCCTCGTGACCGGCAAGACGAGTCCGCTGCTGGGGTGCTCCGCCGCGATGCTGCTGAACGCGCTCAAGCACCTGGCCGGGATCGAGCGGACCGCGCATCTGCTGTCCCCGGAGTCGATCGAACCGATCCAGACCCTCAAGACCCAGCACCTGGGCAGCCGCAACCCGCGCCTCCACACGGATGAGGTCCTCATCGCCCTGTCCGTGTCCGCGGCGTCCTCGGAGAACAGCCGCCGGGCGCTGGCGCGCCTGGCGGACCTCACGGACACAGACGCCCACACGACGACGATCCTGGGCTCCGTCGACGAGGGGATCTTCCGCAGCCTGGGCATCCGGGTCACGAGCGATCCCGTCTACCAGCGGAAGTCGGAGCTCTACCACAAGCGCTGACCGCGGCGACCCCGCCGAACGCCGGAGGGCCGGCCGCACCGTGCGGTGCGGCCGGCCCTCGGCGGTCCGGTCGGCGGTCACGACCGCCGGTCGGGGTCTGCCCGTCAGCCCAGCAGCTCGTACGCGGGGATCGTGAGGAAGTCCGCGTACTCCTCCTGCGTCGCCATCGTCGCGAACAGGTCGCGCGAGGTCGCCCAGTCCGTCTCCGCACCGGGGAGCTTCGCGACCTCCTCCTCGATGAGACGGCCCACGAGCTCCTGCGTGACCTTCTCGCCCGTGTCGGCCAGCGTCACCCCGAAGTGCAGCCACTGCCAGACCTGCGAGCGGGAGATCTCCGCCGTCGCCGCGTCCTCCATGAGGCCGTTGATCGCCGCCGCGCCGTTGCCGCCCAGCCACGCCTGGACGTACTGGATGCCGACAGTGATGTTGGCGCGCAGGCCCGCCTCCGTCACGTCGCCGGGCGTGTCCTTGACGCTCAGCAGATCCGCCGCGGTGACGTTCACGTCCTCGCGCTTCTTGCCGATCTGGTTGGGGTTCTCCCCCAGCACCTTGTCGAACTGCGCGCGGCAGGCCTCGACCATGCCCGGGTGCGCGACCCAGGAGCCGTCGAAGCCGTCGGTCGCCTCGCGCGTCTTGTCCTTCTCGACCTGGTCGAAGGCCTTCTTGTTGGCCTCCTCGTCCTTGGACGGGATGAACGCGCTCATGCCGCCGATCGCGTGCGCGCCGCGCTTGTGGCACGTGCGGACCAGGAGCTCCGTGTACGCGCGCATGAACGGCACGGTCATCGTGACGAGGCCGCGGTCCGGGAGGATCCACTCCTCGCCCTTCGCGCGGTGGGTCTTGATGACAGAGAAGATGTAGTCCCAGCGACCCGCGTTGAGGCCTGCGGAGTGGTCGCGCAGCTCGTAGAGGATCTCCTCCATCTCGAAGACCGCGGGGTAGGTCTCGATGAGGCAGGTCGCGCGGATCGTTCCCTGCGGGACGCCCAGGGCGTCCTGCGCGTGGACGAACACGGCGTTCCACAGGCGGGCCTCGAGGTGCGACTCCATCTTGGGCAGGTAGAAGTACGGTCCGCGGCCCTTCGCGATCTGCTCGCGACCGGCGGTCGCGAAGTACAGCGCGAAGTCCACGAGCGAGCCGGAGGCGATCTCGCCGTCGACCAGGAGGTGCTTCTCCTCGAGGTGCCAGCCGCGGGGGCGCACGACGATGGTCGGCAGCTCCTCGTCGGGGCGCAGCGCGTACGACTTGCCCTGCTCGGAGACGAAGTCGATCTCGCGGCGGGTCGCGTCCAGGAGGTTCACCTGGCCGCCGATGACGGAGTCCCACGCGGGGGTGTTCGCGTCCTCCTGGTCGGCCAGCCAGACCTTCGCGCCGGAGTTGAGCGCGTTGATCGTCATCTTCTTGTAGGTGGGGCCGGTGACCTCGACGCGGCGGTCCTCCAGGCCGGGTGCGGGCGCGGCGACCTGCCACGAGTCGTCCTCGCGGATCGCGCGCGTCTCCTCGAGGAAGTCCAGCTCCTCGCCGGCGTCCAGGCGGGCCTGGCGCTCGACGCGGGCCGCGAGGCGCTCCTTGCGCGTCGCCGCGAACTCGCGGTGGAGCGAGACGATGAGCTTCAGTGCGTCGGGGGTGAGCACCTTCTCCGCCCCCTCGGGCAGCGGGGTCGTGATCTCGAGGCCCTCGGGCAGTTCGATGGTCGTGTCGGTCATGCGATTCTCCTCTTCGGGTGATGCGGCGGGGATGTGGAGTGGTGGGTCAGGAGGCCGTCTCTGCCGGGTCGGCGCCCAGGGCTGCGAGCACCGCGTCCGCGATGACCGCGTCCTCAGCCGGCTTGCCCCCGGCGACGCCCAGGCCGCCCACGACGACGCCGCCGAAGGCGATCGGGACGCCGCCGGCGATGCTCGTGAGGAGGCCCCCGGTGCCGTGCTCCAGCTTCTGCGCCAGCTCCGGCACGATGAGTGCGCTGGGGCGGCGGGTGGAGGCCGCGGTCTGGGCCTTGCGGCGGCTCGTCTCGACGCTGTGCGGGGTCATCCCGTCGGTGCGTCCGTACGCGACCATCTGGAGGGCCGGGTCGACGACGGTCGCGCACGTGCGCACGCCCGCCTTCCGCCCCTCCTCGATCGTGAGAGCGACGGCCCGCGCGGCCAGGTCGTACGTGACGGTGGGCTGGGCGAAGGAGACGGTCTCCCCCGTCGCCGAGGTCGTGGTGGCGTCTGCGGTCACTGCTGCTCCTGCTCCGGTCGTCGCCGCTGCTGCGGCGGGTGTGGTGGTGGCGGGGGCGTCCGCGGTCGGAGCGGCGGATGACCGCGCCTCCAGGAGGACGCCCGGGTTGAGGATGCCCTGCGGATCGAGGGCGTCCTTGATCCGCTGGTTGACCTCGAGCACATCCGGACCCAGGTAGCCCGGCAGCCACGGCTGCTTGAGGCGGCCCACGCCGTGCTCGCCCGTGATCGTGCCGCCCAGCTCGACCGCGAGGTCCATGATGCGGCCGTAGGCGTCGTGCGCCCGCGCACGCTGACC
Organism: Brevibacterium senegalense; assembly: GCF_000285835.1. Taxonomy (GTDB): domain Bacteria; phylum Actinomycetota; class Actinomycetes; order Actinomycetales; family Brevibacteriaceae; genus Brevibacterium; species Brevibacterium senegalense. Next base: position 51,357 of record NZ_HE978603.1, read on the forward strand.
GGCGTCCGTGGGGTCGAAGACGACGAGCGGGTGCGTGTTGCCGTCGCCCGCGTGCGCCATGACGGCGACGAGGACGTCGAACTCCTGCGAGATCGCCTCGATGCCGCTCACCAGGGCGCCCAGGCGGGGCAGCGGGACGCCCACGTCCTCGAGGAGGATCGTGCCCTTCTTCTCGATCGCGGGGATGGCGATGCGGCGGGCCTGGATGAAGGCCTCGCCCTCGTCCGGGTCGTCCGTGGAGAAGACCTCGTCCGCGCCGTTCTCCTCGCAGATCGCGGTCACCTGCGCGATCTCGACCCCGGCGTGCTCCGCGGGCTCGTCGGACTGGACGATGATCATCGCGGCGGAGTCGCGGTCGAGTCCCATGCGGGTCTCGTCCTCGACCGCGTTGATCGTGGGCCGGTCCATGAACTCGAGCATCGACGGGCGCATCGACTGGGTGATCGCCAGGACGGCCGCGGTCGCGGAGTCGAGCGTGGGGAATGTCGCGACGAGGGTCTGCGGGGTCCGCTGCGCCGGCACCAGGCGGAGCGTGACCTCCGTGATGATGCCCAGGGTGCCCTCGCTGCCCACGAACAGCTTCGTGAGGGACAGGCCGGCGACGTCCTTGAGGCGGGGTCCGCCCAGTTCGATGAGCCGACCGTCCGCCAGGACGACCTTCATGCCCAGCACGTAGTCGGTCGTGACGCCGTACTTGACGCAGCAGAGGCCGCCGGCGTTCGTCGCGATGTTGCCGCCGATCGAGCAGAACGTGAAGGACGCGGGGTCCGGCGGGTACCAGAGGCCGTGCTGCGCGGCGGCGTCCTTGACCTCCGCGTTGAACGCGCCCGGCTGCGTGACGACGGTGCGGGTGACGGGATCCACGCGGATGTCCCGCATGCGGTCGAGCGAGAGCGAGATGCCGCCGTCGATCGCGGTGGACCCGCCGGACAGGCTGGTGCCCGCACCGCGCGGGACGACGGGGGTCCCGGTCGCCGCGGCGTAGCGGACGACGGCCTGGACGTCCTGGGCCGAGGTCGCGCGGACGACCGCCGCGGGGACGCCGGCGTCCGGGTCCTCCGCACGATCGCGGCGGTACGCCTCGGTCTTGACCGGATCGGTGATGAGCGCGCCGTCCGGCAGCTGTGCCGCCAGCTCCTCGAGCGTGGTGGCGACCGGGGTCGCCGGTGCAGCGACGGTGTCTGTCATGGAGGGGCCTTTCGACGTCGATCGGGCGGTTCGGCGATCGCCCGGGACGGAGCACCACGCGGGCGCGCTGTGCTCCGGGTCACGATATGCCCCGAACCTAGCACCTCACGATCACGCCTCTGAAATTGTGCTTCCGCACAGTGAAATCACCGTCGCTCAGGACGGCTGTGACTCCACTCCTCGACGCAATCGAGTCCGTGTTGCGAGATCGTGACCGTGATCCTGACCACGAACAGGGAAGAACGTGATAGAAACCTCGGAGTGGCCCGCACCACACACCCGTGACCGCCGGCCGTCCGTCGCCCTCCCCCTGTTCCAGAGAGATCCGATCCCCCATGGACAACATCGCACTCGCGGCGCTCCTCGCAGCGTCGCCCATCCTCGTCGCGGGCGTGCTGCTGCTCGTCTTCCGCGCGCCCGCCACCGTCGCGATGCCCGCGGCCCTCGTCGTCGCTGCCCTCGTGGGCTTCTTCGGCTGGGGCATCTCGTGGGTCACGATCAGCGCCTCCGTGATCCAGGGCATCATCGTCGCCCTGGGACTGCTGTGGATCGTGTTCGGAGCGCTGCTGCTCCTGTCGACCCTCACGAAATCCGGGGCGATCGACTCGATCAAGGCCGGCTTCGTCTCGATCTCGCCCGACCGCCGGATCCAGGTCATCATCATCGCCTGGCTGTTCGGCAGCTTCATCGAGGGCGCGGCCGGCTTCGGCGCTCCCGCCGCGGTCGTCGCCCCGCTGCTGCTGGCCCTGGGCTTCCCCGCCGTCGCCGCCGTGCTGGCGGGCCTCATCATCCAGTCGACCCCCGTGAGCTTCGGCGCGGTCGGCACCCCGATGCTCACCGGCATCGGGCAGGGACTGCAGTCCGGCGACGCCCTCACCTACCCCCAGCCGGTCCTCGACCGCATGGCGGAGCTGGGCATCACGGAGCAGACCGCGTTCGTCGCGCACACCGCTGCCCAGGTCGCCACGCTGCACGCGATCTGCGGCCTCATGATCCCCCTCGTCCTCGTGTGCTTCATGACCCGATTCTTCGGTGAGCAGCGCAGCTTCCGGGCCGGCCTGGCCGTGGCTCCGTTCGCCCTGTTCGCCGCGGTCTCGTTCGTCGTCCCCTACCTGCTCGTCGCGAAGTTCCTGGGTCCGGAGTTCCCGTCGATGCTGGGCGCCCTCATCGGCCTCCTCATCGTCGTCTCCGCCGCGCGTGCCGGCTTCCTCCAGCCCAAGGACACGTGGGAGTTCGCCCCGCGCCACCGCTGGCCCTCCCAGTGGATGGGGTCCGTCGACCCCAAGGACGAGGAGGTCGTGCTCGAGAAGAAGATGCCGCTGGTCCTCGCGTGGTCGCCCTACCTCATCGTCGTCGCGCTGCTGCTGCTCACCCGCAACATCCCCGCCGTCAAGGCCTTCCTCACCGGTCCCGCGGCGATCAAGATCGAGGACATCCTGGGCACCGGCATCAGCCAGACCTCGGACCTCCTCTACTCCCCCGGATTCCTCTTCATCATCGCGGCGCTCCTCACGATCCCGCTCCAGCGGATGAAGGGCGCCCAGGTGGCCCGTGCCTGGCGTGTGGCCGGAGGCCAGATCGCCGGTGCGGCCTTCGCTCTGCTGTGCTCGGTGCCGATGGTCCGCGTCTTCATCAACTCGGGTGCGGACTACAACTCGACCGGCATGGACTCGATGCCGCTCATCCTGGCGGACGCCGCAGCGAACGCCGCCGGCTCCACGTGGCCGCTCTTCGCCCCGTTCGTGGGCGCGCTGGGCGCCTTCGTCGCCGGCTCGAACACCGTCTCGAACCTCATGTTCTCGCAGTTCCAGTTCGCCACGGGCGTGAACCTGGGCGTCTCCTCGCCGGAAACGATCGTCGCCGCACAGGCCGTGGGCGGAGCGGCCGGCAACATGGTCGCGGTCCACAACGTCGTCGCGGCCTCCGCGACGGTGGGGCTGCTGGGCCGCGAGGGACTCATCCTCCGCAAGACGGTGCTGCCCATGCTCGTCTACAGCCTCATGGCCGGCTCACTCGCCTTCATGATGGTCTTCGGGGCCGGTCTCAACCTGGGCACGATCATCTTCTGCCTGCTGGTCATCGGACTGCTCGCCGCCTTCTTCACGCTGCGCACTCGACCCGACAGCCCCAACCCGGAGCTGCTGCCGGAACGGCCGGAGGGTGAGACGGCCGCGGACGAGGCGGTGGCGCGGTGACGGCGGCCCGCGCATCCACGGCGACCGCGTCGCTCCGATGACCGCCGCGGAGGACCGCGCGCACGCCTCCCGCCCGTCGGTCGTCCAGTCCGTCGATCGGACGATCGACGTGCTCGAGGCACTCGCGGAAGCGGGCGGGATCGCCCGGTCGAAGGAGATCGCTCAGTCCGTCGACCTCCCCGTGCCCACGGTCCACCGACTGCTGGCCACCCTGAATGCGCGCGGATACGTGCTCCAGCTGCCGGATCGCCGCTACGCCCTGGGGTCCCGTCTCGTACGACTGGGCGACGCCGCCGCTCAGCAGTCCGGGGCCCGGGTACAGCCGGCTCTCGGCCGCCTCGTCGCGGAGCTGGAGGAGACGGTCAACCTCGCGTTCCTCACGCAGGACACGATGACGTACGTCGCCCAGGCCTCGTCGCACCGGTCCATGCGGATGTTCACGGAGGTGGGTCGGCGGGTCGCGCTCCACACCTCGGGCGTGGGCAAAGCGGTCCTCACGACGATGCCGGATGCCCGGGTGCGCGACGTGCTGGACCACCTGGGCGCCCGGACCCGCGAAGCCGTCCTGCACGAGATCGAGGTGAGTCGCCGCCGCGGCTTCGCGATCGACGACGAGGAGCAGGAGGTGGGCGTCCGCTGTCTGGCTGTCGCTGTGCCGGGCGGGCCCGCGCCCGCCGCCCTGTCCGTCTCCGGCCCAAGCTCACGCCTGGAGCCCCGCGTGTACGCGCAGGTGGCGATGCACCTGCGCACCACCGCCGAGGAGCTGGCCGCAGGCTGGGCGACGAGCGCCGGCCGCTGACAGGACGCACAGCCGTCGATCCGTCGGCCTGAATGCGAGGCGCCCCGCCACCCTCACGGGTGGCGGGGCGCCTCGCTGTCATCGCGGACGTCGACTCACAGGATCAGAGGACGACGACCTGCGGGACGATCATGGGCTTGCGCCGCAGCTTCGAGGAGATCCACCGGCCGATCGTGCGGCGGATGATCTGCTGGAGCTGGTGGCGGTCCTTCGTGCCGTTCCGCAGCGCTTCGAGCACGGCGGCCTCGACCTTGGGGGCGATGGTCGCGAAGGTGTCCGCGTCCTCGGCCACACCGCGCGTGTGGATCTCCGGCCCCGCGATGACCTCCCGACGCGACCCGTCGACCGCCATGAAGATCGACACGAAGCCCTCGCCCGCCAGAGTGAGGCGGTCCTTGAGGTCCGCCTCCGTGATCCCGCCCACGGACGAGCCGTCGACGAACAGGTCCTTCATGGGGTGGGCGCCCACGACGCGCGGCACGCCGTCGACCAGGTCGACGACGTAGCCGTTCTCCGCCAGCACGATCCGGTCCTCCGGCACCCCGGTCTGCCGCGCCAGCTCGCCGTTGGCCAGCAGGTGGCGCCACTCGCCGTGGACCGGCATGACACCGCGCGGCTGGACGATGTTGTACGTGTACAGCAGCTCGGCCGCAGAGGCGTGGCCGGACACGTGGATCTTCGCAGACCCCTTGTGGACGACCTTCGCGCCCAGTTTCATGAGCCCGTTGATGACGCGGAAGACGGCGTTCTCGTTCCCCGGCACCAGCGACGAGGCGAGGATGACCATGTCGCCCTCCCCCACCTCGACGGGGTGGGTGCGGTTCGCCATGCGACCCAGTGCCGCCATGGGCTCGCCCTGGCTGCCGGTGCTCATGAGGACGATCTGGTCGTCCGGGTAGTCGTCGACCCGCTTCATGTCGATGATGGTGCCGGCGGGCGCGGTCAGGTAGCCCAGATCCTGTGCGATCTTCATGTTCCGGACCATCGAGCGGCCCACGAACGCGACCTTGCGGCCGTGCGCGCTGGCGGCGTCGAGCACCTGCTGGACGCGGTGCACGTGGGAGGCGAAGGAGGCGACGATGATGCGGCGCTGCGCCTGCGCGAAGAGGTTGACGAGGACCGGTCCGATGTCCTTCTCGAACGGGGTGAAGCCCGGCACCTCCGCGTTCGTGGAGTCAGTGAGGAACAGGTCGACGCCCTCCTCGCCCAGGCGGGCGAAGGCGCGCAGGTCCGTGATCCGGCCGTCCAGCGGCAGCTGGTCCATCTTGTAGTCGCCGGTGTGGAGCACGTTGCCCGCACCCGTGCGGATCATGACGGCCAGCGCGTCCGGGATCGAGTGGTTGACCGCCAGGAACTCGAGGTCGAACGGACCCAGCTGGTCCGTGTCGTGCTCCTTCACGACCCGGGTGACGGGCCGGATGCGGTGCTCCTTGAGCTTCGCCTCGATGAGCGCGAGCGTGAGCGTCGAGCCCAGGATCGGAATGTCGTTGCGCTTGCGCAGCAGATACGGGACCGCGCCGATGTGGTCCTCGTGGCCGTGGGTGAGGACGAGGCCCACGATCCGGTCGTAGCGGCCCTCGAGGTAGGTGAGGTCCGGCAGGATCAGGTCGACGCCAGGCTGCTCCTCCTCCGGGAACAGGACGCCGCAGTCGACGATGAGGATCTTGCCGCGGTACTCGAAGACGGTCATGTTGCGACCGACCTCGCCCAGGCCGCCCAGCGCGACGATCCGCAGGTCGTCGGGGGACGGCTTGCGCGGTTCGCGGGTCTCCGATTGGAATGTCAGCACGTGAGGTATTCGCTCCTTCGCAGGGCTAGGCGCACCGCGTCGACCTGCTGCGCGTCAGCCGGCAGCAGGGGGAGTCGCGTGGTGCGCGAGGGGATCACGCCCAGGAGTTCCAGCGCCGCCTTCGCGGCGACGACTCCGGGCATGCGGTTCATGATCGCGTCCACCAGGGGGACCAGGTCCGCCGCGATCCGGCGGGCCGTCGCGACATCGTTCGACGCGACGAGGGAGACGAGGGTGCTGAAGCGGTCCGCGGCGACGTGTCCCACGACGGACACGATGCCGACGGCGCCGATCGACAGCAGGGGGAGGTTGAGCGCGTCCTCGCCCGAGTAGTAGGCGATGGTGCCGGAGGCCAGGACCTCCTGGGAGGCCGCCAGGCTGCCCTTCGCGTCCTTGACGGCGAGGATGCGCGGGTGCTCCGCCAGGGTGAGGATCGTCTGCGTGTCCAACGCGGTCGCGGACCGGCCGGGGATGTCGTAGAGCATGACCGGCAGGTCCGTCGCGTCCGCCAGGGCCCGAGTGTGCGCGATGACCCCGTCCTGGGTGGGGCGCGAGTAGTAGGGCGTCACGGACAGGAGGCCGTGGGCCCCCGCGTCCTGCGCGCTGTGGGCCAGGGAGATGGACTGCGCGGTGTGGTTCGTGCCCACGCCCGCGACGATGCGCGCGCGACCGGCGGCCGCGGACACGACGGCGCGGAGGATCTCCGTCTTCTCCGTGTCCGTCGTCGTCGAGGCCTCACCGGTGGTGCCGGAGACGACGAGCATGTCGTTGCCCAGACCCACCAGGTGGTCGACGGTCGCCTCCACGGCCGGCAGGTCGACGGCCCCCTCCGGGGTGAAGGGGGTGATCATCGCCGTGCCCACACGACCGAAGGCGTCGATCGCCGCGCGGTCTGCGGCGTCCTCTATCATGGCCATACTCCGATCCTACCCGCCGCGCGACCACCTGAGGGCCCACCGTGCACAAGCCGAACGCCGTGTCCGTCACAGCCCCCACCGCGACCGCCGGCCGGTCCGACCGTGTGCTGGGGATCGACCTGGCCCGCGGGCTGGCGCTCTTCGGGATGATGGCCACACACATCCTCCCCCGCATCGACGAGGCCGGGGCGCTCACCGTCGTGGGCCACCTGCAGGGGCGCGCGTCCGCGCTCTTCGCGGTCCTCGCAGGCATCTCGATCATCCTCTCGACCCGCGCGGTGCTGCGCGTCCCGGGCGCGCGGGCGTGGTCGGCCGCCGCGGCGGGCCTCGTGGTCCGCGGTGCCCTCATCGCCGTCATCGGACTGCTCCTGGGCGAGCTGCCGTCGGGGATCGCGATCATCCTCGTGAACTACGGCGCGCTCTTCGTCCTGGCACCGCTGTTCCTCCGCTTCCCCACGTGGTTACTGGGCGCGACCGCGTGGGCGTGGTTCCTCCTCGCGCCGCTCGTCTCGCACGCGCTGCGGACCGGATCGGTGGGAGACGCGGATCTCGTCATGCCGGCCTTCACGAGTCTGGCGGTGCCGGACATGTGGATCGGCCTGGTGCTGACCGGGTACTACCCGCTGCTGCAGTGGCTGGGCTACATCGTGCTGGGGATGTGGCTGGCACGCCTCGACTGGTCGGACGTCCAGTCGAGGATCGCGCTGCTGCTGGGCGGCAGCGCGGCCACCGTCCTCGCCCTGTCCGCCTCCGCGCTGCTCATGAACCTGCGCGGCCGATGGGAGCTCGAGTCCCTCTACGGCCAGCAGTGGGACTCGGGTCCCACCTTCGTCGACGAGGTCCTGCTGCTGGGCGCGTACGGGGTGGCACCCGCCGATTCCCCGTGGTGGCTGGTCGTCGCCGCACCCCATTCGGGCACCCCCGTCGACCTCGTGCAGACCGCGGGGGTCGCGATGGCGGTCATCGCCCTGTGCCTCCTGGTGGGGCCCGTCCTGGCGCGCGGGCCCGTCTGGCTGCACGCGTGGCTGTCCCGGCCAGGCTCCACTCCCCTGTCGATGTACACGCTGCACATCTGCGTGCTGGCCGCGGTCCAGGAGGTGCCGGACCTGCTCCCGCTGCCGGGGGTCGGCACGCTCACGCAGTGGTTCCTGCTCAACATCGCGATCATCATCGTCGCCGCGGTGCTGTGGACCTCACTCGTCTCCCGGCGCGGGCCCTTCGAAGCGGTCATGACGACGGCGGTGCGCGCGGTGCAGCGGCCCCTGCTCCGGGACCCCCGCACGCCCGCACCGCCGGCGTCCGGTGCGATCAGCGCTGCGCCGCCGCCCGGCCCATCCGCTGGACCGCATCGCTGAGAATCTCCGGTCGGGTCGCGAAGTTGAGGCGGACCGCGTCTCCGCCGCCGCGACCGAACACGTGCCCGGAGCTCAGTGCCACCCGCGCCTCGTCCAGGAAGAACTTCGCCGGACCCGCCAGATCGCTCACGACCGCCAGGGCGTCTGCGGAGGCCGGGGCGGACAGTCCCAGTGCGGACGCGTCGAGCCACGCCAGGTAGGTGGCCTGCGGCGGACGCCACGTCACCTGCGGCAGATGCTCCTCCAGCAGCCGTCCCAGCAGATCGCGGTTGTCCTCCAGTCCGCTCAGCAGCTGATCGAGCCACCCGCGGGAGGACTCGAAGCCTGCGGTGTGCGCGAGGATGCCCACGTGGCTGGGCCCGTGGCTCACCTCCTCCGGCAGGCGCGCAAGGTCCGCTGCGGCCTCCGGCCCGGCCATGAGCAGGGCGGCCTTGAGCCCCGCGAGGTTGAAGGCCTTCGATCCGCTCGTGAGGGCGAACGCGTTCTCCGCACCCGCGACGGACAGCAGCGGGACGAACGCGGCGCCCGAGTACACGAGCGGCGCGTGGATCTCATCGGAGATGATGCGGGCGCCGTGCCGGCGCGCGACCTCTGCGACCGCCTCCAGCTCTGCGCGGGTGTGGACGGTGCCGGTGGGGTTGTGCGGGTTCGACAGCAGCACGACCGGACGGTCGGAACCGGCCGCGCGGGCCCGCAGGAGGCCGTCTTCGATCGCGGCCGGGTCGAGCCGTCCCCCGTCGGTCAGCGAGGTCTCGACGATCTGCCTCTCCGCCCGCGTCACGAACGCGAAGAACGGCGCGTACACCGGTGAGGTGACGAGGACGGCGTCCCCGGGCCGGGTCAGCAGCCGCAGCGCCTCGACGATGCCCATCATGACGTCGGGCACCTGGGCGGTGCGGGCGGGGTCCAGTCCGGACCAGCCCCAGCGGTCCGACGCGAAGGCGGCGACGGCCTCGGCGTAGGCCGTTCCGAACGGGTAGCCGGTATCGCCGGTGCGGGCGGCCCGCACGATCGCCTCCGTCACCGCCGGCGCCAGCGTCACGTCCATCTCCGCCACCCAGAGCGGCAGGACGTCCTGCGGGTACAGGCTCCACTTCATGCTCGTGCGGGTCCGCAGGTCCTCGAGGGACGGTCCGAGCAGGGGGTTCTCGCTCATGACGATGCCTCCGTGTCCGTGTGTCGGTCGGTCCTCTCCATGCCGATCGCCTGTCGCATCGACGACCGCGCGCGCTTCCGGTCGCCCGCGGCGTCGTAGGCGCAGGACAGGCGGAACCACGACCGCCAGTCGTCCGGGGCCGCATCGGCCTCGCGCCGGTACTTCTCGAACTCCTCGTCCGCCGCCGCGCGGACGATGCGGCCGCCCGGCGTGCGCGGCAGCGTGTCCGGCGGCAGACCGCCCTCGCGCTCGAGGATCCCCGCCAGCCGCTCCGTCTGCGCGCCGAACAGCAGCTCGCGCAGGACCGTCCAGGCGCCCACGAGCGGCAGCGCCACGAGGGCCAGGCCGATCCCCTTCGCGACGAGCGACGGGTCCGACAGCATGATCCAGGCCCGCTGCAGGGTGAACCAGAAGTAGAGGAGGAGCGCCAGCGTGATGATCGCGACGCCCACCTTCGCACGCGTCATGCGAGGTCCAGGTAGGCCTCGAGGCCCACGTCCAGACCGGCGCGGTCGCCGATCGCCCGGACCGCGGTGAGGATGCCGGGCATGAATGCGGTGGTGGAGAACGTGTCCGTGCGCAGCGTGAGGGCCTCGCCGTCGGAGCCCAGGAGGATCTCCTCGTGCGCGTTCATCCCCTGCTGGCGGATCGCGTGCACGTGCACGCCGTCGATGACGGCGCCGCGCGCCCCGTCCGGGTCCGCGGCCGTCGCGTCCGGCATCGCACCCAGGCCCGCGGCGGTGCGGGCGGCGGCGATGCGACGGGCGGTGTGGGCGGCCGTGCCGGACGGCGCATCGAGCTTGCGGGTGTGGTGGATCTCGACGATCTCCGCGGAGTCGAAGTAGGGGGCGGCGAGCTCTGCGAACCGCATCGCCAGCACCGCTCCGATCGAGAAGTTGGGGGCGATGAGAACGGCGGCGTCCGGGTGCCCGGCCAGTCGCTCCCGCAGTGCGTCGAGCGCCTCCGGGGACCAGCCCGTCGTGCCCACGACGGTGTCGATCCCGTGGTCCACGAGGAACGCGACGTTCGCCTGCGTGGCATCCGGCACGGTCAGTTCGACGGCGACGTCGACGTCCGCCTCCAGCACGGTCTCGATCGGGTCGGAGCTGCCCAGCGCCGCGGCCAGCACCAGGCCGTCCGCCGCCTCGATCGCCCGGACGGCGTGCGAGCCCATGCGGCCCCCGGCCCCGATGACTGCCACTCGGATGTCGCTCACAGATCGTTCCCCGTCCTCCGGCGCGCGGGCCGGTCGTCCAACTGCGTCCGGCCCGATTCTACGAGTCCCCTACCGCCGGGGACGACCGCGCCCCCGCGGCCGGGAGGCTGCGGGGGCGCGGATTCAGCGGTGCGGGGCACCGCGACGGGCGTCGGCTCAGGCGATGAGGCCCGGCGTCTGGGTGCGCGCGCGGTCGAAGCGGGCCTGCACGTCCTCCCAGTTGACGATGTTCCACCAGGCCTTGACGTAGTCCGGCTTCACGTTCTGGTAGTCGAGGTAGAAGGCGTGCTCCCACATGTCCAGCTGCAGCAGCGGGACGTAGCCCACCTGGACGTTGCCCTGCTGGTCGTAGAGCTGCTCGAGGGTGAGGCGCTGTCCCAGCGTGTCCCAGCCCAGGATGGCCCAGCCGGAGCCCTGGATCGAGGTCGCGGCGGCCGTGAAGTGGCCCTGGAACGCGTCAAAGCCGCCGAACTGGTCGTCGATCGCGGCGGCGAGCTCACCGGTGGGCTTGTCGCCGCCGTCCGGGCTCATGTTGTTCCAGAAGATCGTGTGGTTGATGTGACCGCCCAGGTTGAAGGACAGGTCCTTCGACAGCTTGCCGACCGTGCCGAACTCGCCCTTCTCACGGGCCTCCGCCAGCTGCTCGAGAGCGGTGTTGGCGCCCTTCACGTAGGTCGCGTGGTGCTTGTCGTGGTGCAGCTCCATGATGCGACCGGAGATGTGCGGCTCCAGTGCGGCGTAGTCGTACGGAAGGTCGGGAAGGCTGTACTCAGCCATGATGTGCCTCCTTGGTGGGTTCCGGCCCGGCAGTGCGCCCGGCCACGGCTTCGACCCTATCGCGGGCCGCCACCTGGGACAACGGCACCCACAGGGGCGGATATTCCCGCGTCCGGGGGCCGTCTCCCTCTGTGGGACGCGGCTGCCCGGACGCGGTCGGGGCCTCAGCCCAGTGCCGGCAGGACGAGGTCCTCGCGCGGTCCCACGCCCGCCAGCGCCCACTCCTGCTCCAGCAGGCTCGCCGCGTGCGCCCGGATGTGGTCCGGAGTGACCGCTCGGACGGCCTCGATGAGCTCCTCCGGGCTGAGCAGCGGCAGGCCCGTGAGCTCGTGGCGCGCGATCCGATTCATCCGCACCGCGCTCGATTCGAGTCCCAGCACCGTGCCGCCGGCCAGCTGCGAGACGACGTCGTCGACCTCCTGGGCCGAGGGCAGCTCGCGTGCCAGCCGGGCCAGCTCTTCGCCCACGAGGTCGAGGACCGTGCCCGCGGACTCCGGCGCCGAGCCGGCGTAGACGCCGAACAGCCCCGTGTCCGAGTACTGGCTCAGCACCGTCTGCACCGTGTACGCGAGCCCGTGCTCCTCCCGGATCCGCTGGAACAGCCGCGAGGCCATGCCCCCGCCCAGCAGGTTCGACATGACGAGGTGGGTGAAGCGGTCCGCGTGCCCCTCGTGCAGGCCGCGGGTGCCCAGGATGATCCCCTGCTGCTCCGTGCTGCGGGCGCGCAGGTGGATGCCGGGGGTGAACACCGCCGCCGAGGCCGTGCTCGCCTCCCGCTGCCGGGATGCGGTCCCGACCGCCGAGTCTCCGGCCGCGGAGTCTCCGTCCGTGCGGACGGCGGCCCCGGCCTCGGCGGGGGTCTCCTGCCCGTGGCCCGCGATGTGGCGGACCACCTGGTCGACGACCTCCGCGTGGGTCGCTCCCCCGGCGGCCGCGAAGACCAGGCCGGGGCCCGCGTAGGCCTGCGCGTAGTGATCGCGCAGGACCGTGTGCGGCAGGGCGCGGATCTGCTCGCGGGTCGCGCCCACGGGGCGGCCCAGCGACTGATCCGTGAACGCGAGCTGCTCGAAGTCCTCGAACAACTGGTCCGTCGGATCGTCCGCGGCCATCGCGAGCTCCTCGATGATGACGCCGCGCTCGCGCTCGAACTCGTCGACGGCGAGCGTCGAGCGCAGCACCATGTCCCACAGGAGTTCGCTCACGGAGTCGAGGTCGCTCACGAGGCACCGGGCGTAGTAGCTCGTGTACTCCTTCGCGGTCACCGCGTTGGAGTCGCCGCCGGTCCGCTCGAGGCCGCGCGCGATGTCGAGCGGCGACCGTGTCGTCGTGCCCTTGAAGAGCATGTGCTCGAGGAAGTGCGTCGACCCGGCGGTCAGGTCCGTCTCGTGCCGCGAGCCGGAGCCCACCCACACGCCGACGGTCTCCGACTGGAGGCCGGGCACGGTCTCGGTGATGATGCGAATGCCGCCGGGGAGGACGGTGCGCTCGATGCGACCGCCCTCCCCGGCTGAGAGGATCTCACTCACGATGGCGTGCTCAGGCCTCCTCGGCCGGCGCGTCCGTCTGCTCCGCGCCCTCGGCCTCGTCGACGACGGGGACGAGCGACAGCTTGCCGCGGTCGTCGATCTTCGTGATCTCGACCTGGACCTTCTGGCCCACGCCCAGGACGTCCTCGACGTCCTCGACGCGCTTGCCCTCGTTAAGCTTGCGCAGCTCGGAGATGTGCAGCAAGCCGTCGCGGCCCGGGCTCAGCGACAGGAAGGCGCCGAAGCTCATGAGCTTGACGACCGTGCCCAGGTAGCGCTCGCCCACCTCGGGCACCTGCGGGTTCGCGATCGCGTTGATCGCGCTGCGCGCGGCCTCTGCCGCTGCCCCGTCGGAGGCGCCGATGAGGACGGTGCCGTCGTCCTCGATGCTGATCTGCGCGCCCGTGTCCTCCTGGATCTGGTTGATCATCTTGCCCTTGGGGCCGATGACCTCACCGATCTTGTCGACGGGGATGTTGACGGAGATGATCCGCGGTGCGGTGGGGGCCATCTCCGCCGGTGCGTCGATCTCCTCGCCCATGACGTCGAGGATCGCGTGGCGCGCCTCGCGGGCCTGGGAGAGGGCCGCCGTCAGGACTGCGGCGGGGAGTCCGTCGAGCTTCGTGTCCAGCTGGATCGCCGTGATGAAGTCACGGGTGCCGGCGACCTTGAAGTCCATGTCGCCGAACGCGTCCTCCGCGCCCAGGATGTCCGTCAGCGCCGCGTACGCGGTCTGCGGCCCCTGCGGGGTGTCGATCACGTCGGACACGAGGCCCATCGCGATGCCGGCGACGGGCGCGCGCAGCGGCACGCCCGCGTGGAGCATCGCGAGCGTCGAGGCGCAGACGGAGCCCATCGAGGTCGAGCCGTTGGAGCCCAGCGCCTCCGACACCTGGCGGATCGCATAGGGGAACTCCTCGCGGGTGGGCAGGACCGGCATGAGCGCGCGCTCGGCCAGTGCGCCGTGCCCGATCTCGCGGCGCTTGGGGCTGCCCACGCGACCGGTCTCACCGGTGGAGAACGGCGGGAAGTTGTAGTGGTGCATGTAGCGCTTCGACTTCACCGGGGACAGCGAGTCGATCTGCTGCTCCATCTTGAGCATGTTGAGCGTCGTGACGCCCAGGATCTGCGTCTCGCCGCGCTCGAAGAGGGCGGAGCCGTGGACCCGCGGGATCACGCCGGTCTCCGTGGTGAGCGGACGGATGTCCTTGAGGCCGCGGCCGTCGATGCGGACCTGCTCCGTGAGGATGCGCTTGCGGATGACCTGCTTGGTGAGCGCGTTGAGGGCGCCGGCGATCTCGCCCTCGCGTCCCTCGAAGCGCTCGCCCAGCTGCTCGTAGAGCGAGTCGAGCAGGGCATCGCCTGCCGCCTCGCGCTCCTGCTTGTCGCCGATCTGGAAGTTCTTCGTCTGCTGCTCGAGCGCCAGCTCCTCGACCGCGGCGTACACGTCGTCCTGGTACTCGCGGAAGACCGGGTAGTCGGCGGTGGGCTTCGCAGCGCGATCCGCCAGCTCCTGCTGAGCGCGAACGAGCTCGCGGATGAACGGCTTCGCGGCCTCCAGACCGCTGGCCACGACCTCCTCCGTGGGCGCGGTGGCGCCGCCGCGGACCAGGTCGATGACGCGCTCGGTGGCCTCCGCCTCGACCATCATGATCGCGACGTCGTCACCCACGACGCGGCCGGCGACGGCCATGTCGAAGACGGCGTCCTCCAGCTGCTCGTGCGTGGGGAATGCGACCCACTGGCCGTCGATGAGCGCGATGCGCACGCCGCCGATCGGGCCGCTGAACGGCAGGCCGGACAGCTGCGTCGACATCGAGGCGGCGTTGATCGCCAGGGTGTCGTAGAGGACGCCGGGAGCCACCGACATGACGGTGACGACGACCTGGACCTCGTTGCGCAGGCCCTTGACGAAGGACGGGCGCAGCGGGCGGTCGATGAGACGGCAGGTGAGGATCGCGTCCGTGGACGGACGGCCCTCGCGGCGGAAGAACGAGCCGGGGATCCGGCCGTCCGCGTACATGCGCTCCTCGACGTCGACGGTGAGCGGGAAGAAGTCGAAGTGCTCCTTGGGCCGCTTGCTGGCCGTCGTTGCCGACAGCAGCATCGTCTCGTCGTCCAGGTAGGCACAGACGGAGCCTGCGGCCTGCTGAGCCAGACGGCCGGTCTCGAAGCGGATGGTGTGTGTGCCGAAGCGCCCGTTATCGATGTGGGCGACGGCGGACTCGGGGTTCAGACCCACGGTGTCTCCGTTCTGCCGCCGCGCACGTTCGACGAGCGGGCGGCGTGATGATGCGCACCGGCCCCATCCTTCGCGGGGCGTGCGCAGTAGTGCCGGCGACGTGCGCTGCATGTCAGCGCGTCGCTGTTCGGCGGCCTTCGATCGAGACCCACGCACATCGGATTGCGGAGGCCACTGTCGAGGACCGACGACGATGTCACCGGCGGTGGACCCGCCCATCGTAGCAAGCCGTGCGCCCGGACGGGTCCGCGCGGCGCGCGGACGACAGGAGCCCCGCACCACCGGTGGGGTGGTGCGGGGCTCCGTGGCGCCGATGCCGGTCCGGGGACCGGTCGATCAGCGGCGCAGACCCAGGCGGGCGATGAGCGCGCGGTAGCGCTCGATGTCGACCTGCTGCAGGTACTTGAGCATCCGGCGGCGCTTGCCGACCAGGAGCAGCAGTCCGCGACGCGAGTGGTGGTCGTGCTTGTGCTCCTTGAAGTGCTCCGTGAGATCCTTGATCCGACGGGACATGACCGCGATCTGCACCTCGGGAGAACCGGTGTCGCCCTCGTGTGTCGCGTATTCCTTCATGATCTCCTGCTTGACCTTCTGGTCCAGAGCCATGTGAGTCCTCCGTGGTGTCGCTGCGCGGCGCCCGCACCTCGTGTGCGAGCACTGTGGAACCGCGGCCGATGAAAACGGCAGCGTTCAGCGTAGCACAGCGCGGACCCGGTCGACGTCCTCGTGCATCTGCGCGATGAGCGGCTCCATGCCGCGGAAGGCGACCTGACCGCGGATGCGCTCGACGAAGGACACCTCCATCGTGTCCCCGTACACATCCAGATCCTCGAAAGCCACGTCGAGAGCGTGCCCCTCGACGGTGCGGACCGCGCCCTGGAACGTGGGGTTGGTGCCCACGGAGATCGCGGTGGGCAGGCGCAGCCCCCGGGCGGGGAACGTCATCCAGCCGGCGTACACACCGTCCGCAGGGACCAGCCCCTCCGCGTCGAGTGCCAGGTTGGCGGTGGGGAAGCCCATCTCCCGGCCGCGCTTCTCGCCGTGGACGACGGTCCCGGTGAGCGTGTGGTCGTAGCCCAGCTGCTGCGCGGCCGCGCGCACGTCTCCGGACTCCAGCAGGCGCCGGATCGCGCTCGAGGAGTAGCGCGCGCCCTCGCCCACCTCGTCGATCACCTCGACCTCGAATCCGTGAGCCTGCCCCAACCGCTGGAGGGCGGCGAGGTCGCCGGAGTTGTCCCGACCGAAGCGCACGTCCGCGCCCACGACGACGAGCCGGGCGCGCAGCCGGCGGACCAGGTAGTCGAGGACGAACTCCTCCGCAGTCTGCTGCGCGAACTCGAGCGTGTAGTGCTGGACGAGCACCGCGTCGACGCCGGTGTCCGCGATGCGGCCCAGTCGCTGCTGCAGACCGCAGATCATCTCGACGGGCGAGTCCGACTGGTGGACCAGCCGCGGGTGCGGGTCGAAGGTCACGACGAGGGAGGCGAGGTCCCGCTGCCGCGCACTGGTGCGCAGCGCATCGAGGACGACCGCGTGGCCGCGGTGCACGCCGTCGAAGTTCCCCAGGGTGACCGCGGTGCGGTCGTAGTCCTGGGGCATGTCCTCTGGCGTGCGGAAGATGTCCACCTGCGTCCTCTCGGAGAGCGTCGGTTCAGCGGCGGCCGCGACGACGGCCGGGGCCCGGCTTCGCCCGCGGCGCGGGAGCCCGGACCAGGGTATCGCAGTCGATCACCCGATCAGTGCCCGGCCGATCGAGCCGCAGGCCAGGGCGACGCCCAGGGAGGCGAGCGACCCGATCATGAACCGCTCGCCGGCCGTGGGGCTCTTGAGCAGCTCCGGCACGCGGCCCAGCCCCTTGATCGCGACGACGACCCCCACGACCGCGGGTTCGCCCAGTGCCACGCCGCCGGCGATGATGAGGCGCTCCAGCAGGCCGATCCACAGTCCTCCGCGCAGCAGGCCCTCGTCGTCGACGGTCGCGTCGTCGACGGTCGCATCGTCGACGGTCGCATCGTCGACGGGCATGTCGGGGAATGCGCCGGTGGGCGGATCCGGCGGAGGTGCCGCGGGCTCTGCACTCTCCGGGAGGTGCGGCACCGCAGCCGGAGTCTCCGTCTCCGTCAGCTTGCGGTCGCGCCCCGCTGCGAGGTGGAGCGCCCAGCGCGTGAGCGGCCACCCCGCGAGTGCCGCGGTCGCGCCCACACCCAGCGCGGTGACCCAGTCGAGGAGCTCCAGGCTCATCGCACACCTCCGTCCGCGCACGCTGTGAGCGCACGGGCCAGCAGGCGGGCCGCGGTCTCCTCGCCGTCGGACACCTCGCGCAGGTGGGCGGCGAGCAGCGCCTTCGAGACGGCCTGCCGGGAGACCTCCAGCTCGTCCGCCAGCTGCGCCTGCGTCGCATCCGGTCGCGCGGCGGCCGCGTCGACGACCCGCCAGCCGGCCGGGGTCCTCCCCCGCACCAGGATCGACAGCAGGCGGATGACCGCCTGCGCGTCGAGCGCCGCGCGCGCCGCAGCGGGCGGCGCGTCCGGCGAGACCCGCACGGAGACCTGCGAGGGCTCCTGCTTCGCGTCCTCAACCGCGTCACGGGCGGCCAGGAAGGGGCCGCCGCGGGAGGCGCGGCTCGTCGCGCCCAGCTCGCCGTCCCCACCCAGTCCCAGCCCCGCGGACCAGTGCCCGTCGCGCACCGCGGTGCGCCAGGCGAGGAGCACCTGCGCGGGATCGGAGAGGACCCCCTGGACCTCGTCACCGGCGGTCCGCTCGAACGGGAGCATCGTGTCGACGGGCGCCAGGAGCCGCAGCAGTCGTGGCACGGCGTCCTCCCCTGTGCGCGAGTCGACCTGGTCGATCGTGAGGACGTACATGCCCCCATTCAAGCGACCGATACCTTCTGAGTCAACCGTTTTCGGTTGCATTTCGCACTGCAACCACAATCGGTTGCTTCATGGAAATCAATCGGATCCGGTTGCGCAGCACCGCCGCGGGGCAGGATCAGGTCAGCGCCGGGAACACGACGCGGGGCGCCGCTTCGCCCTCGCGCACATCGACGACCGCGACGAGGTCCGCGGGCTCCCCAGGGAACACCGCGACCCGGGGAGCGCCCCCGCCCGCGGATCCGTACGCGGGGATCCGCCGCCCCATCCGCAGGTCGCGGGCCTGCTCCGCCGTCACGGTGAGGACGGCCAGCAGCCCGGCCGCGGCCTCGGCGGGGGGAAGCAGGACGGGCGGCGGGACGTCCGCCTCGAAGTCCGGGACCGCCAGCGCATCATCGATCGCGTAGTCGCCCACGCGCGTCCGACGCAGCCGGGTCAGATGCCCGTGCACGCCCAGGGCGGCACCCAGGTCACGGGCCAGCGCACGGACGTAGGTCCCGGACGAGCAGTCGACGACGACATCGACGTCGACGACGCCGCAGGTGCGGCCCTGGGCATCGACGACGGACTCCCGTCGCGGGTCGGAGACCCGCTCGAAGCGGGAGACGGTGACGGGGCGCGCCTCCAGCTCGACGTCCTCGCCCGCGCGCACGCGCGCATAGGCGCGGCGGCCGTCGACCTTGATCGCCGACACCGCGCTGGGAGTCTGCAGGATGTCGCCGCGCAGCCGCGGCAGCGCAGCATCGACCGCCGCGGCGTCCACGGCGTCGACGGCCGGGGCCGGGGCGAACCGGTCGGGGACGGAGTCCGCATCGTCCGTGGGCGTCGAGGCGCCCAGCCGGATCGTGGCCGTGTACGTCTTGTCGAGGCCCACCGCGAAGGTGAGCAGACGGGTGGCGGGACCCACCCCCACGACCAGCAGTCCGGTCGCCATGGGGTCGAGCGTGCCCGCGTGCCCCACCTTGCGGGTCCCCAGCCACTTCCGCACGCGCGAGACAACGCGGTGGCTGGACCAGCCCTGCGGCTTGTCGAGCAGGAGGAGTCCGTGGGGAGAGGTCACGGCCGGTGGGATCAGCCGACCGACACGTGCACGTGGTCGTAGTGGTTGGCCGTCACGGAGCCGCGGTCCTCCATGGGGCGGCCGGACCAGCCGGTGTAGGAGGCGTAGATCTTCTGCTCAAAGATCACGTACTTGACGTTGAGCTTGTCGCGGTTCGCGATGAGGTACTCCGCGATGCGGTCACCCGTGGCGCCCGTGATCATGATGTCGACGGCGTTGCCGCTGTTGTGGTCCGAGCCCGGGTCCGCACGGCGACCGCCGTAGGAGGAGACCTCCGGGAACTCCGCGCACACCGCGCGGTAGGCGGCCCGCCCGTTGGGGGTGAGGCCCGACTCGATGTCCGACGACACCGAGCACGCCTGATCGGACACACCCCCGGAGCCGCCCTCCGCGCTCTCATCCGTCGACTCGCCGCTGCTGTCGCCCACGCCGGCCGAAGGCGCGGCGGAGGACGCCGCGGCGGAGGACGCCGCGGCGGAGGACGCCGCGGAGGCGGACGGGGACGGGGTGGGCTTGGGCATCGCCTTGAGGTTCGACTCCCCCGCCGCGCTGTACTTGTCGTCCTCCCGGAGGGACTCCGCGTACTCCTCGCGCTCGCGGTCGAGCTGCTTCTGCTGCTGCTCCTCCTCCGAGGGCGCGGTGGACTCGTCCTCGGTCGTCGGCGACTCGGAGACCTGCGTCGTGTCCTCCGCCGTCACCGTGCCGCCGGACTCGTTCTGGCCCAGCGCGAACGTCGAGGCGACGATCCCCACGGTCGCGGCCGCCGGCAGTGCGATCGCGGCGACCATGGGTCGCTGGCGCACCGTCCGGAGCACGCCGGTCGCAGTCGTCTGCTCCGCGTCCGCCCCGCCGTGCCGCCCCTGCGGCTTGCGGTGCAACGTAGCGACCGCCCCCGCGAAATCGCGCGCGGTGGTCACCCAGGACTGCTGCGGTGTTGAATGCTTGCCCACTCGGATCGTTCCTTCACAGTTTCGTGATCGTTCCGTTACCTCGAGCAAGTGTACCCATCTGGGGAGCGAGTGCAAACGCCTCCGCATCGGTGCAGGTGACACGCACGAAGGGCGCCGCGGTGCGGCGCCCTTCTGCTGTCCGGATCACGTGACAGCGCCGTGATGATCACGGATCGACGGGCGCTCAGTCCTCGTCCGTGACCTCGTCGTCGTCCGCGGCCTCGTCCTCCGTGCGCGGGCGGCGGTACGGGTCCGCCTCCCCCGCCGGCTGCGCGTCGCGGGCCAGTGCCGCGACCTGGGCGTCGTGCGCCTGCGCGCGGGCGATGAGCTCGTCCAGCTCCGCGGCCGCGGCCGGGACTGCGTCCGCGACGAACTCGAGCGTGGGGGTGAGCCGGATGCGCAGCACCTTGCCCACCTCCGACCGGATGAGCCCCTTCGCGGACTCCAGGGCCGCACGGGTCCCCTCGAGGTCCGCGTCGGAGCCGAAGACCGTGTAGAAGACGGTCGCGTTCTGGAGATCGCCCGTGACGCGCACGTCCGTGACCGTCACGAAGCCCAGTCGGGGGTCCTTGACGCGCTTCTCCAGGGTCTGCGCGACGCTCACCTTGATGCGGTCGGCGACCTTGCGCGCGCGGGTCGGATCTGCCATGGCTTCTCCCTTGAGGATGATGGGGATGGGATGGAACCGGTCGGGGGCGGCGGTGAGGACGCGGAACGCGCCGTCACCGCCGCCCCCGATCACGGGACCGCGCTCAGTCGCGCGGCTTCTCGCGCATCTCGAACGTCTCGATGAGGTCGCCCTCACGGATGTCGTTGAAGCTGCCCAGGCCGATGCCGCACTCGAAGCCCTCGCGGACCTCCGTCGCATCGTCCTTGAACCGGCGCAGCGACTCGATCGTGAGGTTGTCGCCCACGACCACGCCGTCGCGCGTGAGACGCGCCTTCGAGTTCCTCTTGATGAGGCCGTCGCGGACGATCGAGCCCGCGATGTTGCCCCACTTGGAGGAGCGGAAGACCTCGCGGATCTCCGCGGAACCCACGTGGGCCTCCTCGAACTCCGGCTTGAGCATGCCCTTGAGCGAGCTCTCGATGTCGTCGATCGCGTCGTAGATCACCGAGTAGTAGCGCACATCGACGCCCTCGGACTCGGCCAGATCGCGGGCCTTGGCCTCCGGCCGCACGTTGAAGCCGATGACGATCGCGTTGTCGACCGTCGCGAGGTTGATGTCGTTCTCCGTGATCGCACCGACGCCGCGGTGGATGATGCGGAGGTCGACCTCGTCGCCCACGTCGATCTTGAGCAGCGAGTCCTCGAGGGCCTCGACCGCACCGGACACATCGCCCTTGAGGATGAGGTTGAGCATGTCGACCTTCCCCTCCTCGAGCGCCTGCGTGAACGACTCGAGGCTGATGCGCTTGCGACTGCGCGCCTGCTGCGCGTTCCGCTCGATCGCATCGCGCTTCTCCGCGATCTGACGCGCCGTCCGGTCGTCGCCGGTCGCCAGGAACGTGTCGCCCGCCCGGGGGACGGAGGACAGGCCCAGCACCTGGACGGGACGCGACGGCCCCGCCTCGTCGAGCTGGTTGCCGTTCTCGTCGAACATCGCGCGGACACGGCCGTGGGCGGTGCCGCACACGATCGCGTCGCCCTGGCGCAGCGTGCCGGACTCGACCAGCACGGTCGCGACGGCGCCGCGACCCTTGTCGAGCTTCGCCTCGATCGCCAGGCCGCGGGCCCGACGGTCCGGGTCCGCCTCGAGCACCAGCGCGGCGTCCGTCGTGAGGAGGACGGCCTCGAGCAGTGCGTCGATGCCCTCGCGCTTGAGCGCGGAGATCGGGACGAACATCGTCTCGCCGCCGTACTCCTCCGCGACCAGGTTGTACTCGGTCAGCTGCTGCATGACCTTCTGCGGGTTCGCGCCCTCCTTGTCGATCTTGTTGACCGCCACGACGATCGGCACCTCGGCCGCCTGCGCGTGGTTGAGGGCCTCGATCGTCTGGGGCATGACGCCGTCGTCCGCGGCGACCACGAGGATCGCGACGTCCGTCGACTTCGCACCGCGGGCACGCATCGCGGTGAACGCCTCGTGGCCCGGGGTGTCGAGGAACGTGATCGCACGCTCCTGATCCTCGTGCGTGACGCTCACCTGGTAGGCACCGATGTGCTGCGTGATGCCGCCGGCCTCGCCGCCGGCCACGTTGGCCTGGCGGACCGCGTCCAGCAGCTTCGTCTTGCCGTGGTCCACGTGGCCCATGACCGTGACGACCGGCGGACGCGCGACCATGTTCTCCGCGTCGCCCTCCTCCGTCAGATCGATGTCGAAGGTCTCGAGCAGCTCGCGATCCTCGTCCTCCGCGGACACGATCTCCAGCTTGTAGCCCAGCTCCTCCGCCAGCACCTGGAAGGTCGACTCGTCGAGCGACTGGGTGATCGTCGCCATCTCCCCCAGGTGGAAGAGGATGGTCACGAGGTTCGTCGGATCCGTGTTGATCTTCTCTGCGAAGTCCGCCAGCGAGGCGCCGCGACGCAGCCGCAGGGGCGTGGTGCCGTCACCGCGGGGGACGGTGACGCCGCCCACCGACGGAGCCTGCATCTGCTCCAGCTCTGCGCGCTTCGCCCGCTTCGACTTGCGACCGCGCGCGGGACGACCCCCACCGCGCCCGAAGGCGCCCTGGGTGTTGCCGCGACCGCGACCGGAGCCGCGCGGGCCTCCGCCTGGACGACCGCGACCGCCGGGTGCGCCGCCGGGGGCACCGGGCCCACCGGGGCCGCCGCCGGGACCGCGACCGCCTGCACCGGGCTTGGCCAGTGCGGAGTTCTTGAGCATGCCGGGGTTGGGACGCGGCACGCCCGGACGCGGAGCGCCGGGACGGGGACCGCCGCCACCGCCGGGCTTGGGCGCACCGGAGCCGCCGCCGGGACGGGGACCGCCGCCGGGCTTGGCACCGGGCTTGGGCATCCCCTGCGCCGAGGCGAAGGGGTTGTTGCCGGGACGACCGC
>NZ_HE978603.1:74807-100035 GCF_000285835.1 Brevibacterium senegalense
GGCTTCGCGGCGCCGGACTTCGCAGATCCGCCTGCGGCGGCACCGGGCTTGGCGGCACCGGGCTTGGGCGCCGTTCCCGGCTTGGGTGCCGCGGGCCTGCCGGACCCCGGCTTGGGTCCGGGCTTCCCGGCTGCGCCGCTGGATTTGGAGGAGCCGGAGGACTTGCCGTCCGCGGCGTACTTCTCCCTCAGTCGGCGGACGATCGGAGCTTCGATCGTCGAGGATGCGGAGCGGACGTACTCGCCCATCTCCTGGAGCGTGCTGAGCATCTCCTTGCTCGTTGTGCCGAGCTCCTTCGCGAGCTCATGGACACGGGGCTTTGCCACTTCTCTCCTGTCCGGGTCCTCCCGGGCAGGAAGGACCGCATCAGGGTCGCGCAGTTCTCATCTCACTGCTCACGACCGTCGTTTCGAGTCGTCATCGGGTGACACTCACTACACGGAATCCATTCGAATTACCTGCTTCCTGTGGTCCCGATCCCGTCCGGCGCCGCTTCCGGGCCGGGCAGGCCCGGCGCGCGGAGCGCTGTGCTGAAGGCCCGCTTCGCACGTGCCCTCTTCCAGCACGCGGCCGAATCGTGGATCCAGGCTCCCCGGCCGGGGAGCCTGCGATCAGTGTCGACGACGATCCGATCGTCGTCCGCGCGGAGCACGGCCAGGCGCAGAAGCTGCGACTGAGGCTCCCTGCGGCGGCAGGCGATGCACATCCGGAACGGTTCCCGGGGAGCATGCACTGCCGTCGACACCGGACCAGTCTACAGCACCGCCCCAGCGCTCCCACCTGGGGCCAGGGCGGCGCTGACCGCGGTCCCGCGCCGCGCGCGGCGGCTCAGCCTGCGACGATGTCGATCTTCCAGTTGGTCAGCCGTGCGGCCAGGCGGGCGTTCTGCCCCTCCTTGCCGATCGCCAGGGACAGCTGGTCCTCCGGTACCGTGGCCCGGGAGGACTTGGCGGCCGCGTCGAGGATCTCCACCTTCAGCACCTTGGCCGGCGAGAGCGCCTGCGAGATGAACTGCGCCGGATCGTCGGAGTGGTCGACGATGTCGATCTTCTCCTGGCCCAGCTCCGCCATGACGGAGCGGACGCGCGAGCCCAGCTCACCGATGCACGCGCCCTTCGCGTTGACTCCGGGCGCCAGCGCGCGCACGGCCATCTTCGTGCGGTGCCCGGCCTCGCGCGCCAGAGCGGCGATCTCGACGGTGCCGTCCGCGATCTCCGGCGACTCGTGGGCGAAGAGGCGGCGGACCAGGTCCGGGTGCGACCGGGAGACGGTGATCGAGGGGCCCTTGAGGCCGCGGCGCACATCGACGACCACGACGCGGATGCGGTCGCCGTGCGCGTAGGTCTCACCCGGCACCTGCTCGTGGGGAGGCAGCACCGCCTCGACGTCGCCCAGATCCACCTGCACCATCTGCGGGTCGCGGCCCTGCTGGACGCGGCCGGACACCAGTTCACCGGCGCGGCTGCGGAACGTGCCCATGACGGCCTCGTCCTCGACGTCGCGCAGTCGCTGGTGGATGACGTTGCGCGCGGTCATCGCGGCGATGCGGCCGAAGTCCTCCGGCGTGTCGTCGAACTCGCCGATCGGCACGTCGTCGTTGTCGAACTCGACGGCCCAGATGATCGCGCGCCCGTTCTTGGGGTCGATCTCCGCGCGTGCGTCCTGCCAGGCCCCCGGCGTGCGCTGGTAGGCCAGCAGGAGTGCCTGCTCGATCAGTTCGACGAGGGTGGCGAAGGGGATCTCCTTGTCCGCCTCGATCATCCTCAGTGCGCTCAGATCGATGTCCATCTGTTCCCGTCCCTCTCACTCGTGCGGCCGTGCAGAGCGACATGTCCGCTCTGAGGTCGTGCCCGTCAGGCGCGCCACCCGAGGTCACCACTATAGGCGACCGCGCGCGGGCTCAGCGCAGGGAGACGACGACGCGCGCGGTGCGCACCTGCGCGTACGGGATCCGCCCGCCCCCGCGCACCTCCTCGAGCACGATCCCGTCCTCGTCCGCAGACACCAGCGTCGCCTCGACCGTCTCGACGGCCTCGGCGTCCTCCCCCGTCCCGGCGCCGGACAGCTCCGCCCGCAGCCGGCGGCCCACGGACCGGCGGAACTGGCGGGGCTGCGTGAGGGGGCGCTCGGCACCGGGCGAGGTCACCTCGAGCGTGTACGGGTGGTCGCCCCACACGTCGAGACCGTCCAGCAGCGCGGAGATCGTCCGGGTCGCGTCCGCGACCGCCTGCGAGGACACTGGCTCCGCGTGGTCCGCGTCCAGGTCGACGACGACCGTGAGCGTCCGGTGGCGGCCGGCGGCGTGCGCGCGGATGTCCTCGACGACGAGGCCCTGCTCCGCCAGCGGGGTCGCGAGTGCGTCGTGGATCGGGCCGGTGTGGAGTGCCATGGGTGGTGCCTTTCGGGTGCGCCGGGGACGTGTCTGCGCGTCGCCAGAAGCCTACCGACCAGCCGCTACGATTGTCTGCATGCGCAGGGAGACAGCACCGGACGGTCCCGTCCGCCGGACCGTTCTGGCGGGAGCCCTGGGCATTGCCGCCGCGGCGCTGACCGGCTGCGGGATCCGCCTGGACCGCGATCCCCAGATGCCGGAGCTGGCCGCCGACGACCTCCTGCGCGACGCCGTCGCCCGGTCGCTCGCGGCGATCGAGGCGCACACCGGCCCCGCCGCCGTGGGCGATGCGGTCACGACCTTCACCCGCGCGGTGGGGCCGCCGTGGAACCCGCCCGCGGACCTGGAGGAGCCGGTCGCTCCCCCGCACCCGGACCCCGCACCCATGGACGCGACGGCGGGGCTGGGGGACGTCGCCCGGCGGGTCGCGGAGAGTCTGGCCGGACTGGGCACCACGACCTCCGCCACCGCCGCCGTCCTCCTCGACGTCACCGCCGGCGCCCTGCTGCACCTCGACGGGTTGGACGCGGACACGGCCGGGGAGGTCCGGTCCGCCCTGGCCGAGGGCCTCACGACCGCGGTCCAGGCCGCGGAGGAGGCCGCCCAGGCCCCCACCGCCGAGGCCGCGGCCGGCGACCGGCGCACCGAGGACGCCCAGCCGGACGACGGGGACCGGGCCACGGGTTCCGCGACCGCCGCCCCGACCCCCGCCGCCGCACTCGTCACCACCTGCTACGCGGCCGAGTACGCGTACGAGCGTGCCGCCGTCCACCTGCCCGACGACGACCCCGCCCGCTCCGGCACCACGGGTCGGGTGGGGCGCCTGCAGGGCGTCGTCGCGGCCGTGGGCGCCCTGGTCCCGGATTCGCCGACCCCCTCGGACCGACCCGCGTGGGACCTGCCGGAGGACCCGCACGACGCGGAGACCGCACGCGCCGCGATGCGGTCGGCGGAGGACGCGGTGGCCGCCGCGCTGCTGGACGCGCGGGGGTCGCTGCCACCGGCGGCCCTCGCGGCGTGGTTGGATGACAGTGCCCGCGCGCGCTCCCAGGCCGGGGGCGCGCAGGACCTCCGCTTCGAGGTCGACCAGCAGACCCAGGAGGATGCCGCGTGAAGGTCCCGCAGGTGCTCTACGACACGGCGACGGAGATCAGCGGGGCCCGGCACACGCACGCGTGGACCCGGGCGCTGGACTTCATGCTCATGGAGCTCGAGGAGCGCTGGTCGCTCACACCGGACCCCCAGCCCACCAGTCCGTGGGCCGGCTGCGAGTCCCTCGTCATCCCGGTCCTCACCGCACAGGGCACGCCCGCGATCATCCGCTTCGCCGCACCCAACACGGACAACCCGCAGGTGCACGACCAGATCCTCACCGCGCTGCGCGCGTGGGACGGCCGCGGGGCCGTGCAGGTGCTGGCGGACGATCCGTCGTTCCGCGCGACCCTGCAGGAGCGGCTCCGCACGGACACGAACCTGTCCGCCCTGCCGCTCGAGCAGGTGCCCGAGGTGTGGGGCCAGCTGGCGCAGGCGCTGCGGGTGCCCGGTCCCGCCGGTCTGGTGCGGGTCCAGGACATCGCGGCCGGCTGGTTGGAGCGCTTCGAAGCGGATTCCGCGCTGCTGCGGGAGTTCCCGGACTTCACCCCCGCGGACTGGTCCGTCGTCAACGCCGCCCGCCTGTGGATCGACCGCCTGGCGCGGTCGGAGGAGTCGTGGCTGCTGCACGCGGACCTGCACTACTACAACATCCTCGCCGGGCATCCCGACGAGTACGGGATCGCGACCTGGAAGGCGATCGATCCGCAGCCGCTCACGGGGCCCGCGGCGTACATGATCGCCCCGCTGCTGTGGAACCGGATGACGGAGATCCCGTCGACGGATCCGGAGGGGCAGGCCGCGTGGCTGCGCGATTTCGCGAGCGAGCTGTGCCGCTGTGCCGTCGTCGATCCGGCCCTGGGCCTAGGGTCTGCGATCGCGCGCGAGGTCGAGAACATGTTCTGGTACCTGCGCTCCGCACTGGGCGGCACGCAGAAGGCGTGGGGCGATGCCGCCCGGTCACTGTGGGTCGCCCGCGCCCTGTCGCACGTGAGCGTGCAGGGCGTCGACGCGCACCGCCTCAAGCCGTTGGGGTGAGCTCCCCGCGCCGTCACCGGCCGCGCAGCACGTCCCAGCCCATGCTCGTGACCAGCGCGGCCACGACGACGATGAAGACGATGCGGACGAAGCCGCTGCCGAACCGGATCGCGACGCGGGCGCCCAGGTAGCCGCCCGCCAGGTTCCCCGCCGCCAGGGCCAGGCCCAGCGACCAGACGACGTGGCCGGCCGGGATGAAGAAGAGGAGCGCGCCCAGGTTCGTGGCCAGGTTGATGACCTTCGCCGAGGCCGTGGCCTGGAGGAAGCTGAAGCCCACCAGTGCGACGAGGCCGATGACGAGGAACGAGCCCGTGCCCGGTCCCAGCACGCCGTCGTAGACGCCCACGAGGAACCCCAGCGTCCAGGCCACCCCGTGGTGCGCGGCGGAGTCCGGCGGGAACCGCAGCTGCGCCTCCTGCCCCAGGCTGGGCTTCAGCAGGGTGAAGAGGGCGACGGCGACGAGCACGACGAGGATGATGGGCCGGAACAGCGCCTCCGGCACGATCGCGGCGAGCATCGCGCCCAGCACCGCTCCCCCCAGCGCCAGTCCGGCCGCCGGCAGCGTCGCGGACCGGTCGGGGGTGATGCGGCGCAGGTACGTGGCGGACGACATCGCGGTGCCCGCGATCGAGCCCACCTTGTTCGTCGCGAGCGCCTGGACGGCGGAGACGCCGGGGACGAGCAGGAGGGCGGGCAGCTGGATGAGGCCGCCGCCTCCCACGACCGCGTCGACCGTGCCGGCGACCAGCCCCACGGCCAGGAGCAGCAGGACGAGTCCCACCGTCACCTCGACCCCGGTGCCCGGTGCGGCCGCCGCCGCGGTGCCCGCTGCGGCGGCCGCGGTCAGCGCCGTCACACGAGGAAGTCGGCGCGCGTGCCGCCGGCCAGCGCGTAGCCGGCGTCGACCTGCTCAACGGTCTGCTGGACCGCGTCCGCGACTGGGACGTCCCGCGAGGTGCCGTCCGCCCGGTTCCGCAGCTCGACGCTGCCGTCCTTGAGCCCGCGGCCCACGACGAGGACCGTGGGGACGCCCAGCAGCTCGGCGTCGCCGAACTTCACGCCGGGGCTCGTCTTGGGGCGGTCGTCGTAGAGCACGCGGACGCCCTGCTGCTCGAGCTGGGAGGTGAGCGACTCGGCTGTCTCGTAGACCTCGGCGTCCTTGCCCGTCGCGACGATGTGGACGTCCGCGGGCGCCAGGTGCTGCGGCCAGATGAGGCCGCGGTCGTCGTGGTGCTCCTCCGCGATGCAGGCGAGCACGCGGGACACGCCCACGCCGTACGAGCCCATCGTGACGACGCGCGACTTGCCGTTCTCGTCCAGAACGGTGAGGCCCAGGGCCTCCGCGTACTTGGTGCCCAGTTTGAAGACCTGGCCGATCTCCACGCCGCGGGCCAGCTCGAGCGGACCGGAGCCGTCCGGTGCCGGGTCGCCCGCGCGCACCTCCGAGGCCTCGATGAGACCGTCGGCGGTGAAGTCGCGGCCGTAGACCAGGTCGAAGACGTGGTGGCCGTGCTGGTTGGCGCCGGTGACCCACCGGGTGCCCGGTGCCACCCGGGGGTCGACGAGGTAGCGCAGGCCCGAGCCCCCTTCGAGACCCAGGAACGGCGCGTCGAGCGATTCGCCGGGGCCGATGTAGCCCTTCACCAGCTGCGGCAGGGCCGCGAGGTCCGCCTCGGTCGCGGGCTCGACGGCGATCTCGCCCTCGCCCAGACGGCCGGTGCCCTCCGCACGGCCCAGGTCGACCTCGCGGTCGCCGGGCAGGCCGATGACGACGATCTCCCGCTCACCGTTCGCGTGCGTGACGGCGACGACGACGTTCTTGAGCGTGTCCGCGGCCGTCCACTCGCGGTCCTGACGCGGCTGCAGTCGGTTGGAGGCGTCGACGAGCGTCGCGATCGTGGGGGTGTCCGGGGTGGGCTCCACGTGCGCGGCCGGCAGATCGCTCCAGTCGACGGGCTCCGGCGCGACCGTCGTGACGGCTTCGACGTTCGCCGCGTAGCCGCCCGCGGTGCGGACGAACGTGTCCTCGCCCACCGGGGACGGGTAGAGGAACTCCTCCGTCCCCGCGCCCCCCATCGCGCCCGGGGTCGCCTCGACGATGACGTAGGGCAGGCGCAGGCGCTCGTAGATGCGGATGTACGCCTCGCGCATCGCCTGGTACGAGGCGTCCAGCCCCGCGTCGTCCAGGTCGAAGGAGTAGGCGTCCTTCATGATGAACTCGCGGCCGCGCAGCAGGCCGGCGCGCGGGCGGGCCTCGTCGCGGTACTTCGTCTGGATCTGGTAGAGGCTGAGCGGCAGGTCCTTGTACGAGCCGCACAGGTCCTTGACGAGCAGGGTGAAGACCTCTTCGTGGGTGGGGGCCAGGAGGTAGTCGTTCTCCTTGCGGTCCTGGAGCGAGAAGAGGAGGTCGCCGAACGCCTCCCAGCGGCCGGACTCCTGGTAGGGCTCTGCCGGCAGCAGCGCCGGGAAGTGGACCTCCTGCGAACCCGCCCGCTCGATCTCCTGGCGGATGACCGTCTCGACGCGGCGCAGCACGCCCAGGCCCAGGGGCAGCCACGTGTAGATGCCCGGTGCCGAGCGGCGGATGTAGCCGGCGCGGTGGAGCAGACGGTGGCTCGCGACCTCGGCGTCGGCCGGGTCCTCCTTGAGGGAACGCACAAACAGGCTGGACATGCGCAGGGGCACGGGCACTCCTTCAGGGGGGTCGCGGACGCGGTGGCAGACGGTGGAACTCTACCACCGGGGCCGTCTCCGGGAGCCCGTCGCACGGGGCCGCGGACCCCGCCGCACGGGGTCTCCGACTCACTGGGCGGACACGCGTTGTCCCGTCCGTGACGCTGTGCGACGATCCGAGCATCCCCGCGCGGACGCGGACGACCGCCGCGGGACGAACACAGGAGGCTGGTGCAGTGACGCAGATCCACACGCGGACCGCAGGCGACGGGGAGCCCCGGGGCGCGGCCGGACCGCTGCCGCTGGAGGGGGTGCGCGTCCTGGAGCTGGGCAACTACATCGCCGCTCCCACCGCCGGACGCATGCTCGCGGACTTCGGCGCGGACGTGCTCAAGATCGAACGGCCCCGCACCGGCGACGAGCTGCGCGGGTGGCGTCTGCACGCCGGGGACACCTCGCTCCTCTACCGCACGATCAATCGGAACAAGCGCTCCGCCGTGCTGGACCTGCGCTCCGAGGACGGACGCGCGGCAGTCCTCGCGCTGGTCCGCGAGGCGGACATCGTGCTGGAGAACTTCCGCCCCGGCACCCTGGAGCGGTGGGGGCTGGGCCCCGACGTGCTCGAAGCCGCCAACCCGGACCTCGTCCTGGTCCGCGTGTCCGCGTTCGGGCAGACCGGGCCGCTGTCCTCCCGCCCCGGCTTCGCCGCCGTCGCCGAGGCCCACTCCGGCTTCCGCGCGCTCGTGGGCGATCCCGACCGACCGCCGGTGCGCGTGGGGGTGAGCATCGGCGACTCGATCGCCGGGATGCAGGCCGCGTTCGGCGCCGTCATGATGCTGTTCGAGCGCGAGCGCGCGCGCGCCCGCACCGGCAGCACGGGCGCGGACGACGCGTCGCGGGCCCCGCTGGCGCAGCGCACCGTCGACGTCGCCCTGCACGAGGCCATGTTCTCCGTCATGGAGTCGCTCGTACCGGACCACTCCCTGACCGGGGAGCTGCGCACGCGCACCGGCGGCCGCACGGAGGGCATCGCCCCGTCGAACGCGTACACGTGCGCGGACGGCGACTCCGTCGTCATCGCCGGTAACGGGGACGGGATCTTCGCCCGCTACATGGCCGTGATCGGCCGGCCGGACCTGGGAGCGCGCCCGGACCTCCAGGACAACGCCGGGCGCTGGGCCGCCCGCGACGAACTCGACGCGGCGATCGGCGCGTGGACGGGCGCGCACCCGCTGGAGCACGTGCTGGCGGAGCTCGAGGACGCGGGCGTGCCCGCCGGACCCATCCACACCGCGGCGGACCTCGTCGCGGATCCGCAGCTGCGCGCCCGGAACATGATCCAGGAGTTCGACGTGGCCGACGGAGACGGACCGGACGCGACCGTCCACCGCTCCATCGCGTTCCCCGGCATCACCCCGGTCCTGGGCGGCACCGGACTGCCGGTCCGCTCGCTGGGTCCCGCCCTGGGCGCGGACACGGAGCAGGCGCTCCTCGAAGCCGGGCTGGACCGGGACCTCATCGACCGGATCCTGACCGCAGGCGCACCGCCCGCCCGCACCACCGACCCGCAGGAGGACCGGAGATGACCGATACGACCCGCCCGGGCGCACACGCACGGGACGCACAGTCGCGGGCACAGGGGTCGGGCGCTCTGGACTCCCCCGCCCGACCGCAGGTCCATCTGCGCGACGTGACGCTGCGCGACGGGCTCCAGCTGACGGGCGGCCTGCTGCCGGTCGAGGAGAAGGTCTCCCTCATCCGCACGCTGCTGGCTGCGGGCGTCCCCCAGCTGGAGATCGGCTCGATGGCGCGGCCGGACCTGGTCCCGCCCCTGGCGAACACGCTCGAGGTCGTCGCAGAGCTGACGCCGGCCGAGCGCGACCGGTCGTGGGTCTGGGTCGCCACCCCCCGCAACGTCGAGCGCGCGGTGGCCGCCGGCATCACCCGGATGCAGTACTGCCTGTCCGTGTCGGACGCGCACAACCGCGCGAACGTGGGTCGCAGCACGGAGGACTCGATGGCCGCGCTCCCCCGGGCGCTCGACATCGCGCAGGAGGCGGGCGCGCGACTGCAGCTGTGCTTCGCGACCGCCTTCACGTGCCCGTTCGAGGGCCCCGTCGACCCGCGGCGCACGCTCGCGCTCGCGACCGATCCGCGCGGGGACCGCTGCGCGGAGATCGTCATCGCGGACACCCTGGGCCAGGCCGACCCGCAGCAGGTGGGCGACCTGGTGGGTGCCGTCCACCGGGCCCGTCCCGACCACGGCATCGTCTTCCACGGTCACGACACGTGGGGCATGGGGGTCGCGAACACGCTGGCCGCGGTGCAGGCCGGTGCCGGCACCGTCGACGGCGCCCTGGCCGGCCTGGGCGGGTGCCCGTTCGCACCGGGCGCCTCCGGGAACACCGCCAGCGAGGACATCCTCTTCGCCCTCAAGCCGGACTGGCTGACCGCGGAGTCGTTCGCGGCCGTCGTCGAGGCCGGCGAGCGCGTCATCGGCCTGCTGGGCGAGACGGGGACCTCGCGGGCGGCGCAGGGCGCCCGCTCGAAGGCACCCGCGTTCCCGTGGGTGCTGCCGGACCCGGACGCCACGACCTCCTCCTGACCGACCGCGACGCCGACCGACCGCCACACTGCCCGACCGGGCACTCCTCACCCGCACCCACGGCACAGCACACACGGCACACCACGCACCGCCCCTGAAGGAGACCTCCATGAGCACCACGACCGTCGCCGTCGTCCAGACCGGTTCCGTCCCGTTCGACTCCGACGCGACCGCCCGCCGCGTCGCCGACCTGATCGGCCGGGCGGCGCAGGCCGGTGCGCGTCTGGCCGTCTTCCCGGAGGCCCTGCTGGGCACGTACCCGAAGGGCCTCACCTTCGGCGCGCCCCTGGGACGGCGGACCGAAGCCGGGCGCGACGAGTACGCCCGGTACGCCGCCGCTGCCATCACCCTGGACGGCGAGGAGATCTCCCTCATCGCCGAGGCCGCCGCCCGTCACGACGTCTTCGTCGTCGTGGGCGTCATCGAGCGGGCGGGCGGCACCCTCTACTGCACGAGCGCGCACATCAGTCCCCGGGACGGGTTGGTGGGCCACCACCGGAAGCTCATGCCCACCGGGGCCGAACGATTGGTCTGGGGATTCGGAGACGGCTCCACCCTGCCGGTGCACGACACCGGGTTCGGCCGCCTGGGGACGGTCATCTGCTGGGAGAACTACATGCCGCTCCTGCGCCAGACGATGTACGCGAAGGGCGTCGAGATCTACTGCGCACCCACGGTCGACGACCGGGATTCGTGGCAGGCGACGATGCAGCACATCGCCCTCGAGGGCCGCTGCTTCGTGCTGGGCTCCGCTCAGGCGATCCGGGCGGACGCGTTCGGCGACGACTACGCCTCTGCGCTGGAGCCGAACGAGGCGGGCTACCTGATCCGCGGTGGCAGCGTCATCGTGGGCCCGGACGGGACGGTGCTCGCAGGCCCGGTCTACGACCGCGAGGAGATCCTCACGGCGGAGATCGACGTCGCGGACCGGACCCGGTTCACGTACGACTTCGATGCCACCGGACACTACGCGCGCCCGGACGTCTTCTCCCTGACCGTCGACGAGCGTCCCAAGCCGTCGGTGCGCTTCGACGGCTGACCCGGCGTCCGCGCCCGGACACAGACCGAGGCCGCCCCGACTGGGAGGCGGCCTCGGTCTGTGCGCGGGTCAGTGCGACCGAGTCAGCGGCTGACCTTGCCGAACATGTTGGCGATCGGGGTGAGGAACACCGGCCGGGCGAGGAACCAAGCGGCGACCATCGCGACGATCGACAGCGCGAACATGATGAAGGCCAGCCACGGCGCGTCGTGCGAGGCGGCGTACATGTGCTGCAGGTTGCCGAAGATGCCGTGTCCGCCCACGACCGCTCCCACGAACACGAGGAAGACGTGGATGGCGATGAAGACGAGGAAGAACACCATCGTCGGGAAGTGGATCGCGCGGGCGACGGGCGCCGGGTAGATCTTGTTGAGGGTCTTGTTCTCCTCCGGCCACGCGTTCGACATGCGCAGACCCGTGAGGATCGACAGCGGTGCGGCGATGAAGACGACCGTGAAGTAGGCGAGCAGCTGCAGCGCGTTGTAGTTCGTCCAGCCCATCTCCGCCGGCCAGTCGAGCGAGGCGTACTGGATCGCGGTCGAGATCGCGTGGGGGAAGATGTCCCAGCTGAGCGGCACGATGCGCTTCCACTGGTCCGTCGCGAAGAGCAGGATGAAGAAGATGAGGCCGTTGAGCACCCACAGCGCGTCCACCATGTAGTGGGTCCACAGATTCATCGTGATCTTCTTGGGCTGGCCCTTCGTCTTGATGAGGCCCTTGTTGTTGCGGGTCCAGTGCCCCTCAGGTCGCTGCGTGATGCGGACCAGGATGCCCGTGCGGATGATGAGGAGCATGAAGAAGGCGTTGAGGAAGTGCTGCCAGCCCATCCACGCGGGGAAGCCGGACTCCACCTCGTTGCGCGGGTCCTGCCCCGGGTACTTCTCGATGAAGGCCTCGACGGACGGGATCGTGCGCAGCCACATCGCGATGCCGACGACGATCGCCAGCACGACGATCGCGCCGCCCGCGATGAGGGCGGGCCTGACGAAGGGCTGGAGGTCGATTCCGCCCTTCTTCTTGTTCTTGGACGACGTGTTCACGCGCGCCTTCCTGGGTCCAGCGGCGCGACGGCCGGGAGTCGCATGGAGGCTTCTCCCACCCATCCCACCGGAAACTGTGTGCAGATGATCGGTCCGAGCATACCGTGCGCATTCGAACGAGCGTTAAGCGGCGTGCCCTGTACCATGCTCCCATGCCGGAACCGGACTTCACCCCTGGCGCCACGATGCGGGTCGATGTGTGGCTGTGGTCCGTCCGCATGTTCCGCGCCCGGTCCGCCGCGACCACCGCGTGCCGGGGCGGCCACGTGCACGTCGACGGGCAGCGGGTGAAGGCCGCGGCGAAGATCACGGCGGGGCAGGAGATCCGCGTGCGCACCCCCGGCGGCGAGCGGATCCTGCGCGTGACGGCGCTGCTGGCGACCCGCGCCGCCGCTCCCATCGCGCAGCGGTGCTACGAGGACCTCACGCCCCCGCCGGATCCGGCGCTGCGGGCACCGGTCCCCCGCCGCGACCGCGGCACGGGCCGTCCCACGAAGAAGGACAGGCGCGCGCTCGACCGACTGCGCGGCCGCACCTCGGACTGAACAGCGACGCAGTCAGTACATGACCGTGGCGAACGTGCCGCGCTGGACGTAGCCGGCCTTCT
This sequence comes from Brevibacterium senegalense, assembly GCF_000285835.1. Lineage (GTDB taxonomy): Bacteria > Actinomycetota > Actinomycetes > Actinomycetales > Brevibacteriaceae > Brevibacterium > Brevibacterium senegalense. The sequence continues at coordinate 87,294 of NZ_HE978603.1, forward strand.
CGTACACCCGCAGCGCGGGCGTGTTGTAGGCGTTCGCGTAGAGGCTCACGATCGGGGCGTGGACGCGACGGGTGTGCGCGGACACCGCCGCCATCGCGGCTGCCGCGACGCCGCGGCCGCGGAAGTCCGGATGGGTCCACACCCCCTGCACCTGAACGGCCTGCGCGGTCCGGATCCCCAGGTCCGCCTTGAACACGACCTGCCGGGCGCTGCCCGCGGCGGGCCAGCGGCGCACCGGAGAACCGTCCGGTGCGTGATCGCCCGTGACGACGAGGGTGCCGCCGGACTCCAGCAGGCTCATGACGCGCGCCCGGTAGTCGCGGTCCCCGTCCGCGATGGGCGAGAAGCCCACCTCCTCCGTGAACATCTCGACGGAGGCCGGGTACACCCACGGGAAGTCCGCCGGCCCGCCCACCCGCAGAGCGGGATGCGGACGGACCCGGGGCGAGCGCTCGAAGACCAGCAGCGGCTGGTCCGGTCGCACACCGCGCGGCCGCCCCCACGTGAGCGATCGGCTGAGGTCGAGCACCCAGGTCGCGTCCCCCGTGATGGAGACGGTCCACCGGCCGCGCGTGTTGAGGAGGCGGAGGATCGGCACGTTCGTGGCGGGCGTCGCGCCGACCGCCGCGATGCTGCCGCCCAGCCAGTAGGCGGCGACGGGGTCTCCGTCGCCGTCGAACACCCCGTAGAGGGTGCCGGAGGGACCGGAGATCGCCGCCGTGCCGCGTGCCTCCACGAGCGCCAGCAGGTAGCAGTGGCGGGCGGGATCGGCCAGCAGCCGCTGCCGCAGCCAGCCGGTGTGCAGTGCGCTGAGCGGGTGGACCCTCACCGGGACATCGCGGTCATCCGACGACGACCTCCGCATCGCCGTGGGACAGGCCGTTCTCCTCCGCGATCCGCATCGCCTCCTCGATGAGGGTCTCGACGATCGCGGCCTCCGGGACGGTCTTGATGACCTCGCCCTTGACGAAGATCTGACCCTTGCCGTTGCCGCTGGCCACACCCAGATCCGCCTCCCGGGCCTCGCCCGGGCCGTTGACGACGCAGCCCATGACGGCGACGCGCAGCGGCACCTCGAGGCCTTCGAGACCGGCGGTCACGCGCTCCGCGAGCGTGTACACGTCCACCTGGGCGCGGCCGCACGACGGGCAGGAGACGATCTCGAGGGTGCGCGGGCGCAGGTTGAGGGACTCGAGGATCTGGTGGCCCACCTTGATCTCCTCGACCGGCGGGGCCGACAGCGACACCCGGATCGTGTCGCCGATCCCCTCGCTCAGCAGTGCGCCGAACGCGGTCGCGGACTTGATCGTGCCCTGGAAGGCGGGGCCCGCCTCCGTCACGCCCAGGTGCAGGGGCCAGTCGCCCCGCTCCGCCAGCAGCTCGTAGGCCCGGACCATGACGACGGGGTCGTGGTGCTTGACGGAGATCTTGAAGTCGGAGAACCCGTGCTCCTCGAAGAGGGAGGCCTCCCACTGCGCGGACTCGACGAGCGCCTCCGGGGTGGCCTTCCCGTGCTTCTCCATGAGGCGCTTGTCGAGAGAGCCCGCGTTCACGCCGATCCGGATCGAGACCCCGGCCGCGGACGCCTCCCGGGCGATCTGCTTGACCTGGTCGTCGAACTTCCGGATGTTGCCCGGGTTCACGCGCACGGCCGCGCAGCCGGCCTCGATCGCGCGGTAGACGTACTTGGGCTGGAAGTGGATGTCCGCGATGACGGGGATCTGGGACTTCTGCGCGATCGCGGGCAGCGCGTCCGCATCGTCCGCGGACGGGCAGGCCACCCGGACGATGTCGCAGCCGGCCGCGGTGAGCTCCGCGATCTGCTGGAGGGTGGCGTTGATGTCCGTCGTCTTCGTCGTCGTCATCGACTGCACGGACACCGGATGGTCCGAGCCGACGCCCACGCTGCCCACCCGGATCTGCCGGGTCTTCCGACGCGGTGCCAGGACCGGCGGAGGTGCGGCGGGCATCCCCAGATTCACTGTGCTCACAGGTGCGGTTCCCTTCGTGGACGGCCGTTCGAGCGCTGCGCCTCATGCTACTCGTCCTGCCGGTGAGCGGCCTGAGGGGCGGCCGCTACCCGAACAGTCGGACCGGCTTGACGATGTCGACGTAGACCAGCAGGAGGGTCATCGCGAGGAAGCCCGCGATGACGACGTAGGTGAGCGGCAGGAGCTTCGCGGTGTCGAACGGGCCCACCGCGCCCCGCCCGCGCCATCGGTTGATCCGTCGCCGGGCGCCCTCGTAGAGCGCGACCGCGATGTGGCCGCCGTCCAGCGGCAGCAGCGGCACCATGTTGAAGGCGAAGAGGAAGAGGTTGAGCGACGCGAAGAGGCTGATGCCGGTCTGCGCCTTGTCGATGAGCTCGAAGCTCACCACCTCGCCGCTGGCCGTCTCGAACTCGTCCGTCGAGGCGATCTCTCCGGCGACTCTCCCCACGCCCACCATCCCCATGGGGCCCTGCGGGTCGCGGGGCTCGTCCGAGAACGCGACGTGCGCGATGTCGACGAGCTTCTGCGGCAGCGTCAGCAGCGCGTGGAAGGTGTCGCCCACCGCGCGGGCCGCGTGCCCCGGGAACTGGGTCGCGGGGACCGGGATGTACTCCTGCGTGGGACCGATGCCCAGGAAGCCGGCCGGCTCCGTCACGAGGGCGCCGTCCGCGTCGTGAACGGGTTCGCCGTCCGCGTCCAGTGCGGGACGCTCGCTCTCGATGATCGGCACGTCGAACGTGTGCTCCTGCCCGTCCCGCGACACGACGATCGGCACGGTCCGGCCCGCGTTGTCCCGGATCACCTCGACCATCGCGTCCCAGTCCGCCACGGCGCGGCCGTCGACGGACTCGATCGTGTCGCCGGGCTCGATCCCCACCTCCCACGCGGGGGTGAGCTGGTCGCCGGGCTGGCACTCCGCCTGCTGGGCCTCCGTGCGCTCCGCCGCCGTGGTCGCCGGCACCGCGCACTCGACGACCGTCTGGACGGTGGTCGTGGGACCCGGCAGGCCGATGCCCATGAGCCCCACGGCCAGTCCCAGGATGCCCAGGACGAGGTTGACGACGGGGCCGCCGAACATGACGACGAGCCGCTTGGGCACGCTCAGGGAGTAGAAAGCGCGGTGCTCCTCGCCGGGCTCCAGCTCCTCGTTCGACAGTTGGCGCGCGTCCTCCACCGCGGTCGCGAAGAGGCGCCCGCGCCGGGGCGCCCGCCGGCGTCCGCCACCCAGGCGCGCCTGGGCCTGCTCCTGCGGGGGATACATGCCGGGCATCGCGATGAACCCGCCCAGCGGCAGTGCCTTGACCCCGTAGACGGTCTCGCCACGGCGGGTGGACCAGAGGGTGGGGCCGAACCCGATCATGTACCGGGTGACCTTGACGCCGAACCGCTTCGCGGGGACCAGGTGTCCCAGTTCGTGCAGGGCGATCGACAGCGAGATGCCCACGAGGAACAGGACGATCCCCACGAGGTAGAGCAGCGCGGTCATCCGCGGGCCCCGATCCACCGGACGGCCCGCTCGCGCGCCCACGCATCCGCGGTCAGCACGTCGTCGCGGGTGAGCGGCGCGGTACCGCCCCCGCCGTGCTCCGCGAGGACCGCCGCGATCCCGTCCGCGATGCCCGTGAAGGGGATCGCGCGAGCGTGGAAGGCGTCGACCAGCACCTCGTTCGCCGCGTTGTACACGGCCGGGTGCGTCCCGCCCGCTCGGCCCGCCTCGATCGCGAGCCGCAGTGCGGGGAACGCCTCGTGGTCGACCGGTTCGAACGTCCACGTCGCAGCGGCGGTCCAGTCGGTGGGGCGCGCGCCGCAGGCGAGCCTGCGGCCGGCTCCCAGCGCGTAGGCGATGGGCAGGCGCATGTCCGGCGGGGAGACCTGCGCGATCGTCGACCCGTCCGTGAACTCGACCATCGAGTGGACCTGGCTCTGCGGGTGCACGACGACCTCGATCCGGTCGTACGGGACGCCGAACAGCAGGTGCGCCTCGATGACCTCGAGCCCCTTGTTCACGAGGCTCGCGGAGTTCGTCGTGATGACCCGACCCATGTCCCAGGTGGGGTGTGCGAGCGCCTGCTGCGGTGTCACCGTCTCCAGCTGCGCGCGGGTGCACCCGCGGAACGGCCCGCCGGACGCGGTCACGATGAGCCGGGCGACCTCGTCCGCCCGGCCGGATCGCAGCGCCTGCGCGATCGCGGAGTGCTCGCTGTCGACCGGGATGAGAGCCGCACCCGAGGCCCGGGCGGCCGCCAGCACGACCTCGCCGCCGATGATGAGGGACTCCTTGTTCGCCAGTGCGGTGTCCGTGCCGACCTGCAGCGCGGCGAGGGTCACGTCGAGGCCCACGGCCCCGGTCACCGCGTTGAGGACGACGGAGGCGGGCCGAGCAGCGATCCGTGCGGGGGCCCCGGGACCCAGCTCGATGACCTCGACGGGGTCCGGCCGGCCCTGCTGCGCGGCCGCAGCGGCGAGCGCCCGCCGGACGGCGGCCACGGCCTCGGCCTCGGTGTCCGCCGGCGGGGCGGCCAGCCCGATCGCGGGCACGCCGAACTCCACGGCCTGCCGGGCCAGCAGATCCAGCCGGGCGCCAGCGGCCAGCCCCACCACTCGGAACGAGTCCGGGTGCGCGCGGATCACGTCGAGGGACTGGGTGCCGACCGAGCCTGTGGCTCCGATTACACTGAGGTCGCGAACATTCACAGTCCACGATCTTCGCATCCCTTCCTCGGAGTTCGATCCACGGAGGCGATGCGTCGTGGCCCAGCGCGCGGGCGGGTCCCGCCGCCCGCGCCGTCACCGAAGGGAGCGACCGCTTTGGCCGTCACGAAGGGCAGTGTGCAGACGCCGGACCAGATCCTGCAGGTCGATCAGGTCTTCGAGAAGGAGGACCTCGAGTGGGCGGGCGTCGTCCGTTCGTGGCTGGACGAGCACGTCCGCGACTCGATCGGCGACTGGTACCTCGAGGGGACCATCCCGGCACGCGAGCTGGCGAAGGGGCTGGGCGAGCTGGGCGTGCTGGGCATGCACCTGGAGGGCTACGGCTGCGCCGGCTCGACCGCGACGCAGTACGGTCTGGCCTGCCGCGAACTGGAGGCCGTCGACTCCGGACTGCGCTCGCTGGTGAGCGTCCAGGGCTCGCTGGCCATGTGGTCGATCCACCACTGGGGCTCCGAGGAGCAGAAGGAGGAGTGGCTGCCGCGGATGGCCGCGGGCGAGGCGATCGGCTGCTTCGGCCTGACGGAGCCGGACGTGGGATCCGACCCGGCCGGCATGAAGACCCGCGCGACCCGCGACGGCTCCGACTGGGTCCTCAACGGCGCGAAGATGTGGATCACGAACTCGCCCGTCTCCGACGTCATGGTCGTGTGGGCGAAGACGGACGAGGTGAACGAGAAGACGGGCGAGAAGGGGCTGGTGCGCGGCTTCGTCGTCCCCACCGACACCCCGGGCGTCCAGACGCCGGAGGTCCAGCGGAAGCTGTCGCTGCGCGCCTCCATCACCGGTGAGATCGTGCTGGACGGCGTCCGCCTGCCGGAGTCCGCGATGCTGCCGAAGGCGTCCGGCCTCAAGGGCCCGCTGTCCGCCCTGTCCGAGGCCCGCTACGGCATCATCTTCGGCGTCACCGGCGCGGCGCGGGACTCGCTGGAGCAGGCGCTCCTGTACACGGACTCCCGCATCCAGTTCGATCGGCCGCTGTCGTCCTTCCAGATCTCGCAGCAGAAGCTGGCGAAGGCGCTGGGCCAGTACTCTGCGATCACGCTGACCGCCGCGCACCTGGGTCGCCTCAAGGACTCCCCCGCCGGGGTCCGACCGGAGCAGATCAGCCTGGGCAAGATGGTGAACGTCGACACCGCGATGAACATCGCCCGCGACCTGCGCGCCCTGTTCGGCGGCTCCGGCATCACGAGCGAGTACTCGCCCCTGCGCCACGCGATCAACCTCGAGACGGTCCTCACGTACGAGGGCACGCACGAGGTGCACCAGCTGACGCTGGGCCGTGCGCTCACCGGCATCAACGCCTTCGCGAACTGACGGGGAGGATCACTGTGCAACCCTGGCACACCCCACTGACTCCCCTGTCCTTCCTGGCCCGGTCCGCGGACGTCTTCCCGGACGTCACCGCCCTGGTCCACGGCGATCGCTCCTGGACCTACGCCCAGCTGCACGCCGCGGTCGAGGAGCGCGCCCGCGCGCTGCGCGCCGCCGGCGTGCAGCCCGGTGACCGCGTCGCCTACATGATGCCGAACGTCCCGGAGATGCTCATCGCGCAGTTCGCGGTGCCGCTCATCGACGCGGTGCTCGTCTCCGTCAACACGCGCCTGGCGCCGGAGGAGGTCCGCTACATCTGCGACCACTCCGGATCCTCGGTCCTGGTGCTGGACACCGTCCACTGGCCGGAGATCACGCAGGTCGCCCCGGAGCTCACGACCGTCCGCACGATCATCCTGGCGGAGGACGACCAGCACGCGGATCAGCCACTGGCCCGCGCGAACCCCGCGGGCACGCACGTGGTGGACCTGGAGACGTTGCTGGCGGGCGCGTCCGCGGATGCGGACGAGCTGGTCTGGGCCGTCGCGGATGAGAACCAGATGCTGTCGATCAACTACACCTCCGGCACGACCGGCAGGCCCAAGGGCGTCATGTACTCCCACCGGGGCGCGTACCTCAACGCGCTGTCGGAGATCGTCCACTCCGGCTTCGACCACGACTCCGTCTACCTGTGGACGCTGCCCATGTTCCACTGCAGCGGCTGGTGCACCGGCTGGGCGCTCGTGGCCGCCGGTGGCCTGCAGGTGTGCCTGCGCGAGGTGCGCGGCCCTGTCATGTGGGACCTCATCGACCGCCACGGCGTCACGCACCTCAACGGTGCGCCCACCGTCATCACGACGATCATGAACGCGGAGGAGGCGCACGACCTCGACCAGCGCATCACGATCACGACGGCGGCCGCCCCGCCCAGCCCCACGATGCTGGCGCGGATGGCCGACCGCGGCTTCGAGATCGTCCACGTCTACGGCCTGACGGAGACGTACGGCCCCTACACGGTGTGCGAGTGGCAGAAGCCGTGGGCAGAGCTCGACGGCCCCGCGCGCGCCGCGAAGCAGGCCCGCCAGGGTGTGGGCATGCTGACGGCGGACCGGGCGCGCGTCATCCGGACGGACACGGACGCAGATGTGCTCATCGACGTGCCGGCGGACGGCGCGACGATGGGCGAGGTCGTCATGCGCGGCAACAACGTCATGCTGGGCTACTACCAGGACGAGGAGGCCACCGCGAAGGCGTTCGCCGGCGGCTGGTTCCACTCCGGCGACCTGGGCGTCATGCACCCGGACGGCTACATCGAGCTGCGCGATCGGGCGAAGGACGTCGTGGTCTCCGGTGGCGAGAACATCTCCACGATCGAGGTCGAGCAGGCGATCGCCGCTCACCCGGACGTCGTGGACGTCGCCGTCGTGGGCATCCCCGACGACCGGTGGGGCGAGCGGCCCAAGGCGTTCATCGTGCGGAAGGAAGGCGCGGGCCTGGTGGAGGATGAGCTCATGGAGTTCCTGCGCGATCGCCTGGCCCGCTACAAGACACCGCGCCACTACGAGTTCCTGGACGTGCTGCCCAAGACCTCGACGGGCAAGATCCAGAAGCACACGCTGCGCGAGAAAGAGTGGTCCGGCCGCACCGCCCGCATCCAGGGCTGAGCAGACCGCACGCGTAGGCTGGGCGCATGCATGAGGAGACTCTGGACCTGCCCGGCCTGCACGTGCGCGAGGTGACCCTCGACGTCCCGCTGGACCGCACCGACCCGGCCCGCGGGACGATCGGGGTGTTCGCCCGGATCGTCACCGCCCACGACGGCGGCGACCGCCCGTACGCGGTCTACCTGCAGGGCGGGCCGGGCGTCGAGGCGCCCCGTCCGTCGCTGGAGCCCGCCTCCCCGTCGTGGCTGCCGCGGGTGCTGGCCGACTACCGCCTCATCCTCCTCGACCAGCGCGGGACGGGCCGGTCCACTCCCCTGGGCCTGGACACCCCGGCCCCCGGTCTGCGGGACGACTCCGTGCCCGAGGCCGGACGGACCCTGCGCACCGCGTCGCCCGCCGCGGCCGCGGAGTACCTCACCCATTTCCGCGCGGACGCGATCGTCCTGGACGCCCTGGACGTGCTGGGACATCTGGGGACGGACACCGTCACCCCGATCGGGCAGTCCTTCGGCGGCTTCACGACCGTCCACTGGCTGTCCGCGCACCCGGAGTCCCTGGCCGGTGCCATCATGACCGGCGGGCTGCCGGCGGTCGACCGGTCGCCGCAGCAGATCTACGCCGCGACGTGGGAGATCCTGCGCCGGAAGTCGCTCGCGTTCTACGACCGGTTCCCCGGCGACCGGAACCGGATGGAGGAGCTGGCGGACCTGGCCGGCGCCGGGGAGATCCTCCTTCCCACCGGTCAGCCCGTGTCACCGGCCCGCCTGCGGACCCTGGGGCACCGGCTGGGCGCGACGGGCGGGGCGGAGCAGCTGCACTGGCTGCTGCACCTCGACCACCGCGGGCCCGCGTTCCGCCACGACCTCGCGGCGATGCTGCCCTTCGGCGGGAGGAACCCGCTCTACGCCGTCCTGCACGAGTCCTCGATGGCCAACGGGCATACCACGGACTGGGCGGCGGAGACGACGATGCCGGACGACGTCAGCGCGGACCCCACCCTGCTGGGCGGCGAGCATCTGCATGCGGGCCTCTTCGACGAGGACGCGGAGTTGGCGCCGTGGCGGGAGATCGCCCACCGCGTGGCGGAGCACCCCTGGCCGGTCCTGTACGACCCGGAGGCGCTGCGGCGGGTGCGCGTGCCCGCAGCCGCGATCGTCTACTTCGACGACGCCTACGTCCCCACGGCGCACTCCCTGGAGACCGCCGCACTCATGCCCGCCCTCACCCCGTGGGTGACGAACGAGTGGGAGCACAACGGGATCCGCGCCTCCGGCACGGAGGTCATCGACCGGCTCATCGGCCTGGTCCGGGGGCGGCGCCTGCCGTGACCGGGCGCGGTCGCCTGTGCGCGTGGGGCGGTCCGGACGCCCGGGGATGCCGCGGGGCGGGCGTCAGTCTGCGCTCAGCAGTCCCTCGAGGTGCGCGGCCGCGGCCGCGAGCGCGACGGGCGATCCGTCGAGGACGAGCGCGGGGCGGTCCGCGTCCCGCGGGCGCGAGGGAGCCGGGACGATCCGCGCGTCGCGCATGAGGCGGTCGAGGTCGCGCACCTGGCCGCCGCCCTCCACGGCCGTGCCCTCGAGGTGCGAGGGGACGCTGCGCACCGGGTTCTGCAGGGCGGAGCCGCCCGCCTGGCCGGCATCCTCGCCGTCGCGCAGCGGACGGATGGTGAGGGACTCGTCATCGGCGACCGCGGCCTCGGGTCCGGCCGTCGCCTCGTCCACGACGAGCAGACCGATCCGCACCCCAGCCAGTGTTGCGAAAGCGCGCACGTGATCCGGGACAGCCCGGGCGATGACGAGCCGGGAGGCGCCGTCCGCGCCCAGGACGCGCAACACGCCGCCCAGCTTCGCGGCGCGGTCCAGCACCTCCGCCCGCGTGAAGACATGGGGGACGGACAGGGCGGCGACGAGGCGCGGGTCCTCGACCGGGCGACCATCCAGCAGGGGCGTCTGCGGAGCCGCGCCGCGCAGCAGCTGATCGTCCGCGCCGCCCAGGGCGATCGGACGGTCCAGCAGGTCGAAGGTGGGATCGACGAGGCGGGGCGCCGGGGTCGTCCGCGGGGAGGTCTCCGTCATCGTCAGTCGACGCTCGCCATCACTTCGACGACGCGGTCGATGAACGCGTCGACCTGGTCCTCGCTGTAGGCGGAGGCGCCCTTGCGGGTGCGGAAGAGGACGCGGCGGACCTCGTCGACGCTCATGGCGCGGCCCTGGGTGAAGTACCCGTGGATCCGGTCGCACAGCGCGTCGACCTCTGCCGTGTCGTAGCCCAGTTCGCCCTTCTCCACGCGGTTGAAGCGCTCACCGGCGGGGCGCTCGAGGCGACCGCGCAGCGCGCTGGCCGCACGCGTGAGCTCCTCCATCCACGCGTCCCGGCCGGACGCGGCCACCATGCGGTCGCGGGCCTGCTTCGCGAACGCGTCCTCGAGCCGGTCGAGCGCCGCGTCGACGACGCCCACGTGGTAGCCCTTGCGCACCAGGTCGAAGCCCACGGTGCGGACGGCGCGCGCATCGAGGTCGCCGGGCTGCGGGGACTCGCGGTTGAACGATTCGCGGGCACGGCGGAAGAAGCTGTCGACCTGAGCCGGGTCGTAGCCCGACTTCCAGCCCGTCATCCGCGGGAAGTTCGTGTCCATCCCTGTTACCTCCAGTCGTCAGTCGGTGCCGGATCCGGCAGGGGCCGCGGTGGCGGCCTCCTCCTCGTCCAGCTGCGACGTGGCCAGCTGACCGCACGCGCCGTCGATGTCCTTGCCGCGGGTGTCGCGGATGGTCGTGGGCACGCCCGCGTCGCGCAGGACCCGGACGAACTCCGCGGCGATCGCGGGTTCCGAGGCGGTCCAGACGGAACCGGGCGTGGGGTTGAGCGGGATGGGGTTGACGTGCACCCAGCCGCGCCCGCGCGCATTCAGCTTCTTCGCCAGCAGCGCGGCCCTCCACGCGTGGTCGTTCATGTCCTTGATGAGCGCGTACTCGATGCTCACGCGGCGACCGGTCGTCTGGAAGTACGCGTAGGCGGCATCGAGCGCCTGGTCCGCGTTCCAGCGCGTGTTGACCGGGATCATCTCGTTGCGCAGGCCATCGTCCGGCGCGTGGAGCGACAGCGCGAAGGTGACGGGGATGTCCTCGCGCGCCAGCTTCTCGATGCCCGGCACCAGGCCCACGGTCGAGACGGTGATGCGGCGGGCGGACATGCCCAGGCCCTCCGGAGCCGGGTCCACGAAGCGGCGCACGGCGTTCATGACCCGCTTGTAGTTGGCCAGCGGCTCGCCCATGCCCATGAAGACGATGTTCGTGACGCGCTCGGCGGCACCGGCGGCGGGTGCTCCCGTGTCCTGGGCCTCCGATTCGTCCCCCACACCGGCGGCCTCCTCGCCCAGGAGGTTGCGGTCCTCGTCCGAGGTGTCCGCCAACTCTCCTGCGGCGATGGCCTGGTTGGCGCGGATGACCTGCTCGACGATCTCGCCGGTCGACATGTTGCGGGTCAGGCCCTGCTGCCCGGTCGCGCAGAAAGGGCAGTTCATGCCGCAGCCGCACTGACTGGAGACGCACAGCGTGATCCGGTTGCGGTAACGCATGAGGACGGACTCGACGAGCGAGCCGTCGAACAGCCGCCACAGGAACTTGATCGTGTCGCCGTTGCCCGTGCGCAGCCGGTGGACCTCCGTCAGCAGCGGCGGGAAGAACCTCTCCCCCAAGGCCTCACGACTGTCCTTGGGCAGGTCCGTCATCTGCTGGACGTCCGTCGTGTGATGGACGAAGTAGTGCGTCGAGAGCTGCTTGGCGCGGAAGCCGGGCAGGCCCATCTCCTGGACCGCCGCGATCCGCTCCTCCATCGACAGGTCCGCCAGGTGCGGCGGCGGCTGCGAGACGCGCGGTCCCCGGAAGTCCAGGAGCGGTCGTCCGCCCCGCGTGGGAGTGCGCGATGTCGACCCGTCCTCGTGCTCGACGACGGGACGGACCTGCTTGCGCGCGGAGGTCCGTCGGGGTGCGGAGGGGCTGGTCGTCTCAGACATATGCCGCGATTATCTCACGAGTGCCGGATTCCCACAGGTCACCCCGCTCACAGTGTCCTCAGAGGGGACCCTGATCGACGAACCCGGGCAGGACGCTGAAGAGGATGAGCACGACCGGTGCGGTGGGCAGGATCGAGTCGAGCCGGTCCATGATGCCGCCGTGGCCGGGCAGCAGCGATCCCATGTCCTTGAGGTCCAGATCGCGCTTGATCATGGACTCGGAGAAGTCGCCCAGTGTGGCGAACGCGGGGACGAGGACCCCCAGCACCGCCCCGGTCCAGATGGGCGCGTCGAACGCCCAGTGCGCCATGCCCACGCCCACAGCGGTCGACATGAGGGCGGAGCCGGCGTACCCCTCCCACGACTTCTTGGGCGAGATGCTGGGGGCGATGGGGTGCTTGCCGAAGAGGACGCCGGCGATGTACCCGCCGATGTCGCTGCCGACGACGAGAGCCAGGAAGCAGATGACGAGCAGATTGCCGCTGTCCAGGGTCAGCAGGTAGACGATGAGGCTGGCACTCAGGCCCACGTAGGTGAGCGCGAAGAGACTGAGGCACACATCGCGCACCGCGTTGCCGGTGCGGCGCTCCAGCAGTGTGAAGAGGAGGACCGCACCCGCACCGGCGGTGAACGCGACCCACAGCGCCTCGCGGCCGCCCAGGTATGCGGCCACGAGCATGCACGCGCTGGCGGCGATGACGGGGGTGCGCGAGACATGGGCGCCGGAGCGCGACAGGGCGTTCGCCAGCTCCCACATCGCGAGGCTCACGCCCACGAGCGCGATGAGCACGAACGACGGCGGATAGAAGACCAGGGAGGCGAGGACGGAACCGCCCATGACGACTCCCACGCCGATCGCGGCCGGCAGGTTGCGGCCCGCCCTGCCGTAGTCCTTCGGGGCCTCGCCCACCTCCGCCTGTGGGGGTTCGACGGGGCGCGGTGGGGGCGTGACGAAGCCGTGACCGATCGGGATCCCGGCGGTCGCCGGCGGCAGCACGGGACGCGGCGGCGCGCCGGCCGGGACGGCGACCGGTTCCGCGGCCTCGGCGGGC
>NZ_HE978603.1:100326-250515 GCF_000285835.1 Brevibacterium senegalense
GTCGGCAGGGGTGCGTCGCCGGGGGCACCGGCGGTGACGGGACCGGACACGTGCGCTCAGACCTCGAGCAGTTCCGCTTCCTTGGCGGCGAGGAGGCGGTCGATCTCGTCCGTCTTCGCCTTCGTGACGTCGTCGAGCTCCTTGATGCCGCGGTCGGCCTCGTCCTCGCCCACCTCGCCGTCCTTCGACATGCGCTCGAGCGAATCCTTCGCCTTGCGACGGATGTTGCGGATGGAGACCTTGCCGTCCTCCGCGTTCGTCTTGACGAGCTTCACGTACTCCTTGCGGCGCTCCTCCGTGAGCTGCGGCAGCACGATGCGGATGATGTTGCCGTCATTGGCCGGGTTCGCGCCCAGGTCTGAGTTGCGCAGGGCGCTCTCGATGTCGCCCAGCGACCCCCGGTCGTAAGGGGTGATGAGGATCGTGCGCGCCTCCGGCACCTGGAACGACGCCAGCTGCTGCAGCGGGGTGGGCGCGCCGTAGTAGTCGACCGTCAGGTTCGAGAACAGGGCGGGGTTCGCACGGCCGGTCCGGACGGTGCCGAACTGCTCCTGCGTCACCTCGATCGCCTTGTCCATCTTCTGGCGCGCCTCCGTGAGAGTCTCCTGGATCACGATGTCCTCGTTTCGTCGTTCGCGGTCGGATCCCCGCCGGTCGGACCCGAGGGTCCTGCCCAGCGGGGGCCGGCTGGTGGTCTCGTGCTGATTCTACGTGCCCGGCGGGCGCCGGGAGGTCAGGCGGTGACGAGCGTGCCGATCGGCTCGCCCGCGATCGCGCGGCGCAGGCTGCCCTCGTCCTCCATGCCGAAGACGCGCATGGGCAGTGCGTTGTCCATGCAGAGGGAGAAGGCCGTCGCGTCGACGACCTTGAGGCCGCGCACCAGCGCGTCCTGATAGGTGAGGGTGTCGAGCTTCCGGGCCTGCGGATTGGTGCGGGGATCGTCGTCGTAGACGCCGTCGACGCCGTTCTTCGCGATGAGGACCTCGTCCGCGTCGATTTCCAGTGCGCGCTGGGCGGCGACCGTGTCCGTGGAGAAGAACGGCATACCGGCACCGGCGCCGAAGATGACGATCCGGTCCTTCTCCATGTGGCGGATGGCGCGACGGGGGATGTAGGACTCCGCGACCTGGGACATGGGGATGGCGGTCTGCACGCGCGTGTCGACGCCGGCCTGCTCCAGGAAGTCCTGCAGCGCCAGGCAGTTCATGACGGTGCCCAGCATGCCCATGTAGTCCGCGCGCGTGCGGTCCATGCCGCGCTGGGACAGCTCCGCGCCGCGGAAGAAGTTGCCGCCGCCCACGACGATGCTCACCTCGACGGCCGGCACGGCCTGCGCGATCTGCTTCGCGACGTGGGAGACGACGTCCGGGTTGACGCCCACCGACCCTCCGCCGAAGACCTCGCCGGACAGCTTGAGCATGACCCGACGCCTGCCGGAGCGCTGCGTCGGAACGGACTGTCGGGCTGAGGTGTGGACCGGCGTGTCATTCATCGTCATGACTCCTGCGTGAAAGGGGGCGCGTCAGACCGCCGGGAGCGGGTCGACTCCCGTGGGCCGCGCAAGAGTCTACCGGGGTTATGCGCGACCGGACGCCAGCAGGGCGGCACCCGTGGGGGTGCCGCCCTGCCAGGACGTGACCGACCGCCTGCGCGGCGGTGGGATCAGAGCTCGATCAGGAGCCCACGCGGAACCGGACGAAGCCGGTCGCGGTGACGCCCGCCTCCTCGAGGATCGAGGCCACGGACTTCTTGGGCTCCTTGGCGAAGCCCTGGTCCAGCAGGACGTTCTCCTTGAAGAACCCGTTGACGCGGCCCTCGATGATCTTCGGCAGCGCCTGCTCCGGCTTGCCCTCGTTGCGTGCGGTCTCCTCCGCGATCGCGCGCTCCTTCTCCACGAGCTCCGCGGGGACGTCCTCGCGGGAGAAGTAGGTGGGGCTCAGCGCGGCGATGTGGACTGCGACGTCGTGCGCCGCCTCCGCGCTGTCGCCCTCGTAGCCCAGCAGAACGCCGACCTGCGGGGGCAGGTCCTTGTTCGTGCGGTGCAGGTAGGACTCGACCTTGGCGGCCTCCACGCGTGCGACGCGCTTGAGCTCGACCTTCTCGCCCAGCGATGCGCCGCCCTCCGTGATGAGCTGCGAGACGGGCTTGCCGTCGACGTCCACGGTGAGGAACGACTCCGCGTCCGTGGCGTTGTGCTGAACGGCCAGGGCCAGGATCCGGTCGGCCAGCTCGATGAACTTGTCCGACTTGGCGACGAAGTCCGTCTCCGAGTTGAACTCGATCATCGTGCCGACGCCGCCCTCGACGTGGGTCGCGACGAGACCGTCGGAGGTCGCGCGTCCCTCACGCTTCGTGGCGCCCTTGAGGCCCTTGACGCGCAGGATCTCGATCGCCTTCGCCTGGTCGCCGTCGGCCTCGTCGAGAGCCTTCTTGACGTCCATCATGCCCGCGCCGGTCCTCTCGCGGAGCTCCTTGATGTCAGCTGCGGTGTAGTTGGCCATACGCACTCCTTCTTGTGGGAGATGTGCGCCCGCGGCCGGCCGGGTGGGCCGGCCGCCGGCGTGGTCGATCAGGCCTCGGACGACGCGGAGTCGGCCTCGGCGGCTTCGGTGGCGGCGGGCGCCTCGGCGGCCTCTGCGGCGGGTGCCTCAGCGGCCGGTGCCTCTGCAGCGGGGGTCTCAGCGGCCTCGGCGGCGGGCGCCTCGGGCTGGCCCTCGAGGAGCTCGCGCTCCCACTCCGGCAGCGGCTCGACGGCGGAGACGTTCTTCTCGCCGCCCTCGTCGACTCCGTGGCGGGTCATGAGGCCCTCGGCCACCGCGTCCGCGATCACGCGGGTCAGCAGGTTGACGGAGCGGATCGAGTCGTCGTTGCCCGGGACCGGGTGCGTGACCTCGTCCGGGTCGCAGTTGGTGTCGAGGATCGCGATGACCGGGATGCCCAGCTTGCGCGCCTCGTCGACCGCGAGGTGCTCCTTCTTCGTGTCGACGATCCACACGGCAGACGGGGTCCGCTGCATGTCGCGGATGCCACCCAGGGTGCGGTCCAGCTTCTCCTTCTCACGGCGGAGGATGAGGAGCTCCTTCTTCGTGTACATCGACGATGCGACGTCCTCGAAGTCGATCTCCTCGAGCTCCTTCAGACGCGCGAGGCGACCGGAGATCGTCTGGAAGTTGGTGAGCATGCCGCCCAGCCAGCGCTGGTTGACGTAGGGCTGGCCCACGCGGGTCGCCTGGTCGGCGATCGCTTCCTGGGCCTGCTTCTTCGTGCCGACGAACAGGATGGAGCCGCCGTGTGCGACGGTCTCCTTCACGAAGTCGTACGCGGTGTCGATGTAGCCCAGCGTCTGCTGGAGATCGATGATGTAGATGCCGTTGCGCTCCGTGAAGATGAAGCGCTTCATCTTGGGGTTCCAACGACGGGTCTGGTGTCCGAAGTGGACGCCGCTGTCGAGCAGCTGGCGCATGGTGACGACGGCCATGCCGACGACTCCTTCCACGTGCGTCCCGCATCCGCGGGCCTGCGCACGTCTGTCAGGCTGGGGACGGCCCCTGTGCGCGCACGCCCGTCCGCGCGAGGCGGGGAGCAGGTGCGAGCGGGAGGGATCCGTTTCAGCGTTTCCGGTTTCTGCCTGGCACCCGCATCCCCCACCGGCGAGCACGTGCTCGCACCGTCGGCCGGGAATGGTTGATCGGATGCGCGAAGTCAGCGTGCGCCCGGTGCGGACTGGGCCCGTCGGTCCGGACACACTGCTGCTGGGAGCATCCTACTGCCCCGGGCCACCGCGATCCAATCGATGCCCCCCCGGGCTGCGCACACCTGCGCGCCGACAGAGGGCCCGTCGTGCGCACGCGCAACTGGGGAGGTTCGCGGAGTCCTCCACAGGCCGAGCCCCATGACCCTCCTTCCCCGCGTTCTCCGCTTGCCTGGTCCCATGGACGCACAGGTGGGGATGACAGGGCGGCTGAGACGGCGGCTGGCGGTGCTGGCGGCGGTGGCACTCGTGTGGACCGGCGGGTCCGTCGCGCATGTTTCCGCCGCACACGCCTCTGTCGCCGCTGCGGACCACCCGACCGACTGGGTGTCGCCGGTGCCGCTGCCCAGCGTCGTGCGGGCCTTCGACCCACCGGAGCAGGACTGGCACGCGGGGCATCGCGGCGTCGACCTGTCCGCGCTGCCCGGGGAGCCGTTGCGCGCGCCGGCGCACGCGACCGTGCGCTTCGCGGGATCAGTGGCCGGGAAGCCGGTCGTGAGCCTGGAGATCGACGGCTGGGTCATGAGCATGGAGAACGTCGACGCCGCGGTGGCGACGGGGGACGAGGTCTTCGCGGGCCACACGGTGGGGCACGTCGCCACGCCGGCGCACTGCGCGGAGGGCTGCGTCCACGTGGGGGTGCGACCCGTGGACCAGCAGACGGACTACCACGATCCGCTGCCGTTCTTCAGTCGTGGTGATGTCGTCCTCCTGCCGCAGTCGCAGGCACCGGACGAGCTGCCGCCGCCATCGGAGGACGACGGCCGCAGCGGTGCCGGGGCGTGGGGCGGGCACAGCAACGGCCGTATCCCCGCCGTCGCTCTCTGCCCCCTGCAGTCGGCACCCGGTCAGCTGCTGCGATGCGATGCCGCCCGTGCGTTCGAGGAGCTGAATGCCGCGTTCCGACAGCGGTTCGGTCATCCGGTCTCTGTGACGGACGCGTACCGCGACTACGAGACCCAGGTGATCCTCAAGCGCCGGAAGGGGCGGATGGCGGCGACGCCCGGCACCTCGACGCACGGGTGGGGCCTGGCGGTGGATCTGGGCAGCGGGATCAACCGCTTCGGCACCCCCGCGCACACGTGGATGCGGGAGAACGCGCCGCGCTTCGGCTGGGTGCACCCGGCCTGGGCCCGCCAGTCGGGGTCACTGCCGGAGGCCTGGCACTGGGAGTACGCGGGGGGCTCCGGCTGACGAGCAGTCATCCCTCGACCCTGACGTACCGTGCGGAGGAATCGCCGTCGACCAGCCGTCGATGGAAATCGTTCATCCTGGCGGCAGTGGGCGCGTGTCGTGAGAGGATCCCCACCGCGGGCGTCGGCACGTCCGGTGGGAGGTCGCCGTCTGCGCAGCGCTGCACGTACGCATCACGCGCGAGAAGGCCCGCCGACGTCGCGGCGAAGTCCCCGCACACGGACGTGACCAACCAGTTCACCAGGCGCATCGCCGCGTAGTCGGCGTCGTGGCCTCGATGGTGGTCGAAGAACACGCGCTCCGTGTCGGAGAGTTCGAAATGGGTCGAGGTCGCCAACCCGAAGTCGACGAGATACAGCTGCTCGCCATCGGACCGAAGGTTCCCGAAGTGTCCATCCATGTGCAGGATCCCCAGCTCACGCAACGACGCGACGACGTCGAGAAGCTGCCGCTCTAGCGAATCCGCCATTCGCAAGGGGTCCGTCAGCGTGTCGAGCAGCGGCACAGGTGCATGTTCGAGGACGAGCACCACGCTCGCAGGTGCCGCAGCCAGTTCCTCCAGCCGGACCCGCACTGCCTGATCACCGCCGAACTGCGCCACGACCGCGTCGACATCCTCGTGCTCTGCGGTAGGCGGAGGGCGCCCGGGAAGGACCCGCCAATGGTGCAGCAGGGCGAAGGTCGCCGTCCTACCGGCGAGGACGGCATCAGATGCAGCGCGGTTCGCTGCCAGTTCGCGCCACGCGCTGAAGCCGGGACTGCCCAGGGGGTGCATTCCGTAGTGGCAGGTGACCGGCAGACCGAACAGGTTCGCTGTGCTGAGCGGATGCGCCAGCTCCAGAGAGGTGACGGGGAGCCGCTTGACGAAGACACGGTCACCGTCGACCGAGACAGTCGAGGAAGCGCCTCCGACGCCCACCGCCCCGGTCTGCTCAGCATCATCGAGCAGTGCATGGAGCTCATCGTCCTCCAAGCGGGCCAGCACAGCGGCTGCGCGCTCATGACGGGCGCGTCTCGCGGAGAGCATCGCTCGGTCGTGCCGATCCACAGTCACCTCACGCGCGCGGGTGCGCCTGCTGGTAGACAGCGGCGAGACGGCCACGGGACACGTGGGTGTAGATCTGCGTCGAGCTGAGCGCGGCGTGTCCCAGATACTCCTGCACCTGCCGGATGTCCGCGCCGTTCTCCACCATGTGCGTGGCGGCCGAATGCCGGAACCCGTGCGGGGAGAGCGCCGGAGCTCCGGGCACCGCACGGGTCGCGGCCTGCACGATGCGGCGCACCTGCCGCACGTCCAGGCGTCCTCCGCGCACCCCCAGCAGCAGGGCCGGACCGGAGGACTCCGTCGCGAGGACGGGTCTCCCCTCCCCCAGCCACGCGTCCAGTGCCCGTCCCGCGGGTGCGCCGAACGGGACCCGGCGCATCCTCCCGCCCTTGCCCACGACGGTCACGAGGCGGGAGCCGCGGTCCACGTCGTCGACGTCGAGGCTCACGAGCTCGGCCACGCGCAGCCCCGTCGCATAGAGCAGCTCGAGGACGGCGGCATCCCGCAGCGCCACGGCCGTCGGGTCTCCCGTCCCTCCACCCGCACTGTCCGGGGTCGCTCGGTCCGCACCGACGGCTTCTGCGGCCCCGGTGGTCGACCGGGCCCGGCCCTGCGTCGCCTCGTGGGCATCCGTCAGCATCGTCTGCGCGTGCTCCTGCTGGAGGACCGCGGGCAGGCGCGAGGGCTTCTTGGGCGAGCGCAGGCGGGTCGACGGATCCGATGCGATCCGTCCGGTGCGCGCGCACAGGGCGAAGAAGCGGCGCACGGCGGCGATCCGTCGTGCGATCGTCGTGGGCGCGGCGCCGTCGCGGGACATCCCCAGCACCCAGGCGCGCAGGTTGCCCGCCTCGATGTCCGCGAGCGGCAGACCCCGGCCGTCCGGACCCTCGAGCGGAGCGAGCAGACCGCAGACATCGGTGAGGTAGGCCCGCCGCGTGTGCACAGACGCGCCGCGCTCCAGGCGCAGGTGCTCGTCGAACTCCTGGACTGCATCGATGTAGGCGGGATCGTGCAGGTGCCGCGCGATCAGGTCGCCCGTGGGGGAAGCAGGCATGCCTCCAGGGTACGCTCAGCCGCTCGCGGTGTCCTTCGTCCAGCCGTGCGGCGTCCGCCGGGCGTGTCCGGCCAGTTCGAGCATGCCCAGAGCGGACATCGCGGCCGGGATGCTGAGCCCCGCCCGCGCGGCGAGGGTGGGCACGTCGATTCCGCGGCGCACGGGCAGCGCGGAATACATCTGGAGCTGTTCCGGGTTCATCGCGTCCGTGATGCGCAGCGTCGCCTGTTCCTCACCGGCCTCCTCCGGCAGATCGGTGAGCGGACCGGCGAGTGCGAGGACATCGTGCGCGTCCGTCACGAGCACGGCCGCCCCCTCGTGCACGAGCCGGTGGCAGCCGGCGGCGTGGTCGCTCAGGACGGAACCGGGGACCGCACCCACGGGTCTCAGCAGCTCGGCCGCGCGGTTCGCGGTGTGCAGCGCCCCTGACCTGTGCCCCGCCGCCGTCACGATCGTCGTCGAGGCGGCGGCCGCGATGAGCCGGTTGCGCAGCAGGAAGCGGTGCCGCATCGCCGACTGCCCCGGTGCGCACTCGGAGACGAGCGCGCCCTCCTGCGCGATCTGCGTCAGCAGCGAGTCGTTGCCCCGCGGGTAGTGGACGTCGACACCGCAGGCCAGGAAGGCGATCGTCGCGCCACCGGCGGACAGCGCTGTGCGGTGCGCTGCCGCGTCCACGCCGTAGGCCCCGCCGGAGACGATCGTGAGCCCCGCGGCGACCAGGTCCCATGCGAGCGTCTTCGTGACGGCGAGTCCGTACGGTTCCGCCGCGCGCGACCCCACGATCGCCGCGGAGCTCTCCAGTGCGCGGTCCAGCCGGGCCGGCCCCCGCACCCACAGGGCGAAGGGCGCCTGGACGCCCAGGTCGTACATCCGGCCGGGCCACTCCTCGTCGCCGGGCAGGACGATCCGGGCCTGCATCCGCTCCATGATCCTGAGATCGCGGGCGCCGTCCAGCGACTCGATGCGCAGCTGCCACCGCCGGAACGCGTCGCTCACCCGCATTCCGTGCGCGGTCGTGCTCTCCCCCGCGTCGTCCACGCCCAGCTCCTCCGTGATCGCCCGCGTGGCGCGGCGCCGGTCGCCGTCCTGCCCGCTGACGGTGAGCGCCCGGGCCTCCCGGTGCCCCACCGCGCGGATCAGGGCGGCCAGCCGGATGTCGCCGGGTTCGGCCAGCCGCACCAGATCGGCGGCCGCCTCCCGGTCCGTGCGGTCAGGCGTCTCACTCATCGCTCATCCCTCCTGGGTCCGCATGAGCAGGGCCGCGCCCAGTTCGTCCGCGCCGGGCCGGTCCGCGCCCTGGAGGTCCGCGATCGTCGTCGCGACGCGCAGCACACGGTCGTAGCCCCGCATCGTGAGCGCTCCGATCTCCAGGCTCCGGTCCAGCAGGCGGGTCTCGCGGGCCGCGAACCGGAAGTGGCGTCTCAGCCATCCGCCCGGAGTCTGCCCGTTCGTCTCCCACGCGCAGTCCGCGTACCGCTCCGCCTGGATCCGCCGGGCTTCGACCACGCGGGCGCGCACCTGGGCAGACGACTCCCGCTCCACCCCCGCATGCACGTCCGCGGGCGTGACCGGCAGCATGTCGAGGCGCAGATCGATCCGGTCGAGCAGGGGCCCCGACAGCCGACCGCGGTACCGCCGGCGGTCGTGCGGGGTGCACGTGCAGCCGGCGCGTCCCGTCCCGCCGGCTCCGCACGGGCACGGGTTCGCCGCCATGACGAGCTGGAACCGGCTGGGCAGGTCGACGGACCCCCAGCTGCGGGACACCCGGCACCAGCCGGACTCCAACGGTTCGCGCAGCGCCTCCAGCACGTCACGTGAGAACTCCGGTGCCTCGTCCATGAAGAGGACGCCGTGGTGCGCGCGGGACAGCACGCCCACGCTGTTGGGTCGCGAGCTGCCCAGCATCGCCGCCGTCGTCGTCCGATGGTGCGGCGTCTCGTACGGCGGCAGCGGCGGCACGTCCTGGGCGGAGAAGGTGCCCGCCAGTGAGGCGAGTGCCAGCACCTCGACCGCGGCGCGTTCGTCCAGCGGGGGCGGGAGGCCCGGCAGGCACCCGGCCAGGAGCGTCTTGCCCGCCCCGGGTGCACCGGTCATGAGGAGGTGGTGCGCGCCGGCCGCGGCGATCTCCAGTGCGAAGCGCGCGTCGTCCTGCCCCTGGACCACCGCCAGGTCGTGCACTTGCGGTCGCTGGCCGTGGGTCCCCGTCCGCTCACGGACCACCTCGACCGGCGGCGCCGCCATCGTCGCGCCGCAGCGGACTGCGCACTCCGCGACGCTGGCGACCGACAGCACCTGCGCGCCCGGCACCAGCTGCGCCTCCTCGGCACAACCGGCGGGCACCGCGAAGCGCGTGAAGCCCGCGCGCAGTCCGGACACGATCGTGGGGAGCACACCCGGCACCGGCACGATGCGTCCGTCCAGGCCCAGTTCCCCGCAGAAGACGACCCCGCGGGTGAGCTCCGGGTCGACGACCCGCTCCGCCCCCAGGATCGCCATCGCGATCGCCAGGTCGAAGCCGCTGCCCACCTTCCGCACACTGCCCGGAGCCAGCGACACCGTGTACCGCATCGCCTTGAGGCGGACCCCCAGGTTGCTGAGGGCCGCACGGATCCGCTTCCGGGACTCGTTGACGGAGGCGTCCGGCAGTCCCACGACCTCGATTCCGGGGATCCCGGGGTTCACGCTCGCCTCGACCGCCACGGCGGTGCCGTCCAGCCCGGACAGCGCGATCGCCTCCGCGCGCCCCAGCTCGACGGGACGGATCTCCGTCGCCGCCGCACTCATTCCAACCCCTCGAGGTGGGTGAGCAGGGGCTCAGCACCCGCCCACACGAGCCCGATCACGTCGATGCGGAACGACGGGACGAAGTGCGGCTGCTGCGAGAGCCAGGCCCCGGCCGTCCGCCGCATCCGCGCGGCCTTGCGCGTGCCGATCGATTCGAGCGGGTGGCCCGCATTCGTCGTCGACCGGGTGCGCACCTCGACGAACACGACGGTGCCCGTGTCCGGCGTGCTCGCGATGATGTCGATCTCGCCGTGCTCGCACCGCCAGTTTCGCTGGAGGATCGTCCATCCGCGCGCTTCCAGATGGTCGGCGGCGAAGTCCTCGCCGCGTCTGCCCAGGGTCTGTCGTCTCATGCACCCAGGACAGGCGGTCGCCCGGCAGGATGTGAGGCCTCCGCTTCACCTGTGGATCGGCGAGACCTCGTGCACAGGCCGCGGTGCGGATCGACGTCGGCAGCGCCACCGGCCCTGTGACGCAGACTCAGCGATGCTGGTTCAGCCGTGCGCTCAACGGCGCAGGGAGGTGGGCGGCTCCAGGTCCGACTTCGCGATCTCCTCGATGTTCACGTCCTTGAACGTGAGGACGTGGACGTGCTTGACGAAGCGGGCGGAGCGGAAGGTGTCCCACACCCACGCGTCCTTGAGCGTCAGCTCGAAGTAGACGTCCGTCCCCGCCTCGTGCGCCTTGAGATCGACCGTGTTGGCCAGGTAGAACCGCCGATCCGTCTCCACGACATACGTGAAGAGTCCCACGACGTCCCGGTACTCCCGGTAGAGCTGGAGCTCCTGATCCGCTTCGTAGTTCTCAAGCTCATCTGTGCTCATAGGCGTCATCCTAACCATGCGGCTCAGAGGGACCAGGACCGCCGGTGGTGCGGCGTGATCCCTCGGGTGCGGATCGCCTCCCGGTGGGCGGCGGACCCGTAACCGGCGTTGGTGGCCCAGCCGTAGCCGGGCGTCTGCGCGTCCAGCTCGAGCAGGAGCGCATCGCGGTGGACCTTGGCGAGCACACTGGCGGCCGCGATCGTCGCCACGCACGCATCGCCCTTGACGATCGTCGTGACGGGCGGGATCTCCACGTCCGCAGCCTCCCCGAACACGAGGGCGGCGTCGAGCGTCAGCGGTGCGGACAGCCAGTCGTGGACACCGTCCAGCAGCACCCCTTCGACCGGTCCGTGCCCGGCCAGCGCCGCGAGCGCCCGTCGCCCTGCCAGGTTGAGGGCCAGGGTGATGCCCACCGCGTCGATCTCCTGCGGACTCGCGTACGCGACCGCGTGCTGGGGACGCCACTGCGCGATCTCCTCCGCCAGTGCGGCCCGACGCGTGAGCGGCACCTGCTTCGAATCGCGCAGACCCGCGGGGATCGGGTCCTCGCCCGAGGCCGCCGTCACCGCCTGCGCGTCGATGCGGACCGCGCCCACGCCCACGGGACCGGCCAGTGCTCCCCGGCCCACCTCGTCCATTCCCACGAGCCAGCGGAGACCGGACGACTGAGCCCAGCGGGCCTCGGTGTCGTGCGTGGTGATGTCGTGGACGGCCACTCAGCCCGCCGGCGTATCCGGGACGGTCTCGAACGCGGGGTCCGCGCCGCCCATCCAGCGCAGTCGCTCCAGCGGCCAGTTGATGACGAACACCTCGCCCACGATCCCGGCCTCCGGGATGTACGGCCCGCCGGCGGAGTCCATGTTGTAGCGCGAGTCCAGCGAGTTGCTGCGGTTGTCGCCCATGACCCAGTAGTGGCCCTCCGGCACCTCGACGGAGAACGGCACGTCCGAGGGCGCGACGTCCGGGTGCAGGTAAGCGGACTCGTCGACCGGCTCGCCGTTGACCAGCAGGTGCCCCTCGTCGTCGCAGCACTCGACGGTGTCGCCGCCCACGCCGATGACCCGCTTGATGAGCTGGGTGCCTGCATCCGCCGGCTGCAGGCCCAGGAACACGAGGACGGGGTTGGGCTTGTACTGCTCGCTGATGCCCGGTGCCAGCCAGCCGCCGGGATCGTCGAAGACGACGATGTCGCCGCGCTGGATCTCGTTGAAGAACAGCTGGTTCACCATGACCCTGTCGCCCACCTCGAGCGTCTGCTCCATCGAGGCGGACGGGATGTGGAAGCTGCGGATCACGAACGTCTTGAGCGTCCAGGAGACCAGGAGGGCGATGACGATGATGATCGCGAACTCGCGGACCATGCCCCACAGGGACTTCTTCTCACCCTGCACGCCGTCTTCTCCGCTCACGATCGCCCAGTCTAGCCGTGCCGGACATGGTCACGATCCGTCCGCGCCCGGGACGGTGCCGATGAGGCGCTCCTCACGGATCATCCCGCCGCCGGGCCGTCCCAGCAGGTCCCGGGAATCCGTCGAGTCGTACCGGTTGTCCCCCAGCACCCAGACGCGGCCCTCCGGCACCTGGACGGCGAAGTCCACGCCCGAGGCCGGCTCATCCGGATCGTGCAGGTACGGCTCGTCGAGGGGCTCGCCGTTGACCAGCAGCCGGCCGTCGGCATCGCAGCACTGCACGGTGTCGCCGCCGGTGCCGATGACCCGTTTGACGTAGTAGACGTCGCGCGGGCCGATGCCGAACCACGCGCCGGCCTGTTCCAGGGCGTCCGGCGGCAGACCGCCCACGAACGAGCCGCGTCCGTCCAGGACGACGACGTCGCCGCGCTCCACCTGCCCCAGCAGCGCGGGGGCGCGGACGGCGAGGATGCGGTCACCCGGTTCCAGCGCGGGCGCCATCGACGCGCTGGGCACGAGGAACGACTGCACGCCCAGTCCGCGGATCAGGCCCGCCAGCAGCAGTGCCGCGACGATGAGGATGCCGCCCAGCCGCAGCCACGCACGCGCGCCGCCTGCGAACACACGAGGGCGCGACCCGGTCGACCGGGTCGCGCCCTCGTGGACAGCGTGCGCGTCCTGCACTGCGGGGCAGCGCTGGGATCAGCGGCGCTCGCGGATGCGAGCGGCCTTGCCGCGCAGGTTGCGCAGGTAGTAGAGCTTGGCGCGGCGGACGTCACCGCGGACGTTCACCTCGATCTTCTCGATGATGGGCGAGTGCACCGGGAAGGTGCGCTCGACGCCCACGCCGAAGCTGATCTTGCGGACCGTGAAGGTCTCGCGGATGCCGGCGCCCTGGCGGCGGATGACGACGCCCTTGAACACCTGGATACGGGAGCGGCTGCCCTCGATGACGCGCACGTCGACGGACACGGTGTCACCCGCGCGGAACTCCGGCACGTCGGTCTTCATCGACTTCTGGTCGACGAAATCAAGCTTCTGCATGATGTCTCTCCTGATCATTCGCCCCGGGACGCGTGATCGTGGTTCAGTCCCGCGGGTGCACCGCGAGGATGATGGTCTCGTCCGTCCGACCGGGCCCGCAGGGCGGGCGCGGTCGCGGGCGCCGTCTCCCCCGAGGCAGAGCGGCCGCAACGAACGCAAGCGCCTATTCTGCCAGATCCGGCCCTGCCGCCTCAACTCCGGCGGTGGGCTCCTGATCCGCGGCGGCCTGGGCCAGGGTCGCCCGGTCGTGGGCGTCCAGCGCGTCCTGCGGCAGGGCCACCAGGAGGTCGGGGCGGACGCGCGCGGTCCGGCGCAGACGCTCGTCCCGCCGCCAGCGGGCGACCTTCCCGTGGTCCCCGGACAGGAGGACGGGCGGGACGGCGTGGTCCCTCCAGACGGCGGGCTTCGTGTAGACCGGGTATTCGAGGAGTCCGTCCTCGTGGCTCTCCTCGTCCAGCGACTCCGGGTTGCCGATGACGCCGGGCAGCAGGCGGGCGATCGCCTCGACCATGACGAGCACCGCGACCTCGCCCCCGTTGAGGACGTAGTCGCCGATGCTCATGGGCCGGACCTCCATGCGGGTGGTCGCCCAGTCGCTCACCCGCTGGTCGATGCCCTCGTACCGGCCGCACGCGAAGACGAGGTGGCGCCGCTCCGCCAGCTCCCGTGCCGTCGCCTGTGTGAAGACCTCACCGGCGGGGCTGGGGACGATGAGGACGGGGGCCGTCCCGTCCTCCGGGGCCGGTGCCTCCTCCGCCGAGGCCGCACCGGCTCCCAGCAGCGCGTCCAGTGCTTCGCCCCACGGCTGGGGCTTCATGACCATGCCGGCGCCGCCGCCGTACGGGGTGTCGTCCACCGTCCGGTGGCGGTCGTGCGTCCAGTCCCGGAGGTCGTGGACCGTCAGGTCCAGCAGACCCTTCTCCCGCGCCCGCCCGATGAGGCTCAGCTCCAGGGGTGCCAGGTAGTCGGGGAAGATGCTGAGGACGTCCAGCCGCATCAGGCGTCCTCGCCGTCCTCGATCAGTCCGGACGGAGGGGTGAGGAGGACGCGACCGGTCTCCAGGTCGACCTCCGGCACGATCTCCTCGACGAACGGGATGAGCACCTCGCGGCCGTCGACGGTGCGCACGTGCAGCAGGTCCTGCACCGCACCCACCGTCAGGTCCGTCACCTCACCCACGAGACCGCCGGCCTCCAGGTGCGCCTCGAGACCCACGAGCTCGTCGACGGTCCACGCATCGTCCTCGTCCTCATCGTCCGCCGCATCGACCAGCAGCAGCGTGTTCCGGACCTCCTCCGCCCGCGTGCGGTCGGAGATCTGGGCGAAGGTCAGCAGCAGGCGGTCGCGGTGCCAGCGGGCGCGTTCGAGGGTGAGCTCCCCGATGTCCGGGTCCGTCTCGAAGACCGCGCCCGGGACGAAACGGGCGTCCGGATCGTCGGTGCGCACCTCGACGGTGACCTCACCGCGGATGCCGTGCGGCTTGCCCAGACGGGCCGCGACCTGACTCATGGTTCTCCTGGAGGGGGGTGTCTGCTGGTGAGGCAATCGTGCCACATGGGGCCGTGCGGGCCGCACGCACGCGGTGCCGACCGCCGGATGGACGTCGCCGGTGGGTCGACCGATTCCCTGCTATTTTCGCACTGCGGGCGTGCGGGTGGCGCGCCCCTGACCGTGACCATCAGGAGCGTCCATGCCCTTCCGTCCCCCAGCTCTCCTCCTCACCTGCGCTCTCGCCCTCACCGCCTGTTCGTCCCCGACGCCCACGGTGGAATCGGCTGAGACCCCCGCGGCGCAGACCCCTGCCGCCACCGCGGAGGGCGTCCAGTGGTCCGAGTGGGCCCACCTGGACGTCGCGGCCTCGCCGGTCGCCGCGCACGGGGACCGCGTCGTGCTCCACGACCACGACGCGCAGACCCTCTCCGTGCACGACTCCACGGGCGCCGAGGTCTTCGCGCTGCCGAGCGTCCGGTTGACCGGCACGTATGAACCGGCCGTCCGCGGCGACGACGAGCATCTCTACGTCCAGCTCGACGAGCCGGGGCTCCCCATCGTCGCCGTCGACTGGGAGGACGGTGCGGAGGTGTGGCGGTTCGAGCCGGCCGCGGTGGATGCATGCGCCCCGCCGGAGGCCTTCGAGATGCGGCTGGGCAACGAAGCGGGCGGCGGCCCTGCGAACGACGTGCTGCTGCTGACCGCCGACCACGGCGCGGACGCGTCGCTGTACCCCGACGACTGCTGGGGCGAGTCGAACGCGGACATGCCCTCCGTCCCCGTGGCCATCGGTGTCGACACGGCGACCGGGCGGCAGGCGTGGGAGCCGGTCACAGACGTCATCGGCACCTCCCTCACCGCCGCGAACGGCGTGACGAACGAGTACGTCTACCAGGTCATCCGCTCGTCGTACCAGCCCACGCTCAACCGGATCGAGGTCGCGACGGGAGCGGTCGACGCCGTCGCCTTCGACGGTCTCACCGCGGCCTACGACCCCTCCACCTACGAGTCTCCGGTCCACCTGTCGGACATGGGCGGGGACATGTTCTACCTCTCGACGGAGGCGGCCGAACCGGAGTTCCTGACAGTGGACGCGTGGACCGACGGCGCGCAACTCATCGCGGACCCACTGCCCCACGATGTACCCTGCGAGGCGTTCGTGCGGAGGTCCGCCGTGGGCTTCGCCTACTGCGTGCAGTCCCCGGACATGTCGTTCGACGGGCAGTACTGGGCGGGTGCGGTCGCCTCACCCGACGGCGAGGACCTCACGGGCGGCTCTGCCGCCACCGGCTCACGCCGCGACCTCTGGACCGCCGCCGGCCCCGCCGGACTGGACGAGGGCTGGGGGTACGAGCTGGACGGCTACCTGGGCAACGACCCGGTCTCCCCCGGGTCCGACGGCCGGGGAGCCATCGCTCTGCCCGGCGCGGACGCGGTGCTCACCGCGCACCGGCTGGACGACGGTGAGGAGCTGTGGTCCTACGACGGTGCCGACTCCGTCATCTCCACGACGTACGTCCCCGGACTGGACGAGTACGTCGCGCTGGCGGACGACCGTCTGGTCGCGCTCGCGGCCGACACCGGCGAAGAGGTCTGGACGGAGGAGACGGCGGACGAGGCGCTGTTCGCGGCACCGGGAGTGATCGCGCTCGTGTCCAACGCATCGGGCACCACGCGCCTGCGCATGGCGGTCTCCTGACGGCGGGCCACCGGACGACGAAGGCCCCGCATCTCCGTGAGGAGATGCGGGGCCCAGTCCGTTGACGGCGCTCAGCCGTCGACGAGGTCGATCCGGACGCGATCGCGGCCGGCCAGCGCGCCGATGACGGTCCGCAGCGCCTTCGCGGTGCGGCCAGCGCGCCCGATCACGCGCCCCAGGTCGTCGGGGTGGACCCGGACCTCGAGGGTCGTCCCGCGTCCGCCGCCGCGCGAGCGCACGGAGACGTCGTCGGGATGGTCCACGATGCCGCGGACCAGGTGGTCGAGTGCGTCGGCGAGCATGATCAGGCCTCGGTCTGCTCGGCGTCGTCGGCCGGAGCCTCAGCGGCCTCGTCGGAAGCGGCCTCGTCGGAAGCGGCCTCGGCCGGAGCCTCGTCCTTCTTCTCGACGATGACGGAAGCCGCGGCCGGAGCCTCGAACGACTCCTTCGCCTTCGCGCCCTTGACGGTGTTGACGGCCTCGCCCTCGCCGGTGAACTTCTGCCAGTCGCCGGTGAGCTTGAGGAGCGCCTTCACCTGATCCGTGGGCTGCGCGCCCACGGACAGCCAGTACTGCGCGCGATCCGAGTCGATCTCGACGACCGAGGGCTCCTCGGTGGGGTGGTACTTGCCGATCTGCTCGATCGCACGGCCGTCCCGGCGGGTGCGGGAGTCGGCGACGACGACGCGGTAGAACGGTGCACGGATCTTGCCCATGCGGGTGAGGCGGATCTTGACTGCCACGAGAGTGGTGTCTCCTTCTGATGAGGTGTGAGAGGACGGACCCGGCCGTGGGGACAGCCGGTATGCGGACTCTGCGTGTAGTCGAGCGCTCGCGGTTGAGAGGGTCCGCGCACGCTCGGGTACAGCGACCGATTATGCCAGATCCGGGTGGCCGGGACGAAACCGGCGCCCCGCCCGGATCCGCGGCGGCTCAGAAGCCGCCGAAGCCCTTGGGCAACTTCGACAGATCGATGTCGTCCTCGCCCAGGTCGATGCCGCCGAACGCGGCGCCCTTCTGCTGCGGTTCCTTGCCCTGGCGGCGCAGCTCTGCCAGCCGCGCCTCCTCCGCCCGCTTCGCCGGGTTGCCGGACTTGCCGGCGGGCTTCTTCTTGCCCTTCTTGCGCTTGGACGCACCGCCGGGTCCGCCCATCCCCGGCATCTGCGGCATGGCGGGCATGCCCGGTGCGGCCTGGGGGCCTCGGGAACGGCCGCCGCCCATGCCGGGCATCCCCCCGCCGCCGCGCATCTGCTTCATCATCTTCTGCGCCTGCGCGAACCGCTCCATGAGCTGATTCACCTGGGTCACGGTCGTGCCGGAGCCCTTCGCGATGCGCAGTCGGCGCGAGCCGTTCAGCAGCCTGGGGTTGGTCCGCTCCAGCGGGGTCATGGACCGCACGATCGCCTCGATCCGGTCGATCTCGTGATCGTCGAACTGCTCGAGCGCGGCCTTGTGCTCGCTCATGCCCGGCATCATGCTGAAGAGCTTCTTGACCGAGCCCATCTTCTTGAGCGCGGCCATCTGCGTGAGGAAGTCGTTGAGGTCGAAGTCCTCGCCGGCCTGGACCTTCTTGGCGAGCTTCTCCGTCTCCTTCTCGTCGAACGTGCGCTCCGCCTGCTCGATGAGCGTCATGATGTCGCCCATGTCGAGGATGCGGTCGGCCATCCGATCCGGGTGGAAGAGCTCGAAGTCCGTCATCTGCTCGCCGGTCGAGGCGAACATGATGGGCTTGCCCGTCACCTGCGCGACGGACAGTGCTGCACCGCCGCGCGAGTCGCCGTCCAGCTTCGAGAGGACGACGCCGGTGAAGTCGACGCCCTCGTCGAACGCCTGCGCGGTCGCGACCGCGTCCTGGCCGATCATCGCATCGATGACGAAGAGGATCTCGTCCGGGCTCACCGCGTCGCGGATGTCCCGCGCCTGCTGCATGAGCTCCTCGTCGATGCCCAGTCGTCCGGCGGTGTCGACGATGACGACGTCGTGGAGCTTGGACTTCGCGACCTCCATCGCGTCCGTGGCGACCTTGACGGGGTCGCCCACACCGTTGCCGGGCTCCGGCGCGTAGACGAAGGCGCCGGCGCGCTCACCGACGATCTGCAGCTGGTTGACCGCGTTGGGCCGCTGGAGGTCCGCCGCCACCAGCATGGGGCGGTGGCCCTCCTGCTTGAGCCAGTGCGACAGCTTGCCCGCGAGCGTCGTCTTGCCCGCACCCTGGAGGCCGGCGAGCATGATGACGGTGGGCGGCCGCTTCGCGAACTGGATGCGACGGGTCTGCCCGCCCAGGATCTCGACCAGCTCCGCGTTCACGATCTTGACGATCTGCTGACCCGGGTTGAGGGCCTGCGACACCTCTTCCGACAGCGCCCGCTCGCGCACGCTGCCGGTGAAGGCGCGCACGACGGGCAGCGCGACGTCCGCGTCCAGCAGGGCGCGGCGGATCTCGCGGATGGTCTGGTCGACGTCGGCTTCGCTCAGGCGGCCCTTGCCGCGCAGATTCTTGAAGGTCGACGTCAGCCTGTCGGACAGTGAGTTGAACACAGCACTCCTCGCAGGATGGATTCAGTGGCCCCGCAGGGTCAGCTCACCAGGGTACCAATCGCGGCTGGGGCCGCCGCACACATGAGCCCCGCCGCACTCGTCACGCGTCGACGATCGCGTCGACGAAGCCGTGCGCGTCGAACGGCGCCAGGTCGTCCGCGCCCTCCCCCAGGCCGATGAGCTTGACCGGGACGCCCAGCGCGCGCTGGACGGCCACGACGATGCCGCCCTTCGCGGTGCCGTCCAGTTTGGTGAGGACGATGCCGGTGATGTCGACGGCCTCGGAGAACACCTTCGCCTGCTGCAGCCCGTTCTGGCCGGTCGTCGCGTCGAGGACCAGCAGGACCTCGTCGATCGCGCGGTCCTCGCCCAGCGGACGGGCGGCGACGCGCTTGACCTTGCCCAGCTCGTCCATGAGGCCCTTCTTGTTCTGGAGCCTGCCGGCGGTGTCGACGAGCACCACGTCCGTGCCCTCGTCGATGCCCCGCTGCACCGCGGTGTAGGCGACGGACGCGGGGTCCGCGCCCTCCTCACCGCGGACGGTCTCGACGCCCACGCGCGCACCCCACGTGCTCAGCTGCTCCGCCGCCGCGGCGCGGAAGGTGTCCGCCGCACCCAGCAGGACGCTGCGGTCCTGCGCGACCAGGACGCGGGCGATCTTGCCCACCGTCGTCGTCTTGCCGGCGCCGTTGACGCCCACGACCAGGACGACGCGCGGTGAGCCGTCCAGGGGCTCCACGTTCAGCTCGCGGTCCATCGTCGGGTCGACGGCGCGCACCAGCTCCTCGCGCAGCAGGCCGCGCAGCACCTCGGGCTCTCGGGTCCCCAGGACGCGGACCCGCTCGCGCAGGGCGTCGACGATCTCCGTCGTGGGGTCGACGCCGATGTCCGCCATGATGAGGAGGTCCTCGATCTCCTCCCATGTCTCCTCGTCGAGGGCGTCGCGGGACAGGAGGGTCAGCAGGCCGCGGCCCAGCGTCGTGTTCGACTTGGCCAGGCGGTCGCGCAGGCGGGCGAGCCGGGTCGTGGGCTCCGTGGGCTGCTCGAGGGCCGGCGCCGAGGTCGTGGCCGGCTCGCCGTCCTCGTCACCCGGTCCGGCCTCGCCCGGGGTGCTGGGCACCCCCGGGGCCGTCTCCGTGTCGAGGGTCCGGCGGCGGCGCTTCGACGGGGCGAGCAGGAATGCTCCCCCGACGATGATGAGGAGGATCAGCAGGCCGATGCCTGCGTAGATGACGGGATCCACGTGTCAGCTCCTGTCGGATCGTCGCGGTGGGCGGCCGATCGACCGATCGGCCGCGGGTGGGCACGGCCTTGGGACTCAGCGGGTGCGCGAGCCGAACAGCAGTGCGAAGGTCGTGGCGGGTCCGGTCCCGGACTCCGGGATCTTCCAGTGGCGGGTCCGCGGGCGCAGTGAAGCCAGGGGCGGTGCGGCGTGTCGGGCAGGCTGGGGGCGCAGCACGTAGGCGTGCTCGCGCATCGCGGTGACCGCGGCCTGCTCCCGTGTGGCCAGCGACGCGGTCTCGTCGTCGCCGAAGTAGCCCACGACCTCGTCGTCGTAGCCGGTCCACCCCTGCGGGAGCCGGAACCGGTCGCCCTCCGGTGATCCGAAGCGGCCCTCCCGCCGCATGCCGGGCAGTGCCACGAGCAGGACGATGACGAGGCCGACCGCGAAGGTGATCGCCAGCCCGACGATGACAGCGAGGAAGCCGCCCGTACTCATCGGGCGGCTCCGTGCATCTGGGGGCCGGTCATGGGGAAGGGGCGCTCCTCGCGGTCGTGCGGGTCCCTGTGCCCGTTACACGACGGGCGGGACCGATGGTCGCGGCCAGTCTATACGTGCGCCTCCCGCCTGCGGGCGGTCCGCCGCGGCAGTCGACCCAGATCACAGTCATCTCTGAGGGTTCGACCCGGACACGCGGGTGCCTACCGCGCAGCGGCCGACTGCGCGGCGGGAGCCGCAGTGGCCTCGGGCTCGTGCTCCAGCCGCTGGGAGATGACGCGCGAGATCCCGTCGCCATGCATCGTGACCCCGTAGAGCGCGTCCGCGATCTCCATCGTGCGCTTCTGGTGGGTGATGACGATGAGCTGGCTGGACTCCTGCAGCTCCCGGAAGATCGTGAGGAGGCGGGACAGGTTCGCGTCGTCCAGGGCGGCCTCGACCTCGTCCATGACGTAGAACGGGCTGGGCCGGGCCTTGAAGATCGCGACGAGCATCGCGACGGCGACCAGCGATCGCTCGCCGCCGGACAGGAGGGAGAGCCGCTTGACGCGCTTGCCGGCCGGCCGCGCGCTCACCTCAACCCCGGTCGTGAGCATGTCGTCCGGGTCCGTGAGGTCCAGCGAGCCCTCACCGCCGGGGAACACGCGGGAGAAGATGTCCGCGAACTCCCGCTGCGTGTCGCGGAACGCGTCTTCGAACACCTGCTGGACGTGCGCGTCGACGTCCTTGACGAGGCCCATGAGCTCCGACCGCGTCTGCTCGACGTCCGTGATCTGGCGCTCCAGGTAGTCGTGCCTCTCCTGCAGGGCCGCGAACTCCTCGAGGGCCAACGGGTTCACCTGTCCGATCGAGGACAGTTCCTTCTTCGCCTTCGTGAGCGCCCGCTCGACGTCCGCCCGGACGTACGGGGTCGTCTCGACCTGAGGCTCTTCCTGCGCGTCGTACGTCTCCCGGTCCTGTCCGTCCTCCGGTCCCGAACTCTGATCAGCCCCCCGCTGCGCGGTCGGGACAGCTCCGCGCTTCGACTGCGGCGGGTCGAGGACGGGCACGGGCAGGTGCGGGCCGAACTGCTCGACGAGGTTCTCCGCGCTCAGGCCCGCCTCTTCGACTGCGCGCCGCTCCAGTTCCTCCAGCTGCACGAGGTGGCGCTCGCGCTCCAGCCGGGCCGCGTGCTCCTTGTCCGCCGCCTGCGTCAAGCGGGTCGAGGCGTCCGCCCGCGCGGTGCGCAGCCGGGAGACCTCGCCCTCGAGGCGTGCCCGCTCGCCGGAGCGCAGGGCCAGGGCCTCCTCCGCCTCCCGCTGCCAGGCACCGGCGCGCTCGGCCACACCGGCGGCGATGCGGGCGATGTGCTCCGCACCTTCCGCCTGCCGTCTGCGCGTCTGCGCCACGCGCGCGGCCTGTGCCCGGGCGGCCTCCTCCTGGTCGGCCTGCCGCCGGAGTGCGCGGACGCGGTCGGCTAGGAAGCCCACCTGGTCCTCGGCGGACTTGAGGCCCACGCGGGCGTCGACGGTCCGTTCACTCAGGGCCGATCGCGCGTCCGCCAGCCGGTCCCGCTCCTGGGTGTCCGGCTCCTCGCTGCGGTCCTCGGTGCTGTCGGCCTCCGCGAGTGCGCGACGTGCGCCCTCGAGTTCTGCTGCGGCCCGGTCCCGACGCTGGCGGGCCTGCGTGATCGAGTCCGCCGTCGCCGAGGCCCGGGACCGCAGCCGTTCGAGCTCACCGGCCGTGCGGGCCAGTTCCTCGCCGGCGGCCACGATGGACGCGTCGGAGTCGTGGAGGGCGGCGAGCGCGTGAGACTCCGCCTGCCGGGCCGGCGCCAGGCGCGCGTCGACATCCGCGATCTGCTCGTCGAGCCGGGCCAGCCGTGGTTCCAGTTCTGCCAGTTCCGCGAGTGTCTCGTCGAGGGCCGCGCGGGCGGCGATCTGCCCGGCCTCCGGGGTGCCCGCCCGTGCGGTGCGGCCGTGTGCCAGGACGGTCCCGTCGAGGGTGATGACCGTGTCCCCCGCGTGCGTGGCCAGGTGGGCGAGCGCGGCGTCGCGGTCGCCTGCGATGTGGACGCCCGTGAGTGCCCGGGCCAGCGCGGCGGCCAGGTCGGGGGCCTCGGCGGTGACGACGGCCGCGGCGGGGGTCGTCTCCCCCGGTCCCGGTGCCGTGGTCGGGGTGGGTGCCGTGGGTGCGGGCCGGGACGCGTCCGGGGCCTCCGGGTGGACGACGTCGAGGAGGCCGTCGTCGCCCACGTGGTCGAGTGCGGCCAGGGCCGCGTCCCGGTCCGTCGCGAGGATCGCACCGGAGAGGGTGCCCAGAGCGGCGGTGGCGGCCACCTCGCAGCCGGGGACGATCATGAGCTCCTGCGCGACGGCGCCGCGCAGGCCGGGCAGCCCTGCCTCCAGCAGGTCCTCCAGACCGGCCGTCAGGCGGCTGCTGGCGCGCTGCCCCTCCGCCTGCGCCTCGAGCCGGGAGCAGGCGGTGCGGGCGGTCGTGCGTTCCTCGATGAGCTGGGCGCGCTGGTCGGTCAGTTCCCGGACCGCGGCCTCGGCCTGTGCGTGGGCCTCGTCCAAGCGGGTCTCCCCCGCCTCGCACTGGGCAAGCGTCTGCTGCGCGGCCTCGACGGCCGTCTGGGCGCGGGCGATCGCCTGGTCGGAGCCCGCGTCCTCCGTCTCCAGGGAGGACAGGGCTGATTCCGCATGCTCCAGCGAGCGGGCGGCGACCGCGATGCCGGACTCCAGCTCCGCGCGCTTGCGCAGGCGGGCGGCGATGCGGGCGCGCTCGGCGGCCAGTTCCTGCTCGGCGGCGGTGAGGCGGGATTCGATGTCCGCCTTCTGGTCCGTGATCTCCTTAAGCGATGCGGACCGCTGCTGGGCGTCCTCCTGGGCCTCGGCGTGCTCGGCTTCGAAGCGCTGCGCTCGCTCGCGCAGGGCGTCCGGGGATTCGCCGGCGCTGCGCTGCTGCTGGGCTGCGGAGCGCAGCATCCCGACCCGGTCGCCGGCGCGCTGGGACAGCGCCGTGGCGCGCGCGTGCGCGGCGGCGATCTGCGCGCGGCGCTCGTGGGCGGCGTCCGTCTGGGCGTCGAAGGATGTGCGAGCGGCCTCGGCGGTCTCGATCTCCGCATCCAGCCGCCGCACCTCCTCCTCGAGGGCGCGGCGCTGCTGGGCGGGGTCGGTCTCCGGGGTCGTCGCGGCGATGCGGGCCTGCAGACGCACGACGTCGTCGGCCAGCAGGCGGGCGGAGGCATCGCGGACGACGGCCTGGACGACCTGGGCGCGCTGCGCGGCGCGGGCCTGCCGCCCCAAGGGACCCAGCTGCCGGGCGAGCTCCGCGCGCAGGTCCGCGAGCCGGTCGAGGTTGGTCTGCAGACCCGTGAGCTTGCGGAGCGCCTTCTCCTTGCGCTTGCGGTGCTTGAGGACGCCGGCGGCCTCCTCGATGAAGCCGCGGCGCTCGAACGGGTCCGCGTGCAGGATCGCGTCGAGGCGCCCCTGGCCCACGATGACGTGCATCTCCTTGCCCAGTCCGGAGTCGCTCAGCAGCTCCTGGATGTCCAGCAGCCGGGCGGGCTCCCCGTTGACCCGGTATTCGCTGCCGCCGGAGCGGAAGAGGGTGCGGGAGATCGTCACCTCGGTGTAGTCGATGGGCAGGGCGCCGTCCGTGTTGTCGATCGTCAGGGCGACCTCCGCGCGACCCAGCGCCTGCTTCTTGGCGGTGCCGGCGAAGATGACGTCCTCCATCTTGCCGCCGCGCAGGTTCTTCGCACCCTGCTCCCCCATGACCCACGCCAGGGCGTCGACGACGTTCGACTTGCCGGAACCGTTGGGACCCACGACGCACGTGATGCCGGGCTCGAACTCGAGCTTCGTGGCCGACGCGAAGGACTTGAATCCGCGCAGCGTGAGGGTCTTGAGATGCATGGTGGGTGAAGTCTATCCAGCCGCGGGTTCCCGGGGCTCCGTGCACGTGTGCGGAGCTCGGGTGCACGGGTGCGGGAGCAGAGGGGTGGTGGCCGTTGCGGGGAAGCGGATCTCGCGCGCACAGCCCGCACTCACAGGTGCCGTGCCGGATCCATCATCTGGTGCAGGATCCGAATCACGTCCACGCCGTCCGACCCCGCCATGTAGAACAGCAGGTGCCTGCCGACGCTGTACTGACGGTATCCGTCACGGAGTTCGTCGCACGCCCGCCCACGTCGCGGATCATCAGCGATGCGTTCGATGGCCGCCCTGATGTCCATCACATAGATCTCAGCCTGACCGACGTCCCAGCGCTCCGCGGTGTAGTCCCAGATCGAGGAGAGATCCAGGCGCGCGGCCGGTGTCAGGCGATAGCGGGTCACGACTTCTTCGCGGCGATGAAAGCGTCGAAGTCGAAGGGCTCGGCAGCACCGCTCTCCTCACCCGCGACGAGGGCCGCTCGCAATGCGGCGACGCGTGTCTCCTGGTCCTCCAACAACCGGAGGCCGGCTCGGACGACCTCGCTCGCAGAGCGATAGCGCCCCGAAGATACTTCTCGTGACAAGAACTCCGCGAAGTGATCGTCCAAGCTGATTGATGTGTTCTGCGCCATGACCCGATAATACCAATAATTGGTACAGGCGCGGTAGCAGGCTTCCGTCAATCGTTCAGCTGGATCACTCCGCCGTCGTCGACGGTGAAGGCGCCCGCCTCCAACCGCCGAGCCAGGTCCGAGAGCCACACGCGGTACGACGAGTACGCTGGCGGCGGAGTGGGCCCGTCGACGGGCAGGTGGATGATCTGGCCCGTCTCGCCCGCCGGCAGCGGAGCGAGGTCGATCGCGTGGCCCTCGCCCTCTGCGGAAGTGAACTGCAGCCAGCCGCGGCAGTTCACGATCGCCCGGACCCTGTCCGGTTCCATCCAGTCGATCGTCTCGTCCACGTCATCGCCCACGGCATCGGCCACGGCATCGGCCAGCAGATCCGACTGCTCGATCATCGCCCGCGCGCTCAGAAGGGTGTGGTGGTCGACGAGGTCCAGCAGCTGCGTCGGGTTGTCCTGACCATCATGGCGCAGGAGGCTCGCGACCAGGTCCTCCGGCAGTGGGTGCCCCACGGTGCGGGTCAGCTCATCGAGGTCATCCTGAGAGGCCGGGCCGCGCAGCGTCGCGAAGGCCGCAGGGCTCCGCTCCTCCAGCACGCGTTCGATGATCGTCCACGATTCATCGATGGTGAGGGGCTCAGCCACGGCGGACAGCCACGCGGCGAACCTCTCGTCGTCCGTGACGGACCAGGACTCGGGCACCTCGACGTCGAACTCCTCCTCGACCCAGGCGCGAAATGGTGCATGCGCGGCCGCCGTGTCCTCATCGTCCTCATCGACAGAGACGGGCTCGTCCCAGACCCACGGGGTCAGTTCGTCGTATCCGATCGCGATGAGGCGCAGGAAGTCGACGGGGTCATCCGCCAGGCGCTGCGGCGCGCCGCCCTCCGAGCTGAGCAGGACGGAGCGGGAGTCACCGGAAGGCGCGAACCAGAGTGCTGCGAAGCCGCCGGATCCGTCGGTCTCCGCGAGCGGGAGGAGTCTCCACGCATCCGGGGCGGCCGGGTCGAGCCAGCCGTCCGTCGACCGCGTCCCGGAGAACACCGCGCCCAGTCGGAACTCTCCCTCATACGGGGTGACGAACGGATCGTCGTCAGCATCGGTGCCGCCCCAGCGCTGGGCCTCCATGACCGACAGGGCCCGCCGCAGAGGCGCGGGCAGCTCGGTGCCCGGCGCCAGCCTCTCGACGAGACGCTCCTCGACGGAGGAGACACCCG
The DNA here is from genome assembly GCF_000285835.1 of Brevibacterium senegalense. Taxonomy (GTDB): domain Bacteria; phylum Actinomycetota; class Actinomycetes; order Actinomycetales; family Brevibacteriaceae; genus Brevibacterium; species Brevibacterium senegalense. The sequence goes on from NZ_HE978603.1 coordinate 126,637, forward strand.
GCATCGAGTAATCGTGGTCCTCCACCACGTGAGCGGAGGCGACCAGCAGGAGGACCGCATACTCGGACCCCATCTGGTCGCAGACGAGGATCCACCGGTCGCCGGCAGGCCATGCCCGCACCGTCACGAGGCCCAGGGAGTCCATGAGGACCTGAAGCATCGTGCACGCGTGCGCGTCGTCGGAACCGGGCAGCATCGTGCTCTCGCCCCATTCCGCGGTGAGGGCGGCCACGGCCCCCTCCACCACCGGTGCGGAGTGCTCGCGCACCACGGCCTCGCGCGTGCCGTCGTCGTCTTCGAGGCTGGTGCTGCGGCTGAGCTCCACGATGCGGAGGTCAATGGTGTCCGAGGACATGACCTCGACTCCGTCGATGATCTCTTCGGCATCGCTGTCCGCACCCGTCTGCCAGGGCAGCGCGAGCATCTCCCGGACCACACCGATGAGGCCAGCAGGCGGCGCGCTGACGAAGGTCGTGAACAGGTCCTGGTCGGACATGGTGCTCCTGATCAGCGAGGGGCGAGTCTCTCGCGACAGTCTGCCAGTCCTCCTCACACCATCACGGATCACGTCACTGAAAGTTGCCGGTGATCATCGCGCTCCACGCTCGCCCTGTGGGCATCAGCAGCCTGCGGGTGGTTCAGGATCATCCCGCAGAGGGATAGATGACGCCGCGATCGGATCCGACGACCGCGCCGCGGCTCAGCTGCGCGGGATCGACATGGTCGGGCCCGAGGATGTGGTGCACCGTCTCCCCACGTGCCAGGAGGTGGTCGGCGATGATCCGTCGGTGGCACCGCCACCAGACCGCCTCAGAGCACAGAAACGCCGTGCGCTCGGCCCTCCCCCGCTCACGCAGGTGATCGAGCGTCCGCGAGAACTCCTGGGACTGCGCGTGGTCGGCGTAGTTGTGGAAGCTGCGGTTCTCCCACCAGGCGTTGACCTCGAACGGCACATCCCGGCTGACAGGACGCCGACCGGTCAGGTCTTTCGCGTGCTCGTAGCCGATCCCAGCCGCCTCGAGCGAGGCCGCGAGCGCATCCTGGTCGAACTGCGGGTACCGCGTCGATCCCGGCAGCTTCCGGACATCGACAACCCGAACGATTCCGCTGGCATGCAGGAGCCCCAGGAACTCGTCGAGGGTCCGGGTCGAGTGCCCAATCGTGAAGAACGGCTCACTCATCATCGAGTACCCGGACGTCGAGTATCCGGACGCTGCCCGCGTGCTCCGAACCCTGCTGGCCGGAGGTCATGAGGAATCTCCGCCACCGTGCACCTCCATCTGCAAGCAGTGTAGGAGGTCAGAGATCCGGGATCGCCCGAGTATGCGAGTCGACGGGCCTATGCCTGCGACGAACAGACAGGGTGAACAGATCGCGCACCGTGAGAGGGAGAACCGTGGGGCTCTTCAAACGCAAGCAGAGGTCCGAACCGACTGATGCCGAGACTGACCCGCGATACGCTCCGCCCACGCAGATCGAGATGATGGAGCACGCGCGCATTCCGGTCTTCCTCTCGAAGATGCACGCCGAGCATCCGCCCCGCTGGGTGACGGTCCACGCGGACCGCCTCGAATCGTTCGTCGGCCTCGAATCCGACGAATACATGGACGATTCCAACCATCTGGCGATCTGGTCAGTCGATCACTTCATCAGCGACTTCCCCTTCGTGACCGACTTCCTGAATGCGGCCCGTCCGGGTCAGACAGCGCTCTTCGCCGACCAGTCGGGTGCCTTCACTCTCGAAGACGACTGACGGGGCGCCCACCCCCCGGGCCAGGTCGACTACTGCGCGTCGACCATCAGCGTGATCATGGTGAGACGATCGTCGAACTCGACGTGCACGTATCGCCCACCGACGACGTACCGCAGCCACGTCTCCCCGGCGAGTTCCGGCTCACCCAGGAATGACAGCACCTGCTCGCGGGTGGGGTCTTCGACCAGACCGGAGATGAGCTCTGCCGACCGCGGGTAGTCACTCATCGTGATCCAGATGGTCTCGACTCCCTTGCGAGTGCTATCGACTTCCACACCCACCTTCGCCAGAGCCTTCGTCGACGATCGCAGAGTATCGCCCGTGCGGATGTCGAGGAGGGACGCGACGACGTGCGCAGCACTGTGATCGTCCGGTTCACCCAACAGTGCCATGAAGCGCTTGAGCTCGCCGTCGATCTGAGCCCCCGAGTAGTCCGGCGGTGGCAGCGTCGCCTCACGCGGCTCCTCACCCAGCTGCGCTGCCATCCACGAGTCGAAGTCGTCCGGATGGCCGCTCAGTGCTGGCCAGGCGCCAGGCACCGTGACCCCGAACGTCCCCTCGAGCCATGCGCGGAACCGGCCCGTGTCGACAGGCTCTTCTGGCTCAGCCCCCAGCGTGAGGTCGGAGAGCTCGTCGTAACCGATCGCGAGGAGCGTGAGCAGCTCCTGCGCATCCTGCGCCAGGATTCCACGCGCTCCGTCAGAACCGAGGAGCACCACACGCACGGCGTCCCCGTCTCGCCACAGCGCGATGATCGATCCGGAGCCGTCAGCGTCTGCGATCGGAAGCAGGTCCGCGTGGCCGGGCTCATCGGGCTCCAGCCATCCGTCCAATGTCCCGTCGGCGATGAACACGATGGATGATTCGTCTCCCTCGGAGACCGTCAGGCAGTATCCAGCAGGTGCGTCGACCGCGTAGCCGTGGTCCTCCAACCAGACCCATGCTCGCTCGAGGTCGTCAGGCAGCACGGGCCAATCGGAACGGTGTGCTGTGATGAGCTCAGCAAGTCTCGACATGGTCATGATTTTATGTGACTTGAGTCCACGTGTCACCGAAGGCTTCTGGGCTCACGTCCGATCACCGCTTCCGCTGGCAGGTGGGGCACACGTGGGTGCCGCGCCCTCCCACGACAAGACGCCGAATGGGTGTGCCGCAGACCCCGCACGGCTGGCCGGTCCGCCCGTATACGGTGAGCGACCGGTCGAAGTAGCCGGAATCGCCATTCACGTGCACATAGAGCGAGTCGAAGCTGGTCCCGCCCTGGGCCAGGGCGGCCTCCATGACCGCATGCGCCGCCTCGAGCACCGCCCGCAGACGGGAGACCCGCGTGCGCGCGGGTACCGCGAGCGGATGCACCCGGGCGCGGAAGAGCGCTTCGTCCGCATAGATGTTGCCGATCCCGCTCACGATCGTCTGATCCATGAGCACCGACTTGAGCGCAGACGTCGATCGCTGGATCCGCCGGGCCGTGGTCTCGAGGTCCCAGTGCGGGTCCAGCGGATCGCGTGCGATGTGCGCGCTGGCGCGCGGCACCGCATCCGGGCCGTCCGCGATGAGGTCATCGACCCCGATGTGACCGAAGATCCGCTGGTCGATGAAGCGCAGCTGGACCGGGCGCGGCCCGCGCTGCAGGTCGAGGATCGCCCGCGTGTGGCGGTGCACCGGCTCGCCCGCGGTATGAATGCGCAACTGTCCGCTCATGCCCAGGTGGAGGGTGAGGGCTGCGGGACTACCGGCGAACGGGACCCATAGGAACTTGCCCCGTCGCTGCGGGGTCGCGAGCACCCGACCGGCCACGGCCTCGGCGAAGGTGTCCGCGGCCTCCGGCGGCAGGCGGCGCTGGGAGGTGGTGCCGAGGATCCGCGGATCCAGCACCCGCACCCCGGTGATCGCAGCGGATTCGACCCAGCCGAGAAGGCCCCTGCGGACGGACTCGACCTCCGGCAGTTCAGGCACTGCGGCCTCAGCTGCGGCGGTTGTAGTGAGGATGAGCCTCCGAGATGGCGCGCACGGCGGCCTCGGCGGCCACGGCCTCGGCAGCCTTCTTCGACGTGTCCTGCCCCTCGCCCCACCGGGTGTCGCCGGCCCAGGCGATCGCGGTGAAGACGCGCGCGTGCGCGGGCCCCTCGCCTTCGACCTCGTAGCGCACGGTGCCCAGGGACAGGTCGGAGGCGGCCTCCTGGAGGGTCGTCTTGAAGTCGACGCCCGCACCCAGGGCGACCGCGTCGATGAGCATGTCGTCGATGAGGCGGTGGACCAGCGCGAACGCCTCCTCCCGGCCCCGGCTCACGTAGCAGGCGCCGATGAGCGCCTCGACGGTGTCCGCGAGGATCGAGTCCTTGTCGCGACCGCCCGTCGCGTCCTCGCCCTTGCCCAGCAGCAGGTGCGCGCCGACGTCGTAGCGGCGGGCGATTCCTGCGAGGGCGCGCGCGTTCACGACCGCGGCGCGCATCTTGGCCAGACGGCCCTCGGGCAGCTCCGGGTTGTCGTCGTAGAGCGACTCGGTCGCCACGAGCTGCAGGACGGAGTCGCCCAGGAACTCGAGGCGCTCGTTCGTGGGGATGCCCCCGTTCTCGAACGCATACGACCGGTGCGTGAGGGCAAGACGAAGCGTCTCGGGGTCGATGTCGACCCCGAGACGCTCCGTGAGGCCCGTGCGGTCCTCGTCAGTCATGTTCGCTGTCAGACGTCAGCGATCTTGCGACCCTTGTACTCGAGGAACAGCGGCGTACCGGCCGAATCCTCGACGACCTTGGCCTGGTGGGGGCGCGAGTACACGACGCGTCCGTTCTCGACGGTCTTGACCAGTGCCGGAGCCTGTGCCTTCCACGCCGAGCGACGATGGCGCGTGTTGCTGCGCGACAGCTTCCGCTTGGGAACAGCCATGATCAGCTCTCCTTCTTCTCGTTCAGAACACTCTTGAGTGCCGCCCACCGAGGATCCTCCTCGGGCTCGTCCTCGGTGATGTCCTCACCCAGCGTGTAGTGGAACTCTCCCTCGTCCCCGTCCTTGAGGGGACGGAACGGCAGAGACATCACCACGGCGTCTCGGACGGCGGGCTCGAGGTCCAGCAGACCGGCCTGCACCAGCTGCGATTCCTCGTCCTGCGGGTCCGCCTCGTAGACGAAGAGCTCGTCGATGCGCACATCGATGGGGAGCTCCAGGTCCTCGAGTGTCCGGGCGTCCTGTCCCCTGGCCGTGGCACGCACGGAACCGGAGACGAAGATCCCCTCGACAACGCTCTCGAAGCGGAGATCGAGCTCGACCGGATCGCCTGCCGGCACCCCGATGAGTTCGATCCGCAGGTCCTCAGGAGCTCTGACAGTCTTCGCGATGGACTCCCAAGAGCCCGGCGCACTGGTCAGGCCCAGCCGGCGGACGTCGATGACGAATTCCGACGCACGATCCACTGGAGCACCTCCCGCACCCTCGTTCAGACACAGCGCACCCTGAGATGACACGCGATGGACCAGTCTAGCCGCGAGGCCCGGTCCACGCCAATCGGCGGTGACCGCCGCGGCCGGTCTCAGCCCCGCCGCGCGCCCAGGGCCTCGAGCACCGCGGTGGGGACGAGCCCCTCCACGTTGCCGCCCAGCGAGTGGACCTCGCGGATGAGCGAGGACGAGACGTGCTCGAACCGCGGGTCGCCCGCGATGAAGACCGTCTCCAGCTCCGTCAGGTGGCGGTTCATGTGGGCCATCGGCAGCTCGTAGGCGAAGTCCGTCGACGACCGCAGCCCCTTGAGCACCGCGGTCGCACCGATCCGTGCGCAGTAGTCGACCAGCAGACCGCCGGCCACATCGTCGATGATGATCCGCCCCTCCTCCAGCGCCTGCGCCGTGCGCGAGTCCTCCAGGAGGCCCGCGCGGATGAGCTCGACGCGCTGGGCGACGGGGAACGTGCCGGTCTTGTTGGGATTGTGGACGACCGCCGCGACCACCTGGTCCGCGAACGTGAGGCCGCGGGCGAACACATCGATGTGGCCGCTGGTGACAGGGTCGTACGAGCCGGGGCAGACGATCTTCATGGCCCCGATCGTAACCAACGGGCCGGCCGTCCCGTGACCCCGGACACGGCCGGCGGGCATGTCACGAAGCTGTAACCATCCCGGGACCGCTCACAGAATGGTAAGCGGATTCACATAGCGTGACAGGTGTTCGACCAGCAGAAACCGCCTTTTCGAAGGCGGCGAGAGACGGAGGAACACCGTATGACCAGGACACGCATCACACGCCTCGCCGGCTCGGCGATCGCGGTCACAGCACTGGCGTTGACCGCCGGTTGCGGCGGCGGTGGGTCGGAGGGCGACGGGGGCGGCGACGGCGGGGACTCGACCCTGCAGAGCGCGATCGACGCGGGCACCATCACGGTGGGCTTCGCCGGAGAGGCCCCCTACAGCTTCGAGGAGGGCGGCGAACTCACGGGAGCGACCGTGGCGCTGCACCGTGAGATCTTCTCCGAACTGGGCATCGACGAGGTCGACGGTGTCAATGCCGACTTCGGCGCGCTGATCCCCGGTCTCAACGCGGACCGCTTCGACGTCGTCTCCGCTGGCATGTCGATCCTGCCGGAGCGCTGCGAGCAGGCGCTCTTCTCCGAGCCGGAGTTCATGTACACGACCGCGCTCATGGTGCCCGAGGGCAACCCCGAGGGCCTCGAGACGATGGACGACCTGGTCGACTCCGGCCTGTCGTCCGTCACCATGACCGGTGCGATCGAGTCCGACTACGCCGCGAGCCTGGGACTGAGCGACAACAGCGAGGTGTCGACGCCGCAGGACGGCATGGACGCCGTCACGACCGGTCGCGCGGACGCGTTCGCACTCACCGGCATCTCCCTCAACTGGATGGCCGACAACTCGCCGGACTCGGGCGTCGAGGTGACGGAGTCGTTCGTCCAGGAGATCGACGGCGTGCCCCAGGTGGGCGCCGGCGGCACCGTCTTCCGCACGGACGACGAGGAGCTCCAGCAGGCCTACAACGAGAAGCTCGAGGAGATCGTGTCCGACGAGGACCGCTACCTGGAGATCGTGGGCGACTACGGCTTCACCGCGGAGGAGCGTCCCGACGGATCGCTCACCGCGCAGATGCTGTGCGAGGGCGACCTGCCCACCGGCGAGGAGTGACAGGCCTCGCACCGGAGTCCGTCCACGGGATGACGTCCCATGGATGAGAAGGTCTCCGTCCTCGTCGAATTCCTCCCCCAGCTGTGGGACGGCCTCCTCGTCACCCTGCAGCTGACCCTGGGCGGCGCTGTGGGGACGATCGTCCTGGCGGTCGTCCTGGGGCTGGGCATGCTCGCGCCCACCGGCTGGGTCTCCGTCCCCAGCCGGGTGGTCGTCGAGTTCTTCCGCGGCACCTCGCTGCTGGTCCAGCTGTTCTGGTTCTTCTACGTCCTGCCCATCGTGCTGGACGTGAACCTGGACCCGCTCACGTGCGGCGTCCTCGCGCTGTCCCTCAACTACGGCGCGTACTCCGCCGAGGTCGTCCGCTCGTCGATCGCCCACGTCCCCAAGGGACAGTGGGAGGCGGCGATGGCGCTGAGCCTGTCGCCGGCCCGTCGGATGTTCCGGGTCATCTTCCCCCAGGGCTGGGCCCTCATGATTCCGTCGCTGGCGACGCTGCAGATCCAGCTGCTCAAGGGCACCGCGGTCGCCTCGTTCATCACGCTGCAGGACCTGAATGAGCGGGTGGGCGTGCTGCGGCAGCAGACCGGCGACACCCTCTTCTCCTACACCGTGGGGCTGCTCATCTACTTCGTCCTCGCCTGGCTCATCCAGGTGGGCATGGACGCGCTGGAGCGACAGGCCAAGCGCCGGCTGGGCCGGGGCGGTCCCGGGCTGCTCACGCGGGTGCGCACGCGTCTGCGGGGCAACGGGTCCGCCTCATCCACCACTGCGTCCCCGACTTCCGGGTCCGGCTCGACCTCGTCGACGGAGGTGGCCTCATGAATCCGTCCTGGTGGAACTGGCAGGCCGCCGCGGATGCGCTCCCGCTCCTGCTCGAGGGCTTCCTCACGACCCTCATCGCCACGGTGGGCGGCACGATCATCGCCGTCATCCTGGGGCTGTTCATCGCAGTCCTGCTGCGCGGCCTGCCGGCCTGGGCGGCCTGGCTGCCCCGGCTGCTGGTCGCGTTCGTCCGGAACACCCCGCTCATCGTCCAGCTGGTGTTCGTCTACACCCTCTTCTCGATGAACGAGGCCCTCATCGAGGTGTCCGCCCTGACGGTGGGCATCGCCGTCATCGGCGTCCACTACTCGACGTACATGTCGGAGAGCTACCGCGCCGGCATCGACGCGGTGCCGCAGGGGCAGTGGGAGGCGATCAGTGCCCTGTCGCTGCCGCCGGTCCGGTCGTTCCGGTCGGTCATCCTGCCCCAGGCGCTGCGCGCCACCGTCCCCTCCCTGGGCAACTACGCCGTCGCGATGTTCAAGGACACGCCGTTCCTCATGGCGATCTTCGTGACGGAGCTGGTGCGCACGGCGGAGCAGGTGGGCGGTCGCACGTTCGCCTACACGGAGGCGTTCACCCTGGCCGGCCTCATCTTCCTGGCGGCGAGCTATCCGACCTCGCTCCTGATCCGACGATTGGAGAAGTCCCTTGCCACCTACTGAGAACGGCACCGCCCCGGCCATCGAGTTCCGCGGCGTCGAGAAGCGGTTCGGCGATCACACGGTGCTCAAGGGGCTGGACTTCACCGTGAGTCCGGGCGAGCGCGTCACCCTCATCGGGCCCAGCGGGTCCGGCAAGACGACGATCCTGCGCCTCATCATGACACTCGAGTCGCTGACGGACGGCTACATCTTCGTGCACGGCGACCCGCTCACCCACGAGGAGCGCGGCGGCAAGCGGGTCGCGCTGCCGGGCAAGCAGGTGCGGGCGAACACGAAGCGCATCGGCATGGTGTTCCAGCACTTCAACCTGTTCCCCAACATGACGGTCATCGAGAACCTCGTGGAGGCCCCCATCCACGTGCTGGGGCTCAGCCGTGCGGAGGCGACGGAGAAGGCCCGCGGACTCCTGGCGAAGGTGGGGCTCTCCGACAAGGAGACGGAGCACCCTTCGCGCCTGTCCGGCGGGCAGCAGCAGCGCGTCGCGATCGCCCGCGCCCTGGCGATGGATCCGGACATCCTGCTGCTGGACGAGGTGACGAGCGCGCTGGACCCGGAACTGGTGGACGACGTCCTCCAGGTGCTGCGCGACATCGCGCGGGAGACGGACATCACGATGCTCATCGTCACGCACGAGATGCAGTTCGCCCGCGACGTGTCCCAGCGGGTCATGATGTTCGACGGCGGCGTCATCCTCGAGGAGGGGCATCCGGAGGACATCTTCACCCACCCCACGCAGGAGCGGACGCGGAAGTTCCTCTCCGCGGTCCTCGACTGAGGGTTGAGGGTCGGTCCGGACCGGTTCAGTCCGCGGTGCCGTCCTGTGTCGCGGCACCGTCCTGGTCGATGAGCTGGAGCAGCCACATGCGGGTCTCCCCGTACGTCTTCTCCCGGTACACCTCGAGGCGGTCCGGCAGGTCCGGCTGCGGAGAACGCACCGACCGCTCGACGACCAGGAGGGCGGACAGGCCGTCCAGCAGATCCTCGAGGGACGCCAGCAGGCGCGCCAGCTCGTCCTCCCCCAGCAGGTAGGGCGGGTCCGCGAACACGAGGTCGAAGGACTCCCCGTCCTCGCGCAGCCGCTCGACGGCGGTCTGCGCCCGCTGTCCCAGCACGCGGGTGCGGGTCTCCTCCCCCAGGTCCGCGATGCTGCGGGCGATCGCCGCCTGCGGCCCGGACCCCTGGTCGACGAGGGTCACGTGCGCGGCGCCGCGGCTCAGTGCCTCGAGCCCCAGGGAGCCGGAACCGGCGAACAGGTCGAGGACCCGGGCACCGGCGCAGGCATCCATGCCGTCGAGCATCGCGAAGAGCGATTCGCGCACCCGGTCCGGTGTGGGGCGGGTGTCCCGGCCTCGAGGTGCATGGAGAGGGCGGCCCCGGTGGCGGCCCGCGATGATCCGCATGTCAGCCCGCCTCGATGAGGTCTTCGTCCGTGTCCGCGAAGATGAGCGCGATGAGGCGGGTCAGCGCGGGCACGCTCCGCAGCGCGGGGTCCTGCTCCAGCAGCTGAGCCGCGTCGGCCTTGGCGCCCCGGATGATCTCCTCATCGCGCAGCACGGAGAGGTGGCGCAGGCTCGAGCGCCCGCCCCACTGGGCGCGACCCAGCACATCGCCCTCGCGCCGGCTGCGGATGTCGTACTCCGCCAGCGCGAAGCCGTCCAGCGTCCCCGCGACGGTCGTGAGCCGCTCCATCGCCTCCGACTCCGGGTCCGCCTGCGTGAGGAGGAAGCAGAGGGACTCGTCGCCGGCGCGCCCTACGCGTCCGCGCAGCTGGTGCAGCTGGGCGACGCCGAACCGGTCCGCATCGAGGATCACCATGACCCGCGCGTTGGGCACGTCGATGCCCACCTCGATGACCGTCGTGGACACGAGCACGTCGATCTGACCGGCGGCGAAGGACCGCATCGTGTCGTCCTTCTCGTCCGCCGGCAGCTGTCCGTGCAGCACCCCGATGTGCGCACCGGCCAGGGCGGGGGTCTCCCGCAGGATCTGCGCTACGTCCTCCACGCCCGGCCGTGCCGCACCGGTCTCCGGGTCCGGCGCGGTCGCCTCGATGCGGGGCAGCACGACGAACGACTGCTGGCCGCGGTCCGCATGCTCGCCCACGACCTCCAGCACGCGGTCGACCCAGTGCGGGTGCTGCGCCAGCGACACGAGGTGGGTCGTGATCTGCTTCCGCCCCGTGGGCATGTGCGTGAGCGTCGAGACGTCGAGGTCGCCGAAGACGGTCATCGCCGCCGTGCGCGGGATGGGTGTCGCGGTCATGACGAGCGTGTGGGGCGTGCGCCCGCCGGCCTTCTGCCGCAGCGCTTCCCGCTGTTCGACGCCGAACCGGTGCTGCTCGTCGACGACGACCATGCCCAGGTCGTGGAAGATCGTTGTGTCCGACAGGAGCGCGTGCGTGCCCACGACGATGTCGACGTCCCCGATCGACAGGTCCAGCAGCGTGCGCCGCCGCTCCTGCGTCGACAGGGATCCGGTCAACAGGGCGATGACGACGCCGTTCTCCTGGCGCAGCAGCGCGGACTCCGCCGCGAAGTCGCCCAGCGCCTGCGCGAAGGAGCGGAAGTGCTGGGCCGCCAGCACCTCCGTGGGCGCCAGCAGCGCCGCCTGGGCACCGGAGTCGACCGTCTGGAGCATCGCCCGCAGGGCCACGAGCGTCTTGCCGGAGCCCACATCGCCCTGCAGCAGCCGGTTCATGGGCACCGCCCCGGCCAGCTCCTTCTCGATCTCCTCGCCCGCCTGCTGCTGGGACGGCGTCAGCGCGAACGGGAGCGCGGCGTCGAAGGCCGCGAGCGTCCCGTCCGAGCGGCCGGGCAGGGCCGCCGCGTGCAGCGCCGCGTGCTCGCGGCGGCGCTGGTGCAGCACCGTCTGGAGCGCCAGCGCCTCCTCGTACCGCCACCGCTGGGTCGCATTCCCCGCCTCCTCCATCGTCCGCGGCCGGTGCATGCCCCAGTAGGCGGTCCGCAGGTCCTGGATCCCGTGCTTCTCCCGCAGGAAATCCGGAATCGGGTCCTCGTACGCGGAGGCAGGAGCGGCGTCCAGCGCGGCCCGGATGATGCGCCGGAAGGCGGCCGCTTTGACCCCCTTGACGAACCGGTAGACGGGGACCGGCGCGGTGGGGGCGAACGCCTGCTCGGCCTCGGTGCCCTTCGCGACCTCGCCGTCCGCGGTGAGGACGGTGGGGTTGCCCAGCTGCAGGCGGCCCCGGTAGTGCTGGATCCGGGCGGTCATGAGCAGCCGGCTGCCGGCTTCGAACGACTTGACCAGCCACTGCTGGTTGAAGAAGACCGCGTCCGTCGTGCGGTCGTTGTCCGTGACGGTGACCGTCGTGAGCTGCCCCTTGCGGTTCTGCATGCGGCGCGAACTGATGTCGACGACCGTCACGTGGAGGACGACGTCCTCGCCGTCCGGCAGCTGCTCCAGCCCGCGGATGTCCGTGAAGGTGCCCGGGTCGATCCACCGGTGCGGCAGGTGCCGCAGCAGTCCGTCGAGGTCGCGGATCCCCGCCGTGACGAGCGCCTTCCGACTGCGCCCTGCGGCCTCCGCGAAGACCTGCTCCTCCGGTGTCGCGTCACTCAACGCCGACCACCAGCCACGAGCTGGACTGCCCGCCGTCGATGACCACGGCCTCGGCGTCCGTGTGCTCCGCATCGATCCGGATGTGCAGGCGGGCGACCGCGGCCTCGGGCATCTCGGCACCCACGAGCAGGGTCACGAGGTCGCCGCCGGCCCCCAGCAGGCGGTCGACGAGGTCGCCGGCGGCGGCCTCCGGATCCGCGCCCACCGCGCGGATCCGGCCGTCGACGAGGGTGAGGGCGTCGCCCTGCGAGTACAGGAGCGGACCCTGCCCGTGGTCCTCCGGCGCCAGGACGACGGCGCCCACCCGGGTGCCCGCGGCCGCCGCGACCATGTCCGTGAGCACGTCGTCCGCGTTCCCGGACGGATCGAAGACGGCGGCGGCCGCCGCGACCGAGGCCGCGTCCCGGGTCCGCAGGACCTTGGCCGTTCCCAGCCCGGCCAGGGCCTCGGCCGCGGTCACAGAGTCCGGCAGGACGAAGGCGGCGGACTCAGCCAGCTGCGCGGCGAAGTCGACCGCCTCGCGCAGGTCGGGGCGGTCGGAGCGGACCGCGAACGCACCCGTGAGCGCCAGGGACAGGAGGAGGCCCGGGCCGTCGGCCAGGGCGATGAGGGTGGCGGGGTCGTCCGCCGGGCGGGTGCTGGAGAGGTCCTCGACGCGCAGGTCGACGACGCGGTGGACGTCCATGACCTCGAGGAGACGGCGCGCCTCGTCGACTCCCCCGCCGTGGGCGGTGTGGACGTGGACCTGCGGCCAGTCGACGACGATGCTGGTGCCGCCGGCGCGGGTGAGCGCACGCTTGAGCGGGCGGGTGCGGTCGCGGGTCTCGCCCAGGTGCGCGACCAGTTCGAAGCCGATCTCGCCGCCGTGGGCGCCCAGGTCCGGCAGATCGGGCAGAGCTGAACGGTCCGTCGTCCCGGCCGGGGTCTCCGGGGCGGTCGTCGCTGCGGAGTCTCCCGGCACGGCCGCCACGGCGTCCTCACCGGCGACCGTGACGCAGAGGAGGTCGAAGAGCTCGACGATGCCGGAGGAACCGGCGTCGACGACGCGGTTCTCGCGCAGGACGGGCAGCTGGCCGGTCGTCTCGCGCAGGGCCGCGCGCGAGCGCTCCCGCACCGCCAACACCAGCTGCAGGAGGTCGTCGCCGGCCTCCGCGCGCTCGCGGGCCTCGTCCGCCATCGCGTCGAGCACCGTCACCATCGTGCCGTCGACCGGGTCCGCCAGCGCGTCGCGGGCGCGGGCCGCGGCCAGGCCCAGGGCGGCGGCGAACGACTGCGCATCCGGGACCTCCACCCCTGCCAGTGCGTCCGCGACCCCGCGCAGGGCGACGGAGAGGATGAGGCCGGAGTTGCCGCGTGCGCCGCGCTGCGCGCCGGTCGCCATCGCCTCGACGACCTGCGGCAGGGTGACCGCGCCGTCCAGAGATTCGACCGCGCGGTAGGCGGAGCGGACGGTCAGGTAGAGATTGGTGCCCGTGTCGCCGTCCGGGACGGGGAACACGTTGATCGCGTTGATGCCGCTGCGCTCACGGCGCAGCCGGTCGACGGTGCGCTTGGCCCACCGGGCCGCCAGGTGGCCGCTGATGCGGGCGTCGGGACCGGGATCCGCCCCTGAACCGATGCGCTTGCCCACTCACTCCCCCGAGCCGCTGAAATGCCTGAAACCGCCGTCCGAGTCGACGGCGGCGAACCCGGAATCCCCCACGGGCACCCCGTCGATCAGCACGGATGGGGCGGCGCTGACCGGACGCACGCGCCCGACCAGTCTCCACCCTAGCGGATGGACCCCGTCCGGCACCGTCGCGAGGAACCCGTGGTCCTCCCCGCCGGTCAGCACCCACCGGCGCGCGCGGGCGCGGGCGGAGGGCTCATCCGGGGACGCGTCGACTGCAACGGGCTCGCCCGGGTCCGCACGGGCCGCGTCCTCGAGGGCGCGGACCCGGTGCGCGACGGGCACGAGGTCGTCCGCCAGCGCGTCCAGTGCCGCGGAGTCCAGGTCGAGGTCGACGCCCGAGGCCCGGGCCAGTCTCCCCGCGTCGGACCCCAGTCCGTCGGACAGGTCGATGAGTGCGCCCGGCTGTCCGTCCAGCGCCTCCCGCAGCGCGTCGACGGCCTCGTAGTCCGGTCGTGGTGCGCGCTGCGCCTCGATCGCGACGGCGAGCAGGGTGTCGGAGTCCGTCGCGGGATCGGAGCCCGGCTCCGCGGGCGGGGAGCCGGCGTCCGCGGTCTCCACGGCCTCGGCGGCGGTGGCCGTCGGGACATCGGCAGCGGACGTCTCCACGGCCTCGGCACCGGCGAAGAGCGCGTCCAGGCCGGCGGCGGCCCAGCCGGTGCGTCCGCCCAGCCACACGGTGTGGCCCGGGCGGGCTGCGTTCCGGGTCAGGGGCGCGGTCTGCGCCGGGAGGCTGCCCAGCGCGGTGACGGCGATGACGATCTGCCGGGCGTCGGACAGGTCGCCGCCCAGCACGACGGCTCCGGCGCGGCCGGCCTCCTCGACGAGCCCGTCGATCAGGCCGTCCACGAAGGAGGCGGGGGTGTCCCCGGGTGCGGCCAGCGACAGGAGCAGACCGGTGGGTCGGGCTCCCATCGCACGCACATCGGCCAGGTTCTGCGCGGCCGCTTTGACCCCCAGCCGGCGCGCGTCCAACCAGCCGTCCAGGAAGTCCTCGCCTTCGACGAGCATGTCCGCGGAGCTCACGAGCCTGCCCGGTGCCTCCGTGACCGCGGCATCGTCACCGGGCCCCACGACCACGGTGCCGTCCCGGGGGATGCGGGCGAGGATCCGGGCGATGAGGGCGTCCTCGCCCAGCTGGGCGAACGTGGGAGCAGACGTCATCCCACCAGTATGCCCGCAGGCGGCGACCGGTAGCCTGGAGGGCATGCGCCACCGTCCTCTCCGCCGTTCCCTCGCCGCCGTCCTCGCGGTCGGCACCCTCGTCCTCACGGGGTGCTCCGGCGCCCTCGTCGTCGATGCGGCGGAGGACGCGGCGAACCCCGACTGCGCCCTGCCGATCCTGCTCATGCCGGATCAGATCGGGGATCTGGAGCAGCGCACGACCTCGTCCCAGGGGACGACGGCGTGGGGCGAGCCGGCCAGCGTCATCGTCCGCTGCGGCGTGCCGGAGCCCGCCCCCACGACGGATCCGTGCGTGACCGTCGACGGGGTCGACTGGGTGCAGGTGCGCGGAGACGAGGACACGTGGCAGTTCGTCACCTACGGCCGCTCCCCCGCCGTCGAGGTCCTCGTGACCCCCACGGTCGTGTCCGGTGCGACGGCGCTGGCGTCCGTGTCCTCCAGCGTGTCGGAGATCGAGCAGACGGCGCAGTGCGTCGACGCTCAGGACGCCCAGCAGGTCGAGGGCGAGGTCCCCGCCGGGTGAACCGGCGGGGCGTGCTTCGTGGACGGGTCGGCGGGCGGCGCGTCCTGCGGTGTCAGCCGGCGGCGCGGTGGTCGCGCAGCGCGATGTCGACGAGGGTGTCGACCAGTTCGTCGTAGCGCACGCCGGAGCGGTCCCACACGACGGGGAACATCGAGCTGGGGGTGAAGCCCGGCATCGTGTTGATCTCGTTGATGAGGACGTCGCCGTCCGGCGTCACGAACGCGTCGACGCGGGCCAGCCCGCTGCAGTCGAAGGCGTCGAACACCTGCCGGGCCAGTTCCTGCACCCGAGCGGTGGACTCCGGGGAGATGTCCGCCGGGCACGTGATCCGCACGGCGTCCGCGTTCAGGTACTTCGTCTCGAAGTCGTAGAAGTCTGCGCCCGTCACTTCGATCTCGCCGGGGACGCTGGCGCGGGGTCCCTCGTGGAAGCGGGTGCCCAGCACGCCGCACTCGATCTCGCGACCGGTCACCATCGGCTCGACGATCGCGGCGGAGTCGTGGGCGAACGCCTCTGTCAGCGCGGCGTCCAGCTGCTGTGCGTCCTGCGCGTCCGACACCTTGGACACGCCCATCGACGACCCCGCGTTGGCCGGCTTGACGAAGACGACGTCGCCCAGGGCGCGCAGACGGGCGAGGACGGCGTCCGGGTCCGTGCGGTACTGGCGGACCGTCACCGGCTCCCACGGGCTCGTGGGGATCCCCGCGTCGCGCAGCACCGCCTTCATGTACCGCTTGTCCATGCCGGCGGCGGACCCCAGCACGCCGCAGCCCACGTACGGGACGTCCATGAGCTCGAAGAGTCCCTGGATCGTGCCGTCCTCACCGTACGGACCGTGCAGCACGGGGAAGTACACATCGACCGTCGCGATGTCCTCGACACTGCCGTCCCGCTGGACGACGCGCAGCGGGGCGCGGCGCGTGTCCAGCGGGAAGACGATCTCCGTCCCGTCGTCGACGACCTCCGGCATCGCCTCCGTGTCGAAGCGGAAGTCCTTCGCGTCGTCGACGATCCGGCAGACGCCCTCGCGGGTCATGCCGATCGGCAGGACACGGTAGCGCTCCTCGTCGAGTGCGCTGAGGACGCCGGCTGCGGTCACGCAGCTGACGGAGTGCTCCGAGGAGCGGCCGCCGAAGAGGACGGCGACGACGGGACGGGTGTCGGCAGGGTTCATGCGATGGGTGTCACTTCGCTTCGTAGGTGGTCTCGATCCAGGCGCGCCCGATCGAGTGGAAGAACAGGTTGAAGCCCACGAAGGCGGGAGTCGCGGATTCGTCGACCTCCAGCGGGGCGTCCAGGGCGTGCACGATGAAGAAGTAGCGGTGCGGACCGTGGCCGGCCGGCGGGGCGGCGCCCACGAACTCCGGGGCGCCGGCGTCGTTGCGGACGGTGATCGCGTCCTGGGGCAGCAGTCCCTTGTCCGGGGTGCCGGCACCGGCCGGCAGCTCCGTCACGTCCGCCGGGAGGTTCGTGACCGTCCAGTGCCAGAAGCCCGAGCCGGTGGGCGCGTCCGGGTCGTAGCAGGTGACGGCGAATGCCTTCGTCTCCTCCGGGAAGCCGGACCAGGACAGCTGCGGGGACACGTCCTCGCCTCCGGGCACGCCCATCTTCCCCGAGGTCTGGGGAGCGGACAGCTCCCGGCCCTCGGCGATGTCCGTGCTGGTGAGGTCGAAGCGAGGCAGATCGTTGAGCTTGTGGAAGGGGGTGTTCACACTCAGTCCTCTCATAGGTGACGGAGCCGGGCCGATCAGTCGGCCGGACCCTCGTGCTTGCGCTTTCGAGCCAACAGGAGCGCCCCCAATTCGTCAACCCGCAGGTGGCCGGAGATGACCGCGGCGACCGCCTGGGTGATGGGCAGCTCGACGTCGTGCGCCTGCCCCAGGGCGAGGACCGCGCTGGCGGACTTGACGCCCTCGGCGACCTGGCGGGTCTCCTCCACCGCTTCGTCGACCGTCATCCCGGTGCCCAGCAGGCGTCCGAACGAGCGGTTGCGGGACAGGGGCGAGGCGCAGGTGGCGACGAGGTCGCCCAGCCCGGCCAGGCCGGACAGCGTGTGCGTCTGCGCGCCCATGGCCAGCGCCAGCCGCGTCGTCTCCGCCAGGCCTCGGGTGATGATCGAGGCCTTCGAGTTGTCGCCCAGGCCCTGCCCGTCGCACATGCCCACGGCCAGTGCGATGACGTTCTTGACGGCGCCACCCAGCTCCACTCCCACGACGTCCGTGTTCGTGTAGGGCCGGAAGTACGAGGTCGCGGACAGCTCGCCCACGGCCTCCGCGGTCCGCACGTCCGGCGCCGCGACGACGGTGGCGGTGGGCTGCTCCTGGGCGATCTCCTTCGCCAGGTTGGGGCCGGAGACGACGGCGATGAGGTCCGGATCGTGACCGGTCACCTCTGAGATGACCTCGCTCATCCGCTTGCCGCTGCTGCGCTCGATGCCCTTCATGAGGCTCACGAGGATCCCGTCCGCGGGCAGGAGGTCGCGGAGGGCCCCGAGGTTGTCCCGCAACGACTGGGCGGGGACGGCCAGGATGACGGCCTGCGCGCCCGCGAGTGCCTCCTGCGCATCCGTCGTCGCCGTCACGTTGTGGCCCAGGGCGATATCACCCAGGTAGGCGGAGTTCGTCCGGTGCTCGCGGATCTCCGCGGCGACCTCGTCACGGCGCGCGAGGACGGTGACGGGGTGTCCCGCATCGCCCACGACCTTCGCGAATGTGGTCCCCCAGGATCCGGCACCCAGCACTGCGGTCCTCATCGTGCCTCCTCATCATGGGTCGTGGACGGGTGCTCCGCGTCCCACTCCCTGATCGCGGTCCGGAAGCGCTCCGGCAGCTCGACCCCGCGCAGGTGGGCGACCTCCGCCGCGATCCCGGCGGTCACCCGATCGGAGAAGCGGCGGGCCAGCTGCGAGGACGCGGTCCCGTGCGCATCCGGTGCGGGCGGGACGATGGGGTCGCCGAACCGGACCCGCACCGTCCCGAACGGTCGCGGTCGGATCCGGCTGCTGTGCACCGGCATGACCGCCTCGAGGCCCCAGTGGCCCACGGGGATGACGGGGATGCCCGTCTCGACCGCCAGACGGGCCACGCCGGTCTTCGCGACCTGCGGCCACAGCTCCGGGTCCTTCGTGAGCGTCCCCTGCGGGTAGATGACGACGGCCTGGCCCGCGGCTAGTGCATTCTTCGCGTGGATGAGGGAGTCACCGGCCTTCGTCGAGGCCCGGAGCACCGGGATCTGGCCCATCGTCACGAGTCCCCGGCCCACGAATCCCTTGAAGATCGAGGACTTCGCGAGGAAGTGCGGCAGGACGCCGCGCTTCCACACGGCCATCGCGATGACGAGGGGGTCGATCTTGCTGGCGTGGTACGGCGCGAGGATGACGGGGCCGTGGCCCAGCTGCTGGTCCCCGGTCGACTCGATGCGCGTGAGCGTGCGGATGAACACGCGGATCGCATTCGCCGTGGGCGTCGCCCAGAACAGGCTGCGCTTGAGGGCGGCCGGCTCGAACCGCGGATAGGCGACCTCGGAGTCCGCCGCGGCGCGGCCGTCGGCCGCCGGCGGCTGCGCGCCGGTCACGCGGCGGCCTTCGCGTCGAAGCGGGCGCCCAGGCCGTGCAGCTTGTCGAGGAAGTGCTCGTAGCCGCGGTTGATGACGTCGATGCCCGAGACCTGCGAGGTGCCCTCGGCCGCGAGTGCCGCGACGATGTGCGAGAAGCCGCCGCGCAGGTCCGGGACGGTGAAGTCCGCGGCCCGCAGAGGTGTGGGGCCGGCGACGACGGCGGAGTGGAGGTAGTTCTGCCGGCCGAAGCGGCAGGGCGTTCCGCCCAGGCACTCGCGGTAGAGCTGGATGGTCGCTCCCATCCGTCGCAGCGCGTCCGTGAACCCGAACCGGTTCTCGTAGACCGTCTCGTGGATGATCGACACGCCGGAGGCCCGGGTGAGGGCGACGACGAGCGGCTGCTGCCAGTCTGTCATGAAGCCGGGGTGGACGTCCGTCTCCAGCACCGTCGAGGTGAGGTCGCCGCCGGGATGGCGGAAGCGGATCCCGTCCTCCAGGACGTCGAAGCGGCCGCCGATCTTCCGGAAGATGTTGAGGAAGGTGACCATGTCCTGCTGGCGCGCGCCCTCGACCATGATGTCGCCGCCGGTCGCCAGCGCAGCCGAGGCCCACGACGCGGCCTCGTTGCGGTCCGGCAGGCTGCGGTGGAAGTAGCCGTCCAGGCGGTCGACGCCCTCGATCCGCAGCACGCGGGCCGGGTCGACGGTGATCGAGGCGCCCATCTTCTGCAGGACCATGACGAGGTCCATGATCTCCGGCTCGATCGCGGCGTTGCGCAGCTCTGTGACGCCCTCCGCGCGGACGGCGGTCAGCAGCACCTGCTCCGTCGCGCCCACGGACGGGTACGGCAGACCCACCTTCGTGCCGCGCAGCCGCTGCGGCGCGGTGAGTCGGATGCCGCCGGGGGTCTTGTCCACGACGGCGCCGAACTTGCGCAGCACGTCGAGGTGGAAGTCGATGGGGCGGTCCCCGATCCGGCAGCCGCCCAGATCCGGGATGAACGCCTGACCCAGCCGGTGCAGCAGCGGACCGCACAGGAGGATGGGGATGCGGGACGACCCCGCGTGCGCGTCGATGTCGACGATCGAGCCCTGCTCGACCGCGGCCGGATCGAGCACCAGCTCGCCGTCCGCGTCACCGCGGTCCGGCCCGGGGGTCACGCGGACGCCGTGCAGCTCCAGCAGACCCGTCACGATCTCCACATCGCGGATCGCGGGCACCCCGCGCAGCACGGAGGGCGTGTCCCCCAGCAGCGCGGCGACCATGGCCTTGGGAACGAGGTTCTTCGCTCCCCGGACCCGCACGGTCCCCTTCAGCGGCACTCCGCCGTGGACATCGAGCATTCGGGCTCCCTCTGCTGTCGGTCGCTGCGCGCACAGCGTGAATACGCACACGGCCGCCCGGCGGGCGACCGTGTGAATGGTATCGGATTCCCCACTGCGAGGCGGTCAGGCCGAGAGTGATGCCGTCAGAGGACGGGCAGGGTCTTCGGCTTGTGCGCGGGTCGCGTCTGCTCGAACGCCTCGATCGACTCCTCGTGCTGCAGGGTCAGCCCGATGTCGTCGAGCCCCTCGAGCAGGCGCCAGCGGGTGTAGTCGTCGATCTGGAACGGGACCGTCAGCGTGTCTGCGCTGACCGTCCGCTGCACGAGGTCGACCGTCACCTCCGTGCCCGGGTGGTTCTCGAGGATCTTCCAGATGAGCTCGATGTCCGACTGCTCCACCTGCGCGGCCAGCAGTCCACCCTTGCCCGCGTTCCCGCGGAAGATGTCGCCGAAGCGGCTGGCGAGCACGGCGCGGAAGCCGTAGTCGTGCAGCGCCCACACCGCGTGCTCGCGCGACGAACCCGTGCCGAAGTCCGGTCCGGCGACCAGGACGGAGCCGTTCGTGTACGCCTCGTGGTTGAGGACGAAGTCCGGCTCCGAGCGCCAGCGGGCGAACAGCGCGTCCTCGAAGCCCGTGCGGGTCACGCGCTTGAGGTAGACGGCCGGGATGATCTGGTCGGTGTCGATGTTCGATCGGCGCAGCGGCACCCCGACACCCGTGTGGACGGACAGCTTCTCCATGCTCACGCCTCCTTGTGCGCGGTTGCGGCGGCGGACCCGCCCGTGGCGCGGACGGCGCCCGGGGTCACGGCCAACGGGATGAGAGCGGGACGGGCCTGGGCCTCTGCGGCGGCAGCGGCCTCGGCCTCGCGGGAGACGGCCACGGCCCGGGGATCCGCCTCCGGCAGATCGGAGGGGGACGACAGCGTGCCTCGGACCGCGGTCGCGGCGGCGACCAGGGGGCTGACCAGGTGCGTGCGACCGCCCTTGCCCTGACGGCCCTCGAAGTTGCGATTCGAGGTGGAGGCGCATCGCTCCCCCTCCGCCAGCTGGTCCGGGTTCATGCCCAGGCACATCGAGCAGCCGGCGAAGCGCCAGTCCGCACCAGCGGCCTTGAAGACCTGGTCGAGACCCTCCTCCTCCGCCTGCAGGCGGACGCGCGCAGAGCCGGGCACCACCATGAAGCGGATGTTCTCCGCCTTCTGCCGTCCGCGCAGCACGTCCGCGGCGGCACGCAGGTCCTCGATGCGGGAGTTCGTGCACGAGCCCAGGAAGACCGTGTCGATCCGGATGTCCCGCAGGGGCGTCCCCGGCGTCAGACCCATGTAGGCCAGCGCGTTCTCCGCGGCCTCGCGGTCCGTCTCGTCCGGGAAGTCCGCCGGGTCCGGGACGTCCGCGGACAGCGGCAGGCCCTGACCGGGGTTGGTGCCCCACGTGACGAACGGCTCCAGATCGGAGGCGTCCAGGACGACCTCCTCGTCGAACTGTGCGTCGTCGTCCGTGCGCAGCGACGTCCAGTACTCGACCGCCGCCTCCCAGTCCTCGCCCTGCGGCGCGTGATCGCGGCCCTGCAGGTAGTCGAACGTCGTCTGGTCCGGGGCGATCATGCCGGCGCGGGCACCGGCCTCGATCGACATGTTGCAGATCGTCATCCGGGCTTCCATCGACAGCTTCCGGATCGCCTCGCCCCGGTACTCCAGGACGTAGCCCTGGCCGCCTCCGGTGCCGATCTTCGCGATGACCGCGAGGATGATGTCCTTCGCCGTCGAGCCCGCCGGCAGCTCGCCCTCGACCGTGATCGCCATCGTCTTGAACGGCTTGAGGCTGAGCGTCTGCGTGGCCAGGACGTGCTCGACCTCGCTGGTGCCGATGCCGAAGGCCAGGGCGCCGAACGCGCCGTGCGTCGACGTGTGCGAGTCGCCGCAGACGACCGTGGTGCCGGGCTGGGTCAGGCCCAGCTGCGGTCCCACCACGTGGACGATGCCCTGCTCCGCGTCGCCCAGGGAGTGGAGGC
Source organism: Brevibacterium senegalense (assembly GCF_000285835.1). GTDB lineage: Bacteria > Actinomycetota > Actinomycetes > Actinomycetales > Brevibacteriaceae > Brevibacterium > Brevibacterium senegalense. The sequence goes on from NZ_HE978603.1 coordinate 148,854, forward strand.
GGATGCCGAACTCCTCCGCGTTCGATCGCAGGGTGTCGATCTGCTTCGCGGACGTGGGGTCCGCGATCGGCTTGTCGATGTCCTGCGTGGGGGTGTTGTGGTCCTCCGTCGCGACGGTGAGGTCCGGCCGGCGCACCGGACGGCCGGCCAGCCGGAGGCCCTCGAACGCCTGCGGGCTGGTCACCTCGTGGACCAGATGGAGGTCGATGTAGATGAGGTCCGGCGCGCCATCCTCTCCCTTCCGGACGACGTGGTCCGCCCACACCTTCTCCGCCAGTGTTCTGCCCACCGTCACGTCTCCTTCCACGAGCCCTCCAGGGTCTAGGCCCACGACAGTACCCCCGAAATTCTGAATGGTGGACTTGCATCTCATATGACGGACTGTCTAGATTGTGAGACATGACATCCACGAACAGCAGCAGCGGTGTCGGCGTCATCGACAAGGCCGCACTCGTCCTCTCCGCCCTGGAGGCGGGTCCCGCGTCCCTCGCGGAGCTTGTCTCGCTGACCGGACTCGCGCGCCCCACGGCCCATCGCCTGGCGGTCGCACTGGAGTACCACCGATTCGTGAACCGGGACCTGCAGGGTCGCTTCGTCCTGGGGCCGCGACTGGCCGAGCTGTCGTCCGCCGCCGGTGAGGATCGGCTGCTGGCCGCGGCCGGTCCCGTCCTGGCGCACCTGCGCGATCGCACGGGCGAGTCCGCGCAGCTGTTCCGCCGGCAGGGCGACCTGCGCCTGTGCGTCGCCGCGGCCGAGCGCCCGGTGGGCCTGCGCGACTCCGTCCCGGTGGGCGCGACCCTGAGCATGCGCGCCGGGTCCGCCGCCCAGGTGCTGCTGGCGTGGGAGGAGCCGGACCGCCTGCACACGGGCCTGCGCGGCGCCCGCTTCTCCGCCACGATGCTGTCCGGCGTCCGGCGACGCGGCTGGGCGCAGTCGATCGCGGAGCGCGAGCGCGGCGTCGCGTCCGTCTCCGCGCCCGTGCGCGGCCCCAGCAACCGCGTCGTCGCATCCGTGTCGATCAGCGGACCCGTCGAGCGCCTCACCCGGCAGCCGGGCCGCCTCCACGCGGAATCCGTCATCGAGGCCGCACGCGTCCTGACGGAGGCCCTGACCCGCGGGTGAGGCAGCTCCGCGGGTGCGGCCCGGCTGTGGGGCGCTCGCACGGCTCCCCACCCGTCCGGCACCACCTGCTCGACGACTGAGGTTGCGTTTCACAGACCGATTCGGTCTGCAGAACGCAACCTCAGTTTCCATGTCGTGGGGGCCCGTTGCGCTGCGGGCTGGAGGCTCGCTCCGTCACTGCCTGGCGGGCTGGACGCACGTCGTGTGGCTGCCTGGCGGGGTGCGGGGCCACCGTGCCCCGCCTCGCACACGACGAAGCCCGATCCTTCGCGTTGAAGGATCGGGCTTCCGATCTGTACCCCCGAGCAGGTTCGAACTGCCGTTTCCGCCTTGAGAGGGCGGCGTCCTAGGCCACTAGACGACGGGGGCCTCTATGAGTGAGGATCACTCAGTTGAGATGACCTGGCGGTCATCCGCTGGGGTACCAGGACTCGAACCTAGACTAAATGAACCAGAATCACTCGTGCTGCCAATTACACCATACCCCACTGCTGAGGAGCTCCGGAGAACTCCCTGGCAACGAGAGATAACATTACACCGGCCCAGAACGCAGTGCAAAACGAGAAGGGCCCCTGGGCGGGTGACGTCCGTCACCTGCACAGGGGCCCGCTCGCGGCGCTCACCGCACGTCGGTTCTCACGCCCGCTCCACGGCCGCGCTCACGCCGCGGCGAGGTGCTCCTGCAGCGCCCGCAGCCGGGTCAGCGTCGAGTCCCTGCCCAGGATCTCCATCGACTCGAAGAGCGGTGGCGAGACCCGTCGGCCGGAGACGGCGACGCGCAGGGGGCCGTACGCGAAGCGGGGCTTGATCTCGAGGCGGTCGACGAGTTCGGCCTTGAGCACCTCCTCCAGACGGTCGGTCTTCCACGCGTCCGCGTCCACGGACTCGAGCTGGGAGATCGAGGCGGCCAGGACCTCGGGAGCGGTGTCCTTGAGGGTCTTCAGACCGTCCTCGGTCAGCTCGAGGTCAGCATCTGCCGTGAAGAGGAAGGACACGAGGTCCGGGGCCTCCCCCAGCAGATTCATGCGGGTCTGGATGAGTGGTGCGGCCTCCTTGAGGATGTGCGCTTCCTCGTCCGTGACCGGGTCGGACACGACGCCGGCCTGCTGCAGGTACGGGACCAGGCGCGCACTGAAGTCCGCCTCGTCCAGAAGGCGGATCTGGTCCGCGTTGATCGCGGTGGCCTTCTTGACGTCGAAGCGGGCCGGGTTGGGGTTCACATCCGCGATGTCGAACGCCTCGATGAACTCGTCGACGCTGAAGACGTCGCGGTCTGGACCGATCGACCAGCCCAGCAGCGCGAGGTAGTTGATGAGGCCCTCGCGAATGAACCCGCGCTCCCGGTGGTGGAAGAGGTTCGACTCCGGGTCGCGCTTCGACAGCTTCTTGTTGCCCTCGCCCATGACGTACGGGAGGTGGCCGAACTGCGGCGTCAGCTGCGCGACGCCCACGGCCTCGAGCGCCCGGTACAGGACGATCTGGCGGGGCGTCGACGACAGGATGTCCTCGCCGCGCAGCACGTGGGTGATGCCCATGAGCGCGTCATCGACCGGGTTGACGAGCGTGTAGAGCGGCTGGCCGTTGGCGCGGACGACGACGAAGTCCGGCACGGTGCCCGCGCGGAAGGTGATCTCCCCGCGGACCAGGTCCGTGAACGTGATGTCCTCATCCGGCATGCGCACGCGCAGGACGGGCTCGCGGCCCTGCGCGCGAAAGGCTGCCTTCTGCTCGTCCGTGAGGTCGCGGTCGAAGTTGTCGTAGCCCAGCTTGGGGTCGCGGCCGGCGGCGCGGTGGCGCTCCTCGACCTCCTCGTTCGTGGAGAACGACTCGTAGAGGTGGCCGCCATCGACCAGCTTCGCGATGACGTCCTGGTAGATGTCGCCGCGCTCCGACTGGCGGTAGGGGCCGTCTGGGCCGCCCACCTCGATGCCCTCGTCCCAGTCGAGGCCCAGCCAGCGCATCGCGTCCAGCAACTGCTCGAAGCTCTCCTCCGAATCGCGCTGGGCATCCGTGTCCTCGATGCGGAAGACGAACGTGCCGCCGGTGTGGCGGGCGTAGGCCCAGTTGAAGAGGGCCGTGCGGATCATGCCCACGTGCGGGGTGCCGGTGGGCGAGGGGCAGAAGCGAACCTTGGTGGTCACGAGGACGGGGTTCCTTTCGGAGGGTGGTGCTGGGAAGTGGAACGGTGTGTGTGAGGGCGTGGACGCTCAGGCGTCGAGGACGGGGTTCTCGAGGACGCCCAGGCCGTCGATCGAGACGACCATCGTGTCGCCGGCGACGACCTTGCCCACACCCGCCGGGGTGCCGGTGATGATGACATCGCCGGGCAGCAGCGTGATCGTCTCGGAGATGTGCTCGATGAGGGTGGGGATGTCGAAGATGAAGTCCTCGGTCGTCCCGTCCTGCCGGGGCTCTCCGTTGACCCAGCTGCGCAGGCGCACGGACTCCGGGTCGAACTCGGTCTCGATCCAGGGGCCCAGCGGGCACGAGGTGTCGAAGCCCTTGGCGCGCGACCACTGCGGGTCGGACTTCTGCAGGTCGCGCAGCGTCACGTCATTCGCCGCGACGTAGCCCAGCACGTGGTCGTACGCGTTCTCCGCAGACACGCCCTTGGCGACGCGGCCGATGACGACGCCCAGCTCGACCTCGTAGGACACGTGCTCGCTGACGGCGGGCAGGCGGACGGGGTCGCCGGGACCCACGACGGCGGTGTTGGGCTTGAAGAACGTGAGCGGGCTGACCGGGACGTCATTGCCCAGCTCTGCCGCGTGGTCGGCGAAGTTGCGGCCCACGCCCACCACCTTGGAACGGGGGATGATGGGCGCCAGCAGGCGGACCTCGTCATACGTGAGCCGCTCCCCCGTCGACTGGGCGGGTGAGAAGAACGGGTCCGAGTCGAGGACGGCGATCTCGAGGCCGGAGGTGTCGACGCGGCCGTCGTCCCCCACCTCCGGAAGGTCTCCCTCGACGACTCCGTACGTGGGCGTGTCCTTGTGGACGAATCGAACGATGCGCATGCGGACAGTCTAGGACGCGCGCACCCGCCCGGGCATCCGCGCGGGCGCAGGCATCCGTCCACCCGCACACCGGATGGCAGACTGGCCGCATGCCCCAGGCCACTCCCTTCGACCCGGACCGCATCGGTGCCGGACTGCCCGCCGCCGCGCTCATCGGGGACATCCGGCGTCTGGCCGCTGCCGGTCCCGGACTCCGCGCGGTCGTCGAGGCACCGCCGGGCACCGGCAAGACGACGGTGATCCCGCCCGCCCTCCAGCAGGCACTCACCTCCGCTGCAGGATCGCTCCCTGCCGCCGAGGCCGCCACCCGTCCCGCTCGCGTGCTCGTCTCCCAGCCGCGCCGGGTCGCGGCCCGCGCGGCCGCCGCCCGCCTCGCCTCCCTGTCGGGACATCAGGTGGGCGAGGAGGTCGGCCACACGGTCCGCGGTGACCGGCTGGTGAGTGCGCGCACCGTCGTCGAGTTCGCGACGACCGGTGTCGTGCTGCGCCGCCTGCTGGCCGATCCGGAGCTCACCGGCATCGACGCGGTCATCCTCGACGAGGTCCACGAGCGCAGCCTCGAGTCCGATCTGGCGTTCGCGATGCTGCGCGAGCTCCTCGACCTGCGCGACGACCTCGCCCTCATCGTCATGTCCGCGACCCTCGACGCCGGCGATTGGGCACAGCTCCTGGGCACGCGAGAGAATCCCGCGCCCATCCTCCGCGTCGATGCGGCCACCCACCCGCTCACCGTCCACTGGGCACCTCCGGCGCAGCGCGGCCTGGACGCGCGCGGGGTGCGGCCGGACTTCCTCACGCACATCGCTGCCACCGTCGACCGAGCGCTGGACGAGGACGACGGGGATGTCCTCGTCTTCGCACCAGGCCACCGGGAGGTCGACCGCGTCGCCGCGCAGGTGCGCGACCGCCGTGCGGATGTTGAGGTCCTCACACTCACGGGATCGACCCCGCGCGCACAGCAGGACGCGGTCCTGCGCGGCGGCGAGCGGACAGGTGGGGCCTCGTCGGGAGCCGGTGCGGCCTCGGCCCGCCGTCGGGTCGTCGTCGCGACCTCGGTCGCGGAATCCGCCCTCACCGTCCCCGGCGTCCGCATCGTCGTCGACTCCTGCCTGTCCCGCGTCCCCCACTTCGACTCCGGCCGCGGCGCGGGCGGCCTCACGACGGTGCGCGAGTCGAAGGCCGCGGGCGACCAGCGGGCCGGCCGTGCAGCGCGCGAGGCACCCGGCACGGTCTGGCGCTGCTGCGCGGAGGCGGACTGGGCGGCCTTCCCCGCGCACACCCCGCCCGAGGTTCTCACGGCCGACCTCACCGGCGCGGCCCTCGACCTGGCGGTCTGGGGGTCGCCGGGCGGTGCGGGCCTCCCGCTGCCCACTCCCCTGCCCGCCCTGCCTCTGGTCGCCGCGACCCGCATCCTGCACGGCTTGGGAGCACTCGAGTCTCCCGTTCCCGAGGCCCGGGCGACTCAGTTGGGCCGCTCACTGGCCGCTGTGCCCGCCGACCCGCGGACTGCGCGTGGGCTCCTGCTTGCCGCCTCGGCCATCGGAGCGCGGGCAGCCGCGGAGTGCGCTGCCCTTCTGACCCTCGACGTGCGTGCGTCCGACGGGGACCTCGCTCAGGCGCTGCGGGCGGCGCGCTCCGGCGGCGAGCGCGCGCCTCACGGTTGGCGGACGGAGGTGCGCAGGCTCGAGCGGCTGGCGAGCTCGGAGCACGATACGGGCGTCGCGTCACATGGGCCACGCAGCGCGACGCCACCTGCCGGCTCTGCGCGACCCGATGCTGCGCGAGAGCTGGGCATCGTCCTCGCGCTGTCCCGTCCGGACATGATCGCCCGGCTGCGCGAGGGTTCGGCGGACGAGTACCTGCTGGCCTCTGGCACCGGCGGGCAGCTGCCGCGCGGCTCCGCGCTGGCGGGCTCCCCGTGGATCGCGGTCGGGGACCTGAGCGTCGTGGGCGAGCGCACGCTCATTCGCGCCGCCGTCGCGATCGACGAGGACATCGCGCTGTGGGCCGGATCAGCTCTGCGCACGCAGCGGGAGGACACGGACTGGATCGACGGCCGCATTCGTGCCCGCCGCGTCGAGGCGCTGGGCGCCATCACACTGACGTCCACCCCGGTGGGCGTGTCCGAGGACGGTGCCCGCGAAGCCCTGCGTGCCGCGGTCGGCCGGGCACTGACCGCACTGGCGCAGGGGGATGCGCCGGAGGCCGCGTTCGCGGGCCTGGCGACCGCCGGTGAAGCACAGTCCTTCTCCGATCTGCGCGACCGCCTGGGCCTGCTGCACGCAGTGATCGGCGTGCCGTGGCCGGATGTGCGCGCGGCCCACCTGGCAGAGACGGCAGAGGAATGGCTGGGGCTCGAGCTTGATCGCACCGCTCGTGCCCTGGCTGCAGGCTCCGGTCGCAGCGCCGGGCTGCGCCTCCACGAGGCGCTCCAGGGCCTTCTCCCCTGGCCCGAGGCCGCCGACCTCGACCGGTTGGCGCCCACCCGCGTGGACGTCCCGTCCGGTTCGAGCGTCCGGCTCGCGTACCCGCTCGTGGAGCACCACGGCGCCGGGGCCACAGGCGCCGGCTCGGCACCGCCGGACGGAACCGTGCACGATGCGCCCGAGGCGGCACACCCCGACCCGGTCGCCGCACCGGTCCTGCCCGTCAAGCTGCAGGAGATGTTCGGCGCGGACACGGGTCCCGCAGTCGTCGACGGGCGGGTCCCGGTCCTCCTGCACCTGCTGTCACCAGCCAGGCGCCCGCTGGCGGTCACTGCGGATCTGGCAAGTTTCTGGGCGGGTGCTTACGCTCACGTGCGAGCAGAGAACCGCGGTCGCTACCCCAAGCACCCGTGGCCGGAGGATCCGACTACGGCGCAGCCCACGAAGTTCACGACGAAGCGCGCCGCACGCGGCTGAGTGAGCCGTCCGCGGCTGAGCAAGCCGTTCGCTTCAGAGCGCACCCCCGGCACCTAGTCCCGCGGCACTCCCGCGGAGGCCGCGAGCAGTCGGCTGAGACGCAGGGCGAACGCGCTCGTCACCTCGTGATCGTCGCTGCGCATCCAGCGCTCAGTCCGCCACAGCGCGGCGGCACTGAGGAAGCGCGCACGCTCGCGCACATCCTCGTCCGTCGACTCCTCGTCGCGCATGTGCGCACCCAGTGCGGTCATGTCCGTGATCCGGGCGGCGAGGAACTCGATGATGTCATCGCGCACCGCGTCGCCGGCGGGCGAGTCGAGGACGGTGAGGTAGAAGCCGCGCCGGGAGTCGAGCTCCGCCAGCAGGGCGCCCAGCGCCTCGGCCGCGGACTCCCTCCAGTGGTCGCGCGGGTCCGCAGGCGGTGCTGGCACCGTATCGAAGAGAGCGATGAGGCGGCGCATCGCGGACGCGCGGACCAGGGACGGCAGATCGCCGAAGTGCTGGTAGAGGGTGGGTCTGCTCACACCGGCGGAGCGGGCGATCATCGCAACGTTCAGCGCAGCGTCGCCCTCTCCTTCGTCCAGAGCCCGCGTCATCGCCTCGAGGAGCGCGATCCGCGACCGCTCCGCCCGCGGGTTCTCCGCCGCCGTCTCCACATCGACCCCTTCCACCCACGCTTCGTGCGTCTTGACAGAGACACCATAGCGGAATACTTTTACACCTGTCAGTTTTACAGTTGTAAACATTCTGTTCCCGTACAGCAGAAGGGCCGCACATGCTGTCCCGCTTCAGCCCCCGCGTCCAGCGGATCATCATCCTCACCGCACTCTCGCTGATCCCGCTCATCTATGCGGGACTGCTCGTGTGGTCAGTCAAGGACCCCACCGGCGACCTCTCGACGATGGAGGCCGCGATCGTGAACGAGGACTCCCCCACGACGGACTCGGACGGCGAGGAGCTGGCGCTGGGTCAGGACCTGACGGACGAGCTGCTCGACTCCGATGATTCGTTCACGTGGACGACGATGGGCGCGGACGAGGCGACGGACGCGCTGGAGGACGGCGAGGTGCGTGCAGTCCTCACGATTCCCGAGGATTTCTCCTCCGCCGCCGCTTCCCTGGGCGACGACGATCCGATGGCTGCGACGGCCTCGCGGCTGACCATTCAGACTGATGACGCGTCGAACATCGTCATCGGCAACATCGGATCGAAGGTGGGCGAGGCGGTGCGGGCCTCCGTCGCCCAGCAGGTGAGCGAGGAGTTCCTCGCGCAGGTGACGGTCGGCTTCAACGAGATCGGGGACAACCTCGCCGAGGCCGCCGACGGGGCGCATGATCTCTCCGACGGCACCGGTTCCGCGAAGGACGGCGCGGACGACCTGGTCGTGGGACTCGACACCCTCACCGACGGGGCGTACGACCTGTCCGACGGCGCCTCGCAGCTGGCGGCCGGAGCCTCGACCGCCTCGACCGGAGCCTCGCAGCTGGCCGACGGCCTGGGCGAGCTCGACGAGCAGACCTCGTCCCTGCCGGACGCCGCGCGGACGCTGGACGACGGGGCGAACAAGCTGGTCGATGGTGCCAAGGACCTGCGCGACGGTGCCGGTGACCTCTCCGACGGTGTCGGGGCCGCGGCCTCGGGCGCGGATGACCTGGCCACCGGCGCGGACGACGCGCTGTCGGGCGCGCAGGAGTTGGAGCAGGGCGCCGGCGACCTCGCGGACTCGACGGGACCGCTGGCTGACGGCGCGGCCAAGGTCGCAGCCGGCGGCGACACGCTGCTGGAGAACTGGGACGTCCTCTCCGACGACCAGAAGCGGGCGGCCGTCGAGTCGATGACGACGGGCGCCGGCGACGTGAGCGACGGGGCGAGCGCACTGGACGACGGCGCGCAGAGCCTGGCGGACGGCGCGTCGGCCCTCGTCGGCACCGCACCGGAGAACGGCACGCCCACCGGACTCAACGCGCTGCCCGTCGGCGCGGATGACCTGGCAAGCGGACTGGAGGATGCGCGCGACGGCGCGGACTCCCTGGCCGACGGCGGAGATCTGCTGCACGAGGGGGCGGAGGCTCTGACGGACGGCACCGGCCGCCTCGTCGATGCGGCCGACCAGCTGTCGGAGGCGACCGGCAGTGCCGCGACCGCGTCTGCGGACCTGAGTGATGGCGTCTCCGCGCTGTCCCGCGGTGCCGACGACCTGAGCGAGGGGACCGACCGGCTGGCCTCGGGAACCGGGGATGCGGCCTCGGGCGCCGGCGACCTCCGCAGCGGCCTGGGCGACTTGGACGACGGCGCTGGGGAGCTGGCGACCGGCCTGGACGACGGCCGCGACGAGGTGCCCACGTACACGGACGAGGAGGGCGATCACCTGTCCTCGACTGCCGCGGACCCCGTCGAACTGAACGAGGAGCGGCTGCACGAGGTGCCCGGTTATGGCTGGGGCCTGGCTCCCTACTTCGCGAGTCTGGCCCTGTGGGTGGGTGCGATCGGATACTTCCTCATGATGCCGGCGCTCAACGTGCGAGCGATCATCGAGTCGCGGTCGCGCGTGCGCGCCGTCGCCGTCAGCCTGCTGCCAGCCGTCCTCATGAGCCTCGTCCAGAGCGTCCTCATGGTGACCGTCGTGCGCTTCTGGGTGGACATCGACATGAGCAGCACAGCGGGCATGTACGGACTCAGCTTCATCGTGAGCCTGTGCTTCTTCCTGCTCAACCAGCTGCTCATCGCGGGCTTCGGTCCTCCCGGTCGATTCCTGGCTCTCATCCTCATGGTCGTGCAGCTGTCCGCCGCGGGCGGCACCTACCCGATCGAGACGGCCCCGCGCTTCCTGCAGGCACTGCACGCGTGGCTGCCGATCACGCACTCCGTTGACGGCATGCGCTCGCTCATCGCGGGTGGACCGTTCGACGTGAATGGTGTGCTTCTGCCGCTGGCGATCTGGACGCTCGTGGCATTCGCGGGCCTCGTGGTGGTCGTCCTCGTGACCTGGCGGAAGGTGCACGGGACACGGCCGCGGAGCCGCGGGGCGCATGATGCGCGGTCGGGTGCGGGCGACGAGGGCGAGGCTGCCGGGCGCGCAGACTCTGCTGCGAGCACCGAGCCGGCTGCGATCACAGAGCCCGTCGAGACCGTCGCGGTAGAGTCGCGCGAGTGAAGAACTGCCTCTCCTTCGTCGTCGGCGCGCTCATGGTCCTGTCCCACTTCTGGACGCTCTTCATGGTCATCGTCGTGATCATCGACGTCTCTGACGCGTTCCGCTGGGGCATGCTGGGCGTCTCGCTCGTCGTCGCGGTGGTCCTGACCGTGCTCCTCCGGCTTCTGGGACACCGCGTCGCTGACGCCTACGATGTGCTCTCGTTCTTCAACTGGTGAGCACTGGCCTGTCGGCAGTCGCGGGGTCAGTCCCGCGCAGTCCTGTCCGGCAGAGGGCGCGCGTGCGCGTCCCACTCATCGCGCCAGTCCTGCAGACGACCCCGGTCGATCGGGGCGTGGGTCGCGGGGCTGCCGGGTGGTTCTGACCCGGTGAGTGCGTCGCCTGCCGAGCCTCGTCCTGACATGCGCCACTCGGAGACAGCACGGATCCCGTGCAGGGCGTTCGTGAGCCAGACCTCGTGCGTCTCGAGCTCCGCCCGCGTGATCCGGCGACTGCGCACCGTGATCCCGCGCCGCTGGGCGATCTCCGCCACGAGGCTCGCGGTCACCCCCTCGAGGGGCACCACCGCCGAGGCCGGGGTCCAGAGGGCACCGTCCTCCCACCAGAAGACGGAGGAGTTCGCGGCCTCGATGACGTAGCCGGCCTCATCGGTCAGGATCACCTCCTGCGCGCCGAGGGCGAGCGCCTTCGTCCGCAGCTCCCCCAGCTGGTCGAGGTCCGGTCCCTTGATCTGCGGGTGCACGCGTGAGTCGGGGACCTGCGGGTCCCACACGATGACGGTCATCCCGCGGGCCGGCGCGGGGCGCACGCGGAGGCGGAGGCGGACGGCATCCTCGGTCTGTGACGGCCCGCCGTCCACCAGCTCGACCCGAGGGAACCAGTCCCCCGTGCGCGGCAGGAGCGCGACGAGCGCGTCCCGGAAGCGATCGGATGCGGCCTCGGCGGCGGCCGCAGGAGCCGCGGTGACCACGGCCTCGGCGGCATCGATCGAATGGGTGCGCACCCGGCACGACCGTTCGAACCTCCGGTGGTGCGCGTCGAATGCACGGACGCGGCCGTCGGTCACAAGCCACGAGTCAGCGACGAGCAGGCGCTCGGACTGAGCCGCGGGCGCAGCCGAACCCGAGCCCTCGTCCTCCCGGATGAAGATCCCGGCGGCGGAGTCCCACTCCCACACACCGGCGCCGGTCATCGGTCGATCAGCCGCAGGAGCGGGCGGGCCTTCACGAGGGTCTCGTCGTGCTCGGCGGCGGGGTCGGACAGGGCGACGATCGCGCCGCCCACGCCGTAGGACAGCCGGTCGCCCGTCACGACGAGAGTGCGGATGACGACACTCAGGTCGACGGCTCCCGTGAGCGAGAACCAGCCGATCGCCCCGCTGTAGACCCCGCGAGGGCCCTGCTCCAGCGCGTCGAGGATCTGGAGGGTGCGCCGCTTGGGCGCGCCCGTCATCGAACCGGGCGGGAACGCCGCCCGCACGCACGCGACGGGGCTGGCGTCCGGGTGCAGTTGCGCGGTCACGGTGCTCACCAGCTGGTGGACGCTCGCGTAGGTCTCGACGCCGAAGAGCGTGGGCACGCGGACGGATCCCGTCACCGCGGTGCGACCCAGGTCGTGGCGGACGAGGTCGACGATCATGAGGTTCTCCGACCGGTCCTTCTCCGAGGTCGCGAGGTCCTCGATGAGTGCCGCGTCCTCCTCCGGCGTCGCACCCCGGGGCCGAGTCCCCTTGATGGGCGAGGACTCGACGCGGCCGGTCGCATCGATGCGCAGGAACCGCTCCGGGGACACGCTCAGCACGGTCGCGCCCGGCAGCCGCAGGTAGGCGCCGAACGGGGCCGGGTTGTCCCGCCGCATCCGCAGGTAGACGTCCCAGAGCGGGTCGGCGCTGATGAGGTCCGCGGCTACGTCGGTGCTGGCCGTGGGCGCGTCGATTCCCAGTGCCGTGACAGGTCCCTCGTACTGCGTCGTGAGGCAGGCCTCGTATGTCTCGCCGTCACGGATGAGGTCCTGCGCGGTCCGGATCTGGTCGAGGTACTCCTCCCGCGTGACGCGCGCGACGACGCCTGCCTGGGCTGCGCGCTCCGCGGCTCGGCCGCGGTCGGCAGGGCTGGATTCTGCGGGTACTCCTTCATGCCGGGGAACCGGCGCGTCTTCCGGGGGGCTGACGCACGCTGGCGGACTGCTCGGTTCTCGGGCCGCGTCCGACTGAACTGCTCGGGTGCCGGCTTCCGTCACCGCCGCCGAGGCCGCCTCCAGCCACGCGGTCGCCTCACCGGGCTCCTCGGGCCAGTCGAGGGCGAGCAGGTGCGCCGTACCCTCTTGCGCATCCACGAGTATGGCGCGGTCGAGGAACACGAGTGTCACCTCCGGCGGTGTGTCGGAGGACGCTGTCGCCGAGTCGTCGCTGCCGGAGCCTGCAGCGATCCGGGGCGCTGGCCCGCCGCATTCGGCCGCGAGCTCGTATCCCAGGTTCCCCACCCAGCCCAGGCCGAAGCCGCTGGGCAGGCCGTCGAGATCGGCCGGGTCGACACGGAATCGGCGCAGCTCCGCCTCGAGCCAATCGAAGAGCCCCGAGCGCACGACGGTCGACTCAGGCGTCCCCCCTGACTCGGACGTCCCCGCGGGGACGTTTTCGGTGGCACCCCGCGTCCCCGCGGGGACGTCCGTGATCGTGACGGTGCCCGCCGCGACGCGGGCCTCGGCGATGCGGCCGTGCGGACCGGTGGGTGCGCCCAGGATCGAGACGCGGCCACGTGGATCGCCGGGCAGGTTGCCATCGAGTAGAACCGCGCACGGGTCCGCGCCGTGCAGCGCGTCGAACAGGTGGGCTGTGTCTCCCGTGTACGGAACGGTCGCCCGGACGACCGGGATCACACGGGTGGGCTCGGCCTGCGGGGAGGCCTGGGACTCGAATCCAGTCCCTGCTGCCGAGCGGTCACCAGCGGCGGCTGGCTCCCCCGCACCGGCCTCGGCACCCCGCGCTGCGTGCCACTCGCGTGTGAGCGTCGCGAAGTTATCCAGGAGCGTCTCGCCGTGCTCCGTGAGGATCGACTCCGGGTGGAACTGGACGCCCCACAGGGGCAGGGTGCTGTGCTCGATGCCCTGGACGACGCCGTCCTCGGATCGAGCGGTGATGCGCAGGGGCTCCACGACCTCGGTCGCGGCCAGCGAATGATAGCGGACGGTGCTGAACGGTGCGGGGATCCCCGCGAACAGACCGGTCCCGTCGTGCTGGATAGCTGAGACCCGCCCGTGCCGAGGCTCCGGCGCGTGCCCCACGTGCGCTCCGTGCAGGTGCGCGATGAGCTGGTGACCCAGGCAGATGCCCAGGACGGGGACGCGGGCGGCGGCCACGGCCTCGGCGCAGATGCCCACGTCCTCTGGACGCAACGGGGTGCCGGGACCCGGGGACAGGACCACGCTGTCGACCGTCTCCAGCACCTGCGGATCCCAGCCGTCCCAGTCGTTGGGGACCAGCAGCGGCTCGCGGCCGTTCACCCGTGCCAGCGAGTGGAAGAGGTTGAGTGTGAACGAGTCGTGATTGTCGATGAGGAGCGTGCGAAGCGGCGGCCGGGTCCCCTCATGCATGAAGCGATTGTGCCCGCACGAACGGGCCTGCGCCAACCGTCCGCACACCGCCATGCACCACCGGCTCGCGCCAGAGTGCCCGCCTACACTGGTGGGGTGCTCTCCCCGACCGTCCTCACCGCAGCCCAGGCCGCCCGCCGGGCGGAGGCCCACTCTGCCGCTGTGGCTGCGCGGACACAGGCGCATCTGGACCGCCGGTCCCGCGGCGAGGCCCATCCGGTCGAGGACTTCCTCTACACGTACTACCCGTTCACGCCGGGCCAGCTCTCCACCTGGCATCCCGGCGCGGGCGTAGCAGTGGAGGCGGATGCGACCGGGTCTGAAGCAGCAGAGTCCTACGTCCGCACCTTGGCTCAGCGCAAGTGGTACCGCACCCGTGATGGCCTCACCGAGATCGACCTGGACCGCTGGCACGAGGCACGCGGCAGCGGCGCACTCTTCATCCGCGACCTCCTGGAGCGGACCCTGTCCCGCGAGGGGACGTTCGGCTGCTTCGGCCTGCACGAGTGGGCGATGGTCTATCGGCAGGACCCGGACGAGGTCCGCCACGACCAGGTGCCGCTGCGCCTCACACACGCGCAGACCGACCGGGTCGTGGAGAACCACCGCGTCCGCTGCTCGCACTTCGACGCGTTCCGCTTCTTCACCCCGGAGGCGCGCCCGCTCAACGAGCATCAGCCCACCCGCGAGTCGATGCGCGAGATGGAGCAGCCCGGTTGCCTGCACGGCGGCATGGACCTCTACAAGTGGTCGATGAAACTCATCCCGATCGTCCCGTCCGAGGTGGTCCTCGACGCGTTCGATCTGGCCCGCGACATCCGGACCCTCGACATGGAGGCCAGCCCCTACGACGTGCGCGACTGGGGCTACGGCGTCGTCGCGATCGAGACCCCGGAGGGCAAGGCGGAGTACGTCCGCCGTCAGCGCGCGTTCGCGGCCCGTGGCAACGAGATCCGCCGCCGTCTCGTCACGGCGATCGACGCGGCCGGGATTCCAGCTGCTGCTGGAGCAGGTCGCTGAGTCGTTCTGTCGCCGGTGACACCGGCAGCGGGCTGCGAACGAGAGCGATGTCCCGCCGGTAGTCCATGTCGCGACCGTCGTGGCCCGTGCCTGACAGCGGCACCTCGACCACGCTCGCGTCGGGCTCGTGACGCGACGGCAGGAGCGCGATGCCCAGGCCGCGTGCCACCAGCTCGCGGATCGTCGCGAACTCCGTGATCTCCAGCGGGATCGACGGGACGAACCCGCTCTCGCGGCACCAGTGCTCGGTGCGCTGCCGGAGGTGGAAGCTGGGCGGGTTCGCGATGAAGGTCTCCTCGGCCAGCTCCTCCAAACGCAGCTGCGCCCGGCCGGCGAGCGGGTGATCACGCGGAAGGGCGGCGACGATCGGCTGCGTGCCCAGGACGCTGTGCGGCAGATCGTCAGGCGGTGGGATCGTGAGGGCCAGGTCGAGGTCGCCTGACCTCAGCGCGGCTGTCAGCGCGGACCCGTGCGCCTGCGTCAGGTGCAGCCGGATGCCGGGATGCCGACGACGGAACTCCGCGAGCAGATCCGGCACCTGCCCCGCTCCCATCGTCAGGGGGAACCCGAATCGCACGGTGCCGTGCTCCGCATCCATCGTCCCCGTCGCCTCACCCACCGCCAGCTCCAACGCGTGCAGCGGGCCCTGCACGCGGGCGATGAGAGCGCGCGCTGCGGGCGTGAGCGAGACAGTGCGCCCCGTCCGCACGAGGAGCGGCACGCCCAGGTCGGTCTCCAGCGCGTGGATCCGGCGACTCATCGACGACTGCGGCACATTCAGCGCGGCGGCAGCCTCGGTCATGTGCCCGTCCTGCGCGCCGAGCTCGACGAGCGCGCGCAGCTGCGGGGCGAACCGCGGCATCCATTCATCCATATGTGGATTCTACTGACTACATCATTCATTGGACGGATCAGACGCGTCGGCACCAGTCTGGAATCACCCACCGGCACTGGGCACATCCAGCGGTCGACCCCTGACCCATCCACCCATCGAGCAGAGGCAGATCCATGAACTCCCGCGCACACACTCGGACCTCATCGACACACGACGCTGACGTCGTGCTGATCGGCGGCGGCATCATGTCCGCGACCCTGGGATCGATGCTGGCCGTCCTCCAGCCCTCCTGCCGCATCGTCATGCTCGAGCGGGCAGAGGATCTCGCGACGGAGAGCTCCGCCCCGTGGAACAACGCCGGCACCGGGCATTCCGGCTACTGCGAACTCAATTACATGCCGGACCCGGATGACGGGGCCAAGGCGATCAGCATCGCGCAGCAGTTCCAGACCACGCGCGAGTGGTGGGCGCACCTGGCGGAGCAGGGGCTCATCGATCCGCACGCCTTCCTCCACACGACCCCGCACATGGATGTGGTGTTCGGCGCTCGCGATGTCGAGATGCTCCGCCGCCGGCACGCGACGCTCGTGCGCGATCCGCACTTCGCCGATCTCGAGTACACCGAGGACCGGAAGACGATCGCGTCGTGGGCGCCCCTCGTCATGGCGGGCCGAACCGATGACGAGCCGATCGCAGCGACCCGTCACCCGCACGGGACGGACGTCGACTTCGGCGCCCTCACCCGCCAACTCGCCGCTGTCATCAGCGACCGCGGTGGGGATATTCGGTTGGGTCACGAGGTGCGGACCCTGCGCAGCGACGGTACTGGCGGGTGGGTCGTGGAGGGGCGGGGACCCCGTGGAGACCGCTTCGCGATCAGCGCCGGGCACGTCTTCGTGGGCGCCGGCGGAATGGCTCTGCGCCTCCTCCAGCGCGCACACCTGCCGGAGGTTCGCGGATACGCGGTCCTGCCGGTGGGCGCCGCGTTCTACCGCTGCTCCTCACCAGAGGTGGTGCAGCAGCATGCGGCCAAGGTCTACGGGCAGACGCCCATCGGCGCACCGCCCATGTCTGTGCCGCACCTGGACCGGCGCGAGGTCGACGGGCAGAGCCACCTGCTCTTCGGCCCCTATGCGACGTTCAGCACCCGGCTCCTCAAGCACGGCAGGCTCACGGACTTCTTCACCACGCTCCGCTGGCACAACGTCCACGTCATAGCCGCGGCCGGGCTGCAGAACCTTCCCCTGGTGCGCTACCTCATCACGCAGCTCGCAGCACGGCCGCGCACGAAGTTCGCGCAGGTCCAACGGTTCTTCCCCCGTGCGAGGTTCGACGACTGGGAGCTCCTCCCCGCCGGTCAGCGGGCCCAACTCGTGACTCCCGATCGCCGCAGGATCGGCGTTCTGCAGCAGGGCACGGAGCTCGTCACCAGCGGTGATCGCTCGATCTCCGGTCTCCTGGGCGCGTCTCCCGGCGCCTCGACGGCGGTCCCCATCATGATCGACCTGCTGCGCCGCTGCTTCCCCGACGCGTGGTCCGAGGACTGGGCGCATGCACTGACCCGGGCGATCCCCAGTCTGGCCACGCGGGACGAGTCCGAGGCCGCAGTGGAGACCTCGACCACCCGGACACGGACCGCACTCCAGCTGTGATCCGCCAGCGCGTTCGCTGGCCGTGGCAACGAGATCCGCCGCCGTCTCATCACGGCGAACGACGCGGCCGGGATCACCGCCGCCGCATAGACTCCCGTCCATGCGCGCAGTCCTCTACGAATCCTTCGGTCAGACCCCCGCCGTCGTCGACATCGATCCGCTCACCCCGCCCGCCCACGGCGTCGTCATCGCCGTCGAGGCGACCGGCGTGTGCCGCTCCGACTGGCACGCCTGGGCCGGTCACGACGATTCCGTCACCGCACCGCAGGTGCCCGGCCACGAGCTGGTGGGCACGATCGCACGGGTCGGTGCGGAGGTCACCCGGTTCGCTGCGGGCGACCGCGTGACCGTCCCCTTCGTGAACGGCTGCGGCACGTGCGAGTTCTGCCTGGCGGGCCAGGCGCAGGTCTGTCCCGCGCAGACCCAGCCCGGTTTCACCCACTGGGGCTCGTGGGCTCAGGAGGTCGTCATCCGCTACGCGGACGCGAACCTCGTCGCAGTGCCCGCAGACCTGCCCGCCGAGGCCGTCCTCCCCCTGGGCTGCCGGTTCGCCACCGCGTTCCGCGGACTGCACGACCGCGCGCAGGTGCAGACCGACGAGGTCGTCGCCGTGTTCGGCTGCGGCGGCGTGGGCCTCTCCGCCGTCATGATCGCCCACGCGATCGGAGCCCGCGTCATCGCCGTCGACATCTCCATCGATGCTCTCGAGCTGGCGGCCCGGATGGGCGCCGGCGCCACCGTCGACTCGACGGGGCTCAGCGAGGCCGAGGTCGCCGAGGCCGTCCGGACCGCCGCTGCCCAGCTGGGTTCCGAGACCGGTCCGCACGTGACCGTCGAGGCCCTGGGGCTCGAGGCCACGATGAACGCCGCGCTGCTGTCACTGCGACCGCTGGGCCGTCACGTGCAGATCGGACTGCTCACCGGTCCGCCCACCACCGCGATCCCCCGCATCGTGTCCCTGGAGCTGAGCCTCCTGGGCTCGCACGGCATGGCTGCCGCGGACTACGGGCCGTTGCTGGACCTCGTCCTCGAGGGCCGTCTGCGCCCGCAGGACCTCGTCACCCGCACGATCGGCCTGGACGAGGCACCCGCCGCGCTGGAGGCGCTGGGCCGCCCCGCGACCGCTGGCGGCCTCACGATCATCCGGCCGTGACGACCGCCGGTCGCCGGCCCTGATGAGTGCGGCGACCGCGGCTCAGCGCCGGACGTAGTGCGGCGTCCGCTTCTCCAGGAATGCGGCCGTCGCCTCCTGCCGGTCCTCCGTCATCGCGGTGTAGACCTGCTGGCGGTTCTCGAACTCGACGGCGGCCTCGAACGACGGGTTCTCGAGCGCCTTCCACAGCCCCTCCTTCGTCATCTCGACGGAGATCGGTGCGTTGCGCATGATCTGCCGGGCGGTCTCCAGCGCACGGTCCCACAGCTGTTCCGCGGGCACGACGTCCGCGAGCAGTCCGGCCTCGCAGGCCTCGGCCGGGGTGAAGCGGCGGCCGGTGAGCATGAGCTCCTGCGCGCGGGCGACCCCGATGATCCGCGGAAGCATCCACGAGAGCCCCATGTCGCAGGCGGAGAAGCCCGCGCGGATGTACCCGACCGCCAGATTCGCCTCCGGAACGGCATAGCGGACGTCCGCGGCGCAGAGGAGGGACAGGCCCAGCCCCGCCACCGCCCCGTTGGCCGCAGCGATGACGGGCACCCGCAGGCCGCGGACCCGCGCGACGAGGGAGGCGATCTCCTTCTGCCGCGCCATCGTGCGGGGCAGCGCTCCCTGTTGAGCGACGAGCTCGTCGTCGCCGTATCCGGTCAGGTTGAGCCCTGCGCAGAACGCCCGTCCCCGCCCGGTGAGGATGGCGACCCGGATCGAGAGGTCCGCGTCGATCTCGTCCAGCACGGCATGCAGCCGGGTGACGAGTGCGTGGTCGGCGGCATTCATCCGGTCCGGTCGGCAGAGGGTGATCCGGGCGATGCCCGGCTCCGGCCGGTCGAGCAGGAGAGGTGCCCCGGCGGGGGTCTGAACTGCGCCATCGGAATCCATGAGCCCACCCTAGCGCCGGGGGCGGCGGGACGGATCAGCGTGCCAGGCGCGCCAGTTCGACCGGTGTCTGCTGCCCGTCCCACGTCGCGAGGAGACGTCCGCCGGCTCCGTCGGAGCGGCCGTCCGCATCGAGCACGGTCAGCACCGCGACGCTCGCTCCGCGCAGGCGGATGGCGGTCGCCTCGGCAGTGCGTTCGACCGCGGGCAGGAGCGCGTCGTCGGTTGCCGCGATGTCGTCGATGGCAGCGTCCGCGGGATCCGTCGGGGCGCCGGTTCCGCGGACATTCGCCAGGCCCTCGGTGATCTGGGTGCGACTGCCGTCGGAGCCCACCGCGAACTGCTCCGCGGCACCGCCGGCGTCCGTGATCGCCAGCAGCAGCTCCGTCGCGTACACGGGGTCGAAGGCGGCGTCGTAGACCCACCGGTCGCCCAGCACCGAGTGGTCCATCCGCGTCACGAGCGCCTCCTCAGGCGCTCCCTCGAGCGGGGCACCGCGGTAGGTGAACGGCACCTGGACCAGCAGCTCGCCCCGCTGGGGCACCGTGACGGCCACGATGTGCGTCTCGCAGCCCACCTCGCCGGCCGGATCGTCGAAGCGGAACGACGTGATCATCCGCAGGTCTTCGGCGGTGACCCCCGCGCCCAGGCGGGCCGACAGGTATGTCGCGACGGCCTCGGGCTTGGTGGGTTCCAACTGGGCGGCGTGGATGTCAGCCATAGTGGTTCAGGCCTTCCTGGTCCCGGGCAGCCAGGCGCCGTCCTCGACGGTGTAGTCCGCGAAGATCGCCGGTGCCTCCTGCTGCATGATCCGTCCGATCTTGTCGAAGACGAGACGGATCTCCTCCTCCGCGCCGGGCGCGGTGCGCATCTCGACGACGTGGCGCAGCGACCGGAGGTTCGCGGTGTAGACGATGCCCGTGCCCAGGCCCTCCGGCGCGAAGCGGCGCATGAACGAGGTCATGTGCTTCTTGTGCGCGAAGTTCGTGCCCTCCTCGTCGAGCTTGAAGTGCTCCGCCATCCACTTCTGGTGCTCCTCGAGGGTCTCGAGGACCTTGAGGCTGCGCTCCATGAGCTCCTCGTCCTCGCGCGCCCATTCCGGGAACCAGAACGGGACCTCGTCGAGGCGGACGTACCGCAGGGATTCCTGCGAGTACGCGCAGCCGGCGCGGTGGCGGATGAGCTCGTGCGTGAGGACGCGGGAGACGTTGTGGAGGATGAACGTGAAGTTCGCGTGCTCCAGGACGGACCCGTGCTGCGAGCCGATGACGTTGCCCAGGTACGCCGCGGAGTCGGTGCGGACTCGCGACACATTGGGGTTGAGGCCCGGCTCCCACGAGCGATAGCACATGCGGCCGGAGAACTCGAGGAGGTCCTCGGCGTCCGGCGACGGCGCGTTCTGCACGCGGTCGGACCAGGACCGCCCGCCCACCTCGTCAAGGTACGCATCGATCGCCTCCCAGTCGATCTGCGGCTTGGCGATGAGCGAGACAACGGGTTCGACGTGGCGCACGGGGAGGGCCCTTCTGTCGGGGACGGGACGGTCTGTCGCGAGGCTGCGGGGCGGGGCTGGGACGTGTCCGCAGCGACCCCGCAGATCGGGTCCCAGTCTAGTCACCCGAGCGGCGATCCCCGCAGTGCGGACCGACCGGACTACGGCCACCTGCAACGACCGCGGCGGCGTCCGGGAGGAGGCGCCCACGGACCGCCGGCTACCGCACCATCCGGATCTCCGTGACCCCCATATCCTCATCCGTCGCCGACGGTTTCGCGGGTCATGATCGACATGCGTCGACCCTGCGGTCGCTCACGGCACGCGGTGGATCCACTTCTCCGTCGCGAACTTCTGCTCGACCAGCTCCTGAGCGCCGGCCATCTCCTCGGCGGAGAGCTCGCCGACGCGGGCGCCGTACCGCTGGACGAAGGTATCGATGAACGTCGCGATGATCTCCTCCCGCGGTGCGCCGGTCTGGCTGCGGACGGGGTCGACGCGCTTCTTCGCGCTGGCGATGCCCTTGTCGGAGATCTTCGCCTTCCCGATCCGCAGCACGTCCGTCATCATGTCCGCGTCGATGTCGTAGCTGAGCGTCGCGTGGTGGAGGACGGCCTTCCGGGTGCGCTTCTGCGCGGCGCCGCCGATCTTCCCCTTGGACGAGGTGATGTCGTTGATCGGCACGTACCACGCATCGACGCCGTGTGCCCGGAGCGCCTCGATGACCCAGCGGTCCAGATACGCGTACGAGTCCGTGTAGTCGAGGCCCGCGACGATGTCGACGGGCGCGTAGATCGAGTACGTGATGCAGTTGCCGCCCTCCATGAACATCGCACCGCCGCCGGTGATCCGCCGGACGATCTCGACCCCGTGGCGCTCGACGCCGTCCGGGTCCAGCTCGTTCACGTACGACTGGAACGCGCCGATGACGGCGGCCCGGTCCTCCCACTCCCAGATCCGCAGGGTGGGACCGCGGCGTCCGGCCTCGACCTCGCGCAGCAGGTACTCGTCGAGGGCGACGTTCAGCCGCGTGGGCAGGACGGGGGTGTGGACGACCTCCCAGTCGAGGTCCGCCATCTCGCGCGCATCCGCCAGCGCCCGGCGGACGACGACCGCGACGTCCGCGAGGCTCATGCCGTGGAGGTCCAGGTCGTCTGCGAACGGGGCGAGCGCCGACTCGAGCCGGCCGGTCAGCACGTCCGACGAGGCCGTCGCGGCGGCCCCCACCAGTGCCGGAGCCAGCGCGTCGAACGCCTCCTCCGGGTCGAGGAAGAAGTCGCCGGAGATCTTCGCGGCGGTGATCTCACCGCCCGCCGTCTCCAGGTCCGCAACGACCAGCTTGCCGCCGGGGACCTTGTACTCCGCGTGATGCTGCCGGGTGCCGCCGCTCTCCGAAGTCGTCATGTCCCCAACCTACTCCGTCATGATCCGCTGCACCCCTTGACCGGACCATCGGTTGAATGGTTACCTAGTCGAGTAAGTAACCAATCCACCTCGACGGGAGCGATCCCGGTTGCGGGCGGCCAGGCAGACAGGAGAGACGATGTTCGATCCCGGGCGTCCCCTCTTCCTCCAGATCGCCGAGTCGATCGCGGATTCGATCGTCGACGGCTCGCTCGGCGAGGAGGAGAAGGCCCCCTCCACGAACGAACTCGCCGCGTTCCACCGCATCAACCCCGCGACGGCGGCCAAGGGCGTCGCGTCGCTGACGGACGAGGGGATCCTCTACAAGAAGCGGGGCATCGGGATGTTCGTCGCCACCGGCGCGCGCGAACGTCTGCTGGCCCAGCGGCGGGAGACCTTCGCCCGCACCTACGTCGCCCCGCTCCTGGCGGAGGCGGAACGGCTGGGGCTCTCCCGCGACGACGTGCGGCACCTCATCGAGCACCGCGCCGCGGAGCCGCAGCCCGCACCCGGCGCGCACTCCGCCGCGCTCCACTCCCCCGACCACTCCACCGACGCCGCCTCGACGGTCGGCGCACCCCTACGACAGGAGACATCATGACCGCCGTCATCGACGTCGCCCATCTGACCAAGACCTTCAAGGACGTCACCGCGGTCGACGACCTGACGCTGCAGGTGGAGGAGAACTCCATCACCGGCCTGCTGGGCCGCAACGGCTCCGGCAAGACCACGACCATGTCGATCCTCACCGCACAGGACTTCCCCACCACGGGCACCGTCCGGGTCTTCGGCGAGGATCCGCTGGAGAACGCGCGGGTGCTCTCCCGCCTATGCTTCGTGCGGGAGAGCCAGAAGTACCCGGACGACTTCACCGCGGGGCACGCACTGCGCGCGGCGGCGATGTTCTTCCCGCGCTGGGACGAGGCCTTCGCCCGCACGCTCGTGGCGGACCTGCGACTGCCGCTCACCACGCGCATCAAGAAGCTCTCCCGCGGTCAGCTGTCCGCGGTGGGCGTCGTCATCGGCCTCGCCTCGCGCGCGGAGATCACGTTCTTCGACGAGCCGTACCTGGGCCTGGACGCGGTCGCGCGCTCACTCTTCTACGAGCGGCTCCTGCAGGACTACGCGGACCATCCGCGCACCATCATCCTGTCCTCGCACCTCATCGATGAGATTGCCGACCTCATCGAGAACGTCCTCCTCATCGACGACGGCAGGCTCCTCCTGCACGAGTCGACGGATGCGCTGCGCGGCCGCGCGGTCACCCTGACCGGCGACGCCGAGACCGTCAGCCACGTGATCGGCACGCGCGAGATCCTGCACCGGGAGTCCCTGGGACGCGTCGCATCCGTCACGGTCATGGGCACCCTCACCGCGGCGGAGGCGGACGAGGCCCACCGCCTGGGGCTCGAGCACTCCCCCGTCCCCCTCCAGCAGCTCATCGTCCGCCTGTCCCAGCGCGACCAGCGCTCCGCCCGGTCCGCGACCCAGACCACAGAGAAGGCAGCATCATGACCGCCGCAGTCGACAGCACACCCGCCGTCTCCCAGGCCCCCGCACCGGTGCCGTCCGCGGCCTCGCGGATCTGGGGCGTCGTGCGGATCCAGTACCTCAACCGCTACACGTTCGTGGGGATCCCCCTCATCATCCTGGCCGCCGCGGTCGTCGTCTCGATCGCGATCTACGCGATGATCGGCGCCGACAGCCCCATGTACGGCGGCGCGGTCCAGGCCCCGCTCTGGTACTTCGTGGGCGCGGGCGTCCAGGCGATGGGCCTCACGTTCCCGTTCGCGCAGGCCCTCACGGCCACCCGCCGGGAGTTCTTCCTGGGCACGGCACTGGCGGCGCTCCTGGCCGCGAGCGGCCTGTCACTCGTCGTCGTCCTGCTGGGCTACCTCGAGCAGGCGACGAACGGCTACGGCATCAACGGGTACATCTCCCGCCTGCCGTGGCTGTGGGAGCAGGGCGGCGCGGTCGCCGGACTCCTCTACCTCTCCTTCACCCTGCTGGTCTTCTTCGTGGGGTTCTGGATGGCGACCCTCTACCGCCGCGGCGGGGCGCTCGTCGTCACCCTCGCGGCGATCGGCCTGGGCGTCCTCGTCGTGGGCACCCTGTTCGTCATCACACGGTTCGAGCTGTGGGGCGACGTCGTGCGCGTCTTCGCGGAGGCCGGCCCACTGGGCGTCACCGGAGTCCTCTGCGTCCTCGTCGCCCTCGCGGCCCTGGCGGGCTGGTTGACGCTGCGCCGCTCGACCCCCTGAGACGGACCTGCCTGAGGCCGAACCACACAGCCCGATCGCCACGACCACACCGGACCGGAGCCCCGGTTCCCCGCAGTGCATGAGGGGAACCGGGGCTCCTTCTTCCGCGCGTGCGGACCCCCTCCGTGCGTACAGTCCCGGCGTCGTCGGCCTGAGGCCACCGATGACTCAGCTCTGCGTGCGCGCCCCCGTGAGGCTGCGCAGCAGGAACGCGTAGGACAGCGCGCGGGTCCGGGCCGCCTGCTCGTTGTCCGAGGCCGCCGAGTGCCCGCCCTCCCGGTCCTCGTAGAACCACACGTCCTCGACGCCCAGCGCCTGCATCTTCGCGGCCATCTTCCGCGCCTGCACCGGCCCCACCCGGTCGTCCGAGGTCGCCGTCCAGAACAGGGCCGGCGGGTACGACCGCTCCCCCGGCCCGTCCAGCAGGTGGTACGGCGAGAACGTGCGGATGAACTCCCAGTCGTCCGGATCGTCCGGATCGCCGTACTCCGCGGCCCACGAGGCACCCGCGGACAGCTGCGTGTACCGACGCATGTCCAGCAGCGGGACGCCGCAGGACACGGCCCCGAAGTCGTCGGGGAACTGTGTGAGCATGTTGCCCACCAGCAGCCCGCCGTTCGAGCCCCCGGAGCACGCGAGGCTCTGCGGCACCGTCACCCCGCGCGCCACGAGGTCGCGGGCGACGGCGACGAAATCCTCGTACGCTCGGTGCCGGTTCTCCCGCAGCGCGGCGGTGTGCCACTGCGGGCCGTATTCGCCGCCGCCGCGGATGTTCGCCAGGACGTAGGTGCCGCCCTTCTCCAGCCAGCCCACTCCGATCGTGGCCGCGTAGCCGGGCAGCCGGCTCACCTCGAAGCCTCCGTACCCGTCCAGCAGGACGGGTGCCGGGCTCGCCTGGCCGTCCGCCCCCGCCGCCGAGGCCGCGGGCCCCACCTGGAAGTACGGCACCCGGGTGCCGTCCTGGCTCTGTGCCATGTGCTGGGTGACCTGCAGGCCGGTCGCGTCGAAGAGCTCCGGCGCCCGCTTGACCGGCGCAGGCGCCTGGTCCGGGGAGTCCCCGGCCCCCAGTGTGCCGCGCAGCAGGGTCGTGGGGGTGAGGAAGCCGCTCACGGTCATCCACACGTCGTTGGCCGTCGCATCGTCGTCCGGGTCGACGGCGCCCATGCCCACGGACAGCAGCGGGTCGAGCCCCGGGAACTCCCGGCCGGGCAGGTCGGATCCTCCCGGTGCGGTCTCCTCAGCACCCGCAGCCGGTGAACCCGCACCCGCGGTCGCACCGCGGTCTGCAGAGCCGGCCGCGGCCTCGGCGACGGTGTCCCCCAGCAGGTCTGCGCGGTCGACGATCCGCAGCTGCGAGCGGACGTCCGTGAGGAAGGACAGGACCAGGTGATCGCGGGTGAACGACCAGCCCTGCAGGGAGGTGCGCGGCTGTGGACCGGTCTCCGGGCTGAAGAGGACGCGCGGGGTGACCGCGGCGGCTCCCCCGTCGTGGACGTACGCGTCGTACGGGGCGACGGCCAGCGCACCGGCCGGGATCGTGAACGGCGCGCCGCCGGAGCCGGTACCCGTCCACTCCGTGCGGGGTCGGAAGAGCAGCACGTCGCGGTCGAAGTCGACCGACACGTCCTCCGGCACGTCGATGAGGGTCCACCCGGCGGTGAGGTCGTCCTCCGGCACCAGGCCCGCATCCGTGAGCGGCAGGTCCCGCACCCACGTGCGCGACCGGTAGAAGTCGATCGCCTCGACGATGAGGGCGCGCTCGAACCCGGGCGTGCGGTCGACACCGGTGAAGATCGACAGGAGTTCCTGCGGCACGGACCGGATCTCCCGCGCCTCGTCCAGGCCCTGCCCGCGGCGCAGCACGCGGGCACTGCGCGGATACGTGGAGTCCGTGAGCGAGCCGGGACCGAAGTCCGTCGCGATGAGCAGCGTGTCGTCGTCCAACCAGGCGGCCTGCGCCTTCGCGGTGGGCAGGTGGAACCCCTCGTCCACGAAGGTGCGGGTGGTGAGGTCGAACTCGCGGACCTCGTGGGCGTCGCCGCCGTCCGGGGACAGGAGGATGAGCGCACGGCGGCGGTCCGTGCGGCGCACCCGCGCACCGTGGAACACCCAGTCGACACCGTCTGCGGCCGCGAGCGCGTCGACGTCCAGGAGGACCTCCCACTGCGGGGCGTCCGTCGTGTAGGAGTCCCACGTGGTGCGCCGCCACAGTCCCTTGGGGTGCTGCCGGTCGCGCCAGAAGTTGTAGTAGTGCTCGCCCAGCTTGCTGACGCCGGGGATCCGGTCCTCCGAGTCCAGGGCCGCACGGATGGCGTCCGAGGTCGCCTGCGCGTCCGCGTCGAAGAACGCGTCGAGCGTCCGGCGGTTCTGCGCGTCCACCCAGGCCAGGGCGTCGTCGCCCTCGATGTCCTCGAGCCAGAGGTGCGGGTCGGGCGGGGTGGGTGCCATGCGTTCCGTCATGGCACCCACCCTAGCGACGGGCACGGACGCACCCCGGCCTCGGTCCGGACCCGCAGTGCGCCGTCGGCCCGGGCAGCCGCGGGGCCGACCCGACCGGAAGGTCAGTCCAGCTCGCGTCCCGTCGTGTCGTGCGCGAGGACCGCCATGAGGATGATCGCGATGACGACGAGTCCGCCGGTGAGCGCGAAGGTCCACGTGAGCCCCAGGACCGGCCACAGGAACGAGCCGAACACCAGCGGGGCGATGCCCGTCGCGACGCGGGAGGCGGCGGACGCCCACCCGAACCCGGAGGCCCGCAGGCTCGTGGGGTAGAGCTCCGACACGTACGTGTAGAGCGTGGGGATCGCGATCTGGATGAGGAAGCCGAAGACCAGGATGAGCGTCTGCGCGGTACCGGACAGCTCCACCCCCGATGCCTCGAGCACCCACGAGAAGCCCACGAGTGCGGCGGCCGCGAGGATGGCGGACAGTCCCAGCTGCCACTTGCGGCCGATCTTCTCCACCAACAGGGCGGAGACGACGACGCCCACAATGCCCACGGCGGTCATCTGACCGGTGACGATGAACGCGGCCTCGTCCGCCAGCCCCTGCGTCTGCAGGATCTTGGGCAGCCACGTGAGCGCCGCGTAGTAGAGCAGCAGCACGGAGACGAAGAGGGACCACGCGACGAGTGTGAGCGGGGTCGACCAGCGCCACAGGTCCGCGATCTGGCCGGTGATCGCCGCGAGCTTCCCGCGCCAGGTGCCCGGGGTCGCTGCGGGAGGCGCGACCTCTGCACGACGCCACTGGGTCACCTCCGCGCCGGTCGCCCGCACGAGCCTCCGCACGATCGCGTCCGCCTCCTCGTGCCGGCCCACGCTCGCGAGGTACATGGGCGACTCCGGCACGAACAGGCGCACGCCGAAGACCAGCAGGGCAGGCAGGATCATGATGAGCATGACCGCACGCCAGTCGGAGAAGGAGATGAGCCAGGCGGAGACGAAGGCGCACAGGGTCGCCCCGATCGGCCACCAGCCGTCCAGGGCCGTGAGCACACGACCGCGGTGCTTCGCCGGGGAGAACTCGCCCACCAGCGCGTAGTCGACGGGGATGCAGCCGCCCAGACCGAACCCCGCGAAGAACCGCAGGAGGCAGAAGATCCAGATGTTGGGGCTCAGCGCCCCCAGCGCGGTGAAGATCGAGAAGCACAGGAGGGTGAGCGTGAAGGCCTTCTTCCGCCCGATCCGGTCCGCGATGCCGCCCCACACGAACGCGCCCACGGCCATGCCGATGAGGTTGACCGTCGCGATCCACGCGGCTTGGCCGACGGAGAGGCTCCAGTGGTCGCTCAGCAGCGGGATGAGGAACCCGTTGAGGGCCACGTCCCAGGCGTCGAACATGAAGCCCAGGCCGCCCACCAGGAAGATCGAGCCCTGGACGCGCCAGCGCCAGGGGAGGTCCGCGATGACGTCCGCGGTCGTCGGCAGAGCGGAGCCGACGGTGGCTGTGCCCGCACCTGCGCGAGCCTCTGAAGATGACATGCGTGCGACAGTACACCCCCTTTTTCGCGCTTCTGCGAAAAAGGGGGTGACGCGTGCCGCATCGTGATCATTCTGTGACCAAGACTCAGTCGTGCCCCACGGGTTCGTCGTCGTGGCCCACACGGTCGTCGTGCACGCCGGAGACCCACTCCGCGTAGCGCTCCGCAGACTCCGCGAT
Source organism: Brevibacterium senegalense (assembly GCF_000285835.1). Lineage (GTDB taxonomy): Bacteria > Actinomycetota > Actinomycetes > Actinomycetales > Brevibacteriaceae > Brevibacterium > Brevibacterium senegalense. The sequence goes on from NZ_HE978603.1 coordinate 177,492, forward strand.
CGCCCGCGCTCCGTCCTGACGGGTCCGCTGGCCGAAGCTGCCGTAGATGCGCTCGACGGGCAGGTCCGCGACCCGCTGGGCGATGCCGCGCACGGCACCGGCGGAGAGCGGGAGGTAGTTGGGGAACGACCGCATGAAGGTGACCCACCCCTCCCGGGCGACGGGTGAGATCGAGTCGCTGCCCAGCAGGACGAGCGCCCCGTCGCGGGCCTCGAAGGTCACCACGCAGCTGCCGGGGAAGTGCCCGCCCACGCGGCGGACGCGGACGCCTCGCAGCACCTCCGCCTCATCCTCGAACTCCGTGACGTGCGGCGAGGGACGCTGCACCCACGACCGGTCGCGGCGGGCGACGAGGATGCGGGCACCCGCGAACGCCTCGCTCCACGCGACCTGCAGCCCGTGCATGTGGGGGTGGCTCGCGACGATCGCGTCGATCCCGCCCAGCCCGGCGACCGCCGCCACGGCCTCGTCGTCGAGGTACGGGGGCACGTCGAAGAGGACGTTCCCCGAGGACGTCCTCACGAGGTAGCACGTCTGCCCGATCCCGGTGCGCGGCTCGACGCGCAGGGAGTGCAGACCCGGCTCCACCTCGTCGAGGACGATCCGCCGTCCGGACTCCGCGAGTTCACCCGTCGTCGTCCACACCTGGCCGCCACGGGGGACGAACTGCCGCTCGTCCTCGCAGATGGGACAGACGGAGGGGAGCGGGTCCGCCGCCTCCACGCCGCACGCGGCGCAGAGCGTGAGATCTGCTCTCATGGGACCCACTCCCCTCCTCCGGACCGCAGCGGTCCGGATGTCTCCGTCAGCTCAGGCCAGCTGCACCATCCAGCCGGCTGGGGCCTCGGCGCGGCCGTACTGGATGTCCAGCAGAGTGCGGCGGACGTTCATGGTGACCTCGCCGGGCTGCTCGCTCTGGGTGAACGACCAGCCCTCGGCGGCGAGGCTGCCGATCGGGGTGACGGCGGCGGCGGTGCCGCACGCGAACGCCTCGACGATCGTGCCGTCCGCCGCGCCCGTGCGCCATTCGTCGACCGTGATGGGCCGCTCCTCCGGGGCGAGACCCAGCTGCGGCGCCAGGTCGAGGATCGACCGGCGGGTGACGCCGTCCAGGATCGTCTCCGACACCGGCGGGGTCAGCAGCTTCCCGTCGGAGGTGACGAGCATGAGGTTCATGCCGCCCAGCTCCTCCAGGTGCGTCCCGTCGGTCGCGTCCGTGAAGAGCACCTGGTCGCAGCCCTTCTGGCCGGCCTCGATCATCGCCGCGGTCGACGCCGCGTAGTTGCCGCCGTACTTCGCGAAGCCGGTGCCGCCCTTGCCCGCGCGCTTGACGTTCTCCGACAGCCAGATCCGCACCGGCTTGACGCCGCCGGCGAAGTAGGCCGCCGCGGGCGAGGCGATGACGTAGTAGTCCGCCTGCTGCGTGGGGCGCAGACCCAGGAACCGCTCGACGGAGATCATGAACGGACGCAGGTAGAGGCTCACCTCGTCCTGGTCGTCGCGCGGGGTGGGCACCCAGTCCTTGTCCTGCTCGACCAGTGCGCGGAGCGAGTCCAGGAAGTCCCCGTCGTCCATCTGCGGCAGAGCCATGCGCTCCGCCGACCTGTTCATGCGCTCCGCATTGCGGTCGGGGCGGAAGGTCCACACCGAGCCGTCGGCATGACGGTAGACCTTCATGCCCTCGAAGATCTCCTGCGCGTAGTGGAGGACGGCCGCCGCGGGGTCGATCGACAGCGGGCCGTACGGGACGACCTCGTGCCCGTGCCAGCCCTGCTCCGTCGTGTAGCGGATGTGGGACATGTGATCCGTGAACTGCGTGCCGAACACGGGAGCACCCAGAATCACATCGCGCACAGACGGGGTCTGCGGCTGCGGATTCTTCTGGAGTGCGAACGTCGTCATTGCGTCCTTCTCTCTCTGCGAGATGGTGTGTGGTTGCGGTCACTCTAACGCAGGGTCGCCTGCGGACCCCACCCCGCTCCGCAGGTGGGCGGAGCGCTGGGAGGGGCTGGGGAGACCGGACCGGCTGCGGCCTCGGGAGCGGTGTTCCCGAGGCCGCGGCCGGGTGCCGTACGAACGGGCCTCTCAGGCGAGGCGGGACACGATGGCGTCCCCGACCTCGGACGTGGTGCGGGGGGCGTCGCCGCGGGAAGCGAGGTCGGCCTCGACGGCGGCCTGGATGGCCTGGGCGACCCGCGTGAGGCCCAGGTGCTCCGCCATGAGGGCGCCGGAGAGGATGCTGGCCGTGGGATCGGCCTTGCCCTGGCCGGCGATGTCCGGGGCCGAGCCGTGGATGGGCTCGAAGAGGCTGGGAGCCGTGCCCTCGACGTTGATGTTGCCGCTGGCGGCCAGCCCGATGCCGCCCGTCACGACGGCGGCCAGGTCCGTGACGAGATCGCCGAAGAGGTTGTCCGTCACGATGACGTCGTAGTCCTCAGGCTTCGCGACCATGTAGATCATGGCGGCGTCCGTGTGCTGATAGGTGACTTCGACGTCCGGGAACTCCGGCGCGATCGACTCGACGGTGCGGCGCCACAGGTGGCCCGCGTGGACCATGACGTTCGTCTTGTGCAGGTAGGCGAGCTTCTTGTCGCGGGCCTGCGCGCGCTCGAAGGCGTAGCGGACCGTGCGCTCGACGCCGTAGCGGGTGTTGACGGAGACCTCCGTCGCCATCTCCTGCGGAGTGCCCTCGCGCAGCGTGCCGCCCTGGCCGGTGTACGAGCCCTCCGTGCCCTCGCGGACGACGAGGAAGTCGATGTCGCCGGGGTTCGCCAGGGGCGAGGCGACGCCGGGGTACAGCTTGGAGGGGCGCAGGTTGACGCCGTGCTCCAGGCCGAAGCGCAGCTTGAGAATGATGCCGCGCTCCAGCACGCCGGAGGGGACGGACGGGTCGCCGCACGCGCCGAAGAAGATCGCGTCGAAGTCGCGGAGGCGCTCGAGCTCGTCGTCCGTGAGGGTCTCGCCGGTCTCGTGCCAGCGGCGGGCGGACGCCTCGAACTGCTCCGTCTGGAGGGTCGCGTCCGTGCCGGTCACCTCGATCGCGCGGGACAGGACCTTGAGGCCCTCGGGGACGACTTCCGTGCCGATGCCATCACCGGGCATCACTGCGATCTTGAACGTGGTCATGGAAGGGATCGTAGCGGCGCGGTCTCATCATTCGACTGGGGATCTCGAGTCGTGGGATTGGCGGGATTCCGAGGGCGCGGACGCGCGCGTCCGCACCCTAGACTCGTTCTCATGTCGACACCCCCCATCCGGAATGCCCGTGCCGCGTCCCTGCCCGCCAAGCTGTCCCGCACCTGGCTGCTCGTCAACGCCGTCAAACCGCAGCTGTTCGAGCCGGCCCAGCGGTCGGAGGCGGACTCCGTCATCTTCGACATGGAGGCGGCCGTCCCGGATGAGGCGAAGGACGAGGCACGCGACAACGTGGTCCGGGCGCTGTCGGAGCTCGATCCGGACAGCGGGGAGCCGCAGATGACGGCATGGGTGCGGATCAACGACGTGAAGTCGAAGTACTGGGAGGACGACCTGGCGGCGCTCAACGGGCTGCCCGGGCTGCGCGGCCTCATGCTGCCCAACACGGAGGCGCCCGAGCAGGTCACGTGGACGGCGATGAGGGGCGGTGCCGGCGTGCCGGTGCTGGCGCTCATCGAGACGGCGATCGGCGTGGAGAACGCGACGGAGATCGCGCGGGCGCCGGGCACGTTCCGCCTGGCGCTGGGCACGAACGACCTGCGCAAGGACACCGGCATGTCCGACGATCCGCTGGCGCTCGCGTACGTGCGGTCGCGGCTCGTCATCGCGTCGCGGGTGGGCGGACTGCCCGGAGCCATCGACGGGCCGTCCGGGTTGGGCGCCACCGATCAGCAGCTGCGCGACGACTGCGCGTGGACGATCAAGATGGGCATGGCGGGCAAGCTCACGCTGTCGCCCTCGTTCACCGCGACCATCAACGAGGCGCTGGCCCCGTCCGAGGACGAGCAGCGCTGGGCCCGCGAGCTGCTCCTGGACGCGGAGGAGGGCGCGGAGATCACCGACGGCTCCTACCTGCCGCGATTGGCGCGCGCCCGGAAGATCCAGGAGCTCGCCTCGTCGTACGGCCTCTGGAACGCGTGATCGGCGAGGGGCGGGTCAGGCAGGATCGGGCCAGGCAGGATCGCGTCAGGTGGGGTCTCGTCACGTGCTGTTGCGGTGGGTGACCTCCGCCTCGAGCCGATCGAGGAACTCGCGCATGTTCGTCGAGCGCGTGACGCGGAAGTAGGCCCAGCCGACGTCGCGGAAGAGCCCCTCCCGGCGTATATCCGAGTCCCACTGGCGCGCGTCCGTCCGGTGGTGGTCGCCCTCGTACTCGATCGCGATGCGCAGGTCCGGGTAGGAGAGGTCGGGATGGAACGTGATCCCGGCGATCACGACCGGGTGCGCCACCCGAGGCTCCGGCAACCCGTTTGCCACGATCGTCCGGCGCAGCTGGGTCTCCTGCGGTGAGCCGACGTCCGCGCGCACATACGGGAGGACGCGCAGCAGCCGAGCACTCCCCCGGAAGCGCGGCCAGTGCGGGACCGCCGCGAGCAGCTCTTCGGGAGTGACGGAGGGCGTGCCGTGCCAGTGACCGCACACTCCCTCGAGGAGCTCGAGCAGCTGGACGTCGGAGAGGCCGTCCGCGATGTCGCGGAGGGTCTCCGACAGACCAGTGAGGCGGATGCCGTACGCGTCGAGGACGTCAGACACCTCGTACCGATGCGACACGACCTCGCGACGGCGCACGGCGGACACATCCGTCGTCAGGTGAATCTGGTCACCGCGTTGCATCCGGCCGGGAAGCACCCACCCGTGCAAGAGCGCAGCTGTCCCGTGTGATGCCACAGCCTCGGGGCGCGAGAGCTGAAGCGCCGCCACCCGAAGTCGGACGCCCATCCAGCGTTCGTCGGCCCATCGTGGGACGTCGACCGATACCTTCCGCGTCGGGTGGGCGACGACTCCGCGGACGACCCGAGTGAATCCGGCACGCCGAGTCAGATGGAACGGCGTGAGACCCAAGTCCTGGATCGTCGAACTGTGCACCAGTACCGGCACCTCGACCCGACGGAGCGGTTGCGAGTCGCGCAGAGGATGCTCGGTCGGTCGTTCCATGCGCCTGACGCTAGCCTTCTGCATCAGCTCGAATACGTCCTCGCTCACCGCTGTGGATCCGCATGTCGCACTTCACACGTGTGTGTACGCAGGGCGCCAGACACGGTGCGCACGACATATCGCTGCGAAAGACGCACTGCGCCGTGGCACTCAGCCGATTGAGTGTGCAGTTTGTGGATTGAGTGTGCAATCCACGCACCTGAACGGTGCTGAAAGTGACTCACTCAACAACGGAAGTGCACAGTCAACCGCGCACTTCTCCACGCACGACCGTCCGGACGTGTTCAGTGTTGCGCTGCATGCACTGCGGCCCGCCTGCGCAGCTCCGTCTCGCGGACGCTCACACAGCACCAACTGCGCACCTCGTAGACTGCACGTGGCGATCGATCGCTCGCACAAGGATGTGTGCGGCGGGAAGAGGAAGCGAGGAGCGACATGGGTGTTCTGTATCTGGTGCGGCACGGACAGGCGTCGTTCGGAACGGACGACTACGACCGTCTCTCCGACACGGGGCATCAGCAGGCCCGCATCACCGGCGCACATCTCGCGTCCCTGGGTGTCCGTCCCACTCGCATCATCCACGGGTCCATGCTCCGCCAGCAGCAGACGGCCCAGGGCATCCTCGAGGGACTGGGCGCCGTGAGTGCTCCGGAGACCCCCGGGGCGATCGGCACCGCGGAGTCCGCACTCGCGCAGACGGATCCGGGCACGGTCGTCCGGACGGGCCCCGGTGCCACGGCCCACTCGGACCCCGGCACCACCATCCCAGCAGAGGCGCCCCCTCTGTCCACGACAACCACAGACGACACGAGCCGCACGAACGCCACCGCCATCCCCACGCGCCTGGACTCCGGCTGGAACGAGTACTCCGCATGGAGCATCACCGGTGCTCTCACGGACACGGACCCGCGAGCCGCACATGACTCGCGGGTGTTCCAGGACGAACTGGAGCGCGGCATCGCCCGGTGGGCGGACAGCCGGAACGACGGGGACTACGAGGAGACGCACTCCGCCTTCACGACACGGGTCGACCGTGCCTTCGACGACGCACGCGCGGCCACCGGCAGCGGGGAGAGCACACTCATCGTCTCGAGCGCCGGGTCGATCGGGCGGACGGTCTCCCGCCTCATGGGCGGCGACTTCGACCAGTGGATGGCGTTCACCCGCGTGACGATCAACACCGGCATCACGAAGATCGTCACCGGCCGCGGCGGAGTCAGCCTCGTCTCGTTCAACGAGCACACCCACCAGCAGCCGGAGATGGTCACCTACCGCTGACACGCGAACGGCCCGGGGTCGCGGAGCGCCGACGCGCTGTCAGCACCGCACAGCCCCGGGCCGGAGGCTCAGACTCTCCCGGTCCTCATTCCTTCCGGCGGCCGAAGCCGAAGTGCTTCTTCTCCCCCGGTTCCTGGCCGCGCTCCTGACCACGGCCCTCACGCGACCGACGATCGAAGACCCCGGTCGTCCGGGAGATCCTGTAGTCGATCCTTTCGTCGACACGCGAGTCGACCTGTCCACCGAACGCATCATCGAAGTCGTCGGCCAGCTGGCGGCTGAACCGTTCGTACCGCGCCCGCAACTCGATCTCGTCCCGGCGCTTCTGATCCTGGCTCAGATTCCGGAACGTCGCCCAGCACATGAGCAGGAGGATCACGCTGAAGGGCAGCGCGGTCGCGAGCGACCCCGCCTGCAGCGCGGTGAGACCGCCGGACAGCAGCAGCCCGATCGCCAGCAGCCCCTCGAGCATCGCGAACAGGACGCGTGACCACGTGGGCGGGTTGGGATGACCGCCGGAGGCGAGCATGTCCACCACCAGCGAACCGGAGTCAGAAGACGTGATGAAGAAGATCGAAACGAGGACGATCGCGATGACCGACAGGATCGACCCCAGCGGCAGACCGCCCAGCATGTCGAACAGCGCGGCCTCCGGGATGACACCTTCGACCGGATCAACGAGGCCCGCCTCTCCGAACAGCTGGCGGTGCAGTCCCGCACCTCCCATGATCGCGAACCAGATGAAGCCGACCGTCGTGGGCACCAGGAGGACTCCGGCGATGAACTGGCGGACCGTGCGGCCGCGCGAGATGCGCGCGATGAACACGCCGACGAACGGAGCCCATGCCATCCACCAGCCCCAGTAGAAGATCGTCCAGGACGCGGACCACGCCGCACCGTCCTCACCGGTGTAGGCACCGGCGTCGAAGGTCATCCCCAGCACTTCAGCCAGGTAGACGCCCACGGACTGCGCGAGGTTCTGGAAGAGGAACAGCGTGGGCCCCAGCAGCAGCACGGAGATCAGCAGGATCCCCGCCATGCTGAGGTTGATGTTCGACAGCCACTTGATGCCGCGTCCCAGACCGGAGATGACGGACGTCGTCGCAAGGAGGGTGATGATGACGACGAGGATGACGAGCAGCGTGTTGTCCACGCTGTCCACCACGCCCATCGCCATCATGCCGGACGAGATCTGCTGGACGCCCAGGCCCAGCGACGTCGCGATGCCGAAGAGGGTCCCGAAGACGGCCAGCACATCGATGAGGTCGCCGATCCATCCCTTGACCCGCTCGCCGAAGATCGGCTCCAGCGCCCACCGGATGGAGACCGGACGGCCGCGGCGGTGGATCGCATAGGCCAGCGCCAGTCCGATGACGGCGTAGCAGGCCCACGGGTGCAGACCCCAGTGCACGAAGGTCTGCGCCATGGCCAGCAGCGCGACCTGACTCTCGCTGCCCGGCAGGACCGAGGTCACTCCGTCCACCGTCTCCGTGCCCGGCCAGCCCGGCTTGGGACCGCTCGTGGCGAAGGTGAGCGGCTCGCCCACGCTGTAGAAGACGAGGCCGATGCCCATGCCGGCCGCGAAGAGCATCGCGAACCACGACAGGACGCCGAACTCCGGCTTCTCCCCGTCACGGCCCAGCGTGATCTTGCCGAACCGGCTGAACGCGATGATGATCGCGAACACGATGAACACGGCGATGACGATCTGGTAGAACCAGCCCAGGTTCGTGACGATCCAGTTCTGCGTGCCCGTCAGGGCCGTGTCCGTCGCGTTCGGGGCGATGATCGCGAAGAGTGCGAACCCCAGGACGAAGATGAGCGAGGGCCAGAACACCCGCGGCGCGATGGTGCCCTTCCCCAGCCGCACGCCCTGCTTGATGAGCTTGGCGGTGATCTCCTCGTCGGTGTCGGAGTCCTTGATCTTCATCCGGGGGTGCACCTCCCCGGTGACGACCGTCTGCGCGCCGTCGGATGGCGGTGCACTGTCCGGCTCCGCCGCGATCGGCGTCTGGGTCTCACTCTCGTTGTCAGCTGAGACCGCAGTCCCCGCCATCTCTGTCGGTTCTGCTTCGTGCTCCGGGTTCGCCATCGCGCCTCCCTGTCGACTGCAGCGATCCGCGGCGTCGTACTGCGCGGACGTCCGCTGGGGGTCGCCGGAATCGCATGGAACTCTCCCCAGTCAATCAGAGATCCGCCAGGTTGGCAGGATTCGGGGCGCTGTCAGCACCCTGCGGAACCCTGCGACTCCCCCTCACACGGCCAGCAGCCCCCGCACCGTCTCGACCACCTGGACGCCCGCCAGGACGGTGAAGAGGACGAGGCACAGGACCAGCACGGAGTTCGACAGCCACCCGTTGCGCAGCGACGCCGCCACGGATCCGCGGTTCAGCAGGATCAGCAGCAGCACCGCCAGGATCGGCAGGATGAAGGAACTGATCGCGGCGTACACGAGGACCAGCGTCACGGGCCGGTCGTAGCCCAGCACCCGCTCGACCGTCAGCAGCCCCAGGGTGCAGACGGTGAGCCAGACCAGCGCGATCTTGAACTCGACCGCCTTCGCGGACATCGCGAACCGGGGCTCGTCCTGATGCGGGTACCGGCGGATGACGCGCAGGCAGTCGCCGGTCACGTACGCGATGCCCTGGAAACCGCCCAGCAGGCTCGAGTACGTCACGCAGAAGAACGCCAGCAGGAACAGCACCCACGCCCACGCGCCCAGCTGATCTCCGATCAGATCGCCCACCTGGAACACCGCGTCGTTGCTCTCGATCGTGTGCCCCTGCCCGAACAGCCAGAACGCACCCACGACGCTCATCGCGACGGCGAACACGCCGATGAGGATGTAGCTGAACGCGAGGTCCACGCGCACGACCCTCTTCCACGTGGGCCCGCTCCACCGCTTCTCCTGCACGAAGTACGTGTAGGCCATGATGCCGGTCGCACCTCCCACACCGCCGATCAGCGACAGCACCGCGAGCGGCGAGTCGCTGGGGTACACCGGCACGATCGTCTGCACCGCGGTCCGCTGCGCGTCGCCATCGCCCAGCGACCCGATCGCCAGGGACACGATGCCCAGGAACATGAGGATCGCGAAGCCCACCATCGCCTTCTCGACCGCGCTGTATCGCCCGATCCACAGCAGCACCACCGCGGACGCGACCAGTACCAGCAGGGTGGGCCAGAAGGGCAGCGACGGGAACAGCGCCTGCACGACCAGCGTCGTGATCGCCGCGACACCGGCGCCGAAGAACAGCCCCACCAGCAGCTCTGCGATGAGCAGGAGCACGGGGAACAGTCGACCCCCCGCGTCCGTCGCATGTGACAGGAACGACCGGTCCGCCGTCAGCTGCAGGCGCGCGATCGCCTCGGACAGCCCGTACTTGAGCAGCAGTCCCACGACGAACACCCAGACCAGTGCCAGTCCGAACTGGGCTCCGGAGTTGAGCGTCGTGACCATGTCGGAGGCGCCCACGCTCGCCAGTGCCAGCACGATGCCGGGTCCCAGCATCCGCACGTACCCGGTCCACCGGGTCGGTGCGACCGGTGCCTCCGCCGCCGAGGCCCCGGCCGGCACGGTCTGCCCCGCACCCGCCGCTCCCCCACCGTGGGTCGCGGCACCTCCACCGGCCCCGGTTCCTGCGCGGGTCGCGTCCTGCTCTGCCATGTCGTCCGTTCCTTCCGATCCTCTGCATGACGGAGCGGCCGGGTCGTGTGCGATCCGGCCGCTCCGTGCTGCTCAGCTGTCGCGCATTCTGCGCGGGGGCTCAGTCCTCCGTCAGGTTGACTGCGGCCGCGTGCGCGGCGTCCGCTGCGGCGGCGACGGTCTGCACGATCTCCGCCGTGACTTCGGAGTCGACCGCCAGGACGGACAGTGCGTTGCCGCCCTCGGAGGCGCGCGACACCTGCATGCCGGCGATGTTCACGTTGTTGCGGCCCAGCGACTGGCCGAACATGCCGATGACGCCGGGACGGTCGACGTACTCGAAGATGAGCAGGTGGTCCGTCAGCGTGATCTCGAGTTCGAAGCCGTTGACCTCGACGAGCTTCTGCACCTGCTTGGGGCCGGTGAGCGTGCCGGACACGGACACCTGCGCGCCCGAGGCCGTCGTCGCCACGAGCGTGATGACGTTGCGGAAGCCGTCGGCCACGCTGGAGGTCGTGAGCTCCGTGTCGATGCCGCGCTCCTCCGCCAGCACGGGTGCGTTGACGTAGGAGACGGGGACGTCGACGCGTCCGCGGAACAGGCCCTTGAGGGCTGCGAGCTTGAGGGCGCCCACGTCCTTCGACGCGATCTCGCCCTTCACCTCGATCTTGAAGTGGGTGACGGTCTCCGTCAGCGCGGCGACGATCCGGCCCAGTCGCTCGGTGAGCGGAATGCCGGGGCGCACGTCCTCGTCGATGCGGCCGCCGGCCACGTTGACCGCGTCCGGGACCAGTTCGCCGGCCAGGGCCAGGCGGACGGAGCGGGCGACGGCGACGCCGGCCTTCTCCTGCGCCTCGTCCGTCGAGGCGCCCAGGTGCGGGGTGACGTTGACGGCGTCCAGCTCCATGAGCGCGGAGTGCTCCGGCGGCTCCTGGCTCCACACGTCGATGCCGGCGCCGCCCACACGGCCGGAGGCGACGGCCTCGGCGAGGGCCTCCTCGTCGATGATGCCGCCGCGGGCCACGTTGACGACGCGGACGCCCTGCTTCGCCTTCGCCAGCTGCTCGCGACCGATCATGCCGATCGTCTCCGGCGTCTTGGGCATGTGGACGGTGATGAAGTCCGAGGTGGCGACCAGTTCGTCCAGGTCGACGACCTTGACGCCCATCTGAGCGGCGCGCGAGGCGGAGATGTAGGGGTCGTAGCCCACGAGGTTCATGCCGAACGAAGCGGCGCGCTCGGCGACCAGACCGCCGATCCGGCCCAGGCCCACGATGCCCAGCGTCTTCTCGTACAGCTCGACACCGGTGAGGCGCTTGCGCTCCCAGCGGCCCTCCTTGAGGGAGGCGTGGCCGGCACCGAAGAAGCGGGCGGACGCCAGCAGGTGCGTCATCGTGAGCTCGGCGGCGGAGATGATGTTCGAGGTGGGCGCGTTCACGACCATGACGCCGGCAGTCGTGGCGGCGGGCACGTCGACGTTGTCGAGGCCCACGCCCGCGCGGGCGATCACCTGGAGGCGGGGCGCTGCGGCGATCGCCTCGGCGTCCATCTGGGTGGCGGACCGGACGAGGACCGCGTTCGCCTGGGCGAGCGCCTCCAGGAGTGCGGGGCGGTCCGTACCGTCGACCTGGCGCACATCGAAGTCGGGACCCAGGGCCTCGACGGTGGCGGGCGACAGGTTCTCGGCGAGCAGCACGACGGGCTTGGACACAGTTCTCCTCCTGGAGCGTCTTCGCGGATCACCCCACTGTAGTGACTCCGGCTCTCAGGTGCGCGCGGGGGTTCACATCGTGAACGACACGCCGCCCTGCTCGAACCCACCGCAGCCCCCGCACAACCCTGCGTCTCTTGTCATAGTGTGTGTGACACAGTATCGTGCTGTGCATGGCCACCCCCGACCCGTCCGTCCAGCAGGACGCCCCCGATGCCCTCGCCCTCCACCTCCAAGAGGTGCGACGCGGCACCGTCGTGCTCGCGTGCCTCGTCGCCTGCCGGCGGCCGCAGTACGGGTACGCGCTGCTGGAAACGCTCGCGGAGGCCGGGATCCAGGTGGAGGCGAACACCCTCTACCCCCTCCTGCGCAGACTCGACAAGCAGGGCCTGCTGACCGCCGAGTGGAACACGGACGAACCCCGTCCCCGGAAGTACTACACGCTCACGGACGCGGGCTCCCGCGTCGCTGACGAACTCCGCACCGAATGGCTGGCCCTGACCGCCAGCCTCACCGACCTCTGGAAGGACTCCACACCATGAGCACCCTCACCGACAGGTATGTGGGCTCCGTCGCCCGGCGACTGCCGGAATCCCAGCGCGACGAGGTCGTCGCCGAGGTCCGCGCCATGATCGCCGACATGCTCGAGGCCCGCGCCGAGGCCGTCGACCCCGATCCCGAGGCCGCCGACCTCGATCACAGCCGATCCCCCGGTCTCCCCCACCCGGACCCCGCCGCCGAGGCCGCGGTCCTCGAGGAGCTCGGGTCACCCGAGTCCCTGGCCCGGGAATTCGCACGCACGCCTCAGCACCTCATCGGACCGCGGTTCTACCGCACGTATCTGTGGGCGCTCACGTGGCTCCTGCCCACCGTGGGTGTCATCACGCTCGTCGCCAGCGGCCTCGCCCACTCACTCACCGTGCACCCGGTGGAACTGGGCGGCCTGCTGGGCACCGCGATCGGACGGACGGTGTCCGCGCTGCTGACCGTCTTCGCGGTCCTCACCCTCGTCTTCGCGCTCGTCGATCGGGCGGAATCCGGCACAGCACCCGGCAGGTCTCCGCGCCGGTGGACCGTCGACCAGTTGGAGGAGATCGCGCCATCGGGCAGCTCGGTCCGCGGAGACGGGATCGTCTCCCTCATCCTCCTCGTCCTGCTGGCCGCGCTCCCGCTCGTCCCCACGACGTTCCTCTACGTGGGGCATTTGAACGACGGCGAGCCTTTCGTGAATCCGGATCTGGGCGTGGGCTGGTTCGTGGGCTACTGGGCACTGCTCGCCGGCCTCGCCGCGATCGCGGCCGTCCACGTCGCCACGAACCGGACGACGGCAGCCACACGGATCGCGACGATCGGGGTGGACATCCTCATGGCGGCATTCCTCACCGTCGCGCTCCTCACTCAGGAGGTCATGCATCCGGACCTGGGGAACGCCTCCCTCCTCGACACGGAGGTCTGGCTCATCCCGCTCATCTGGGTCCTCACGGCCTGGAACATCGTGAGCACCCTCCGCACGCATCGGGCCGCGGCCACCGCCGGTGACTGAGTCCGGGCGGAGATCATCCCTGAGGACGATGTCCCGCCCGCCGCTCACCACTAGCGTGGGACGCATGACCCCGCCCTCGTCGACGACCGCATCGACCCCGCGCAGCGCATGGTCACGGCTGCGCGGGGTCCTCCGCGCTCATCCGTGGATCTCCGACGGTCTCCTCTGGGCGCTCCCCGTCGCCGTCGTCAGTGTGAACTCGATCATGGCCCGCGTGCTGGTGAACACCACCGGCATCGCCCCCCGGTGGCTGGACGCGACGATCGCGCTGCTCATCACTCTCCCTCTGGCTCTGCGACGCATCACTCCTCTCACCAGTTCCGTCCTCATCGCCGTGGGGTGCACGATGGCCGTCCTCGTGGGGACGGGTCCGTCCATGGCGGTCCTCGCGGTCCCGCTCACGGTGTTCTCGACCGCCGTGTGGGGGTCGCGCCGCGATTCGCGGATCGTGCTGGGACTGGGCCTCGTGGGCTCGCTGGCCATCGGCGTCTGGGCGTACATGCTGGCTCTGCAGAGCGCGATGGGTCCCGGCGGACGTCCGGTCGACCGTTCCGAGCACATCGCCCTCGTCGTCCTCATCGCCCTCAGCGCGGCGATCGTGCTCTCCGCTTGGCTGTGGGGGATCCTCCTCCATCGCCGCCGCGCGGCCGTCGACGACATCCGCGAGCGCAACCGCCTCCTGGAGAAGGAGCGGGAGTCGGAGTCGCGGCTGGCCGCGGACGCCGAGCGCATGCGCATCGCCCGCGAGATGCACGACATCATCGCCCACTCGCTGTCCGTCGTCATCGCGCAGGCGGACGGCGGCCGCTATGCGGCCGCGAGCAACCCCGACGCCGCCGAGGCCGCCCTCACCACCATCGCGACGACCGGTCGCGACGCCCTCGCCCAGACCCGCAGCCTGCTGGGCGTCCTGCGCGCGGACGGGCTGACGGAGCAGCCGACCGCGCCGCTGCCGGGGATCGATTCCGTCCCGTCGCTCGTGTCGGACGTCCGCGCGACCGGGCTGGCGGTCAGCATCGACGGATTCGACAGCGGGAGGTCGGCGGAGCGTCTGTCGGAGGGCGCGGGACTCGCCGTCTACCGCATCGTCCAGGAGGCGCTCACGAACGTCCTCAAGCATGCGGGCTCAGGCGCACGGGCGCAGGTGGACCTGAGGGACACGGACCGGGAGGTGATCGTCCGGATCACCGACGACGGCGTCTCCGCACCACGTGACCCGGACAGCGCGGAGGGCACCGGCAACGGCCTCACCGGGATGCGCGAGCGCGCCGCCCTGTACGGAGGCTCGGTGACAGCCGGGCGGAACCGCAGGGAGCCCGGCTTCACCGTGACCGCGCGGTTCCCGGCGACAACCCCGAAGGATCACTCCGAATCGGACTCTGCGTCGCCGGACGATCAGACCCACGCGTCATCCGGTGGCTCGCCCGACGAGTCGACGACCACGCCGCCCAGCGCGCCCGCCGCACCACGAGCGGATCCGTCTCCGGCACCCGTGGAGTCGATCGAGGACAGCGCCCGATGACGGATCCGCACGCTCCCGCCTCGCCGCATGCTCCCGCCTCGTCGGACGCACCCATCCGCGTCGCCCTCGTCGACGACCAGTCCCTGGTGCGGGCGGGATTCTCCCTCGTCATCGACTCGCAGACCGACCTCCGGGTGGTGGGGCAGGCCGGTGACGGGCACGAGGCCATCAGCCTCGTCACACGGGTCCAGCCGGACGTCGTCCTCATGGACGTGCGCATGCCCGGGCTGGACGGCATCCAGGCGACCTCCCGCATCCTGGAGCTCGCCGATGCGGGGACCGTCCGGGCGCCCCGGATCATCGTCCTCACGACGTTCGACGAGGACGAGTACGCGCTCGCGGCGCTGCGCGGCGGCGCGTCCGGCTTCCTCCTCAAGGACGTGCTGCCGGAGATCCTGCTGGACTCGATCCGCACGGTCGTCGACGGCGGCGCGGTCATCGCACCCTCGACGACCCGCCGACTCCTCGACACCCAGCTCCTCCTGTCATCCGCGCCGGATGACGGTCCGTCCATGCCGGTCGACGGTCCCGCTGACAGCGACTCGACACGCCACACCACGACGACAGCGTCTCCTACGACATCAGGGCATGTTCCCGCGTCCGCGTCACCGTCCGCACAGTCACCCGCGGCACCGACCTCCGCACACACGCCCACGACCGGCGCCTCCCACCCGCCCCTGGATCCGGAACGGACCCGCATCCTCGCCTCCCTCACCCCGCGCGAACGCGAGGTCCTCGCACTCGTGGGGCAGGGCCTCAGCAATGCGGAGATCGTCGACGCGCTCGTCCTCGCGGAGCCCACCGTCAAGACCCACATGAGCCGCATCCTCATGAAGCTGGGCGCCCGCGACCGCGTCCAGGCGGTCATCTTCGCCTACGACGCGGGCATCGTCAGCCCCGGCGCCTGAGCTCCACGCACTCACGCCGCGTCGTACCCCGGTATGACACCGCGGCCTCCCCGCACAGTGCACAGTGGTCTCCACCACACTGATGACCATCCCGCAGTCCGATGTGCGCGGCCCCGCCGGCGACGACGCTGGAGACATGCACTCACCACAGCAGCCACAGCCCGTGCCCCACCAGCCGCAGTCGCAGGACCCACACGCCCAGCAGCCGGCACCGCAGCACGCACCCGGCACTCAGTACGCACCACAGCCGCACCACTCCCCCGCCTCGGAGCCCGCGATCCGCGCCATCCGCCTCGTCAAGACCTACGGCGAGGGCGAGGCCCGCGTCCGGCCGCTGGACGGGCTCACCCTCGACATCGCCGCCGGATGCTTCACCGCGATCATGGGCCCGTCCGGCTCCGGCAAGTCGACCCTGCTGCACATGCTCGCGGGCCTCGACACCCCCGATTCCGGCGAGGTCATCCTGGCGGGCACCCCGCTCACCGGCCTGTCGGACGCCCGGCTCACCGCCCTGCGGCGCGACCGGATCGGCTTCATCTTCCAGGCCTTCAACCTCGTGCCCGCGATGACGGCGCGCGAGAACATCCTGCTGCCCTCCCAGCTGGCCGGCCGCACGGTGGACCGCACCATCGTCCGCCGCATCGTCGACCGGCTGGGCCTCGGCGACCGCCTGCACCACCGGCCCCACGAGCTCTCCGGCGGCCAGCAGCAGCGCGTCGCCGTCGCCCGCGCCCTGGTGACCGGCCCGGACGTCATCGTCGCGGACGAGCCCACCGGCAACCTCGACTCCGCCAGCGGGGACGAGGTGCTGGGACTGCTGCGGGCCTCGGTCGACGACTACGGGCAGACCGTCGTCATGGTCACCCACGATCCGCAGGCCGCCGCCCGCGCCGACCGGGTCCTCCTGCTGGCCGACGGCCGCCCGGCCGGCGAACTGCACTCCCCCACCGCCGAGGCCGTGGCCGCCGCTCTCACCCGCGTCACCGCGGGTGCCGGGCAAGCAGGGGGCGCGGCTCCCGCAGGTGCCGGCGCGGCCCCGGTCCCGGGCCACGCCGCGGGCACGACCCACACCGGGGGTGCCCGATGATCCGAATCGCACTCTCGAACCTGCGCAGCGCTTCGGGCCGCCTCGTCGCCGCGGGCATCGCGATCGCCGTGTCCGTCGCGTTCATCGTCGCGGCTCTCCTGTTCTCCCAGGCCTTCGGAGACACGATGGAGAACCAGGTCCGCTCCTCGTGGTCGGACGCGGACGTCGCCGTCATGGTCGATGAATCCGTCGACCCCTCCGCACCACAGGAGGATGCGGAGGTGCTCACCGAGGATCTTCTCGCGGACGTCACCGCGGTCGACGGTGTCGCGGACGCCCACCTCGAGGAGTCCGGCTTCCTCATGGCGAACGCGGGCACGACGTCCGTGGCCGCCTCGGTCACGGGACTGCCGACGACCGACGCGGAGCCGGTCGACGGCTCGCTGCCGGATGCCGCCGACCAGGTCGCGCTCACCCAGGAGGACGCGGACGCGCTGGGCGTGGCGGTGGGCGACACGATCGCGCTGGAGGGCGTCACGTCCGGCCCGCAGGAGGAGTCCGTCACCGTCTCCGGCCTGCTGCCGGACACCTCGTCGATGCGGCTGACCCTCCACATGACCGACGAGGGACTGGAGCAGGCTCCGGCCGAGGTCGTCCCGGACGCCATCCGCGTCCGCGCCGACGACGGCACGGACCAGGCCGCGCTGGCCTCCGCGATCGGGGACGCCGTCGACGGTGCATCCGTCCAGGTGCTCACCGTCGAGGAGGTCGTCCAGGACCAGCTCGAGGACCTGTCCGGGTCGTCGAACATGCTCGCGATCGTGGGGGTCGCCTTCGGCCTCCTGTCCGTGGGGGTCGCCTCGCTCGTCATCTCGAACACGTTCCAGGTGCTGGTCGCCTCCCGCGCCCGGGTCCTCGCCCTCTACCGCGCCGTGGGCGCGACCGCGCGCCAGTTGCGCGGGGCGACGCTGATCGAGGGACTGGTGCTGGGGATCGTCGGCGCGGCCGCAGGCGTGGCCCTGGGACTCCTCCTGGGCTGGGGGCTGTCCGGTGTCGCACGCGCCTTCTGGATGCCGGACTTCGCACAGCTCTCCGTCACACCGGCGGCGCTGCTCGTGGGTCCGCTCGTGGGCATCGCGGTCACCGTCCTCGCCGGCATGGTCCCCGCGTTCAAGGCGGGCGGCGCCTCCCCCATCGAGGCTCTGCGACCAGCCGACGTCGCCCCCGCGCGGTCGCGGTTCCCGTGGATCCGCGCGCTCGTGGGCGCTGCGCTGGGCGCGGCCGGTCTGGCCGGCTGCCTGCTGGCCGTGACGACGAGTTCCGTCCCCATCGGCATCCTGGGCTGCTTCGCGCTCTTCGTCGCGGTGCTCATCGCCGCACGCGCCTTCGTGCCGCCGCTGCTGGGTCTCATGGGCCGCGTCCTGTCCCGGCTCACAGGGCGGTCGACGACCGTCCTCCTGGCGGGCCGATCGGCCAGTTCCGCACCGGGCCGGTCCTCGTCGACGACCGCGGCACTGCTCATCGGCGTCACCCTCGTGTCCGCGGTGCTCATCGGTGCCGCGAGCCTCCAGCGCACGATCGAGCAGCAGACGGCGGAGGACACGCCCGTCGACCTCGTCGTCGACGGCTCGGGCGCGCAGGTCGATTCCGTCCTGGACGACGCACCCATCACCGACGAGCACGCGGCCGTCCCCGCGGCCCGCGCAGAGGTGACCATCGCGGACGCGCCGGCCGCGGCCTCGGGCGGGGACACCTCTGCCGAGGCCGCGGCGGACCTGACCGGCGACCTCACCGTCGTGAGTGCGGACGACGCGGAGGAGACGGTGCTGCGCAGCGACGGCTTCGACATCGAGGAGGGGACCATCCGGCTGGCGCCGTCCGACCTGGGCGGCGAGGCCGCGACGGATGAGTACGCGGACCTCGAGGCGAGGGTCGACGTGGGCGGGGAGGCTTTCACCCTCTCCGTCGAGCCGTCGCGCGACGCTCCCAGCGGCACCGCTCTGGTGAGCGGGGAGGACGCCGCGCGGATCGCGGAGGCCGCCGGTGCGGAGGCGAGCGCCCAGACATGGGTGCGGCTGGCCGACGACGCGTCGCTGTCGCAGATCGAGGCGGTCGATTCGCAACTGGGCGCTCTGGACGTGACGACGGAAGCGGGCCCGGCGCTGCTGCGGGCGCAGTACGCGGACACGTTCCAGGTGGCGATCGCCGTCGTGCTGGGCCTGCTGGCCGCCGCCGTCGTCATCGCGGTCATCGGGGTGAGCAACACGCTCACGCTGTCCGTCATCGATCGGCGGCGGGAGGGCGCGCTGCTGCGTGCGCTGGGCTTCAGCCGCGGAGCGGTGGGCCGGATGATCACGACCGAATCGCTGCTCATGACCGTCATCGCGCTGGTCGTGGGCGTGGGGCTGGGCGTGCTCTTCGGGTGGGTGGGCACCGCCTCGCTCATCGTGGACACGGCGACTCCGGTCCTGTCCGTGCCACCGATCCCGCTGGCGGTCGTCGCGGTCGCCGCGCTCGTGGCGGCGGTGCTGGCCTCCGCCCTGCCGGCGCGCAGCATGTCGCGGGTCGCGCCCGCGCAGGGACTGGGGCAGGAGTAGCGGCGGGACTCACGCGCGGCAGGATGTGACCATGACGCGAACAGGTGAGGAGAGCCCCAGCATGCGGGACCTCGAGGTCTTCCGGACCCTTGCGGACTCCCCGACCATCACCGAGGCCGCACTGACGCTGCACCTGTCGCAGTCCCAGCTCAGCAGGATCCTGCGCGACCTGGAGCGGCGGTTGGGCGTGCCGCTCTTCGACCGGTCGACCGCGGGGCTGCGTCTCACAGCGGAGGGGCAGGAGTTCGCCCGGACCACCCAGGCCATCCTGGACGCCCGCACCCGCGAGATGCGGGCCTTCACCAGCCGCATCGCCGGCGACGCGGGCGACCTGCGGGTCTCCGTCCTCCCGTCGATGGCGTTCGAGCGCATGGCGATCTGGACGAACCTGTTCCGTGAGCGCCACCCGCGGGCGACGCTCACGGCGACGGACGACGTCTCCGGCAACGGGATCACCGCCGTCATGTCCGGCGACACGGACGTCGCGATCTCCGCGGCCCGCCTGCGACTGCCCGACGGCGAGGAGCGGCCGCTCTTCCCGGAGACCCGCGGGGTGACGGTGACCCCGCTGGTATCGGAGCGGTTCCACCTGGTGGCCCCGGCCTCGGCGGACCTGCCCCCGTCACCGACCTGGGAATTCGCGCTGGCACACCTGGGCGTGGGGTACACGGCCACCTCCGGCGTGCAGCGCTGCCTCGAGCGGATCGCCGAGGAGGAGGGCGTGAGCGTGCAGGTGGAGACGCTCACGAACTCGCCGCTCACGATCGCGGGCCTCGTCGAGGCGGGACTGGGCTGGTCGGTCGTGCCCACCTCGAACCTGAGCCTCATGCGAGTGCGCGACCTGGCGACCGCCGAGCTGCCGGGCTACGAGCGGGTCGTGTGCATCGTCATCCCGGAGGTCGAGCCAGTTCCCCTGGCCCGGCACTTCGTGGACGCACTGCTGGAGGGGTGAGGCGCGCCGGGCTGGCCCACTGAGTCAGCCCGGCGCGCCAGCTGGACCGGAGGGTCAGCTGGTCCGCGGCCTCACCGCTCCTGCCACTGGGCCTCGTCGGCACCCAGATCCGGTGCGGGCCGGTACTCCATGACCGGCGTGCCCGCGAAGGTGACGGGGAACTTGACCGCGCTCACGCCCTCGCGGCCGGTGAGCGGCTGGAGGATGCCCCGTTCTGCGGCGAAGGGATCCTCGAGCACCTGCTGGAGGTCATTCACCGGCGAGCCGGGCACGCCTGCGTCCTTGAGGACCGCATCCAGCTGCGCGCGGGTCAGCCCGCGGGTCCGATCCTCGACCGCTGCGATGAGCGGGGCGCGGTGGGCGACCCGGTCGTCGTTCGTCGTGAACCGCGCATCGGCCAGGAGGTCCTCGAATCCCATCGCTTCGCAGAACCGGCGCCAGTGTCCGTCGTTCCCGCAGCCCAGCATGTAGTCGCCGTCCGCCGTCGCGATCGTCTGGTACGGCGCCAGGGCGGGGTTGCCCACGCCCATGGGTCGCGGCGCCTCCCCGGTGCCCAGGACGGACAGCGCCCAGTTGTTCATGACGCCGAACTGCGCGTCGAACATCGCCACGTCCAAGTACTGCCCCTCACCCGTGCGCTCCCGGTGGTAGAGCGCGGTCAGCAGCCCGATCGAGGAGTACATCCCCGTCGAGATGTCCGCGATCGACGGTCCGATCTTCACGACCTCGCCGGCCTCCGTGCCCGTCATCGACATGAGGCCCGTCTCCGCCTGCATGACGATGTCATAGGCCGGCCAGGTCGCCCGCGACCCCTCACGCCCGTACCCGGATACGGACAGGTAGATGAGTCGCGGGTTGATCTGCCGCAGGGTCTCGTAGTCCACACCCAGCCGCTGGGTCACGCCCGTGCGGAAGCTCTCTGTCACGATGTCCGCGTCCTCGACGAGGCGGTAGAGGGTCGCCCGGTCGTCCGGATCCGTGAGGTCGAGCGCGATCGACCGCTTGTTCCGGTTGACGGCCTGGAAGTAGCAGCTGTCACCCGCGTAGGTGGGCGGGGTGAAGCGGCGGGACTCGTCGCCGCTGCCGGGCTGCTCGACCTTGAGGACGTCCGCACCCAGGTCCGCCAGCACATGCCCGGCGAACGGGCCGGCGAGCGTGCGCGCCAGCTCGAGGACGCGGACGCCGGCGAGCGCGCCGGCCGGCTGCGCGACACCGGCGGACTGCGCCGCGGCCGTCACTGCGCGTCCCGGCGCTGCGCGTCGCCCTTCCGCGCGAAGGCGAGCGCGAACTCCTTGCGGCTGTCCGCGATCGCGGTCTGCTCGTGCGTGTTGCGCCACGTGCGGAAGAGGCGCTTCTGCTGGGCGATGACCGCACGGTCGGACTCCATCGTGTCGCGCAGGTACTGCAGCGCCCGCTCCTCGACCTGATCGGCCGGGACGAGTGCGTTGAGGAAGCCGCAGCGATCCATGTCCTGCCCGGTGAAGCGGTTCGCGGTCATGATGAGCTCCGTCGCCTTCGTCCAGCCCATGACGCGCCACAGGTTGGCGGCGTCCAGGACGGACGGGATGCCGATCCTCACCTCCGGCATCGAGTACCAGGAGTCCTCTGCACCCACGCGGTACTCCGCAGCAGCGGCGATCTCCAGGGCCCCGCCCACGCAGTAGCCGCGGATCGCAGTCGCCACCGGCAGATCGCAGTTCTTCACCGCCTCGCAGACCTCGCCCAGATGCGTGATCGTCGCGTACGCGCGCTCCGAGTCCGCGTGGTCGAACTGCGCGGTGTCCATGCCGGCGGAGAAGCCGGCGCCCCCGCGGGAGGTCAGCAGCACACCGCGCAGCGACTGATCTGCAGAGGCCGCGTCGAACGCGTCGATGAGCTGCGTGAGCATCTCCGCCGTGAGGCTGTTGGCCTTCGCTGCATTGTCGATCGCGATCGTGAGGATGTCGCCGTCGCGGGTCTGGGTGATCACAGAGGGGTCCTTTCGAGGTGGTGCCTGTTACGAGAGCGCAGTGCAGATTCGCGCTTCCACTCCCTCAGCCTGCCAGGACTCCATGCGCTCCGCACGGCAGAAGCCGCGAGCCTCCATGCATTCGGCGCATGGAGGCTCGCGGCAGAGCGGTGTGACCGCAGGACTCAGCGCTGTGAGGTGTCCCCCGCGACTGCGTCCTCCGGGACCGAGTCGGCAGGTGCGGCGTCCGCAGGGCCGGCCACGGCCTCGGCGGCGGTGTCCTCCGACGGATCCGCAGACCCATCCGGGACCGTCAGCAGCAGGACCGCGGCGAACAGCGCGGTCACGACGAGGAACAGGCCCAGGCCCACCAGCCCGTGCGTCGCCGCCCACGACCAGAAGGTCACGAGCACGCCGGCCAGCACGACGGCGGCACCCAGGGCCGAGGCCCCGCGGACCCGCCGTGTCCGGTCCTGCGCCAGCGTCCAGCGTCCCGCGGCCAGGCTCACGACGACGAGGGCGACCATGTTCGCGATCATGCCGACCCACACGGGGTGCGTGCCCAGGAGGAACTCCGTCGAATCGAAGCCGGACAGGGCGTACCACGCGAAGCCGGCGCCGAAGCCGCCCAGCAGGGACGCCATCGCGGCCGAGCGCGTGGCCACCGGCCAGAAGAACGCCGCGAGCACGGGGGCGAAGGTCGCGCCGTTGCGCAGGGTCCAGGCCATGATGTTCCACCACGCGGAGTCCTCCGCGCGGAGCATGCTGAACACGATGAGGACGACGGTGAGCAGCACCAGGGCGACCCGCGTGTAGCGGACGAGCTGCTCCTGGCTGGCCTGCGGGCGCAGGGCTCCACCCAGGTCGCGGCCCAGCGACGTCGCGCCGGAGAACTGGCAGGGGCCGGCCCAGCCCAGCGCGCACGCCCACATGCCCACGAAGAAGACCGCGGCGGCCCACGGCGGCAGCGTCTGCGTGATGTACTCGGAGATCGCCAGGAGCGGGCGGCCGTCGGAGGGGACGACCGCGGCGGATGCGACTCCCACGACGACGCCCAGGAGGATGAGCGGCGCGCCGATGACGGCGGCGAGGAAGAGGCCCTTCTGCCCGTCCTCCGGGGTGCGCGCCGACATGGACATCTGGAACGCCGCCTGCGCGAGCGGCACATTCACGATGAACGTGCCGAACCACGCGACGATGAGCGAGACGCCCGCGTTCGCGGGCGCGACCATCTCCGGGTTCGCGCGCGTGTACTCACCGAGACCATCGAGGCCCGGCGAGGCGAGGATCGCCCAGACGCCCACGAGGAACATCGCCGCGATGACGATGACGTTCATCGTCTGGCTGAACGCGACGGAGCGCATGCCGCCGAAGACGAGGAACGCGAAGAGGATGACCGCGGTGAGCGCGATCGACTGCCACAGCGTCACGTCCGTGATGACGGTGAGCGCGGAGGCGAACGCGATCGCGGTCGCCAGCGAGTACATGGGGAAGGTGAAGCCGGTGATGACGGCAGCCACACCCTGTGCGGCGCGGCCGAACCGGTCGCCGATGATGCCCGTGACCGTCACGACGAGCTTCCTGCGCAGCGGCTTCACCAGCAGGAGTGCGATGAGGATGATCTGCACGGTCTCCGCGACGCCGTACCAGATGGCGGAGACGCCGGTGCGGTAGCTCAGCTCGACGATCGCGATGTAGGAGGAGCCGGAGAACAGACCGGTGATGCAGAAGGCGACGGTCCACGGGCTGAAGGACCGGCCGCTCACGAAGAAGTTCGAGCCGGTCGACCGGCGGGCGACGAGCCATCGCCCGCCCACCACGAGCCAGACGGTGTAGGCCAGGGCCAGCCCCAAAGTCCAGAGGCCGACGGCGGTCATGCGCGGTCTCCCGCGCGATCCGCGTTCACGACGGTGAGGAACGGCTGGGGTGCGGCGCCCGCGACGGGGTAGCCCCAGGCCGCGTTGCTGAGCGCCTCCGCGGCACCGTCCTCGGCCTCGGCGACGAAGGACCACACGACCTCGAGGCCGGTGTTCGCATCGCGCAGGAGATTGATGGCCGGGCAGGTCCGCTCGGCGGCCGCGGCGAAGGAGACGAGCTCCGTCTCGCGCGTCTCGCCGGTCGCGATGACGATCTGCAACCGGTACGCGTACATGTACGGCTGGACGTCCGCGCGGCCCGCCAGCCCACGGGTGTCCTGCTTCGCCAGCGTGTACGTCTGCACCGCGTCGACGGGCAGGCCGCAGCGCGCAGCGGACTGATCGATGACGACCGTGATGCACGCGTTCACCGCACCGGCCAGGTACTCCATGGGCGTGGGGCCTTCGTCGCGGCCGCCGATCGCCACCGGCTCGTCGGAGACGAACGCGAAGTCGCGCACCCGCACCCGCGTCTGCTGCGAGCCGGTGCCGGTGCCCGAGGCCCGGAGCGTCTTCGCGTGGTCCGCCTGCGGCAGTTCGGTGAAGCGGGGATGCGGGGTGGGAGCGGGGGTGAGAGCGGGCGGGAGATCCGCGGCCCGGATGGAGGGTGCTGAGGACATGCGATCAACGGTAGGTCTCGCGCCGACACAGCGCGCCGCGCTTCGTCACATTGTCACAATCCGTCACCCGCGCGGGCGACGGCACCTCCGGGCGCAGCTGGCGGGGTTGGGTGCGAGATCACCGGCGTCCGAGGCCCCGTGGACTCCGGTGCGACACATCCGGTCGAACGCGATGAGAGGAGCATCACAGCCGTCCGTCGCGGGACGGTGCGCGTGCGCGCAGGCTGGGGTGTGCGTCTCGTCGCCGCGCTGCAGGAGCGGCCACGAGCGGATGCAGCGGGCGCTGGTCGTCGAACTGAGGAGTGGCATGAGTCCACTCCTCAGAAGTCGTTCGGCGCGTACGGCGCCCGCTCCAGGGCCAGCAGTCCGCGGGCCCTCACGGCGGCCTCATCGGAGGCCTTCGTGATCCGGCCTGCGCGGGCGAGGACGACGGGGTCCGCACCGCCCAGGTACAGGGAGCCCAGCTCCGGCACACCCATGCGCAGGTCCGCCGCGCGGCCCTCCGGAGAGTCGGAGGAGTCAGCGATGCGCTCAACAGTGCCGGCCCTGCCGTCCGAGCGGAGTCGGTAGACGCCCTCGGCATGGTCCATGTCGTCGCGGACCGCCAGCGTCAGCTCACCGGCGACGGAGTACGGACGCGCCTCGAGTGCGTCGACGACGTCGAGGATCCGCAGCCACATGCCGTCGCTCTGTCCGGTGATCTTCACCCGCCGCGGGTCGGTCAGCAGCCACGGCAGCGGCGACTCCTGCGCAGAGTAGCCGAAGCGGACGCGCTCGACCAGGTCGACGGCCCCCAGGAACGCCCACAGCGAGGCGTAGGCGGCATCGGATGCGGCGACGAAGTCGAGCACCTCGAGAGTTGCCGGGGCGACGTCCCAGCCCGCGAAGCGGTAGCTCACGTAGCCGTCCGGCTCGCCGTGCTCGTCGTAGTGGAGGGCGGCCCGGGTGGAGGGGTCCGCCTCGTCCGTCGTGAGGTTGAGGTCGCCCGAGGCCACATCGACGAGGACGCGCTGACGTCCGGTGGCGCCCGGGGACTTGTGCTGGAAGCGCTCGTAGAGCTGCGGGCCCAGGTCGCGCAGGACGTGCGGGTCGACCATCTCGACGCGCCGGTCGGGCTCGACGGCCATCGCGAAGCCCGCGCGGGTGTCGACCTCGACCTCGTTGTACCAGGTGGCCGCACCGAAGCCGAAGCGGCGGTAGATGCTGCCCTCAGTCACGGTGAGCGCCGCGAACGGGTAGCCGGCCTCGGCGGCCTTCGCCAGGTTCGCGGTCATCATGCTGCGCAGCAGACCGCGCCGGCGGTGGGTGGGTCGTACCGTCACCCACGTGATGAGGTGGGCCGGCACCAGGACTCCCCCTCCCACGTTCATCGTCTTCTCGAAGTGGGCGAACGTGGCGACGGGGATCGTGGGGTCCAGGGCGAGGGCAGGTGCGCTGTCCGCATAGACAGCGGTGAAGACGCGCTCATCCGCGATCGCCCGCTGTGTGCGCTTGAGGAGCTTCTCCCCCTCGACGCGCTTGTCGTGGAAGCCGGCGCGCACCGCCTGCATGTACGCCGTCGTGCGCTGGTCGGGGGCGCCGTCCTCCAGAGCCGGTTCAAATGTCTCGAAGCGGTATTCGGTCACCCGACCAGGGTATAGCACCGTCGCGACGCGCGGTGGGTCACACGCCGCCGGACGCGGAGCGCCCCGCACCGGTGGGTGCGGGGCGCTCGGCTCGTCGATCCGTGTCAGGGATGGGACACGGGGGGATCAGCGCGCCGCGGTGCCCTCGACGTAGTCGTCCTCGGAGTCCTTGAGCCACGCGAACATCTGGCGCAGCTCGCGGCCGGTGGCCTCGATGGGGTGCTGCTCCTCCTTGGCGCGCAGCTCCTTGAACTCCGGAGCGCCGGCGGCCTGGTCGTCCATGAAGCGCTGAGCGAACGAGCCGTTCTGGATGTCCGCCAGGACGGCCTTCATGTTCTCCTTGACCTCCGGCGTGATGACGCGGGGGCCGGAGACGTAGTCGCCGTACTCGGCCGTGTCGGAGCACGACCAGCGCTGCTTCGCGATGCCGCCCTCGACCATGAGGTCGACGATGAGCTTGAGCTCGTGCAGGACCTCGAAGTAGGCGATCTCCGGCTGGTAGCCGGCCTCCGTGAGGACCTCGAAGCCGTACTGGACGAGGTGCGAGGCACCGCCGCACAGGACGGACTGCTCGCCGAACAGGTCCGTCTCCGTCTCCTCCGTGAAGGTCGTCTTGATGCCGCCGGCGCGCAGTCCGCCGATGGCCTTCGCGTAGGCGAGGGCGGTCGTCCAGGCGCTGCCGGAGGCGTCGACCTCGACAGCGACGAGGACCGGCACACCGCGGCCGTCGACGAACTCGCGGCGGACCACGTGGCCGGGGCCCTTGGGGGCGACCATGACGACGTCGACGCCCTCGGGCGCCTGGATGTAGCCGAAGCGGATGTTGAAGCCGTGGATGAAGACGAGGGTCTTGCCCGCGGTCAGGTTGTCCTTGACGGACTCGTTGAAGATCTGCGCCTGGACCTGGTCCGGAGCGGCGATCGTGATGACGTCGGCCCACTCGGCGACCTCGGCGGGGGTGCCGACGGTCAGGCCCTCGGCCTCGGCCTTGTCGCGGCTCTTCGAACCCTCCTTGAGCCCGATCCGAACCTCGACTCCGGAGTCGCGGAGGCTGAGCGAGTGCGCGTGGCCCTGCGAGCCGTAGCCGATGACGGCAACCTTCTTGCCCTGCAGTGCGGACAGGTCTGCGTCATCGTCGTAGAAGCGCTCTGCTGCCATGGGGTTTCTCCTTCTCGAATGGTGGGATGCGAATGCCCGCGTCCCAATCTAGTACGGGCCGGTCTCAGCCCGAAAGGGTGTCTCGAAATCAGCGTCCGGAGCGGTCGGTCATGGACTTGGGCCCACGTCCGATCGCGATCATCCCGGACTGCACGATCTCCTTGATGCCGAAGGGCTCCAGCACCCGCTGGAGCGCGTCGACCTTGTCCTGCTCGCCGGTCGCCTCGACGCTCACCGCGTCGAGTCCCACGTCGACGATCTGCGCGTCGAACATCTCCACGACGGAGGCGACCTGCACCCTCGTCACGGCGTCGGCGCGGACCTTGAAGATCATGTGAGCACGGCGGACCGAGGTCTCCGGCTCCAGCTCCACGATCTTGATGACGTTGACCAGCTTGTTGAGCTGCTTCGTCACCTGCTCCAGCGGTGTGTCCGCGACGTCCACGACCACTGTGATGCGGGACAGTCCCTCGACCTCGGTCGTGCCGACGGCCAGGGAGTGGATGTTGAACCCGCGACGGGCGATGAGACCCGTGAACCGGGTCAGCACACCGGGCTTGTCCTCGACGAGGACGGACAGCGTGTGGCGGCTCATGCCTCTTCCCCTTCCTCGGTCTCGCCGGAGAAGTCCGGGCGGATGTCGCGGGCGTACTGGATCTGGTCGTTGCTCACGCCGGCGGCCACCATGGGCCACACCATCGCGTCCGCCGGGACGACGAAGTCGATGACGACCGGACGGTCGTTGATCTCCAGCGCCCGGGCGACCGCGGCATCGACCTCGTCGTTGCGGGTGACCCGGATGCCCTCGCAGCCGTAGGCGTCCGCGAGCTTCACGAAGTCCGGCACCCGCACGGACTCGTGACCGGTGTTGAGGTCGGAGTGCGAGTAGCGGCCGTCGTAGAACAGCGTCTGCCACTGGCGGACCATGCCCAGCGACGAGTTGTTGATGATCGCGACCTTGATGGGGATGTTGTTGATGACGCAGGTGGCCAGCTCCTGATTGGTCATCTGGAAGCAGCCGTCGCCGTCGATCGCCCACACCTGACGGTCGGGCTCGCCCACCTTCGCGCCCATCGCGGCCGGCACGGAGTAGCCCATCGTGCCCAGGCCGCCGGAGTTGAGCCACGAGTTGGGGCGCTCGTACTCGACGAACTGGGCGGCCCACATCTGGTGCTGGCCCACGCCCGCGACGTAGACGCCCTCCGGGCCGGTGAGCGCGGAGATGCGCTGGATGACGTACTGCGGATCGCACAGTCCCTCATCGTTGGCCTCGTAGCCCAGCGGGTAGCTCTTCCGCCAGCCGTCGGCCAGGGTCCACCACTCGGGGCGCCGATCCTCCAGCGCCTGCGCGTGGTGCTGCTTCATCTCCGACAGCAGGGCGTCGAGGACCTCGGCGGCGTCGCCCACGATCGGGACGTCCGCCACGCGGTTCTTGCCGATCTCCGCGGGGTCGATGTCCGCATGGATGACGCGGGCCCGCGGGGCGAAGGAGGCGAGGTCGCCGGTGACGCGGTCGTCGAAGCGGGAACCCACCGCGATGAGGAGGTCCGCCTTCTGGATCGCGGCGACGGCGGGGACCGTGCCGTGCATGCCGGGCATGCCCAGGTGCAGGTCGTGCGAGTCGGGGAACGCGCCGCGGGCCATGAGGGTGGTGGTGACGGGGATGTGCGTCGCCTCCGCCAGGGCCAGCAGCTCCTCGTGGGCACCCGAGCGGATCACGCCGCCGCCCACATAGAAGACCGGGCGCTTCGACTCCGCGATGAGGGACGCGGCCTCACGGATCTGCTTGGCGTGCGGACGGTTGACCGGACGGTAGCCGGGCAGGTCCAGCTCCTCGTCCCACACGAACTCCAGCTCCGCCTGCTGGGCGTCCTTCGTGATGTCGACGAGGACGGGCCCGGGGCGGCCGGTGCTGGCGATGTGGTACGCCGCGCGGATGGCGTGCGGGATGTCCTTGGCCTGAGTCACCAGGAAGGAGTGCTTCGTCGCGGGCATCGTCATGCCGACGATGTCCGCCTCCTGGAACGCATCCGTGCCCAGGAGCTTGGACGACTGCTGCCCCGTGATCGCCAGGAGCGGGACGGAGTCCATCTGCGCGTCCATGAGCGGGGTCACGAGGTTGGTCGCGCCCGGGCCCGAGGTCGCCATGCAGACGCCCACGCGTCCGGTGGCCGCGGCGTAGCCGGTCGCAGCGTGACCGGCGCCCTGCTCGTGCCGGACGAGGACGTGCTGGATCTGCTCCGAGTCGAGCAGCGGGTCGTACGTGGGGAGGATGGTGCCGCCCGGCAGGCCGAAGACGGTGTCGACGCCCAGCCGCTCGAGGGTGCGGATGACCGCCTGCGCGCCGGTCATGACCTCCGGCTGCGATCGGGAGCCGCGGTGCGCGGCCCCACCCGGGGAGGGCACCGGACTGGGGGTGGGTGGTGTGACGCGTGTCGTCTGCGTCTGTGCTGGGCCTGCCACGATGGGCTCCTTCGGTGATCGATTCCCTGATGGGCGTCTGGAGCGACGCCCTCATGTCCCGCCCTGCCTGTGCGCCGCTCCCCGCCCGGGGTGCCTCGCACAAAAAAACGCCCTTCCGTTCTGGAAAGGGCGCGCGGGACGTCGTCAGTCGACAGCTACGGGGTCACCGCGCGCTGGGTAATGACGACGAGAAGGACGTTCATGGGTGAGACAGTACACAGCGGCGGGCGCGGAATCGAATCGCACAGCGATTGGTCTCACAGCCTGAGATAGTAGGACATCAGAGTTTGGACGCTCGGGGAGCACGCGGGCGCCCGTCGACGAGGCGCCGTCCGCGCCCTCCCCTGGCGCCTCCCGCCCCGGTAGGCTTGACCGCGATGCCCACTCCCCCGCCCGCGCGCACCCCGGTGGCCATCGGCTCCACCGGGATCCCGTCCGATCCGCCGCCGCTGCCGTGCGCCCACTACGATGCGGGCCGCTGCCGCTCGTGCACGCTGCTGCCGGTCCGCACGCGCACCCGGATCGACGACCTGCAGGAGCAGCTGTCACAGTTGCTGGCCCCGTTCGCGCAGGCTGCCCCTCCCCAGGACGCCGACTCCCAGGCCGTCCCGGTCCAGGACGCACCCCACCTCTCCCGCGCCCCCTCCCCCTGGCGGGCGCCCGTCCGCAGCCCGGAGGCCGGCTTCCGCAACAAGGCGAAGATGGTCGCCGGCGGCACCGCGGAGGCTCCCACGTTCGGCCTGCTCGACGAGGACGGCCGGGGCGTCGACCTCTCCGACTGCCCCCTCTATCCCCCGCCGATCCGGGCGGTGCTCACGGCCCTGCCCGCGCTCATCCGCCGCGCCCAGGTCGCCCCGTACGACGTGGCGCGCCGCCGCGGCGAGCTCAAGCACGTCCTCGTGACCGCGGCGCCCTCGGGCCAGGTCATGGTCCGCTTCGTCCTCCGCACGGAGCGCCCGGTCCCCCGCCTGGCCGAGCACATCGCGCTGCTGACCGACGCCGTCGCCGCCGCCGGGTTCGAGGTCCGCGTCGTCACCGCCAACCTGCAGCCGGACCACGCCGCGGTCCTCGAGGGCCCCACCGAGGTCCCGATCACCGGCGACGACGCCCTCACCGTCGTCCAGGGGCGGGTGCCGCTGCGCGTCCTGCCCCAGTCGTTCCTGCAGACGAACACGATCGTCGCTTCCCAGCTGTACCTGCAGGTCGCGGCCTGGGTGGACACGATCGCCGAGGCCCGGGCCGGCTCAGCGCCCGCCCCCGGCTCCCGACCGGACACGACCGCCGGCTCCTCATCAGCGCCCGCCCCCTTCACCGTGTGGGACCTGTTCTGCGGGGTGGGCGGTTTCGCACTGCACTGCGCGCGTCAGCTCGGTGAGGGCTCTCGTCGGGTCATCGGTGTGGAGACCTCCGCTCAGGCCGTCGAGTCCGCCACCCGCACCGCCCGCGAGCTGGGCCTCGCCGCAGAGTTCGCCACGGCGGACGCCACCGGCTTCGCGACCGGCTTCACCACCGATGCGCCGCCGGACGTCCTCATCGTCAACCCGCCCCGCCGCGGGCTGGGCCGGGACCTGGCGCAGTGGATCGAGGACTCGGGCATCGAGGACGTCGTCTACTCCAGCTGCAACCCGCGGACCCTGGCCTCGGACCTGGACGTCATGGGTTCGTACCGGATCGTCGAGGCCCGCCTGCTCGACATGTTCCCGCACACCACCCACGCCGAGGTCGTGGTCCGCCTGACCCGGACCCTCCCGTCGGATCGGGGCTGAGGAACCGATGCACGATCTGCTGCGGTTCTGACCGGACGTCCGCCCCCGGGTCTGGCGCTACGTCGTGAGCATCCTGCTGGCGCTCGTCTCCACGGGCGTGGGCTTCTTCGTCCCGGTCCTCACCGGCGCCGCCGTCGACGGCCCCATCGCGCAACGGGACCTGAGGGGACTCACGCTGTTGGTGGCGGCGGTCGCGGCCGTGGGGCTCGTTGAGGCGGCGTCGCAGCTGATCCGCCGGACGATCACCGCGGCGATGACGGCGGAGTGGGAGGTGCTGTGGCGGCGCCGGCTGTTCGCGCACCTGCAGCGGCTCGACGTGGCGCACCACGATGCGTGGGACTCCGGGCAGATGCTGTCGCGGGCGACGAACGACCTGAGCATGCTGCGACGCTTCGCGGCATTCGGCCTGCCCTTCATCGTCATCACGCCGTTCCTCATCGCGATCGGCGCGATCATGCTCGCGTTCATCCACCCCGTGTTCGTCGTGATCCTGCTGGTCGTGGCGCTGCCCACGATGGTGGGGGTCGCATGGTTCTCGTCGCGGTACAAGATCGCCTCGCGCGCCGCGCAGGACGTCATGGGCGAGGTGTCGACATCCGTCGAGGAGTCCGTGCAGGGCATCCGCGTGCTCCTGGCGTTCGGCCGCAGCCCGTGGGCGACGGCCCGCTTCCGCGCGATCGTCGACCGACTGCGCGACCACGAGATCACGAAGGTCCGACTCGAGGCCTGGCTGTTCGGCGCGGTCATGGTCCTGCCGCAGCTGGCGATGGTCGGCTTCGCGATCGTGGGCGCGTGGGGCGTCGTGGACGGCTGGATCACGCTGGGGCAGACCGTCGCAGCCCTCACGCTCATGATGTATCTGCGGATGCCCATCGAGATGTTCGGGTTCCTCCTGGGCGATGCCCTCATGTCCGCGACCGCCGCCGCCCGGTACTGGGAGCTCATGGATCAGGAGCCGCGGATCACGGACCCGGACCGCGACGGACGTCCCGCGGTCGGTGCCGCGGCGGAGGCGACGGACGCCGCACCTCGCCCCGCGCCGCAGCCCGGCGTCCTCGAGTTCGACGACGTCGTCTTCCAGCACGATGATGCGCACGAGCCCTTGCTGCGCGGTGCGACGCTGCGGATCGAACCGGCGGAGACGGTCGCGCTCGTGGGCACGACCGGCAGCGGCAAGACCGCACTGGCGGCGCTGGTCCCCCGCCTCTTCGACGTGACCGGCGGCTCCGTCCGCATCGACGGAGTGGATGTGCGGAAGCTCACCCTGTCGGACCTGCGCTCCCGCGTGGGCGTCGCGTTCGAGGAGCCGATCCTCTTCTCCGCCTCGATCCGCGAGAACGTCGCAATGGGCACGCAGGCGATCGAGGGGGCGGCCACGATCGACGAGGAGCGGATCCGCGAGGCGCTCACGATCGCGCAGGCCGCGGACTTCGTGGCCGAGCTGCCGGACGACCTCGACACGGAGGTGGGCGAGCAGGGCCTGTCGCTGTCCGGCGGACAGCGACAGCGCATCGCCCTGGCCCGCGCGGTCGCCGGCCATCCGCCGTTCCTCGTGCTGGACGATCCGCTCTCCGCCGTCGATGTGGAGACCGAGGACCGCGTCCAGCAGCAGCTGCGCACCGTCCTCGACACGACGACGGCCCTCATCGTCGCCCACCGGCCCTCGACGGCCGCCCTGGCGGACCGCGTCGCGGTCATGGATGCCGGCCGGATCGTCGCGGTGGGCGGGCACGAGGAGCTGCTGGCGACCTCGGCGGTGTACCGCGATCTCATGGGGGTGAGCGCATGAGCGGGGCGACGGACGCGCAGGACTCGCGCAGTCCGCACGAGCCGGACGAACTGCCGCCGGACATCGCGGCGCGCGCCCGCCGGCTGCTGCTCGACCTCGTCCGGCCGGAGCGGACCGGGTACGTCATCGTCATCGCGGTCATGGTGGCGTTCGGGGTCGCGAATGCGGCAGGCCCCGCGCTCATCGCGCAGGCGATGGACCACGGCATCCCCGCAGCGATCGCGGGGAACATGCGCGCACTCGTCGTCCCGATGACCCTGTTCCTGCTGCTCACGCTGCTCATCGGCGTGCTGGACTTCTGGGGCACGCGGATGACGGGCACGCTGGCGCAGCGCCTCATGGTCGCGCTGCGCCGCCGGCTCTTCGACCACGTGCAGCGGTTGGGCATCGCCTACCACGAGCGGTCGACGTCCGGCCGGCTGGTCGCGCGGCAGACGTCGGACATGGAGAACATCCAGACGTTCCTGACCGGATCGCTCGTCGAGCTGGTCGCGGGCCTGTCGATGATGGGCGCGATCGCGGTGACGCTGCTGGTCATGGACCTGCGACTGGCGATCGTCGTGTTCCTGGGGTTCATCCCGCTGCTGTGGGTGTCGATCGCCTCGAATCGCGCGCAGCGGCGCAATCAGCGCCGGACCCGCACGGCGATCGCGAAGGTCATCGTGCAGATCGTGGAGACGCTGGGCGGCATCCGTGCGGTGCAGTCGTTCCGCCGCGAGTCGCACAACCTCGACCGCATCGACGCCGAGGACGACGAGTACCGCCGCGCCACCACCTCCAGCCTCTTCAACGTCGCGTGGTTCGCGGCCAGCACCCGGCTCATCGCCTCGCTGTCGACGGCGGCGGTGCTGCTGGTGGGCGGCTGGCTCGTCATGCAGGAGACCGTGCAGGTGGGGATGCTGACCGCGTTCCTGCTGTACGTGCGACGGTTCTATGGTCCACTCGATTCTCTGGTGCAGGCGATCACGATGTACCAGTCGGCGTCCGCAGCGCTGGAGAAGGTCACCGTCGTCCTCGACGCCGCTCCCGAGGTCGTCGAACCCGCCAGCCCCACCCACCTGCCGCCGCGGGCCGGGGGCGGCCGGGCGATCGAGTTCGCGGACGTCGAGTTCTCCTACGCGGACGGCGAGACAGTGCTCCCCTGCTTCGACCTTGCGATCCCGGCGGGCCAGACGGTCGCGGTCGTGGGGCAGACGGGCGCCGGCAAGTCGACACTCGTGAAGCTGCTGACCCGGTTCTACGACCCCACCGCCGGGCGCGTGACCCTCGACGGGGTGGACCTGCGGCGGCTCGCGGATGCGGAGCTGCGCGAGTCCGCGGTCATGGTGACGCAGGAGTCCTACCTGTTCGGCGGATCGATCGCGGAGAACATCCGGCTGGGACGGCCCGGGGCCACGGACGCACAGATGCGCGCGGCCGCCGAGGCGGTGGGTCTGGCCCCGTTCATCTCCCGTCTGCCGGACGGGTATGACACGGATGTGCGCAAGCGAGGCGGGCGGCTGTCGTCCGGGCAGCGGCAGCTGGTGAGCTTCGCGCGCGCGTTCCTGGCGGACCCGGACGTGCTGGTGCTCGACGAGGCGACGGCACATCTGGACATCCCGTCGGAGCGACTGGTGCAGGAGGCGCTGTCGACGGTGCTGGAGGGACGGACGGCGATCATCATCGCCCACCGCCTCTCGACCGTGGAGATCGCGGATCGGGTGCTGGTCCTGGACCGGGGCCGGATCGTCGAGGACGACGCGCCCGCGGTCCTCATCGAGGCCGGCGGTCGCTTCGCACGATTGCATGCCGCGTGGGAGGAATCGCGGGTCTGAACTCGGGACGCGGCGCAGCCGATCCACAGCCTCGAGGCATATCGTTCGGACTGTCGCAGATGTATCGTTATATATCGAGAGAGGGCGGCATCCGCCCGCTCTCCGCCTGATCGCCTGACAGGCGATACATCGAGAGCACTCGCTTCGAGGATGTGGACACCATGAATGGACCTTCATCACAGCACGACGACGACTACGGCCCCCGCAGCTACGGAGGCGGCGGCACCCCCGGACCGGGCGATGACGAAGTCCGCCCCGTGAGCACTCCCTGGGATCTGCTGGGCGGCATCCGCGGCGCCTGGGGCGGCTGGCCGGGGGCGAACGGCCCGGGCGGCGGATCGTGGGACACTCCTTGGGGCGGAACCTGGGGCGGCCCCGGACGCGGCGGACCGGGCTCCGGACGCAGAGGACACGGGCACCACGGCGGGCGCCGCGCCAACCGAGGCGACGTCCGGGCGGCCGTCATCCATCTCCTCGCCCAGGAGCCGATGCACGGCTACCAGATCATCCGGGAGATCGAGCAGCGGTCCGAGGGTGCGTGGAAGCCCAGCGCCGGATCCGTCTATCCGACTCTCCAGCTCCTGGCCGACGAGGGGCTGCTCACCGTCGAGGAGGACGCCGGCCGGAAGACCTATTCGCTCACGGACGAGGGCCGGACGGAGGCGAAGCGCCTGCAGGACAGCAGTCGGCGCGCTCCCTGGGAGTTCTCGTCGGGCCCCGACCTGGGTCGCCTGGGCTCCGTCCCCAAGGCGGGTGCGCTCCTGGGTCAGGCGGTCGCGCAGGTCACCGCCTCCGGCACGACCGACCAGGTCGAACGGGCCGTCGCAGTGCTCGACGAGGCCCGGCGACGCATCCACGAGATCCTCGCGGAGGACAGCGACGATCCAGAGGCAGGCTGATCGCGCGACCCGACCGGCTCAGCGGAGGACTTTCAGCAGTCCTCCGCTGAGTCGAGTTCGACGCGGGCGACGAGCGCGAAGAGACGGTCGCGCAAGTCGGCCAATTCGTCCGTGTCCATCTGGAGCTCCTCCAGGATGGCGTGCGGGATGCCCTCCGCGTCTGCGCGCAGGGCGCGCCCCGCGTCGGTGAGGCGGACGATCCGACTGCGCACGTCCTCGGGAGCGGGATGACGGGTGATGAGCCCGGCACGCTCCAGGCGGGCCAGCAGCGGCGAGACCGTCGCGGGCTCCAGCCGGACGGTCTGGGCGATGTCACCCTGGCGCCGACCGTCCTCCTCCCACAGCGTCAGCAGGACGAGGTACTGCGGATGCGTGAGCCCCAGGGGCGCCAGATGCGGACCGTACATGCTCACGACGGTGCGCGCGGCGACGGACAGGGCGAAGCAGACCTGTTCGTCCAGTCGCAGAAGATCCTTGTCCGATTCCACCTGATGAGGCTACACCGCGGGCTGGAGTTCATGCGATCGGCTCGCAGTCACATGATAAAATTAGGGCACGAATGGTCCTCGATGCGCCGGTCTGGGAGACTCGCATCTGACCGCATCCGACCACGTGAGACCTCAGGAGCAGGACACCATGTCTGACACACGCGACCCGCACCCCTTCGAGCCTGCGGGCCCGGGCGATCCGGCGGAGGAGCCCACTGCGGTCCTGGGCGACGACCCGGACGCGGACGTGCAGGTGGTGCCCGCATCCAAGCCGCGCGGTGACGACGGATTCGGCCTGGGCTACCGGTTCTTCTTCCGCTTCCAGTACACGCTGCTCCACGTCATCGGACCCCCGCGCCTGACCGCCAGCATGGACCCGCGCACGCGACTCAAGGCCGACTACGAGCGACGGAAGGCACTGCACCAGCAGTGGAAGGCCTCACGCGGCTGACCCACCCCCAGAGACCGACACCGGCACCCGACGGAAGGTGGACCCGATGCAGGACGCATACGACTACGTGATCGTGGGAGCAGGAGTCGCCGGGGCCTCGGCCGCGCGGGCCATCCGGCGGCACGACGAAGAGGGGACGACCCTCGTCATCGGCCGTGAGGACGACGCCCCGTTCTACCGCCCGGACCTGTCGAAGACCCTGTGGCTCGACGAAGACGCAGCACAGGGCGGGGAGCCTGCTTCCGGGTGGCTGCTGGACGACGAGGCCCGGGCGGACCTGGTCACGGGCGTGAGCGTGACGGCGATCGACACGGAGGCGAAGTCGCTGGCCCTGTCGGACACGTCGACGGTGGGCTACGGCCGCCTGCTCCTGGCGACCGGCGCGCAGCCGCGCACGCTCGATCTGCCGGAGTCCGACCGCATCCTCACCTACCGGACACTGGCGGACTACCGGCGCCTGCGCGGGTTGGCGCAGACGGGTTCCCGAGCGGTCGTCGTGGGCGGCGGGTACATCGGCGCCGAGGTCGCCGCCGCGCTCGCGCAGAACGACGTGGCGGTCACGCTGCTGATGCGCGGCGAGACCGTCCAGGGCCACATGTTCCCCCAGCGCCTGGCGCAGGAGGTCACGGAGGAGTTCCGTGCTCGCGGGGTGACGATCGTGGGCGGCACCGGCGCGCAGGCCGCGCGGGTGGACGGCGATACGGTCGTCGTGACGGACACGACCGGCGCAGAGCACGTCGCGGATGTCGTGATCGTGGGGGTGGGCGTCACCCCGGAGGATCAGGTGGCGCAGCAGGCGGGGATCACCGTGGAGGACGGGATCGTCGTCGATGACACGCTGGCGACCAGCGCGCCGGATGTATGGGCGGCCGGCGATGTCGCCCGCTACGAGGATGACCTCCTGGGCGTGCGCCGCGTGGAGCACGTGAACAATGCGGAGCGGATGGGGTCGATCGCCGCGCAGAACATGGTGCGGTCGCGCATCGGAACGGATGAGCTGCGCCGCTACGACTACACGCCGTTCTTCTGGTCGGACCTCTTCGACTACGGGTACGAGGCGGTGGGGATCCTCGACTCCTCGCTCACGACGGTCGAGGACTTCACCGACGACGGCTCCGCGGGCGTCGTCTACTACGTGGACGGCGGGACCGTGCGGGGCGTGCTGCTGTGGAACGTGTGGGACTCCGTGGACACGGCGAAGGCGGTCATTGGCCAGTCGATCACTGAGCCCCAGGACCCGGACGATCTGGTGGGGCGCATCCCACTGGGATGACAGGGAGCCGCAGCTCTCACCGCACCCGGATGTTCAAGATCCTTGACATTGCTATGTGAAGTCGACTTAACATAGCAATGTCAAGGATCGTCGACATTCAGGGGTGGGGATCATGCCGGATGACCAGTCCCCCATCCGCGCGCTGCGCAGATCCGCCGGCCTCACGCAGGGCCAGCTGGGCGGGTACGCCGGGGTCACCCGGCAGACGATCGCCGCGATCGAGAAGGGCGACTACGCCCCCAGCGTCTACCTGGCACTGCGCATCGCGCGGCGCCTGGACTCCACCGTCGAACACCTCTTTCCCCTGGACAAGGAGCCGTCATGACTACGAACAGCAGTGGAGAGCGCCGCAGCTTCGCGACTGTCGCGGACCGCCTCGTCGGCCTCAAGGACCCGTCCATGGGTGACGAGCGCGAGCGAGACATCATCCTGCGTGCAGGAACCACCGCGATGACCGTCTCGATCTTCACGATCCAGACACTGGGGGTGCTCCTGGCCGTCATCGGTGTGGGCCTGTGGTCCGGCGTCGTACTCGCCGCTGCGGTCATCCCCGGCGTCGCCTACACCTGGTACTGCCAGAGCAGCGGACTCGACACCACTCAGAGTTACGCCAAGATCGCGGCCCGTCGCAGGAACTGGTCGGTCATGGCCGGCCTCGCGATGGCAGCCGCGTGGATCGGCGCCCTGTCATTCCACATGCTCACAGGATCGCCCCTGGTGCAGGCGGGGATCCAGGGCACCGTCGGAACGGGGAACTCCACGGCCATCGGGCTGGTGGTCGGCGGTCTCATCGGCGGAACGATCGGCGTCTTCACCCTCTCCCGCTCGTCCCGTGCCGGCGCGAAGCGCAACGCGGCAGATGACGAGGACGACGAGGACTGAGCACTGTCCGAGTCTCCACGACCCCGGCCACGGTGCAGACGGCGGTCACACGGGACGTCTGCGCACACTCGACGACAGCGGGGGCTGCGAACCATTCGGTTCGCAGCCCCCGCTGTCGTGGCGCCGTGCTGGAGTGCCGGGCGACCGCACGATCGCCGGCGCCCGTCAGACCGTGATGGCTCCCACGGACGCGGACTGCACGAGCTTCGCGTACTTGCCCAGGACTCCGTGCAGGCGCGGGTTCTCCGGGACGGTCCAGTCCTTGCGGCGCTCCTCGAGCTCCGACTCCGGCACGTGCAGCTCGATGCTGCGCGCGGCGATGTCGATGGTGATCTTGTCGCCGTCGCGGACGAAGGCGATGGGTCCGCCGTCGACGGCCTCGGGTGCGACGTGGCCGATGCACAGGCCGGTCGAGCCGCCGGAGAAGCGGCCGTCCGTGATGAGCAGGACGTCCTTGCCGATGCCCGCACCCTTGATGGCGCCGGTGATCGCCAGCATCTCGCGCATGCCGGGGCCGCCCTTGGGACCCTCGTAACGGATGACGATGACGTCGCCCTTCTTGAGCTCGCCGTTCAGCACGGCGTCCATGGCGGGCTGCTCGCGGTCGAAGACGCGCGCGGTGCCCTCGAAGACGTCCGCATCGAAGCCGGCGGACTTCACGACCGCACCGCCCGGAGCCAGCGATCCCTTGAGGACGGTGAGACCGCCGGTGGGGTGGATCGGGTCGTTGAGGGCGCGCAGGATCTTGCCGTCCGGGTCCGGCGGGTTGATCTTCGCCAGGTTCTCCGCGACGGTCTTGCCGGTGACGGTCATGCAGTCGCCGTGCAGCAGGCCCGCGTCCAGCAGGGCGCGCATGACGACGGGCACGCCGCCGATCTTGAAGACGTCGTTCATGACGTACTCACCGAAGGGCTTCACGTTGCCCAGGTGGGGCACGCGGTCGCCGATCCGGTTGAAGTCGTCCAGGCTCAGCTCGACGCCGGCCTCGTGGGCGATCGCCATGAGGTGGAGGACGGAGTTCGTGGATCCGCCGAATGCCATCGTCACAGCGATCGCGTTCTCCAGCGACTCCTTCGTGATGATGTCCTTCGTCGTGATGCCGCGCTTGAGGAGGTTCACGACCGCGTCGCCGGACATGCGCGCGAAGACGTTGCGGTTGCGGTGGATAGCCGGCGGGGCGGCGGAGCCGGGCAGGGACATTCCCATGGCCTCGGCGGCCGAAGCCATCGTGTTGGCGGTGTACATGCCGCCGCACGCTCCCTCGCCGGGGCAGACTGCGCGCTCGATGGCGTCGACGTCCGCCTCCGTCATCGTGCCGGCGCGGCAGGCGCCCACGGCCTCGAAGGCGTCGATGAGGGTGACTTCCTTCTCCGTGCCGTCGGACAGCTTCGCGGTGCCCGGCATGATCGAGCCGTTGTAGAGGAAGACGCTGGAGAGCTCCAGGCGGGCCGCGGCCATGAGCATGCCGGGAATCGACTTGTCGCAGCCGGCCAGCAGCACCGAGCCGTCCAGGCGCTCACCGCCGAACACGGTCTCCACGGAGTCGGCGATGACTTCGCGGGAGACGAGCGAGTAGTGCATGCCCTCATGGCCCATCGAGATGCCGTCGGAGACGGAGATGGTGCCGAACTCCAGCGGGTAGCCGCCGGCGGCGTGGACGCCTTCCTTGGCGAAGCCGGCCAGGCGCTGGAGGGAGAGGTTGCAGGGGGTGATCTCGTTCCACGACGAGGCGACGCCCACCTGGGGCTTCTGCCAGTCGTCGTCGCCCATGCCCACGGCGCGGAGCATGCCGCGGGCGGCGGCCCGTTCGATACCGTCGGTGACGTCGCGAGAGCGGGGCTTGATGTCGATGCCGGGCTCCGGTTGCGCGGCGGTGGAGGATGTGGGCTGGGGGTCTTCGCTGCTCATGCTCGCATCCTAGGACTGCCGTCTCAGCTGTCTTCCCCCGGCCCGCATGGCGGACCCCAGTGGCGCTGCCGAGGCCCCGGTCCCGGGTCCGTCGTCGCGTCA
The DNA here is from genome assembly GCF_000285835.1 of Brevibacterium senegalense. Taxonomy (GTDB): domain Bacteria; phylum Actinomycetota; class Actinomycetes; order Actinomycetales; family Brevibacteriaceae; genus Brevibacterium; species Brevibacterium senegalense. The sequence goes on from NZ_HE978603.1 coordinate 218,908, forward strand.
CCCGGGCGGGTGAGGGCTGCGGGAGCATGGGGTTGTTGAGGGTCGTGACCTGCGGTGATGGCGCGGGGCACGAGCTCACCGGCGGCACCGTCTGACGCGGCCTCCGCGGGCGTTCCGCGAGGCGGACCGTCTCAGAATCAAGCGCGGGACGGGCGGATCGGCAATACCGAAACGCTTGTATGCGCATAGTCGAAGGGCGCGCTGACCGATCAGCCCGCCGCCCATCCCTCGACGGACCAGCGGCTGGTTCGAAACACCGGTGAACGCACCGGGCCGTCGAACCAGGCGCTGGTCTCTCAGAGGACCGAGGAATCCGATGTGTCTGTTTCTGCGGCACAGACGGAAGTAGTCACCGAGTTATCCACAGATCCAGCTCTGCTGTTCCGTCAGCTGCGAACTCTTCTTAGTGTGGCGAGAGTGGTGTGAGGGGGAGTCGGGACGACGCTGACGGGGTGATGAGGGATGAGGCACGCTCGACAGACCGGACTGCGCGCATGGCGAGCGACGAGCGCGGTCGCTGCGTTGGCGATCGCAGCTCTCCTTCTGACAGCGTGCGGTGGCGAGCCCGGAGCACAGGAGACCGTCGGTCCCACGGGAGGAGCGCCGTCACCCGCCTCGGAGCAGTCCTACGCCCCGACCCTCCCGCCCTACACGAGCGACGTCGAGCTCACCGATGAGGAGACCGCACAGGTGGAGGACACCCTCCAAGCGATCGACGAGTACATCTACTACTCATCGACAACTTCTGACGAAGGCGCGATTGGAATCGACCGACTCGCAGACGCGAACAAGATCTCTGAAGGCTTGCGAGACGCCTATGTCGAAATGAAAGACGAAGCAGACGCAAGCGGAATGTCACTCGCCGGTGAAGTAGAGATCTCCGAGATGGCCGTTTGGGAACATACTCCAAACGACTCTGGCTACTACGGATTCTGCCTGGAATTTCGGGACTGGGGCCTTGTGGATCCAACTACCGGCCTGGACGAAAGCGGGGACTCACCGCCGGCGGACAGGACTCAGCTCGCTGAACTTCAAGCCGAGTTTGATGATGGAGCCCCCGCCCTCCAGAACTTACGATTCGACGCGCCTGAGAACGAATGCAAGAACTTGTGATTTGGCATGCTCACCTTGTCGCTGATTAGAAATGGCGCCGCAACTGCCACGATGATTGCGCTACTACTCAGCGGAGCGAGTTTCTCTGTCTCGCTGGCGGCAACTCAGTCCGTCCCTTCATCCGCCCCTGACTGCACCCTGCTTGAGGGCGGCTCAGTCGAATGCCGAAATGACCGACACGGAGACGGCGGTGGCGGCGACCGTGACCGCGGCGGCGGAGGTGGTGGCGGCGGCGGCGGAGGCGGTGGTGGTGGCGGTGGCGGAGGTGGAGGCCACCAGCCACCTCCGGAGCGCGGCCCATTCGACGACCTTCCGCCCGGCCTTGAGTGCGACTACGACGGACCGTGCGGCTACATTCCGGACCTGCCCGACGCTCCCCCGCCTGACGACGGCGGAGGCGGCGAGTACGTCCCTCCCCCGGTCCCCAGCGAGTCCGATTTCGCGTCGTTCCCCATCCCGCCCTCGGACCCGTACGCACTGCCGGTCGACTGGACCGTCACGGGCAAGCCCACCGCGTTCTGGGCGGACGCAGGGGTGAAGGAGTTCGACGCAGAGCTCCTGGGCTTCCCCCTGCGGGTCCGCGCAACACCGATCGAGTACCACTGGGACTTCGGCGACGGGACCTCGACAACGTCGCCCTCCCCCGGATCGGAGCCCCGCCGCCCTGAACTGGGGACGATCACCCACACCTACTCGGAGAAGGGCGAGCGCACCGTCACCCTCACAACCGGCTACACCGGCGAGTACAACTACGGCGACGGCTGGAACGACATCGACGGCAGCGCCGCCGTGGAGAGCGACGGCCTGCCCATGACCGTGTACCGGTACCACAAGTACCGAGTCGAGGATGACTGCGCGGACAACCCCTACGGCTCAGACTGCGCTCCCAGTTGATCGCCTCTGCCGGAACCTGAACGCAGGCGAGCCAGCACCCTCACCGACCGTTCGGCGGTGGCGATGCTCCTATGGATGTCAGTCCTCCGACACGTCCACCACGTTCAGCAGCTTCTTGCCCACGCTCAGCCGGTACAGCTGCTCGACCAGCAGGTTCTCGATCCGTGGATGGAACGCGGACGCGTTGCCGCCCACGTGCGGAGTCAGCAGTGTGCCCGGGGTCGACCACAGCGGGTGGTCCGCCGGCAGTGGCTCAGGATCGACGACGTCCAGCGCGGCCTGCAGACGCCCCGTCTCCAGCTCCGCCACCAGCGCGTCCGTGTCCACGACTCCGCCGCGCGCCACATTCACGATCAGTGCCCCATCCGGCAGTGCCGCGAGGAACTCCTTGTCGACCAGCTTGTCCGTCCGCTCCGTCAGCGGCGTGATGAGCACGACGACCTCCGCCGTCGGCAGCAGGTCCGGCAGTTCGTCGATGCTGTGGATGTGCCCGCGGTCGTCGTCGCGCGCACTCGTGGCGACACGCGTCTGCTCGACCTCGAACGGCGCGAAGCGATCGAAGATCGCGTTCCCGATCCCACCCGCACCCACGATGAGGATCTTCCGGTCGGCCAGCGACGGCCGCTGCCGGTGGTTCCACTGCTGCTGCGACATGTCGCGCGCAGCATCGTCGACGCCGCGCAGCCGCGCCAGCGTCAGCGCCACCGCCAGCTCCGCCGTCGCCGCGGCATGCACGCCCGAGGCCGTCGCCACCGTCACCTCCGGCCCCACCTTGCCGATCACGGCGTCGTAGCCGGTGGTCTGCATCTGCACGAACTTCAGGTTGGGCAGTTCGCCCAGCTTCTCGATGGTGGGGCCGTGATCCGGGTACGGGAGGATCACGGCGTCGATCGACGCCTTGTTGAGGCCGCGTGACTGCTCATCCGCGGACCACACGACGAAGTCGAGCTGCCCCTGCTGATGGTCGACGATCTTCGCATCGACGTGCGCACGCAGCTCCTGCGTGGGGAACGCGACGGTCTTGACGAGTCCTGCCGGGAGTGTCTGGGCACCCTCGGTGCCGCTGCGTGCTTCTTCGCTCATGCGCCCAGTCTGGCATGCCCCGGAGCTGCCCGGCCCGTCAGGAGTCGACGGCAGCCCGCATCTTCTCCATGACCGTCTCCAGCGCCGCGATGTCGTCCTCGTCCAGCACGTCGTCGAAGACCGCCCGGATCTGCTCCCGGTGATCACGTCCGGCGCGCATGAGCGCTCGCGCACCGTCCTCCGTCAGCACGATGTTGTGCGCCCGCTTGTCCTCCGCGCACGGCAGCTTGTCGACCCAGCCGCGCTCCACGAGCACGCCGATCCGATAGCTGAGCCGGGGCACGGAGAACACGATCCGGTCCGCCAGCACACTCATCGTGAGCGTGCGCTCCGGCGCCTCCGCCAGCACCATGAGCAGGTTGTAGTCGGCCATGTCCATGCCGGCGTCCGCCTTGAGCCCCGCCTGCAGCCGGGCCATCACCCGCTCCGAGGTCTCCAGGTACGTCCGCCAGACCTCCAGCGTCCGCGCCTCGCCAAGGAGGTCCGCTCCCGGGCCCAGTCCCAGGCCGCCGCCGGTCTGCCCACAGGGCAGCAGCGGAGCGGTCACTGTCCCAGCAGATCCGCGAAAGGCGTGATCTGCTCCGGGTCGAACTCGTCGCGGTCCCGCTGGGCCCGCGCCCGCTCCCCCATGCCGGAGGGCGTGATCGCGGACTTCCCGGACTCCTCCGCCGGTCCCGCGTACGGGATCGTCCGGTCATACCCCTCCGTCGCCGAGGTCCCCTCGCCTCCCCGAGTCCCGGTCGCCCGGGGTGACTCCCCCGCAGTGCCGGCCGGGGCCTCGGCGGGGGTGTCCTCTGCCGTGCCGGCGGCGACGGCACCGGGGTTGAGCGCCAGGGTCAGCTCTGCGAGCTGGTCGGTCGCGGCCTGGATGCGGGCGTCCAGACCGGACTGGGCACCGCCGGCCCAGTCGTCCGTGGCGGCGAAGACGGCGGTGGGCAGCGCGTATCCCTTGAGGTAGGAGATCATGGGCCGCATCGTCGACTCGATCGCCAGCGAGTGGCGCGGCGTCCCGCCGGTCGCGCCCAGCAGCACCGGAGTGCCGGCCAGCGACGCGTCGTCGACCAGCTGCCAGAACAGCGTGTGGATGCCCGCCGGCGCACCCTTGTACACGGGTGCGACCGTGATGACGGCCGAGGCGCGGGCGACGGCCGCGAACGCCTCCTCCAGCTGGGGCGCCGGGAGGCCGGACACGGTCAGCTCCGTGAGCGCCTTCGCCAGGTGGCGGACGTTCAGGTGCGTGGTGCTCACAGTGGCGCCCGCGGCCTCGAGCGCGGTCTGCGCGGAGGCGAGCATCCGCTCCGTGAGGCGGGTGGTGGTGGAGTCCTCGCTCAGGCCGGTGGAGACGGCGACGATCTCGATCATGGGACTTCCTTTCGAACGAGTGCGGTGCAGGGGCGGCGGTGCCGATGCCCGGGACGGTGACGGCGGCGAGTGCCGCGGCCACCGCCCGGGCTGTGCGTCCGGCGATCAGGACCGCGCGGCGGCCTTCTTCTGCGCCTCCTCCTGGGCGGCCAGGCGGTCGGCGTACGCGCGGGTGCCGGGGGCCCCGCCGGGGACCGGGTCCTTGCCGGCCCGGTGGCGGGCGACCAGCCACTCGTGGGTGGGGGCGCCCGGGATGTCCGCGGGGCGGTTGGCGGCGAACTCCTTGCGCAGCGCCGGCACGACCTCCTCGCCCAGGATGTCGATCTGCTCCAGGACCGTCTTGAGCGGCAGTCCCGCGTGGTCCATGAGGAACATCTGGCGCTGGTAGTCGCCGGCCCACTCGCGGAACCCGGCGTAGCGCTCGATGACCTCCTGCGGCGAGCCCACGGTCAGCGGGGTCTGCGCGGTGAAGTCCTCCAGGCTGGGGCCGTGGCCGTAGACGGGCGCGTTGTCGAAGTAGGGGCGGAACTCACGGACCGCCTGCTGCGAGTCCTTATGCATGTAGACCTGGCCGCCCAGACCCACGAACGCCTGGTCCGCGCGGCCGTGGCCGTAGTACTCGTAGCGCTGGCGGTAGAGGTTGACCATCCGCGCCGTGTGGCTGGTGGGCCAGAAGATGTTGTTGTGGAAGAAGCCGTCGCCGTAGTACGCCGCCTGCTCCGCGATCTCCGGGCTGCGGATCGAGCCGTGCCACACGAACGGGGGCACCTCGTCCAGCGGCCACGGAGTGACGGTGAAGGAGTTGAGCGGCGTGCGGAAGTTGCCCTCCCAGTCCAGGTTCTTCTCGCGCCACAGGCGGTAGAGCAAGTTGTAGTTCTCGACCGCCAGCGGGATGCCCTGGCGGATGTCCTTGCCGAACCACGGATAGACGGGGCCGGTGTTGCCGCGACCCATCGTGAGGTCGACGCGCCCGCCCGCCAGGTGCTGGAGGTACGAGTAGTCCTCGGCGATGCGGACCGGATCCGTCGTCGTGATGAGGGTCGTCGCGGTCGACAGCTGGATGCGCTCCGTCTGCGCCGCGATGTTCGCCAGCAGCACGGGCGGGTTCGCGGGTGCCACGAACGGCGGGTTGTGGTGCTGGCCGGTCGCGAAGACGTCGAGGCCCGCCTCCTCCGCGTGCTTGGCGATCGTGACCGTCGCCTGGATGCGCTCGTGCTCCGTGGGGGTCGTGCCGTTCGTCGGATCCGTCGTGACGTCGCCGATCGTGAAGATGCCGAATTCCATCGCTGCCTCCTGGCTGCCGCCGGCCTCGCGGGTTCGCGCTCCGGCAGATCGTCAAGTTCTCAACTATTTACTGAAAACTTTAACCAATTGAACGGCAGGATTGTTCCCGGGGGTGCGTGTGGTCCGTCACCGCGCTCGACCGGCACCAGAAGTACGGCTGCGGCGACCGACGATCAGCGCCCGCGCACGGCTCCTCGACTCCGAGGGAAGTGAGGCCTCAGGCGCCTTCGATGGTCACGTTCGTGGCCTTGACGACCGCCGTCGCGATCGAGCCGGGCGCCAGCCCCAGCTCCTGCACAGACTCGGTCGAGATGAGCGAGACGACGCGGAACGGGCCGCACTGCAGCTCGACCTGGCTCATGACCGTGTCGGAGACGACGTTCGTCACGAGGCCCGTGAGGTGATTGCGGGCGGACCGGCGCCCGGCACCCTCGTCCAGCGCGGCCAGCCGCTGATTCGCGGCATCTTCGCGTGCAAGCTGCGCCAGCGAGGTCCCGTCGACCAGAATACGACCAGAGCCATCGGCCGACGCGGCCAGGCGCCCGCGGTCGATCCACCGGCGGATCGTGTCATCGGAGACGCCCAGCAGGGACGCGGCGACGCTGACCTTCATCTGCGACATGACTGCAGGCTAGCACCGGGAGGCGGCCGCCCTCGTGTGCGCGGACGGGACGAATCGGTCGCCGCGAACCCGGTGGGCCCGCGGCGACCCGCCTCATCTCTCCGCAGGAACAGCCGGCACATTCCCGGGCACGGAGACCCAGCCCTGATAGCTCCCCTCCATCTCCGCGACGTCGTACCCGGCGCGGCGCAGTGCGCTCGCAGCGACGCTGTTGCGGACCCCGCTCTGGCAGTACGACACGATCGTTCCGCGCTCCGGCAGCTCGTCCAGGTGCCACAGCACCCGGCCGCCGGACAGCTGGTGCGCACCGGGCACGTGACCGGAGGCGAACTCCGTCTTGTTCCGCACGTCCAGGAGCATGACGTGGTCGACGTCATTCAGCTCCGTGGGCGACACCTGCCGCGGCACCACGAGGTCCAGCCCGTCGAGCGAGCCGATCCATCCGCGCACCGCGTCGATGCCCACTCTCACGAGGTGATCGCGCATCCGCCGCGCGTCCTCGTCCGATTCCGCCAGCAGCACCACCGGCCGCGTCTCCGACTCCGGGTCGTACGCCCAGGCCCCGAAGCTCGCGGTCTTCGCCGCCCCGGGGATGTTGAGGGAACCGGCGACCGTGCCCTCGTGGACCAGACTGTTGTGCCGCGTGTCGACGAGGATCACCCGATCCTCCTCGAGCTCCTGCCGCAGCCGGCCCGGGGTGTACTCGACGAGGTCCGGCAGCGTGCCCAGCACTGCCGGCCCCTCCCTGTTCTGCCTCTTCATGCGGCCGAAGTAGGCGTGCGCATCCGGTTGTCCGCCCAGCAGCTCGTCGATGAAGCCCTGCTCATCGTCGTTCCGCAGGTAGTGGGACCACCACGCGAACGCGCGCTCGTATCCGACGGTCGTCGACGGGATCGCACCCAGGGCCTTCCCGCACGCACTCCCGGCACCGTGCGCAGGGTGGACCTGCACGTAGTCCGGCAGCGCGAGGAAACGATCCCGCAGGCTGGCGTACATCTGCTGGGCGCCCACGAAGCGGGTGTCCACCCCTCCGGCCGCCTCGTCCAGCAGGTCCGGGCGACCCAGGTCGCCCACGAACACGAAGTCACCGCTGAACAGATAGCCCGGCTCCGCCGCCTGCGGCCCGTCGGTCACCAGCAGCGACATGTGCTCCGGCGTGTGCCCCGGGGTGTGCATCGCCTCGACCGTGAGATTGCCGATCCGGATGCGGTGCCCGTCCTTCATGCGGACAGCGCCGTCGAACTCCGGCCCGTACGTCCAGTCCGGCCCACCCTCGTCGGAGACGTAGACGGTCGCGCCGGTGGCCGCGGCGAGCTCGCGCGTGCCGGCCAGGTAGTCGGCGTGGATGTGCGTCTCCGTCACCGCCATGATCCGCAGGCCGTGCGCCTGCGCGCGGGACAGGACCTCGCTCAGATCTCGCCGGGGATCGATGACGAGCGCTTCGCCGCTCGCCTGACAGCCGATGAGGTAGCTCGCCTGTGCGAGGTCTTCGTCGTAGATGCGCTCCAACAGCATGGTCAACTCCTTCGGATGGGACAGGCGGCCGCGCCGTCAGCTGTCACATGTGATCGTCGAGGTCCTGGCATTCGCCTGCTCGTCCCGCCACTCCCCAGTGTGTCTGCCGAGCCCGCCCACTTCCACTGTCATCGCGGATTGTCAGGCGATCGCCGGAACAGGCGCGAGACGAAGCCGCCGCGCGCCTCCTTCGCCTCCGCCACCTCAGCAGGCGAGTGATTCCCGCCGCACCACTGGGCACGGGGCACCGTGCTCCTCACCTGGGCCACGTGCTGACCACACCCCGCCCAGGTCGTCTTCCCGCAGATGCGGCATCCCACCGGTCGGCACATCGCACGTCCTTCCTCTCTCTGTCCTCGAATCATCTAGATACCCCCGGGGGTATCTAGAGATCACTATACCCCGCCGGGTATAGTGAATGCGAGACGGGATCACTCGACCCCCCACGCCGGAGGAGGACACTCGATGACGACAGAGCACACAGGAACAGGAGCGGAAGAACTGGTGGACCAGTCCCCGTTCGCGGACCCGGAGGCGAAGAGGAAGGTGCTGAACCGCCTGCGCCGCGCACAGGGGCAGCTCACGGCCGTCATCGCCGCGGTGGACGACGACTCCCACTGCCGCGACGTGGTCCAGCAGCTGTCCGCGGTCTCGAAGGCGCTGGACCGCGCCGGATTCCTCGTCATCTCCCACGCACTGCGTCAGTGCATGACGGACCCCGACGGGAACAGCACGGAGAGCCCGGAGGAGCTGGAGAAGCTGTTCCTCTCCCTCGCGTGACCGTGTGCGCGGGTCGGACGACATCAGGCCGGACCTCCCGCCGGGGGTGAGGCCTCACTCACCCCTGGAGTGATGCCTCCCCACAGGCACGACGAGCGGTGAGCCGGAGACCGGGTCAGGGATGACCTGCGAGTGGAGTCCGAACACGTCCGCGACGGTCTGCGCAGTCAGCACGTCCCGGGGTGCGCCCTGCGCGTAGACCTTCCCGTCGTGCACGGCGACCAGCTGGTCCGCGTACCGCGCCGCCAGATTCAGATCGTGGAGGACCATCGCGATCGTCGTGCCCGACCGCCGGTTGAGGTCGGTCAGCAGATCGAGGACCTCCACTTGGTGAGCGACGTCCAGGAAGGTCGTGGGCTCGTCCAGCAGAAGCAGATCCGACTGCTGCGCCAGGACCATCGCGATCCAGACACGCTGACGCTGACCACCGGACAGCTCGTCGACGGGACGGTCCGCCAGGTCGGTCGTGTCCGTGACCAGGAGCGCCTCGGCCACCGCGCGATCGTCCGCCTCGGACCAGCGCGCGAACATCCCCTGGTGGGGGTGGCGGCCACGTCCCACCAGGTCGGAGACGATGATCCCCTCCGGGGCGATGGGCGACTGCGCCAGCAGCCCCAGGACGCGCGCGACCTCCTTCGTGGGCATCGCGTGGATGTCCCGCCCGTCCAGCAGGACCCGCCCGGACTGCGAAGTCAGCAGTCGTGCCATCGCCTTGAGCAGCGTCGACTTGCCGCTTCCGTTCGCGCCGACGATCGCGGTGATCCTGCCGGGTGCCACCTGCAGGTCCAACTCCCGGATGACGGTCCGGTCGCCGTAGCCCAGCGTCACATCCTGTGCGACGAGTGTGCGGTCGGTGGTCACTGCGCGCCTCCGGTGCGGGTCGAGCGGATGAGGAGATAGATGAGGTACGGCGCACCCAGCACACCGGTGATGACGCCCACCGGGTACCGGGTGCCGAAGGCGAACTGCCCTGCGAAGTCTGCCACGAGGATGAGGAGCGCACCCACGAGCGCGGCGGGGAGGAGCGGGGACCCCGCGGAACCGGCCGAACCCAGCAGTCGCACGGAGATGGGGCCCGCGAGGAACGCGACGAACGCGACCGGCCCCGCCGCCGCGGTCGCGAACGCCAGCAGCGTCACGGAGAACAGGATGAGGAGGACCCGCGTGCGCTCGACGCGAACGCCCAGCGCTGCGGACGTCTCCTCGCCCAGCCGCAGAGCGTCGAGGCTCTTCGCGAGCAGCGCCAGGACGGCCCCGGCCACCACGACCGCGACCACGAGCGGCAGCACCTGGTCCATCGTCGACCCGTTGAGGTTGCCGTTGAGCCAGCGCATGGCGGTCTGCAGGTCCCACTGCGCGGCGCGCGAGAGGACGTAGGACACGACGGACTGCAGCATCGCAGAGATGCCTATGCCGATGAGGATGAGACGGGTGCCGGACAGGCCGTCCCGAAACGACAGGAGATAGATGACACCGGCCGTCACCAGCGCCGCGAGCGTCGCAACGATCGACACGGCGGTCTCCGACATCGACAGCAGGACGATGCAGAACACCGCCGCCGCCGAGGCCCCGGAGCTGATCCCGATGATGTCCGGGCTGGCCAGCGGGTTGCGCAGCATCGTCTGGAAGGTGATGCCGGCCATCCCGAACGCTGCACCCGCCAGGGCACCCACGAGCGCACGCGGCAGCCGCAGCACGCCCACGGTGAACGAGGCGCCGGGCACCTGCTCGCCCAGGAGCACGCGGATGACCTCCGCGGGACTGAACGTCTGCCGCCCGAACAGGAGCGACACCGCGACCGTGACCAGGATGAGGACGGCCAGCACTGCGCACACCAGCAGGTACCTGCGCCGGCGCGCGCGACGGCCCGCACTCACCTGCGCGATGACGGAGGCGACCGGAGGCGTGGAAGCCGTCCCGGCCTCGGGCGCGCCCGGCCGGGCGACCACCCGCCCTCCTCGCGTTCGCTTCACAGGGCACGCACCTTCATGCGACGGACGACGACGATGAAGAAGGGGGCTCCCACCAGCGCGGTCACGATACCGACCTCCAGCTCCTCCGGACGGGCGATGACGCGACCCACCACATCGGAGATCGTCAGCAGCACCGCACCGGTGACGGCGGACAGGGGCAGCAGCCAGCGGTGGTCGGGGCCGTAGACCATGCGGCACAGGTGCGGGACGACCAGGCCGATGAAGGCGATCGGGCCGGCCACGGCCGTCGCTCCCCCGCACAGCAGGACCGCCCCCACTCCCGCGATGATGCGCGTGCGCTCGACCTTGACCCCCAGTCCGCGGGCCATCTCATCGCCCAGTGCCAGCGAGTCCAGCCCGCGCGCGCTGATGAGGGCCAAGAGGAAGCCAACAAGCAGGAAGGGAGCCACCCGGGCGATCGTGTCGAACGCGGCGCCGCCCACGCCGCCGATCTGCCAGAAGCGGAACGAGTCCATGACTTCGACGCGCGGGAGGATGACCGCGGAGACGAGCGAGCTGAGCGCGATCGAGGTCGCAGCCCCTGCGAGCGCCAGCTTGAGCGGGGTCGCACCGCCCCGCCCCAGGGAGCCCACCAGGTAGACGAAGACGGCGGTGACGGCTGCGCCCAGCAGCGCGACCCAGATGTACGCGTACGGGCTGGTCATGCCGAAGAAGGACATGCCGATGACGACGAAGAGCGCGGCACCGTTGTTGATGCCGAAGATGCCGGGGTCGGCCAGCGGGTTACGGCTGATGCCCTGCAGCAGTGCTCCGGACACGCCCAGCGCTGCGCCCACGACGGCGGCGAGCACGGTGCGGGGGACGCGCTGGGCGACCGCGGCCTCGGCGAGGGTCTCCTGCGAGCCGGACACACCGGCGACGATGTCCGCCCACGTCACCCCGCGGGCGCCGAAGGCGACGGACGCGACGGCGGCCAGCACGAGCGCGACCGCGAGGACGAGCAGCGCGACTGCGCGCACGGACCACGACCGCGTGCGGCCCGTCAGTGCCGGCGGTGCGGCCGGGATGATGGGCGGAGCGGTCGGAGGGGCTGCGGGTGTGCTCATGCTGTGTCCGGTGGGATGTGGACGGTCGCGGTCCCGGTGATCAGCCGGGCCGTCGCACGCGGCGACGGCCCGGCTGATCACGGGGATCAGTCCTGGGTGGCCTTCGCAGCGGCCCCGTCGAGCAGCTCGAGGTAGGCGTCCATGTACTCCGTGTCGATGTTGAGCGGCGAAGGGTTCGAGGCCGCGGCCTCCGGCGCGTTCTCCGGCAGCCAGGCGACCGAGTCGCGCTCGACGGCGGGCAGCTTGCCCAGCAGCGGGTCGTCCTGCAGGGTCGCCTTCTGGGCGTTGTCCTCCGCGACGATGAGGACGTCGACGTCCGCGAAGGTGTCCGCGGCGGTCTCCGAGCTCTCCGAGCCCATGAACTGCTCGTTGCCCTCCGAAGCCTTCGTGACGGCCTCGGGGATCTCCATGCCGATCTCCGGCAGGAACTGGACGCGCGGATCGTGGACGGTGAAGAAGCCCAGCGTGCTGGTGTCCTGCGAGTCCGCGTACGCCCACATCGCCGAGGTCCCGGCCAGGTGCTCGTAGTCGCCCACCTTCTCCTCGAGGATCGCCTCGTTCTCCTCGATGAGCGCCTGGCCCTCCTTCTCGAGGCCCAGCCCCTTCGCGTCCTGGGCGATCGTCTCCTGCCACGTGGTGCCCCACGGGGTTTCCGGGTAGGCGACGACCGGCGCGATCTGGGAGAGGGTGTCGTACTCCTCCTGCGTGATCCCGGAGTAACCGGCCAGGATGACGTCCGGCTCCGAGGCCGCGATGGACTCGAAATCGATGCCGTCGGTGAAGTCGTAGGTATCGGGCATCTCCGCGCCCATCTCCTCGATCTCGTCCTCGACCCACGGGAGGATGCCGTTGCCGTCGTCGTCGCCGTAGGTGGCGGCCTCCATGATGACCGGGACGACGCCCAGGGCCAGCGCGGCCTCGTGGTTGCCCCACGCGACGGTCGCGACGCGCTCGGGCTTCTCCTCGATGACGGTCTCGCCGAACGCGTGCTCGACGGTGATGGGGAAGGCGCCGTCGCCGGATGCTGCGGAGGTGTCGCCGCCGGACTCTGGTCCCCCGCTGCCGCAGGCGGTGAGGACGAGGGCGGTAGCGGCCGTGACGGCGGCGAGCGCGGAGCGCGTGGTGCGCATGGAGGGGTTCTCCTCTGGACGATGTGACTCTTGGACTGAATGCGTGTGGTTCCGCGGGACGATCAGGCGACTGGTGCCGAGTGGTCGGCAGGTGCCGGTCGTCCCGCTGGCACCGTGCGCGTGCACGGTGCTGAGGAAGCATATCGCATCGAGATAGGCAGTCCTTACCTATATCAGGCACTGGTAGCCATGGCGATGTCGCTCACCTTCGGAGCACTGCCCTGAGCCTGTGGGACGGTTACGTGTAGGGCACGTGTCTCTATAGGGCACTTATCTCGCGAACTTCGTGCGAGCATTCCTGTACTTCGCACGCGTCGTTCGCGGGCTGCCCAGGCACTGCACCTTGATCGCACTTCTCTCGTGTTATGCGTGCGAGCATTCTTGTACTTCGCGAATCTCGTGCGCGGGTGGCAGGGACGTCCAGCCCCACCCGCCGCCCGAATGGCGCCGAATGGGAACAGGACGGACGCTCCACGAGCGCTCGTGCCATGCCACGATTCCGGTATGAACGATCTGGGACCGGTGACACAGAACCTGGGGTCGATGCGTCAGACGAGCATCGGCCGCTGGACGATCGGTGTGTCGATCGCACTGGGGGTCGTCGCTCTGCTGTTCACAGCATTGAGTGTCTTCGTGATGGTCCTGGGGCTCACGTTCATCGACCTGATCGCGCTCGGCATCTTCGGTGTGCTCCTCGTCCTCGCGGGCGTCGCCGTCATGGTCTTCTCGATCGCCATGATCATCCAGGTCACCGGCACGACCGCGCAGATCCACGCGCACGGACTGGCACTGGGTCAGAGCTGGTTCCGGAAGGCGACGGTGCCGTGGGGCGAGGTCGTGCGCATCGATCCGCCCACCAGCGGAGCCACGTTGATCCGGTGCGACTTCGTCCTGCGGTCCGGCGCGCGCGTCTGCGCCGACCGCCTCCGGCTCAAGCCCGTCGTGGGTGCGGCGGGTCGCTACGTGAATCACCCTGACGTGCAGACCGTCCTGGACCACTATGCCGCCTGGCAGCGGGCGAACGGCGAAGCGTGAAGGCCCTGAGTCCCCGAGCAGGGACACGACGACGGCGGGCGGAGCGTGAGGGCTCCGCCCGCCGTCCGCTCCGCCCTGCCACGATGGGGACATGATGGACATGGGCCCCGTGATTCAGGATCTCGGATCGTTCCGGAAGACCGACGTCGGTCGTGCCCGGATGCTCGTCGTCATCCCCCTGTGCATCGTCGCGCTCGCCTTCTTCGGGATGTGCGCCCTCGTCGTCATCAGCATGCTCATGGGTTCCTACGGCATCGGCGAGACCATCTCCGCGCTGCTCCTGTACAGCCTCCCGGGGTTGATCTTCGTGGGTTTCGCCGTTGCGTTGGCGGTCGGGCTGAGCCGCCCGAAGGCGACGATCCACCCGCATGGGATCACTCTCCAGCAGGTCTTCTTCCGCACGGGCCAGGTCCTCTGGCGCGACATCGCTCGCATTCACGTTCCCGGAGAATTCTCGCGCTGGGCGACCTGCGACATCGAACTGCACACCGGACGGCGCATCCGCGCGGACCGCCTGTGCCTCAGGTCGAAGCGCGGACCGGGCGGCGAGCTGATCCCCCACCCGGACCTGCAGATCGTGCTGTTGCACCTCGCAGCCTGGAGACGTGCGCACGGACGCGCCGGGTCATGAGTGACACCCACGACCCGGCGCGCGCCCGGTGATTCGACCGCGGACAGACCGCTCAGCGGCAGGCAGACGTCCGAGCGATACCCCGCCGGCTCAGCGGAAGCCGGCGGACACCTCGTCCAGTGCGGCCACCTCATCCGCCGTCAGCTCCAGCGCCGTCGCGGCGAAGAGCTGGTCCAGCTGCGCGGTGCTCGTCGCTGCGGCCAGGGGTGCGGCGATCTTGCCATCGGCCATCGCCCAGGCCAGCGCCACGGACGCGGCGTCAGTCCCGTGCGCAGCGGCGACCTCGTCCAGCACTCCCACGATCCGCAGGCCGTCCTCGTTGAGGTACCGCTCGACGGCACCGGCTCGTGCACGGCCCTCCAGGTCCGCCGCCGTCCGGTACTTGCCGGACAGGAATCCGCCCGCCAGCACCTGGTACGGGAACACGGACATGCCGTGATTCTGCGCCGCCTCGCGCAAACCGCTCTCGTACTCGCGGGACACCAGGGAGTAGCGAGGCTGCAGCGCGACCGGAAGTGCGAAGCCGTTCTCCTGCGACACCGCGAACCACTCGTCGATCGCCTGAGGGGTGAAATTCGACAGGCCGATGGCCCGGACCTTGCCGGCCTTCACCAACGCGTCGAACGCGCGAGCGCTCTCGACGATCGGAGTCTCGTCGTCCTGGTAGTGCGCGTAGTAGAGGTCGATGTGGTCCGTCTGCAGGCGCTCAAGCGACTCGTCCGCAGCGACCGCGATGTTCTGGGGCGACAGTCCCTCGCGTCCCGGCTTCGCAGCGACCTTCGTCGCCACGACGATGTCGTCCCGCTGCCCGCGCGACGACAGCCACTGGCCGATGACTGTCTCCGATTCGCCGCCGGAGTTCCCGTCCACCCAGAACGAGTACATGTCCGCGGTGTCGAGGAAGTTGCCTCCCCGCTCCACGAATCCGTCGAGCACCTCGTGGTACTCCGCAGGCTCCGCCGGGTTGTTGAAGGTGTTGGTCCCCAGACCCAGCGGGAAGATGCGCAGATCGGAAGCGCCGATGTGGATCGATTCAGTGGCGGCGTGTGTCAACGTGTCCCCTTCGTAGGTCGCGGCTGCGCGGATTCGCCCGCGCATCGTCCGGACGGAACCCGCGTGTGACGCAGGTTATTCCGTCGGCCCGGACGCGACCGCATGGCGAAGATCGTCGAAAGCGCCGTCGATGTCACCGTCTGCGCACGTCATCGCAGTGAGCACGGCTTCCTTGCTCCACTCGTCGAATGCACTGTCGCGCGCCTTCGGCCACCACGCCTCACGGATGAACCGCCAGTCGCCGTCATGCTTGTCCCACACCACGATCCCCACAACGCGGGAATCGTCGTGATCCCCGAAGGTGAGCATCACTTCAGCGGCGTACCCGCCGCGCCACCACCATCGGCCGAAGACCCATCCCTCGTCATCGTCGAGACGGAATCCAGCCCGTCTCCTCCGTGAACTCCCACCAGAGCTCATCACGTCCAGGGACGACCGCAGTGGCGATTCCCGTACTCGGTTTCCTCAGTTCGAAACCGTCGTCGGCCGTCCAATCCAATCGACCGCAGTGGCAATCGTCCAGCAGCTCAGTGACCAGAGCGCGCCCGGTCGACCGGAACTCGTCAAGCAGCCGGCCGTCGGGATCGTCCGGCCACTCCACCAGATCCGCGCCGAATGCCAATCCTTCGTAGAACGTCCTCAGTCGATTCAGCTCGTTGCTCTCCGGGTACCCGTCACCGTCGAGAAGCAGGACGAGGTCTTCCCAGCTCATAACTACTCCGGACACCTCCCGGCTGATGTCCCCCATGCGACCACGAGGAACGAGGAAGACGTCGGCGTAATCCTCGCTTCTCTGCGCTCGCGTCAACTGGGCCCACAATTTGAGCTCGACGCTGAACTGTTCGTCGTCCACGAAAAACCTGATGTCGGCTCGCCCGCCGTCTTCGTCCGAGAATTGCCGTTCGAGCACCACAGCTGAATCGTGCAGATCCCCACGTCCCAGAACCGCCAAGAACCGCCATCGGTTCTCGCCCTGCTCCAGCCAGTCGATCAATGCGTTCTCGAGGAACCTCTCGTTCCTGCTGCGGTCTGCATCTCCATACGTGTCGCGAACCAGCTGTGCGGCCCATGCACCCGATCGTGCTCCCTCGCTCATAGCAGCACTGTTGCACACGCATGTCGACCGCACATTCGTCCTTCTCGATACGGAGCAGGACGTCGACCATTCCCCGCATTCGTCGCCACGCCACCAACACGAAAGGGGCGCCCGCGGTCCCCCGCGAGCGCCCCTTCTGAACGCATCAGGCAGCCACCAGCCGCCCTCAACCCCTCAGATCCACAGCGCCGGATCCGTCAGCACGCCCTCCGGCGTGGGGTGCCCCTCGTCGTCGACAGGACGCGAGGCCGGGAACTTCACGACCGCGGGCACGCCCACGGCCGTGCCGCCGGCGGCCACGTCCTTGACGACGACGGCGTTCGCGCCCACGGCCGCGTTCGCGCCGATCTCCACGGGTCCGATGATCTTCGCCCCGGCGCCCACCACGACGTTGTCTCGCAGCGTGGGGTGGCGCTTCTCCTGCTTCATCGACCGGCCGCCCAGCGTCACCTGGTGGTACAGCATGACGTCGTCGCCGATCTCCGAGGTCTCCCCGATCACCACACCGTTCGCGTGGTCGATGAAGAACCGCCGGCCGATGACCGCACCGGGGTGAATCTCGACACCGGTGAGCGTGCGGACGATCTGGGACAGCAGCCGCGCGGGCGCCTGCCCCGCGTCGTACTGATTCAGCCGGTGCAGGGCGCGGTGGGCCCAGATCGCGTGCAAGCCGGGGTACGACAGCGCGATGACGAGGTCATTGCGCGCGGCCGGATCGCGCAGACGTGCGGTGTCCAGGTCCTCGCGGAGCGTCTCCCGCACCACCGGGCGCGACAGCCCGTAGGCCGCCGCGCCCGCCAGTGCGAGCGAGCCGATGAGTCCGAGGCGAGTGCGCATCAGGAATCCATGTACTCCGAGAACAGCGGCGTCGTCAGGTAGCGCTCACCGAAGTCGGGGAGGATGACGACGATGCGCTTGCCCTGGAACTCCGGGCGAGAGCCCACGGCCTCGGCCGCGACGATCGCAGCACCGGAGGAGATGCCCACCAGCAGGCCCTCGTCCTTCGCGACCTGACGAGCCGTGGTGAACGCGTCCTCGTTCTCGACGGTGACGACCTCGTCGTAGATGTCCTGGTCCAGGACCTCGGGCACGAAGTTGGCGCCCAGTCCCTGGATCATGTGCGGGCCGGCCTCGCCGCTCGACAGCAGCGGGGAGGCGGCGGGCTCGACGGCGACGATGTGCGCGTCCACGCCCGCGGACTTGAAGGCGCGGCCCACACCGGTGATGGTGCCGCCGGTGCCGATCCCGGAGACGAATGCGTCGACCTTGCCGTCCGTGTCCGCGATGATCTCCGGACCCGTGGTCGCCTCGTGGATGGCGGCGTTCGCCTCGTTCGCGAACTGGCGGACCAGGACGGCGCCCTCGTCAGCCAGCGACTCCGCCTTCTCCACCGCGCCGCGCATGCCGTCGGCCTTGGGCGTGAGCTCCAGGGTCGCGCCGAACGCGCGCAGCAGTGCGCGGCGCTCCTTCGACATGGACTCCGGCATCGTGAGGATGACCGTGTAGCCGCGGGCCGCGCCCACCATGGCCAGGGCGATTCCGGTGTTGCCGGAGGTCGCCTCGACGATCGTGCCGCCCGGCTTCAGCTGGCCGGACTTCTCCGCCGCGTCGATCATCGCGACGCCGATCCGGTCCTTGACGGAGTTCGCGGGGTTCGCGCCTTCGAGCTTCGCGACGATCTCTGCGCCGCTGCGCTCACTGGCCTTGTTGAGGCGCACCAGCGGGGTGCCGCCCACGATCTGCGTGACGTCGGAGTGAATGGTCATGCTGTGCCTTCCGTTCCCGTCCGGCCCGCCTCTGCACGGGCGACCGGACTGCGCTTCTGAGAATCGAATCGCGAGGAGCGGACAGCCTGCGGCGCGCCCGATTCCTCGACCACACACCAGCCAATGGCTTCAGCTGCTGAATCATTTCGGTATCAACGATCCTAACCAACCGCGCGGGCACGGTTATTCCCGTCGTCCGCAGGTCGGACACGGAGCAGAAGAACCCCGCCGCCGAGGCCGGGGCCGGCTCCCGGCCCCACTCACCCCAGCTGTGCCTCGAGTCAGTCGCGGCGGACCGTGCGCACACGGTTCACGTCACATTCCGTCACCGTTCGTCACGACATGACGCTCCGAGTCCTGCGGGGCGCAGGGGGTACCTAGCATCGGGCCGCAGAGCATGTCATACGACGACACGTCATTCATCGCTGAACCGAAGGAGCACCATGACCCAGGCCTCCGTCCTCACGCAGCCGCGGACCACCCCGCTGGAGCCGACCGAGCTCCCCGAGTCGTTTCGCGGGATCCTTCCGGCCACGAACCACGCTGCGCTGCCACCAATGGCCGACCACTGGAAGCAGCTCGACCTGCGCGAGATCCTGTCGCGACCGGCCGCGTTCATCTCGATCGGCCAGTCGAACTCCGTCTACCGCCCCGGCGGCGTGCAGTACGGCGAGGGCCACGCGTTCCGCGGCAACCTCGACGCGACGGTGCGCTCGGCGACCGCCGCACGGGCGGCGGGCGACTTCGACTTCACCTGGGTCGGCTACTCCCTCTTCCGCTCGCAGTACCCTCAGACGGACTTCGACCGCGTGCAGTACGCGTCGTGGACGGACGAGATCGGCGCGACGCAGGAGCAGATCGACTGGGACAACACCCTCGTCGAGGAACTGCAGGCGATCCGCGAGCCCGGCGACAAGGAGCTCTTCGAGACGGCGCTGCAGAGCTGGTTCGTGGGCACGGATCTGCCGGGGACGCTCGCACGCAAACGGATCGAGGTCCTGGTCTTCACGGGCGTCCACGTCGACTGGTGCATCGAGGGGAATGTGCGGGCGGCCCGTGACAATGGCCTGCTGCCGATCGTCATCGGTGATGCGTGCGGAGCACAGCGCCCCGAGCAGGAGGCGGCCACTTTCGACCGCATCAACCGCTTCTTCGCGCCCGTCATCTCCTCGGATCTGTTCGTCGACCTCGTGCGGCGCTGAGATCCTCACCCCAGCATTCGCCCACCGAGGCCGGGGCCGGCTCCCGGCACCGGTCTCGGTAGGTCTCACCCCAGGTGCAGCAGCGGCTCCACGATGACGACCAGTCCCAGCACGATCATGACGAGGCCCGAGGCCGCGGTCACCGCGGTGGCGGCCCGCGGACGCGACAGGAGGAGTGCACCCGCTCCGTGCGCCACACCCAGGTAGAGGACGCCGCATGTGGCGACGTGGATGAGGCCCAGGATCAGCAGCTGCGCGGTGTCCGTCAGTGGTGAGGACTGGGAGACGAACTGCGGCACCAGCGTGAGGAACATGAGATAGACCTTGGGGTTCAGCAGGCTGACGCTGGCACCCTGCGCGACGGTCGCGGCCTTGGACGGCTGGACGGTCGTGCGCTGACGCACCGCCACTCCCCCGGCACCCGAGCCGGCGGGCTGGGGGTCGGCGTCCTCGACAGCGGCGGCAACGACCTCGGCGGTGGTGCGCCCGCGGCGCTCCTCGAGGACGCCGTGCAGCGCGGAGGTGCCCAGCTTGAGGAGCACGAGCCCGCCGCAGATGCCGATGACGATCGAGATCCACTGGTGGGTGGCGACGAGTGCGGCGAGGCCCAGAGCGGTCGCGACCGCGATGATGAGGTGGCCCACGACCATGCCCAGAACAGCCTGGTTGCCGCGGCGGCGGAGGCCGGCGGAGATGAGGTAGGCCCAGTCGGCGCCGGGGACGGAGGCCAGGAGCGCGATGACCACCCAGTAGGCGGCGAGCAGTGTCAGATCCATACGGGAAGACTAAGGATCGGGACGCGAAATGTGCTCCGCATTCTCTTGCCATCTGCGGTCATCAGCTGAAGAATTATCGCCATGGACGCACTTGATCGGGAGATTCTCTCCCTCCTGCAGGACGATGGCCGCGCGACGATGACGGAGATCGCCGGACAGGTGGGGCTGAGCCTCTCCGCGTGCCATCGCCGCTTCCGCGATCTGGAGGCGGACGGGGTCATCCGAGGCTTCCACGCGGAACTGGACTTCGACAAGCTGGGACGGTCGTTCCGCGCGCTCGTGTTCGTGACGATGGAGACCAGCGAGCACGCGGGGATCACGGATTTCGAGGAGAGGATCGCGGCGATTCCGGAGGTCGTGCAGGCGCAGCGGCTGTTCGGCTCCCCGGACTACCAGCTCTACATCGCGACCGCATCGATGCAGTCGTACCAGGAGCTCTTCGACTCCACGCTGTCGCAGCTGCCCGGCGTGCGACGCATGCAGTCGACGCTCGTCATGAAGACGGTCGTCGAGCCGCGCGCTCCCCTGTGAACGCGCCCCGTTAGGATTCAGCGCATGACCGTTCACCCCATCGTCGTCTACGGAGAGCCCGCCCTGCACCGCGTCGCGGACAGGGTGACAGAGTTCGATGACGAGCTGCGCACGCTCGTCGCGGACATGTTCGAGACCCTCGCCGCCTCCAACGGAGTCGGCCTGGCCGCCCCGCAGATCGGGGTGGGCAAGCAGATCTTCGTGTACGACGCGGATGACGACTACGCGCAGGTGCGCCGGCGGGGCGTCTTCATCAACCCGGTGCTCGTGGGGTCGAAGGTGCCGGACAGCCGCCCGCACCCGGACCACGATTCCGAGGGGTGCCTGTCCGTGCCCGGGCTGGACTTCCCGCTCAACCGCAGCGCGAAGGTGACGATCAACGGAGTCGACGAGACCGGTGCGGTCGTCTCGCTGACCGTCGAGGGATGGTTCGCCCGCATCATGCAGCACGAGTACGACCACCTGCAGGGCACCCTCTACGTCGACCGCCTGCAGGACAAGTGGAAGCGCCGTTGGAAGCGGGAGCAGAAGGCGGAGGGCTACAACGTTCCCGGCATCAGCTGGCTGCCGGGAACGGATCCGGACCCGTTCGGTCACGGCGAGGACGACGAGGGCGACGAATGAGCGAGGGCGAGGCGCGGGAGTTCACCGTCGACGGCGAGACCTTCCTCGTCACCGCGGAGCCCCGCAGCCAGTACCGGTTCGACTGGGTGTCCGGCCCCAATCCCGACTACGGGTTCGTCTCGAGCATCTACCCGCAGGGGCACATGACGGACGAGCAGATCATCGCGAGCATCCACGACTTCCTGGCGGAGATCGACCCGGAGACCGGCTACCTGGCGGACTGACGCCGCTCCCCCACGCGATACTCTGACTCCCGTCGCGCCACCGCTGTCGTCACACCCGAGGAGTCACGTCATGCTTCCCATCGATGCCTTCGATCGGGCCTTCCAGCTGCACCCCGATCGCGAGGCCCTCGTCGACGCCGGCGGATCCGTCACCTTCGCGCAGCTGAGGGACACCAGTGACGCGGTCGCCCGCGGTCTGCAGGGGCTGGGCGTGGAGGACTCCGGCATCGTCGGCATCTACTCCCCCAACCGGTCTCGCGTCTTCGAGATCATCGTGGGGATCCTGCGCCGCGGCGCCACGTGGAACCCCATCAGTGCGACGAACACCCCGTCGTCCAACCACGACCTGCTGCGGCGAGCGGGCACGTCTGTCGTCTTCGTCGATCCGACGTACCACCACCTGGTCGACGGGCTGCGTGAGCAGTTGCCACACCTCACCCTCATCTCGATGGACGAGCAGGGACCGTGCGACAGCAGCTGGGACGCATTCCTGTCCGGCGGCCGGGACTTCCCCGCGTGGGCGAACGCGCAGGGCGAGCCGCAGCGCCCTTTCATGATCATCGGCACCGGCGGGACGACCGGACAGCCCAAACTCGTCGTCGAACCCGTCCGCGTCTGGAACGCGATGATGCGCGTCTTCGAAACGAGCATGCCCACCGGCCCCTCCGCCCGGCAGCTCGTCACCGCGCCGGCCACGCACGCCGCCGGCATCGTCGCGCTGCTGGCCTCTGCTTGCGGGCAGCCCATCCATTTCCACGACGGCTTCAACGCCGCGGCCGTTCTCGACTCCCTCCAGGACGACCGGATCACGACCCTGTTCCTGCCGCCCACCGCGTTCTACGACCTCATCGACGAGCAGCTGCGCAGCCCCCGCGACACGTCCGCGCTGGAGAGCCTGCTCATCGCCGCCGCACCCATCTCGCCGGAGCGCCTGGCCCAGGGGGCGGAGCTCTTCGGCTGGGCCGTCTCCCAGTGCTTCGGCCAGGTCGAAGCGCCCATGTTCGTCGCGTTCCAGACGCCGGAGGACATCCGCACCGCGGTCCTCGAGGGCGACGATGACCTGCTGCGCAGCTGCGGCCAGGTCACCCCGGTCGTCTCCGTCACGATCCAGGACGCGGCGGGTAACCTCCTGCCCCACGGCGAGTCGGGTGAGATCTGCGTGCGCGGCGAACTCGTGGCCGACGGCTACCTGGGCAACCCGGACGCGACAGCGGAGGCCCAGCGCGACGGCTGGCTGCACACGGGTGATGTGGGCGTGCTGCACGCGTCCGGCCACCTGCAGATCCGCGACCGCCTCAAGGACATGATCATCACCGGCGGCTTCAACGTCTATGCCGCCGAGGTCGAGGCCGTCCTCCTCCAGCACCCGCAGGTCGCCCGCGCGGCCGTCATCGGCGTCCCGGACGACCGCTGGGGTGAGCGCGTCGTCGCCGTAGTCGTCCCACAGGACGGCTTCGACGACGCCGAGGCCCTGGTCGCCTTCGCGAAGGAGGCCCTGGGATCTGTGAAAGCGCCCAAGGAGATCCGCTGGGCGACTGCCCTCCCCCAGACCCCCGTGGGCAAGGTCAACAAGGTCGCCCTGCGCAGCAGGGAAGGCGCCTGAGCACGCCCGGGAGCCACCTGAGACCTAACCGTTACCCACAACTCACTCACCAGGGCGAACACCCCTCATACGCCGTCGTCGCACCCCGCCCGACCAGCGGTTTCGGTTGTCCACGTCCGCCTGCTGTGCAACCGTTGGCACCATGTTGACTCGACTGCACGACCGCCTGCGCCTGCGCACCACTCCTGCGGTGTTCTTCGGCGCAGCCGGTGTGATCATCCTCTTCGTCATCGCCACGATCGTCTTCACGGAGCCGCTGTCCCAGGCGACGGGCGCGGCCTCCCAGTGGCTCATGGTGAACCTGGGCTGGTTCTACATCCTGGGCGTCACCCTGTTCCTCATCTTCCTCATCTACATCGCGGCCAGCCGGTTCGGCCGTGTGAAGCTGGGGCCGGACGACGAGAAGCCGGAGCATTCCAACCTCACGTGGTTCGGCATGCTCTTCGCCGCCGGCATCGGCTCGATCCTCATGTTCTGGGGCGTCGCGGAGCCGGTGAGCCACTTCGGCGATCCGCCGCGGGCCGGTGCCCTGGGCATCGAGCCCGAGTCCGGTGCCGCCGCCGTCGACGCGCTCAACTTCGCGCTCTACCACTTCACGTTCCACACGTGGGCGATCTTCACGCTGCCCGCCTTGGGCTTCGCGTACTTCATCCACAAGCGGAACCTGCCCCCGCGGGTCTCCTCGATCTTCCAGCCCATCCTGGGCAAGCGGATCCACGGCCCCATCGGCAAGTTCATCGACATCGTCGCGATCATCGGCACCGCGTTCGGTGTGGCCGTGTCGATCGGTCTGGGCGTCCTCCAGATCAACGGCGGCCTCGAGCAGCTGTTCGGCATCCCGCAGAACGCGGGCTGGCAGCTCGTCATCATCGGCGTCGTCACCGGCATCGCGATGATCTCCGTGGGCGTGGGGCTGGAGCGCGGCATCAAAGTGCTGTCGAACGTCAACATCGTGAGCGCCATCGCGCTGCTGCTGTTCGTCCTGGTCGCCGGAGGCGCGACGCTCTTCATGCTCAAGGGCACGATCGAGTCCTTCGGCTCCTACCTCTACAACCTGCCGGAGCTCGCGTTCTGGAACGACACCTTCGCGGACTCCGGCTGGCAGAACACGTGGACCGTCTTCTACTGGGCGTGGACCATCACGTGGTCGCCGTTCGTGGGCATCTTCATCGCCCGCATCTCCCGCGGTCGCACGATCCGCCAGTTCGTCATCGGCGTGCTGGCCGTCCCCTCGATGTTCTCCGTCATCTGGTTCGGCATCTTCGGCTACGCCGCGCTCAACATCGAGCTCAACGGCGAGGGCGGGCTGGTCGAGCGCGTCGTGGACGACGGAGACATCCCGGGCGCGCTCTTCGAGCTGCTGTCCCACTACCCGGCCGCCTGGATCGTGTCCGTCATCGCGATCATCGTCGTCATCATCTTCTTCATCACGTCGCTGGATTCCGCCGCCCTCATCATCGACACGATGGCGAACGGCCACGAGGACTACAACCCGCTGGGCCAGCGCCTGTTCTGGGCGCTGGCGGTGGGCCTCATCACCGCGACCCTGCTCGTGTTCTCCGGCGAGGGCGGGCTGGAAGCGCTCCAGTCCATCAGCATCCTCATCGGCCTGCCGTTCTTCATCATCGCGTTCTTCCAGATGTACGCGCTGCACCGCGCCCTGCGGGAGGACGCGGGCGAGCTGCCGCCCATGCGCACGCGCGAGTGGCGCAAGGTGCTGCCGCCGGAGGAGACGATCCGCCGCATGCGCATCGACGACGACAAGTACGACTACGACGATCCGGCCGACACCGTCACCCGCCCGCAGCCGGCGACCCAGGTCCCGGTCATGCGCGGCATGTACGAGGAACCGCCCACGGGGAAGCCGGTGGGCCCCGCCCGCAAGCGGGACTCGACGCTGGCCGGCCGCACCGGCAGCCGCAGGCTGCCCCCGCGGCAGGAGGACTGACCTCCCCGCCGACACCGTCACCCCACGACCGCCGAGGCCGCAGCTGGATCCCAGCTGCGGCCTCGGCGTCGGTGTGGAGACTCAGGTCACGGGCGAGACGAATCACCCTCCCCCTGGTGGGCGGTATCGTCCGGCGCCGGCCCACCCGCGCCTGCGCCGTCGTGGCCGGAGTCGCCGAGAGCCGATCCCGCAGGCGCAGAATCATCCGCCGGGGCCATTCCGTTGGCTCCGGACTCCTGCACCATCTCCACATACTGCTGGGAGGCCTCGAACTCCTCCGTGTCGAAGTACTCCCCCGCCAGCGGATCCTCGCTGGGCTGGGTGCCGATCGGCCGACCGGAGTCGGAGTCGAACTCGAGGTTCCCGGAACTGAGCGGCCGGTAGGACACGATCGCGGCCTCGGCGGAGTCTCCCCCAGGCCGCCGGTCGGGCTCGAACCCGCCCAAGGAGGCGGACATGCCGCGCAGACCGCGGACCTCGCGGCGCAGGCGGGCGGAGAGGGACTCGTCAGGGGTGCCGCCACCGGCAGTGGTCTCGGAGTCCGGGGTGACGACCGGGGCGGGGGTCTCGGCCGCGATGACCTGGATGTACTCCGGCATGCGGGCGACGTCGTGGCGGAACGCCCGGTAGAGGGAGATGCAGGCAAGCACCAGGATGATCGAGAACGGCGCCGCTGTGGACACCGCCACCGTCTGCAGGGCGGTGAGCGCCGCATCACCTCCTACGACCAGCAGCACGGCGGCCGCCAGACCCTCGAGGATCGCCCAGAAGACGCGGGTCGCCTTGGGCGTGTCCACCTTGCCGCCGCAGGCCAGCATGTCGATGACGAGCGAGCCGGAGTCGGATGAGGTAACGAAGAAGAACACGACGACGATGATCGCGGTGACGCTGAGGATCGCACCCACGGGCAGAGTGCCGAAGAACTCGAACAGCGAGGTCGTGCTGTCGACTCCGTCGCTCACGTCCATCTGCCCGTCGGCAGTCGCCTTCATCGCGGACTCGCCGAAGATCGTGAACCACACAAGGCTCGCCGCGGTGGGCGCCAGCAGCACGCCCAGGACGAACTCGCGGATCGTGCGGCCGCGGGAGATGCGCGCGATGAACATGCCCACGAAGGGCGCCCAGCTGGTCCACCAGCCCCAGTAACCGATCGTCCAGGCTGCCTCCCACCCGTCCGTCGACCACGCTCCGGTGTGCAGGGTGGTGAAGGGCAGCTGGCTGATGTAGGAACCCAGGTTCTCCGGGATCGCCTTGAGCAGGAAGATGGTGGGGCCGATGAGGAAGACGACGAGCGCCAGCATCGCGGCGATCGACATGTTGATGTTCGACAGCCACTTGAGGCCCTTGTGGACGCCCGACAGCACGGACCACAGTGCGATCGCGGTCACGACGGCGATGATGCCGATGATGAGCCCGGACGAGCTCTCCGCCCAGCCCAGGAACTCGAGGCCCGCGACGATCTGACTGACGCCGAACCCGAAGGAGGTGGCGACGCCGAACAGCGTGCCGATGATCGCGATCGAGTCGATCGTGTGGCCCATCCACCCCTCGACGCGCTTGCGGCCGATGAGCGGCTCCAGCAACCACCGGACCGCCAGCGGGCGGCCCCGCCGGAAGGTCATGTAAGCGATGCCCAGCCCCACGACGGCGTAGATGCCCCACGGGTGCAGGCCCCACTGCAGCATCATGAGGCCCACGGAGTCCTGGGCGGCGCCGATCGACAGCGGCTCGTTCTCGAATGCCTCGGGCGGGAGGACGTAGTTGCTGAGAGGTTCCGCGACACCGAAGAAGACGAGGCCGATCCCCATGCCCGCACTGAAAAGCATCATGAACCAGGAGAAGACGCTGAACTCCGGCCGCTCATCGTCGCGGCCCAGCCGGATCCGGCCGATCCGGGTGAAGGCGCAGAAGAGCACGAAGATGAGGAAGAAGTTCACGGCGATGACGTACCACCAGCCCACGCCGTCCGTGATCGCTGCGTTGAGGACCGCCGTCAGGTCCTCCGCCTGTCGGCGGAAGACGAGCACGAGGCCGATGAGGCCCACGATGACCGCCGCGGCGGGGATGAAGACGGGTTTGAGGATGACGGAACCGGCGGTGGGTTCCCCTTCTGCAGGGGCCACCGGAGTCTGAGGCGGCTGCGCGTCGACAGACATGAGTCTCTGCTTTCGAGTCGGGTCACTGGTCCGACATCCGCCTGCCGCTGGTGAGCGGATCGGAGGACGCCCATGCGCAAGTGTTTCACATCACACGCCCTGCGCCGGGGCACGCGCCTGCGGTCGTCGGTTCACGTGGGGAGGCCGCGTTCCGGGTCCGTGACCGGCCGCTCCGGCCCTGACGGCCACGGCCCCGGAATGCCGCCGGTTCCGCAGCCGTTCCCCTGGCAGGCGACGGTCGGTACGGTCGTCGCAGGGCACGGACGCCCCGTGCGCACCGACGGTGGAGGAGAGTCATGTCAGACGTTCAGAAGAAGGCCGCGACATTCGCTCAGGCGCACGAGTCGGGGGACCTGCTGGTCCTCCCCACCGTGTGGGACGCCTGGTCCGCCCGGCTCGCGGAGTCCGCCGGATTCCAGGGGCTCACGGTGGGCAGCCACCCCGTGGGCGACGCGCTGGGCCCCGGTGACGGGGAGGCGATGAACTTCAACGACTACATGCGGGCGACGACGCGCATCGTCACCGCCGTCGACCTGCCGGTGAGCGTCGACGTGGAGTCCGGCTACGGCATGGCCGCCACCGAGCTCGTTCAGCGCGTCCTGGAGACCGGCGCCGTGGGCATCAATATCGAGGACACCGTCCGCCGTGAGAACGGACGGATGCGCGACCGCGAGGAGCACGCCCAGTACATCGCGGACGCCCGCGCGGCCGCGGACCAGGCCGGCGTCGACCTCGTCATCAACGGTCGCACCGACGCG
The DNA here is from genome assembly GCF_000285835.1 of Brevibacterium senegalense. Taxonomy (GTDB): domain Bacteria; phylum Actinomycetota; class Actinomycetes; order Actinomycetales; family Brevibacteriaceae; genus Brevibacterium; species Brevibacterium senegalense. Next base: position 247,134 of record NZ_HE978603.1, read on the forward strand.
CTGGTCCACGGGACGACGCTCTACGAGGATCCGCTGGCGGAGGCCGTCGAGCGCGTCAAGCTCCTCGAGCAGGCCGGCGCCCGCAGCGTCTACCCCGTGGGGCTGCCGGATGGCCAGTCCGCCGCTGCGGTCGTCGCCGCCGTGAGCGTCCCGGTCAACGTGACCGCCCACCCGGTCGACGGTGCGAAGGCCGGCTCCCTGGCGGAACTGCGCCAGCTGGGTGTCCGTCGCGTCTCCTTCGGCCCGCTGTGGCAGGCGGCCCTGGCAGAGACGAGCAGGCAGCAGCTGGCCGCCTGGGCGAGCTGACGGCCCCTCACCCACACCGCCGAGGCCGCAGCTGGAGCGCAGCTGCGGCCTCGGCGGCCCAGTGGTCCCTTCCCCGAGCGACGACCTGGAACAGGTCCATCACCTGCTGCACCAACAGGCCTCTCCGATCACGCTCCCGGCTGCACCGCGCCGTCGATGAGCAGGTACAGGTGCCTGCGGAAGCGGTCCGTCATGTCCGGGCTCGTCGCGACACGACGGGTTCCGGACGCGTCGACGAATCCGGCGCGGCTGAAGGAATGCGTGGACCAGACGATCGAGTAGACGAGCATCTCGAGGTCGACATCCGCCCCGATGCCGGCGCGGTCGAGCATGCCGCGGACGTCCTCGGCCACCCGTGCCACGAGCGGCCCCGCGAACGCGGTGACGATCTCGTCGACACCCTCACCCGCCGGATCATCGCCCTCGCCCGCCTGACCGTCGTCATCCAGCCACCGGCGCATCCACAGGGCGGGGACCTCCGGGTGCGCGAGGCAGAAGTCGAGGTACGCGTCGACGAATCGGTGCAGTGCAGTCCGGGTCGCATCCGGTGTCGGCTCGACACCCGCCACACTGTCGAGCGCCTGAACGACAGCCTCCGCCTGGGCCGCATGCGCACGCCGCATGACCTCGCGGTAGAGATCGGCCTTGCCGCCCACGTGATAGGCGATCGTGCCGATGTTGAACCCGGCCGCGTCGCCGATCGCCCGGGTGCTCGTGGCCTGATAGCCGCGGTGTGCGAAGAGCTCGGTCGCGGCGGCGATGATGCGCTCGCGGCTGGGGGTGGCATGGGAGTCGGACACCCGCCCACCCTATAGCGCCACACCCCTTGACACCCTCTCAATCAAACGATTGAATGAACCGCACGCACTGCTCCGAAGGAGAAGCATGAAGCGCTCACCCACCGTCATCGTCATCGGCGCCGGCGCCGCGGGCCTCACCGCCGCGAAGTCACTGCTCGATGAGGGCATCGACGTCACCGTCCTCGAACGGGGAAGCCGCCCCGGCGGGCTCTGGACCGCCGATGATTCGGCCGCGCCCTCCCCCGCCTACGGGTCCCTCCACCTCAACACGAGCAGGGGCCGCACCGAGTTCGCGGACTTCCCCATGCCCGCTGACTGGCCGGACTACCCCGCCGCCGCGACTATCGCGGGCTACCTCCAGGACTACGCGGACACGTTCGGCGTGACCCCCGCGATCCGCTTCGGCGCCGAGGTCACCCGCGTGGAGCGCACCGGTGAGGGGTGGAGCGTGACGGTGGACGGCCTCGGCGGCGGTGAGGTCCTCGCAGCGGATGCCGTCGTCGTGGCCAACGGCCACAACTGGTGCCCGCGGTGGCCGGATCCCGGCCCGCCGGGAACGTTCCTGGGCACCCACATGCACGCCCGCGACTTCACCGGCGCCGCGCAGTTCACGGGCAAGCGGGTGATGGTCGTCGGGATGGGCAACTCCGCGATGGACATCGCGGTCGACGCGTCGCACGTCGCCGCCGCACCGGTGCTGCTGTCCGCCCGCCACGGCGTGCACGTCGTGCCGAAGTACCTGTTCGGGAAGCCGTCCGACGCGACCGGTGCGCGACTCGCGGCCCTGCCGTGGCGGATCCGCCAGCGGATCGCGCAGACAATGCTGCGGCTCGCGGTGGGGACGCCGCAGTCGTACGGACTGCCGGTTCCGTCGCAGGGCCTGTTCCAGACCCACCCGACGATCAGCGACACGATCCACCACCGGCTCACGCACGGCGAGATCGTCCCCCGGCCGGGCATCGAGCGGTTCTCCGGGAACACCGTCCACTTCACGGACGGCACCGCCGACGAGGTCGACACCATCGTGTGGGCGACCGGCTACCGGGTGAGCCTCCCGTTCCTCGACCGCCGCTGGACCGGCGGCGATCCGGAGCGGATGCCGCTGTACGAGCGCGTCTTCCACCTCGAGGACCCCACGCTCAGCTTCGTCGGCCTCATGCAGTCCACCGGTGCCGCGCTGCCGGTCGTGGAGGCGCAGTCGAAGCTCGTCGCCGCCCACCTGTCCGGCCGCTACGCGCTGCCCACGCGTGCGGAGCAGCAGCGGAGGGTGTCGCGGAGGTTCGCCGCGGCCGTCGACCGCTGGGGCGACGCGCGCCCCATGATGCGCATCGACTTCGACGACTACGTGCGGGCGCTGCCGCGGGAGATCGCCGCCGGTGCCACCCGTGCCCGTCGCCGGGGCGATGGACCCGCGGGCGGCCTGCGTGACACGGCCGCCTTCACCGTCGCGGCAGCGCCCACCCCGGAGGCCGTCCAATGAGGCGCTCACCGGTGGGGATGCGGGTGCTCATCACCGGGGCCTCCGGCACCATCGGCAGCGCATTGGGGAGGCGGCTGGCCGCGGAAGGCGCGCACGTCGTCGGCCTCGACCTCACCCCGCGCGGTGACGAGGGCTTCACGGTGCTGTCCTGCGACATCACGGACGACGACTCCGTGACCGCCGCCGTCACCCGGGCACTCGAGGTCCTGGGCGGGCTCGACGCGCTCGTGAACAACGCCGGCGTGGGCGGTCCGGCACCTGCGGAGCTCTCCCCGGGCACCGAGGTCCGCCGCCAGCTCGAGATCAACCTCCTCGGCACGTGGCGGGTGAGCGCCGCGTGCGTCGATGCGCTCGTCGCGGCCCGCGGCCGCATCATCATGGTGGCGTCCCGGATGGCCGTCATGCAGCTGCCGCTGGCCGCCGCGTACGGTGCGTCGAAGCGGGCGATGACCGCGTATGCGGATGCGCTGCGGCAGGAACTGGGGACCCATGTGACCGTCACGTCGGTCTACCCGTCCGCTGTGCGCAGCCCCATCCACGATTCGACGGCGGCCGCCGGCCTGTCGCTCGAGGGAATGAGCACGTACGAGCCGCTCGACGGGGTCCTCGCCGCGATCGAGACGACGCTGCTCGCCGCCCGGCCGCGGCGCGACGTGCCCACCACCCGCAGAGGTGCCGTCGAGTTCTTCCTCGCCCGCCACCTCCCGGCCGTCACCGATCGGATCGTGCAGCGGACGCTCGCGGGCCGGGTGCGCTCCGGCGCGTTCACCGGCGCGGATCTGGCCGCACGGGTGGT
>NZ_HE978603.1:250914-371247 GCF_000285835.1 Brevibacterium senegalense
GCAGCGGCCAGCCCCGCCCCGGCCGGCGCGACGCGGGACGGCGAGGTCACACGATGACCGCGGCACAGGCCGTCGCTGCGCCCCGCGCGTCCGCCGGATCGCTGTCCGCGTTCGCCACCGGATCACTGGGGATGGGCGTCTGGGTGACGGTGCCGGGGCTCCTGCTCCTCTACTTCCTCACCGACGTGCTGGGCGTCGCCGCGGCCGTCGCCGGGCTCGCGCTGCTCGTGCCGAAGATCATCGACGTCGTCGTCCACCCGCTGGTCGGGTCCCACTCCGATCGGCAGGCCCGGCGGACGGGGCACCGCCGGCGCATGATGCTCGGAGGCGTCCTGCTGGGCGGGGCGATGGTCGCGATGTTCACTGTTCCTGCTGGCCTGGACGGCACGCCGGCCGCACTGTGGGTGGCGGCATGGTTCATCGTCGGCAACCTCCTCTTCGCGATGTTCCAGGTCCCCTACCTCACGACCCCGTCCGACCTCGAGATCGGCTACGACGAGCGCACCCGCGTGTTCATGTTCCGGATGCTGTTCCTCACCATCGGGCTGCTGGGGGCCGGAGTGGCGGCGCCGGCCCTCGTCACGGGCGGGGCGCGCGGTGACTACACGGTCATGGCGTCGCTGCTGTGCATCGTCATGGTCGTCTCCGCTCTCGTGGCGATCCGCGGCGTCCGGGCGCTCACGGACTCCTGCGGATTCCGCCTGCCCGCAGACCGCAGCGGGCACTCCGTGATGGCGGATGTGAAGGTCGCGTGGGCGGATCGCGACTTCCGGATGCTCGTGCTGTCCTACCTCTTCACGGGCACGACGACGCACCTCTTCATGGCGGCGCTGCCGTACTTCGCCCGGTACGTCTACGAGGATGCCGGCATCACCGCTCTCTTCATGGGATCGTTCCTCGCACCCGCCGTGGTCGCCGGCCCCCTGTGGATGGTCGTCTCCCGGCGGATCGGGAAGCAGCGGGGCCTGCTCATCTCGCAGGGAGTCTTCGTCGTGGGATCCGTCCTGCTGCTGCTCACCTCCCGCATGGGGGTGGGAGCATCCGTTGCCGTGGTCGCGGCGATGGGCATCGCGTTCGCAGGCCTGCAGCTGTTCGCGTTCTCGATGGTTCCCGACGCGGTGGCCGCCGCGGACGCCGCCGGTGAGACACAGGCCGGCGGCTACACGGGAGTGTGGACCGCGACCGAGGCCCTGGGCACCGCGATCGGCCCCTACCTCTACTCCGCGGCCCTGGTGCTGGGCGGGTTCGTCTCGAGCACCGCGGGCGAGGCCGCTGTCCAGCCCGATTCCGCGATCTCTGCGCTCGTCGTGGGCTTCACCGTGGTGCCCGCCGTGCTCATGGCCGTGGCCATGGCGTTCCAGTCCCGCTACCGGCTGGACGCCGCGCGCGGGAGGTCGCGCTGACCGCCTGGACGAACTGATCCCCGAGCCTCGCGGAGGCCGCCCCCATCCCTCACCGCCGCCGAGGCCGCAGCTGGGTCCCAGCTGCGGCCTCGGCGGTCGTTCGTGTGCGGTCCGGCGGGACCGCCGCGGTCAGTCGCCCAGTGTGGCGGTCGAGGCGCGGCGCACCTGCGGTGCCGTGATGAGCAGGCCGATCGCGGACAGGATGCCGCCGATCGCGATGTAGGCGGAGATGGCGGTGCTGCTGCCGTCGAACGTGCCCATGAGCCACGTGGCGATCGACGGTGACAGCCCGCCGCCCAGAACGGCGCCCAGGTTGTACGAGAGGGCGACGCCGGAGTAGCGGTGCTCGGGCTTGAAGAGACTCACGTAGTACGCGGCCATGGGGCCGAACACGAAGCTGAGGCCGATGTAGGCGACGATGACCGCGACGTAGATGAGTCCGGCATTGCGCGTGTCGAACAGCAGGAAGTACGGGAACGCCCAGACCACCTGGAAGAGCGCACCGGCCAGCATCACCTTGATGAGGCCCACACGGTCGGCCAGCCAGCCGGCGACGAACACGGAGATGAGCATGCCCACGGAGCCGGCCATGCCACTCATGAGGATGACGTTGCGGTCCATGCCCAGATGCTCGGTGCCGTAGGACATGCTGAACGAGTTGACGATGAAGATGAACAGGTTGAAGCCCAGGTTCACCAGCACGCCGCCCAGCAGCAGCGGCAGTGCGGTCGCCAGCACGGAGGCCAGCGGCAGCTTCTTGACCGTGTCACGGGCGGCGATCGTGCGGAACACGGGTGACTCGGCGATGCCCAAGCGCACCCAGATGCCCACCGCGATGAGGACGGCGGAGGCGAGGAACGGGATCCGCCAGCCCCATTCGACGAACGCGGGGCCGGTCGCGACGGCGACGATGTTGAAGACGCCGATGCCCAGGATGCTGCCGATCGGCGAGCCTGCGGTCACGAACGCGCCGTAGAAGGCCTTGCGGCCGCGGGGCGCGTGCTCCGTCACCATGAGGAACGCGCCGGACTGCTCGCCGCCCATGAAGAAGCCCTGCAGGACGCGCAGCGCCACGAGCAGTGCCGGTGCCATCACGCCCACCGTCGCGTAGGTGGGCAGAAGGCCCATCGCGACGGTGCACGCGCCGGTGGCGACCAGCGAGATGACGAGCATCGTCTTCCGGGAGAACCGGTCGCCGAAGTGGCCGAACACTATGCCGCCCAGCGGGCGGGACAGGAAGCCCGCACCGAAGGTCATGAACGACAGCAGCGAGCCCACCAGCGGGTCCGACTCCGGGAAGAACAGCTGCGGGAACACCAGGCCTGCGGCCAGACCGAAGATGAGGAAGTCGTACAGCTCGATGCCCGTGCCGATCGCGCTGGCACCGGCGATCGTGCGCATCTCGCGCGGCGAGGTGGGGGTCCGGCCGGCCTGGGCGGCGGACGGGGACGCGGGCTCCGGCGATCCGGGCGTCGTCGTGGTGGTCATGGTGGCTCCTAGGCTCGTCCGTACCGGTCTGGGACCGACGAGCACGGATTCTCACACGTTTCGCACGGCCGTCCACGAAGCGTCCCCTGGGTGAGACGCGGAGGGGCGCGTCCGGTGCGAGTCAGCCCGGTTGCGCCGTCCGGCGGGAGTCAGCCGCCGTGACTCAGTCGTTGCCCGAGGCCCCGGCCGGCAGTTCGATCCACTCACCCGGCACGCCCTGGTCCTGGAGATCGAACGCGCGGTCCTCGCTGTCCGCGAAGAGCAGGATGTCCCCGGCCTCGCCCAGACGGTTGCCCAACATGAGCGTGCAGCCGGCGTCCAGGCGCAGGGCGCCCTCGGCCTCCGGCAGGAACGGGCCGGTCTCCGCGTCACCGGCGAAGCCGGGGGTCAGCAGGTCGCCCGGATCGGGGACGCGCGCCGGATCAGCGATCGGGTTCGCCAGCCGCGCGGCCAGCTCCTCCGTGAGGCCGGTGGCGGACAGCGAGAGGGTGTTCTCGCCCCATCGAACGCCGTCGTCCTCGACGCGCAGCGCCCATGCCTCCTCCCCGGACTCGCCCGTCCGCAGCGCTGTCGCGAGGATCTGGGTCTCCGTCACCCAGCCGTGGGCGGCGCCGTCGTGGCGGCGCCACGCGTCCTCAGCCTCGCCGCTCTCCCACGGCTGACCCGTGACGGGGTTGGTGTCGACGAGCGGCATGACGCCCTCGAGCACGACGGTCAGTGCGTCCGCGCGGAAGCCTGTGGCGGCGATGCCGGCGGCGTCCAGGACAGCGCCCACGTCACTGGAGCGCAGCTGCGCGAACACGCGACCGTCGCGCACGACCAGGAGGGAGTGGGCGCTGACGTCCGGCTGGAGCTCCTTGCGGCTGCGGGCGTGGGCGCGAGCGGCAGCGGTGGTCGTCTCGAGTGTCATGGGGTCCTCCTGCGCGGGCGGGGCGGGGTGGGGCACGGGTCGAGCGGGTCAGAGTCGAGCGGTTCTAAGCCGAGCGGGTCAGCCGGACTGACCGGAACAAGACAGACCCCCAGGCCGGTCACCTGGGGGTCTGTCATTCCAGAGCGGATGACGGGGATCGAACCCGCGACCTTCTGCTTGGGAAGCAGACGCTCTGCCAACTGAGCTACATCCGCGAACGTGGATCACTATACCCCGTCCCCGCGGGGACGCGACGACGTGGTCCACGCCACGGTGACACTCCCCCTCGGGGTCGCCTCACCCGCGCAGCTCGGCGAGCCCCTGCCCGATCCGGCGGATCCCCTCACGGATGTCATCGTCCGAGGCCGCGAAGGACATCCGCAGGTACCCCTCACCCGAGGGTCCGTACTCGCTGCCGGCCCGCAGCAGCACGCCGCGATCGGCCAGCGCCGTACGCACCTCCGCGGACGGCAGATCGACGCCGTGGCGGAAGAACGCGTAGAACGCGCCCTCGGGTGCCGCGAACTCGACGCCCGGGATCGCACCCAGCTCCTCCACGACGATCTCCCGCCGGGCGGCATACACCTGTCGCATGTCCGCATACAGCGACTCCCCCGCGCTCAGCGCCGCGATGGCCGCCTTCTGCACAGCCGCGTTGGGTGCACCGGCGATCGTGCGCCCCACCTGCGAGACCGCCTGCGCGATCGGCTCCGGCGCCACGGACCACCCCAGACGGAAGCCGGTGAGCGCGTACGTCTTCGACAGGGTGTCGACCTGAATGAGCCGCTCTGTCAGCTGCGGAACCGCCAGCGCGGAGGTGAAGGCGCTGCCGTAGGTGAACGCACCGTAGGCCTCGTCGCTCACGACCACGGTGTCCGTGCCGGCCAGCCCCTCGCCCAGCGCGGCGAGCGCGGCCGCAGGGAACACCGCCCCGGTCGGGTTGCCGGGGTTGCAGAGGATGAGCATCCGCGCACGCACGCACGCGGCCAAGGTCGCCTCGACGTCCACGTGCAGGTCCGCATCGAGCGGAACCCACACGACCTCGCCGCCCACCATCTCGACGAGGTCGCTGTAGAGGGAGTACGTGGGTTCCGGCAGGACGACGCGGTCGCCCGGCCCCACGAGGGCCAGGATCGCCGCGGCCAGGACGCCGGTCGCGCCGTGTCCGATCGAGACCTGCCCCGCTGTCACGGCGGCGGACGCAGGCAGGCCCGCCGAGGCCTCGGCCGCGTTCCGCACCGCGGTCGCCTGCTCCGCCACGAGTGCCCGCAGCTGAGGGTCACCGCCCAGATCGCCGTAGTGGGTGTGCCCGTCCAGGAGCGCCCGGTGGAGGGCGTCGACGACGGGGGCGGGCGCGGCGAAGTCCGGCTCCCCCATCGACAGGTTGATCGTGCCGGCCGGCGGCTGGACGCCCGCGGGGCGCGAGGAGGTCTGTCGGATCCGCTGCAGTGCGGGTGAGATCGCCGGGTTCACGCTGCTCCTTGGTTCGTTCGTGCGCAGTCGATGCGGGCCGCACAGGGGGTGACACAGCCCACGTGACATAGAGTACTCTCTTATCTGCGACTCTACTCTCACTTATAGCCGCGCTGCACGCGCCATCACAGGAGGTCACGATGGACCAGACCACTCTCGACACCGCCGCCGCGCTGGGATCCGCGACGATCCACGAGGCCCAGGGCAAGATCGGTGCGCTGTCCCACGAGGTCAAGCCGCTCGACCCCACCCGCCGCCTGGCCGGCCGCGCACTGACCGTCCTGACCCGCCCCGGCGACAACCGCGCCCTGCACCTGGCCCTGCTCGAGGCGCAGCCCGGAGACGTCCTCGTCGTCGATGCCTTCGGCTGGAAGGAGGCCGGCGTCTGGGGAGACGTGCTCACGGCCGCCGCACAGCAGAAGAGCGTCGCCGGCGTCGTCGTCAACGGCGCGGTGCGCGACGCGGACACGATCATCGAGCTGGGCTTCCCCGTCTTCGCGAAGGCCCTGTCCATCAAGGGCACGGCGAAGGACGACGACGGCATCATCGGCGGCGTCGTCACCATCGACGGCGTGACGATCCGCACCGGCGACCTCATCGTGGGCGATCGCGACGGTGTCGTCGCCGTGCCGCAGGACCGCATCGAGAATGTGCTCGCCGCCGCACAGGCACGCGAGGACAAGGAATCAGGCTGGGTCGAGCAGATCGCCCAGGGAGCCCTCACCGTCGACCTGCTGGGTCTCCGCTGACCCCCTCATCACCCCAGACACAAGGAGACGACTCATGAAGTGGTGGTTCCGCCAGAAGCTGCACACGCAGGTCCTCATCGGCGCGGCGCTGGGCATCCTCGCCGGCATCCTGCTGCAGGAGCACGCCGCGTACCTCGACCCGATCGGCCAGATCTTCCTGCGGCTGCTCAAGTTCCTCGTCGTGCCGCTCGTCATCGCGACGCTGCTGTCCGGCGTCCTGCAGATGCAGTCGGTGCGCGAGCTGGGCAGCGTGGGCGCACGGTTCTTCGCCTACCTGACCCTCACCTCGCTGGCCGCCTCTGCTGCCGGGGTGGGCATGGCCCTGCTGCTGCGGCCGGGACTGGGACTCGACCTGGCCTCCCTCGAGGCCGAGGACGTCGCTGCTGAGGAGTACAACGTCACCGACCAGCTCCTGGGCTGGGTCCCGGACAATTTCTTCCTCGCCATGTCGGAGATGGACATGATCCCCGTCATCATCGGCACGATCCTCTTCGCGGTCACGATGATGCTGATCGGCGAGGAGCGACTGCCGCGCGCCTTCTCCCTGGTCCGCGAGGGCACAGAGATCATGCTGAAGCTCACGACCATGATCATCCACGTGTCCCCGTACGGTGTGTTCGCGCTGCTGGCGGTGCTCGTGGGCACGACCGGCACGGAGATGCTGGGGGCCGCGGCGAAGTTCGTCGTCGCGGACGTCGTGGGCGCCGTCGTGGTCGCCGTCGTCGTCTACCCGCTCATCCTGGCGGTGTTCGCGCGGCTCAACCCGCTGAAGTTCTACCGCAACGCATGGCCGTCGACGGTCTTCGCGATGACGACGTCCAGCAGTGCGGCGACGATCCCCGTCTCCATGCGCGTCGCGCAGGACAACCTGGGTGTGCCCCGGAAGATCTACGGCTTCACCATCCCCTTCGGAGCGACGGCCAACATGGACGGGTTCGCGGTGGCGTTGGGCGTCATCTCGATCTTCGCCGCGGATGCCTTCGGCATGCCCATCACCGTGGGCCTGGTCGCGCAGATCATCCTGCTGGGCCTGGCGCTGTCGATCGGTGCCGCCGGTGTCCGCGGAGCGGGCATCGTCATGTCCGCCGTCCTGTTCGAGGCGCTGGGTCTGCCGCTGGACCTCATCCCGCTGCTGGCGGCGATCTGGCCGGTCATCGACGTCGCCCACACAGGCCTCAACATCACCGGTGACCTGACGGGCACCGCGACCGTTGCCGCGCAGACGAAGGACCTGGACCGGAAGGTGTTCAACGCCCCGGCGACGGCGCTGGACGGCGGGTCCGCGCAGGCGGAGGCTTCGGCACAGGACTGAGGAAGCGGCGCCGACCCGGGGTCAGAGATAGGGCCGGGTGATCAGCTCGAGGTAGTGACCTGAGGGGTCCAGAAGATAGACGCCTCGGCCATCGTGCTCGCGGTTGATCTCTCCGGGGTCGAGCCACGGCTCAGGGCTGCGGCTGCGCAGCGCCCGCCTCCCACGCGTCGACGAGCCGTCCGGCGGCACCGCCCACGGGACCTGTGGCGGCGTCCACGGCCTCGGCGTCATGGGGAGCGCCCTCCTCCGCCGCCTCTTCCACCGCCTCGACCCCCTCATCTGGGTCGGAGACGCCCACGGCGAGGTCCGTGAGGTAGTCCGGCACGTCGAGGCCGTCGTCCTCGACGCCCACGATCGGGACTCCCAGCGCGGCGATCTCCGGGAAGACGGATCCCGGGATCCCCACCACCGCCGAGGCCGTGGATGCCGCATGCACCGACCCCTCCTCGTCGATCGCGTAGTCGTCCCACAGCTGCGGGTCCTCGCGCGGGTGCAGGCCCACGGTGACGTCCCAGCCCTGGGAATCGAGCTGTTCGGAGATGTCCAGGAGCAGCTCAGTGCCCGGTGCTGCCGCACCGGTCTCATCCGGGTGCGTGACGCTGGTGAGGACGGCGACGGTGCGGTCGGTCGGCTGCCATGCGGGCAGTTCGTCCAGCTCCGGCATCCCGACGACCTGGACCTCGTCCTCGTCGATGCCCATGTGGGAGGCGAAGGTCTCCGCAGCAGCAGGAGACGGCGCGGTCACGGCGGCGATGCGGTCGCCCAGCTGGTCCGCAGCCTCGCCGCGCTCCGGGTTCATGTAGGCGGTGGAGCTGGCCATGAGCGGGACGTCGTCCATGGACCGCGCGACCTCGCCCGGCCATTCCGTCGCACCGTTGACCACCAGCAGGTCGAAGTCCTCCTCCTGCGCCTGCGACAGCGTCAGCGTGGGGACCGGCGAGTCCTCGTCGAGCGCGTCGTCCGCCGGGGCCTCATCGGGGATGACGAGGGTGAGCTCCATGTCGCGGTCCTGTGCCGTGGGCAGGACGTCGTCCAGGTGGTAGGTGCCCCATGGCTCATTCGTCGCGACCGCAACGTCGAGATCCGTTGGAGCGCCGGCAGTGGTGGACTCAGGGGACGGGTCACCTCCCGTCGAGCACGCGCTGACGAGCATGACGCTGAGAGTCGCTGCGGCCACGGAGGAGACGCGAGTGCGGTGACGAACCATGCGGACGACGGTACGTCCCCGGACTACGGCCCGGAGGTCTGCGGGCGTCGCAGAGATTGCGAGCGGGAGACACTGCAGTGAACGCTCCGCCGAGGCCACAGCCCCTCCGCCGGCCCCCTCACCTGGGTGGGGTGGCAGAGGAGGGGGTTGCGGCCTCGGGTGCGTCGTCGTCCGTCGGCTGGGCCCAGGACCGCAGCAGGGCGCGGTAGGAGCGGGTGACGCGGGCCGCGATCGTGGCATCCGACCAGCCGCGCTGCACGCGCAGATCGCGCAGTTCGCGGGGGTCGAAGAGGATGTTGTGGAGGTAGAGGGCGTCCTCGATGTCGAGCGAGTCCAGCCCCAGGTCGTGGAGCAGGTGCGAGATCGGTTGCTCCCAGGCACTGCGGACGGTCGTGATGACGGGGTCACCGGAGCGCAGGCGCGTGAGGTATCCCTCGCGGGAGCGCAGGTGGATGAGCGCGTCGCCGTAGGAGCTCTGCAGGCGCAGCCACTCCCCCAGCACATCCGCGAACAGGTCCGCGCCCGTGGCGGTCGAGCGGGCGCTGTAGTCGGCCAGTTCTGCGATGACGAGACGCAGGTACTCCGCGCGCAGCTCGCTCAGACTGGGGAAGAAGCGGTAAGCGGTGGCGACGGACAGCTGGGCGCGCTGGGCGATCGCGGGCATGGTCGCGGCCTCGTCGTCCCGAAACAGCGCACCGGCCGCAGCCAGGATGCGGGACCTGTTGCGCTCCGCGTCGATCCTGCGCCTGCCCGGCCGTTCCGCCACGCCCTCGTCCTTCCCGTCTGCCCTGCTGTCGGCCTCCCATGCTACTGAGTGGCGGCCGCCCGAGAGTCGGACACCTGAGTGCGGCACACGACCTCCGGTACCGTAGTGATCGCCGCGGACCCGTGACGGGACGCGATCCGCCCACCTCGCAGGAGCCACTCGATGAGCGACGACCGCCCCCTGGACGAACACGCTCCGGATGATGCGGAGGAGGAGGCGGACGCGCAGCCGGAGGAGAATCCGTTCTCCAAGCTCAAGCCGTGGCAGGGGAAGGCCACGCGCACCGACAAGGCGCTGCTGTTCGTCATCTTCGGCGTCCCCCTCGTCTACCTGGCGCTCCTGCCGGTCCGCCCGTGGATGCTGGTGAACGCACCGGTCCTGCAGGAGTTCATCAACGGGGCGAAGACCGCGGTCGTGGCAGCTGCGGCGTACGCGCGAATCGGCGAGATCCCCCTCTGGCTGGTGGTGCTCGCGGGCGTCGTGGGCATGGCGAAGCTGGACTGGGCGTTCTGGCTGGCTGGCCGCCGGTGGGGCGACGGGATCCTGCGCCTGTTCGCCCAGGACGAGCGCCAGCTGCGCCGCATCCAGAGGCTCAAGAACATCCCCGACTGGGCGCTGTTCTGCATGACGCTGCTGGGACGGTGTCCCGGTGTGCCGGGCACACTCGTGTACCTGGTGGCCGGCTGGTCGCGGATGCGGCTGTGGCTGTTCCTCACCGCGGACATCCTGGGCTGTCTAGTCTTCACGGTCATCTGGACGACGCTGGGCTACCAGCTGGGCGAGGCCGCCGTCGACGTCCTCACGGTCATCGACCGCTACGCACTGTGGCTCACGCTCGCGATCATCGTGGGCATCTTCGTCATGTCGTTCTACCGCGAGTACCGCAAGCAGCAGAAGGCGGAGGCCGACTGAGGTGGGGCGAGCAGCCTGACGGAACCTCAGTTTCTCCACCGAGGACATGAATACCTTCATCGCGCGCAGTGACGACGGCGTCGATCCCGATGACATCGCACGTGAATGGGTCGAGTCGCACGACGAGCTCCTCGCCGATTGGGCGGCGCCTCCCGTCGGGTAGGCCTCTCGCGCATCACTCAGTGCGGTCAGCGCGACAAGCAATCACCCGCTCCGGTCGTCTGCACTGACGATCGGACCCATGTGTCGCACTGTGACCTTTTGTGATCGTTGGTTGCAGTCTGCGGGGCGGAGCGGTGGAGCGGTCCTTAGCGTGAGGCCATGGCCCGCGTCACAGCAGATGCCATGATCTGAGGATTGGAGTCCAGCATGACCGCAGCATTGGATCAGACCACACTGACCGACCGCTTCGTCACCGCCTTCCGCCACCACCCCGCAGGCGTCGCACTCGTCACCGCAGACCCCGGCGACGGACCCGTCGCCATGACAGCCACCTCCGTCTGCTCCGTCGACGCCAACCCACCCACCATCGCCTTCTCCGCCTCAGTCCGCTCCTCCAGCACCCCCGCACTCCTGCGCTCCACCCACGTCGTCGTCCACCTGCTGAGCGCACACCAGCTCCACCTGGCCAAACTCGGCTCCACCAGCGGCATCGACCGCTTCGCCGACACCAGCCTCTGGGACCGACTCCCCACCGGCGACGTCGTCTTCCGCGACGCCGCCGCCTGGATCCGCGGCCGCATCACAGGCCACCTCCCCGCCACCGGCGCCACCCTCTTCATGGTCGAAGGCGACGAGATCGGCGGACACCACTCCGACCCCACCCGCGACGCACAACCACCACTCGTCTACCACCACCGCGCCTGGCACTCCCTCAGCACCAACAGCCAGATCACCGGCTGACGAGGAGCTGGGAGAACGATCCCGCTCTGCGTTCGGGTGAGCGAGTGCGACCGGGATTTGGCAGGATAGAGGTGTGGGCAACGGCGCTCACACTGATCCGCCTCTGAGGAGTACACCCCGGCCATGATGCCCACACGGACCAAGCACGAGGTCGTGCGATCGCTCGCAGAAGACCTCGAACAGGAGCAGATCAACCTCCACGCGATCCTCACCTCACTGGACGAAGCTCAGTGGTCGCGCCCCACGCCCGCAGAGGGGTGGACGATCCACGACCAGATCACCCACCTGGCGCACTTCGACTTCCTGGCGCGCCTGTCTGTGGCGGAACCGGAGCGGTTCGCCCACGTGAAGTCCTCGATCGACGACCTGTCGCAGTATGTCGACAGCATCGGTCCGGCCAACCTGTCCCGCAGCGGCGCGGATGCTGCGTCCTGGTGGACGCGGGAGGCCAGCGACTTCATCAATGCGGTCATCGAAGCGGACCCGCAGGTGCGCGTCCCGTGGTTCGGACCCGACATGAGCCTCGCGTCGAAGGTGACGGCACGGATCATGGAGGTGTGGGCGCACGGCCAGGACATCCGCGATTCGCTCAGCATCAAGCCCCACCCCTCGCCGGCGCTCCCCCACGTGGCACGGTTGGGCTGCCTCGCCTTCGCCAACAGCTACGCGGTCCGCGGACTGCCGGTCCCCCAGGCACAGGTTCGCGTCGAGCTGGAGACGCCCAACGGCGGACTGTGGGACATGGGTCCGCAGGAGGCGACCGACCGGATCACGGGCCCCATCGACGACTTCTGCCTCATCGTCACGCAGCGGCGGCACGTCGACGACACGGCGATCCAGACGCAGGGCGAGACTGCGGCGGAGTGGATGTTCATCGCGCAGGCCTTCGCGGGCGACCCGGGATCGGGCAGACATCCGGGGCAGTTCACCGCACACGCCTGAGTGCGTCGTGACACGATGACCGCATGAAGGTCATCGATATGAACAGTGACGCGGCCGAATCGTTCGGTTCGTGGGTGATGGGCGACGACGCTCGGATCCTCGACTCCGTCACCAGTGTGAACGTCGCCTGCGGCTTCCATGGCGGGGACGCCCGCACGATGCACCGGGTCACTGCTCTCGCGGCGGAACGCGGGATCGCGGTGGGCGCGCACGTGGGCTACCGTGACCTGCCCGGGTTCGGACGACGATTCATCGCGTACTCCTACGAGGACCTGTACGCGGAGACCCTCTACCAGTTGGGTGCACTCCGCGGCATCGCACGGACGCAGGGCACAGACGTCACGTACGTGAAGCCGCACGGTGCGTTGGGGCACGCGATCATGCACGATGACACGCAGGCCCGGGCCGTCATCGACGCTGTCGCGACCTTCGACGCGTCACTCGCGCTGCTCCTCATGCCGGGTTCCACTGCGGTCGAGCACGCGTCCGCGGTGGGGCTGCGTGTCGTGCTGGAGGCTTTCGCGGACCGGGCCTACCTGCCGGATGGCCGTCTCGTCCCCCGCTCGCAGGAGGGCGCGGTCCTGCACGACGGCCAGCAGATCATCGAGAACATGCTCCGATTCGTCGAGGAGGGTGTGCTCGTCGCGCAGGACGGCACGCACGTGGAGTTGGGTGCGGAGAGCATCTGCGTCCACAGCGACACCCCGGGCGCCATCGAGATGGCGCGCTCGATCCGGGCCGCCCTCGAGACAGCCGGTGTGATGATCCGCAGCTTCGTCTGAGCCCGTGCGCCGTTCGCGGCCGGCAGCCTGGAATCCACTGGCCTGCTGTCGACGGACGAATGGCAGGTCGCCGGCTTCGACGACCTCACGTTCTTGGAACTGCGCGACCCTGAGGGGGTCCAGACCGGCCGGCTGAACACCTGAGGCCCCAGCTCCGGCTCACAGGAACCGCAGGGTGAACGCCGCACTGGCCATGTCACCGGCCTGCGGCACGTCTGCGGGTGGGCGCACATCGTCTCCCAGGATCGTGCTCGCGTCGTCGACCGGGATTCCCGCCAGGTGGGTGACGCCGTCGCATCCGCTCAGCAGCGGGGCGATCGTCGACTGGTCAGTGAGGTCGAAGACTGCCGCGGTCTCGTTCTTGACGGGATCAGCCGGTGCCTCGAGATCCGCTACGACCAGGTGCGCCACACGCTCGCGCGGAAGGACACCGGCCGCATGCGTGAGCGGAGCCATCGCCAGATACACCGATCGCCCGGTGAACGGATAGGACATGAGGGTCAGGGCTGTCATCGTCTCGATGCTCCGGTTGGAGAGCATGACCCCCTTGGGCCGGGCAACGATGACGAGCGAGCTGCGCGAGGACGTCTACGACATCGACCGGGGCCTCGAGGACATGATCTGGCGCATCGTCACCCGCGACGCGGACTTGAGCGAGAGAAGCCCCCTGGTCGATGCGAAGGCCGCCTACTCGATGTTCGACGGTGTCTTCGAGACCGCACTGCGCGACCACCTCGCTGGCGCGATCGACTGGCTGCGGACGCGAATGGCGACGCTCTTGCCGGGACTCTGCGCCCGTCCTGCGTGAACGCTGGCGACGACTCGTCCCCACGCGGTCACTGTTCGGTCGCCGCCGTGATCGCGTCGACCAGTGTCGACGCACAGAACTCAATGTCGTTCCGCGAGAGCGTCGAATGGGTGACGGCACGGAAGCGATGATGCCCCACCGGCTTCACACGCACGCCGGCTCGCGCGAGCCGCGCTTCCAGATCGGCGACCTGACCATCCGTCCCCTGGACCTCGAACCTGACGATGTTCGTCTCGACCGGCGCGTTCACCACTCGCACCGCAGACAGCTCTTTCAACGCCTCCTCCAGGACCGTCGCATGCGCGTGATCCTGCGTCATCCTCGCACGCCAGTCTTCGAATCCCAGAAGTCCCGGTGCCGCGATGAAGCCGGTATGCCGCATGCCGCCACCCAGACGCTGGCGCACAAGTCGAGCCTCCTCGATGAACTCCGCCGTTCCCACCAGGACGGACCCCAAGGGTCCACCCAGTCCCTTGTTGAGACAGATCTGGACAGCATCCACATGCCGGGCGATCTCCGTCAGCGGTACGTCCCGTGCGACCGCCGCGTTGAAGACCCGCGCCCCGTCCATGTAGACGAACGCGCCGGCGCGATCCGCCAGTCCACGGATCGCGGCGAGGTTCTCGAGCGAAGTCACATGGCCCGCATTGAGGTCGTAGGTGGATTCGAGGAGGATCGCGGAGGTCGGAGAGACCTGCAGCGCTGACGTCCTCAGCGCCGCTTCGATCTCCTCCAGTCGGTAGTCGCCGGCGTCCGCACCCACGGCACGCACCTGCACACCGGAGTTCGCCGCGAGTCCACCACCCTCCAGGTTGTAGATGTGCGACGCATCGCCCACGACCACTTCGGTGCCGGGCCTGGACACCACGGCGACCGCAATCTGGTTCGACATCGTGCCGGAGGGCGTCAACGCCGCCGACTCCATACCGAACTCACTGCTCACATGTGCCAGGAGTGCGTTCGTCGGGCCGTCCTCCTGGAGGAGGTCGTCCGCGAAGCGCAGCCCGCGCAGGCTGTCAACCATCGCCGCGGTGGGCTGGATCGCAGTGTCACTGCGCAGATCGAGGATGTCAGGCATCGATCTCCTCCTCACTGATCATGGACACGGTCACCAGTTCTCGCGAAGTACAGGAATGCTCGCACGCACAAGGCGAGAAAAGTGCGAGGTAGAGGCGCACGCGCGAGAGAAGTGCGAAGTAGAGGCGCACGCGCGAGAGAAGTGCGAAGTAGATGCGCGAGCGCGACAGCAGCCCGCACTCGCTCCTACCCGCACGTCACTACCGTCACGTCCCCGTCCACTCCCGGGAGCCCTTCGTGAGGAACGCTTCGACGGCTCCCGCGAAGTCCTCGCTGCCGTAGACGGTGGACACCACGTCCGAGTCGTCCACCTCTCCCCCGGCAGCATTGAGCCGCCGCAGGTTCTCCTTGATCGACCACTGCGTCAGCGGCGCCCCGCCGGCCACCTGCTCGATGACCCGTTCTGCCGCCTCGTCCAGGTCCTCGGCGACCTCCGTGAGGAACCCGCTCAGCAGCGCCTCCTGCGCATCAACTCTGCGGGCCATGAGCAGCATCGACGTTGTCCGCGGTTCCCCGAATGCCCGCACCAGCCGTCGCAGCGTGTTGACGGACAAGGTGTTGCCCAGCGTCTTCGCGATCGGGACGGAGAACGATGCCCGCTCCGACGCGATCCGGATGTCCGCGCAGCTGGCGATCCCCAGCCCACCGCCCACGCAGTGGCCGTCGATGACCGCGATGACGGGTTTCTGAACAGCGGCGAGCGCGCCCAGGATCTCGTCGATCGTCTTCTCGTACTCGACACCGTCCGCGCCCGTGAACCCGCGGAACTGGGCGATGTCCGTGCCCGCGACGAACGCGCGGCCGCCGGCACCGCGCAGTACCAGCACGCGCAGGTCCGGATCCGCATCCACACGCGCGCACGCGTCCGCCAGTCCCTGGTACATCGCGAACGTCATTGCGTTGCGAGCCTCAGGCCGGTTGAACGTGACGTGCAGAGCACGGCCACGCACCTCCGTCAGCAGCTGCTCCGCCGACCCATCCGCCTGACCGTCCGCCACTGCACCACCAGTCGTCTCACTCATCGTCAGCCCTCCGCCTTCGTCTCATCAGCACGCGCAGCGCCACCCGCGGCCCCGTCACTCTTCCCCGCGATCTCCGCGAGCACCCGCTCGGTGTCCTGCCCCAGCGCAGGCCCCGCGTTCCCCCGTGTCATGCTCGACCGCGAGAACCGCATCGGGTTGCCCAGCTGCGCGATCTCGCCCAGCTCCGGGTGCGGCGCCTGCCAGAAGTACTCGCGCGCATGCAGGTGCGCGTCAGTGAAGACCTGCTCGTAGTCGTTGATGGGGGCGGCGGGCACGCCCACGCGGTTCATCTCCTCGAGCACCTCGTCCACGGTCGTGTCCCGCAGTCGGTCCTCGATGACCGCGATGAGAGCCTCCCTGTTCTCCATCCGCAGGGACGGCTCCGCGTACTTCGGGTGGTCCTCCAGGTCCGCGAAGTCGAACGCCTGGCAGAACCGCTTCCACGTCGCCTGCGCGTTCGCACCGATCGTCACGTGGCCGTCCTTCGCCAGCACCGCCTGGTAGGGCGCCTGCGCCTGGTGCGCGGACCCGTTGGGCCGGCTCACCACGCCGGCGCCGAAGTAGCTGCCCGCCTCCCACACAGCCAGCGACACGGCGGACTCGAAGAGGGACACGTCCAGGTACTGCCCGCGCCCGGAGTCCTTCCGCTCGTGCAGCGCGGACACGATCCCCAGCGCCATGTACAGGGCCGTCGTGAGGTCGGAGATCGGCACGCCCACCTTCGCCGGCGGCTGGTCCGGGAACCCGGTGATGCTCATGAGGCCGGACCGCGCCTGCGCCATGATGTCGAGTCCGGCCAGCGGTGACAGCGGCCCGTCCTGCCCCCAGCCGGACGCGGATGCGTACACCAGGCCGGGGAACTCGTCCTTGAGGTCGTCATAGCCGAAGCCCATCTTCGTGAGCGAACCCGGCCGCAGGTTCTCGACGAACACGTCCGCCTCCGCCAGGAGTGCGCGCAGTGCCGCCTTCCCCTCGTCGGACTTGAGGTCCAGGACGATGGACTCCTTGTTGCGGTTGAGCCGCAGGAACGGGCTCGAGTGCCCCTCCAGGAACGGACCGGACGCCCGCAGCGAGTCCCCCGACCCGGGCGTCTCGATCTTGATGACCCGCGCCCCCATGTCCGCCAGCTGCATCGTCGCGTAGGGGCCGGCGATGAAAACGCCCACTTCCAGCACGGTCACCCCGGCCAGCGGCCCTGCGGTCCGCTGGTCTGCTGACACCGCCGCCGAGGCCGCGGCCGCCCCGCCCTGCCCGCTTCCGTCCTGCTGAGTCGAGTTCTGCTCGGTCGAGTCCTGCGTCATCGTCCACCTCTTCGTGTGTGCGTCACTCTGCCTGTGCGGCACGGACCGACTGCAGTGGTTCGTCCGTCGCACCCGGCTCGTCCGTCGATTGTCTACAATAGTCGAACACGTGAGAGATGAGGACCCCCATGTCACCGACGACGACGCCCGGCATGCAGGCCGCTGACGCGCTCATCGAGAGCCCCAGCCTCGCAGAGCTCGCGGCGCAGCGGATCAGTGATCTCGTCTTCCGTGGCGAGCTGCGTCCGGGCGATCGGCTCATCGAGGAGCAGCTCTGCACACGTCTGGGCGTCTCTCGCGCCCCGGTGCGCGAGGGGCTGCGGATCCTCGAGGGCGCGGGACTCGTCGTCCGCAGGCCTCGGGCCGGCGTGAGCGTCACTCCCCTGACTCCGCGCGATGTCTTCGAGATCCTCACCTTCCGCGAAGGCCTCGAGCGCATGGCGATCGAGCACCTCTACCGGTACACAGACGACGTGGCGGCGATCGACTCGACACCGCTCGACGATTCACTCACGCGACTGGACCGCGCGTTCACGGCCGCGGACGATCCCCACGACCGCCTCGAGGCGAGCCACCGCTTCCATTCCGCACTCGTCGCCCTGAGCGGCAACTCACGGATCATGGCCGCCTACGACCTGCTCACGATGCAGGTGAAGCTGTGCATGTCCCTGAACCTGCGCACCCGCCAGGAGCAGGAGACCCCGGAGCAGAACGTCGAGCGCCACCGCATCCTGCGGGACGCGGTCCTCTCCGGCGATCTCACACGAGCCCTGCAGGCGATCACCGACCACGGCCATGACGCGTTCGCTCAGGACGCATTAGAGCGGACGCACGAGAGGTAGACGACGCCGGGTCGAACCAGTCGTCCAGCATCACCGCACGACACGGGGGCTGTCCACGACCGCACTCGTGGACAGCCCCCGTGACCATCGTGGCTGCCGATCCCCTCAGACGAACGGCAGCAGGAACGACAGAATGAGGAGCACCAGAGCCCCGCCCAACCGGCTGGAGATCTGCATGAACGGCATGAGTTCGAACCGGTTGGCGGCGGACAGCACCGCAACGTCGCCGGTACCGCCCATATCCGTCATGCCCAGTCCCACGCAGATCGTCGACTCGATGAAGTACATCTTGACGAGGTAGCCGAACGCTCCGGCCGCCAGCGCGGCGATGAGGACCGTGCAGAGCACCAGGACCAGGTACATCGGGTCGGAGATGAGCGCCAGCACCGCGCTCACGTCGATGTACGCGAAGCTGATGCCCACCAGCAGTGCCGGCGTCCACGCCGCGGCGACGAAGGAGAACCAGCCGGATGCCGCGTCCTCGTACGTCTGCGGGAGCAGGCCGAAGATCTTGATGAGTGCGGCGGCCAGAATCGTCCAGGCGTAGGGGTGGACCGCGGGGACGAAGTGCCCGATGACCTGACCCAATGTGTAGAGGAGCGCCGCGAAGATGACGCCCACGATCAGCACGTTGAAGCGTGCCGCGGTGGAGCGCTCCGGCATCTTGTACTCGTCCTTGTCGCCCGCCGCCCGGAGCAGATTGCCCTGACCGTTGAAGCCGGTGAACATCTGGCGGCCGTTCTTGCCCAGGCCGTTGAGGACGCCTGCGATGATGATCGTGAAGATGTTGCCGATGATGACGGCCGGGATGATCTGGGACAGCGCATCCCCGGCGTCCACGCCCATCTGCGCCGCGTACATCTCCGACATCGGCACCGCACCGGCTCCCACTCCGCCGCCGATGATCGGTGCGGCGATGAAGAAGATGCCGTCGAAGAAGCCCCGACCCACCAGGGCGGACAGCGCACCGATACTCGCGAGCACGGTCACGACCATGCCCAGCAGCGGCACACCGTAGCGGGCACCGGCGGAGATCAGCAGCTTCCGCGGCATGCCCAGGATGCTGCCGGCGATGAGTGCGGAGATGTAGAAGTTGATGAAGCCGTATCCGCTGGTGAAGTTCGTCGCGGCTTCGACCAGCGCGTCCGGCAGCAGACCCATGCCGGCGATGACGGCAGGCAGGACGACGCAGAGGACCGTGGGCGCGCCGTAGTCCCGGATGAACGGGATGATGCTGCCCACCCACCACAGGAGGCCTCCCAGGACCATCGTGATGGCGAACCCGGAGATCATCTCGTCCGGCAGCGCTCCCAGGTAGCCGGCGACGATGAGGACGGCCAGGAGGAGCACGTAGTAGGGCCAGCGGATGCCGGCGATCGTGCCGATCCTCCCACGGCCGTCGTGCAGGTCCCCTTCGATCTCCTCGACCGGGGTGACCCTCGTCGTCGGTGCTGTCGTGTCTTTCGCGGTGACCATCGTCGGTGACCTCTCTCGTTTCCACTCGTCCCTGAGCGGGCTGGGCTGGCGGCGCGGCCCCGGCCCAGCGTCTGCTGTGACCCGGGCGACACCGAAGTGATGACGGGAACGAGAGTCGCAGACTAGGATCGCGATGTCCCGGTTGCGTTCATACTGGTCGCGGGAACCTGCGAAGGCGCGGGTCACGAGAAGCGCACCGCGGACGTCACCGACTGGACGAGGAGAGTGGACGATGCGTGCGCCTGCACAGCGGCGGCGTCTGTTCTGGGACGGATCCCTGGCCCGCCGTCTCTTCGTCCTCCAGCTGGCACTCATCGTCGCCCTCTGCCTGGCCTTCAGCGTCGTCATCTACAGCAGGTCCGTGACCGCCTCGTACGAGGCCACGTCCGACCGGGTGCTGGCGATCGCGGAGACCATCGCTCGCACACCGTTCGTCGCCGAGGCCGCCCAGACTCCCGATCCCACCGCACGTCTGCAGCCCTATGCCTCGAACCTGCTGGACACGACTGACGTCGACTTCATCACGATCATGGACCGCGATCGGACCCGCTTCACGCACCCGGACCCCGCGCAGCTGGGCGAGCCCTACATCGGAAGCATCGGCACCGCACTGACCGGCACCAGCCAGGTCGAGCAGTACACCGGCACGCTGGGTCCCTCCGTCCGCGCGATCGTGCCGGTCTTCGACGGATCCACGGTCGTCGCGATGGTCGCCGTGGGCGTCACCCTCGAGACGCTGTCCGTCGCACAGGCGGCTTCCCTGCCGCAGATCGTCGTGATCGCCGGCGTCGCCATCCTGGCGGGCGGCGCAGGCTCCTGGTGGCTCAGCCGCTACCTGCGCCGTGCGACGCTGGGCTACGGTCCGGAGCACCTGAAACGGCTCTTCGCGTTCTACAACTCAGCGCTGCACTCCCTGCGGGAGGGGCTCGTCCTGGTCGACGGCGGCGGCCGGATCGTCCTCTACAACGACGTGGCCGCCACGCTGCTGGGACTGCCCGCGGCCTCGGACGGGCAGCCGGTCCCCCTCGACGAGGTGGAGCTGCCGGACTCCGTGCGCACGCTCCTGACCTCCGGCCGGGACGCCTTCGACGAAGTCCACCTGACCCGTGACCGTGTCCTGGTCCTCAATCAGAGCAAGGCCGATCACCCGGACGACGGCCGTTCCCCGGACAGCGCGGTGGAGGGCGCGGTGGCGACGATCCGGGACCACACGGACATCCAGGAGCTGACCGGCGAGCTCGAAACGATGCGGACCCTGTCCGAGGCCCTGCGCGCACAGACGCACGAGCACGCGAACCGGATGCACACGCTCGCCAGTCTCATCGAGCGCGGGCGGGGCTCCGAGGCCCTGGCCTTCGCCGTCCAGGACCGCCAGGACGCGCAACGGCTCACCGACGCCTTCGTCGATTCGCTCGACGAGCCGTTCATCACCGCGCTCATGATCGGGAAGGCCGCCCAAGCCCATGAGCGCGGGATCGAGCTGACCCTCACCGCCTCCGGCCAGGTTCCGCCCGGCAGCCTCGACGCCCGGGACCTCGTGACCGTCGCCGGCAACCTCCTGGACAACGCGTTCGACGCCGCCACGGCCTCGGACGAGAGACGCGTCTGGGCGGACTTCACGGCCGCGGACGGCGAACTCATCATGACGATCGCGGATTCCGGGCACGGGTTCGACGACGATGCGGTCGACTCGATCTTCCATCTGGGGGTGACAGAGAAGTCGGGCTCCCAGGACCGGCTGGGCCGCGGGTATGGGCTGGTCCTCGTGCGGCAGGCCGTCGCGCGCCTGGGCGGCGACCTGCGCGTCGAGTCCGACGGCGGCGCCATCTTCACCGTCACCCTGCCACTCACGGACGGAGGTACGGATGCACACGGAACAGGCTGAACCGACGTCCATGCGGGTCCTCATCGTCGAGGACGACCCGATGACCGCAGAGGCCCACGCGGACTACGTCCACCGGGTGCCCGGTTTCATCGTCGTGGGCCGCTGCGAGAGCGGGCACGAGGTCCTGCCGAAGCTCGAGGAGTGCGCCGCCGCGGACCAACCGGTCGACATCGTGCTCCTCGACATGAACCTGCGGGACTCGCACGGGCTCGACGTCGCACGGCGCATCACCCAGCACGGCCACGACGTTGGCATCATCGCCGTGACCGCTGTGCGTCAGCTGCAGGTCGTCAAGAGCGCGCTGGCCTCCGGGATCTCGCAGTACCTCATCAAGCCCTTCACCTTCGCGGTGTTCCGGGAGAAGCTGGAGAACCAGCGGGAGTTCCGCCTCGACCTGGCCGGCAGCGGCGACCTGGCGACACAGGACTCGGTCGACCGCGCCATGAGCGCACTGCGCGCCACACCCCGCACGCGTCTGCCCAAGGGACTTCTCGAAGAGACGCTCGAGACCGTCTCGAGCGCGATGCGGCAGGCCGAGACGGCGCTGTCGGCGGCGGAGATGGGCGAACGCCTCGACCTCTCCCGCGTGACCGTGCGTCGCTACCTCGAACACCTGGCGGAGACCCGGCAGGTCGTCAAGCAGCCGCGGCACGGGACCCCCGGCCGGCCGGAGTACGAGTACCGCTGGCGGTGAGACTCTGCTTGTCCGGCCCCGTCGACGAGAGGAATCAGGTCGACGCGGATCGTGGCGGAACAGTCTTTCCCGCGTTCACCTGCGTGTTGTCTGCGGTGCTCATCGATCCCGTTGACCCGGAGCCGGTCACGAGAGTGGTGTCCGCGTCGTCCTCGTGGAGGGGCACTCTCGTGGGAGGCTCCTGTCGCCGCTGTGCCAACAGATCACCCCATTTGACGAGTGCGATCCCGACGAGGATGACACCTCCGCCCAAGAATTGCTGCCGGGTGAGGAGTTCGCCGAGGAGGATGAATGCGGCGACTGCAGAGGCGGGCACTTCGATGAGGTTCACGAACGACCCCACGGTGGCTCCGAGGTAGCGCAGACCGATGAAGCCGCAGACGTACGCCCCCACGGTGAACACAACCAGCAGGACGGCGGGCACGAACCAGGACATGCGCGTGCTTGCGAAGTCGACGCTGGCGTTGGCGAACTGGGCAGGCATGACGTGACTGAGATTGATGACGAGCACGGCGAGCGCGCCCGCAGTCATACCCAGTCCGGTGAAGGCGATGGGTGGTATCGCGATGGCTTGCTGTGACGCCGTGAGGAAGTAGAACGCGAAGCACGCCGCCGCGCCGACAGCCATGAAGACACCGAACCAGCTCAGTGACGAGTTCTGGAAGTCGAGCACCAGCAGCACACCGATCAGCGAGATGACGACGCCGATGCCCGTGACCGCGCCGGGACGCTGGCGCGTGCGCGCCCACAGCCAGAGAACAACGATCAACGGGGCACCCATCACTTCCAGCAGCACGGCGATGGCGACGCTGAGATGCTCAACTGCGAGGAAGAAGAACGCCTGCACCCCGGCCATCGAGACCACACCGTATGCAGCGACCGACCTCCAACTGCGTCGCACCTCGCCCCAGCGTCCGCGAAGGGCGATCAGGGTGGGAATCAGCATGATCAGCGCTGCACCGCTCAGCCTGGTCAGCACCACCGACCCGGGCGTCCAGCCGATCTCATAGAGAGCCTTGGCCACCGGGCCGGACACGGCGAAGAAGAGCGCTGAGGCCAGCATGAACACGAATCCAACCACCACGCGAACGTGCACGGAACCATTCCTTCGAGTCGACCCAGACAGCAGCTATCAAACTATAGACACTGTCTATAATCTTACCTGGAGATGAAAGACATGCGCTACCGCCTCATAGCATCGGATCTCGCTGGGGTAGCGTAGTGTCATGCGCTTCAGTCACGATATTCAGGCGAACCTGTCCATGCTGGTCGATCTGCTGAACACGGGGCCCGGGGTGGAGAGCCCTGACGATCGGCTCGCTGCGCCGGAGGACCTGGAGCGCTTCGTCACCCTGCACGACTTCACCGGGTCATTGGAGGCCTCGGCGTTCGATGTCGCGGCCGTCGCGACTCTGCGCGAGCGCTTCCGAGTCGTTCTGGACGGTGATGTGACCGCGGTGGTCGACGCCATCAACTCGACATTCCGAGAGATCCGCACGTTCCCGCAACTCGTGCGTCACGATGAATGGGATTGGCATCTGCACGCCGCGGGAAACACCGCCCCTCTGGGCGAGCGCGTCGCTTCTGACATCGCACTGGTGCTGACCGACCTGATCCGCTCAGGCGATCTGGGACGACTCAGCACGTGTGCGGCGGACGACTGCACCGCGGCGCTCGCCGATCTGACGAAGAACAGATCGAAGCGATTCTGCGACCTGCGCAACTGCGCCAACCGCGTCCATGTCGCGACCTACCGCGCCAAGCAGTCTCAGCGCGGATGAGCGTGCAGCAGCGGCTCACGTTCCTGAACGCGACCGCTGCGCCCCCTCGATGCTCGATTCGGCCGCTCACCGCTCTCCCGCTGCACCAGTCCGCTCACCGCCGACGCCGGCGCGCGATCACCGCCACGAGGAGCACGACGCAGGCTGCGACCCCTGCCGTCCAGGTCAGCATCGCGGACTCGAACTGCCCGGACGCACGGCCCGCCCCGATCCACGCGAGACCCCATGCCATCGACAGGGCCGGCGCCAGCCGACCGTGCGTCCGGAGGGCCAGAGCGACGCCGATGCCGCCCGCCACGATGAGAATGGCAACGGCCAGGAGTTCCCAGCCCGCGAACGGCTCCGTGACCCACCCGGAGATCCACGCAGAGATGTTGGCGACGGTCGCCACGCTGACCCAGCCCAGGTACAGGCCGAGGGTGCCGTCGGTCACCAGAGCGTCCGCCCATCCCGATGCGTGTGACGCGTGCAGCAGCAGGAGCATCCGGATGAGCACCAGCAGCAGGGCGACGATGACGACGACACTGCCCGCGACCAGTCCCAGCTGCACGCTCCAGATCCACGCGGCGTTCAGCAGCGCGGAGGCGATGGCCCACGGACGCAGCGCGCGGTGCCGTTCAGACCGCCGGGGCGCGGGGAAGAGCTGCCAGACCGCGTAGCCGATGAGCCCCAGGTAGATGACGCTCCAGATGCTGAATGCGGGTCCGGCCGGCGACAGGGGCGTGCCGTCGGAGGAGAAGGCACCACCCGCAGCCTGCGAGATGGGGGTCCCTCCCACGGCGCCGCTGCCCACGAACGCCGTGACGATCGACACCGCCACGGCGAGGACGGTGATGACCGGCACCGTCACGGCACTCATCCGCTGCTGCATTCTGACCTCTCCCACGTGCTGCGCTGTCATGACGTCACCCGGCGGTACTCCGCCAGCGCCGCCCTGCGCGACTGCGCCACGTCAACGATCGGCTCCCGCTGCTGCTCGTCGCGCGGCACCCACCGATCCACGTACATCCCCTGCGGGTCGAACCGTTCGGCCTGCCGATACGGGTTGAAGATCCGGAAGTACGGCGCGGCGTCGTCGCCGCTGCCGGCCACCCACTGCCAGTTGAAGGGGTTCGATCCCTCATCCGCGTCGACAAGCGTGTCCCAGAACCACCGCTCCCCCACCCTCCAGTCCTGCTGGAGGTTCTTCACCAGGAACGATGCCGTCACCATGCGCACCCGGTTATGCATGAAGCCCGTTTCCCACAGCTCCCGCATACCGGCGTCCACCAGGGGGACACCGGTGCGGCCCTGCTGCCAGGCACGCCGTGCGACCGGATCGTCGTCCCACTCGAAGTCGTCGAACTGCGGTCGGATGTTCTCCGATTCCATGTGCGGCAGTACCGCGCGGCGGTGCCAGGCGAACTCGCGCCACAGCAGCTCGCTCCGGTAGGTCTCCGCCTCCGCGGTCGACTGCGCCTCGCCCGCGCACTCGATGCTGCGCTGCCACACCTGGTGCGGCGAGAGCTCGCCGAAGCGCAGCCGCGGGGACAGCAGCGACGTCGCACCCCGATCGGGACGGTCCCTGCCGTCCGCGTAGTCGTCGAGCACCTCGTCCAGCTCATCGAGCCGGGCCTGCGCGGCGGCTTCGCCCGGCACCCACGTGGCGCGCAGTCCCCCGGCCCAGTCCGGTGCGGTGGGCTCCCACCGTCGCTTCCGGAGCGCCGCGGAGAAGGCCTGCTCGTCGAGCCACGCCGTGACGCCGAGGCCGCCCACCGTCGCGCTCGACCGTCCCGGGCCGCGCAGATCCGCCGGTGGCGGGAGCGGCGGACGCGGTGCCTCGCGGGAGCGGCATGCCCGGGCGAACGCCGAGTACACCCGGTAGCCGGTGCCATCGTCCTTCGACACCGTCCACGGCTCGTGCAGGAGGAACGCCGCGAACGACTCGACGTCGACCCCGTCCCGCCGCAGGCCGTCCTTCAGCTGCGCATCGACCACGCGGAACGGGCGGTGGTAGCGGCGGTTCCACACGACGCGGGAGGCGCCCAGACGGCGGACCGCGTCCGGGACGACGGCGCGCGGGTCGCCGCTGGCCAGGATCAGTGGCACCCCGTGCTGTCGGAGGTCTGCCGCCAGCGCGGTGAGGGAGCCGTGCAGCCACCAGTGGCTCGCGGCTCCCGGCTTCCGGGCGCCCGGGACGTCCTCGTCCAGGTGCAGCGCGACGACGGACCCCTCCCGGGCCGCGGCGAGGAGTGCGGGGTTGTCCGCGAGCCGCAGATCGTCCCGCACCCACCAGAGGGTTAGCGCACGGGTGCCCGCTGCGGGTGCGCCGCAGGTCATGCCGTCCTCCCGTCGATCCGCTGTGCGCACGCGGTCACGACCCGGCGCACGGATTCCGGCAGCGCTGACCCGTCGACGGTGCGGACGACCTCCCGCAGCCGGTCGGCCACGAGGTCCTGGGCGAACTCCCGCGCACCGGAGGCCTCGATCGCTCGGCGGACACGATCGGCCTCCGCTTGGCCGATCGCGGGATCACCGACCGCGTCCGCGACCTCATCCCACTGCGGCGTGGTCCTCAGGAACGACACGAGGACCGTCTCCTTGCCCTCGCGCAGATCCGACACGGCGTCCTTTCCGTGCGCGGCGCTGCTGCCGACCATCGAGAGGAGGTCGTCCTGCACCTGGTACGCGAAGCCCAGGTCCCGGCCCGCGCGTGCCAGTGCCCGGTCCGCCGAGGCCCCCACCTGGGCGAGGGCACCGGCCAGACGCAGGGGCAGGGCGAACGAGTAGGTTGCGGTCTTCATCGCGGACATCCGCATGACCGTCTCGAATGCCGCGGGCACTGCGCCGTCGGCCAGGCCCACGTCCAGGAGCTCGCCGGCGACCGTCTCCGTGATCGCCTCCTCCAGGAGGTCGAGGATGCGGCCGCGGGCGTCCGCCGGCAGCGCGAGGCGCCCACA
This sequence comes from Brevibacterium senegalense, assembly GCF_000285835.1. Taxonomy (GTDB): domain Bacteria; phylum Actinomycetota; class Actinomycetes; order Actinomycetales; family Brevibacteriaceae; genus Brevibacterium; species Brevibacterium senegalense. The sequence continues at coordinate 277,587 of NZ_HE978603.1, forward strand.
GCGCAGCACGACGGCCGACAGCAGGAGGTCGCCCATGAGGACCGCGGAGCTGGTCCCCCAGTGGAGCGCCGCAGCGGACGACGGCTCCGCATGGAGATCGCGGACCCTGCCGATGAGATTGGGACGGTGCCGGCGCACCACGTCGCCGTCGAGGACGTCGTCGTGGAGCAGGAAGGCATAGTGGAGGAGCTCGAGCGACGCGGCCAGGCCGTCCACCGCAGTCTTGTCCGCGCTCGCACCGAACGCCTCGGCCGTGTCGAGGAAGAGGCGCGGACGCAGCAGCTTGCCACCGCGCGCGTGCTCCGCGGTGAGCCACCACAGGTCCGCGAACTCCGGCCCGTTCGCGGCCGCGGCACTCGCGTGGTGGGCGAAGAACGCCTCGAGTGCCTGCTCGATGCGGGTCGTCACGGACGCGTGCAGGTCGATCGTCATGGTGTCTCCGCCCGTCTGCGCCGGCGCATCATCCGCGCACCATCCCCGGCAGGCCCCGCCGCCCGACTGCGGTCGCTGCCAGGACGAGCTTGCGCCGGGAAGGGACCCGGACCCGGGTGCGGGCGAGCTCGCTCGCAGCGGTGTCGTCGAGGGTGTCCGCGAGCGCCGCGAAGAGGTCGTGCGCCAGTCGCACCGCGGGGCGCACTGGCTGCGGCAGGAGTGGGATCGTGCGCTGTGCGGTGCGGAGGTCGGCGCGGATGTCCGCGAGGACGGCCTCCTTCTGCTCCTCCGTCAGCGTCGTGTTCTCCTGCATCGGTTCAGTACTGCCCGTCTTCGGTCCCAGATTGAACGCCGCTGGGAGATACGACCGGCCCAGGCCGATCGTGTCCTCACGCAGATCGCGCAGGAAGTTGACTGTCTGGAACGCGGATCCCAGGGCACGCGCCCCTGCCACCGCGTCAGCACGATGTCCCGCAGGCACGGGCGCGCCGTCGTGGAACGCCAGCAGGCACATCTCCCCCACAACCTCGGCGGATCCGTGGATGTACTCCCGCAGGCTCGCGGCACCGTGTGGCCGCGGGTCCGCATCCGCACGCATGGAGTCGAAGAACGGCTCCCACTGCGCGGGCCCGATTCCCACGCGTCGCGCCGACCAGCCGAAGGCGTGGACATAGGCGTCCGCAGAGAATCCGCGTTCCACGGCAGCCCGGACGCGCTCCTCCAGCGCATCGAGCTCTGCGATCCGCTGGGCCGGAGTCGAGCCCTCGAACGCGCCGTCGACGACCTCATCCGCGACGCGCACCAGACTGTAGATGCTCGTGATGTGCGTGCGCACCGGGGGCGGCAGCAGACGCGCGGCCAGGGAGAAACTGGTGGAGTACTCCCTCATGACCCGGGCCGCCGCACCCTGGGCGGTGCGGGTGTGCAGATCGGAGCGTCGCATGGGTCCTCCGTCGCGTCGGATCGTGGACCGCAGCGGCGACGGTCTCGTACGATTGGTCAATAGTTAGGAAGGCTAACAAAGAACTGAGGCGCGGACAACGCGCAGGAGGATGCGTGATGGGCAGGAATGGTCGATCGGCAGCCCCCCGTCCTTCCGGTTACTGGTACGAGGCTGAGGACGGCGATGCGTCCGCCGTCGACGTCCTCAATCTGCTGCGCCGCTACCGCGAGACGGAGTCAGCGATGCGCTCCCGCGTCCGCCGCCACATGGGGATGGGCGAGAAGGACATCCTCGCGCTGCGCTGCCTGTTGGAGGCGCGCGCCATGGGGACCGTCATCCGCCAGAAGGACCTGGCCGCGAAGCTCGACATCACGACGCCGTCCGTCAGCAACCTCGTCGATCGATTGGTGGAGGACGGCCATGCCCGGCGCACACCGCATCCGGACGACCGCCGCTCGATCGCAGTCGAGGCGACGGAATACGGCGACCGGGAAGTGCGCCAGACCCTGCGGCGCATGCACGACCGCATGTACGCGGTCGTCACCGCGATGAGCCCGGCGGACCGCGCCGTCGTCGCAGACTTCCTCTCACAGATGACGGACGCGCTCGCACACGACGACGGCCCGGCGCACGAGCACCGGGCCCCGCGTGGGCACACAGATTGAACTAGCCGATCGACACGCTCACCGGCTGTGTCGCCCGCGCGGCGGTCTCCGCGCCCGCCTGTGCACCGTTGCCCGCATCACCCACGCGAGCGGACTGGGCGATCCCCGCATCCGGCAGGCGCTGGGCGCGGGCGGAGTGCTCCGGCCCCAGCTCCATCCCGGTCAGCAGCTGCGCGAGCGTGACGCCCTGGACGTCGGTCAGGTCGTTCGCCTGCGTGCGGCACGAGTCCTCTCCGAACTCGTCCTGGTGGCGCTGTTCGTCATCGCCACCTTCACATCCGTCCACATGGGTGCGCTGGCACTCATGGCGACCTTCCTCTTCGGCACCCTGGTGCTGGGCGAGGACGTCGACACTCTCCTGTCCGGGTTCCCGGCAGACCTGTTCCTCATCCTCGTGGGCGTCACGTACCTCTTCGCCCTGGCGAAGGACAATGGCACCGTCGACTGGATGGTGCACGCGCTCGTGAGAGTCGCGGGTGGGCGAGTCGCGCTCATCCCCTGGGTGTTCTTCATCGTGACCGCGATCCTCACGGGCTTCGGCTCCGTCGTGCCGGCCGCGATCGCGATCATCGCCCCCATGAGCATGGGCTTCGCCCGTCGCTACGGCATCCGGCCGCTGCTCATGGGCCTCATGGTCATCAACGGCGGCACCGCCGGTGGATTCTCGCCGCTGTCGATCTTCGGCACGATCACGAACCAGGTCGTGGAGCGCAATGACCTGCCCGGCAGCCCCGTGCTGCTGTTCCTCATGTCGTTCCTCTTCAACGTGATCCTGGGCCTCATCTGCTTCTTCCTGTTCGGCGGTCGTGACCTGCTGGGCAAGCGCGACACCGGCCACGGCCTGGAGGACGCGTCCGGCCCCCGCACGACCGCGGGTGCGAAGATGCCGGACGAGCCGCGCAACGACCCGGCCCGCCGGGCCGCGCGTCGCTCCGTGCAGACGACGATGGTGAAGGACGAGGACGCGGAGGACCAGGTCACCACCCTGGACACGAACCGCATCATCACCCTGCTGGGTCTGGTCGTCCTGGCGATCGCCGTCGTGCCCCCGTTCAGCCAGGATGTGGGCTTCACCGCCATCTGCATCGCCGTCGTCATCTCGCTGGTGTCCCCCAAGGTGAGCAAGGGCGCGGTCAGCAAGGTCGCCTGGCCCACCGTCCTGCTGATCTGCGGCATCGTCACGTACGTGAGCCTCATGGAGCGCCTGGGCACGATCGATTGGCTGGGCGGCCAGGTCGCCGGCATGGGGGCGCCGCTGCTGGCCGCACTCATCATCTGCTTCATCGGTGCGGTCGTGTCCGCGTTCGCCTCGACGACCGGCATTCTGGGCGCCCTCATCCCGCTGGCCGTGCCGTTCCTGCTGACGGGCTCCGTCAGCGAGGTGGGACTCATCATCGCCCTGGCGATCTCGTCCTCCGTCGTCGACTCCAGCCCGTTCTCCACGTCCGGTGCCCTGGTCGTGGCGAATTCGCCGGAGGAGCAGCGCGATCAGGTGTTCAAGCAGCTCATGGTGTGGGGCTTCTCGATGGTCGTCATCGCCCCGATCGTCACGTGGCTCATCTTCGTCGTCCCCGGCTGGTAAGAAACGCCCGTCAGCCAACTACTTCGGTGCTACCCCGCTACTAGCGGGGTGGCACCGTTGCGCTGCAGAGCCCGCACCGGCGTGATGTAATCAAATCGGCTTCCATCAGCAACGGCGCATGCCACGGCGACTCCGGCCCAGCACCTACCGCACAGCACAAAGGCTCGACAGTGAACAACTCCGCACTCAGAGACAAAGCTTTCGAACTGATCAGCAGGATCAACAAGACTACCTACTCCACCTCGGCCGCGCAGCTGAAGTCGCTTCAGGCCGAGGTGTTCGAGTTCGTAAGAGTGCCCAGGAACACCCAAAGCATCACAGTGCTCGAGCTACGAATCTTGAAGCAGTTCTTGCGCCGCCGGCCGCCTCAACAACCGATCAGCGCAGCCCAACAGCTGGCTCGTCAGCTAGAAGCACAAGCAAACCGCGGCCCGAACCGCCCTCATCGACCCGCCCACCCGAGACCAGGACCTGCCGACAAGCGCGACGCACAGTCGAAGCCTCTGACGCCGGAACCCCGCCAGCAAACGAAGGCGCGGCCTCCCGCACCAAACGGGGTTCGCACGGTGGATTCGCCCTCCAACGCGCCTTCGCCTAAACAATTTGAGCCCACCGATCCGGATTACAGCAACCGTCGCTCGAATTCAATACCAACGCCAAACCAGCTTGCGAAGCTGGCGAAGCTGGCGAAAAAGCCACGCACCGAGCCCCGTCCGCCCACGACGTCCGACAGACCCGAGAGCAACAGGCAGACAGATCTCACCTCGCAGATTCAAGAGTCCGATCATGGAAACTACCGCACCATACTGCGGTTTACACCCAAAGAAGCAGGAAAGCTTCGTCAAATAATATCGAACTGGCTTGACGAAAAGAGCATCCCTCTTCCATTTGGCACAACCCAGGCGCACCAAGACACCGCCAACAAGCTGTTCGCGGAAACCATCAAGACCGAAAGAATAACCGCTCGGTTTGACGAATTGAGGATTGTCGAAAACACTGAGGGATACTTTTCGACACGAATTATTCTCGCAACATCTCCTACTGACTGCTACCTGGAAGTCGACATTGTCAGCCCCGACGGAATCTTTGCGCAGCCACCACGCTTTATCCGCGGAATCGCGAACTTCGGGTCGGTCGATGGAGCCCCCAACGGCTGGCATGCTGGCCCAGTTGAAATTGATGTCGAAGAGCTTTCGTCACTTGTCGACTACGTCAACTCTCCCAAACGATCGCTTCCAGTGTTCGTGATCGGCACAACTTTTGACCCTACACTTCAAAGAACGATCAATGACGCGAAACGGCAGTGGGCGAAATTTCTGCCTGGAAACGCAGTCCTTGCTGTACTAACCCCTGCCGCAACTCGCATGGCAGCCGACGCATTCGGCAACGCGCTTGCGCCTTCGCCATGGGCGATCCGCACCTATGTCCCAGGCCTGGACAAGGACGCCCCCTTCGAAGGGAGGCGCCACCGCATCCTCGGCCAGGCGCGCTTGCTGGAAGACAATCCCACTCACACCGCGTCGAGACTCGGTCGCATCTCCAAACGGGAGCGCGCGCTAGCCACCGCACCAGAGCAGTTGCGACAAGCTCACAAGGCGCTTGCGGAGGCTCGAAACCGAATCCTTGTCAAGGGCGAGTTCTACTTAGACCGGATCAGAAGTGAATCGCAGCGCATCAAGGCTGTAGCCCCAGTCACGTCGACGGAAGCCGTTCAAGTCCTCAATGACGAGGAGATTCAGAATGCATCGCTACTGAAACAGCTCATTGATGCAAATATGTTGACTGATGACCTCACGATCAAACTCGCCGAGGCGTACGAAGCGCGCCAAAGCACTGACGTGGAGGCCCGCCTGAACGAACTCACGGAACGCCTCGCAGTCACGACTAATGAACGGGACTCCAAGGCTGAAGACAATCGAGTACTGTACAGCCTGATCGACGAGCTGGAGGATGACCTAGAGAAACTCTCACAACAAAACAGCCTACTTGCTGTAGCTGCAAGAACCAGCAACACCGGCACCTCCGACGAAGAGGCATATTCGGAGGTCACAGCCCTTAACGATCTACTGGATGAAATTGATTCATTCAATAATCTAGTTGATGCTTTCCCTGATTTCGAGGAATTTGGAATATCGCTCACATGCAACCCGAAGGAGGTTGCGCAGCTCGATGACATTGACACAAATGGGCGAGCAATTGCGCAGACCCTCCGCGCTCTCCGCACTCTCATTGATTACCTGCGCGCAAAACGCGACGAACAGTTTGAGGGAAGCATGCATTCATACTTGACGAATGCACCCAACGGATACTTTAAGGTTTCGCAGAAGATGCACGCATCCCGCGAAAGCGAATCCACAATGACGCAGTACGGACACCTGCGCCAACTTCCAGTGCCACAGAGCATTTCGCAAAACGGCTATGCCGAAATGCAAGCGCACTTCAAACTTGAAAAAATTGGCATCAAGTCTCCGCGGTTGCATTATTTCGATGCGAGTGCCATTTCTCAGCGTGTGGTGGTCGGATACATCGGGCCGCACCTGCAGACCGATGGCACGAACTAGTCACTCGCAGAATCAAATTTCAAGGAGCAGATTCGTGACGAGTGCCCCGCCCGCAGAAGCTCAGGACCGCGTCTCCCTGGAGCGCCGTGACCACATCCTCATCATCCGCATGCAACGCGACTCCAAGCGCAACGCGGTCGACGCCGCGATGACCGCCGCGCTCGATGAGGCGCTCAACCTCCTGGACGACGACCCGGACCTGTGGTGCGGGATCCTCACCGGTGGGGACGTCGCGTTCTCTGCCGGCACGGATTTGGCGAACCGCGCGGGTGAGCCCACGGAGCGCGGCGGGCAGTACGGTGTCATCCGGCGCGAGCGCCGCACACCGCTCATAGCGGCTGTCGACGGCCTGGCGTGCGGCGGAGGCTTCGAGATCGTCCTCGCCTGCGACATGGTCGTCGCCGGCCGCTCGGCGCGGTTCGGACTGCCCGAGGCTGCACGCGGCGTCCTGCCCACCTGCGGCGGTCTCTTCCGGGCCTGGCACAGCCTGCCCGTGACCGTCGCGAAGCAGATGGCACTGACCGGCCGCCCGCTCACGGCCCAGCGCGCCTACGAACTGGGACTCGTGAACGAACTGACCGACGACGGCCGGTCCCTGGACGGCGCCCTGGAACTGGCCGCCCAGGTCTGCGAGAACTCGCCCACCTCAGTGGCCGAGAGCCTCTCCGTCATGAACGACGTCCTGCGCCTGCCGGAGGAGCTGGGCTGGCAGCGGACGACGAAGGCCACCGAGGTCGTGTGGGCCTCCGAGGACTGCGCCGAGGGCGTCGCGGCCTTCCTCGAGAAGCGCGACCCTCAGTGGAGTGGCCGCTGATCGGCCGCTCACGGACGCGGCAACGTGGTCTGCAGCTGGTGGAGCATGTAGGTGGCCGAACTGTCGCATTTCCGCCGCCACGCGTCTAGCGCTGCGGCCTCGTCGCCTGCGTCCAGTGCTTGGAAGATCTCCTGGGCGCGTTCGACGATGTCCGCGATCGGGTATGCGTAGCGTACGCCGAAGACGGCGACGAACATGAGCAGCTGTTGCGACAGTCCCTCGACCATGGAAGGGATCCGCCGCAGGGAGGAGGAGCGGGCGAGCGCGTCCTGGAACTGCAGGTCGATCTGGTGGGCCGCCGTCATGTCGTCCGCCTGTGCGGCGGTCTCGAGGTCCTGCAGAGTCCGCACGACTCCGGCGCGGCCCTCCGGTGTCCACGCGAGGGCCGATCGGACTGCGATGGCACCCAATGCCCGGCGTGCTGAGTAGAGTTCGACGACATCGTCGACGGTGGGGATCGGGATCGTCATGCCGTGGAGCGTCTGTGTCGTCGCGAGTCCATTCATCGTCAGGGTCCGCAGAGCATCGCGGATCCATCCGCGGGACGTCCCGAGGCGGTCGGCCAGGAAGCGCTCCGTCACGAAGTCGCCTCCGGCATAGCGTCCCGCGAGGATCTCCTCACGGATGAGCGCGATGATCGAGTCCTCCAGACTGAGGCCGGGTGCCAGCTGCGCTCCCGCCGGTTCCCGTCGTGTGGAGCTGCCCTTCGCATCCGCACCGATGGGTTCTGCCGAGTGCGAGTGCCAGACGAAGACACCGTCCTCGTGGTGATGCCATCGGCGGATGCGGGTTTCGAGGTCGGCGAGGGCTCGGGCCTCCCCCTCGTGGCACAGGGCGACGAGAGGATCGAGCATGCCCTGCCAGCGTTCTTCGTCCGTACATGCGTGCGATTCGATCTCCGCGGTTCCCAGCGCGACCGGTGTGGAGGAGACGACCAGGAGATTCGCGGGGTCGTGGGTCGTGGCCAGGAGCCGGTCCCAGAAGGCACCGGCCACCTCCTCGCTGTCTGCATCGTCGGCGATCCGGTCACGCGTGAGGTCGGCGGCCAGCAGGGTTCGCATGCGCCGCGTGATCTGCGTGAGGTTCGACGAGGACCGTGCCCGCGGCGCCGCGCTGCGCGCGAGGACCACCACCGAGCTGCCCGGTGCGACGACGACGCCGATGATCGACACGCTTCCGTCGCCTGCCCACGTGCTGAGGCGGTCCAGCAGCCTGCGCGGCGGCGACGGTGCCCGCCACGCACGTGCGACGGCGGACTGTGAGACACCCAGATCCTGGGCGATCGAACGGCTCGACCACTTCGCGCTGGGGCTGCTGAGCGGTGCCAGGCGGATGTCGCGGTCGAGGCCCGCCCTGCGCTGGCGACGGTCCGCCTCTGCGGTGAAAGCCCGAGCGCCGTTCTCGCGATATCGCCGGACCCACGTGGAGACGGTCCGCTGCGAGACGCGGTGCTGTGCGGCCGCCGCCGCGGTGCCGTTCGCCAGAGCGTGGGCGACGAAACGGGCACGGCGACGGACGGTCCGGTCCGTCGAGTCGAGTGCCCGTTGGAGTCCGTCATCCTCAGTGCCATGCATTACGGAAACAGGGTAACTCACTGACTCAGCAATGGTGGAGATTCTCCGCGAAAGTTCACGTCACGGTCAGACTTTCCCTACGGTGTTGACCCACGCACCATCGTCGAAGCGAAGGGAACAACCCTATGACCACGACCCGAGCAACCCGGTCGACGCTGCTGGCAGCGGCGGCCGCCGCGACTCTCTTCCTGAGCGCCTGCGGTGCCACGGAGGCCGACGCCCCGCAGGACGAGGCCGGTGGCGCTGAGGTCGACCAGTCGTGGGCGGACTGTGTTCCCGGCGAGGGCTCGGAGGATCTCACGGGGCAGGAGCCCGGTGACGAGGAGATGAGCCTGACGCTCGTCGAGTTCAACGGATGGGACGACACGGTGGCCTCGGCACGGCTGACAGCGCACATGCTGACGGAATTCGGCTACGACGTGACGGTCCAGTCGTTCGAGCCGGCCGCCGGCTTCACCGGTGTGGCCGAAGGCGACATCGACATCCTCGCCAGCACGATGCTGCCCAATACGCACGCGGACTACATCGATCAGTACGGCGAGAAGATGGAGTCGCAGAGCTGCTGGTTCAATGAGGCGCGCAACACGATCGCCGTGAACGAGGACTCCCCCGCCCAGTCCCTGTCCGACCTGGCGGAGATGGGCGAGGACTACGACACCACGATCGTTGGCATCGAGCCCGGTGCCGGTCTCATGCGCCTGACCCAGGACAGCGTCATCCCCACCTACGGCCTGGAGGACTGGGAGCTCATCGAGTCCTCGACTCCGGCGATGCTGGGCGCGGTCCAGTCGGCCGTGGAGAACGAGGAGAACATCGCGGTGACGATGTGGCACCCGCACTGGGCGTACGAGGCGTTCCCGCTGCGGGACCTCGAGGACGACCAGAACGCGTTCGGAGAGGACGAGCTGTTCTACCAGTTCTCCCGGACCGGCTTCACGGAGGAGAACCCCTTTGCGTCGAAGGTCCTGCACAACTTCGCGATGAAGAACGATCAGATGGCAGACCTGCAGTACGTCATGAACTCGGACGAGCACTACGGAGGCGAGAACCCCGAGGCCGCCGTCACCGAATGGGCGGAAGACAACCCGGAGTTCTTCGAGGACTGGACGGCGGGCACGCTGACGGATCAGTTCAGCTGACAGACGGCTGGGGCTGAGGCCATGAGGCCTCGTGTGCGCCCGGTCGGAGCACCTCGCGCCGGCCGGGCGCTGTCGTATGCGGGACGGGTCGTCAATCCCCCAGCACCGCGTGGCAGGCCAGGTGCAGCGCCATCCGCGTCCGGGGGTCTGCGAAGTCGACACCCAGCAGCTGTTGCACGCGGTGGATCCGCATGCTCACCGTGTTCCGATGGATCCCCATCGCGGCCGCAGTCGCATTCACGACGGACTCGTGATCGAGATAGGTCGTCAGCGTCTGCAGCAGGTCCTGCGAATCGTTCATGAGCGGTGACAGCAGCGACTCGGCCGCGGGCAGGAAGGTGTCGTTGCTCGTCCAGGCGAGCAGCAGCTGATCGAGGCCCAGCGAGTCGACCCGCACACGGTAGCCCGCCGAGGCACGGTTGACTGCGACCTTGGCCGCGTCGACGGCCTCGGTCACGGTGGTGCGCAACCCCGACTCACCGCTCTGCAGCGACCCGATTCCCATCGCCGCGTCCCACGACCGGCGCAGCTCATCGTGGATCGCGCGCAGACCAGCAGCGGTCGCCTCGACGCGCTCAGCGCTCGGGTCGTCTCCCAGCACCACCCACCCCACGGCAGACCGACCCAGGATGGTCACTCGCGTGTCGAGTTCACTGGGGCCCAGTTTCTGGGACACCGCCCGGAGCATGCTGTGCGCATCCGTCCGACCGATGCCGCGGAAGGCGAACCCCAGCTGGTATCCCGCGGTCCGCCAGGCGCGCTCGGCCATCCGGCGCTCGACCTCCGGATTCCTGGCGCCGCGCAGCTCGAGGAACTCGCGCAAGAGCTCCGACGAGGCGGACGCATCGGTGAGAGCCGCAAGCTCGTCGAGCGTGATGCGGGCGGCGACGGCGGGCATGACGACCTCCGCCATCGTCTCCAGCGCGCGCAGCTGCACGTCGGCCAGCCCACGGTCGTAGATCACCAGTCGGATGCCTGTGCGAGCGTGGGTCTGGACCCGCACGGTCACGGCGGAAACCTCGTCACTGTTCACTCGCGTCACCCACGCGTCGAAGTCGACACTGTCGACGAACCCGTCGGGAAGACCCTCACCGGTGTCGACAAGCGTCCCAGAACGGTCGACAAGTGCTGCCGCATGACCGATGCTCGAGCTGATGTTGCGGAACAGTCCGCTGAGATCGGCCGCCTCATGCTGGAAGACCGCGGCGACGGAGCGCACGTAGTCGAGGGCGAGCGCATCGCTCGACTGCTCGAGCTGCCAGCAGGCGCGGGCGCAGTGAGCCGGTTCTTCGACAGCCAGCACTGTCATGGCGAATCGTCGGGTGAGTTCCCGTGCACCCGCCGAGGCCGCCGAGGCCCCGGGCACCACGAGGATGCGGTACCCGCGGTCCCGTGCCCGCCGAATGAGCGCATCCTGCTTCCACGGTGCGTCCGGCAGGGCAGTCGTGAACACGGCGATCGGCGGCGCCGGCGAATCGCCCGGGATGCGATCCGGCGCAGGACCCCTGCCATGCAGGTCCGGATCGATGTCCACCCCGGCCCACGGGGCGTTCTCCGGGCCCGCGACGTGAAGCAGACCGCCGTTGGCCGGGTGGGCCAACAGCGCCGCGCAGTCAAGCTCCCGGCTCATGCGCGCACATCCACACCGGTCAGACCGTACGCCGAGGGCAGGACGGCCTCGGCCCTGCCAGCCCGGTCCCACCACCAGGGTGCGGCCTCGATGACGAGCACAGCGACGTGCGCGTTGACGGTGAGGTCGGCGATCTCCAGGATCGCGTGGGACAAGACGTCGATCGCGATGATCGCGTCCGGTGCCGTCGCGACGGGTGCTCCGTCCAGGATGACGGCGAGGAACTCCGAACGCGCGACGACCCGCAGCACCTCGCCCTGAGCAGTCCGGATGTCGAAGACCGACAGGTGCGGATCATCGCGGTCGTGGTCGATCGCCGCCACCCGTCCGATGCCGATGAGCCGCGCCCCGATCGCGTCCGCAGCCTCTGCTGCGGTCGCCTCAGCAGACTCGAGGAACGCGCGCCCCAGCGCGAGGCCCCGAGCTGTGTGACCAGTGATCGCGTGGTCAGCCAGGTCGCCCACCGTGAATCCGGCCAGAAGCACGGCACCGGCACCGCCCGAGCGCACCATCGAGGCACGGACGAGTGCCTCGATGTCGGCCGGCCGGTCTGTCTCCAGCACCGCCAGCCCTCCCCCGCCGGTCTCGCAGACGGTGATGAGCCCGGGCAGCTCATCGACGAAGATCGACATCTGGTCGAGCGAGGGCACTGCCCTCCCACTGAGGTCGGCGTCCACGACCATGAGTCCCTCGCACAGCAGCGGGACGAGTGCGTTGATCCCGCCACCCTCCATCGCGCAGACGGACGGGATGGACGTGCCCAGCCACCGTTCAGCCGCGTCGATGAGCCGCGCGAATGGATCCCTGTCGACGAAGCGCTCCGTGAGGACCATGGTCGAACCGGCGAATGCGACGGCGCAGCAGGGGGTCTGCGGATCGGCCTCAGCAACGTCGACTACGTCGATCGGCCACTCCACGGCCCGCGGCAGCAGCAGCTCCATGAGGCGGGGCGATCCACCGCCACCGGATCCCTGCATTCGGGCGGCGCACGCGAGCGCGGGCAGGTCGTCGCGGTGAAGCCTCACTGACATGAGGCCAAGCGTAAGCGACGGACCGCCCGCGCTCTGAGGCGAACCCTCACCCGGGAGTCACCCCGCGTCCGGGGGTCATCCCAGGCATGCGAGTCACACCTCCGCGCCAGCACCTTCGACGGGCACGAACTCCTCGTCCAGACCGAACGCCTGCGGGCCGAACGCGTCCAGCGCTTCAGGAGTCCGCATGAGGTCCGGCGTCGAGATGCCCAGGACACTCACGCGCTGGCCGTAGCGAAGCCCTTCCGTCGTGATCGGCTCGGCGGACTCGTGGTCGACGACGCAGATGAGGTCCGGAACGATCGCGACGAGCTCTCCGTCCCGACGTGCCGTGAGATTCTCGTTCTGGAAGTCGATGACGAGCGTGCTGTCGTCTGCCGCCGCCATCGTCGCGCGTCCCTTCGCGAATCCGTCCGTGGTCCGTCGCTCGACGTCGATGACCTTGCCCGTGAACAGGGTCCTCATGTGCGAGTACAGCGTGGTCGACAGTGTCTCCGCGATCGCGTCGAACGGCGACCGGTGCTCCTCGCGCGCCTCGCGGATCGTCCGTCCCAGTGCCAGGGCCATGGACAGCGTCCGCGGCACCGCCGTGCGGCGAACGTCCGCGCCGGTCATCGCGTACTCAGCGATGTGGCCCACCCCGCCCAGGCGGATCGTGATCGCGCGCGCCAGCCACTCCATCTGCCGGTCGTCGTCAGCCGTATCGATGATGACCTTCTCGCCCCGCTCACCGGCCAGCGCCAGCGGGGAGCCGTGCACGCCGTAGACCGCGAACGTCTCCATGGACAGCTCCGGGAACGCCCGGCCCATCCCGTCCGCGTCGACGACGGGCAGACCGGTCTCCGCCGCGACGATGAGGGGGATCATCGAGTTGATGCCGCCGCATTCGATCGGCATGGTCGCCTGCGCGCTGCGGCCCAGATGCTCCTCGAGTGCCCGCAGGGCGGCCGTGGGCTCGGTCCCCGCAGGGATCTTCTCGACCATGACCGTCGGCGCGCCCATCTGCGCGGTGGGGATGACGAACATGTCGTCCGCGACCTCATCCGGATCGAGGATCGTGATCGAACCGTCGCCCAGCACGCGCTCCACCAGCATTCGACCGATGTACGGGTCTCCCCCGCCACCGGTGCCCAGCAGCGTGGCGCCGCGCGCCAGATCGGCGAGGTGCTCTGCCTTCAGTTCCCAGCTCATGCGCCTGCCTCCTGCAGTCGGACGGTCCCGTCGAATCGGTGTGGATCCAGGTCGTAGCCGAAGTAGCGGGGTCCCACCAGTTCGATCCCCTCCGGCGAATGCCAGCGCTCGTCCGCCGGCGCGGCGAGGACGGACACACGCTGGCCGTAGCGCAGCGCCTCCGTCGTGACCGGCTCCCCGGAGTCGTGGTCGAGCACGATGATGAGGTCCGGTGTCGTGGCCATGACCTGGTCACCCAGGCGGGCGACCAGGTGCTCGTTCTGGAAGCTCAGCTCCAGCCGGTCCGGCTCGCCGGTGCCGTCCGTCGCCGCCGAGGCCGCCTCCAGTCGCGCTGTTCCGCGGGCGAAGCCGGCGTTCGTCTTCCTCTCCACGTCGACGACCTTGCCGCTGAACAGCGTCCGACCGCCCAGCAGGTCCGCGGTCGCCTGCACGGGGTCCGTCTTCGCGTCCTGAGCCGCAGTGATCGTCCGGCCGATCTGCAGGCACGTGCGCAGGGAATCCCGGACCAGGGCACGCGCGGCCTGCTCACCGGACATCTGGAAGCCGGAGATCATGATGGAGCAGCCCATCTCCACTGCGGCGACGCGGGCGATCCTCTCCACCCAGTGATTGTCCACTGCGCGCAGCACCCCCACGTTGCCCTTCTCATCCGCATAGGCGAGCGGTGAGGCCTCGATCCCGTCCAGGGTGGGCAGCACCATCTGCAGCTCGGGGAACGCACGACCCATGCCGTCACCGTCGATGAGCGGCAGGCCCAGCGCTGCGGCGGCCACGACGGGGATCGTCGAATTGACCCCACCCACCTCCGCGCACGCGATGTGGGTGATCGGAGCTCCGTAGTGCTCGCTCAGCTCCCGGACGGGACGCGCCACCTCCTCGATTCCGGGCAGCTTCTCGACCATGACCGTCGGCGCGCCCATCATCGCCGCGGTGACGACGACGGCGTCTGCGGGCACCTCGTCGACGGACACCACCTCGACGGGGCCGTACTCGGCCAGCGCCTGGGCCGCGAGCAGAGCGCCCACGTAGGGGTCACCGCCTCCGCCGGTGCCCAGGACAGCGGCCCCGCGCGCCAGGTCAGGAATGAGGTCTGCCGTGATCGTCCAGCTCACCTCAGGCCCCCATTTCCAGGTCGCCCACGGCCTTCGCCCGGATGCGCGTCGCGTTGCCGGGCAGATACGGGATGGGGACCTCGTCGAAGTCGATGATGGACACGGTCGACGGCTTGGCACCGGCCGCCACGGCCAGGTCGACGGCCTCGGCGCGGACCTCGGCGATCTTCGCCTCGCGCTCACCGGCGCTGAATGCGTAGACCTTGTCGATCTCACCGCCCACCTGGGCGATCGAGGCACCGATCGCGTTGGCGACCGCATAGTTCTCCGGCCGGGTGACCGCACCGAACAGGGGAAGGGTGTCCGGCAGCAGGATGGAGCCGCCACCCACCACCACGACGGGAATGGGGTCAGGAGATGTGCGCATCCGGTCGACGGCCTCGGCGATCCGCTCTGCGATCCGGCTCAGTACGCGCTGCACGAAGGCGGGGTCCAGGTGGGCGACCTTCGAAGGGTCGCCGATCGACGCGGCACCGGACGCGACCGCGATGTCCGTGGCGGTGAGGGTCGAGCCGCCGAAGACCAGGGCCTCCTCCGTGAGCCGGTAGCCGACGGACTCCGGGCCCACCTCCGCGGTCTCCACGTCGACGATGCTGCCGCCCCCGATCCCGATCGACAGGACGTCGGGCATGCGGAAGTTCGTGCGGATCCCGGCGACCTTGACCTCGTTCGCGGTCTCACGCGGGAAGCCGTTAATGAGCAGACCGATGTCTGCGGTGGTGCCTCCCACGTCCACAACCGCGCAGGTGTCCAGGCCGGAGGTGAGTGCGGCGCCGCGCATGGAGTTCGTGGGGCCGGAGGCGAAGGTGGCCACCGGGTACCGGCGGACGTACTCCTCGTCCATGAGCGTGCCGTCGTTCTGGCTCAGGTAGATCGGAGCGTCGATTCCCTGCTTGCGCACGGCGGCGGCCAGGCCGTCGACGATCTCCGAGGCGAGCTCGCGCAGGGCGGCGTTGATGATCGTCGCGTTCTCGCGCTCCAGTAGGCCGATCCGGCCGATCTCGTGGGACAGCGAGATCGCGACGTCGTCTCCCAGTTCCTCCGAGATGATCCGGGCTGCCTCGACCTCCAGGTCGTGGTTGACGGGGCTGAAGACGGAGGACACCGCGACGGACCGGATGCCGTGGGCCGCCATGTCGCGGGCGTGCTCGCGCAGCTCGTCCGGATCGAGAGGGGAGATCGGGCGGCCGTCGAACTCGTAGCCGCCGTGGGCCAGGTAGACCTGCGCCTGGATAGCCTCGGAGAGGTTCTGAGGCCAGTCGACCAGCGGGGGCAGCGCCCGGGTGGCGGGCAGTCCCAGGCGCAGTGCGGCGGTGGGTGCCAGGCGCTTGGCCTGGACGAGTGCGTTGATGAAGTGCGTCGTGCCGATCATGACGGACTCGATGTCCGCATCGTCGAACGGGTGGTCGGACCGCAGGCCCTCGATCGCCTCGATGATCCCCGTCGTGACGTCTGCTGTGGTGGAGTGCTTGATGCCGGTGAGGGTCCGGGTGCCGTCCATGAGAACGGCGTCCGTGTTGGTGCCACCCACGTCGATGCCGATGTGCATGCTGAATGCTCCTCTGAAGTGTTGTGTCTGAGGTGTGGAGCCCGTCGAGGGCTGAGGTGTGAGTCGCCTGGCGGAGTCACTGTCGCGCAAGCGGCCGGGGATCACGCGCTGCGAGGCGCCACTGTCTCGTCAGGAGCAGTGGCCTCAGCGGCGGCGCGAAGCCGCGTGGGCGCATGGCCCAGCCCGCGGACCCAGCCCAGCTTGCCGGCGATGATGTAGAGGACCATCGAGGTGGCCAGCGACAGCAGCGGCGGGATGCCCCAGGTGACGAAGTAGCCCAGCACCGCGGAGACGAACCAGATGATGAGAGTGGCGGGGACCCACCGGGGAGCGGCTACGGGTAGCACCCCCCGGACGCGGGACTCGTCGAGGTCGGCCCGCCAGCGCTTGACGATGAAGTACTCCGCGACCATGATGCCCGCGATCGGGGGGAAGGCGACGCCAAGGACGGTGAGGAAGTCGGTGAAGCGGCCCAGGATGCCAGCTGCGGCCAGCACAGAACCCACGACGCCCAGCACGATGGTGGCCGAGACGCGGTTGAGGTCGCGGCGGAGCACCGTGGAGAAGAAGTTCACCAGGCCCAGAGTCGACGAGTAGAGGTTCCAGTCGTTGATCTTCAGGGTGCCCGAGATGATGATCAACAGGCCGACGAAGCCCACGGACGACGTCACGATCGCGACGATGTCGCCGCTGAGTGCGGCGTGCGACAGCAGCACGCCCGCCATGCCGATGACGACCTCGCCCAGGGTCACGCCCACGACGGTCTGCTTGACGACGTCGCCGGCGGAGCGGTTGAAGCGGGTCATGTCAGAGGTGATGATCGCACCGACGATGAGGCCGCCGGCCACGATCGCGGTTCCCGCAGCAATGCTCATGGTGGGACCAGGCGCGGGCATCGTCATGAGCTCCATGAAGTCGTGCTGGGTGAGCTCGCTGATGACGGCCCAGCCCACCAGGATGAGGAACAGCGGGACGGTGATGTTCGCCAGCCACTGCATGCCCACGAAGCCCACCGCAACGATCGCGGTGACGGCCAGGCCGAAGAGCAGGCTCCACAGCCACATCGGCATGACACCCGGCATGAGGGTGTTGAGCGACTCTGCGGAGATCGCGGACTGGATGCCGAACCAGCCGATGAGGCTGATGCCGATCGCCAGGCCAACAAGCGAGGCGCCGATCTCTCCGAAGCCGGTCCAGCGGGCCAGGAGCGAGGTGTTGAGCCCCTCCTTCTGCCCGATGATGCCGACGATGACGATGATGACCTCGAGCAGGACGGAGCCCAGGATCAAGGCGAGGAACGCCTCACCGGCCGTCATCGCATAGCCCAGCGTCGCGCCCAGGAGGAACTGGGAGAGGGCGGAGACCTGGCCGAAGCGCTGGACGGCGATGCCGAACCAGTGCTTCTGCTTGTCGGGTGTCACGCGCGCGAGCGCGAAATCATCAGCGTGCTCCTTGGCACGTACGTCATCAGCCATCGGCGGTCCTTTGCAAGCGATGTGACCCAGAGCAGCCGGCGCGGAAACCGCGCTGCGGTGGGTTCGGACCAGAACAGTGTTGCGCGCGACACAGTGCACGCGAAATGGTCATGATGCACTGATTAGCCCGACCGATGTGCGCCTCGCACAGACGTGCAGGTCTCCACGCTGCCGACGATCTTTACCCGGCTACCCACACGTCCATTTGAGCATTTAAGTCTCCGACCACCCCGCGCCACCAATGTCGAGCCTTAAAGCCTCCAGTTGCTCGGGACCGCAACCGCGTAGTCCGGAACGCCGATCGCCTTGAAGTGCTGACTGGCGGCCATGATCTTCGCGTTCTCTGTCGGGCGGCGTTTGTTCTCGTCGTCCGCACTCTTCGTCTCGCGGATCATGTAGACACGTTCTTCGCCCTGCTCGTGCTTGACGATCGCCCAGTCGGGGTTATACGGGCCAACTGGAGTATCGATTTTGAACCTGTCCGGCAACTTCATGAAGAACTTTATGTCTTCACGACTGTCCAGCAGTTCAGCAAACAGCCGTTCAGGCTCCGAGTCAAAACCACATAGTCGAAAATCGATTTGCTGTCGTTCTCAACCTTATACATCTGATCAAGAAAGCGCTCTTTTTTCGCTTCTCCGTCTGAGCGAAGCTCGCGGAACTCATAGACTGATCCCGCAATCTTCTCATACTGGACACCTTCGACCACAAGTTTCGCAAGCTCGGTCTGCATGATCCGCTTCGCCAAGGTGATGAAATCGTTGGGATTGTCAATGAACTCCCCCAACCTTTCTGTGCCAACGAGAATATCGACGATCGTCTTGCGCGTCAATGAGGTCGATTCCTGGAGTTCACTGACGATGTCAGGCAAGTCGTAGCTTCCCTTCAGATTCACCGACCGAGAACCGATCTCGCCCCCCCTTCGCCCCGCCACGCAGCACCTTGACACCCGCGCGCGTCACCTCGATCCGCAACGGCTCGATCGCTGGCGCGCCTTTGATCGCCTCGATGGAATTGTCAATGATTCTCTGCCGGTCGACGTTGACCTTGTAGGTAGTGCGTTGGCTGATTGCCTCCCAAAACTTCTCAAACTCAGGGTTAGCATACAACTCTTTGTTAAACCTGCGGCCACGGCGGTTTACGATTGGCTTAATATACTTTCCCATATTCGCGCGGCTCATCAACTCAATGATCTCGGACTCGTATTGCGCATAACCTTGAGGCAGGTCGAGCGTGAACCCCGCTACGTTCGGCTGAAACTTCGAAGTCACGGCACCGTCGTCGATAAAGCCCTTTGCATCCAGGAAGTTCCAAACATCCACAGAACGCTCATATCCAAACATCTCATCAGTTGTGATCCCCGTGGCATCCAGCAGCGGGATCCGGGAGAACTCCGCCTTGCGCACACGCCCGATCTCAACACCCGCATCCTTGTATTCCTTCTGGAGCGCGTCGGCGTAATGTTTGTACGACTCGTTCGCCACCACGGTCAGCGTCGCGATGCCACGATCGGCAACACGTCGTAGCCGCCTTCGCTCTTCGCGACCGGCAGACGTAGACCACGCCCGAGCGTCTGGCGCCGTTCCGTCTCCGCGCCCATTTCGCGGAGGGTACAGATCTGGAAGACGTTCGGATTGTCCCAGCCCTCGCGCAAGGCAGAGTGGCTGAAGATGAACCGTGTCGGTTCGTTCTCGTCGAGCAGGCGTTCCTTGTCCTGCATGATCAGCTCGTAAGCGTCGTCGTCGGCCTTGGTGGTGCCGGACGTATCCTGGAACGTATCGGCGGCGCCCTTCTTGCCCTTGAGGACAGAGAAGTAGCCGCGACGCAACTCGGCCGGATCCTGCGGGAGCAACTCCTGCGACTGCGGCGACTTGGCACGCTCCTCGCGGAACAGCTCGTCGAACCACTGCACAAACTGACCGTTCGCATCGTTGTTGTTCGAGCCGTCGCCGAGAAAGCCCTCGACCTTGTCTATGAAGAAGAGGCTGAGGACCTTGATGCCCTTGGGGCGCAACTGGGTCTCCTTGCGCAGGTGCTCCTTGATCGTCTCGCGGATCATCTCCTTGTAGATCGCGCCCGACGATCCTCCGATGCTCTCTCCCTGATACAGGTAGCCGTGCAGCGTCAGGTCGACGCACGCGGGCTCGATACTCATCTCGTTGACGCGCCAACCGTCGTACTGCGCGTTGCCTGTAAGTCGAGCGTCGGATAATTCCCGGTTCTGGTTCTGCTTGACCGTCACCACCCGGCGTTCGAGTGAGCCGTCAGCCTTGCGACACGACAGCTCCAGCCGGGCAACCCAGCCCTTGTCGTTTTTGACTTCGACCAGCTTGATGTACGGCGTCGCATCGGCGCCTTGCTGCTGCACATCGGCCACCACGATTTGCTTCACCAGACCGAGATCGTGCGCGTCGACCGGATCCAGCCGATAGACGACGTTGCGGAGCTTCTTATGCGTCGCGCTGTAGCGCAGCGTGAATACCGGGTCCAGTTCGCTCACCGCCGACTGCGAGAGCAGGGATTCCATGTTCTGTGGCTCGTCCATGATGACGACGGGATGCGTCGCCTTTAGGTAGTCGATTGGTTTGAGGCCGTTCAGCTTGTCGCGCGTCTGGTGGATGATGCGCGTCGCCGCGTTTCCACGGATCGAGTCGATCGTCATGACCATGATCTGGACGTTGGTCGACGTCGCGAACGACTGCACTTCCTCGGCCGTCTTACCGCTGTAGACCGACGAGTCGAAGGTGATGTTGCGCTTCTTATACAGGTTCTCGAAATGCGAGCGCATCAAGCGGATGCTGGTGTTCACGCCCTCACGGATCGCCACACTCGGCACGAGGATGACGAACTTCGTGAAGTTGTACCGCTCGGCCAGCTCGAAGATTGTGCGGAGGTACACGTAAGTCTTACCCGTACCCGTCTCCATCTCGATATCGAAGTCGAGCGCTGAGTCGTCAAAGAGCTTCGAGGCGACCTCGAGGCCATTCTTGTCCTGCACGCGCTGCAGGTTCGCCAGCACCGTGTCGCGGTCGAGCACCAGACGGTTTCCAACGGCACCGACCTCCCGCGAAAGGTCGAGGTCGAGCGTCGCATTCTCCGTCTCAGCGGGAGCGGCTACCTGGCCGCGAAGCATCGTCTCAAGCTTCTCAGCGTCCTTCGGCTGCCGGTCGAACAGGTCGACGACGGACTTAATCGCGTCGAGCTGGTAGGGCTGACTGGCGTCGAACTTGAATCCGCTGCTAGGTGTGTTGTCTCCCATGATCAAGCCGTCCAAAGTTCGATGCTCTTGCTCTTGCAGAGCTGAGCTAGGTTGGTTTTGAGTTGGTCGTCACCCTGGAATGCGTCCTCGAGAACGATAAGTCGAACAGGTTCCGCGTCCACCACTGCCTGCAGCTGCTCGAGCGTCGGCTTTACCCGCTCGTCCAGATAGGCGAGCACGATGCCGTCGCCCACCGAGTGCAGGCCCAGGCCGGCCACGTCGACTGGAGCGATCCGTTCGGTCAGCGAGTAACCCTGCTTAAGAAGGATCTCTGTGAGGAGATCGTCTGTCGAAGCTTCGTCTGCGCTGCTTGACTCGCGAAGATCGAATAAATGTTGCTCGAGTTGATTGCGGTCGACGTCGCTCGACACATTCCACTTCGAGAAGTTGGTATCTGTAAGCGCGAACGCTCTGAATCCTGCATCAAGTGACTGTTCAGAAGCCAGGTCCGCGGAAACCGCTTCTCCCGCTCGCCGTAGACGCGCGCGGGCGATTTCTGCAACCGTATCAAACCCAGCGTCTCGTGCCACGGAGCCGTTGGGTGTCGGCTCAGGAAGTTGTACCGCAATCCACTGACGAGCGCCTCTATCGCGGAGCTGCGCCAACCACGCCCCATGCGCCGTGCTTCCTGACCCCGCAAAAAAATCAAGTATGATATCGCCAGCTCCACTTCCAGCTTCGATGAAATCGGCGAGTAAGAAAGGTGACTTTGGCGCCTGAAAAATCTTTCCCGTACCGCCAAACAAGTCATTAAACGCACGCTGACCGGAATCGGTCGTATGCTCCTTCTCAGCGAGCAACGACTTCAACTTTCGCCGCGCCCCTTCAGCATACTCCTTCACGAAAATTTGGATTCGACAACCAGCCTCACGCCCAACTAGTGACTCGGACTCGGCAGTTGCCTTGGGCCGTCCCCATGTCCAGCAGCCCTCGAAACCGTCGTTCCACAGCGGGAAGACCTCAGTGCGATCAGCAGCTCCTTCCGTGTACACCTTTCCCGCTGGGTCGACATAAAGTGGATAGTACTGATTCGGTCGATTGAAGCGACCAAACTCCCGGTGCGAGTTGCGCAGGCCCAGCGTTCGGTACATTCCACGCTCATCTTTGTAAGGGTACTCAGACTCCAGCTGCTCGCGTGGCTTCGCTATCGACAACGCGCCTACGGGCAATTCTCTCTTAGAGTAAACCAATGCATATTCGTGGTTTGTTGCGAAGTGCTTATCTTGCGCTCGGCCACGGGGATTATTCAGAACGGCGAGCTGCGCAACAAAGCTCGACTCCCCGAACACTTCATCGAGCATCTGACGAAGATGGCCGACTTCGTTCTCGTCAATAGACACGAAAATTACGCCGTCGTCAGTCAACAGATTCCGCGCGAGCTTTAGTCGCGGGTACATCATGTTGAGCCAGTTGGAATGGTAGCGCCCCTCGGTGTCAGCGTTGGTCGAGAGCTTCTTACCCTCCTCGTTGACCTGGCGCGTCCACTCGAGGTAGGTATCGAGGCCCTCTTTGTAGTTGTCCGGGTAGACGAAGTCTTTGCCCGTGTTGTACGGAGGTTCCCTCTATCGTTCGGATGTGTTGCACTCGCGCTGCTCGACCCCTCTTCCTACCTCGAGGCTCGGCGTCGGGGGCCTGACTGTCACTGGTGTGTTGAGCCCTCGATGGAGTGCAGGTACTGAACGCCGCCCTGGTTGACCACGTCTAGGGCCACCTCACGGAGCTGATCGACGAAGGCATCAGTTCCCGTTCCTGTGTTGACAACCGCCTCTACAGGGACGAATTGATAGATCGGGGAGGCGTACTCGGGGTCCAGATAGTGGCCCCCCAGGTGACGATCCGGGATACGCAGCAGGATCGGGATGTCCGATTGCCGACGAAAGTCGATGGCCGTCTCATAGGCGGACAAGCCGAGTTCACCAGCGGTCAGCCGAACCAACGCAAGAAAGTCTGCGATGAAGGTCTCTACTCGATCAGAAGCGACCTCATGAGGACCGAAGAAGGTGTTGGCACCGCCCCTACCGTTACCCATCGCGGAAGCGAGGACCACGGTGCCGCTGTCGAAGATCTGAGCTTGTGCCTCCCTCCAGCGCGTCGTCTCACCGCTCCTGCCGAAGCCGGCCACCCATCGGCGAAGGCCGGGACGAGGGTTTGAGCGATCCAGCCACTCCAGAGGGTGAACCTTGACGTGGACCCACGAGTCAGCGAGTTTGAGAGCACCGTCCAGGACTGCTTGCACCTGCTCGCGTGCAAGTCGTTGAGAGTAGGTCGCTTCTCCAACCGGGCGGGCGATCGCCCCTATCCACAGGGCACCGTCGGGCTCGGGCCTGATGGCCTGGCCAAGGATCTCTCGCAACTCGGACTTGCGCTCACTTCGAGCATTGAATCGTGCCCGGTAGGCCGACTCAAGCATGCGTTCCGTCATCCAGGCGGTGTCTGGTCCGTTGCGATACGGCGCTCTGAAGCTGTCTCCGACGAAGATTAGGTGCGGAGCCTCGTTGGTAGTAGGCACGACGACCGCCAGACCGTATCGCCTGCCGTCTGTGAATGTATGCACCGCGAGATTCAGGATCGGCGGCGATACACGGTTGAGAGCTACCCGACGCAGATCGCGCACATAGGTATCCGCGGAGAAGTCGGGCGAGACACCAGGGGCCTCGGCCGCGCGTGAGCCGTTGTCGCGGATACCGAAGACCAGCATCCCGCCGCCGGAGTTGGCCATCGCAGCGAGGTCCTTCGCGAGATCGGACTGCGCGAGAGCGGATGCCGACGGTGGATCGAGCTTGAAGTCGAGGTCTGCCTTCTCCTCGAGGTTCGCTTCGACGGCGGCATCGAGGAAGTTGATGGTGAGCGGCTCAGGGTCTCGACCTAGCCATCGATGGAGCGGGGTGAACACTGAAGAAGTGGTCGAAGCGCTCATCGACGGTGGCCTCGAATCGTGGAGGTCGCCGCGCTAGCGGAGAGAACCTCGTACGCCTCGAACAGGAGCCGCTGCCGTTCGACCAACCCTGGGTTTCGACTCACCGCACCGAAGGCTTCGTCGACAAGCACGTCGACTCGGTCATGGGCGCTTCGTAGGTCAGCGGGCATGGCCTCGGGTCGGTACAGCTCGGCAAGCGTCCGGTCCTCGTGGGCGTCGCGGGCGAGTTCGATGGCCTTGCCGCCTTGGATGATCGCCTCTCGTGCGTCGGGTTCGAGTTTAGGGATGGGGAGGTTGTTCCAGACGATCGTGTTGGAGAAGCGGAGGCGTGACTCTAGTCTTCCGCCGACCGTGGCCTGCCAGGCCATGAACATCGCTGAGGAGATGAGAGGGAAGAGGATCCCGTCTGGATCGCCAGCGGTGAACGCGGCGTTGCTGGTGATCGTGCTGGGGTCGACCCTGCGCACGGGGTAGTACTCCCGCTGCTCGCTGGAAACGCCGGGGATGACGAGGTACGGCTTCTCGTAGAGGGCCGGGCGTTGACCGAACAGGTGTGGAGTCTCAGCCATCTTGCGCGTGCTGGACGCCGTGCTCTTCAACCTGAACTGGCGCACCGCCTCCACCCTCTCCGAGAGGATACTGCTGCGCTCAAGGTCATCTTGGTCAAGGTCTGTGAGCCACAGGCACCAACGTTCCTTCCCGCGCAGCAACTCCTCCGCGCCGATAAAGGGCCTCAGGTACTTGCGAGCAACAGGGTCGCTGTGAACCTCGTCGTACTCGTCGGGCAGGACGACGAGGTTGCCGTCGTCGCGGGGCATGTTTCCGAACGTAGCTTCGGGGAGATCTGGGACAAGGGGTTTGGAGCGCTTGGTGATGAAGACGTTGGGGCCCTCGACCAGGTAGGCGTTGATCGTGCTGACCTGACGCTCGGTCGTTGTGCCATCCAGGGCGTAGTCGAACAGTCTTGGTTTGGCCCTTCCCAGATCTTTCGTGAAGCCGACGATGACACAGTGAACTGCTGCCTTCCCGACCGCCTCGGACGTCCACGGGAAGGTGCGGTGGGCGAACTTGATCTTCCAGCCGGCGTCGAAGATCGGCCCGAACAGGTGCGGGACCGGGTCGCCTTGCGTCACAGAGTTCGTGGTGACGAACGCGAAGAGACCGTCGCGGCCATGGAAGTAGCGCAGTGCCTGGGCGTGCCACCCGGTGACGTAGTCGAGACGGCTGATGTCGTCCTTCCCCCAAGCTTGGCGTAGATCTTCGGCCTGTTCCTCGGTGCGTGTGGCATGCCCGAGAAAGGGCGGGTTACCGGCGATTACCACGTCTCCCTCAGGGGGGCATACGTTGGCCCAGTCCTTCCGCAAGGCGTTACCGACGGCGATCGTGGCCTGCTCCTGGATGGGTAGCCGATCCGGGGCGTGGCCGAGGGATGCGGTGAGTTTGAGGTCGCACTGCCTGTCGACAAGGAACATCGCGGTCTCGGCGATACGGGCGGGCCACTCGTCGATCTCGATGCCGTAGAAACGGTCCAAGGAGACCTTCAGGCCCACGTTGGCCAGGAGCATCGGGTTGTCCCCGGTGATCTCCTGGAGGCGTTCCATGATCGCCAGCTCGAGGTCGCGTAGCTCGCGGTACGCGACGATGATGAAGTTTCCGCATCCGCAGGCGGGGTCCAGGTACCTGATTCGGCCGAGTTTCTCTCGGAGCTTGCGGAGCCGGTCGGCCTCGTACTTGCCCAGCGTTCGGACGTGCTCGAACTCGGCGCGGAGGTCGTCCAGGAAGAGTGGGTTGAGGGTCTTGAGGATGTTCTCCTCGGAGGTGTAGTGCTCCCCGAGCTGCCGGCGGGTCTCTGCGTCGCGGACGGACTGGAACATAGAGCCGAAGATGGCAGGGCTGATACTGGCCCAGTCGCGGTCGCATGCTTCCAGCACGGTGGTACGAAACTCCGCGTTGAGCACGGGGAGGGTGACTCGCTCGGTAAAGATGCGCCCGTTGACGTAGCGGAATCCCCTGAGGCCAGCTGGCGTGGTGTCACGTTGGTCGTCGGGGGTGTCGAGGTAGGTGAACAGGGCGCTGAGCTGGGCTCCGATGTCGGAGCCGTCAGGCTGGGTGTGGTCACGGATGAAGGTGCTGAAGAGGTCGGGTTCCCACATGTCGGTGTCGTCGCCGAACATGAGGAAGAGGATGCGGGCGAGGGTGACGGAGATCTCGTGGTCTCGCTCGGTCCGGAGTGTGGTCTTGGGGTAGGCCTTCTCCATGGCTGCGTAGAGACGGGCCATGAGTTTGGAGGCGTGCTTGGTCTCGTTCTTTACCTCGACGTCGAAAGCCTGACGGACCTTGGCCAGGACGGCGTTGCTGTCCAGGATCACGTCGTAGGGAAGACGAATGACGTCGAGCTTCTCGGCGAACCGGGGGTCCGCGTCCCCGTTGCGGTGTCTGTGCCGGCTCAGCCTTGTTGTGGTGGTGCTGCCGGCTGCTCGCCTCACGGGCCAGCGCCACACCTGCTCGGTGTCGTCGTGGAAGATCAGGATGCGGTCGGTGCTGGTCTTAGCCAGGTGCTGGTCGAGGGCGGCTTCGAGTTTTGAGTCGGGCTGCTCGTTGACGACCCAGACGCGCAGGCCCTTGTGCGAGGAGACGTTGGTGGCTGTGACCTCATGGCCCTCGTGCTCGACCGTGACCGGTGGCTGGTCGGGCCGGGACCAGTTCAGGTCCTGGATGAACAGCCTCTGGTAGTCACGCTGTTCGGCGCGTTCGATCAGCGAGGTGGTCATGAGTCGGTCACTCCTAGCGAGCAGACGATCTTGATGGTGTCGGTGTCGGTGGCCCCGATGACGAGCCTGTCCTCGTCGTGAAGCTGGTTGATCAGGTCGGCAAGGTCGTCCAGGCTGTACTTGTTGCGCCTCGCCTGACTCAGCCGCATGTTTGCGTGCTCGGTCAGAGGCCGGGCGTGCAGGGCGTCCAGCGCGACGGAGGCCTTGTCCCCGAAGACGGTCCCTCCAAGGCGCAGCCAGGCCCACTTGCGCACACCCTTGAGGTTGCCCGCGGCGATCGTCTCGGTCTTCAACGGCCCCTGGACCAGGGCGGTCTCCCGGTCGAAGTGGTCCGGGCGTAGCGGCGCGGTAGGGGTTGTCGGTTCGGCCCGGAAGATACGCAACGCCTCCAACGGGGTGAGGATCCGCTCTTGGACACCGTGGTCAGTGACCGTCGCGGTGGCGAACGCGTCGACGCCAGAACCCGTGGAGATGTAGCAGGTGACACCACCATGGCTCTCGTCCATGTACTGGTCGCGGGTGGAGTGGACCATGTCCTGCAGTTTGAGCACCTTGGCCGTGACCTGTGGGTGCTTGTCCTGGGCGTTGGACCAGACCAGCCAGGCTTCGCTGACCGAGTCGACCTCGGCCTCATCGTCGCTGTCGTCCTCGCTGACCTTGCCCTTGTAGAGGTCATCGAGGATCTTGATCTCCTTGTCGCCCCCGAAGAACTTCTCGTCCGAGCCGAACGCCTCGGCAGAGGCACCGAGCCGTGACTTGATGCGCTGCCTCAGCTGGATCTGCTCCTCGATGTTCTCGTGCGTGATCAGGTAGAGGTTGACGGTGTCGGACTTCTGCCCGATGCGGTCGACACGACCGGCGCGCTGGATGATCCGGATGATGGCCCAGGGCAGGTCGTAGTTCACGATGATGTGGCTGTCCTGCAGGTTCTGGCCCTCGGAGAGCACGTCGGTAGCGACGAGCACGTCGATGGGCTGCTCGACCTGGACCGGGACGCTTGGGTCTTCCGAGGGAAGCCGGTTGGAGTTCGGGGAGAACCGGCGCGCGAGCTCGGCAGGGTTGTCCGTGTCGCCGGTGGCTAGGCCCACGTTCTCGATGCCGGCTTCGGCCAGTGCCTTGGCGATGTAGTCGGCGGTGTCGCTGTACTCGGTGAAGACCAGGACCTTCTCCCCGGGGTGCTCGTTGGTGAGCAGGTCGACCAGCACGTTGATCTTAGAGTCCCGGGTGGGATCCCAGTCCCCGAACCGTTCCAGCAGCCACGTGATCGTCTCGTTGTCCTTGACCAGGTCGTGGCGCAGGGTGGGCTTGAAAACGGTCGCGTTGACCCACTTGGTCTTGGCCGGCAGGGACTCCACGAGGCTCTTGTACCGGGTCTCGATGCTGCCGTGCAGGCTGCCGTCGGTCTCGAAGTCCTCGTCGGTGACGTTGATCTGCTTGTCGGTGAACGACCCCAGCGGGATCCGCAGCTGGTTGTCGATCGCGTGGATGAACAGCTCGTTGCGGGCCCGCTGTCGCTGCAGAGACAGGATGAAGGAGTACCCGGAGGAGGACAGACGCTTGAACAGCCCGATCCGCACAAAGCCGCTGACGTTGCCCCGGCCGGAGCGGATGTCGTCGAGGTTCTTGGTGTCCTCCTCGGTGTGCGCAGCCTTGGGGTTGTCGTAGTCGGCGAGCCGGTACCGGGGGAGGAGCAGGTCGCGGACGGCGTCCAGGGTGGTCTCGTCCTCCATCAGCGCCGCGGGGTCATCCTCGGCGAACTGGTGGCTGACGGGGGTGGACACGCGGGTGGGGAAGTGGAACCTCTGCCCGTTGGCGAACTGCAGGTACTCCCGCTCGACGGGGGTTCCGTCCGGGCCCGGGACGGTCTCCTTTTTGGCGGTGCGCTTGATGAAGGAACGCGTGCGGCGCACGAGGTGGTCGCTCATCAGGCGTTTCCAGTCTTCGGGCTCCTCGGACTTGCGGAACGCGGTGAGGGTGTTGATCTTCCCGTCGACCTTGGTCCGCAGGTTCGGGTCCTTGCGCAGCGCCTCGGTCGGGACGATGCCCAGGTCGTCGTCCTCGTCGATGTACAGGCCGATCTGGTTGGCTACGTCGGTGAACGCCAGGTTGTATGGGGTGGCGGTCAGCAGGAGGACCTTGGAGCTGTTGGCGCGGATGTACTGGTGGATCGCGTCGTAGGCGATGGTGGAGTTGCTCCGCAGGTTGTGCGATTCGTCGCAGATGACCAGGTTGAACCGCTTGAGCTCGGGCAGGACCTTGTCGGCCATGGAGTAGGGCACGACTCGCCCGTTGATGTCGTACTCGTCGAGGTGCTTCTCCCACATCGGCTGGAGGTTCTTCGGGCACAGCACGAGGGTGGAGTAGTCCTCGGCGGCCTGCAGCATCAGTGCGGTCGCCACCGCTGTCAGCGTCTTGCCCAGACCGACGACGTCACCGAGCATGGTGCCGCCGCGGCGCACGATCCTTCTCGAAAGGGTCCGCACGGCGCTCTCCTGGTAGTCCAGCAGCAGGTCGCTCATCGACTTCGGCAGCACGTAGCCCATCCCGTCCCGGGCGTCCTGGGACAGCGAGTGGCAGACCTTGAGGTACACCTCGAACGGAGTCGCCTGGTCCTCGTCCGCCCACGAGTTCGCGATCAGGTCGATGATCTCGGCCGTGATGTCGAGAGAGAACGAGTCTTGCCAGCGCTCTTCGAACCAGGCAGCGAGCTTGTCGGTGGCATCGGAGTCCTGCACATCGATGTTCAGCTCGAGGTTGCGGTTGAGCCCAGCGCCGGTGAGGTTGGAGGAGCCCACGTAGCCCCACCTCGAGCCGTGCTTCTTGTCGGGTGCGTGGAAGATGTACGTCTTGCCATGCAGGGGCTTCTCGGTGAACACCTTCATCGCCACCAGGCCCTGCTCCAGCTGGCGCTTCAGGGTCTGCAGCGTCTGCTGTCCCTCGCGCGTCGCCAGGCCACGCATCAGCTGCGTGCGTAGATGGGCGACCAGCTGGTCACGGCGGGCGATCGCCCGCTCCCGGTCATGAACATCTGACCCGTACTCAGGAGGTTGAACGTCGTCCTGGAGCATGTCGAGAAGCTGCTGCGAGTCGGCCGGGGCGACCATGCCAACCAGGACCCGCGCGGCCGGGGGGCCGCCCTCGCTCACAGTCTTGGTATCCACGACATCGGCCATGTTCGACCATCCGCGCAGGTCGATGTACCCGGTCGCCACGTCCACGGTGTCGAAATCGTCCATGGAGTCCCGCAGCGCGGGGCCGAGGCGGGTTGCGTCGGTCAGGTTGTCGAAGATGTTGGGCACTACTGGTTCCCCTCGGTCGGCGGATCGGTCTGGTCAGGTACCGGACGAAGCCGGGGTGAGCCGGCCACGATCGGTGGTTTCGAAGGGCGAGCGGCCTCGAGGGCCTCGACCGCGATGTGCTGCTCGAGCATCGCGATAGTCCCCTTCGTTGTCCGAAGCTGTTCACGCAGGCGGCGGTTCTCACTCGTCAGGGTCTCGACGCGTTCCTTGAGCACCCTGACGGGTTCGGGGTCGGTGCCGTGAGCAGCGACCCGGTCGCGGAACTCGACCTGGAGGTCCTGGTGCCGGTGCGTGAGGATCCACCGTTTGACTCCGGCCTCCTCAGCGAGGGACTTGATGGTCAGCTTGCCGTCGGAGCGGACCGGCCGACCGTCCAGCAGCCTGGTAATCGCTTCGCGGATAACGCGCCGTTCTGGCCCGTGCTCGGTCATGGCTGCTCACCACCCGGCGGGTCGTGGGCCGAGACGATGGCTTGTCGCCGGTCGATCTGGGCGCGGATGCGGTGGCGTAGCGGCTCGGGCGTCGTGGGCGCGGCGAGCTCCTCCTGCAGCGTGACCAGTTCAGCCTGGACAGTGGTGATGTGCTCGTCGGTGCGGGCGATGTTGGCGCAGCGGTCGTCGCAGGAGGTCAGGTCCGGGGTGACGGACGCGCGAGTGGCGGTGTCCTTGCGACACAGTGCCTTTCGCGGGTCGAAGCAGCAGGCCAGGGCCTGCTCGGGAGCGTCGTAGACGCGCATGGCCGGGTTCGCCATGAGGGCTGCGGCCTGTTTGGTGGTCAGGGTCAGGCCTTGGAATCGGTCGCGGTACTCGCTGGCCGCGGCACGGTAGCGGGCAGCGGCGGGGCCGCTGACGTGCGGGTGTTCCTGGAGGTGTTCGACGGCACGGTGCAGGGAGTCGCTGACGGCGAAGGCTTCTTCCATCGGGAACAGGTCTCGCAGCCCGGTGGAGACCCTGCCTCCGTACCCGTCGGTGGTGGCCGCGTGCAGGTGCCCGTACTGGACGCCGAGGGCGACCCGGCCCCCGGGGCGGCGGTAGATGAACCACGCCAGGGTCCGGCGCAGCCGCCGCAGGTTGATCGGCCCGTCGGGATCCTCCGGGATCAGGTCGTGGGGGCGTTCCAGCTCGTTGGCGCGCTGGTTGCACCAACTGGTCAGGTGCTTGATCGCCTCATGGACGCGCCTGGATGGCGGTCCGGCAGGATCGAGGATGCCTACGTCCAGGCGGGCTTTGAAGAGAGTGTCGCTGAAGAGCAGGTCATCGGTGTGCAGTCCCTCCATCACGGCGATCGCGTCGGCGACAGGTTTGATGGCGACCCAGGGATGCTCTCGTTCGATTCCCTCGGGGAGGCTCCGACCTGCGGCCGCAGCAGCCTTGTAGGTGCGGCCTCTGATCTCGTAGCCGGTGGCTGACCCGCTAGCGGTGGGTGTGCAGCAACCGCGGCGTAGGCCCAGGACCTCGTCGGCTCGCATCCCGGTCAGGTAGGCCACGGTGATCAGGCACGCAGTGCTGACGGCGCGCCGATGCGCATCGACCTGGTTCTGGCTGAGCTCGCCGCTCCACGGCAAGGAGGTAGTACGTCCGGGCCGGGCAGCGTTCGGGTCCAGACTGATCCGGTGGCGCAGTCGGGGAGCTCCTTCGACTAGGCGCAGGCACCAGATGAGCAGTGCTGACATGGTGGCCGGGTGGACCGGGATGGACTTGTTCTCCGCGGTCCATTCGCTCTTGCCGATGACCTGCTCCATGCCCTCGCGTTCCCAGAAGGGTTGCACCAGCCGGGCGTTCGGGCGCATGTAGGGGCTGAGCAGCCACAGCCGGCTGAGCGCAAAGAGCCGTCGGGACTTGGGGTTCTGCCCGACCGGTGTGGCGGCCACCTCGGTGGCGTACTCGCGCAGGTCCTCCTCGGCGAGCTGGGACAGTTGGGCTGTGCCTCGCGCCGCCAGCCAGTCCAGGAACGGCTGCATGTCGGCCCGCAGGGTCTTCAACGTGGAAGGGGCCAGCCGGCGGCGGACACTGGCCAGCCGGTCGAGCTGCTCCAACGGGGTGTCCTGGGTCAGGGTCAGGTAGAAGAAGTGCTTGATGTCGTCCCGGAGGCTGGCCGGACACCGCTCGAAGTCCAGGCGGATCCACCGCGTGGTCGGTCGCGGGCACAACGGGCTCAGGTCCCAGATGTCGTCCCCGAAGACAGAGCCGCCGGGCACGACGACGGTCCCGGCAGACGGGATCCTGGTGCTTGGGGATGCCGGAAACCCGCCTTCGCGCGCCGCTGGTGTCGTCATGCGTCCAGGTCCCGTCGCAGGAGGCGTTCGATGACTTCTCGGTCGGCTTCGGTGGCCTGGTCACGGGCACCAGCCCGTTCGGCCGGGGTGGTGCTGGACTCGAGGAGGTGGCCCAGCCGGTCCCCGTGCTTCCGGTAACGGACCTCAAAGCGGGCAGGGTCGACCGAGGCGAGGTTGTTCAGCGCCTCGTCCAGCAGGACCAAGAGTGGCAGGTGCGCGGGAGTGGCGACCGCGTTCGGGCAGGCCAGACACATCAGGAAGGAAGCCGTACAGGGATCTCCGTCGGCGCTGTACGGGCTGTGGTTGAAGTCCAGGCACGCTGTCGCCGCGGTGTCCAGACTGCCAGAGAGGACAGCGTCGGCCGTCCCGACCGGTAGGCCAAGGTACTGCACAGGTGCATATCGCAGGCGCACCGTGTCTCTGGCGTGCCCGGCAGCTTCGGCTTGCCCGTCCAGGATCACGTCCTGGTGCAGGCGCGCTGTCAGGGCGTCGGGGCGGCGGTAGATGTCCTCGCTGACCGCCGCAGAGTTCTGGCTGGACTTGCGGTTGATGACCTGCTCGGACAGCCGAAGCCGCCCGAAGTGCACGTGCAGCAGCTGCCCGTCGTCGTCGCGCAGGTCGGCGACCTTGTCCCAACGGCGAGCAGCACCGCCGTTGGTGAACCCGCCGGTCACGAACAACGTGGTGGGGTGGTCGGTGACCCCACAGGAGGTCCCGGCGATCAGCAGGCGATCCGTGGGATGCCCCTGGTGCGCTAGGCACTCCCGGGCGGGAGCGGTGATCGTCAGAGCGGTGCGCAAGGTGCGGGCGTGGGGACCTGAGAAGGAGTTGGTGAAGTACCTGCGGTGCCCCCGTCGTGGCTTGTCCAGGTGAGAGACAAGCACCTCGTCCCGTCCGGGCTCGGAAGCCAGGTCGGGGACCACCATCGACTCCAGGGTCGACAGGTTGTACCCGCGGTCGCACACCAGGGCCGCCATGAGCGACAGCAGCTCCATCCGGCTCGGGAACAGCGCGTAGGTGGGGTGCAGGCCGCCAGTACCCAGGACCACGGCTGACTGTTCAGCGGCCTCGCCCGCGCCGCGGCCGAACCGCAACCGCCCGTCCTGCACGCGCCGCTCAAGAAGAGCGCCCCGAGACAGGGCGGTCTCCTCATACGGAACAAGAGGCCCGTCGTCGTGCCGGACGTCACGATGATGCTCGAGCGCGGCGACGTTCGCCGAGATCCTCGCCTCGCACGCCCGGACGAGCTCGCCGGCTCGGCGACGGATGGCCTCGAACTCGGTCACCGAGTACGAGTCGTACAGCCTCTTTCGGGGTTTATGGGTCCGCTGAGACAGAGCACGCCTCGTCAGAGGACCGACCTCAGGGATCTCCTTCAGAAGGACCCGCATGATGTTCACCTGCCCGGGCCAGCGATTGCGTTCCTCCCGGTCGCTTCGCCAGATCCACCACTGCTCGGGACCGAAATGACTCAGTGTGTCGATGCCAATCCCCAGCCGGTCCAGGCTGCGCAGGAACGCCACCGCGGTCCGGTGCGCGGTGCCCATCGACGCGGCTGAGCGCCACCTGCCCTCCGGCCCGGCGGCCGCGATGAACGCGTCGATCAGCTGCTGACGCACCCGCCCGTGGGCCGGTGCCTGGCTGAAGTCGAACGGGCCGGCCTCCTGCCCGTCCGTGCCGATGACCGAGACCACCAGCCCGGTCGCGTCCAGCCGGTCGGGGCGGCGGTATCCCGCTGCTGGCATTGACACCGGCGTCACGGTGCACCACCGCCGTCGTTGACCAGGCCGGTGGCGGCCAGATGGCGCTGCACGAAGTCGGTGAACTCCTGCTCGCCGGTCGTGGCGTCGTCGGCGTTGAGGAACAGGTCGACCTGCAGACCGGAGACCGGCTCCAAGTAGATGTCCCGGGTCGTCTGAGGATTCGTGTGTCCCAGCAAGGTCTGCACCAGCGTCCAGGGGTCCCCGAAGAGCATCCGGTAGTCCCTGCGTTCCTCCGGTGTCAGACCCATCCGCCGGTCGAACGCGTGCAGCAAGGTGACCAGCATCCGCAGCGCGAACGAATGACGGAGCATGTGCGGGTAGCAGGAGACCGAAACCCCCAGCCGGGCGCAGCGCCGGTTCGCGGCCGCGAAGACCGCCTCCCACGACTCGTACCGCATCGGCAACCCCGAGTCGCCCAAGAACACCATCGCCGGCGCGAGGCCCCCATCCTCCTGCACGAACAGACTGGCGCGGTCACGCCAGTCCAGGTGGTCCAAGGTGACGGTTCGCACCCGCCCATCCCCGTCCCGGACCCGCAGACCGGACCTGTCCTGGCCCACCACGACCAGAGCGCCGGACAAGTCGTCGTACCGTCCCTCACGGCGAGCACGGGACACAGCCTCAGCCCGGGTGGAGGCCATGTAAGCCTCCAGCTGTCGCCGTGCCGACGTGGACATCCAGAAATCCCGGCCCCGCCCCTTGGCAACGCCAGCCCCGAGTCGAGTCCTCAAGAACTGGCCCTGCCCGTCGACTGCGGGCAGCTCCTGCCCCAGCAGCGTGCCAGCCTCACTCAACCTCAACCCGCTGGACCAGAGCAGGTCGGCGAAGGCCCGGCTGCGGCCGTCGTTGCGCCCGCGCCAGGAACGGTCGGCGGTGCCATCAGGAAGCCGGCCCGCAAGCCCCACGTCCCGCCACTGCTGGTACGCGCCAGGAGTCAGCCACTTCACCCGGACCGGGCGAGCGTCCCGGGGACGGAGCGACCGCAGACCCCCACCTCCAGCAGAAGCGACTTCGTCGGCGGCCGGGTCATTGGCGAGCACGCCCCGCTTGTGCTGCCAGGCGAAGAACTTCTTGCACGCCGCCAGCTCGCGACTGAACTTGGCTCCCGAGACTCGATGCTCGTTGTCCGGGTCCCGTCGACGCCAGTACTCAAGATCCAGAAGATCCGACGCTGTCGCATCTCGCCACGACTTTCCCTGCGACTCCAGAAAACTCAGGAAGAGTCGGAGGTCCTTGGCGTAGGACAGCTGCGTCTGCTCCGAGAGCAGCTTGAAGGTCGCTGACGTGAAGAAGGCCAGCACATCGACATCGGGAGCACCGTCCGGTCGGAGCAGGAAAGGCTGTCCTGGGCCGAACCCAGCCGAGCGCTGCCTGGCGACGAGCTCATCCACTCCTGGAAGACCCACCCCTTGCCCCTCAGGCAGCGAGCGACCAAGTCTCCACATCACCGGGGCCGGGCTCGACATGGCCACACACTACACCGCAACACCCCCACTTTCGGGGGAAGGGCGGATCGATGTAGATCATCTTGATCTTGGCATGGTAGTGCTTCTGAAGGATCTTCAATACTTCGAGGTTGTCTCCCTCGATGAAGACGTTCTTAGTCGTATCCCAGTCCTTCGAGTTCTCGAAGTCAGGTCGCAGTGTCGCTGTCGTGGGCTCCTGCGCCGCGCGTAGCGCGCGCTTCTTACCTGGCCAGAACAAACCGAACCGCTCGCTAGTGTCGGCGACGTCGCCGTCCAGCAGTTCCTTGAGCTTCTCTACATCCACTTTGCCATCGGCGATAACCTCCGGCATCAGTTCGGCAAGCTGGGTTGCCAGTTCGGTCCGGAAGTTCGGGGTAGTGGATGGCGTTTCGTGAAGTTCTTCGCTCATCGGTTTTTCCGCTCTCCTTGTTTCAGTACTGCCAAGTTTGTCTAATAGCGCTGACCGTTACGCGAGGATGCGCCAACGGATCGCGAACAGGTGTTCGCTGTCCTGGGTCCCTTGCAGGGATTGCTCAATCATGTCGAGCTTCTCGTCGATCTCCGCTTGCAACTTGCGGCGTGCATCGCGGAAGCCGTCATCAGCCTCATCAGCCCGACGCTCCCACTTGCGGGCCTCGCGCTTGAGCTTGAGTTGCTCCATAGGATCGTCCGCGTGCTTCGCTGCCTTGCGGGATTCCTTCTCTTTGGCGCGGTACTCACGAATCCTTGCCTCATGCTCCGCTTTGCGATCCTGCTGGTTGCGGTACAGCAGTTCCTCTTGCTGGTCGTAGTAGCGGGAGTTGCGCCCCTGGACTTCTTTCTCCAGCTCGCCGAGCCGTGCTTTGAGTTGGGTCTCAACTTTCGCAGCGTCGACTTCGACAGGGTCTTCGCTCACATCCAGGCAGGCGAGGTCGAGTATGTCGGTGACGTACTCGTCATCCAGGTACTGGCCGTCGTCAGCCATACCACCGGCAAGCATGTACGACTCGGAGATGTCCTCGTCACGCGCTCGCATTGTGAAGGTCAGCAGATTGACCGTTAGGTAACCGCTCTTGCCCTCCAATGCCTTGACGGCATTGCTAGCACGCTTCGACTGGTTGAGCGAGAAAGTCAGCTCACGCTGCGGAGTCTTGTGCGCCTTCGCGGAATCTGCGACGTATTGCGCGAGCGGGCTGGCGTATCGGTACTGGTGAGCATTCGGAAGAGGCTTTGATTTAAAGAAGTACCGCCCCGTCGGTGCGTCCTTGATCGGAGCCTGGTTCAGGATGAACGTCCGGCCGTCATCCTCGAATGTGGCGACCTCACGGAGCTCATGTTGCGTGATCGCCAGGAGGAGACGCTCGAACTTGTTGAGTACATCGCCCGACTGCTCATCATATGCTTTGAGACGATCCTGGACGTGTGGGTCGAGGTTGTCGAAGACCTTCGCCTTCGTGCTGGCCATCTCCTTCGAGATCTCGCCTGTGTACTGGTCCTCAAGTTGTTTGAACGCTGCATTGATCTCGCCTGCCGTCTTACAACGAGTGAGAATGTCGCTGATGCGATTCTCGAAATCAAGACCATCCTCCACCGCACCGAGCACTTCGTCAGATGCTCCGAAGACGCTCGAGAACAGTTGGAACTTGTTGGTCAGCAACTCCAGGATGCGCTGCTCAGCAACGTTGCCCTTGTTGCTGAAGTTCACCACAACGACGTCGTGCTTCTGGCCGAACCTGTGAACTCGACCGATGCGCTGCTCGACGCGTTGCGGGTTCCACGGAAGGTCATAGTTCACGAGCATCGAGCAGAACTGCAGATTGATGCCCTCAGCTGCCGCCTCGGTTGCAACCATGATCGTGCCATGCTCGCGGAAGTACTCCACGAGTGCCTTGCGGCGATCGACAGTCGGAATGCCCGTGACGAAGTCGCTGTCCTTGTTGGCCGTCAACCACGCCTGGTAGATCGCCGTCTGCTCAGGCGAGGTGTTCGAACCGTTGAATAGCACAACTCCCTCGCCTCGCCCGGCTTCGCAGAGAGTTCGCGCAATGTACTCCTGCGTTTTGGTCGAGTCGGTGAAGATGATTGCCTTCTCGGCGGCGCCCAGTTCGCGGAGCCTCTCGAAGCCCATGTCGAGAGCCTCGTGCAACTTGACCGCCTTCTGGTTGACCGTGATTGAACGGGCCAGAGCGGCGTACTCGCGGAGCTCGTCAACCTCGGCGCGCATGCGCTTGAGGGTTTCGTCATCGACTTGCACGCTCGGGGTCTGAGCCTTCGCTTCCTCAGCCTCCTCGACAATCTCTTCCTCGAGTTCGTCACCGGCCCGAAAGTCAGCCAAGAACATCCCGCCACGGTTGTCCCTGAGCTTGCCGGCTGCCACCTCGTCCGCCAGACGGTTGGCGATGTTTTCCAGCGTGCTCGCGACTGCATACGTCGAAGAACCGAGACGCTTGCGGATGATGAGTGCCGATAGGTGGCGTTGCGAGCCAGCGAATGCAAACAATTCATCGCGCTGCAGATACTCGTTGACGAGGTCATATAGGAGCACTTCGTCTGGCGATGGAGTGAACTCGACCGTCAACGGCATTCGCTTGGTGAAGTGAATGTACTTGTTGGCGTCCTTGCGCAGAGTACGCTTCGAGATTGCGGCCACACGCTCGACCAGGTCGTCGTCGCCGAGCATGTCACGGTTCTTTATATAACGCTCACGGAACGCTTCGAGCGAGTAGAAGTACTCGGGATCGAAGATCGAGACGAGGCCGTACAGCTCCTCAAGCCGGTTCTGCAGAGGCGTTGCTGTCATGAGTACTGTCTTGTGAGCGTTGCGGGCGACCTGCGCGATTGCTTCTGCCGTCTTCGCTCTACCATTCCAGTAGCTGCGCAACCGGTGTGCCTCGTCGGCCACCACTAGATCCCATGACTTCAGCAGGGAGTGCTCATGACGGTACACGAACTCGTACGAGCAGATCAGGACCTCTGGTGACCGGGCATCGAGCTTCGCGAGCAGCGAGTCCTTCGACTTCACGTCAAGGATCGAAGACGGAATGAGGAACTTCTCGTACAGCTCTTGCTTCCACTGCTGACGCAGGCTGGATGGCACGATGATCAAGATCCGCCGCTTGCGCTCCGCCCAGTACTACGAGATGACGATCCCGGCCTCGATCGTCTTGCCGAGGCCCACTTCGTCAGCGAGGATGACACCCGGAAGGAACGGAGTCTGCAGAGCGAAAAGTGCCGCGTCGATCTGATGCGGCTTCGGTTCGACCTGCGCGTCAAACAGGAGCCCAGCGAGCTTGCCGACGTGATCATTGGCGTAGCTACGCTGCAACTCGTGCGCAAAGTACTTTGATTGGTAATCAGTGAGGGGCAACGTCATCGGCTCCCCCAAAACATGGTGTGCAGGCGCAACGACTTTTCTACGTCTAAGCACTCGCCCCAGCGGGTCGCCCCAGTCACTTTCCCCTCCACCAGGTCAGCCTCCTCCACGCCGAATACGCTTCCAGAACGTATGCTCACGCCACCATCTCGTACATTACCTGGGTAGTACGGCATCGTGAGCGGCCGTGCCAGGCTCCCACCCGACGGTACCCACGCAGCTGCTGGCCACGTTCACGTGCACGTCCCCAACATTCCAATGACGACGTCTTAGAGATTGCGCGGATAGGTGTTCATCACCACTGGTATCGCTTGACGGGTCTGGTAGCCCACCGGAAGCGTATCCAGGACTCAGCCAGGAGTCGGCGCAGAACGATGATCGCGTTCGCCAGACACGTCCACGCCTGCTGCACCTGATCTCTGCGATCGAGAACGACCTGCAGAAGCCTGAACCCGCGAGTGTGCCAGGAGTTCGTCCGCTCGACTTTCCACCGGCGGGTGTGGTTGATCTCGATATAGGTGCCTTTCGGCGAGATCTTCCACTGGCAGCCTTTCTCGGCGAGCAGTGCGCGCGTGACGTGCGAGTCGTAGCCGGCATCGAGATCCACCTGGATCGTCTCGGGCAGGAAGAACTCGAATCGGGACAGGCACTCCAGGCTCGGTTCCAGCAGTCGTGAGTCGTGCCGGTTGGCGCCGGCGAGGACCACACCCAGCGGTAGACCGTGGCCATCGGCCAACACGGAGCGCTTCTGCCCGGACGTGCCACGATCGGTGGGGTTGGGGCCGGTGTTCTCACCCCCGCAGGGTGCTTTCACGCAGCACCCATCGACGGTGAGGTGCTCCAGGTCGAGGCCGATGGTCTGGTCGAAGGTCTCCAGCACGATCTGTTCCAGCCGGGAGAACACTCCCGCGCTGACCCACTCGTCTCGACGCGTGCGCAGCGTCGTGGCTGAGACGTGCTCATCGCATGCTTGATGTAGGCGCCACCGAGGGCGAGTCGGGTTACGAGCTTGTCGAACACGATCCGATCGGCGACACGGGGGCGGTGGCATCCAAGCGGATGACGGTCCGGTGTGGGCGGCAGGAGTGCTTCGAACTGGCTCCAGAGGGGGTCGATGACTGAAGATGGAAGTGCTGGCACGGGGAAGTCCCTCGTCTCGATTGGGTAGGTTGCACTTCCATCGAAACGTGAGGCTCCCCGTGTCAGTCTGCAGCGACACGCCGGGGGCGGGGTACGAGGACCACCGCCCTATCCGCGCAAACTCTTAAGCGCCTTGATCAGACTTCCCCTTCATCCACTGGACGATGTCCAGTGCACGCAGCGTCGACAGGTCGGGCCGTTTCGCCGCAGATCGAACTTCATCCGCCAGTTCGTGGAGTGCTTCTCGATCGGAGTGCAGGGCGGTACGCCACTCATGCCACGAGTTTCTGGCATTGGAGCCGATGACACGGTTGACGACGCTGACTTCGATCGGGATGAGGTGCGGTCGCTTGCGCGCCATGAGCTTGCTGACGCGGGTTGGGCCCATCCCCCAGCGCGTCATGCCTTCATCGCCTGCCCGCAGCCTCCTCCACAGCTGCCACGCTGGCGAATCTATTCCGAGGAGGCTGTCGTACTCCTCATCCGTCACGTCGGCAAGGGCAATGTCCGACGGGATCTGCCGGAGTAACGCGTTCACGTCATCTGCGTGCGTCTCGAGGATGCAGATTCCTACCTTCACCGGCACGTCAACAGCGAGGCATCGCAATGCGTACAGATCGCCAGCTGTGAATCTGTTCGGATCGGTTTCTTCTGCAGCGAGGGTGTTGAAGTACGCGCCAGTGTACGGTTCGAGGTCGTCTCGCAGACCGAAGTACGTTTCCGTCCATTCCTGCACCTGATCACGGGTGATCGTCTTTGCCGCTTCCAGAATCGTCATCGCACTACCTCCGTTGTCAGTGTCACGCCCACCACTTCTCCTCGCAGCGGAAGGTGCACCAGGATCTCCTGAGGCGCCTCCCCCGTCGTCGACTCGAGCGCAGCGGCGTACACGGCCAGCTGCCCCACGTAGTTCTCCCGCACATGTCCCAGCGAATCTGCTCCCGGGTACGACTTGTGGTCGACCAGGACGTGACCGCCATCCGCCAGCAGGATCCGCGCATCGATCCAGCCGTCCATGACCTGATGCCGCTCGTTGCGCCAGGCGATCTGCTGCTCCGTCAGGATCTTGGAACCTGGATAGGTCTCCTCCACCCACCGCCCCCAGCGCGCGCCAGCCTCACACAGCACGTCCGGCTCGAGCACATCGCCCACGCCCCAGCGGTCGATGATCCGGGCCGCGGCCTCCCGTGCCATCGACTCCGGCATCGCCTGGTGCGGGATCGCCAGGTACGCGTGCACCGCATCGCCCACGATGTCCCAGTCCACGCCCCCGCGTGCGATGAGTGGCTCCCCCAGCGTCGCGACGACCCGAATGTCTGCATCGATGCCCTCGGAGGCAGCACTGCTGGCCGTGAACCGTGCGGGCACGCGTTCGGCATCATTCTGCGGCCGGCGCATCGGCACGTCGGTCCGTGCGTAGAACGAGCGTGGAATTTCCCGATCCCACGCACTCGAGTCTCCAGCGGTCGCGTAGGTCCGCATCGTGATGGGCAGATCGGTGAAAGCCGACCCGTCATCACCCCGGCGCAGGTCGTGCACGCGGACGATGCCGGGCCCGTCCTCCGCCGGCTCGTCCCATTCGATGACCGGGAAATCGGCTGCGACCGCATCGTTGAGCGCATTGCCCTGCCCATCCGGGCTGGATGCTGCGATGATCCCGTGGAACCGAGCCCGGGTGAGGCCCACGTACAGCAGTCTGGCTGTCTCCCGCTTCTCGACCTCGGTCCCTGCGGCCACCACACGACTGCTCTGCCAGGCCTCCTGCATCGCAGGGAAGGACGCGAGCACGTGCGGCAGGAAGCTGATGTTCCGACCGGCGAGCGGCTCCTCCACCCGGAAGTCCGCGGCCTTCTGCACGCTCACGGCCCGGTGCCTCCGGTCCTTCGCCTGCGGGATGCCGGCCACGACGACAGGCCACTGGAGGCCCTTCGACCCGTGCAGCGTCAAGACCATCACCTCGTCGTGCGGCTGCGCGCCCGTGCTCGTGCCGGCCTCGTCGACGATGTGGGTGAGCATGCCCCTCGCACTCATCGGGGTGCGCGTCGACCGGGCGCGCTCCTCGTACTCGACTGCCAGCTGCCGCAGCCCGTCCAGGGTGGCGAGCCGGGCCTCGGGCGCAGTCCAGCCCTTGATCCGCTGGGGCAGGTCCAGAGCATCGATCACCTCGAGCAGCAGCTGCGTGGGCGCCAGGTCGGAGACCCGCCCGCGCAGATCCGACAGCGCTCGCAGAGTCTCGTCGTCCCACCACGTCCGGGAGTGCGCGTGCCGCTGCTCCGCGTCGACGATCCGTGCGGCGTTCTCGAACCACGAGGTGTGTGCGGCGTGGTCCGGCAGCAGGGTGACGAGCTCGGCGAGGGACACCGTGTCTGCCGGATCCACGACGGCCGCCAGCCCCGCCCGGACCAGCTGTCCCTCGCGCGTCTCCAGCAGCGGCACAGCGGCACCCGTGGCGGGCACCCCGCGGTCCCGGAGCTCACTCACAACTCTCGTGACCTCGGTGTTCGACCGGACGAGGACTGCGATGTCACCGGGCACCACCGCCCGATGCCCTCCACCCGACACGGGGATCTGCGGCTCTCGCTCCAGGAAGTCGACGATCCCCTGCGCGATCGTGGTTGCCAACCTGGAGCCGGCCTGAGGGGCACCGCCCTTCGCGCTGTCGGCCACCCACAGTTCGCGGCTGCCCTCATCCCGCAGGTGCTGACGCTGCGGCGGGATGGACAGGACGACCTGGTCCTCCGGCTGATCCGCGAACACGGAGCGGAACACCGTGTTGCTCAGTTCCAGCGGAGGCAGCGAGGACCGCCACGAGAATCCCAGGGTATCGGTCTGCGCCGGCGCCAGTGTGTCCGTGCCCGCGAGCATCGCGTCGAAGACGTCGTCCATGAGCTGCGGGTCCGCGCCGCGGAAGCTGTAGATCGCCTGCTTCCGGTCGCCCACCCAGATGACGTCGTCGACCAACTGGGCCAGTTCCATGAAGAGTGCCAGCTGGAGCGGCGAGGTGTCCTGGAACTCGTCGACGGCCAGCAGGCGGTACCGGGCCGCGACGGATTCCCGCACCCGCACATCCGTCCGCAGCAGGTCCAGCGCCCGGACCTCCTGGTCGACGAAGTCCATGACGCCCAGCTGCTCCTTGTAGTCCCGGTAGGCGTCCAGTGTCCGCGCCGCCGTGTCGAAGACCAGCCGGATGAGGCCCACGACGTCGTCCTGGAATGCGGGGTTCGCCAGCAGCCCGCGCGTGACGGATGCGCCGCTGGAGTCTGCGAGCACCGCCTTCGGCACCGTGCCGGGCGCCTTGCCGCCGCCGGCGGCTCCGATCGTGCCGGTGGCGATCCTCGCCCAGTCGTCCCACGGCACCGCTGCGAGGTCCTCCGCCGTGCCCGAGGCCCCGCCCAGCTTCCGCACGAAGGCGTCCAGTGTGAGGATGCTGCCGTCCACATTGCCGCGGCTGCGACCGTTGATGGACACGGTCTGCGCGCGGGTCTCGATGCGTTCGCCGGGTGAGTCCGTGCCCCGGTCCCCGTCCAGCATCCGCAGTGCGTGCCGCAGCACGGCGACGTCCTCGACCAGCAGGTCGCGCCACCGGCTGCGGTCGTCACTGCCGGTTTCGGGGACGAGGCGGAGGAACTCGCGCACCGAGGCCTCGGCGGAGGTTCGGAGGTCCGCCGCGTCCAGGAGGTTCGTGCGGGCGGCCGTCACGACGCCGTTAACGAGGTCCGCCCACGCGGTCGGACCGCCCCACGCCGGTCCTCCTCCGGCGTCTCCGTTGTGGCCGGTGCGCAGGAGGAGGTCGCGGTGGGTGGCCTCGGCCTGGGCGATGACATGGTCTGCGGCCGTGCGGAACACTCGCTGCTGCTCCTCCTCGTCGAGCACGCGCACCTGCGGGGAGAAGCCCGCGTCGATCGCGTAGTCGGTGACGATGCGGCCGGCCACCGAGTTGACGGTGCCGATGAGGGCGGTGCGGATCTCCTCGGCGGCGACGATGTTCCCGTCGTCCAGGAGGCGCTGCTGGGTCTTCTCGACGAGGTCGGCTGCGGCGCGGACCGTGAAGGTCGTCGCGATGATCTGGTTGGCGCGCAGCGGTATCTGGGCGGTGGCGGACAGGCGGCGCGAGAGTTCCTCGGTGAGGCGGTGGGTCTTCCCGGAGCCTGCCGAGGCCGTGATGATCGTGACGGTCATGAGTAGTCCCCCAGCAGTCCGTAGAGTCCGGTGACGTCGCTGTACTGCTGTTTCTCCTGGATGAGCAGCCGGCCATCCGCCTGAGCCGCCTCGCGCAGGGCTGCGAGTGCGTCGTTGAAGGGCTTCTTCTCGTGTCCCACGCCCGTGTCCGTCGCCAGGTACGTGTCCGCCGCCGGCGCGTCGAACGTGCCGCGGGCGATCTGCGTGAGCGTCTGCTGCACCGACCTCTGGATGCGCGGCCAGAGGTGTGCCGGGTCGCCCGGTACCCG
Source organism: Brevibacterium senegalense (assembly GCF_000285835.1). GTDB lineage: Bacteria > Actinomycetota > Actinomycetes > Actinomycetales > Brevibacteriaceae > Brevibacterium > Brevibacterium senegalense. The sequence continues at coordinate 321,975 of NZ_HE978603.1, forward strand.
CGATTCGCGGTCCAGGTCCTGGTCTGCCGAGACGAACACTCCCTGCTTGAGCATGTAGTAGGCGGTCAGAGGCGCGGTGTCCAGCCGGTCGAGGGCCTGGCTGTAGATGCTCAGCTGGACGGCCTCGCCCTCGTTCACAGCTTCCCGGTAGGTGCGCGGCGAGTAGGTCCACTTGAGGTCGATGACGGCGGGACGGCCATCGGGCAGCTGTGCGTCCAGGTCCCGGAAGCCCGTGAGCCCGATCGTCAGCGGAACGCCGGCGATGTCGAGGGTGATCTCTGAGTGGAACTCCGTCTCGGCGCCGGTGACGTGCAGGCCGCGACTGGCGAGCGTGCGGAACAGCTCCGTGAGTGAGTCCAGCGTCGTCGTGCGGACGGACTCCAGCCGGGCGCGCGAGCCCGGCAGCAGGAGTTCGGACGCGAAGCGGGGGACGAAGCGATCGAAGACCTCCTGGATGTCCGACCGGGTGGGGACAGCACCGTCATCTGCGGCACCGGAGACCACGAGGTGTTCGACGACCGCATGGACCAGCAGACCCAGCATCCTGTTGTCTGTGGGCACCAGTGCGCCCAGTCCGGCGGAGAGATTCAGTCCGTACCTCAGCGTCCAGCTCAAGGGGTCACGGAGCAGCCGGTCGATCTGCGTGAACGACAAGCGTTCCGGCAGCAGGTGCGTGAAGTCCCCGCTCAGTGAACGGGAGACACGGGTGGGAGGAGCCGGGATCTGCTGCGGGATGACCGAGACGTCCTGGCTCTGGTCCCGCAGAGACCACGTCTGTCCCTGGGTCTGTGCCGGGACCGGGTGGGCGAGCGCGGGTGAGGAGAGCACGTCGTCGACAGCATGGGCGGCCTCGCCGAAGAGGTCGGTGCGGGTCTTCGCGAAGCGGCCGGCCAGGTGCACGAGGGCGGGGTGGAGGTGGCGTTCCTCACCGCCGACGGTCTCAGCGTGGAACGCGTACACGTGCGTGGCGCGAGATAGGCCGCGCAGGTCTGCTGCCTGGGCGAGGCGCTCGTGCTGCGCGGCGGGCGTGATGGTGGCACCGGCGGCCGCGAGGGCTGCGACCTCGTGGGGGTCCCAGAGCTCCCGCGCAGATGCTCCGCTGTTGTGGGCCGACCACCACAGGACGGTGTCTGCTCCTTCGGGCACCTGCGAGGGTGCGGTGACGACGGTCCAGGGGGCGGCCTCGGCGGGGGCAGCGGCTGCCGTCGCGGCAGGGGCGCAGGCGTCGACGATGTCGACGAGCTCGCGCACGACGAGTGTGTCGGTGCCGACCAGGTCGATGGTCTGGAGGAACGAAGACACGTGAGCGGCCGCCGCCGTGAGGTAGCGCGACGGTCGTGCGCCGCCCAGGCGGCGCAGGCGATCGCCCAGCCAGTCGACGGCGGTGACGAGCCGGTCGAGGTGCACGCCCGCGTCGGTGACGCGCACCGGGTCCGCGCGGAGGAACTCGTCGAGCGTCTGGGCGATGGCCCACGCGGACTGCGCGCGGGGATCCGGGACGGTGGCTGAGGCCACCAGCGGCACAGTCTCCGTCGGGTCGGAGGTGAGCGGGGCCTCGGCAGCGGTGCGCAGGTCGTCGAGGGCGCGCACCCACGCGGACTCCGGGTCGCTGGAGATCCCCGCCTCCTGGCCGAGAGCGTGGAGGAGCGCGGACCGGGCCGCGGACGGGACCAGGCCCACCGACCGGGTGGCGGTGGGCTGGGTGCCGGCGGCGGCCTCGGCGTCGGTGGTGATGCGCAGCGCGAGGAGCTCTGCGATGCGGTGGACGTCCAGGGGCGGGATGAGGGCGGTGAGGAACAGCGGGAGCAGCTGCGCGGCGGGGTCGGCCGCGGTGGTGGGAGCGGCGCCCACGGTGGGGAGGCCTCGGCGGCGGAGCTGCTGGTCGAGGACGGCGGTGTCGTCGCCCGCGATGATGACGACGGCGCTGGGGTCCGGGGCCGTCGCGAGGAAGCGGGCGGCGGATTCGGCCGTCGACCACTCGTCCCGGCCGCGGGAGACGGTCAGGTCAGCGAGGGCGAAGGGGGCCTCCTCCGTCCAGGAGATGTCGACGCCGCAGTCGGCGAGCAGGTCGAGGAGCGTGCGCCAGAGCGGGGGAAGGTCGTCGCGGGCATCGGCGACGTCGACGCGCTCGATCCCCAGCGGCCAGGATGCGGTGTGTCCCCCGTCGACGAGTCTGCGGAGGTGGTCGAGGACGTCGCGGAGGTGATCGGCCGGACCAGGAGCAAGCGTTGCGCGAGCCTGGCGCGGGGACCCGACGGTCACGAGGTCTTCGATCGCTGCGAGTGCCGCGAGCCGGGGCTGCGCGGCGGCACTGTCTGCGGATGCAGCGCTGGAGTCGTGGGTCCAGCCGGCGGCGATCGCGTCGTCGCGCAGGTTCAGGACCGTGCGGGCGGTGTTCCAGGGGTCCAGGGCGAAGGAGTTGCGGTACCACGGGTGCCCCACTGTGGCCATGAGCGCGCGGAACTGCGCGGTGCGTTGGGGACTGGCGGCGTCAGGTCCGGTGAGGCCCAGCCGTGTGCGGAGCAGGGCGAGGAAGGCGGCTGAGGAGAGTACGGTCTGATCCGGGTGGGATGCGGCGTTCGGGGCCGCCGCATGCCCGACTCCGTGGCTGAGACTGATGCGCATGGCGTCCTTCCCCTGAGGAAACGCGCGTGCGGAATCGCACGACGACACTGAGGCTCACGGTAGCCCAGGTGACAGCGGGTGTGAGCGAGAGATTTCAAGACTTCCGGAAGTCTGCGCGTACACGCCCGTCAGGCGGTTGTCAGCAGGCGCTGGCGCACCTGGCTCACCCACGTCAAGGGGCGCTTGAGCATGACGTGCGGGAAGACGTACGTACCCATCTGTGCAGTGTTGATCGTCAGCCCGTCGTAGTCAGCCAGGTGGTCGAATCGCTCGACGCCCGAGTCGAGGAGCGGGAACCACACGGCCTCGGGTGCGCCTTCGGACCTCCACGGCTGCGCCCGCGAGTCGACCGCAACCCAATCCCCCTCCACCCGCCGCAGCAGAGAGGTGCCGTTCACCGAGTAGAGCCCCACGACCGGCAGGCTCTTCTCCACCCAGCAGACCAGGCCGTGCGGCGTGACCAGTGGGGCCTCCCAGGAGATGCCGAACGACTCCCACCGGTCGGCCTCCAGCATCTGTCGTACGACCTTCGCTCCGTCCTCCCAGCTGGAGAACCTGATCTTCTTCTTCATGCAGGTCGTGAAATCCTCCAGCGTCGCGGGAGTCAGGAGGAAGGTCGACAGCAGGTCCCCGTCGTACCCATGGAACCAGATCATCGAGCCCTCGCACGCAGCCGTGCGGGAGTAGTCATCGACCGGGATGGGACGGCCAACCCCGGTCCCATCCTGGAAGATCAAGTGCGGCCCCACCTGCTCGAGGTCATACCCGAACGTCCAGTGGTCCCAATCGGGCGAGTACACCCGGAACGGTCCGCGCGCGATGAAGCCGCCGCCAGGGCGGAACTGCCGGTCGAGCTGGTCCGCAGAGTCCAGTCCCAGGATCGGGATCAGCATCTCGTCCTCACTCATGCGCTTCCTCCTTCGCCATGATCCGGTGGATCGACTGCTGGAATGCGACGTTCGGGTACGCCATCGGGAGAGCGGAGACCACCTGGTCCACGGCCTCGGCGACAGGGATGCCCCTGTGGCGGCCTGCGTACAGAGCCCCGACGGACGGGGTTCGGCTGTGGGCCTGCACGCAGTGCAGGAGCACCACGCGACCCTCCGCACGCAGGCGGGCCACCATGTCCGCAGCCTCCGTGAGGACGAAGTCGACGTGGTGGTTGTCCGCGGCAGCGTCCGAATCCACGAGCCAGACACGGACGTGGTTCTCTGCGGCGATCCGGACCGCCGGCACCTGCGACCGGCCGACCCGGCAGAGCGAGACGACCGCATCCACGTCGTCCGGGAGCCGGTCGAGACTACCGATCGCGCCCAGGTACACGCCCGGATCGTGCGGATGGCGGACGCAGGTGTCGAGGTGACCCCACTCCTCGTAGTCGAGGTACTCGGCGGTGGGCCACCCCTGTCGAGCCTGTCCCGCCTGCGCGGCGACGACCGCACGTTCGATGAGCTCGCCGACCCGCCACCCCGGCCAGCCGTGGATGGCGCGCTGCCACTCCAGGGGAATGGCGCTCACGCCGTACGCCGCGCCGACCAGCGCCCCGGCGATCGCCGCGACCGTGTCCGTGTCGCCGCCGGCGCGCACGGCCGACTCGAGCGTGCGGCGCACGTGCGCCGGGTCATTGTCCGACCGGGAACCCGCGTGCGTGATCGCGGACCAGGCCGCCTGGAACGCGGCGACGACCCACCCGTTGGTGTCGGTGAAGTGCTCCGGAGCGTGGGACTCCGCCTCGTCGATCCGGGCAGTCCACAGGTCGAGCCGGGCCCGTCGAGTGTTCTCGTCATTGCTCGACGCAGGGGCGTCGCTGATCGCAACCCCGCCGAACTCGTCGAGTGCCCACAGCGCGCGTCGCAGGTCGAGCTCACCTGTCTCCACCGCGTGCGCGACGGCAGCCGACCAGATGAGGCATGCTTCCATCGCGTCTCGGTTCATGTGGGTGAGTGCGCTCTGGCTGTGGGCGTACATGACATACCCGTCGCCTCCGAGGGCCACCGGTGCCGTGCGCATGAGAGAGCCATTGCCTGCGCGGTCCGGGAACTCGTCGTTGAACCGATGCGCCTCCTCGTACACGTCACGCACACTGTCGTTCACGAACGGCTCAAACACGCGGCCCGCCGGCGCCGACCAGTCATATCGGCCGGTGACAGACCTGTCCGTCTCTGCGTCACGGCGGCGCTCGACCTCGCCCAGAACAGCCGAGGTCTGGTTGCCGACGTCCTTCGCATCGCGCATCCAGTCGAGCCACGCGAGGACCACCGGCCCCAGGCGCGCGTCGCGCATGCGGTCGCCGCTCGTTGCGAGTTCGAGGAGGGGGATCGCCATCGAGGTGTCATCCGTCCACTCGCCGGGTGCCCAGCCGAACGGTCCACCGCCCTTCATCTCCACTCGCATGTCCGCAGGGTAGGGACCGCCGAACTCGTACGGCGCACCCAGTGCGTCTCCGCACGCCATTCCCACGATCGCGCCCGCGGCCCTGTCCAGTCGTCCCGGCTTCGCCATGCCGACCACCCCTTTAGCTCATGTTTGCTCTAACACTCGATACATTAGAGCACATCTGCTTTAATGTCTACATGAGCGCCCCCATAGATTCCGACAACGAGGTGACCCGTGAGTCTTGAGGACTATCCCCGCCCGTCGGTCGCGGTTGATACCGCCGTTCTCTCTGTCGTGGACGACCAGCTGTGCGTGGCCCTGGTAGAGCGAGACGGAGGTCTCCGGCTTCCGGGCACATTCCTGCACGAAGGCGAGCTCCTGGCGGACGCTGTCGCCCGCTCATTGAAGGAGCGGACGGGGCTGAGAGGTGTGACGCCCACGCAGCTGCACGTGTTCGATGCGCTCGACCGCGACGACCGGGGCCGAGTGCTGTCCGTCGCCCATCTGCTAGCACTCCCCCAGAATCGATTGGGCGACTTGGCGCCTGTGCCGATCGACCGTGCGCACGGGCTCGCTTTCGACCACGACGCGATCGTCGAGCTCGCGGTTCACGGGCTGCGCGATGACTACGCTGATCGACCCGATCCCCATGGCCTGTTGCCTGAGGAGTTCACGATCCTCGAGCTGCACCGCCTGCACTGCGCAGTGGATCCGCGAACGGCCCAGAGAGACACCTTCCGACGCGCGATGCTACCGCGCCTTGAGGAGACCGGCAGCATGCAAGAAGGCAGCGTGGGGAAACCCGCGAAGCTGTTCCGGCGGAGGTGAGTAGCGCTTCATTGCGCTCCGACGCACCGCACTGCTGTTCAGCGCTGGGGAACTCCGAAGTCCCGGACGGCCGTGAGCGCACTCTGCTTGGCACCCTCATCATCGGGCACTGCAGCCAGTCGTACGTGGAGCTCTAGGAGCCCCGTCTTGATCGTCTTCTCGTGTTCCGTGAGCTGTGATTCGAATGCGTCGTCCAGGATGTAGGCCCGGCTGTCAGTGGCGAGCGCCAGCACGTAGTCGAGGAAGATCTCCAACGACCTGCCCGCAACTCCGCTCGAGGTCCCTGCCTCCGTCATCGGAAGCAGGCGGATCTTGTCCTTCCACGCCCGCTCGTCCAAGGAGTCACGCGTGAGCGTCAGTGCAACCGCATTCTGATCCATACGTGCGGGTGAGATCGCGCGGACGTCATGCACGATCTGGTGGAAGTGGTCGTCGGTGAGTCCGAATCCAACGAACACGATGCGCTTCGTGACGAGGCTCGCCTTCACGAGTGCGGACAGGACACTCTTGTTCTTGTCGAAGCCCAGGTAGTCGTCGCGAGTCAGGACGATCGAGGCCGCGTCGTCTGCGGATCCGTGCATCTTGAGCAGCCAGCGGTCGGCGTCGACGACTTCGGGCCCGGGGATCACAGCGCACGCGGCGCCCGCGTCCTCACTCGCCCTCTCGAACAGCCCGTCGTAGTTGAGCGTGATCGCCTGCTCCAGCGGGAGCGAGGCGAGCAGAGTGGGTGCCAGACCGTAGCGCTCGACATCGACGATTGCGGCAACGGTCCCGTTGAAGTCCTTGCCCTCCTCGTCGTAGATCCCCTTGAGGATCTCCGCCTGGTCGAGGACGTTCTTCTCGGACAGCGCCTTCGCTTCCGCCTCCGTCAGGGAGATGCACTCCGCCAGTCGTGCGACGAGAGCGCTCCAGCTGGGCGCACCCGCGGACATGCTCACTCCGGCACCCATGAACGGCACGATCCGGCCGCCCCGCGCATCGGCTGCGAGTCGCTGCGCTTCCGACCGGAGTGCGGGAGTCAACCCCGCCCAGATCGTGTCCTGGGACTCGCGACGGATCCGTTGCGCCAGCGCCAGCTGGGCCGCCGTCCGCACGACCAGGACGACGTCCACGCCTTCCTCAGCGGCCGCGCGGGAGACGACAGTGAGCAGCGTGCGGATGATGTCACCCAGCAGGTCTGCCCCTCCCCCGCCCGAGGCTCCGAAAACCGGCAGCGCCAGCAGCGGAACCGGCCTGCGACCGATGTAGCTGCCCTCCGGAATCCGCTGCCGCACGGCAGTCGCCGCGGCCCGCACGAACTGATCGACTGCGGGCACGATGTCGTCGCCCGACGTCACTCCCGCGTATGGCACGGCCGTGAAGACGGGGAGCGGAGCGTCCACAGCCCAGTCCTGCGCAGCGGATGCATGCACGTCGCCCCGGGAGAACGCCGGGTCGGAGAATCGTGCGATTGCGGCCTCGAGGTATGGGGAACCCACTCGCCACTGCCGCCTGACGGACAGCGTCTTGTCCGTGGGACACATCCAGGCGTCGCACGCGACGTGTGTGAGGTCCCCACGTGTCACGAAGACGTGTGACTGCTGCGCAGAAGGACCACTCGTCGCATGGTCGTGATCGATATTCTGCATCCGGTGATCCTTCTCGCCGCGGGCCGCCGGGGTGGCTTGCCAGGCCTTCTTTATACAGGTTCCTGGCGTCTGCTCACAGGATGGCTCACAGTGCACCGGGACGGAGCCACTCGGCGGATGAACTCACACGCGATCGGCCACTTTCCATCTACCGCGTCGCGAGAATCAGCAGGCGCACCGTCTTGAGTGTCAGGCGGCGCCTGCCGACACCGTCACTTCACTGCGCCCGTCGTCAGCCCGTCGACCAGGTAGCGCTGGAGCAGCACCGCGATGGTGAAGACCGGGAAGACCGCGACCAGTGAGGACGCCGCGATCCGGCCGAAGTCCTGGATCCGCTCGCTGAGCATTCCCGCCAGCAGCACTGGGACGGTCTGCACGTCCACGCTCTGGGTGAGGAACGTCGCGAAGAGGAACTCGTTGTAGTTGAGGATCGCGACGATGACGCCCACCGCGATGAGCGCCGGGGCCAGCATCGGGGCCACCACACGGACGAGCAGTTGGAAGTCCCCTGCCCCATCGAGCCGTCCGGCCTCCTCGATATCCACCGGAATGCGACGGATGAATCCGTCCAGCAGCCAGATCGCGACCGGGATGTTGACGAGCGCATAGACGATCGTGAGGCCCACGAGGGTGTTCGTGAGGCCCAGCATCCGCAGGAGCGTGAGGAGCGGAATGATCGCGACGACCGGCGGCAGCAGCCACGGGCTGAGGATGAGCCCGTTCAGCGCCCTGCCCCCGGTGCGGAAGCGTGCGATCGCCCACGCGCCGGGCAGCGCGAACACCAGAGTGAGCACCGCTCCCGAGGTCGCCGCGAGGAGCGAGTTGACCACGCCCTGCGGGACCGGCGAGTTCCAGGCCTTCGCCCAGTTGCCCCACGCAGGCTCCGTGGGGACGAGGATGCCGGCGGAGATCTGCGCCTGCTTCATGAAGGAGATCGACACGAGGTAGAGCAGGGGCACGAGCACGACGGCGATGTTCAGGAGGACCCAGCCCTCCGCGAGCCAGGACCTCTTCGGGGGTTCAGCCATGGCGCAGCCTCCTGACGATGAGGAACACGGGAAGGGTGACGACCGTGACGATGACGGCCAGGAGCAGTGTGATCGTGGCAGCCATGCCCACGTCGAAGCTCTGGAGCGCGGTCCGCCAGATGAGGTAGGCGGGCACGAGCGTCGACGAACCGGGACCTCCCGATGTCATGACGTACACGAGGTCGAAGACCTTGAAGGCGAGGATGAGCCGGATGAGGAACGCCGCGGCGATCGTGCCAGCGACAGCAGGCAGGGTGATGTGCCCGAACAGGCGGAACCCGCGGGCACCGTCGAGCCGGGCGGCCTCGGTGATCTCCGGGTCCTGTCCCAGAAGAGCGGTGAACACGAGGAGGACCACCAGCGGTGTCCACTCCCAGACATCTGCGATCCCCACGCCCACGATCGCCCACGTCGTGTCCGAGAGGATCGCGTACGTTCCCGAGGCGGGCGTGAACCTGCTGATGAGCGTGTCGAGCAGCCCGCCCGAGGGACTGAAGACGAAGCCGAAGAGGATGCCCACGACCACGGGCGGGATGATCATCGGCAGGAGGAGCGCCGTGCGCACCACCGGCCCTGCGTGCAGGGACCGGTGGAGCGCGACCGCGGTGATGACGCCCAGCAGGGTGCTCGCCAGAGCCACGGCGAAGGCGTAGCCGGTCCCCAGCGTCAGTGAGCCACGGACTCCTGCGGAGCCGAGTGTGGCCTCGAGATTCGCCGTCCCGACGAACTCCTGGAACGGCAGGCCCAGACTCGACTCGGTGAAGGCCGCCGAGGCGATGAAGACGAGCGGGTATGCGGCCAGCACCAGCAGGGTGAGCACGCTGGGACTGACGAAGAGCACTCGTGTCAGCCGGCGGGATGCCCGATCAGCCGTCGCCAAGGAGGCTCTCCCATTCGTGCTGCACCCCGTCGAGCGTCTCCTGGGCCGTGCCGCGCTGGCCGGCGAGGTAGGCGGCGAGCTCGTCTGTGAGGATCTGGGCGGCCTCGGTCGCGTTCTCTCCCGTCGGCCAGGCGAGCGCACCGTCGAGGGTGGAGCGGTTGACCTCCTGGAGCTCCGGGAACTCGTCGCCGTAGGTCTCGTCCTCGAGCGAGGACACGCGGTTGGGGTCGATCCCCGTGGGCGGCAGTGCGGTGAGCAGATCGGAATTCACGTCGCTCGAGGCCGCCCATTCGATGAACTGCTGCGCGAGCTCGGTTTTCTCCGTGTTGCCGGTGACGACCCAGCTGAACCCGGCGACGAGGGAGGCCCGCGGGTCCTCGCCCGCCTCCGCCCGCGGAAGGTAGGTCACACCCCAGTTGTCGACGACCTCGGACCCGGACTCCGGGTCCTGCGACCGGACGCCCAGGTCCGTCCAGTTCTCGATGAAGGCGACATTCCCGGCGAACCACGCGGAGTTGCCGGCGCCGAAGTCCGTCTCAGCGGGCGTGGGGAGAGCGTCGTCCCAGATGTCCTCGAGTGCCTCGAGCGAGGCGACGGCCTCCGGGGAGTTGACCGCCGGTGCGCCGTTCTCGTCGAGGAACTCCCCGCCGAAGCCGGCGAGACGGTTCGCGAAGCTCGCACCCAGGATCATGGGCGACTGCTCGCCGAAGACCGCGGCGCCGTAGACGCCGTCCGACGACTCGTTCTCTGTGATCGTCGCGACCTGCTCCGCGTACTCATCCCACGTCTCCGGTGGTGCATCGAAGCCGTTCCGCTCGAGGATCTCCGTGTTGTAGAAGAGCGCGTGGATGTCACCGTCGAACGGCAGCCCGTAGGTCTCGCCGTCCACCTGGGAGTACGGCTCCCAGATCGAGGGGATGAAGTCGTCGACGTCGACATCGTCGTTCGCTTCGACGTACTCGGTGAGCGGCTGGATGGTGCCGTCTGCCGCGAGGTCGCCCAGCGACACGTACCAGGGCGCCGAGACGTCGTAGACGTTGGCGCCGGACTGCTGGTCGAGGGTGAGCTGCGAGGCGATCTCGTCATACGGCACCGTCGTGACGTTGACGGTCACGCCGGTCTCCTCCTCGAACTGCTCGGACAGCCATTCGCCAGCGCCCTCGTGCGAGGCGTTCATGAGGAGGTTGAGCTCCTCCCCCTCGAAGTCCGAGGCAAAGGCGTCGCCGCCGGACCCTCCCGAGCCGCCCTGACCGCACGCGGATAGGGTGAGCGCGGCGACGGCGGCCAGGGCGAGCACGGAACGACCGCGGGTGCGGGTGAGTCGGCGAGTGCGGGAGGGTGGCGTGCTGGTCATGTGAGTGTCCTCGGGTGTGGCCGGCGTCTTTCGCCGGTCTGTGATGGATGGAGAGTGGTGTGGGTGGTCATGCGCTGCGGGAGGCGAGCAGCTCGGCGCGGGGCGTCTCAGTGGCTTCCGCGCTCAGGTGGGTGAAGGCGCCGCGGTGGGATGCGGCCGGATGGGTGGCGGGCAGCCGGTCGGCACCCGTGAGCCGGCCCCGCAGCGTGGCCGGGCCGTCACCGCCTGCCGGGGGCTCCTCCGGGGAGCGGGCCAAGCCGCGTTCGCGCAGAACCGGCAGCACGTAGTCGATGAACTCGTCGTAGCTGCCCGGCAGCGTCGCGTTGATGACGTTGACGCCGTCGATCCCTGCGTCCTGCCATGCCTCGAGCTCGTCCGCGATCTGCTCCGGAGTCCCGACGATGCGGGTCGCCTGTGCGCGGAAGTGCGCGAGGTCGCGGAGCGTGACCTGCCCGTTCGGCGCCATCGCGCGCAACTCGGAGAGGTGCCCCTGGGCGCCCTCGGTGTGCTCCAGCTCGTCGAGCGGCGTGTCGATCGGCAGGTGACCGACGTCGACGCCCAGGCTGCCGGCGGTGTGGGCGATGAGCGCGTGGACGTCGAGGGATTCGTCGAGGTCCGCCGCACGGGCCCGCGCCTCGGCCTCGGTCGAGCCGATGACGAAGGACAGCCCCTGGATGAAGGCCACGTCCTCCCGGCGCCTGCCCAGGCGCTCCGCGCGGTCGCGGACGTCCCGGGCATGAGCGGCTGCGATGTCGCGGCGGGGAGCCATCGAGAAGGTGGCCTCGGCATGGCGGGCTGCGACCTCGCGTCCGCGATCCGACGATCCCGCCTGGAACAGGTACGGCGTGCGTTGCGGCGACGGCGAGGACAGGTGCGGCCCCTCGACGCTGTACCGCGGGCCCACGTGGTTGATCTTCGCCACCCCGGCCGGGTCGCCGTGCAGGCCGGTGCCGCGGTCATGGTCCCGGGTCTTGTCCTGGAGCAGCGCGTCGTCGTCCCACGAGCCCTCCCACAGCTTGTAGCAGACGTCGAGGTACTCCTCCGCCCAGTCGTACCGGTCGGAGTGGAGGGCCAGGTCCTCACCGCCGAAGTTCCGGTGCGCGTTCGCCGAGGCACTCGTCACCACGTTCCATCCGACCCGGCCGCCGGAGAGGTGGTCGAGCGTGGACAGCTGGCGGGCGAAGGCGAAGGGGTGCGCCTGGATGACCGACGAAGTCAGTGCCAGACCGATCCGATCCGTCACCGCCGCGAGGGCGGAGACGAGGACGAGCGGATCATTGGCCGGGATCTGCAGCCCGCGCCGCACGTGGGAGGCCCAGCCGCCCTCGTGGTTGCCGTAGAGACCGACGACGTCCGCGAAGAACGCGATGTCGAAGCTCTCGGATTCGAGCTTCTGGACGAGGGACACCCAGTGACCGAGCTCGTTGAAGCGGTGCTGCTGGGCCTCCGGGCGGCGCCAGGCGCCGCCGATGATGTGGCTCGTCGTGTTCATGAGGAAGGCCGAGAGGATCAGCGGCTTGCGGGTCATGGTTCTCCCAGGTGTGCGGCAGTGTCGGTGGCTGACTGAGGTGGGCTGGGTGCTGCGGGCGGGCCGTCCCCGGGTGGGGGCCTCGGGCGCGGGTCAGAGGTCGGAGGACACGGACCAGATGTTGATGCCGGACTCGCCCTGGGTGATCTCGTCGATCTCCGCGAGCTCCGCGTCGTCGAACGCGGTCGAGGACAGCGCGCCGAGGTTCTCGTCCAGCTGGGCGGTCGAGGAGGCTCCGAGCAGGACCGATGTCACTCCGCCCTCGCGCAGCAGCCAGGCGATGGCGAGCTGCGCGAGTGTCTGTCCGCGACGCTGCGCGACCGCGTTGAGGCGGCGGAGGCGGTCGAGGTTGTCCTCGCTCAGGTGGTGGTCGAGCAACGAGGAGCGACCGCCGGACGGGCGGGCCTTCGGGTCGCCGAGGTACTTGTCGGTCAGCAGTCCCTGCGCCAGCGGGGTGAAGGCGATGGAGCCGAGGCCGGTCTCCGTCAGCGTGTCGAGCAGGCCGTCCTCGACCCAGCGGTTGAGGAGCGAGTAGGCGGGCTGGTGGATGACCAGCGGCGTGCCGAGGTCCTGCGCAATGCTCGCCGCCTGCTGGGTCCGCTCCGCGGAGTAGGAGGAGATCCCCACATAGCGTGCGCGGCCCGAGCGGACTGCGGTGTCAAGCGCCCCGATCGTCTCCTCGAGGGGAGTGTCCGGGTCCACGCGGTGGGAGTAGAAGATGTCGACGTGGTCGACGCCCAGGCGGCCCAGGGACTCGTCGAGGCTGGCGAGCAGGTACTGACGGGAGCCGAAGTTCCCGTAGGGTCCGCGCCACTGATCCCAGCCGGCCTTCGAGGAGATGATGAGCTCATCGCGGTAGGGCCGGAGGTCCTTGGTGAGGACACGGCCGAAGTTCTCCTCCGCTGCGCCGGCGGGAGGGCCGTAGTTGTTGGCCAGGTCGAAGTGCGTGATGCCGGAGTCGAAGGCGTGGCGGATGATCTCGCGCTGGGACGCGAAGGGCGTGGTGTCCCCGAAGTTCCACCACAGGCCCAGTGAGATCGGGGGCAGGAGGAGGCCGCTGCGGCCCAGCCGGCGGTAGCCGAACCGGTCGTAGCGATCCGCGGAGGCCGCGTACGGGGTGTGGGTCTCCGTGCCCCAGGCGGACACGTCGACGGGGCGGGTGCTCTGCGGGCTGGGGGAATCCTGGGCGGGCTGGTTCGTGGGCACGGTGGGTCCTTCGGGGTCTGGTGCATGGGTCCCGGGCGGTGTGAGAGTCCGGGCGGTGCGCGGGCGGGTGGGGGCCTCGGGCGGGGGTCAGGTGTAGAGCGAGAGGGGCTGGGTCTCGCCGTTGAGGAAGTGGGCTCCGACCTCGAGCTTCTTGTAGTCGACCGGATCGTGGAGGGAGTGCGTGCGGATGTTGCGCCAGTACAGGTCGAAGCCGATCCCGGACGCGGTCGACGAGGTGCCAGTCGCCTCGAATATGCGGTGGGTGAGGTCGGTGGCGACGTCCGAGGAGACGACCTTGAGCTCGGCGATCTCGACGGCCAGCTCTCCCCGGATCTCCGTGGTGACGTCGGCACCGAGTGCGACGACCTCGTCGAAGCGCTGGCCGACCTTCTCTGCGAGCGCGGCGACCGCCGTGGTGCGGGCCTTGAGCTCGCCGTAGAGGCGCTGGACGAAGGGGTCGTGCCGGTACTGCTCTGCCTGCGAGAGGAACCAGGCGTTCGGTCGCCGGTTCGTCAGCTCGCGGCCTCGCGCCAGTGCGCCCTCCGCGATCCCCAGGTAGAGGTGGCCGAACGACAGCTGGATGCCCGGCGTCACGAGTGTGGAGAACGGCTCGTCACCCAGGGCTCCCAGCACGTCCTCGGGCCGGACGAGCACCTCGTGGTACTTCACCGTGTTCGACGACGACAGGCGCTGCCCGAGGAAGTCCCAGTCGTCGACGTACTCGACGCCCTTCCGTCCGTTCTCCAGCACGAAGGCGAGCACGGTGCCCGCCTCCGGGCCTTCAGCGATCGTCGCGTTGACGACGAGCACATCGCCCACAGCCGAGCCCGTGGAGTAGCGCTTGGTGCCGGTGAGCCGATAGCCGCCGTCGACGGGCGTGAGGACGAGGTCGGGGTCTGTGGGGTTGACGGAGTCTCCCCAGATCCAGCGACCGTCGATGGTGGCCCGGTGCCAGCGCTCGCGCTCTGAGGGATCGACGACGGAGAAGACGATGTTCGTCGAGTTGATGTAGTGGTAGGCGAGGACCTGGGCGATCGAGGCGTCGGCACGAGCGATGATGCGCACGGCCTCGAATGCCGTGCTCCAGTGGCCTCCTCCCCCGCCCAGCTCTGCCGGTTCGAGGAGGGTGACGAGACCCGAGTCCTTGAGCAGTCGTGCCTCGGCGTGGGGCACGGCGTTCGCGCGGTCCCGCTCAAGGGCATCAGCGGCCAGGGTCTGTGCGACGTCCTGGGCGATCTGCGACCAGTGGCTGCGCTCCTCGGCCGGGGCGGTGGGTGTCCAGTGCGTCCGGCCGGGGGCGGTGCCGATGCTGCTGATCGTCATGGTGTCGTCCTCCGTCTGTGTGCGGCTCTGCGTGTGCAAGCGGTTCTGCGTCTGCGTGCGGTTCGTTGACCGCGCTGTTCGGGCCTCACTGTGCAGTGACGAGCGTCATGAGACGGGCGAGATCGTCACGAATGATTACGCAGCGTCATGCGTCGTCATGCACCGTCATCCCTGGTCACAGGGATTGTCGATGAATCGTGCGGTCGCTATAGGTTCAGTGCGCTACGACGAAGGAGGTCAGGGAATGGGCGCGGTCAGCTTCAAGGACGTGACGCTGCGATACGCAGGCACTGGGCGGCGGCGCCGTCGGCGTGCAGCACGAGGTGGTGCGGAGGTGGCTATTGCGGCTACTGAGAGTGCAGGTGCTCAGAGTGCGTCTGCGGCTGAGCGGCCGGCGCTGGCAGGGCTGAACCTGGAGATCGCCGACGGTGAGTTCCTCGTTCTCGTCGGACCATCCGGGTCTGGCAAGTCGACCGCTCTGCGGATCCTCGCCGGACTCGAGCAGCCGACGTCTGGCGCCGTCCTCATCGACGGAGACGACATCACCGGGGTCGACCCGGCTGAGCGCGATGTCGCGATGGTCTTCCAGACCTACGCCCTGTACCCGCACAAGACTGTCGAACAGAACATGAGCTTCGCGCTCCAGCTGGCCAAGGTGCCGCGTGAGGAGATCAGCCGTCGCGTGCGCCGGGCCGCCGAGCAGCTGGGACTCACAGAATTGCTGGATCGCCGACCCCGACAGCTCTCCGGAGGCCAGCGGCAGCGTGTGGCGATGGGACGGGCGATCGTGCGCGAACCCACCGTCTTCCTCATGGACGAGCCGCTGTCGAACCTCGATGCCCGCCTGCGGGTGCAGACCCGGGCCCAGATCGCCGAGCTGCAGAACCGTCTGGGCACGACGACCGTCTATGTCACCCACGACCAGTCCGAGGCGATGACCCTGGGCGATCGGGTGGCGGTGCTCGATGAGGGCGTGCTCCATCAGGTCGCCCCGCCGCGCGAGCTCTACGATCGGCCTGCGGACATCTTCGTGGCAGAGTTCATCGGCTCCCCCGCGATGAACCTGCTCACCATCACGGACGACGAGTTCGACGGGTTGGTGCGCGGCGGCTCGAGTGGCGACGTCCGTGCGGATGATGTGGTCTTCGGCGTTCGGCCGGAGCACCTTGCCATCACCGCTGACGATGCCGGGCTGCTCCTGCACATCGATCACGTCGAGGAGTTCGGCGCGGAGGCATACGCCCACGGACACCTGGTCGATTCCGCACACACGGAGCGGGTCATCACTCGCCTGCGCACCGATGCGCGGCCCGCGCTGGGCGATACGGTCCGTGTCGTTGCCGACCCCGAGCGCGTCCACACCTTCGACCGCGCGACCGGTCAGCGCATGGAGGCGAACGTGGCGGTATCAGCCAGCGCAGTGTGATCGGCCGGCCGGGTCGGTCCGAATGGGCTCGCAGCGAGGCACGAGAACGCCAGCCAGCGGCACGCACAGAGACCTCCATCACATGTCCTTATGCGCATGGGGCGATGTTCCTAGAGTGAGAGGTGCACGGCGGGCTTCCGCCGGATCTCTCGTCGAAAGGACGTGCCATGCGCGCAATCGTGTTCGAGAACTTCAAGACCTTCCCCACCCTCACTGACGTCCAGAAGCCCACCCCCGGACCCGGCGAGGTCCTCCTCAAGGTCGCGGGAGCCGGCGCCTGCCACTCCGACGTCGCGATCTATGACGACTTCGACGAGGGCGCTCCCGGCGCACAGAAGCCCCCGTTCGTGCTGGGCCATGAGAACTCCGGCTGGGTCGAAGAGGTGGGCGACGGCGTCGACGGTTTCACGAAGGGCGACGCCTACCTCGTCTACGGCCCCATCGGCTGCCAGCACTGCCGCGCCTGCTCCCGCGGGCAGGACACCTACTGCGAGAACGCTGCGACCAACCCGTACATGGGCATCGGTCTGGGTCGCGATGGCGGCATGGCGGAGTACGTGACCGTTCCGGCTCGCAACCTCGTGCCGCTGGGTGACGCTGATCCCATCGATGCGGCGCCCCTGTCGGATGCGGGTCTCACCCCGTACCACGCGATCAAGTTGGCGTTGCCCAACTTGGCTGGCGGCGGACGCTTCGCGCTGGTCATCGGACTGGGAGGGCTTGGCCAGTTGGGCGTTCAGATCCTCACTGCCCTCACCGGCGCCACCGTCATCGCGACGGACATGAAGGAGGACGCGATGGCGAAGGCCGAGGCCGCCGGCGCCATCACCGTCCCCGGCGGACCCGATCAGGTCGCCCGCATCCGCGAGATCACCGGCGGCAAGGGCGTCGACGCGGCTTTCGACTTCGTGGGAGCCGCTGGCACCGTCAAGGTCGCGATGGAGTCCATGGCAGTCAAGGGCCGCTGCACGATCGTCGGCATCGCCGGCGGTTCCTTCGAATGGTCGTTCTTCACCAACCCCTACGAAGCGACGATCACGAACACCTACTGGGGCACGATCGAGGAGCTCCACGAGGTCGTCGACATGTACCGGGCGGGTCAGATCACGCCCGAGGTCGAGCGCTACTCGCTGGAAGCCGGACTCGAGGCGTACCGCAAGCTGCAGGCCGGCGATCTGTCCGCCCGCGCCGTGGTGGTTCCGCACGGGGAGTGACAGTGCACCGCACACAAGCGCGAGCCGCCTGAGCTCTCAGCGTGAGTGGACGAACGTGGGGCCATGATCCGCATCGATCATGGCCCCACACGTCCGTTCTGCTGTCAGAACGTGTGGCTGGTCCAGCTGAGCGACTCACCTCGGCACTTCGCAGCTCGGACATCACCGGAGCGCGCGTGGCCCTCGAACCGCTCGACCCGCGCCGCGCGTCCGGTCAGCTTGCCGAAGAACGCGGACGACTCCGTGTCCGTGACCTCCTGATACGTGACGGTGCGCAGGAACTTCCCCACCCACAGCCCGCCGGTGTAGCGGGCGGCGCCGCGGGTGGGCAACACGTGGTTGGTGCCGATCGACTTGTCACCGTAGGAGACACAGGTCCCCTCCCCCAAGAACAGCGCGCCATAGTGCGTCATCTCCGTGAGCGCCCGGCGCGGCTCCGCGGTGAGGATCTGCACGTGCTCGAACGCGTACTCATCCGCCAACGCGAAAGCATCGTCGATCGTGCGGACGACGTGCACCTCGCCCCACTCGCGCCACGACTGCTCCGCGTAATCCCGCGTCGGCATCCCCGGCAGGAGCTCCTCGATGTGCTCCATCGTCTTCCGCGCCACCGCCTCATCCGTGGCAATGAGCACCGCCGGCGACTCCGGCCCGTGCTCCGCCTGCGACAGCAGGTCCACTGCGACGATGAACGGATCCGCCGTCTCATCCGCGACGATGAGCACCTCCGTGGGACCCGCAACCAGGTCGATCCCGACCTCGCCGAACAGCTGCCGCTTCGCCTCCGCGACGAACGCGTTGCCGGGGCCCGCCACCATCGCGACCGGTTCGATCGTCTCCGTGCCGACCGCCATCGCAGCGATCGCCTGGATGCCGCCCAACAGGTAGATCTCATCCGCTCCCGCCAGATGCATCGCCACGATCGTCGCGTCCGGCATCTCCCCCTGGATCAGCGGAGTGCACGCGGCGACGCGCCTCACCCCGGCCACCTTGGCGGTGAGGATCGTCATGTGCGCGCTGGCCAGCAGCGGGTACTTGCCACCAGGCACGTACGCGCCCACCGCATTGATCGGCACGTTCTTCTGCCCCAGCTTCACACCCGGCAGCGTCTCGATCTCGAACTCGCCCAGGGACGCCAGCTGCGCCTCCGCCATCCTGCGCACCTGATCCTGCACGAAGCGGATGTCGTCGATCACCTGCTGCGGCACCCGCGCCATGACCTCCGCGATCTGCTCCGCGGTGAGCAGGAAGGAATCTGGCCCGTAGTCATCGAATTTCAGCGAGTACTCGCGCACCGCCTCATCGCCGCGGTCGCGGACGTCCGCGATCACATCCGCGACCGCCTGCTGGACGGTGGGATCTGCACTGCGCTGGACCTCCGTCTGGGTGCGCGCCTTCAAGACGGTGTACGGGACTGCGGTCATGATCTCTCCTTCGACAAAGCATTCCGGGGTGGTGGGATACCCTGAATGTATACGTATACATGTGTGTCCGCAACGGCCGCACGAGGTGACAGGATGGTGGGATGGTCACGAGCAGAGACGTCGCCCAGCACGCCGGGGTATCCCAGGCGACGGTGTCCCGCGTCCTCAATGGCTCCCCCCGCGTATCCGCCGCGACGGTCGCCCGGGTCCAGGACGCGATCGCCGCGCTGGACTACCACCCGAACGCGGCCGCGGCCTCGATGAAGACCCGTCGCACGAGCACGATCGGCATCATCATCGACCAGTTGAGCAACCCGTTCTTCGTCGAGGTCCTCGAGTCTCTGGCGCAGGTCTTCGCGGATGCCGGGCAGCGCGTCCTGGTCTGGGACCCCTCCCACCACGAGGACGCCGCGATCCACGCCCTGCGTGATCGGACGGTGGACGGCGTTGTCATCGCAGCCTGGCAGGACGACTCCCCCGCGATGCAGGCGGCGCTGGCCTCCGGCCGCCCCGTGGTCATGCTCAACCGCCGTCCCACGGGCACCGGCTTCGATTCCGTCACCAGTGAGAACCGCGCCGGCGGCCGCCTGGTCGCCCACTACCTCGCTGCGCATCGGCCCGGGCCGGCGCTCTTCGTCGCGGGGCGCCTGGGGACCAGCACCGCCCACGACCGGGCGGAGGGGTTCCTCGCGGGCCTCTCCGAAGCGGGAGCCCCGCCCCCGGCCATCGTCGACGGGGACTACAGCGCGGAGACCGCGCAGCAGGCGGTCCGCGCGCACATCGCCGACCACGGCGTGCCGCGCTCCGTGTTCTGCGCGAACGACCTCATGGCGTTCGGCGCACTCAACGCTCTGGCCGTCGACGGCGTCCGCGTCCCCGACGACACCTGGGTCGTGGGCTTCGACGATGTCGCGATGGCCGGCTGGCCGGTCATCGGGCTCACCACCGTGAGCCAGCACAGCCGTGACATGGCGCGCGCCGGCGCGGACATGCTGCTGCGGCGCATCACTGAAGGCGGCTCCGACTGCGAGCACCGCACGTTCCCGGCGCAGCTCGTCGTCCGCACCAGCACGGCTGGCGTCCCCGCCCAGGGTTCCTGAACCCGGCCGCACGCGGAAGGCGCCGCTGCCAGTCCATGGCAGCGGCGCCTCGGTGGCGGTGTGCCCGTGCAGTCCCACCCACGGGACAGCACGGGCACTTGATCAGCCTCCGGAGACCAGGTTCGGCAGCCAGAGCGACAGCTGCGGGACACCGGACACGATCGCGATGCTGATGAGAAGCACCAGGATGAACGGGATGACCGCCTTCGACAGTGCGGACAGCGACAGCTTCGCCAGATCGGATGCGACGAACAGGTTCAAGCCCACCGGCGGTGTCACCATTCCGACGGACAGGTTGACCACCATGATCATGCCGAAGTGCACCGGGTCGATCCCCAGACCCACCGCCATCGGCAGCAGGATCGGGACGAAGATCAGGATTGCGGCCGCAGCCTCGACGAACATGCCCGCGATGAGCAGCAGCACGTTCGCCAGGATCAGGAAGCCGATGACACCCAAGTTGATCGATTCCATGAAGCCGAGGACCTGATCCGGGAAACCCAACACGTTGATGTAGAACGCGAAGAGGCCTGCCGCCGCGATGACGATCATGACGATCGCAGACGTCACCGCTGAATCCGCGAAGGCATCCGCCAGTTTCTTCAGCGTGAATCGCTTGTAGACGAAGCCGACGATGAGCGCGTACAGCACGGCCACCACCGCGGCTTCCGTGGGTGTGAAGATTCCGCCGTAGATTCCACCCAGCACCAGCACCGGCATCAGCAGTGCCAGGATCGCCCTGCGGAATGCGACCAGCAACTCTCTGCCGGTCGCCTTCTGCACACCCTTGTACCCCCGCTTGCGTGAGGAGAAGTACGCCATGAGTAGCAGCGACATCGTCACGACGACACCGGGCAGGATGCCGGCCATGAACATGTCACCCGCGGACTCATTAGCTGCGACGGCGAAGAGGATGAGCGGGATGCTGGGCGGGATGATGACACCCAGCGCACCGGAGACCGCCTGATTCGCGGCGGTGAAGCCCCGCCCGTAGCCGTGCGCCAGCATGGCCGGGATGAGGATCGATCCGATCGCAGCCACCGTCGCCGCACCGGATCCGGAGATCGCGGCGAAGAACATCGAGGTGAGGACCGCCGCCATGGCGAGACCACCGGTCAGGTGACCGATGAGCGCACTGCCGAAGTCGATGAGGCGCTCGGAGATCCCGCCCACCTGCATGAGGTGCCCCGCGAGGATGAAGAACGGGATCGCCATGAGGGGGAACGAGTTGAGGGCGATGAACATCTGCTGGGGAACGACCTCCAGCCCGAAGATGCCCGACGTGCCGATGGCCACCGTCGTGGATCCCGCGATCGCGACGGCAATCGGTGCGCCGACGAACAGCAGGATGACAGCACAGATGATGAGGACCATCATGAGCGATCACCGCCCTTCTGCGAACCGTTCGAATCGGTCGCATCCGCGTCATCCGCCTCGCTCAGCCGTGTCGCATCGGCATGTGCGTCGGCTTCCGCTTCAGCCACGAGCTCCTCGACCCCCGACTCCTCTTCGACACCCAGCGCCACACCGAACATCTGGTGGATCGTGTTGATGATGAGGAGGAGTCCACCCACCGGCAGCGCCGCCATCGGAATGCTCATGCTCACCTCGGTCGCCGGGGTCAGCTGGTACGACACCGCGTTGACGATGAAGAACCCGAAGACGACCAGCACCAGGTAGAACACGATCGACAGCATCCCGGCGATCATGATCACGGTGGTCTTCGCCCGGCCGCTCAATATGTGCTCGACGAGGTCGACCTTCATGAGACGGCCGTTCTTCGCCGCGTAAGCGGCTCCGACGATGACCAGCCACACCATGACGAAGCGGGACACCTCCTCGGAGAAGGTGAGAGACTCTCCCACGATGAAACGGGCGATCACCTGCCATCCGATCAGCACCGTCATGACGAGCATGAGTGCCGCGAGTATCCACCGGACGGCGATATTGAGCCCGTCCACCACTCGCCTGTACTGCTCCATGAACGCAGTCATCCGTCTGCCTCCTCGGACCGGGTGCTGGGGGCTTCTTCCAAGACCCGACCGATGAGATCGCGAGGGATCTCGTCCTGCCAGGCATCCAGAACAGGGCGGGTCGCGTCCACGAATGCATCGCGGTCGATCTCCGTCTTCTCCATGCCCTCGTCGAGCATGAGCTGAAGTGCCTCGTCCTCCTGGATGGCGCTGGCCTCCCGCTGGATGTCAGTCGCATACTCACCGGCCTCCAGGATGGCCTGCTGGTCAGCCTCGGAGAACGACTGGAAGTACTTCTCGGAGATCATCATCGGAGCGGGCGAGTACACGTGCTGCGTCATCGCGACGTAGTCCTGCACTTCGAAGAAGCGCACGTCCGCGATCGTCGCGATGGGGTTCTCCTGGCTGTCGATGACACCCTGCTGCAGAGCTGTGTACACCTCCGGCCATGCCATCGGGATCGCGTCCGTGCCCAACGCGGACCACGTCTGGATCTGAGCCGTGCTCTCCTGCGTCCGGTGCTTGATGCCCTGCAGGTCCTCGGGCGTCTCGATAGGACGCTTCGAGTTCGTCTCGTAGCGGAAGCCGTTCTCCGTCCACGACAGGATGCGGACATTCGTCGTCTCCAGGAACTCGTCCGCGAGCTCCTGTCCGATCTCGCCGTCCAGCACGCCGTAGACGTGGTCCAGATCCTCGAAGAGGTACGGCATGTCGAAGAGCATGAACGAGCGGACGAAACCGCCCATAGGGCCGGTCGACGCCATGCCCATCTGGATCGAGTTGATCGACATGCCCTCGACGACCTCGCGCTCACCGCCCAGCGCGTTGTTGTAGTAGAACTTCACTCCGATGCGGCCGTCCGTGAGCTCGGAGAGCTTCTCCGCGAACGCCTTCCCACCCTCGTGATGGTGAGAATCCGGACCCAGCGCCAGGCTGAAGTTGATGGTGCCCTCGTAGTCGTCATCCTTGCTGACGATCGCACCGCACGATGACAGCAGCAGACTCGCAGCCGCAGCCATCGCGATGACTCTCAGCTTCTTCCATCCCCGCATTGCGGCCCCTCCTTTCTGAATCGGTAGTCCGTCGCCACGTCCTCGTGGCGAGGAATCTCAGATCGAGATGTTCTCCTTGCCCTTGAGGCCCAGGATCTCCCGCGCCTCGTCCGGAGTCGCGACCTCCATGCCCAGCGCTTCCACGAGCTGGACGGCGCGCTCCACCTGCTGCGCGTTCGACTGCGCGAGCTCGCCGCGACCGATCCACAGCGAGTCCTCGAGACCCACACGGATGTGGCCGCCGGATGCCAGGGCGACCGCGCCCAGCGGCATCTGGTGGCGGCCCGCCCCCAGCACCGACCACTCGTAATCCGAGCCCAGCAGCTCATTCGCGATGCGGCGCATGTGCATGAGGTTCTCCGTCGATGCGCCGGTTCCGCCCAGCAGCCCCAGCACCGTCTGGACGAACGGACGATCCGGTGCCAGCCCCTCGTCGACGAAGTGCTTGAGGTTGTAGAGGTGCGAGGTGTCGTAGCACTCGAACTCGAACTTCGTGCCGTTGCCCGTACCGCGCGTCAGGATCGTCTCGATGTCCGAGTATGTGTTCTTGAAGATCAGGTCGCGACTGTTCTCCAAGTGGTCGCGTTCCCACTGGTGCTCGAACTCCGTGAAGCGCTTGAGCATGGGGAACAGGCCGAAGTTCATCGACCCCATGTTGAGGGACGCGAGTTCCGGCTCGAACGTCATCGCCGGCTGCATGCGCTCCTCGACGCTCATGTGCGGCGATCCGCCGCTGGTGAGGTTGATGACTGCATCGGTCGACGCATTGATCTTCTCGATCATGGGCGCGAAGTCATCGGGATCCTGCGACGGACGACCGTCTTCCGGCTTGCGCGCGTGCAGGTGGACGATCGACGCGCCGGCCTGCGCCGCCTGGATCGACGCGTCTGAGATCTCATCCGAGGTCGCCGGCAGGTGCGGGGACATGCTGGGAGTGTGGATCGATCCGGTGACAGCACAGGTGATGATGATCTTGCGCTTGGATGCCATGGTGCGTTCCTTTCGGGGTGCGGGCAGTACGTGCGGTGCGGGTCAGTAGAGCTTCTGGGTGAAGCCGTCGACGGAGAGCATCTGGCCGTTGATCTGGCGAGCGTCGGGGCCCACCAGGAAGCTGACCATCCCCGCAACGGATGCGGGATCGATGAACTCGCCGATCGCGCTCTGGTTGCGGTAGTCGGCGGCGACCTCCTCCACCGAGGAGCCCAGGACTGCGGCCTTCGCCTCGATGACGCCCTCGATCCGGGGGCCGCCCACCGCGCCGGGGCAGATCGCGTTCGTCGTGATGCCCTCCGGTCCCAGTTCGATCGCCAGGGACTTCGTGAACCCGAAGACGGCGGACTTCGAGGCGGAGTACACGGACCGGCCGAACATGCCCAACACGCCGGCGGCGGACGACATGTTGACGATGCGACCCGCCTCGGACTCCCGCAGCAGCGGCAGCAGCGCCTTGACGTGGAGGAACTGCGCGGTGAGGTTGATGGACACGGTCCGCTCCCAGTCCGTCAGCTCGATGTCCTCGACACGGGCGGTGGGGCCGGCGACACCCGCGTTGTTCACCAGCACGTCGAGCCGGCCGAACGTCTCCCGCACCTGCTCTGCCAGGGCGGCCGCGTCCTCGGGCTTGGACGCATCGGCGACCACAGCGTGCAGTCCGGCGCGCTGGGCGTCCTCGACGGCCTCGGCGGACACGTCCGTCACCAGAACGGTGAAGCCGTCTGCGACCAGCCGGTCCGCGATGGCGCGGCCGATCCCTGCGGCTCCGGCGGTGACGACTGCGATGCGCTGACCCATGTCAGGTGTCCTTTCGAGTGAAGTGCGTGGTGGTGCGGGGGCAGCCGCACGTGCGGCCGATATGCAGCGTGTGCGGAACGATCACCGTGCGGTGTTCGTCGTGCGTGCCTGAACGGAGACGGTGGAGGAGCTGGTGGGCGGCAGTGCTGCCCATCTCCTTGAGCGGCTGGATGACGGTCGTCAGTCCGATGAGGGGTGACGTGGTGTGCCGGAGCCCGTCGAACCCGGTGACGATCATGTCGCGGCCTGCTTCGATCCCGTCCTCGGCGAGCGCTTCCATGACGCCCAGACTGATCTCGTCACTCCCGCACAAGATCGCGTCCGGACGCTCTGGAAGTTCCATGAGGTGCCGGGCGGCGCGGTGACCGCCAGCGCGTGAGAGGTCGGTGGCGATCCTCCTCTCGGTCGGGACGTGCAGACGCGCATTCGACAGCGCGTCGTTCATGCCCTTCTCCCTCTGAGCAGACGCAGTGCTGAATCGCGGGCCGACGACTGTTGCGGGGCGCCGCGGATGATGACTCACGACGTGCTGCGCAACCTGTCGCGAGGCCGTGTAGTCGTCGATCCCCACGAAGTCGGCAGACACGTACTCGGAACGACGCGACAGGAACGTGAAGGGGATCCGCTCTTCTCGCAGCGTCAGGAGCGCCGTCGCATCCTCGCGGTGGGACGCAAGGACGATCGCGCCGTCGATGTTCCGGTTCACAAGGGTCCGTGCCGCGGCTTCCAGCCGCGCCGGGTCGTCGTCCGTCGCGACGACGAGGACTTCGAACCCTTCTGCCGCCGCGACCTCGAGGATCTCGTGCGACCAGTACGGAAACATGGGGTTGGTGAGATTCGGGACGATCAGCGCGATCACTCGCGTCAACGCGGAGGCTGCGGACCCGGTCGCGCTTGGGCGCAGCCCCCGAGCATTGGCGAGCTTAAGGATCCGCCGCCGCATCTGGTCGGAAACCCCGGACTTCCCGTTGAGCGCGTACGAGACAGTGGCGGCGGACACACCCAGCTCGCGCGCGATGCTCGCTGCCGAAACCTGCGTCGGATCTGAAGGATCAGCGTCATCCAGGCGCTGTTGCACCACTGGGTCACCTCCTCGTGCTCCCGAAACTCGTGAATGCTGATGAATCTAGACCCTGAGTCTCGGGTTAAGTGATGTTAAGTCGAATCGCTACTGTTACTTAACACGGCCGCCGCGAAGCGGCACAGATGTTGACCACCGGCGATCATTCGAAGCGCAGACCGCCGATGATGCGACACCCGGAGGAGTCGAGGATGACTGGATCGATCACACGCGCCGCCGTCGTGGGCGGGGGATACATGGGCGGCGGGATCGCCGCGACGATCGCGGGAGCGGGAGTGCCCTGCGTGCTCATCGACATCGATCCGGCGACCAGCCGGCGCCGCGTGGGCGAGCTCCTCGCGGAGTCCCGCGACTGGGTGGACAAGGGCCTTCTCGACGCCGCGGAGGCGGACGTCGTCGCCGCCAACCTGATCGCGGGCGACGGCATCGAGGAGTCGCTGGACGGCGTGAACTTCATCATCGAGGCGGTGCCGGAGGTGCTCGAGCTCAAGCATTCGACGCTGGCCCGCGTCTCCGCCGCCGCGCACCCGGAGGCGATCATCGCCTCGAACACATCCACCCTGCCCATCGGCACGCTCGCGGAGTCCGTCACCGGGCCGGAGCGCTTCCTGGGCTGCCACTGGATGAACCCGTCCCGGCTGATCCCGGGCGTGGAGATCATCCCCAGCGTGCACACCGTGGAGTCCGCGACTGCTGCGGCCACCGACTTCCACCGCCACGTGGGCAAGCGGCCCACCACGATCAGCGATGTCCCCGCCTTCATCGCGAACCGCCTGCAGCACGCCCTGTTCGCGGAGGCGCTCAAGCTGGTCGACGAGGGCGTCGCCACCCCCGAGGTCGTCGACGAGGTCTCCCGCAACTCCTTCGGCTACCGCCTGGCCGCGTTCGGCCCGTTCGAGGTCGCGGACATGGCAGGACTGGACGTCTACCAGGCGTGCCTGCAGACGGAGTCCGCCGCTTACGGCGACCGCTTCGCCTCCACCCCACTGCTGGAGGAACGGGTCGACGCGGGCGACCTGGGACTGAAGAATGGCAGCGGCATCACCCCGCTGGCCTCCCACGACCCGCAGCGGGTCAGCGCGATCCGCAACCAGTACTTCCGCGGTCTCACCGCACTGCTCGACTCGATCGACGGACTCGAGGACCTCCGCAGTGCGCCGGCGAAATCCGCGCCGACTCCGGCCACGGACGACACCAGCGCCTGAGCCCGCCGCCGCACGCTCCCAGTACTTTCCAGCCTTCTCCCTTGACCCTCCGACTCGAAGGATCCCCATGAACCCCACCCCCGGCCACGCCTCCCCGCAGTCATTCGATCTGACCGGTCGCCATGTGCTGGTCACCGGTGCCGGCCGCGGGCTGGGCCAGTCCATGGCCCTCACCGCCGCCGCCTTCGGTGCGACGGTCACCGCCGTGTCCCGGTCCGCTGACCAGCTGGACACCACAGCCGAGGCCGCAGCCGGCCTGCCCGGTGAGGTCCGGATCGCGCCCGCAGACGTCGCGGACCTCGACAGCTTGGACACCCTGGCCTCGGATGCGCACGCGCACGCTCCCCTCTATGGGGTCATCCATGCGGCGGGCGTGCAGCGCCGCCTCGATGCAGAGGACGTGACTCCGCAGATCTGGCGGGAGGTCATGACACTCAACCTGGACGCACCGTTCTTCCTCAGTCAGGCCATCGCCAAGCGGCAGCTGGCAGACGGGCTCGCCGGATCGCATGTCTTCATCGGGTCCCTCAACAGCAGCATCGGCCTGCCGCGCAATGTCCCGTATGTGACATCGAAAACGGGACTGGTGGGCGTGACCCGCGCGCTGTCGACCGAATGGTCCGGCCGCGGCATCCGCGCCAACGCGGTGGGCCCCGGCTACTACCGGACCGCCCTGACGGAGACCCTGCTGAACAACCCCGCGGACCACGACCGGATCATGGCGCGGATCCCGATGAAGCGGTTCGGACTGCCGGAAGAGCTGGGCGGCACCATCGCGTTCCTCCTCTCCGATGCCTCGTCCTACGTGTCCGGCCAGATCCTCAACGTGGACGGCGGCTGGCTGGGGTCGTGATTTCCCTCAGCACTTCCCCCGTCACAGGGAGATTTTGAACACTTGTAGAGCCTGCGATAGAACTGTGACTGCCACCACTTCCAATGGCGCCAGCCGGGATCGAGGACTACGCATGCAGTTCCAGGGAAAGACCTTCATCGTCACGGGCGGAGCATCCGGCCTGGGTGCCGCGACCACCGCCGCCTTCATCGAGCAGGGCGCGACAGTGTTCGTCGCAGACGTCAAGGGCGAGGCGCCTGAAGGCGCCACCTTCGTCCAGACCGATGTCACGGACGAAGCGAGCGTCACCGCCCTCGTCGAGCAGGCGAACGCGGAGGGCACGCTGGCGGGCGTCGTCAACTGCGCGGGCATCGGCGTCGCGCAGAAGACCGTGGGCAAGAGCGGTCCCCACGACCTCGCCGCCTACACCAAGGTCATCCAGGTCAACCTCATCGGCACCTTCAACGTCATCCGCCTGGCAGCCGCCGCGATGCAGAACAACGAGCCCGGTGAGGACGGCGAGCGCGGCGTCATCATCAACACCGCCTCCGTCGCCGCCTACGACGGCCAGATCGGCCAAGCCGCCTACTCCGCATCCAAGGGCGGCGTCGTGGGCATGACCCTGCCGATCGCTCGCGACCTGGCGAGCTCCGGCATCCGCGTCGTCACGATCGCACCAGGCCTCTTCCTCACGCCGATGATGGCGGGACTCCCCCAGGCCGCGCAGGACTCGCTGGGCCAGCAGGTGCCCTTCCCCTCCCGCCTGGGCGACCCCAGCGAGTACGCGGCGCTCACCTCCAGCATCGTCACGAACCGCATGCTCAACGGTGAGGTCATCCGCCTGGACGGTGCGATCCGCATGGCACCGCGCTGATCAACCAGCCGGGACACTGGAACGACTGAGCGGTCGCGGGTCAGGAACCCGCGACCGCTCAGTCGTTCCGCCGCTCAGCCCTTCCGACCTCGGGACCCGCCGCGGAGGCGCACCCACATCTGGCCGCCGTCGGTCCGGTGGTCCAGGTACGACTGCTCGGTCACGAGGTCGCTGAGCTTACGATGACCGAAGTCGCGGGAGTCGAAGTCCGCGTGCGCCCTGTTCAAGTGCTGCCCCAGCAGGCTGATGCTCGCCCAGCCGTCATCGCCACTGGTCGCGTTCACGGCCTTCGTGAGCGCGCTCTGCAGATTGATGCCGGACTGGGGCTCCGGTGCGCTGCTGAACGTGGGCACCAGGGTGAGCCCGGACCCCGCCCCCGAGCTCGCGTCCGGGTCCGACGTGCTGGACGCCTCTGCGGCCTCGGGCTTGGTGTCCTGCGTCTTGGACCCGCGGCCGGAGGACTTCTTCGGCTCCTGCCGGGCCGCAGGCTCCTGCTGAGCTTCGTCGTCGTGGGAGTCGCCCTCCCCCAGCAGCTCGAGGTAGATGAACTGGTCGACCGCGTTGCGCAGGGACACGGGTGTCTTGCGACGGCCCAGGCCGATGACGCGCTTGCCGGACTCGCGCAGGCGGGTGGCCAGGCGCGTGAAGTCGGAATCGGAGGACACGATCGCGAACGCCTCCACGTTCCCCATCCACATGAGGTCCATCGCGTCGATGATGAGTGCGGAGTCCGTCGAGTTCTTCCCCACCGTGTACGCGAACTGCTGCACGGGCTGGATCGCCCAGCGGTTGAGCTCCTTCTTCCAGCCGTTCAGCTGAGAGGTCGTCCAGTCGCCGTACGCGCGCTTGATCGTGGGTGTGCCGTGCGCGGCCATCTCCTCCAGGATCGCGCCCGCATGACTGGGCGAGACATTGTCGCAGTCGATGAGGACTGCGATCCGGGTATCGTCGTGGGCAGGGGATCCGTGGTTCGCCATACCCCTCACTGTACGCGGAGGCCTTGACATCCTCGCTCGTGAGGATGCATGCTCACTAATATTCTGACATTGACGTCAGATTTGTTCGGTGCGGCGGAGTCGGCTCTCCCGCCGCGCCCCGGCCACCCGACTGCGCGAGGTGACACCCCAGTGACGACCAGACCGGCGACGGCAGCCCAGGCCAGCGCCTCCGACGACCCGTCCGCCAAGCTCACCAAGGGGCAGCGGACCCGCGCCCAGCTCATCGCCGCGGCCCGCGAGGTGTTCGCGGAGCAGGGCTACTTCACGTGCCGGCTCACGGACATCACGGACCGCGTGGGCTGCTCGACCGGCACCCTCTACACGTACTTCCGCAACCGCGAGGACATCCTGGCCGCCATCATCCAGGAGTACCAGGAGACGGTCCTGCACGCACCGGCACCGGAGGAACCGGACACGGACCCCGTCACCCGCATCCAGCGCGCCAACCGCCACTACATCGACTCCTACAGCCGCAACGCGGACCTCATGGCCGTCATGGAGCAGGTGGCGCACGTCGACGCGGACATCCGGACGCTGCGGGAGGCCCGGTCGACAGCGTTCGTCCAGCGCAACGCCCGCTCGATCGCACGCCTGCAGCAGGACGGAGCCGTCGACGCCTCACTGGACGCGGACCTGGTCGCCCGCGCACTCTCGCTCATGGTCAGCCGGCTCTGCTACCGCGTCTACGTCCAGGACAAGGACCCCGCGTACCTCACCGACGAGGGCCGCGAGGAACTGAGCCGCACGCTGTCCACCCTCTGGACCAACGCCCTGGGCCTCACCCCCGCCGCCTGATCCGGACCCACCCCGCTCGATGGTCACCCCCGCTCGATGAGGAGCCGCCCATGCCCGTTCTTCGTTCCCTGATGCCCTCTGTCTGTGTGGCCGTCACGCTCGCGCTGACGACCGGCTGCGCGGGCAGCATCGCCGGCTCCTCCGGCGAGTCCGGGGGCCAGGGCTTCGCCTACGGCGCCGACCAGCAGGAGGTCACCGCCGCGATCGAGGGCCTGGACCCCGTCACCCTCACCTACCAGCCGGCCTCCAGCTCGCCAGACGACACCGCCGCCCCGTCCGCGCAGGCCTTCAAGGAGTCGATCGAGTCCCGCTCCAACGGTCAGATCGAGGTCGAGATCGTCTACGGCCAGGCCATCGCCACGTACACGGAACTGCCCGACGCCCTGGTCGACGGCCGCGTCGACATCGCCCACCTGGTCCCCTCCTACCTGCCCGCGGAGTTTCCCGCCTTCAACGACCTCATGACCGTCTCGCAGCTGGCCCCCACCTCCCCACTGGTGGGCGAGATGGCGACCAGCGCCATGCTCAACGAGCTCGCCTGGAGCAACGAGGCCGTCCTGCAGGAGTTCGAGGACGCGGGCCTCACCCCGCTGACCCCGCAGGCCAACAGCGGCGAGTACTTCTTCCTCTGCAACCCGGACAACGACACCACCACCGCCGAGGCCTGGGCAGGCAGATCTGTCCGCATCGGCTCCCAGGCCGGCGAGTCCGCGGTGCGGGACATGGGCGCGAATCCCGTCTCCCTGGAGTACGTCGAGGCGTTCGAGGGACTGCAGCGCGGCACGATCGACTGCACGATGACGCAACTGGGCTCCGCCGCCTCCTTCGGTGTGCCCACCGCCGCGCCCAACATCAGCTATCTGACGGAAGGATCGTTCGCCGGCCGCTCCCCTGCTGCGCACGTGGGCGGGACCGGGTATGCGAACCTGCCGCTGGCCTATCAGCAGATCATCTTCGACGCGCAGCCGGAGTACTTCGCGCTGTGGACCCAGCACTTGGCGGACTCGAATGTCCTGGCGATCGATCAGGCGAACGACGAGGGCGGGACGATCTCCGCTCTGCCGGAGGAGGTGCAGGAGCGGATCCTCGAATCGCAGGGGGCGCTGCTCGAGGACGACGGCGAGTCGCCCGCGATCGCGCAGGCGCTCGAGCAGGATCCTGCTGCTCTGGGGGAAGCGTGGGTGGAGCGGGCGAACGAGCTGGGCTTCACCGACGGCGGCGACCTCCAGTCGATCAGCTCCTGGTACTCGAACGACGACGCGAACTTCCTCCCGTACACGACGACCCTCTACGAGGACGTGTTCGTGGACCACCGGCCGGAGTGAGTCGCAGGTACCTGCGTCGGCGTCCTGGTGAGGGCGGCGGACGAGCCGACCACGGCCTCGGCGTAGGGTGGGAGGGTCCCGCACGATGAGCGTGCGCACCCTCCAGGAGACCGCACTGTGATCGAGTTCGTCGTCATCGGACTCGTCGTGCTGTTCGCCTCGTGCATGCAGGGGTCGATCGGGTTCGGCCTGGGCATGATCGCCTCTCCCCTGCTCGTCATCGTGCGGCCGGATCTTGTACCGGCGACGATCATCCTGCTGGCGATCAACATCTCCATCGCCGCGTTCCTGCGCGAACGGCGGCTGGTGGACTGGTCGGTCGTGCTGTGGGCGTCGATCGGGCGGATCCCCGGCATCGTCGCCGCGACGATCGCCGTCGCGACGTTCTCCCATACCGGCCTGTCGCTCACACTCGCGACCGCCGTGCTCATCGGTGTGGCGTTCACCCTCGTGGGGTGGAAGCCCGCGCCCAGCCGGCCGAACATGATGATCGCCGGGGCGGCCTCGGGCCTGTTCGGCACGTCGACGGGCATCGGCGGTCCGCCCATCGCGCTCATCATGCGGTCCGCGGACGGGTCGACCGCGCGGGCCACGATCAGCGCCTACTTCGTGGTGGGCAGCGTGCTGTCGCTCACCGGTCTGGCGGTGGGCGGGCAGCTGTCGCTCACCCACCTCCTCTACGCGGCGGGGTGGGCACCGTTCATGGTCGTGGGAATCCTGCTGTCCGGGTTCGTCATCAAGCGGGCGAGCACTCCGGTGCTGCAGGCGCTCGCGGCGGGCATCTCCGTCCTGGGCGCCCTCATCGTCATCGGGCAGGCGCTGCTGGGGTGAGGGCCGGTGTGGTCTGCCGGTGAGACTGCGGGCGATCCGCGGTGCGGCGGTCTTGCCTGCGGGGCGATCAGTCCGCGGAGGTCGGCCGGTCCTCCGGGTAGCGCATGTCGACGAGGAGTGCGGGCGTGACGGCGGGGCGTTCGCCCTCCGGCAGGGCCTCGATGACCTGATCGACGAGGGGCTGGACGAACAGCGAGCCCAGCTGGCGCACCATCGTCAGGAGGATCTGGTCGGAGCGGTCGCGGTCCGTGGAGACCAGACCGCGCTCGCGCATGTCGTCGACGCTCTCCGTCGCCATCTGGGTGAGCAGCACCAGCAGGCGGCCGCCGGGGAACGGGTGGAGGAGTTCGCGGCGCATGTAGTCGCGGATGTCCGGGTATTCGTCGACCAGCTCGCGGACGGCCACCTGGCGATCCGCCGCATTCGCTCCGGCTCCGCCCTTCTTCTCGTTGGCACGCTGCATCGCATCGACGAACTGGCGGGCGATCCAGCGCTCCAGCTCGTCGCGCAGACCCGTCTTGGACCCGAAGTGGTGCGGGATGAGGCCGACGGTGACCCTGGCCTCGGCGGCGATGGCCCGCAGCGGGGTCGCGGCGACCCCCTGGGCCGCGAACAGGTGGAGCGCTGCGGCGCGGATCCGCTCGACGCTCGCCAAGTCGCTGACGGGCGGCGGCTCCTCCGTGTGCGTGCCCTCCACTGCGTGTCCCTCCTGCCGGTCCGGATGCTTCCCGTGATTCTTCCACGGGTGGGGGCGTTTGGCGGGGAAGCGGCTGGACGGATGTTCAGGGTGCAGCGTTCGAAAGGACACGTTGTCCTTCGAACCGTGCCTATGATGGCGCATGTCACAGATGAGCCTGAAGCGCCTGTCGTATTTCGTGGCGCTGGCCGACACCCTGCACTTCGGCGGAGCCGCCGAGGCGATGGGTGTGTCGCAGCCGGCGCTCAGCGGTGAGATCAAGAAGCTGGAGGAGGAGCTGGGGATCATGCTCTTCACGCGCAAGCCTCGGCCTGCTCTCACCCGCGAGGGGAAGGCGCTCGTCAATCGGGCACGGACGCTCATGGCGGCCGTCGAACGATTCGAAGTCGAGGCACAGCAGCTGTCTCAAGGCGTGCAGGGCAGCGTGACGATCGGCTGCGTGCCCAGCTTCTTCCTGCGGGGCCTGCTGGACGTCGTCGCGGCGTTCGAGGAGACGTGGCCGGGCATCGCCATCCACCTCGTCGAGCTCAACACGACGACGCAGATGGAGCAGCTGTCCGTCGGCGCGATCGACATTGCGTGCTCCCACGCGCCGGGCCAGGGCTCGGAGCTACGGCGCGTGCGCGTTGCGAACGAGGAATTACGCCTGTGCGCGGCACCGGACAAGTTGGTGCGCAGCCTGGCGGACGCGCGGGATCTGCCCTTCGTGACAGTTAGGCGGGATGTATCGCCGGACTACTGGGAGAAGGCCGTCACCGTCTGCGGCATCGCAGACTTCGTGCCCCAGGTCCGCTACGAGACGATGACATGGGCCGCGGTGGTGTCGCTGGTCCGCAGCGGCCTGGGCTACTCCCTGTTGCCTGCGATCATCGCCGATCAGAATCCCGATCTCGTCGCGGCGGCGCATGTGTCCGATGACGTGCGGTCTCGTTCGTGGATCGTCATGCGGGAGTCGGACTCGACGAGCGCGGTGGGGCAGGTGTTCGACAGCCTCCACGATGCATTCGGGGGCCAGTGAGCGACATCGAAGACGAACGATAGTCGGTCTTCCGACTGATTGGGCGGCGCAATCTCGCGATAAGCAGAGCCGATCGATTGGCGCAATTCGACGCGTGACCGTGATCCGCGGGTCGTTCATTCCGACCTATGGTTTGTGACAGCGCTCATAAGCCGCGTGTGCGAGGAAGCACACGACCGGAGCGTGTCCCTCACAGAAACTCGAAGGAACGATCAATGAAGAAGCTCCTGGGAATCAGCTCTGCCATCCTCGCCTCCGGGCTCGTCCTCTCCGCCTGCGGCGGTGGTGGCGGCGAGACCGCGACGACCGAAGGTGGACTCCCCGCTCAGATGGCGTGGTCGACGTACGGAACGGGCACCTCCACATATGCGGACACCGCAGCCGTGGCCGAGGCGCTGACGTCCGGTGAGGGCGCGAACATCCGCATCATCCCCTCGGACACGGCGATCGGTCAGCTGACCCCGCTGCGCGAGGACCAGGCGATGTTCACCCGCACGGGAGACGCGTACATCTACGCGTTCGAGGCCGACCACGACTTCGCGGTCGAGAACTGGGGCCCGCAGGACGTGCAGGTGACGTGGGCGCCCACGGCCCCGCACAGCCTCCTCGTCAAAGCGGACTCCGGCATCGAGACACCGGCAGACCTCGAGGGCAAGAAGGTCCCGTGGGCCACGGCGAACCCCTCCGTGCAGAACAAGACAGAGGCCATCCTGGCCTACGGCGGTCTGACCAAGGATGACGTCGAATTGGTCGACATCAGCTACGGGGATCAGGCGGATGGTCTGAAGAACGGCCAGATCGATGCGGTCTACCAGCAGGTGTACGGTTCCTCGCTGTTCGAACTCGAGGCGACGACCGACGTGCAGTGGGTCGACATGTCGGAGACGGAGGGCGAGAAAGCGGATGCCGTCGAGGAGGTCGCGCCGTCGACTTTCATCGATTCATTCTCGAACGGGCCCGGCCAGGAGGACGGCGAGGAGGACAATGCCGTCTACTACTCCGTCCCCATGATCACGAAGACCAGCACAGACGCGGACACAGTTTACGAAGTGGTCAGCGCGCTTCATGAGAACTTCGACGCCTACAAGGATGTCACGCAGACCACGAAGGGGTGGAGCATCGACGAGGCGCAGGTCGAGCCGACCGAGGTTCCGTTCCACGAGGGGCTGGTCCGCTTCCTCGACGAGCAGGGCGTGTGGACCCAGGAGGCTCAGGAGAAGAATGACGAGCTCATTGAGCGCGGGGAAGCACTGCGCGCCGAATGGGAGGAGTACGTCGAGCAGGCTGACGAGATCAGCCACGAGGACTGGAACTCCTGGAAGGACGAGAACCTCTCCGACTGACGTAACTGCGGAAGCCGGTGCTCGACCGCTCTCCGGTCGGGCACCGGCTTCCGACCCTCACGGAATGGATACCCCATGTCTCAGCGCGTGAATCGCGGCACGAAGGTCGTCGTCATCGTCCTGACGGTGGCGGGAGTGCTCATCGCCCTCAACCAGGCGTTCTTCTGGAATCCCGGCGGATTCTCCCTCATGCAGAACTCGTACCTCTACTACATCCTCGCGTGCTTCCTGCCGATCGTCTTCCTCTGCTATCCGATCGCGAAGTCGCTCGAGGACAAGCCGTTGCCCTTCTACGACTCGGCCCTTGCGGCACTCGTCTTCGCCACGTGCGCCTACCTGGGCTACAACGGCGAGACGATCATCACGATGGGATGGGACTATTCCGCACCGACGCTGGCAACGGTCGCCTCATTCGTCCTGTGGGCGACCGTGCTGGAGGGGCTGCGTCGTACCGCCGGACTGGTCGTCACGATCATCGCACTGCTCTTCTCGCTCTACCCGCTCTTCGCAGCGAGTATCCCGATCAGCTTCATGCGCGGACTGTCGTTCGACCTGAAGACGACCGCACAGATCCACGCTCTGGGTGCTGATTCGATCCTGGGGCTGCCGCTCCAGGTGGGCGGTTCCATCCTGGTGGGGTTCCTCATGTTCGGCGTCGCGCTCCAACGGACCGGCGGGGCGGGCTTCTTCTTCGATCTGGCGCAGGCGGCGTTCGGCCGCTTCCGCGGCGGCTCCGCGAAGGTGTCCGTCATCTCGTCCGGCTTCATGGGAATGATGTCCGGCTCCGCCGTCTCGAACGTGCTGACGACCGGCCCCATGACGATCCCCGCGATGAAGCGCTCCGGGTTCAGCGGGAAGTACTCCGCCGGCATCGAGGCGACCGCGTCGACCGGCGGCACGATCACGCCGCCCATCATGGGTACCGCTGCGTTCCTCATGGTGTCCTTCGTGGGTGTGCCTTATGCGGAGATCGCACTGGCCGCGGCCATTCCGGCAGCCCTGTACTTCCTGGGCATCTTCGTGCAGATCGACGCCTACTCCGCGAAGTCCGGCCTGCGCGGTCTGCAGCAGTCCCTGCTGCCACGGATCGGCAGGGTGCTCCTGACCGGCTGGCCGTACCTGGCCGCGCTGGTGGGACTCATCGCGATCCTCATGGTTTACCAGAACGAAGTCCAGGCACCGTACTTCGTCATCGCGTTCCTGCTGTTCGTCGAGATCGTGAAATTCGCGTTGAGCCACGATCTGCGGAAGACGCCGGGACTCATCTATGAGTTCCTCTTCTCCTCCGGCAAGACGATCGGAGAGATCATCGGCATCATCGCCGGAGTGGGCCTCATCGTGGGCGGGCTGTCGATGACGGGCGTGTCCCTGTCGCTGGCCCGCGAGCTCGTCGCCGCCGTGGGCGGCAGCATGATCCTCATCCTCATCGCGGGCGCCATCACATCGTTCGTCCTGGGCATGGGCATGACCGTGTCCGCGGTCTATGTCTTCCTGGCGATCGTCATGGCTCCGGCGCTCGTGCAGTTGGGCATCAACCCGATCGCCGCACACCTCTTTGTCATCTACTGGGCGACCGTCTCCTACATCACGCCGCCGGTGGCCCTGGCGTCGTTCGCCGCGGCGAACATCGCGAAGACACCGCCCATGTCGACATCGCTGATCGCGATGCGCTTGGGGGCGGTCAAGTACATCATCCCGTTCGCGTTCGTCTTCAACCCGGCACTGCTGGCACAGGACGCGAGCGGCCTGGAGATCGCGTACACGTTCGTGTTCGCGATCATCGGAGTTTTCTTCCTGGGCTGCGCGTTCGAGGGCTGGTTCATCGGTGTCGAGCGACGGATGCACGCGATCACCCGGGTCGTTCTGGCTGCGGCGGGCCTCGCGTCTCTCGCTCCGGAACTCGTCTCCAGCCTCACCGGCCTGGCCGTCGGCGCAGCGGTCATGGTGCTCACCCGGTTCGTCAACGCGGGTGGGGCACCCAGCGAGGCCGTCTCCTTCGACGACACGCAGGTCGCCGAGGCTCTGTCCCACCCCGACGACGACCTCGCCGAGACGGACGAGGCGAAGCCCCAGCCCATCTGAGCTCCGCTCCCCGT
Organism: Brevibacterium senegalense; assembly: GCF_000285835.1. GTDB lineage: Bacteria > Actinomycetota > Actinomycetes > Actinomycetales > Brevibacteriaceae > Brevibacterium > Brevibacterium senegalense. The sequence continues at coordinate 359,826 of NZ_HE978603.1, forward strand.
CAGGGGGTCTTCCGCGCGGTGTGCCCACCTGCTTGTAGCAGGTGGGCACACCGCGTACTCGCACCCCGCGGAGTCGCGTACGTCAAACCTCGCGACGACCCAGGCGCAGCACGCCGCGGACCACCAGTCCAGCCAGCAGCGCCCAGAAGGTGGAGCTGATGCCGCCGATCGTGATGCCGGACGCCACCACCGCGAACGTGACGACGGCAGGCAGAAGATCCTCGGTGTTCTCAAGAGACGCTTTGAGCGAGGAGGCGAACGTGCCCAGCAGGGCGAGGCCCGCGACGGCGAGGATGACGCCCTCGGGTGCGAGTGTCACGAGTGCTCCGAACGCGGCGGCGCCGATCCCGATGAGGATCGCGAGGACGCCGGAGGTGAGGCTCGCGATCCAGCGGCGGTCGCGGTGGGGGCCGGCCTCGGGCCCGGCGGTCAGAGCCGCACTGATCGCAGCGAGGTTGATGCCGTGCCCGCCGGCAGGTGCCGCGAGAACCGAGCCCACGCCGGTGAGGACGATGGCGGGCCGCCATGGCACGTCCCAGCCCAGACCTTTCATGACCGCCATGCCGGGTACGTTCTGGGATGCCATCGTCACGAGGTAGAGCGGAAGGCCCAGGCCCACGACGGCCGACAGTGTGAACTGGGGGACGACGAAGTCGAGCCGCGGGACGAGGGAGGCGACTTCGACCTCGGCGTCGGTGGTCACGACGTGGATGACGACGACCGCGGCCGCGACGAGGAAGGCGGCGGGCACGGCCCAGCGCGGGAAGAACCGCATGCCCAGCAGCCAGACGGCGATGACGGGGAGGACTCCGGCGGGATTCTCGACCGCCCCGGTGATGGGGGCCAGGCACAGCTGGAGGAGCACGCCGGCGAGCATCGCCTGCGCGACCGAGGTGGGGATGCGGGCGATGAGCGCGCCCAGCGGCGGGATGAGGCCCGTGAGGACGATGAGCAGACCGGCCACGAGGAAGGCACCGACCGCTGCGGGCCAGCCGCCCTCGACCGCACCGGTCGTCACGAGGAGTGCGGCACCCGGCGTCGACCACGCGACCGTGATGGGGATGCGCGTCCACCCCGCCAGGATGACCGTGCCCACACCCATGAGGACGGTGACGGCCATGAGGCCGCTGGACGCGTGCTGGGGCGTGGCGCCCACTGCCACGAGGCCCGTGAGGACGACGACGAACGAGCTGGTGAACGCGACGAGCGCGGAGACGACCCCGGCGGTCAGGGGTTGGGCGAGGGAGGGTTGCGTGGGTTGAGCGGGCTGGTCCACGGGGTCAGATGTCTGCGAGCATCTTGCCCGGGTTGAGGATGCCGCGCGGATCCAGGGCCTCCTTGACCGCACGCTGCGCCCAGCGGGAGCCCTCGTCGAGCTCCTGCGCCAGCCAGCCCTTCTTGAGATAGCCCACGCCGTGCTCGCCGGTGATCGTGCCGCCTAGGTCCAGGCCGATCTGCATGATCTCCTCGAACGCCTGCTCCGCCGTCGCGGTCTGCTGCTCATCCTGCGCGTCGAAGAAGACGGACGGGTGGGTGTTGCCGTCCCCCGCGTGCGCGACGAGCGCGATCGTCAGCCCGGTCGAGTCCCGCAGTGCGTCCAGCCGATCGCAGAACTCCGGCATCGCCGCACGCGGCACGCACACGTCGTCCAGCAGCTGACCGCCGCCGTGGGCGTGTGCGAACTTCTCGTACGCCGGCTGGATCGACCTGCGGGCCGCGACCAGAGCGGCGGAGTCCGCGGGATCGTCGGAGACGGCGACGTCCAGGGCGCCCGCGGCCTCGGCGACGGCCTGGAAGGAGGCGAGCATGTCCGCAGCCTGGGCCGGCTGGTCGAACTGGACCAGCAGCATCGAACTCGCGTCCGCGTCCAGGCCGAAGTCGCCGTACGCGTTGAGCATCTGGATGCTGGCGCGGTCGAGAAACTCGAAGAGGCTGGGCTGGCCGCCGGCGGCCATGAAGTCCGCGACCGTCTGCAGGCCGGAGCGCTCGTCCGGGAAGACGGCGACCGCCGTGACCGGGTCGGGGATGAGCGGGATGAGGCGGAGGGTGGCCTCGACGACGATGCCCAGGGTGCCCTCGGATCCGATGAACAGGCCGCGCATGTCGAGGCCCGCCACACCCTTCGCGGTGCGGGGGCCGAAGGTGGTGAGAGTGCCGTCGGCCAGGACGACGTCGATGCTGCGGACGAAATCGCGGGTCACCCCGTACTTCACGCAGCACAGACCGCCCGCGTTCGTCGCGATGTTGCCGCCGATCGACGAGATCCCCACGGAGCCCGGATCCGGCGGGTACGACAGGCCGAACGACCGCAGGTGGTCCTTGAGGTCCTGGTTGATGATGCCCGGCTGGACGCGGACGGTGCGCTCGGAGGTGTTGACCTCCAGGACGTCCTTCATACCCGCAACGCTCAGGAGGATCGAGCCCTCCGTGGCGTTCGCTCCCCCGGAGATGCCGCTGCGGGCACCCTGCGGGACGACCGGGATGCGGTGCTCATGGGCGAAGCGGACCGTGGCCTGGACGTCCTCGACCGTCTTCGCCCGCACCAGCGCGATCGCACCGTCGTGCGGGCAGAAGAGCGCCTCGTCCTTCGAGTGCGCGGCGACGACGTCCGGGTCGGTCGTCAGGGCGCCGTCGGTCAGCTGCGCTGCGAGCGTCTGCAGGTCCATGGATCTCCTTCGCGTGGGGCTGGGGCCATTGTTCCACCGCGCTGGTCAGGCGGGGTGCGCGGGGCGAATGAGGTGGCGAACGGTGCTTCTGCCCGATGAACTTGAAGGTTCAACTTCTGCTGTATGATCATCGGGATCTCTCTCGAAAATCGGCGCATATGTCGCGCCGATCCTCCTGGACCAGGAACCCCGCAGTGACATACCGTCCCCTCGTTGCGCTCAGCTCTCTTGCCCTCCTCACTCTCGCAGGCTGCGGCGCCGCCGACTCGAGCTCACAGCTGCCCGTTCCCGTCGAGACGGTCACCGTGACTGCGGAGGCAGAGCCCGCTCCCACCGTGACGGTCACAGTCACTGCTGATCCGGACGATGACGTCGAGGCGCAGGATGTGTCTGCGGAGAGCGCAGATTCCGCAGGCGGGGCCCGGTCGTCAGTGCAGAGCGACGAGACGTCCGGACAGCGCAACGCGCGGAAGTCCGCGGAGTCCTACCTCGAATACAGCGCCTTCTCGCGCGAGGGGCTCATCGAGCAGCTCGAGTACGAGGAGTTCAGCCGGGCTGATGCCGAGTACGCGGTCGACGCCGTCAACGCAGACTGGAACGAGCAGGCCGTCAAGTCTGCGGAGTCGTACCTCGAATACAGCTCCTTCTCGCTGAGCGGGCTCATCGATCAGTTGGAGTACGAGGGCTTCACCCCGTCACAGGCCGAGTACGGAGCGAACCAGGCCTACTGAGCACCCTGCCTGCTGACGCGCTCGCACCGTCTCACACCTGCGGCTGGACCGACTCCCGGATCCAAGTGAGGTAGTCCTCGCTGCCGTCGACGATCGGCTGGACGATGAACTCCGGCTCGTCGTACGGGTGGCGCTGGGCGATGTGGTCGCGCAGGGGGCCGGCGGCGGCCTCGGCGGTGGTCTTGACGGTCAGCAGCCACTCCGGAACGTTGTGCACCTGGCCCTGCCAGCGGTAGTAGCTGCGGACCTGGGCGACCTGCACGCACGCGGCCAGGCCCTGTTCGATGAGGGCGGAGGCGAGCGCCTCCGCGGCCTCAGCCGAAGCGACGGTCGTCTGCGCCGTCACGCAGTCCGGCAGATCGCGACTCGAGGCCTCCCGCGCGCTCCCGTCGACGGGAGCGGCAGCATCCTGCTGGGCCTGCGGTTCCGGGGTGGAGGGGTTCATCGACATCACTGATCCTGTTCGCCGAGGTCCGATTCGATCAGGCAGCCCGCAACGCGTCCGCGCCCGGGCAGGGCCTCGCCTGCAGTGTAGTGATTGGCTCTTGCGCATTGCGGCTAACGCCATTAGCTTTGAAGCTATGAACAGTCGCACTCGGTCGGCCAACTGATGGCTCGCGCCGGACTCACGCGCGACGCGGTCGTCGACATCGCGCTCACGATCGTGGACTCCGACGGCTCGGACGCGTTGTCGCTCCGCGCCGTCGCCGAGCACGCACGCGTGGCCCCGCCGTCTCTCTACAAGCACATCGCGGGACTCCCGGCCTTGCGCACACAGGTGTCGATCCGCGTCCTGGACGAGCTCACCGCCGCGCTCACGCAGGCTGCGATCGGTCGCAGCGGGCCCACCGCCGTCGCCGCGCTCCTGCACGCCTACCGCGCGTACGCGGTCGCCCATCCCGCCCGCTACGCCGCCGTCCCCGCGGACCCCCTGCACGACCCCGCTCTCGCGGAGGCCGCCGGCCGGCAGCTGGCCGTCATCCAGACGGTGCTGCAGGGGTGCGGGATCACCGGCGCAGAGGCCGTCCACACCATCCGCGGCCTGCGCGCCGTGGTGCACGGGTTCGCCCACATCGAGGCCGCAGGCGGGTTCGGCCTGTCCGAGGACGTGGACGAGAGCTTCGACCGACTCGTCCGAACGTTCACCGCGGCACTGCCTGAGGATCAGCACACCGCCTGAGGACCACAGACCCCTGAGGAGTCATCATGGTCAGTCCCACCGCCACCCACGGATCCGTCGCCCGCTTCACGTCCGCGTGCCTCCTCATCGCCGCACTCCTCTTCGCCGCGTTCCCGCTGCTGCGCCCCTGGGGTGACAAGGACGGCACGAGCGCCGGCCTGATCGACGCGATGGCCTCACCTCTGTGGGTCGTCGCGCACTGTGCAGGCGCCTTCGGCTTCGTCGCCCTGACTCTCGCCGCGGTCGGTCTGCGCGATCTCCATCGCGGCACTCCCGGCCAGCGGGGTGCGAGGATCGGCGCACTCGTGCTGGCCGTGGGGTCCGGAGGCACGCTTCTGTACTACGGCGCGGAGACCTTCGCCCTCCACGCCCTCGCCGCCTCCCCCACGGATCAGACGGAGGCACTCATCGCCGCCGTCCGCGAAGGCACCACCCAGCTCACCCTCTTCGGCGTGGGGCTCCTCCTCGTCGCCGCCGGTGCGACCCTGCTGGCGCTCGCCGTACAGCGCGGCGGCGCGCTCCCCCGCTGGAGCGCCGTCCCACTGGCCATCGTTGTGGCGCTCTACCTCCCGCAGTTCTTCGCAACCCCAGGAGTGCGGGTGGCGCACGGAATCGTCTTGGCGACCTCGGCGGTGTGGATGGCAGTCGCAGTCCTGCGCAGCGGACGCGAGGCACGCGTCAGCGGGTAGGCCGTGACGCAGTCCGGTCAGGACTGTGCCTACTCCTCGAGGCCTAAGAACTCGACGAGTTCGGGGCGGCAGTCCTCGCCGTTGAGCCGGACGTTCCAGTCGCACTGCGTGGCTTCGTCGCCGCCATCCGTCACGAGGACGACGCGGATCGCCTGGGGCGAGCGCGCGAAGAATCCCTCATCGACAAGCTGTGCCATCGCATCGACGACTGCAGACCAGACCGTCTCGCGGTGAGCGGCGATGTCGCTGTCGTCCAGTGCTTCGATCGCCTGGTTCGCGGCGGGCACGAGGTCGCTGTCGATGTCGTCTTCATCCGGCAGGTCCCACTCGTCCGGGTTCCAGACGTAGCTAGAGGCGTACTTCGGGTCTTCCGCGACCTGCTCGTCTCGCGCGGAGCGCGTGTGCGCCGCCAGGTAGAGCGAGCTCGCGTCACTGTCACTGCAGACGCCGTACCCGACGATCTCACCGGCGTCGCGCCCGGCGATCAGCGGGGTGAAGCCTGCGGCGAACGCCTCGTGCAGGGTGGTGGTCAGTGTCATCAGTCGTCTCCTTCCTTCTCATCCGTGGAGAAGATGAGCCGCTCTGAGCCATCCGTGTCGCCCCATTCGACGATCCGCGTCACGTCACCGCCGCGCATCTCCACCCCCGACCACGTCGGCATCATGAGAGCCCGGGCGGCCGAGGGGTGCACCTGCGCCACCTTCCACGCGGGCACGAACGCGACCTCCTCCTTGGGGACCATGTCGCCGAAGTCCCAGTCGACGGGGATCATCATCCAGCCCGAGAACTGCTCCACGCCGGTGTCCAGCCGCTGGATCCTGAAGTCCTCGAAGTCCTCCCACCCCGGGGCCGCCAGCACGTCCTGCCAGAAGTGCACCTCTTCCGCAGGCTCCCCGCAGTTCCGGGCGAAGCTCATCTGCTGCGCGTACGTGTAGATCGCCATGGTGAGGTCCTGTGTGCGCTCGTTCGCGGCGTCCCCCTGATAGTCGGGGGTGCGCAGCGTCATGACGCCGGCGTTCTCCTCGCCCGGGAGGTCCTCGACGAAAATCGGACCCCACCCGTACTGCATGGTGTAGCCGTCGTACAACCGGTCGCTGTGCTGCTCAAACGAGTAGAGGATCTCCTCAAGCTGATAGGCGAAAGCCTCTGCGATGCTCGCCCGCACCCGGTGCTCGCCGATCTGGCGCTCTGCCCCGACGTACTCTCCGAACTCCATGCGCCGCTCCTCTGTCTGGTCTGTCTGCAGATTCCCACTGCGCATCAGACTACGGAGAGATCGCGCGTGCGGCGGGCACCTGCAGGTGACGATTCCGGAACATCACGGGGTGAGCGTCAGCGAGTCCTCCTCCGCGCGGTCGACCGCTTCCGGCGAGTACGTCCACGCGTACTGGTCGCCTGTCGCCCAGCCCTCCGCCTGATCGCGGTAGTGCGGGTGGAAGGCATGGCCGCTCTGGCCGGTGAGGTTCTGCCACGTCGAGGCGTCCCAATCCCCCACGTCCACGACCATTCGCAGCGACGGCACCGTCGTCGTCGCATACCCCTCGTCCATGTCCCAGCCGGTCGCGTTCACGACGCCGGAGCCACCGCCCGTCTCCACGGGGCCCCGGTTGAACAGCGCCTCGATGGGAGCGATCCCGCTGGTGCCGAACGACTGGTGCGTGAGCGGCAGCGCGTGCAGTTCGCCCCAGTTCCAGTCCTCCGGATCACTGCCCTGCAGATCCGTGAGCTCCACGAGCGCCTCCTGCGCCGCCTCCCGCAGCAGCGACTGACGGTCGTCTCCCCACCACAGGCCGTCCTCGTCCTCCAGCTGCTGCTCCAGGAACACCGCCAGCCGTGACTGGTCATCCCGGGCAATCGTGGGCTGGACCACCGTGCCGCCCGCATCCGCGGCTGCACCCGCCTCGACTGACTCGCCATCGCCGTCGTCCTCAGCCTGCTCCGACTCCGGAGTCACGAGGGATCCGTGCGTCTCGATCATCCTGCCCAACAGGTTCGACCACAGCACGTTCGCATACGCCGCTGCCGCCGAGTCCGCATCATTCTGCCCGTCCCACTCCCCCAGCAGAGCGAGCGCCTCCGCCACGTCCTCGTCGTCCACGTCCAACCCGTCGTAGGCGCTCTGCAGTGACTCCGCGGCCGGCATCCTGTTGTCCATCTGGATCGCGGCCATGTCCGCAGCGCTCACCGGCCCCGCCTCGATCGCATCCTCGACCAGCTCGACGATCCGGTCCGCCCGGTACCCGTAGTCCCAGTCGCGGCTGAGGAAGTAGTCGTAGTCGTCGTTCACGATCGCGTTGTTCGCCGTCACGATGTACCCCGAGTCCGGGTTGTACACCACCGGCAGCTCCTCGAACGGGATGAACCCCTGCCAGTCGTACGCGCTGTCCCAGCCCGGCTGCGGCAGCCAGCCGTCGCCCTCACCGCGGATGGGCAGCCGTCCCGGCGCCTGGTACCCGATGTTCCCGTCCGTGTCCGCGTAGATGAGGTTCTGCGCCGGCACGTCGAACAGCGCGGCCGCCTGCCGGAAGTCCGCGAAGTCGCCCGCCGTGTTGAGCGCGAAGATCGCCTGCGCCGTCGTCCCGGCGTCCAGCGCCGTCCACCGCAGGCTCACGTCGTACAGGTTCTCGTACCCGCCTGCGTCGCCGCCCGCTTCGGACCCCGCTCCCGAGGCCGCAGTCCCCGTGTTCTGCACGCCCGCCTGCTCGTCCGGCCCGGAAGGAGACTCCTGCTCGTCGTCCTGGGTCGCCTCCAGGACGGGGTCCGCGACCGGCGGGATCTGGAGGTCCGTGAACTCCGGCGTCAGTCCGTCCAGCACCGGGCCGTGCACGGTCTCGCGGATCTCCAGCTCGACGTCCTCACCGCCGGCGACCTCGATCGTCTCCGTCCGCACGTCGAAGGGGACGGATTCGCCGTCGCGCTCGTACCCGTCGTCCGTCCGCCGTTCCAGGTAGAGGTCCGCCACATCCGTCGTCAGGTTCGTGAAGCCCCACGCCACCTGCTGGTTGTGGCCGATGACGATGCCGGGCAGGCCGGAGAAGCTGTACCCGCCCACATCGAACGGGCACTCGTCCGTCACCTCCGCGCACCGCAGCTGCATCTGCGTCCACACGGACGGCAGCGCCGCGCCCAGGTGCGGGTCGTTCGCCAGCAGCGGCGCGCCCGTCTCCGTGCGCGAACCTGCGACCACCCACGAGTTCGAGCCGATCCCCTCCCCCGCACCGCCCACCAGCGCATCGACCTGCGTCAGCAGATCCGTGAGGGCGGAGAAGTCGACGCTCTCTGCGGAGCCGGCCTCGGCCTCGGCGGCGGTGCCCTCAGCCGGATCGCCCGCGGGAGCCGGGATGTCCGGGTCCGTCACGCGGGAGCCGTCCGGGTCCTCCGCGAGGATGACCGGGTGGTCGTCGAAGGGGTAGTCCGGGTAGAGATCCGCCAGGCGGTCCGCCTCCAGGTGCGGGGTGAGGAGGGCGCGGGCGGTCTCGTCCTCGATGTTCGTGCGCAGGTCCCACGCCATCGCCTTGAGCCAGGCGACGGAGTCCGCGGGAGTCCAGGGCTGGGGCTCGTAGCCGCGGTTCTGCAGGCCCAGGATCGTGTACTCGAGGGCCAGACCGCCGCCCGAGCGCTCCTCCAGGTACGCGTTCACCCCGGCGGCGTATGCCTCGTAGTAACCGCGGGCATCCTCAGGCAGAGCGTCGACCTCCTCCTGAGCCGTGCGGTGCCAGCCCAGCGTGCGGAGGAAGGAGTCGGTGGGGACCTGGGACTCGCCGAAGAGCTCCGACAGGCGCCCCGCGGTCATGTGCCGGCGGAAGTCCATCTCCCAGAATCGGTCCTGCGCGTGGACGTATCCCTGGGCGCGGAACAGGTCGTCCGTGCTGGTGGCGGTGAGGGTGGGGATGCCGTGACCGTCGCGCTGGACGGTGACGTCCGCGGCGAGACCGTCGACGGCGACGGTCCCGTCCGTCTGCGGGAAGGCGCGGTTGACGGACCAGACGAGGACGGCCGAGACCACGACGGCGAGTGCGACGGCGGCTGCGAGCGCACCCAGGAGCACGCGCCGCAGGACGAGGAGGAGACGGCCCGTGCGCGTCCGACCGGAGTCCGTCGTGTACTCTGATCGACGGTGTGACGCAGGACTCATTCCTTGATCGTACTGCACATATCCGCCCTGGTCAGTGGGGACACAGCAGTACCCGCGGTCGTGACCTGCGGGCGGTGCGGGTGCAGGCCGTGCTTTCGTGGGATCGCGTCGCACCATTCGTGTTCGACCCGACTCCTGGAGAAACCATGACCTCCCCCGCCTCCACTCCGCAGAAGCAGCGGTTCATCGACCGCTACCTCGCCTGGTTCGTCCGCTGGATGCCCGACTCGTTCGTCATCTGCCTGGCCCTCACACTGCTGGTCGCGGTGCTGGCGGCCATCTTCACAGACACCCCCGTCTGGTCCGGCGACCCGGAGGCGGTCTCGCTGGTGGGCGCCTGGACCGGAGCGTTCTGGAACCTGCTCGAGTTCACGATGCAGATGGTCGTGCTGCTGGCGACCGGCACTGCGGTCGCCACCTCGCCGCCGGCCAAGCGCGTCCTGGCACGACTCGCGGGTCTGCCCCGCAACCGCGCGCAGGTCATCATCCTGGGCAGTGTCGTCGCAGGCGGACTGGGCTTCGTCCACTGGGGCCTGGGCATGATGGGCGGCATCGTCCTGGGCAAGGAGCTGCTGGTCCAGGCCAAGCGCAACGGCATCAAGATCCACGCGCCCGTCCTGGTCGCCGCGCTCTTCACCGCCTTGGTGCCGGGTGCCGCCGGCATGTCCGGTGCGGCGGTCCTCTACGCGGCCACACCCGACTACCTGCGCAGCCTGGTGCCGGAGTCGCACGTCGAGCAGACGCCCGTGTCCGTGCCGCTCACGGACACCGTGGTGCGCCTGGACTTCGGCCTGCTGCTGCTCGTGTGCATGATCATCGGCATCACGTTCATGCTCCTCATGCACCCCAAGGACGATGCGCCCATGACGGACGTCGAGCCGGAGGTCCTCGAGGCCGCCGCCGCGTCCGCGAAGGTCACAGTCCCCCGCGACACCCCCGCGCAGAAGGCGAATGCCAGCCGCTGGATCATGTACCTGGTGGGCGGCGTGGGCCTCATCTTCAGCATCCTGCACATCGTGTCCGTGGGCGTGGCCGGGCTGGACCTCAACGCGTACAACTTCCTGTTCCTCAGCTTGGGCGTCGTCCTGTGCGCCAACTGGGGACCCGAGTACTACGCCGGCCTGGTGCGCGACGGCATCGCCGGCACGTGGGGCTTCATCCTGCAGTTCCCGTTCTACGCGGGCATCTTCGGCCTCATCGGGGCGACGGGACTGGGCATCGTCATCTCGAACGCGTTCACGGCGATCTCGACCGCGACGACATGGCCGGTCATCGCCTTCCTGTACTCCGGCCTGCTGAACATCGCCGTGCCGTCCGGCGGGTCGAAGTTCGTCATCGAGGCGCCCTACATCATCCCCACGACGATCGACCTGAACGCGGACCTGGGCCTCATCATGCAGGCCTACCAGATGGGCGATGCGGTCACGAACCTGCTCATCCCGTTCTTCGCACTGCCGTACCTGGCGAACTACAAGCTGAAGTTCAGTTCCGTCGTGGGGTACACCGTGCCTCCGGTGCTCATCATGCTGGTCGTCGTGTGCCTCTACCTGCTGGGGATGGCCGCCCTGCGGTGAGGGGTGGCGGGTGGGGTGCGGGGAGTGAGCTCTCGTCACCTACGTACGACGTTTCTCGCGTTCTGCATGAAAGAGAACATGCACAACGCGAGATTCGTTCGCCGGACCCCGGGACGCCCATCTCCATACGACGGTTCTCGCGATGTACATGGATAGGAACATGTACATAGCGAGAACCGTTTCAAGGGGACTGGAGGCGCAGCGCCCAGCGGCGGTCAGCGGGAACGGCCTGTTCTGCGATGAGGAGGTCCCGTCCGGCGGTGAGGCGCCCCACCCGGAAAGACAGCGGGAGTCGCGAACTGCAGTGCCGTGGCGTTGTGTGCTGTCTCAGGACATAGTGCATCGTCGGGTCTCAAGACATAGTGCACAGGTGAGTCTGTCAAGCCCCGAGTTTTGTAGAGGGATTTCTATCTGGAAATTGATGACAACGCCCGAGCAGGCAGCTGC
>NZ_HE978604.1:0-108267 GCF_000285835.1 Brevibacterium senegalense
CTCACCGGTTTTCCGGAGCCCGTGCTTCTCGGCATTCAGAATCATGTGCCCGGAGTGTTCCACGCATATATAGTTCGACCCATGAGTCTTCATCCAGCGCTGCGCCCCATGTACGACACGGTCCTGCACCGGAACCCGGGGGAGTCCGAGTTCCACCAGGCCGTGCTGGAGGTGTTCTACAGCCTGGGCGCTGTGGCTGACCGTCATCCGGACCTGGTGGGTTCCGGCGTCATCGAGCGCCTGTGCGAGCCGGAGCGGCAGATCATCTTCCGGGTGCCGTGGACGGACGACCACGGCAAAGCCCAGATCAATCGCGGCTTCCGGGTGGAGTACAACTCTGCGCTGGGCCCCTACAAGGGTGGCCTGCGCTTCCATCCCACGGTCTATCTGGGCATCGTCAAGTTCCTGGGCTTCGAGCAGATCTTCAAGAACGCGCTCACGGGCATGCCGATCGGTGGCGGCAAGGGCGGGTCGGACTTCGACCCCAAGGGCAAGAGCGACCTCGAGATCATGCGCTTCTGCCAGTCGTTCATGACAGAGCTGTATCGCCATCTGGGCGAGCACACGGATGTGCCTGCCGGCGACAGCGGTGTGGGCAGCCGGGAGATCGGATTCCTCTTCGGCCAGTACAAGCGGATCACCAACCGGTTCGAGGCCGGGGTGCTGACCGGCAAGGGCCTGGACTACGGCGGTTCGATGGTGCGCATGGAGGCGACCGGTTTCGGCCTCGTGTACTTCGTGCGCGAGATGCTGTCCGCCGCGGGCCGCTCGTTCGACGGCAAGCGCGTGATCGTGTCCGGTTCGGGCAACGTCGCCATCCACGCGGCGCAGAAGGCGCAGGAGCTGGGTGCGACGGTCATCGCGGCGTCGGACTCCGGTGGTTTCATCCACGACCCGGAGGGACTGGATGTGCGCCTCCTCAAGGATGTGAAACTGAACCGCGGTGCGCGGATCAAGGAGTACGCGGACGCTCGCTCATCTGCGACCTTCCACGCTGACGGCAGCATCTGGTCGCTCGAGGCCGACATCGCGCTCCCGTGCGCGACGCAGAATGAACTGGACGCGGATGCCGCCGCAGAGCTCGTGAAGAACGGGGTCATGCTCGTCGCCGAAGGTGCGAACATGCCGTGCACCCCCGATGCGATCAAGACGCTGGGGGAGAACGACGTGCTCTTCGGCCCCGGCAAGGCCGCGAATGCCGGCGGCGTCGCGACCTCGGCCCTGGAGATGCAGCAGAACGCGTCGCGCGATTCGTGGTCCTTCGCGCAGACCGACGCACGACTGGACGAGATCATGTCGGGCATCCACACGTCGTGTGCGGAGGCGGCTGAGGCCTACGGCGCTCCGGGCGACTACGTCGCCGGTGCGAACATCGCTGGCTTCCTGCGAGTCGCACGCGCGATGAGCGCTCAGGGCAACGTCTGAGCGTCACTCACCGCGGCGCGGGCCGATGGTAGGCGTCCGCCCAGTGCACGAGCGGCTCTGCGCCGTGACGTGACCCCACCGCCGTCACGGTCGCGGCGAGGATCGTGTGGGTGGCGACCTCGACCCGCTGCGTGATCCTGAGATCGAACCAGGCCACGGCACCGGAGACGACCGGGGAGCCGGAGGGGGCCTCGGCGGTGTCCAGGGGGTCCAGCAGCCCGCGCACCGGCTGTCCGGGTTCGCCCAGCCACTGGGCGATGCCCTTCTGCTGGGAGGCGAGGATGCTGAGGGCGCACGTGTCGACGGTCTCGAGCTGCTCGGCCATCCTCGAACCGCTGTAGACGCTCAGCGCCATCGTGGGTGGGTCGTACGACACATCCAGGAACGAATCGACCGTGATCGCGTACCGTGCGGACCCCAGTGAACACGCGAGAACCCCGACAGGGCGCGGGATGTCCTGCGCCGCGCTGCGATAGGCGTCGATGAAGGACGGGTCGGCCATGTCCGTGAGCGGTCCTAGAATGGGGTCCATGTCTGAAACATATCTCGCAGGCGGAGGCTCGGCCACGCTGGACCGCCAGGCGCAGGAGCAGCTGGTCGAACCCGGTGACCACGAGCGCTATTCGCACTACGCCCCCAAGGCGAAGATCATGGAGGCGATGATCAACGGGACCCCCGTCGTCGCCCTGTGCGGCAAGGTGTGGATCCCCTCGCGCGATCCGGAGCGCTTCCCCGTCTGCCCGCAGTGCAAGGAGATCTACGAGACCATGCCGGAAGGACCGCAGGAGTAGGTGTCGGCGCGCGTTCCCGGCACTCACGCCGCCGAACAGCTGCCGCCCGCCTTCCCCGAACGCGCTGCGTGGGGAACCGCCGGCAAGCTGCGCGCCTGGCAGGCTGAGGCGCTGGAAGAGTACTTCAGGACAGAACCACGGGACTTCCTGGCCGTCGCGACCCCGGGAGCGGGCAAGACGACCTTCGCGCTGAGACTGGGCGCCGAACTGCTGGCGCGGCGCGTCGTCGAGCGCGTCACCGTCGTCGCCCCCACGGAGCACCTCAAGGTGCAGTGGGCGGACGCCGCGGCGCGGGTGGGGATCCGCCTGGACCCCCACTTCAAGAACTCGCAGGGTCGGCACGCCCCCGGGTTCCACGGCGTCGCGCTCACGTACGCGCAGGTCGCTGCGAAACCGATGCTGCACCACAATCGCACCGCGGCCGCCCGCACCCTCGTGATCCTCGACGAGGTCCACCACGCGGGCGACAGCCTGTCGTGGGGTGACGCGATCCGCGAGGCGTTCGAGCCGGCACGCCGCCGCCTGTCCCTGACCGGCACGCCCTTCCGCTCCGACACGAGCCCCATCCCCTTCGTCGAGTACGCCCCGGATGAGGAGGGGATCCGCACGTCGAAGGCGGACTACACGTATGGGTACGCGCAGGCGCTGCGCGACGGAGTCGTCCGACCCGTCCTCTTCCTCGCGTACGCCGGCGAGATGCGGTGGCGCACGAAGGCCGGCGACGAGATGTCCGCCGTGCTGGGCGCAGAGGCCACGAAGGACATCCATTCCCAGGCCTGGCGCACCGCGCTGGACCCCAAGGGCGAGTGGATCCCCGCCGTGCTGCGCGCCGCCGACCGCCGCCTGTCGGAGGTCCGCCGGACCGTCCCGGACGCGGGCGGGCTCGTCATCGCGACGGACCAGACCGTCGCGCGTGCCTACGCGAAGCAGCTGCGGGAGATCTGCGGCGAACCGGTCACCGTCGTCCTGTCCGACGAAGCCGGGGCGTCCGAGCGGATCGAGGAGTTCCAGGAGTCCGACAGCCGCTGGATGGTGGCGGTCCGGATGGTGTCCGAGGGTGTCGACGTGCCGCGGTTGGCGGTGGGCGTGTACGCGACCTCGTCCGCGACCCCGCTCTTCTTCGCGCAGGCGATCGGCCGTTTCGTGCGCGCCCGCAAGCGGGGCGAGACGGCGTCGATCTTCCTGCCCAGCGTGCCCATCCTCATGGCGCTCGCGAACACCCTGGAGGCGCAGCGCGACCACGCCCTGGACCGGAAGCCGGATCCGGACGACGACGGGCTCGTCACGTTCGACGACGACGCGCTGGCGGAGGCGAACAGGTCGGAGAAGGCCAGCGACGACCTGCTGGGAAACTTCGAAGCACTCGACGCGCAGGCGAGCTTCGACAAGGTCCTCTTCGACGGCGGCGAGTTCGGCGCCGGGGGAGCGATCGGGTCCGAGGACGAATCGGACTTCATCGGGATCCCGGGTCTGCTGGAACCGGAACAGGTGACGGAGCTTCTGCGCAAGCACCAGGCCGAGCAGCAGACGCGGCGGCAGCGGGTGGCGGTGGCGGAGCCGGAGTCCACCCACGACGAGTTCGAGCACCGTGCCCTCAAGGAGGACCGGAATCGTCTGCAGACGCTCGTCGGGGCGTGGTCCCGGCGCACCGGGAAGCCGCACGCGACCATCCACGTCGAACTGCGGAAGGCCTGCGGCGGTCCCGCCGTCGCCGAGGCCACGCGCGAACAGATCCAGAATCGGATCTCGCGGCTGGAGGGCTGGTTCGTGGGACGGCGCTGACACGCAGCTCCCGCTGCGCGGGGCGTCCTGTCGCGCGGCCGGGAGGAGCGCGCCGGCCCGCCGGCCGCGCCCCTCCCGGCTCTCAGTCCTCGTAGTAGACCGTGGGGATGGCGGGCTCGCCGTCCTGGAGGCGCCGTGCGGTCCGGGGCAGCTCGGCGACCGACTCCGCGTGGCGCTCCCGGGCGCGGCGGACGCCCTCGCGCCCGGTGAACGTGTCGTCGATGGCGCCGTCGACGACCAGATCGACGAGGAGCTCGCGGCCGTCTGCGAGGTCCTCGGGGATCCGCGGGATGCCGATCGCCTCCTCCGTGGCGATCGGCCCGTCGAACACGCGCACCGCCTGCTTGCGGCCGCCGCGGCTGCTCTTGCCGTTCGACTTCTTCGCGACCGAGGTCCATTCGCCCGTGCCGTCGGATGAGTCCGTGTGGGCGACGAGCTTGTACACGAGGTTCGCGGTGGGGAATCCGGAGCCGGTCACAACGCGCGTGCCCACGCCGTAGGAGTCCACGGGCGCTGCGGCCAGCGCCGCGATCGCGTACTCGTCGAGGTCGCTCGTCACGGTGATCGAGGTGCCCGTCGCGCCCAGGTGGTCGAGCTTCGCGCGCACCTCCATCGCCTGGATGGCCAGATCGCCGGAGTCCAGGCGGACGCCGCCCAGAGAGGGGCCCGCGATGTCGACCGCGGTCTGCAGGGCGGTGTCGACGTCGTACGTGTCCAGCAGCACCGTCGTGTCCGCGCCCAGGGAGGCGATCTGCGCCTCGAACGCCTCGCGCTCCGAATCGTGGATGAGGGTGAACGAGTGTGCGGACGTGCCCAGGGTCGGGATCCCGTAGACCTGCCCCGCCTCCAGATTCGAGGTGGCGGAGAACCCTCCGACCGCCGTCGCACGCGCGGCGGCGACCGCGGAGATCTCGTGCGTGCGACGCGACCCCATCTCCGCGAGCGGTCGGCCGCCCGCGGCGTTCGTCATCCGCGAGGCGGCGGACGCGACGGCGGAGTCGTGGTTGAGCACGGAGAGGATGAGCGTCTCCAGCACCACCGCATCGCCGAACGAGCCCTCGACTGTGAGGACGGGGGAGCCGGGGAAGTACACCTCGCCCTCCGCGTAGCCGCGGACGGTGCCGGAGAACTCGTAGTCGCGCAGGTAGTCCAGCGTCGCGGCATCGACGATCGACTGCTCCTCGAGCCACCGCAGCTGCGCGTCGGTGAAGCGGAAGTCCGCCAGCAGCGAGAGGATCCGGCCGGTGCCGGCGACGACGCCGTAGCGCCTCCCGGAGGGGAGGCGACGGCCGAAGACCTCGAACAGGCTGCGCCGGTGGGCGGCACCGGAGTTCAGTCCCGCCTGCAGCATCGTGAGCTCGTACATGTCGGTGAGGAGGGCGCTCGAGGGGCGCCCTGCCGCGTGTGCACTCATGTCTGGATCCTAGAACACGGGCTTCGCGGACCGCGACGCGAGAGTGAGGCGGCGCACGTCGAGGAGCGACCCGCGACGGTTAAGGTAGGGGACGTGACAGAGCAGGAGGGGGCGACCGCAGTCGCGGAGCCGGACGTGCGAGGCGTCACCGCGCCGGTGCGGGACGTGCCGTGGGTGACCGTCGTGCTGAATGACCCGGTCAACCTCATGAGCTATGTCGAGTTCGTGTTCCGCGAGTACTTCGGATACACCCGGGAGAAGGCGCGGCGCCTCATGCTCGAGGTGCACGAGCGGGGCCGCAGCCGTGTGTCGACCGGCTCGCGGGAGCAGATGGAGAAGGACGTCCAGGCGATGCACGGATACGGCCTCTGGGCCGAGTGCCGGCCGTCGGACGATCGGGGGGACGCATGAGGATCATCCCCGACCCGAACCGCGGACGGATCGCCCTCCAGATGGAGGACCCGGAGCAGACGATCATCACGACGCTCCTGGCGGACGTGTCCCAGCTCCTCTCCGCCGACCTCCCCGAACCGGACGACGACCCGTTCCTGCGCCTCGTGGGCCATCTGGACCCCGACCAGGAGGTCACCCGGCCCCGTGATCCCGCACTGCTGCGACTCCTGCCGGACGCGGACTCCTCCGACCCGCAGCGCTCTGC
The DNA here is from genome assembly GCF_000285835.1 of Brevibacterium senegalense. Classification (GTDB taxonomy): domain Bacteria; phylum Actinomycetota; class Actinomycetes; order Actinomycetales; family Brevibacteriaceae; genus Brevibacterium; species Brevibacterium senegalense. The sequence continues at coordinate 6,071 of NZ_HE978604.1, forward strand.
GGAGTACCGACGGCTGACGGAACGGGACCTGCGGGAGTCGAAGCTCCACAGCATCCGCATCGCCCTGCACAGCCTGGGCCAGCACCCCGCTCCCATCTCCCTCGACCGCGACACCGCGCACGCGTGGATGCGGGCGCTCACGGACGTGCGGCTGGTCCTGGCCTCCCGTGTGGGCATCGCGAGCGACGAGGACGCGGTGCGCCTGCTGGGTGATGACCCGCACGCGGACGGCGCGGAGGTGAGCGAGACGGAGGAGGCGATCCTCAGCCTCTACGAGCTCACGACCTGGCTCCAGGAGCACATCACCCAGTTCATGCTCGACGGCCTGCCCGACGACGGTGAGGACCTCGACGACGGGGACGACGACCTCGGCGATCTCCCGGGCGACGGCGACGAGGACGCGCACGGTGCGGGCGGCGACGATCCCCGGGGTCCCGACGGCCCGCTCGGTGACCGCGGATGAGGCTCACAGCGGTCGGGACGTCCGGTTCGTTCCCCGGGCCGGGCAGCGCGGCCAGCTGCTACCTGCTGTCGTGGCACGCGGAGGGCCGGGACTGGCAGGTGGCGCTGGACCTGGGCTCCGGCGCACTGGGTGCGCTGCAGGCGCACGTGGACCCGGCGGACCTGGACGCGGTCGTGCTCTCGCACCTGCATCCGGACCACTGCCTCGACATGACCGGTCTCTACGTCCACCGGGTGTACGACCCGCGGACGTTCTGCGGGTCGGGCGACTCCGGCGAGGCCGCGCCCGTCCCTGGGGCCCGCTCCGACGCGGGGACTCAGCCACTCGCGGCCGTGCCTCAGCCGCCTGCCCCGCTGCCCGTGTGGGGCCCGGGCGGGACGGAGGAGCGGATCGCCCGGGCCTACCACACGGAGCCCGGGCTCAGCCCGGACGCGGAGACCGCGCACGCGACGGATCTGCGGGCCGCGTTCGATTTTCGCACGCTGACCGACCGTGCCCCCTTCGAGCTGGGCGGTGCGCGCTTCGAGCCGTTCCTCGTCCGCCACCCCGTCGAGTGCTACGCCCTGCGGGTGACGACACCGGACGGGGGAGTGGTCGTGTACTCGGGCGACACGGACGAGTGCGACGGACTGGACGCCGCGTCCGCGGCCGCGGACGTGCTCCTCTGCGAGGCGGCGTTCGAGGAGGACCGCGACACCGTCCGCGGCGTCCATCTCACCGGCCTGCGCGCGGGTCGCACGGCGCAGCGCGCCGGGGTCGCGCGCCTCGTCCTCACCCACATCCCGCCGTGGACGCGCGAGCACATCGTGCGCACGGAGGCGGAATCCGCCTATCCAGGCCCCATCGACGTCGCCGCCCCCGGCGCGACGTGGGACATCCCCAACGGAAGGAACCCCCTGTGACGTCTCCCGCCCGCTTCGACGGCCGTGCCCCCGACCAGCTGCGCGACGTGCGCATCACCCGCGACTGGCTGGACCACGCGGAGGGGAGCGTGCTCGTCGAGTTCGGCCGCACGCGCGTCCTCTGCGCGGCCTCCCTGTCGGAGGGCGTGCCGCGCTGGATGAAGGGCGAGGGCCGCGGCTGGGTCACCGGCGAGTACGCGATGCTTCCGCGCGCCACCCACACCCGCAGCTCCCGCGAGTCCGTCAAGGGCCGTGTGGGCGGCCGCACGCACGAGATCTCGCGCCTCATCGGCCGTTCGCTGCGCGCCGCCGTCGACATGGACAAGCTGGGCGAGAACACGCTGCAGATCGATTGCGACGTCCTCCAGGCGGACGGCGGCACCCGCACCGCCGCCATCACCGGCGCCTACGTGGCACTGGCGGACGCGATCGACACCGGACGTCGCCGCGGCTGGATCCCGGCCGCCGTCGATCCGCTCCTCGACTCGATCGCCGCCGTGAGCGTGGGCATCGTCGACGGCACGCCGGTCCTTGACCTGCCGTACGAGGAGGACGTGAAGGCGGGCACGGACATGAACGTCGTCATGACCGGCTCGGGCGCCTTCGTCGAGGTCCAGGGCACCGCGGAGGGCGTCCCCTTCGACCGCGACGAGCTGGGCCGTCTGCTGGACCTCGCCCAGACCGGGTGCGCACAGCTCGCCGAGGCGCAGCGGGCCGCGCTCGCCGCCCCGCGCGGCGCCGCCTCCTGAGCGGACGGGACCTCCCGTGAGCACTCCTGCCTTCGCCGAGGCCGTCCTCGCCACCCGCAACGCCGGCAAGATCCGCGAGCTCGAGTCCCTGCTCGCCGAGTCGCTGGGGCCCGTCCGCGTCCTGTCCGCGGACGAGGCCGCCCTGCCCGAGGTCGTCGAGGACGGCGTGACGTTCGAGGCGAACGCGCTCAAGAAGGCGCGCTCGGCGGCCCTGTCCTCTGGTCTGCCCGCCTTCGCGGACGACTCGGGCCTGGCCGTCGACGTGCTGGGCGGTGCGCCGGGCATCTTCTCCGCCCGCTGGGCGGGGACTCACGGCGACGACGCCGCGAACAATGCGCTGCTCCTCGCCCAGCTGTCGGACGTCCCGGACGCGCACCGCGGCGCCGCCTTCGTGTGCGCCGCCGCGTTCGTCACCCCGGACGGGACCGAGGTCGTCCGTGAGGGCCGCTTCACCGGTACCCTTCTGCGGGCCCCGCGCGGGGACGACGGGTTCGGCTACGACCCCCTGTTCCTGCCCGACGGGTCCGCTCTCACCGCCGCGGAGCTGGGCCCGGAGCGGAAGAACGCGATCTCGCACCGCGCGCTCGCCTTCCGCGCGCTCCTCGCGGCGATCCGCGCAGACTGAGGCGGGCGCTCCGACTGCGCTGAGCGGGGAGCCCCGACTGCGCTGAGCGCGGTGGTCCGGGCTCTGGGGCTCGGTTCGCCGTGCGCGTCGAACGGCACGTCATCGTGCCGTGCTTGCACGCGTGCGGGGTATTCTGAGCCTGGTCCACATCGTGAGACGATGATTCCGTAGTGCGATGTGGCGGGGGATACACTGTGGCGCATGCCTCAGTGGCGTTCGCGCTCGGACTCGAATCCGGGTCCGCGCCGGATCCGCGGGGCATCACACGAATCACCCCGCGCGGCGGAGTCTGCCGCCCGCCCGGTCGACAGGAGCACGATGTCCCGCTTTCTCGCAGCCGCAGCCGGTGCTGCAGCCCTCACTCTCACGATCACTGGCTGCAGCGCGGGAGCGGGCAGCAGCGCCGGCGGCGAGGGCGGTGAGGCGCGGACGGACATCGTCGTCGCGCACACCGCGGAGCCGGTGAATCTCGACTTCACCACGACGGACGGTGCGGCGATCCCGCAGGCGCTCATGGAGAACGTCTACGAGTCCCTCGTCCGCATCGACCAGGAGGGCGAGATCCAGCCGGCGCTCGCCACGGCGTGGGAGATCAGCGACGACCGCCTCACCTACACCTTCACCCTCGACCCGGAGGCCACGTTCTCCAACGGCGACCCGGTCACGGCGGAGGACGTGAAGTTCTCTTACGAGCGCGTGCAGTCCGACGACTGGACGAACGCGCTGGGCGCGAAGATGGACGTCGTCGACTCGATCGAGGCGCCCGACGAGGGCACGGTGGAGATCACCCTGTCGCAGCCGTCGAACACGTGGCTCTTCAACCTCGCCTCCCTCGTGGGCGCCGTCTTCCACCCGGACGAGGTCGACGACCTCGCGAACACCGCGGTGGGCTCCGGCCCCTACACGGTCGAGGAGTTCACCCGCGGCCAGCAGATCGTCTTCGCGAAGCGCGACGATTACGCGGGCGCCACCCCGGGCACGCTCGACACCGTGACCTTCCGGTACTTCGACGACGCCGTCGCCGTCTCGAACGCACTGAAGTCCGGCCAGGTCGACGTCATCGGCAACCTCCAGACGCCGGAGCTCACCCCGGAGTTCGAGGCCGACGACACGAAGCAGGTCGCGGTCGGCACGACGAACGGCGAGGTCGTCCTCTCCATGAACAACGCGGACGGCATCTTCGCAGACCAGCAGGCGCGCGAGGCCGTCCTCTACGGCATCGACGAGCAGGCGGTCCTCGACACGGCATGGGGCGGCTACGGCGAGCTGATCGGCGGCATGGTCCCGCCCACGGACCCGTACTACGAGGACCTCACGGACGTGTTCCCGCACGACGTCGAGCGGGCCAAGGAGCTCGTCGAGGAGGCAGGCATCGAGGGCGAGGAGTTCCGCTTCACCGTCCCCAACCGCCCGTACGCGCAGGCCTCGGCGGAGATCGTCGCCGCGCAGCTCGAGGCGATCGGCCTGAAGCCCACGATCGAGACCCAGGAGTTCCCGGCCGTGTGGCTCGAGGAGACGATGGGCAACCACGACTACGACATGTCGGTCATCAACCACGTCGAGGCGCGCGACCTGCTCACCGTGTTCGGCGACGGCTACTACACCGGCTACGACGCCTCGCGCATCGAGGACATCGCGGCCGACGCGGATGCCGGCACCGAGGAGGAGTACAACGAGGGCATGCAGGAGGTCGCGCGCACCATCACGGAGGACGCGGCCGCCGGTTTCCTCTTCCTCTTCCCCAACCTGGTCGTCGCGGACGCCGCGGTGACGGGCCTGCCCGTCAACGCCGTGTCCGACTCCTTCCAGATCTACGACCTGGCCTGGAGCTGAGCCGTGGGGCGCGGTGCGAGCCGGAAGGCCCGCACCGCGCCCCTGCTCGTGCCCAGACCCGCCACTGACAAGCGTTAGGACGGCAGCCTCGTGCGCGCACTCGCCTTCCGACTCCTGCAGTTCGTGCTCACGGTGTGGGCCGCGACCATCGCAGTGTTCGGACTCATGCAGATCCTGCCCGGCAACGCCGCACGCGTCGCCGCCGGCATGAGCGCGACGGCGGAGGACGTCGCCCGGATCGAGCAGCAGTTCGGTCTCGACCGACCCCTCGTCGTCCAGTACGCCGACTGGCTCGGCGGGATGCTGCGCGGCGACTTCGGGACCTCCTACGTCACCGGCGCCCCCATCACCCCGCTCGTGGCGAACAGCATCCAGGTGACGCTCATCCTCGTCGTGAGCGCCATGGTGCTCGCCCTCGTCATCGCGATCCCGCTGGGGACGGCGGCTGCGCTGCTGCGCGGCCGCGCGCTGGGCACGATCCTCTCCGGCCTCAGCCAGGTGGGCGTCGCCGTGCCCAATTTCCTTGCGGGCATCCTGCTCGTCATGGTCTTCTCCCTGGGGTTGGGCTGGTTCCCCTCGTCCGGCTGGCAGGCGCCGATCTTCGGCTTCGGCGGGTTCCTCTCGCACCTCGTCCTGCCGGTCTGCGCGCTGGCCCTCGTCCAGGCGGCGATCCTCACCCGCTACGTGCGGTCCGCCGTCCTCGAGGTCATGCGCGAGGACTACCTGCGCACGGCCCGCGCCAAGGGGCGCACGTCCGGCTCCGCGCTCGTCGTGCACGGACTGCGTAACGCCGCGATCCCCGTCGTCACGGTCGCGGGCGTCCAGTTGGCCACGCTGCTGATCGGCGCGGTCGTCATCGAGCAGGTGTTCGTCCTGCCGGGGATGGGATCCGAGCTGGTGCGCGCGGTCGCCAACCGCGACCTGCTGACGGTCCAGGCGATCGTCATGGTCCTCGTGTTCCTCGTCCTCACCCTCAACCTCATCATCGACCTGCTGTACTCGCTCCTCGATCCGCGCGTGAGGAATGCCGCATGACCGTCCCCACCGCCCCCACCACCCCCACTCGCCGCCGCGCGCGGGACCTCACGTTCCTCGTGGGCCTCGCGCTCGTCGCGCTCATCGTCCTCATGGCGCTCGTGTCCCTCGTGTGGACCCCGTACGACGCGACGACCCCGGACCCCGCCGCCCGCCTCCAGAGCGGGAGCGCGGAGCACCCGATGGGCACCGACCGCTTCGGCCGCGACACCCTCACGTGGATCATGCTGGGCGCGCGCATCACCCTGCTCGTGGGCGTCGTCTCCGTGGGCATCGCGATGGTGATCGGCGTCCCGCTGGGCGTGCTGGCCGGGATGACCCGCGTGCGCTGGCTCTCCGGCCTCATCATGCGCGGCAACGACCTGCTCCTCGCGTTCCCCGCCCTGCTGCTGGCGATCGTCTTCTCCGCCGTCTTCGGCGCGGGGACGGTGCCGGCGATGATCGCGATCGGCATCGCCGCGATCCCCGCGTTCGCCCGGGTCGCCCGGTCCGGCACGCTGCAGATCATGAGCCGCGAGTTCGTCTCCGCCGCCCGCAGTGCGAACCGGACCTCGCTGCAGATCGCCCTCCAGCACGTGCTGCCCAACATCGCGGGACTCGTCATCGTGCAGGCATCGGTCACCTTCGCCCTGTCCGTCCTCGCCGAGGCCGGGCTCTCCTTCCTGGGTCTGGGCACCCAGCCGCCCATCCCGTCGTGGGGTCGCATGCTGCAGGAGTCCCAGCAGTTCCTGGGCTCCCGCCCGGAACTGGCGATCTGGCCAGGCCTCTTCATCGCGCTCGCGGTGCTGGGCTTCAACCTGATGGGCGACGGCCTGCGCGACAGGCTCGACCCGACACTGAGAGGACGGAGCTGATGGCCACGCCTCTGCTGCGCGTTCGCGACCTCACGATCTCCACGGCCCAGCGCGAGCTGGTGCACCCCCTGTCCTTCGACATCGCCCCCGGCGAACGGGTGGGCCTCATCGGCGAGTCCGGTTCGGGCAAGTCGCTCACCTCCTCCGCCGTCATGGGACTGCTGCCGCAGGAGCTGACCGCCGGCGGCTCCGTCGAGCTGACGGGGGAGGACGGCAACCTCCTCGACCGGTCGGAGCGGTCCCTGGCGGCACTGCGGGGACGCCGGATGAGCATGGTGTTCCAGGAGCCCATGAGCGCGCTGAACCCGCTCATGCGGGTGGGCGACCAGGTCGCGGAGGTCATGCGTCTGCATCGCACCGCCACGGGCGACGCCGCGCAGCGCCGCGCCGTCGAGCTGCTGGAGCAGGTGCAGCTGCCGGACCCCGTGGCCGCCGCGCGCGCCTACCCCCACCAGCTGTCCGGCGGTCAGCGGCAGCGCGTCATGCTGGCGATCGCGCTGGCGAACTCCCCGGACCTCCTCATCTGCGACGAGCCCACGACCGCGCTGGACGTGACGGTGCAGGCCGCGGTCCTCGACCTCATCGACGAGCAGGTGCGCGCCCGCGGCACCGGCCTGCTCTTCATCACCCACGACCTGGCGGTCGTCGCCCGCGTGTGCGAGCGGGTCCTCGTCATGACGCAGGGCGAGGTCGTCGAGTCCGGCACCGTCGAGCAGATCTTCACCGACCCCCAGCACGAGTACACCCGCGGGCTGCTGGCCGCCAGCGACCTCACAGCCACGGACGAGCACGGCCGCCTCTTCACGATCGCGACCGCCGCGCAGTATCCGGGCACCGCAGCGGACGCGTCCACGTCTGCGGGCGGGAACACGGCCTCGGGCGGCGGTGCGGAGCCTGACGGTGCCGCGGCCTCGGGAACGGGCCCGGAGTCCTCGCCGGCCGCGGACATCCCGGTCGCAGCAGGTTCCCCGGCAGTGGGTGCCGCCGCGGCCTCGGCGGTGGGGACGGACACCGTCGCCGAGGCCGGGGCCGGCTCCGACGAGTCCGGCACCGCGGGTGCCGCGGACCTCATCGAGGTGACCGGCCTCGTCAAGACGTACACCCGCCGGGCCGGCCTGTTCCGCAGCCACGAGGTGCAGGCGCTCAAGGGCATCGACCTGCGCGTGCGCGATGGCGGCCGGATGGGCATCGTGGGGGAGTCCGGCTCCGGCAAATCGACGCTCCTGTCGCTGCTGTCCGGCCTGGCGACGCCCACCGCCGGTCGGATCCGGGTGGGCGACATCGTCGTCGATCCGACGGACGACCGGGGACTGACCGCCATGCGCCGGGACCTGCAGATCGTGTTCCAGGACCCCTTCGCGTCGCTGGACCCGCGGATGAGCGTCGCGGACATCATCGGCGAGCCGCTGCAGTCGCAGGGCGCGCCCCGCTCGGAGCGGCTGGCGCGGGCGGAGGAGCTCATCGAGGCGGTGGGGCTGGACCGGGATTCGCTCACGCGGTTCCCGCACCAGTTCTCCGGCGGCCAGCGGCAGCGGATCTCGATCGCCCGGGCACTCGTGACCCGCCCGCGCATCCTCGTCGCGGACGAGCCCGTGTCCGCCCTGGACGTGTCCGTGCGCGCGCAGGTGCTCAACCTGCTGGCCGACCTGGTCGACGAATACAGCCTCACCCTCGTCTTCGTGTCCCACGACCTGGGCGTCGTGCGGCACCTGTGCTCGGACGTGGCCGTCATGCGGTCCGGCGAGATCGTCGAACAAGGCCCGACCGACCAGGTCTACGACGACCCGGCCCACGAGTACACGCGCGCGCTCGTCGCCGCGACCCCCACCCTGCAGGGGGCGTTCTAGCCCCGTGCCCCACCACGAAGGAGACCCCGCCGTGACGTCCCAGACCCCAGCCCCCGCAGCATCCGCAGGCGCTCCCGCACCCACGCTCGCCGACCTGTCGGTGGAGCAGCTGACGGACGGGTTCCGCCGCGGCGGGTTCACGCCGGTCGACGTGCTGGACGCGGTGCGCGAGCGGGTCGAGCAGTGCGAGCCCACGCTGAACGCGCTGTGGTGGCGGGACCTGGGACCGGACGGGGGCGCCGCGCGGGCCGCTCAGGACGCGGCTGCGCGCTGGGCGGCCGGTGCTCCGCTGGGGCCGCTGGACGGGGTGCCCGTGACCGTCAAGGAGAACGTCGCGGTGCGGGGCGTGCCCATGCCCGGCGGCCACGCGGCGGGCGACCCGCAGCCGGCCGCACAGGACGCCCCCATCACGCAGCGGCTGCGGGAGGGCGGTGCGGTGCTCTTCGGCGTCACCGTCATGCCGGACTGGGGCATGCTGTCCTCCGGCGTCTCCTCGCGGCACGGCATCACGCGCTCGCCGCTGGACCCCCGACTCACGACCGGAGGGTCGTCCAGCGGCGCCGGTGCGGCGGCCGCGGCCGGCTACGGTCCCGTGCACATCGGCACCGACATCGGCGGATCGATCCGCCTGCCCGGCACGTGGCTGGGGCTCGCGACGCTCAAGCCCAGCTTCGGCCGCGTCCCCCTGGACGTGCCCTACCTGGGACGGTGCGCGGGACCCCTGGCCCGCCGGACCGCGGACGTGCGGGCCGTGATGCAGGTGATCGGGCGACCCGATGCGCGCGACGTCTCCGAGCTGCCCCCGTACACCGGCGACTACTCCCGTGCCCTGGGTGCGGGGGCGGGCGCCGGTGGGTCCTTCGCCGGGCTGCGCGTGGGCGTGCACACGAGCGCCGGCTGCGGTGAGGAGACGGACCCGCACGTGGCGGCCGTGACCCGTGCGACCGCGGACGCCCTGTCCGACGCCGGCGCCCAGGTCGTCGAGATCGCCCCGTTCATGGACGCGGAGCTGCTGCACGACGTCGACCGCTTCTGGCGGGTGCGGTCGTGGGACACGTACTCCGCGCTGCCCGTCGAGGAGCAGCGGAGGATCCTGCCGCACGTCGCCCAGTGGGCGCAGGCCGGAGCGGACGTGCCCGGGGTCGACCTGCTGCGCTGCTACCACTCGATCCAGCGGATGCGCTCCGTCACGATCGATGCGACCGTGGGCGTCGACGTCGTCCTCTCGCCCGTCGCGCCCATGGCGGCGTTCCCGGCGGAGCATCCCATGCCGTTCAGCGACCCGTCGCTGCCCATGCAGCACATCGGCTTCACCGTTCCCTACAACATGTCGGAGCAGCCCGCGTCCACCGTGCACGCGGGCTTCACCCCGGACGGGCGGACGGTGGGGGTCCAGGTCGCCGGCCGTCGGTTCGACGACGGGGGGGTGCTGTCGTTCTCCCAGCGGCTCGAGGAGCTCGTGGATGCGCCTCTCCCGGCTCGCACGGTGGGCGTGCAGCAGGCCTGAGGGCGGCCGGCCGACGCCGGTCGCGAGCGGGCAGACGCGGAAGGGGCGTGCAGCGGATCCGCTGCACGCCCCTTCCGCGTCCGAGGGTGGCCCGTCCGGGTCCGGGGCTCAGCCGTTGAAGAAGTAGGTGATGACGATCTCGTCGTCCTCGACCGTGACGGTGCCCGACGGCATGAGATCCGTCGTGAGCTCATAGCGGTCGCCGCCCTCCGTGCGGACCACGGCCCGGACCTTGCCGGGCTGCTCCGAGTCCGTGTAGAAGGACCCGGTCGTCGCGGCGCCGTAGTCCGTCACGACGATCTTCGGCTCCTCCGTCATCTCGAAGTCGATGTCGTCCGTCCGGAGCTCGTCGTAGACCTCCTTGTCCTCGTCCGTCTCGAAGCCGTCGCGGGAGAAGAACCCGCAGTCGGTCTCGAGCTTTCCGGACTCGAGGCACTCGTCGAGCTTCTTCTCGACGGCCTTCATGACGTCGTCCTTGTACTCGTCCGTCACAGAGATCTGGACCGACAGCTCCGCGGGCTGCGGCTGCTCCGCGGGGGAGAAGCCCACCGTGATCGCGGCGGTGCCCTCCTGCGTGTACTTCGTCTCCGGGATCGCGACCTCGTAGGCACCGGGCAGGACGGCGTACTCCGTCGCACCCATCTCCAGGTCGACGGGCTCGCCGTTGACCGTGGCGCCCTCCGTCTGCGTGAGGTCGAGGTACAGGGTCTGGAGGGTGGGGGCCGTCAGCTCCCACTGGTCGAAGAACAGGCCCTGGCGCCCGGTCTTCGTGGCGGTGAGCGGCACCTCGTAGTCCTGGCCGCCCAGGGCGTAGGTGGCCGTCATCGTGGCGGTGTCGCCGTCGATGTCCGCCTCGCCGATCGAGACCTTCTCGATCGTCTCGCCCGAGGCCGCGAAGATCTCCGGGCTCAGCAGCGTCTCGTTGGCACCGTTGGGCACGGTGGCCTTCGCCACGTCCGTCGCCGCGTCCATGTCGCCTGCGGCGATCGCGTCGAAGTACTCCTGCGCGACCGTCTCCGGGCCGTACTGGGTGCGATTCATGTTCATGATGACGAGCGCGCCCACGACTACGAGGATGAGGACGACGCCCACCGCGGACAGCGACAGGATGAGCGGCAGCTTCGACTTGCCGGACTTCGTCCGCTCCCGCTTGGGCGCGTGCGCGTCGGGTGCATAGCCCGGAGCGGGCGCCGGCTGGGGGACGGACCCCGTGTCTGCGTGCGCCGGCCCGCTGCCCGCCGCGGGTGCCGCGGCGTACCCGGCCGCGGAATCGCCGAAGGCGGGGTTCGTACCGAAGGAGGGGCCGGAGCCGTACGGGGCGGATGCGCCCGAGCCCTGGCCGGGACCGGAGGCGGCATCCGGTGCGGCGCCGTAGCCGTACTGGTGCGAGCTGTAGGGGTCGGACGCGTACGGGTCCGTGCTCTGCGCGTCAGGGGAGTGGGACCCCTCGCCGAAAGCGGGGGCCGCAGGCGGGTCGCCCCAGGCGTTCTGTCCGCCGTCTCCGACACCCTGCTGGTCGTCCCAGGGCTGCGGCTGCGAGGCCCAGGACTCCGACGACGTGTCCGCACCGTGCGCGTCCAGCTGCTCCGGTGCCCACGCCGAGGTGGGCTCCGAGGACTCCGACCGGACGGTGTCCGACTCCCTCGACTCCGGCTGCGCGGACTGGGGCAGTCCCTGGGAGTCGTACTCCTGCTGCGCCTCTTCCGGAGTGCGGTCCGGCCTGGGCGGGATCTGCGGGTCGGGTTCTCCAGCGCTCATCGCCAGGGGCTCACCTTCAGGACGTCGACGACAGGGTGCGGAGACAGGAGTTGTCTCCGGTCGCTCCAAGGTACCACTCGGAGGTGGCACGGAGGGTGTGTCGAGCGCCGCGACCGCGGGCCGGGACGGGCACAATGGTCCGCGATGCCCTCGACTCCCGCCTTCCCCCGGATCTCCAGTCGTCACCCGGTCGTCATCGGTGCGCTGGAGGCGCTCCGCGTCGTGCTCGCGCTGGGCCTCACGGTCCTCTTCGTTGCGGTCGTCGCCTGGTTCGTCGCGATCGCCCAGCTGCAGCCGCTGCGGATGGTCCCGGTGTGGGCCGGGACCATCCTGGCGGCATCGTCGGGCTGGGAGCTGTCCGGCGGATGGGGCCTGCCGCCCACGCTGCTGAGCCTGGGCCTGTTCGCCGTCGTCGTCTCCGGCCTCCGGCGGACCCGTCGCGCGCTCGCCGCGAACGAGGTCCTCGTCCGGTCCGGATCGCTGCCCGCCACCCGGTACGCCGCGACGACGGGCCTCGTCACCTGCCTGTTCCTCGTCGTCGTCTTCCTCGTCCTCGCGGGACTGCTGGTGGGAGCGGGACGGTTCACCGGCCTCGGCGTCGTCCGCTTCTTCCTCCTCCTGGCGACCGCGTCACTCGTCGCCGTGCTGGGACCGGACCGGCGTAGCGGCACGGCGAGCCGGTGGGCGATGGCGCTGCTCGACACCGTCACGGACCGGGCGGGGGCTGCGTGGGCGGACGCGATCGAGGGCGCGGTCCTCGTGCTGCGGCGCGTGGGTGCGGCCACCGCGATCGTCGCGGTCGCGGGACTCCTCGTCGCGCTGGCGACGGGGTGGTCCGCGATGGGCGAGGCCCTGTCCGGGTACACGGATCCCACGGCCGCGGGCCTGGGGCTGGGCACCGTTCAGCTGCTCTTCGTGCCCACGCTCCTGCACCTGGCGCTCAGCTGGATGTCCGGCGCCGGGATCCAGCTGAGCACGGTGGCGGTCGCCTCGCCCTTCACCGATCAGGCGGCGCTGGTGCCGGCGGTCCCGGTGCTGGCGGCGATCCCCACGGGGTCGCCGGTGTGGGGGTGGGCGTTCGTGCTGGTCCTGCCGCTGGCCGCGGGTGTCGCGACGGCGGGACGACGGCAGTGGGTGGACGTCCTTGACTGGCGCACGGTTGTCCTGACCGCCGGCGGCATCGTGTGCGTGACGGCCGGCCTCAGCCTGTTCGCGACGGGGGCCGTGGGGCCCGCGGGACTCGAGGCCTTCGGGGCTCCGGTGCTCGCGACGACCGGTCTCGTGAGCGCGGGTGCGATCGCGGGGGTCGCCGGAGCGTGGGGGCTCAGCCTGCTGGCGAACCGGGCAGCGGCTGACCGGTGAGGTTCTCGAACCAGTCGCCGATCTGCGAGTTGTAGTCCTCCTGGCACAGGGCGCGGGTCTGCTCTGTGATCGCGTCGGAGATGCACTCCTCGTATTCCGCGCGGATGTCCCAGATGAACGCGGTCGACACCGCGGAGACGAAGACGTAGCCGCCCACGATGAGGCCGATGACACCGGTCACGATCGCCTGCGGCACCTGACCCGCGCGAATGCCGACGATGAGGCAGATGACCGCGCAGATCATCGCGGCGACGGCGAGCACACCGGACAGCATGACGAGCGGCAGGCTCAGCATCGAGAAGAGGATCGCACCGGCCAGCAGGCCCGCGAGCGCCAGGCTGTAGCGGACGACCGCGCGCTGGGGTCCGGTGGGCTTCTCCGGTCCCGAGCCGTCGGGACCCGTACCGTTCGGGCCCTTGCCGCTCGGACCTGTGCCGCCGGGGCCGTCGGCCCGCGGGTCCGAGGGCGACTGTCCGCCCGATCCGGGGCCGCCTGCGGGCGGCGGGGTGCGCGGGGTGTCGTCGACGGGGCTGGGAGTGCTCACAGTCCCAGTCTCGCACACGCGCGGCCGCCGTTCCCGCGGCGGATCGATGCGGGGGCCGGTCCTCTAGACTGTCCCGCGTGCGATGCGTGATCCTTGCCTCCGGCTCCGGAACCCTCACCCAGGCCCTCCTCGACGCGTTCGGCGACGGACGGGCCGGTGTGGAGATCGTCGCGGTCGGCTCCGACAAGGCCGACGCGGGCGTCCTGGACCGGGCCCGGGCGGCCGGGCGCGAGACCTTCGTCGTCGCGCCTGCGGACCACGACTCGCGCGGGGCCTGGGACGCCGCACTCACCGAGGCCGTCCGGGCCCACGCCCCGGACTGGGTCGTGTCCGCCGGCTTCATGCGCATCCTGGGCCGGACCTTCATCGAGGCCTTCCCCGAGCGCATCCTCAACACGCACCCCGCGCTGCTGCCCGCGTTCCCCGGTGCCCACGGGGTCCGCGACGCGCTGGCCCACGGGGTGAAGGTGGCGGGCACGACCTTCCACCTGGTCGACGCCGGCGTGGACACCGGCCCGATCATCGCCCAGTTCCCCCTGGACGTGCACGACGACGATGACGAGGACTCCCTCCACGAGCGCATCCGCGCGGTGGAGAGGTCCCGGCTCGTCGAGCTCCTGGGCTTCCTGGCCCACGGTGCACTCCGCGTCGACGGTCGACGGGTGACGGGCTGGACGCCCGCGCCCGCCGGATCGTCGGCCCCTGTCCCATCCACCCCGCAGACCCCGACAGCCATCTGACCAGGAGGCACCAGACCCGTGCAGAACGCCCGCCCCATCCGCCGCGCCCTCATCAGCGTCTACGACAAGACCGGACTCGAGGAGCTCGCCGCGGGCCTCCACGCCGCCGGCGTCGCCCTCGTGTCGACCGGCTCCACCGCCGGTCGGATCGCGGAGTCCGGTGTCCCGGTCACCCCGGTCGAGGAGCTGACGGGCTTCCCGGAGACGCTCGAGGGCCGGGTCAAGACCCTCCACCCGCGCGTCCACGCCGGGATCCTGGCCGACACCCGCAAGCCGGAGCACCTCGAGCAGATCGCGGAGCTGGGCATCGAGGCGTTCGACCTGGTCGTCGTGAACCTCTACCCGTTCACCCAGACCGTCGCCTCCGGCGCAGGCTTCGACGAATGCGTCGAGCAGATCGACATCGGCGGTCCGTCGATGGTCCGCGCGGCCGCGAAGAACCACCCCAGCGTCGCGATCGTCACGGACCCGGCGGTCTACTCCGAGGTCGTCGAGGCCGCGCAGGGCGAGGGCTTCACCCGGGCCCGCCGCACGCAGCTGGCCGCAGACGCGTTCGCGCACACGGCCGCCTACGACGTGGCCGTCGCCGGCTGGATGGCGGAGCAGATCGCCCAGGACGACGACGCGCTGCCGGAGTTCACCGGCTCCGCCGTCCGCAAGGCCGCGGACCTGCGCTACGGGGAGAACCCTCACCAGCGGGCCGCGGTGTACGCGGTCGCCGGTGCCGGGGGAGTCGCGAACGCGGTCCAGCTGGGCGGCAAGGAGATGTCCTTCAACAACTACCAGGACATCGACGCGGCGATCCGGGCCGCCTACGATTTCGAGGACCCGGCCGTCGCCATCATCAAGCACGCCAACCCGTGCGGGATCGCCGTGGGCGAGGACATCGCCCAGGCCCATGCGCGCGCGCACGCGACGGACCCCGTGTCCGCGTACGGCGGTGTCATCGCCGCGAACCGACCCGTTACCCTGGCGCTGGCGGAATCGATCAAGCCGATCTTCACGGAGGTGCTGGCCGCACCGTCGTTCGAGGCGGACGCGCTCGAACTGCTGTCGACGAAGAAGAACCTCCGCCTCCTGGAGCTGGGCGAGCACGCCGCTCCGGTGCTCGAGACGAAGCAGATCGGCGGCGGGCTGCTCCTGCAGGAGCGCGACCTGCTGCAGGCCGACGGGGACCGGCCCGAGGCATGGACCCTGGTCGCGGGGGAGGCCGTGGACGCCGCGACGCTGCGCGACCTCGAGTTCGCGTGGCGCGCCTGCCGCGCGGTCAAGTCGAACGCGGTCCTCCTGGCCCGCGACGGTGCCGCCGTGGGCGTGGGCATGGGACAGGTCAACCGTGTGGACTCCGCCCGCCTGGCCGTCGAGCGCGCGGGTGCGGAGCGCGCAGCCGGCTCCGTGTGCGCCTCCGATGCCTTCTTCCCGTTCGCAGATGGACCCCAGGTGCTGTTCGACGCCGGCGTGAAGGCGATCGTGCAGCCGGGCGGATCGATCCGCGACGAGGAGGTCGTCGCCGCGGCGCAGGCAGCGGGCGTGACCATGTACGTCACGGGTGCCCGTCATTTCTTCCACTGAGCGACCCGCACCGCCCCCGCCCTCCGCACGTCATCGGACGCGGAAGGCGGGGCGCAGGTGGTTCTCGAAGCGGTGGATCTACTGGAAGCGCCGCTTCTCCGACCCGACCCTGCGGGACTGGGTCATGCTCGCGGAGCTCGTCTGCCTCGTCGCGGCCGTCGTCGCGGCGACGGTGAGCTTCCGCCTGTCCGGCACGCTGCTGGCGCTCGTATGCGCGACGGCGGGGACGCTGCGGCTCCTGCCGGAGCCGTGGTGGGCGACGGTCCGCAACCGCGGTCGCGGCTTCGATGCCGCGCTGTTCTTCTGCGCCGCCGTCGCGATGATCCTCGTGACCTGGTCCATTCCGGGGTGAGCGCCTCCGCCGCTGCGGGATGGGGTCGTGTCTCCCGCGCGCCCCGGATGGGAGACCTCCGTGCACGCTGACTGGGACCTGTGCGCATCCTGTGATGACCTCCCTGACCTTGCACCGGTCGCGGCGCGGATGGAAGTGTCGTTCCTGTAGCCGCCGTTCGAAGGCGGGCGTCGTGACAGAGGAGGAACAGTATGGGACTCGGAGATCTGGCCGGCAAGGCGCAGGACGCAATGAACACCGAACAGGGTCAGAAGGTCGCAGGCGAGGGCCTGGACCGTGCGTCCGACGCAGCCAACAACGCGACCGGCGACAAGTACAGCGACCAGGTCGACCAGGGCAAGGACGCAGTGTCCGGCCACCTGGGCCTGGGCGACAACGACGAGAAGGGCGGGGACAAGGACCAGCAGCGCTGATCCTCTCCTGACCCGGCCGGACCCCCGATCGCATCTGCGATCGGGGGTCCGATCCATTCACAGGGGTCTGACCCGGCACCGGCCCGATCGATTCCGTCAGGCCGCGCGCGGCTCAGAGCTTCTCGACGGGTGCGTAGCGCATGAGCAGACGCTTGGTCCCCTCCGATCCGAAGTCGACGACCGCGACGGTCTTGTCGCCCGCCCCCGTGACCTCGACGACGGTGCCCAGGCCGAACGAATCGTGCGAGACGCGGTCGCCCGCCTCCACGGCGACGACCTCGCGCTGCGGACGGATCCGGTTGGGGAACCCGGAGCCGGGACTGGTCGACGCCGCCCGTCCGCCCCCGCCGCCGCTGCGACCGCCACCGAAGGCGGACCCTCCGCCGGACGAGCCGCGGCCGTAGGCGGACCCGTACGGTCCCGACCCGCCGCCGAGGCCGCTGCCACCACCGCCGCCCAGGCCGGCACCGCTGCCGGTCGACTCCCAGTCGATGAGCGTCTCCGGGATCTCCGCCAGGAAACGGCTGGGCGGGTTGTACTGCGGCTGCCCCCACATGCTGCGCGTCTCCGCGCGGGTGAGGACGAGCTTCCGCTGGGCGCGCGTGAGGCCCACGTACGCGAGCCTGCGCTCCTCCGACATCTCCTGCGAGGAGGTGAACGAGCGCTGGTGCGGGAACGTGCCGTCCTCCATGCCGGTGAGGAACACGACGGGGAACTCGAGGCCCTTCGCAGTGTGCAGGGTCATGAGTGTGACCTCGCCGTCGTCCTCGTCCGGGAGGGCATCCGAATCGGAGGACAGCGCGATGGCCTCGAGGAACTGATCGAGGGTCCCGTCCTCCGTCCCCGCGTCGTACTGCTCCGCCACCGCGACGAGCTCCGCCAGGTTGTCGACCCGCGACTCGTCCTGCGGATCCGTCGACTCGTTGAGCGAGGCGAGATAGCCGGTCTGCTCCAGCACCGCCTCCAGCGACGCCGCGACACCGCTGCCCTCCGCCACTCCGGCGAGGTCCTCCAGCAGTGAGAGGAACGTGCGGACGGGGCCCAGCGACCGGGTCGTGATGCCCACCGCGTTCTGCGCGTCCTCGAGTGCCTCCCGGAACGTGGTCCGGTGGCGCTCCGCGTGCGCGGCGATGAGCGCCTCCGTCCGGTCGCCGATCCCGCGCTTGGGCTCATTCAGGATCCGGCGGAGGTTCACGTCGTCCGCCGGGTTCGCCAGGACGCGCAGGTACGCGAGGGCGTCCTTGATCTCCTTGCGCTCGTAGAAGCGGGTGCCGCCCACGACGCGGTACGGCATGCCCGCCCGCACCAGTGCGTCCTCGATCGCGCGGGACTGGGCGTTGGTCCGGTAGAAGACCGCGACGTCTCCGTACGCCAGCCCCTCGTCGTCGCGCAGCTCGTCGATCCGCTCGACGATGAAGCGGGCCTCCGCCTGCTCCGTGTCCGCGACCCAGCCGGTCACCTTCGCCCCGTCGCCGCTGTCCGTCCACAGGCGCTTGTCCTTGCGGTCGTCGTTGTGCGCGATGACCGCGTTCGCCGCGGACAGGATGGTCTGCGTCGACCGGTAGTTCTGCTCCAGCAGCACGACGTGCGCCCGCGGGAAGTCCTCCTCGAACTCGACGATGTTGCGCACCGTCGCGCCGCGGAACGCGTAGATCGACTGGTCCGCGTCACCCACGACCGTCAGCTCCGCCGTGGGTCCGTCCGGCAGATCTGCACCCGCCAGCAGCCGGATGAGCTGATACTGCGCCGGGTTCGTGTCCTGGTACTCGTCGACGAGGATGTGGCGGAACCGCGCCCGGTAGTTCTGCGCGACCGCGTCGAACGCACCCAGCAGGTGGACGGTCTCCATGATGAGGTCGTCGAAGTCCAGCGCGTTCGCCCGCCGCAGCCGGTCCTGGTAGCGGCGGTACACGGTCGACACCGCCTGGTCGTGGGGCCGGTGCTCCGACACCGTCGCCGCGAAGTCGTCCGGCGTCAGCAGATCGTTCTTGAGCCCGGAGATCCGCGACCGCAGCGCCCGCGGAGGGAACTTCTTGGGGTCCAGGTTCTCCTCGCGCGCGATCTGCGTGAGCAGCCGCAGCGAGTCCTGCGCGTCGTAGATCGTGAAGCTGGAGGTGAGCCCCAGCGTCTTCGCCTCGCGGCGGAGGATGCGCACGCACGCGGAGTGGAAGGTCGACACCCACATCGTGCGGGCCGCGGGGCCCACGAGTGCGCCGATCCGCTCCTGCATCTCCTTCGCCGCCTTGTTCGTGAACGTGATCGCGAGGATCTCGCCGGGGCGCGCCCGCCCCGTGCGCAGCGTGTGGGCGATCCGCCGGGTCAGCACGCTCGTCTTCCCGGAGCCCGCACCCGCGACGATGAGGAGCGGTGCGCCGCTGTGCAGGACGGCCTCCCGCTGGGCCGGGTTGAGGCTGTCCAGCAGGTCCTCCGCGGACCCCGCTGCCGAGGCCGTCTCCGGTCCCGCCTCCCCGCCCGCAGCGGCGGGGGCGGTCGACGGAGAGGCGACCGCGGCCTCGGCGGCGGTGTCCCACAGCCCGGGGGCACCCACGGCATCGTCGTCAGCGGCGCGGTCGTCCGCGACCGGACGGGGGGAGAGGACGGAGAGGAAATCGAAGGGTGAGCTCATAGCAGGGCGAACCTATCAGCCGGAACGGACGCGGCCCGGCTCAGACGAGCCGGGCCGCGGGAGGGAGCGCTGAGGGGGCGCATCGGATCGCGGGGGAGTGTCAGCCCACCACGGTCCCGGGCACGGACACGGCGACGATGACCGCGGCGATCGCGGCCCAGCCGGTCGCGTGCGACATCGCGGCGGAGGCGCCCTGGTCCGGGTTCGCCTTCTCCTTCCGCTTGCCGATGATCGCGAAGACGGTGACGGCGATCGCGAGCAGGAGCTTGATGCCGATCTTCATGTGGTTGACGGAGGAGTCCTCGTCGACGAGGGCCTCCGCGAGGCCGGCCAGGGCGAGGCCGGTGACGAGCTGCAGGTACGAGCCGTGGAGCATGCCCGGGGCGACCTTCGGGGCCTTGATGTTGGCGAAGTACCCGCCGATGATGATGGCCATTCCCAGCAGATGCAGGATCACGAGGATGATGCGGAGGATTTCCATACCCCCGAGTCTAGTGGCAGGATTGCACCCAGCGCCCGCCGCCCCGGGGAGCGCGGTCCGCCCTGGTGTAATGGCAGCACGCCGGCCTTTGGTGCCGTGTGGTCTAGGTTCGAATCCTAGGGGCGGAGCGGGATGAAGCGATCCGCTACACAAGGAGCCCCACACATGCCGCAGCACAGTCCGGCAGCCGTGATCGTCCTCGCCGCAGGTGCGGGGACCCGGATGAAGTCGGCGACGCCCAAGGTCATGCACCCGATCGCGGGCCGATCCCTCCTGCACCACGCGATCAGCGCGGCCGCGGGCACGGGGCCCGAGCACCTGGTCGTCGTCCTGCGGCACGCTCGCGAACAGGTCGCGGAGCACCTCGAGTCGATCTCCGGCTCGATCGACCGGTCTGTCCTCGTCGCGGACCAGGACGACGTGCCCGGCACGGGGCGTGCGGCGGAGTGCGCGCTCACGCAGCTGCCGGAGGACATCGGCGGCACCGTCGTCGTCACGTACGGCGACGTCCCTCTCCTCACGACGGACACGCTGCTGGCGCTCGTGGAGCACCACGAGTCGCACACGAACGCCGTGACCGTCCTGTCCGCGAACGTGGCGAACCCCACCGGCTACGGGCGGATCGTGCGCGATGCCCAGGGCGGCCTGGAGCGCATCGTCGAGGAGAAGGACGCGGACGACGCCGTCAAGCGCCTCACGGAGATCAACTCCGGCATCTACGCCTTCGACGCGCGCGTGCTGCGCAGCGCACTGGCGGAGGTCAGCACGGACAACGCGCAGGGCGAGAAGTACCTGACGGACGTCATCGGGATCGCCCGCGGGGCGGGCTCCCGCGTCGCGGCCCTCACGACGGACGACGTGTGGCAGGTCGAGGGCGCCAACGACCGCGTCCAGCTGGCGCAGCTGGGTCGCGAGCTCAACCGCCGCATCGTCGAGGCGCACATGCGCGCGGGCGTGACGGTCGTCGACCCGGAGACCACGTGGATCGACGCGGACGTCGTCATCGCCCCGGACGTGACGATCCTGCCCGGAGTGCAGCTGCACGGCGCGTGCGACATCGCCGCGGACGCCGTCATCGGACCGGACTCCACCCTGTCGGACACGGAGGTGGGAGCGGGCGCCACGATCTCCCGGACGCACGGCTCGCTCTCCGTCATCGGCGCGGGCGCGACGGTGGGACCGTTCGCCTACCTGCGGCCGGGCACGGAGCTGGGCGCGCAGGCGAAGATCGGCACGTTCGTCGAGACGAAGAACGCGCAGATCGGCGACGGGACGAAGGTCCCGCACCTCACGTACGTGGGCGACGCGACGATCGGCGAGCAGTCGAACATCGGCGCCTCGTCCGTGTTCGTCAACTACGACGGGGTCAACAAGAACCGCACGACGATCGGTTCGTACGTGAAGACGGGCTCCGACACGATGTTCATCGCACCGGTGACCGTGGGCGACGGCGCCTACTCCGGTGCCGGGACCGTCATCCGTGAGGACGTCCCCGCCGGGGCGCTCGCGATCACGGAGGGCCGCCAGCGCAACATCGAGGGGTGGGTCGAGGCGAAGCGCCCCGGCACCCCCGCCGCGCGCGCGGCGCAGATGGCGGCGGGGACCGCGGACGCGGACCCCGCGACAGACTCTGCAGGACCGAACCGGCCCGGCAGCAGCACGGACGAAGCGGACAGCGCTGAGAAGGAGTCGTGAACGTGAAGTCGATCACCACCGCGGGCAACAAGAAGCTCGTGCTCGTCAGCGGACGGGCGAACAACGAGCTGGCCGAGCAGGTCGCGGACTGTCTGGGCACGGAGCTCCTGCCCACGGACATCTACAACTTCGCGAACGGCGAGATCTACGTGCGCTTCGGCGAGTCGGTGCGCGGCACGGACGTCTTCGTCATGCAGTCGCACACCACGCCCATCAACGAGTGGATGATGGAGCAGCTCATCATGGTGGACGCGCTCAAGCGCGCCTCCGCCAAGCGGATCACGGTCATCGCGCCGTTCTTCCCGTACGCGCGCCAGGACAAGAAGCACCGCGGTCGCGAGCCCATCTCCGCGCGCCTCATGGCGGACCTCTTCAAGACGGCCGGTGCGGACCGCCTCATCACGGTCGATCTGCACACCGCGCAGATCCAGGGCTTCTTCGACGGGCCCGTCGACCACCTCGTGGCGCTGCCGCTCCTGGCGGACTACGTCAAGGAGAACTACCCGGACGACCTGGCGGTCGTGTCCCCGGACGCCGGCCGCATCAAGGTCGCGGAGAACTGGTCCGCCAGCCTGGGCGGCGTCCCGCTGGCGTTCATCCACAAGACGCGCGACATCACGCGTCCCAACGAGACGAAGGCCAACCGGGTCGTCGGTGAGGTCGAGGGCCGCCACTGCGTGCTGGTCGACGACATGATCGACACCGGCGGCACGATCGTGCAGGCCGCGGAGGCGTGCATGTCCGCGGGCGCGAAGGGCGTCATCATCGTCTCGACGCACGCGGTGTTCTCCGGCCCCGCCGTCGAGCGCCTCAAGGACTCGGTCGCCGAGGAGGTCATCGTGACGAACACGCTGCCCCTGCGCGAGGACCAGACGTTCGACAAGCTCACCGTGCTCTCCATCGCACCGCTGCTGGCCCGCGCGGTCCATGAGGTGTTCGAGGACGGCTCCGTCACGAGCCTCTTCGAGAACGTCGACCTCTGAGCGCACGGGTCGCCTGAGCGCGTTCCCGTCTCGCTGAGGTGCGAGTACACGCCTGAGATCTGTGAATCTCAGGCGTGTACTCGCACCTCAGCGTTCGGAGCCGGTTCGTCACGGAGTCGGCCGGCTGTCCCGGCTTGGTGCGCGGGGCTCCAGCGCGTACCATGGTGTGGTCACCTCGGCGAGGGAGGCCCCGACGGCCTCCGTGATCGACGCGGTCCTCATACTCTCGCAGCGGCCCCCGGGCGCGCGCTCCGAGCAGGAGGGGCTCTCCGTCCGTACGAGGCACCACCTGTGAAGAAGGAGCACCACCATGGCTGATGCCACTCTCGATGTCACCCGCCGCGAGGAGTTCGGCAAGGGCGCTGCCCGCCGCTTCCGCCGCGAGGGCAAGGTCCCCGCAGTCCTCTACGGCCACGGCATGGAGCCCGTCCACCTCCTGCTGGACGCGCACCCCACGATGCTGGCGCTGCGCACCCCCAACGCGCTGCTGAAGCTCACGAACCCGGAGTCCGGCAAGAGCGAGCTGTCGCTGGCGAAGGACGTCCAGATCAACCCGGTCACCCGTGTGATCGAGCACCTGGACCTGCTGCTCGTCAAGCGCGGCGAGAAGGTCGAGGTCGACGTTCCCGTCGTCGTCGAGGGCGAGGCCGCACCCGGCACGCTCGTGTCCGTCGACAACCAGTCGCTGCTCATCTCCGCGGACGCGACGAAGCTGCCCGAGTCGATCGAGGTCTCCATCGAGGGCCGCGAGGTGGGCGACCACGTCTACGCCGCCGATGTGACGATGCCCGAGGGCACCGAGCTGGTCTCCGACGGCGAGCTGCTGGTCGTCAACATCTCCGCCGAGCTCTCCGCGGAGCAGCTCGAGGCGGAGCTCGAGTCCGACGCGGTCGACGAGGAGGCCGCAGCCGCGACCGGTGCCGAGCCCGACGACGCCCAGGAGTCGTCCGACGACGAGGCCGCGGCTGAGGAGGAGTGATCCTCCCGGGGGAGCGATCCTCCTGACGGAGCGGCTCACCACCCAGCACTCCGCGCGCTGCTGCACGGCGGGGCGGGACCAGAACCGGTCCCGCCCCGCCGCGCGTGTGCGGGGACCCGTGCCGATGGGCGAGGATGTCCCCGGGGGTGGATGACTCCGGGCGCGGATGCCACCCCGCACGCGCACGCTCCTGCGTGCGCGGAAGCGCGTGCACAGACAGACCAGACGTCACAG
Source organism: Brevibacterium senegalense (assembly GCF_000285835.1). Classification (GTDB taxonomy): domain Bacteria; phylum Actinomycetota; class Actinomycetes; order Actinomycetales; family Brevibacteriaceae; genus Brevibacterium; species Brevibacterium senegalense. Next base: position 29,625 of record NZ_HE978604.1, read on the forward strand.
TCAACGCAGGCGTCACGGACGGAAGAGAGGCGGGGGTCCCGCATGGCGGCTGACACGTGGCTGGTCGTGGGCCTGGGCAATCCCGGGTCCCGGTACGAGGCGACCCGGCACAACATCGGATACCTCGTCGTCGACGAGCTGCTGCAGCGCACCAGCGGGCGGCTGGCACGGACGAAGGCGCGCGCGCAGGCGGCGACCGTCCGGATGCCCGGCAGCGGCGGCGTGCCCGGTGCCCGCGCGGTGCTGGTGCGCCCTGCCACCTACATGAACGAATCGGGCCAGCCCGTGGGTCAGCTGGCGCGCTTCCACTCCGTGGGAGCGGAGACGGTCATCGCGATCCACGACGACGTGGACCTCGATTACGACACGATCCGTCTCAAGCGGGGCGGCGGCGAGGGCGGCCACAACGGACTGCGCTCGATGACCAGTCATCTGGGCACCCGGGACTACCTGCGCGTGCGCGCGGGGGTGGGCCGACCGCCCGGGCGGATGGACACCGCCGACTATGTGCTGGGGCGGTTCACCGCGCAGGAGAGGACGACATTGCCGATCTTCGTGTCCGATCTTGCGGACGCGGTGGAGGCGCTCATCGCAGACGGTCTCGAGGCGACGCAGCAGCGCTTCCACGCCCCCCGCTGAGGTCCGAGCGGGGGCGGGTGAGGAGGGCGGCTGCCGTCCCGCCCAGGGCGCCGAAGAGGTGGCCCTGCCACGAGATGCCCACGTGCACGGGCAGCACGCCCACCAGCATCGATCCTCCGTACACGGAGAACACCGCCAGTGCGATGACGGCGTAGAGGATCCGGTGGCCCATGCTGCGGGCCGTGAAGACGCGGACCATGAGATACGCGAAGTAGCCGAACACCAGGCCCGACGCGCCCACGGTCACCGTTCCCGGCAGCGCGAGGAACCAGGGGCCGATCCCACCCACGGCGGTCGCGATCGCCGTGACGGTCCAGAAGCGGCGGGCGCCCTCCGCCGCGACGAGGCAGCCCAGGATCAGGAACGGGATCGAGTTCGAGATGAGGTGCGCCCACGTCGAGTGCAGCAGGGGCGCCAGGACGATCCCGGGCAGATGGGTGAGGTCCCACGCGCGGATGCCCAGCGATTCGAAGCGACCGGGCAGCAGCAGGTCCGCGAACTCGACGACCCACATGAGGGCGAGCAGGACGAGCGGGGGACCGAAGCGGGCGGCGTACGGGGTGCGCGGGGCTGCGGGACGGGACGACATGGCCCGAGTATCCGTCATGAAGCTGGGGGAACGGTCCGCGCGGACGGCCATCGGCCCCACACGACAGCGCAGAACCCGCCCGCGACGAGGCAGGCGGCGGTGAGCGCCGCGCACGTGATCCACGGTGTGGGCTCTGCGACGAGCATGCCGCCTGTGGGCGTGCCGTCCGGCATCTGCCCGTCCCACATGAGAAGCGGGGGAGTCCTCACCAGGCCGCCCCAGAGCAGAGCTGTGGTGGCCCCTGCCAGCAGGGAGAGCAGGCCCCATGCGCGGGAGACGGGGAACCACTGCGCCCCCACGACCGCCGACGCCACGAGCAGCCACACCAGCAGGGAGGGGCCGTCGATGCTGTCCGACCCCATGTCGCCCAGGGCATTGAGCCGGATCTCGTGACTGCTCGAGTCCCGGGGCGCCTCCATGACCGGGACGACGGACGCGATGACGTAGGCTGCGCACGCCACGAGGTGGAGGCCCCGGACCGTCCACCGTCTCCGTCGGCCGGCGCTCGTCGGCTTGACCGCGTCCGCGCGGCGCCCGCCGGGTCTGCTGTGCGACTGGTCCATGCCTCCAGTGTGGGGCACGGTCCGCACCGGGGTGCGTCAGCGGTGTGGCAGTCCCGACACCACCGGGCCCGTGTCCGGGCCGCCCCCTAGACTGGTCCGCGTGCTGACTGGATTGAGCTCTGCCCTCACGCTGCCCGCCTTCGACGACGTCCGCCAAGCGGTCGCGGACCCCGCCTCGCCGGGCGGCACCGTGTCCCTGGTGCGGGGACTGCTGCCGGCGCTCATCGCCCGCACCGCCGCGACGGGCACCGCACTGGTCGTGACGGCGACGACGCGGGAGTCTCAGGATCTGGCGCGCGCGCTGGAGGACCACCTGCCGGCGGAGTCGATCGCCGTGTTCCCCTCCTGGGAGACGCTGCCGCACGAGCGGCTCTCGCCGCGCTCCGACACCGTGGGCGAACGCCTCACCGTCCTCCACCGCCTGGCCCACCCGGAGGCGGACGCGGCACAGTCCGGCGGGAGCCCGCTGCGCGTCGTCGTCGCACCTGTGCGCGCCGCCCTCCAGCCGCTGGTCAAGGGACTGGGGAACCTGGAGCCGGTCGTGCTGAGCGCGGGTGACCGGATGGACCTGACGCAGCTGGCGGAGACGCTGTCGGGACTCGCGTACTCGCGCGTCGACATGGTGTCGCGCCGCGGCGAGTACGCGGTGCGCGGCGGCATCATCGACATCTTCCCGCCCACGGCGGACACTGCGCTGCGACTCGAGTTCTTCGACGACGAGGTCGAGGAGATCCGCCCGTTCGCGGTCGCGGACCAGCGCTCGCACCCCGTGGAGGACGGGCAGCCCGCACCGGTGCTGCACGCCCCGCCGTGCCGCGAGGTCCTGCTCACCCCCGCGGTCCGCGCACGCGCTGCGGCGCTCGCCGCGACGACACCGGCGGCTGCGGACATGCTCGAGCGCATCGCGGCGGGCGTCGCGGTCGAGGGCATGGAGTCGCTGGCACCGGTGCTGGCCGACGGCATGGAGCCCCTCGTCGCGGTCATGCCGGAGCAGACGCGCGTGCTCGTCGTGGAGCCGGAGAAGGTCGCCCGCCGTGCGGAGGACCTGGTCCGCACCTCCGACGAGTTCCTCGCGGCCGCCTGGGAATCCGCCTCCGACGGTGCGCAGGCCCCCGTGGACCTCTCCGCCGCGAACTTCCGCACCCTCGAGCAGACGCGCGAGGCGGCGGGGATCCTGGGCCACCCGTGGTGGGAGGTGGGCGGCTTCGCGGTCGACGAGGAACTGGTCGCACCCGGCTCCGAGGACTTCACGGTGCCGGCGCGCGAACCCCGCGGCTACCAGGGAGACGTGGAGGCGGTGCTGCAGGACGTCCACCGCCTCATCCGCGATGACTGGTCCGTCGTCGTGCTGACGGAGGGCCAGGGGCCGGGTGCGCGCCTCGTCGAGGTCTTCGCGGACGCCGAGGTCCCGGCCGCGCTGGTCGAGGACCCGGACTTCACCGCCGCGGGCCGCGTCGAGGTCTCGACCGGGGCGGGCTTCGGCGGCTTCGTCGTCGAGGACCTCAAGCTGGCCGTCCTCACGGAGGCGGATGTGCTGGGGCGCGCCGCGGCGTCCTCCACCCGTGACATGCGCAAGCTGCCCGCACGCCGGCGCCGCAACCAGGTCGACCCCCTCAACCTGGCACCCGGCGACCATGTGGTCCACGAGCAGCACGGGGTGGGCCGGTTCGTCGAGATGGTGCAGCGCACCGCGGGGCGCGGGCGCGACGCCCACACCCGCGAGTACCTCGTCATCGAGTTCGCCCCCTCCAAGCGCGGACACCCGGGTGACCGCCTGTACGTCCCCTCGGACTCGCTGGACCAGGTCACTCGCTACGTGGGCGGCGAGAATCCCACCCTCAACAAGATGGGCGGCTCCGACTGGGCGAAGACGAAGTCGCGCGCCCGGAAGGCCGTCAAGGAGATCGCGGGTGAACTGGTCCGCCTGTACTCCGCCCGGCAGGCCACGCAGGGCCACGCCTTCGGACCGGACACGCCCTGGCAGCGGGAGCTGGAAGACGCGTTCCACTACGTCGAGACCCCGGATCAGCTCACGACGATCGACGAGGTCAAGGCGGACATGATGAAGACGGTCCCCATGGACCGCCTCATCTGCGGCGACGTGGGGTACGGGAAGACGGAGGTGGCGGTCCGCGCCGCCTTCAAGGCGATCCAGGAGGGCAAGCAGGTCGCGGTCCTGGTGCCCACGACCCTGCTGGTCCAGCAGCACTTCGAGACGTTCTCCGAACGGTATGCGGGCTTCCCCGTCACGGTCGCGGCGCTGTCGCGCTTCCAGTCGAAGAAGGAGTCCGACCGGGTCGTCGCGGGTCTGAAGGACGGCACGATCGACCTGGTGATCGGCACGCACCGACTCCTGTCCGGCGAGATCTCCTTCAAGGACATGGGTCTCGTCATCATCGACGAGGAGCAGCGGTTCGGCGTCGAGCACAAGGAGACGCTCAAGGCGATGCGGGCGGACGTCGACGTCCTCGCGATGTCCGCGACGCCCATCCCGCGCACCCTCGAGATGGCGGTCACCGGTATCCGCGAGATGTCGACGCTCGCGACCCCACCGGAGGAGCGGCACCCCGTCCTCACGTACGTGGGCCGCTACGAGGACCGCCAGGTCGCCGCGGCGGTCCGTCGCGAGCTCATGCGCGAGGGGCAGGTCTTCTACATCCACAACCGGGTCCAGGACATCGAGCGCGTCGCCGGTCACCTGGCGGAACTGGTGCCGGAGGCGCGCATCGCGATCGCGCACGGCAAGATGGGCGAGAAGCAGCTGGAGCAGGTCATCGTCGACTTCTGGGAGCGGAAGTTCGACGTCCTCGTCTGCACGACGATCGTGGAGACCGGCATCGACATCGCGAACGCGAACACGCTCATCATCGACCGGGCCGACCGGTTCGGTCTCTCGCAGCTGCACCAGCTGCGCGGCCGGGTGGGCCGCGGCCGCGAGCGCGCCTACGCCTATTTCCTCTACCCGCCGGACGGCACGCTCACGGAGACCGCGCACGACCGGCTCAAGACCCTGGCCGAGCACTCCGAGCTGGGCGCCGGCATGCAGGTGGCGATGAAGGACCTGGAGATCCGCGGCGCCGGCAACCTTCTGGGCGGTCAGCAGTCCGGTCACATCGAGGGCGTGGGCTTCGACCTGTACGTCCGGCTGGTGGGCGAAGCGGTCGCGAACTTCCGCGGCGAGGCCCAGGAGGAGGAGAAGGAGATGCGCATCGAGCTGCCGGTCGACGCGCACATCCCCACCGACTACGTCGACCACGAGCGCCTGCGCCTCGAGGCCTACCGGAAGCTCGCGGCGGCGACCGGCGAGGAGCAGATCCAGGAGGTCCTCGCCGAGCTCACCGACCGGTACGGCACCCCGCCCGAGGCCGTGGGCGTCCTGGCCGACGTCGCCCGGCTGCGCATCCGGGCGCGGGCCTCCGGCATCACGGACATCGTCATCCAGGGGAACTTCATCCGGTTCGGTCCCGTCGAGGACCTGCCGGACTCGCAGATCGCCCGCCTCAAGCGGATGTACCCCAAGTCGCTCATCAAGCCCGCGGTGCGGTCGATCCTGGTGCCCAAGCCGGTGGGCGGGAACGGCTTCGACCGCCACGATGTCGTCGACTCGGAGATCCTCACGTGGGCGCATCAGTTCCTGGAGGCGATCCTCCCGGTCGAGGAGGAGCCTCCGGCGTGAGTGGGCAGGCGAGCGACGAGCACCCGGCAGGGGACGGACGCGCAGCCGCAGGCGGCGGCGCGGACGGACGTGGCGCGGATGCACGCGGCGCGCCGGGCGGCGGTGCCCTGCCGGACCCGCGCGATGTGCGGGAGCCGTGGCCGCGGCCGGACACGCGGGACATGAGCGCGGAGACGATGATGGCGTTCATCCGGGCGCGCTGCCCGTGGGCCGCGGACCACACCCACGCGTCGCTGGCGCCGTACCTCCTGGAGGAGTCCGTCGAGCTCCTGGCCGCGATCGTCGAGGACGATCCCCGGGCGGTCGAGGCGGAACTGGCGGACGTCCTCTACCAGGTCGTCTTCCACGCGGCACTCCTGGACGACCGGCTGGAGCGCAGTCCCGGCGCCACGTGGGACGCGCTGCAGGAGCGGCTCGTCGCGAAGTACGTCCGGCGCCACCCGCACGTCTTCGACTCAGAGCATCCGGTGCCGCTGCCGGAGGTGCAGCGCCGGTACCAGGCGGTCAAGCGGGAGGAGAAGGCGGCCTCGGACGCGGTGCACGAGCCCTCCGCCGCCGCCCACCGGGAGGCGGCGCAGAGGGCGGTGGGGATCCTCGCAGAGATCCGGGGGACAATGACGGAGCGGAGCCGGACCGACTGAACCGGTCCCTCCGGACGACTCCGGCCGGGCACGCCCCGGGCCGACCCAGGGACGACGAGGAGCACGCATGTCGAGTGGATCCCATCGGGCACCGCGGATCGCGGTCCCGGGCACCTTCAACTTCCGCGACGTGGGCGGATACGCCACGCAGGACGGCGGCAGCGTCGCGACCGGACGCCTGTACCGCGCCGACGGACTGGGCCGCCTGGGCGAGCCGGGCGTGCGGTTGCTGCGCGACCTGCGCATCGGATCCGTCATCGATCTGCGCGAGGAGATGGAGGTGCGGAACATCCCGGACGCGCTGGACGGTCTGGGCGCCCGCTACACGCACCTGCCGCTGCTGGGGAACCGGTACTTCCCCCTCGATGAGGACATCCCGGACCGTATCGTCCTCGACCCGCACACGCTGCCCTCCCTCTACGCGGCGACCATCGAGACCGCCGGGACGCGGTTCGTCGAGGTCATCACGCACGTGGCCCAGGAGCAGGACGGTGCCGTCGTCTTCCACTGCTCCGCCGGCAAGGACCGGACGGGGCTCACCGCGGCGTTCATCCTCACCCTGCTGGGGGTCGATCGCGACACGGTCATCGCGGACTACGCGCTCACGGAGGAGTACCTGGGCGAGGACTTCCGCGCCGCCCTGCGGTCCCACTTCAGCTCCGCGGGCATCTCGACCGTGTCGACGATGGCGACGGAGGCGAAGCCCCAGTGGCTCGCGGACGTCCTCGACCGCCTGGACCGCGACCACGGGGGAGTGGAGGGGTACCTCGCCGATCACGGCATGGCCGACGGGGTCGTCGCCCGGCTGCGGACGCATCTCATCGCGGCGGAGGGACCGGACGGGCCCGCGCGCGTGCACTAGGCTTGCACCGACCTTCCCGCACACGCGCACCGGCGCATGATCAAGGAGAATCCGTGGCACAGATCCTGGCAGCGAACGCACGGGAGATCCTCGACTCCCGTGGCAACCCGACCATCGAGGTCGAAGTCCTCCTGGAGGACGGCGCAGTGGGTCGAGCAGGTGTGCCGTCCGGCGCCTCGACGGGCGAGCACGAGGCCGTCGAGCTGCGCGACGGCGACCCCGACCGCTACCTGGGCAAGGGCGTCCAGAACGCGGTGGACGCGGTCCTGGACGACATCAACGACGCGGTCGCGGGCATCGAGGGCGACGAGCAGCGGCTGGTCGATCAGGCGCTGCTGGACCTCGACGGCACGGACAACAAGTCGCGCCTGGGCGCGAACGCGACCCTGGGTGTCTCGCTGGCCGTCGCGCGCGCAGCCGCGGAGAGCGCGGAGCTGCCCCTCTACCGGTACCTGGGCGGCCCCAACGGGCACGTCATGCCGGTGCCCATGATGAACATCCTCAACGGCGGATCCCACGCGGACTCCAACGTCGACATCCAGGAGTTCATGATCGCCCCGATCGGCGCGACCTCATTCCGCCAGTCGCTGCAGTGGGGCGCAGAGGTCTACCACGCGCTCAAGAAGGTCCTGGGGGACCGAGGGCTGTCGACCGGCCTGGGCGACGAGGGCGGCTTCGCGCCGAACCTCGACTCCAATGCCGCCGCCCTCGACCTCATCCTCGAGGCGATCGAGGCCGCCGGCCGCAAGCCGGGCGCGGAGATCGCGCTCGCCCTCGACGTCGCCTCGTCGGAGTTCCACGGCGAGGACGGCTACACCTTCGAGGGCGCGGTCCGCAGCGCGGACGACATGGCCACGTACTACGAGAAGCTGCTGGCCCAGTACCCGCTCGTGTCGATCGAGGACCCGCTGGACGAGAACGACTGGGACGGCTGGACCTCGCTCACGACGCGCGTGGGACATGCGGTGCAGATCGTGGGCGACGACCTCTTCGTCACGAACCCGGAGCGCCTGCAGCGCGGCATCGACGAGGGCGCGGCGAACTCCCTGCTCGTGAAGGTCAACCAGATCGGCACGCTCACGGAGACGCTCGACGCGATCTCACTGGCGCACTTCCACGGCTACACGACGATGATCTCCCACCGCTCCGGCGAGACGGAGGACACGACGATCGCGGACCTGTCCGTCGCGGTCAACGCCGGCCAGATCAAGACCGGTGCGCCGGCCCGGTCGGAGCGCGTCGCGAAGTACAACCAGCTGCTGCGCATCGAGGAGCAGCTGGGCGACGCGGCCCGCTACGCCGGTCGTTCCGCCTTCCCGCGCTTCCAGGGCTGACACGCCGGAACCCACGACAATCCCCGTGAGGCGGGCAGGGGCGCGGCACACTTGAGGTGGCCGTGCCCCTTCCCCGTCCCGCGGTTCGAGGTGAACAGACGATGAGCAGACGACGAGCCGGCGGTCGCGGGCGTCCCGGCGCGGCGCAGACCGGCGGTCGGCGACCCCAGCGGGAGGCGCGGGCCGCCCGCGCGGAGGGCGTCTCGCCCGATCTGCTCGACGACACCGCCGCCGGACGCCGCATCTCGTTCCGCACCGCGCTGTTGACCGGCGCCCTGCTGGTCGTGGCGGGCGGTCTCATCCAGCCGCTGGGCACGGGTCTGCAGCAGATGCAGCAGATCGCCGCGCTGGAGGCGGACATCGAGGCCACCCGCGGCGAGGTCGACCAGCTGCAGGAGGAGCGCGACCGGCTGGACGACCCCGCCCAGTTGGAGCGCATGGCACGCGAGGACCTGCAGTACGTCAAGGACGGCGAGCAGGCGTACATCGTCGTCGACGGGTCACAGGACCGCGGCGACGACGCGGACGCGTCGCCGGCCAGCAGCGCCCAGGTCGTTCGCGCACAGCCCTGGTACATCGAGCTGGCCGATTCGCTGCGCGCGGTCGGCTACGCCAGTGAGGAGAGGACCCGATGATCACCCCGTTCACCGCCGCGGACGAAGAGCGCGTGCGCGAGCAGCTGGGCCGGGTCCCCCGCGGCGTCGCGGGCGTCGCCGCGCGGACCGCGACCGGTGACCCGCTGGTCGTCGCGACCGTGCCCCGTCTGCCGGACGGCACCCCGTTCCCCACGACGTACTACCTGACGCACCCGGACTACGTGGCGGAGGCGTCCCGGCTGGAGGCCGGCGGCGTCATGGCGCAGCTGAGCGAGGAGCTGGCCCAGGACGAGGAGCTGCAGGCCGCCTACGCCTCCGCCCACCGCGCGTACCTGGCCGACCGCGCCGCGATCGGCGCGCAGGCGGGTCTGGCGGAGGTCACGGAGATCGACGACTTCTCCGCCGGGGGCATGCCCACCCGCATCAAGTGCCTCCACGCCCTCGTGGGCCACAGTCTGGCGGCCGGCCCGGGGGTGAACCCCGTGGGCGACCGGGCACTGGCGATGATGAGCGACGTCCCGCCTGCCGTAGGCTTCCACGTATGACGAGAACGGCGGCCTTCGACTGCGGAACGAACTCCCTGCGACTCCTCATCGCGGACATCGATGAGGACGGCACGATGACGGAGGTCGACCGCCGGATGCGGATCGTCCGGCTGGGGCAGGGCGTCGACCGGACCGGCGCCTTCCACCCGGACGCGCTCGAACGGACCTTCGCCGTCTGCGACGAGTACGCGGAGATCATCGCGCAGCACGCGCCGCAGCGGCAGCGCTTCGTCGCGACCTCGGCCAGCCGCGACGTGTCGAACCGGGACGCCTTCGTCGACGGGATCCGCGCACGGCTGGGTCTGGAGCCGGAGGTCATCGACGGGGAGGAGGAGGCGCGCCTGTCGTTCCTGGGCGCGACCGCCGGTGTGCCGGACGCCGCCGCACCGCAGCTGGTCATGGACCTGGGCGGCGGCTCCACGGAGCTGATCCTGGGCGGCGCGGGCACGGACTCCGCGTACAGCATGAACATCGGCTGCGTCCGCCTCTTCGAGCGCCACCTGGCGACGGATCCGCCCACGGACGCGCAGATCGCGGCGCTGCGGGCGGATGTGGACGACGCGTTCTCCGAGGCCGCGCAGCACGTTGACGTGTCCGCCGCCCGCACCCTCGTGGGCGTCGCCGGCACGATCACGACAGTCGCCGCCGCGGCACTGGACCTGGACCGGTACGACCGGGACCGGATCCACGGAGCGAGCCTCAGCCCCGCACAGATCGCGCAGACCGCGCAGCGACTGGTCTCGATGCCGTCCGCCCAGCGCGCGGAGCTGCCCTACATGCATCCCGGCCGCGTCGACGTCATCGCCGCCGGCAGCCTCGTCTTCGCCCGTCTCGTCGAGCTCATCGACGACGCCGTCACGCGCGCGGGCGGGCGGCTGGACATCCGCGTGAGCGAGTCGGACATCCTGGACGGCATCGCACTGGGCCTCGCCCGGACCTGATCGTGAGCCGGCGACGCGTGCGCAGGCGTGTCCTGCAGATCCTGGCGATCCTCGCCGTGCTGGGCCTCGTCGCCACGATGCTCTACCGGGGAGCGGCCCAGGCCGCCACCCCCAGCGCGGATGCCGCACCGCCGGACGCCGGGGAGCGGGAGGACAGCGCGCAGGAGCCGGGACCCGGCCAGTGGTTCATGGAGCCGTACGGGATCCAGGACCTCTGGGAGACGTCCCGAGGTGAGGGCGTGACGGTCGCGGTCATCGACTCCGGCGTCAACGACCAGCACGAGAACCTCACCGGCCGGGTGACGGCCGCCCAGGACTTCTCCGGTACCGGCCGCGACGGCACGGAGCCGGTGGGCGACGAGTCGATCATCCACCACGGCACGGCGGTCGCGGGGGTCATCGCCGGCAGCGGCACCGGCAGCGGCCCGGTGGGCGTCGCACCGGAGGCGGACATCGCCTCGGCCTCCGTCTGGCTGGGCGGGGGAGCGCCCGCGGCCTCGCAGTCGACCCGGGTGCAGGCGGAGCGGGCGCTGCGCTGGGCGGTCGACAACGGCGCCACCGTCATCAACATGTCATTGGGCTGGGACGACCCGTCGTGGCCCGAGTCCTGGGACTCCGCCTTCGCGTACGCGTACGAGCACGATGCGGTCGTCATCGCGTGCGTGGGCAACCGATCGCAGGGCGCCACGCAGGCCTGGTCGCCCGCGACGGTCCCCGGCGTCGTGGGGGTGGGCGGACTCACGAAGGACGGCACGATCCGCGACTCGTCGTCCGCGCCCGGCACCGCCGTCGACCTCATGGGCCCCGCCGAGGACATCCCGGTCCCCTTCTGGGAGGGCGGCTACGGGACCGCGGACGGCTGCTCCTTCGCCGCCCCCGTCGTCGCGGGCGTCGCCGCGCTCCTGCGCTCCGCCCACCCGGACTGGACCGCGGACCAGGTGACCGCGGCGCTCCGGGAGTCCGCCGGTCCGGTCGAGGGGCACGACGGCCAGGGCACCGCCGAGGAGCCCGACCCCCTCGTGGGCGCCGGCCGGCTCGATCCCGCGGCCGCCCTGGACTGGGAGGCGCGGACGGACGTGCCGTCCGCGGCCGGGCAGCTGGAGGACTGGGTGCGGATGCACCGCCGTGCGGAACCCCAGCCCGAGGCCGGGGAGACGACCGCTGCGACGGAGGACGCCGAGGCCGACGGGCCGGTGCTGGCCGACGGCACCGTCGCGGCCTCGGGCACGGCCTCGCCCGTGCTGGGTCCCGTGCTCGTCGCGGCCGGCGGGGCCGCAGGAGCGGGCCTGCTGCTGGCGGCCGGCATCCTGGCCGTGCGCGGGCGGCGGGCCGGATCCCAGGACCCGGCCGAGGCCTCGGCGACGGAGTCCTGAGACTGGCTGGGAATGGGCCGGACGAGCCTGCGGAACGGCTAGTGAAAAGTTTCACAAGGACTTAGGATGAGGGCATGGCTCTCATCAGAAACAACGCTCTGCGTCCCCGCATCCTCATCGTCGGCGGAGGCTACCTGGGCTTCGTGACCGCCCAGAACCTCCTCAAGAACCTGGGACGGGGCGAGGCCACCGTCACGGTCGTCGACCCCAACCCATACCTGACCTACGCGCCGTTCCTGCCGGAGGTCGCCGGCGGCAGCATCGAGCCCCGCCACGCGATCGTCCCGCTGCGCACCCACCTCAAGGGCGCGGAGGTCATCACCGGCTCCGTCGCGAGCATCAACCACGAGAAGAAGTTCGTCGTCGTCGAGCAGGAGGGCTACGAGCCCTTCGAGCTGGACTACGACCAGATCGTCATGGCCGCCGGCTCCGTGCCGCGCGCGCTGCCCATCCCGGGCCTCGCGGAGGAGGGGATCGGCGTCAAGCGGATCGAGGAGGCCGTCGCGCTGCGCGACCACATCCTCAACCGCCTGGCCGAGGCCTCGCTCATGGAGGACGACGCGGAGCGCCGCCGGGCGCTCACCTACGTGTTCGTGGGCGGCGGCTTCGCGGGCATCGAGGCGCTGGGCGAGCTCGAGGACATGGCGCGCGCCGCTGTCGCGCAGTACGACACGCTCACGGAGGCGGACATCCGCTTCGTGCTGGTCGAGGCCCTGGGCCGCGTCATGCCGGAGGTGGGCGAGGCGCAGGCGCGCTGGGTCGTCGACCACCTGCGCGAGCGCGGCGTCGACGTCTACCTGGAGACCTTCCTCAAGGACTGCACGAACAAGCACATCGTGCTGTCGAACGGTGAGGAGTTCGACGCGGACCTCGTCGTCTGGAACGCAGGCGTCAAGGCGAACCCGATCCTCGTCGACTCCGACCTGCCGCTGGATGAGCGCGGCCGCGTGACGGTCCGTGCGGACCTGCGCGTGGAGAACGAGGACGGCGTCGTCGAGGGCGCGTGGGCCGCGGGCGACAACGCGGCGGTCCCGGACCTGTCCGGCGAGGGCCCCGGAGGCTTCTGCGTCCCCAACGCGCAGCACGCGATGCGCCAGGCGCCGGTGCTCGCGAAGAACCTGCTCGCCTCGATGCGCGGCGAGACGGTCTTCACCCAGTACTTCCACAAGTCGCTGGGTGCGGTCGCGGGCATGGGCCTCTACAAAGGCGTCGCCCAGATCGGCAACACGGAGCTGCGCGGCGTCCTCGCGTGGGCGATGCACCGCCTGTACCACGGCTACGCGATCCCCACGACGGAGCGCTCGGTGCGCGTGTTCGGGAACTGGTTCATCAACCTGGTGTCCGGTCGTGACCTGACGTCGCTCAAGGACATCGACGTGCCGCGTCGCGCCTTCGTCGAGGCGGCGAACTCGAAGCCGGCTCCGCAGAAGGAGAAGGCGAACGCCTGATCCGCTGAGCTGAGCGTGTCGCTCAGCGACTGATGACGCGACCCCGGGCCGTATGCGGTTCCGGGGTCGCGTCGTCTCCGCGGGGGCGTCATCGGGAGCAGTGGTCGCGGTGGGCTTCCCCGCACGTCCCTGTGGTGAGGCTTGGCTAAGATGGAGGGTCAGGGACGACCAGCTGGACGGAAGGAGAGGCGTGGACCCGTCGACGTGGAACCTGCCGCTCCTGGTCGTGTGGCTCATCATGTACGGCATCATCCTGTGCCGCGCCGGCGCCACCTACGTGCTGGGCAGGCTGGCGCGCGGGGGACTGGCGAAATCGCCGCGGATCCGGGCGCTGCTCGCGTCGGAGGGTTACGCGAAGGCGGAGGAGCGGGTCAACCGCTGGGGCGCGCCCGTCGTGGCGATCAGCTTCCTGACCGTGGGCTTCCAGACGCTCGCGAACCTGGCGGCCGGCACCACCCGGATGCCGTGGCTCCGCTATGCGGCGGCGCTGGCCGTGGGCGGGGCCGCGTGGGCGACGGTGTACTCCGTCGTGGGCTTCGCGGGCTTCCGCGCGATCATGCTGGCGTACCGGCAGGCTCCGGTGCTGACGCTGAGCGTGGCGGCGGTGATCGTCGTGACGCTGGTCGTGCTGCTGGTGGTGACGGGCCGGAAGCGGTCGGCACGCCGGGAGCGGGTGCCGGAGGAGACGGCGGAGCCGCTACTCTGAGGGTGCACGCCCCCATAGCCCAACCGGCAGAGGCAGTCGACTTAAAATCGATTCAGTCTGGGTTCGAACCCCAGTGGGGGCACCGTTGGAGTTTCGTCATGCGACAGGCAGTGCGGCCTGCATGCTCAGAACGCGGAATTCACTGTCAGATGCCTGGTTCTGCGATAGAGCGACGGCATTTCTGCGGTCGGAGGTGCTGAAACCCGGTCACTCAATCGTCGGATTCCGATCTCAGTGCCGCGACCGGCCGCTCACACGTAGCCCAGGGCCCTCCGTGCGTTGACGCGGCGCGTCTCGCCCCGGATCGTGAAGAGCGAGATGATCGTCCCCACGTAGAAGAAGCCCAGCGTCAGCAGGAACAGGATCCCCGTGAGGATCTTCCCCAGGTAGAAGTACTGGAGCCCTGCGACGAAGAAGAATCCCAGGATCGTGAGGACGAGTGCTAGACCCTCGTCCTTGGCGGGTGCTGCGGGGTAGGACATGGGGACCTCCTGCGCGGTCGGCTGCTGTGTGCGTGTCCGTCCGATTCTCTCAGTGCGGAGTGAACGGCGGCAGAGGGCTACCCATACTGACGCGCTGGTGGTCGCGCGCCGCTGGGTGATTCTGGAGGGGACCGTGCACGTCGTTGTGCACGCGGAGAGGAGAACGCCGGCACAGCGACCGGACCCGCAGCCGTACGTGATGTACCCGCGGCACATCGCGGACGACGGGAGCTTCTCGATCGCCGCCGCCGTCTGGGACGTGGGGTAGGGCACCCCGGTGCACGGCCACGAGACCTGGGGCGTCGTGGGCATCCACTCCGGCGCTCCTACGACCCGGCGACGGGAGCTGTGGACTGGTTCGTCTCGTCGTGGGAGCCACTGCAGGTGTGACCGGACTTCAGCGGTGCCGGGCGGCGCGGCGCTAGGGTCGGAGGTATGGACTCACCGATCGTCATCGCAGGCGGCGGCGCCGCCGGCCGTGCCGCCGCGCAGACCCTGCTGGCCGCTGGAGCTCAACCGCTGCTGCATCTGGCCGGCCCCGACGGCGAGGTACTCGACCGCACCCTCGTCGACAAGGCGATCATGACCGGCCGCATCACCCCCGAGCGCGCGCAGTCGATGCGTCCGCCGCTCGACGGCCTCGAGACCCGCACGGACTCCCTCGTCACGGTCGACCCGCCGTCACCCGCCGAGGCCGCCCCCGGTGCCGCTGACCCGCTGCGGCTGACGCTCGGGTCGGGGGAGGAGATCGACGCCGCGGCCCTCCTCGTCGCCACCGGCTCCAGCCCGCGGACCGTCGACGTGCCCGGTCACGCCCCGTGGGCGCGGGCCGGACGGCTGACGACGCTCCACTCGGTCGCGGATGCGATGACCGTCCGCACGCTCCTGGCGGACAGGACGGGTGCCCGCGTCCTGGTGAGCGGCGCCGGACTCGTGGGGTCGGAGGCCGCGACCCTCCTGTCCGAGGCCGGGCACACCGTCACGCTCGTCGCGCCCTCGACCCCGCCGGGGGAGGCCGCACTGGGACGCACGCTCGCGTCCCGCCTCGCGCAGATCCACGCGGAGGCCGTCGACACCCGGTTCGGCGCCCGCCTCGTCCGACTGGAGGAGCTCCCGGGCTCCGCACCCGGCGTCGCAGTCCTGTCCGATGGATCGCGGATCGAGGCGGACCTCGTCATCATCGCCCACGGCGCACGTCCGCACGTGCCGCAGGGTGTGGGCGGAGAAGCCGGCATCCCGGTCGACGACCGCCTGCGCGTGCGCGGACGCCCCGACATCTTGGCCGCCGGTGCCGTCGCCCTCTTCACCGCGGGCGACCGTCGCACCGCCCACGACACAGACGGCCGAACCGCCTACCGCATCGACCACTGGGACGACGCGGAGGCGCAGGGCGTCCATGCCGCCCGCACGCTGCTCCACGACCGGGGGCTGAGGGAGGACCCGGGAGCCTACCGTCCGCTGGCCCCCTGGTCCGCCCGCATCCACGGCCGTCAGCTGGCGGGCTTCGGACACCGCCTGCCCGGAGCGCAGGAGCGGATCGTGAGCGAGGATCCGCTGCTGGTCGAGTTCGTGGACGAAGCCGGGGACGCCTGCGCTGTCCTCGGACTGGACGCCGGACGCATGCTGCGCGACCACGGGCGTAGCCTGCGAGGATGACCCCTCACGACGAGCCCCGCTTCCCCGACCGCCGCACACGGGCGATCGCGTGGCGCGGACTCGTCCTGGGCGTGCTCGCCCAGCTGTCCTACACCTTCGCCGTCACCGGCCCCGCGTTCCTCATCCCGCATCTGCGCGCGCAGGAGGGCTACTCACTCGCGGAGGGTGGCATGGTCGGGACCGCGACGAGCATCGGCATGGTGCTCACCCTCGTGGTGTGGGGCGCACTGTCCGACCGTCGGGGTGAGCGACTGGCCCTGGTCCTGGGCCTCGTCTTCAGCGGTGCGGCCGCCATCGGTGGACTCCTGCTCGTGTGGGCGGACCTCGTCCACTCGTCGTTCGCCCTGGCCGTCGTGCTCGCCGCCGTGGGTGCGGCCGGTGCGAGCGTCAACACCGCGACGGGCCGCGTCGTCGCCGGCTGGTTCCCGCGCAGCATGCGCGGCATGGCGATGGGCATCCGCCAGATGGCGCTGCCCCTGGGCACCGCGATCGGCGCGGTCCTCGTCCCGCCGCTGGCGGACACGTGGGGTCTCGCCGGGTTCTTCGCGTTCGCCGCCGCCCTGTGCCTCGTCAGCGGCGTCGCCTGTCACCTGGGCGTCGTCGACCCGCCCCGCCCGGCCGGTGCGTCCGTCACCACCCCTCCGGCGGACGACGCAGGGCTCGCCGAGGCCCCGCGGACCCCCGCTGCCCCCGCCCCCGGTGCGCCGGCAGCGGGGGCCGGTGCGGCCTCGGCGGATGTGAATCCGTACCGGGAGGACTCGTTCCTGTGGCGGATCCACACGGTGTCCGCCCTGCTGGTCGTCCCGCAGGCGACCTTCGCGACGTTCGGCCTCGTGTGGCTCATGGACACCCAGGAGATGGGTGCGGCGACCGCGGGCCTGCTGGTGGGCGCGGCACAGCTGCTGGGCGCGCTGGCCCGCATCACCATGGGCGCCGTGAGCGACTGGGCGCCGTCCCGCGTCCTCGTCCTGCGGTGCGTGGCGTGGTCCGCGGCGGTGCTGACGGCCTCGGTGGCACTCGTGTCGCTGGGAGTGATGCCGGTGCTGGCCGGCGTGCTCCTGGCGTTCGCCTCCGCGGCCTCGGTCGCGGACAACGGGCTGGCGTTCACGTCGATCGCGGAGGCGGCCGGCGTGCGCTGGTCGGGCAAGGCGATGGGGATCCAGAACACGGGGCAGCACGTGCTGTCCGCGGCGGTGGGACCGGGGATCGGCGGACTCATCTCCGCCGTGGGCTACCCGATCGCGCTGGGGGCGGTCGCGGTCGTCCCGGTCGTCGCGTCGTTCCTGGTCCCGCGTCGCGACATCGAGAGGATCTGAGGAGCCGCGGCCCCATTCACCGATCGTTCACGCGACGGGTCTATGGTGCGAGTCTGTCGGCATGAGCGAGGGGACACCAGTGGCGAAGCTGCATCCGAGACAGCGCGAGAATCTGCGCGAGTACATCGACCGTCTCAACCTGGAGGGATACCAGGTCCTGGACGGGCACACACCCGACCCGGACCTCATCGATCCGGGCGGCGCGGCGGTCGAGACGTGGCGCGAGGGGTACCCCTACGACGAGCGGATGGACCGCGAGACCTACGAGCTGGAGAAGTACCGGCTGCAGGTCGAGCTGCTCAAGTTCCAGTACTGGGGGCAGGACACCGGCCGCAGCCACGTCATCGTCTTCGAGGGCCGCGACGCCGCCGGCAAGGGCGGCACCATCAAGCGCTTCACGGAGCACCTGAACCCGCGTGCGGCGCGCGTCGTGGCGCTCAACAAGCCGTCGAACGTGGAGCAGGGGCAGTGGTACTTCCAGCGCTACATCCAGCACCTGCCCACCGCCGGCGAGATCGTCATGTTCGACCGCTCCTGGTACAACCGCGCCAACGTGGAGCGCGTCATGGGCTTCTGCTCCGATGAGGAGTACGAGATCTTCATGGAGCAGGCGCCCGTCTTCGAGAAGATGCTCATCGACTCCGGCATCCACGTGACGAAGTTCTGGTTCTCCGTCACGCAGGCGGAGCAGCGCACCCGCTTCGCGATCCGCCAGATCGACCCGGTGCGGCAGTGGAAGCTCTCGCCCATGGACCTCGAGTCGCTGGACCGGTGGGAGGACTACACCGCGGCGAAGGAAGCGACGTTCCTGCGCACGGACACGGACTTCGCGCCCTGGATCACGATCAAGTCGAACGACAAGAAGCGCGCCCGTCTCAACGCGATGCGCCACTTCCTCGACCAGTTCGACTACGACGGCAAGGACCCGGAGGTCGTGTACCCGGCGGATCCCGCGCTCGTCATGCGCGGTCGCGAAGCCGTGGGCGACTGACGGACGTACAGCAGGGTGCGCGGCGGCGAAGTCGCGGGCGACGGAGCGGAGGGCGCGCGGCGGGAGGCGCATCGCTGGGCGCGGCGAACGTGCTGCGCGGCGGGGTGCATCGCGGCGCCAGCCAGGCGCTTCGTTCTCGTTGAGGTGCACGGAGGCGCCCCAGATCTCGTTGAGGTGTACGTGAGCGCCTGAGTTTGCGCAGTTTCGGGGCGTGTACATGCACCTCAACGAGAGGCTGGGTGTCACTCCTCCGTGGAGGGTGCGACTCGGGGCGCGCGCGTCGGACTGGGGATGCCGGAGAGCCCGTCAACAGACCCGTGCAGGCTGAGGCGCAGTCGTGCGGGCGCTCGTATCCTCGGCCACATGAGACGGCAGTCGACGAAGCTCCTCACGGTGCCGGTGCATGTCACAGACGCCTCTGCACCGGACCACGGGTTGCCGCGCTGGGCGGCGAAGACCCGGCCGCACCGCCGTCCCGTGGTTGCAGGGGTCCACGAGCACCCCTCCGCCACGCGCCGCATCCGCATTCCTGCGTGGGCGGACGACCGATGGATCGACCAGCGGAACTTCGTCGCCGCGGTCCAGACGCGCCGACCCGATGTGGTGCTGTCCCATCTCTCCGCCGCTCGCCACTTGGGCTGGCCGATCGATGGACGGTTCCCGTGGACACCCGTGTCGGTCACGCCTCGTGCGACGGGCACGACGATTCCCGGCCTCCGGCGGCACAAGCCGCGTGCCGTGGAGTTCGATGACCGTGAAGGAATCACTGTCGCGACCGAGCCGGAGGTGCTGCGACAGATCAGCTCCGTGCTGCGAGAGGACGAGCTGGTCGAAGTGATCGACGCGATCTGCGGTCCGTGGAGCGGTCCGGAGGATGGCAGCATCACCCCGGAGATGGTCTGGGACACCCTGACTGTGTTTCCGCGGTTCCGCGGGAGCCGGGTGCTGCGACGAGCGATCGACCGCGCGTGCGTGAATGTGGGGTCCCCGCAGGAGACGCGTCTGCGGCTGATGCTCATCCGGGCGGGTCTCCCGACTCCCGTGGTCGCCCACGCGATCCGAACCGCAGTCGGTGTTGTCCACCCGGATCTGGCCTATCCCGATCTCCGGATCGCGATCGAGTACGACGGCGATCATCACCGGACGGACCGGCAGCAGTGGAGTCACGACATCGAGCGCGAGCGATGGGTCCGTCAGCAGGGATGGGACTACATCCGCGTGACGGCGGCGATGCCCGATGGACAGATCGTGCATGCGATTCGTGTGGCGGTGGATGCGGCGATCAGCGCACAAGCGGGGGCGCGGTCGCGGGAGTGACGGGAGACCGGTCTCGAGTGCGAGGCGGGCCGGACTTCGGCTATCGCCACCCCCGCCCCGAGCCGCTGCGCCACCGCGCTGAGACCGCTCACCTGCCGGCGGTCGTGCTGTCGCCGGCCGGGTGAGGAGGGAAAGTCTCACCCGGCCGGCCACATCCGGACTCCGGCCGCCTGTGGCGATCCGGACATCATGGGGGCGGCGGCATCGGCAGGTGCGGTCCGTGCGCGCAACGGCCCGGATCTGGTCAGCCCTGCATGGCGGAGTGCTCGGCTCACTCGACTGTGCGCACGACCCGCACCATGCCCACGCGGTGCGATGCCGAGGTGGAAGCCGGAAGTCGGGAGCCGCGACGCCGGACGATCACACGGCGGCGCGGCGCCTGCGGCCCACGAAGCTGAGGATGAAGGCGAAGACGCACAGCACCACCACGATGACCGCGACGCCGATGCCCGCGTCGATCCAGAACTGCGGCGGGAACAGCCGGATGAGCGAGTCGTTCATGTAGAACGTCCACGTCCCGTCCGCGAAGAAGACGTTGTGGAAGCCGGTGAAGAACTGCTCCCAGCCCACGACCGCCAGCACGGCGAGCACGCCGAACAGCACGATCGTGAGGATCGGGCCCGCCCGCAGGCTTCCGCGCATGCCGCTGCCGCCGGCCCGGCACTTGTACAGGCCGAACACGACGATGCCGATCGCGCCGATCACCGCGACGAGGGTGAGGATCCCGATGAGGTTCTTGACGTCCGCCATGTGCGAGATCTCGCCGGCGGTGAACACCGGGGTGCCGTCGGGCAGGACGACGTCCGACAGGTAGCGCTCCGTGGCGAGGTTGAAGAGGTAGTCGACGGTGTAGGACCCGTAATGCAGGCGGTCCGCGTCCGTGAAGCCGTACTGGTCGTCCGGGAATCCGGGCCGCCACGAGTACGTCCAGGTGAGGAACCAGCCCGAAGCCACTGCCCGCACCGCCAGCGCCAGCGCGACGAACGGGAACGCGATCGTGATCCAGACGGCCCCGATGACATCGAGGACCGTGCGCGTGCGCTCCGGCACGTCGACGCCGCGGGAGGCCAGGGACTGCTCGGCCGCGCGCGTCTCCTGCCGGTCCGCCTCGATCTTCGCCGCCCGCTTCTGCTCCCGACGCTCCTTGCGGGTGAGCTTCCCGGACGACCCCGCGCCCGAGGCCGCAGCGGCTCCCGCTGCACCGGCCCCTGCCGCTCCCGCGGCTCCGGCCCCTGCGCCGCCTGACGCGCTGCCACCGTCATTCAGCAGCGCCCATTCCTCGTCGCTGAACATGTCCGGGCGACCGGACTGCGACGCGGGGTAGGCGGCAGTGGGTGCGTCCGGCGACT
The DNA here is from genome assembly GCF_000285835.1 of Brevibacterium senegalense. Taxonomy (GTDB): domain Bacteria; phylum Actinomycetota; class Actinomycetes; order Actinomycetales; family Brevibacteriaceae; genus Brevibacterium; species Brevibacterium senegalense. Next base: position 50,649 of record NZ_HE978604.1, read on the forward strand.
GCGTGATCGGGTCGAACTCTGCGGTCGCCTCCGGATCCGCCGTGCCGCCGGCAGGGCCCGAGCCCGCTGCGTGATCGACATCGGACGTGTAGCCCGCGCCGCCGGGGGCGTCCGCGTGCGTGCCGGAGCTGTCCGTGCCAGCGTTGAACGCATCAGCGCCTTCGGCGCCTCCGCTGTAGGGATCGGAGCTGTCCGGGTCGGTGCTGTCGCCGTAGGCGCGCGTGGTCTCCTGGCTGTCCGCGTCGAACGTGCTGGTGCGGTCGGTGCCGTGCGAGCCGGAGTCGCCGGCCGGTCCCGACCGGGCGTAGTGCGCCGCGGTCTCGTCCTCGCTGCCCGGCTGAGAGCTCAGTCTCTGCGACAGGAGGTCCTTCGGCTCGTTCGAATCGTCAGCACTCACGCTCTCATTGTGACCGGGTCACGGCCCGGTTCCCGGGAGGACACGCCTGCGAGCCCCCACCCTGTGGGAGACGCCCACCTGCTCCTGCCGGCCGTCTCCCACCTGCCTCAGCACGACCTCACCCGCCCCGGCAGGACATCGCCCACCCCGTGGGCGTCCCCCGCCTACCCCAGCAGGGCGGCGCAGAGCAGGATCGCCGGGATCGACAGGATCGTCGTGATGAAGACGCTGTCGCGCACCAGGGTCTCCGACTGGCGGTACCGCATCGCGTAGATGTAGACGTTCTGGGCGGTGGGCAGGGCAGAGGTGACGACGATCGCCAGCAGATCGGTCCCCGACCAGCCCAGCAGCGGCCCGCCGATCACCCAGGCCAGCACCGGCTGGAGGATCAGCTTGACGGTCGTGATGAGCGTGAGCTGCCGGCGCGTGCCCTTCGCCGGCAGGCTCCAGCCGTTCGAGAAGCTCAGCCCGAACGCCAGGAGCGCACCGGGCACGGACATGTCGCCGATCATGCTGAGTGGGTCGAAGAGCACGGGCGGAACGGTCACTCCGGTGCCGGAGACGATGATGCCCGCGACCGCACCCAGCACGATGGGGTTGCGCAGCACCGGGAAGATCGGCGACCACCAGTGGTCGACCTTCCCCATCCGCACGGTGTCGAGCACCGCCATGCCGATGGGCGCCAGCAGCAGCAGCTGGAACAGGAGGACGGGCGCCACGTAGGCGATGTCGCCCAGTACGTAGAGGGCGATCGGGATGCCCAGGTTGCCGATGTTCACGTAACTGACGGACCACGCGGAGAACATCGCCTCGCCGGTCGACCGCTTGCGTGCCCACCGGGTGAGGACGAAGAGGAGGATCGCGCACACGACCGCTGATCCGCCGGTCGCGATGAGCTGCGTGGAGAAGATGAACGACAGGTCCGTCGTCGCGATCATCGTGAAGAGGAGCGTGGGGGTCGCCAGGTAGAAGACGATGCCCGCGATGACGCGCTGCGCATGCTCGCCCAACAGGCCCGTCCGGCCCATGACGAGTCCGGTGAGCACGACGACGGCGATGACGCCGAATCCCTCGAGCACTCCCAGCACGCCGTCCCCTCCTCCGGTGGAACCTTACGCCGCCTCTCGCGCCGGTAACCTGGTGTTCGCCATGAGAGACGACTCGAACACCCCTGCCTCCGACCCCGCCGAACCCACCCGGACACCCCGCCGCCGAGGCCGCGGTCGCCGTCCGCGGCCGGGTTCCGGCGGTGCCCGGGCGGGCCGGGGCGGCCGCGCGCAGGCGCACGAGGAGCGCAGGGAACGGCAGCGGGCGGCCCGCGCCGCCCGCGCCCCGCTCCTCGAGTACCCGCCGGAACTGCCGGTCGTCGAGCACCGCGCGGAGATCGCGGAGGCGATCCGGGACCACCAGGTCGTCGTCATCGCGGGCGAGACCGGATCCGGCAAGACGACCCAGATCCCCAAGATCTGCCTGGAGCTGGGGCTGGGCGTCCACGGGATGATCGGCCACACGCAGCCCCGCCGCATCGCCGCCCGCTCCGTGGCCGCCCGCCTGGCGGACGAGATGGCCGAGGATCTGGGCGACACCGTGGGCTACCAGGTGCGCTTCACCGCGCAGGTGGCGGACCACACGCGGGTCAAGGTCATGACGGACGGCATCCTGCTGTCGGAGCTGCGCCATGACCGGCTGCTGCGCGACTACGAGGTCCTCATCATCGATGAGGCGCACGAGCGCAGCCTCAACATCGACTTCATCATCGGCCTGCTCACCCGCCTGCTGCGCGAGCGGCCGGACCTCAAGGTCATCATCACCTCCGCGACCATCAACCCGGAGGCGTTCAGCGAGCACTTCGGCGATGCGCCCATCATCTCCGTCTCCGGCCGCACCTATCCGGTCGAGGTCCGGTACCGGCCGCTGGACCCCAACGCCGAGGCCCCCACCCCCGAGGACGCCGACCCGGACGATCCGGACGAGGACGATACGCGGGGCTCGGCGCCGGGTGACGACCTCACCCGCGGCGGGGCCGCGCGCCGGCCGGTCAAGGACCAGGTCGAGGGGATCCTCGAGGCGTTCGACGAGCTGACGGGGGAGGAGCCCGGCGACATCCTCGTCTTCCTCTCCGGCGAACGGGAGATCCGCGACGCCGCGGACGCCCTGGAGGACCACATCCGGAAGGCCGGGCGGAAGGGACCGCGCCGCCGCGGCGCGGACTGGGAGGTCGTGCCCCTGTACGCCCGCCTGTCCGCGCAGGAGCAGCAGCGCGTGTTCCAGCGCCACGACCGCCCGCGCGTCGTGCTGGCGACGAACGTGGCGGAGACCTCGCTGACGGTGCCGGGCATCCGCTACGTCATCGACACCGGTGTCGCCCGCATCTCGCGCTACTCGAACCGCACGAAGGTGCAGCGCCTGCCCATCGAGCCCATCAGTCAGGCCAGTGCGAACCAGCGGAAGGGCCGCTCCGGTCGCACGAGCGACGGCATCTGCATCCGCCTCTACTCCCAGGCGGACTTCGAGGCCCGTCCGGAGTTCACGGACCCGGAGATCCTGCGGACCAACCTGGCGAGCGTCATCCTCCAGATGGTGACCCTGGGCTTCGCCCGGACACAGCAGGAGGTGACGGATTTCCCGTTCCTCACCCCGCCGGACACCCGCGCGGTGCGCGACGGTCGCCTGCTGCTCGAGGAGCTGAGCGCTCTGCGGACCGGGTCGGACGGTGCCCTCACGGTGACGGAGACCGGCCGGAGGATCGCGGCCCTGCCGATCGACCCCCGACTGGCGCGCATGGTCATCGCCGGCGCCCAGCACGGGTGCGGGGCGGAGGTCGCCGTCATCGTCGCCGCCCTCACGACCCAGGACCCGCGCGAGCGACCGGCGGAGCTGCGGGGGGAGGCTGACGCGCACCACGCCCGCTTCACGCACGCCCGCAGCGACTTCCTGTCGTTCCTCGCACTGTGGAACTACGTCCGCGAGCAGTCGCAGACCCTGTCCAGCTCGAAGTTCCGCAGGACGATCCGCGGGGAGTTCCTCAACTACGTGCGGATCCGCGAGTGGCAGGACCTCGTGGGACAGCTGCGGTCCCTGGCCGGATCCGCCGGGCTGCAGCTGGGCGAGGTGACGTGGAAGACGGGAGCCGACCACGGCCTCGGCGACGGGTCCGGCGATGACCGGGCGACGGGGAAGGATCGGGCGACCGGGAAGAACCAGAGGTCCGGGAAGGACCGGGCGACCGGCGGCGACCAGCCATCCGGGGCGCGGCAGGGGGCGGGCCGGCCGTCCGGCCCGCAGCCCGGCAGAGGACGGGACACCGGGCCGTTCGACCAGCAGGCCGTCGCGATCCACAAGGCCCTGCTGACGGGGCTCCTGTCGATGATCGGGCAGAAGCTGCCGGACGGACGCGAGTACCAGGGGGCGCGCGGGGCCCGGTTCCAGATTTTCCCCGGGTCGGGGCTGTTCAAGAAGGGGCCGGACTTCGTCATGGCCGCAGAGCTCGTCGAGACCTCGCGGCTGTGGGCCAGGACGGTCGCCTGGGCGGATCCGGACTGGGTCGTCGAGGTCGCCGGCGACCTCGTCAAGCGCACGCACGCGGAGCCGCGGTGGTCGGCGAAGAGCGGCCAGGCGGTCGCCAGCGAGAAGGCGACGCTCTACGGGGTGACGCTCTACACGGAGCGGCCCGTGTCGTACGCTCGCATCGACCGCACGGTCGCCCGCGAGCTCTTCATCCGCCACGCACTCGTCGAGGGCGACTGGCGGGAGCAGCATCAGTTCATGGCGACGAACGCGAAGACGCTGGCGGAGGCGGAGGAGCTGGCGTCCCGGACCCGCGACCGGCGGGTCCTGTCCGGCGACGACGACCTGTACGCGTTCTACGACGGGCGGGTGCCGGAGGACGTGCTGACGGCCTCGGACTTCACCGGCTGGTGGCGCAAGAAGCGCCGCGAGGACCCGTCATTCCTGGACGTGCCCCTGGAGACCCTGCTGGCCGAGGACGCCGCGGACCGCACGGCGGACCTGGCCCGCGACTATCCGACCCACTGGGTGCTGCCGGCGCGCAGCGACCTGGAGGAGGACGCGCGGGCGGAGCTGCGGTACGCGTTCGAGCCCGGCACCGCCGGCGACGGCGTGACCGCGGAGTTCCAGCTGCGCGACCTGGACCGGGCGGATCCGCACGCGTTCTCGTGGCACGTGCCCGGGCTGCGGATCGAATACATGTCCGCGCTCATCCGGTCGCTGCCCAAGGCGAAGCGCACGTACTTCGTGCCCGCCCCGGACGTCGCCCGCGACATCCTCCAGCAGGTGCGCGCGGCGGGGGAGGAGGGCGTGGGCAGCCTGCCGGAGGTCCTCGCCGCGGAGTTGACCGCGCGCGGCGGCGGAGGCCGCCTGGAGGACCGCAACCCCATCACCGTCACGACCGCGGACTTCGATCTGTCCCGCGTGCCCGCGCACCTGCGGATGCGCTACCGCCTGCTGCGCGGCCGCCGCGTCCTGGCCGAGGGGCTCGACCTCGCCGCACTCCAGGCCGAGCAGCGCAGGCGCACCGCCGCGAAGGCCGCGAAGACGGCAGGCGGCGGGGGAACGGCCTCCGGTGCGGGCGGGTCAGGGACGGCGACGTCCGGAGCACGCGGGTCCGGCGCTGGAGCGTCCGGAACGGGTGCGTCCGGCGGGGATGGCGCCGCGCGCCGCGGACGCACACACGCCGCGGGGGCCGGGTCCGCGGGTGCGGGCACCTCCCGTCGGGGTGGGGAGGCCGCCGAGGCCCCGGTCCCACCCGTGAGCAGCTCGTCGATCGGGTGGTCGCCGAGGCCGGTGCGGTGCTGGGCTACATCAAGGAGCACCTGACGACCCAGGAGAAGCTGATCCTGGCCGGGCATCAGACAACGGCGGACGCACTGCTGGACGCGCTGCTGCGCGTCGCGGCCCGCGGAGAGCTGGCCGGACGGGGGATCGGCGCCGACGGCCGGTGCGCCGCGGGTGCGGACGGCACAGGTCCTGACGGTGGGGACGGCCGGGGTGCGGCGACGGCGGCGGGGCAGGGGGCCTCGGGCGCGGGGGTGCCGGAGCTCGACGCGCTGGTCCGGGCCGCGCAGGGCGGACTGGCCCAGCGGGTCGACCAGCTGCTGCCGGCGCTCGTGAGCGCGCTCACGGCGTTCACGGCGCTGGACAAGAAGGTGACGGCCTCGTCGTCGCTGGTGATCCTGTCGAACCTGGCGGATGTGAAGGATTGGCGCGAGCAGATGGGCGAGCCCGCCGCGATCGCCGGGCTCAGCGAGGCGGCCCTCCTGCGGCTGCCGCGGTGGGTCGAGGCCGCTGTCGCCCGTGTCGACGCGATGGTGGACCAGCCGCCTCGGGACCGTCAGCTCATGGACCGGGTGCGGACCGCCGAGGCCGGGATCGAGAAGAAGCTGCAGAGCGCCCGGCCGGAGGTCGCGGGGCTGGGTCGGGCGGCCCGGTTGGGTGCGGTCGTGGAGGCCGGGGCGCCCCCGCGGGGACCGGGCGAGGGCTGGCACGCCGTCCTGTTCCAGCAGGAGGAGCTGCGCATCAGCCTCTACGCTCCCGCCCTGGGGACCGTGGGGAAGGTGTCGGAGCAGCGGATCGCGAAGGCGCTGGCCGCGCTGTGAGGCGGCTCAGACCCAGAAGACGCCGGTGACCAGCCACAGCAGCGGCATGAGGCCCGCGGCCAGCACCGTCGCACCCGCCCAGCTCCACCGCCACGTCCACGTGTCGCGACGCCAGCCGATGAAGAGGCAGGCCAGTGTCGCGACGAGGCAGATGAACCCGCCCACGGACATGAGGCCCACGCCGAACTGGGCCCACCCGCCGGCACCCAGCTGCAGGATGTAGACGGCGATCTGCGAGACCTCCAGCGAGAACGCGATCGCCAGCCACAGGAGCGGGACGCTCAGCAGGGCGGCGAGCACGAGGGGGAGGATGCGCAGTCGACGACCGGACCGTCCGGGGTCGCGGGCGACGGTCGTGACCTCGTCCTCGCGGCGCGGCTGCGGCTGGGATCCTCTGCCTCGTCTGCTCACGTGCCCAGCCTAGATGTCCCGGCTGGACGGCACCTGCCTACACTGGTGCGGTGAACTCCGGTCCCTCCTCCTCCACGATCAGTCCCGCAGACGTCCGCGCGCAGGCGAAGCGCAGGCGCACCTTCGCGGTCATCTCCCACCCCGACTCCGGCAAGTCGACGCTCACAGAGGCGCTCGCCCTCCACGCCCGTGCGATCGGCACCGCGGGAGCCGTCCACGGGAAGGCGGGGCGCCGCTCGACGGTCTCCGACTGGATGACGATGGAGCAGGAGCGCGGCATCTCGATCACGTCCGCGGCCCTCCAGTTCGAGTACGACGACGTCGTCTTCAACCTTCTCGACACCCCCGGGCACGCGGACTTCTCCGAGGACACGTACCGCGTCCTCTCCGCCGTCGACAGCGCCGTCATGCTCGTCGATGCGGCGAAGGGCCTCGAGGTCCAGACGATGAAGCTCTTCGAGGTGTGCGCCCACCGCGGCATCCCCATCGTCACCGTCATCAACAAGTGGGACCGGGCCGGCATGGACGCGCTCGCCCTCATGGACGAGATCCACGAGCGCACCGGCATGCTGCCCACCCCGCTCACGTGGCCGGTGGGGCAGTCCGGCGACTTCCGCGGGGTGCTCGATCGGCAGTCCGGCGATTACACGAAGTACACGCGCGCGGCCGGCGGCGCCAGCATCGCGGGCGAGGAGACGTTCGACCCGGCCGCCGCGGAGGAGCTCGAGGGCGATGCGTGGACGACCGCGGTGGACGAGGCGGACCTGCTGGAGCTCGAGGACCAGAACCACGATCAGGAGGCGTACCTGGCCGGTCGCACGACGCCCGTGCTGTTCGCGTCCGCGGTCCTGAACTTCGGCGTCCACAAGCTGCTCGACACGCTCGTGTCGATCGCGCCGGCCGCGGAGCCCCGCCCGGACGTCGACGGCGAGCCGCGCCCGGTCGACGCGCCGTTCTCCGGCTTCGTGTTCAAGGTGCAGGCGGGGATGGACCAGAACCACCGCGACCGGCTGGCGTACGTGCGCGTGTGCTCCGGCGTGTTCGAGCGCGGCATGGTCGTCACGCACGCGTCCACGGGCAAGCCCTTCGCGACCAAGTACGCGCAGCAGGTGTTCGGTCGCGATCGGGAGGTCGTCGACGAGGCGTTCCCCGGCGACGTCGTGGGTCTGGTGAACGCATCCGCGCTGCGGGTGGGCGACTCGCTGTACCTCGACCGGAAGGTCGCGTTCCCGGGGATCCCCACCTTCTCGCCGGAGCACTTCATGGTCATCCGCGCGAAGGACTCCTCGAAGTACAAGCAGTTCCGCCGCGGTATCGAGCAGCTGGACCACGAAGGCGTCATCCAGGTGCTGCGCAGCGACCTGCGCGGCGACCAGGCACCCGTGCTGGGCGCAGTGGGTCCCATGCAGTTCGAGGTCGCCGAGGACCGGATGGTCCACGAGTTCAACGCCCCCTGCGAACTGGAGCGGCTCAACTTCTCGATCGCGCGGCGGACCGTTCCCGAGTCCGTGCCCACCCTGGCGCGCGAGCGGAACGTCGAGGTCCTGTCCCGGTCCGACGGCGAGCTGCTGGCTCTGTTCTCCGACCGGTGGCGACTGCAGGGCGTCGAGCGCCAGCACCCGGATCTCGTCCTGGAGCCGCTGGTCGTCAGCTAGAGCGCGTCCCACTGTGAAGAGCGGCACGCGCCTCCGAGTCGCCCGTCCGGTTCGCGGAGGACTAAGATGAGCGGGCGCCCGTACGGACATCCGGTGAACACCATGCGTGGAAACCGTGAACCGTCGTGCGTGCACGCATGCACGCCCGGGCTCCGTGAAGACCGCGAGGAGAGTACGAGACTGTGGCTGAGAATCCGATCCGGGTCGCCATCGCCGGCCTGGGCAACTGCGCGAGTTCCCTGATCCAGGGAGTGGAGTACTACCGCGATGCGGACCCCGCGCAGAAGGTGCCGGGGCTCATGCACGTGCAGTTCGGCGACTACCACGTGAGTGACCTCCAGTTCGTCGCCGCCTTCGACGTCGACGGCAAGAAGGTGGGCCAGGACATCTCCGAGGCCATCTACGTGAGCGAGAACAACACGCTCAAGCTCGCGGACGTGCCGCCCACGGGCGTGACGGTGCAGCGCGGACCCACCCTGGACGGGATGGGCGTCTACTACCGCGACACGATCGTCGAGTCCGACGCGGAACCGGTCGACGTCGCGCAGGCGCTGCGGGACGCCCGCGCGGACGTGCTCGTCTGCTACCTGCCCGTGGGCTCGCAGCAGGCGACGGAGTACTACGCGCAGGCTGCGCTGGACGCGAAGGTCGCGTTCGTGAACGCGCTGCCCGTCTTCATCGCCGGCACCAAGGAGTGGGATGAGAAGTTCCGCGCCGCCGGCGTCCCGATCGTGGGCGATGACATCAAGAGCCAGATCGGTGCGACCATCACCCACCGGGTCATGGCGAAGCTGTTCGAGGACCGCGGCGTCGTGCTGGACCGCACGTACCAGCTGAACGTGGGCGGCAACATGGACTTCAAGAACATGCTCGAGCGCGAGCGACTCGAGTCGAAGAAGATCTCGAAGACGCAGGCCGTCACCTCCAACACGAGCGTCGACCTGGCCGCACGCGACGTCCACATCGGCCCCTCCGACTACGTCGAGTGGCTGGACGACCGCAAGTGGGCGTTCGTCCGCCTGGAGGGCCGCAACTTCGGCGACGCCCCCGTGTCGCTCGAGTACAAGCTGGAGGTCTGGGATTCGCCCAACAGTGCCGGCGTCATCATCGACGCGGTGCGCGCGGCGAAGATCGGACTGGACCGCGGGGTCGGGGGAGCGCTGCTGAGCGCCTCGTCGTACTTCATGAAGTCCCCGCCGCACCAGCAGGACGACGATGCGGCGCACGCCGCCGTCGAGGCATTCATCCGCGGCGAGATCGACACCTGAGCCGACCCGTCCTGCGCGGCAGGACACCGCACGCCCGTCGGCGCGGACGGGCGTGCGTTTCGTACCACTCAGGCACTACAGTGACCCCGGTCGCTTCGTGCGCGTGCTCTGGGGCACTCGGAGGCGGCCGACAACCCCGTCCCCGATTGTCCTGAGGAGGAACCGTGTCCGGTTCCACGGCTGCGAGCCCCACACCCGCCCCCGCGACCGGTGAGGGGGAGCGCCTGGGTCCCCTGATGCGCGCCCTCATCGTCATCGAGAAGGCCGGCAACAAGCTGCCGCACCCGTTCTGGCTGTTCCTGGGCCTCGCGGGGATCGTCATGCTCCTGTCGGCGGTCTTCTCCGCCACCGGACTCTCCGCCCTCAACCCGGCCACCGGTGAGAACGTCACCGTCACCAACCTGTTCAGCGCCGAGTCGCTGCGGGAGCTCGTGGCCGGCATCGTCGACAACTATGTCACCTTCCCCGCCCTGGGCCTCGTGCTCGTCGTGCTGTTCGGCGTCGCGGTCGCGGAGCAGTCGGGACTCATCCCCGCGCTCATGAAGGCCGCGCTGCGCTCGGCCTCACCGCGCTGGGTGACGGTCATCGTCGCGCTGGTCGGCTCCGCCGCCTCCATGGCCTCCGATGCGGCGTACATGATCGTCATCCCGCTGGGCGGCATCGCGTTCAAGGCGGTGGGACGCAACCCGATCATCGGCTGCGCCGTCGCCTACGCGGCGACCTCCGGCGGCTACTCGGCGGCCCCCTTCGTCAACTCGCTCGACGCGATCCTGGGCGGACTCTCTACATCCGCGGCCCAGATCATCGACCCCGAGTACGTCGTGACCCCGGTGGCGAACCTCTACTTCAACTTCGCGTCGATGTTCGTCGTGGCCTTCGCCGTGACCCTCGTGACGGAGCTCCTCCTCAACAAGCGCGGCGAGCAGCTGACGGTCGACGCGGACTCGGACGACGGCGTGGACGACCACGACGAGTTCGCCCGCGGAGCGACGGCGACGGAGAAGCGCGGCATGATCGCCGCACTCATCACGATGGTGCTGGGGATCGCCCTGATCATCGTCCTGGCGCTGCCGGAGGCCTCCTTCCTGCGTGACGCGGAGGGCGGCTTCGGCCCCGAGTCCGGGCTCATGGCGGGCATCGCTGCGATCGTCGGCTTCGGCTTCTTCGTCATCGGCATCGCCTACGGAGTCGTGACGGGCTCGATCCGGTCCTGGGAGACGATCCCCAACATGATGGCCGAGGGTGTGCGCCCGTTCGTCCAGGTGATGGTGCTGTTCTTCGCCGCGGCCCAGTTCCTTGCGGTCTTCCGCGCGTCGGCGCTGGGTGAGATCTTCGCGATCAAGGGCGCGGAGTTCTTCGAGACGATCGACGCCGGCCCGTTCGTCATCCTCCTGGGCGCCTCCCTGCTGGTCGGTGCGGGCGCGCTGTTCATCACCTCCGGCACCGGCCTGTGGACGCTGCTGAGCGTCATCCTCGTCCCGATGCTCATGCTGCTGGGCATCTCCCCGGAGACGACCCAGGCCATGTACCGCATCGGCGACTCCACGTTCAACATCGTGTCGCCCATGAGCCCGTACTTCATCATGATCCTGGGCTTCGTCCAGCGCTACAAGAAGGACGCGGGCATCGGCACGCTCCTGTCGATGACGATCCCGCTGAGCATCGTCATGTGGCTGTGCTGGACGGCGTTCTTCTTCATCTGGTGGGCCCTGGGCATCCCGTTCGGGCCGGGCACCAGCACCACCTACTGACCCGCGGGGCCGAGCGCGGGGGTCACAGCGGTGTCACGATCCCCGCGCAGGTCGGGAATGCTGAGCAGTGTCTCAGCGTTCCTCCATAGAATGGAATCCGACGAACACCACGACGCCCCTTGGGAGGGACCACATGAGCAACCCGCTGGTGCGCCGCGGCCTCAATGACGGCATCAAGGCCGGTCAGCAGCAGAACCGCATCCCCGCCCCGTCCGATGCGCAGCTCCAGGAGATGTACGACGCACCGTCGTACCAGCAGCCGGTCGCAGATCGGTCGATGACCTACGACGACGTCCTCATGAAGACGGCGATCTGCTTCGCCGTCCTGCTGGCCGGTGCCGTCATCGGCTGGGTCATGCCGATGCTCGCACTGCCGGCGGCGATCGTCGCGCTGGTGATCGGACTGGTCATCGCGTTCAAGAAGGAGCCCAGCAAGGGGCTCATCCTCACGTACTCCGCGATCGAGGGCGTGTTCCTGGGCGGCATCTCCCGGACCTTCGAGATGGCCTACGACGGCATCGTCATGCAGGCGGTGCTGGGCACGCTCAGCGTCTTCCTCGTCATGTTCGCGCTCTTCAAGTTCAAGATCGTCCGGATGAGCTCCGGCTTCATGAAGTTCCTCATGCTCGCCGTGGGCGGGTACGCGGTCTTCTCGCTCGTGAACTTCGCCTTCGCGATGTTCTCCGGCGGAGAGATGAATGCGCGGAACATGGAGATCACCCTGCTGGGCATCACGATGCCGCTGGGCGTCCTCATCTCCGGTGTCGCCGTGATCCTCGCGGCTCTCACCCTCGTCGCGGACTTCCAGATGATCGAGGAGGGCGTGCGCCACCAGATCCCGGAGAAGTACTCGTGGGTCTGCGCGTTCTCGCTCATGGTCACGCTCATCTGGCTCTACATCGAGATCCTGCGACTGCTGTCCTACTTCCGACAGAACTGACGGGATCACCGGGACACGACATGGTCACCACGGCGCGGGCGGCGGAACTCCACGAGGAGGTCCGCCGCCTTCGTCGTCGCGTGACGGCACTGACGACACCCCAGCTGGACGACGGTCGGCGGACCCATATCCGAACGGCGCTGCGGCGGCTCTCGGACGTGGGCGCACACGGTCGGCCGGTTCCCGACCTGGGTGATCGGGTGCTGGCGGACCAGGTGGTCGTCCTCCTGACCGACTGCCTGCCGGAGTATGGGGCCACCGATCAGCAGACGGTGCGCGCACTGCGGATCGCGCAGGACCTGCGACAGGATCTCGCATGAGTTTCCGGCTCTCCCAGGAGCGCGGACAGAAGAAGGAGCACGACGCATGACCTACCCCCACAGCCACGACGAGGCGATCCAGGGCCCGCACGGCGAGGACCGCTTCGAGGCGATGAACTTCCACACCCGCAAGTGGGTGCGACCGGAGGACCTCAACGCGAACGGGACGCTTTTCGGCGGCAGCCTGCTGCGCTGGATCGACGATGAGGCGGTCGTCTACGCGATGATCCAGCTGGGCAACCAGCGGATCGTCACGAAGTACATCTCGGAGATCGAGTTCGTGTCGTCCGCGACGCAGGGCGACATCCTGGAGATCGGCCTGCAGGCCGTCCACTTCGGCCGCACCTCGCTCACGATGCGGTGCGAGGTGCGCAACATCATCACGGGGGACACGATCCTCTCGATCGACAGGATCGTCTTCGTGGCACTGGCCGAGGACGGGTCGCCCCTGCCGCACGGCTACTCCACCATCACGTACGCCCGCGATCGCTTCCCGGAGGACCTCCGGCGCCGGAAGCGCTCGATCTCCTGAGGAGCTCTCCATGACGATCCGGCTGGAGAACGTGGGTATCGCCGTGCAGGACCTGGATGCGACGATCGCCTTCTTCACGGACCTGGGACTGACGGTTCTGGGACGCGACACCGTGCAGGGGGATTGGGCGGACACCGCAGTGGGCCTCGACGGCAACCACGCCCGCATCGCGCTCCTCCAGACGCCGGACGGCCACGGCAGGCTCGAGCTCTTCGAGTACAACCACCCGGAGGCGATCCCGACCGCGCCCACCCAGCCGCACGCAGCGGAGGACCTGACAGGGGAGGGCGCATGAGCGAGGCGCGGCAGAACGGCGCACCGGGCGGCCGCATCGTCTACGAGACCGCGACCTCCATCGACGGGTGGATCGCGGATCAGCAGAACTCGCTGTCGTGGCTCTTCGCCGTCCCGATGGAGGAGCAGGACCAGGCCTCGCTCTCCCCGCCCGCTGCACCCGTCCAGGTGATGGGATCGACGACCTACCTGTGGGTGCTCGAGGAGATGGGGGCGCTCGAGGATCCGCGGAAGTGGTCGGAGGCGTTCGCGCCGGCGGACGTCTTCGTCTTCACCACCCGGGACTTGCCTGTCCCCGAAGGCACAAAGATCACGTTCCTGTCCGGCGACGTCGCGGACCACCTGGGGACTCTGCGCACCGCGGCGGCCGGCGGAGACATCTGGGTGGTGGGCGGGGGCGATCTGGCCGCACAGTTCCTGGAGGCCGGCGCACTCGACGAGATCGTCCTGTCCGTCGCGCCCGTCATGCTGGGTTCCGGCGCCCCGCTCTTCCCGCGCAGGCTCGAAGCGGACCGGCTCACTCTGGTGAGCGCGACACAGGCAGGACAGTTCGCCCGGCTCGTCTACCGCGTGACCCCGTGACGCGACGGGCGCCCCGTCCGCGCTCGCGGAGGGGACGCCCGTCCACGGGAGTCGGCGGCCGTCAGCCGGGACGGTGCTCCAGCATCGTCTCCTCCAGCAGCGCCTGCGCGATCGGGCGGTAGTCGGTGCTCTCGTCGTACCACTGGTCGAAGTCCGCGAACTCGCCGGTCTCCTCATAGCCCAGCTCCTCGATCTTCGCCTGCCACGTCTCGCGGGAGGCGTCGAGGCGCTCCTGGATGTCCTCGCCGATGATCCCGGACTCCGCGACCTCGCCGCGCGTCTCCTCCGCGAACGACCGGATCTCATCCTGCAGCGCGGTGGAGGCCTCGTCGATGCTGCCGTCGCCCTCGTTCGCCAGTTCGATCGCATCGACCTTGCTGCCCACGGTCGAGACCATGCCGCCGTGGAAGTACGCGTCGAACCCGTCGAAGAGGATCTGCTGGTACGCCAGTGGCAGGGAGTCGACCGTTGATCCGGTGAGGATCGCGCCGGCCACGCGCGGGAAGCTGGTCTCCGTGGGGTAGCCCAGGTGGGGCGCGACCTCGAAGAAGCCGCCCTGGACCACATCGGACAGAACGGCAAGCGTGCAGTCGATCGTGCCGCGCTGCAGGGCCTCGTACGCTTCGTCGCCCGCGATGGACACGGGCGTGCCGCCCACGTGCTCGACCATGTCATTCGCGGCCGGCGATCCGACGCGCACCTGGAGCCCCTGCCAGTCCTCCAGGTCCGGGACAGGGTCCGTGCAGATCGAGTAGTAGTTGCCCGAGGCCATGACCGGGACGAGCGGCGTCACGCCGATCGCCTCGTATTCCTCGAGGATCTGGGGCGTGCCCCACGCGACGTCCGCCGCGACGATGTTCGCCAGGATCTCGCCGACCATGGGGGACGACGGGTCGCCGCCCAGCATGTTGTTGAGCGCGTTGAAGGCCGGGAACTGCGCCGGGTCGTAGGACGGCAGTGTAAAGGCCATGTCGACGCGCCCGTCGGCCAGCGCATCGTGGATCTCGTCGTAGGTCGCGATCGACTGGTTCCAGGCCAGGTCGACGGTGATCTTCCCACCGGACCGCTCCTCGACCGCCTCCTTGAATTCCGTGCCCAGCGGCGCCTGCGGCGAGTCCTGCGAGGTGGCCGGGACCTGGTACGTAATCGTCACGGGCTCCAGGTCCTCCAGCGCGGCGGCGACCTCCTCATCGGACGCGCCGTAGTCGAAGCCGTCGCCGGCCTCGCCACCGGAGGTGGAGCCGCCCGCGCTGCCCGCGCATGCGGTCAGGACGAGTGCCAGTGCGGACAGCGCCGCGGCGCCGCCCAGCCGTGGGTGCAGTGATGTGTGGGCCCTCATGCGTTCGCCTTTGAATCGGGTGGAGGGAACGGTGCGAGGAATTGACCCGCATCTCAGATCGTATCTCACTGATCGTTCGTTCATCCTTGACGCTCGCGCGTGCGCCTGCCTAGCCTGCTGGTGACAGGCACGCCGGGGTGCCGTGCGTGTCGATGGGACCGCGGATCCGGTGTACCGGGAAGGCCGCACCGCCGTGACACACACATCCCCGCAGCTCAGCATCGCCGTGGCACCCGTGGGTGAGGGACTCGATGTCGACGTCGAGCCCACGTTCTCCCAGCAGTTCGCTCTCCACGCCCGCGACCGCGGGGAGACGGACGCGATCATCGACTCGACGGGAACGCTCACCTTCGCGCAGCTGGAGGCCCGGACGAACCAGCTGGCCCGCCTGTTCTGTCAGCGAGGAGTGGGGGAGGGCGACTTCGTCCTCCTCGCGTCGCCGGCCCCGTCCGACCTGCTGCTGGGGGCCATCGCCGCGTGGAAGGTCGGGGCCGTACCCATGCCGGTCTCCGATCGGCTGGTCCAGCGCGAGCTCGATGCCCTCGTCGAGTTGGGGCGGCCGGCGCTCGCGATCGACACGACGGATCGCGCGCTGGGTGTCCCCCGCATCATCGACCTCGCTGAGGCCAGCACGCAGGAAGCGGGCCCGCTGCCGCCGGTCATCGCCCCGTCCCTCAAGTCGCCCACCTCCGGTGGCAGCACGGGGATGCCCAAGCTCATCGTCTCCGGCTCGACCGCGGTCCCGGAGGCGATTGCGGGCATGGGCCGGCTCATGGGCGTGCCGCCGCACTCCGTCTGCCTCATCACGGCGGCGCTGCACCACAACGCCTCATTCAGCGACGCGCTGGCCGCCCTCACGATGGGCAGCACCACCGTGCTCATGGAGCGCTTCGACGCGGAGGAGACGCTCGCGATGATCGAGCGCCATCGTGCGCACTGGGTCTATGCGGTGCCCACGATGATGCAGCGGATCTGGAAGCTTCCGCAGACGGTGAAGGACGCGTACGACCTGTCGTCCGTCCAGACGCTCTTCCACGTCGCCGCGCCCTGTCCCGCGTGGCTCAAGCGCGCATGGATCGATTGGCTGGGACCGGAGGCGATCCGCGAGCTCTACGGCACGACGGAGGGCCAGGCCGCGACCGTGATCACCGGGACCCAGTGGCTGGAGCACCCCGGATCCGTAGGGGCACCCGTCGTGGGCGAGGTGAGCATCCGCGACGACGCGGGGCACGTGCTGCCGATCGGCGAGACCGGTGTGGTGTGGGCGCGGCGCGGGGCGGGAGAGCCCGCCTCCTACCACTACCTGGGCTCACAGGCGGAGGTCGACTCCGACGACTGGGAGACGGTGGGCGATGTGGGCAGGCTCGACGCGGACGGGTACCTGTACCTCACCGACCGCCGGACAGACATGGTGCTGGTGGGCGGGGTCAACGTCTACCCGGCGGAGGTCGAGGCCGTCAGCGACATGCATCCGGAGGTCCTGGCGTCGTGCTGCGTGGGCATCGACGACGAGGAACTGGGATCGGTCCCCGCACTCGTCGTGGAGACACACTCCGGGCAGGTTCCCGCGGACCTGGACGACCACCTGCGGGCGCACCTGGCGCGCGTGAAGCAGCCCCGACGCACCGTAGCGACGACGGATCGTCTGCGGGATGCGGCGGGCAAGATCCGGAAGCGGGAGATCCGCGCGGCCCACCTGGTGGGCTGATCCCGGCCGCTCCACGACGGCTGCACGGCCTGACACGGGCGCGCCCGTCCAGTGGTAGCGAGCCGTCCTGCTCCGCGGACCGGCCCCTATCGCCCCGCGCGGAACCGGTCTAGCGTGGAGGTGTGACGACCTTCGACGCCGCCTCCGCCTCCCCGCAGCCCACGATCACGACGCTGGGCGGTCTCCGCGCGGCGGGGATCGCCACCCGCTCGCTGCGGGAGGAGCTGCGGGGGAACCTGCTGGCCGCGCTGTCCACCGGCGCGGATCCGTGGCCGGGTCTCCACGGCCTGGGCGACACCGTCCTGCCGCAGGTCGAGCGCGCCCTCATCGCCGGCCACGACATCGTGCTGCTGGGGGAGCGCGGACAGGGCAAGTCGCGGCTGCTGCGCGCGCTCACCGCCCTGCTGGACGAGTGGTCGCCCGCGATCGCCGGCACGGACCTGTCGGAGGACCCCTTCCACCCGATCACCGCCGCGGCGCAGGCCCGTGCCCGCGCCCAGGGCGACGAGCTGCCGATCGTCTGGCGGCACCGGTCGGAGCGGTTCGTGGAGAAGCTCGCCACCCCGGACACCTCCGTCGCGGACATGATCGGCGACGTCGACCCCGTCAAGGTCGCGGAGGGTCGCAGCCTGGGCGACCCGGAGACCATCCACTTCGGCCTGGTGCCCCGGGCGCATCGCGGGATCGTCGCGATCAACGAGCTGCCGGACCTCGCCGAGCGCATCCAGGTCGCGCTCCTGACCGTCATGGAGGAGCGCGACGTCCAGATCCGCGGCTACGTCCTGCGCCTGCCCCTGGACGTGCTGGTCGTCGCCTCCGCGAACCCGGAGGACTACACGAACCGCGGGCGCATCATCACCCCGCTCAAGGACCGCTTCGGGGCGGAGATCCGCACCCACTACCCTCCGGAGCTGGACGACGAGATCGCGGTCGTCCGGCAGGAGGCGCACCTGGCCGCGGACGTGCCCGACCACCTCATCGAAGTGCTGGCCCGCCTGACGCGCGGCCTGCGCGAGTCCCCGGCGATCGACCAGTCCTCCGGTGTCTCCGCCCGCTTCACGATCGCGGCGGCGGAGACGGTCGCGGCCGCCGCGCGTCGCCGGGCCGCGCTGGCGCAGGCATCCCGGGAGGAGACCGCGGTCCCGGACGGCACCGCCGCCGAGGCCGTGGCCCGTCCCGTGGACCTGGGCACCCTGGTCGACGTGCTGCGGGGCAAGCTCGAGTTCGAGCCCGGTGAGGAGGGCACGGAGCGCGAGGTGCTGGAGTACGGCCTGCGCGTCGCGACCGCGGAGACGGCGCGCCACCGACTGGCCGGCCTGGACCTGGGCCCGCTGGTCCGGGCGTTCGAGGACGGGGTCACCGTCACGACGGGTGACGCGGTCTCCGCCACCGCACTGCTGGACGGACTGCCGGACCTGGACGAGGCGGGACTCTACGACGCGATCGCAGAGCGGCTGGACGCGCAGTCCGACGGGGAGCGGGCGGCGGCGATCGAGCTGGCGCTCGAGGGTCTTTACCTGTCGCGGAAGCTGTCGAAGGAGACGGGGGAGGGACAGGCCGTCTATGGATGACGTCCGCTACGGCCGCTTCGCCGGAGGTCCGGATCCACTGGAACCGCCCGTGGATCTGGCCGACGCGCTCGCGTCCGTCGCGGATGACGTCATGGCCGGCTATGGTCCCGACCAGGCACTGCGCGAGTATCTGCGTCGGGGCGGGGAGCGGACGAGGGGCCTCGACGATCTGGCCGGCGACATCCAGCGCCGGCGCCGCTCCCTGCTGGACCGTCACGGGATGGGCGGCACGCTCGAGGAGGTGCAGCGGCTCCTCGACGACGCGGTCCTGGCGGAGCGGGGGCAGCTGGCGCGCGACATCACCATGGACGAGACGGACCGGGCGCTGCGCGAGATGCAGATGGAGAACCTCCCGGACTCGCCGGCCGCAGCGGTGTCGGAGCTGCGCGACTACGACTGGACGTCGCAGGAAGCGCGCGAGTCGTTCGAGCAGATCCGGGACCTGCTGGGTCGCGATCTGCTGGACGCGCGCTTCGCGGGCATGAAGCAGGCGCTGGAGAACGCGACGGACGAGGATCGCGCCCGCGTCCAGGAGATGCTGAGCGACCTGGGCGATCTGCTGGAGAAGCGGGAGCGCGGTGAGGACACGGACGAGGACTTCGCCCGCCTCATGGACAAGCACGGCGATCTGCTGCCGGATGGCGTCCAGTCGCTCGATGAGCTCGTAGACGAACTGGCGCGGCGGTCCGCTGCGGCCTCACGCATGCTCGCCTCGATGACGGACGAGCAGCGGGCGGAGCTCGCCCAGCTGTCCCAGCAGGCGTTCGGCTCGCCGCAGCTGCAGGAGCAGCTCGATCGGGTGGACCGTGGCTTGCGGGGATTGCGGCCGGAGCTGGACTGGAGCGGCGGGGAGACCTTCGGCGGGGACGAACCGCTGGGTCTGGGCGAGGGCGCCGGGGTCATGGAGGACATCGCAGAGCTCGACCGCCTCGCCCAGCAGCTGGGTCAGTCCTACCCGGGCGCCACCCTGTCCGACCTGGACCTGGCCGGCCTCGAGAAGCACCTGGGACGCGACGCCGTCGCGGACGCGCGGATGCTCCGAGAGATCGAGGAGCGGATGCGCGACTCCGGATACCTGCGGCGTTCCCCGGACGGCGACCTGCGTCTGTCGCCGGCGGCGCTGCGCCGCCTGGGGAAGTCCCTCCTGCGCGATGCGGCCACCCGCCTGTCGGGGCGGGCCGGTCAGCGGGACGCACGGATGGCCGGGATCGCCGGCGAGCAGACCGGGGCGACCCGGCCCTGGGAGTTCGGGGACACGGAGCCGTGGGACGTGGGCCGGACCGTGGGCAACGCGATCATGCGCACGGCCGCCGACGGCGGCGATCCCCGCCGGGGAGTGCGCATCCGGGTCGACGACGTCGAGGTCCAGCAGAACGAGGCACGCACCCGTGCGGCGGTCGCCCTCCTCGTGGACGTGTCGTTCTCCATGGCGATGGAGGGCTGGTGGCTGCCCATGAAGCGGACCGCGCTCGCCCTCCACCACCTGGTGCGCACCCGCTTCCGCGGGGACGACCTCACGCTCATCACGTTCGGCCGGATGGCACGGACGACGGACCTCGAGGGGCTCGTGGGGCTGGGCGCGGAGTACGAGCCGGGCACCAACCTGCATCACGGCCTCCTGCTGGCCGGCGAGTTCTTCCGCAAGCACCCCACGGCGCAGCCCGTCCTCCTCATCGTGACGGACGGTGAGCCCACCGCGTACCTCACGCCGCGCGGCGAGAGCGCGTTCTCCTATCCGCCGGACTCCGTGACGATCCGGAAGACCGTCGAGGAGCTTGACCGAGTGGGCCGGATGGGCGCGCAGACGACGATCTTCCGGCTGGGGGAGGACCGCGGTCTGGCGCGCTTCGTCGACGCGATGGCGCGCAGGGTCCGCGGCACGGTCGTCGCACCCGGTCAGGACGAGCTGGGCGCCGCCGTCGTGGGCGAGTTCATGCGGACCCGCCGCCGCGGCGGCGACCAGCGCGCGGGGTGAGGCTCACCCCTCCGGGGCGACGGGCTTCGCGTCGATCCGACGGTTCCGTCCGGCGGCGCGGTGGGGGATGCGGCCGCCTGCCAGCACCATCTCGACCTGACGGTCGGACAGACGGTGGCGCAGCTCGATCTCCTTCTCGCCCACTCGGGCGAGGACCGTGGTGGAGTCCTGCAGCGTGCCGCGCAGCCCGGTGAAGCCCAGGACATCGTCGCGGGAGACCCGGTCCGCGTCCGCGGGGTCCGCGAATTCGAGGGGGAGGACGCCGAAGTTCGCGAGGTTCTGCCAGTGGATGCGCGCGAAGGACTTCGCGACGACGACGCGCAGCCCCAGGTAGCGGGGCGCGATGACCGCGTGTTCGCGGGACGAGCCCTGACCGTAGTTCTCGCCGCACACGATCGCATGGCCGCCGGTGGTCTCCGCCGCACGTGAGGAGTAGGTGTCGTCGACCTGTGTGTACACGAACTCCGCGATCTTGGGGATGTTGCTCCGATACGGCAGGACCCGTGATCCGGCGGGGAGGATTTCGTCGGTCGACACGTTGTCGCCCACCGTCAGCAGGACCGGCACCTCCAGGTCGTCCGGCAGCGGGTCGAACTCCGGGAGGGACACGATGTTCGATCCCTTGACCAGTTCGACCTGCTGCGCCTCGGCCTCGCTCAGCGGAGCCAGCAGCATGCGTGTGTTGACGCTGTACGACTCCGGCAGCGCCGGTGGCGGATAGCTCATGTCGAGGTCGCGGGGATCGGTGATGGTCCCGGTGAGCGCGGCAGCGGCAGCGGTCTCCGGGGAGCACAACCAGACGGAGTCCTCATCCGTGCCGGACCGGCCGGGGAAGTTCCGCGGCATGGTGCGCAGACTGTTGCGACCCACGGCCGGCGCCTGTCCCATGCCGATACAGCCCATGCAGCCGGACTGGTGGATCCGCCCGCCCGCCCGGATGAGCTCGAACGTCCATCCGCCCTTCGTGAGGTCCTCGAGGATCTCACGCGACGAGGGGTTGATGTCGAGTGACACCCGGTCGCTCGTCTGCCTGTCGCGGAGGATCTCCGCGACGACCGCGAAGTCGCGCAGCCCGGGGTTCGCGGACGACCCCACGACCACCTGGTACACGTCCTCGCCGGCCGCCTCGCGGACCGGGACGACGTTGCCGGGGGAGGAGGGCTTCGCGATGAGCGGCTCGAGGGTGGAGAGGTCGATGTGCTCCTCGACGTCGTAAGTCGCGCCCTCGTCGGCCAGCAGCTCCGTGTAGTCGTCCGGCCGGCCCACAGCGCGGAGGTAGTCGCGGACCGCGTCGTCGGCGGGGAAGACGCTCGTCGTCGCGCCCAGCTCCGCGCCCATGTTCGCGATGACGTGGCGGTCCATCGCGGTGAGGTGCGCGAGTCCGTCGCCGTGGTACTCGATGATCCGGCCGACGCCGCCCTTGACGCCGTGCCTGCGGAGCATCTCGAGGATGACGTCCTTCGCGGACACCCAGTCGGGCAGCGTCCCGGTGAGTTCGACGCCCCAGACCTCCGGCATTCCGACGTAGAGGGGGTCGCCCGCCATCGCCATGGCGATCTCCAGTCCGCCCACGCCGATCGCCAGCATGCCCAGAGCGCCGGCGGCGCACGTGTGGGAGTCGGAACCGATCATCGTGGTGCCGGGCCGGCCGAAGCGGGCCTGGTGGACGGGATGGGAGACTCCGTTGCCGGCCTTGGAGAACCACAGGCCGTAGCGCTGGGCCGCCGATTGGAGGAACAGGTGGTCCTCCGGGTTCTTCTCATCCGTCTGGAGGAGGTTGTGGTCGACGTACTGGACGGACAGCTCTGTGCGCACGCGGTCCAATCCCAGTGCTTCGAGTTCGAGCATCACCATCGTGCCCGTGGCGTCCTGGGTGAGTGTCTGATCGATGGCCAGACCGATCTCGTGGCCCGGCTCCGGCGTCCCTTCCACCAGATGCGAGCGGATGAGTTTCTGAGCGACGTTCTGCGGCATGATCGCCTCCTCCTCGCCGTGTCATCCGCGGCTGCGGGTTCGGACGAGGTACCTCCACGGTAGGACTGTTCCGGCGCTGTGGCCAGGCCCCGTCGAGCGGGCGGCACGGGGAGGCGCCTCCCCGTGCCGCCCCTGCTCAGAACCCGCCCAGCAGCGCCTTCTGCAGCGTCGACAGCCCCACGGAGCCCAGGGCCAGCGCCTGCGAGTGGAAGTCACGCAGCGAGAACTCGCGGCCTGCGGCCTCCTCCTGCGCGCGCACCGCGAGGCGCAGGTCCTGCCAGATCCTCTGGCCCACGGAGTAGGACGGCGCCTGGCCGGGCCAGCCCAGGTAGCGCTTGAGCTCGAAGTCGAGGAAGCTGCGCTCCATCGCGACGTTCGCCGTGAGGAACTGCCACGCCTTCTCCTTGTCCCACACGCCGCCGCCCAGCGATTCCGGTGCCCGCAGGCGGCAGTGCACGCCGATGTCGACGCAGACGCGCGCCGCCCGCAGCCGCTGCGAGTCGAGCATCCCGAACCGGTCGCCGGGATCCGCCAGGAAGCCCAGCTCGTCCATGAGCCGCTCCGCGTACAGCGCCCAGCCCTCGCCGTGGCCGGACACCCACACGCCCTGCTTCCGCCACCGGTTGAGGGTCTGATCCTGCAGGACGGCACCGCCCAGCTGCAGGTGATGGCCGGGCACGCCCTCGTGGTAGACCGTCGTCTTCTCCTGCCAGGCGGAGAATTGCTCGACCCCCGCGGGCACCGACCACCACATGCGGCCGGGCCGGGAGAAGTCCGCGGTGGGCGGCGTGTAGTAGATGCCGCCGGTGCCGTCCTCCAGCACCATGCACTCGATCGTCCGGATCTGCTCCGGGATGTCGAAGTGGGTTCCCGCCAGCTTCTCAGTCGCCTCGTCCGCCGTCGTCTGCATCCACGTCCGCAGCGCGTCGAGCCCGTGCAGCTGCCGCTGCGGATCCTCATCGAGCTTCCGCATCGTCTCTGTCACCGACGCGCCGGGATACAGGGATTCCGCGATCTCCCTCTGCTCCGCGTCGATCAGCGCGAGCTGCTCGAGGCCCCACTCGTACGTCTCGTCCAGGTCGACCTCCGCACCCAGGAACATCCGCGAGTGCAGCGCATACTCCTCGCGTCCCACCGCATCATCCTCGCGAGCGTCGGACAGCAGCTGCTCCGTGAGGAACTGCCCGAACCGGTCCGCCGCCGTCCGCGCGTGCCCGGCCGCGTCCTCCAGCTCGCGCCGCAGTCCGTCGGAGACCGTCTGCCCCGCGGTGGCGACGAAGGAGTCGAAGTGGCCCCCGGCCTCGGCGAGGGCGGCGGCCTGGGCCGCGACGGCCTCGACCTGCGTGCGCGCGGCGACCCGACCGTTCGCGCGGGCCTCCAGCAGGGACTCGCGATGACCGGCCAGAGCCTGGCCCACCGCGCGCAGCCGCTGGGCGTTCGCCTCCCAGTCCTCCGCCGAGGCCGTGGGCACCAGATCGAAGAACTCCCGCACCGCTTGGAGCGGGGAGGCGATGACGTTGAGCTCGGACAGGTCGGCTCCCCGCTCGTGCAGCTCCTGCTCGAGGGTCAGCCGCTCGCGCAGGGCGTCCGCCGTCACCGCGTCCGTCGTGTCGAAGGTGCCGGCGGCGCGGGAGGCGGCCTCGGCCTCGGGCAGAGCGGCCAGGGTGCGCGTCCGCAGCTGCTCCCACGCGGCCAGACCGCCCGGCGAGAAGTCGTCGAGCTCCGCGGGTCCGTCCGCGCCCACCTCGATGCGGAAGGACGGGGAGAGGGCGAGCATGCCGTCGAAGTGGTCCTCGGCGACCCGGTCGACGGGGGTGGGCGTGCGGGCGGCGGTCTGCGCGGTGTCACTCATGCCTCTCACCCTACGTCCTGCTGTGCGCCGGATCACGGAGTGCGCAGGGACGCGGATGCTCGACTCCGGCCACCCCGCGCGGCGCGCGGTCCGGGGTGGGATACGATCGGCCCATCCGCGCTTATCAACTGTTCAGTGCTGAGGGGCAGCACTGCGGTCCCGTGCGGCCATCGAGGAGGAGCATGTCGCCGGGGCGGCTGTGGAACAAGGACTTCACCGTCGCGCTGGGCATCAGCGTGTTCCTGGGCTTCGTGTTCTACCTGCTGGTCACCGCGATGGTGGGCTACGCCGTCCAGCGGTTCGCGGCCGGGGAGGCGGAGGCCGGACTCGCCTCGACCGCGTTCGTGCTGGGCTCCGTGCTCACCCGCCCACTGGCGGGGAAGCTGCTGGACGTCGTGGGACGGCGGCGGATGCTCACGCTCAGCCTCCTGCTGGCCGCGACCGTCTCGCTCGCCTACTTCTTCGTCGACACCCTGTGGCTCTTCATCCTGTCCCGTCTGGTCCACGGCATGCTGTTCGGTATGGGGCACACCGCGCTCAACGCGGCGGCGCAGGACCTCATCCCGCACTCCCGCCGGTCGGAGGGCAGCGGGTACTTCGCGGCCTCGATGACCCTGGCGTCCGCCCTGGGACCGCTCATCGCCGTCACGAGCGTCGACCGCTTCGGCTACACGACCCTGTTCGGCATCTCGCTGGCGTTCTCGCTCATCGCGCTGCTGGGCCTGCCGTTCCTGCGCCTGCCGGAGCGCCGCCTCACAGCTCAGCAGCTGCGGACCGCGCTGTCGCCGGACCTGCGCACCTTCATCGACGTCGAGGGCCTGCGCATGGGCGTCGTCATCCTGCTGAACGGCGCCGCCTACTCCGCCGTGCTCGCGTTCCTCGCCACCCACGCCGCCCAGGCGACGGGGGCGGGGGCCTCGCCGTCGCCCCTGTTCTTCATGAGCTTCGCGGTGGCCTCGCTGGCCGCCCGCCTCACGATCGGTCGGGTGCAGGACCAGGAGGGCGACAACATCGTCCTCTACCCGCTCTTCCTCACTTTCGCGGCCTCGTGCCTGATCATCGCGTTCTGGCCCACGATGTGGGGCCTCGTGATCGCCGGGCTGCTGGCCGGATTCGGCTACGGATCGCTCATCACGTGCGCGATGGCGATCGCCGTGCGCACCGCCGGCCTCTCCCGCGTGGGCCTCGTGACCTCGACCTACCTCCTGTGCATGGACGTGGGCCTGGGTCTGGGCGCGATCGTCCTGGGTGCGGCCGCAGGCGTCTGGGGGTATGCGGTCCTCTACGTGCTGTGCGCCGTCCTCATCGCGGCCTCGGCGCTCTGGTACTTCCTGTTCCACGGGCGCTTCCCCCGCGCCGGGCGTGCGGGTGCGCCCGGCAGGCGCTGAGCCCGCACCCGACCCCGCCGAACCGCCTGCAGCACCGCCGGTCCTAGACTGACGCGCGTGAACGATCAGCGACTGTGGACCCGTACCTTCCTCATCGGTCTCGTCGTGAATCTGTTCATGTCCTCCGTCTTCTACCTCCTCATGACGACGATGGCGGTCTACGCCGCGCAGCGGTTCGCAGCGTCGGACTCGCAGGCGGGCCTCGCGTCGTCCGCGTTCGTCATCGGCGCGGTCTTCGCCCGGCTGGTCGCCGGCAAGTTCCTCGACGTCGTCGGCCGTCGTCGGATGCTCGTCCTCAGCATGATCGTCTTCACCCTCGCGGGCCTGTCCTACCTCCCGGTCGACGACCTCACGCTGCTCATCGTCGTGCGGCTGGTCCACGGCGTGGCGTTCGGGGCGGGGAACACGGCGCTCATCGCGTCGGTCCAGTCGATCATCCCGCCGGCCAGGCGAGCGGAGGGCAACGGCTACTTCGGCACTGCGACGACGGTCGCGACCGCCGGCGGACCGTTCCTGGGCGTGCTCCTCATGGAGAGC
This sequence comes from Brevibacterium senegalense, assembly GCF_000285835.1. GTDB lineage: Bacteria > Actinomycetota > Actinomycetes > Actinomycetales > Brevibacteriaceae > Brevibacterium > Brevibacterium senegalense. The sequence goes on from NZ_HE978604.1 coordinate 76,758, forward strand.
CTGGGCTTCGACGCACTCTTCTGGGCCGCGACCGCCGGAGGCCTCGTCGCGATGCTCGCGGGACTGGCGTACCGGGTTCCGGAGCGGACCCTCGCGCCGGAGGAGCGTGCGCAGCTGCGCTCGTTCCGGCCCAGCACCTTCATCGACCGCGGTGCGCTGCCGTACGCGGCGGTCATGGGCGTGGGCGGTTTCGCGTACTCGTCCGTCCTGTCGTACCTGGCGGTCCACGCGTCCGCGCTGCACATGCCGCAGGCCGCCAGCGTCTTCTTCCTCCTCTACGCCCTGGGGGCACTGTTCGCCCGCCTGTTCGCGGGTCGCATCCAGGACGCGTACGGCGACAACGTCGTCGTGGTCCCCGTCTTCGTCGCCTACACCGCCGGACTGGCTCTGGTCGCGCTGACGCAGTCGATGGGCGGGTTCGCGATCGCCGGTCTGCTCACGGGTCTGGGGTTCGGCTGCCTGCTGCCGTCGCTGCAGGCGATCCTCATCAACAAGACGTCGCCCGCCCGTGTGGGAGTGGCGACGTCGACGTTCTTCCTGCTGCTGGACATCGGCACGGGTGTGGGACCCGTGTTCCTGGGCCTCATCGCCGCGGACTTCGGGTTCCCGGCGATGTACGGGGCCTCCGCAGGCCTCGTGGTGGTGGGCGGTGCGCTCTACGCCCTGGTCCACGGTCTGCGCTCCGGCGGCCGCCGCGCCTGACGGGTGACTCGACCGCGCGCGGGAGACCGCCCGCGGCACGTGACCGTCAGACTCAGCCGCGTCAGATGCGCCTGCGAGCCTCAGCCGCGCGCGGCCCAGCTGCCGCGGACAGCCCTGCGCACCGCGCGCTGCGGCGACGCGAAGCGCACAGCACGGCCCACCCGGCCACCGCTCGACGCATCCCCTGCACCGGCGTCGGGTGCGCCGGGCGCGGTGCCGGCTGCGGCCTCGGCGGGGGTGGACCCCAGCCCGCGCACCGCGGTGAGTGCGGCGACCGCGGCCTTCCGCGCCAGATCGCGCTCCTGCGCGTCCGTGAGTGCTGCGGCGCTGCGCCTGCGCGGCTCCGGGCTCACAGCGGGATGTTCCCGTGCTTGCGCGCGGGCTGGTCGACGTGCTTGTTCGCCAGTGCGCGCAACGAGCGGATGATGCGCGCGCGGGTCTCCGAGGGGCGGATGACGGCGTCGATGTAACCCTCCTCCGCGGCCAGGTACGGGTTGAGCAGTGCGTCCTCGTACTCCTGGATGAGCTCGGCGCGACGGCCGTCGACGTCGCCGCCCGACTCCTCGACGGACTTGAGTTCGCGGCGGTAGACGATGTTCGCCGCCCCCTGCGCGCCCATGACCGCGATCTGCGCGGACGGCCACGCCAGGTTGATGTCCGCGCCCAGCTGCTTCGACCCCATGACGCAGTACGCGCCGCCGTACGCCTTGCGGGTGATGAGGGTGACGAGCGGGACGGTCGCCTCGCCGTACGCGTAGATGAGCTTCGCGCCGCGGCGGATGATGCCGCCGTACTCCTGGTCCGTGCCGGGCAGGAAGCCGGGGACGTCGACGAACGTGAGGACGGGCAGGTTGAACGCGTCGCACAGGCGCACGAAGCGGGCCGCCTTCTCCGAGGCGTCGATGTCGAGCGTGCCGGCCAGCTGGAGGGGCTGGTTCGCGATGATGCCCACGCTGCGACCCTCGACCCGGCCGAACGCCGTGATGACATTGGGCGCGAAGAGTTCCGACACCTGCAGGAGCGTGTCCTCATCCAGCACCGTCTCCACGACGGACAGGATGTCGTACGGCTGCGACGGCGAGTCCGGGACCAGTGCGTCCAGGGCGCGGTCGTCGTCGTCCTCCTCCAGGTCCGCGGGCGCGTCGTACGCGGGGACCGGGTCCATGCTGTTCTGCGGCAGGTAGGACAGAAGGTCGCGGACGTAGTCGATCGCATCCGACTCGTCGTCGGCCAGGTAGTGCGCGTTGCCGGTGACGGTGTTGTTCGTGCGGCCGCCGCCCAGCTCCTCGTGCCCTACGGACTCACCGGTCACCGTCTTGATGACGTCCGGACCCGTGATGTACATGTGCGAGGTCCCGTCGACCATGACGGTCACGTCCGTGAGAGCGGGGGAGTACACCGCGCCGCCGGCGGACGGGCCCATGATGAGCGAGATCTGCGGGATGACGCCGGAGGAGGCGACGTTGAGCCGGAAGATCTCCGCGAACAGCGCGATCGAGCCCACGCCCTCCTGGATGCGTGCACCGCCGGAGTCGTTGATGCCGATGATGGGACAGCCCAGCTTGAGCGCCAGCTCCTGCACCTTGACGATCTTGCGGCCGTTCGCCTCCGCCAGCGACCCGCCCAGCACCGTGAAGTCGTGGGCGAAGACCGCGACGGTGCGTCCTTCGATCGTGCCCAGGCCGCAGACGACGCCGTCGCCGTCGGGACGGTTCTTCATCATCCCGAAGTGGGTGTTGTGGTGACGGACGAACTCGTCGATCTCCTGGAACGAGCCCTCGTCCAGCAGCTGCGCGATGCGCTCGCGGGCGGTCTGCTTGCCCTTGGCCCGCTGGTTGGCGACGCTGCGCTCGTTGCCCGTGTGGGCGGCGGTGCGACGGTCCTCGAACGCGGCGATGCGCTGGGCGGTGGTGCGGGGCACGTCCTGCTGCGGAGACTGCGGTTCCGTGGTCTGGCTCATGGTCCCCACTCTACGACGGGGGTCGCCGCGCTGACGGCGACCGCAGTGCGGGCCCCCGGTCGTTGTCTGGAGCCGCCAAACGTCCTAGGGTGATGTGGTGCACACAGTCGGGCCCGATCACGCTGCGTCCACGGACTTCCCCCTGCCTTCGGCGAGTGACCGTGGTGCCCCGTCACACCCGGAACCGGCCGGCACGCCGTCCCACCCCGCGCCGTGGGTCCGCGAGTGGACGGCCGCGTCCTCGTCGACGAACCAGCGCCTGACCGACCTGCTGGAGGCGGGCGAGGCGATCGCGGACTGGGCCGTCGTGGGCACCGACCACCAGACCTCCGGCCGCGGTCGCCTGGACCGCACGTGGAGCGTGCCCGCGGGCAAGGCGCTCACCGTCTCCGTGCCCGTCCGCGTCCCCGCGGGGACGCCCGCGGACGCGCTGGGCTGGCTGCCCGTCGTCACCGGACTGGCCGTGCGGGCCGCCCTCGCCGAGGCCGGGGTCGCCGCCCAGCTCAAGTGGCCCAACGACGTCCTGGTCGGGGGACGGAAGATCTGCGGGATCCTCGCCCGGGTCGTCCCCGTGGACGGTGGGATGACGGTCGTCATCGGCACCGGTGTCAATCTCACGCTCACGGCGGAGGACTTCGCCGCCGGTGGCGTGCCGGAGGGCGCCGCGACCTCGGTCCTCCTGGAGTCCGGCGACACGGACCGCGACCGCCTGCTGGCCGCCCTCGTCGCCCACGTGCGCGAACGCGTGGAGCGGCTGTTCCGCACCGGCGCGGCGGGGGTCCTGGCGGCCGAAGCCCGCGACGCGATGGTGACGCTGGGCTCCGCCGTCCGCGTGCATCTCCCGGGGGGCGAGCAGCTGGTGGGCACCGCGGTGCGCCTGGATGAGAGCGCGAACCTGGTGGTCCGACCGGACGGCGCGGCGGGGGACCGGGACGAAGTGGCCGTGTCCGCCGGGGACGTCGTGCACGTGAGGCCCGCGTGAGCGACGAGGACGCGCAGACAGACGCCGTGGGGCGGAGCGCCGAGGACCGGGGTGCCGCACAGACCTCGAGCAGCCGACGGACGACATGGGCGGGATCCGTGCGCTGGGCCGACGCCGCGAGCCCGGAAGCGTGGATGACCGGCACGGAGACACCGCCGCGGCCCACCGTGGAGGAGCCCCGCGCGGAGGTGCCCGTCGCAGGGCGCTCCGACCAGGGCCTGGCGGATGATGACTTCTCCGACGAGGACCCGCCGGCGGACGACCCGGGCGCGGCGGAGGACCCCGACGTAGGTGAGGTCCCCGGTGCTGCAGAGGCCCTCTCAGCGGAAGTCGCCTTCGGCGCGGACGAGGGTCGCGGCATTGCAGGGAGTGGCGGCACCGCAGACGACGATGCGGTCGATCGAGAGAGCCTCGTCGAGATCAGCGATTTCGCGCGCCGGCTCTCCGACGATCCTCGCACCGGCGCGATGCCGATCATCGACATCCAGGCCGCCGTCACGCAGAAAGAGGCGGACGCCACTGAGCAGACGATCTACGAGCTGCGGACCGCCGCGCAGCGCCTCGAGGAGGTGCTGATCGGCGGCAAGCGGGTGCTGACCCGCAAGGAGGTCGCGAACCTGGCGGAGGTGTCGACGGCGTCCGCGCGCAAGCTGTGGCGCGCCCTGGGCCAGCCGCGCATCCCGGAGGGCGAGGAAGCGTTCACCGTCAGCGACGCGGCCCCGCTGCGACGGATCGCGGACCTCGTGTCGAGCGGCCTCGTCGACGAAGAGACGGCGCTGCAGATGGCGCGCGCGATCGGGCAGATGACGGATCGACTCGTCGTCTGGCAGATGGAGGCGATGGTCGAGTACCTCATCGAGGAGAAGGGGCTGAGCGACAGCGAGGCCCGGCGCGCCTCGCTGGACGTGTTCGAGGACCTCATCGACCCCTTGCAGGACGTCATGGTCTACGCGTGGCGCCGCAATCTGGCTGGCGCTCTGGGTCGTCTCAACGTCAACGTCGAGGAGACGCTGGGGATCGGCGGCGCGTCCCGCGGGCAGGACCCCACGATGCCGCTGGCCCGCGGGATCGGCTTCATCGACCTCGTGTCCTACACGCGCCTGTCGCAGCAGCTGGACTCGCGGGAACTGGGACGGCTGGTCAAGCACTTCCAGTTCCTGGCCTACAACATCGTCGCCGCGGGCGGCGGGAAGGTCATCAAGACGGTGGGCGACGAGGTGTTCTTCGCCGCGGAGACGCCGCTGGCCGGCGCGGAGATCGCGATGACCCTGCTGGAGCAGGTGCGCGCTGACGAGTCCCTCCCCAAGTGCCGCGTGGGCTACGCGTGGGGACGGGTGCTGTCGCGGATGGGCGACATCTTCGGCACGACCGTGAACCTGGCGGCGCGGCTCACCGCGATCGCGGAGCCCAGCACCGTCGTGACGGATGCGGACACCGCGCGCATCCTCGAGCGCGACGACGCGTTCCGGTTCTCCGGCCGTCAGGACCTCAACCTGCAGGGGCTGGGCGAGATCGGCGTCGTGGAGATGCACCGCGACTCCGCTCCGCGCATCAGCACGGAGGACATCGCCTGACGGACGGACGTGCTCAGAAGAGTGCGGGGCCGTCGTCCTCGTCGTCGTGCGAGACGATGACCGCGTCACCGTCGTCGTCGTCGGGGCGGGTGCGCGCGATCTCCTCGCGGAGCGCCTCCTTGCGCGCAGCCTCTGCGGCATCAGATTCTGAAGCCGCACCGGCATCCTTCTCCGCAGCGGCGGGTGCGGCGGCAGCGGAGCCGGCTGCGGCCTCGGCAGCGGCACCGCCGGCATACGGCACGGTGCCGATCGCGTCGATCTTCTGCTCCAGCGGGACACCGGAGGCATCGCGGCGGGCCAGCGACTCCGGCAGCGAGCGTGCGGCGCCGCCGGCGGACGCCGCCTGCGGGTGCGGGCCCACGAAGCCCAGCGCCAGTTCCGACTCGCCGGTCAGGAAGCGGTGGGCGCGGACTCCACCGGTCGCGCGGCCCTTCGTGGGGAAGTCCGCCAAGTCCGAGACCTTGATGCTGGAGACCGGGTCGCCGTAGAAGTTCTCTCCGCGGGCGATCGTCACGACCCGGTTGGACTCCTCCTGCGGATCGACCAGGGCGAACGCGATGACGCGGGCGTCGTCGGCGACGCGGATGCCCGCGACGCCGCCGGCGGCCCAGCCCTGCGCCCGCAGGGCGGAGACGGAGAACCGCAGCAGCTGCGCGTTCGACGTGACGAAGACGGCGTCCAGGGCGTCCGCGTCCGTGCCCGCGGGCGCCTGCGCGGCACCTATGACGGAGTCGTCGCCCTTGAGGGTCAGCGCCTCCCATTCCGTGCGGCCGCTGGGCGCACCCTGCCCGGAGACCCGCTTGACGATGCCGTGGCGGGTGCCCAGCACGATGTCGCGCGTCGGGTCGATGAGGGCCAGCACTGACTCGCCCTTCTCCAGGTCGACGAGGTCCCTGACCGGGCTGCCGGCGGCCAGCGCAGGCCGGGTGGCCTGCGGGGGCACGTGGGGGAGGTGGACGACGTCGAGGGCCAGCATGCGGCCGCGGTCCGTCAGCACCGCCAGCTGCCCCAGCACCGTCGACGGCACCTGGGACACGAGCGCGTCGTGGCTGGCGCGGCGGCCCTCCTGCGACAGGGGCGAGAGGTCCGTCGTCCGCGCGGCGCGACCGGAGCTGGAGAGCAGGACCCAGCAGGGACCGTCGGAGACCGTGAGCGACTGCTGGGACTTCCGCCCCTTCGCGGACAGCTCCTTGAGGGATCCCTCGACCAGCACGGTGCGGCGGGGGTCCTCGAGCGTCTCCGCGACCTCGCCCAGCTCCGTGGCGACCAGTTCGCGCAGCGCGGACTCGTCCGCCAGCAGCGACTCGAGGTGCTCGATGAGGGCGCGCAGCTCGTCGCGCTCCGCCTCCAGCTCCAGGCGCGAGAAGCGGGTGAGCCTGCGCAGCTGCAGGTCCAGGATGTAGGTCGCCTGGATCTCCGACAGATCGAAGACGTCCATGAGGCGCGTGCGCGCGGTCGCCGCGTCGTCGGAGGATCGGATGAGCTGGATGACCTCATCGATGTCGAGGATCGCGATGAGGAGGCCCTCGACCAGGTGGAGGCGGTCCTTCGCCCGGCCCAGCCGGTGGCGGGTGCGGCGGCGCACGACCTCGATGCGGTGGTCGATGTAGACCCGCAGCAGGTCCAGCAGACCCAGCGTGCGCGGCTGCCCGTCGACCAGGCACACGTTGTTGATGCCGAAGCTGTCCTCCATGGGGGTGAGCCGGTACAGCTCCTCGAGGACCGCCTGCGGATCGAAGCCGGTCTTGACGCCGATGACGAGGCGCATCCCGTGCTTGCGGTCGGAGAAGTCGTCGATCGAGGTGATGCCGGTCAGGCGCTTCGCCTGCACCTGGTCCTTGACCCGCTCGATGATCTTCTCCGGCCCCACCAGGTACGGCAGCTCCGTCACGACGATGCCCCGACGGCGGGCCGTGATGTTCTCGAACGAGGCGGTCGCACGCGTGCGGAACGTGCCGCGACCGGTCTCGTAGGCCTCCCGCACGCCGTCCAGGCCGATGATCCGACCGCCCGAGGGCAGGTCCGGGCCCGGGACGAAGCGCATGATCTCGTCCAGGGTGGCGTCCGGGTGGCGGATGAGGTGCTGGGCGGCGGCGATGACCTCGCCGGGGTTGTGCGGGGCCATGTTCGTCGCCATGCCCACCGCGATGCCGGAGGTTCCGTTGATGAGCAGGTTGGGGAACGCGGCCGGCAGGACGGACGGCTGCGTGAGGGTGCTGTCGTAGTTGGGGACGAAATCGACGACGTCCTCGTCGAGTCCCGCGATCATGCCCATCGCGGCCGGGGCCAGACGCGCCTCCGTGTACCGGGGGGCGGCGGGACCGTCGTCCAGGCTGCCGAAGTTGCCGTGCCCGTCGACCAGGGGCAGGCGGAGGTTGAACCCCTGCGCCAGGCGCACCAGCGCGTCATAGATCGCGGAGTCGCCGTGCGGGTGCAGCTTGCCCATGACGTCGCCCACGATGCGGGAGGACTTCACGTGGCCGCGGTCGGGGCGCAGCCCCATCTCGCCCATCTGGTAGATGATGCGGCGCTGCACCGGCTTGAGGCCGTCGCGGGCATCCGGCAGGGCGCGCGCGTAGATGACGGAGTACGCGTACTCCAGGAACGAAGACTCCATCTCCTGGGAGACGTCGATGTCTGCGATGTGACCTGCCGTGTCCGTTGTCATGACGGTGCTGGAACCCCTTCTCCGCGAGCGCCCTCCATCGTACTGTCTGCGGCCCGCGGGACGGGGGAGGAGGCGGGTGCGCGCGTGCCGGTCCCGCGGTGGACCAGGACGTGCACGCCCCGCAGCGCGGCGACCGCACTCACCAGCAGGAGGAGTGCGGAGGCGACGGGCACGGGGCGGGCCTCACCCAGGACCAGCCCGCCCACTGCGATGGCGGTGAGCGGGTCGATGACCGTGAGGCCCGCCAGGACGGAGGCCGCGGATCCGCTGGCGTACGCGGTCTGGACCAGCCAGATGCCTGCCGCCGAGGCCGGGGCCAGTCCCGCGAGGACCGTCCAGGCCGCGGGGTCCAGTCCGTCCCCGGCCAGCAGGCGGGAGGCGACGACGTGGGCGCCGGAGGCGACGCAGCCGAAGAGGACTCCGGCGGCGACGACCCGCGCCGTGTGCCCCGTGTCACTGCGCGCGAGGACCATGCCGACCCCGGCCAGGGCGGGCAGTCCGAGTGCCAGGAGCACGACGCCCGGGCCGGGGGCGGGCACCGGGTCCATGTACCGGGTCGCGACGGCCACGAAGACGGTGACGGAGGAGACGACCGGGAGGACGGCGCCCAGCACGGCGCCGGACGGTGGAGTGCGGGTCGTCGTCGCGGTGAGCAGGACGGCGACGACGAGGGACAGGGTGCCCACGGGCTGGATGATCGCGACGGGTGCCAGGCCCAGTGCGGCGACGTTCGCGACGGTCTCGAGCCCGATGAGCGTCCCGCCCAGCAGCCAGAGGGGAGCGGTGAGGAGGACCCGCGGGCCGGGGGTGCCGCCGCGGGTCGCCAGCCGGACGACCTCCCGCTGCTGCACGTGCGTGCCCACCGCCAGGAGGATCGTGCCGGTGACGGCGAGGAGGACGGCGAGCGGGAGGCCCGTGCTCAGCAGGCCGGAGAGGAGGGGCATGCCCCGAGCCTAGGAAGGGCGCGGGGGACGGGCAGTGGGGAAAACCGCCGGTCGGGGCGGTGGAACCCGCCGGAACCGGATCAGGGGGCGGGGGGCGTGCACTGCAGGCAGTGCCGACCGCGCATCGTGCGGTCGAAGTTGGCCTCGCCCTGGCGCCAGTACCCGTCGACCGTCCAGTTGTCGCGGCCCAGCCGCGTGCGGAAGGTGAGGAAGCAGCGCAGCGACTTGATGGACATCGCCTCACCGGCGGCCCACACGTAGCCGTTGGGGTCGGAGAAGTCGTGCTCCATGACCGCGTCCGCCAGCAGCGTCGTGGTGCCCGGCTGCGTGTCGCCGCGGTGCAGCCAGTTCACCGTCAGGTCCGCGCGGGTGGGCAGGGCGATCTCCGAGTCGACGGAGGAGACCTCGATGTAGGCGGTCGCGCGCGTCCCCTCCGGCAGGGTCTCCGCCCAGCGGGCCAGGGCCGGCAGTGCCGTCTCGTCCGCCGCCAGGACGTACCAGTCGAAGGTGTCCTTCACGAGGTAGGTGGTGCGGGGCCCCATCGACCCCAGGCGGTCGCCGGGTGCGGCGCTCAGCGCCCAGTGGCCTGCGACGCCGTGGGTGTGCAGGACGAAGTCGACGTCCAGCAGGCGGGTGCGCGCATCGAACCAGCGGATCGTGAAGTCGCGGTGCGTGAGTCCGCGCAGCGAGTACCGACCGTCGACGACCGTGGGCAGGACGGGGCGGCCGTCCGCATCCGTGTCGAAGAACAGCTTGAGGTGCTCGTCCGGGCTGATGCTGGGCAGGTCCGCGAAGTCGTCGTCCGCACGGAAGCGGACGCGCATGAGATCCGCGGACAGGCGCTGGGTCGAGACGACCCTGAGGATGCGGGGGCGCGTGGAGAAGTGGAACGTGGCGCTGCGGAGGCCGTCCCGCTGGGGGACGTGGGCGCTGCGGGGTGCGGGACGGGGCGCCGTGGGCGCCAGGGTCCGGTCGTCGATCCCGGTGACGGGGTCCATCGCGAGCGTGCTCATCGTTCCTCCTGCGCGAACTGCGCGGGTGTGCATCGGCCGCGTGCGCCGACGGGGGCCATCACCCGCGTATTCGGTCATTCGAATGTAACCGAAAGGAGTGTGCTGAGGCAAACCTCACTGGTGGCGACTCCGAAGCGGCGCCGCCGTCGTCCGACTGTCGCCCGGTGCGGCGCGGGTCACGCGAGGCGGCGCCGGGCGGAATCCATCCGGTCGACGGTGCTGCGCAGGGTGACCCGGATGCTCAGCACGTGCGCATCCGTCGTCGTCGCGACGACCGGGTGGATCGCGATGTCCGCGACCTGCGGGAAGTCGTCGACGAGCTCGGACACGCGCAGGAGCAGCTCCTCGATGGGTGCGACATTCATGACGGGCAGGCCCTTGTAGCCGAAGAGCCGCGGCGCGGCCTTGACCGACCGGATCATCGTCGCGGCGTCCACGTCCGTGAGCGGGGCGACGCGGTGGGCGATGTCGCCCACGAGCTCCGTCGTGTCCCCGGACAGCGAGAACGACACGATGGGCCCCAGCAGCGGGTCCTCGCCGCCGCGGACCACGCACGCCGTGCCCGGGGGAGCCATGGCCTGCACGTCGATGTCGTAGGGACCCGTCGCGGTGAAGGCGCCGATCACCTTGCGGATCTGCAGCCAGTCGTCGCGCAGCTCCTCCGGCGATTCGATGTTGAGACGGACGCCGCCCAGCTCCATCCGGTGGCGCAGGCGCGTGTGCACCGCCTTGAGAGCGACCGGGTAGTGCAGCTCCTGGGCCGCGGCGAGCGCCTCCTCGACCGTCGACGTCGTGATGTGCGGCAGCACGGGGATGCCGTAGGCCTCCGCGAGTGCCCGGGTGCGGGTGGGATCGAGCACGAGTGCACCGGGACCCACTCCGTCGAGACCGCCGTCGTCGGCCTCGGCACCGCTCGACTCCTCGAGTTCGTCGAGGGCGGAGTCGATGACGGTGCGCGCTGCACGGCGGTCGATGCCGTCGAGCTCCGGGTATGTGCCGTGGTCCTCGCTGCGCCACATCGCGTAGTCCGTCGTGCGTGCGAGCGCGGTGACCGCGTCCTCCGGGCCGAAGTAGCTGGGCACGGTGCGCGCGACGGGGGTCCCCTCGTCGCCGGGGACGAAGGCGGTGAGCTCGTCGCGGACGCCCTGGACGCCGGAGAAGCAGGCGATCGTCGTCTGCCGGGCGTGGGCGGCCTGCTCGGAGAGCACCTCCGCGATCTCCCGCTCGGAGGCGCCGGCGGACGGGGTGAAGCTCACCATGACGGAGTCGACGTCGTCGTGGGCGAACATCTCCGCGAGTGCCTCGCCGAACTCGTCGGCCTGCACCTCCGGGTGAAGGGAGACGGGGTCGCGGGTGACCTCGAGTCCCTCGGCGCGGGCGGCCTGGACGAGCAGCGTGCCCATCGCGGCGGAGTTGCCGACGACGCCCACGCGGCGTCCGGCGGGCAGCGGCTGGGAGGTGAGCACCTGGGAGATGTCGAAGAGCTGGCGGATCGAGTCCGCGCGGATGACGCCGGCCTGCGCGAGGATCTCGTCGAGCGCACCGCCGGCGCGCTCCGCGAGGCTCGAGAGGCGCACCTGGTGGCCGGGCGGCAGCTCTTGGCCCGTGAGGTCCGACTTCACGACGACGACGGGCTTGACGCGGCTCACGCGGCGGGCGATCCGCGAGAACTTCCGCGGGTTGCCGATCGACTCGAGGTAGAGGCCCACGGCCGTCGTCGCCGGATCCTCCTCCCAGTACTGGAGGACGTCGTTGCCGGAGAGGTCCGCGCGGTTGCCCGCGGACACGAACGTGGAGATGCCCAGGCCCAGGCGGGTCGCGCGGGCCAGCAGTGCGGTGCCCAGGGCGCCGGACTGGCTGAAGAGGCCCAGGCTGCCCCGCTCTGGCATGAAGGGGGAGAGCGACGAGTTGAGCGACACGTCCTCGGCGGTGTTCGCGATGCCGAAGCTGTTGGGGCCAACGACGCGCATGCCGTGCGAGCGGGCGGTCGCGACGACCTCGCGCTGCAGGGCCATGCCCTCCTCACCGGCCTCCGCGAAGCCGGAGGAGATGACGACGACGGCCTTGACGCCGTGCGCCGCGCAGTCGCGGACGACCCCCGAGACAGCCGCCGCGGGGACGGCGATGACCGCGAGGTCCGCCGGCTCCGCGAGCTCGTCGAGGCTGCGGACCGTCGGCACGCCGGCGATCGACTCCGCCTCCGGGTGGACGACGGTGAGCGTGCCCTGGAACCCGGCGGCCGCGAGGTTGCGGACGAGGAGGTTTCCGGTCGAGTGCCGCTTGCGGGAGGCGCCGATGACGACGACGGAGGACGGGTGGAGGACCGACCGGACGCTCAGAGCCTCGGCGCGGTGCTCGCGGGACGCGATGACCTGCATCGCCCGGTCCGTCGGGTCGATCTCGAAGCGGACGGCGACGACCCCGTCCTCGAACTCCCGGGAGACCTCGTAGCCGGCGGCCGCGAAGACCTGCAGCATCGAGCGGTTCTGGGGGAGGACCTCGGCGGTGAAGACGGTGATGCCCACCTCGCGGGCCGCGACGGCCAGGTGCTCGAGGAGGATCGAGCCGATCCCGCGACCCTGGTGCGAGTCCGCGATGTTGAAGGCGACCTCCGCGGACTCCGCATCGATCCGGTCGTAGCGGCCCACGCCGATGATCTCCTCGCCCACGAGCATGACGAAGGCGACGCGATCGCGGTAGTCGACGCTGACGAAGCGGTCGAGGTCCTTCGCGGGGATCTGCGGCATGGGGGCGAAGAACCGCAGGTAGATCGACTCGGGCGACTGCGCCCGGTGCATGGCCTGCAGTGCGTCGGCGTCGGACGGGACGATGGGGCGCAGGTGGGCGGTGCCGCCATCGCGCAGGACGACGTCGGCCTCCCAGTGAGCGGGATAGTTCGTCATGCACACGAGCATAGGCTCGACGGGTGACGCATATGCTGTGCGCATGGCAATTCCCCATGAACTCGTCTCCGAGCTCCAGGCGGCGGGGTACTACCCGCAGCTCGCCGGGACCATGATCGTCGAGAGCCTCTTCGACGAGGAGATCACGTCGCACTTCGTCCACATCGACACGCACGTGGACCTCGACTCGATCCACCGCCACGTGACCGCGTTCGCGATCACCCCCACCCGACTGCTCATCGCGCACGTCGACGACGACCCCGCGCCCCGGCCGCTGGGGCAGCCGCCGCGGGCCATGACGTCCTCGGAGGCGATCGAGCTGAAGGACATCAGCACCGTGCTCATCGGCCGCACGTTCGAGAAGCCGGCGGAGTTCCAGCCGGGCCAGGAGCCGGTCGAGGTGTCGTTGACGCTGGGCTGGGGGTCGACGACCCGCATCGACACGTTCCCGGAGACCTGCGCGGACCCGCAGTGCGACGCGGACCACGGCTACGGCGGCAGCCTCCTGTCCGAGGACCTCACCCTGCGCGTGTCCGCCCAGGCGGAGGGGCCGGAGGCGGTCGCGCGGGCGCAGAGCTTCGCGCTGGAGCTGCGCCGGTCCGCCTTCCGGGCCTCCCACGGGGGGAGCTGAGCGCATGGGTGCTCCGGAGCTGCGCGTGCCCACGCCGGACTACGCGGGACCGCTGCTGTCCGACGTCATCCCGGCCGCCGCTCTGGCGGTGGGCGGGGCGGACATCCTCACGCCCGAGGCCGCGGACCGCGCCCAGCGCATCGCACCGGACGCGTCCGCCCGGACCGCCGTCGTCGTGCTCATCGACGGGCTGGGCTCCCGGCTGCTGCGCAGGCGTGCCGCGCACGCCCCGTTCCTGCGCTCGCTGCTGCCGGACGAGACGCTGCTGAGTGCGGGCTTCCCGTCGACGACGGCGAACTCCCTGTCCTCCCTGGCGACCGGCCTGCTGCCGGGTGCGCACGGGGTCATGGGCTACACGCTGCTGGATCCGGACAGCGATGAGGTGTTCAACCAGCTCACGGGGTCCGACCACGTGGACGGGCGCGTCTGGGTGCCGGACGCGACCCTCTTCGACCGCCTCATCGCGGGCGGGATCGACGCCGTGAATCTGGGCGAGCCCAAGTTCGACGGGCGGGGTCTCAACCGGGGGTCGATGCGCGGGGCGCGCTTCCGCGGCTCGCGCACGCTCGACGAGCGGGTCGACCACGCGCTTGAGGAGCTGCGCGCCCCCGGACGACGCGTCGTCTACCTGTACTGGGGCGCGCTCGACAAGAACGGGCACGTCCACGGCGTCGACTCGTGGGAGTGGCTCGAGGAGCTGGAGCAGGTCGACGGGAGCATGCGCCGGCTGGCGGACTCCCTGCCGGCGGACGCGGTCCTCTCGATCACCGCCGACCACGGCATGATCGACGTGCCGCACGAGACCCGGCTGGACCTGGCGCTGCACCCGGACGAGCGGGCGCTGCTGCGGGCGGTGGGCGGCGAGCCGCGCGCGACCCACCTCTACGCGAGGGCCGGGGCGGAGGCGGATGCGCTCGCCGCCTTCCGCGCGCTCGTGGGCGACCGCGGGACCGTGCTGACCCGGGACCGGGCGGTGGCCGCGGGGCTCTTCGGACCCGTCCGCGACCGCAACCTGCCGCGGATCGGCGACCTCGTCGTCATCGGCGAGCCCGGGTTCGGGATCGTCGATTCGGAGCGGGACTCGCCCGCGGCGCTGTCGCTGCTGGGGCACCACGGGGGAGTGACCCCGGACGAGTTGGAGATCCCGCTGCTGACGCTGGGCGGCTGAGCCTCAGGCGCCGGCGGGATCGTCCAGGTTCACGATCGCCCGGCGCGGCGTAGGCGGCGTGCCGCGGGCCGGCCGGTAGAGCACGTGCCGGTACATGAGGTAGCGGAAGACGTTGCCCAGCAGGACGCCCACGACGTTGCCGGAGACGTTGTCCGCGAACGCGGAGGTGAGGCCCAGCACGTGGTGCGAGAACCAGAGGCACAGGAGGGCGATGAGGAGGCCCGCGGCGTTGACCGCGAAGAACCCGATCGCCTCCTTCACGGGGGTGTTCGTGCGACCGTCGCGGAACGTCCAGTAGCGCGATCCCACCCACGAGACGGTCGTGGCGGCGGTGACGGAGAGGGCCTTCGCCCACAGCGGACCCATCCCCACGGGATCCAGTCGCAACAGGTTGAAGAGGCCGATGTCGACGAGGAAGGCGACGGTGCCGACGGCGGAGAACTTGCCCACGCGTCGCAGTTCCTTCGCCACTCCCATGATCGCCAGGATAGTGGCCCCCGGAGTCCTCCGTGCTCAGCGCGCATACACTGATCCCGTGACTTTCCCCAAGATCGGCGTCGTGGGCGGCGGACAGCTCGCCCGGATGATGGCGCCCGCAGCCGAGGCGCTGGGCGTCTCCTTCCATGTCCTCAGCGAAGCGGAGGGCTCCTCCGCCGCGCAGGTGTCCGCCCACGTGACGGTGGGCGACTACCGCGACTGGGACACGCTGCTGGCCTTCGCGCAGACGGTCGACGTCCTCACGTTCGACCACGAGCACGTGCCGCCGGAGCACCTGCGGGCGCTCGAGGCGGCCGGCCACCCCGTGCATCCGGGACCGGACGCGCTCATCCACGCGCAGGACAAGCTCGTCATGCGCCGGCGGATCGACGAGCTGGGCCTGCCCAACCCCCGGTGGGCGGAGGTCGACTCGGTCGAGTCGCTCGCGGCCGCGGCCGGCGACCTGGGTCTGCCCCTCATCCTCAAGACCCCGCGGGGCGGCTACGACGGACACGGCGTCCGCGTCATCCACGACCCCGCCGAGGCCGCGGACTGGTTCACGGAGGCCCCCGGTCCGCTGCTGGCGGAGGAGAAGGTCGACTTCCAGCGCGAACTGTCGGTCATGGTCGGCCGGTCGCCGTCCGGCCAGACCGCGGTCTGGCCCGTCGTCGCGACGCACCAGCAGGACGGGGTGTGCAAGGAGGCGATCGCCCCGGCGCCCGGACTGGCGCCGGAGATGTCCCAGCGCATCCAGAACGATGTCATCGCGCTCGCCACCCGGTTGGACGTCACGGGCGTCATGGCGATGGAGATGTTCGAGGTGCCGGGCGGCTACCTCGTCAACGAACTGGCGATGCGCCCGCACAACACGGGCCACTGGACGCAGGACGGATCCGTCACGAGCCAGTTCGAGCAGCACCTGCGCGCGGTCCTCGACCTGCCGCTGGGCGACCCCGCACCCCTGGCCCCGCTCACCGCCATGGTGAACGTGCTGGGCGCGGACCACACGGACCTCTACCGCGCCTACCTCCACGTGCTGGCGCACGATCCGGCCGTCAAGGTCCACCTCTATGGCAAGGAGGTCCGGCCCGGACGCAAGCTGGGACACGTGAACCTCACCGGCTCCGGTGACGCGGACGCCCTGCTGGCCCGCGCCCGCCACGCGGCGGACTTCATCGCCGGCGTGGACACGGACCCGCACCCGGATCTGAGCACGAAGGCGACCACGGCCTCGGCGGCGGGTGCCCGGGTGGGGATCGTCATGGGGTCCGATTCGGACTGGCCCACGATGGAGGCGGCAGCGGCCGCGCTCGATGAGTTCGGTGTCCCGTACACGGCGGAGGTCGTGTCCGCGCACCGGATGCCCGAGGACATGGTCGAGTGGGGGCGGACGGCTGCGGACCGCGGGCTGGACGTCATCATCGCCGGCGCCGGCGGCGCGGCGCACCTGCCGGGCATGCTCGCCTCCCTCACGCCGCTCCCGGTCATCGGCGTGCCGGTGCCGCTCAAGCACCTGGACGGGATGGACTCGCTGCTCTCGATCGTCCAGATGCCCTCCGGCGTGCCGGTCGCGACCGTGTCCGTGGGCGGCGCCCACAACGCGGGCCTCCTGGCCGTGCGGATCCTGGCGGCCGCCGGAGACCGGCAGGAGTTGCGCGCCGCACTCGACGAGCACCGCGCGGGACTGCGCCGGACCGCGCAGGCGAAGGGCCGCGCGCTCGCCCAGCGCGTCGCGACCGGAGACGGCCCGCGCCACTGAGACCAAACCCCACGACGGCCTCCCGCACGGGGAGCCGTCACCTCCAGGAAAGACCACAGAGTCGGGCCCCCACGGCCGGCCGGAAGGAGCTGAGGATGACATTCGATCTGTTCACGCCCACGGAAGAGCACGACGAGCTGCGCGCGGCGGTGCGCGAGGTCGTCGAAGGAAAGATCACCCCGTTCGCGGCGGAGGTCGACGAGCAGTCGCGGTTCCCGCAGGAGGCGCACGACGCGCTCCTGGCGACCGACTTCCACGCGCCGCACGTGGCGGAGGAGTATGGCGGTGTGGGCGCGGACGCGCTGGCGACCGCGATCGTCATCGAGGAGGTGGCGCGCGGCTGCGCATCGTCCTCGCTCATCCCCGCGGTCAACAAGCTGGGCTCGATGCCGGTCATCCTGGGCGGCGGTGAGGAGGTCAAGCAGAAGTACCTCCCGCAGCTGGCGGAGGGCAAGGGCTTCTCGTACGGCCTGTCCGAGCGCGAAGCGGGCTCCGACACCGCCGCGATGAAGACGAAGGCGGTGCGCGACGGCGACGGCTGGCGCCTCAACGGCGTGAAGACGTGGATCACGAACGCGGGCGAGTCGGAGTTCTACACGGTCATGGCCGTGACGGATCCGGAGGGCCCGCGCGGGCGCAACATCACGGCGTTCGTCGTGGAGAAGGGCGATGAGGGCTTCACCTTCGGCGAGAAGGAGCGGAAGCTGGGCATCAAAGGCAGCCCCACCCGCGAGCTGTTCTTCGAGAACGTGTACCTGCCGGCCGACCGCATCGTGGGCGCGGAGGGCGAGGGCCTCAAGATCGCCCTCCGCACGCTCGACCACACGCGGGTGACGATCGCCGCGCAGGCCGTGGGCATCGCCCAGGGCGCGCTGGACTACGCGATCGGGTACATCAAGGAGCGCAAGCAGTTCGGCAAGGCCATCGCGGACTTCCAGGCCATCCAGTTCATGGTCGCGGACATGGGCATGAAGCTCGAGGCCGCGCGCCAGCTCACGTACGTCGCCGCCGCGAAGAGCGAGCGCGAGGACAAGGACCTGGGCTACTTCGGCGCGGCCGCGAAGGCGTACGCCTCCGATGTCGCGATGGAGATCACGACGGACGCGGTCCAGCTGCTGGGCGGGGCCGGCTACGTCGTCGACCACCCGGTCGAGCGCATGATGCGCGACGCGAAGATCACGCAGATCTACGAGGGCACCAACCAGGTGCAGCGCCTCGTCATGGGACGCAAGCTCCTGGCCTGAGGTGCGCACGCACGTCGGCCGCAGCGCCCCACCCTCCGCGTGAGGGTGGGGCGCTGTCGTCACAGACCCGGCCAGAGGGAGGGCGCCTTCGTCTCGAGGAACCGGCGGGCGGCCTCGCGCCCGGAGTCGATGAGGGCCTCCGTCTGCGCCGGTGCGATGTCGAAGTCGAGGGCGGACGTGCCGGCGGTGTCGATGAAGAGAGTGCGGGCGATCGTGTCCGGCTCGTCGATGTGCCGGCGGTCGATCCCGTGCAGCGCGGTCGTGACCAGGGCGCGGGTGACACCGAACAGGCCGTTCACGGGCCGGGTGACGGACGGCTCGTCCTCGCGCGCCGACAGGCGCATGCCGACGGTGGGCCAGCGCGCTGCGCTCCGGTCCGCGTGGTCGAACACCCCGATCGGGTAGTTCGACAGGAGTCCGCCGTCGACGAGGCTCACCGCACCCCGCGGCGGCATCGCCAGCCGCATAGGCCGGAACACGAAGGGGACGGCGGCGGAGGCGCACACGGCGTCCGCGACGGACTGCTCGTCGGGATCCAGACCGTAGCGCTCGAAATCCCAGGGCAGGAGCGCCATCCGGTGGTTCGTCAGGTCGCTGGCGACGACGACCAGCGCGTACTCGCGTTCCGGAGGCAGTGCGGAGCCTGCATCCGTTCGGCGCAGATCGCCGAACGTGCGCACACCCAGGTCCGCGAGGACCCCCATGAGCCATTCCCGCAGATACCGGCCCTCGTGGAGTCCGCCGTGGACTGCCAGGGACACGAGGTTCGCGAGGCCGCGCGCGGGTCCCAGCGCCCGGCCGAACCGGCTGGAGTCGGGCACCCGCGCGTAGTCCAGTGACGCGGCCAGCTCCGGCAGCCGGTCGGCCGGTTCGCCCGCGTGCTGGAGGGCTGCGACGAGGGACCCCGTGATCGCGCCCGCGGAGGTGCCTGCGATGCGGGGGAACGTGGAGCCGGCATCGCTCAGCACTCCCAGCGCCCCGATGAAGGCGATGCCCTTCACACCGCCGCCCTCCATCACGAGATCGGCCCGCAGTCCGGTGGTCGTCATGCGTCGAGCGTAGGCGGTGCTGACGCGCGGTGCACGAGGGTGCAGACTGGTGTCCGACGACCGATTGCGAACGCGAGGAGACCGCCATGAGGATTGCTGACCGGATCGAGGATCTGGGCACGGAGACGGCCTTCGCCGTCGCGCAGGCCGCAGCGGACTGGTCCGCACGGGGCCACGAGGTCTACCCATTCCATCTGGGCGACATCGACCTCCCCACCGCGCCCCACATCATCGAGGCGATGAACGCGGCGATCGCGGACGGGAAGACCGGCTACTGCCCGGGCCCGGGGATCCCGCAGCTGCGGGAAGCGCTGGCCGCGGAGATCGGCGGGCAGCGCGGGATGTCGCTCAGCGCGGACGAGATCGTCGTGACGACGGGCGGCAAGCCGGTCATCACGAAGTTCCTCCAGACGGTCATGAACCCGGGGGAGGGCGTGCTCTACCCCAACCCGGGCTTCCCCATCTACGAATCGCAGATCGAGTACCTGGGCGGCACGCCGCTGCCGTACCGGTACGTGCCGACCCCGCAGGGCTTCGCGATCGACCTGGACCACCTGCGGTCCCTCATCACCCCGCAGACGACGGCGCTCATCTACAACGACCTGCAGAACCCGATCTCCGCGGAGTCGACGCAGGCGGAGCGCGAGGCGATCGCGCAGATCGCGCAGGAGCACGACCTGTGGGTGCTCTCCGACGAGGCGTACTTCGACATGCGCTACTCCGGCAGCTCGCACTCGATCGCGGCGCTGCCCGGCATGCGCGAGCGCACGGTCATCCTCTATACGTTCAGCAAGAAGTACGCGATGACGGGCTCCCGGCTGGGCTGTGCGGTTGCACCCCCGCAGGTCGCGCAGATCATCGCGACGCTCAACACGAACGACGAATCGTGCACGACCCACTTCGTCCAGTGGGCAGGCATCGCAGCGCTCACGGGCACGCAGGAGCCCGTGCGGGCCATGCTGGAGGACTTCCGACAGCGCCGCGACGCGGTGTGCGCGCTGGTGAATGACACGCCGGGCATGAGCGTCGCGGTCCCGGAGTCCACCTTCTACGTCTTCCCGGACGTGACGGAGGCGGTCCGCCGGGTGGGTGCGGCGGACGTGGGGGACTTCGCACAGCAGGCGCTGCACGCCACGGGTGTGTCCTTCTGCACGCGCGAGCACTTCGGCTCGCGCCAGCCGGGGGAGGACCGCGACTACATCCGCCTGGCCTACTCCGGGATCGCCCTGCCCCGCGTCGAGGAGGGCCTGGGCCGTCTGCGCGACTGGGTGTCGAGCGCCGGCTGACGGCACCGCTTCAGACCCACCGTCCAGCCATCTCCCACCGACCTGCCGGTGCCGCCTCCGTGCGAACGGACCTCGGATCGTGCATTGTGGTGCTGTCCACCCGACCTGACCCCGAGGCGCCGTGACGCAGCAACGCACACTCCAGCACGTCGATCCCCTTCGCGAACCCGGACATCTCGATGCCCGGCACCGCGATGTGCGCGGATGGGTGCTGCTGGTCGCGACGGTCCTCATGCCCGGCAGCGTGCAGACGCTCTTCCGCGCCCGCCGGTCGCGGATCCCGCTCGTCATCACCCTCGTCACGTGGCTGCTGATCGTGGTGGCTCTCGCGGCGGTGCTCATCCGCCGGCAGATCGCCTTCACGCTCGCGACGAACCCGTTCATCCTCACGGGCGTCCTGCTGGTGGTCGTCGTCGCGGGCGTCAGCTGGATCCTGTGCCTCCTCGACACGGTGCGCCGCGTCCGCCTCCACACGCTCAGCCCGCGGGCGCGCACTCGCTTCCTGGCGGCCGCCCTCGTCACGATGCTCGTCGTCACGGGCGGCACCGCCTACGGCACGGTGATGATCAACAGCCAGCGCGAGCTCATGACGAACCTGTTCGCCGGCGGGCTGGGGGAGCGGCCGGTCGACGGTCGCTACAACATCCTGCTGCTGGGATCCGACGCCGGCAAGGGCCGCCAGGGCATCCGGCCGGACAGCATCACCCTGGTGAGCGTCGACGCGAAGACCGGCGGGGCGGTCATGATCGGCCTGCCGCGCAACATGCAGAACGTCCCCTTCGACGAGGACAGCCCGCTGCGCGAGGTCTACCCCGACGGCTTCACCTGCGGCGACGAGTGCCTGCTCAACGCGGTCTACCAGCAGGGGGAGGAGCACGCGGACGCCTACCCGGACGACGTGACCCCCGGCGTCGAGGCCATGAAGGAGGCCGTGGGCGGCGTGACGGGCCTCGAGGTCCAGTACCACGCGATGATCGACCTCAAGGGCTTCGAGGACCTCATCGACGCGATGGGCGGCATCACCGTGGTCGCCGGCAAGCGCGTGCCGATCTCCTCCGGCGTCGACCCGAACACGGGCCAGCACGGACCCGTCAAGGGTTGGATCGAGGAGGGCGAGCAGCACCTGGACGGCTACCACGCGCTCTGGTTCGCCCGCTCCCGCGAGTTCTCCTCCGACTACGAGCGGATGGTCCGCCAGCGCTGCGTCCAGGACGCGATGGTCCGCCAGCTGGACCCGTCCACACTGCTGCTGCGCTTCCAGGACATCGCGCAGGCCGCCCCCGAGGTCGTCACGACGGACATCCCCCAGATCCAGGTCGACCGCTTCGTCGACCTCGCCCTCAAGACGCGCTCCGCCGGCACCTCCTCCCTCAACCTGACCCCGCCCGAGGTCAACCCCACGCACCCGGACTTCGCCCAGGTGCACGAGCTGGTCGCCTCCTCGATCGCGGAGTCGGAGGAGTCCGCCGAGGCCGCCTCGACGTCCGCAGTCCCCGGCACCGGGGCCTCGGGCGAGGTCTCCGTGTGGGCAGCACCGCAGCCGGGCGCCGGGCCCGCGGACGTGTCCGCGGCCGGTGCGACCGACGAGGCGGACGCGGGCGGCGCGGAGGACGGGGACGCCTCCGCGATCTGCAACGTCCCGTGATCGCGGATATCATCGCGATCGGCTGAAAAATTTCTGAGACGCACTCTCGCGCGTCATCTCGCGGAACCACAACCGTGTCATTCTCTCATCGGTCGAGATTTCAACTCAGACACGCCGGATTTGTGTAACAATCTTGAGATGTTGAGGTGGTTCGTCGCATCCAGCGACGCCCCCACTTCGTAGAAGCCTCCTTCCCTGTCTTCCTCACAAAGGCTGAAACGATGAGAATTCTGATCCCTTCTGCAGCCGCATGCGCGGCGGCGGTCATGGTGACGACCATCGGGCTGTCCAGCTCGACCGCGGCGATCGCCGTTCCCGTCAATCCCGATCTCAGCTCGACTCCGATCACGGACATCGACACGGACGGCCTCGATGAGGCCGGCGCCCGCGCGTCCTCGGAGTCGACGGCTTCCGCATCGAACCGCTCGCTCGTCAACGTTCCCGGGCTGCTGCGCGCACCCCAGGACGCGACGACGGCGACGAACGTGTCCGCCACCCCGTACGCCGTGGGCAGCGGAGCGTTCAACGCGGCCACCACCTCGCTGACGGATTCCTCTGAATCCGCACCGTCCCAGGACGAGGGCGCCCCCGGCCTGGGCGACTCCGGCGACGCGTCGACCGATGGGTCGACGCCGGAGGAGTCCACCGAGTCCCCGGCGCCGGAGGAGTCCGACGCCCCGGTCGTGGGCTCCGTCACGGAGGAGACCGAGGACGGCGTCGCGATCGCTGCGATCTCCAAGTCCGTCGACGTCCCCGCCGGGAACCCCAGCGTCGTGGGCGTCACCTACGAGGGCGACACCTCCGTGACGTTCGAGGTGCGCACGAAGTCCGGCGACGAATGGGGCGCCTGGACCGACCTCGAGGTCGAGAACATCGACGAGGGCGGCAACGGCACGGAGCCGTTCGTCGTCTCGGGCTCCGACAGCGTCCAGCTGCGCGTCCTGGGCGGGGACGAGGCCCCCGCGAACGCCGAGCTGGTCCTGGTGGACCCCAAGTCCTCGGCCGCTGACGCCGAGGCCGTCGAGGCCAACCAGCCCGTCCTGCCCCCGCAGGACGACGCCGGTGCGGCCGACGGCGACGCCGAAGCGCCCGCCGAGGAGGCGCCGGCCGAGGACGCGCCGGCTGCGGACGCTCCCGCGGTCGAGTCCGACGAGACCGGTGCCGCGAACGCACAGGCCGCCACCGAGGCGACCGTCCGGAACGCGTCGTACACGCCCGGCAGCTCCGCGGTGCAGAACACCGCGGTCAAGAAGGTCAAGAAGCCCTCGATCGGCTCCCGCAAGTCGTGGGGCGCGAACGAGCGCCTGCGCAAGGGATCGCCGGACTACGCGGGCTCGCTCAAGGCCGCGATCGTGCACCACACCGCCGGCTCCAACAGCTACTCGGCCCAGGACGTCCCCTCGATCCTGCGCGGCATCTACAGCTTCCATACGCAGGGCCGCGGCTGGTCCGACGTGGGTTACAACGTGCTGGCCGACAAGTACGGCCGTCTGTGGGAGGGCCGCGCCGGCGGTCTCAGCAAGAACGTCATCGGCGCCCACGCCGTGGGCTACAACACCGGCACGTTCGGCATCTCCGTGATGGGCACGTACGACAAGTCCGCTCCGCCCAAGAAGACGATCGACGCGGTCAACCACGCGATCGCCTGGAAGCTCTCCGCCGCAGGCGTGTCCGCCGATGCGCGCACGTCGGTGGGCGGACGCTCGATCCGCACCGTCTCCGGTCACCGCGATGTGGGCCAGACGGCCTGCCCGGGTGACGCCTTCTACTCCAAGATGGGGGGAATGCGCAGCGCCATCGTGAAGATGCAGAAGGGCGGCGACACCCCCGAGGACAAGGAGAAGAAGGACGAGAAGAAGAAGGACGACGGCAAGAAGGACGACAAGAGCAAGGATGAGAAGAAGGACGACAAGAAGAAGGACGACGGCAAGAAGGACGACGACAAGAAGAAGGAGCAGGAGAAGTCCAAGACTCCGATCGAGGAGAAGTACGCCGGCCACGTCGAGCAGCTGGGCAAGCCGTCCGGCAAGGAGTTCGACATCGCGGGCGGTCGTGGCCAGAAGTACGAGAAGGGCCACATCTACTGGACGAAGGCGACCGGCGCGCATGTCGTGACCGGTGCGATCGACAAGCTGGTCGACAAGGACCTGCTCCAGCAGATCGGCTTCCCCAAGGCGGATCCGAAGGACGGCCTGAAGAACGGCGGCGTCTACCAGACGTTCGCGAAGGGTGCGGTCCACTGGACGAAGGCGACCGGCGCGCACGCGACGACCGGCATCCTCCAGAAGTACTGGAAGGACAAGGGCTATGAGCGCGGACACCTGGGGTACCCGACCAGTGCACTCACGGTGAAGGACGGCCGCGCGGAGCAGACGTTCCAGGGCGCGCGCCTCGTGTGGGCCGAGGGCTACGGCACGACCGAGTTCTCTGCCACCGGTGACCTCCGGGGCGGCGTCGAGGACCTGAACGGCACGGACGGAGGCGACGACGGCGAGTCCGGGGAAGACCCGTCACCGGCGCCCACGACCGAGCCGTCGCCGTCCGCGACTCCGTCCGCCGAGCCCACTCCTTCGCAGACCCCGTCCGCGTCCCCGACGCCGTCGGAGAAGCCCTCGGAGTCGCCCCGCCCCTCGCCGTCCGCGACCCCGTCGCAGACGCCGTCCGCGTCGCCCACTCCGTCGAAGAAGCCCTCGCCCTCTCCCACGCCTTCCAAGAAGCCGGAGAAGACTCCGGAGCAGAAGGAGAAGGAGAAGCGGGACGCGATCATCAAGGAGGCCAAGAAGCACCTGGGTGTGAAGTACCGCTGGGGCGGCACGTCGCCCAAGACCGGCTGGGACTGCTCCGGCTACACCCAGTACGTCTACAGCAAGAACGGCATCGATCTGCCCCGGAACACCAGCGCGCAGCGCAATGCCGGGAAGGTCGTCTCCGCGAAGAACGCGAAGCCCGGTGACCTCGTCTGGGTGCCCGGCCACATCGGCATCGTCTCCGAGACGAAGGGCATGATGTACGACGCCGGTTCGTCCCGGACGAACACCTCGAAGCGCAGCTACGACTGGATGGTCAAGCGCGGCGCCGTGTTCATCCGCGTGGTCTGATCCGGACCCGGCAGCGGCCGCAGCGCGGTCCGCGCTCGGAACGGCCCCGCACCTCTCACGAGGTGCGGGGCCGTTCGGCGTCCCACCGGCTCCCGCATAGACTGCACGCGGACCATCGGACGAGCCGCGGGACGTGAAGTGCAGCGTTTGACGAACACGGTGAAGCAGTACGCCTGGGGTGCGGCCTCGGGGATTCCGGAGATCCTGGGGCGGGAACCGGACGGGACCCCGGCGGCGGAGCTGTGGGTGGGCGCGCACCCCGGCGCGCCGTCCCGTGTCGACGGGACGGGGCTGGACGACCTGATCGCCCAGGACCCCGTGCGGCACCTGGGCGAGACGTCCATCGCGCGCTTCGGGGCGCGCCTGCCGTTCCTCCTCAAAGTGCTCTCCGCGGGCACGGCCCTGTCGATCCAGAGCCACCCCTCACTCGAGCAGGCGGCCCGGGGCTTCGCGGCGGAGGAGGCCGCCGGCATCCCGCGGGACGCCCCGCACCGCTCGTACCGCGACGAGTGGCACAAGCCGGAGCTCCTCCACGCGCTGGGCGAGTTCCACGCGCTCTGCGGCCTCCGCCCGCTGCCGGCCGTCCGGGCCACGCTCCAGAGGTTCGAGACCGCACTGGCGGACACCGGCGCGCCGTCCGCGCAGCGGCAGTCTCTCGCCGCGTGGCAGGCCGCGCTCGCGCAACCGGACGAGGCGCTCGCCCTGCGCGACGCGGTCGTCCTGGTGCTGAGCGACCCGGGCCGGTTCGGGTCGCTGGCGGACACACTGGCGGGCGTGCTCGCGGATCCTGCTTCGGGACGCGTGGACTCCGACCACCCGTCGCACGAGGGCAGCAGCGTCGATCCCGTGCTCACTCTGCTGGAGACGCACGCGGACTTCCCCGGCGACGCCGGCGCGCTCGTCGCGGTCCTGCTGCGCCGCTACCTGCTGCAGGAGGGGGAATCGCTGGCACTCGAGTCCGGGATCCTGCACGCGTACCTGCGCGGGGTGGGCGTCGAGATCATGTCCTCGAGCGACAACGTGCTGCGCGGCGGACTCACCCACAAGCACACGGACGTCCCGGAGCTGGTCCGGACGGTCCGCTTCGACACCCGGGCCCCGCAGGTGCTCACCGTCGACGACTCCGCGGAGCTGCGCGGCACGACCGACGACTTCGTCCTGACCGTCCTGTCGCGGGTCCGGGACCGGCGACTCACGCGGCCCGGCCCGCTCACGGCCCTCTGCACGTCCGGGTCCTTCACGCTGGACACCGGGGCGCAGACCCTGACGCTGCGCCGGGGCGAGGCCGTGTTCGTGGGCGCGGACGAGGCGCGTCCTGCCGTCACGGGAGAGGGCGCGCTCTTCGTCGCGAGCACCGCTCTCACGGCCTGATGCCGCCTGAATGACGACGGCAGCGGACCCCCGGTGGGGAGTCCGCCGCCATGCGCGGTGCGGTGCGGGTCAGGCCGCGGGCACGGTCTCCGGGATCTCGCCCTCAACGGGCTCGAGTCCCTGGGTCTTCTCCTGGATCTCCTCGACGCTCACCCCGGGGGCGCGCTCGAGGAGGCGGAACCCGGTGCCGGTCACCTCCAGGACCGCCAGATCCGTGATGATGCGGGAGACGACGCGCTCACCCGTGAGCGGCAGGTCGCACGACTCGAGCAGCTTGAGCGATCCGTCCTTCGCGGTGTGGTCCATGATGACGATGACCTTCTTCGCGCCGTGGACCAGGTCCATCGCGCCGCCCATGCCCTTGACCATTTTGCCGGGGATCATCCAGTTCGCGATGTCGCCGTTGCCGGCGACCTGCATCGCGCCCAGGATCGCTGCGTCGATCCGGCCTCCGCGGATCATCCCGAAGCTGGTCGCGGAGTCGAAGTACGCAGCCCCCGGGTTCATGGTGACGATCTCCTTGCCCGCGTTGATGAGGTCCGGGTCGACCTCGTCCTTCCGCGGGTAGGGGCCCACGCCCAGCAGGCCGTTCTCCGACTGGAGGACGACGTTGACCCCCTCCGGGATGTAGTTGGGCACCAGGGTGGGCATGCCGATCCCCAGGTTCACGTAGCTCCCGTCCGGGAGCTCCTGGGCCGCGCGGGCGGCCATCTGCTCACGTGTCAGACCCATGGTCAGTCCTCCCTCACGGTCATCTTCTCGATGGGCTTGTCCGCCACCTGCTCCGGGGTCAGCTCGACGACGCGCGCGACGTAGATGCCCGGCAGGTGCACGTCGTCCGGGTCGATCTGACCGACCTCGACGAGCTTCTCGACCTCCGCGATCGTCGTGCGCGCGGACATCGCCGCGGGCGGGTTGAAGTTGCGGGCGGACGAGTGGAAGACCAGGTTGCCGGCGCGGTCGCCCTTCGCGGCGCGCACCAGTGCGTAGTCGCTGGGCAGCGACTCCTCGAGGACGTAGTCGTGCTCCTCGCCGAAGGTGGAGAGTGTCTTCGTCTCCTTCTTGGGGGAGGACTTCACGACCTGGCCCTCGCTGTCGTAGCGCCAGGGGATGCCGCCGTCGGCCACCTGCGTGCCGGACCCCGTGATCGTGTAGAACGCCGGGATGCCCGCGCCCGCGGCGCGCAGCTTCTCTGCCATCGTGCCCTGCGGGGTCAGCTCGACCTCGAGTTCGCCGGACAGGTACTGTCGGGCGAACTCCTTGTTCTCGCCCACGTACGAGGCGATGATCCGGCTGATCTGGCGGGTCTCGAGGAGCTTGCCCAGGCCGCGGCCGTCGACGCCCGCGTTGTTCGAGATGACCTCGAGGTCCTTCGCCCCCTGGTCGTGGAGTGCGTCGATGAGGACCTCGGGGACTCCCACGACCCCGAATCCGCCCACGGCGATCCGCGCGCCGTCCGGGATGTCCTTCACCGCTTCGTCTGCTGATGACATCACTTTGTCCATGGTCCGGATTATTGCATGCGCCACATCCGCCGCAGGGTGCCGGGACCCACCCGGACCGGGGGTCTCAGCACGCGGGACGCGGCTCGCGTCGACGGACGGCGCCGCGGACCCGTCAGTCGGCGGGGCGCAGGACCAGCAGGCCCTGCAGCAGGCCGTCCAGCACGCGCGTCCAGTCCCCGGCGGTGCGGGGCGCGGAGGTGAGGGCGACCTCGGTGCTGACGGCGGCCTCGGCGGTGGTGTCCGACGACCGACCGGTGGGGTCTCCGGACGGCCCGCCGGCGGTGAGCTCGGCCAGCTGCACCGTCTGCGGTGCGGCGGCCTCGCCCAGGGTCACGCGGGGGCTCGCGGCGATCGCGGACTCGTCCGGGAAGGCGCGCAGCGCGGTCGCGAAGTCGATGGTCTCCGGCGGGGCGTCCGCCGCCAGGGCCAGCGGGGCGACGGGGAAGACGAGGACCTCGTCCGCGGAGTCCGTGACGGGATCCTGGGCCAGGGCCTCGGGGACGAGGGCGATCCACTCGTCCGCCGGCGGCTCGTCCGTCACGAGGAGGACGGGCGAACCCAGGCCCCACGCGGCCAGCGCCCCGGCCAGGGCCCGCCAGTGCAGGGGCTCGTCCGCTCCCACGACCAGCCCGAGGCCGCGGTGGGGTCCCACGTCGAGGTCCGCCAGGAGACCGTGGGCCTTGTGGACCCAGTTGGCGAGGACCGGGCCGGTGAGCTCGAGGGCGGCCCCGTCCCCGTCCTCCCAGCGGAGGACGGGGTGGCGGCGGGCGGCGAGTGCGGCGAGGACGGTGCGCACGGGATCAGCTCCTCAGCGAGGCGGGGTCGAGGGCGATGCGGACGTTCGCGCCGCCGGGTGCGCCGGAATCCTCCCACAGCCAGGCGGTCTCGCAGCGGAGGTCCTCGGCGGCGAGGCTCGTCGCGATGCGCTCGAGGAGCGCGCCCAGGCCCACCGCCGCCTCGACGAGCGGGTGTCCGTCCGCCTGCGAGGCCGCGGCCCCGGGGCGCGGGCGGATGCGGATGAGCGCGCCGGAGCCCATGACGGTCAGCCGCCAGGCGCCCTGGCCCGGGGTGCGCGGGACGCCGGCGCGGGTGACCGCGAGCGCCCGGGTGGTGCGGGTGAGGATGTCGTCGGAGCCGTCGCCGGACGGCGGGATGACGGTCGGATCGGCCGGGTCGACACCCAGGGCCGCCCACGCGGACTCGATGTGGCCGGTGCGGAACCAGTCGTCCTCGAGGGCGCGGTTGAGACCGGCCGCACCCGGTCCGGGTCGGCCAGTCACGTGGTCGCCCACCCCGCGCACGATCGCGACGGGGCGACCGCGGGCGGCCCCCTTGACGAGGTCCGCCGCCGCGGCGATCGCATCCGCGACGGCCCGGACGGTCACCTCCTGGGCGCGGCCGGTGTCGTCCGGCAGCCCCTGCTGCGAGTCGAGCGGCTCCAGCCCCGCGCAGCCCAGCGCGATGTCGCCCACGCCGGTGCGCCAGGGCCGCGAGGTCGTGTCGGAGACGAGGACCGCCACGCGCGCGCCGAACCGCTCCGTGAGCACGGCCAGCAGCGCGGCGGCGGAGGCGTCCGGATCCTGCGGTTGGAGGACGACGTCGCCGTCGGCCTCCGTGTTCGACCGGTCCAGGCCCGCGGCCGCCTGCACGGTGCCCGCCGGGGTCCGGACCACGCTCACCGTCGCGCCGGCGCCGAAGCGGCGGCGGGCGACCGTGTGACGGGTGCGGGCGGCGACGAGCGCCTCGAGCTCCGCCCGGCTGCCCGCGCTCGCCAGCGCGCCCTCCGCCTTCGCGACGATCTTCGAGGCCACGACCACGACGTCCCCGTCCTTGAGGTCGAGGCCGCTGGCGCGGATCGCGCCCACCAGCTCGCGGCCCAGGTCCGTGCCGGGCCGCACGCGGCCGATCCCGGGGACGGCGTACGCGGTGAGGAGGCGGCTGGGCTCTGCGGCGGAGCGGGAGGAAGACGGAGCGGGGCGCATGGCGCCCATTCTCGCACCGCGGCCCGGGTCCCCGGAGGAGTGCCTGCGAACCGTTCGCGGCACGCGTGGAGTTCGGTGCCCGGAGTGCCGGAAGTCCCGAGAATTCCCTGTGCGGGCCGGTTCCGCCACAATTAGTGGTGCGCGTGCACGGCGGGCACCACATGTAGTGATCCAGGCGGGCGGATGTGTGTGAGAGTGTCGAACTGCTGTTCGAATGGTGGCTCAGGATACCCCGCCGCCGCTTGACGGGAGGGAATGACACGCGTGTAATTCCAGTATGAGTCCGAGGCTCCGGGGGTGCACCCGACGCCGACGACGATAGGGGGAAGGCACGTGACACCAGCACACAAGTGGAACACGGCGAGTGCGGCACCGCAGACGGAGGCGCCGGTCGCACCGCTGCGCAGGCGGGTCTCTGAGAGGACCGCCGTCGATTGGTTCGTGGAACCGGGGACCGGGGGATCGCCGCTGGCGGATCCCCTCGACATCGACCCGGTCACGCTCACGCCCAACGATCTGACGCAGGACACGGCGGAGGGGGACCGCGGGGAAGCGGTCTCGCCCCTCTCACTGCTGCTGGGCGGATCCGGCGACGGAGACCTGGCGTGGCAGGACGACGCGCTGTGCGCGCAGACGGACCCGGAGGCGTTCTTCCCGGAGAAGGGCGGCTCGACCCGCGAGGCGAAGAAGGTCTGCGCCTCCTGCGACGTGAAGGCGGAGTGCCTCGAGTACGCGCTCGCCAACGACGAGCGCTTCGGCATCTGGGGCGGTCTCTCGGAGCGTGAAAGGCGACGCATCAAGAAGCAGGCCGTGTGAGCGAACGCGTCATAGCCGTCGTCACCAGTGACGACGGTGCGGACCTCCGGGATGCCCACCGTGCGGTGGGCGTACCGGGGGTCTCGTCGGTCCTGCGGGCGGATCCCGCCGGTGTCGCCGCCGTCGTCGAGGAGGCGCTGGCCGCCGGCGCGCAGTGGATCTGGCTGCTGGGACCGCGCGACCAGCCGGAACTGGACGCGCTCGCCCGTCTCCTCGACATCGCGGGCTCCGGCGACGCGGTGGGCCTCGTGGGCCCGCGCCTGCAGGTCACCGACTCCGACCGCCTCGTGTCCGCCGGGGTGACGACGACGGCCCAGGGCCAGCGCGTCAACCCGGTGTCCCCGGGCGAGGTCGACCAGGGCCAGTTCGGCCGCACCGAGGACGTCTACGCCGTCGACCTGCCCGGCGCCCTCGTCGCCGCGGACGTGGTCCGGGCCGTGGGCGCGCCCGCCGCCTCCCTGCCCACCTCCTACCGGGGGATCGAGTACTCCCGCCGCGTGCGCGCCGCCGGTTTCCGCGTGGTCCTGGCACCCCGCGCCGAGGTCGTGGTCCCCGCCGCGACCGCGCGAGCGCTGCTGACCTCGCCCCGGCCGCCGCGGGCCGCCGCGGACGTGCGCGCCGAGCACCGCTACCGCCTCGCGGTCATCCGTCCCGCCCGTGCGTGGCGCACCGCGCTCCTCCTCTGGTGCGCGGCGGTGGGATCCGCACTGGGCCGCCTCCTGGCCAACGACGT
>NZ_HE978604.1:108674-110006 GCF_000285835.1 Brevibacterium senegalense
CCCGCGCCGTCACACCCTTGCGCCGGCGGGCCCCGATGACGGAGTCCGCGCCTGCCCTCCTGGCCACCCGCGCCCAATTGGACGCAGCGCGCCGCGAGCTGCGCGAGACCGGCGCGGACGGGACCGCCGCCTGGTGGGCGCGCACGGACACAGCGGCGGACCTCGACCCGGAGTCGCCGGCCGGGGCCGAGGAGGCGCTCAACACCGGCGAGGAACTCCAGTCCTTCTCCGGCGTCGACGTGGGCCCCCGCCGCAGCCTGCTGCTGCACCCCTTCACGGGCGTCCTCCTGCTGACCGTGCTCGCCTCCGCGCTCATCGGCTGGCGGCTCCTGGGGCCGGGCACCCTGACCGGCGGAGCGCTGCCGCGCCTGGACGTGAGCGCCGGCCAGGCGCTCGACCGCGTCCTCAGCCTGCGCGACGACGCGGGTCTGGGGTCCGTCGCGCCGGCGGACCCGCTGCTGAGCGTCCTCCTCGCCTGGTCGCTGCCGTTCCTCGGCAGCCTCGACACGGCGGTGCGGGTCCTCCTGCTGGTCGCGCTGCCGGCGGCCGCGCTCCTGGCGTACGCGTGCGCGGGCCGGATCACGGCGCGCGCCAGCATCCGCGCGCTCCTGGCACTCGTGTGGGCCGGTTCGCCCACCCTCGTCGTCTCCCTCATCGAGGGGCGCGTGGGGGCCGTGCTCGCCTGGCTCGTCCTGCCAGTCCTGGTCCGCGCCCTCCACTCCGCCGTCGACCGCCGGTCCGTCGAGGCCTCCGCCGCCGCGGGTCTCCTGCTGGTCGTCGTGGCCGCGGGCATGCCGATCCTCATCGTGCCCGTGCTCGTGCTCATCGGCGTCATCGCGGTGCGGACCCGGGCGCTCCGCCTCGTGTGGTCCGTCCTCCCGCTCGTGGCGCTCGCGGGCCCCTGGCTCGCTGCCGCTGTGCGGCACCCGGACGCGCTGCTGACGGAGCCGGGCGAGGTGCTGCCGTACCCGGTCGCCCGCTCGTGGATCCTGGCCCTGGGCTGGCCCGAGGTCCCGGTCTCGCAGGCGCTTGCCGGCACCGCCGCGACCCCGTGGGTGGGGCTCATCCTGCTCGTCTCCCTGCCGCTCGTCGTGGCCGCGGGCGCCGCCTACTTCCGCCGGTCCGTCCCGGACGACCTGCTCGTCGTCTCGACCGCGCTGACGGTGTCCGGCCTGTGCCTCGCGATCGCGCAGACGATGACCGCCTCCGGGCTCACCGCCCATCGCCTCGTCGCCGCGTGGCCGGCCGCGGGGCTCGCCCTCTTCACGCTGGGTCTGTGTGGTCTGCTGACCGCCTCGCTGGTCCGCGCGCCCGGGCGGCGCAGCGCGGCCG
>NZ_HE978604.1:110147-120908 GCF_000285835.1 Brevibacterium senegalense
GATGCGACCGCGGGCGGGATCGAGGTGCACCGGGACGGCGACGCCCGGCTGCCCGTCTTCGCCGGCGAGCGGGCCGCGGGTCCCCTGGCGCAGCGCACGCTCGTCCTCGAGGCGGTCGACGGCGAGGTCGTCGGCACCCTCCGGGGCGCGACCGGCGGCACCATCGTGGAGACGTCGACGATCACGGACGCGCGCCAGCTGCACGGGTTCGGCCCGCAGCGCCGTCCCGCCGCACTCGACGCCGCGGACACGGTGCTCGCCGAGGCCGTGGGCCGCCTCACCTCGGAGGGCTCCGGCGACGCTGGGGCGGCACTGGCCCAGCTGGGCGTGGGCTTCGTCGTCCTCACCGGTGATGACGCGGACGCCGTCGACGCGGCCGCCCGCAGCGTCTCCGGCGCGACCGGCCTCACCCGCCTGGGCGTCGCCGACCAGGGCCTCCTGTGGCAGGTGTCGACGGCTGAGGACGACGGCTCCGGCGAGGCGGGGGACGACTCCGGTGCCGCGGACGACCCGGCGGCCGGGGCCTCGGCGGAGGTGTCCCGGGCCCGCGTCGTCGACGCGACCGGGGCCTCCGCGCCGGTCGAGATCGTCGACGGCACGGTCGAGGTGACGGGCTCGCCGCTGGCGGCCTCCGGCGAGGGTCCGCGCCTCCTCGTCCTGGCCGAGCGCGCCGGCGTGACGACCGCGCACGTCGACGGCCGCGCGCTGGAGGAGGCCGACCCCGTCGACGGGTGGGCGCAGGCGTACGTGCTGCCCGGCGGAGAGGTGAGCGTCGAGCTGAGCGCCTCGCCCGTCTGGTACCGCGTCGTGGTCGTGTGCGGCTGGATCCTCGTGCTCATGAGCGCCGTCGTCGCCGTCCCGATCGGTCGAGGAGGCCGCCGATGAACGCCTTCTCGCGCACGACCGCGACCATCATGGGCATCGCGGTGCCCGGCGTCCTCATCGCGGTGACCGCGTTCGTCTCTCCGCTGCCCAGCGGCTCCGGCTCGCGCGGGCCGGAGCAGATCCGCCTGCCCGCGACCGCGATCACCGCTCTGTGCCCCGGCCCCCTCGACCTGACGGCGGAGGACGCGGTGGACACGGACGAGGAGTTCGAGGCCTCGGACGCGCCCACGACCGTCGCGCGCGCCGTGAGCGTCACGACGACCGCGCCGGACGGCTCCGACGGCGCCGGCGGGATCACGGCGACCGTCGTCGACGGGGACGAGCAGTTCCGGACGGACCCCGGCGACCCCTTCGTGACCGGCGCGGACGGGATGGGCGCCCCCGTCGTCTACGAGGGGGAGCCCGCCGGCGAGAGTCCCGTGCACATGTCCGCCGTCCAGACCGCGTCCGCGGAGGACGGGGACTACGCGGGCCTGTCCGCGCTGGCCTGTGCGACCCCGGTCACCCGCGCGGTCTTCTCCGGTGCGTCGACGCTCACGGGCGAGGACTCGCGCCTGCTCATCGGCAATCCGACGGACGCACCC
Source organism: Brevibacterium senegalense (assembly GCF_000285835.1). GTDB lineage: Bacteria > Actinomycetota > Actinomycetes > Actinomycetales > Brevibacteriaceae > Brevibacterium > Brevibacterium senegalense. The sequence continues at coordinate 111,617 of NZ_HE978604.1, forward strand.
GTGACCGTGCGGGTGTCGCTCACCGGCGAGACCGGGCCGCTCGCGGTCGCAGGCCAGGACGAGCTCACCGTCCAGCCGCGCTCGATGCGCACCGTCGTCCTGGGCGCGCTCGCGCAGGAGGCCGCGGTGCTGGGTGCGGAGGTGACCGCTGAGGACGGCCGCATCACGACCGTCCTCCAGCGCACCCGCCGCGACGGCCTCACCCCGCTGGGGATCGAGCACGCCGCTCCCGAGGCCCCGGCCGCCGCCCGCACGGTCGTCCCCATCGCGACCGGCGGCCACGCCCGGCTGCGGGTCACCAATCCCACCGACCGGGCGGTGAGCGCCCAGCTGGGAGCGCACGCCGCGGACGGGCCCATGCAGCTGGCGAACGGATCCGTCGCGGTCCCCGCGCACGGCACGGCGGAGGTCGACCTGGGCGAGATCTCACCCGGCGACGTCGTGCTGGACGCGGACGGGGAGCTGACCGCCTCCGTCTCCGTCACCGTCGACACGACGGAGGGCGAAGACATCGCGCAGTACCCCGGCGTCGAGGCGGTGGGTGCCGCGCGGCTGCTCACGCTGCCCACGGACGAGGTGGGGAACCCGCTCGAGGGCGACATCGCCGTCGCGGCGGGGGAGGGGTCCGTCGAGATCGTCCCCGTCCTGGGCGACGGACAGCGCGGGGAGCCGCAGGCGTACGACCTCGAGGCCGACCGCGCGATCGTCCTGGGCCTCGCGGACTTCCCGGACGCTCGTGCGCTGGAGGTGCGCGGCACGGAGGGCGACGCGTTCGCGACCGTGGGCGTGCGCACCGAGTCCGGGGTCAGCGGTGTGACGCTGCCGGCAGCGCCCGAGGGGATCGGCTACCGGGACGTGCGCCTGGAGCGCTGAGGTCTGCGGGGACACCGGGGCCGCGGGTCCGGGCGCTCAGGTCTGGGCGCCCGCTGGCCTGAGCGGTCGCTGTTCAGCGGGGCCGCGGGTCAGCGGGGCCGCAGGTCGTCCGGGTCGCGGCCGCTCAGCAGCGCGGCCTGGTCCGCCAGCACGTCCGCGACGAGGTCGGCCAGCTCCATCTCGTCCGCACAGCGGTCCGCGATGGGCAGTCGGTGCAGCACGAGGGTCGCGGGAGCGGCCGGGGTGGCCTGCAGGACGCGCCCCAGCTCCAGACCGGCGTCCGCCGGGGGCACGTCGTCGATCGTGAGGACCACGTCGTCCAGCTCCTCGTCGACGCGTGCCCGGATGTCCGCGAACAGGCGGGCCGCCAGCAGTGCGAACGCCTCCGTGCGCGTGCGCTGGGCGGGCACGGGCGCACGGAACAGCTGAGGTGTGCGGCCGTGGCGGTCGTGGCGGCGCGAGGGGGACATGCTCCGGAGTCTAGGTGCACGACCGCGTCCGGGCGCACGACCCTGCGAGCGCGTGTGAGCGCCCGTGGGACGGTGTGCACGCGGATGCCGGGGAGGGTTCCCGGCGAGCGACGTCGGATTGGGTAGACTGCCCGATGTGTCAGTTCGTCTGTGTGCCAAGGCCGGGTGCGGCGTCAGTGCCCGATTCACCATGACGTACGTCCACGCGGACGCGACCGTGGTCGTCGGTCCGCTGGCGATGCGGGCGGAGCCCGGCGCGCTGGACCTCTGCCGGCACCACGCGGACCGGATGACCGCACCCCGCGGCTGGGAGCTGCTGCGCCTGGACCCGGGCGACGAGCAGCCGGAGCGCTCGCGGGACGACCTGCTGGCGATCGCGGACGCGGTGCGCGAGGCGGCCCGCCCCAAGCCGGCCCCCGCCGCTGCGCAGGCCCCGCTCAGTCCGGGCCGCGGCCACCTGCGCATCGTCTCCGGAAGCGGAGAATGACGGCACCCGTCAGCGCCCCGCGGGCGCCCCTCGACCGTCGTGCGCGCTTCGACCGGGTGCTGGGGGCCTACGACCTGCGCGGCACCGTGGGCGACGAGCTGGACGACGACCTCCTCTTCGCCCTGGGCTACGGCGCGGCGCGCGTCTTCGGCGCGGACGGTGAGACCGAGGTCGTCGTGGGCTGCGACATGCGTCCGGACTCGCCGCGCTTCGCGGGATGGGCCGCCGCCGGCGTCGTGGCCGGCGGTCTGCGCGTCCGCTTCGTGGGCCTGTGCTCGACCGATCAGCTGTACTTCGCCTCAGGAGCGTGGGACGCGCCCGGCCTCATGGTGACGGCCAGCCACAATCCGTCCGGCTACAACGGGGTGAAGGTGTGCGGTCCCGGTGCCGCCGGTGTGTCCCGCGCGCACGGGCTGGACGCCATCCGCGAGGAGGCGCTGCGGGCGCCCGCGGCCACGGGCCCCGTCCCGCCTGTCGATGCGGAGGCGGCGGCGGAGCTCGCCGTATCCTTCGCGACCCGTCTGCGTGAGCTCACGGGACTCGACCGGCTGGAGCCGGTCCGTCCGCTCACGATCGTGGCGGATGCCGGCAACGGCATGGCGGGGAAGCTGCTGGGCGAGGTGTTCGGCACCGATGCCGGCCTGCCCCCGGTCCCCGTGCGGATCGTGGGCCTCTACACGGAGCTGGACGGGACGTTCCCCCACCACCCGGCCAACCCGCTGGAGCCGGAGAACCTGGTGGACGCGCAGACCGCCGTGAGCGCGGACGGCGCGGACCTGGGCCTCGTCTTCGACGGCGACGCGGACCGCTGCTTCTTCATCGACGGCGCGGGCTCCGTGCTGTCGCCGTCCGCCGTCGGGGCGCTCGTCGCCCAGCGCGAGATCGCGCGGGCGCGCCGGGCGGGGGAGGCGACCCCGGTCGTGCTCCACAACCTCCTCACCTCCCGCATCGTCCCGGAGACGATCGAGCAGGCGGGCGGACGGGCGGTGCGGACACCCGTGGGGCACTCCGGGATCAAGAGGCTCATGCGCGAGCACGACGGGATCTTCGCCGTCGAGCACTCCGCGCACTTCTACTTCCGCGACTTCTACTCTGCGGACTCCGGGATCCTCGCCGCGTGCCACATCATCGCGATCCTCGCGGCGACGCGGGAGACCGCGGCGGACCTCATCGCCGGTCGCGAGCGCTACGCGCCGTCCGGGGAGATCAATTCGACGGTGGGCGATCCGGACGCCGTCCTCGCGGACATCGCCGCGCGGGCGGAGGCCGGTGAGTTCGGCGCGGGGGACGTCGATCGCTTCGACGGCGTCTCGCTCCAGGGCGCGGACTTCTGGTTCAACGTGCGGAAGTCGAACACGGAGCCCCTCGTCCGCTTCAACTGCGAGACCCCCGACCCGCAGCGGACCCGTGCGCTCACGACCGCCGTCCTGGCCCGCGTCCGCGCGTGAGGCCCCACCCGACCGACCAGACGAACCACCACGGAGGCGAGGACCCCCTATGCAGAACACCCCCGCAGTCCTGACCCAGGCCGACCACCGGGTCGCCGACCTCGGCCTGGCGGCCGCCGGCCGCCATCAGATCCGCCTGGCGGAGCGCGAGATGCCGGGTCTCATGAGCCTGCGCGAGGAGTACGCGGGTGTGCGGCCGCTGGCCGGCGCGCGCGTAGCGGGCTCCCTGCACATGACGGTGCAGACCGCCGTGCTCATCGAGACGCTCGTCGACCTGGGCGCCGACGTCCGCTGGGCGTCGTGCAACATCTTCTCGACCCAGGACGAGGCGGCGGCCGCGGTCGTCGTGGGCTCCGGCACGCCGGACGCCCCCACCGGCGTCCCCGTCTTCGCGTGGAAGGGGGAGACCCTCGACGAGTACTGGTGGTGCACGGATCAGATCTTCCGCTTCCCCGCGGACGATCAGCGACCCGCCGGACCCACCCTCATCCTCGATGACGGCGGTGACGCGACGATGTACCTGCTGGACGGCGCCGAGGCCGAGGCGGCCGGGGGCGTCGCGGCGGACGGCGACGACGATCCGGACGAGCTGAAGGCCTTCCGCGCCCGCCTGCGCACCTCGCTCGCGGAGGAGCCGGGCCGCTTCACCGCGATGGTCCCGCAGCTGCAGGGCGTCAGCGAGGAGACGACGACGGGCGTGAACCGCCTGTACCGCCTGGCGGAGGAAGGACGCCTGCCGTTCCCCGCGATCAATGTGAACGACGCGGTCACGAAGTCGAAGTTCGACAACCGCTACGGCATCCGCCACTCCCTGCCGGACGGCCTCAACCGCGCGACGGACGTGCTGATCGGCGGCAAGGTCGCCCTCGTCATCGGCTACGGGGACGTGGGCAAGGGCGCGGCGGAGGCGATGCGCGGGCAGGGCGCCCGCGTCGTCGTGAGCGAGATCGACCCGATCTGCGCCCTCCAGGCGGCGATGGACGGCTTCGAGGTGCGGACGACGACGGACGCGGCTCCCGGCGCGGACTTCGTCATCACGACGACCGGCAACACGGCGGTCCTGTCCGTCGAGCAGCTGCAGCTGCTGAAGCCGGGCGCGATCGTGGGCAACGTGGGGCACTTCGACGACGAGATCGACCTGGCGGGGCTCGCGAAGCTGCCCGGCGTCCGGAAGGTCGAGATCAAGCCGCAGGTCCACGAGTGGACCCTCCCGGCCGCGGACGGGACCGGCCGGGACACGACGAGCATCATCGTCCTGTCGGAGGGGCGTCTGCTCAACCTGGGCAATGCGACCGGCCACCCCAGCTTCGTCATGAGCGCCTCCTTCACGAACCAGGTGATGGCGCAGATCGAGCTCCACACGGGCGACGCCGGCTACTCGAACGACGTCCACCGCCTGCCCAAGGCACTCGACGAGAAGGTCGCGCGCCTCCACCTGCCGGCCCTGGGCGCCCAGCTCATGGAGCTCACGAAGGAGCAGGCGGAGTACATCGGCGTGGACGTGGCCGGCCCCTACAAGCCGGAGCACTACCGCTACTGAGCCGCACGACCCGCACGCCTGCGGTCGTCCGCCCCGGCCCCCGTCGACGGGGGCCGGGGCGCGGTGCGTGCGGTGCGTGCGTCGGAAGGGCGGATCAGCGCAGGTGGAGGCCGTGCGGGAGGGTGCCCACCCGCTCGCGGAAGGCGCCCGCGGTCCGGTCGGCCCGCTCCTGCCGCTGCAGGTGCTCCCACCGCGTGCGGACGACGACGGCAGAGAGGAACATCTCCGGATCCGTCCCGGGCGGGGGAGCGGGCGACACGTGCGGATTCAGCTCCTCGGCCAGCTCGATCGCCCGTTCCGCGCGGGACTGGGGAGTGCGCTGGGAGGCGGAGCCCAGGAACTGAACGATCCGGTGCTGCAGACCCGCCGGCAGCGGTGCCAGATCCGCCTGCTGGATCCAGTCGTAGAGGTGGGGGTGGAGGACGATCCCCTCCGGGCGGGGGCGCGCGGCCCGCTCACTCACCGCGGTCGTGCCCGCCAGCATGTCGCCCAGCCGCTTCGAGCGCGCGGACAGCAGCCCGGCGAACGCGGCGACCGCACCGCCGGTCGCGAGGATCTCGAACTGCCACAGGAGGGCCCGCAGCAGTGCCTGGCGGAACCCGATCGCGCCGCCGTCGTCGCGGACCACGCGCAGTCCCAGCGCCAGTTTGCCCAGGGAGCGTCCGCGCAGCAGCAGCTCGACCGCGCACGGGACCGCGACGGTCGTGAGGACTGTGAGCACGATGGCGGCGGAGCTGGACAGCAGCGTCCACTGGAAGCCGATCCGGCTGAGGAACCAGGCCGCCGCGGCGAAGACGGCGACGTAGACGATCGAGTACACGACGGTGTCGATCGCGGCGGAGAGGGCGCGCGCGGCGAAATGCGCCGGCTGCACGCGCAGGGCCACGGCCTCGCCGGTCACAAGCACACTCATGTGTCTCATCGTCGCACAGATGCGCTGCCGGTCCGTTCGGATGAGTAGGGTGGAGCGCATGGATCCCGTCCTCCTCGCGCAGCTCCACGGTCCCCGCTGGGACCTGCTCGAACGCCTGGCGAAGAAGTCCCGCCTGGACGCAGCGGAGGCGGCGGACTTCCTGAGCCTCTACCGGCTGGCGTCGAAGGACCTCTCGCGGATCCTCTCCGTCGCACCGGACTCGCAGACGGCCGCCCGCCTGTCCGTCATCGTCCATCGCGCGCGCACCCACCTCACCTCGATCCCGCGGGGACCCATGTCCGCGCTCGTCCGGTTCGCGGTGCGGTCCTTCCCCGCGGCCCTCTACCGACTGCGGTGGATGTTCCTGGGGGTGACGATCCTGTTCCTGGGCAGTGCGGTCGTGGCCGCCCTGTGGGCGCTGCGGACGGAGGGCGCACTGGACACGCTCATGTCGCCCGCGCAGCAGCAGGAGCTCGCAGAGAGCGACTTCGTCGAGTACTACAAGGAGAACCCCAACTCCGTCTTCGCGGTGGGCGTGTGGACGAACAACGCGTGGATCGCCGTCCAGTGGATCGCACTGGGCATCACGGGGATCTACGTGGTCGCGGGCCTGCTCATGAACGGCGTGAACGTGGGCATCTCCGCCGCCGTCATGTACCGGCACGGCTACGAGGCGGACTTCTGGTCATACATCCTGCCGCACGGGATCCCGGAGATCACATGCATCCTCATCGCAGGGGCGGCGGGCCTGCAGATCTTCGTCGCCTGGATCATCCCGCGTGCCATGACGCGCGGCCAGGCGCTCGCGAAGGAGGCGCGCTCGCTCATGACGGTCGCGGGCGGCCTCGTGGGGCTGCTGTTCCTGTCCGGCCTCGTCGAGGGCTTCATCACGCCCAACCCGTTCCCGGTGTGGTTCAAGATCGCGGTGGGCGTGGGGCTGACCCTGGCGATCGGTCTCTACGCGGCGCTGCTGGGCCGACCGGTCGTCCTGGCCGGAGGCGACGGAGACCTCGAGGAGGACCGGGCCGGCTACAGAGTCGTCGCAGCGTACTGACGCGCGTGGTCCTCCTCGAGCGGACGCGGGGACGGTGGCGGGTGCGGGACCGGCCGGCCGCGGCACCGGCGGGCCGTGGAATCGGTCGACCGGCCGGCGGCCTCAGAGGCGGCCGGAGGTCTTGAGCGCGATGTAGAGGTCCGCGAGCGCGGGCGGCAGATCGTCCGGCGCTTCGTGGACGGAGTGGATGCCCAGCCCCGCCAGCGCGTGGCCCAGGGAGCGGCTCTCCAGCAGGTCCCGCTCGGCCGCGGCCGCGGTGTAGACCTGTTCGGTCGAGTACCGCGCCTGGGCCATCTCCGTGAGCGCCGGGTCTGCGACCGAGGCGATCGCGACGGTGTGCCGGCGTGCCAGCAGCGGCAGCGCGGGCAACACGTCCTCCCCGATCGTCGCGGGGTCCAGCGCCGTCACGAGGACGACGAGCGCCCGGTGCGAGGTCACGCCCAGGACGGCGGACGTGATGGTCTCCCAGTCCGCCTCGAGGAGCTCCGGCATGATCGGGGTGATCCGGTGCATGAGGTGGTCCAGTGACGCGGACCGGCCGATGGGGCCCACACGGGCGCGGACGCGCGCATCCGCTATGAGGACGTCGGTCCGGTCGCCCGCGCCGGCGGCCAGGCCGGTGAGGAGCAGCGCGGACTCGATCGCCGCGTCGAAGGCGGTCCCCGTCCCCACCCGGCGGGCGGCCAGCCGGGACGAGTCGAGGACGATGATGACCCGGCGGTCGCGCTCGGGGCGGTAGGTCCGGACCATGACCTCCTGCGCGCGCGCCGTGGCGCGCCAGTCGATCGCGCGCACGTCGTCGCCGCGCGCGTACTCCCGCAGGGAGTCGAATTCGGAGCCCGCGCCCTTGAGCATGACCGCGGTCCTGCCCTCCAGTTCGCGCAGCCGCTGCAGCTTCGAGGGCAGGTGCCTGCGGGAGTGGAAGGGCGGCAGGACGGTGATCGACGCCGGGACCTCGATCGAGCGCTGCCGGGCGACGAGCCCCAGCAGCGAGGCCGACCTGACCGTCACCCGGTCCGCGCGCAGCAGACCGCGCCGGGTGGGCTTCAGCACGGTCGTCCGCTCGTGCGTCCCGCCCGGGCGGATCCGCGCGCGGAAGCGGATGTCCTGCGCCCCCGCGGTGGGCGCCCAGGCGTCGCGCACGTGCAGGCGGTGGGTGCGGCGGCTCGGATTCACGATCGTGAGGACGGCGTGCGTCTCCTCCGTCAGGCGGATGCGGGGGCCTGGCGTCCGCTGGAGGCCCAGTCGTCGGATCCCGGGTGCCGCCAGCCAGTCGAGGAGGCCCGCGATGACGAGCAGCCCCACCATGACGACGAAGGTCGTCGCCTGGGGGCGCAGCGCGATCGGGATCCCCGCGAGCGCCGTGAGCACGAGGAAGCGCCAGGTCAGAGCCATCAGCGGGGGACGTGGACCGACTCGACGATCGAGGCGAGGACGCGGTCGACGTCCGCACCCTCCATCTGGGCCTCGGGGCGCAGCGCGATGCGGTGGCGGAAGGTCGCGGGGACCAGCGACTTCACGTCGTCCGGGGTGATGTAGCCGCGTCCGGACAGCCAGGCCTGCGCCTGCGCCGCCGCCAGCAGGCGGGTCGCGCCGCGGGGCGAGACGCCCAGGGCCAACGAGGGGGCGCGGCGGGTCGCCTGGACGATGTCGACGATGTACGCGATGACCTCGGGCGCGCAGTGGACCTGGGCGGCACGGGCCCCGGCCGCCAGGAGCTCGTCCGGGCCCGCGACCCGCTCGATCCCCGCCGCCCGCAGCCGGTGGGAGTCGAAGCCGTGCGCGTGCCGGGAGAGGATCGTGAACTCCGTGTCGCGATCCGGCAGGTCGAGGACCAGCTTGAAGAGGAAGCGGTCCAGCTGGGCCTCCGGCAGGGGGTAGGTACCCTCGTACTCGACGGGGTTCTGCGTCGCTGCGACGAGGAACGGTTCTGTGAGCCGCCGGGTCGCGCCGTCGACCGTCACCTGGCGCTCCTCCATCGCCTCGAGCAGCGCCGACTGCGTCTTGGGCGGGGTGCGGTTGATCTCGTCCGCCACGAGGAGGTTCGTGAAGACCGGTCCCTCGCGGAAAGAGAAGTCGCCGGACTTCGCGTCGTAGATCATCGACCCGGTCACATCGCCCGGCATGAGGTCCGGCGTGAACTGCACGCGCTGCGAGTCCAGGTCCAGGCACTGCGCGATCGTGCGGACGAGGAGGGTCTTCGCGACGCCGGGGACCCCCTCGAGGAGGACGTGGCCCTGGACCAGGAGAGCGATGAGGATGCCGTCGACCGCGGCGGTCTGCCCCACGACGGCCTTGCCCGTCTCCGTGCGGACCCGCAGCAGGACGTCGCGCAGGCGCGCGTCCTCGTCCGTGAGGGTGAGGGCCTCCTCCGGGGGCGCGGCGTGCTGCCCGTCGCGGGGCGGGGCGAACTGCTGCCCGCCGTGGTTGACGGGTGCGTGGTGCTGACCCGACTGCGGCGCGTGCGACGGGGCCTGCGGCTGCGCGTGCGGCGGCTGGCCGGGCTG
>NZ_HE978604.1:121298-135494 GCF_000285835.1 Brevibacterium senegalense
CCGGCTGACCCGGCTGCTGCGGCTGACCGGGCTGCTGAGCCTGATCGGGCTGCTGCGGCTGGCCCGGCTGGTGGGGGTGCTGCGGAGGAACGGTCATAGGGGGTGGACCTCACTCTCGATGGTGGTGATGTCGATGGCGATGCGGATGAGCGACGGGTCGTCGTGCGGGACCTCCGTGAGGAGGACCTCCTCGGTCCAGGCCGGATCGAGACCGGCGGCGGCAGCGGCACGGGCGGAGACCTCGGCGGCGGGTGTGTCCGGCGGGAGCGCGAGGCGACGGCCCAGGCGGACCAGGGCCGCGGCACGCAGGTCGCGCAGGGCCTCGGCCCGTCCGCCCGCCCGCTGGAGGAGGGCGCTGCGGCCGCGGACCGTCTCGGCGGCGGGGACGACGACCGGCAGCGGCTCGATCGCCAGCGGACCCATCCGCCGGCCGTAGACCAGCAGCGCGACCACCACGACGGGGACGGACCACAGCAGGAGCGCGACGGCCCACTGCGGGAAGAGCCAGACCGCGTTCCCACCGGGGGACGTGTCGTCGTCCGCGCGGGGCTGGTCGCGCTCGACCGGGTAGTAGTAGGTGATGGGGTCCGCGGGGGTGAGGACGCCCGCGGTGAGCGACATGTGGCCCTCGAGGTGGATCGTGCTGTTCATGAGCCACTCCTGCGACAGCACCGTGAGCGTGCCCTCGCCGTGGGGGACGCTCGCGAACATGCCGTGCGGCGCGGGGTCGTCAGGATCCGCGGAGTAGCAGAAGACGGAGTCCTGGGGTTCTGAGACGGTCGCGAAGTACTCTTCTCCGATGCCCGGGTTCGTGACGGTCCCCGCTGTGGACGGCACTGTCGCGGAGCAGCCCGGCGCCAGGGTGGACGCCTGCTGGTCGCCGGAGCTCAGCATGTCGAAGAGCAGCGCGTCCGTCCAGGTCTCGACGCTGTACTGCGGGTCGATGAGGACGAGGTGCGCGCCGGACTCCCGCGCCCGGTCGGACAGGTCCGTCATCGCCTCCTCCGTGAGCGCGTACCCGTCCGCGTAGATGAGCACGGTCCCGCCCGCGTCGACGGCGCCCGCGGCGTCCAGGTAGCGCTCCGTCGTCGTGACGTCCCGCTCGTGGTCGCGCAGCACCTCGACGAAGGCATGTCCGCCGTCCTCGCCGGTCGACTCGTAATGCAGCGTCGCGGTGTTCTCGCCGCCGCGCACCAGCACCGTCACGATGCCCGCCAGCAGCAGCAGGATCGCGGCGATCACCCAGAGCGCCGCCGAGCGCGCAAGGCCCCCGGCGCGCTGCCGGAAGCCCGGACCGCCGGCCGAACGGGTGCCGCGGATCGCGACGTCCGTCTGCGCGCTCATGCGTCGCCTCCCGCCGTCCGCACGCGACCTGCGATGCGGTCGTCGAGTGCTCGGCACGACTCCCAGTCCTCGCGTGCGACCCGCGCGCCGGAGAAGGACACCTCGTCGAAGAGGGCCGCGAGCGCGGTGAAGGACTCAGCGGAGGCGGGCAGAGCCTCCGCGGACGCGGTCGCGAGGTCCTGCGCCGTCGACGCGCGGTCGATCGAGATGCGCTGCGCGTGGGCCTGATCCGCGAAGACCGCCCGGACCAGCTCCTGGACGGCGACGCGCCAGTCGCCCGTCTCCGCCGCAGCGTGTGCGGCGTCGCGCAGCGTCCGCGGATCCAGCTCCGAGCGGAACACGGCCGTCCGCGGTGCCGTGGGCTCCAGGCGGACGCCCGCGCCCCGGCGGGCCCACCAGATGATGAGACCCACCGCCGCGAGGATCACGACGAGGAGGACGGCGAAGAGGATCGGGGAGTCGATCGACGACACGGACTGCCCGAGGTCGTCGAAGAAGTCAGCGATCGCCCGTCCGATCCGCTCGAACAGGGTGAGGTCCGCATCCTGGTAGACGGGGTCGGACAGTTCGTCTCGCGCCCACTGCTGACCCTCGTCGCGGCTGGGCTGCGCCGCGAAGTCCGCTGCACCGCTCATGCGGCCGACTCCTGCGGCGAACGGTGAGCCGGATCGATCGTCTGCTGCGTGACCGGCAACGCGTCCGCGTCCCTGCGCGCGGCGGCCTCGTCGAGCTCCGCGCGGCGCAGCAGCACGAGGTCGTAGCCCTCGCGGCGCATCCGGCGGTCCAGGTAGACCATCGCGACGACGCCGCTCAGGTAGGAGTAGAGCAGGGCGGTCATGCCGATCGTGATCGCGGCGACGGCCAGCCCCATCCCGATCGTCAGGCCGAACATGAGGAAGGACATCGCGGCGGTGCCGCTGTCGAGGCTCAGCAGGACGCCGATGAGGACGAAGCCCACCATGACGATGATGAGCAGCGGGGTCATGAGCAGTCCCATGACCTGCGAGGAGAGCAGGTACGACACTACGTACTGGCCCGTCGAGCGCCAGAACCCGCCGCGGGTCAGATCCCACGACCGCCGCAGCGAGGCGATGACGCCCAGGTCCTCGACCGCGATCGCGGCGCCGGCCAGGGACGCCCTGGTGAACAGCCACACCGTCGCGGCCATCCAGACGAGGACGCCCAGTGTCGCGAGCACGACGCCGAAGGGCGGGGAGGCGAGGACCAGGAGGGTGCCGGGCAGCAGGCAGATGCCCAGGAGGAGCAGGTGACCGGCGAATGCGAGCGCGGTGAGCCCCACGAGGCGCAGGCGACGACCGCGCAGGATCCGCCAGACCTCGGACAGCCGCATGCGCTCGCGTGCGACGGCCCTGTCCGCCGCGACGGCGGCGAAGGCGGAGAGGAGAAGCACGAGTGACAGGGCCAGGAGCGAGACCGCCACCGAGCCGGTCTGCACGACGAGGTTGAGGCCCAGCCCCGCCTCCGGGTTCTCCGCGAGTCGCTGGAGGAGTCCCAGACTGCCCATGACGATGACGGCGACGATCAGCACGGAGACGAGGGTCAGCAGCGTGCAGACGATCATCGAGATGCCGAAGGTCGCACCGGGGCTGAAGCGCAGCAGTCGGAATCCTCCGTCCATGACCTCGAAGAAGGTGAACGGTCGCTTGGGCAGCGTGCCCGGCTGGGGCGCCGGCTGCCACTGGGCGGTGGGCCGGCCGCCGGTGCGCTGCCGCAGCGATCCGGACCTCCAGTCGACCTCCGTGCCCCACGCGGAGCCCGTCCCCAGGACGGGTCCGTGCGGTGCGGCGCGGACGTCCTCCGCGGGGTGCGGTGGAGCGGTCACGGGCACCTCCGGGGCTGCGGTGTCTCACTGCGGCTGCGGGTCACCCGACCATCCTGCCACGAGTCCGCCGCAGTGACTCAGTGGCCCGGTGCGGGCATTGCGGCACGGACTGCGGGGGCTCGGGGGCGAGTCCTCCGCACCTGCGTCCGGGAGGTTTGGAACAATGGGCGTCATGAATGCACGCATCCTGGTGGTCGATGACGATACGGCGCTGGCGGAGATGATCGGAATCGTCCTCAAGAGCGAGGGCTTCGAACCCGAGTTCTGCGCGACCGGCGACGGCGCCCTCGAGGCTTTCCGCGCGGTCCGACCGGACCTCGTCCTGCTCGATCTCATGCTCCCCGGCAAGGACGGGCTGGAGGTGTGCCGCGAGATCCGTGCGGAGGCCGGCACCCCCATCATCATGCTCACCGCCAAGTCGGACACGGTGGACGTCGTCGCGGGCCTGGAGGCGGGGGCGGACGACTACGTCCCCAAGCCGTTCAAGCCCAAGGAGCTCATCGCCCGCGTCCGGGCGCGCCTGCGCATGCTCGAGCCGGCGGCCCCGGAGGTCCTGCAGGTGGCAGATGTCACGATCGACGTCGCAGGTCACCAGGTGACGCGTGCGGGCGAGCCGATCTCGCTCACCCCGCTGGAGTTCGACCTCCTCGTGGCGCTGGCCCGCAAACCCTGGCAGGTGTTCTCGCGTGAGGTCCTGCTCGAGGAGGTGTGGGGGTACCGCCACGCGGCGGACACCCGCCTCGTCAACGTCCACGTCCAGCGGCTGCGGTCGAAGATCGAGCGCGATCCGGAGAACCCGGAGATCGTCGTGACGGTCCGCGGAGTGGGCTACAAGGCGGGACCGCAGACATGACCCCGCTGTGCGCAGGGCGCGGATGAGGAGGCCCCCGGCATCGGTGGGTGTCCTCTCTGCGGTGGGCCGCGGACTGGTCGACCTCACGCGATGGCTCGTCTCCCTGTTCTCGCGCTCGCTGCAGGTCCGCATCGTCGTGCTCACGGTACTGCTCACCCTCATCGCGATCTTCGGCGTGGGGACCTACATGACGCAGGTGATCTCCCGCGGTCTCTTCGAGTCGAAGCTGTCCGCACTGTCCGAGCAGACCAGCACCTACGTGGGGCAGTTGGAGTCCATCGCGGCGGAGGACGATCTCAGCGAGGCGCTCAACGTGCAGCTGCAGAGCATGTACTCCCGCTCGCCGTCGCCGCTGCGCTCGATCAGCCTGGAGCCGCGCGACGAGAACTCCCGCGTCCAACCCATCACCGTGCTGGACACGACGCTGGGCGCTCCGCACGTGGACGAGCTGCCGGAGTCGTTCCGGCAGCAGGTGGCGGAGACCGTCGTGGACCAGCAGCGATACCTCTCGATCGATCTGGGCGAGGGGACGGAGGTGCCGGGCCTCGTCATGGTGCAGCCCGTGTCCGTCTCCGGCGCCGGACAGTTCGAGCTCTACGTGGTGGCGGACCTCTCCGAGGAGCAGGCGACGCTCAACTTCGTCACACGCGCGGCCATGGTCGCCGGTGTCGTGCTCGTCGTGCTCGTGGGAGCGGTGGGCCTGCTGGTCTCCCGCCTCGTCGTCACACCCGTGCGGACGGGGGCGGAGGTCGCGCGCGAGATCGCGGACGGCGACCTGGACCGCCGCATGCCGGTGACCGGCCGCGACGAGATCTCGCAGCTGGCGCAGAGCTTCAACGACATGGCCGACAGCATGCAGGAGCAGATCACGCGGATGGAGCGGCTCACCGTTCTCCAGCGCCAGTTCGTCTCCGACGTCTCCCACGAGCTGCGCACGCCGCTCACCACGATCCACATCGCCTCCGACATGCTCTACGAGGTGCGCGACGAGCTGGACGAGTCCGCCCGCCGCAGCGCGGAGCTGCTCAACTCCCAGGTCGACCGGTTCGAGCAGCTGCTGGGCGACCTCCTCGAGATCTCCCGCTACGACGCGGGCGCGGCGGAGCTGGTGACCCGGCCGCACGACGTGCGCGACATCGTGTCCGGAGTCGTCGAGACCGTGCAGGTCGTCGCCGACCGGTCGAAGACGCCCCTGCGGGTGCACGCCCCCGCGACCCCTGTCATGGCGGAGCTGGACCGGGTGCGGATCACGCGTGTCGTGCGGAACCTCATCGTGAATGCGATCGAGCACGGAGACGGGCAGCCGATCGACGTCCACATCGGCGCGAACGCGGAGGGCGCGGCCGTGAGCGTCCGCGACCACGGTGTGGGGATGAGCACGGACCAGGTCGAGCACGTGTTCGACCGCTTCTGGCGCGCCGACCCGTCGCGCAAGCGCACACTGGGCGGCTCCGGCCTGGGTCTGGCGATCGCGCTCGAAGACGCGCACCTGCACGGCGGCTGGCTGCAGGCGTGGGGCGAGCTGGGTGAGGGGTCCTGCTTCCGCCTCACGATCCCGCGCCGCAAGGGTCAGACGATCGCGACCTCGCCCCTGCCGCTGCCGCCGGCGGACGCGGGACCGCGGTCCGCGCTGGTCGCGGGGCCGCCCACCTCCGACGGCTCGATGCGCATCCAGACCGGCAGCATCCCGATCGTCGTCGAGACGGGCACGATCGCCGGAGCCCCCGATCCCGAGGGGACGGGCCCTCGGCCGCGGGCGACGTCCGCGGGTTCGACCGGACACGAGGAGGACGACGATGCGTGAGTTCCCGCGCACGGGACGGGCGGTGGCGCTGATGCTGGGCTCGCTGCTGCTGTTGAGCGGCTGCGCGTCGATCCCGTCCAACGGGGAGACCGGGGTCATCAGCGTCGAGGACCAGGCGCAGCGCGTACAGTCCGAGGTCGAGCCCGAGGGGCCGATCGAGGGGGCGGACCCCAACTCGATCGTCCGCGGCTTCCTGGCGGCCGGGGCCGGCCACGCGGACGACTTCGCCGTCGCGCGGTCCTTCCTCACGGACGACTTCGCGAAGGACTGGGAGCCGGAGTCCAGTGTCGTCGTCATGCCGGGCGGCGCGGACTTCGACACCATCACCTCCGAGGTGTCCTCCGACCAGCAGAGCATCTCGATGTCGCTTCCCGTGGACGCGACCCTGGACTCGCAGCGGGTCTACCGCGAGGAGCGGGACGACACGGAGGTCGACCGCGACTTCTCCCTGCGGCAGGTCAACGGGGAATGGCGGATCTCCTCGGCGCCCCAGGGTCTGGTCCTGACCGCGTCGTCGTTCGCGACCGTCTTCGACTCCTATCCGCTCTACTTCTTCACCCCCGGCTACGAGCACCTGGTCCCCGACACCCGCTGGTTCATCCGCTCGTCCACCACGGCGACGCAGGTGATGGCGGAGCTGCTGGCGGGGCCCGCGGACCGTCTGAGCGGTGCGGTCATCACGGCGATGCCGGACGGAGCACATCTGGACCCGCGCTCCGTCACCGTCTCGAACGGGATCGCGCAGGTGGGCCTCGACGAGTCCGCGCAGGGCCTGGACGACGACACCCGTGGCAGGATGCTCGACCAGATCTCCACGACGCTGCGGGGCCTGTCCTCCACCAACGCGGTCGAGGTGACGACGCCGGCCGGCCCGCTGACGTCGGACCCCGGCGACAGCGCCGCAGTGGGCGTGCGCGTCGACGCTCCGCCCGTCGTCATCGCGGATGGCACCCTGGCACGGCTGGACGAGACGAGGCTGGACCCCATCCCGGACCTGCCGGAACTGGGGGACTCGCCCACCGATCCTGCGGTCTCACTGGACGATTCGACCTATGCGTACCTGGCCTCCGACGGCGAGGAGCTGCACCGGATCCTGCCGGACGGCGGGGGGGACGCCGTGCTGCGCGCGGAGGAGGACGGCCTGGCCGGACCCAGCTTCGACCTCCACGGCAGCGTCTGGTCGGCTCAGCGCGAACAGGGCGGGACCGGTGAGGTCCTCGTGTTCCTCGAGTCCGGCGACGCCATCGACCTCACGGTCCCGTGGCTGTCCGAGCGCACGGTCGAGGCAGTCCAGGTGTCCCGCGACGGCACGCAGCTGGCAGTCCTCTCGCAGACGGCGCGCGGTGCCACCCGGATCGATGTGATCGGGATCGTGCGCGGCGTCGACGGGGTCCCCACCGGGGTGTCGGCGGGCGAGCCTCAGTGGGTGGGCGCCGGCTTCGACTCGATCCGCGACCTGTCCTGGGCCGGATCGGACAGCCTCGTGATCCTGGCGGCGGAGGCGCAGGCGGATGACGCCCAGCCGTACGTCGCGCCTGTGTCCGGTCCTGCCGACTCGCTGGGGGACGTCCCGGGCGGCTCATCGATCACCGCGACCTCGGACGCGCGTTCGATCCGCCTGAGCACGAGTGCCGGCGAGCTCTACTCGTTCAGCGCCGACACCTGGCAGAAGCACGTCGATCTCGTGGTGCACGACCCCGCGTACCCCGGCTGATGGCGACCTCCCGGCGGCGCGGACGCGGCCTCGCCCGTGCGCTGCGGGGGAGGGGCGAGGAACTGCTCGATCTGCTGCTGCCGCGGACCTGCGCCGGCTGCGGGGTGGAGACCGTGAGCCTGTGCGGCCGCTGTCTCACCCGTCTCCAGCCGGCACCCGTCACGGTCGTCCCCCGCTACGGGCTGCTGCCGGTGACCGGGGCCGGTGCGTACACGGGGACGCTCCGCGAGGTCGTCGTGGCCCTCAAGACGCGCAGACGGACGGACGTGCTGCCCGTCGCCGCGCTGCTCCTGGCCGCCGCGATCGCAGCCGCGCTCGAAGAGTCCGGGTATGCGGGAGGTGCGGTGACGGCGGTGCCGGTCCCGACCTCGGCGGCGGGGGTGCGCGAGCGCGGCCGTGATCTGGTGGGGGACCTCACGGACCGGGCCTGCCGCCTGCTGGCGGACGACGGGGTGGACATCCGCGGCGACCGCGTGCTCACCGTCGTGCGGCATCGCGACCAGGTGGGGTCCGGGGCGAAGGAACGGCGTCGGAACGTCGCCGGCACCCACGCGGGTGCGAGCGGCGTGCGCTGGGAGAGGCTGCAGGACTCCGCGCGCGTCCTCCTCGTCGACGACGTCCTCACGACCGGTGCGACCCTGGCGGAGTCCACGCGGGCGCTGGCCGTACGCGGCGTGCGGGCACACGGCTGCGCGGTGCTGGCGGCCACGCCGGACGGCGGTCGGAGGACCGCTGCAGCGGGTGACGCGCCGGTGTGATCTGCACTTCATCCCGGTGAACGGATGGTGTTCAATGGAGTGTACCCAGCGAGCGCCTGGGTACGGAGCGATCCGTAGGACGAGTCGCCAAGGAGAACCACCATGGACGTTGTAGTGAAGGGTCGTCACCAGGCCGTCTCGGACAGTTTCCGGGACCACGCAGCAGAGAAGGTCTCGAAGGTCGAACAGCTCTCCCCCCGCGCTCAGGCCGTCGAGGTCCAGCTGCGCCACGAGAACACCCGCAACCGCGAGGAGGAGCAGCGCGTCGAGATCACCGTGTTCCAGAAAGGCCCCGTGCTGCGCGCCGAGGCCAGCGCGGATGACAAGTACGCGGCACTCGACCTGGCATGGGCGAAGCTGCTCGAACGCCTGCGGCGGGTGAAGGACCGCGGCAAGGTCACGCGCACCGGGCACCGCCGCAGCCACTCGACGGGTGAGGCGCTGGCCGGTATGGAGGTCGTCGACCCCCTCATCCCCTCGGAGCAGGACGGTGCCGCCGCCGCGCCGCAGGCCGAGGACGATGCGGTCCCCGCGGGCGAGGATCGGACCAACGGTCGCATCCACGCGGAGGGCGACTCGCCGGTCGTCCTGCGCGAGAAGCGCTTCCCGGCGCAGCCCATCGGGCTCGAGGAGGCCCTCAACCGCATGGAGATGGTGGGGCACGACTTCTACCTCTTCATCGACGAGGACACGTCCCAGCCGTCCGTCGTCTACCGCCGGAAGGGGTGGAGCTACGGCGTCATCGCCCTGGACGAGTCGCTGTCGCCGGAGAGTTCGGAGACGATCTCCTGACCGCGCACCCCGTCCGGGTCCCCCGGGTGAGCACGGAGGCGGCGAAGCGCATCGCGCTCGCCGCCTCCGGCTTCGACCGGCCCCGGCCCGCGAACCCCGACGCGCGGCACCTGCGGCGGGTGTTCGACCGTCTGGGCGTCGTCCAGATCGACTCCGTGCAGGCCGTCACCCGCTCGCACTACCTGCCCTTCTTCTCGCGCCTGGGCCCCTACCCGCGCACCCGTCTGGACTCCCTGTTCCACACGGCCCCGCGCATGGGCGTCGAGTACTGGGCGCACGAGGCGGCGTACGCGGCGCCGGAGACGGTGGCGGCCTTCCACCGTCGACGCGGGGAGTGGTTCGTCCACGACTACGGCCAGCGCGACCCGCAGCACGGAGCGGAGTTCCGCGCACTCATGGAGGCGCTCGTCGCGGAACTGGCGCACGGGCCGGGCACCGCGCGCCGGCTTGCGGACCGCGTCCCGCACTCTCTCCCGGAGCGGGACCGCGGTCACTGGGGCTGGAATCCCACGCGGACGCGGTCCGCGCTGGAGGCGCTTTTCCGGTCCGGACGCGTCGCGTGCGCCGGGCGCACCCCGCAGTTCGAGCGGGTCTTCGCGCTGCCGGCCGACGTGCACCCCGCGCTGCCGGACCCGAAACCGACTTGGGGACCCGGCCACGATCCGGAGATGGGGGCTCGACCGGGCGGGGCACGGCCCCCGCGCGGTGTCACGGGCCTGGAGGACGACGCGATCGCACTCGTGCGGACCGCGGGGCCCGCGGTGGGCATCGGCACCGTCGACTGCTACGCGGACCACTTCCGTCTGCCGCAGGCGTCGACGCGCCGGGCGATCGAGCACCTGGTGGGCACGGGCGAGCTGCGCGAGGTGTCCGTCGACGGCGTCCGCGCCTGGCGCTGGCACGAGGCGCGGGCCCCGCGCGCGGTCCCGGCGACCGCCCTGCTGGCGCCGTTCGATCCGCTCGTCTTCAACCGGAAGCGCATCAGCTGGCTGTTCGGCTTCGACTACCGGATCGAGATCTACACGCCCGAGCCCCAGCGGCGGTACGGCTACTACGTCATGCCGTTCCTGCACGACGGAGCGCTGCGTGCGCGGGTCGCGGTCCGCGCCCGCAGGGAGGAGGGCGTGCTCCTGGCGGCGATCCACATGGAGCCGGGGGAGGACTGCACAGACGAGGTCCAGCGGGAACTGCGGGAACTGGCAGAGTGGCTGGAGCTCCCGACGGTCGAGGTCCTGCCTCCCGGGCGGATATGCTGAGGGGCGGACTTCACAGAGCGGACCGCGCACCCGCGCGGGATTGAGGAGAATCGTGGCGAACCTGCTGGAGAAGCTGTTGAGGACCGGCGAGGGCCGCACGCTCAAGCGACTGCGCGCCTACACGACGGCGATCAACAATCTGTCCGACGAGTTCGAGGCGCTGTCGGACGCCGAGCTCCGGGAGGAGACCGATCGCTTCAAGCAGCGGCATGAGGACGGCGAGACGCTCGACGCGCTGCTGCCCGAGGCGTTCGCGGCGGTGCGCGAGGCCTCGTCCCGCACCGTGGGGCTGCGGCACTTCGACGTGCAGCTCATGGGCGGCGCGGCCCTGCACCTGGGCAACATCGCGGAGATGAAGACCGGTGAGGGCAAGACGCTCGTCGCAACGGCGCCGGCCTATCTCAACGCACTGTCCGGCAAGGGCGTGCACATCATCACCGTCAACGACTTCCTGGCGGAGTACCAGTCGAACCTCATGGGCCGCGTCTTCCGGTTCCTGGGCATGGAGACCGGCTGCATCCGGGCGCAGATGAGCAACGACGACCGCCGCACGCAGTACGCGGCGGACATCACGTACGGAACCAACAACGAGTTCGGCTTCGACTACCTGCGCGACAACATGGCGTGGTCGGTCGACGAGATGGTGCAGCGCGGCCACAACTTCGTCATCGTCGACGAGGTGGACTCGATCCTCATCGACGAGGCGCGCACCCCGCTCATCATCTCCGGCCCGTCGGAGGGCGGCGCCGACCGCTGGTACGGCGAGTTCGCGCGAGTCGTCAAGCGCCTCAAGGCGGAGCGCGACTACGAGGTCGACGAGAAGAAGCGGACCGTGGGCATCCTGGAGCCCGGGATCGAGCGGGTCGAGGACTACCTGGGCATCGGCAACCTGTACGACGCGGACAACACCCCGCTCATCAGCTTCCTCAACAACGCGATCAAGGCGAAGGAGCTGTTCAAGAAGGACAAGGACTACGTGGTGCTGGACGGTGAGGTGCTCATCGTCGACGAGCACACCGGCCGTATCCTCAAGGGCCGCCGCTACAACGAGGGCCTGCACCAGTCCATCGAGGCGAAGGAGGGGGTGGACGTCAAGGCGGAGAACCAGACGCTCGCGACGATCACCCTGCAGAACTACTTCCGCCTCTACGAGAAGCTCTCCGGCATGACCGGCACGGCGGAGACCGAGGCCGGCGAGTTCATGTCGACCTACAAGCTGGGCGTCGTCCCGATCCCCACGAACCGCCCCATGCAGCGCGTCGACCACGCGGACGTCGTGTACAAGCACGAGAAGGCGAAGTTCGCGGCGATCGTCGACGACATCGCCGAGGCCCACGAGGCCGGACAGCCCGTCCTCGTGGGCACGACCAGCGTCGACAAGAGCGAGTACCTCTCGAAGATGCTGTCGAAGCGCGGCATCCGCCACGAGGTGCTCAACGCGAAGAACCACGCGCGCGAGGCCGCGATCGTCGCGATGGCCGGCCGCAAGGGCGCCGTCACGGTCGCGACGAACATGGCCGGCCGCGGCACCGACATCATGCTGGGCGGCAACGCGGAGTTCCTGGCGGTCGCCGCGATGGAGTCGAAGGGCCTGGACGCGCGCGAGGACCCGGAGGCCTACGAGGCCGCCTGGCCCGAGGTGCTGGCAGGCGTCGAGGCGCAGGTCGAGGAGGAGGCGGCGGAGGTCCGCGAGGCCGGTGGCCTCTACGTGCTGGGTACGGAGCGCCACGAATCGCGCCGCATCGACAACCAGCTCATGGGCCGTTCGGGCCGCCAGGGCGACCCGGGCGACAGCCGCTTCTACCTGTCGCTCACGGACGACCTCATGCGCCTGTTCGGGTCCGGCGCCGCCGAGCGGATCATGACGATCGCGAACGTGCCGGACGACATGCCGCTCGAGACGAAGATGGTGTCGCGCGCGATCCAGTCCGCGCAGAACCAGGTCGAGGAGCGCAACGCGGAGCAGCGGAAGAACGTCCTCAAGTACGACGACGTCCTCAACCGCCAGCGCACCGTCATCTACGACGAGCGCCGCCGCGTGCTGGAGGGTGCGGACCTGGCCCAGCAGGTGCAGGACTTCCGCGAGGAGGTGCTGAACGCCTACGTGACGGCGGCGACGCAGGGCCCGCCGGACTCGTGGAAGCTCGACGATCTCTTCGAGGCCGTCGGCCGGCTCTACACGCCGTCGTTCACGGCGGAGGAGCTCGTGGAGGACGCGGGCGGATCCGTTACCCGCGAGACCCTGCGCACGGAGATCCTCACGGACGCGGACCTGTTCTACGAACGGCGCGAGGAGACCCTGGGCGAGGACGCGACGCGGGAGTTGGAGCGCCGGGTCATGCTGTCGGTCATCGACCGCCGCTGGCGCGAGCACCTCTATGAGATGGACTACCTCAAGAACGGGATCGGGTTGCGCGCGATGGCGCAGCGCGACCCGCTCGTCGAGTACCAGCGCGAGGGCTACGAGATGTTCGTCGCCATGCAGGAGGGCATCCGTGAGGACGTCGTCCGCCTCACGAACACCCTCGAGGTCACGGTGCGCGAGAAGCCCGCGGTGGGCGCAGGCGGTGCGCAACTGGGCGCGGCCGTGGCATCGGACTTCGGGGTGACGGTCGAAGCGGACGAGCTGAAGCCCAAGAAGCAGCAGCTCCACCTCAGCGCACCGGACGAGTCGGGCGGGACCGCTGAGTCCCACGATGAGTCTGAGGCACCCGCACCCACCAACCGCGCGCAGCGGCGGAAGAAGCGGAACGGCTCCTGACGATCTGAGGGTCGCACGGGCTCCCGCCGGCGTCAGATGCTCAGGAAGTCGCTGAGACGCCAGCGGGAGCGCCTGCGGGTCAGCCGCAGCGCCAGCGCGCGGGGCCGCCGGGTCGTCGTCACGACCAGAGCGATCTCCACGACGGAGTCGGACACCTCGCAGAGGCGGGGCGCCGAGGTGCTCCGGGGCCTGTCCGTGTGCGGATTGCGCTGCGACAGGGACTCACGCACGCGCACGTGCTCGAGGATGCGCTCGAAGAGCGGGACTTCGACCCACTTCTCGATGCTGGTGGCGGCGCGCGAACCCACCAGCACTTCGACGAGCGCGGTCGCGAGGGCCGGCGACATCGACTCGAGCAGCCGGCGGTCCTGCGGGTCCAGCGGCTGCGACGTCGGTGTCGCCGCCCCCGCGGACGCCGCGCCGCCCGACTGCGCCGAGTGGCCGGGCCGGGGTGTGCCGCCGGACCGTGCCGGTGCCCCGGGCGTCGGACCCAGCGCGGTCGGGGGGACTGTGTGCGTCTCTGCGGTGTGCGCCGGTGCACCCGTCCTGCGGGGGCGGACGAGCGTGAGTGTGGGCTGCGCGGGGCTCATGGCAGCACCAGTCGCTGACCGGGCAGGATGAGGTTCGCGTCCATGCCGATGACGTCACGGTTCGCGTCCTTGAGCTCCTGGACCCCTGCGGCGATCTCCGCAGGTGCGGCTCCGGGCAGTCTGTCCGCACTGATCCGCCAGAGGCTGTCGCCCGCGACGACCACGTGGTGGTCTGCGGGCGCATCCTGATCGCCCGATCCGGAGGCGTGGTCGAGCGCGTCCCGGGCTGAACCGTCCGTGCTCGAGCCGTCCGCACCCGGAGCCGCCGTCTCCTCGACGAGGGGCCAGCGGGGATCCGGCGCACCGGTGGAATCGTCACGGTGGGTCTCCGCCGGGGTCGGCTCAGCGGGTGCGGACTCCGCGGGAGTGAGGGGCCAGGCGGGCGACGGTGAGGACGCCAGGGCCGGGCCCGCCAGCACTGCCGCCGTGAGAGTGCCGCCCACGGCGGCGGTCAGTGCGGTGCGCGCTGCGCGCGGGGCCA
>NZ_HE978604.1:135774-248726 GCF_000285835.1 Brevibacterium senegalense
CCCGCAGTGCGGCGGACCGCAGCGGCGCTGCGCCGAGGCCGGCCGCGCGCAGGACCCGCCAGGCGAGGGCGAGGGCGACGGCCGCCGTCGTCCGTGCACCGGTCAGGACGGCGAGCCAGCCGGCGATCAGCAGCAGTGCGGCACCGGGGTCCCCGACGCGGACATCGTCCAGCAGGCCGGGGGAGACGCGGACCAGGAGGGCCGTGCCCACCAGATGAACGGCCGCGAGCAGGGTGAGCCTGTGCATTCCCATGATCACTCCATCGTCGGATTCGTAGGATGGAGTCAAACGATAGCAAATGATAGGGAAAGTGCCAGTGTGGCTGTGGAGGAATCGATCTGCATTCAACCGTCCCCATTCGATGTTCCAACTGTGAGCTTCATGACATACTACGTGCATGGAATGGTCAGGTGAGGCGGAGCAGCTGCGTGCGGACCGCAGGTTCGCGCTGCTGTTCGAGGACCTCGAGGCGCAGGAGGCGGGCCGTGCGCTGCACGAGCGCCTGGGGGAGTACTCCGATCTCGTCGCCGGTGAGGCCGCCGATCACGGTCTGGCCGATCGGCTCGCGGCGGCGCGGGGCGAGCGCATCGCGGTGACCGTGGCGGGCGTCCGGTTCGAGGGGCGGGTATCCCGGGCTGCGGCCGGGTGGCTGCTGCTGGCGACGGGAGCCGGCGGTGACGTGCTCGTATCGCTTCCGCACGTGGAGGAGGCGGTGGTCCGCACGCGCCGGCACGCGGAGACCGCGGAGGGGCTGTCGCTGGCGTCGCCCCTGCGCCTCTGGTGCGACGAGCGGGCGGAGTGCGCGATCGCGGTGGCCGCGACGGGTGGCGGGGTCCGGATGATCGTGGGGCGGATCCGCGCAGTGGCGCGGGACTACATCGAGGTGGAGGCCGCCGGGACGAGTGCCGCCCGGAGCGCGCAGGGCGGTCCGGGCGGTGGGGTGCTCATCCCGCAGTCCCGGATCGCACACGTGCGACCGACGGGCGGGATGCGATGAGGCGCGCGGCGCGGTCAGTCGGCCGTGCCGGCGTCCACCTCCGCACGGACCTCGGCGTACATGCGCTGGATGTAGTCCTCCAGCTCCGACTTCTCCACGCGCCACTGGCCGCGCCCGCCCACCTTGATCGCGCGCAGGTCCCCGGAACGAACGAGAGCGCGCGCCTGCGCGACGGACACGTTGAGGACCTCCGCGACATCGGTCAGCGGCAGGAACCGGGATTCAACAGCCATGAGGAGTCCTCTCCATTCGTCAGGGTCTCGAATGTCACAGCACCGAATGACATCGATGGCAGTCAAATTCTATCAGGAGACGCCTTTGTGCGTCCGGGCATGTGGAGATCGGGAGCACGCAGATGAATGACCGCGACACCACGACCGCCGTCCCCCGCGCGCGGCGCCTCACCCGCCCCCGCTGGCGCGATCCCCGTCTGCTCATCGGCGCCGTGCTGGTGCTCGCGTCGCTCGTCGCGACGACCACCCTGGTGCGTGCGGTGTCTGAGACGACTCGGGTGTGGGCGGCTGCGGTCGCGCTGGTGCCCGGCAGCGAGGTCACGACGGAGGAGCTGGTCGCCGTCGAGGTGAAGCTGCCGGCCTCCGCTCCCGCGTACATCCCCGCGGAGTCCGCAGTGCAGGCCGGGACGACCGTGCGCGGGGTGGTGGGCGCGGGCGAGCTGGTGCCGCTGTCCGCGCTGGTGGCGCAGGCGGACCTGCCCGGCCGGGTCGTGTCCGTCGACGTGTCCACCGCGCTGCCGGCGGCTGTGGCCCGCGGCAGCGGCGTCGACATCTGGGCGACGGACGCCCGGTCCGCGGAGGCGGGTCCGCCCACCGCGATCCTCACGGAGGTCGACGTCCTGTCCGTGGACCGCGGCAACCGCGACTTCACCGCGCCCGGCGCGGCGCGCATCGAGGTGTACGTCCCCGACGGGCGGATCGCCGAGGTCGTGCGGGCACAGGCGCTGGGCCATCACATCTCCGTCGTCGAGGTCCCGCGGGCCGGGCCGCCGCAGCCGGAGGAGACCGCGCAGCAGGCGGAGGGCGACTCGTGATCGACGTGATCGTCGCCGTCGACGTGGAGTACGAGGGGGCGGTCGTCGCGTCGGTCTCCGCACTGCGCGATGCGCGGGTGGTGCGACGGCCGGCGGACGAGACGGAGCTGCTGGCGCTCGTGGCCGGCGGCAGCGGTCACGTCGTCGTGCTGTCCCGGTGGTTCCCCGGCATCGACGCGGACGTCGTCGCGCGCATGCGGGAGGCGGGCGCGCGCATCGTGGGTTTCGGGGACGATGACGCCGTCTTCGCGCGCTGGGGCATCGTCCACACGCTGTCGCCGGGGTCCGGCGCCGCGCGGACCGGCACCGTGCTGCGCGACTGCGCGGACGCGGTCCAGGCGCCGCCCCGGCCGGCGGACCCGCCCCGCGCGGCGGCCGATCCGCAGCGTGCGGGCGAGATCATCGCCGTCTGGGGGACCGGCTCCTCGCCGGGTCGTTCGACGGTCGCCCTCGTGCTCGCCCATCTGGCCGCACGGGCCGGCGGCCGCACGACGCTCGTCGATGCGGACACGGTCGCCTCCTCGCTCACCCCCGCACTGGGTCTGCTGGACGAGGCGCCGCAGCTGGCGGCACTGTGCCGCCTGGTCGTGGCCGGGGCCGCACACGACCCGGAGCAGGTGGCGGACCGCCTCGTGCGGATTGAACCGGACTTCGAGGTCGTGACCGGTCTGGCCCGCGCGGAGCGGTGGCCGGAGATCCGCGCGGGCGTCCTGACGGAGGTGCTGGACCGTCTGGCCGCCCGGGCGGACCGCGTCGTTGTCGACGTGTCCGACCGGATCGATCCGGACGATCCGTACGCGGATCCGCACTACGACCGGCACCAGGCCACCCGGGCCGTCCTGGACCGCGCGGACCGGGTGCTCCTCGTCGCGGCCGCGGATCCGGTGGGCCTCCAGCGCCTGGTCCGTCGCCTGGAGTCCGACCGGGCGCAGCGTCACCGGGATCGGCTCCTCGTCGTCGTCAACCGCGTCCGCGTGTCCGCCGTGGGACCGGATCCGGAGGCCCGGATCCGTTCCGTGCTCCAGCGCTTCGCGGGTGTCGACGACGTGATCCTCCTGCCGGACGACCCCGCCGCCGTGGACGCCGCGGTGCTGGCGGGCCGCTCGCCGGTCGAGGTGGCCCGCCGCTCGCCGTTCGTCCGGGCCGTCGAGGACGGCCTCCTCGCCCGGTTGCCGGGAGTCGCCCCGCGCCGTCCCCGCACGCGCCGGGCGGAGCGGCGCGGGGCGGGTGCGACAATGAGGTCATGATCCGCGCGTACGCACCCCTCGTCGGCCTGGCGCTGGCCCGTTCCTGGCCCCCGGTCGACCCCGTCGCCGTCTTCGCCCCCGGTGCGCATGAGCGCTCCCTCACCGGCGACGACCTGGAGCTCGCGGAGTACCGCGCGATGACCGCCGCGGCCGCGAGCCTCATCGACGAGGCGCTGGACGCCGGCTCGCCGCGCGCCGTCGTCGCCGTCGACGTGCCGGAGGCCGTGTTCGCCGGCGCCGCCCCCGTGGTGCCCGGCGTCGTCCTCGCCGCCGCCGTGCTCGACCCGCTGCGGGTCGCGAGCATCCACATCGACGACCCGGAGGGGTTCGCGCAGCTGCCGGGCGAACGCGGCGCGGCCGCAGCGGCGCTCATGGGATCCGACCTGCTGTGGTTCTCCTCAGACGAGGTCGACCAGCTGATCGAGCTTCTCGCGCAGCTGGGCTCGGACGACGGGCTCGACGGCTGATTCGACCATGGGCCCCAGGAGGGGCACGGAGGAGGACACCTCCGCCTCCGCCGTCACGAGAGCGCCGTGACCGTCCGCCGCCGCGGACAGGTCCACCGTCACCGCGACCGGTGCTCCCGGCACCGTGACGGTGAGGCGGGCCCGCTGCGGCGACCCGGCCGGGGCCTCGGCGGCGGGGGCGACCCGCATGCGCAGGGCGGCGGACTCCGGCACGTACCGGGCCAGCGACGGCGGCACGGAGTCCGCGGCGAGCGGGGTGTCGACGGTGAGCGATCCGTCGTCCCCGCGCGTCACCTCTCTTCCCTGTCCCCGCCACATGTCCGGGTCGGTCAGCCCCGCGCGCAGGCGGGTGGGCGGCAGAGCGGAGCGGCCCGTGAGCGTGAAGGTCCTCATGGGGCACCAGTCTGCCGCATCCGGGCCCGCCCGCAGTCGCGTGCAGGACGGCCGGACGCGTGCGTCAGGACACACCCGGATCGCCGCGCACAGGGCATAGAGTGGTGTCCGTGCTCACCGTCGAGCACACCGCATGCGGTCCGCGACAGCACACGAGGTGAGAGTGACGTGACCCAGGTCGATCAGACTGACATCCAGACTGACATCGCCCGCGCGTGGAGCGAGCAGCAGGGGGAGAACCCCCCTGCGCACCTCCTCGAGGAGTACTACCCCAGGCTGGCGGGCGCAGAGGTCCGCCGCACCGGCGCGCAGGCGCTCGCGGCCAACGCCGCCGCGCACCTGGGACTGGCCCGTGACTACGACGGCGGGCCCGCCCGGGTCGCGATCCGCAATCCGGAGCACAGCGCGATCGACTACACCGGCAACCGCACCCTCATCGACGTCGTCGTGACGGACGTGCGCTACGCCGTCGCGAGCGTCGTCGCGGAGCTGGGGCGACAGGGCCTGGCGATCCGCGACGTCCACCACCCGATCATGGCCGTGCGGCGCGGCTCCGAGCTCTCGATCGTCCCGGATGCGGAGCTCACGCACGCGGCGACGGAGACGGCGGCGCTGCCGATCATCGGCCCCGGCGAGACCGTCCCGGGCGGCGGGGCTGGGGACACCCGGTCCGAGTCCTGGATCCACATCGAGGTCGACCGCGTCCCGGACGAGGACTTCGCGGGCATCCGAGAGGGACTCACGGACGTGCTGGAGTACGCGGTCGCGGCGGACCGCGACAGCCTGCGCATGCGGGCGCGGGCCCGGGAGATCGCGGAGGAGTTGCGCGCGCACGCGCCCCGTCCGGAGCTGACGGCGGAGGCCGCCGAGGCCGCCGAGCTGCTCACGTGGATGGACCACGGCTTCGTGTTCCTGGGCTTCCGCGAGTACGCGTTCATCGTCGACGACGAGGGCAAGCGTCTCGACCCGATCGAGGGCAGCGCCCTGGGCATCTCCTCGCTGCGCGCGGCCCGGACCTCGCGCCTGTCGCGCAAGGTCGCGGCGAAGGCGGAGGAGCCGCACGTCCTGGTGCTGACGGAGGCGAACTCCCGGTCGAAGGTCATGCGCCGCGGCTACATGGACTACGTGGGCGTCAAGACGTACGACGCGGACGGCCGCATCGTGGGCGAGCGCCGCTTCGTGGGGCTGTGGACCCCGCGGATCGACTCGACGTCCGCCCTGGACATCCCGGTCATCAGGACGAAGGTGCGCAACGTCCTGCGCCGGTCCGGGCTGGGCCGCGACACCCACGCGGGCGACGAGCTGCTGGGGGCGCTCGAGTCCTACCCGCGCGAGGACCTCTTCCACGCCTCGACGGACGAGATCTTCGAGACCGTCATGCAGGTCGTCGACCTGCAGGAGCGCCACGAGCCGCGCGTCTTCATCCGGCGCGACCCGTACGAGCGCTACATGTCGATCCTCATCTACCTGCCGCGTGACCTGTACAACACGGCCGCCCGCGAACGGGTGCAGTCCGTGCTGCGCGAGGTGTACCACGCGCACACGGTCGACTTCGACGTGCTGCTGGGCGACTCCGCCCTGGCCCGCCTCCACTTCACGGCGCGCGTGCCCGCGGATCAGGATCTGCCCGTCACGGACCCCGGCGCGGTCGAGGCCCGCATCGCGGGCGCGCTGCGGTCGTGGAACGAGGATCTGTGGGAGATCCTGGCCCCGGCGGCGGAGAAGAACCCCGCCTCGTCGGCCGAGCGCGCCCGCCGCTGGGCGTCCGCCTTCCCGCCGTCCTACACGTCCCTGCACACGCCGGCCCGCGCGGTCGAGGACGTCGCCCGGCTGGAGGCCGCCGCGGCCTCTGACCGGCCGGTCGTCGCGGTGCACCGCCGCGCGGAGGACGCCGCGCTGCTGGCGTTCTACCGCCACGAGCCCGTCACCCTCACCCAGGTGCTGCCGTACCTCGCGAATCTGGGCGCCGAGGTCGTGGACGAGCGGCCGTTCGAGCTGCGGCCCGCGGGCGGCGAGACGTCGTGGATCTACGAGTTCGGCCTGTCGTTCGACGAGCCGCTCTCCGACGAGGACCTCGACACGATCCGGGACGGCTTCACCGCCGCGTGGGCGGGGCTGCGCGAGTCCGACGACCTGGACCGCCTGCTGCTGCAGGAGCTCAGCTGGCAGCGGGTGAGCGTCATCCAGGCGTTCGCGAAGTACCTGCGCCAGGCGGGCTTCACGTACTCGGACGCGTCGATCGCCAGCGCGTACACCTCGCACCCGGACCTCACGCGGCGGATCAGCGAGGCCTTCGAGATCCGGTTCGACCCGGACCGCACGTTCGACAGCGTGCAGACCCGGGCGGAGGCCGCCGAGGCTGTGCTGGCCGACGTCGAGGCCGGCCTGGCCGCGGTGTCCTCGCTGGAGGCCGACCGCGTGCTGCGGGCGACGATCGACACGCTGCGGGCGACGCAGCGCACGAACGCGTTCCTGAGGACCGACGGGCAGCCGCCGCAGGCGCTCGTCTTCAAGATCCGGGCGGAAGAGCTGGACTTCCTGCCCAAGCCCCGCCCGGCGCTGGAATCCTGGGTGCACTCGCCCGTCGTCGAAGGCGTCCACCTGCGCTTCGGCACCGTGGCCCGCGGCGGCCTGCGCTGGTCGGACCGCCGCGACGACTTCCGCACGGAGGTGCTGGGCCTTGTCAAGGCGCAGATGGTGAAGAACGCGCTCATCGTCCCCACCGGCGCGAAGGGCGGCTTCTTCCCCAAGCGCCTGCCGGATCCGGCGGTGGACCGGGATGCGTGGGGTGCGGCCGGGCAGGCCGCCTACGAGGTCTTCATCGGTTCGCTGCTGGACATCGCGGACAACCTCGAGTACTCCGGTGACACGACGGAGGTCGTGACCCCGGAGCGGGTGGTCGCCCACGACGGCGACGACTACTACCTCGTCGTCGCGGCGGACAAGGGCACGGCGCGCTTCTCCGATGTGGCGAACTCGCTGGCCTCCCAGCGCGGCTTCTGGCTGGACGACGCGTTCGCGTCCGGCGGGTCGACCGGCTACGACCACAAGGCCATGGGCATCACCTCCCGCGGCGCCTGGAAGTCCGTCGAGCGGCACCTGCGCGAGCTGGGCGTCGACGCGTCCGCGGACGACTTCACGGTCGTGGGGATCGGCGACATGTCCGGCGACGTGTTCGGCAACGGCATGCGTCGGTCCCGTCACATCCGCCTGGTCGCGGCGTTCGACCACCGGGACATCTTCCTGGACCCCACGCCGGACGCGGCGACGGGCTTCGACGAGCGCGAGCGGCTCTACCACCTGCCGCGCAGCTCGTGGCAGGACTACGACCCGTCCCTCATCTCCGCGGGCGGCGGTGTCTTCCCGCGGTCGGCGAAGGCGATCGAGCTGAGCCCGGAGGCGGCGCAGGCGCTGGGGGCCGCGCCCGGGCGGATGACCCCGGACCAGCTCATCTCGACGATCCTGCAGGCGCCGGTCGACCTCGTCTACAACGGCGGCATCGGCACGTACATCAAGTCGTCCGACGAATCCCACGCGGAGGTGGGCGACCGCGCGAACGACGCGATCCGGGTGGACGGCGGTCAGGTGCGCGCCCGCGTCGTGGGCGAGGGCGGCAACCTGGGCGCCACGCAGCTGGGTCGGATCGAGGCCGCGCTGGCGGGCGTGCGCCTCAACACGGACGCGGTCGACAACTCCGCGGGCGTCGACTCCTCCGACCACGAGGTCAACATCAAGCTGCTGCTCGCCGCACTCATCCGGCGCGGACGGTTCGCGGCCGATGAGCGCGGCCAGGTGCTCGAGTCCATGACGGACGAGGTCGCGGACCGGGTGCTGTCGAACAACTACACGCAGAACCTGGCGATGGGCGAGGCGCGCTACGAGTCCGTCGCGATGACGGAGACGTACGCGCGGCTGATGCGCTACCTCGAGCGGGAGGCGGATCTGGATCGGGCGGTCGAGAACCTGCCGGACACGCAGCCGCTGCGCAAGCGCGCCCAGTCCGGCACGGGACTCACGTCGCCGGAGCTGGCGGTGCTGCTGGCCTACGTCAAGATGGACGCGGCCGCGAAGATGCTGGCCTCGCCGGTGCCGGACGAGGACTGGATGGCCGGTCCGCTGCGGGACTACTTCCCGCCCAGCCTGCTGCCGTACCAGGAGCACTTCGCGGACCACCCGCTGCGGCGAGAGATCGCGACGGCGAAGATCGTCAACTCGGTCGTGGACCGCGGCGGCATCACGTTCCTCTACCGCCTCCAGGAGGAGACGGGTGCGGAGCTGCCGCACCTGGTGCGCATCTTCACGGTCGTGTGCGAGGTGTTCGGGCTGGACGGGTTCGTCACGGACGTGTGCGCGCTGGACGGGACGGTGTCCGCGGACGTGCAGGCGACCCTGCTGAACGAGCACATCCGCCTGCTGGACCGCGCCTCGCGCTGGTTCGTGCACCAGTCGCCGGAGTCCCTCGACGTCCTCGCGACGATCGAGACGTTCCGCGAGCCGGTCACGCGTCTGCGGGCGCACCTCGCGGACCTGCTGCAGGGCGATGACCGCGCCGAGTACGAGCAGGCACGCAGGTCCTACGCGGGCCAGGGGGTGCCCGAGGTGATCGCCGCACGAGCCGCCGGCCTGCTGGACGAGTTCGCGCTGCTGGACGTCGTGCAGGAGAGTCAGCGGGTGGGGGCCTCGCCCGAGGACGTCGCCGGTGTCTACTACGCGGTCACCGACGCGGTGAGCGGCTCCGCGCTGCTCGACATGATCCGGGACCTGGACCGCAGCAGCCGGTGGTCGGCGCTGGCGCGCGGCGCGCTGCGCGACGATTACTACCAGGCGATCGTCACGCTGACGGACGCGGTCATGCGGCACACGGACACCGCGCCGGGTGCGGGCTCCCCGACCGGGGCCAGCGGCCGGTCCCGGGTCCAGGACTGGATGGACGCGAACGGAAGCGTGCTGGAGAAGGTGCTCACGATGGTCGCGGAGCTGCGCGAGCTGCCCCGGGTCGACCAGGCACCCGTGTCCGTCGTGCTGCGGCAGTTGCGCGGCGTCGTCCGCACCGCGGACTGGGCGAGTGAGGCCGAGTGAGCATTCTCGCAGAGCTCACGAAGGCGAACAGCCGACTGGACGGGGACGACGTCGACTGGCTGCGCCTGCTGGTGGGCGACTGGCAGCTGATCGCGGACCTGTCGTTCGCGGACCTGGTCCTGTGGGTCCCGCGCCGGGCCCCGGAGACCGTCGACGCCGAGGCTGGAGCCGGGGACGCGGAGGATCCGGACTTCGTCGTCGTGGCCCAGTGCCGGCCCATGACGGGGCAGACGATGTTCGCCTCCGACATGGTGGGGGAGCGTCCCGGCCCGCGTCACCGGGCGCTGCTGGGGCGCGCGTTCCGCACACGGACGACCGTCATCGCGGAGGACGACGGGTCGCGGTTCGCCCGCGCGGACGTCGTCCCGGTGGTCCGGGACGGACGGGTGCTGGGCGTGCTCACACGCCACACGGAGGAGTCGCGCCGCCTGGGCGCGTCCCGGATGGAGCGGAACCACCGGAGCAGCGCGTCCGCGCTGCTCGACATGGTGGGCGAGGGGACGTTCCCTACGGCGGACGGGCTGTCCGGCGGTCGCCGCGGCGAGCCGCGCGTGGGCGACGGCCTCATCCTCCTCAACCGGGAGGGGCGCATCCGCTACGCATCGCCCAACGGCGTGTCCGTCCTCTACCGGCTGGGCTCCGAGGGCGACATCGAGGGCCGCTACCTGGCGGATCTCGTGACCGGCCTCGTCGATCAGCGGGGGACGGTCGACGAGTCGCTGCCGCTCGTGCTGACCGGCCGGGCCCCGTGGCGCACGGAGATCGAATCCGGGCGGGTGAGCATCGCTCTGCGGTCGATCCCGCTCATGCGGGACGGCAATCGCACGGGCGCGGTCATCCTGGGCCGCGATGTGTCCGAGATCCGTCGGCGGGAGCGCGAGCTGCTGAGCCGGGACGCGCTCATCCGCGAGATGCACCACCGGGTGAAGAACAATCTGCAGACGGTGTCCGCACTGTTGCGCCTGCAGTCGCGGCGGGCGTCGTCCACGGAGGCGAAGTCCGCGATCGAGGAGGCGATGCGGCGCGTGTCCGTCATCGCCGTCGTCCACGACGCGCTCAGCCAGTCGCTGGACGACGCGCTGGACTTCGATGACATCCTCGACAAGGGGCTGCGCCTGGCGCCGGACCTGTCCTCGCCCTTGGCGCGGGTGACGACCCGGCGAGTGGGCAGCTTCGGGACGATCGCGACGGAGGACGCCTCCGCGCTGCTGCTGGCCATCACGGAGCTCGTGACGAACGCGGTGGAGCACGGCTTCCCGTTCGATCCGGACGACCCGGACGCGGTGCCGGTCGACGGCACGATCGAGGTGGTTCCGGAGCGCACGGAGGACCGCCTGCACCTGCGCGTCGTCGACGACGGGGTGGGGATCTCCGGCGACCGCGGTCCCGGCGACGGCCTGGGCACACAGATCGTGCGCACGCTCATCACCGCGGACCTGCGCGGGACGATCGACTGGCGCCCCGCCGACGGCGGCGGCACGGAGGTGGTGCTGGACGTGCCGCTGCGCCCGGCCGACTGAGGCGCGGGCGCAGCGATGCGGGTCGAGGACCCGCGGGGGAGTGGTGTCAGCTGGCGCGGCGGGCGCGAGCGGCGCGGCGCTTGAGCGCGCGGCGCTCGTCCTCGCTCATCCCGCCCCAGACGCCGGCGTCCTGGCCGGACTCGAGGGCCCACTGCAGGCAGGTCTCGACGACCTCGCAGCGGCGGCAGACCCGCTTGGCCTCCTCGATCTGGAGCAGGGCAGGACCGGTGTTCCCGATGGGGAAGAACAGCTCAGGATCCTCGTTCAGACACGCAGCACGATGGCGCCAGTCCATGGGTTCCTCTCAGGTGGACGGAGGTCCGACGGCGCGGAACCGCGGCAGAGGGCGACCCGGAGATGCAGACCGATCGTCTGCAGGAGCGGCGCTCCGCCGCTGGCGCGCCGGCGGACGCGGAAACGGTGATAACCCAGCTTCCCACGAGGTCGCGCACGCCCACAAGACCCCAGCTGTGTGAAGTCTCTGACAGGCACCATCATGGTGCAGGTGTGTACAGGTGCGCAAATCGTGTGGTAAGCCGTCCACCAGTCGGTCACCCCGTTGCCGGGGCCCCGCCGCCCTGGTTCGATAGGGGGATGAGCGAGCAGAGAAGACCAGGAGACCTGGCGGACGTCCGCCTCATCGAGGTGGACGGGGTGTCGCCCACGATCCACGAGACGGCGTTCATCGCCCCCGGCGTCACTCTCATCGGCGACGTGACGGTGGGCGCGCGGTCCTCCGTGTTCTACGGGTCCGTGCTGCGGGCGGAGCGGGCGAAGATCGTGATCGGCGAGGACACGAACATCCAGGACAATACCGTCATGCACTGCGATCCGGGCTTGGACGCCCGTGTGGGCGACCGGGTCTCCGTGGGGCACGCGGCGCTCATCCATGGATGCACCGTCGAGGACGACTGCCTCATCGGCATGTCGACGACGCTGCTGAACGGCTCCGTCGTGGGCTCGTACACGCTCGTCGCGGCCGGTGCCCTCGTGCTCGAGGGGGCGCAGATCCCGTCCGGGTCCCTCGTGGCGGGTGTACCGGGGAAGGTGCGCCGCGAGCTCGACGAGGACGGGCGCGCGCACATCGACCGCAACTGGCGCTCGTACCGCGAACTGGCGCAGACGCACACGCAGAGGTCGACGATCCTCTGAGGTCGGGGCGCACCGCGCCGCCCCGCCAGCCCGCCCGGCACCCGGCCGAATGGGCCGGCGCGGCGTGCTCTGACAGAATGTGGGCGTGAAGAACGTACTGGATCGCTCGCAGAACCGTGTCGTCATCATCGGCGGCGGACCCGGCGGATACGAGGCCGCGCTCATCGGCGCGCAGCTGGGCGCCGACATCATGCTCATCGAGAAGCACCGCTGCGGCGGCTCCGCTGTGCTCACCGACGTCGTCCCCTCGAAGTCCCTCATCGCGACGGCGGAGGTGATGGGGTCCATCAACGAAGCCGAGGGCTTCGGCCTGCGCGTGCGCGGCGGTGACGCCGAGTCCGCGGTCGCTCCGGACCTGGGTGCGATGAATGAGCGGATCATGGGGCTGGCGGAGGCGCAGGCGGACGACATCCGCGACGGCCTCACGCGTGCGGGCGTCAAGCTGGTGCGCGGCACCGCGAGTCTGGCCGGTCGGGGTTCCGTCCACGTCGTCGAGGACAGCGGGACGGAGTACGACCTCGCCGCGGACACGATCCTCGTCGCGGTGGGCGCGCACCCGCGCGAGCTGCCCACCGCGGTCCCGGACGGCGAGCGGATCCTCACGTGGACGCAGCTCTACGAGCTCGACGAGCTCCCTCCCCACCTGGTGGTCGTGGGCTCCGGCGTCACAGGTGCGGAGTTCGCGTCCGCGTACCGGTCCCTGGGCAGCAAGGTGACCCTCGTGTCGTCGCGCGATCGGGTGCTGCCCGGCGAGGACGAGGACGCGGCCGAGGTGCTCGAGTCCGTCTTCCGCTCGCGCGGCATGAACGTCCTGTCGCGATCCCGTGCGGATTCCGTCGTCCGCGACCCGGACGGCGAGGGGGTCGTCGTGACCCTGGCCGACGGCCGCATCGTCCGCGCCACCCACTGCCTCATGGCCGTGGGCTCCGTCCCCAACACGGACGGGATCGGACTCGAGGACGTGGGCGTCGCGCTCGAGGATTCGGGCCACATCGTCGTCGACGGCGTCTCCCGGACCTCGGTTCCCGGCGTGTACGCGGCCGGCGACTGCACGGCTGTGCTGCCGCTCGCCTCGGTCGCGGCGATGCAGGGGCGGATCGCGATGTTCCACGCGCTGGGCGACGCTGTCTTCCCGCTGCGTCTGCGCAATGTCGCGTCGAACGTCTTCACATCGCCGGAGATCGCGACGGTGGGCTTCACGCAGTCGGACTTCCGGGAGAACGCATCGGAGGTCGAGACGGTCACCCAGCCGCTGCACACGAACGCCCGCGCGAAGATGCTGGGCATCACGGAGGGCTTCGTCAAGATCTTCTGCCGCCGCGGCTCCGGTTCCGTGCTGGGCGGTGTCGTCGTGGGACCGCGCGCCAGCGAGCTGATCCTGCCGATCACGATGGCGGTCGAGAACCGGCTGACCGTCGACCAGCTGTCCCAGTCCTTCGTCGTCTACCCCTCGCTCACGGGGTCGATCACCGAGGCCGCGCGCAAGCTGCACCGGCACCAGGCCTGAGAGGCCGTCGCGCGGGTCAGGCCTCGAACTCGACGAGGACGTCGCCGGAGCGCACGCCCGCTCCCGGTCCCACGGCGACGGCGCGGACGACCGCATCGTGCGCGGCGGTGAGCGGCTGCTCCATCTTCATCGCCTCGATGACGGCCAGCCGGTCGCCGGCGGCCACCCGGTCGCCCGGCGCCACGTCGACCGCGACGATCGTCCCCTGCATGGGGGCGGTGAGGGTGCCGGTCGCAGCGGCGGCCCGTGCGGAACGGCGTGTCACGCGACGGCTGCGCTGCGGGCGGGCGGCGGGCGCGGCCAGCTCCGCGGGAACGGTGACGACGAGGCGGTGGCCGTCGACCTCGACGACGACCTCGACCTGCTCCGCGGGCTCGCCCGCGTCCTCGGAGGGGGCGGGTGCGCGGTCCGCGGCCCAGGCGGGCATGAAGTCCTCCTCGAGCCAGCGGGTCGTGGTCCGCAGCTGCTCCCCGGAGAAGTCCGGGGCGTCGACGAGGCTGCGGTGCAGGGGAAGCAGCGTCGAGACGCCCTCGACGGCGTACTCGTCCAGCGCGCGACGGCTGCGGGCCAGCGCGGTGGCGCGGTCCGGGCCCCAGACGATCAGCTTCGCCAGCATGGGATCGAAGTCAGCTCCCACGGTCGTGCCGGCGCCCACACCGGAGTCCATGCGGACGCCGGGGCCCGCGGGCTCGCGGTAGCCGGTGATGGTGCCGGTGACCGGCACGAAGCCGTGCGCGGGGTCCTCGGCGTTGATCCGGAACTGGAAGGCGTGGCCGCGCGGGGCGTCGAACGACTCCGGCAGCGCCTCGCCCGCCGCGATCCGCAGCTGCCAGGCGACGAGGTCGACCCCCGTGATCTCCTCCGTGACCGTGTGCTCGACCTGGATGCGGGCGTTGGCCTCCATGAAGGTGATCCGACCGTCCGCCCCCAGGAGGAACTCGCACGTCGCGGCCCCCACGTAGCCCACGTGGGCGAGGATCCGCTGCGAGGCCTCCATGAGCGTCTGCTCCTGCTGGGGCTCCAGGCCCGGGGCCGGGGCCTCCTCGAGGATCTTCTGGTTGCGGCGCTGCAGGGTGCAGTCGCGTGTCGAGAGCACACGGACCGTGCCGTGCTCGTCCGCCAGGCACTGGGTCTCGATGTGGCGGGGGCGGACGATCTGCTGCTCGATGAGGCACTCGCCGCGGCCGAAGGCGGCCTTCGCTTCGCGGGACGCGGCCTCGAAGGCGGCCGGCAGGGCGTTCTCGTCCGCCG
Organism: Brevibacterium senegalense; assembly: GCF_000285835.1. Lineage (GTDB taxonomy): Bacteria > Actinomycetota > Actinomycetes > Actinomycetales > Brevibacteriaceae > Brevibacterium > Brevibacterium senegalense. The sequence continues at coordinate 150,437 of NZ_HE978604.1, forward strand.
CGGTGCGGAAGCCGCGGCCGCCTCCGCCGTGGACGGCCTTGATAGCGACGGGGTAGCCGATCCGGCCCGCGACCTCGGCGGCCTCGCGGATCGTCGCGACCGGTCCGGGCGAGCCCTGCGCGATCGGGGCGCCCACGGCCTGGGCGACCTCGCGGGCGCCGGCCTTGTCGCCCAGCGCACGGATCGCGGCCGGCGGGGCGCCCACCCAGGTGAGCCCGGCCTCGGCGACGGCGGCGGCGAACTCCGCACTCTCCGCCAGGTAGCCGTAGCCCGGGTGGACGGCGTCCGCACCGGAGCGGTGCGCCAGTTCGATGAGCGTGGGGATGCTCAGGTAGGTCTCTGCGGCCGTGCGGCCCTCCAGCTTGTACGCGTCGTCCGCCAGGGTGACGAAGCGGGCGTCCGCGTCCGCGGCCGAGTAGGCGGCGACGGATGCGATGCCCAGGTCCTTGCAGGCGCGGACGATGCGCAGGGCGATCTCGCCCCGGTTCGCGATGAGGACCCGGCGCACGGGGCGCAGGGTCTCCGTCCGGGTCTCCTGCGATGCTGCGGGCGCTGCGGTCATCGGGTCTCCTCGTCCAGCGGATGTGTGCGGGCGCACACGGGGGTCACTGCCTCGACGAATATAGGGAAGTCCAATGCCGCGTTGTCGATGGGAGACAAAACGCGGGAGGGCGATTCTCGCCGCCACGAGTGCCGGTCCGGGCGTGTCGCGCCCGTGCGGTTCAGGCGGGCGGGCGATTCCACAGGGACGTCCACGGCACGCCCAGATCCGCCAGCAGATCGCGCAGCAGCGGCAGGCTCAGGCCGATGACGTTGTGGTGATCGCCCTCGATGCCGCGCACGAACGCACCGCCCAGGCCGTCGATCGTGAGGGCCCCGGCGACCTCGAACGGCTCACCGGTCGCGATGTAGTCCTCGAGCTCGCGCTCCGTGGGCGAGGCGAGGTGCACGCGCGTCTGCCCGGCCGCCTCCCGACTGTCCCGCAGACGCCAGCCCGCCGCCGCCCGGTCGGGTCCGTCCGCCTCGGCGGGGCGGGCGGAGTCGCCGGGACCGGTGGCATCGCCGCAATCGGCCGTGTCGCGGGTGAGGACGCCCACCCAGTGGGCACTCCAGAGGACGGGGGAGGAGCCCGCCATCCGCTGCCACAGGGCCCGGGTGCGCTCCGCCGTGTGGGGCTTGCCCACCGGCGACCCCTCGAGCTCCAGGACGGAATCGCACGCGACGACCACGACCTCGGCGGCGGTGTCCTCGTCCGCGAGGAGTGCCGGCACACGGGGCAGCACGGCGTGCGCCTTCGCGCGGGCCAGCAGCGTGACGAGCTCGCGGACGGTGGCCTGCGGGTGCGCGGCCTCGAGGGCCTCCTCGTCGACGGCTGGGACGGCGGTGAGCGGCGTGATCCCCGCCTCGCGCAGCAGGCGCAGGCGGGACGGGGAGCCGGAGGCGAGCAGCAGGCGGGTCATGCGTCCTCCGGAGTGGGTGTGCTGCGGCGGGGCAGGTCCAGCCGGTCCGCGATCGCGCGCAGGACCGCGGCGGCCAGCTGCCTGCGGCCCAGTGGACTGGGGCGCAGGCCGGACTCGTCGACGAGTCCGATGTGGGACGTGCCGGACAGGATGCGGGTGAGCGACAGGGGCAGTGCGCCGGCGGACAGGGCCGCCAGCCACTGCGAACCGGCGAGCACCCGCGACGAGCGGCGCATGACCGTCCGGAGCGGGTTCCGGATCCCGGGCAGGCTGCTGAGGTTGGGGCAGCAGAGGAGGACCGTCGCGAAGCCCGCACGCTGCAGGCGGGACAGGGCAGAGGACAGGACGCCCAGCGTGATCGAGCCGGTGACGGGGAAGAGGATGTCCGCCGTGCCCATCGAGAGGACGGCGATGCGGGGGCCACCGCGCTCCGCCAGGTGGGGGTCCGCCAGGGCGCGGTCGATCTGGGTGCTGAGGGACTCGGCGCGGGCGGACGGCTCCGCGAGTGCGGTGAGGTGGACCGGCATGCCCAGGAGGGAGGCGAGGCCGCGGCTCAGCAGTCGGGCGGGGTCCGCGGGGGCGGAGCCGGCCAACCACGAGTCGCCCAGAACGACGAGGGAGGCGGCGGTGCCCGTGGGGGCGTCCGCGCCGTCTTCGGGGGGCATGGTGCCGGTGGTCGCGGTGTCGGCGGCGGGGGCCTGCGGAGCGGGAGCTCCCGGTGGGTGGGCCACCGTGCGCAGGCCCGGCGGGTCGAACCCCCGGGCGGCCTCCGTGAACCCGCGACGCAGACGGGAGGACTGGAGGCGAAGCAGCAGCGAACCGGTCGCCAGGAGGACCGCGGGTGCGGCGATCGTGGTGGTGAGGGTCACCGCGGTCCTGCGTCGCACAGTGTTCCCTCCCGCTTCCGTTCGCGTGCTCCCGGGCGGAGCGGATCGCACCGTCAGCCTAGCGTCCCGAGCGTATAGTCTGGCGTCATGGCGAATGAACGGCGAGCGGACTTCACCCAGCGCATCCGCGGGGCCTGGCAGGGCTTCCGGAATCTGCGCGACGATGCCGCTCAGCAGCCCGGCGGCTCCTACCTGGGCGCGCCGCCCACCGGCCCGATGACCTTCGCGGAGCCTACGGAGGACGAGCTGGGGCGCGGCGCCTACGAGCCGTACGTGTCCCCGCCGTTCCGACTGGCGGCCGCGTGGAGCTGGCGCACGATCGTGATCCTGGCCGCGGTGGGAGTCCTCCTGTGGCTCCTGTCGCAGGTGTCCCAGGTGCTGCTGCCGGCGCTCATCGCGCTGCTGCTGGCGGCGCTGCTGAGCCCCATCCACTCGTTCCTGGTGCGCAAGGGATGGCCGCGCGCCCTGTCCGCGGCCACCGTATTCATCGGCTTCCTCCTCCTGGTTCTGGGCACGATCGCGCTGGTGGGCCAGCAGATCGTCGCGGGCTTCGGCGCCCTGTGGACGCAGGTGCTGGCGGGCGTCTCGACGATCACGATGTGGCTGAACTCGAACCCCTTCGGCCTGGACTCCGGCATCACCGCGCAGTACCTGGACCAGGGTTTGGACCAGGGGCTCACCTACCTCGAGGAGAACGCGAGCAATCTGGTGGGCGGTGCCGCCGGTGCCGTGTCGTCCGTGGGCTCCTTCGCGACCGGCACCCTGCTGGCGCTCGTCGCCGCGTTCTTCTTCCTGTACGACGGCCGCAACATGTTCAACTGGGCGGTCCGACTCATGCCGCGCCCGGCCCGCGCGCGGACGGAGGGTGCGGCGCTGCGCGGCTGGCAGACGCTCGTCCAGTACGTCCGGGTCCAGATCATCGTGGCCGCCGTCGACGCGATCGGCATCGGCATCGGCGCGCTGGCGATCGGCATCCCGCTGGCCATCCCGCTGACGCTGCTCGTCTTCATGGGGTCGTTCATCCCGATCGTCGGTGCGGTCGTGACGGGCGCGATCGCCGTCATCGTCGCCCTCGTGTCGCAGGGCTTCATCCCGGCGCTCATCATGCTGGGCGTCGTCCTGCTGGTGCAGCAGATCGAGGGCAACGTCCTCCAGCCGTTCATCATGGGCAAGGCCGTGAGCGTCCACCCGCTGGCGGTCATCCTGACCGTCGCCGCCGGTGGCTTCCTCTTCGGCATCGTGGGCGCGCTCTTCGCGGTGCCGCTCATCGCGGTCGTCAACACGGTCGTGCGCTACCTGGCCGGGGACGACGTGTTCGCCGGTGAGGACACCGGGGTCGCGACCGATGTGCCGGACAGGCAGGTGGCTGACGACGGGGAGGGCCGAGACGCCGCGGACGGCTCGGCGCGGGAGACGGTCGGTGCCGCAGCGCCGCAGTCCGGCTCCGATGCGCACGGAGCCGCCGCTGCGGGAGCGGCCGCGGCCGGCGCGCGCGATCCCGGCCGTTCGACGTTCCGCAGCGCGGAGGCGGACGGTGCTGACGGAGACGCGGTGGGCGGAGCGGCAGCGGATGGGGGTGCGGAGGAGCCCTCCGCCTCGTCGACCCGGGGGGCGGACGCGCCGGAGGGCGGCACCCCGGCCTCGGACGACGACGGGCGCTGAGACGGCGGGTCCCGCCCCGGCCTGAGCCTGCGTCGACATGCGAGCCTGAGCCGAGGCCGGGCGCCGGATCAGAGACGACGAGGGGCCTCCGCGATCATTCGCGGAGGCCCCTCGTCGTCTCAGGTGCTGTGGGAGCGGGTCAGCCGAAGGCCTCGACCTTGTCGACGGTCACGGCGATCGACTTGCCGTTGGGCGCCTCGTACGAGGTGGACTCGCCCACCTTGGTGCCGTTGACGGCCGCACCCAGCGGGGAGGCCTCGGAGAAGACGTCGATCTCCGTGTCCTCGCCGGCGATCTCGCGCGAGCCCAGGAGGAAGCGCATCTCGCGACCCGCGACGGTCGCGGTGATGACGGTGCCCGGCGAGGCCGTGCTGAGGTCGCCGCTGGTCCCGCCCACGGTGGCGTGGCGCAGCAGGTGCTCGAGCTGGCGGATGCGGGCCTCGATCTTGGCCTGCTCCTCGCGCGCGGCGTGGTAGCCGCCGTTCTCCTTGAGGTCGCCCTCTTCGCGCGCGGCATCGATCTTCTCTGCGATATCCGCACGACCAGGGCCCTGCAGGGTTTCCAGCTCCTTGGAGAGACGGTCGAAGGCTTCCTGGCTCAGCCAGGTCTCCTCGCCGGTGATCTCTTCCGTCATGGATCCTCCTCGTGTGCGTCAGGCCCGCAGGATCTGCGGGCCCGGTGAGACGGGCCTGCAGCCCGTGCGTGACAGTGAATGATCCCGGGGGCGGACGCCTCCCGGGATCGATCCGTAAGTGACCTATGCTACTGCGGAACCCGTGGGATCGGCAAGCAGTGGGGGTGCGAGGCCGCGGTGGACCTGCGCGGCGGGGTCTCTCAGAAGCGCGGGTCGTCCGCGTACCAGCAGGACTCGTGGTGGCCGCTCGACGCCAGCTGCGTCGTGCTGATGTCCGCGGAGACCGTGATCGGGCTGGCGCCGTCCGCCTGCGGATCCGCGGGGACGGTCACCTCCGTGTAGCCCACGACGGCCTCGTGCTCGCTGACAGCGCGGACGGAGCACGTGATCTCGCGCTGAGCGTCTGGATAGACGCCGATCGTCGTGCGGGTGAGGGTCGAGTCGACGACGTCGTAGCTGATCGTGACCGTGCCGTCAGGTGTGGGGCTGGGGGCGAAGCCGTACCAGGCGGCGACCCCGATCGCCGCCGCGAGTCCTGCGCCGATGCCGATGACGGCGGGGCGGGAGAGGCGCCTGCGGTGCGTCCGCTCGTGCTGGATCCGCGGCGCGCGCCCCCCGTAGCGGGACTGGAGATCGGCTGCTGTCGTCACGCACCCATTGTCTCAGACCGGGCAGCGCGAACCTGCATGAGGGCACGCTGCGTGCGCGAACGCACGTGTGCGGATTGGGTGCCGGGGGAGTGCGGCGACTACCCTGGGAGTCGGTCTTCTCGCGCGTTCGACCGCGCGGCACTGCATCTTTGGAGGTCTTCGTCCATGCGGGATCGTTCCCACTCCTCGCAGCCCTACGCCGGGCTCCGTCTCCTGGCCGTGCACGCGCACCCGGACGACGAGGCCTCGAAGGGCGCGGCGACCAGCGCGATGTACGCGGCGCGGGGCGCCCGCGTGCTGGTCCTCACGATGACCGGCGGCGAGGCCGGCGACATCCTCAACCCCGCCCTCGAGGAGTCACCCGCCGCGACCCGCGACATCGCGGGTCTGCGCCGGACGGAGATGGCGCTGGCCGCGGAGACCCTGGGAGTGGAGCACGTATGGGCCGGCTACGTCGACTCCGGACTGCCGGACGGCGACCCGGACGAGCTGACCCCGCGCGGCAGCTTCTACCGCGTCCCGATCGAGGTCTCCGCCCGCACGGTGGTGTCCGTGCTGCGCCGCTTCCGCCCGCACGTGATGACGACGTACGACGAGCGCGGCGGCTACCCCCACCCGGACCACATCCGGACGCACGACGTGTCGATGGTCGCGGTGGAGCAGGCGGGCCAGGCGGGCACCAATCCGGAGCTGGGCGAGCCGTGGACCGTGCAGAAGACCTACTACAACCAGGACCTCTCCGCCCACAAGTTCCTGCGCATCCACGAGCTCATGGTCGCGGAGGGCGACGAGTCGCCGTTCGAGGAGCAGCTCGAGTGGCTCACGGAGCGCGATGCGGAGCGGCACACGTGGCTGACGGCCCGCGTGCCCAGCGGTGAGTACTTCGAGGTGCGGGATCGCGCCCTCATCGCGCACGCGACGCAGATCGACCCCAACGGCGGCTTCTTCTTCGGCAGCCGTGCCCAGGCGCGCCGCCTCTGGCGGACGGAGGAGTTCGAGCTGGCGATCGATCGCACGGGCCGGCCGCCGCTGGACCGCGAGCAGAACTTCCTCGAATCAGACCTGTTCGCGGGCGTGACGGACGATGACGGCGACGTCGTCCCGGACGACCTCATGCCGGAGGATACGCAGCCGGCGCAGACCGGGTCCACGCAGGAGACGCAGGATCTCGAGGAGGCACGATGACCTCGGTGCAGCTGATGACGGTGCAGCTGGTCGCCGCGACCGCGGAGCCCACGGAGACGGGCTACCCGGATGCGGAGGCCGTGACACCGGGGACGATCGGCTTCCTCTTCACGTTCTTCCTGGCCGCAGCGGTGGTCCTGCTGGGACGCAGCCTGCTGCGCCGCCAGCGCCGCCTGCGCGCGCGAGCGGGCGTGGTGCGCCACCATCCGATCCCGGTCGAGCGGGCGCCGCGCACCGGGCCGCAGAACCAGAGCATGTCGACCGGCGTGGATCTGGAGACCGGCGAATCGATCCGACCGGACGCGCCGCAGGCGCGGAGCGACGGGGAGTCCGGCCCCCGGGAGCCCTGAGACTCCGCGGGTCTGTGCCGCGGTGCGGCTGGCCGGAGCACCCGTGCTGAGGCTCCGCGCGCGTCAGTAGGCGTGCGAGGCCGCGACCAGCAGTGCAGCCAGGTGGCAGCCGTACCCCAGCACCGTGAAGGTGTGGAAGATCTCGTGGAATCCGAAGATCGCGGGAGCGGGGTTGGGCCGCTTGATGCCGTAGACGACCGCCCCGATGATGTAGAGCGCGCCGCCGGTGACGACGAGGATTCCCACCGGCAGGCTCTCGATCCAGATCCCGGGGACGTAGCCCACCCCGGCCAGGCCGATCCCCACGTAGACCGGCACGAAGAGCCAGCGGGGTGCAGTCGTCCACACGATCCGGAAGACGACGCCCAGGACCGCCGCAGTCCACATGACGACCAGCAGGACGGTCCGCGGCGTCCCCTCCAGGCACAGCACCGCCAGCGGCGTGTACGTCCCCGCGATGATGAGGAAGATGTTCGCGTGGTCGATCCGGCGCAGCAGCAGGCGGATGCGCATGCGCCAGCGCCCGGCGTGGTAGACGGCGGAGGTGCCGAAGAGCAGCATCCCCGTGAGTGTGAAGAGCGCCGCCGCGATCCGCGAAGCGATCGTGGGCGACACGATCACGAGCGCCAGACCGCCCACGATGCTGAGTGGGAAGGCTCCCGCGTGGATCCACCCGCGCCACCGAGGGCGGATCTGACCCGCCAGCTTCGTGAGCTCCCGGCGCAGTGCCACATTGCGGCGCGAGGCGCGGGTGGGGCGCGCGGCGGACGCGGGCGCGACCTGTGCGGGATCGGAGGGGGCGGGCGCGTCGGCGCCGGGCTGGTCCAGTACGTCCATGTTCGGAGCATAGACGCACCGACTGGGAGGACGGGGAGACGTCCGCGGCAGGGCCGTCCGCACCGCCGTGCCCTGCGCCCCGTGGCCGTGCGTCCGAGTAGAGTGAACGCCTGGGACCGCGCACATCCGGAGGAGACTCACCCATGCCGACCTCGCCTCGTTCGTGGCTGTACCGGCTCTACGACCGGCGCATCGCGGCGGAGCTGGAGCCGTCCGGTCGACTGCCCCGCCACATCGGCGTCATCACGGACGGGAACCGGCGCTGGGCGAAGGAGTTCGGCACCACGACCGAGGACGGCCACCGCATGGGTGCGCAGCGCATCGTCGAGCTCATCGACTGGTGCGATGAACTGGGCATCGAGGTCGTGACCCTCTACGTCCTCTCGAAGGAGAACCTCCAGCGGTCCGCGGAGGAGGTCCGCATCCTGGGGACGATCATCGGCGACATGGTCGACGACATCGCGCGGCGCGACGGCAGCGAGGTGCGCCTGGTGGGTGATCTCACGCTGCTGCCGGACGAGCTGCGCGCACGACTGGCGACCGCGGCGGAGGCCTCGACCGCCGGCGATCGCGCACGCATCCGCGTCAACATCGCCGCCGGGTACGGCGGCCGGCAGGAGATCGTCGCCGCGGTTCGCGAACTGCTGCAGGACAGCCTCGAGGAGGGGCGCAGCCTGGAGCAGGCGATCGAGTCCGTGACGGAGGAGGGGATCTCCGAGCACCTCTACACGAAGGGGCTGCCGGACCCGGATCTCATCATCCGCTCGTCCGGCGAGCAGCGGCTGTCCGGCTTCCTCATCTGGCAGAGCGCGTACACGGAGTTCTACTTCTGCGAGGCCTACTGGCCCGCGTTCCGCCGCACGGACTTCCTGCGCGCGCTGCGCGCATACGCGGAGCGCAACCGGCGCTACGGGAAGTAGCGGCCCGCCCCGGCCGGGCACCGGCGACGGTCACCGGACCGGGGCCACCCGTGCGGGCGGCGGCAGACGTCCGTCCTCGGGACCTGCGATCACGGCGGTTCGGCCGTCATTCATCGAAACGTCATCCGACCCGGGGGTTCAGTGACCGATCCACGCGGTCGGGCGGGTTAGCGTGGGAGCGTCGGCAGGAAGCCGACTCCGGGGGCAGTGCCCGTCGGGGAAGGACAGGGCACCACGGCCTCGGACACCCGAAGCCCGAAGGGGAGCTCGCCCGTGAGCGCAACCATCACCTACGTCCTCGACACCTCGGTCCTCCTGTCCGACCCGCGCGCGATGATGCGCTTCGCCGAGCACGAGGTGGTCATCCCGCTCGTGGTCGTCTCCGAACTGGAGGGCAAGAGGCACCACCCGGAGTTGGGGTACACCGCACGCCGCGCCTTGGCGCGCCTCGACGAGATGCGGGAGACGCACGGCCGGCTGGACCGCGCGTTCCCCGTGGGGGATCAGGGCGGGACGCTGCGCGTCGAGATCAACCACATCGACACGACGCACCTGCCGCGCACCTTCGACCGGTCGGAGAACGACACCCGCATCCTGGCCGTCGCCCGGAACCTGCAGGCGGAGGGGTCGCACGTCGTCGTCGTGACGAAGGACGTGCCCATGCGGGTGAAGGCCGCCTCACTGGGCCTCCACGCGGAGGAGTACCGGAACGAGCAGGCCGCGGACGCGAGCTTCACCGGGATGTCGACGCTCGAGCTGACCGAGGAGGAGATGTCCGGCCTTTTCGACGCGGGCTGGCTGGACACGAACGCGGTCGCCGCCGAGGTCGTCAACACCGGGCTGGTCCTGTCCAGCCCGCGCGGCTCGGGTCTGGCCCGGGTGGTGGGGGAGAACCGGATCCGGCTGGTCCGGGGCGACCAGCAGGTGTTCGGCGTGCACGGCCGGTCCGCGGAGCAGCGCATCGCGATCGACGCGCTCACAGACGAGTCCGTGGGCATCGTGAGCCTGGGCGGGCGAGCCGGGACGGGGAAGTCCGCGATCGCCCTCATGGCGGGCCTGCAGGCGGTGCTGGAGGACCGCAGCCACCAGTCGATCAAGGTGTTCCGGCCGCTCTACGCGGTGGGCGGCCAGAACCTGGGCTACCTGCCCGGCAGCGAGGGGGAGAAGATGAACCCCTGGGCCGAAGCCGTGTTCGACACGCTGGGCGCACTGGTGAGCCAGAACGTCATCGACGAGGTGCTGCACCGGGGCATCCTCGAGGTCCTGCCGCTCACCCACATCCGCGGACGGTCGCTGCACGACTCGTTCGTCATCGTCGACGAGGCGCAGTCCCTCGAGCGGACGGTGCTGCTCACGGTCCTCTCCCGGCTGGGGGAGAACTCGCGGGTCGTGCTCACGCACGACGTCGCGCAGCGCGACAACCTGCGGGTGGGTCGCCACGACGGGATCACGGCGGTCATCGACAAGCTGGCCGGGCACCCGCTCTTCGCCCACTACACGCTCATGCGCTCCGAGCGCTCCGCGATCGCCGCCCTCGTGACGGAGGTGCTGGAGGAGGCGGACCTGGCCTGAGCCGGGTGCCCGGCCGGCTCCGCACGACGGCGGCCCCGGAACACGCCGGGGCCGCCGTCGTCGTGCGGTGGCGCTTCAGCGGGTGCGGTGCACCCGATGGGTCAGCGGTAGTCGCCGATCATGGTCGTGACGTCGAGCGCCTTGTCGAGGTCGGCCTCGGTGATCGAGCCGTTCTCCACGAAGCCCAGGTCGATCGTCGCCTCCTTGACCGTCATCTTGTTCGCGACCGCGTGCTTCGCGATCTTCGCGGCTGCCTCGTAGCCGATCACGCGGTTGAGCGGGGTGACGATCGAGGGGGAGGCCTCGGCCAGGAAGCGGGCGCGCTCCTCGTTGGCGGTGAGGCCGTCGATCATCTTCTCCGCCATGACGCGGGAGACGTTCGCCAGCAGGCGGACCGACTCCAGCAGGTTGGCGGCCATGACCGGGATGCCCACGTTGAGCTCGAACGCACCGTTCGTGGACGACAGGGACACGGTCGTGTCGTTGCCGATGACCTGCGCGGACGCCTGGATCGCGGCCTCGCAGATGACCGGGTTGACCTTGCCCGGCATGATCGACGAACCCGGCTGCAGGTCCGGGATGGCGATCTCGCCTAGCCCGGTGTTGGGGCCGGAACCCATCCAGCGCAGGTCGTTGTTGATCTTCATGAAGCCGTACGCGATCGTGCGCAGCTGGCCGGAGACCTCGACGAGTCCGTCGCGGTTGGCCTGGGCCTCGAAGTGGTTGCGCGCCTCCGTGATGGGCAGGCCCGTCTGCTGCGCCAGCAGCTCGACGACGCGGGCGGAGAACCCGGCCGGCGTGTTGATGCCCGTGCCCACGGCGGTGCCGCCCTGAGGGACCTCCGCCACGCGGGGCAGGGAGGCGTCGACGCGCTCGATGCCGTAGCGCACCTGCGCGGCGTAGCCGCCGAACTCCTGGCCCAGGGTCACCGGGGTCGCGTCCATGAGGTGGGTGCGACCGGACTTCACGATGTCGCGGAACTCCTCCGCCTTCTTCTCCAGCGAGGTCGCGAGGATGTCGAGGGCGGGCTTGAGGTCGTTCACGAGCGCGTTCGTGACGGCGACGTGCACGGAGGTGGGGAACACGTCGTTGGACGACTGCGAGGCGTTCACGTGGTCGTTGGGGTGGACGGTCACGTCCGTGCCCGCGAGCTCCTGGTTGGCCAGCTGCGCCAGGACCTCGTTCGTGTTCATGTTCGAGGAGGTGCCGGAACCGGTCTGGAACACGTCGATGGGGAAGTGCGCGTCGTATTCACCGGCGATGACCTTGTCCGCGGCGGTCCGGATCGCGGCGGCGCGCTGGGAGTCCAGCACGTCCAGCTCCTCGTTCGCGGTCGCGGCGGCCTTCTTCACCTGGGCCAGTGCGGCGATGTGCTCGCGCTCGAGTGTCTTGCCGGAGATGGGGAAGTTCTCCACGGCGCGCTGCGTCTGCGCGCTGTAGAGAGCGTCGACGGGGACCTTGACCTCGCCCATGGTGTCGTGCTCGATGCGGAATTCCTGCGTCATGCTGTCCTTCGCTCCTAGGGGGTGTGCGGATGTGTGGGTCTGCGGGCGGCCGGTCAGCCGCGGGTGAGGAGGTCGACGGGCTGGCCCTCGGCGTCGACGATGGGGCCCAGGTGGGCGACGGTCGAGACGCGCCCGTCCTCCAGCCGGTACGTGAGGCCGACGATCTCCAGGCGCCCCTCGCGGAGCGCGCGCTTGATGATCGGCGAGCGCTGGGGGATGCGCTTGACCGTGTCGATCGTGTTCTGGGCGACGGCGCCGTGGATGCCCTCACGGCCCTGCGCGCGGGCGTGGGCGACGGACGGCATGATGCGGGCGACGAGGTCGTCGATGTAGCCGCCGGGCGTGTCGCCGGATTCGTAGGACTGGTGCGCGGCGGTCACGGCGCCGCAGCTGTCATGGCCCAGGACCACGAGGAGGGGCGTGCTGAGCAGGTCGACGGCGTACTCGAGGGTGCCCAGCACCACGCCGTCGGTGACCTGTCCGGCCGTGCGGATGACGAACATCTCGCCCAGGCCCACGTCGAAGATCATCTCCGCTGCGACCCGGGAGTCGGAGCAGCCGAACAGGGCGACGAACGGCTCCTGCGTGTTCGCCAGCGCGCTGCGGCGATCAGCCCCCTGATTGGGGTGCAGGGGCGTGCCGTTCACGAAGCGCTCGTTGCCCTCGTGGACGGCCTTGAGCGCGTCCGCGGGTGTGAGGAAGCGGCGGGCGGGGTTCACTCGCTCGATGCGACGGTCGGCTGCGGCGTCCTCTGCTGTCGGCTGGTTCGTGCCGGCGGCCATCAGACGAGGCCCCTGCTCTGCGCCTCGCGGGCGGCGGCCTCGTACGAGTGCGTCTTGTCCAGGCGGTGCTCCGCGTACACGTTGCGGACGGTGCCGGAGGTGGACCGCATGACGAGGGAGTGGGTGTGGACGCGGTCGCCCTCGTAGCGGACGCCGTCCAGCAGGTCGCCGCTGCTGATGCCGGTGGCGACGAAGTACGTGTTGTCCCCGCGCACCAGGTCGTCCGTCGTGAGCACCGCGTCGAGGTCGTGGCCCTGCGCCTCCGCCGCCGCGCGCTCCGCGTCCGACTGGGGCCACAGGCGTCCCTGGATCACGCCGCCCAGGGCCTTGATCGCGCACGCGGTGATGATGCCCTCCGGGGTGCCGCCGATCCCGTAGAGCATGTCGATGCCGGTGCCCGGGCGCACCGCGGCCATCGCGCCGGCGACGTCGCCGTCGGTGATGAGGCGGATGCGGGCCCCGGCTTCGCGGACCTCGTCGATGTACTGCTGGTGGCGCGGACGGTCGAGGATCGTGATCGTGATGTTCGACGTGTCCGTGCCCTTCGCCTTCGCGGCACGGCGGATGTTCTCGCCGATCGGCAGGCGCAAGTCGACGACGTCCGCGATCTCCGCGCCCACTGCCAGCTTCTCCATGTAGAAGACGGCGGACGGGTCGAGCATCGCGCCGGTCTCCGAGACCGCCATGACAGAGATCGCACCGGGCATGCCGCGCGCGGTCAGCGTCGTGCCCTCGACGGGGTCCACGGCGACGTCGACGCGCGCGCCGGAGCCGTCGCCCACGCGCTCGCCGTTGTACAGCATGGGCGCTTCGTCCTTCTCACCCTCGCCGATGACGACGGTGCCGTCCATGCTGACGCTGGAGAGGACGTTGCGCATCGCGGCGACGGCGGCGCCGTCCGCTGCGAGCTTGTCGCCGCGGCCCACCCACGGGCCGGCGGCGATCGCGGCGGCCTCCGTCACGCGCACCAGCTCGAGGGCCAGGTTGCGGTCCGGGGCGCCCTCCTGGATGCGGAGGCTCTCCGACCACGAGTCGGTGACGGCGACGGGCGGGGCGTCGAGGTCGACCCGACCGGAGGAGGAGGGGACCTTGGGGTCACCGGTCGGGGCGGCCTCGGCGGAGGACGGTGCGGGGCTGTTGTCTGCCATGCCCCTCATTGTGCCACTGGGACGGGAGCGCCCGGGCGGAGGTCGCCGATTGGTCCCGCCCCACGGGTGCTGGGACACTGGGCGTGTGAACGACCAGAAGCAGGATCCGCGTCCGCCCCTCCCCACGTCGTCCGCCCGGTACGGCGGTCTCGAGGGACCGGCGAACCCGGACGACGGCCCCGAGCTGTTCCCCGGGGAGAAGGCACTGGCGCGGACCAAGGCCGGTTCGCGCGAGGAGATGCGGGTCCTGCGCCGCCACTACAACTGGGTCAACATGGTCATCGCGCTGCTGGCGTGCTTCGCGCTGGTGGCAGGCGCTCTCATGCTGGCGCCGCAGCCGTCGGGCGACATCACCCGTGAGGTCGACCACGTCGCGGTGGCGGAGAACGCACAGGGGGCGGCCCCGTTCGCGCTGGCCGTGCCGGCACTGCCGGAGGGCTGGCACGCGAACGCCGCCTCGCTGCGGCACGAGGGCACGCCGTCCGCGGAGACCTGGTACGTGTCCCTCGTCGCGGACGATGCGAGCCACTGGATGGCCCTGCGGCAGGTCGACGCCCAGGACACCCCGGAGGCGTGGGCGCAGACGCAGCTGGAGGAACTGGCGCCCACCGGGGAGTCAGAGGTGGGCGAGGTGACGTTCGAGCGGTACGCCGGCACGGACGATTCCCAGATCGCCCTGCTGGGCGAGGTCGAGGGCACGCAGCTGCTCATGACCGGTTCCGGGGACTGGGCCGCGCTGGAGGCGCTGACCGCCGACGCCGTCGAATCCGTCCAGGTGGCGGCTGCGGAACGGCCCGCAGAGCAGGCGGAGGAGTCGAACGAGGACGCCGCTCCGCAGGGCTGAGTCCGCGCAGCGCAGAGAAGCCGGGGCTCACGCTCCGACGTCGGGACTCAGGAATCGGGTCGCTGACCCGTCGCGTCAGTCCTCCGACTGCTCGTCGCGTGCGGCGCGCGCCTTCTCGAGCCTGTCCTTCGCGCCATCCAGCCAGGCCTGGCAGCGGTCGGCCAGCGCTTCGCCCCGCTCCCAGAGCCGCAGGGAGTCCTCGAGCGTGAGGTTCCCCGCCTCCAGGGTGCGGACGGTCGTGACCAGCTCCTCGCGCGCCTCCTCGTAGCTGAGGGCGTCGACGCCCGCTGCGGCGTCGTTGTCAGTCGTCATGGGTGCCTCCTGCGGTGGTGGGTTCTGCTGCGGTGGTGTCCGCCGGTGCGGGATCCGAACCGTGTGCGCGGGGACCGTGCGGGTCCGGTGCCGTCTCCAGCACACGGGCGGCCAGACGGCCGTCTGCCAGCCGGACGGACACCTGATCGCCGGGCGCCACCTGGTCCGTGCTGCGGACGGCGTCGCCGGATTCCGTCTGGACGACCGCGTAGCCGCGGGCCAGCGTGTTGAGCGGAGAGAGGCTGCGCACCTGGGTGCGCAGATGCGTCACCTCCGCCCCCGCACGCGCGACGAGCCCGGACTGTGCCTGCCAGGCCCGGGCCCGCAGCGTGGCGGTCTCCTGCACGCGGCCTGTCAGCATGGTCTGCGGCTGCGCGAGCGCGGGCCGATTGCGCACGTCCGCGAGCGCCCGCGTCTCTGCGGTGAGGAACCGGTCCAGTGCGCCGTTGAGCGAAGCGCGGGCCTGCAGGATGCCCATCTGCTCCTCTGCGACGTCCGGCACGATCCGCTTGGCCGCATCCGTGGGCGTGGAAGCGCGCAGGTCAGCGACCTCGTCCAGCAGGGGGCGGTCCGCCTCGTGGCCGATCGCGGACACGACGGGTGTGGTGGCGGCGTGCACCGCGCGCACGAGGGCCTCGTTGGAGAACGGCAGCAGGTCCTCCATGCTGCCGCCACCGCGCGCGATGACGATGACGTCGACGTCCGGGTGCGCGTCCAGGTCCTGGAGCGCGGACATGACCTGGGGGACGGCGTTGGTGCCCTGGGTCGCGGCGTTGCGGACCTCGAACTCCACGGCGGGCCACCGGAGCGTCGCGTTGCGGATGACGTCCTTCATCGCGTCCGAGTCGTGTCCCGTGATGAGACCGATCCGGGCGGGCAGGAACGGCAGCGGCTTCTTGTGGGCGGGGTCGAAGAGGCCCTCCGCCGCGAGCATCCGCTTGAGCTGCTCGAGCCGCGCCAGCAGCTCGCCCAGACCCACGGCGCGCACGTCGTACGCCTGCATCGTGAGGCGGCCCTTGGCCAGCCAGTAGTTGGCCTTCGCCTGCACGACGACGCGCGACCCCTCCGTGAGCGGGGCGTCCAGCCGATCGCGGACGTTGCGCCAGATCTGGACGGGGAGCGAGATGTCCTCCGTCGTGTCGTGGAGGGTGAGGTAGCTGGCACCCGCGCGATGGGACATCTCGATGATCTGCCCCTCGACCCAGACGGTCGACATGCGGTCGATGTAGTCCTTCATCTTGCGCGCCAGCAGGCTGACCGGCCACGGGCTGTCCGCGCTGGTGTCCGCCGCCGTCGCGGGGAGGTCCTGCGGGGCGGACTCGCCCAGTGTCCCCGGGGTGCCCGAGATCCTCTGCGCCATGTCGAGGTCCTCCTTCGGTGTCCGTGCCGAGTCTAGTGCCCGGTGCGGACACGGGGCGGGGTGCGGTCCTCTCGCAGATGAGAGGCCTCTCATCCGCCCATCATCCGCGCTTCATGCGCCGTTCCTAGCGTGGTCACCGTCAGGACAGGACCCGGCGCGATCGGGGTGAGGGAAGCGGGAATGCGCATGAGGACTTCGGAGCAGGGGCGGGAGCTGCGCGTCGCGCTGTACTCCCACGACTCGGTGGGGCTGGGCCACACCCGTCGCAACCTGGCGATCGCCCAGGCGCTGGCGGACCGGCTGCCCGCCCTCACCGGTCGCACCGTCTCCGGACTCCTCATCACCGGCGAGCGGTCCGCTCCGTCGTTCCGAGCGCCCCGCGGCTTCGACTGGGTCGTCATGCCCGGGATCCGCAAGGGCCGGGACCGCTACGAGCCCCGCACCCTGGCGGTGCAGCCCGGCCGCGTGCTGGACATCCGGTCCGCCGTCATCTCAGCCGCCCTCACCTCGTTCCGCCCGCACGTCGTCATCGTCGACCGCCACGCGTTCGGCGTCGACGGCGAGCTGACCGAGCCCCTGCGCGCGCTGCGTGCCGCGAAGCCGGACACGCGCTTCGTGCTGGGCCTGCGCGAGGTGCTGGACGCGCCCCACGCGGTGCGCGCGGAATGGGAGCGGGTGGGCGTCGACCGCGTGGCCGCGCTCTTCGATCGGATCTGGGTCTACGGCGACCGCGCCGTGCACGACCCGCTGGCCACGGGCGAGCTGCCCGGCGAGCTGGCCGGGCTGGTGGATTTCACGGGGCTCCTGGCCCAGGGCCGGACGACGTCCGGACGGGCCCCGGCCGCGCGCCGCCCGTTCATCGTCACGATGGTGGGCGGCGGCGGGGACGGCGTGCACCTGGCCCGGGCCGCGGCCGCCGCGCGCGTGCCGGAGGGCATGCAGCACCTGGTCGTCACGGGTCCGCAGATGCCGTCCGCGGACCGGGTGCTCGTCGAGGCCGCCGCCGGTCCGTCGACCCGGGTCACCGCGCGGGTGGCCGACGGCCTGTCGTACCTGAGCCGTGCCGAGGCCGCCGTCACCATGGGCGGCTACAACACCATGGCCGAGGTCCTCACGACCGGCACCCCCGTCCTCGTCGCACCGCGCACCGACCCGCGCACCGAGCAGCTCATCCGCGTCCGCGGCCTGTCCCGGGCCGGGGCGGTCGACATGATCGACCCTGCCCTCGTCGACCCGGAGGCGGTGGGCGACTGGCTGGCGACCGCTGTGGCGGACCCCCGCACCGGCGACCGGCAGACGGCGGCGCGTCGGAGGCTCGACCTCGCGGGCCTCGACCACGTCGTCGACCTGGCCGCCTCCCTGTCCGCACGGCCCGCGACCCCCACGCGCTCCGCCGTCCCCGTAGGCGCCGCGCAGGCGCCCGCCCCCGTTGCGGCCACGGCCGCATCCGTTCCGACCCCAGGAGTCCTCCGTGCTGCGATCTGAGCATCCCCACCCCGCGACCCCGCGCCGGACGGCGTACGTCGTCAAGGTCTACCCGCGCTTCTCCGAGACCTTCATCGTGACGGAGATCCTGGCCCGCGAGGCAGCCGGCGAGGAGTTGACGGTGTTCGCGCTGCGCCCCACGACGGACACGCGCTTCCACCCGGAGATCGCCCGCGTGCAGGCGCCCGTCCACATGATCGCGAAGCCGTACAAGGTGGCCGATGCGTGGGCGCTCTATCCCCGCGCGACCCGCGCGATCCCGGAGTTCCCGCAGCGGTTCGCGGAGCTCCTGCCGGAGCTGGCGGACTACGAGGCGTCGGACGTCCACCAGGCGATCGCACTGGCGTGCGAGGTCGCGGAGCGGGGCATCACCCACCTCCACGCCCACTTCGCGTCCCTGTCCGGCCGGACGGCGGAGATCGCGGCGCTGCTGGCGGGCGTCGAGTACTCCGTGACCGCGCACGCGAAGGACCTCTTCCACGAGTCCGTCGACCCGGACCGGCTGGGGCGCACGATCCGTCGCGCCCACCACTTCGTGACGATCTCGCAGTATAACCTCGAGCACCTGACCCGCGCGTACCCGCAGGACGCCCACCGCGTGCACCTCGTCTACAACGGGCTGGAGCTGGACCGGTTCCCGTACGCCGCACCCGCTCCGCTGACGGTCACCGCGGACCGCCCGCTGCGGATCGCCGCCGTGGGCCGGATGGTGGAGAAGAAGGGGTTCCCGGACCTCGTCGAGGCCGCCCGCCGCCTGCGCGCGGACGGCGTGCCCCTCGAGGTCCGCATCGCCGGCGACGGCGAACTGCGGGAGTCGCTCGCGCACACCGTCGCCGAGGCCGGGCTCACCGACGTCGTCGCACTCCCCGGTCCGCAGACGCAGGAGGAGATCCGCGGCCTGCTGCGGTGGGCGGACGTCTTCGCGGCCCCCTCCGTCGTGGGGGAGGACGGGAACGCGGACGGACTGCCGACGGTCCTGCTCGAGGCGATGGCCAGCGGGGTGCCGTGCGTCGCCTCGAGCGTGACCGGGATCCCCGAGGCGATCGTCGACGGCACGACGGGCCTGCTGCACGCCCCCGGCGACGTCGCCGGCCTGGTCCGCGCGCTGGGGACCGTCGCGAGCCCGGACTTCGACCGCACTGCGATGGCGCAGGCCGCGCGCCGACTCATCGAGACCCGCTTCGACTCGCACCGGCAGGCCCGGGCCCTGGCCGCGCTGGAGGACGGGCGCCCCCTCCCCACCGCCGGCGATCTGTCCGGCCGCCGCGTCGCGTACGTGTGCGTCGACCCCGGCGTGCCGGTCTTCGGCACGAAGGGCGCGTCCGTGCACGTGCAGGAGGTCGTGCGGGAGCTGGAGTCCCGCGGTGCGCGGGTGACGCTGTTCGCCGCCCGTGTGGGTGAGGACCGTCCTGCGGACCTCGCGGGCACCGAGCTGGTGCACGTCCCCGTGCGCGCCGACGGCGACGACCCGGCCGCGCGCGAGCGGGCGCAGGTCGCCGTGTCCGCCCGCATCGCCCGGGCTGTCGCGGACGGCGGCTTCGACCTGGTCTACGAGCGCTACTCGCTGTTCTCCACCGTCCTCGCGCAGGCGGCCGAGGCGGGCGTCCCCGGCATCCTCGAGGTGAACGCGCCGCTCATCGACGAGCAGCGCACCCACCGCGTGCTGGTCGACGAGGCCGGCGCACGGGAGTGCCTCACACGGCAGGCCGGTGCCGCGGCCCGCACGATCGCGGTCTCCGAGCCGGTCGCGGACTGGGTCCGCGGCCTCGCGCCGGGTGCGGACGTGCGCGTCGTGCCCAACGGGGTCGACACGGACCGGATCGTGCCGGGCGCCCACGAGACCGACCGGGCCCGGGCCCGGGTCGTCTTCGTCGGCACCCTCAAGCCGTGGCACGGGGTCGAGCACCTCCTCGACGCCGTCTCCCGGGCCTCGGCGGACTGGGACCTGGTCGTCGTGGGCGACGGGCCGCAGCGGGCGTCGCTGCAGACCGCCGTCGCCGAGGCCGGCCTGGGTGGACGGGTCGCGTTCACCGGGGCGGTCGCGCCGGCTCAGGTGGGTCCGCTGCTGGCCGGGGCGGACCTGGCGGTCGCGCCCTACCCGGAGGTGCCCGAGGAGCAGTCGTACTTCTCTCCGCTCAAGGTGTTCGAGTACCTGGCGGCCGGACTGCCGGTCGTCGCGTCCGCGATCGGGCAGATCCCCCGGATCCTCGCGGGGACGGGTGCGGGCGTGCTGGTGCCGCCGTCGGATCCGCAGGCGCTGGCGGAGGCGATCGACGGGCTCGTGACAGACCCGGCCGCGCGGCGGCGGATGGCGCGGGCCGCGCGCGAACGGGCGGTGCAGGCGCACAGTTGGACGGCCGCCGTCGACGCGATCCTCGCGGACCTCCTGCTGGGCACTGCACGGACTCCCGCACGGGCGGCGGCATGAGTCGGAAGAACAGGATCGATCGCGCCGCCCTGGCGCGCACGCTCACGATCGTGCGGCCCCACCTGCGGGGCCAGCGCACCCTCATGGCCGGCGGGATCGTCGCGCTCCTCTTCGAGGTCGCCTTCCGGGTGCTGGAACCGTGGCCGGTCAAGTTCGTCGTCGACGCCGTCACCGCGCAGCTGGGTGCGGACGTGCCCGGTGCCGCCCGTGCGGGGGTGGGCCTGCTCGTGGCCTGCGGTGCCGCGGTCGTCGTCATCGTGGGGCTGCGCGCGCTGTCGAACTACCTCGCCACCGTCGCCTTCGCGCTCGCCGGCTCCCGGATCGCGACGAAGCTGCGCGCCGCCGTGTTCGCGCACATCCAGTCGCTGTCCAGCGGCTATCACGCGCGGAGCAGGCGCGGCGACCTGGTGCAGCGACTCGTGGGCGACGTGGGCAAGCTGCAGGACGTCGCCGTCACCGCGGGCCTGCCGCTGCTGGCGAACGTCATCACGCTCCTCGTCATGGCGATCGTCATGGCGGTCCTCGACCCGCTGCTGGCCTGCGTCGTCGTGCTGGCGGCCGGCGCGTTCGCGCTGTCGTCGCGCGGTTCCGCGCAGGCGATCACGCAGGCCTCGCGCAAGACCCGCCGGGGCGAGGGGGAGCTGGCGAACATCGCGCAGGAATCGCTGGGCGCGATCGACGTCGTGCACGCCTACGGGCTGGAGGAGGAGATCGGGCGCGGCTTCGCCGGATCGAACCAGCGCACCCTGGCGGAGGGGGTGAGGGCGAAGCGGCTGGCCGCGGGCCTGGAGCGCCGCACGGACGTCATCGTGGGCGTCGCGACGGCACTCGTTCTGGCCGGCGGCGGCTGGCGAGTCCTGGCCGGCGGGATGACCCCCGGCGACCTCGTCATCTTCCTCACGTACCTCAAGACCGCGATGAAGCCCCTGCGGGACCTGGCGAAGTACACGGGCAGGATCGCCCGGGCGACGGCCTCGGGCGAACGGGTGGCGGACGTCCTGGACGAACCGGTCGAGATCGGGGACGACGAGATGAGTCGCCGCTTCCCCGCGGTGCGCGGGCAGGTGGAGCTGCGCCGGGTCCGGTTCGGTCACGACCCCGACACGCCGACGCTCATGGACATCGACCTGACGGTGCCGGCCGGGCAGCGGATCGCGGTCGTGGGTCCGTCCGGGGCGGGCAAGTCGACGCTCAGCCGGCTGCTGCCCCGCCTCATCGACCCCGACCGCGGCGCGGTGCTGCTGGACGGGTTGGACATCCGCCGCATCACGCTGACGAGCCTGCGCGCGCACATCGCGCTGGTGCCGCAGGACACCGTGCTCTTCTCCGGCACCATCCGGGACAACATCCGACAGGGACGCCTGGATGCGACGGAAGAGGAGGTGGAGGAGGCCGCACGAGCAGCGAACGCGCACGACTTCATCGCCGTCCTGCCGCACGCGTACGACACCCCGGTGGGGGAGCGCGGCGGCACTCTGTCCGGCGGGCAGCGGCAGCGCATCGCGATCGCGCGGGCCCTCCTGCGGGACGCATCCGTCGTCGTGCTGGACGAGGCGACGACGGGGCTGGACCCGGCTGCGGCCGCGCGGGTGCTCGAGGCGATCGACCGACTGACGGCCGGCCGCACGACCCTCGCGATCACGCACGACGCGACGATGGCGCTGGCCTCTGACCGGGTCGTCTGGATGGAGGACGGTCGGATCGTCCTCGACGGCACGCCGGAGCAGCTGCTGGCGGAACCGTCCGGCCGGTTCGCCGCGTGGGTCGAGGCGCAGCTCGACGGTGCGCAGGTGGGCGCATGAACGCGCCGGATCCGCTGGACCGCTTCGTCGCGGACCTGCACGACCCGGACGGGCCGGCACTGTCCGCTGTCCGATCGCTCCTGGCGGAGGCGGGCGCGACCGAGCCGGTGCGCGCAGCGCTGGGAACGGATTCGGCGGCCGGTGCCACGGCGGACGCCGCGACGGGCGCCGACCCCCGCCTCGAGCATCTGCGGTACAAGCCCGGGCACTCCGTCCTGGCGCGGGTGACGGGTCACGGACAGCCGTGGTGGCTGGTGGTCCGCAGTCCCCGCAGTGCGGACAAGGCCGCGAAGATCCGTGCGCGTGCCGCAGAGAGCGGGTTCCCGCTCCTCGACGCGGAGGTGCCCGGGTCCGGACTGCATCTGCAGGCGGGACCGGTGGGACTCGACAAGCACCTGCACAAGCCCCTGCGGCGCGGTGGCCTCGTCGACGCCCGCGGTGCCGTGGCGGGCACCGTGCTGAGCTACAACCCGTGGCGCAGGCTCGTGCTGCGGCGTGTGGCGCCGGGTGCCCCCGGTGCCTCGGCCCCGGAGGCACCCACGGTGCTGCGGGTGTGGCACACGGCCCCGGCCTCGGCGGATCTGGTGTCGCCGCTGCACGCGGCGGGCGTCTCCGTGCTGCCGGCTCGCCGGACACGCGTGGGGATCGAGCAGCCCTGGGTGGCGGGCGGGGACCTCGAACGGCTGCTGGCCGCAGAGGCATCGGGTCGGGCTCCGACGCGTGCGCTCGACCGCACGGCCGAGGCCGTCGCAGGGCTGCACGCTGCGCTGGACACCGTGCCCGGTCTGCGCGAGGCGGGGCTCTCGCGGGTCGATCCGGCAGGCGCGGTGGTGGCGGCTCGCGACGGACTCGAGGCGGTGATGCCGGACCTCCTGCCCGCGTTCGACCGCGTGGGGGAGGAGGTGCGCCGCGTGCTGGCCGCGGACCGCTCCCGGGACGTGCTGCTGCACGGTGATCTGTCCGCAGACCAGGTGGTGCTGGACACGCGCGGTGCGGTCCGACTCATCGACCTCGATCGTCTGGCGATCGGACCGGCCGGCTACGACCTGGGCGGGTTCGCCGCCGTCGAGCTGATCCGCGGACGCGCGGGGACCGCGGAGGCGCTGGTGGCGGCCTATCGCGAGCGTGCGGCGGCGGTCGACGGGACTGCGGTCCGGGCCGCCGAGCCCGGAGATGCGGCAGTGCGGGCGTGGACGGCCCATCACCTGCTGCTGCGCGTGGCGGAACCGTTCCGCGCCCTCGCTCCCGCGTGGAGGGAGCAGATCGGGGCACGGATCAGGCAGGCGCTCGCGGTGCTGGAGGGAGACCCCGTGGGAGCGGACGCATGAGCGGGACGAGGACGGCGGGGCCCGGCGCGCCCCTGGTGCTGCGGTGGGGCGAGGAGCGACTCACCGTGGTGCGGGGGTGGCCCGGTGCCGGCGGTGAGCGGATCCTCGAGTGCCGCGACGAGGCCGGCCGCCTGCGAGCCGCCCGGCTGGCACCGGACCCTGCAGCGGGAGACTCTGCGGCCTCGGGAGTGGGGTCGCATGCATCTCCCGTCCCGGAAGGCCGACTCGAGGTCCTGCCGTTCGGTCAGGACCCCACACTGCGGTCGCTGCGTCCCGATGGTGAGCTCCTCGTCCACCGCGCCGGCAAGCGGGCCGTCGTCCGCACCGCAGACGGCTTCGTCAAGCATCTGCGCCGGGGGCGCGCGACCGGCGTAGCCCGAGCGACGGCGGAGACGGGCGGACTGGCTGCCGCGGCGGGGTTCGCCGTGCCGCGCGTCGTCGCGGCGGATGAGGACTCGGTGACGCTGAGCGCGGTGCCGGGGACAGCGCTGCTCGACCTGTCCGACGCGGACTGGGCGCGGGCCTGGGACCGGTGGGCGCGCCTGTGGCCGCAGCTGGTCCTCGCACCGGTGCCGCCGGCGGGGCTGGGGACCCACGATGCCGCGGACGAGGCCGAGGTCGTCGCCGGCTGGTCCGCGCACGTGAGGGAGTCCGACCCCGGCCGGTTCGCAGACCGTCTGCGCGGGCAGCTGCGGTCGATCGAGGAGCGCACACGTGACGCGCTCCTGTCGTTGGGCGACGGGCGGGCGGCGGTGGTCGCCCATCGGGACCTGCACGACGGGCAGATGCTGTTCGACGCTCGGACCGGCGGGCTGGGACTCCTCGACTTCGACACCGCCGTGGCCGCGGACCGGGAGCTGGATCTGGGCAACCTGGACGTGCACGTCGACCTGCGCGTCGCGCAGGGACTGGTCGATCCCGCCCGGGCGGCAGTGGCGCACGCGGCGATCGAGCGGGCCGCGGACGCGGTGGACGCGGACGCGCACCGGCTGGACGTGTACCGGCACGCCGCGCGGGCCCGGCTGGTGGGCGTCTACGCCTTCCGGCCGCAGTGGGCGGGGCTGGCCGCACGCATGGCGGAGGGTCTGGCGCGCGAGGTGTGAGGCGCTTCCGGCGGCACGATGCCCGGCCCTCCTGCGGGTTCGCGAGGCGACCGGCGGGTGAACGGGCGGGAAACCGTCGCGCGGACAGATGACGGCCTGCTGAACCGCAATTGAAATTGCTGACTATTGGGTGGATGCAAGAAAGATTGCGGCTAGTGTCGGTTCTGTGAGTTTCCATGAACGCATCGACGAGGCGCGCGGGCGCCTGACCCGGACCGACCGCGCGCTGCTCGACGAGATCCTGGGCCACCCGGCGGACTCCCCGCTGTGGCGGGGCGAGGAGGTCGCCGGGCGCGCCGGCGTGCATCCGGCCGCGGCCACGCGGCTGGCGCAGCGGCTGGGCTACCAGGGGTATCCCCAGCTGCGCGACGCACTGCGGGCGGACCTGGGCCACGGCCTCACGGGAGCGGGCGACCGCTTCCGGGCGGAGCTGCGCGAGCAGCGGGACCAGGGGTTGCTCGACAGCCTCCTGGCCTCGGAGCTGGACTCGCTTGCAGCGGTGAGCCGGCACGTGACCCAGGATCAGATCGATGGCGCGGCGGACGCGATCATCGGGGCGCGGCGCGTCTTCGTGTTCGCCCGCGGCAACTCGACGGTGCTCGCGGACCTGCTCGATCGCCGCCTGCGGCGGTTCGGCCTCCAGCCCGTCTGCCTGTCCGGCAGCGGGCGCGAGGTCGCCGAGCGGATCCTGCCGATGGGCGAGGGCGACCTCCTCGTCGCGTTCGCCTTCCGGCGTCCGCCCCGGAACCTCACGGACCTGCTCGCCCACTGCGGACGGGTGGGGGCCGGATCCCTGCTCGTCACCGACACCCTCCACACCCTCGATCCCTCACCCGCGCGGATCCTCGCGGCGCCGCGCGGAACCCAGGAGGGCTTCGCCTCCCTGGCCGTGCCGATGATGATCGCGAACGCGATCGTGCTCACCATCGCCCAGCGCCACCCGGACACTGCCCTGCCGGCACTCGACCGACTCGACGGGCTCCTCGCCGAGTTCGACTGAGTCACCGTCCCACTCCCGCACCACCCCATCCGCGCCACCCGCTGACGAAAGCAGAAGGACTTCGCCATGCCCAGAAACAGACTCCTCGCCCTCGCCGCACTGCCGCTCGTCGTCATCCTCGCCGCCTGCGGCGGAGGGACCCCCACGACCGATGACGTCCAGGCCGCGGCGACGCCGCACCCGCTCGACACCGCCGGCCACGACGAGCTCGTCGAGCAGGCGACCGAGGAGGGACAGGTCACCGTCTACTCGTTCACCTCCCGCATCGCACAGGTGGAGGAGGCGTTCGAGGCCCAGTACCCGGACATCGACTTCATCGGCCACGACATCTCCTCCTCCGAGCAGATCACCCGCCTGCAGTCGGAGGTGGAGGCCGGCACCCCGTCCGCGGACGTCGCCTACATCTCCGACGCTCCCGTCGTCATCACCGAGCTGCTGGAGTCCGGCGTGCTGTCCAACTACGTGCCTCAGCGGGTCGCGGACTCCGTGCCGCAGGAGTACCAGGAGCCGCTCCTGGCGAACCGTCTGTCGACGAAGATCCTCATGTACAACGAGGAGGCGCACCCCGACGGCAGCCCGATCGAGAACCTCTGGCAGCTGACGGAGGACGAGTGGAACGGCCGGGTCGTCATGGTCGACCCCAGCGTCCGCGGCGACTACCTGGACCTCATGACGGAGTTCGTCCGTCAGTCCGACGCGCTCGCCCAGGCGTACGAGGAGCACTTCGGCTCCCCGATCGAGCTGTCCGACGGCGTCGAGAACGCGGGGGAGCAGTTCATCACCGATCTGTACGCGAACGGGCTGGTGCTCGTCGACGACACGGACAACGTGAACGCGGCCGTGGGTGCGACCGACCAGGAAAATCCGCCGGTGGGCTTCACCTCCTATTCCGACCGCCGCGACAACGAGGAGGAAGGCTGGGCGCTGCAGGCCTCGCTGGGGACGACCCCGTCCGTGGGCATCACCTTCCCCGCCTACATCGGCATGGTGAAGGACGCGGAGAACCCCGCTGCCGCCCGGCTGGCCGCCGACTTCCTCATGGGCGACGACACCCCCACCGGCGGTCCCGGCTACGAGCCGTTCTACGTCCCCGGTGACTACCCGGTCCGCACGGACATGGAGATGCCCCAGGACGCGGCTCCGCTGGACGAGCTGGGCGCCTGGGACATCGATCCGCAGGAGACCGCGTCGATCCGCGGCGACGTCGCGGACTTCCTCCTCACACTCTGACCGGTCGCACCGGTCGTACGACTGCCGCGGGCCCGCGCGGGGAGCTTCCACGCACGGGCCCGCGGCCTGCCCGCCACAGGTTCGGAAGGACCCCCCCATGACGGCACCACCGCTCACCCCCGCCCCGCAGGCGGCGCCCATGGACCCGGGCTCCGCAGCTCCGGCCCGCGGAAACCGAGGCCTGGGCCGCGTGCGCACAGCGCTCACCCGCCCCACGACCCTGCTGGCCGCCGGCGTGCTGGTCATCCTCGCCATCCTGGTGGTCTCTCCGCTGCTGGGACTGCTCAACACGACGCTCGCGGCGGACAGCCGCAGCGCGTGGACGGACGTGTTCGCCAGCCGGATGTCCGCGAATCTGCTGTGGCGCCCGCTGGGCAATTCGCTGCTCATGGGCACCGCGACAGCCGTCCTGTCGACCTTGGTGGGCGGGTTCCTCGCGTGGGTCGTCGTCATGACGCGGCTGCCGGGACGCGCGGTGCTGGGGGTGCTCGCGACGATCCCCTTCGCGCTGCCCAGCTTCGCCCTGGCGCTCGCGTGGGACGCGGTCTTCCGCAACGACCTCATCGGCGGATCGACGGGGATCCTCATGAACATGGGCGTGCCGGTCCCGGACTG
Organism: Brevibacterium senegalense; assembly: GCF_000285835.1. Taxonomy (GTDB): domain Bacteria; phylum Actinomycetota; class Actinomycetes; order Actinomycetales; family Brevibacteriaceae; genus Brevibacterium; species Brevibacterium senegalense. The sequence continues at coordinate 177,536 of NZ_HE978604.1, forward strand.
GCTGGCCTGGGGGCCCGTGCCGGTCGCGGTCACGCTCACCGCCCATTACTTCTCCCTCTCCTTCATGCTCATCGCCGCGGCCCTGGCGAGCGTGAACGGCGACCTCCTGGAAGCGGCGGAGATGACCGGGGCCTCGCGGTTCCGGGTGGCGCGGGACATCGCGCTGCCGGTCGTCGCCCCCGCCGTCGTCTCCGGTGCACTGCTGGCGTTCGCCGAGGGCGTGTCGAACTTCGTCACCCCGGCACTGCTGGGTCTGCCGGTCCGGTTCCACACGCTGTCGACCCGGCTCTACGGAGCGATCACGACCGGAGACGTGGCGCGCGGCTATGTGCTCTCGCTGGTCCTCATCGTCGTCGCGGCCCTCGTCATGTTCGCCTCGTCGCGCGCCGGCGGCAGACGCAGCTTCGCGACGATCACGGGCAAGGGCGGACGGTCCCGCGCCGTGGATCTGGGCGGGTGGTCGTGGCCGGTGGGCGCACTGGCGTGGGCGGTCATCCTCTGCACGACGATCCTGCCGGGGATCGTGCTGGTGCTCAGTTCGCTGGTGCGGAGGACCAACGACTTCTCCTCCGGCTTCACGCTGCACTACTGGATCGGCGGGTCCGATCCGGCGCTCGCCCAGGGGCAGCGGGGGATCCTCACCAATCCGCAGATCCTCGACGCGACGTGGAACACCGTGCTGCTGGGCGTGAGTGTGGCGATCGGCGCGGGAGTGCTGGGTCTCCTCATCTCCTACGTGCTGACCCGTTCGCGCGGACCCCGCTGGCTGCTGGGCTCGATGAGCGCGGTGTCGTTCGTGCCGTTCCTCATCCCCGGCATCGCGCTGGGCGCGGCCTTCATCGCCCAGTTCGGTGCGCCGGTGGGCCCGTTCCCCAGCCTCTACGGCACCTTCGCGATCCTCGTCCTGGCAGGCATCGCCGCCACGATCCCCTTCTCCGTGCGGGCTGCGACGTCCGCGCTCAGCCAGGTGTCGAAGGACGTCGAGGAGTCCGCAGTGATGGCGGGAGCGGGGCTGTTCCGCCGCCTGGGTGCGATCATCGCCCCGCTGACGGCTCGCGGACTCTTCACCGGGGGAGTGCTGGTCTTCGTCCAGATGGTCCGCGACCTCTCACTGGTCGTGCTGCTGGCGACTCCCGCCATGCCGGTGCTGGCGGTGCTCACCTACCAGTACTCGTCGGAGAACTTCACCCAGCTGGCGAACGCCGTCACTGTCGTCATCGCGGTGATCTCCGTCGCCGCGACGATCCTCGCCCGTCGACTCGAGGGCGCAGCGCAGCCGTGGAGCGCCTCACGATGACGACTGCGGCGATTGACTCCTCGACCTCGATCCACCCGTTGCCGGTCGCGCCCACGGGGCGGCGGCACAGCGAAAGGACATCCATGTCACCTGATGCGCCCACCGCGTCCCTCACCCTGTCACAGCTGCGGAAGGACTTCGGATCCGCCGCGGCCGTCGACGGGATCTCCCTGTCCGTGCCGGCCGGAGCGTTCCTCGTCCTCCTGGGGCCCTCCGGCTGCGGGAAGACGACGACCCTGCGGATGCTCGCGGGCCTCGAATCTCCCACGGGCGGGGAGATCCGCTTCGGTGACCGCGTCATCGCGTGCGGTGACGGCTCCGTGGACGTGCCCCCGTCCCAGCGGGAGGCGGGTCTGGTGTTCCAGTCGTATGCGCTGTGGCCGCACAAGACGGTGCGCGCCAACATCGAATGGCCGCTCACGGTGGCCGGGTGGGACCGGAGAGCGCGGCGGGAGCGCGTCGACGAGGTGCTCGACATGGTCGCGATCGCGCCGCTGGCCGATCGCTATCCGGGTGAGATCAGCGGCGGTCAGCAGCAGCGCGTGGCGATCGCACGGATGATCGCGCCACGACCGGCGATGCTGCTCTTCGACGAGCCGCTGTCCAACCTGGACGCGAAGCTGCGCGTCGACACGCGCAGCGAGCTCATGCGCATCCACCGGGCCACGGGTGCGACCAGCGTGTACGTGACGCACGACCAGGTCGAGGCGATGACGATGGCGACGCACATCGCCCTCATGAACGACGGGCGGATCGAGCAGTTCGGCACGCCACGCGAACTGCTCGATGAGCCGGCGACCGCCTTCGCCGCGACATTCATCGGCACGCCGCCGGCGAACATCGTCCGGTGCCGTGCGGTCGCGGGCCGATTGGTCGCGGGCGGGACCGACTGCGGCCCGGCGCCCCAGGGCCTGTCGGACGGCGGAGAACCGGAAGCGCGCGTGTCTGCGATGTACCGCGCGGAATCGCTGCGTCTGGAAACGGCGGTGCACGGGTCTGCGGACCGGCCCATGAGCGGGACCGGTCGGCTGCCGGCCGTCTTCGCGGACCAGGTGCCGATGGCTGACCGGTGGGTGGTGGGCGTGCAGCTGGAGGACGGCACGCGCGTGTCCGTCACGCGCGGAGCGCCCGTGGAGCTGAGGGTCGGGGATCCGCTGCTCCTCGTGCTGCCGGATGCACCGGACGCGGTGTTCGATGCGACCGGTCGTGTGCACGAGGCGACGGCGCAGGTGCAGGGGACGGTGGCGCGATGATCCGGATCCTCCTCGTCCGCCACGGCGAGACCGACTGGAACGGAGCCCGCAGGCTCCAGGGGCAGCGGGACATCGCGCTGTCGGAGACGGGACGCGCCCAGGTGGCTGCGCTGCGGGGGACGATCGCGGACGCGGCACCGGAGCACGTGGTCGTGTCGGGGCTCTCCCGCGCCCGTGAGTCCGCAGAGGTGCTGGGCCAGCCCGTGCACCGTGCGGACCCGCGCTTCAACGAGGCGCGCCTGGGTGACTGGGAGGGGCGGTCGTCGATCGAGATCCGCGCGGAGCACCCGCAGTGCTATGCGGACTGGCGCGCCGGTCTGCACCGCCCGCCGGGAGCGGAGAGCTTCGCGGAGCTGACGGCTCGCACCGTCGACGGACTGTGCGCGGCCGTGGGGCACGCGCAGGACGCTGGTGCCCGCACCGTTCTGGTGGTCACCCACGGCGGGCCGATCCGGGCACTCCTGCGTGAGGTCGTGGGCCTCGACCCGCGCAGCGCGGTGCCCAGTCATCCAGCCAGCCTCACCGTGTTGGACGTGGACGGCGGGCCCGGAGCGCTGCGGTCCGCCCGGACCGATCCCGCGCCGGCAGTCGGCGCCGTCCGGCTGCGGCTGTACAACTACTCGCCGGCGCTGTCCCGCCTGGATCCGTCGGACTGAGCGCGACCCAGCCGGGAGCCCACCGCGCGGTGAGCTGTGGTGCCCGCCGGCGGGGCGGCGCACACGTCCAGGGTCCTCTGACGAGCACGGCCTAGACTGGCGGGTATGACTGTGACAGTTCCCGTGCCGACGATGCCGCGCCGCCGCAAGGACCCCTCGCAGATCCGTCAGCCCGCCGGCGGAGAGAAGAAGGTCCTGCTGGCCGCCCCGCGGGGCTACTGCGCCGGGGTCGACCGAGCGGTGATCGCGGTGGAGCGCGCGCTCGAGCATTACGGCGCGCCCGTCTACGTCCGCAAGGAGATCGTCCACAACCGGCACGTGGTCGACACGTTGTCGGAGCAGGGAGCGATCTTCGTCGACGAGACGGACGCGGTTCCGGAGGGCGCACGGGTCGTGTTCTCCGCGCACGGTGTGTCGCCGGCGGTGCATGCGGAGGCGGCGACCCGGAGCCTCGACACGATCGACGCGACGTGCCCCCTCGTGACGAAGGTGCATCGCGAGGCGGTGCGGTTCGCGAAGCGCGGGTACTCGATCGTGCTCGTGGGCCATGCGGGCCACGAGGAGGTCGAAGGCACGATGGGGGAGGCGCCGGAGGCGATCACCCTCGTGCAGGACCCTCAGGAGGCGCGGACAGTTGACCTCCCGGACACGGACAAGCTGGTGTGGATCTCGCAGACCACACTGAGCGTCGACGAGACGATGGAGACGGTCGACATCCTGCGTGAGCGCTACCCTCACCTGGAGAACCCGCCCAGCGACGACATCTGCTATGCGACGCAGAATCGGCAGGTGGCGGTCAAGAAGGTCGCACCGGCCGCGGACCTGGTGATCGTCGTGGGATCGGCCAACTCGTCGAATTCCGTGCGCCTCGTCGAGGTCGCGCTGGAGCACGGCGCGAAGGCGTCCCATCGTGTGGACTTCGCCCGTGAGATCGACGAGGAGTGGTTCCACGGAGTCGCGACCGTGGGCGTGACCAGTGGGGCGAGTGTGCCCGAGGTCCTGGTCCAGGATGTGATCCGCCTGCTGGCCGACTACGGGTACACCGACGTCGAAGAGGTCCGCACGGCGGAGGAGGACCTCATCTTCTCCCTGCCCAGTGAGCTGCGGAAGGACCTCAAGGCGGCCGCGGGTTCCTGAGGGCTGCGACCTGGCCTCTGCGAACGACTCGCGCTTTTCCAGTAGGCTGACGTGCGGCAGAGTGCCTGCTCCGTAGGCGGTCTGCGACCCGCAGACGTCTTCGTGAACAGGATGATTCGATGCCGGCCGTGCGCCCCTGGCCCCAGACCGCAGCCCTGCTCTCCGCCGCGACGCTCGTCGTGGTGGCGGGATGTTCGACCGACGGCGGTGAGGCCGACGAGTTCGAGAACACCGAGTACGAGAGCACCGACCTCACGGCTCCGCAGATCGAGCTGAGCCCCGCCGACGGTGACCGGTCCGACGAGTACTTCTTCGTGGGCCCCAAATCGCGCGAGACCGGGCAGTGGTCCGGTCGGACGATCATCGATGACCAGGGCGAGCCCGTCTGGATCCAGGAGGACGACGAGGCCCAGGAGACGGACGAGCCCACCGCAGGCTGGGACCTGCGGGTCCAGGAGTACCACGGGGAGCCGGTGCTCACCTGGTGGGAGGGGATCGTCGACACGCCTCTGGCCGAGGGCGAGGTGGTCGTCGTCGACCAGTCGTATCAGGAGATCGCCCGTGTGGGCATGGGCGGTGACCTGCCCCATCGGATGGTCGATCTCCACGAGACGACGATCACGGACGAGGGCACGATGCTGCTGATCGCGTACGTCCCCAAGCAGGCGGATCTGAGCGAGGTGGGCGGCGATGCGGACGGCTGGGTCTGGGACGGTGTGATCCAGGAGATCGACATCGAGACCGGTGAGGTGCTCCTGGACTGGAGCTCGCTCGACCACATCCCGGTGACGGAGTCCGAGCGGGAGTTCGAGGATGACGCCGGGACGGAGGACAAGCCCTACGACTACTTCCACGGGAACTCCGTGACCGTCGACGATGACGGGTCGCTGCTCGTCTCCGCCCGCAACACGCATGCGATCTACAACCTCGAGCGCGAGACCGGCGAGGTGAACTGGACGCTGGGCGGACCCGGGTCGGACTTCGACATGCCGGAGGATGCGTACTTCGCATGGCAGCACGACGCGGAGCGCAGCGCGGACGGTGCGCTGACCCTGTTCGACAACCAGTCCTCGCCCACGTTGGGCGACTCGTCCCGCGGTCTGCGCCTCGACGTCGACCCGGAGGAGAAGACCGTCGAGGTCATCGACGAGTTCCTGCCGCCGGTGCCGCGGATCGCGGCGAACCAGGGCAGTTACCAGGAGCTGGAGAACGGCAACGTCGTGCTGGGATGGGGCGCGCTCCCGTCCTTCACGGAGTACACGGCCGACGGTGAGGTGGTGCGCGACGGCACCGTGGGCGCCGATTCGAACTACCGCGCGTACCTGCACGAGTGGACGGGCGCACCCGCAGAGCCGCCGGCGGCGAACATGCAGACGGCGGACGACGAGACGCACGTGTACGTCTCGTGGAACGGTGCGACCGAGGTCGAGCAGTGGCGCGTTCTGGCCGGGGCGGACGAGGGCTCGCGCCAGGAGGTCACGACCGTCGACCGTGATGGGTTCGAGACGGCCATTCCCGTGGAGGACGACTTGGACAACGTCGTGGTCCAGGCGCTGGACGAGGACGGCGAGGTCCTGGGCAGCACGACCGCCGACTGACTCCGCCGCGGCTGAGTCCTCACCCTGCTGATCCACCCTCCCGCACACGTGCGGGAGGGTGGATCTGTCAGGACGTGCCGTTCCCGGTGCCGCGGACGGCGGAGAACTCGCGGGCTGTGAGTCCGCGCGCACGGCCGGTCAGCTCCTGCGGTTCGCCCAGGTCGGTGTCGGACACGCCGGTGGCGGAGAGCCTGCGCGCGGTGGGGAGGAACCGCGATTCGAAGGAGCCGACGAGGCGGTTGTAGTCCTCGACACTCCGATCCAGGCTGGACCCCATGCGCGTGAGGTGCTCCGTGAGGGTCGCGACGCGGTCGTGCAGCTCGCGGCCCAGGTCGAGGATCTGGTGGGCACTGCTGCTGAGCTCCGCCTGCTGCCAGTTGAGGGCGACCGTCTTGAGGAGACCCAGGAGGGTCGACGGCGACGCGAGGATGACGCCGGAGGACAGCGCATCGTCGATGAGTGCGGGATCCTCCTGACCGGCCAGGGTCAGGAGGCCGTCCGACGGCAGGAAGCAGACGACGAAGCGCGGAGTGGGCGTGAAGGCCTGCCAGTACGACTTCTTCGACAGCGCGGACACGTGCCTGCGGACGGCGTGCACCTGCGTCGCAGCACGAACGCGGTCGCGCCCACCTGCACCGGTGGGGGAGTCAGATCCGGTGGCATCGGCCTCGGCGTCTCCGCCGGCGTCCAGACCACTGAGCGGTGTCTTCGCATCGAGGACGATGGATGCGTCGCCCGGGAGCCGGATGATCATGTCCGGTCGGATCCGCCCGGCATCCGTCGTGGCGGTCACCTGTACGTCGAAGTCGATGTGCTGGGTCATGCCGGCCAGTTCGACGATGCGGCGGAGCTGAACCTCACCCCAGTCGCCGCGACCGCTGTCGGAGGACAGCGCGGTGAGGAGCCCGTGCGTCGAGGATTGGAGTCGCTGGTTCTGAGCAGCGAGCTGCCGCAGCTGTTCGTCCAGTCCCGCCAGGCGGGCGGTCTGCTGCCGGTCCTGTCCCGTCACCTGCTGGGTGAGCGCGCGTACGGTGGACGTGAGGGGGCCGACCGCGGCGGTGAGCTCTCCGGCGACCTGAGCATCGGCCTCGAGCGCTTCAGTGCGCTGGGAGAGGATCTGAGCCGTCGTCTCCGCACGGACGAGCCGCTCCTGCGACTGAGCGCGCGAGCGGTTGCTGCCCAGCCACCAGCCCAGCGCGATGCCGATCGCGAGGACGAGGATGAGGGACCCGGTCAGTGAGATCGCTTCCATACCCACCATGCAAGCACGCGGCACGGACACAGCCCTGGAGGCGAACGACTAGACTCCCCTTCTGTGGCTCTTACTATCGGAATCGTCGGACTGCCCAATGTCGGCAAGTCGACCATGTTCAATGCGCTGACCAAGAATCAGGTGCTCGCCGCGAACTACCCGTTCGCGACCATCGAGCCCAACGTGGGCGTCGTCCCGCTGCCTGATCCCCGTCTCAACCGACTGGCGGAGGTGTTCGGGTCGGAGCGGATCATCCCCGCGACGGTCAGCTTCGTCGACATCGCCGGCATCGTCCGCGGTGCGTCGGAGGGGGAGGGGCTGGGCAACCAGTTCCTGGCGAACATCCGGGAGGCCGAGGCGATCTGCCAGGTCATCCGCGCGTTCTCCGACGACGACGTCGTCCACGTCGACGGAAAGGTGTCGCCGTCCGACGACATCGACACGATCAACACGGAGCTGATCCTCGCGGATCTCCAGACTCTCGAGAAGGCGCGGCCGCGCATCGAGAAGGAGGTCAAGCAGAAGAAGACCGATCCGGAGATCCTCGACGCGATGACGAAGGCCCAGGCCATCCTCGAGGAGGGGCGCACGCTCTTCCAGGCGATGGGCGACGGCTTCGACGCGGAGCCGCTGCGCGAACTCCAGCTCATGACGACCAAGCCGTTCCTGTACGTCTTCAACGTTGACGACGACATTCTTTCGGACGAGACGAAGAAGGACGAGCTGCGTGCTCTCGTCGCGCCGATCGAGGCGATCTTCCTCGATGCGAAGTTCGAGTCGGAGCTGGCGGAGCTCGACGAGGCCGAGGCCGCGGAGATGCTCGAGATGAGCGGCCAGGACGAGGCAGGCCTCGATCAGCTCGCGCGGGTCGGATTCGACACGCTGGGTCTGCAGACGTACCTGACGGCGGGACCCAAGGAATCGCGCGCGTGGACCGTGCCCAAGGGTGCCACTGCGCCCGAGGCCGCCGGCGTCATCCACACCGACTTCCAGAAGGGCTTCATCAAGGCCGAGGTCGTGTCGTTCGCGGACCTCGACGAGCTGGGCTCGATGGCCGAGGCGAAGGCCGCCGGCAAGGTCCGCATGGAGGGCAAGGACTACGTCATGTCGGACGGTGACGTGGTCGAATTCAGGTTCAATGTCTAAAAAAGGCCGTCTGACCAGGAGTTTTACCTTCGCAGCTTCGGATCTGGCTCGGCGGACGAGTTCCGATCTACCATCAGTTGCTAAGCGTTTGTCCCGCTGAACTGGGACTTTGATCGGCCCCCTGCGGAGCTTCCGCAGGGGCCCGCTGCCTTCCTTTTGGTGTGTGAGCGGAGCAGGCAGGCGGCCTCGAAGGGCCTGCTCTCGGGGCAAGTTCTAATTGTTCGGCGGGCGATTGCTCGGCACGAACGCTGACTCAAAAATCCCCCTGACTCAAAAGTTGGTTGCCCGGCAGGTCGAACTTCGGCAGGCTGGCCATCCTTCAGGACGCAAACGGCGGAGGCCGCAGATGAACGTGGGGCCACGAGTGGTTGCGGGCCCCATGTCAGAAGGGAAAATAGTATGGCAACAGGTACCGTAAAGTGGTTCAACGGCGACAAGGGCTTCGGCTTCATCGAGGCTGACGATCAGTCGGCAGACGTGTTCGTGCACTTCAGCGCGATCCAGTCCAATGGCTACCGCACTCTCGAAGAGGGCCAGAAGGTCGAATACGACGTCGAGCAGGGCCCCCAGGCCTCGACCTCAAGGTCATTCGTTGATCTGAACTAGTCCGCTCAGGGCCGCCGTCTCATCGAGACGGCGGCCCTGAGTCGTTTCCCCGCAGAAGAAGCGCCACCGGTCTCGGGGAGTAGGCTCGATGGTGCATCGACATCGACGGAGAGCGGGCAGACGAGTGAAGATCGTGGTGGGGGCGCCGGCTAACGGCGCGGCGCTGAAGGACGAACTGGTGGCCCACCTGAGGGCCGATGGGAGGGTGTCCGAGGTGATCGACCTCTCCACCGACGACATCACCTATCCCGATGTCTCCCTCCGCGCCGCCCGCGAGATCGCGGCGGGCCACGCCGACCGCGGGATCCTCGTCTGCGGCACCGGGATCGGCACCGCCATCGTCGCCAGCAAGGTCAAGGGAATCCGGGCCGCCACGGCCCACGACCTGATCACCGTGCGCGGCGCGGTGGAGAACTACGACGCACAGATCCTCTGCATGGGGCAGAACGTGATCGCGCCAGCGGCCGTGAAGGCGCTCGTCGACCTCTGGCTGGACCTGCGCCATGACCCCCAGAGCGGCTACGGGGAAAAGCTCCGCGAGTTCGAGGCGTACGAGGAGGAGAACCGGTGAGCGATCCGATCCTGCTGTCCGTCGACGACGGTCTAGCCACTCTCAGCCTCAACCGCCCCGAGCGGCTCAACGCCTTCAACGCAGACATGGCACGGGCCTGGGAGCGGGTCACCATCGAGGTGACCGGCAGGGGCGACGTCGGCGCCATCGTCCTGGCTGGCGCCGGCTCCTCCTTCTGCGCCGGCGGGGACGTGGCGGAGATGGCCACCTCCATGAGCGGCGCTGAGGAGGTGGAGGCGCTGGCGCAGACCATCAACGCAGGCATCCTGGCGCTGACCGAATCGGCCATCCCGGTGGCAGTGGCGCTGCAGGGCGCCACCGCGGGGGGAGGCCTCGGCATCATGCTCTGCAGCGACTACGCCGTCGCCGGTGCCTCTGCCAGGATCGGCAGCCGCTACGCGGCCATGGGGCTGACGCCCGACCTGTCGGTGACCGCCCACCTCGCCCGCGCCGTCGGCGAGCGCCGTGCGCTCCAACTCGTGCTCACCGACCGCCTGCTCAGCGCCCGGGAGGCCCTTGAGTGGGGTCTGGTGGCCGAGGTGGTCGACGACGACGCCGTCCTGGCTCGCGTCGAGGAGGTCGCACGCTCCTGGCTTGACGGCGCCACCCGGGCCTACGGTCAGGCCAAGCATCACGCAACTCCCGCGTCGAGACAAGCCAGGCCTTGGCGGCCCGATAGCCGTGATGAATCCTGCCTCGGTTTGCGCCACCACTCCATGTGGCGAGCATAGAGCTCGAACCCCCGTCGCGACGTCAACTTTCGGGTAGGCGCGAACCTCGCAATCGAACTGGCGCGGTGTCGGAGCTGGGTCGGGCCTCGCCCGCCCAGTGGGCAAGTTGGTTGTCGACCCACTGGCCCGCACGCGATCGTCACCAGACCGGCGGCCTCGTGAGGAGGGCCCTCGAAGGAGCCGCGGTCGCCGGAGTCGGTGAGGGCGTCGAGCGCTGCCAGGTGGTCAGCACCAGGCTGCACGGCAAAGGCTACGAGCGGGCCCTACCTGGCGCGTGCAGCCCGTGGGACTGGGCGCTCGCTCCCCACGGCTGGGGGCCGCCGACCTGCACTGACTTTGGGGACGCGGAGGTGGGTCACCGAGTCGTGTTAGGATGGTATTAGCTTGGAAACCGGAGCCGTTATATCCACCGCCCGAGGCCCGTTCGCCGAGAGGAAGTCCCTTGTCCACACGCAAGATCGCCGAGTCCCACCCCGCACGACGCAGGGTGCTGGCCGCAGGAGCGGCGTGGAGCGCCGCAACCATCGTGGTTGCCAGCTCGGCACCCGCGTTCGCTGCGTCCAGCACGCCGAGGCCGGGCGACTATATGGCCCTCATTGATACCCAGGCTGCCGACACCAACCAGAAGGACACCAACGTAACGACGTGGCCACACGGATTGATCTCTGATGACGGCGAGGGCAAGGTCAAGTTCCAGCTCGGCATGCAGATGATGCTCTATGACGAGTCTCTGTACAACACGGTTCAGTTTGACACGTACAAAAACTGGACGAGTGGTCCCATTACCGTACAGCTGACATTCGACAACACCGTGTACGAACTCCTGGCGGATCAAGCCACGTGGCTCGATGAGGCAGACGACGGTGGTGCTCCGTGGGAGTGGACCGCGACGACAACACAGGGCGCGTGGACGACGCTGACGTTCACCCACGACTCCATCGCCTACAACGGAAACACGCTCGGAATGCCCACGCAGACCGGCGGGTTTGTGATCCCCTTCAAGCTCCTGAAAAACCCCGGTGCTCAGACGCCACCTTCCATCCAGCCTGCCGGTGGGCGGACGGTGACCGACTCCATGAGGATCTCGGTGAACTCAGACCTCCAGCGTGCCGAGACCCTTTACGTCCAAGAAGACAGTAACCAGATCTCCTGAACCGCCACAACACCGCCGGGCTCGGGAGAGGCGCATGATCCCAAGCGCGGCGGGTACCGGGTGAGCGCCGAGGTGTCGGGTGCTGTACCTGTCGACGCAGCCGGGTTCTCAGGCTTCGTGGTAGCGGTGTTCTGGCGCGACCGGGGCCTGACCTGCCGTGACGCCGTCGCTCAGGGAGTCAATCCTGAGAGATTTCTTGGGGTTTCATCAGGAAACTGTTAAACTCGAGGCCGCTCATCCCAGCCCCGAAGGACCATACCCCTGCTCAAGCGCCTCATCACCGCCTCGGTGGCCGCTCTGCTCGGCACCACCCTCGGCCTGGTGGCACCCCAGGCCGCGCAGGCCTCCGAGACCACCCAGTACGTCACGCCCGGCGGCCACTACGTCAACGGCCGCTACTGGAAGACCGACTGCAGCAAGTACTCCTCCACGGTGGTGCGCTGCCGCACCGAGATCTTCGCCACCAAGGTGTCGACGGTCGGCGGCCAGTACGTGGCCCACAACGGCTGGGTGTTCAACAACCTGACCTACCTGCCCTCGCACCGCGGCGCATGGAAGACCAATCCCCTCGCCAAGAACGGCGAATGGACCGCCCAGGATGGCCGCCGTTGGCGCACCGAGTGCGACACCGCAGCCACCGGCCGCAACGGCTGCCGCAGCTATGCGCTGACCTCGGTCGTCACCCACGCCAAGGGCCGGTTCGTCCGCTCCAACAGCAGCGCGACGCCGCCCAGGAGGGTAATGATCCGGCCCGCGGTCGGGGACCGGTGGAAGCCGAACAGCCGGATCAGCGCGATCGTCACCGTCCACCACAATCCTGCGCCGAGCACGACCGCTGCGCACAGGGCGACGGTCCGCATCTTCGCTCCGTCGCCATGTCCGATGAACTGGGGCAGGATCGCCGTGAAGAAGAGCAGCGCCTTCGGGTTGGTCGCGTTCGTAACGAATCCACGCGCGCAGCCGCCCTGTGTCCGGTGCCCGATGTCCTCGGTGGCGTCAGGGTCGGTGCTGGGGGTGGCCCGAAGCATGCTCGCGCCCATCCACAGCAGCACTCCAGCCCCGAGCAGTTGCATGATGGTCAGCGCCCCAGGCGCAGACACCAGTAGGGCGGTCGCACCGGCGGCAGCGAGCAGCGCGTGCAGCATCAGGCCGGCGACGATCCCCACTGCAGTGGATGCGCCTTCCCGGACGCTGCGGGTCGCTGAGTGCACGACGAGCACGAGGTCTGGGCCGGGCACTGCGAGCGCTACCAGCAGAGCGAGGGCGAACGCCGCCCAGGATTCTGCTCCCACCTGCGCCTCCGATCCGTAGAATCTTTCGGAAGCCAGGTTACGGGTAGGATTCGCTACTCTGTATCCATGCGTGAACCTCAGATGAAGTCAGCTCGACAGCCCGAATTGGATTCGGTGGACTGGGCGATCCTCGAACTGTTGCAGGTGGATGCGACCATGCCGAACAAGGACATCGCCGCCAAGGTGGGTGTGGCTCCGAGCACCTGCCTGGAGCGGATCCGGAGACTTCGCCGCAACGGCACCATCGTTGCTACGCGCGCGCATGTGCTTCCGCGCTTGCTCGGCAAAGGGGAGCAGGCGTTCCTTGGCATTCAGATCCGTCCGCACGACCGCGACATGGCCAACGACTTCGTGCAGAAGGCTCTCGCCCTGCCGGAGACGCTCGCGCTCTACAACGTCAGCGGCAGCGAGGACTACCTCGTCCACGTCGCAGTCGCCAACAGCACCGAGTTGCAGACCCTCATCATCGACAAGCTTCTGGCGCTGCCGCAGGTCGCGCACTGTCGGACGCAGCTGATCTTCGGCGAGCCCTGGGCGGCTCCGCTGCGGCATCGCCCCTCGGCGGACACCTCGCACGGCTGACACCAGCTTGTCCGCCGTCGCCGTGCCCTCAAGAGTTGCGATGCGGCGGAACGCATTCGGGTACAGATCAACGCGCTACAGTCGGTAGGCATCACGATGGGCTTCTCTCACGGCAATGGTCGGAGAAGTCGATAGAAGGACACTGAGCATGGTTCTGACGTTTCGACGAGCACAAGCGACTGACACCGCCGTCGCGCAGCAGGCGTACCGGCTGATCATCGACCACTTGGCCGAGACCGTCGACTTCCCGCACTGGCACACCGAGAACCCCCCCCACCCCCGAGGAGGTCGCCGGCTGGGTCGAGGCCGGCGAGCTCTATCTCGCGCGCGATGAGGGCGGCGAGATCGCGGGGGTCACAGTGCTCAACCACGACGCCGTGGACGCCTACCGAGATGCCGCGTGGACCATCGAGGCGGAGCCGCATGAAGTCCTCGTCGTGCACGCTCTGGGCGTCGTGCCCGACCATCTGGGCACAGGAGTGTCACGCTCCCTCGTGGATGCGACGCTCCAGGTCGCCCGCGAGCAGAGCTGCAAGGCTGTCCGCCTGGACACCTACGTCGAGAATGTCCCCGCGCGGAAGCTCTACGAGCGCCACGGCTTCACCGACCTGGGCTGCCACACGGTCGTCTACGAGGGCACGGACCTGACCCAGTTCCACCTTTTCGAATACGTACTCTGAGCCCTGATCCAGCCCAGAGCACGCATACCCCGTGGGGGCGGCTGCTTAAGTGCTCCTGCGACGTCGACCTGTCGAGCCCAGAGGTTGCTCCGTGCCGGAACTCGGTCGAGTTCCGGTTTAACGTATAGCGTTATTGACGGCTCCCGTTATAGAATGCTCTCGTGATCAGATCATTCGGGAACAAAGACACCGAACGAATCTGGCACGAGCAGTACGTCAAGGGTGTTGATCGGACCGTGCAGCGGGCGACGCTGCGCAAGCTCGAGCTGATTCACGCGGCAAAGGACGTCGACGACCTGCGGATCCCGCCCGGGAATCGGTTGGAGAAGTTGGCCGGAGATCGGCGGGGTCAGCACAGCATCCGGGTGAATGCCCAGTGGCGGATCTGCTTCTTCTGGAGAGATGGAGGTGCGGATAATGTCGAACTCGTCGACTATCACTGAGGCCGACCTGATCGAGCCGATCCACCCGGGAGAGATCCTGATGGAGGATTTCATCGAGGGCTTCGGGATCACGCAGAACAAGCTTGCTGTGTCCATCGGTGTGCCGCCGCGCCGGATCAACGAGATCGTGCACGGTAAGCGGGGGATCACCGCCGACACGGCGATCCGCCTGGCGCGGTACTTCGGGACGTCTGAGGAGTTCTGGATGAACCTGCAGTCGAACTATGAACTGCGGCTCGAGCGTCGCGCTCTGAGGGACAAGGTGGCTGCGATCACGCCGCTCGCGGTTGCATGAGCCCCCAGCGCAGCAAGGATCGCTGAGTTCGACCAGAAGGTACCTGACGACGTAGCGAGGTGGCTCGGCACGGTTTCCCAGTGGTTCGCACAGCCGGAATCCAACGAAGAGTACATCGACGCAGCTGGCTCCATGGAGACGTGGACGGTCCGTGTGGGGCTCGCTGCGGCTGGAAGAGATCGCGCTCTGGGTTGAAGGAACCCCCTGCTTGATCCTGGTGAAGTCGGTGTCTTCCCCTCGACCAGCAGACACGGCCTGTTGATCTCTGCAACGCAGAAGTGTTGAAGGGCTGCTGGCGCGGATCCGGTGCCCGTTTCATACCGAGGCTGCTCTGGTCCGGAACGCGATGGAGTTCTGGTTCAACGTCTGAACCTCGGAGCAGCGGCGTACTGCTGGGGGCTCCCTCACGATCCGTGCACTGAGCCGAAGTCTCGGTACTAGTATGAGTTTCGAGGAGCCGTGTGGTAGCGGCTGATGCCGTCCAGGACCCGCGAGTGGGCCGACGATGCCAGAAGGAGCGGTTGCACTGAACTCGACGAGTCGATGGCTGTTGCTCCAAACCTCCCGTGCGACCGAGTCTCAGAGCCGACCGCGGGGCGAATCGTGGTACCGCCACCTGATCTTCGCCCTCGCGTATTCCGTGGCCGTGGTCGCGTCGTTCTCAACCGTCTACTCCGGGCTGTCTATCGCCGTAATCTGGCCATCGGTCGGCATCGCCGTGTGGTGGGCAGCGACTTGTCGCAGATGGAGTGCATACGCCGTCGTGTGCGCCGTCGTCGCCCTCGTGCCCGTCCTCCGCTGGGCTGCGTTCGAGAACGGCTCGGTTCCCTTCTTGGTACTCGTCGGGCTCTCGAACCTTCTGGAGGCTCCACTCATCGCACTGGCCATGGGGTACTTCGAACGGGTTCGACTCACGGCGCCCGTGCATGACGGTGCGACCGGGCAGTCCGGGCCTGGATTCGCGATCAGAACCGCTCAGCACGTCTACCGACTCCTCACCGTGGGGATTCTGGCAGTGGCCCTGTCGAAAGGGGTCTTCCTTCTCGCGCTGACCCAGCTCGGTGAGCCCGTGACGCTTTCCTACTACGCAAGCGTGATGCTTCGGGACCTGGCGAGCATCATCGCGATCGCCGGCTGTGGCCTGACGATCTCCGCCGCAGTCGTCCGGACAATGGAGAAGAAGGCTCTGCGTGAATTCGCCGGAGTGCTTGCGCTCACGGCGGTGGTGCTGGCACTGGTGTTCGGCCTGGGATCGCAGCTTCCGATCGTCTATCTGGTCATGCTGCCGTTGTACTGGAGCGCCACGAAGCTCCCCGTCATACTCGCGACTGTGCATGTGGGTTTGACGCTCGCAGCAACTGTCGCGCTCACCTTCGTCGTGGGTGAAGCACCGTTCGCCGTGAGCGGTGATGATCCGGTGGTACTGGCCACTGCGGTCCAGCTGCTCATCATCCTCTGCGTCCTGCTCACACTGGTCGTCTCCACCACAGTTCAGCAGCAGACCGCGTTGGTCGAGGAGCTGGAGGTCCTGGCGCGCACGATCCCGGACGCTTTCCTGATCCTCGATCAGCGCGGCACTGCATATCCGGTGAACGCAGCCGCGTGGGATTTCGTTGTCCCGTCGGGTGATGAGGAGGGCTACATCCTGCGGAGGCTCGTCGACCTCGACGGCGAACCCTTCGACGAGAAGAGCGGCCCCGGCGGCAGGGCTCTGCACGGGGAGAGCGTGAAGGGGGCGCTCGTCCGACTCGCTGATGCCGCAGACGACGCGCCCGCCGAGTCCCGTCGCGTGTTCATGACGAGTGCCGCCCCGCTGTATCTGAAGGGGGGAGGCATCCCCGGGGAATGCGCTGCTGCTCTTCCATGACAGCACTGACGAGTACCGGATGGTCCAGGACCTGACCCGTGCGCACGACGAGGCCAAGTTGCTCTTCGAGAACGCTCCGCAGGGGGTGGCTACACTCGATCAGTCGGGAGTGATCGTCGCTGCCAACCGTGCCCTCGGCGAGCTCGTCGGCACACCGGCTGACCTGTTGCCTGGTCGCCGTCTTGACGATTTCAGCGTCGAGCCACGTCTGATCGATGAGGTGTGGTGGGGCCTGTCGGAATCGGGCACGATCGTGCACATAGACCGGACCTTCACCACCGCGGGAGGGCGTCGGAGGAATGTGGCGCTGTCGTTCCGCGTGCTCAGCACCGGAGATGACGCGCATCGGTCGCTGCTCGTCAATGCCGTCGACGTCACAGAGCGACAGAGGCTCCAAGACCTCGTGACGCGCATGGCCGAACACGATTCGCTCACCGGGCTGGCCAACCGCCGTCGGCTCGAGGCGGAGGTCAAGCGGATCGTCGCGGCGGGCGAACACGGCGCGGGCGATGGTGCGCTCATGATGATCGACCTCGACAACTTCAAGCAGGTCAACGATGCGCTGGGCCACCATGTCGGCGATCAGTTGCTGGTCGAGTTCGGCCGTCTCCTGACCGAGCAGGTCCGGGCGGAGGATCTGGTGGGGCGGCTGGGCGGCGACGAGTTCGTCATCGTGCTGCCGACTGCGACCAGGGGAGCTGCGGAGGGGGTCAGTCGGAGGATCGCGGAGGCCGTCGATGAACGGTTCGGAGGTCGTTCGGATGAAACGGGCCGCATCAGAGCGAGCATCGGGTTCAGCATGTTCACTGATGCACGCGACCAGGGCATCGACCCGTTCCGGCTCGCCGATCGCCTGATGTATGACGCCAAGAGGGCTGGTAGGAGTCGCACAGCGGGATCGACCACAGCCGACGGTCTTGTTCGTGCGGGTGCGCCGGGGACCTCAGTGGCGGACGTGCGCGCAGTTCTGGAATCCGACGCAATGAGGATCGACCTCCAGCCGATGCTCGATCTCAGGACCGGCAGGATCGACCTGGCCGAGGGGCTGCTGAGGCTCACATGCGGCGCACCGCCGCTATCGACAGGCGAGTTCGTCGGGGTAGCGGAGCAGGCTGGACTGTGCCCGGACCTCGACGTGAGAGTGCTGCGCATGGGACTCGACGTGCTCGAGCGACTGCAGGATCATCGGCCGGATTTCCGGCTGTCGCTGAACGTCTCGGCGCAATCACTGGGATCGGCGGAGGCGCGTGCACTCTTCGCAGAAGAACTGGAGAACCGGCCATTCCCGCAGGGCTCGCTGATCCTCGAGGTCACGGAGACCGCACCCCTGATCGAACTGGACCCGGCGCGGAAGTTCCAGCAGGTGATGAGCGACCTGGGAGCGGTGTTCGCGATCGATGACTTCGGTACGGGGAACGCTCCCTTCCGGTACCTCAGTCGTCTCGATTTCCAGTATCTGAAGATCGCGGGCGAATTCGTGGAGGGCATGATCTGCAGCGAGACTGACGCCCGGATCGTCCGAGCTGTGAGCCGCCTCGGACGGGACCAGGGAATGCTGACGATCGCCGAGCATGTGTCGAGCGCTGCCATTCTCGAGAGAGTCCGCGACTGTGGGATCACATACGCGCAGGGGTTCCACATCGGTGCGGCCGTGCCGATGGATGCGTTCATCAGCACGCATCTCGAGTCAGAGGTGCCCCAGTCTGATCAGGTGATGGAGAAGAATGTCTGAGAAGAAGCCCGTCGTCGCTCGCGTGATCGGCATCGGTGTCGTGGGCGTCGCCGCGATGGGCGGACTGCTCATGTGGCTGGCCGTCGTGTTCTCCGATCCCGCATCGCCGGGCGCGCGGGAAGCCGTACTCTTCGGCTCGTGGAGAGTGCTGTATGACGACTACACCCCGCCTGTCGCGGTGCTGGTCATCGCGCTCATCACGGCGGCGGTCTTCGTCGTCATCGCGGTGGTGGCGGAGCAGGTCGTCACCTCCCGATCCCGTCGATCCGACGACGCAGAAGGTCTCCCGCTGGCGCCGAAGATCGTGATGGCGCAGACCCGCGGGGTGTACCACGGTCCCATCACCGTGACCGTGCTCATCCCGGCCCACAACGAGGAGGAGCGGATCTCCTCGACGATCGAAGCGCTCCAGGCACAGGACGATGGTCCGGACCGCATCATCGTGGTGGCGGACAACTGCACGGATGCGACACCGGATCTCGCCCGTGCCGCCGGGGTGGAGGTGTTCGAGACCAGGGACAACGCCGACAAGAAGGCCGGTGGCCTCAACCAGGCGCTCCGCGGTCTGCTGCCCCACGCGGGCGAGAACGACATCGTCATGATCGTCGACGCCGACACCGCCCTCGACCAGGGCTTCGTGACCGAGGCCCGACGCCGATTCACCGTTGACCGTGCACTCATGGCCGTGGGCGGCCTCTTCTACGGCGAGGACGGGGCAGGGCTGATCGGTCAGTTCCAGCGGAACGAGTACACGCGGTACGGTCGCGACATCCGTCGTCGACGCGGTCGCGTGTTCGTCCTCACCGGCACTGCTTCAGCGTTCCGCGCCCGGGGGCTTCGCACCGTCGCAGAGTCCCGCGGCACCCTGATCCCCGGCCGCACCGGCGATGTCTACGACACTGCGGCGCTCACGGAGGACAACGAACTGACCCTGGCGTTGAAATCTCTGGGCGGCCTCATGGTCTCTCCGGATGAGTGCTCGGTGGTCACCGAGGTCATGCCGACGTGGAAGCAGCTCTGGCATCAGCGGCTGCGCTGGCAGCGCGGTGCGCTCGAGAACCTGGGTGCCTACGGGGTGACGCCGCAGACGATCCGGTACTGGTTCCAGCAGCTGGGCATCGGCTACGGGGCGGTCGCGCTGGGATCATATTTCCTCGTCATCATCCTGACGCTTCTGGCGCGTGATGAGTGGGTCTGGTATCCGTTCTGGATGATTCTGGGCGCCATCTTCATGATCGAACGAGTCGTCACCGTCTGGAGATCGACGTGGGGAGCGCGGATCGTCGCAGCGCTCCTCATCCCAGAACTGGTGTTCGCCGCGTTCCTCAACATCGTGTTCCTCAAGGGGGCCCTCGAGATCCTGCTGGGTCGGAAGGCGACGTGGGGACGCAGTGATGCCGTCCCGGTCCATGCGAACGAGAATGAAGAGCGAGGTCGCCCATGATCCTCCCGGAATCGATCCTCACGACGGACTGGTTCGCGGCGCTGGCCGGGTTCGTCGCGATCAACACCGCGATCTACGTCGCACTCGCCGTGGTCAAGGCGCTGCCCCGGATCTATGTGAGCGACTACGTCCAGCGCAGCTACGAACGGTCGGAGACACGCAGCATCCACCCCGATTCGGAGGAGCGAGGCAGGCCGGGCGCGCGTGATTAGCCGCGGATCGCACTCTGATCCCCGACCGCGCGTCCGCGCGACCGGCGGCTGGACGCCGGTCGTGACCGACTAGGGTGGTGAACGACCCCTGACCGGCCCGATTCGTTCGAGGAGCATCCCCCATGAGTTTCTTCGTCTACCTCTCCGGCGAGATCCACACCGACTGGCGCGATGAGATCCAGCGCGGAGCAGAGGCCGCGGGCCTCGACGTCGTCTTCACCGCACCCGTGACGGATCACCCCGCGAGCGACGCCGCGGGCGACCACCTGGGCGAGAACGACAGCTCGTTCTGGCGCGACCACCAGTCCGCCAAGGTCAACGCGATCCGCACGCGGACGCTCATCGAGCAGAGCGACCTGGTCGTCGTCCGCTTCGGTGACAAGTACAAGCAGTGGAACGCGGCCTTCGACGCAGGCTACGCCGCGGCCCTGGGCAAGCCCTACATCACCCTGCACGACGCGGACATCGTCCACCCGCTCAAGGAGGTCGACGCGGACGCCCAGGCCTGGTGCACGACCACCGACCAGGTTGTCCAGACCCTCACGTACGTCCTGACGGCCTGATTCCCCGGGGGCAGGCGTCAGCCGGCCTGCCCCCGTCCGGCCCGCTCGCGCTCGATGTGACTGCGTGCGTGCTGCACAGCGGAGTCCATGTCCGCGAACAGGTGCTTGTGGTGCCGCAGGGAGGAGAGCACGCCCACGGAGCGGAACAACCGCTCGTGGTCGTCCCGCACGCCCTTGATGAGCACGGTGATGCCGCGCCGCTCCAGCGACTGAGTGAGGTCGGCCAGGACCCGAGCACCGCTCGCATCGACCAGTCCCACCTGCGACACCCGCAGGATCGCCACGGAGATCCCCCGGATCGCATTCACCTGCTCGAAGATCCGGTCCGAGGCCGTGAAGATGAGCGGTCCCTCGAAGCGGATGATGGCGATCCACTCATCACCGTCCTGGGCCTCGCCAGGCAGGTCCTCCCGCCGGACAGCCGTCGACCGCGACATATTGCGGATCGCGACGATACCCGCCAAGACGATGCCGATGAGCACCGCGATGATGAGGTCGACGGAGACCGTGATGGCCGCCGTCACGACGAACGCGACCGCATCCGCCCGCGTCGACCGGACGATCGAGCGCACGGTCGCGACCTGCACCATGCGAACCGCAGTCACCATGAGGACGCCGGACAGCGCCGCGAGCGGGATCGCCCCGACGGGACCCGCGGCGACGAGTACGATCGCCAGCAGCACGAGGGCGTGGACGACGACGGACACACGCGTGCGACCGCCGGCGCGCACGTTCACCGCCGTACGCGCGATCGCACCCGTGGCGGGCATCCCGCCGAAGAAGCCGGAGCCGATGGATGCGAGGCCCTGTCCCACGAGCTCGCGGTCGGGGTCGTAGGGCCCGGTGTCCGCCAGGCCCGCCGCGACGCGGGCGGATAGCAGCGACTCGATCGCGGCCAGCGCTGCCACGGTCAGCGCGGGCAGCAGCAGGGTGCTCACGAGCGCCGGATCCATCACGGGCAGGGAGGGTGCGGGCAGTGAATGCGGCAGCGCCCCGATCCGTGCGAGCGGCGTGGGCACGAGGACGCACAGCAGCGTTACGACGATGATGCCCACGAGGGATCCTGGGATCGCCGAGTGGAGGCGCGGCGCCAGCACCATGATGAGCGCGACGAGCACCGCGGCCCCCACCGCCCACGGCACGTACGACCAGTCAGCGGCCATGAGTGCCTGGCCGGCTGCGACGATCGCGTTCGAGCTGTGCTCTCCCGGCTCGACCGTCGCACCCGAGAAGAGTGCCGGTACCTGCTGCATGAAGATGATGACCGCGATCCCCAGGGTGAAGCCCTCGATGACCGGCCACGGGATGAAGGACACGGAGCGTCCCAGCCGCAGGGCCCCGGCGATGAGCACCATGAGGCCCGCCAGGAGGCTCACCGTCGCAACCGCTGCGACGCCGTGCTGCGCGACGATCGGCAGCAGCACGACGACCATCGCCCCGGTGGGCCCGGAGACCTGCACGTTCGAGCCGCCGAAGACGGCGGCGATGATGCCGGCGACGATCGCGGTGATGAGCCCGGCCTCGGCGCTCACGCCCGAGCTGACACCGAAGCCCAGGGCCAGCGGCAGCGCGACGATGCCCACGGTGACACCGGCGACCAGGTCGGACCGCCAGGTGGAGCGCAGCGAGCGGTAGTCGCGCCATGACGGCAGGAGGCGGCGGGCCTCGGCGGCGGCACCGCGCAGGCGGTCGGCGAGACGGGGAGCGGAGGTCAGGGCGGTGTCAGCGGTCATGGGCGGGGATCTCCGGCAGGTCGGCGAAGCCCTCCACCAGGCGGGAGTCGTCCGCGGCCATCTCGCCCAGCAGAGTGCGGGCGACGGCCAGCAGGTCCGCGACCCGCGGGGAGGTGAGGCGGTAGTGCACGAAGCTGCCCCGACGCTCCGAGGCGACGAGGCGGTTCCGGCGCAGCACGCTCAGGTGCTGGGAGACGTGCGAGGCCTCGAGCTCGGTGCCCTCGATGAGTTCGGACACTGTGTGCTCCTGGCCGTCGGCCAGCAGCTCGAGGATGCGGATGCGGTACGGATGCGAGAGCCCGCGGAAGAGACCGGCCTTGATCTCGTAGAGCGGGCGGGAGGACCAAGTGTGCGGCATGATGAAGTCATCATATCAGGGGGCCGCGCGAGGTGCTTGTGAGAATCGACACTGCGGCTGCGGCTGCGGCTGAGCTTGCGTCTGCGAGTCCGGGCCACGCCGCCTGCGTCAGTTCAGCTGGCCTGCGCCCACAGGCGCGCGGCCGCATAGCTGCGATACGGGCTCCAGGAGGCGATCCGCTCCGTGAGTGCGCCCGGGTCCGTCTCCGGCGCGAGCGCGACCAGAGTGCGCCGGAGCACCGCGTCCGAGGCCGGGAAGGCGTCCGGATCCGTGCCCGCCCGGATCGCCAGGTAGTCCAGGGTCCACGGGCCGATCCCGTGGACGGACTGCAGATCCGACCGCGGCGGCAGCACGTCCGGATCGCCCGTCTGCGCGAAGAGGGCCGCGACCTCGTGGACCGTCCGTGCGCGGCTGCGGGTGAGGCGGATCGTGGCGCGCAGCTCCTCGAGAGGGACCGCTGCCAGCCGGGCGGGCGTGGGGAAGAGGCGCAGATCCGCGATCCCTCTCGGTGCGGTCCCGGCGCGGCTCGACGGGTCGTGGACACCAGCACTGCGATCCGCGCCTGCCGCTGGACTCACCCCGTACGCGGCGATAAGTCGCGCGTCGAACAGGCGCGAGGTCCGCAGCGTCACCTGCTGGCCCAGGACCGTCATGACGACGGCCTCGAACGGCGACTGGAACCGGCTCATCCGCAGCCCCGGCCGCCCGCGCACCTGCTCCGCGAAGAACGGATCTGCGCCCAGGTGCCGGTCGATTCCGGCCGTGTCCGTGTCGAGGTCGAACCAGTGCCTCACTCGGGCGGCGATCTCGTCGTTCACACCCGCGTCGCGGGTCCCGGTCGTGACCGTCGCGCCGGTCTCCTCCAGGCGCACGATGATCGCATATGGGTCGCCGTGGACGTCGACCCACCGGGTCATCGTCGCCGAGGCCCCCTCCAGCAGGTGCAGACCCTCCACCGCGTGGACGGCCAGTGAGGTGCGGGCGGCCTCCCGGTCGAAGGGCCCGTTGGCCTCGAGTCGGATCTGCGCCTGGGCGATCATGCCGGCCAGACGCCGGAGGTGCCGCGCCGGTGCGAGTCCACGAGGTGGGTGTCGACGATCCCGATCGCCTCCATGAGGGCGAACATCGTCGTGGGGCCCACGAACGCGAAGCCCTCCTTCTTGAGCGCCTTGGACAGGGCGAGCGATTCCGGTGATCGGGTGGGGACCTCGGCGAGGGTCCGGGGCGAGGGGGTCTCCTGAGGCTGGAACGACCACACGAAGTCGACGAGGCCGCCCTTCTCCCGCAGCCCCACCGTCGCGTGCGCGTTCGTGATCGTCGCCCTGATCTTCGCCCGGTTCCGCACGATGCCGGCATCCTCGAGGAGCCGGGCGACGTCAGACTCCCCGTACTGCGCGATGCGGTCCGGGTCGAAGTCGTCGAAGGCGGCACGGAACGCCGGTCGCTTGCGCAGGATCGTCGCCCAGGACAGGCCCGACTGGAACGCCTCGAGGCTGATCCGCTCGAAGAGGCCCTGTTCGTCGCGGATCGGCATGCCCCATTCCGTGTCGTAGTAGTCGCGCAGCAGCGGGTCGACCGCTGCCCACGCGGGGCGGGCCAGTCCGTCCTCGCCGATCACCACGCCCGTGTCTGTGCTCATCCGTCCAGTCCTGTCACTCGCATCGTGATGTTGATCCGGCCGGTCTCCAGTCCGCAGCCGTCGGGCGCCGTGCCGGGGTGCACCTTCGTGACGCCGTGGTAGGCCAGCCGGGAGGGTCCGCCGAAGACGAAGAGGTCGCCGGAGCCCAGCTCGATGTCCTGGTACGGCTTCGTGCGGGTCTCCGTGTTGCCGAATCGGAAGCGGCACGCGTCCCCGATGGACAGGGACACGACCGGGGCGAGGGACTCCTCGTCCTTGTCCTGGTGCATGCCCATCTTCGCGGTGTCGTCGTAGAAGTTCACCAGTGCCGTGTCCGGCGTAAAGTCATCGCCCGCGTGCGGGTCGCCGGTCGCAGCCACGAGAGCCTTGCGGCCCAGGCGCACCATCCAGTCGGGGAAGTCCAGCACCCGGTTGCCGTTCACGTCGACGGCCTCACGGGAGTAGGCGTAGGGCCGCCAGTGCCAGCCCAGGCACACGGTGCGCACGCTCATCTCGTGGCCGCGGATCTTCGCCGCCCGGATCGGCACGGGACCCTGCGTCCACTCGTGGAACCTCTCGACGATCCACCGCTGCTGCTCGAGTGTGAGCCAGCCGGGCACGTGGTGGGCGCCCGCGGGCAGCGCCGGCGGGGGTGAAGCGAACAGCTCGTCTCCGAACAGGGTGCTCAACGGCTCCTCCTCACGGCCTCGGCGGCGGTTGCCCGGGTGCGACCAGCATGCCTCATGCGGCCCGCTCCAGGTCCAGCAGCGTCGTCTTGGCCTCGAGGCCGCCCAGGTAGCCGCCCAGGCCGCCGTCGGAGCGCAGCACCCGGTGGCACGGGACGACGACGGGCAGCGGGTTCGTCGCGCACGCGGTGCCGACGGCGCGGACGGCGGTGGGGTTGCCCACCTGCGCGGCGACCTCCTTGTACGTGAGCGTGCGGCCGTAGCCGATGTGGGGCAGGAAGCGCTGCACCTCCTGCCGGAAGCCGGACGACAGCGCGTGATCCAGCGGCAGATCGAACGCGTGCCGGGTGCCGGCGAAGTACTCCTCGAGCTGGGTCGCGACTGCATCGAGGGGGCCGGGTGCGGCGACGATGCGGGGGCTCACCTTCGCGGCGAGCTGTGCGAGGACGGTATCGAAGTCCTCGCGCTCGAAGGCGACGCGGACGAGGCCGGTCGTCGTTGCGGCCAGCAGCAGCGGGCCGATAGGGGTGTCGAGCGTGCGGTAGGCGACGTCGACGAGTCCGCGGTCAGCGGCGGTCTGCGCGAGGCGGGAGCGGAGCCGGTCGAGGTTGGGGGTCTCGACCGGGAAGAGGTCGGTCATGTCGGGCTCTGTGGAGACCGCGGCCGAGGCCGTCGCTGGGGACCGGGTCGTGTCACTGGTGGTCATCGGGCTGCTCCGTCCGTGCGGTGGTCGGGTGACGTTCGTGGCGTGCGATCCGGTGCCGTGGGTGGGGACACGTCCGCTGTGCGCGCGGCATCCGTCGGGGACTGCTCCGCCCGGAGCTGGCGCCGCAGCGTGCGGATCCCGTCTGCGGCGGCGCGGCGCACCGCATCGGGGGTGCCGCCGATGATCTGCGCGGTCTCCGTGTGGGGGAGTCCGCCCAGGTAGTGGTAGGCGATCGCCAGCCGCTGCCGCTCCGGCAGTCGAGCGACGTCCGCCCACACGTGGGCAGTGTCGTCGCTGGCCTGTCCCAGTGCGGTGGTCCGTTCGGGGAGTGTGTCCGTGGGGATCGCGTGCCGCGCGCGGGCGCGGGTGATGTCGATCGCCTTGCGGCCTGCGACGCGCACCAGCCACGCCTCGACGTTCGTGTCCTCGGGCAGATCCGGCCACGCCTGGAGCGCGGCGAGGAAGGTCTCCGACCACGCGTCGTCCGCGTCCGCGCCTGCACCCAGCACGGCGCGGCAGACGCGCAGCACGGTGGGCCCGTGCCGCGTGACGGCCTCCTCGAACGGGAGTCTCATCTAGAAGAGCCTGCTCTCCGCGGTCGTCGGATCCTCGAGGTCCAGCAGCCGCTGCTTGCGCTCCAGCCCGCCGGCGTACCCGGTCAGGGAGCCGTCGGATCCCACGACGCGGTGGCAGGGAATGACGATGCTGACCGGGTTGCGGCCCACGACCTGCCCGACACGCTGCGCCAGATGCCGGTTGCCCAGTCGCTCCGCGAGCGCGCCGTACGTCGTCCTCTCCCCGTAGGGGATCTCCCGCAGCATCATCCACACCTGCTCAGAGAAGGCATCGCCGTCCGTGCGGACCGGGATCTCGAACGCCTGGCGCTCGCCAGCGAGGTACTCCTCCAGCTGGCCCGCGAGGTCCCGGATCACCGGATCCGTCGTCGCCTCGACCGACTCGCCGAAGGCGTCCGGTTCCGGGAGGTGCCAGTGGCCGGGGAAGTAGACACCCGTGAGCGCAGGTCCCTCCGCGACCACGACCAGCTCACCCAGCTGCGAGTCGATCCGCGCGTGCCGCAGTCCGTCCATCGTCCTCACCTCTTCCGGGGTCGTGTTCATCCTCTCGCACAGCAGACGCGTGAGCGCATCGTTCTGTGAGGTCGGATCGTCGGAATCTTCGCGAGGCGCGGTCGTCAGTGCCTGAGAGGCGAGCTGGGCTGCGCCGCCGCCGTGACCCGCGCCCGAGGCCGGTGAGACCTCCGACATCGTCGAGATGACGGGGGATGTGGCCTGGGTCGTGGGCCGCTCGCACCAGGGCCGCGGGTACGCGACGGAGGCCGCCGCGGCCATGATCGCGTGGCTGCGGGATCACGACGTCCAGTCGGTCACCGCCTCGATCCACCCGGACAACCGGGCGTCGACCCGCGTCGCGTCGCACCTGGGCGTGGAGCCCACCGGGGTGCTCGACGACGACGGCGAGGAGACCCGGACCCTGCCAGCTGATCGCGGCTGAGTGATTTTTTGGTCGTGATTGACTGCCCACCGGCTGTGCCTGTTCACGACCCGTCGTCCCGCCCGCGACCCAGCCGATGACGGTGGGGTCTCCCTTGCTAGCGTGGCTGGCGCAGGATCGTGTGCGGCCCGGTCGGCCGTCTGGCGAGGAGGAATCTGTGGAACTGAGCATGGACAAGGGCAACGAGTTCGTCGAGGCGACGCAGGACCCGGCGGGCACCGCCGCCTGGAAGCACCAGCTGGACCAGTACGCGCCCGGCGCCTCCGACTGGGTGGTGGGAGCCGTGTTCGGCGGCACCTACCAGCGGGACGGGCTGGAGCTGCGCGACCGGCAGATGCTCAACATGGCGGCACTCGCGGCGATGGGCGGCACGGAGCCGCAGCTGACGGGACACATCCGCACCGCCGTGGAGAACGCCGGGATGAGCCGCGAGGACGTCGCGGAGTGCTTCGTCCACCTCATGCCCTACATCGGGGTGCCCAAGACACTCGCCGCGATGCGCTGCATGCAGGCAGCCTTCGACGGCTGAGTCTCCGTCGACATTGACGGACCCGGGCGACGGGTCAGGTCGTCGGCGCCGCGGGATCCTCCAGAGCACTCACGACCTGAGGCACCTGCGTCACCCCGTGCGCCTCGATGAAGTGCTTGGCGCTCGGCACCACCTGCACGGGCGCGTCGAGCCCGCGGGCGAACGCGTCGGATAGCTGCGGGACGACGAGGGGATCGTCGTCGGACCGGATGACCGTCACACGACCCAGGTGCGGGCCCGTGGCCGGCAGATCAACTCCGTCGAGGAAGGGTGCCAGACCGTGCGCCGAGAATGCATCGAGGCCCTCGTCGCCCGTGACCGTCAGCGGATCCGCGAAGGGTGAGACGGCTACAAAGGCGCCCAGGCGCGCATCCGAACCCGGTGCATGCTCCGCAGCCAGCCGGGCGACGGCGCGCACCGCCGTGACGCAGCCCAGGCTGTGGGCGACGACGGCGGTGCGGTGATCCAGCGTGCCGATCGCCTCGGCGACCGTCCCCACCCAGGCGGGTTCGCTCGGTGAGGCGGAGTCGGGGAGTGCGACGACCTCGGCGGCAGGCAGGGTCTGCGCGAGCCAGGGGAACCAGTGCTTCTGCGGCGAGGCGCGGAAGCCGTGGACGACGATGACGCGGTCGAAGGACGCGGGTGCGGGAGCCATAGTCCGCAGACTACGCCGGGGGAACCCTGTCGGTCAGGTGACCCGGCCGGTCCAACGGCCGGGTGGGGTGACCCGGCCAGGGCAGGCCATCGGGCCGACCCCGGGCGCAGTGCCCGTCAGGGATGGCTCGAGCCGCCCAGCGCACGCTCCAGCGGGATCGACCCGTCGTGCCACGGGGTCAGTGCCCACACGATCGCGTAGGCGCCCAGGCCCAGGACGGGCAGCAGGAAGGAGAGGAGGACGAGGACGCGGACCAGCCACACGTTGAGGCCCAGGTTCTGCGCGAGTCCGCCGCTGATGCCGCCGATGATGCGCTGGGGGCCGCGACGGAAGCCCATGTTCCGGATGGTGTCGAAGAAGGAGTTCATGCCCTCTACGGTACGGACCCGCACGGCGCGGAACACTGCAGAAGACCCCAGGCCGGGCGAGGGAGAACCCGACTGTCGCGCGTGATGGTCAGCGGTGGTGGCCCAGCCGCTCCTGGGGCTCAGGAGGCCGGCCCCGCGCTCACCGTCGCCGGGCTCACCGCGCTCGACTCGCGCTCGCGCAGGACGGGCCGGACGACCAGATCCGCGTCGTGCGTGCGTCCGGCCAGCCGCTCGAGGATCATCCCGGCGGCCAGCCGGCCCATCTCCTCGCGCGGCTGATTCACGCTCGTGAGGTGGGGCCGGATCATGAGTGCCGCCGCCGAGGAGTCGTAGCCCACCACGCTCAGCTGCTCCGGCACTCGCACCCCCAGCGCGGCCGCCCGGTGCATGATCCGCACGGCCGCGATGTCATTCGCGGCGAACACCGCGGTGGGTGCCGTGGGGCGCCCGGAGCGGATCCGATCGAGGAGCGCGTCGATCTGCTCCTCCATGATCGACCAATCGGCCGCCGGTCCGATGACCCGCGTCTGGTCCTCCAGTCCCAGACGGGCGGTCTCGGCCAGGAATCCCGCACGCCGGGCAGCAGGTCCGGGCCGGTTCGACATCGTCACGTGCACCAGCCGCGTGTGCCCCAGCTCCACGAGGTGGCGGACCGCCTGCGCGGCTCCGGCCGCGTCATCTCCGCGCACCGTGTCGACACCGGTCGCCGCATCCTGCATCCTCCCGATCACCGCGACCGGCAGCACGGTCGCTGCGTCCTCGAGTGCGGCCGGCCGCAGCCACGTCGTCACTGCGATGATCCCGTCGACGCCGAAGCCCAGCATCCGGTCGAGCTGACGCTCCAGGTGCGCGCTGTCGCGCCGGCCGTGGCCGATCACCACCGCCGCACCCGAGGCCTCCGCATGCGCTTCGATCCCCGTGATGACGTCCGTGTGGTACGGATTCCCCAGGTCCGTGGGCAGGACTCCCAGCACCGGGCCGCCCCGTCCGGCCCGCGCCCGCACCGGGTACCCCACGCTGCGGGCGGCCGCGAGGATCCGCAGCCGAGTCGCCGGCTTCAGCCCCGCCCGCCCGTTCATGACCATCGACACCGCCGAGGCCGAGACCCCTGCCGTCTCCGCCACATCCGCCAGCGTGGCCCGCCCCGATCGTGCTCCCATGCCCCCTGCTTAGCACTGGTCCGAAGCCGTCACGGGCTCGGATTGCAGATCTGCAGAAGATGTGGCCGTGCGGTGGTCGCGGGTTCACCGACGGTTCATCCGGGCCCCTGCCCGGCTCCGTAGCGTCGCAGTCATGAACTCCGCCCTGACCCCTCCCGTGATGCAGGACCCCGCCGCCGAGGCCGCCCGGACTGCCGCTGCCATCCGGACTCCTGAGGACGGTCCTGCTCCCGAGGCCGCCCAGACTCACGAGGCCACCCGCTCCGTCCCGGCTGCCGGCACCGCGCTCGCCCCGCTGCCCCAGCCGCGGGCGCTGCTGCTGGACTTCGGGGGAGTCGTCGTCTCGACGACGCCGCGGGAGGACTGGGCCCAGACTCTCGCTGACACCGTCCTCCGTCTGGCGGCGGGCGCCGGGTACGACCTGGAGCGCGAGCAGGTCGAGGCCTCGCTGCGCACCGGCAGGTCAGCCCTGTCGCTGTGGAAGAACGCCTCCTCTCGCCGGCATGAGCCGCAGGAGCTGTCGCCCGGCGAGATCGTCGAGGACTTCCTGCTGTCCGACCTGCCCCGCCCGGTCCGCCGCGCGCTCGCACTGGACGCCGCCCGCATCCTCGCGGCGAAGAGCCGCGCCGTCTCCGACCACCACGTGCGCCCCGGCATTCCGGAGCTGCTCGCTGAGGCCCGTGCGCGGGGGATCGGCCTGGGCATCGTCTCGAACGCGCACGCCGGTGGCGCGCATCGCCGCATCCTCGAGGAGCTGGGCCTCGACGAGTTCTTCGGCGTCCAGGTCTACTCCGACGAGGTCGGCATCCGGAAGCCCCACCCGGGCATGATCCGCCTGGCCGCCGAGGCCCTGGGAACCACCCCGGAGCACGCCTGGTACGTGGGGGACACCCTCGACCGCGACGTGGTCGCCGGCCGCCGCGCCGGCACCGGACGCGTCATCGTCACCCGCGACCGCCGCACCGACCACCCGCCGTTCCCGGTCACCGAGGCACCCGACCTCATCCTCGACACCCCCGCCGGCCTGCTCGACGAGCTGCGCCGGACCGTCCCCGCGGGGACGTCCGGGCACATCGCGGACGAGGGGGCCGCGGCTCCCTCCACGGAGGCCGCCACCGGTTTCCTCGACGCCGAGGCCGCTGGACAGTCCGCGTCCGTCAGCACCGAGGGCGCAGCCGCCGGGTCGTCCTCCGCTCGACCTGCGGACCGGACGGACGCCGGGAGCCGGCCGGGGCCTCGGCGGCTCGCCCTGCTGCTGGACCACGGAGGGGTGCTGACGACCTCGGTCGCAAACCCGGAGCGCGACGCCGTCATGGGTCGGGCACTCGTTGACCTTGCGGCCCGCTGCGGTCACCCGATCACGCAGGAGGCGGCCGAGGCCGCGATGCGCAACGGCTGGGACCGGCACCGGGCGCGCAAGCGCTCCCGCGACGTCCTCACCGACCCCGCCCACCAGTTCGATGAGGTGGACCCAGCCGTCCTGTGGGGTGACCTCGTGGGCGCGGATCTGCCGGATCCGGTGCGCGCGGCGATGCGGCTCGAGGCCGCCGAGCTGTCCTACCTGCTGCACCGGACGAAGGGCACGCCCAGCCCGCGGGAGGGCGCGCTCGAGCTGGTCCGGTGGGCGCACGCGCACGGCATCGTCGTGGGGATCGTGTCGAACACGATCTCCGGCCGCGGAGTCCGCGCCACGCTGGCCGACTACGGGATCCTCGTCCTGCTGGGCCCCGGCGCGTACTCGGATGAGGTGGGCGTGCGGAAGCCCGGCGCCGCCGTGTTCGAAGCGGCCCTGTCCGGCCTGCAGGTGGAGCCGGCGGACGTCGTCTACGTGGGCGACAAGGCGCTCAACGACGGCCGCGGCGGGTATGACGCCGGGATCGGCACCGTCTGCCTGCTGCGCGGCGGCAAAGACGCGGACGCCGCCCTCGACGAGGCGCTGGCCCAGGGATGGGCCGATCACGTCCTGGACGGCCCCGCGGATGTCATCGACGTCCTCGCCGCGCGCCTCGCACTGACCACCTGACCTGTACAGCCCCGACCTGACCGACCCGACCGGACCCTCGCCGACCCGACCGATCCAGACTCGACCGGACCGCCCTCGACCGATCCAGACCCGACCGGACCGGACCGACTCACGGCCGTTCCGACCGAGCAGCCCCTCCCGATCTCTCCTCGCCTGCACGTCCCACCTCCTCGAAGGAGACCCCATGACCACCCAGACTCCCTCCCCGGCCGCCGACGAGCGTCGCGGCACCCTGCGCGGTGCCGTCGACGGCATCCGCAGCGTCGAGCTCACCACGTCGCAGAAGCTCATGATCTTCGTCCTGTCGATGTCCCTCTTCGGACTGTCGAACATCATCCTCGAGATCATCCCGGACCCCTCGATCGGCCCCGTCGACATCTCCGTGTCCTACATGGTCTTCGTGCCGCTCACGATCGCCGCGCTCTTCTCCCCGTTCTGGGCCGCGCTGGGCGCACCGCTGGGCGAGATCGTCTTCACCGACCTCCTCATGGGCGACTTCTCCGGCCTCGCGGAGATCGAGGGCTACCTCCAGATGTTCCTCGCCGTCTTCATCGCCGGCTCCCTCATCCGCAACCCCCGCTCGAAGGGGCAGATCGCCGTGGGCGCGATCGTCCTCGTGCTGGTCGACAAGATCCTCTCCGCCATCGTCGACCTGTCGAAGGTGTGGATCGGCGTCGAGGACGCCGAGTTCGTCGAGGGCCTGCCCCAGTCCATGCTGGCGCTGGAGACCCTGGGCCTGGGCGTCGACGTCGTCATGTCCGGCATCCTCCTGGGCGCGATCCCCGCGGTCTGGCTCATCCCCGCCCTGCACGGGAAGATCGAGCCGCTCATGGGCATGCGGCCCCGCGTCGCGGGGGAGCCGATCCCGGGACAGGCGCAGGCCTCGGGCGTCTTCGTGGGCTTCGCCGTCCTGCTGTCGATCGCGAGCTTCGGCTTCGCGTTCCTCGAGGCCTTCGACATCTCCGCCGGCGCGTTCGAGCCGGACTTCCTCGACATGTTCGGTGACTGGTTCATCCTCGTGTCCATCGTCGCGATCGTCGTGGTGCTGGGTCTGGCGATCCTGCTGTTCCGCCTGTCGCGGACCAAGCAGGCGAGCACGGACCGGTCCTGACCCGGATCGTCTGAGAAGGAGCCCCTCGTGCCGACCGTGCCCCCGACCACCCACCCCACC
Source organism: Brevibacterium senegalense (assembly GCF_000285835.1). GTDB lineage: Bacteria > Actinomycetota > Actinomycetes > Actinomycetales > Brevibacteriaceae > Brevibacterium > Brevibacterium senegalense. Next base: position 210,565 of record NZ_HE978604.1, read on the forward strand.
GCGCAGCAGAAGGCAGCGCGGCAGCAGGCAGCGCCGCAGGATTCAGCGCCGGAGCATGCGGCGTCGCAGGATTCAGCGCCGCTGGATCCAGCACCGCAGGAGGCCGCCGTGCAGGACACCCCCGCCGCGCAGGCCGCCGCGCCCGTCATCCGGGTGAAGGACCTGTCCTTCCGCTACCCGGGCACGGATCGCGACACGCTGCGCAACGTCGATCTCACGATCGAGCGCGGGGACTTCGTGGCGGTGGTCGGGGGCAACGGGTCGGCCAAGACGACGCTGTGCAAGACCTTCAACGGGCTGGTCCCTCACTACTGGAGCGGTGACTTCGCCGGCAGTGTCCATGTGGGCGGCATCGACACGTGGGAGTCGTCCGTCGCAGAGCTGTCCGCCCGCGTGGGCTACGTCTACCAGGACTTCCAGAACCAGTTGGTCCGGCCCACGGTGCGCGACGAGGTGGCCTTCGGACCCCTCAACTTCGGCCACGCCGACTACCGCGAGCGCACGGACGAGGCGCTCGCCCAGCTGGGCATCGAGCACCTGCGCGACCAGTTCGTGTGGCAGCTGTCCGGCGGGCAGGCGCACCTGGTGGCGCTCGCCGCCGTGCTGGCGCTGCGGCCGGAGGTCATCGTCGTCGACGAGCCCGTCGCCGAGCTGGACCCCGCCCGCGCCGGCGAGATCTACCGCCGCCTGCGCGACCTCAACGAGCGCGAGGGCCTGACCGTCATCACGATCGAGCACCACGCGGACTTCATCGCCCAGTTCGCGAAGTCCGTCGTCCTCATGGCCGACGGCGCCCCCGTCTGGCACCTGCCCATCCAGGAGGCGATGGACCGGCACGCGGACCTGTCCAGCCACGGCGTGCCCGCCCCGGACGCCGTCGCCCTCACCGCGGCCGTGGGTGCACCGCACGTCGCGCTGGACGTGGACTCCGCGGTCCGGATCCTGCGCCCGGCCCTGCGCGAGCAGCAGGTGCCCGGTCCCGATCCGGCGACCCCGGCCTCGGGAGCAGGCGACGACGGGCAGGTGCCGCGCGCCGGTTCGGTGACGACGGTTGTGGGAACGGACCTGGACGGTCAGGTGCCTGGTCCCGATCTGGCGACCCCGGCCTCGGGCGCGGTCGACACCGGTCCCGAGGCCGGGGAGACGGCCGCTGACACGGCACCGCCCGCGGTCGTCGCGTCGCTGCGCGGGGTGCACCACGGCTACCGGACGGTCGCCGGCGGTCTCTCGACGGTCCTGGACGGCCTGGACCTGGACCTGCGCGCGGGGGAGAAGGTCGCGCTCGTGGGCACGAACGGGGCCGGCAAGACGACGCTCATGAAGCTGCTGACCGGACTCATCGTGCCGCGCGCCGGGACCGTGACCGTCGACGGGATCGACACGCGCAGCCGGTCAGCCGCCCGGTTGGCGGATCACGTGTCGTACATCTACCAGCATCCGCAGCAGATGTTCCTCAAGGACTCCGTGCGCGAGGACATCGCCCTCTTCCCGCGCGGGCGCAGGGTCGAGGACGCGGAGGCGATCGTCGACCGGGTGGTCGCGGAGGCGGGACTGTCCGCGCCGGCCGAGCGCGACGGGCGCAGCCTGTCCGGCGGCCAGCAGCGGCGGGCGACCCTGGGGATCGGACTGGCGATGCGGCCGCGGCTGCTCCTGCTGGACGAGCCGACGTCCAGCCTGGACATCCGGTCCCGCGACGACGTGACGGCGATGCTCGAGTCCCTGTCCGGGACCGTGCAGTGCGCGGTCGTCGCGACGCACGACATGGAGCTCGTGGCGACGTGGGCGACCCGCGTCCTCGTCCTGGACCGGGGGCGGGTGCTGGCGGACGTCACCCCGCAGGAGCTGTTCTCCCGGCCGGAGCTCACGACGCAGACGCGATTGGTGCCGCCGCAGGCCGCCCGCATCGGCCTGGAGCTGGGACTCGACCCGCTGCCGCTGACGGCTGAGGACCTGCGGGCTCGGCTGCGGACGATCGACGGGACCGTCGAGTCCGCCCGGGCTGATCATCTGAGTCGAACCGACCGCCTCGGCGCGACTGGGTTCGACACGACCGGGACGGGGGAGCGCTGATGGCGCGGAAGACACACGATGTGCTGAGCGTCGACTGGGTCCGGCTGGAACTGCTGCGGACCGCGTACTCGACGCGCGGCGGTCTGTTCAGCCGCATGGATCCGCGGATGGTGCTGGCCTGGTACCTCGTCATGGCGATCGCCCCGTGGTTCACCCACAGCACGGGCGTCCTCCTGGTGCTGTTCGTGCTGGGAGTGGCCTCCGTCGTGCTGGCGAGGGTGGGACCGCTGGTGCTGGGCCTGTTCCTCATCGGGCTGCTGGGCAACGTCGTGGGGCTGTTCGCCGCGTCGTTCCTGTTCGGCGGCGACCTGGGCACGCTCGTGGCGCTGGGCGAGCTCAACCTCAAGCTGGGTGCGGTGTCGATGGCGTCGATGGCGGCGTTCGTGTCGCTGGATCCGGAGAAGCTCTCCGATGCGCTCCTCTGGTTCCGGGCGCCGGAGCTGCTGGCGTTCGGCGTGAGCTACGGGTACCGCATGCTGCCGATCCTGGTCGACGAGTACGTGACCGTCTTCGAGGGACAGCGGCTGCGGCACGCGCCGGTGGAGAAGCCCGGCTTCCTGGGTCTGCGGGTCGTGTGGCAGTGGTGCGTCCTGGCGGTGACCGCGTTCTACCCGATCATGCTCAACACGGCGAAGAACGTCCGCACGACCGTCGAAGCGCTGGAGACCCGCGGGTTCACCTACGGTGCGAAGAACGAGGCGGGGCGGACACTGCGGCTGGCGTACCTGCGCGTCACGCCCCTGGATGTCACGGTGGTCGCCGTGACCGGCCTGCTGGTGGTCGCGGCGTTCGTCGTGGGGCCCGGCATTCCCATCATCGGGTGAGGTACGGTCCGCGTGTCCGTGCAACGGTCATGCAACTCTTCCGTCGTCATCGCCCTTCTACTGTGGAGCCACACATCTCAACGAGGAGGAATGACATGACGACAGTGACCGATCAGCCTGTGCAGACTGCGGATGACATCGCCACCGGCTGGCTGCGGGACCTGGAGACAGCGCTGAAGGCCGGCGACATCGATGCGGCGGTGGACCTGTTCGCAACCACCAGCTACTGGCGGGACCTCGTGTCCTTCACCTGGAACCTCCGCACAGTCGAGGACCGCGACGGAGTCCGGGACATGCTCACCCACACCCTGGACCGCGTTGCACCCACCGACTTCCAGCTGAGCGAGCCGGCCGCGACGGCCGACGGCGTGACTGAGGCCTGGTTCACCTTCGCAACCTCTGTGGGCCGCGGCTCCGGTCTGGTCCGCCTCATCGACGAGGGCGGGGCGAAGGCATGGACCATGCTGACGACACTGCAGGAGTTGAAGGGTCACGAGGAGCCGCGCGGGGATCGGCGTATCAGCGGTGCAGAGCACGGCGTCGACCCCCAGCGGAAGAGCTGGTCGGAGAAGCGAGCTGAGGAGGACGCGGCCTGGGGCAGGACCGCCCACCCGTACGTCCTGGTGGTGGGCGGTGGTCAGGGCGGCATCGCACTGGGAGCGCGGCTGCGGCAGCTGGGTGTGCCCGCCCTGGTCGTCGACCGGTGGGAGCGGCCCGGTGACCAGTGGCGCTCGCGGTACAAGTCGCTGTGCCTGCACGACCCGGTCTGGTACGACCACCTGCCCTACCTGAAGTTCCCGGACACCTGGCCGGTCTTCGCGCCCAAGGACAAGATCGCGGACTGGCTGGAGTTCTACACGAAGGTCATGGAGGTGCCGTACTGGTCGTCGACGACTGCGACGCGGGCGACCTATGACGAGGCCGCCGGCCGGTGGACGGTCGAGCTCGAGCGCCAGGGCGAGACGATCACCCTTCACCCCACGCATCTGGTCATGGCGACGGGGATGTCCGGCAAGCCCGCCATTCCCGAGTTCCCCGGTGCGGATGTGTTCAAGGGCGAGCAGCAGCACTCCTCCCAGCACCCGGGACCGGATGCATATGCGGGGAAGAAGGTCGTCGTCATCGGCAGCAACAACTCCGCGTTCGACATCTGCGGGGCGCTGCACGAGGTGGGCGCCGACGTCACGATGGTGCAGAGATCGAGCACGCACATCGTCAAGAGCGACTCGCTCATGGACATCGGCCTGGGCGATCTCTACTCGGAGCGGGCTCTGGCGAACGGTGTCACGACGGAGAAGGCCGATCTCATCTTCGCCTCCCTGCCGTACCGGATCATGCACGAGTTCCAGATCCCGCTGTACGACCAGATCAAGGAGCGGGACCGCGACTTCTACCAGCGGATGGCGGATGCGGGCTTCGACCTGGACTTCGGCGAGGACGGGTCCGGTCTGTTCCTGAAGTACCTGCGGCGCGGATCCGGCTACTACATCGACGTGGGTGCGGCTGAACTCATCGCTGATGGCGGCGTCGCACTGGCGAAGGGCCAGGTCGACCACCTGACCGAGGATGCCGTCGTGTTGGAGGACGGCACGGAGCTGCCCGCGGACCTCGTCGTGTACGCGACGGGCTACGGCTCGATGAACGGGTGGGTCGCGGACCTCGTCGACCAGGAGACCGCGGATCGGGTGGGGAAGGTGTGGGGCCTGGGATCCGACACGACGAAGGACCCCGGACCGTGGGAGGGCGAGCAGCGCAACATGTGGAAGCCCACCCAGCAGGAGAACCTGTGGTTCCACGGCGGGAACCTGCACCAGTCACGGCACTACTCGCTCTATCTGGCCCTCCAGCTCAAGGCGCGCTACGAAGGCATCGACACGCCGGTCTACGGACTGCAGGAGGTCCATCACCTGAGCTGAGCGGCTCGGGGCCGAGGCCGTGTCAGCGGGTGGTGCCGGGCCACGGTGGGCCGGCCGCGGCCTCGGCGGCGGAACTGTTGGTGACGGGCCCCGGGCGCAGGCGGCTGCTCCCGGGGCCCGTCGGCGACGAAGGTGGGACTCAGCCCTCCGGCACGGCCTCGCTCATCGCGGAGATCTGGAAGGTCGCCCCGTGCGGATCCGCGACTGTGGCGATGCGGCCGAAGGGGGAGTCGACCGGGCCGTCCAGCAGCTTCCCGCCCAGGTCGACGACCTTCTGCGCGGCGGCGTCACACGATTCGACGGCCAGATAGACGCGCCAGCCCGCGGCCTCCTCCGGCATGACCCCGGTCGCGTCGCCCAGCCCCCAGGACGCGGTCTCATGCGGCCCGTTCGTGGAGTAGCGGAAGCTGTCGTCGTCCATCTGCTCGGAGATCGGGACGAGCTGTGCGTCGAAGACGGCGGTGTAGAACTCCACGGCACTGTCGTACTGGTGGGTCATGAGCTCGAACCAGACGGGGGAGCCGGGCAGGCCCGTGTGGTCGTAGCCGTCCAGATCGCCGGCCTGCCACATGTTGATCCCGGCCCCGGTGGGGTCGCAGAGGACGCCCATGCGGCCGGCCTCGCCGATCGGCATGGGGTCCATGGGGCTCTTCGCGCCCAACTGCAGCGCCTTCTGAAGCCGGGCGTCCAGGTCGTCGACGGTGAGGTAGACGTCCCAGCGGGGCTCCAGCGGGTCGCCCTCCGGGCACGTCATCCCGGTGACGTCCATCGCGCCGCCCACCAGGGCGTCGCCGTTGCGGATGATGCAATAGCCGCCGAACTCCTCGCCCTGCGACTCGAACGTCCACCCGAAGAGTGCGGAGTAGAACTCCTGCGTCTGTGGCAGCGACGTCGAGTTCAGATCGATCCATGCGGTGGTTCCCGTGGTCCTGGTCATGATTCCTCCGTGGGGTGTGAGGTCCGAAGCGGAGTCTCCGCTTCAGTGGTTCCACCGTAGGAGTGGGCGGTGGTCCCGTGTGTGTCCGAACTTGCTGGGGTGCTCACCGCGTGCAGAGGCTGGGCAGTGCGGTCACGAGCGGCACGGGGCGCTGGGCGGACTGCGCGGAGGCGAAGGACAGCGTGATGCGGGAACCGGCGCGCAGCGGTCCGGGTGCCACGGCGACGGTGGGATCCGTGGGCGCCAGCTGGTCCATCGCGTCCGCCTGTGCTGGAACCGCGAATCCCAGCAGGTGTGGGGCACCGGGGCACAGGGGCAGATCGACGGACGCCACTCCGGACACGAGGGTGCCGGACCGCGGCAGGCCGATGGGCGCCGGCTGCGGGAACCAGCCCACCCAGATGTGCGGGTCGCCGCGGACGCCCAGGGACACGGGCACGTCCAGGTCGACGCGGACGGAGCCGGAGCCGGGCTGCAGGAGGCTGAAGGGCAGCGGCGGGCGGTCGCTGATCCTCTCCGCCAGGCGGCGCAGGCGACCGGGCGGCACGCCCACCGTGGCGCTGAAGCGCCTGCTGAAGCTGGAGAGCGAGTCGAAGCCCACCGCGGAGGCCACGTCGATGACGGATTCGGTGTCCTCCAGCAGCAGTCGCTTCGCCCGGTCGATCCGCAGGGCGGTGAGGTAGCGGCCCGGACTGATCCCCAGACGATGCGTGAAGAGGCGCGAGAAGTGGAAAGGGCTGTACCCCACGTGGTCGGCCAGATCGGCCACGGTGAGGTCCTCGGGGCGGCTGCGCGCCAGCCCGAGGGCGGAGGTCAGAAGCGTGTCCGCAGTGGACATCGCCGCATTCGCGAGCCCGGTCACAGGCTCGAGTGTACTGTGCCTGCACCCCGTTCGCCGAGGGACCGTCGGCCGGTTCGAGGGCCACCGCGTGCAGTGGGCTCTCGAACCGGCGGGCGGTCCGTCGAGGTGCCGTCTGGCCCATCGAGGTGCCGGCGGTCGACACGTCACACGTGGAGGGTCTGACCGCTCCAGCCGCGGCGCAGCCACCGGTCGTGCGAGGCGACGAGGACGGTGCCAGCGTGTTCGTGGATCGCGGCCTCCAACTGGGTGACGAGGAGGATGGACAGGTGGTTCGTGGGCTCGTCCAGCAACAGGATGTCCGGGGTGTCCGCCAGCAGGACCGCCAGTTCGAGGCGCCGTTGCTGGCCGACGCTCAGGCTGGCGACCGGCCGGTGCAGATCGCGTCCGGCCAGCAGACCGAAGTCCGTCACCGGAGTCCGCTGGGCGCGTGCGGTGCCCACGAGGTCCTCGTACGCCTGGGCGACCGTGCGCTCCGGGCCGCGCTCGCCCGGGTCTGGCAGGTCGACCTCCTGCGAGAGCAGTCCGATGCGCAGTCCCGGGGCGCGTTCGACGCGCCCGCTCGTCGGGTCGAGCCTGTCCGCCAGCACGTGCAGCAGCGTCGACTTCCCGGCCCCGTTGGCGCCGGTGATGAGCCACTTCTCGCCCGCCCGCACCAGCAGATCAGTGGGGGCGAGCCTGCCTGCGACCCCCGCTCCCGAGGCCGAGAGGACGGTCGCGGTGCCGGTCGCCTGGCCGTCCGTGCCGGAAGGCACACCGGCGGACGCGCGATCGCTGCCGGCGGTCCCGGCCACAGCGGCAGGTGGGTCGACGGCGGTGGTCCGGGCGGCCTCGGCGGGGGCGTCTGCTGTGCCGGGCTGGAAGCCCGCGAACCGCAGCTCCTGCGGGGGCTTGCGGATCTGGTGCTCGTCCAGGTCTGCGAGGCGGTTGCGGGAGTCCTTGACGCGGCGGGAGACGACCTTCGCGTTGCGGTCGGCGTAGAACTTCCGGGCCATCCGCGACTCGGTGCGGGGCTTCCAATCGTGATGGCCGACAGTCTGATTCTCGCCCACGGCCGCGCGCAGGCGCGTCAGCTCCTGCTGCTCGTCCCGGTACTGGCGCTCCCACCGGGCGCGCTCGTCGCGGCGGGCACGCAGATAGTCCGTGTAGGCACCGGTGAAACGGGTGAGGCCGATCCCCGTCCCCGTGCCGTCCTCGAGGAGGCCGCCCGCGACCGCGTGCGGGATGGGTGCCGGATCGAGGTCGAGCAGCGCCGTGACCGCCTCGTCGAGGAATGCCCGGTCGTGGCTGGTCAGCAGCACGGGACCGGGCCAGGAGGCGAGGACGTCGCGCAGGTGCGCGGTCGCGGAATCGTCCAGATGGTTGGTGGGCTCGTCCAGGAGCAGGACGTCCGGGGCGGACAGCAGCAGCCACGCCAGCGACAGGCGCGAGGCCTGCCCGCCGGAGAGTTCCCGGGTGGGGCGGTCGCGGGGCACGTCGGCCAGGCCCAGTCCGGCCAGGAGCGATTCGATGCGGGAGTCGATCTCCCAGACGCGCAGGTCCTGGGCGGTCTCGAGGGCGCGTGTGTAGGCGTGGACGGCGGAGCCGTCCTGAGGGGAGCCCGCCAGTGCGGAGGCCGCCCGGTCGAGGTCGTGCTCCGCCTGACGGATCGGTGCGACGGCGGACTCGAGCGCCTGGGCGACCGTGTCCGTGGGCGGGAACGGCGGCTCCTGGTGGAGCAGTCCGATCCGGGGGATCCGCCCGCCCGGAGCGGTCGCGCGCACGGTTCCCACGTCCGGCTCCTGGAGGCCGGCGAGGATGCGCAGGAGGGTGGACTTCCCGGAGCCGTTCTCGCCGATGAGGCCCGCGCGCTCGCCGGCGTAGACGGTGAGGGAGACATCGGTGAGGACGCGCCGGGCGCCGTAGGAGAGGGAGATCCCGTCGGCGCGCAGGTGGGCGGCGGAGGGTGCCCCGGTGGGTGCAGAGGTGGGTGCGACGGAGGGCGCATGCGCGGGGTCAGAGAAGGCGGGAAGAGAAGAGGCAGGCACAGGGGTGTCCTCGAGTTCGGTCGGACTCCCGCGGGGCAACGCCGCAGACGCGGGAGGAGAACGAGGTCACTTCTTCACGCCGCATACGGTAGCAGGCCCACCGCCGGTCCGACAGTGCACGGCGGACTGTCTCCTGCTGGGCCGGATGTCTGGTGCGCGCGTGGTTGCCGCGCACATACTGGGGGAGCGGCCTGCAGCGAGGCCGTGAGCACGGTGCCACGAATCACCGGACCCCCCCCGACCGGAGGAGCGACATGACCAGTCCTGCGCATCACACCCTCACCTACATCGAGTTCGGCGTGACGGATCTGGCGCAGACCCGCGCGTTCTACGAGGCCGCGTTCGGGTGGGAGTTCAATGAGTACGGGCCCGGTTACGCGGGAATCCGCGCGCCCGGCGGCGACGGCGAGGTGGGCGGATTGAATCCGCAGGCGCAGCCCTCTGACGCTGGCCCGCTGGTCCTGCTGGTCTCCGACGACCTGGACGCCTCCGTGACCGCGGTGACGGACGCCGGCGGCACGATCGTCGCAGGCCCCTACGAGTTCCCCGGCGGCCGCCGCTTCGAGTTCACCGATCCCAGCGGCAACCGGTTGGGCGTCTTCAGCGACCACTGAGCGTCAGGAACCACCGGCGGCAGGTGAACTCGAGCCGTCTCACTCCCCGCTGGGGCGCCTGCGGGTCTGCTTGATCTCCGACCGCCGCTTCTTCGCCTGCAGCCTGCGCCGCTTCGACCCGCGGGTGGGCTTCGTGGGACGACGGGGAACGGGAGGCGCGACGCCCTCGCGCAGCAGGTGGGCCAGCCGCTCGCGGGCGATCGTCCGGTTGCGCATCTGGGACCGGTGGTCCTCCGCGCTCACCTGCAGGACGGTGCCCGCCAGGCGGGCGGCCAGCTGCCGCAGCGCTCGCGCCCGCTGCGCGTCATCCAACGCCGAGGTCGTCGCCAGGTCCACACTCAGCTGCACCTTCGAATCCGCCGTGTTCACGTGCTGGCCGCCCGGACCCGAGGATCGCGAGAACTGCTCGTGCAGCTCCGCCGCCGGCACCACGAGGCCCCGGGGCGCGCCCGGTCCCGGCGGCACCTGCAGATCGTCCACGGCGCTCAGCTCGTCTGAGGCTCGTCGGTCAGTCCGGCGTCGTCCGGGGTCCCGGTCCGGTCCGGCAGCTCCGCACCTTCCGGCTGACTCGCGTTCGGCATCCCCGCCTCGTCCGGCTGTCCTGCCACACTCGACAGTCCCGGCTCATCCCGCAGCCGCGGCTCCACGCGATGCTGCGGGTGGAACCCGGACTTGTCCGCGTAGAACGCACGGATCCGGTCCATGTCTGCGGCAACGTCCCCGGTCATCTGGAGCGTCGGTCCCAGCCCCGTCGTCATCGTCGTGCGATCGACGTAACCCAGGGTCAACGGCAGGCCGGTCTCCCGCGCGATCCGGTAGAACCCCGACTTCCAGTGCGTCTGTCCCTTCCGCGTGCCGTCCGGGGTGACGACGAGGCCGAACACCTCACCGTCCCGCACCCGCCGCACCATGTCGCGTACGACCGTGCCGGGGTTCTCCCGGTCGACCGGGACTCCGCCCAGGCCGCGCATGAGTGGACCGCGCCACGCGGCGAAGAGGCTCTTCTTGCCCAGCCACCGCACGTCGATGCCCAACCGCCACGCGATCCCCAGCATGAAGACGAAATCCCAGTTCGACGTGTGGGGTGCGCCGATGAGGATCGTGGGCTGCGCGGGGGCAGGCTGCGTCCGCAGCGTCCACCGGCTGGTCAGCCAGAACGATCGTGCGATGAGGGAGCGAAGCATGCTCTCACCCTAGCCGGACCGCGCCTCGTTCCAGTCCTGCCACAACCGCCTCACACGCCTGTGGCCTGTGGAACACTGAGCCGCATGAACCGCCCACGCACCGCCTCGACCCGACCGGATCCCGCGGTCTCGCTGGGGCCCTGGTACCGGGGCGTCCAGTCGGCCCTTCGGCGGGCCTACTTCGGGCGGGTGCGGGTGGTCGGGACTCAGCCGGGACCTCGGCGGCGGTCTCGTCTCATCGTCGCCAGCCACCGCAACGGCGCGCTGGACGGGGCGATCGTGCTGGCCGCGTTCCCGCACGCGCAGCACCTCGTGTCGCTGCAGCTGCTGCGCGGCCCGTTGCGAGTCCTCTTCACCGGCATCCCGGTCATCCGTGCCAAGGACGTCGAGCGGTACGGGATGGACCGGTCGCAGATCACGGATCCCGTCACCGCGGGGGTGACGCACCTGCGCGACGGCGGCGACCTCGTCATCTTCCCCGAGGGCACCAGCGACTGGCGCCACGCCCCCGGCACCCACCAGCGCGGAGCCGCGAAGATCTGGTGCCGCCTGCAGGAGGAGGGGATCGACGTCGACGTCATCCCGGTGGGCCTCTTCTACGCCGCCCCCGAGCGTTACGGCTCCACGGTCCAGCCCTGGGTGGGGCCCGTCCTCGACCTGCCGCGCTCCACTGCCGGTCCGCGCATCGAGCGGGAGAAGGAGGCGCACCGGCTCATCACCGATGCCCTCGACGCGGTGTCCGTGGACTGCCCGTCGCCGGCCGTGTTCGACCGTGTGCAGCAGCGGGCGGCGGCGAGGTCCAGGGCGGGGGAATCGTTCGCGGCCGCGTTCCTGGAGGAGCAGGAAGCGGCCCGGGGCAGGGCCGGCGATGCTGCCGGAACCGGGCCGTGCGCCGCCGGTGCGATTGCGGCAGGGAACCCCGTCGCCGAGGTCGCGGTCCCGTCGGGTGCCTCCGTCCCCGATAGATCGGTCGCCGAGGTCGCGGTCCCGTCGCCCTGGCCGCGTCGCCTGGGTCTGCTGCTGCACTGGCCCGTCTGGCCGGTGCTGGGGGCCTCCCACGTGGTGGGGCGGAAGGCCGATGCGCGCAACACGGTCTCGTTCTTCCGGGTGCTGGGGGGCGCGGGAGCGACCGTCGTCTGGGGTGCGGTGCTGCTGGGCGCGGGCATCACGGGGATCGCGACCGGGCACGGTCAGGCGACTGGGGTGACCGCTGCGGCGGGCGCCGTGAGCCTCGTGGCCGGGCGCCTGCTGGTGACCGCCCCGCGCTGGCAGCCGGACACCGCCCCGCTGACAGCACACGCTGCCGACCCCGTCTCCGATCCCCGCTCGTCCCGCTGATCCCCAACACGCAGGAGCTCTCATGTCCCGTCTCATCGACTTCCACCACGACGACGCCGTCCGCCTGGACATGTCCGGAGGCAAGGGCGCGAGCCTCGCGAAGTCCGCCCGCGACCTGCCCGTGCCGCCCGGCATCATCGTGACGGCGGAGGCGTATGCGGACCTCATCGCGGATCTGCGCGGACAGATCCGGGGGATCCTGCGGGACGAGACGCTCGAGACCGCGGCCGCACAGGTGCAGGACCTGCTGCTCTCCCAGCCCGTGGACCAGAGGTGGGTGGGGGAGATCGAGGCGGCCATGGCATCCGCGGGATTGGCGGAGCGAGCCGTCGCAGTGCGGTCGTCGGGCACGATGGAGGACCTGCCGGGCGCGGCGTTCGCCGGCCAGCACGACACGTACTTGGGTGTGCGGGGTGCGCAGGAGGTCGCGCGGGCGGTCAGGCGCTGCTACGCCTCGCTGTGGAACGCGCACGCGATGAAGTACCGCGATCGGCTGGGACTCGATCACCTGCAGGCGTCGATGGCGGTCGTCGTCCAGCAGATGGTCGAGGTGACCGCGGACGAGGCGGCGGGTGTGGCCTTCTCGATCGACCCGGTCCGCGGCGACCTGGGCACCGTTCTGGTGAACGCCTCCTACGGCCTGGGTGAGACCGTCGTGGGCGGCGAGGCGGAGGTCGACGAGTACCGCCTGGACCGCGACGGGGGCGACGAGGTCGAGGTGCGGATCGCCCGCAAGCCCGTCGCGCTCGTGGTGGACGCGGGCACGCGCGACGGTGAGGGCGGCAGTGCGGGTGACGACGGCCTCGGCGGCGGCGACGGACACGGCGGGGTGCGTGAGGTGGAGGTCGCGCCGGAGCGTGTCGAGGCGGCCGCGATCGAGGCCCCCATGCGGGCGCAGGTCGCCGCACTGGCCGTGCGGGCGGAGGCGCACTTCGGGTTCCCGCAGGACATCGAGTGGGCGGTGAGCGAGGGGCGGCTGTTCCTGCTGCAGTCGCGGCCGGTCACGCGGGTGGCGCCCCGGTGGACGCGGGACGAGTCCGCGGAGCGGTACCCGACCCCGGTCACCCCGCTCACGTGGGACCTGGTCGAGGAGGGCTTCCACCGGTCGCTCAACCACAGCTTCGACCTCATGGGGCTGCCGCCGTTCGGCGACAAGTGGTTCGCGATGAAGGACTTCTACATCTACGGCAACCAGACGGCCGTCGAGCTCTACAGCGGGCGGTTCCCCGCTGCCCTGTTCCAGGACGTCGACAGCATCAGGGCGGCGCTGCCGGAGATCGCCCGCCGGTTCGCGTGGGTGCAGGATCTGCCGGTCCAGTGGATGCGCGATCTGGACACGTATCTGCTGGGGCTCGGGCGGCTGAGTCACGAGCCGCTGCGCGACAAGGACCTGGCGGGCCTGTGGGACCTGGTGCGGTCGATCAGCGACCTGGGCACCGCGTACTTCCTGCCCAACATCGCGATCTCACTGACGCAGACGACCCTGTACAAGGGACTGCTCACGCTCCTGTCGCTGGGACTGCCGGAAGGACAGGCGCAGCCGGTCTTCGACCAGCTGCTGGCGCAGACGGACACGAAGACCGGTCAGGTCAACGACGAGCTGTGGCAGCTGTCGCGGACGATCCGCACCACGCCGGATCTGCTGGAGTTCCTGGACGGACTGTCGAGTGCTGAGGGGCACATGGACGAGCTGCGCGAGCAGTTCCCCGCATTCGCCCGCGAGCTGGACGAGTTCCTTTCCCGGCACGGACATCGCGAGCTGGACTTCGACGCCTACCACCCCACGTGGGTGGGCGCGCCCCACATCGTCGTCAACCAGCTGCGGGTGCTGGCGCATCGGGAGGAGGAGGGGCGGGCCTCGGCGAATCAGCTGCGCGCCCAGCAGGCGGAGGTCGAGCGGCAGGTGCTGGATGCGGTGCCGGACGACCTGCGGTACTTCGTGCAGGAGGTCATCCGCCTGGCCCGCACGTACACGGCGCTGGACGACTTGGAGCACTACCAGACCACCCGCCTGACACTGCCGATGCGCCGGGCGCTGGCGGAGCTGGGCGCACGACTGGTCGAGGCCGGTCACCTGGACGCCGCGGATGACGTGTACTTCCTCCACGTCGACACGATCGAGACGGCGGTGCGCGGCGGATCAGCGGAGGCGCTGGGGCGTCTGCGTGCGGAGGCGCAGGAGCTGCGGGCCGGCTACGAGGCGGCGGTCGACTCCGAGCCGGACTGGGTGCACGGACAGGCGGCGGCTGATGCTCCGACGGAGGGTGGGCTGACGGGGACGGCCGGCAGCCCCGGACAGGTCGAGGCGGAGGTGTACGTGGTGCACAGCCCCGACGACTTCCCGCGCTTCCCGGCGGGGGCGATCCTGGTGGCTCGGACGACGAATCCGGCGTGGACCGCGCTGTTCTACCAGGCGGCCGGGGTCATCACGGAGAGCGGCGGAGCGCTGTCCCATGGGGCGGTCACGGCGCGCGAGCTGGGGATCCCCGCCGTCATGAGCATCCGCGAGGCGACCCGCCGGTTCACGAACGGTCAGCGCGTGCGCATCGACGGCAGCGCGGGCACCGTCACGGAGCTGTGAGGGGGCGAGGTTCGGTCACGTGAGGGGCGGTCTGGCACGAGAGGGCGGCCCGCCGATCGATTCGTGCGAAGTACTGGAATGCTCGCACGTACAACGCGAGAGAAGTGTGAAGAAGTGAGGGTGCGTGGGAGCCCGGAAACAGTTCTCGCGTTGTGCGGGAATGCTCGCATGCACAACGCGAGAAAACGCGTAGGTAGATGAGGGGCACAGCCAGGGCCACGCCGGCCGCGCGCTCAGGGTGTCGGCTCCGCCTCCGCGTCCTTCGCGGGAGCAGCCGGGCCGTGGGAGTCGCGGATGAAGAACGCGCCCACGAAGCCCAGGAAGGCCACGATCGCGGCGACCAGGAACGCCACGTTCGCGCCGTGGATCTGCCCGGCGATCCCATACTCCTCCGGATCCCGGGCGCTTGCGACCATGACGGTGACGAGCACCGCCGTGCCCACGGAGGCGGCGATCTGGCGCAGCGTGTTGTTGAGCGCCGTGCCGTGCGGGATGAGGCTCATGGGCAGCTGGTTCAGCGCGGCGGTCGTCACCGGCATGATGACCATCGCCGTGCCCATCATCCTCACCGTGTTGACGATCGTGAGGTAGAGGAACGACGTGTCCGGGGTGAGGAACGCCAGTGCGAGCGTCGACACCGCCAGCAGCAGGAACCCGGGGACCGCCAGCCACTTCGCGCCCACCGCATCGAAGATCCGGCCGGTGATGGGGGAGGCGGCACCCATGACGACCGCGCCGGGCAGCAGCGCCAGACCGGACTCCATCGCGGTGAAGTCGTTCATGTTCTGCATGTACATCGGGATGATGAGCATGCCGCCGATCATCGCGATGAAGACGAGCATGCCCAGCACCGTGTTGAGCGTGAACATGCGGTTCCTCAGGACTCGCAGCTGCAGCAGCGGTTCCGGCAGGCGCAGCTGGCGGGCGATGAACCACGTGAGCATCACGGCGCCCACCGCCAGCGGCACGTAGACGGACGGGCTCGCCCACCCGTAGTCGCCGGCCCCGCCGAAGCCGAACAGGAGTCCGCCGAACCCGAACGACGACAGGATGATCGAGAGGACGTCCAGGCGGGGGTTCGTCTGCTCCGTGACGTTCCGCAGCATGACGTAGGCGAAGATCGCGGCGATCACCGCGATCGGCAGCATCATGATGAAGAGGACCTCCCACGGCAGGTGGTCGACGATCCAGCCGGAGAGGCTGGGGCCGATCGCCGGGGCGAAGGAGATGACGAGGCCGAAGGTGCCCATCGCGGACCCGCGCTTCTCCACCGGGAAGATCGCGAACAGGATCGTCTGCATGAGCGGGATGATGAGTCCGCCGCTCATCGCCTGCACGACCCGGCCCAGCAGCAGGACGGGGTAGACGGGCGCGATCGCGCAGATGATCGTCCCCGCGATGAAGAGTCCCATCGCGGTGAGGAAGAGGGTGCGGGTCGTGAACTTCTGGATGAGGAACGCTGTGACCGGGATCATGATGCCGTTGACCAGCATGAAGATCGTCGTCACCCACTGCGCTTCACCGGCGGTGATCCCGAAGTCCCGCATGAACGCCGGCAGCGCGGTGTTGAGGAGCGTCTGGTTGAGGATGATGACGAAGGCCCCTGACAGCAGGACCGCCATGAGGATGTTCCGCCCGCCCGCGGAGTGGTCGTAGGCCTGAGACCGCGACGAGTCAGCCACGTGCGTCACCGTCCGTCCCGGTCGCGGAGGTCTGGCCGCCCGTCCTTGCAGGTGCGGTCGGGCCGCCCGTCCCATCCCACGTGCCCCCGTCCGTCAGGAGCCCGTTCTCCAGCAGGTCGAACGCGGCGCTGATCCGATCGGACAGCAGCGTGGTGCCGTCGGCTGCCCAGCGGTCGATCGCCACGCGCATCGCGGCACCGGCGACCCCCGCGATGAGCGCCGGCCGCGGGTCCTTCGCCGGATCGACGCCCATCCGCGTGCCGACCGACTCCGCCAGCAGGTTCTCCATCCGCGCGTTGAGGCTCAGCTGCCGGGCCAGCAGCACGGGGTGCTGCGCCACCAGTCGCTGACGGGCGAGGGTGCGCTCACGGTCCGAGTTCATGACGGAGAACAGGTCCGTCTCCGTGATGACCGCGCGGATCGCGTGGAGCGGCGATTCCTCCGCGGGGCGCTCGACGATGAGCGGCTGCAGTGTGCGCGCGCCGGCGGCGGAGTCCATCACCAGCGCGTCCTCCTTGTGCGCGAAGTAGTTGAAGAAAGTGCGCGGCGAGATCTGCGCGCGAGCGGCGATCCCGTCGACGGTGAGCGCGTCGAGCCCCACCTCCACCGCCAGGTCGAGGGCGGCGGTGCGGATCGCGCGTCGGGTGTCGTTCTTCTTGCGGGCGCGCAGGCCCGTGTCGGTCTGCGGTGCGTTGCTCTGCGGGTCGGGCGTGGGGGAGGGTGTGGCGTCTGCAGTCATCACTCATGACACTACGTGCACATTTGCAGTGACTGCAATGAAGACCGGGTGAGAGTCCTCACCCGGGCCCACGGCGAGCCCTCCCGCCCGGACAGCGACGGCGGGCCGGCGCCTCCCCGGACGCGGTCGCTCCGCGGAGGCGGGCCTGACGCAGAGGTCGATCACTCAGAGGTGGATCGTCACGTCGCCGTCCTCACGCAGCGCGGTCGCCAGCTCCTCCGTCGCCTGCGACTCCTTCTGCGCGGTCACCTGCTGCTCGAGCTGCGGCTCGACGTCCTCCATCGGCGGCATCTCCTGCGCGGCCTGGCCGCCCTGCTGCGCCATCTGCTCCTGCTGCGAGACCGCCTGGTCGTAGGCCTGCTGCATCTCCTCATCGCTGGCCTCGAACGGGCCGGACTCCTCCTGGACCAGCAGAGACACGGTCTCCTGCGACGCGACCTGCTCGCGGACCGCGTCCTCGTCCATGCCCTGCTGGCCCATCGCCTCGAGGAACTCGTCGGGGCTCATCTGGTTCTGCTCCGCAGCCTCCGCCAGTGCGTCGTCGATGTCCGAGTCGTCCGGCTCGATCCCACGGTCGGCCGCCTCCTGCTCCAGCAGCTCGACGCTCACGAGGCTGTCGACGAGATCCTGCTTGAGCTGGTCCTGATCGACCTGCTGCCCGGTCTGCTGCGACTGCATCGCCTGCGCCTGGAACTGGGACTCGTAGGGGCCGGAGAAATCGTCCTTCGTGATCTCCTCGCCGTTGACCTCCGCGACGACGTCGGGGACGTCGGACAGGTCCGGCTCCGCCGCAGAGGCCGCCTCACCCGATGCTGCCGGGTCCTGTCCCTGCGCGGCTGAGTCCGTCGCGGCCGGGTCCTGTTCCGTGCCGCCGCCGGACCCTCCGCAGGCGCCCAGCGTCAGCACCGCCGCCGTCCCGATCGCGATGCCCATCGTCTTCAAATCCATGTGGTCTCCTGTGCTCGGGCGAACGGTGCCCGCCTCTGCCCGGCTGTCCGCGCGTGCGGCTGTCCGGCTGTGTGCGTGCGACCGTCCAGGCTAGTGATCGGACCTGACCGGCGTGGGAGTCCACGCTGAATACGCGCTGAACCGGGGCGGACGGAGTGCCTTCAGGGCAGGAGACGCGCGAAGTCCTCGAGCGCGTCCGCGCCCACGATCTCGCCGGAGACCAGCGGCAGCTGGGCGAGCGGGATCGCCGGCAGTGCCTCGTGCACCCGCTGGATCTGGGTGTCCTCGATGTCCCGGCGGGCCCGCAGGAGTTCGCCTGCATCGGAGGGGGAGCGCCGGTTCGCCACCAGAGCGGACACGGGCACGTCCAACTGCTCCAGCGAGGCCGTGAGCTCGAGCGTCTCCGCGACCGGCATCCGCTCGGGGGTGAAGACGACGACGAAGCCGGTGCGCTGCGGATCGCGCAGAAGCGACCTCAGCCGATCGAAGCGCTCGCGGCGGCGGTGCAGGGTGCGACGGAGCTCTGCATCCGCCTGCGCGGTCGGATCATCGTCGGTCCCGCCGGCGATGCTCCGCATGGCCGCCGAGTAGCGCTCCGAACGGTCGCGGTTCTTCAGCAGGGACTCCGTCCATGTCGTCAGCTGCCCTGGCAGGGAGAGCAGGCGGAGTGTGTGGCCCGACGGGGCGGTGTCGAAGAGGACCAGGTCATAGGAGTCCGTCCCCAGTGCGGCCGCGTCCGCGACCCGTTCGAGGACCGCCGCTTCGAAGCTGCCGGGTGCCTCGCGCGCCAGAGCGAGGTGTCGTTCCGCGTGCGGACGCATGCGTTCGGGCAGCATGCGGTGCATCGTCCGCCCGACGGCCGCCAGATGACGGTCGAGCGTGGCGCTCGGGTCGATCTCGAGTCCGTCGACGTACCCGCTCGAGGCCGGGGCGGAGGTGAGGCGCACCAGAGCGTCGCCCACGGTCGTGCCCCACAGATGGCCCAGGTTGTGCGCGGGATCCGTCGAGACGACGAGGACACGGTCCCCGGACAGCGCGCGGGCCATGGCGAGTGTCGACGCCACGGTCGTCTTGCCGACGCCGCCCTTCCCGCCCACGAAGACGACGTCGAGGTCCGCGATCGTGCTCAGCAGCATGCGATGTGGTCCAGGGGCGAATCCGGCATGCCCATCCGCCGGTGCCAGGCGTGGAAGTCCTGGTAGAGGCCGGGCAGGAATTCTGCGGTGTAGTAGGCCGCCGGGTCGGGCACCCCCAGTGCCTCACCCAGCACGATGAGGGTGAAGAAGTCGTCCTCATCGCGCTTCTCGCGGGCGAACATCTGGCGATAGGGCCCCTTGTAGAACTCCTCGAGTCCGTCACGGACCGCGGCCCACCCGTGGGCGAGCTGGCTCGTCCACGATGGGTCCGGGCCCGTGACGTCCTCGTCCGTCATCGGTCAGACCTCCTCGCGGACCGCGGTGCGCTTCGCGTCCTCATCCTCCGGTTCCGCCGGCTCGTTGACGGCGCGGACGATGGCTCTGATCCCTTCGACCGCCACGAGCACGCTGCTGACGATGATGATGCAGTCGATGACGAACAGCAGCCAGTCCTGCGAACCGGGTGTCGTGAAGCTGAAGAGCTGATCGATCGCGGCCCAGAACGACATGGAGAAGACGATCACCAGCGGGATGAGCGCGGGCCACGGGTTGCGCCGCTTCCGAATGAGCATGACCGCCAGGATCAGCAGCGTGAGTGAGGCCATGAGCTGATTGGTGGTGCCGAAGAGCGGCCAGATGCGCAGGCCGCCCTCCGCGCCCAGCCCCTGGGAGAAGGTCAGGCCCATGCCCAGCACGAGGACGACGCCGGTCGCGGCGTATTTGCCGATCCGGAGGTTCACGCGATCGCCCATCTCCTGGACGACGAAGCGCATGAGGCGGAAGCCGGTGTCCAGCGAGGTCGCTGCGAACAGCACCGCCATCGTGGCCAGCACGGTGGAGCTGAGGGACGCTGGCAGGCCCAGGCCGGACTCCATGAGCATGCCGCCGCCCTGGATGAACGACTGGACCCCGGCCTCGCCGAAGGCGCTGTAGAGCTCCTCCCACTCCGCGACCGTGCGCAGACCGGCGGAGATCGCGATGATGGTGCCCAGGGCCAGGAGGCCCTCGCCCACGGCGCCGAAATATCCGACGAACCGCGAGTCCGTCTCCTTGTCGAGCTGCTTCGAGCTGGTGCCCGAGGAGACCATGCCGTGGAAACCGGAGATGGCACCGCAGGCGATCGTGACGAACAGCAGCGGGACGATGCTGGGCGTGCCGTCCGGCACGTTCGTGTTGATGGCCGGTGCCACGATCTCGTGCGCACCGTCGGAGACGAACATCCCGATGACGACGGCGCCGTAGAGCAGGATGAGACCGATGAACAGCTGGACGCCGTTGATGTAGTCGCGCGGCTGGAGCAGCACCCAGACTGGCAGCAGCGAGGCGAACGCGCCGTAGATGAAGAGCGCGAGGATCCAGAACACCGTGGGGGTCATGCCCAGGAAGTTCTCCGGGATGACGACGGGGACCGCATCGCCCAGCAGGATCAGACCGTACAGGGCGGCGACGCCCACGACGGTGACGGGCAGCAGTGGCAGGCGCATGCGGTAGACGGCGACGCCCACCAGCAGAGCGACGCCGATCGCGCCCCACGCGGGGATCACGGCGGTGGGCGTGGCGATCAGCAGATTCGTGATGACGACCGAGAACGCGGCGATCACCATGAGCAGCAGGATGAAGATGACGATGAGGAAGAGCCCTGCGCCGCGCTTGCCGATGTACCGGCCGGACAGGGCGCCGATGGACTGCCCCTTGTTCCGCACGGACGCCCACAGTGCGCCGAAGTCGTGCATGCCGGCGAAGAACACGGTGCCCAGCGTGACCCAGAGGAACGCGGGCACCCAGCCCCAGATGAGTGCGACCGCTGGTCCCACGATGGGAGCGGCGCCGGCCACGGAGGTGAAGTGGTGTCCCCAGAGGACGAACTTGTTGGTGGGGACGTAGTCGACGCCATCGCGCAGTTCGTGCGAGGGGGTCGTGAAATCGTCGTTCAGCCGGTAGACGCGCTTCGCGAGGTACCGCGAGTACACGAAGTACCCGAGGGCGAAGATCGCGAGACCGATCGCCATGAGGAGGACTGGACTCATCGGAGGTGTGCCTTTCGTCTGCGCGTCGTTGCGTGAGCCCGTCTGTCGTGCGGATCAGGCGCGGCGGCAGACGTGGCTGTGGCCACACCCTATCAATCCTCGTCGTTCACTGTGAATTCCCTTGGCGGTCTGTGTGAGCCCGACGTGCGGCGGCCTCGATCGTCCCCCCCAGCCGAAGAGCCGGTAGACGGAGTTCACCGGCCCCAGCCGCCGGTCGGGGATGAACCGCTGCCGGAACGCGACGGTGACGATGTTCCACAGGAGGACGAAGAACCCTTCGGCGGCGCCAACCTTCCCGTGTCAGTCCTGTTTCTTCTCCCGCGGCACGCGACCCATCAGGTAGAACTCCGGGTTGGGCTGCATCCCGCTCACCAGTGCGATGCGGTTGGAGAGGCCGAAGAAGCCGGTGATAGCCGCGATGTCCCACACGTCCTCGTCGTCGAAGCCGTGGCGGGCCAGCTCCTCGTGGTCCTCATCGCTGACGGCTGCGGGCTCCCGGCAGACCTTCATCGCGAAGTCGAGCATCGCCCGCTGTCGCGGGGTGATGTCCGCATGCCGGTGGTCGACCGCCACCTGGTCCGCCACATAGGGGTCCTTCGCCATGATCCGCAGGACGGCGCCGTGGGCCACGACGCAGTACAGGCAGCCGTTGGCCGCCGAGGTCGCGGTCACGATCATCTCCCGGTCCGCCTTCGTGAGGCTGCCGGTCTCCTTCTCCATGAGCGCGTCGTAGTAGGCGAAGAACGCGCGGAACTCCGCGGGGCGGCGGGCCAGGCCCAGGAACACGTTGGGGATGAAGCCGGTCTTCTCCGACACCGCGACGATCTGGTCCCGGATGTCCTGCGGCACGTCGTCGAGTGAGGCGTAGGGATAGCGCATGTCCTCACTGTAGCGACGTGCGTCACACTCCGCGACGCTTCTGCGGTTCAGCCGCAGCGGAGGCGCCCACCCGGGGCAGGAGGCGGCTTCCGACATGGGTAGCATCGTCCGGATGGCGGGGCGCCGGGCCGCGCAGCAGGAGCGGTCCGTCGGGGCCCAGAGCAGACACGGGCCCACGGGTCCCGGAGCAGGAAGACACGCATGAGGATCACGATCGGCAGCGACCCCACCCGTCTCATCGATCAGGCCGCAGACGCGGTCGAGGCGCTGGTGCGCGCCACCCCGGATGCCGTGCTGGGCATCGCGACGGGGTCGACTCCGGAGCCGCTCTACGCGGAGCTGACCTCCCGTGTGCAGCGCGGTCTGGACCTCAGCCGTCTGCGCATCACCTGCCTGGACGAATACGTGGGGCTGTCCGCCGACCACCCGCAGAGTTACCGGCACTACATCCGCACGCACGTCCTGGAACCGTGGGGGATCGACTCCGCCACGGCCGTGCTGCCCGCCGGGGATGCTGCGGATCCGGATGCCGCCGCACGCGACTTCGAGCGCCGCATCCGGGACTGGGGCGGCGTCGACCTGCAGATCCTGGGGGTGGGACCCAACGGGCACATCGCCTTCAACGAACCGGGCTCGTCCTTCGACTCGCGCACCCGCGCGGTCGAGCTGACCGCCAGCACCCGGCAGGCGAACGCGCGCTTCTTCGAGCACCTCGATGAGGTCCCCACCCGAGCCATCTCGCAAGGGATCGGCACGATCCTGGAATCCCGGCATGCCCTGCTGCTGGCTTTCGGCGAGGGCAAGGCCCCGGCGATCGGCGCGCTGGTCGAGGGAACTGCCAGTCCGAAGGTGCCGGTCAGCGCCCTCCAGCGGCACGCGGACCTCGACGTCTACGTGGACGACGCAGCCGCCTCACACCTGCAGCGCTGACGCCCAACGCCTGAGACCGCGCAGCTCCCGTCTCAGCTGGCGCCGCGGACCCGCGCGTGGAGCCGGTCGAGAGCGCCGGACAGCGCGTCCGTCCCCGCGTCGTCGAAGACCTCGAGGCGCAGCTGCTCGTTGAGGCCGCCGGGCGTCTCGTGCGCGGTGACGACGTCCGCGATCGGGGTCGACTCGTCGCGGATCGTCGGTGCGAGCGCCCCGAACAGGCCGCGCAGGAACCGCTGACCGGACTCGCGCGGCACACCCTGCTCCTCCGTCCACGCGCACACGACCGCCAGGTACTCGAGGAACCCGGACACGGCGCCGGTCGCGGCGGAGAACACCGCCAGCTCCTCCTCGTCCGCGACGGCCAGCGTGCCGCCGGTGCGGTCGAAGAGCGCGCGGGCGGCCGGGTGATCCGGTGTCACGACGGTGGGCACAGCCCGATCGCGCACCGGCGGCATGGGGATCGCGCGGATCACCGGGGCACGGGCACCCACGGCGGCCGCGACCCCGGCGGTGGTGACGCCCGCCAGGGCGCTCACGACGACCTGGTCATCGCGGAAGTCCAGAGGGCCGGCGACCTCCGCCAGCTGCTCCGGGAGGACCGCCAGCACGACGGTGTCCGCGGCGTCGACGACGGCCTGGTTCGAGGCGGCGACGGTGACGAGGGACGGGAACCGGTCAGCCAGGGAGGCGCTGCGTTCGCGTCCCCGCGGGGACGCCACGACCCGCGGAGGATCTTCGCCGGCGGCCAGGCCCTCGATGATCGCCTCTGCGATCTCTCCCACACCGATGAAGCCGATCGTCGGCTGCGCGCTCATGGTCTCTCCGTCCCTCGGGGCGGCGTCGTCGCCGCGTGGACCCCGGCCTGCGGGGTCCCTGTCCGTTCCGGTCGATCCCACCCTAGGGGCCGCGCCCGCCCGGCGGAATGCCGTGGGACGCGGGCGGAGGCTGTGACAGCCCCCAGCGAGTGTGGTTGACTGGGCCGCTGCCCATCGACCGACACACGAGCACACGAGACAAGGGGAGTGCCGGCCGCACGCGGTGACGCAGTGGCGTCCGGCGCACTCGGCCCGGCCATGTGTGAATGAGCAATCCGCAGGAGACGGCGTGCTATACCACGGCGAGCTGCTGGAGAACGGGACCGGCGAGCAGGTCCTCACCCGCCCGCAGCACGACTACACGCGCAGGCTCATCGCCTCGCTGCCGGTACCGGACCCCGTCGCGCAGGCGGAGCGCCGCCAGGAGGCCGCGCGCCTGCGAGCGGGCGCGTAGGGGGAGAGGCGCGCCAGTCGCCACATCCACCTGTCGCAAGTCCACTTTTCGCCGACACACTGTCTCACGGTCCGAGGGGACCCCGCGTGCGGGGTCCCCTCGGGCATGAAGGCAGTGTGCCGATGTGCTTGCTCAGCCGGTGAAGAGCGACAGGACACCCGTCGCCGCCAGGGTGATGGCCGTGGTCCACAGCACGATCCGATCCGGCAGCGCCCACGGCTGGATCTGAGAGTCCTGGCGCCCTCGTTCGCCCGCGCGAGGGCGACCGGTTCGGCACCAGGCTGTGCGGATGCGTGCGTCGAGCCGTTCACCCACGCCTCGGCGAGAGAGAACGTGGCTCGCGGTGCGGGTGACGGCGGCGTCGTGTCCACGGCCAGGTCATGAGGGCCCAGACCACGGCGACCAGGACCGCCTCCCACAGGATGTAGATCGGCCACGGGCCCAGGAGGTCCAGGGCGGACGGGCCGGCGGGTGCCTGGCTGAGGTAGGCGTAGTTCGCGCCGGTGAGCGTGTTGACGGCGATCGCGACGCCCGCCCAGACGAAGGCGGCCGCCAGCGCAATGCCGTAACCGCGCCACGTGGGTCGGTGCCCCAGCCCCCACACCAGGCCGATCGGCACGACGAAGACGACGATGTGGAGGAACCAGTAGGCGACGAACTCCAGGGTGGGAAGGCTGTAGTAGTTGAGGTCCGGGGTGAGGATCGACTGCACGTTGAGCGTGAGCCCCCAGTAGTAGCTGATCGCGATCGCCCACCGGGCACGGGTCAGCAGTGCGATCGAGGTGATGAAGCGCAGCACGTCGGAGAACTGGACGGGCAGCGATTGGTCGATGTTCCACTGTCCCGGCGACATGCCCCAGGCCGTCCACAGGACCGTCACGCTCAGCAGGGTCCACCCGGTGGCATCCAGCACGGTCGGCTCATGTGCGGTGCCGCGGATCCGGCGGCCGATGAGGACGACGATGATCGAGGCGAGGACGGTGAGGAGCAGCATTGAGAGGTGCTCGGTGCCGAAGGGGGTCATGCGCCCGATCGGCTCGACAGTCCGCATCATGCCGACAGTCTAGGGTCCTGAGCAGTCAGGATAGGCGTTCCGAGCACGACGAGTGAGGTGAGTTCCGGAGACCGATGGCGGACCGGAGTGCGCGGACCCGCGATTCGTGCGGTGAGTCCTCGAGTCGTCTGTGACTCCGCAGCGCCGCCCACGCCTATGCTGACCCCATGGACGAGTCCCCGCGCGCCCGCCCGCCGATCAACCGCCTCGCCCGAGCGGTCATGCGGCTCTTCGCCGCCCCGCGGATCAACATGCGCGAGGACTACGAGCGCGTCCGCCGGCTCCAGCGCCACGTCGCGCAGCTGCCGCTGCCCGGACCCCGCGTTCCGTTCCGCGAGGTGACGGTGGACTCCGCTGGACACCCGATCCACTGCCGCGTCTTCGAGCCGCTCGAGCGTCGCCGCGACGACGTCCTCCTCTTCTTCCACGGCGGCGGCTGGGTCACCGGCGACATCGCCAGCTACACCCCGGCGTGCGCGACGATGGCGGAGCTGACCGGCTGCACGGTCGTGTCCGTCGACTACAGGCTGGCGCCGGAGCACCCGTTCCCCGCCGGCCTCGAGGACTGCCTGCACATCACCCGCCTCCTGCTGACCGAACCCCACCGTGTGAGGGCGGACAGCGCTGACCGCATCGTCCTCGTGGGCGATTCCGCCGGTGGCAACCTGGCCGCCGTCGTCTCCCAGCAGCTGCGCGACGAGGCCGGCGGCGCCCACGGCACCAACCCCACCGTCGGCCGCCAGATCCTCCTCTATCCGGTCACTCACTGGGATCACGACCCCGCGACCTCTCCGTTCGAGTCCGTGCGCACCCACGGCCGCGACTACCGCCTCACGACCCTGGAGGTCGAGGACTACTTCTGCCTCTACGTCCCGGACCGGGACGACCGCCGCGATCCCCGCGTCGCCCCGCTGCTGGCGGATGATCTGAGCGACCAGCCGCGCACCCTCGTCATCAGTGCGGAGCTGGATCTGCTGTGCGATGAGGGGGAGGCGTACGGTCGCGCCCTGGGCCAGGCCGGCAACGACGTCCGCATCGAGCGCGTCCCCGGCGCACTCCACGGCTTCATCACGCTGCCGCGGTTCTCCAAGTCCCTCCGCCACGCCTACGCGGTCATCGACGAGTTCCTGGATGGGACCCCGGCAGAGACGGCCGACCCCACGCCCCGGACCGACGATCCGGAGCCCCAGGGGGCCGCATGACCCGCCGCGCATGGGTGCGGCTGGACAACGCCTCGAACATCTTCCTGGCCGCCTGGACGGACGCGGATCCCAAGGTCTTCCGCATCACCGCAGAGGTCGACGACGACATCGATCCCGCCCTCCTCCAGCAGGCACTCGACGCCACGTTCGACCGCTACCCGCTCTACCACGCGGTCCTGCGCCGCGGCATCTTCTGGTACTACCTGCAGGACAGCGACCTGCGCCCCACGGTCACACCGGACCTGCGCCACACGTGCGCGCCGCTGCACCACCCGGACCGCAAGGAGCTCCTGTTCCGCGTCGTCCACCACCACCGGCGCATCTCGCTGGAGGTGTTCCACGCGCTGTCCGACGGCACCGGCGCCCTCTGGTTCCTCACGGACCTGCTGACCGCTTACCTGGCCCTGCGCCACCCGGAGGGCCGCACCGCAGCGCCGGGTCAGACGGAGGACACCGCCGCCGAGGCCCCGGCCGGCACCCGCTCGCCCGCGGACCCCCCGGGCCAAGCCGGCGACCAGGACTCGTCGGGCGCGCCGGGTTCGCCGGTCTCGCCGGGTCCGTCAGTCGCGCCCGACCCGGCACTCGATGCGGACCCGGCCGTGGACCCCGATCCGCTTGAGGGTGCCCACCCGCTGGGGCTCACCCCGGACAGCTTCGTTCACTACTTCCACCGGACGCCCCCGCCGGAGCGTCTGGGGCGGCGGGTCGGGGACATCTCCGCGCATGGGGCCGACGAGCCCGTCTCCCGTCGCCCCGGCCTCGTGGCACTGCGGCGCGTGCACCGGGTGACCGGAACGCGCACGCCGGACGATCGGCCGCGACTCATCGAGCTGTCGATGCCGGCGCCCCAGGTGCTGGCGCTCGCCAAGCCGCACGGAGTGCCCGTCACGCTCTTCCTCACGGCGCTGTTCTTCGAAGCGGTGCGCGAGTCCTCGGGCGGGCTGGGGAAGTCCCAGACCATCGCGGCCTCCGTGCCGGTGAATCTGCGCCAGTTCTTCCCGTCCCTGTCGCCGCGCAACTTCTTCGCGACCGTGCGGGTGGCGCACACGTACGGGCGGGGTGACGACGACCTCGGCGGCATCTGCCGCGATCTGGCCGCGCAGTTCCTGCCGGAGACGACGCCGGAGGCGCTCGAGGCGAAGCTGCGCCGGTTCCTCCGGTTCGAGCGCAGCCCGCTGCTGCGGATCGTGCCGCGACCGCTCAAGGACCTGCTGCTGCGGCTCATCAACCGGGCGAACAACCGCGGCCTCACCGTCGCGGTGTCGAACCTGGGGCGGGTCGTGCTGCCGGAGCCAGCGGAGGCCAGGGTGCGGCGGATGCTCTTCCACGTGTCCGCGGTGAGGCCGCAGTTCTGCTCGATGACGCACGACGGGGTCATGACGATCAGCTTCACCTCGCCGTTCCAGGAGGCCGACCACGTGCGCGCCTTCACTCGCATGCTCACGGAGCAGGGCGTGGACGTGACGGTCGCCGCCGCCCGCGTGACGGAGCAGGAGATCGAGGACTCACCCGCGGGAGTGGGCGCATGAGGCGCTGCGCCACGTGCGCGGTGGACGTCGAGGGCGACTGGCGCACGTGTCCCCTCTGCGGGGAGACGATGGAGGGCGAGCCGACCCCGGACCCCTACCCCACGATCGCACTCGAGTACTCGCGGAAGGTGGTGTTCCGGCTGCTGTTCGCGGCCTCGGCGGTCGTGATCCTGGGGTCGCTGGGAGTCCAGCTGCTGTTCGGCGCCGGGGAACACGGGATCGGGGTGTGGCGGACCGTGTGGCTGTCCGTCGTCGCGATGTGGATGGTCGTGGGCACAGCGGTGCGCAAGCGACGCAACCTGGCGAAGACGGTCGTCTACCTGGTCATCCTCGTGGGGCTGCTGTGCGCGTACTGGGACTACCTGGCCGGGTGGGACGGGTGGGCGCTGTCCTATGCGGTGCCGGCGACGTGCGGGGGAGCGATCCTGGCGCTGCTGCTGACCGTGCGGATCGTGCGGATCGAGGTGGGCGAGCACATCGTCCACACGGGCCTGGCCGTGCTGCTGGGTCTGGCGCCGCTGGTGTTCCTGGGGCTGGGGTGGGTGCGGGAGCCGCTGCCGTCTGTGGCGTGCGGCGTGCTGAGCCTCCTGGCGCTCGCCCTCCTCGTCTTCACCCGCGGCGCCGAGGTCCGCCACGAGCTGGGCAAGCGCCTGCACCTGTGAGGGGTCTGACCTGCGCGCTCGATGCTGCGACACAGTCGTGGGTCCACATCGCGGACGGCGGGAATAGTCGCGGATCGCCGGTGTTGTGCGTCACATGAAGGCAGTCGCATACACAGAACCGGGAGGACCCGAGGTCCTCCATGTCATCGACCTCCCCGACCCCACGGCGGGATCCGGCGAGGTCCTCGTCCGCGTGAAGGCCGCCGCCGTGAGCCCCACGGACACGATGCGCCGGGCGGGGCACCGGGACACCTCGGGTGCGGAGCCGCCCTTCGTCGTGGGCATGGACGTGGCCGGTGTCGTCGAGGCGGTGGGCCCCGATGTCGTCACGGACCTGTCGCCGGGTGACAAGGTCATGGCGATCGTCGTGCCGCAGGGATCGCACGGAGCGTACGCGGAGAAGGTCGCGGTCCCGGCGGAGTCGGTGACGCGGATCCCCGCCGGCGCTTCGATGGCGGAGGCCGCCACCCTGCCCATGAACGGCCTGACCGCCCGTCTGGCGCTCGACAAGCTGGGGCTGCCCACCGGGTCGACGATCGCGGTGACGGGGTCCGCCGGAGCGTTCGGCGGCTACTCCGTGCAGCTGGCGAAGGCGGACGGGCTCACGGTCGTGGCGGATGCGCAGGAATCCGACCGGAAGCTCGTCGAGTCCCTGGGCGCGGACCACGTGCTGCCCCGCGGCGAGGGCTTCGCGGCCGCGGTCCGCGAGCTCTTCCCCGACGGCGTCGACGGCATCATCGACGGTGCGGTCCAGCTGGACGAGATCGTCCCGGCCGCGAAGGACGGTGCGACGGTCGTGACGATCCGCGGGGACAAGGGCGTGCGCGATCGCGGTGTCACCTTCTGGTCGATCGTCGTGAGCAAGTACGCCTACGACAAGGAGGCGCTCGACACCCTGCGGCAGCAGGCCGAGGCCGGGGTCGTCACCCTGCGCGTGGCCGACACCCTGCCCAAGGAGGAGGCCGCGGAGGCGCACCGCCGCCTGGAGGCCGGCGGCGTGCGCGGCAGGCTCATCCTCGAGTTCTGAGCCCAGCACTCCCGGCGGATAGGGAAGACTGGGACGCATGCGCTCTCCGTCTCCCCGCCTCTCCGGCCTGTCCCGCGACCGGTTCGTCTCCCTGCTGGTCGCCGGGTGCGTGCTGGTCCTCGCCCTGCCGCTCGTCCTGGCGCTGTGGCCCTCGCAGGCGCCCGCGTCCCTGCCCAACGGGACGACGATGGAGTACTCGCGGGCGGAGTTGAGCGACGTCTCCCTGGACGATTGCGCGGAGGACTGGATCGACGCGGACTCGTTCTGCGGGGAGGCGACCGCGCATCTGAACGACGGGTCCCAGGAGACGATCGGCATCACCCGCGAAGGGTGGGTCGCAGGGCTGGAGGACGGCGACCGCGTCGTGATCCAGACGTCGACCTCCACGCAGGGCGACGTCATCCACGCGTTCCACTCCACCGCGCGCGGCACGACGCTGCTGCTCTTCGCGGTCCTCACCCTCGCACTCGTGGCACTGAGCGTGGGCGGGCGGGGCGTGCGGGCGTTCGCGTCCCTCATTCTGTCCGCCCTCTTCATCTGGGCGTTCCTGGTCACCGGCATCCACGCCGGCGGGAACCCTCTGCTGTACGCGACGCTGACGGCGGTGCTGGTGCTCACTGTCGTCCTGCACTTCACGCACGGGTTCAGTGCGAAGACGCTGGCCGCCTGGGCCGGCACGGTCTGCGGGGTGGGGGCGGCGATGCTGGCCGGCTGGATCTTCACGTCCGCCGCCCGCCTGACGGGGATCACGGAGACGACCTCCGCCTCCGTCTTCGTGACCGGCGATATCGACATCAGCGTGCTGTCGCTGGCGGCCCTGCTCATCGCCCTCATCGGCATCCTCAACGACATCACCGTCGCGCAGGCCTCCGTCGTCTTCTCCCTGCTGGGGCACGGGAATGGCCACGACCACGGGCACGATCACGGTTCCGGACCCTCAGCAGACGAGGTGCCCCTGACCAGACGGGAGCGGCGTCTGCGCGGGAAACTGAAGTCGACCAGCGACCGGTCCCTGCTGCGGCGGGCGATGACGGTGGGGCAGGACCACGCGGCCAGTGCGATCTACACCGTGAGCTTCTCCGTCGTGGGTGCCAGCCTCGCCGCGTTCGTCGCGGCGAAGTCCTACGGCATGCCCGTGTGGGCGCTGCTGCAGTCGGAGGACGTCGCGCACACGATCGTGCAGCTGCTGGCGGGGATCGTGGGGCTGACCGTCACGATGCCGGCGACCACGCTCTTCGCGATCGGTCTGGCCCGCCTGCTGCTGGGGGAGGCTCAGGCGGAGTGCGCGCCCACGAACTCCCGCAGCGCCGGCAGTTCGCGGCGGGACTGAGACAGCCCCATCCGGTGCGCGGCCGCCAGGCGCGACAGGTCGCGGGTGCTGTTGGCGACCGGCATGATTTCCGGTGAGAAGACGTGCGCGTGGCCTGACTCCTCGAGGGCGAAGACGCGCTCGCGGGTCTCGTTGTAGCGCTTCCACCGGGTCAGCAGCGCATCCGCCAGGGCGGGGTAGCGGCGGAAGATGCTGCGGTAGACGGCGGGGAATCGCTGCGGCGCCTTCCGGTAGCCGCGCTCCTGGGTGAGGACGATGACGAACTTCTCGAAGCCCTCCGCCTGCGCCTGCGACAGCGCAATGCCGCCGTCGTCTCCCATCGCGCCGTCGACGTACACGTGCCCGTCCAGGTGGACCGGCGGCATGAGGCCCGGCATCGTCGACGATGCCCGCACCCGGACCATGAGGTCCTCGACCCGGGGCATGTCCTCCCGGGTCCAGACGACCTCGTCACCGGACTCCGCGTCGAAGCCGATGATCCGCAGTTGGGCCTCGGACGCCTGGTAGGTCGCCCAGTCGAAGGGCAGTGCCGCGCCGTCCGCACCGGCGCGCTGGTAGATGTACTCCGCGTTGAAGAGCCCCTCGCCGCGCAGGAAGTGCCGCATGCCGCCGAACTGGTCGTCCGCGGCGAACTCGACGAAGGACCGCCTGGCGCGCCAGGCGTCCCGGGAGAGGTAGTTGACGGAGTTCGACGCGCCGGCGCTGATGCCCGCGACCCAGTCGAAGGACAGGCCCGCCTCCAGCAGGGTCACGACCATCCCGCTGGTGAGCGAGGCGCGCATGCCCCCGCCCTCGAAGATGAGTGCCGTGTCGCCGATCCGGGTGGTCTGTGGGGCTGGCGTCATGCGCCCATCCTAAACAGCGGCCTGCCCGGTGGTGACCTGCTCGTGGGACAGCTGGGTGAGGACGGCGTGCAGGGCGGGGCTGGCGTCCGCACTGGTCCGCCAGACGGCGAAGACATCGCGGCTGGGCGCCCGGCGCAGGGGCACGGAGACGAGGCCGTCGCGCAGCGGCGGACGGGCGAGGCGCGGCATGAGGGCCAGCACGCCGCCGCCGTCGACCAGGGACATCTGGGTGGCGAAGTCGTCGACCAGGTGGTGGACGTCCGGCACCGTCGTCGTGTCCGCGAAGACGCGCCAGAACCACTGGTGGCACACGGTGCCGGGCGGACTGGTGACCCACGCGCAGCCGTCGAAGTCCTCGTTGGTGAGCGGACGGCCCAGCTGCGCCAGCGGGTGGGTGGCGGGCATGATGATGTCGCCGGCGTCGCCGTGGATGCGCTGGTGGGACATCGAGTCCGGGATGTCCAGGGGCAGTCCGTCCGCGTCGTGGACGAGGACGAGCTCCGCCGTGCCCGCGTCCAGGCTCTTGAGCGCCTGGTCCGGGTCCTGCTCGATGAGCCGGATGCGCAGGTCCGGTGCGGCCTGGGCGAGCGCGGGAAGCCGGGGTGCGACGAGGCCGCGGATCGCGGTGGAGAAGGAGGCGAGGCGGACGGTGCCGCGGGGGGAGCCCTCGGCGACGGAGTGGGCGGCCTGGACGCAGCGCTCCAACGACTGGAAGACGTCCGGAGAGAAGTCGACGACGGCCTGACCGGCGGGGGTGAGGACGACGCCGCGGCCGGCGGACGCCAGGACCGGGGTGCCCAGCTGCTTCTCCAGCCGCTTGATCTGCTGCGAGACGGCAGACGAGGTGAACCCCAGTTCCGCCGCCGCCAGCGCCAGGGTGCCGTGGGTCGCGACGGAGTGGAGGGCGCGCAGGGCATTCACATCGATCATGAAGCGATCCTACGCAATGGGGTTCAGAAAGCGTCGCTGGACTGCGCAATAGGGGAAGTCCAGGATGGAGACATGACACAGACCCTGCCCACTCCCGCCCAGTGCTTCGGCACCAACCTCGTCGCCATGGTCACCCCCATGGAGGCGGACGGCACCGTGTCCCGCGAGGGCACTGTCGCGCTGGTGAAGCACCTGGTGGCGACCGGCTGCGACGGGATCGTCGTCGCCGGCACGACCGGTGAGTCGCCCACGCTCACGGCGGACGAGCTGGCGGACCTCATCGCGCTCGTCCGCGACACGGCTGACGGCCGCGCGAAGATCACCGTGGGAGTGGGGACGTACGACACTGCGGAGACCGTCGAGCGCGCCCGCCTGGCAGAGGCCGCCGGTGCGGATGCGCTGCTGCTGGTCGCCCCCTACTACTCGAAGCCCACGCAGCCGGGCCTCATCGCCCACTGCACGGACGTGGCGGATGCGACGATGCTGCCGGTCATGCTCTACGACATCCCCGGCCGCACGGGCGTCGAGTTCCAGACACCCACCCTGCTGGAGCTGGCCCGTCACCCGCGGATCCGCGCGGTCAAGGACGCGAAGGGCGACCTCTACGAGGCGACGAAGGTCATGGAGCTCACGGACCTGGCCTACTACAGCGGGATCGACGAGCTGAACCTCGCTTTCCTGTCCCTGGGCGCGACGGGTGTTGTGAGCGTCATCGGCAATGCGGTCGCAGATCGCAACGCCGCCCTGCTGCGCGCGGTCGCCGCCGGTGATCTGGCGGAGGCCCGCGCGATCCACACGGGCCTCATCCCCATCATGGACGCGATCATGCGGACCTCCCAGGGTGCGATCCAGGCGAAGGTCGCCCTTCACCAGATGGGCGTCATCCCCACTCCTGCCGTGCGCCGACCGCTGGTCGAGGGGCCTGCGGAGGACGTCGCCCGCATCACCGCGGTGCTGCCCACCCTCATGGGCGAGCTGGCCGTCGCCTGACTCGGACGCCGGTGAGCACCCGCATGGACATCGAGATCCGGCCCGGCGATATCACCCGGGAGACGGTCGACGCGATCGTGAACGCCGCGAACTCGACGCTGCTGGGCGGCGGGGGAGTCGACGGGGCGATCCACCGCGCCGGTGGCCCCCGCATCCTCGAGGAGTGCCGCCGGTTGCGGGAGACGACCCTGCCGGACGGTCTGCCCGCGGGTCAGGCCGTCGCGACGACCGCGGGCGACCTGCCCGCCCGGTGGGTCGTCCACACGGTGGGGCCGGTGCACTCGGTCCGGGAGGACCGGTCCGCCACCCTCGCCTCCTGCTACCGCGAGAGCCTGCGGGTCGCCGCCGGGCTGGGGGCGCGCTCCGTCGCGTTCCCGGCGATCTCCGCCGGGATCTACGGCTGGCCGATGGACGACGCCACCCGGATCGCGGTCCAGACGGTCCGATCCACCGCCGCCGAGGTCGCGGAGGCGATCGAGACCGTCGTCCTCGTCCCGTTCGGAGACGAGGCCGAGGCCGCCTTCCGCCGGTGGGTGGAGGAGTAGGGAAGTCTCTCTGATGATTGCAAAACGTCACGAAATCTGTGACGATTGTCAATATGGAGAGTGGCGTGAGGGTGAGAGCGCCGGAAGCGGCGGACTGGGCTCTGGCGCGGGGGATCTCAGCATTCTCGAGCGCGGAGCTGGCGGATCTGCTGGGTGTGCCTGAGGACCAGGTGCGGCGCCGGCTCCACGTTCACGCGCAGAGGGCGGAGTGGGTGATGCCCGTGCGCGGACTCTGGGTGCCCGTGCGCGCCGAGTACCGCACCTGGGGGGCGCCGCCGGGAGTCGAGATCATCGACGCGATGATGGAGCACCTGGACGCCCGCTACTATGTGGGATGGTTGACGGCCGCAAGCCTGTTGGGTGCAGCGCATCAGGCGCCGCAAGTGTTTCAGGTCGCCGTCGATCGGCAGGTTCGCGACC
Source organism: Brevibacterium senegalense (assembly GCF_000285835.1). Taxonomy (GTDB): domain Bacteria; phylum Actinomycetota; class Actinomycetes; order Actinomycetales; family Brevibacteriaceae; genus Brevibacterium; species Brevibacterium senegalense. The sequence continues at coordinate 245,059 of NZ_HE978604.1, forward strand.
GGACGGTTGGTCGTACTCGATTCGAGTTCGCTCAGCGGGACGTCGAGAGCGTCGATACAGTTGCCTTTCCGACTCAGTCGGGGAGCGCATGGATCTCGTCAGTGGCGACGACTGCGATGGATCTGGCGGTCGACGTGGCTCGAGGAGGCGGCATCGACAACGTCGCGACAGTGCTGGTGGAACTGGCCGACTTGGACGCGTTCGATCCGACCGAGATCGCCCGTGTGGCTGCTCTTTTCCCTGCGGTCGCGGGCCGGCGGGTCGGGTACTTGCTGGAGCGCTTCGCGGGTCGAGACGACCTTGAGTCTCTGCATGACGTCGTCCACGATGCGGTGGAATCTCCCTCGCGGCTGGATCCGGGGGGAAGCCCGTCTGGATCCGTTGACCCCAGGTGGATGTTGTACCTGAATCGAGAGGTGGAGCCGGACGTTTGATTCCCGCGAACGCGATCACTTCCTGGGGTGTGGACCACCAATGGCCCACCCGCGAGCAGGTCGAACAGGATCTGTTGCTGTCCAGGGCGCTCTGCGCGATTGCTGACGACTCGTACCTTGCAGGGGAGCTTGTGTTCCGCGGTGGCACCGCCTTGCACAAGCTGCATCTGGAACAGCCTTTCCGGTATAGCGAGGATCTCGACTTCGTCCGCCGAACTGCCGGTGGCATTGCGCCGCTGACTCAGGCGCTGACGCGACTGGGAACTGATCTGGGCTTCGAGGTACGCACCCGTTTGGGGGTGCATCCGAAGATCCTCTGGCGCACCACTGCTGAAAGTGGAGTGCCGTTGCGGATCAAGATCGAGGTGAACACGCACGAACGCTCCCCAGCGCTGCCGATCATGAAGCGGGAGCTCACGGTCGACTCTTCGTGGTGGAGTGGCACCGCACTCGTCGCCACCTTTCAGCCGGTGGAGCTCGTCGCCACGAAGATTCGAGCACTGTACCAACGCTCGAAGGGGCGCGACTTGTTCGACCTCTGGCTCGCTCTGGACCACCTTCAACTGGACCCGGATGGAATCCTCGCCGCATTTGAGCCATACAGGCCCGAGAATATGACCGCCACCCGCGCACAGTTGAACCTGGAGCAGAAACTCGGCGATGCGACGTTTCGCCGAGATCTCGACCCGCTGGTTGTGCAGTGGCCAGCCGGCTACGACGTCAACGACGCAGCTGAGTTGGTGAGCGATACGCTGCTCGCCCGACTTGACTCAGTGTGATCGGCGAAGCGATCCGAGATGAGGCAGGCGATACCGGTAGTGGACGGTGCAGCGCGGGAGGCACCGCGCTCGTTGCTCGCCGCGTCGTCGGCACCGCCCTCACCGCCCCACAGCTTCCTCGCAGGTGAGGCCGATAGGCTCTCCCGGTTTCCACCCCTGACCCACGTCCCCTCCGCCGAGGCCTCGGACGTCTTCCAGCGGATCCGCACTGACGCTCCGCTCGAGGACGACGAGGAGGAGACCGCCGCGGACGCCGCCGCGGACGACGCTGGCGACGATGCAGGGGAGGGCGAGCCTGGCGAGGATGACTCCGCACCGGGCACGGATGACCGGACCGAGACCCGCGGACAGGGATCCGGAAGCGCGACGGTCGAGGCGGCAGGCGACATGTGCGGCTGACCGCGTGGCAACCCCCTGAACGGACGGTGAAGACACATGACGTATGATCCAGGCATGTCTCCAGTAGATGAGTTCGATGCAACAGTGCAGGCCTTCGGGGAGACGGCTGTCGCCTACATCGGCAAGGAGAACATCCGTTCCCTCAGTGTCGTTGCCTCGCGCGACACCCGTGACGCTAGCGTCATCATCGTCCCTGAGGACCACACGCCAGAAACGTACGATCGCATCATCGAGAAGATGATCGAGGTGCGTGGCTTCTACTTCGGGGATCTGTTCATCGATTATCAGATCGCGGACAGCGACGACGTGAGGGCGGCGGGTTCGTCCGCGAACGCCATCTACGCAACAGCGTAATGCCGCCGCCCACCTCAGCGGACCACGGGCTTATCTGCGACCGCCACTTCGAACAGGCGCAGCTCGTTGCGGGCGTCTCCGAGGATTGGGCTTCGGTGGCTTTTTTCTACAGCGCCTACCACGCCATGAAGAGGGCTCTTCTGGAAGACCCGGTGTTTGATGATCTCGGGGAACTCAAGAAGCTGAATCCGCATCTCACGCGGGATGACCGGCGGGTATCTTACCACAAAGCACGCCGAAACCAAGGACGATTCGGTGTCAATGATCTTGTGCAGATCTTGTACCCGGCGCACATCCAGAACTATGAGCGATTGCACCAGGCCAGTCTTCGAGTTCGATACGGAACGCCCACACAGATCTATCCACTCGGAGACATTCAGGAGTGGGCTCGGAGCATCCGGGATTCAGCGCGCGACGGTCACATGAGGTGCTCGCCGATCTGAAGGTGCAGGGAGTGGTGAGCACAGAACACCAGCTCAACCCCCACTGACCTCCCACACAGCACGCCACTTCGCGGCGAGTGTGTCGATCGACTCGTGCGCGTTGAGCCCACTGGGCTGCGGGACCACCCACAGCGGCACATCGACGGGCCACCCCGGCACAGTCGCAGGATCCTGCTCACCCAGCACCGCCTTCGGCAGCTGGAACGCCGTGCGGAAAGCAGTGATCCCCGCGATCGCGACCGCACCGGGCCGCAGCACCGCAGCCCGCTCCACTAGCCGTTGCCCGGCCACCCGCAACTCGTCGCGACTCAGCTGGTCGGCACGGACGGTCGGACGCCCGGTCAGGTTCGTGATACCGATGCCACGCGTCAGCAGATGCCGCTCGTCCTCGGCGGACAGCCCCCGTGACGCGTCGATCTGATGCGCCGTGAGCCCCGCTCGGTGCAGCGAGGGCCAGAAGCGGTTGCCCGGTCGAGCGAAGGGTGCGTTCACCGCCGCGGTCCACAGCCCCGGGTTCACGCCCACGATGAGGAGCCGCAGCCGCTCATCCGGATCCTCCGGCAGCACGTCGTCCACCCCGTCCGGAGCGGTCGTGTCGACGCGCGCCAGATCGTCCTTCGTGGGCTTCCGCCCGTCCAAGGGCGAGGGTCGTCGTAGGGTCACCTGAACCGTCCTGGGTTTCGTTCCGATCCGCTTGATCTAGGAGGATTGGAATATGGCCAACACGTACAGCCCGCAGTTCAAGGAGCGGGCACTACGAATGATGGACGACCACCGCAGGGTCGAAGAGACCTCGGTCTGGGGCGCTGCCACTGCGACTGGCGAGAAGCTCGGGATCTCCCCGCACACGTTGCGGGGATGGTCGAGACAAGCCCGCCGTGACGCCGGTGTCGAAGAAGGTCCTACGAGTGCGGACCTCGAGGAACTCAAGCGGTTGCGCCGCGAGGTCAAGGAGCTCAAACGCGCGAACGAGATCCTTAAGACCGCGTCAGCGTTTTTCGCCGCGGAACTCGACCGTCCCACGACGAAATGATCCGGTTCATCGACACGTTCCGGGGTCGTTTCGGGGTCGAGTTCATCTGTCGCGTCCTGGGCGCGACGGCACGTGGGTTCATCACCTCCCGTGGCTACCGGGCAGCGAAGTCCCGGACGCCCGCAGCCCGCACCCTCCGCGATGGTCTCCTCGTCGAGGAGGTCAAACGGATCCACGCCGCGAACTACGGCGTCTACGGGGTGCGGAAGATGTGGCACGCGATGCA
>NZ_HE978604.1:248992-259822 GCF_000285835.1 Brevibacterium senegalense
CAGTACGTTGCCGTGGCCTATACCGAGCGACTCGCTGACGCGGGTATCCGGCCGTCTGTGGGGAGTGTAGGAGACAGCTATGACAATGCGCTGGCTGAGACAGTCAACGGGCTGTACAAGACTGAGCTGATCTACTCGCAACCGGCATGGGCAGGGCTAACTGAGGTGGAGTTCGCGACGATGAACTGGGTGCATTGGTGGAACACCGGCCGGCTGCATGAAGGGCTCGGCCATCGGACTCCCGCCGAGGTCGAAGCTGAGCACTTTGCAACCGTGGCAAGACAGGTCGATACTTTAACTGCCGTCTAGGAACGAAACCCAGGACGGTTCAACCCTCCGCACTCTAGCTCCGCACTCTAGCGAGACGGGACAGGCCCGGGCGCGAACGACTAGCCTGGAGGGATGAGCACCCACGGCGAACAGCCAGGCCAGAATCCGCAGACCGGCGGAACCCCCGGAAGCAGCGGAACGCCGCTGGACCCGCAGGCCTACTGGGAGGCCCTCTACGGGGAGAGCCCTCGGTGGTCTGGGAACGTGAATGCGATCCTCGCCCGGGTGGCCGAGGACATCCTGCCGGGCACCGCGCTGGATCTGGGCTGTGGTGAGGGGGCGGACGTCCTATGGCTGGCCCACCGCGGGTGGCACGCGGTGGGGGTCGACATCGCACAGGGCGCGATCATCCGCGCCCGCGCCACCGCGGAGGCGACCGAACTCGAGGAGGGGCGTGCCCAGTTCCTCCGCTCGGACCTGAGCGTCCTGACCCAGGAGCGCCGCCCGGAGGAGCTGACAGGCCCCTTCGAGCTCGTGACCGCCAGCTACTTCCAGTCCCCGGTCGCGCTCGACCGCCAGCGGATCCTCCAGGCTGCCGCATCCCTCGTGGCGCCCAGCGGCCACTTGCTGCTGACCTCGCACGCGGCCGCACCCTCATGGGCGGATCCGGAAGCCTGGCAGCCGCACGACGACGAGCCAGGCCACGCAGGCCACGACCACACTCACGCGGACCACCAGCACGCGGACTTCCCCACGCCGCAGGACGAGCTCACGATGCTCTCCCTCGACCCCCACGAGTGGGAGACGCTGCGGGCGGAGGTCGTCACCCGCACCACCACCGCACCTGACGGATCACCGGGTCAGCTGGACGACACGATCGTCCTCCTGCGCCGGCGCGGAATACCTGCCACTGGCACGCGTTGACCAGAATGGAAGCCGGGACGCACGCCGTTTCGGACCGCACGACAGAAGGAGGCCAGTCCATGGCTGAGAAGAAGGCTGTCATCATCGGAGCCCACGGGAAGATCGCGCTGCTCGCGGCCCCGCGCCTGGTCGAGGCGGGATACGCGGTCGACGGAGTCATTCGCAATCCCGACCATGCAGACGATATCCGCGCCACAGGCGCCAACCCGGTCGAGCTGAGCCTCGAAGACGCCAGCGTGGACGACCTGGCACAGGCCTTCGCCGGCGCTGATGCGGTGGTCTTCGCCGCCGGTGCGGGAGGCGGCAACCCGGCTCGCACCGATGCCGTCGACCACAAAGGTGCCGTCCGCGCGATGGATGCCGCCCAGCAGGCCGGCGTCGACCGGTTCGTCCTGGTCTCCTATGCTCGCGCCCTCGTCGACGTCGACACCCTGAACCCGGAGGACTCGTTCTTCCCGTACGCCAAGGCCAAGCACGACGCGGACGAGCACCTGCGCTCCACGAACCTCGACTACACGATCCTGGGACCGGGCCGGCTCACGCTGGAGCCTGCGACAGGGAAGATCATCATCGCGGACCGCACCGGTGACGTGGAGGGCCTGCCCGCCGAGGCCGCCGTCACCAGCCGCGACAACGTCGCCGCCGTCATCGCTCACGTCCTCATCGAGAATGCGGGGTCACGGCAGACGATCAACTTCTACGACGGCGACACCGCGATCGCTGACGCGATCCAGTGACGCTCGCGACGAAGACCGTGGGGGAGGGTGCCCTCCGGGCAGTCTTCCTCCACGGCCTCTTCGGCCGCGGCCGGAACTTCACGACTGCGGCCAAAGCGATCGCGGATACGCACACCAGCACACTGGTGGACCTGCCCAACCATGGGGACTCGGCGTGGACGGATGAGTTCTCGTACGTCGACATGGCGGACGCGGTCGCGGACACGCTGCGACAGGGCGCCGCTGCAGACGGTCCCGTCGACCTCATCGGGCACTCGATGGGCGGGAAGACCGCGATGGTGCTGGCACTGCGCCATCCGGACCTGGTCGATCGCCTCGTCGTCGTCGACATCTCCCCGGTGGCTTCGGACAACGGCGGGGAGTTCGACCATCTGCTGGGCTCGCTCAAGAAGCTGGACCTGGACGCGCTCTCGTCCCGCACGGACGCCGATGAGCAGCTGCAGGAACCCATCCCCAATGCGGGCACCCGCGGCTTCCTCCTGCAGAACCTGCGCTCCACCGCAGACGGCTACGCATGGCAGCCCAACCTCGACCTGCTGCACGGATCGCTGCGACAGATCGGCGACTTCCCGGACCTCACCGGTTCGACCTTCGACGGGCCCACCCTCTGGGTGGGCGGCTCGGAATCCGACTACATCACGGATGAGGCGGAACCCGGGATGCGCGAACTGTTCCCCAGCACCCGCCGGGTGACGGTCAAGGGCTCGGGACACTGGGTGCATTCGGAGAAGCCGCAGGAGTTCGCGTCGATCCTGCAGGCGTTCCTCGCCCGATGAACGTTCCTGCCTGGGCGCAGAAGCGGGCGGACCGGCTGGCCACCGGACCCCACGACCGGACCGTGCTCGTCGCCTACCCGCAGTCCCGCGGCGTGTTCGCCGTGCCGATCATCGCCTGCATCATCGCCGCAGTCACCAACATCGGGGTGCTTCTCGCCCTGCTGATCGCCGCCCGCGGTAGCGGCGTAGCCGGAACCCGCACCACAGTCCTCCTCATCACGGGCATCGTCGTGGTCACGGCGCTGTTCGCGGCGGTGGCCTATCTGGTGGCCACCAGCTTCCGCACCAGCGTCCTCGCCACCCCGCGCGGGGTGGAGATCCGTCAGCTGGGGATGCGGGACTCGTTCGTCCCCTGGCACCAGATCGCCCGAGTGGAGGAGCAGACCCACGGATACAGGACCGGCGCGGCCGTCCTCGCACTGGGGTCCGGCAAGCGCATCGTGATCCACGCGACGGACTCACGCCGCGCGAAGCTCTACAACGGGCACAGTCTCAGAGAGGTCCACCACCGCTGGCTGACAGCCCCCATGCCGTGGACCCAGCAGCTCATCGACGCGCACCGCGCGCATCTGGCCGGCCACGTGTGACGATCGCACGGCACCGCCGGCACCCCACACTCTAGAATCCCTTGCGAACGACTTTGGAGGCACAGTGACCAACAGCACCCGCATCCCCGCGGACACGCAGGAGACCAAGTTCCAGGACTACGCGCACCCGGAGCGCATCGTCAGCACCGCCTGGGTCGCGGACAACCTCGACACCCCGGGCGTCGTCATCGTCGAAAGCGACGAGGACGTCCTCCTCTACGAGTCCGGCCACATCCCCGGCGCGGTCAAGATCGACTGGCACACGGAGCTCAACGACCCCGTCACCCGCGACTACGTCGACGGCGAGGGCTTCGCGAAGCTCATGAGCAGCAAGGGCATCAGCCGCGAGGACACCCTCGTGGTCTACGGAGACAAGTCGAACTGGTGGGCGGCCTACGCGATGTGGGTCTTCAGCCTCTTCGGCCACGAGGACGTGCGCCTCATGGACGGCGGCCGTCAGAAGTGGGAGGCGGAGGGTCGCGAGTACACCCGTGAGAAGCCCACCCGCCCCGCCACGGAATACCCGGTTGTCGACCGCGACGATTCCCAGATCCGCGCCTTCCTGCCGGAAGTCCGTGACGCGATCGGCTCGATCCCGCTCATCGACGTCCGCAGCGGCGAGGAGTACACCGGCGAGCGCACCCACATGCCCGCCTACCCGGAGGAGGGCGCCCTGCGCGGCGGCCACATCCCCACCGCTAAGTCGGTGCCGTGGGCCAAGGCGGCGAACGAGGACGGCACGTTCAAGGACGCCGCCCAGCTCAAGGTGCTCTACCTCGACGACCTGGGCCTGGAGGCCGGCGGCGACATCATCGCCTACTGCCGGATCGGCGAGCGCTCCTCGCACACCTGGTTCGTGCTCTCCCACCTGCTGGGCTTCGACAGCGTCAAGAACTACGACGGGTCGTGGACCGAGTGGGGCAACGTCGTGCGCGTCCCCATCGTGACGGGCGAGGAGCCGGGGGAGGCACCCCGCGCATGAGCGACACCCCCACGGACGCAGCACCCCTGCCGGGCGGCCTGCAGGAGATCGCGGACGACTTCGCTGCGGCCGCACAGGACGAGCTGCTGGAGCTGCTCCTCGAGTTCAGCGACGACCTGCCCGCCCTGCCGGATCGCTACGCGGACCACCCGGAGCTGCTGGAGCCGGTCCCGGAGTGCCAGTCGCCCATCTTCCTGATCGTGGAGGTCGAGCCCCACGCGGAGGATCCCAAGGCCGGCACCGTGCACCTGTTCTTCTCCGCGCCCAAGGAGGCGCCCACGACTCGCGGGTTCGCGGGCATCCTGCAGGAGGGCCTGGACGGTCGCACGGTGGGGGAGGTGTTGGCAGTGCCGGCGGACTTCCCGCTGCGGCTGTCGCTCACCCAGGCGGTCAGTCCCCTGCGCCTCAACGGGATGTCTGGCATGCTCTCGCGCATCCAGCGGCAGGTCATCGAGAAGTCCGGGACCACTGCGTGAGTGACGCTCCGGATCTGACCCCGCTGCCGGACACCGCGCACATGCGCCGGCACGAGCTCGACCACGACGTCCCGTGGGCGCTGCCCATTGTGGTCCGCCGGTCCAAGACGGACATCGCCCGTCACCAGGACGTGGTGGAGACCGTCGCCGAGGCCGTCGTCACCTTCCTCGACGACCCCCGCTCCCAGCCGGGAGGCGACTGGCACGAAGCCGTCGCGTACTGGCGCGACGGCGCGATCCGCAAGGTGGTGCGCCGGGGAGACGGCAAGCAGTTCGAGGATGCGGCGGCTCTGGGTTGCGTGCACCTCGAGAAGGACGGGGCCGATGGGTTCGGCCCCGCAGAGGTCCTCGTCTTCCCACCCGGGCCGGTGCAGCCGTTGCCGCGTGAGCTGAAGAAGCTCCAGGTGGGCGGCACGGAGTTCCCACGGACGGGCGAGGGAGACGGCGATCGGTCGGAGAGGCCGGCAGCCGGTGAACTGTGGGTGACGGTCGAGCAGTCACCGGATGTCGAATTGACGACGGGGAAGGCGGCCGCGCAATGCGCTCATGCCGCACAGCTCGCCTATGAGCAGATGCCCGCGGAGCGTCGCGAGGACTGGCGCAGGTCGGGGTTCCGGGTTCAGGTGGTGACGCCCACGCAGGAGGCTTGGGATCGGACATCGGCTCCTGTCCGCGTCGTCGATGCGGGATTCACAGAGGTCGACGGACCCACGGAGACCGCGCGCGCTCACTGGTGACGTGACGGGTCACAGGGCCGTGACCAAAACTTTCCTCAGTCACAAGGATTCGTCAGGAACGCGGTACAGTGAGTGCAATTCTTACCTGCATGCGGTTGTAGGTATGCGACCGTACTGTCTTCCCAAAGGAATAGTCGTCTATGGAACTGCGCGAATACGTGCGCATCCTGCACAAGAACTGGGTGCTCATCGTGGCGGTCACCCTGATCGGCATCTGTGCCGCTGCAGGGGTCTCGCTCCTCATGAAGCCCACGTACGAGGCGTCGACGCAGATGTTCGTGTCCGTGCGCACGGATGCGCCGGGCTCCAGCGAACTGGTGCAGGGATCGAACTTCGCCCGCCAGAGTGTGCAGAGCTACGTGAACGTGGTGAAGACGGAGAGCGTCCTGGGGCCGGTCATCGAGGACATGGCACTCGAGGAGAACACCGGTGAGTTGGCGGAGAAGGTGTCCGCCAGTGCACCGGCGGACACGTCGCTCATCGACCTGAAGGTCCAGGACGAGGATCCGGAGCGGGCGGCGTTGATCGCAGACGCGGTCTCGGCAAGCCTCATCGACGTCGTGCAGGAGGAACTGGAGTTCTCGGGTGCGGGGGAGAGCCCCGTCAAGATCACCTCGGTGCAGCCCGCCGTCATCCCAGAGAATGCGGTGAGTCCGCGAGTGCCGCTGAACCTGGCTCTGGGTGCGATCCTGGGCATTGCCGTCGGCATTGCCGTCGCGGTCCTGCGGACGGTCCTCGACACCCGCATCCACTCGCTGCGGGACATCGAGCAGGTGACGGACGCCCCCATGCTGGGCGGCATCACGTACGATCCCGAGGCCGCGGAGCGCCCGCTCATCGTCCACGCGGATCCGCGCAACCCCCGGGCGGAGTCGTTCCGCACCTTGCGCACGAATCTCCAGTTCCTGGCGGTCAACGACGAGTCGCAGAAGCGCGGCCGCAGTTTCGTCGTGTCCTCGGCGGGTCCGTCGGAGGGCAAGTCGACGACCACGGCGAACCTGGCGATCGCGCTGGCGGAGTCCGGCGCGCGCGTCGTCCTCATCGACGGCGACCTGCGTCTGCCCAAGATCGCGGACTACATGGGCATCGAGGGCGGCGCAGGTCTGACGGACGTGCTCATCGGTCGCGCGGAGCCCACGGAGGTCGTGCAGCGGTGGGGCCGCGGACAGCTCTACGTCATCCCCGCCGGCAAGGTGCCGCCCAACCCCAGCGAGCTGCTGGGGTCGAAGGCGATGGGCCGCCTCATGGACGAGCTGCACAACAACTTCGACTTCATCCTGGTCGACGCGCCGCCGTTGCTCCTCGTGACGGATGCCGCGGTCATCAGCAAGCGGACGAACGGCACGATCCTCGTCGCCGCCTCCGGCTCCACGCGCAAGCAGGCGCTGGAGATGGCGGTGCGGACCCTCGACACCGCCGGTGGCATCATGCGCGGCGTCATCGTGACGATGCTGCCCACGAAGGGACCGGACAGCTACGGCTACGGAGCGTACGGCTACGGCGGATACGGCAGCGACGTGGCGACACAGGTCTCACTCAACACGACGGGTATTCCGATCCAGGAAGAGCACGGCACCAGCCGCTGAGAGAAGGAATAGGCGATGTCATTCGATCTCTTCGACAAGAAGATCCCCGAGGGCCCCTTCAAGATCCTGACCGTCTGCACCGGGAACGTGTGCCGGTCGCCGTTGGCGGAGGCGCTGCTGCGGTCTGAGCTGGCCGGCGTGCCGGTGCAGGTGAGCAGCGCGGGGACGCGCGCACTGGTCGACGCTCCCATGACGGATCAGAACATCGCCATCGCCCAGCGGCAGACCGGCGCGCAGCCGCAGCCGCACCGTGCGCGGCAGTTGCGGCCGGAGCATCTGCAGGAGGCAGACCTGGTCCTGGCGCTCTCCCGGTCGCACCGACGTGAGGCCGTGGAGATGCTGCCGGCCGTCAGCCGGTACGTCTTCACTCTCCGTGAGTTCGGCCGCCTGGCGGAGGCACTTCGGACGGAGGCGCCCGTCATGCGTTCGTTGGAGGACGGAGGCGCTCGGATCCGTGAGGCGGTGAGCTTCATCGCGCAGATGCGCGGTTCCGTGCCGCCGGCTGCGCAGGCTGAGGATGACGACGTCATCGACCCGTACAAGCAGTCGGACGAGATCTACGAGCAGTCCGCTGCTCAGATCGTCCCGGCGGTCAGTGCGATCGCAGGCCTCATGCGCTCGGCCGTGGGAAACGGATGATGTGAGCGCGACATGGTGAAGAAGACTTCCCGCAAGTACGCGCCGCGTAAGCCGCGTAAGCCGCGTAAGGAATCGTCTCCGACGACGACGGTGGCGATCCTGGCGATCCTGGGCCTGGTCACGGTGGGTCTCAGCGGCTTCGCTCTGTTCTCGCAGGGCGACGATGGCCCGTCGACGAACGGCGGCGATCAGGTGAGCGCGGCGTCGACGGCACCTGCCGGAAGTCGATCGTCGTCGGACGATGATGACACGAAGTCCACGGGCGACGGGTCGGACAAGGCGGAGCCGGGATCTGCGGTGCTTTCGGATCGACTGATGGCTGTGAGTGACGATCCGGAGCGTCTGCTGCGCGCCCAGGGCGTCGGATGCGGCGCGGGGGACCCCACGCTGGAGGTGTCTGCGGACGGCGGTCAGACATGGACGCAGGCTGATACGTCGATGCTGGAGATGGCAGGTGTCCGCCAGATCCAGTTCGGTGAGGGCGGTCGTGCTCAACTCGCATTCGTTGACCAGCAGTGCGGACTGCAGTTCGCACGCTCGTACGTCTACGGGGGAGCGTGGGAGGCCGGACCGGGTGCCGGCGGCATCTGGACCCTCAGTCCTGAGGATGACGTGGACGGCCTGGTCGTGTCCGGTGAGGAGGTCGAGGCGCCGTGCACCGTCGTCGGGACCTCTGGCGCAGACGCACGGGGCATCATCCTCTGCGATGACGGCACGGTCGCGGTCTCCTACGATTCGGGACAGTCGTGGAGCGACACGATCGCGGTCGACGGTGCTCAGGCTGTCGCGTCCGGCGCAGACGATTTCCTCGTGGTCTCGCAGGACACAGATGAATGCGCTGGTGTGTCCGTTCGTTCATTCGACGGTGACGAGCTCGGCGATTCGGGTGAATGCAAGGACGTCGAGATTGAACCGGATCAGATCGCCGCATCGGTCGGCGCGGGTTCGCTGTATGTGTGGGCGAATGACGAGACGCTTCGATCCGATGACCTTGGAGAATCATGGAATTGAATGTTCTGTGTCGCGGAAGTGAATGCGACGACCGGGCATGTATATGAGTGGTGAAAGAATGAATCCTGATAATCTGTCTCCCATGACTCTTGATGCGACTGGCTCTCATGCTGATGCGGACGAGCACAGCAACGATTCGCCCGTGCCAATTCCTGTCACGCGGTCGTCCATGCCGGACTTCGATGCGTTCGTGGAGGAGATCCGGCCTCTGTGGGACTCGCGCTGGCTCACCAATCGAGGTGAGAAGGTGCGACAGCTCGAGTCGGAGCTCAACGCTTACCTGGGAGTCTCACACAGTGCCCTGACGGTCAACGGTCACATGGCACTGGAGACCCTGTTGCAGGCGTTCGAGCTGAAGGGAGAGGTCATCACGACCCCCTTCACCTTCGCGTCGACGACGCACGCGATCGTCCGCAGCGGCCTGACACCGGTCTTCGCGGACATCAAGCCGGATGACTACACGATCGACCCCGCATCGATCGAAGCCCTCATCACCCCGCAAACCAGTGCGATCGTGCCGGTGCACATCTACGGCACGCTGTGTGACGTCGATGCGATCCAGGACATCGCAGATCGGTATGGTCTCAAGGTCATCTACGACGCTGCGCACGCCTTCGGCGTCGAGCGGGACGGGGTGGGCGCCGCGGCGTTCGGCGACGCGTCCATGTTCTCCTTCCACGCGACGAAGGTCTTCAACACGATCGAAGGCGGACTGGCGGTCGTGCGAGACCAAGAGATGCTCAACCGCGTCAAGCACCTGCAGAACTTCGGCATCACCGGACGCGACCAGGTGGGCTACGTGGGCGGCAACGCGAAGATGAACGAGTTCTCGGCCGCGATGGGCCTCTGCAACCTTCGTACACTGAAAGACGACATTCGTAGGCGAGGGATAGTCGAAAGTGCATATAGGGAGCGGTTGTCTCAGGTAGCCGGATTGCGACTTCTCAACCCCGTTGAAGGAGTAGCTTCGAACCACGCGTACTTGCCGGTAACGATTGATTCCGATGAGTTCGGAGTCACTCGAGATGGCCTTCACGACGGACTCGCCATCCAAGGGATATACACGCGGAAGTACTTCTACCCGCTAGTCACTGACTTCGATCCCTATAGGGAAGACTACGACTCGTCGGGCACGCCGAACGCGGCACGCCTGTCGAATGAGGTGCTGACACTACCAATGTACGCGGATCTGCAGATCGCCGACGTGAACCGTGTATGCGACGCGATCATTGCCGCAGGAGCCGCAGTCTGATGTGGGAGGTTGATCAGCAACGCGACGTATACGAGCAGAAGTGGGCGTTGCTCAACCGGAACATGCGTTGGGAGGTTGCCGACCTTCTGCGTGAGCACTACCTACCAGCCGTGAATGCGGCGTGCGAAGAGGTACATCCCCGAGACTCGTTCTATACCGCGTATGGAAAGCGAGCGTTGGATATTGCGGTAGCTGCAGTAGCGCTTGGAGCGACTCTCCCAGTGAATGCCGTCATTGCGCTGGTGACACTTGTGGATCTAGGGCGACCGATCTTCTTTCGGCAACAGCGGATCGGTAAGGGCGGTGAGAAGTTTACTCTGGTGAAGTTCCGGAACATGCGTGAGGCATTTGACGAGAACGGACACCCCCTGCCTGGTGCCATGCGGGTAACGAAGCTTGGGAAGATCATGCGAAGGACGTCGCTGGACGAACTCCTGAACTTCTGGAGCATTCTTAAGGGCGACATGTCACTCATCGGCCCGCGTCCTCTCGTCCCCGAATACTTCAGTCGATATTCGGTGCGGCATCGCGCGCGAACAGCTGTGAAACCGGGTCTCGAATGTCCGCCACGGTCAGGTCGACTGCCGGCGAGCTACGACGAACAGTTCGAGAACGACGTCTGGTACGTCGAAAACTCTTCGTTCGCGGTCGACATTAGTCTTATGATTCGGCTCGTGCAATCCGTGCTAGACCGCGAAGACTCAAAGAAGCGGTCCGCGTCGGTAAAAGGTTCGTTCATGGGGTACGACGAGAATGGGGCAGCGGTCGACTCGCATAGTGTGCCGATGTGGGCAATTGACACAGTGCTACGACGACACGGCCTCCTTGGTTCTGCTGGACGCGAGTAACCTGC
>NZ_HE978604.1:260105-265154 GCF_000285835.1 Brevibacterium senegalense
GGGTCGGATGTCTATATTGCTGACAGTGCGAAATGGCGGCTCGGAACGGAATTCCACTTCGAGTAAAACTACAGCCACCAATCTATGCTTCATTGTTGCGAAGGCCATTAGTGAGAGACATTCAACGCATCCGTTATCACACCTGGCAGCCGCACGAAGTCTCGTAAGTGATGGCAGCGATTGCTGCGACAGGGAACGAACGTCGCGGGTGAACGCCGTATGGCAGCAACTGGCCCCACAGGCGAATCGGCTATCCCGAAATCCGCTCAACATACGGAGACAATGACATGAAGCTCGATCGACTTATTCACACAGCGCGTCTAGCGGCGGCGAAGAGCGGCCGTGCGCGTGCTGACTGTATTCGACAGAATAGCCTATTTGACTTGGTCGGCAAGAACGTGACATTTCAGCCGAGGCGCCTGCCCTTGTACAGTGAGCTAATTCGACTACATGATAACGTCGCGATTGCGCGGAATGTCGATTTCTGCACGCACGACATTATGCATGGGGTTTTCAATCGCTATCGTGAAACTTCAAAGATGCCTCCAATGCCTCGACTCAAAGAGCGGATTGGATGCATTGAGGTCGGAGAGAATAGTTTTATTGGGAGCAACGTTGTAATTATTTATGGCGCGAAAATCGGCAGGAACGTCGTAGTTGCAAGCGGGTCTGTTGTTGTTGGTGACCTTGAATCCGACTCCGTATACGCGGGCGTTCCAGCACGCCGTGTTGGCAAATACCAAGACCTCGTCGACAAGTATATCCAGGCCCAGCAGTCAGAATCTATGGCCACTGTAAAGGTGGGGCAGCGCCTAAGTGAAGGCGAGGCGGCTCTAGCGTGGAAGTTGTTTGAATTGGAGCATCCAACGTCGAGCTCTTTGTGATGATCATGACGTGTCTAGAGATTCTGGCAAGTAAGGAAGCGAAACGATGGCCGCCGCAATAGAAGTCTCAATAGTCGTCCCAGTTTACAATCCCCCAATCGAACGCTTTCAGTCATGCCTTAAGAGTGTCATCGCGCAGTCGTCCGATGCGTGGGAGCTTGTTCTTGTGGACGATGGATCGACTGACACCGCTGTGCTTAATGAGCTGGCGTGCGTTGAACGGCGTTACGATCGGGTTAAGGTGATTAGGCAAGAGAACGCCGGGCCTTCTACGGCCCGCAATGTCGGAACCCGCAGCGCATCTGGAAAGTATGTTACATATGTTGACTGCGATGACGAGTTGCCGCCAAAAGCTATCGAGATGGCGGTCTCGAAATTGGATGAGCATAGACCCGACCTATTGCAGTTCTACGTCCAGTACGTTACCTCGGAACAGCAGAAGATCGGTATCGAAGAAGTACCCGTCGTTGCGCTCTCGAACGATCAAGTTCGGCGCCTCAGGGGCCGAGTGATGAGCGGCAGGATGCCAGAAACGAGGATTCGCAATAGGCGAGCTGTTATGAAGAACGGTCCTATTGCGCGTTATGTTAGAACCGATATCGCAAAGCGCGTGCCGTTTCCGCCCGAGATTCGGGTGAGCGAGGATACGGTGTGGAACCTTCTCCTATTGAATGAAGTTGACTACTTGCTCGTTTCGCGATCAATCGGATACTGGTACTGGACCGACTTAGAATCGAGTGTGCGTGGATACAGGCCGAACGCATATGAAGAGACGAAGCAGCTCCTCAAGCTATTGAACGAGATGCAACGCAGTCACCTGACAGCGGTACCTGTCGACGACTACTATGAGCGCGCCCTCGGAGAAGTCAATCGATGTATCAGACTGAACTTTTCCCGTCCGGAGTCGCCAATTTCTGAGCGAGAGAAGCGAGGGAAAATTCGAGATCTTCTAGACACAATCGAAGTGTCTAGACGACAGGCTTTGCGCTCTCGTTCGGTGGTATGGGTGAAGTTGGTAGCTAAGCACACCTTGTTGGCGAGCGGCATGGTAGGGCCATGTTACGCTGTGCTCCGAGCAGCACGCGCTGGAGCCGCACGCGTTGGCCAGGGTAAGCGCTGGCTGAATGTCAAGGGAGGCTGAGACCGAATGGCTAAGCTTGCTGTCGTCACGCCATACGGTCTATTTAACTATGGGAACAGGCTCCAGAACTGGGCCGTCACCACAAGCCTTCGTTCCCGTGGTTTCGACCCGGAGACCCTGATTTTGAAGGCGAAGTATCCTGGTCCTGTTTTGCGAGATCTGGCGCGCCATGTGGTGCACTCAGCAAATTTGCGACATCTTCACTCTAAGCGCTATCGCCGCTTTCTAGAGTTCGACAAGAGTATCAAAACGCGACGGATATACTCGGCGCAGAGCGTTCCCGGAGTGCTATCCGAATACGTGGGTACTGTTATCGGTAGCGACCAGATCTGGAATCCCTATCAGGTTGACTTCGACGGAGCAGAATTTGGACTCGGGGCAGCCGCTGGCTCGGTTGTTTCACTAAGCGCAAGTTTCGGGATTGACTCGTATCCGGTGGAGCGAGCTAGTGCGGCGAGCTCGTACCTCTCGAGAATTGAGCGGATCTCTGTCCGCGAGGAGTCGGCTCAAGACATCGTCCGCGGACTCACGGGTCGTGAGGTGCCGGTAGTAATCGATCCGACTCTTTCCCTTAGTGCAGATATATGGCGCCGTAGGGCGGATTATGAGTTCGTGCCGGGTCACGATTATGGGTTTGTGTACATGCTTGGCAAGTACGCTCCTGTAGTGCGCACAGCGGTGGACGAACTTATTGTCGACCATTCGGCGCGTACAGTACGTTTGTACGACCTTGCCGCGCCGGGCTATTTTCCTGCTGGGCCCCAAGATTTTGTTGGTCTTATCGCCGAGTCGAAGCTTGTGGTGACGGATTCGTATCACGCCGTTATCTTCGGCATCCTGTTTGGCAAGTCTGTCTATCTGGTAGAACGCAATGACAAGCCATACTCGATGGCGTCGCGCTTTGAGACTCTTTCCTCGCTTCTCGGTGTCGAGTTTGAGGAGGCTCGCGAAATCGGTGGCGTGCCGTGTCGGCGAGTTTTGTCGTCGCACGTTGGCGACCAACTTAAACAGCGTCGCGTTGAGTTCGAAGAGTTCCTGGATTCTGCACTAGCTGGGATGCGCCCTAGACGAAGTGGTGATCCTAGGTGATGCTGTATGTTGTAGCTGCGTTGTCGCTCATCGGACCGTTCTTTGGTCAACTGCTTCCGTCTGTGGTCTCGCCTCTGGCCATTGTCTCCGCTGCCTACCTATTGTGTCTCGGTATAGCGCTTCGCAAGGACGGGTCTAAGGCGCGATATTCCCCGCTCGCTTTGTCGTGGCTATTGCTGGCAGCGTTTGCAGTCGCATCGCAAATTGTGGCGTCCGGATATGACGGGTGGATTGTCTACGCCTTCGCGTTTGGCGCTGGGATTCTGGTATTTGCCGATAGGACGCGGCGTTGGATGATTCCATTCCTGTCGGTTGCCGCTGCGTTCTCTTTCATTCATGTGTTCGCGACATGGTTCTTCTATGTTTTTCCCGCGACCTACGGGGGTCTCGTTAAGGCCAGATTTTTTGCCAGTGACTTCTCGGCGACGGACTATAGATCGGGCCTCACTTCTCATTACAGCTTTAACGCTATGTACTGCGTCATTGCATTTGCCATTGCGACTGCGGTGACGTTCGGGGCTGAGCGGCGTGTATCGCGCTGGAGTGGTGCGGCGGGCGCGCTGGTTGCCTTGTCGGCGGTGGTGCTTACGAGCAAGCGCGCACATATGATATTGATCATTGTGGCGTTTCTCGTGGTGCTATCTGTGTCTCATCTGAAGGGTCGTGGTCTTCGGGTGACATTAATTTCTGCGGTTGGAGCGTTTGGTGTCTATTTGTCAACGATTGTTTCGCCTGGCATATCGGCGTCTGTCGATCGTTTTCGTACAACGTTTGAATCCAGTGATCTTTCAGAAGTGACTTCGGGTCGGACGCTCTTGTGGGATGCGGCCATTACTGGCTGGAGGGAACGCCCACTCCTTGGGCATGGATGGGGTTCCTTTGAGTTTGTTTGGCCTGGCGGCCAGCAGACGTCGTTTCACGCGCACAATTTGGTGCTGAACTCTCTTTATGAGGTTGGAATTCTCGGAACTCTCGCAATCTTGCTGTGTGTGTTTGCCTCGCTTTTTGGCGCGTTCAGGGCTGTTCGGCTGGCTGCTCGCAGTGCGCATACATCGCTTCGAGTTGGTGTCTATTTCGCGTTGACCATTCAAGTGTTTTTCGCTATGTATGCATTGAGTTCGGGGGAGCTCCTAAGTAACGCCTACACCATTGCGCCCTACATGCTATCTCTGGCAATTGTTGTTCACGTGACAAGTGCCCGATTCACTGAGACGCCGGCTTCCCCGAAAACATCGCATGTCGCCACGCGCGCTCGGTCGGTAGTGTAGCTAGACGCTTGTGGGTTTAAGTGGCCCTTCAGAGTTGAGTGTGGGCGCGCCGATGGGGCGAAGGTGCTGGGGATAGACGTCGAGGTCCCTGATGATGAGCGGAATCTGACCTCTGCTCACACCAAGGACCTCGACTATGCCCCATCCTACGTGCCCCTGCGCTGCTTCTCTGGATCGCTGCAGCAGGTGTGACGTCCTTCTCGATCTGCCCGACATGCACCTCGTCGACGCCCGCGTCGCCGGCAGCCGCAGGGTGCTGGACATCGAGTGCTGCGACCCGATCACCGGCTGTCCCGGATGCGGCGTCATCGCCACCGGCCACGGTCGCGTGACCGTGACTCTGATCGATTCTCCTTCGGCGGGACGCCCGACACGTCTGCGGTGGCGCAAACGCCGCTGGATCTGCCTCGAGACCGTCTGCACCGTGGTGTCCTTCAGCGAGCAGAATCCGCACGTAGCAGCCCCGCGCGGCCTGCTGACCACCCGCGCAGTGAGCTGGGCGATCCGCCAGTTGCGGTATGAGAACGCTTCCATCCAGGGGCTGGCCCGCCAGTTGGGCACGACGTGGAACACGCTGTGGTCCCAGATCCGCCCCCGCCTGGCAGACGCCGCCGCGGATCCGTCTCGTTTCGACGGTGTCGACGTCCTCGGCGTGGACGAGCACATC
>NZ_HE978605.1:0-2151 GCF_000285835.1 Brevibacterium senegalense
CGTCATCATCAAAGACGGTGGCGTGTTAGAGGTGCTCGCCCGGGTCCGTGCAGTCGCATTCGACAAGACCGGCACCTTGACCGAAGGTAAAGCCGACGTCGTCGAGATTCACCCTGCTGCTCGCACCGCAGACGAGACGCTGCAGCTCGCGGCCGCCGCCGAGCAGTACTCCGTGCACGTGTTCGCCGATCCGATCGTGGCATCGGCACGCACACAGCAACTTAAGCTTCCCGAAGTGGTGACGGCCGACGAGGTGGCAACAAACGGTGTCCTCGCCTCCCTGGCAGACGGCACCTCGGTGCGAGTGGGCAAGCCCTCATTTATCGAAGAGGTGACCGGGCCGATCGATCCACCCGTACTCTCAGCTGGGGAGACGGCCGTCTACGTATCAGTCGGTGACGAGCTCGCCGGAGTGATCATCTTGTCAGACCCGATTCGTGAGCAGTCTGGAGGCCGGCGTCTCGCAACGGGACGAGGCAGGCGGGCCGGAGGGGGCCTCGGCGCCGGAGGGGACGTCCGTCGGCAAGCCGACGATGCTGCGCATCATGCGACTGCCCATGATCCCCTCCCACATGATCGCGTCCCTGGCACTGCTCACGATGGCCGACCTCCTCATCGCGTTCCTCCCGGTCGTGGGGGAGCAGCACGGGGTCGCCCCTGTGTGGGTGGGGGTCTTCCTCGCGGTGCGGGCGGGCGCGACGATCGCATCGAGGATCTGCCTGCCGTGGATGTCCGCCCGGTACCGGCGCAGCGACCTCGTGATCGTGAGCCTGCTGGGCGCCGGCGTCACCATCGTCGCGACACCGTCGACCCTCACGTGGCCCGTGGTGACGATCATCCTCATGGCCGTGGGCGGCTTCTTCCTGGGGCTGGGCCAACCGCTCACCATGACACTGGTCGTCCAATCCGTGCCCACCGCGTGGCGCAGCACCGCCCTGGCCGTCCGTCTCATGGGCAACCGGATGGGACAGGTCGTCATCCCCCTGGCCGCTGGCGGGATCGCGTGGGCCGTGGGACCGGCCGGGGCGATCTGGTTCGCGTCCCTGCTGCTCGTGGCGAGCGGCGCGGAGAAGTCACTGCACCGGCGCGCAGGCGGATTCCGCCGGTAGGGGGCGGGGCCAGAGGGCGCTCAGGCCGCCTGCGCCCGTGTGGGCGCGGGTCAGTCCTTCGCGGCGGTGAGCGCCTTGTAGCTGAGGCCCGCGATCGCGGCGCCGATCAGCGGGGCGACGATGAAGAGCCACACCTGCCCCAGCGCAGCCGGGTTGTAGAACGCGACCGCAAGCGACCGTGCCGGGTTCACCGAGGTGTTCGTCACCGGGATCGCGATGAGGTGGATGAGCGTGAGCGTGAGGCCGATCGCCAGCGGTGCGAAACCTGCCGGAGCGCCCTTGTCGGTGGTGCCGAGGATGACCCACAGGAAGATCGCGGTGAGGACGACTTCGAGCACCAGGCACGCGAGCAGGCCGTAGCCGCCCGGCGACAGGTCACTGTATCCGTTGGTGGCGAAGGAGCCTGCCGCCGACGGGTCGATCGCGAACCCGTCCTGTCCACTGGCGACGAGGTAGAGGACGGTCGCCGCGACCGCACCGCCGACGACCTGGATGCCCATGTAGGGGGCGACGGCCTTCGCCTCGATGCGACCCGCGCACAGGGCGCCCAGTGTCACCGCCGGGTTGAAGTGGCCGCCGGAGATGTGGCCCAGCGCGTACGCACCCGTGACCACCGTGAGACCGAACGCCAGGGCGACGCCCAGGAACCCGATGCCCATCTGGACGCCGTCGTCGCCCACGACCTTCGCCGCGAGCACCGCGGAGCCGCAGCCGCCGAACACCAGCCAGAACGTTCCGATGAACTCCGCCCAGAGGCGGGCGCGCATGGGGATGGGCGGTGCAGCGGTCATGGAGTCCTCCGGAATGCGAGTGGCTAGTGCGGATCAAGAGTACTCCGGAAAGCGAGGGGAGGCGAGGAGGCTGACGCCGCGATTCGCGGGGTCGACCCGCGTGCGGTGCGCACCTGCGGGGGCTCTGCCTGGGGTGCGCCACGTGTGCGTGTGCAAGTGTTTACTTGCATTCTTCCGTGTCGCGGCTCACAATGTGAGCGTGGTCACGGCCGCTCAAAGCCGCTGACTGTGCCCGGTCGCCTCGACGATGT
>NZ_HE978605.1:3465-155018 GCF_000285835.1 Brevibacterium senegalense
TACTACGAGATGATCGAAGTGTCACCCGGCATGCGGCAAGACCTCGCCGGAAAGATCCACGCAGACTTCGACCTGCTCATGGCGAACGAGACGAAAGAACTCTCGCGACTCACAAGCGAGCGGGACCGGCTCGACGACGAACGGATGAAGCTTTTGCAGGCCCACTATGCGGGTGCGGTTCCGATCGACCTGTTAAAGCAGGAGCAAGATCGCATCGCGGATCAGATCGGAGACATTCAGCACCGAAGCGAAGCGCACCACGATGAGTATGCGTCAGCGAGAGCAAACCTCGATGACTCGCTCGGGCTACTTGCCAACATCGTCAGCGTGTACGAGCGTGCTGATGACGCAAACCGGCGACTGTGCAATCAGGCGTTCTTCCACAGGATCTTTATCGACGAAGACGGGGATGTCCGCGTCGAGTACGAGCGCCCCTTCGGTTCACTCTGCGATACCGAGGAGCAGATGAACGCTCCGAACTGGGCCGCTGAAGCGAAGAAGAAGGGAGAGGCTCAAACCGGACAAAGAGTGGTTACTCTTGTCGAGGGTTTGAACCTCTCCCATTTGGGGTGGCTAACGGGACTTGAACCCGCGGCCCCCGCGACCACAACGCGGTGCTCTACCAACTGAGCTATAGCCACCATCGTCGCCCGCGTGCAGGCAACGAGGAATAGTCTAGACTCTTCTTCATCCGTTCGCCACTCGGCGGACCATGCACCGCATCACACCTCGGATCACGGTGACCGCACAACCTGGTAACTATTCGGACTCAGTGCTCCCGCAGGGCTTTCGCCGCCGGAACCCCGTCCTAGACTGGGTCCCGCTGGTCGCCGGGCAGCCCCGTGCCGGCCCGGCCATCCCGCGCCTCACCCGCGGGGTCCACCCTCATCTCACCGGAGTCAGAAGGTCCCGACTGTCATGCAGCACGCGAGCATCACCGTGGCGCCTGATCGCAGCGCCCAGGTGACAGCCTCCGGCACGACCTCGGACCATCCGGACCTGGGGTCCGCTCTGGCTCAGCTGACGCAGACCGCCCGGGACTCGCACAGTCCCATCAAGGTCGCGATCGCGGACGACACGTCCCTGCGCGCGCTCACCATCTCCGACACCGGCGCGATCGCGCCCGCGGAGTCGCCCCTCTCCGACCCCCTTCCCTCACCCGACCTGCAGACGGTCCCCGTGAGTGCCCCGCAGGAACAGCAGGCCACCACCGCCGTGGCCGCCTCCCCCTATCCCCTTCCCTCACCGTCGCGGGAGGCCGGGTCGGACTCCTACCCGGTGGGCACCCCGTTCTCCGGACCGGCCGCGCCCCATAGCGGCGAGACCCCGCGGGTCTCCGACCCGCGCACGCCAGGACCGCAGCGGCCCGGGCGGCCGCACACGGCCTCGGCGTCGTCCTCCGGCGCGAGCACCGCGACGGGGGTGCGGAAGTCCTCGACCGCAGCGCGCAGACCCGCGTCCGCTCGGCGAACCGGCCCCCGCCTCACCGTCCCCAGCATCGTCCTCATCGCCCTGCTGGTCCTGGCCGGCGTCCTCTTCTTCCTGCCCTCCTACATCGGCAGCCCCACCCCGGAGACGTCCACCCCCACGGAGCAGACCCAGGCGCCCACGCGCTCGCCGCTCACCCTCGCGAACTCCACCACTCCGGTGCCCGGGTTCGCCTCGGAGGCCGCGTGGGAGGCCGCGGTGCCGGCCAACGCCTCGGTGACCGCGACCTCGCGCGGGGTGCTCATCGTCGACGGGGACGAGCTCTCGATCCTCAACGCGAAGACCGGCACCGTGCGCTACACGGACAGCCAGGCCGAGTCCATCACCTTCGCCGCGGACACCGTCATCGACGGCCGCAGGGCGCTCGTCTGGCAGTTCGGCACGACCGCCCGCGCACTGTTCGACGGCGACACGGAACCCGTCGAGTACGACCTGCCGGACAACGCCCGCCTGTCATCCGCAGGCACCGCCGTCCTCATCCGCGACGGCAACGCCCTCAGCACACTAGGCGCGGAGGAGCTCGAGCAGATCCCCACGCCCCCGCTGGGCTCCACCCCCATGGCGCTGGACGGCGAGGACCTCGTCAGCGCTCCCTTCGACGGTCCCGTCATCCACACGGACATCACGACCGGCGAGCAGTCGGAGGTCGAGCTTGAGAGCCCCGGCGACGGCCTGGAGGTCAAGGAGTGGAAGTCCGCCGGCCACGGACTGGCGATCAGCGTGTGGGGCGACCCCAGCGCCACGACCAGCAGCGGCCACCGTCTGCAGCTGGTCGTCCACAACCTGGAGGACGGGTCGGTCACCTCGATCAACGAGGTCTCCAGCGCGGATGTGGGCGAGGCCAGCTGGATCCGCGGGCAGGGCTTCCGGCTCGCCCAGATCGGTCCCTACCTCTACAGCATGGAGACCGGACTGCTGGTGCTGGACGGCACGGAGTCGGGGATGCAATTCGGTGAGCCCCGCGGAGACCTGGTGCCCGGCACGCTGCAGGGCAATCCCGTCATCGCCTCCGGCATGCTCACGGATGCGCCGGCCGCGTTCTCGACATCGGCGGATCTGCTGGCGGTGACGGAGGACGACCGGATCGCGATCACGCGGACCAGCGCGGACCGGATCACCGCGCATCCCGCTGAGTGATCTGACCGATCCGGCAGATCATGGGGCACGCCGCGGCGCGCCGGTGATGCGCGCGATGGCGGTGGATTAGTTCAATTTGACCACGGGATGATCGCGCGCAGAGCGCTCCCCTGCGTAGGATGGCCTGGTCACCCCCGGCTCCTCGCCACAGAAAGCCCCCGTGTTGCCCTCACCTCAGCTCGCTCGCCCGGTCGCCTCGGCCACCGTGACGCTCGCGCTCCTCGCCGCTCCGGCAGCCGTGGGCATCCCTGCGATCGCGCTGACCACGGACGCTCCGGTGCAGGTGGCCCCCACCGTGACACCGCAGCCGGACGCCTCCCCTACAACGTCGCCGGAGCCCACGGACGACCCCACTCCCTCGGAGACGGACGATCCGACGGAGGAACCCACACAGGAGCCCACGCGGGAACCCACGCCGTCGCCCTCCCCCTCGGAGGATGATGACGACCGCGACGACGGGTCCGATGACGGCGATTCCGGCGGCGACCGAGGCGACGGCGACAGCGATGGCGGCATCGACCGCCCCGACGACGGCCGCCAGGACGGCGGCGGTCAGGACGACGGCGGCCGTCGTGACGGCGGCTCCGACCGCCCCGGACGCGTCGACGACCCCTCGACCGGCAACGGACGTGAGGGCGGCCGCTCCAGTGGACCCGGCGGCGGCCACGACTGGGTGCCGCGCGCGGAGGGCCACCCCGACTACTCGGACCCGGTCCCCCAGCCGCCGGGCAGCCAGGGCGACGACTCGATCACCCCGGACGGCGGGGAGCCCACGCCCCCGGCCCCGGACGAGGTGGACGACCAGGCGACGCAGGCGCTCGAGTCCGATGAGGCCTCAGCGGGTTTCCCGTGGCCCATCGTCGCCCTCGTGGGCGTGGGTGCGGCCGCGATCGGATTCGTCCTCTTCATGGCGCGGCGCACGCGTCCCTGACCGGATCCCCACGGGACTCCCATCCGTGTGGCTGCCCGCCCTGACCGATCGTCCCGTACGGTGAGGGATGCAGGGGCCCGGACGGGCTCCCCATCGCACGTGTGCGGCCCGCGCGCCGCCCGATCCACAAGGGAGACCACCGATGACCGCACAAGGCACCTTCGTCTACGGCACCGACACCGCGAAGCCGCTGGCCCTGTCGTTCCCCGCGCACGAGGCCAAGTCGCTCGAGGAGGTCCTCTTCGAGGAGTTCGACGCCGGTCGCGGTGTGCGGGTGACCTTCCACGTCATCATCGGGAAGGCCTCGGGCTACCGGACGTTCTACCTGACCGCCGCGACGCCGCTGCACTTCGCGTACGTGGACCAGCAGGAGGTCGAGTCGGATCCGGAGCTGGTCGCACGCTTCCGGGCCGCGATCGCGGACAAGCGCGCACTCCACTTCCCCACGGAGCGGATGCCGAAGGACCCGGCCGACCAGGCCTCCGCGGAGCAGGCCCCCGCCGAGGACGCGGAATGACCGCGCGCACCGCACTCCTCATCGTCGATGTCCAGAACGACTTCACGGAGGGCGGTGCCCTGGGCGTGGACGGCGGTGCCGCAGTGGCGCGGGGCATCACTGCACTGCTGCACGACCGGGGCGACGCATACGACCTCGTCATCGCCTCCCGCGACTGGCACGATCCGGACAACGACAACGACGGCCACTTCGCACAGGGCGCACCGGACTTCGTGACGAACTGGCCCGTGCACTGCGTGGCGGACACGGACGGAGCGGCCTATCATCCCGCGTTGGAGACGACCGCCATCACCCATCACGTGAAGAAGGGGCAGGGCGCCCACGGCTACTCCGCCTTCGAGGGCGTGACCGATGACGGTGAGCGGTTGGCGGATCTGCTGGCCGGCGTCCAGCGGCTCGACGTCGCCGGCATCGCGACGGATCACTGCGTCCGCGCCTCCGGCCTGGACGCGGTCGCCGTCGTGGACCAGGTGCGCATCCTGAGCGATCTGGTCGCGGGCGTGGGCGAGGAGACGTCCCACGCAGCGCTGGAGGAACTGACAGCGCGGGGTGCCGTCATCGTGTGACGGCACCCCGCGCTGTGCGGGTGCGGTGCGCGACTGCGGTCAGACAATATCCTGACCGCTGTCGCGGGCCTCCTTCCACTCCTTGAAGAACGCCTGGCCGATGACGGCCATGACCACGGCCACGAGGGCCGGCCACACGAGGACGTACGCGGTGAGTGCGAGGGTCGAGATGCTCATCAGGAGTCCTTCCGGTCGTCAGTCGCTTCCGCGCCGTCGCGGGATGCACGGCTCAGGTGCAACGAGTCGTCCGCCGCTGACGGCTGCTGCGGGTCGTCGTCGGACTCGTCGAAGTCACCCGTCCGCTTCCGGATGAGGGAGAAGTCGAAGTCGTCCTTCTGCCGGAACGACATCGCGATGCACACGAGGGTGCTGACCGCGTAGGCGACGAGCGAGGCGCTGAGCGTCGCGTAGTCGTGCAGGAAGCCGATGACGAACGGAGCGGACACGAGGAACGCGACCGCCGCGACGATCCGCGCCACCCGGAGTCCGAAGAATCCGAACGACATGAGCCCCAGGACGACGGCGATGCCCACGGCGGACAGGATGTCCACCAGCAGTCCCACCGGGCCCACGAGCGGGATGAGCTCGAAGCGCACGGGGATGAAAGTGACCAGCGCGACGATGACGGACACCGTGAAAGCGCGGTTCGTGACCCTGCCCCAGTACAGGCTGGCGAGCACCGGGAACACGAGGGCACCCCAGAGCGCACCCACGAACACCAGCAGATCGAGGATGTTGAGCTGCAGGCTGGCGAACGCGACGGCGATCGCGGACGCGGCGACCATGGTCGCCCGGCCGACGAACAGCATCGTCGTGGGGTTCGCCTTCTCCTTGCCCGCGATGTTCTGGCCGTAGATGTCGGCCATCATGATCGAGGACAGCGCGGCCAGGTCCGAGTCCGAGGTGGACGACAGCGCGCCGATGATCATGATGAAGAACAGGGCCAGGAGGATGCCGGGCAGGTAGCTCGCGGCCATCTCCGGGATGATGTTGTTCACGTCGCCGCCGCTGGGCTCGAAGCCCAGGTAGAGCGCGAGGACGCCCAGCATGCCCACGCCGATCACCATCGCGCCGTATCCCACGGTCGCGGTGATGAAGGTGGGCTTGATGAGGTCCTCGCGGACGGCGAACAGGCGCTGCGCGATCGTCTGGTTGCCGATCGCGTAGGCAAGCACGGCGGCGATGTAGGGCGCGCCCTGTCCCAGGAAGGCCTCACTGGAGAAGAAGTTGCCCTGTGGCGGGGTGAGGTTGCCCGCGCCCGTTTCGAAGGCGGCCGGGAAGCCCGCCGCGAAGAAGATGAAGGGCACGATGACCGCGACCGCACCCAGCATCGCCATGACCTGGATGAAGTCGGTGAGCACCGAGGCACGGAAGCCGGACCAGAGCGTGTAGAGCAGGACGCCCGCGGCGACGATGACGACGCCCTGGATGAACGTGAAGGGGGAGAGCATCGAGATGAGGACGCCGCCCGCGATGTAGTTCGACATGAGGCTGATGACGCTGCCCACGACGTTGGAGCCCGCGAGCATGAGCTGGCTGGAGCGGCCGTGACGGGCGTGCATCACCTCCGCGATGCTGTGCGCGCGCGGGGCGACCGTGCGGATGCGGCGGCCGAAGGGGTAGATGAAGAGGATCATCAGCGCGCCCCAGAGCCCGTAGTGGATGGGGCCGGAGATCCCGTACTGGTATCCGGATGCCGCGGATGCGTACATCGAGGACGCCCAGATCCAGGTCGCGGTCATGCTCGCCGCGGAGACGCCGAAGCCGATCTTGTTGCCGGCGGTCATGTACTCGTCGGCGTTCTCCTTCTTCTTCCGGATGCCGCGTGAGATCCAGAACGTGCCGCCGTAGAACAGCACCAGCAGCAGAACAACAGTTACGGCGCCGAACTGCACCGTCGAGGAGTCATTCATGCGCCACCTCCCTCTTGACGTTGGGTGAGAATCTGCGCACCGAGCGGGTGGCACCCGCAGGTGCTCGGTCCTGCACGTCCCGTCCCGCGGGGGCGTGACTCCGCGGAAGGTATCGATGTGACGCGCGAAATGCCCCTGTGTCGATCGACCACGCCCTCTCATCCGTCGTCTCTGCTGCCACCGGTGCGACTCCCCCAGGGCAGGGGGCGTCGCAGGAGTGTGCGGGCACACTCCCGTCCCGGTCTCTCTGGTGCAAGGTCGGCGCCCCGGACGGGCGTGGCTCGACAGCGCGATGCGGCCTGGAGCACTCCGACGTGAGCCGCCGCGGGCACGTAGCGCCGCGACTGGCTTGAACCGAACTGTGAACCGGCTGGGAGCCAGCTCACAGTCCAACACAGTAACACGATGACCAGCGGACGCAACTCGAATGCACCTGCGGCACGTACGAGGGGACCTGCGGGGTCGCGAGGCGCGGCCGGTCAGAGCCGCGGCGCTCCATCCGTTCCATCCGTCAGGGCCGAGACGTGCAACCGCACCAATCCGACACGGCGCGCGGCTGCACGCGTCCGACACGGCGCGCGGGCACCCGCACGCGCAGTTGGACGACCCCGAGCGCGGCCGATCCCGTGAGCCTCGCCACTCTTCCAGATTCAGTGCCGTCTCGAGTTGGACCGAGGACGACGCGTGGGTATAGTTATCTCTCGTTGCGCACCTCTAGCTCAATTGGTAGAGCAACTGACTCTTAATCAGTGGGTTCCGGGTTCGAGTCCCGGGGGGTGTACAGAACACGAAGGCCCTTCATCTGCAGCTCGCAGATGAAGGGCCTTCGTCATGTGCGGTGCCGATCGGCCAGGGGAGCGCCGGGTCACGCCTGCAGATCATTGAGGTGTATGCAGAGACCCGAGATTTGCGGGCGGGAACTCGGGCCTCGGCATACACCTCTACGGGAGTTCTGGCGACTACGCGCACATCAACATGATGCGAGTGACAGCCCCCGGATTCTGTCATCCCGGATCCGCTATCGGAATGCTTCACCGTCGGGACAGTGCAATTGAGATCGGGATCCACGCAGTCCTGCACTGCGTGGATCCCGATCTCAATCGTCAGATCCCGATCTCAGAGGTGGAGTTCGGGCTCAAAGAGGCATCCCAGCCACCACCGCAGACCGCGATCTCACAGGTAGAGGCCGGTCGCCTCGTCCGTGTCGGACTCCGCGATCGCGTGGACGTCGCGCTCGCGCAGCAGGACGTACGCCGTGCCCTCGAGCTCGACCTCGGCCAGATCCTGGGGGTCGTAGAGGATGGAATCACCGATCTCCACCTGGCGCACCAGGGGTCCCGCGGCGGTCACCGCGCCCCACGCCAGCCGCTTGCCCACGGCCGCGGTCGCCGGGATGAGGATGCCGGCGGACGAGGTCCGCTCCCCCGGTTCCTTGCCGGGACGCACGAGGAGGCGGTCGTGCAGCATGCGGATGCGCACCTCGGGAGCAGAATCCTCCGCCCCCGAGGCCGCGGTCACCTCAGACGTTGAGCCGTCAGCCACGCCCGCCCCGGCTGGCGAAGAAGCCGATCGTCGCGACGGCCACCAGGAGACCGCCGCCCACCAGGGCGAGACGGTCCACCTTGGGCGAGCCCTGCTCGTCGATGACCAGCGAGCGCGCGGAATCCGCCGCACGCGCGGTCAGGGCCTTGGGGTGCAGACGACCCACGAGCTCGTCGATCCCCGCAGCCAGGCGCTGCTCGCGCAGGCGGATCGACTCGACGAGCTGGTCACGGGACGCGTTGTCGACGGTCACGTCCGAGGTGTACACGTTCGTGGACATGCGGTCACTTCCTCACAGGCGATGGTGTCTGGGCGCGTCTGGCGCCTTCACCTCCGAGCCTACCGCGTCCGCGCCTGCCAGTAGGGTGGGACGCGACCAGACACGCCCGCAGTGACGAGGAGACGACATCCCCATGACCCGCTTCGAACCCGGCGACGCCGCTCCGGACTTCACCCTGACGGACTCGACCGGCGCGCAGGTGAGCCTGTCGGACTACCGCGGGCAGCGCGTGGTCGTCTACTTCTACCCCGCCGCGATGACACCCGGCTGCACCACGCAGGCGTGCGACTTCCGTGATTCGCTGGACGCTCTGACGGCCCAGGGCATCGCCGTTCTGGGCATCTCCCCGGACACCCCGGACAAGCTCGCGACCTTCGTCGAGCGCGATGGCCTCACCTTCCCCCTCCTGTCCGACCCGGACAAGGAGGTCCTCAGGGCGTGGGGCGCCTTCGGCGAGAAGAAGAACTACGGCAAGGTCGTCCAGGGCGTCATCCGCTCGACGGTGGTCGTCGATGCAGAGGGCGTCGTGGAGCTCGCGATGTACAACGTCAAGGCGACCGGCCACGTCGCGCGCCTGCGGAAGGCCCTCAAGATCGACGACTGAGGCCACGACCCGCGCCCCAGTCGCTGTAGACTCGACCGCTGAGCGCGCGTGTGGCGGAATTGGTAGACGCGCTGGATTTAGGTTCCAGTGTCTGCGGACGTGGGAGTTCGAGTCTCCCCACGCGCACCGGCAAGTTCCGGAGGGCCCCGTTCTGCGGGGCTCTCCGTCGTCTCACCGCGGCTGCGCGCCGGCCCGGCTCACCGGCCCGTGCCGGTCACCCCCGCGTGCGGGTCACCCCCGCGTGCCGGTCAGCACCGTGAAGCGGCGGTCGCGCGCCCACTGCTCGACGTCGTCCAGGACCCGTTCCAGATGCGACCGGTACCGCAGGTGCGAGTTGTGCACCAGCACCAGCCGACCGCCCGGGGCCAGCAGCCGCGCCGCGGACTCGATGAGCGCGTGCGCCGTAGCCGTCGTGACGGTGTGCCCCTCATGGAACGGCGGGTTGAGCGTCACGAGGTCGAAAGTGCCCTCCTCCACGACCGCACCGTCCGGCCCCGACCACGGCAGCGGTGCCGTGCCGTCCGCGTGCACAGCGACCACCCTCCGGTCGGGATCCTCCCGCACCCCCGGCGAATTCCCGACGGTCACCTCCGTCGAGTCCACCGCCGCCCGCACGTCGTCCACGCCCCACAGCTCCGCGCCCGGGATCAGGGTCCCCAGCGCCGCCAGCAGCCACCCGTTGCCGCACCCCAGATCCAGCACGGACCGCATCCCCGCAGCCGAGGCCGTCCACCGATGCGCGATCGCCTGCACCATCAGCTGAGCTCCGGCGTCCGCGGTCGTGCCGCCGAAGGTGCCCGGCCACGCAGTGACGGACAGATCCGGCACGCCTGACGCCGGTGATGCGGCCGTCGAGAACGAGAAGCCGTCCTCGTCCCTGACCTCCTCATCGAGCGGTTCCACTCCGATGAGCAGCCGCGACTTCCGGACCCCCGGCGACACGTGCACCTGACGGAACGACTCCCTCAGCACACTGCCCAGGCGCGGACTCAGATGCTTGTCACGGCCGGCGACCACGACCTCGGCGGCGGTACCGGCACCGTCCTGCAGCAGCTGCCGGACGACGGCCACCTGCTTGGGTGCCTCCACGACGACGCGGACCCCGCTGGGCGACGACCCGGCCGTCTCCTCCATCCCACCGCCCGCAGGCGCTGCCTCAGTCCCGGCAGCGCTGCGGAACGCGGCTGCGAGCGCGTCCGCGCGGGTCTCGTGCAGCACGACCGCCTCCCACGCGTCCGCGGGCAGGTGGCCGACCGCCATCCGGACCGCTCGTGCGGCCTGCGCGGAATCGTTCCACGCGTGCACCTGCGGCGCTCCCGCCAGTGCGGCGACGAGTACGAGCGCACCCGTGGGGTCGTCGAGGACGACGGTGACGGGCTGAGGAGCAGCGTCGTCGGCAGGTACGGCCAGCGCCCTGCCGGACACGTCCAGGACTCCGTGGGCGCGGCCCAGCAGGTACTCCTCGACGAGTCGGGCCGTGGGGTGTCCCTGCGGCCAGTCGGGATCGAAGCGGGCGAGGACGGCGTCGGCCTCCTCCAGCGACCTCGACACGGCGGTCGCGGGTTCCGGCAGCAGAGACGAAGGCATGACCCGGAGTCTACGGGCTTATAGGCTGGTGACAGGTCTCATCGTCACGCATGCAGAGGAGCACGCCATGACCATTCTCGTGGGTTACACCCCCACCTCCGCCGGCCGCGCCGCCGTCGACTTCGCCATCGAGGAGGCCACCGTCCGCAACACGGATCTGCTGGTCATCAACGCAGGGATCGGCGAGCAGAAGGACGAGGCGGGCGTCGCGGGCGACAAGCAGATGGAGGCGCTGCGGGCCGCACTCACGGAGTCCGGAGTCCAGTTCTCCCTCGTCCAGCATCTGCGCGGCAACGACGCCGCAGAGGAGCTGCTGGCGGTCGCGGAGGACAACCAGAACATCACGATGATCGTCATCGGCTCGCGCCGCCGCTCGCCGGTGGGCAAGCTCATCATGGGGTCGACCGGCCAGCGCATCATCCTGGGTGCAAACGTGCCCGTCGTCGCGGTCAAGGGCAGCTGACGCGGCACCGGGTCACGGGCGGCTGACGCGGGCGCATCACGCTCGGACCCGCACGACGGCCCCACGACCGCCCGACGCCGAACACGCTGGAGGCCCGCGGAGCACATTCTGTGCTCCGCGGGCCTCCAGTTGTCCGACCCGCAGGCGCGGATCAGGGCTCAGCGCATGTCAGCGCTCTGCGGATCTCAGGCGTCCAGCAGCTCGCGCAGCAGCTGCGCGGTCTCCGTGGGGGTCTTGCCCACCTTGACGCCGGCGGCCTCGAGGGCCTCCTTCTTGGCCTGCGCGGTGCCGGAGGAACCGGACACGATCGCACCGGCGTGGCCCATCGTCTTGCCCTCGGGGGCGGTGAAGCCCGCGACGTAGCCGGCGACCGGCTTCGTGACGTTCTTCTTGATGAACTCCGCCGCACGCTCCTCGGCGTCGCCGCCGATCTCGCCGATCATGACGATCGCCTCGGTCTCCGGGTCCGCCTCGAACGCCTCGAGGGCGTCGATGTGCGTCGTGCCGATGACGGGGTCGCCGCCGATGCCGATCGCGGTGGAGAAGCCCAGGTCCCGCAGCTCGTACATCATCTGGTAGGTCAGCGTGCCGGACTTCGACACGAGGCCGATCGTGCCGGCCTTCGTGATGTTCGCGGGGATGATGCCCGCCAGCGCCTGGCCGGGGGTGATGATGCCCGGGCAGTTGGGGCCGATGATCCGGGTCTTGTTGCCCAGCTCCTGGGCGTGCGCCCACACAGCCGCCGAGTCCTGGACCGGGATGCCCTCCGTGATGATGACGAGCATGCCGATGCCCGCATCGATCGCCTCGAACGCCGCGTCCTTGGAGAACGCCGGCGGCACGAACGCGACGGACACGTCTGCGCCGGTCTTCTCCATGGCCTCGGAGACGGAGCCGAACACGGGCAGCTCGACGGCCTCGCCGTTCGCGTCCGTGTGGGAGACGGTCGTGCCCGCCTTGCGCGCGTTGACACCGCCCACCACGTTCGACCCGGCCGCCAGCATGCGGGCCGTGTGCTTGGTGCCCTCACCGCCCGTGATGCCCTGGACGATGATCTTGGAATCCTTCGTGAGGAAGATCGCCATTTTTCTAGTCAGTCCTTTCGAGGGCTCAGCGGCCGGCCGCGAGCTGGGCGGCCTTGTCGGCTCCGCCGTCCATGGTGTCGATCTGCGTGACGAGCGGGTGGTTCGCCTCATCGAGGATGCGGCGCCCCTCCTCCACGTTGTTGCCGTCCAGGCGGACGACCAGGGGCTTGGTCGCGGAGTCGCCCAGGATCTCCAGCGCCTTCACGATGCCGTCGGCCACCGCGTCGCACGCGGTGATGCCGCCGAACACGTTGACGAACACGCTCTTGACCTGGTCGTCGCCCAGGATGACGTCGAGGCCGTTGGCCATGACCTCCGCCGAGGCGCCGCCGCCGATGTCCAGGAAGTTCGCGGGCTTCACGCCGCCGTGATTCTCACCGGCGTACGCGACGACGTCCAGCGTGGACATGACGAGTCCCGCGCCGTTGCCGATGATGCCGACCTCGCCGTCCAGCTTCACGTAGTTGAGGTCCAGCTTCTTCGCCTTGAGCTCCAGCGGGTCCTCCGCGTCGATGTCGCGCAGCGCCTCGTGGTTCTCGTGGCGGAACTCCGCGTTCTCGTCCAGGGAGACCTTGCCGTCCAGCGCGACGATGTCGCCGGCACCGGTCTTGACGAGCGGGTTGACCTCGACGAGCGTCGCGTCCTCGCCCTGGAAGACGTCCCAGAGCTTCACGAGGACGGGGATCAGCTTGTCCGTCGTCTCCGCGTCGAAGCCTGCGGTCTCCGCGATCTCGCGGGCCTTCGCCTCGTCGATGCCGGTGATCGCGTTGACCGGGACCTTCGCCAGCGCTTCGGGGCGCTCGACCGCGAGCTCCTCGATGTCCATGCCGCCCTCCTTCGAGCACATGGCGAGGTAGGTGCGATTCGCGCGGTCCAGCAGGATGGAGAAGTAGTACTCCTCCGCGATGTCCGCGCCCTCGGCGATCATGACGCGCTTGGTGACGTGGCCCTTGATGTCCAGGCCCAGGATCTCCTCTGCGCGCTGAGCGGCCTCATCGGGGTTGTGGGCCAGCTTGACGCCGCCGGCCTTGCCACGGCCGCCGATCTTGACCTGGGACTTCACGACGACGGTGCCGCCGCCCAGGGCCTCAGCGCCCTTCTTCGCCTCTTCCGGGGTGTCTGCGACCTCTGCACGGAGCACGGGCACACCGTGCTCCTCGAACAGGTCACGGGCCTGATACTCGAAAAGATCCACGTATCTTCCTTCGTGTGTTGTGTCACCGACAGCCGTCGCGATCCAGCGACCGCTCCGGCTTCCGTCTGCGGTTTGGCTTTCAGGAAACTCAACCACCCGTCAGTCTAGACCCGTTGCGGTGGCCATGACCGGGGTCGCGATGTGGGCCTCGCGACAGCCGTGTCCCGCAGGTTCCCGCCGAATCCGCGGAACGCGCAAGTCGCTTCGGCACAAAGAATCTTGACTTCAAGCTATCCTTGCTCCATGGAAGAGGCACCGGATGAGGTCGACCGGATCGTCGCCGCGTGGCGCGACGTCCGTCCCGATCTCGATGTCGCGCCCATGCAGATCCTCTCCCGCGTCACCCGCCTGTCGCGCCAGCTGGACCGCAAGCGGAAAGCCGTCTTCGCCTCCCACGGCCTGGAGATCTGGGCCTTCGACGTCCTGTCCTCCCTGCGCCGGGCCGGGGACCCCTATCAGATGTCGCCGTCCGCGCTCACGGTCGAGCTGCTCGTCACCTCCGGCACGATGACGAACCGGATCGACCGCCTCGTCACGGCCGGCTGGGTCTCGCGCCAGCGCGATCCCGCCGACCGCCGCGGCATCCTCGTGAGCCTCACGGAGGAGGGCCGGCAGAAGGTCGACGACGCGCTGGCGGACTTCCTCCACCTCGAGGCCCAGATGCTGCGTGCACTCGACGACGCCGAGTGCACGACCCTCACCGATTCTCTGCGGCACCTGGTCGCCAGCGTCGAGTCCGTCGATCCGTTCGAGACCGACGACTCCCCGATCGAAGACACCTCCGCCGAGGCCGGGGAGACATCCGCTCTCCACCCGGCTCGCACTGTCGCAGGCATAGACGGCTCCGGGTCCTCCACGCCCCTTCAGGAAGATCCGGCCGTGGACGAACCGGTCGCAGCTCCCGCCGCATCGGCCGCCGCGCGCGGCTCGGATCTGCTCGATTCCGCCTGAGCGCACGTACACTGGCGAGCACCGTCCTCTCTTCCCCCACTCGGAGGATCACTCGACCATGCGCACCCCCACCGGCTCCAGCCCCACGGCCCTGAACCGCACCAGTGCACTCCCTGCCCGCTATCGGTCCCCGCGCAGCGCTGGACTGTCACTCGCCGCCGTGCTGGGCACCGTCGCCCTCACCGCCGGCTGCCAGGTGGCCGAGGGCGAGCGCCCCGTCGAGACCCCGTCCGTCTCCGCCGAGGACGTCACCGCCGTCCCCACCCCCTCCGACCTGGACGTCGTTCCGGTCATCGACGTGAGTGCGGGTGGGCCCCAGGACACGGACGCCGTGTGGCAGGGCCTCGCCGCGGCCGCGGAAGCGGGTCAGAACGCGTACGTGCACGCGTGGATCCACACCTACCAGGAGGTGCCGGAGGAGGGCGAGGTCTCCCTCACGCCCGACACCCCGGACAGCGTGACGCTCACCGTCGACGACGCCTCCGCGGTCACGGCCGGCGAGGAGGGCTTCTTCCTCATCGACGCGACCGTGGGCGTCGAGCAGCTGGGCGACTCCGCCTTCGTCCTCACCGTCGAGGACACGGAGACCCGGTCGGAGCTGCTGCCCAAGGGCCCGGACGACGAGGCCCGCTGCACGGCGTCGGACGGGAACGAGCGCATCCAGGCGGCCTCGCAGGTCCTCGCGGACGTCCTCCGCGAGGACGATGCGGAGCAGCGTGAGCAGCTGCGGCTCCAGTGGGGCGCCTCCCCCGCTGTCTGGTGGGGCATCCAGCGCACCGCGATCTCACTCGTCGACACCGACGGGGACACCGCCGGCGACTTCCTCCTCGAGGCGTGCACCCCGTTCCTGGACGGCGAGGCCCCAGCGGACGAGGACGACGACGAGGCGAGCGACGACGCCGGTGGCGACAGCACGGGCGACGAAGACGCTTCCCTGGGCGACAGCGCGGACAGCTGACCCACCACCCGCACTCCCACCCACTCACAGAACGCGACACGCCGGGTGAGTGTCCGAGACACCTAGGCGAAACCATGTGTGTCGAACACTCACCCGGCGTGTCGCGATGGGTGGGAAGGGTGGGGGCCGCCGGAGCGTTCAGCCCCCGGTGTGTCGCGTTCGGAGGGGGCGGAGGAGGGGGATCACCACCGCTTGGGGGGCGGAGCCGGTGCGGACGGATGCGCCTCGTGGTACGCGATCGCGTCCTCGAACGCGTAGAGCACGCGGGGCTGGAAGATCGCGTAGAGGAACACGACCGCCGGCACGATCGCGGCCAGACCCAGCAGGGGCCCCGCCTGGAACGTCGAGACGCCGAACAGCGCCTGCAGCACCTGCCACGCGATCGCGGCGGGACGCGCCCACCGGTGCATGACCCACAGCGACCGCGTCACGGCGATCATGCCCACGCCCAGGATCGCGAACATGACGCCCAGCGCCAGCAGCGAGGTCCCCAGCTGTCCCCCGGTCACCGCCAGCACGATGCACGCCCCGGCGACGGCCACGAGCGCCAGCGCCTCGAGCGCGACGACCGCGATCGCGACGTAGAGGTGACCGGGTCGCGGCGGCAGCGCTTCCGGGGCCGCCGCAGTGGGGCGGCTTCGTCCGCGGGCGGCTCCCCGCCCTCCGGACCCACGGCATTCACGGGCCGCTCCTCGACCCCTGGACCCACGGCGTCCGCGGGCGCCTCCGAGTCCTGCGGCACCCGCGGCTTCGGCTTCCCGGACCCCTTCTTCCGCTTCCTGCTCAAGGATCCCCCGTCAGAGGCTGGCCCGTGCGAAGCCGGGCACCAGCTGCTCATCGATGATCGCCTCGCGCACGCCGTACGGCAGGAACGCGGAGCCCAGCGCCGTCACGGTCACCCACTCCAGGTCGTCGAGCGTCCAGTTCGCGTGGTCGACCAGCAGGCGCATCTCACGGGACACGCTCGTGGCGGACATGAGGCGGTTGTCCGGGTTGACGGTCACCGCGAAGCCCAACTCCTTGAGCCGCGTGATGGGGTGCTCCGCGATCGAG
Source organism: Brevibacterium senegalense (assembly GCF_000285835.1). Classification (GTDB taxonomy): domain Bacteria; phylum Actinomycetota; class Actinomycetes; order Actinomycetales; family Brevibacteriaceae; genus Brevibacterium; species Brevibacterium senegalense. The sequence continues at coordinate 19,736 of NZ_HE978605.1, forward strand.
GCCGCCGCCGCGGTCTGCAGGTTGGACGAGGGGCACAGCTCCAGCGGCACCTGGTGGTCCAGGATCCACTCCGCCAGGCGGCCCATGTCCGGTGCGGTCTCCATCCCGTCGCCGTCGACGTCGCCCATGACGCCGTCGACCGCGGCGGCCTGCGCCCACCCGGGGATGTCCTCCGTGATGCGCGCACCGTGACCGATCCGCTGGGCGTGGCACACGAGCAGCGCCTCGTGGATCGAGTCGACCCCGTCCGCCTCACCGGCGTGGATCGTGACGGGGAACCCGGCCCGGTGCAGCAGGTCGAACGCCTCGAGGTGCGCGGCCGGCGGGAATCCCTTCTCCGGTCCTGCGATGTCGAAGCCCACGGCCCCGGCGTCGCGGTGGCGCAGCGCCAGCTGCGCGATCTCCGTCGACCGGTCCGCCTGCCGCATCGCGGTGATGAGCTGCCCGGCGCGGATCGATCGGCCGGCCTCCGCGGCGATCCGGGTGCCCTCCTCGATCCCGGCCTGCACGGCCTCGACCGCCTGGTCGAGGGTCAGCCCGTTCCGCAGGTGCTGCTCGGGCGCCCAGCGCGCCTCCGCGACGACGACGCCGTCGGCCACCTGGTCGAGCACCCATTCGCGGGCGACGCGGGTGAGCGCGGGCGCGGTCTGCATGACCGCGAGCGTCTGGTCGAATGTCTCGAGGTAGCGCGGCAGGTCACCGGAGTCCGCGGACTCGGAGAACCACGCGCGCAGCTCTTCCGGGTCCGTGGAGGGCGGGGTATGCCCGGCCTCGGCCGCCAGCTCGATGATCGTCGCGGGCCGCAGCCCGCCGTCCAGGTGATCGTGCAGCGACACCTTGGGCAGGTTGAGGATGGGGTCGTCGGCGTCGACTCCCGCAGGAGTCGGAAACAGTTCGTGGTCCACGGGCCCAGCCTACCGGAGCAGCCCGGCGGCGCCCGGCGGCGTCACGAGGCCTCCGCGTCCTCCTCCTCGAGCAGGTCGCGCCCGTCCGAGACCGCCCGCCCCAGCCCCGTCAGCGGGCTCAGGACACCGTCGCTCACGACCAGCTCCACACCGCCGTTGTCCAGGTCCCCCACGGCCCGCCGGCTGCGGACCTCGAGGCCGCCCACGACCTCGGGCATCGCCCCCTGCGCGTCGTCGACCGGCTCCCCGTCGACCTCCAGCAGAGCGTCCGGGTCGCCTCCCGTGCCCGGCCAGCCGGTCAGCACCGCCCGCATCGCGGTCCCCACCTGGGGCACGATCGAGGCGATGACCTGCTTGCGCACGGGCGTCGGCAGGCTCTTCGACCCGTCCGACCCGGTCCAGATGAGGTAGGGCAGCTCGGACTCCTCCGCCGAGGCCCCGGTCCCCTCCGCGTCGCCGTCACCGGCGGTGCCGGCCGCGTCCGCACCCGCGGGGGCGCTGTCGGAGCCGGAGTCGGCGGCCTCGTCCTCCTCGCCCGCCTCGTCCTGCTCCTGTGCGAGCGCGCTCAGGTGCTCGACGACGCCCTGTGGGGAGGCGGAGCCGAAGGGCACCAGCACGTCCGCGCCGTCCGCCGTCGCGTCCTCCGCCCAGTCACGGCCGTCCGCGCTCGTGTCCTCGACGGTGCGCGCCTCGACCATCCCCTGCTGCACGACGCGCACGTCGAGGTCGTTCTCGTCGTCCGCCTCCTGCGCCGCGACCACGCCCTCGTCGAACGCCGCCAGCAGAGTGTCGCCGTCTGCCTGCCCGGTCGAGACGGACACCGCGACGACGCCGGTCGTCGTCGCATGCGCCGCCGCGTAGCCCGCGAGGAACGCGGAGTCGCGCAGGTCGAAGTCGACGGACAGGACGTTGTCCGGCTGATCCGCGCCGATGCCCGCGCCCACGGCCAGGAACGCGCGGTCCGGGACCTCCTGCGCCACCTGCGACAGCGCGCCGGCGCCGCCCGGTCCCACGAGGAGCGTGAGCGTGCACCCGTCCGCGGCGAACCGTTCGAGGGCCGCCTGGGTCTGCGCGGGCGTGCTCACCCGCTGCGTGCTGGTCGTGTCGACCAGCCCCTGGCGGACGGCACCGCGCACCTGCTCCAGCACCGCCGCGCCCACGCCCGCGTCCTCGAAGCCGGACGGCGCGGACACCGCGCACGCGGAGGTCCGCACGATGCTGGCGGGCTCCTCACCGCTGTCGCCGCACCCCGCCAGCAGGGCGGACACCGCGAGCACGGCGCCCACGGTGCGCGGAGCACTGCGAGGTGAGGGGCCCATGCCTCAGCCCGCGTCCTCGTCGAGCGCGCGCAGCGCCAGTGCGCAGAAGACACCGGCACCGGCGGTGATCGCGGCCTCGTCGACCACCAGGTCGCCCTGGTGCAGGTCGTAGGTGCGCCCGCCCGGCGTCCGCGTGCCCAGCCGCAGCAGGGCTCCCGGCGTGCGGGTGAGGTACCACGCGAAGTCCTCGCCGCCCATCGACTGCGGGGTCAGCAGCACGGAGTCCGGGCCCAGCGCGTCCCGGGCCGCGGCCTCGGCGAGGGCGACCTCGTCCTCCGTGTTGACGACCGGGGGCACCCCGCGGCGGTGGTCCAGCTCGACATCGACCCCGTACGGCCCGGCGATGCGCTCGACCAGGTCGGGCAGGACCTCGGCGGCCTGGTTCCAGCCGTCCACGTCCAGGCAGCGCAGCGTCCCGGCCAGCAGCCCGGTGCTGGGGATCGCGTTGGGCGCGTGGCCGGACTCGATGTGGCCCCACACCAGCGAGATCGCATGCCGGGGATCGATGAGTCGCGACAGGGTGGCCGGGACGTCCGCGGCCAGCCGCGCCAGCGCGTAGACGAGGTCCTGGGTCAGGTGGGGACGGGACGTGTGGCCGCCGTGGCCCCGCAGCGTGATGGTGACGGTGTCGCCCGCGGCGGTGATGGGGCCGATCCGGGAGCCGACGGAGCCCACGTCCACCGTGGGGTCGCAGTGCAGCGCGTACGACCGGCGCGCGCCGTCCAGCACGCCCTGGCCGATCATCGAGATGGCGCCGCCCGGCGTGACCTCCTCCGCCGGCTGGAACACGAGGCGGATCGTGCCGCCCAGGCCTCCGGGAGCGGACCGGTGGATCCGGTCGAGGGCGATGCCCGCACCCAGCAGCGCGGTCAGGTGGACGTCGTGCCCACAGGCGTGGGCGACCTCGGGAACGGTCGAGGCCCACGGCAGGCCGGTCTCCTCGCCCACCGGCAGCGCGTCGATGTCCGCCCGCAGCACCGCAGACACGGGACCGGCACCCACGTCGCAGACGAGACCCGTCTCCGTGACCGCGCGCGGCTCCAGGCCGGCCGCCCGCAGGCGCTCCGCGATGACGCGGGAGGTCCGGCGCTCCTGGTAGGACAGCTCCGGATGCGCGTGCACATCCCGTCGGAACGCGATCAGTTCGCCCTCGAGCTCCTCGAGGATCCTCTTCGCGCCCCGGATGTCGCGCGTTCCGTCCGCCACCTGTGCCCCTTTCCTCCGCGCGGGCGGGCCCGTGCGGCGATCGCGTCTCGATCGGCCCCCGAGTCTACTGCGCGGCGTCCGGCTCAGAGCAGGTCGCCCCGGCCGGTGCGCTCGACGTCACGGACCGCGGCCTTGACCTCCTGCGCGTGCGCGCGCGACGTGACGAGCAGCGCGTCCTCCGTGTCGACGACGACGAGGTCGTCGACGCCCACGAGCGCGACGAGGCGGCCTGTCTCGGAGATGACGACGCCGCGGGACTCGACGTCGACGACCTGGACGCCCTCCCCGATCGCGGACACGCCCGCGGACTCGCCGGGCACCGGCTGCCGCAGCTTCGCGACGGAGTCGAAGTCACCCACGTCGTCCCAGCCGAAGTCGCCCGGGATCACGATGACGCGCCCGGCGGCCGCCGCCGGTTCCGCGACGACGTAGTCGATCGCCTTCTTCTCCAGCTCCGGCCACACCTCGTCCACGACCTCCCGCTGCCGCGCCGTCCCCCACGCGTCCGCGATGCGGGTGAGGCCCGCGTGCAGGTCCGGCGCCTGGTCCGACAGGATGTCGAGCAGGACGGACGCCCGCATGATGAACATGCCGGCGTTCCAGCGGTACCCGCCGGAGTACGCGTAGAGGCGGGCGGTCGAGGCGTTGGGCTTCTCCACGAACTCCGTGGCCCGGCGCGCGGTGGGCGCGTCCGCCAGGCTCAGCAGCTCCCCCGTCTTGATGTAGCCGTAGGCCGTCGCGGGATAGGTGGGCGTGACGCCGATCGTCACGATGTCGCCGCTCTGGGCGGCGGCCGCGATCGCGTGCCGGACGACGGACAGGAACTCCGCCGTGTTCGTGATCGAGTGGTCGGCGGAGAAGGAGCCGATGACGGCGTCCGGATCCGTCCGGTGGACGAGCATCGCCGCCAGGCCGATCGCGGCGGCGGAGTCCTTGGGCGCGGGCTCCGCGACCAACCGGTCCGCCCGCACGTCCGGCAGCTGCTCCCGCACCGCGTCGACGTGCGCCTCACCGGTCACCACCCACGTGTGCGCGGGGTCGGCCAGCCCCTCCGTCCGCTCCCACGTCGCCTGCAGGAGCGTGCGCCCCGTGCCCAGGATGTCGTGGAGGAACTTGGGGCGGGCCACCCGGGACACGGGCCACAGACGAGTGCCCGAGCCGCCGGCGGGGATGACTGCATGGAAGGACGTGGTCATGCGGACATTCTGTCGGATGCCCGCGCGAACAGCGGAATCGCACCGCCGTATTTAGACACGCGACTATGACCTAATCGATTGGCGGAACCCCGCTTCTCGCACATCGGGACGACCCACCCCGCTTTCACAGGAAAAACGGAGGATGCCAGGTGACCCGCGGGCCGGCGATTGGCGCAGTCCGGCTGCGCGGCGTACTTTTCACTGGTACACACCAGTCCGCAATCCATCACTGGAGGATGCCCGTGGCCAAGGCCTCAACCGGCACTCTGTATCGCGGAAGAGAAGGCATGTGGTCGTGGGTCGCACACCGCGTGACCGGCGTCGGAATCTTCTTCTTCCTGCTCGTGCACGTGCTCGACACCGCACTCGTCCGCGTCTCCCCGGGGGCCTACAACGCTGTCATCGACACGTACAAGTCCCCCCTCATGGCGTTCGGTGAGGTCGTCCTCGTGGCCGCCATCGCCTTCCACGCGTTCAACGGCCTGCGCGTCATCGCGGTCGACTTCTTCAAGGGCGGCACGAAGCACCACAAGACCCTCTTCTGGGTCGCCATGGGCCTGTGGGCCGTCGTGATGGTCGGCTTCCTGTGGCGCCACATCCCGAATTCGCTGGGAGGAATCTTCTGATGAGCGCCCCCACCATCCCCGCACCCCGCACCGGCTACCAGCGCTCCAAGGCCAAGGGCTCCAGCCTCGAGCTGGCCGCGTGGCTCTTCATGCGCCTGTCCGGCATCATCCTGGTCGTCCTCATCTTCGGACACCTCATCGTCAACCTCTGGATGGGCGACGGCGTCCACCGCCTGAACTTCGGCTTCGTCGCCGGCAAGTTGGCCAGCCCGTTCTGGCAGATCTGGGATCTCACGATGCTGTGGCTCGCGATGATCCACGGCACCAACGGCGTCCGCACGATCATCCTCGACTACGCGGAGCGCCCCGGCACCCGTCTGACCCTGCAGATGGTGCTCTACGCGGCGTCCGCGGTCGTGATCGTCCTGGGCACCCTCGTCATCTTCACGTTCGAGCCGTGCCCCACGGGCGCCGACCCGAGCCTCCTCCCCTCGTTCTGCGGCGCCTGAGGCGCGCAAAGGAGTTCTGACACCTATGCAGGTACATGAGTACGACGTCGTCATCGTCGGCGCGGGCGGCGCGGGCATGCGCGCCGCCATCGAGTCGGGCCAGCGCGCCCGCACGGCTGTCCTCACGAAGATCTACCCCACGCGGTCCCACACCGGCGCGGCCCAGGGCGGCATGTGCGCAGCCCTCGCCAACGTCGAGGAGGACAACTGGGAGTGGCACACCTTCGACACCGTCAAGGGCGGCGACTACCTGGTCGACCAGGACGCGGCAGAGGTCATGGCCAAGGAGGCCATCGACGCGGTGCTCGACCTGGAGAAGATGGGTCTGCCCTTCAACCGCACCCCGGAGGGCAAGATCGACCAGCGCCGCTTCGGCGGCCACACCCGTGACCACGGCAAGTCGCCGGTGCGCCGCGCCTGCTACGCCGCGGACCGCACGGGCCACATGATCCTCCAGACGCTCTACCAGAACTGCGTCAAGCACGGCGTCGAGTTCTACAACGAGTTCTACGTCCTGGACCTCATCATGACGGAGGTCGACGGAGTCCGTCAGCCCGCCGGCGTCGTGTCCTACGAGCTGGCCACCGGCGAGATTCACATCTTCCGCGCGAAGTCCGTCGTGTTCGCCACGGGCGGCTTCGGCAAGATCTTCAAGACGACCTCGAACGCCCACACCCTCACGGGTGACGGCGTGGGCGTCGCCTACCGCCGCGGCATCCCGCTGGAGGACATGGAGTTCTTCCAGTTCCACCCCACGGGCCTGGCAGGCCTGGGCATCCTCCTGTCGGAGGCGGCCCGCGGCGAGGGCGGCGTGCTGCGCAACGTGGACGGCGAGCGCTTCATGGAGCGCTACGCGCCCACCATCAAGGACCTGGCCCCCCGTGACATCGTCGCCCGCTCGATGGCGAACGAGGTCCGCGAGGGCCGCGGCTGCGGTCCCAACAAGGACTACGTCCTGCTGGACCTCACCCACCTGGAGCCCTCGCACATCGACGAGAAGCTCCCGGACATCACGGAGTTCGCCCGGACCTACCTGGGCGTGGAGCCGTACACGGAGCCCGTCCCGGTGTTCCCCACGGCCCACTACGGCATGGGCGGCATCCCCACGAACGTCGAGTCCGAGGTCCTGGCGAACAACACGGACGTCATCCCCGGTCTCTACGCGGCCGGCGAGACGGCCTGCGTGTCCGTCCACGGCTCGAACCGCCTGGGCACCAACTCGCTGCTGGACATCAACGTGTTCGGCAAGCGCGCGGGCATCGCCGCGGCGAAGTACGCGGAGACCGCGGTCATGCCGGAGCTGCCGGAGGACTCGGAGTCGTTCGTCGTCGACATGATCGAGACGCTGCGCACCTCCGACGGACCGGAGCGCATCGCGGACATCCGCCGCGACCTGCAGGAGACGATGGACGCGAACGTCCAGGTGTTCCGCACGGACGAGACGATGCGCCAGGCGCTCAACGACATCGAGGCCCTGCGCGAGCGCTACAAGAACGTGGGCATCCAGGACCGCGGCAAGCGCTTCAACCTGGACCTCCTCGAGGCCGTCGAGCTGGGCTTCCTGCTCGAGATCGCAGAGGTCGTCACGGTCGCCGCGATCCACCGCAAGGAGTCGCGCGGCGGTCACTTCCGCGAGGACTTCCCGGACCGCGACGACGAGAACTTCATGCAGCACACGATGACGTACAAGGACGAGGACGCGACGTCCGAGGGCATCCCCGGCATGCGTCTCGAATGGAAGCCGGTCGTCATCACCCGTTACCAGCCGATGGAGCGTAAGTACTGATGGCAGACACCACCCAGACAGCAGAGCCGGCCTCCAAGGTCGACCTCCCGGCGCACCTGGGAGGCGGCGGAGGCGGCGAGATCCCGTCGTTCGACTGCACCTTCCGCATCGCGCGCTTCGATCCCGAGAACGATCAGGAGCCGCACTGGGAGGAGTACAGCGTCACGATGTACGGCACGGACCGCGTGCTGGACGCCCTCCACAAGATCAAGTGGGACATCGACGGATCCCTGAGCTTCCGCCGGTCCTGCGCCCACGGCGTGTGCGGCTCCGATGCGATGCGCATCAACGGCCGCAACCGCCTGGCGTGCAAGACCCTGCTCAAGGACCTCGACACGTCGAAGGTCATCACAGTCGAGGCGATCAAGGGTCTCCCGCTGGAGAAGGACCTCATCGTCGACATGGAGCCGTTCTTCCAGTCGTACCGCGAGATCATGCCGTTTCTCATCCCGTCCGGCAACGAGCCCACCCGCGAGCGCCTGCAGTCCCAGGCCGACCGTGCGATCTTCGACGACACCACGAAGTGCATCCTGTGCGCCTCGTGCACGACGTCATGCCCGGTCTACTGGACCGACGGCCAGTACTTCGGCCCCGCGTCGATCGTGAACGCGCACCGCTTCATCTTCGACAGCCGCGACGACGGCGGCGACATGCGCCTCGAGGTCCTCAACGACCGCGAGGGCGTGTGGCGCTGCCGCACCACCTTCAACTGCACCGACGCGTGCCCCCGCGGCATCCAGGTGACGAAGGCCATCGCAGAGGTCAAGCGGGCGCTGCTCACCCGCTCGCTCGCCTGACCGGCACCCCGCGTCCCTGCGGCGCAGCCCGGAAGGACCGCACCACCGCCACCGGCGGGGTGCGGTCCTTCTGCATATCCTCACAGGTCACCGCCCGTATCCTGGTGCGCATGGATTCACGCGGGCGCACGACGCGCACCACCCTGCGGACCCTCCTCGCCGGCCTCCTCACGGCCGCGGTGTGGGCCTCCCCCACCGGCGCTGCGGTGCTGGCGCAGACGCAGTCGGCCACGGCCTCGGCGGAGGCCGTCTACGATCCGGGACCGCTGACGGACGGGTCCCCCGCCCCGGAGCCGGCGGCGGTGTCCTGGATCCTCGCGGACATGGACACGGGCGAGGTGCTGGCCGCCCACGCACCGGACCGGGAGCACGCGCCGGCTTCCACCCAGAAGCTGTTGGCGGGCCTGGCGCTGGTCGACGTCCTGGACGACCCGGAGGCCGTGCACGAGGCCACCTACGACGACATGCTGGTCGACGGGACGAAGGTGGGCCTGCTGCAGAAGAACGACTACACGATCGACGACCTGTTCCACGCGATGCTCATGTCGTCCGCGAACGACGCCGCGCACGCGCTGGCCGACGCCGCCGGCGGGCAGGAGGAGGCCGTCGCCCTCATGGAGGACAAGGCCGCGGAGCTGCAGCTGACGGGCACCCACCCGCGCAACACCTCCGGGCTGGACGCGGACGGGCAGACGACGACCGTCGAGGACCTGCTGCGAGTGGGGCGCGCCGTGCTGGAGGACGAGTACCTCACGGACATCGTGCAAACGACGGAGTACGACTTCCCCGGCGCCACGAACCCGGACACGGACGAGAAGCTGCCCGGCTACCCCATCCAGAACCACACCCGCATCGTGGGCGAGGTCGACGGCGGCCTGGGGCTCAAGAACGGTCACACGAACGCCGCCGGCGGTTCGTTCGTCGCGGTCGCGCAGCGGGACGGGCAGCGCCTGGGCGCGGCGGTCCTGGGCGGATCGACGATGACGCGCGACGCGGCGATCGACCTGCTGGACTGGGGCTTCGCGCAGTCGTCCCCGCAGGTGCTCGACACGATGTCGTTCCAGACCGCCGCCGAGGCCGCGGAGACCGCCGAAGCCTCCGCACCGGCCCCTGGGGACACGGCCACGGCGCAGGCCGCGCTGGAGGCCGACGCCGCGGTCGCGGCAGAGGGCGGTGTGCGGCCGTGGGCGTTCGTCCTGCTGGCGGCGGGCCTGCTGCTGGCCGGCGTCACGGCCGTGCTGACCGTGCGCATGGTCAGAAGTCGGAGAGGATCCCCCGCTCCGTGAGCTTCGAGGCCAGTCCCGCGCCGTCCGGCGCGTAGATCCACGGGACGCCCTGACCGCGGCCGGTGTTGCGCGAGCGGCCGCCTGCCCACACGGCCTGACCGGACGTCAGCTGGCGGATCGCGACGGCGGCGACGTTGTCCGGGTGGTTCTCCACGAACTCGCCGTAGATCTCCTCGTCGTGCTGGCCGTCGTCGCCGATCAGCAGCCATCGCATGTGCGGCATCTCGCGCGCCAGGCGTTCCAGCGAGTTCCGCTTGTGCTCCGTGCCGCTGCGGAACGCCCGCGTCGTCGTGGGGCCCCAGTCCGTCAGCAGCAGCGGCCCGTCCGGGTACATGTTGCGCGACAGGAAGCGCTTGAGCGTGGGCGCGACGTTCCACGCGCCGGTCGACAGGTAGATGATGGGCGTGTCCGGGCGCATGTACGTGAGCCGGTCGTAGAGCACCGCCATGCCGGAGACGGGGTTGCGCGCGTGCTCGTCCAGGACGAAAGTGTTCCACGCGGCCAGGAAGGGGCGCGGCAGCGCGGTCACCATGACGGTGTCGTCGACGTCGGAGATGATCCCGAAGCGCTGCTCCGACCCGACGATCTGGACGGTCGCCCGGTCGACCAGGGAGTCGGAGGTCCACAGCTCGATCTCGACGGCGCCCGGCTCGTAGTCGCCCGGGATGACCTGGTCGATGATCCCCCCGCGGTCGCACTCGACCATGTGCTCCTGGTCGCCGATCCGCACCCATGCGGTGTCGTTGACCAGTGGGACGGCGCCGAAGGAGCGGAAGCCGCGGATGCTCGCGTGCACGTCCGCCGCCAGCTTGCCGGTCCGGGTGAGGACCATCCGCCCCAGCACGCGCACGCTGTTCTCCGTGCCGTACGAGTCGTAGCAGACGACGGTCCGCTTCCACCCGCGCTTCGTGGCGCGGTTGCGCAGCCACTCGTGCGCGCGGTCCTCGACCCGGGCGGCGGTGTGGAGGACGTCCGGGGACAGGTTGAGGGGCTTCGTCGTACGGTTCCTGCGCGGGAGATCCACCGTGCGGACCACCTTCCTGATAACTGCGTCTGGTGCGGTGTCGTGTGCGTCTGCGACCGGGTGCTCAGCGGTGCAGGAAGCCCACCCGCTCGAAGACCTGCTCGATCGTTCGTTGGGCGACCGCGGACGCGGCGTCCGCGCCGGCGTCCAGCACACGGGACAGCTCGGCGGGGTCGTCCAGGAGCTCGAGGGTCCGGGTCCGCAGCGGACGCAGGGTCTCGACCACGACCTCGGCGACGGCGACCTTGAGGTGGCCGTACATCTTCCCCTCGAACTCGCTCACCAGCTCCTCGATCGACCGCCCGGACAGGGCGGAGTGGATCGTCAGCAGGTTCGAGACGCCCGGCTTGGCGTGCGGATCGTAGGTGACCTCCGTGCCCGTGTCCGTGACGGCGGACTTGATCTTCTTCGTCAGCGTCTTCTCGTCGTCGAGGATCTCGATGAGGCCGGCGGGCGTCTTCGCGGACTTCGACATCTTCGCGGTGGGGTCCTGCAGGTCGTAGACCTTCGCCGTCGCCTTGAGGATGTGCGCCTCCGGGACCGTGAAGGTCTGCCCGTAGCGGTGGTTGAAGCGCTCCGCCAGGTTGCGGGTGAGCTCCAGGTGCTGGCGCTGGTCCTCCCCCACCGGGACGACATCCGCCTGGTAGAGCAGGATGTCCGCGGCCATGAGCGCGGGGTACGTGAGCAGGCCCAGGGACACGTGCTCGTTCTTCCCCGACTTGTCCTTGAACTGGGTCATCCGCATCGCCTCGCCCAGCCCCGTCGTGCACTCGAGGATCCAGCCCAGCTGGGTGTGCGCCGGGATGTGCGACTGCACGTACAGGGTCGAGCGCTGCGGGTCCAGGCCCGCACCGATGAACTGCGCGGCCGTCCGCAGCGTGCGCTCGCGCAGCTGCGCGGGATCCTGGTCGACCGTGATCGCGTGCATGTTCGCGATGAAGAAGAACGCGTCGTGCGTCTCCTGCTGCGCGACGAACTGCTGCAGCGCGCCGATGTAGTTGCCCAGATGCAGCGAGTCCGAGGTCGCCTGGATCCCGGACAGTGAACGAGGGCGGGTCGGGGCAGGTGCGGCGGAGTCAGTCATGGCCCTCATTCTGCCACCCGCCCAGCCCCCCGGCGGACGGCCATGTGCGCGACGATCCGTCCGCGTCGTCGGCGATCAGGCCTCCTGCAGCCCCGGCAGGTCGTAGTCGATGACGAGCGGCGCGTGGTCGGACCACCGCTCGCCCCAACTGGCGGCGCGGTCGACGCGGGCGCCGGTCGCGGTCTGCGCCATCCCGGGGGTCGCCGCCTGGTAGTCGATCCTCCAGCCCGCGTCGTTGTCGAACGCCTGCCCGCGCATCGACCACCACGTGTAGGGGCCGGGCACCTCGCCGGACAGCGCCCGGTGGACGTCGACGTAGCCGATCTCGTCCGCGAAGAACCGGTCGAAGTACGCGCGCTCCTCCAGCAGGAAGCCCGCCTTCTTGCGGTTCGCCTTCCAGTTCTTGAGGTCCAGCTCCGTGTGGCACACGTTGAGGTCGCCCGTCAGCAGCGCGTGGTCCGCGTGCTGCGCCAGCTGAGGCAGGCGCACGATCATCGCGTCGAGGAACCGGTACTTGTCCACCTGCTTGGGAGTGTCCACCTCACCGGAGTGCACGTAGGCGCTCACGACGGTCAGCAGGCTGCCGTCCTCCAGCCGGAAGTCGGACTCGATCCACCGGCCCGCGGTGTCGAAGTACTCGTCGCCGTTGCCCACGCGGGTCGCGACCGGTTCCGTCTTCGACAGGATCGCGACACCGGCGCGGCCCTTCGCCTCCGCGTCCGCACTCTGCACGTGGTAGCCGCTGTCGGCCAGGATGTCGAAGACGATGTCGTTGGCCGCGCGTACCTCCTGCAGTGTGATGAGCGGGGAGTCCGCGGACTCCATCCAGCCGCCCATCCCCTTGCGCAGAGCGGCCCGGATGCCGTTGACATTCACAGTGCTGATTCGAAGCATGGAGTCATACTGTCAGAATCACACGGGCCACGTATGCTGGTCATTCAAGTCACATGTGAGGAGAGGCCATGACCACGAACGAGAACTTCGCGCCGGACAAGCTGATCATCAGCCCTCTCGACGAGCTCGATCCCCTGGAGCTGCGCTCGGAGATCCTCAACGCGCAGGAGCGCTTCTGGGGTCAGCGCGACCTCAGCGGCGACCACGAGCCGCACTGGTTCCGCCAGTTCGCCGCCGGCGGTCTGGTGGCCCGGTACCAGAACGAGGTCGTGGGCTATCTGCTGGGCGCCTTCCCCAAGGAGGGTCCGTCCTACATCCACCTCGTGGCCGCACGCCAGGACTACCGCCACCTGGGCATCGGCCGCCGCCTGTACGAGGCATTCATCGCCCGTGCCAAGGCCAATCAGGAGGACGTGGTCCAGGCGACCGCGCTGCCGGACAACGCCAGCGCCATCGCCTTCCACTCCTCGTTGGGCTTCGAGGGCACCCGCATCGGGGACTACGCAGGGCCCGACCAGGACCGCGTGTTCTTCTCCCTGCGTCTGACGGACGACTGATCCCGCCGCCCGGGAACCGGTCGCCTCTCCGGTCGGATTCCGGGCCCCTCTCACGGATCGCTTCGGCCGCGACTCTCAGGAGTCGCGGCCGAAGCCGTCTGCGCGCAGCACGTCCAGCGCCAGACGGCCGAACTCCTCCAGACGATGCGCGACCCGCCCGTGGGGACCCGCGACCGTGAGGCAGGCCGTGAGTTCTCCGGCCTCGCGGACGCCCACCGCCACCGCGCCCAGATCCGCGACCGTCTCCTCCCGGTTGAAGGCCATGCCGGTCTCGCGGATCGCCGCTTCCTCCCGCTCGAAGACGGACCTCTCCCGCTCCCCCGCTCGCCCCAGCACGGCCGCGCGCCCCGCATCCGCGTCGTGGGCCAGGAACAGCTTGCCGGAACTGGTGGGAAGCAACGGCCGCCGCTCGCGCATGCGCGGTCGGTAGCAGACCTCGAAGAGCGACGGCGAGGTGTGGACGTAGACGACGGACTCCGCACCCACGCGCACCGCGACCGTCGCCGTCTCCCCCGTCCGCAGCGCGATCTCCTCGCAGGTGGGCCCCAGCAGCAGAGGCAGGGACGTGCCCGCCGGCTGCAGCAGCGCGTGCGCCCCCGCCCCCATCCGGTAGCCGCCGTCGGCCTCGCGCAGGTAGCCGCGCTGCAGCAGACCGCCCACCAGGCCGTGGAGACTGCTCTTGGGAGCGTCGAGCGCACGCGACAGCGCCGTGAGGGTGACCGGGTCGTGGGCGCGCGCCACGGTCTCGAGGATCCCCAGGACGCGGGACACGGTGCGGTGCTCGGCTGCCATGACCGGACCCTATCCGCCCGGACGGTCGACCGCGGAGTCCGCCGCACCCGCAGACCCCGCCCCGGCCTCGGCGGCACCGGTCGCCCCCGGCACCGGCCCGTCGGCCGCAGATCCGGCCCCGGCCTCGGTGTCCGCCGTCGGCGAGGGGTCCAGACCCAGCATCCGCAGGATCTCCGCGCGGTCCGTGTCCGCCGGCGCCGTGTCGACCGGGCCGGGCCTCGCGTGGCCGTGGAACTCCGCGGGACCGGAGACGTGGAGCCAGCCGCCCTCCGCCCGGTGCTGCGCCCGGGTGAGGACGGGCCGCCGCGTCAGGTACGGGTCGTCGGCGAGGTCGTCGATGCGGGTGACCCGGTGGACGGGGATGCCGGCCGCGGCGCACTCGGCCTCGATCGTCGCGCAGGTCCGCGGCGCGATGTACTCCGCCAGGATCCGCTCGTAGAGGGCCGGTGCCCCGCTGCGCGCGCGGCTCGTCGCGACCCGTTCGTCCGTCACGTAGTCCGGCCGATCGATGAGCGCGCAGAACCGCCGCCAGTTCGCATCGGTGTACGGCATGACGCAGACCCACCCGTCCTGCGCGGGATGCGGGCGGTGCTCCGGCGCCAGCACCCGCGACCAGCCCACGGGGCCGGCGGGCGGGTCGAAGGTGATCCCGCCCATGTGCTCGACGAGGATGAAGGCCGCCATCGTGTCGACCATGGGCACGTCCACCCACGTCCCCTCCCCGTCGGCGTTCCGCGCGTGGAGTGCGGCGAGCGCGGACTGCGCCATCGTCATCCCGCACACCTTGTCCGCGACGACGTAGGGCGAGTACCGGGGCTCGCCGTCCCGCAGTCGGTACGTGTCCGCCACGCCCGAGGCCGCCTGGACGATGTCGTCGTACGCGGGCTCATCGCCGCGCGGGGAGGTCGTCGCGAACCCCTGCCCGGTCACGAGGATCGCCCGCGGGTTCACCGCGTGCACATGGTCCCAGTCGAGGCCGAAGTCCCGTCTGCGGGTCGGGAGCGTGTTCGTGAGGACGAGGTCCGCCCACCCCACCAGTGCGTCCAGGTGGGCCCTGCCCTCCTCCGTGCGGGCGTCGACCACGATGCTGCGTTTGCCCGCGTTGAGGTTCATCGACAGCGCGGCGGTGCCCTCCGGGCCCAGCAGACCGGAGCGTCTGCCGATGTCGCCGCCCGGCGGCTCCGCCCGGATGACGTCCGCTCCCAGGTCCCGCAGGATCTTCCCGGCGTACGGCGCCATGATGACAGTGCCCACCTCCAGGACGCGGACCCCGTCCAGGGGTGCGGCGCGACCCGGTGCGCGAGCCGCCTGGTCCGCCTGTGCCGCCTGGTTTGCCTGTGCTGCCTGTGCCGCCTGTGCTGCCGTCACGTCGCTCATCCGTCCATCAGCTCCGGGATGAAGAGCGCCAGCTGAGGGAAGACGAACACGAGCACGACGACGATGAGCATGCCCACGATGAACGGGACCGCACCCAGGAACACGGTCTCCAGCGGGATGCGGCTGGCACGTGCCGTCACGAAGGCGTTGAGGCCCAGCGGCGGGGTGACGAGGCCGATCTCCGCCACGAGGATGACGACGATGCCGAACCAGATGGGGTCGTATCCCAGTGCCTCGACCAGCGGGAGGGTCACCGGGACCGTCAGGGCGATGATGGCCATCTGGTCCATGAAGAATCCCAGGACCAGGTACACGGCGGCGATCCCCAGCATGATGACGACGGAGGGGACCTCCCACGCGCTCACGGCGTCCACCACCGAGGGCGTCACCCGGCTCTCCGCCAGGAAGTGCCCGAACACGTGGGCGCCCACGATGATGAACATGATCATGACGCTGCTGGTGACCGTCCCGGTGATCGCGTCGCGGATGTTCGCCCACGACGCCTTCCCGTACGCGATCATGAGGCCCAGGGCGCCCAGGGCGCCCACCGCCGCGGCCTCGGTCGCGGTCGTGATGCCGAAGAAGACGGCGCCCACGACGAGGATGAAGAGGACGCCGATGGGCAGCAGGCCGGTCACGGCCCGCAGCTTCTGCGCGAACGCGAACGCCTCGCCCGCCGGTGCCTGACCGCGCAGTGCCTGGACGTAGACGACCGTGCAGAGCGCCGCGGCCATGAGGATGCCCGGCACCAGACCCGCCAGCAGCGTCTGGCCCACGCTCGTCTCCGCCGTGATCGCGTAGAAGATGAGCAGGATGGACGGCGGGATCATCGCGGCGAGCGTGCCGGCGCTCGCGACCGCGCCCGTCGCCAGGCGCGGCGAGTAGCCCTGGCGGACCATCTCGCCGGTCGACGTGTGCGCCAGCGTCGCGGCCGCCGCGGTCGACGAGCCGGAGACGGATGCGAAGCCCGCACCGGCCAGAACCGCGGCGATGCCCGTCCCGCCGCGCACGCGGCCCACCAGGACGCGCGCGCTCTCGAACAGGGAGCCCAGTGCTCCGCTGGCCAGCACGAAGTGGGCCATGAGGATGAAGAGCGGGATCGCGGCCAACGAGTACTTGCCGGACGCCGTGATGGGAATGACCTGGACGACCGCGAAGGCCGCATCCCGCCCGTCCACGGCGACCATGCCCACGAGGCCCGCGATGAGGATCGCGAACGCGATCGGCACCCGCAGGAGGATGAGCACCAGCAGCAGCGCGGTGATGGCGAGGACGATCATGGCTGGTGTCCTTCCGCTGCGTCCTCGATCTCGCCGTCGCGCAGGAAGCGCGGTGCGTCGATGAGGGCGACGAGGAGGAGGCCCAGGCCTCCCAGGGGCTGGAGCGCGAGCCAGATCCACGTGGGAATGGGCACCTCGGCGGAGCCCGGGGGCGGCGCATCGCCCAGGATCGCGGCCTGGACGGCTCCGTTCAGGCCAGCGGCGAACAGGAGCGCCGCCCCGACCAGCACGCAGAGGAACGCGATGATCCGGGCGAAGCGCTGCCAGCCGGCGGACAGACGGGAGTATAGCATGCCGGCACTCACGTGGCCCGCGCACACGTACATCCACGGCAGGGCCAGGAAGACCATGCCGGGCATGAGGAGGCGCTCGACGGCGCTCACGTTCCAGCCCAGGGGCGCGTTCAGCAGATAGCGCGAGCCCGCCTCCACGAGCATGACGACGAACATCGCGACGACTGCGAGGCCCGCCGCAGTCGCACTCACGGTGCCGATCCCGCGGACCGCCGGGTGCAGGTGCTCCCGTGCCGCCGGGGACGCCGCCTCCGTCGGATCGACTGCCGCCGTCTCCGGTGCTGACGGGTTCGGGGGTTCCGTGCTCATGCCTCAGCCCTCCTCATCCGTGGTCGTCTGCGCCGTGGTCGACGCGTCCGCCTCGTCGACGCCCTCGTCCTGGTGCCGGGCGAGCGCGTCCTCGTAGGCGGTGAGGATCTCCGTGCCCGGGCGGCCCGCGTCGTCGAAGCCCTTCGCCCACTGCTCGCGCATCGGGTCCAGAGCCGTCGCGAACTCCGCCTTCTGCTCCTCGGTGAGCTCCGTGAACTCGACCCCGGCGTCGCGCATGAGCTGCTCGGAGGCGGGATTATCCTCCATGATGCCCGCGCACAGGCGGTCCGTCGCCGCCTCCGTCGCGGTCGTGATCCGCTCCTGCTGAGCGGGACTCAGGTCCTGCCAGGCCTCCTCCGCGATGACGTACGGGACCGCGAACGAGCCCATGTTCGCTCCCTTCGTGGAGTGGTGGAGCACCTCCTCGAGGCGGTAGGGGGTGACGCTCGCGAACGGGAACGAGATCCCGTCGACCGTGCTCCGCGACAGCGCCTCGTAGGCGTCCGCCGCGGTCATGCTGACGGGTGCGCCGCCCAGCGCCTCGATGTTCGCGTCCATCGCGCCCCCGGACGACCGGATCGTGAGGCCGGGGACGTCCTGGGGCGACGTGACCGGGGTGGACACCGTCATGATCTCGTAGCTGGGGATGACGGCGACGAAGAGCGGCCGGAGTCCGCGCGGCTCGTACTCCTCCTGGTAGAGGATCCCGTCCTCGGACAGCACATCCGTGTACGCGGCCGCCGCGACGCAGGAGTCCTCCTCGAGGCCCGGCAGATCCGTGACGCTCGACAGGGGCAGCTGGTCCGCCAGGTAGGCCGGCGCGGCCGGGGTGATCTCGAGGGATCCCGCCTGCGCCAGGTTCACGATGTCGCGCGCGCTGCCCAGCTGGCCCGAGGGGTAGTACTCGATCCCCACCTCCCCGTCTCCGGGTGCCGTGACGTCGTCGATGAAGCCGGACACGCCGTACCGGGCGAACATGTGGGTCGTGGCGTAGCTGTCCGCGAGCTTGAGCACGGGCGTATCCGACGCGTCGCCGGAGCACGCGGACAGCGCCGTGAGTCCCGCGACGGCGCAGGCTGCGCCCCACGCACGGGCCGCCGGTCGTCTGCGCCTACGGCACGGTGGACCTGCGCGGTGGTCGTCGTCGACCATGGATGCCTACCTCCGTTGGTATATGCGAACTGTGATTCGCAAGCACGAATCACAGGAGGAGCACAGACATCCGCGCGTCAACCCCGTCCGCGCCTCCCACCTGCCGGGACGCGCCAGGGGTCAACGCTGCGGGGCGGCACACAGCACGTCGACGTGCGCCCGCAGGTGGCTGCGCATGAGCGCCTCCGCCGCGGCCGCGTCACCCGCGTCCAGCGCCGTGAGGATCCGCTCGTGGACGTGGATCGTCTCGTGCATCTCGCGCTCGCGGATGCGGGCCGGGTCGTCCGTGACGCTGCGGATGGGCGCGATGAGCCCCCGGATGAGCGCCGCCAGGACCTCGTTGCCGCTGCCTTCCGCGATGAGGACGTGGAAGCGCGCGTTCGCCTCGAAGAACTCTTCCCGCCGCTGCGCCCGCGCCATCGACGACTGGAGCAGCCGCAGGTCAGAGAGATGATCGCGCGTGATCCGCCGCGCCGCCAGCCCGGCGCAGGCGGGCTCGATCGACAGCCGCGCCTCCGCCAGGTCGACGGCGGGGAAGCCCGCCATGCCGATCCCGCGCTGCAGGGCCGCGGTCACCTGGGCCGCCCCGGGCTCCCCGACGAACGTCCCGCCGCCGCGTCCCACCCGACGGTCGACCAGCCCCTCCGCTTCCAAGAGGGCGAGCGCGCCGCGCACGGTCGTCCGGCTCACGCCCAGCGACTGCGCCAGGTCCCGCTCCGGCGGCAGCGGGTCTCCCACTGTCAGGTCGCCACTCAGCATCCGGTCGCGCAGTCCCTGCGCCACCTGCTCCGCTCCGCTCACGGCACCGCCCCTTCCCGATCCGCTTCAATGGTAGTACCTTTGAGCCTGGATGATCCGCCGCAATCCACCACGGCACGGCGGCGCATGATGCACACGGACACCGCCGTCCCCGGCGGCGACAGGAGGTTCACCCCATGGAGTTCGGACTGACGGAGGAGCAGGTCGAGCTGCGGTCCGCGGCACAGGACATCGTCTCCGCCTTCGACGACGAGTACTGGGCGCAGAAGGACCTCGCCAAGGAGTTCCCCACGGAGTTCTACGACCACCTCGCCTCCCACGGCTGGCTGGGCATCACGACACCGGAGCAGTACGGGGGCGGCGGCATGGGCATCACGGAGGCGACCCTCCTCCTCGAGGCGATCGCGGCCGGCGGCGGGGCGATGAATGCCGCCAGCTCCGTCCACATGACGATCTTCGGGATGCACCCGGTCATCGTCCACGGCTCCGACGAGCTCAAGCAGGAGAACCTGCCGCGGGTGGCCTCCGGCGACCTGCACGTGTGCTTCGGGGTGACGGAGCCGGACGCGGGCCTGGACACGACCCGCATCACGACGACCGCGACCCGGCGCGGGACGGACTACGTGGTCCGCGGCCGGAAGGTGTGGATCTCGAAGGCGCTGGAGTCGGAGAGGATCCTGCTCCTGACCCGGACCACGCCCCGCAGCGAGGTCGAGAAGCCCACGGACGGGCTCACGCTCTTCTTCACGGACCTGGACCGCAGCCGCGTCGACATCCGCCCCATCCGCAAGATCGGCCGCAACGCGGTCTCCTCGAACGAACTCGTCATCGACGACCTCGTCGTCCCGGAGGCGCACCGTGTGGGCGAGGAGGGGAAGGGCTTCTCCTACATCCTCGACGGTCTCAACCCGGAGCGGATGCTCATCGCGGCGGAGGCACTGGGCATCGGTCGCGCAGCACTGGCGAAGGCGACCGCCTACGCGAAGGACCGCGTCGTGTTCGACCGCGCGATCGGCATGAACCAGGGGATCCAGTTTCCGTTGGCGGATTCACTGGCCAAGCTGGACGCGGCGGAGCTGGCGCTGCGGCACGCCACGTGGACCTATGATCAGGGTCTGCCCAGCGGCCGAACCGCGAACACCGCGAAGTACCTGTGCGCCGAGGCCGGGTACGAGGCCGCCGACCGCGCCGTGCAGACGCACGGCGGGATGGGCTACTCCGAGGAGTACCACGTGGGCCGCTACCTGCGGGAGGTGCGGCTCATGCGCATCGCCCCCGTCAGCCAGGAGATGGTGCTCAACTACCTGGGCACGAAGGCCCTGGGCCTCCCCCGCTCGTACTGAGGAGAGACGTCCCCCGGACGAGGCCCGGGCCCGTGCAACGGGCCCGGGCCTCGTCGCGGGACGGCCGGGCCGAGCGCCTCACCCCCGTGCCGGGACGGAACCGCCCTTCCGCTGTCCCGCGGACACGCCCCACGTCACCCCGGTGAAGGTCATGCCACCGGCCACCAGGCCGAGGACCACCAGCCAGTGCATCGTCGTCTCGATCCCCGCCCCGAAGATCGTGAAGCACACGAATCCGATGAGGGCCGTGATGCCCACGGCGATGCCGGCGGAGATCGCCGAGCGGTAGAAGTTGTCCTGGACGTCCGACTGTGTCTGCTGAGCCATGATGCGCCTCCGCATTCGAACCGATGTGACACTTCGCACACTAGGATCGAGAGCAGCACGCAGGACAGTTCCTCCCGGATCGGAGTGCAGACGTGGCAGACCACCCCCGGTACCGGCTCACACGCGGGGCCTTCGACATCATCTCCGCCTTCGGCTCGCTGCGCGCGGCGGCGCTTCCGGGTCCCGTCATCACCGCGGTCCTGGGCCTGCAGGGCCACCAGCCGTCCGCGGTGCGCAATCAGGTCACCCGCCTGGTGCAGAGAGGAATGCTCCGCCGGACGAAGGCGGGCACGACCTCGGTCTACTCCTTGGACGAGGCCATGCAGCACCGCTTCGACATGCTGTCCGCGGACGCCGCCGCACCCCCGTTCACCGGGCGGTTCGAAGGGCTCGTCTTCGCCGTGCCGGAGACGCAGCGCTCGCTGCGGGACCGCATCCTCTACGTCGCGCGCTTCGCCGGGTACCGCCCGCTGCGGCCGGGGGTTCTCATCGGCTTCGCAGACGCGACGGACACCCTCGTCGCAGCACTCGCGACGGAGCTGGAGGAGGCCGGCGGCCCCCGCGCCAGCGCCGCCGGGGACGGGCTGCTGTGGGAGCGCTGCGACCTGGTCCCCGCCGACCTCGCCCAGGCCCGCCGGTGGACGGACATCGCCTTCGACGTCCGCGGCCTGCACATGCAGCTGAGCGAGATCGAGGAGCTGGCCCGCCGTGCCCCGGAGCTCGCCGTCGACCACGTGTCCTACTACGACACGTTCTTCGACGTCTCCCAGCGGGTCATGGACTTCCCCTCGCTGCCGGTCGAGCTGACGCCCGGCCTGCGCGGCAACGAGCGCATCGGGGCGGCCATGGGCGCCCTCATCGGCCTGTTCGTCGAGCGCTTCGCCGCCGAGGTCGTCGAGACCGCCCTGGCACAGCCCAGTGCCGCTCTCATCGAGTTCCTGCCCGACGCCGTGTGGGCACCGCGCTGACCCACTCGCGGCTCACGCCGAACCGACCCCGCTGCCGACCCGCGCTGGCCCGCCCGCACGGCCCTTCCCCGCAGACGACGACGGCCGCCCCATCGCAGAGGGTGGGGCGGCCGTCAACGTGGTCCGGGGTCCGTCAGCCGGCCTGCGCCGCCTGCCGCTCCGCGATCTGCACGACGTTGACGAGCAGCATCGCCCGGGTCATGGGGCCCACGCCGCCGGGGTTGGGCGTGAACGCGGAGGCCTTCTCCCGGGCCGCCGCGTCGATGTCGCCCACCACCTTAGACTTCCCCGTCTCCGGGTCCGTCTCACGGGAGACGCCCACGTCCACGAGGATCGCACCGTCCTTGACCATGTCCGCCGTCACCATGCCCGCCTGTCCGGCGGCCGCCACGATGACGTCCGCCTGGGAGACGAGTGCCGGCAGGTCCTGCGTCCCGGTGTGCGTGAGGGTGACGGTCGCGTTCACGGACTTGCGGGTCAGCAGCAGACCGATGGGCCGGCCCACCGTCACGCCGCGGCCCAGGACGACGACGTGCTTGCCGTTCAGGTCGATGTCGTACCGCGACAGGAGCTCGACGATGCCCGCGGGGGTGCAGGGCAGCGGCGTGTCGATGTCCTCCTTGACCCGCAGGACCAGGTTGCCCAGGTTCTGCGGGTGCAGTCCGTCCGCGTCCTTCGCGGGATCGATGAGGCTGAGGATCCGGTTCTCGTCGATGCCCTTCGGCAGCGGCAGCTGCACGATGTAGCCCGTGCACTCCGGGTTCTCGTTGAGGCGGCGGACCGCCGCCTCGATCTCCTCCTGCGTCGCCGTCTCCGGCAGGTCCTCGCGGATCGATGCGATGCCGATCTCCGCGCAGTCCCGGTGCTTGCCCGCGACGTACCACTGCGAGCCCGGGTCCTCGCCCACCAGCAGGGTGCCCAGCCCCGCGGTCACTCCGCGGGAGGCGAGCGCCTCGACGCGCTGCGCCAGCTCGCTCTTGATCGTCGCGGCCGTCGCGGTGCCGCTGAGCTTGAGCGGACCGTCCGTCTGCGTCTCCGTGGTCGTCATGAGTACTGCACCAGGTCCTCGTAGAGCGGGAAGTCCTCCGCAAGCTTGTCCACGCGGGCGCGCAGCGCGTCGATGTCCGCACCGGGCTTGAGCGCCTGGGCGATGATGTCGGACACCTCCGTGAACTCCTCGTCGCCGAACCCGCGGGAGGCGAGCGCGGGCGTGCCGATGCGCAGACCGGAGGTCGTCATGGGCGGCAGCGGGTCGAACGGGACGGAGTTGCGGTTGACCGTGATGCCCACCTCGTGGAGGAGGTCCTCGCCCTGCTGACCGTTCAGGTGCGAGTTCCGCAGGTCCACCAGCACCAGGTGGACGTCCGTGCCGCCGGTCAGGACCTGGACGCCGGCGTCGACGACGTCCTGCTCCTGCAGGCGCTCGGCCAGGATGCTGGCACCGCGCAGCGTGCGCTCCTGCTTCTCCTTGAACTCCGCCTGCGCCGCGAGCTTGAACGCGACCGCCTTGGCCGCGACGACGTGCATGAGCGGGCCGCCCTGCTGGCCGGGGAACACCGCGGAGTTGATCTTCTTCGCGTTCGCCTCGTCCTTCGACAGGATGAAGCCGGAGCGGGGGCCGCCGATCGTCTTGTGGACCGTCGAGGACACGACGTCCGCCAGCGGGACGGGGTTGGGGTGCAGCCCTGCCGCGACGAGTCCTGCGAAGTGGGCCATGTCGACCCAGAGGGTCGCGCCCACCTCGTCCGCGATCGACCGGAACGCCTCGAAGTCCAGCTGACGGGGGTAGGCGGACCAGCCGGCGACGATGACGGTGGGCTGGGCCTCCAGCGCGCGCTGGCGGACGACGTCCATGTCGATCCGGTGCGTCTGGGGGTCGACCTCGTAGGACGAGATGTCGTAGAGGCGACCGGAGAAGTTGATCTTCATGCCGTGCGTCAGGTGGCCGCCGTGCGCCAGGTCCAGACCCAGCAGGCGGTCGCCCGCGCGCGCGAACGCGTGCATGACCGCGGCGTTCGCCTGGGCGCCGGAGTGGGGCTGCACGTTCGCGTACTGCGCGCCGAACAGGGACTTCGCCCGCTCGATCGCCAGATTCTCCGCCACGTCGACGAACTCGCAGCCGCCGTAGTAGCGGCGGCCCGGATAGCCCTCCGCGTACTTGTTGGTGAGGACGGAGCCCTGCGCCTCCAGCACGGCCTTCGGCACGAAGTTCTCCGAGGCGATCATCTCGAGGGTGCCGCGCTGACGGCTCAGCTCCTGATCGAGGACCTGCGCGATCTCTGGATCGACGGCTGCGAGACCTGCATTCATCGAGGACGGGACATCGGTCATCTGGGGTGCTCCTCACCGGGGAATGAGACTGCCGCGGACGCGGTCCACGTCAGACTAACAGCGGTGCCCCGCCGCGGTCCCGTACGGTCCGCTGTCCGGTCGACGGCGGCGTCGACCGGACAGCGGTTCCGACCGCGGAGCGCGTCGCGGACACGGGGCCGATCAGCCGGCGTGCGCGTCCTCGGAGGGTGCCAGCGCCATCGCCGCACTCAGCATGAGCACGCCGCCCAGCAGTGTGATCGTCCACAGCGCCGCCGGGTCGATCGCCGCGGCGTTCTGCGCGAGCGTCAGCGCCGTGACCGGTACGGCGTGGGCGAGGGCGGCCGGCCACACGCTGCCCTGCCGGGCGGTGAGCGCGCTGAGGAAGAGGCTCAGCGGGATGAGTCCCGCGGTCGTCGCGGCCGCGTGGGCGAGCGACAGGTCGCCCTGCAGCACGTAGGTGAGGTGCAGCGGCACGTGGAACACCGCCCAGACGAGCGCGATGAGGAAGGACCTGCGCCAGAAGGTCCCGCCCAGCAGCTGCGGCAGGTGCGACCTCCACACGACCTCCTCGCCCAGTGTGCTGAGGGCCAGCACCGGGATGAGCGGGAGCATGAGCGTCAGCCCCAGGGCGACGTCGCCCCACGGCTGCACCGTCATGGCGCCCACCGTGTCGGACAGTGCGGCGGTCATGACCGCGACGACGAGGACGACCGCGATGCCGGCCAGACTCAGCAGGGCCGCCCGCGTCCGCGCACCGCGCCCGCGGCCCAGGCCCCACGCGGGCACCAGCACGTCGCGCACACCCCGGGTGCGGCGCAGCGCCGGCCACAGCACGACCAGGGACACGAGGGCGGGCAGCCACCGGCCGGCGACGACCACCCATGTGGGGACGGAGACCCCGGCGACCAGGAACGCGCCGCACACGGCGGTGAGGAGGAGCAGCGGTGCTCCCGCCAGCAGGAGGATGCTGCGCGAGGTCGCGGCCGGATCGGCCGCGTTCGTCGCAGCATCCGCCGCCGCGGCCGCGGCCGCCGGCGCTGTGTGAGGAGCGCCGGCAGAGAATCGAGGGTCCGAGGAGGGAAGGGCGTCGGAGGAGCTGGAGGGAACGTCGGAGGGGACGGAGGAATCTGCGGGCGGACGGGCGGGCGAGGCGGGGGCTGCTGTCATGCTCCCCACAGTAGGAACGGGGACAGGTGCCCCTCACTGGTGACGACCGCACTCACCACGGGGGTTTTCCCCCGCTCTCGCCCAGCCCGCACCCAGACTCGACCCCGGGTGCACCCGGACTCAGTCCCAGCTGCGCCGATCGTCGATCGGCTCGGCCTGGTCCACCTGCGCGACGGGGCGCACCTCGGCCCGGAACCGCAGCGCGGACCGGATCCCCTCCGCGGCCCGGGCCACGACGGCGGCCTCGTCCGCACCTGCGGCGACCACGACCTCGGCGACGACGGTGTCCTTGTGGTCCTCCCGGTCGATGACGAAGCGCAGCCCGTCGATGCCCGGGATCTGCGAGGCCGCGGCCCGCACCTGGGCGGGGTGCAGGAACATGCCGCGCACCTTGACCGCCTGCCCCGTCCGCCCCAGGACGCCCGCCAGCCGCTGGCCGCCGGACCCGCCCGGACCGCCGTCCGGCACCCAGGCGGACAGGTCGCCGGTGCCGAAGCGGATGAGCGGTGCGGACTCCCGCAGGATCGTCACGACGACCTCGCCGGGGCCCTCGTCCAGCGGGGTGCCGTCCGCGATGTCGCACACCTCGACGGTGATGCCGGCGGCGGTCACCAGCCCCGGCCCGGTACCGTCCTCGAAGGCGATGAGACCGGCCTCGGCGGTGCCGTACGCCATCCGGACGCGCAGCCCCCACGACTCGAGCTCCTGCCGCAGACTGTCCGGCAGCGGCTCCGCCGTCACGACCGCCCACTGCAGCGGCAGGGACTCCGCTGTCCCGCCGTCCGCCGCGTGCAGGTCCAGCAGCGCCTTGAGGTAGCTGGGCAGACCCACGTAGCCGCGGATCCCCAGGTCGCGGATCGCCTGCACCTGCAGCTGCTGGTTGCCGATCCCCGCCGGCAGGACCGTGCCGCCGGCGGCGATGACGCCCTCGTCGAACATCGCACCGGCCGGCGACAGGTGATAGCCGAAGCAGTTGAGGACGATGTCGCCGGGGGTCAGCCCCGCCGCCTCGAGCGCCTCGCGCCACCGCCACGGGTCCTCCCCCGCCGGCTGCGCCTCGTAGATGGGGCCCGGCGACTGGAACACCCGGCGGGGCGTCTCCCCGCTCAGGACGTGCGCCCGGGCCGCCACCATCTCGTCCTTGCTCTGCACCCGCACCGCGGACAGTGCCCCGGCCTCCGTCACCGAGGCCGCCTCCAGTCCCGCGTCCGCCAGCCGCTCCCGCAGGGCCGGGTCCCGCTCCGCCGCTGCCTGCACGAGGCGGGAGACGTCCGTGTCGTGTCCTCCACCCATAGTGGTCTCCCCCGTCACAGCCAGCGCTTCCGGCGCCTGTAGTGCTTGACATCCCGGTAGCTGCGGGTGCCCGAATCGCCCCCGACGCCCAGGTAGAACTCCTTGACGTCCGGGTTGTCCGCCAGTGCAGCCGCGGAGTCCTCGAGCATGATCCGCCCCTGCTCCATGATGTAGCCGTGATGGGCCACGGACAGGGCGGTGCGCGCGTTCTGCTCGATCACCAGCACCGTGAGACCGGTGTCCGCGTTGAGCCTGGCGATCGTCTCGAAGATCTCCTCGACCAGCAGCGGAGCCAGTCCCAGCGACGGCTCGTCGAGCATGAGCAGCTCCGGCTGCGCCATGAGCGCCCGCCCGATCGCCAGCATCTGCTGCTCGCCGCCGGACAGGAACCCGGCGGTGCGGCCGCGCATGTCCGCCAGCTTGGGGAAGAACTCGTACACGAAGTCCAGCGTGGACGCGGACTCCCGGGCCTTCGTGTAGCCCCCGGCGAGCAGGTTGTCGCCCACCGTCAGGTGCGGGAACACGTGCCGGCCCTCCATGCAGAGGCTCAGCCCGCGCTTGACCCGCTCCGGCGCGTCCATCGTCGTGATGTCCTCGCCCTTGAAGGTGATGCGACCGCCGGTCACCTCGCCCTGCTCGCTGGGCAGCAGGCCCGAGGCCGCCTTGAGCGTCGTGGACTTCCCGGCTCCGTTGGAGCCCAGGAGGGCGACGATCTGCCCCTGGGGGACCTCCAGCGAGAGGCCGCGCAGCACGAGGATCACCTCGTCGTAGATGACCTCGATGTTATTGATCGACAGGAGCGGCGGCTGCGCCGGGGGCGGTCCCGCCCCCGGTGCCGCCTGGGGAGCCGCGGTCACGGGTTCACCGCCTCCTCGAGCACGACCAGCTGCCCGTCCTTCACCTCGTAAAGGCCGGACGTCGTCGAGCCGCGGTGGCTGTCCGCGCTGAACTCCACGGTGCCGTCGCCGATGACGCCACCGGTGTCGATCGGCCCCATCGTCTCGAGCGACTCGCGGATCGCCGCACCGGTGAGGTCCTCGCCAGCGGCCAGCGTGTGGCGGATGCCCTCTGCCATGACGTGCATCGCGTACCAGCCCTGCACGAAGCTGACGGTCACGTCAGCCGGGTCGGTGCCCTGCTCCTCGAGGTAGGCCAGCAGCTCCTCGTGGCCGGGACGCTCCGTGGACACCGGGGCGATCGGCTGGACCATGACGTGGCCCTCCGCCGCATCCCCGGCAGCGGTGACGAACAGCTCGTTGCCGCACCAGTTGAGGCAGACGATCGTCTGGTCGCCGCCCTGCGCGGCCAGGTCGCGGGCCAGCTGCGCGGCCGGGCTCGCCACGTTCTGGATGATGATGTACTCCGCATCGTCCACCTGGCTCAGGAGGCCCGCGAAGTTCGTCGTGCCGGACGGCATCGCGTGGGAGCTGTAGTCGATCGCCAGTCCCTGCTCCTCGACCCACTCCTCGCCGTCGCCCACCGGGGACGTGCCGAACGGGGAGTCGTGGTGGAGTGCTGCGACGCCCACCTCCTCACCGTCGGACTGCTCCGCGATCCAGTTGAGGGCGGCGCGAATCTGATCGGAGTAGGTCGCTGCGACGAGGAAGTTGTAGGGCGAGTCCTCCGGGTCCGTCAGCTCCTCGGAGAAGGAGCCGGACATGAAGGGCAGCTCGTCGTTCGCGACCCGGGTGCGCAGGGCCTCGGTGTCGCCCGTGCCCCAGCCCTGGATCGCGACGACCTCGTCGTTGACGTACCGGCGGTACAGCTCCTCCGCCTGCGGGACCTCGTAGGCGTAGTCGTTGGAGATCGCGTCGATCTCACGGCCCTCGATGCCGCCGTCCGCGTTCACGTGCTCGACGAAGGCGAGCATCCCCTCGTTGTACGGGGTGCCCACGTCGCCGGTGGCGCCGGACAGGTCCGCGATGACGCCGATCGGGATCGGCTCGTCGGAGTCTGCGCTGGCGGCTCCTCCCCCGCCGCACGCGGCGAGGGTCATGGCGGCGACGGCTGCGAGGGCGGCGGCAGAGAGGTGGCGAGAGTGCTTCATTGCGGTCTCCTTGTGCGGGGAGGGACGGGTCCGCCCCTCCGGGGTGGTGTGGTGCGGGTCGTTCGGGACGTGCGGGTCAGTCAGTGCTGCGGGTCAGTAGCGGAAGGGCCAGAAGCCGAACCAGTCCTTGAGGCGCTGCCAGATCCGGTTGAGGCCGCGCGGCTCGAAGATGAGGAAGATGATGATCGTGAGGCCGAAGACCCCGTGTTCCACGGCCGGGAGCTGGTTCTTGACGATCGGCACCGCACCGCCCACCACGTCCGCGAAGCTGCGGACGATGACCGGCAGGAGGGTCATGAAGACCGCGCCGTAGACGGCACCGGCGACCGACCCCAGACCGCCCACGATGATCATCGCGAGGTAGAGGATCGACACGTCGATCGTGAACTTCTCCCAGGACAGGATCTCCGTGTAGTGGGCCAGGAGTGCGCCGGCCAGACCCACGTACCCGTTCGACACGGCGAACGCGGTGAGCTTCGCGCGGGTGAGGTTGACGCCCATCGCGGAGGCGGCGATGTCCTGATCGCGGACCGCCATGAAAGAGCGCCCCATGCCGGTGCGGAACAGGTTCGTCGCCGTGAGCGCCGCCACCACCGTGATGACCAGCAGGATCATGTACCACTGCTGCTCGAAGCTCGACCGGTCCAGACGGAACCCGAAGACCTCCAGGCGGGCGACGTCCAGGAATCCCTGACCCTCCGTGAGAAAGCCCCAGCGCCTCACGATGAAGAGGATGACCATCTGCGAGGCGAGCGTCGCGATCGCCAGGTAGAGGCCTTTGAGGCGCAGCGCGGGCAGGCCCACGATGACGCCCACCGCGGCGGTCAGGAGGACCGCGCCCACGATCGACACCGGCGCCGGCATCCCCAGCCTGTCCGTGAGGATCGCGGAGGTGAACGCCCCCACCGCCAGGAAGCCGCCCTGGCCCAGTGAGATCTGTCCCGTGTACCCCACGAGGATGTTGAGGCCGATCGCGCCGATCGCCGCGATCATCGCGGTGTTGGCCAGCGACAGCCAGTAGTTGTCGAGGAGGAGCGGGAGGACGAGGACGATGACGGCCAGGACGGCCATCCGGATGAACTGGGGGCGCGTGTGCCACAGTCGGAGCTCTGACCTGTAGCTCGTGTGGTGACGCCCGGTCTCCACTGCTGTCATGGCTCAGACCCTTTCGATCCGCTTCTCGCCGAACACCCCGTAGGGGCGGACGAGGAGCACGAGGACGAGGACGATGTAGGGGACGATCTCCGCCAGGCCCGGATCCATGTAGCCGGACACGAACTGGGTGACGAGGCCGATCGTGAGTCCGCCCACGATCGTGCCGGGCACGGAGTCCAGTCCGCCCATGATGACGACGGGGAACACGAGCAGACCGAAGTTCACGATGTTCATCTCGACGGTCGTCACGTCCGCCAGCGTCACGCCCGCGATGAGCGCGGACACGGCGGCCAGCGCCCAGGACAGGGCGAACACGCGGCGGACGGAGATGCCCACCGTCATCGCGGCCTGCTGGTCGTCCGCCACGGCGCGCATCGCGACGCCGTGCCGGGACTTCTGGAAGAACCACGTGAGGAGGACGAGGACGACGGCGCAGATGACGATCGCCCACAGCCGGTTGACCGGCACGCTGCCGCCCAGGATGGAGACGGAGCCGCGCGGCAGGATGGGCGGCATGGACCGCGGATTGGTGCCGAAGAACATCTGGACGATCGCGCTCAGCACGCTCGCCAGCCCGATCGTCACCATGATGATCGAGATGTGGCTCTGCCCCACCATGGGCCTGAGGATGAAGCGCTCGACGACGACGCCCACGATGACCGCGACCAGCACGCCCACCAGCAGCGCCAGGACGATCGGCAGCTGCATGACGACGAACGCGGTGTAGAAGGAGTAGGCGCCGATCAGCAGGAACTCGCCCTGCGCGAAATTGATGACGCCGGTCGCCTTGTAGATGAGCACGAAGCCCAGCGCGGCGAGCGCCAGGATCGCACCCTCGGACAGGCCGATGATGAGAAGGGTGACGAACGTGCTCATGCGCGACCACTCCAGACCTTGCGACGGGCGGCACCCGCGGGCGGGGCGACATCGGCCAGGTCGATGTTGCGCAGCGGGATGCTGCGCTGGGCGACCGTGCCGTCCTGATACGTGATGCTCGAGGTGATGGTGACGCCCTCCCGGCCCGCTGCCAGTGCTTCGATGATGGGGGCGTACCGCTGCCCGACCACGTTCCGCCGGACCTTGCGCGTGCGCGTGATCTCGTCGTCGTCCGGGTCGAACTGCTTGTGCAGGAGCACGAACCTGCGGATGCGGATCCGCTCCATGAGGTCCTGGTTCGCCGTCGCGATGTCCGCGGCGACGAGGTCCTGGACCTCCGGCTTCGAAGCGAGGTCCGTGTAGGTCGTGAACGCGAGCCGCGAGTGCTCCGCCCACGCCCCCACCGTCGCGGGGTCGATCGTGATGATCGCGCACAGGGGGCTGTCCGTGTCCGTCGCGTCCGCGCCCTCCAGAGTGGGGCCGGAGAAGACGACGGCCTCCTCGACGTACGGGGAGAACTTCAGCTTGTTCTCGATGAACGCGTGGGAGTACATCGTCCCGTCCTCCGCGAACACGACGTCCTTGAGCCGGTCGACGACGACCAGCTGTCCGGAGGAGTCGAGGTAGCCCGCGTCGCCCGTGCGCAGCCAGCCGTCCGGGGTGACGGTCTTCGCCGTCTCCTCGTCGTTGCGGTGGTACCCGCGGAACACCGCCGAGGACCGCAGCAGGATCTCCTGCCGGTCGCCGAACCGCAGCTCCGTCGCCGGCAGCGGGACACCCACGGAGTCGAAAGAGATCTCCCCGTCGCGGTGAAGGACGGCAATGCCGCAGATCTCCGTCTGCCCGTAGATCTGCTTGAGGTTGACGCCGATCGCGTGGAAGAAGCGGAACACGTCCGGCCCCAGCGGCGCACCGCCGGTGTAGCCCCGCTTGATCCGGGTGAGTCCCAGCTGCTCGCGGACGGGGCGCGTCGCCACGAGGTCCGCGAGGAGGCCCGCCGCCCGCAGTCCGACACCGGGGTTGCGCCCCTCGTTGCGCGCCGCCGCGATGCGGTCCATGACGGAGTAGCCCCAGCCGAAGATCGCGCGCTTGACGGGACCGGCCTCGTCGATCCGCACCTGCACCTCCGTCAGCAGGGACTCCCAGATGCGCGGGGGCGCGAACATGACGTCCGGCCCGATCTCGCGCAGGTCGGAGCGCTGTGTGGAGGAATCCTCCGGGAACGACACCGTGAAGCCCGCATGCAGTCCGCTGGCGACGGCCAGCATCTGCTCGCCGATCCACGCGAACGGGAGGGTGGACACGTAGCGGAACCGAGGCGTGATCGGATCGATCTCCGTGAGCCGCGCGGCCATCGACAGGAGGTTCGCGTGCGACAGCTCTGCGAGCTTGGGCAGCGAGGTCGTGCCGGACGTCGTGCAGATGACGGCCAGGTCGTCCGGACTGCTCGCCTCGATCTGCTCCTCCAGCCAGGCCCCCCGGGTATCGACGGCCTGCCTGCCCGTGTCCTCAACGGCGGTGAACTCGCTGAGCATCGGATGGTCGTACTGCTCCAGGCCGTGCGGATCGTAGTAGACGATGTGCTCGACGACCAGGCGCTCGTCCGCGCCCGGATCGATCGCCAGCAGCTTGTCGACCTGCTCCTGGTCCTCCGCGACGACCACCCGGGCCCGCGCGACCGCCAGCACGTGGGTGAGCTCCGCGCCGATCGAGGTGGGGTAGATGCCCACGACGGCCGCGCCCAGGGACTGCGCGGCGAGCTCCGCGATGAGCCACTCCGGCCGGTTGTCCCCCAGCACCGCGACGATGTCGCCGCGCTCCACGCCCATCTCCGCCAGTCCCAGCGCGAAATCGCGGACCCGGTCCCGGTAGGTGGCCCAGGTCGTGGGCATCCAGATTCCGTAGCGCTTCTCCTGCATCGCGACCGCGTCCGGGGTCGTGGCGGCGTGCGCGCGCAGCAGCTGCGGCATCGTCCGAGTGATGTCGTGGCCCGGTCGGTCGATCGCGACGGCACGGCCGGCGCCGGCGGCGGGACCCTGTGCGCTCACGACGCGACCCCCGCACCCAGGTAGGCCTCGATGACCCGCGGGTTGTCCATGACCTCGCGCGGCGTCCCGTCGCCGATCACGCGGCCGAAGTCCAGCACCGTCACCCGGTTCGAGATGTCCATGACGACGTTCATGTCGTGCTCGATGAGGACGATCGAGACACCGGCCAGCTCGTGGACGTCCAGGACGTACCGGGCCAGATCCTCCTTCTCCTCCGCGTTCATGCCCGCCATCGGCTCGTCCAGCAGGAGCAGGGACGGCTGCATCGCCAGTGCGCGGCCCAACTCGACGCGCTTCTGGATGCCGTACGACAGCATGCCGACGGGCTTCTGGCGGTGCGCCTGCAGCTTGAGCAGGTCGATGACCTCCTCGACGATCTCGCGGTGCGCGATCTCCTGGCGGCGGGCGGGACCGAACCACAGCATGGAGGTGAGCACGTTGTGCTTCATGTGGACGTGGCGGCCCAGCATCATGTTCTCCAGCACCGTCAGCTGGTCGAAGAGCTCGATGTTCTGGAAGCTGCGGGCCACACCCAGCCGCGCGACGCGGTTGGGCGGGAGGCTCGTGAGTGCGCGCTCGCGAACGTCCAGGTCCGCCACGTCCGCCACTGCCGTGCCCGAGGCCGCGCCCGGGTCCGCTGCCAGCCCACCTCCGCGGGCCACGTCGTCGGCGACGTAGCGGAGGACCACGGATCCGGAGGTGGGCCGGTAGAGGCCGGAGATGCAGTTGAGGAGCGACGACTTGCCGGCGCCGTTGGGACCGATGATCGCGTGGATGGTCCCGGACTCGACCGTCATGTTCACATCCGCCAGGGCCGTGACGCCGCCGAACCTGAGGGTGAGGTCGTCGACCTGCAGCAGCGGCTGCCCGGGCGGCATCGAACTCCCGTTGAGTGAGTGCCTGTATGCGCGTGTTCGCACTTGATCTGCTCCTCGAAGTGGTCGTCGAGGCGCTGGGGAGCATCCTCGCTTCCGGAAGTGACGGGTGTCACGTCATGCGATCAGAGTACGTTTCCACTATGCTGAATGCAATACCTGCTTTCGCGAAACTCAGTTCCATACCGACACGAGGTGCCGGATACCAGAGTGATGTGAGAGCCTCGGTGCAGTGCAGGCCGCAGCGACGCCCCGTTCCTGCGGCGGACGGACGACGGACGGTGGTGTGCGGTGATCGATGGAGGCGCCCCCAAGGGTGGGCTCGGAACGATCCGCAACGCCACCCTGCTCATGGACCTGCTGGCACGGAGCCCCCACCTCCACCAGCTCACGGACCTGGCCCAGCAGTCGGGCATGACCGTGCCCACGGTCCATCGGCTGCTGCGGTCCCTCGTCCACGCGGAGTACGCCGTCCAGGACCCCGCGACCTCCCGCTACGGCCTGGGGCCGGCCGTCATGCGCCTGGCGGTGCATCGCATGTCCGGCAGTCCGATCCTCTCCGCGCTCAATCCGTTCATGATCGGCCTGCGCGACCAGCTGCAGGCGACGATCGGCGTGCACGTGCTCATCCACGGGGAGGCGGTCTGCATCGACCAGGTCGAGGCGCAGGACCGCGGTCCGTTCCGCCGCCCCCTCCACGCCGCGTGCGCCCTGGACTCCGCGGCCGGGCGCATCCTCGCCGCACACGCGGACGACGAGGAGTGGGAGCGGGTCGCCGCCGCGCGTCCGGACCTGCACGGGCAGCGCGAGGAGTGGCGCAGCGCCCCCCACGTCGTCTACGAATCGACGGACCCCACGGCACCGGACGAGGTCGCCGTGCCCGTCGCCGCGGCGGACGGGACCGTGGTCGCCGCGCTCACGGCGGATCTGCAGCCGGCCTCGGACCCGCAGGTCGTCGCCGCCGCCCTGCTGCGCACGGCCGTCTCCGGAGGAAGGAGCATCCCCCATGCCTGAGTCCGCACCCTCCTGGCTCCAGCGACTGGCCCACGAGGTGCAGCGCGAGTGGGAGACCGTCGTCGACGCACTGGACTGGGAGACCGCGCCCCGTGCCGTCTGGGAGCCGCCCCCGGCACCGGGGTCCCCGGGCACCTGGTGCCCCGGCGGCTCGATCGACGTCGCGAGTAATCTGGTCCACCGGCACGCGGAGGCCCACGGCGACCGCGTCGCGATCCGCTGGGAGGGAGAGCCGGGCGACCGCAGCAGCCTCACGTACGCGCAGCTGTCGCACGAGGTCGACCGCGCCGTGCGCGCGCTGCGCGGACTGGGCGTGGGCTCGCAGGACGTCGTCGCACTCCACACGGGGTGGCTCCCGGAGACGGTCGTGACGATGATCGCGTGCATGAGCATCGGCGCCTCGTGGTCGATGCTGCCGGTCTCCCTCCCGTCGGAGGCGCTGGGACTGCGGATCGAGCAGCTGGCCCCCACCGTCCTCCTCACGCAGGACGGCGCGTGGCGCCGCGGTGCCGTCCTGCCCCTCAAGGCCCGTGCGGACGAAGCGCTGGCCAGCACCTCCAGTGTCGAGACGACCGTCGTCATCCGTCGCACCGGCATGGACGTCGCGTGGTTCCACGGAGACGTCTGGTACTCCGACCTGCTGGATTCGACCGATCCCCTGGCCCCGGTCGCATCGACGGCGCTGCCTCCCGATCACGTGCTCTGCACCCGGCAGCAGGCGTCCGGCGCGCCCACCGCCCGGCTCACCCAGCACACGGTCGCGGGCGTCCTCCTGCAGTCGGCCGCCGTGCACGCGACGGTGCGGTCCGGACCGGTGTTCTGGTGCGCCGCGGACGTGTCGTGGGCCGTCTCCACCTGGCACGGCCTCATCGGCCCCCTCCTGTCCGGCGACACCGTCGTCGTCTACGAGGGCACCCTCGATGTCCCGGACCACCAGCGGACGCTCGACATCGTCGAGCGCTACGGCGTCTCCACGCTGGTGACCTCGCCGTCCGTCATGCGCACGCTGCGCGACTGGCGGATCGAGGAGTCCATCGCCGCCCGCGGCGCCTCACTCACGCGCCTCATGACGGCCGGCGAGCCGGTGGAGCCCGGGCTGCGCGATTGGATGGAGCGGACCTTCGCGGCCGTCGACTGCGCGATCGCGGACGGGTGGGGGCAGGTCGAGCTGACCGGGATCGTCCTGGTGACCGGCACGTCGCCGCGACTGGACTCCGCACGCGTCGTCGCCCACGCACTGCCCCGGGACGCACTCGGCCACGACGACCGGCCCGCGGACAAACCGGCCGCGGACACGCAGGCCTGGGGCACGCACACCGCGGACGGCTCCAGCGCACAGGGGTCCACCGCCGCCCGCAGGCCGGTGGGCCCCGGAGGGTCCGGCCAGGTCGTCCTCCAGCTGCCCACCCCCGGATCGATCAACCTGACGGAGCACCTCGACCGGGCGTGGGAGACAGGGGCCGCGGAGGCACTCGTCGTGACGGAGGACGTCGTCGCCATCGACCCGGACGGCACTCCGCACTTCCGGGGACGCGCGGACGGGGTCGTCTCCGTGTCCGGTCAGCTCATCTCGCTGTCCGCCGTCGAGCGGGCGCTCGAGGAGCACCCGTTCGTCACGCGGGCGCTGGCGCTGCGCGCCCACCGCGAGAATTCCGGCAGCACGATCGTCGCATGCGTCGTCATCGACGGCGAGCCCAGCGACGCGGTCGCCCGCGACCTCATCGCGACGGTGAACGCGGAACTGGGCGGCCTGGCCCGCCCCCGGATGATCGTCTTCGTCGACCGCGTGGCTCCGCCGCTGGAGCGCACCGTGCTGGCACAGGCGCTCACCTCGCTCATTCCCTCGCGGACGGTCTGGACCGCGCGCGGCTGGGATGAGATCCGCGCGGCCGTGCGGACGACCCGCTCCGACTGAGACTCGGAGGAGGACGGCTCAGACTAGGAGAAGGGCGCCCGATCCTCAGAGGAGGACGAGCGAGACGCCCAGCAGGATGAGCATCCCGCCGGCCACGGTGTCGACGACCAGCGGCCCGCGGCCCCTCGTGAGGTGGCGACCCACCCGGCGCGCGACGACGGACAGCAGCACCCCGTAGACGAACATGCACGCGGCGACGGTCGCCAGGAGCAGGACGTGGTCGACGAACCCCGGGGACGCGGGCAGGAACGGCGGCAGCAGTGCCAGGAAGAAGAGACCCGTCTTGGGGTTCGTGAGCGAGGAGATGATGCCCGTCCGGAAGACGACCGGCAGACGGGTGACCGAGGGCACGACCACGGGTGCCTCGACGCGCGTCGCGGACTGGGACCGGACCGCGGTGGCGACGGGGGACGCAGTGCCGACCGGGGCCTCGGGAGCGGTGTCATCCGGCGTCGTCACGGCGACCCGCCGGCGGCCGCCGGTCGTCCCGCGCAGGGCGGCGCGCACGTGCAGGAGTGCGGTGGCGCCCAGGTAGACGAGGAAGGCACCGCCCACCCATGTGAGGACGACGCGGATGTCCGGGAAGCGCTGCAGCAGGGCGGCCACGCCCGTGAGCGCCAGGATCGCCCACACGAGCGTGCCCAGCGCAGCGGCGACGGAGTAGACCACGCCGGCCTTCAGCTGGTGGGCGGCGAAGCGCAGCGTGAGGAACGTGTCCGGCCCCGGGGTGAGGACGAGGATCGCGACCGCGCCCAGGAAGGCGATGAACTCGGCGCCGGTCACGCGTGCACCTGCCGGCGCGGGGTCCGGCGCTGCCGGCACCCATCGTGCGGGGTCCACCCCTGCGGGGTCGCTCCCTGCGGGGCCGCCTCGATCCTCTGCATCCATCGCCTCCGTCCGACGCTGCACGGGCACTTCCCGCGCGTGGCCGCAACCGGTCGGCATCGCACGGGGTGGCGACGCACGCGGAATGGGCCTCACCCAGGATGGCGCACGCGACCCTCAAGGAGAAGCAACGATCTCTTCACGATCGTGAGGCAGAGCCTTACACTCGTGGCATGTGGGATCTGCAGCGACTGAGGATCTGGCGCGCGGTCGTGAGCACCGGTTCGGTGACGGCGGCCGCACGCAACCTCGACTACTCGCCGGCCAGCGTCAGCCAGCAGATCATCGCACTCCAGCGGGCCGTGGGCCTGCCCCTGTACCGGCGCGCGGGACGCGGCATCGAGATCACGGAGGCGGGCCACCGGTTCGCGGAGGAGTCCGAGTCGCTCTTCGGGGAATCCGCCCGCCTGGACCGCGTCGTCGCCCAGATGCGGGCGCCTGCGCTCGATCGGGTCGTCATCGCCTGCCCGTCCTCCGTCGCGAAGGAGTGGATCCCCGCTGTGCTGCGCGACGCGGTGACCCGCCATCCGCACCTGCGCTTCGACGTGCTCACGAACGAACCGGTCCGCGGGGCGAGGTCCAGCGCCCCGGATATGGACGTGACGGTGCTGCCCGGCGGAGTGGACCCGGACGGAGACGAGCTCCTGGCGGTGGACGCCTACCAGCTGGTCGTCCCTAGCGATCATCCCGCAGCGACGCAGCAGTCGGTGCGCGTCGCGGAGCTGGAGGATCTGCCGCTGCTCGACCTCGACGTCGAGGGCAGTGTGTCCGGCGACGTCATGGACGACGCGGCCCGCGCCGCCGGCATCACCCCGCACCACGTGGCGCGGGCGGACGACCACTACGGCCTGCTCGCGATGGTGATGGCGGGGATCGGCCTCGCACCGCTCCCCCGCCTGGCGGCCCTCGATCTGCCGCCCAGCCTCGTGGCGGTGCCGCTCGTGGACCCGGAACCTGTGCGCAGCATCGTCCTGCACTGCGACCCGGATGCGCAGCACCGCCCCCACATGGCCGACATCCGCACCGCGTTCCGCCGGGCGGCGCAGAGGTCCGGCCCCGCTGACTGAGGAGCAGCGGACTGAGGAGCGACGGTCTGAAGAGCCGCGGTCTGAAGAGCGACGGTCTGAGCCGACGCGGGCCCGTTGAGGTGTACGTACACGCCCCGAATGTCGCAGAACTCAGGCGTGCACGTGCACCTCAGCGCAGAGTGCGCGCGCGACCTGCCCCGTAGCGCCGCCGCGAGACGGCTACAACGCTGCACGGCGCCGCCGCGACACAGCGCCGCCGCGACACGACGACGCCGCGACACGACGACGCCGCGACACGACGACGCCGCCCGTGACCCCAGCGGGTTCACGGGCGGCGTCGTGTCAGTCAGTCCCGTTCGCGGGCGCGGCCCGCGATGACGGGACTCACTTGTCCTCGGCGGCCTCCTGGGCCTCGTCGATCTGCGCGCCGGACTCGACGTCCGCCTCCGCGGCCGGGGCCTCGGCGGCCTCGGTCTCGACGACCTCTGTCTCCTCGACGTCAGCAGCGGCGGCGGTGGCCTGCTCGGCCTCCTTCACCGTGGCCTGCTTGGGCGAGTAGGGCTCCAGCACCAGCTCGATGACGGCCATGGGGGCGTTGTCGCCCTTGCGCGGACCGATCTTCGTGATCCGGGTGTAGCCGCCCGGGCGCTCGGCGACGGCCGGAGCGATCGAGGTGAAGAGCTCGTGCACGATCCCCTTGTCGGAGATCGCACCCAGCACGCGACGGCGCGCGGCCAGGTCGCCCTTCTTCGCGAAGGTGACGAGGCGCTCCGCCACCGGACGCAGGCGCTTGGCCTTCGTCACCGTGGTAGTGATGGACTTGTGCTCGAAGAGCTGCGCGGCGAGGTTGTTGAGCATGATCCGCTCGTGCGCCGGCGAGCCTCCGAGGCGGTTTCCCTTGGTGGGGGTGGGCATTGTTCTGTCTCCTTGGAATTCTTAAGGCTGCGCGGGGCCGCCGCTCAGTACTGCTCGTCCTCGACGAACACGTCGTCGTCCACCGCGTCCTCGGCATCGCCGAACCCGGCCGGGCTGTCCTTGAGGTTGAGCCCCAGCTCACCCAGCTTCTGCCGGACCTCGTCGATGGACTTCTGACCGAAGTTCCGGATGTCCATGAGGTCGGCCTCGCTGCGCGCCACGAGCTCACCCACGGTGTGGATGCCCTCGCGCTTGAGGCAGTTGTACGAGCGGACCGTCAGCTCGAGGTCCTCGATCGCGAGCGCCAGATCGGCGGCCATCGCGGCATCGACCGGCGACGGGCCGATCTCGATGCCCTCGGCCTCGACGTTGAGCTCGCGCGCCAGGCCGAACAGCTCCACGAGCGTCTTGCCCGCGGAGGCGAGGGCATCGCGGGGGACGATCGACGGCTTCGTCTCCACATCGATGATGAGGCGATCGAAGTCCGTGCGCTGCTCGACACGGGTGGCCTCGACCTTGTACGACACCTTGAGCACGGGCGAGTAGATCGAGTCGACCGGGATCCGGCCGATCTCTGCGTCCGCGTTCTTGTTCTGGGCTGCGGACACGTAACCGCGACCGCGCTCCACCGTCAGCTCGATGTCGAGACGACCGGTGTCGTTGAGCGTGGCGATGTACAGCTCGGGATTGTGGATCTCCACACCGGCGGGTGCGGAGATGTCCTCGGCCGTGACCGCTCCCGGGCCCTGCTTGCGCAGGTACGCGACGACGGGCTCGTCGAACTCCGACGAGACGACCAGCGACTTCAGGTTGAGGAGGAACTCGGTGACGTCCTCCTTGACCCCCGGCACCGTCGAGAACTCGTGCAGGACTCCGTCGATCCGGACGCTCGTGACCGAGGCGCCGGGGATGGACGAGAGCAGGGTGCGACGCATCGAGTTGCCGAGGGTGTAGCCGAATCCGGGCTCCAGCGGTTCGATGGTGAACCGCGAGCGGCGCTCGGAGACGACCTCTTCCGTGAGCGTGGGGCGCTGTGCAATGAGCACGTGGGCTTCCTTTCAGCGAACATCCGCCATATGACGTTCGCGGGCATTCGAGAGCACGCGAGGGGTTCGTGCTCGAAACGCTGGCTGGTGGAGGTCCGATCGGTGCGACCGCCGCCGGGGACTCGCGTCACCGGCGGCGGAGAGCCGATCGGGGAGGATCAGCCGCGCCGACGCTTGGGCGGACGGCAGCCGTTGTGCGGGGTGGGGGTGACGTCCTGGATCGTGCCCAGCTCCAGGCCGGCGGCCTGGAGGGAGCGGATCGCGGTCTCGCGGCCCGAACCCGGGCCCTTCACGAAGACATCGACCTTCTTGAGGCCGTGCTCCTGCGCGCGGCGGGCAGCGGACTCCGCCGCCATCTGCGCGGCGTAGGGCGTCGACTTGCGCGAACCCTTGAAGCCCACCTCACCGGACGAGGCCCAGGAGATGACAGCACCGGACGGGTCCGTGATGGACACGATGGTGTTGTTGAACGTGGACTTGATGTGCGCCTGACCGGCGACGACATTCTTCTTGACGCTGCGACGCGTCTTGCGTGCTGCTGTGCGTGACTTGGGAGGCATATTCCTGGAAACTCCTGATCGATCCTGAGGGGATTACTTCTTCTTACCGGCCACGGTGCGCTTGGGTCCCTTGCGGGTGCGCGCATTGGTCTTCGTGCGCTGTCCGCGCACGGGAAGGCCACGACGGTGGCGGAGGCCCTCGTAGGAGCCGATCTCCACCTTGCGGCGGATGTCGGCGGACACCTCGCGGCGGAGGTCGCCCTCGACCTTGAAGGTGCCTTCGATGTAATCGCGGAGCTGCACGAGCTCTGCGTCGGTCAGGTCTTTCACACGGGTCGACGGGTCGATGCCCGTCTCCGTCAGGGTCTGGCGCGCACGCGTGCGGCCCACACCGTAGATGTATGTCAGGGCGACAACGACCCGCTTCTCACGGGGGATGTCGACTCCGGCAAGACGTGCCATCTGTTCTTCCTTCTGATTGTTCCGGAGGTGCTGGTGCAGACCCTGTCCGGCAGTGTCTTCGTCACTGCGGGTCCCCGGCCTCCGACCGGGGGTGTCGTCCCGCGCCCGTCCGAACCGGTGGATCGTGGGGGCGGGGGGCGGGGTCTGCGTGGGTGTGCGGCTCACGACCGCGGTCGTGACACCAGATCTGTCCGAAGCGGGACGATCAGCCCTGACGCTGCTTGTGGCGCGGGTTCTCGCAGATCACCATGACACGGCTGTGTCGACGGATGACCTTGCACTTCTCGCAGATCGGCTTGACGCTGGGCTTCACCTTCATAGCTGTTCCTTCTTCCACCGCGAAGGCCCCGGGATGCCCCCGGGGCTGCGCCTGCGAAATCGTCGAAGCGATCTTCTGCTTACTTGTACCGGTAGACGATCCGGCCGCGCGACAGGTCGTAGGGCGAGAGCTCCACGACGACGCGGTCCTCCGGCAGGATGCGGATGTAGTGCTGGCGCATCTTGCCCGAGATGTGAGCGAGAACCTTGTGGCCGTTGGTCAGTTCGACCCGGAATGAAGCGTTGGGGAGCGCCTCGACGACAGTCCCCTCGATCTCGATGACCCCTTCTTTCTTGGCCATGTGTGTTCTCACCCTCGATTTCCCGCGGTCGCACCGCGTGTCATTCGTTCGTTGCGGGGCGTGAGCCCCTCGTCGACCGGCAGCCTGTCCGTCCGCGCCCCTGCATCCGTCGTGTCACGGTGATCTGG
Source organism: Brevibacterium senegalense (assembly GCF_000285835.1). GTDB lineage: Bacteria > Actinomycetota > Actinomycetes > Actinomycetales > Brevibacteriaceae > Brevibacterium > Brevibacterium senegalense. Next base: position 61,752 of record NZ_HE978605.1, read on the forward strand.
GTATACTCCCCACAGATCGAGCCGCAGACGGCGTGCACAGAGGTCCCGTGGTCACAGGCCAAGAGAACACTCTACAGCAGTGCGCGCGCATACGCCACATCGCGACGACCGCGCAAGGCGGACACGCCGGAGGGATCACCATGCCAGTCTCCCGAGTCCCCCTGCTGGTGGAGCGCGCCCTCCCGGACCTGCTGGATCCGCTGGCCGGTCCTGCGGACCGGGCCGCGGCCGCCCGCCTCGTCGACCGCGCGCAGTCGACGTCCCTCACCGCACTGCCCCTGCACCGGGCCGCCGCCGAGGCCGTCCTCCGGTTCCTCGAACCGGCTCCGGGTGCGCGGCTGGTCCGGTTCCTCACCACCGCCGAGGCCGCCTCGCCCGCACTGCCGACCCGCCTGGTGGCATGCCTGCTGGCCCGAGCGCGGGGCCTCGAGCCGCTGCCACGCGGTCCGCAGGTGTTCGAGCCGGTCGCCGTCCGCTCGACCGCACCTCGCCGCCGGCGCGCCCGCCAGGGTCACCTGGGCGACTGCTGGCTCATCGCGGTGCTCGATTCCTGCGAGAACGTCTCCCCCGGCTTCCTGGACAGACTGGTGACGCCCGTCCCGGTGGAGGACGGGCTGTGCGCAGACTCCGCGGAGTCGTCGGGGATCGTCCGCCGAGACTCGGCTGACGTCGACCTCGTCGCGATCGATCTCACACTCCCCCGCGTGCCGATGCCGGGTCTGCGGCGCATCCCGTTCCTGCCGGTGCGGCGGACGTCGGTCATCGTGAGCACGCGGGTGCCGCTGCGGCACCGTGCGGGCGACACCCGGCTCAAGGCCTCCGTGGCCTCCCTCGTGGAGAAGGCCGCGGTCGTCGCGTGGTCCGACGGCTCGTACCGGCGTCTGCAGAACGACTTCGCGGGCATCGGCCTGCTGCTCACGACCGGCAGGTGGAGTCCTGCCCGTCCGGTCCCGCGCACCGTCGAGGCCGTGGGCGGCTGGCTGGAGAAGGGCAGACCCGTCGTACTCTCGACCCTCAGGCGTCCCGGCGGTTCGTTCGAACTGGACCGCGAGGACGGCGAGGGCACCGTCGCCTTCATGGATGCGCACGTCTACGTGGCGCGTCGGGTGCTGCGCTGCGATGAGACCGGTCGCGCGGGCGCCGGGCATCCGCTGCGTCTGCACGTCCACAATCCGGTGGGCGGATCCGAGTCCCGCCGCCGGCGTCGCACTGACCTGTACCTGTCCGCGCAGCAGATGCGGCGGGCCTTCATCAGCGCGAACGTGGGGCCGGTGCTGCGCGGAGCGTGACGCGGTGCGTTTCGCGGTCCCGGTTCCGCGCACACGGGCATCGTCGTGCCATGTGCACGAGACCGCACACCGGACGGCGGCGTCACGCGTCGTGGGCCCGGGTGAGGGTCCCGATCTCCTCGTCCTTGCTGTTGAAGACGTGCAGGGTGTCGCCGTCGACGCGGACGGATGCGGCGCCGCGCAGCCACGTATCGACACCCGGGCAGGCGCGGAGCGTGCTGGGGCCGCGACGGATCGTGGCCGTGTCACCGTCTGGGCGATAGGAGCCGCCCACGCCGTTGCAGCCGTCGGAGCCGGACAGCTGCCCCTCCCCAGGGCTCGTGAAGGGCCGGGACTCCCCCTCCGGCACGAGGTCCCCGAAGGACAGGAAGGCGTTCGCGGGATCCTGGGCGTTCCAGCGTCCCAGGACCGGCGGTGTCTGCTCTGCCATGTGCTCTCTCCTCGATCGATCGGCGCCCCGGGGCGGGGCGCGCGTCTTCCACGGTACAGCCGGATGGAACGCCGCAGGGGGTGCAGGATCGTGTCCGATCCTGCACCCCCTGCGGGCTGCTGCGGTGACGCTCAGCGCATCACTGCGTCAGTGACTGATGCTCATGCCTGGCGGCGGCGTGCCACGTAGACCAGCGCGCCACCCAGGGCGACCAGTCCGGCAGCACCGGCGACCAGCGGAGCGACGGTCGAACCGGTGCGGGGCAGGTCCTCGCCGCCGTCACCCTCGTCGCCGTCACCCGATCCCTCGACGACGCTGAAGGAGCCCTCGAGGGTCTCCGTCTCCGTCGTCGCGACGACCGAGTAGTCGCCCACGTAGGCCGAGGCGTCCGCGGTGGGCAGACCCCACACGCGCGAGGACGCGACGCCGTCCTCATCCGCCGTGACCGTGATCGACTTGGCGGGCTCGTCCGCCGCATCCGCCGCCGGGGCAGCGCCGGAGCCAGCGTTCGCAGCGTCGCCACCCGCGTAGGTGTCGAACGTGACCTCAGAGCCGGGCTCCGCGTCCGTCACCGTGTAGGTGACGCCGCGGTCGTCCTCGATGGCCTGGTCCTCGTCCTCGGCGATGAAGCGCTCGGCTGCGATCTCCTGGGGGTCGACGGCCAGCGACGGGTCGACATCCGCGTCATCCGTCTCCGTGGGAGTGGGGGTGGGGGTCGCCGTCTCCGTGGGCTCCTCAGTGGGCTCGCCGGACGTCTTGATCTCGTAGTCACCGTCGAGCTGCTTGAGGCCCTCGGACAGCTCCGCGGCCCACAGGAGGGCATCCTGTCCGTCTGAGGCAGGAGCGCCACCGGAGACAACGCCAACGGCCTTGTCGCCCATCATGACCGTTCCGCCCGAGTCGCCGCTGTCGACCGGTGTGTTCGACGAGAAGCCGTACACCAGGTACTGCGTGCCATCGGTCGGATCTCCGATCGGCGCGATGCCGTCGACCATGTCGATCTCGCCGCTGGTCGTGCCCGTGGTGCGACCGGAGTGGAAGACCGTCTTGCCGATGTCACCCTCGACCACGTCGTGCGTGCCGGTGATCGGGGTCGTATCCGCAGCGAGATCGTCCTCGCCACCGGAGGACTCGCTCCACGTCGCGACCTCGCCCAGCAGGTTGAATCCGGCGGACTCGTCGACCTCGATGACCGCGAAGTCCTGTGCGGACGCGGGGTCGAGCTCGGCACCGTTGTTGTAGTCCTCAAGAGTCATGGGGCCGAACTGGGACTCCACGAACGTTCCCAGCTTGCGCGACTCGTCGAGCTCGAAGGTGTCGTACGTGCCCGTGAACACGTTGGTGGTCGAGGGGCGCTCGACGTAGACCTCGCCGCCCACATCGCTGCAGTGACCAGCGGTGATCAGAACATCGTTGCCGGACGCGTCAGTCGCGGGGAATCCGACAGAGCAGAGACCGTACTGGCCGCCACCGGTGTCCACGCCGTAACCGGCACCTGCGACGATATCGTCGCTAGCGGAGTAAGCGGTGGCTTCAGCGCCCTCGTCGTCGCCCTGCTCGGGTGCGAAAGCGGTGTAGGTGCCGCCCACCTCCTGGATGACCAGGTCATCACCGGTGGTCTCCTGGGCGAAAGCCTCGACAGGCTCCAGAGCCTCCGCGACCTGCTTGTCGTCGACGTTCTCGGCGACGACCTGGGCGATGAGCTCGCCGTTCGCGCCGTGTCCGATCGCCGCGATCTTGTCGCTGGCAGTGAAGGCCTTGGCCGCAGCCGCCTCGAACTTGACGTCGACCGGTGCGTCAGTGGTGGGCGCCGCGGTGGGCGTCGCCGTGGCCGTAGCCTCAGCGGTAGGCGCCGCGGAGGCGGGGCCGGCGATCATCGCGCCGCCGAAGCCCAGAGCGACTGCTGCGCTCAGAGCGACGAAGCGCTTGCCCGTGGTGGGGTGTGCCATTCGTTCATCCTTCTGCTTCACGTGGATACTGAGCGCGCGCACGCACACGACGTGCGGGCGACTCGCCAGTCCGACTCTTCCAGACGAGTAGGACTTATGACACTTCTGTTCGTTGTGGTCACCGAATGGTCACGGCCGAGACCGTCGCGTGACAGTCCCGGCCGTGGAGGCGCAGTGCGGAGTTCAGTCGAGGGCGACGGGCGTGACGCCGTAGGGCGCCAGCCGCTCCGCTCCCCCGTCCTCGGCCGTCAGCACCCAGATGCCGCGGGCGTGGCGGGCGACCGTGTGCTCCCAGTGCGAGGCGCGGGAGCCGTCGGCCGTCACTACCGTCCAGTCGTCCGCGAGCGTCTCCGTCGCGATGTCGCCGGCGACCAGCATCGGCTCGATCGCCAGGCACATGCCGGGCCGCAGCTTGGGCCCCTTGCGCTTGGCGTCGTAGTTGAGGACCTCCGGGTCCATGTGCATCTGCGTGCCGATGCCGTGACCCGTGAAGTCCTCGATGAGGCCCAGATCGGGGGCGAGCTCCTGCGCCCGCGCCTCGATCGCGGCACCGATGTCGCCCACCTTGCGTCCCGTCGCCATCGCGGCGATGCCCGCCCACAGGATCTCCTCCGTGACCTGCGAGAGGCGAACGTGCCCGGGATCCGCCTGCTCCTCGCCGCCCACGAAGACGGTGAGGGCGGAGTCGCCGTGGAAGCCGTCGACGATCGCGCCGCCGTCGATCGAGACCATGTCACCGGGCTGCAGCACCCGATCGCCGGGGATCCCGTGCACCACGACCTCGTTGACGGACACGCACAGGGTCGCGGGGTAGCCGTGGTAGCCCTTGAAGTTCGAGGTGGCGCCGGCCTCCTCGATGACACGGGCACCGGCCGCATCGACGTCCGCCGTCGTGGCTCCCGGCACGCACGCGGCACGGGCCGCCTGGAGGGCGGCCCGTGTGATGAGGCCCGCACGACGCATCGTGCGGATCTGATCGTCCGACTTCAGCTCGACGCCGGTAAGCATCAGGCGCCGATCGCCTGCCGGATGCGCTCCGTGACGGTCTCGACGTCGCCCAGGCCGTCGACCTGACGCAGCAGTCCCCGCTGGTCGTAGACGTCCGTGAGCGGCTGCGTCTGCTCCGCGTACACGTCCAGGCGGTGGCGGATGACGTCCTCCGTGTCGTCCGAACGCCCCTGCAGGGAAGCGCGGGCCAGCAGACGGCCCACGACCTCGTCGACATCGGCCGTCAGTTCGACGACGTGGTCGAGCGACGCACCGCGCTCCTCGAGCATCGCATCGAGGTCCGCGACCTGCGCCCGCGTGCGCGGGTAGCCGTCCAGCAGGAACCCGTCCTTCGCGTCGTCCTGCGACAGGCGGTCCGCGACCATCGAGTTGGTGACCTCGTCCGGCACGTACTCGCCCGCGTCCATGTAACGCTTCGCAGTGCGGCCCAGCTCCGTCTCGCCCTTGACGTTCGCGCGGAAGATGTCGCCGGTGGAGATCGCGGGCACGCCCAGTGCCTCGCTCAGGCGCGCAGCCTGGGTGCCCTTCCCCGCTCCGGGGGGACCGATGAGGATGATGCGAGTGGTCATGAGGTTCCTTTCCTCTGTCTGCCGAGGCCGCCGTCAGGGACGACCCACGACCGTGGTGCGGGATCCCGGCACCGGGACCGTGCGGTCCGCGATGCTCCGGGAAGGAGTCAGCGCAGCAGTCCCTCGTAGTGGCGCTGCTGCATCTGGGAGTTGATCTGCTTGACCGTCTCCAGCCCCACGCCCACGATGATGAGCAGCGATGTGCCGCCGAAGGGGAAGTCCTGGTTCGCGTTGATGAGCACCAGAGCGACGAGCGGGATGAGGGCGACGCAGCCCAGGTACAGCGAGCCGGGCAGCGTGATCCGGTTGAGCACGTAGCTGAGGTACTGCTCCGTGGGCCGGCCCGCGCGGATGCCCGGGATGAACCCGCCGTAGCGCTTCATGTTGTCCGCGACCTCCTCCGGATTGAAGGTGATCGCGACGTAGAAGAACGTGAAGAAGACGGTGAGGAGGAAGTACGTGACCATGTAGAGCGGGTGGTCACCGGCCGTGAAGTACGTGTTGATCCACTGCACCCAGCCGTCCTCCGGGCTGCCGAACTGCGAGATGAGGCTGGGCAGGTACAGCACGGACGAGGCGAAGATGACCGGGATGACGCCGGCCTGGTTCACCTTGATCGGGATGTACGTCGAGGTTCCGCCGAACATGCGACGACCCACCATGCGCTTCGCGTACTGCACGGGGATCCGGCGCTGCGACTGCTCGACGAAGACGACCAGCGCGACGATGACGAGTCCCACGAGAATGACGAGCAGGAAGATGTCGATGCCCTGCGAGCTGAGGATGTTGCCGAACGAGGACGGGAAGCCAGCCGCGATCGAGGTGAAGATGAGCAGCGACATGCCGTTGCCCACGCCGCGCTCCGTGATCTGCTCGCCCAGCCACATGACGAGTCCGGTGCCGGCGGTCATGGTGATGACGATGATGCCGATGCCCCACCACGTGTCGTTGATGATGAGGTCCTGGCAGCCCTCCACATCGCCGAACAGTGCGCCGGTGCGCACCGTGGAGACCAGGGTGGTCGCGTTCAGGACGGCCAGGCCCAGGGTCATGTAGCGCGTGTACTGCGTCATCTTGGCCTGACCGGACGCGCCCTCCTTGTGCAGGGCCTCGAACCGGGGGATGACCACGCGCAGCAGCTGGGTGATGATGCTGGCCGTGATGTACGGCATGATGCCCAGCGCGAAGATCGACAGCTGCAGGAGCGCACCGCCCGAGAACAGGTTGATCATCCCGAAGGCGCCCTCTGTCAGTGCGGGCGAGGCCACGCACTCCTGCACCTGCGGGTAGTCGATGCCGGGCGACGGGATGAACGAACCGAGCCGGTACAGCACGATGATCCCGAGGGTGAAGAGCAGCTTGTTGCGAAGATCAGGCGTCCTGAAAGCGCGCCCTACAGCTCCGAGCACTCGTCCTCCTCATACATGTCCGCCGGTCCGGCGGCCGGAGCACGGTCGCGCGCGAAGACCCCGTCAGGCGGAGTCGCAGCGCACCGACGGCAGGCAGGGCCACAGATGGGATCGACGACGAAACGACAATATTCCTCGAGCACTCTACCAGGGGGCATCAGACGGGCCGAATCCGCAGACTCGCCCGGCGACTCTTCTCCTGGACGCGGAAACGCCTGTGGGGAGCAGTCCCACTGGACTGCTCCCCACAGGCGTTCTGCCGTGCGGCGATGCGCCGGTTCAGGCGGTCGTGACCGACCCGCCCGCTGCGACGATCTTCTGCTCGGCCGAGCCCGAGACCTTCTCCGCCGTGATGTTGATCGCGACGGTGATCTCGCCGGTGCCCAGCACCTTGACGGGCTGGTTGGCGCGGACCGCGCCCTTCTCCACGAGGTCGGCGACCGTGACGTCGCCGCCCTCCGGGAACAGGGCCGACAGCTTCTCGAGGTTGATGACCTGGTAGGTCACCTTGTTCGGGTTCTTGAAGCCGCGGAGCTTGGGCAGACGCATGTGCAGCGGCGTCTGTCCGCCCTCGAACCCGTGCGGCACCTGGTAACGGGCCTTCGTGCCCTTGGTGCCGCGGCCTGCGGTCTTGCCGCCCTTGCCGCCCTCACCGCGACCCACGCGGGTCTTGGGAGTGTTCGAACCGGGAGCAGGACGCAGGTGGTGCAGCTTGAGTGCGTGCTCTTCTGCCATTTCAGTCCACCTCTTCCCAGGTGACGAGGTGGCCCACGGCATTGATCATGCCGCGGATCTCAGGACGATCGTCCTTCACCACCACGTCGTTGATCCGCTTGAGACCCAGCGAACGCAGGGTCTCGCGCTGATTCTGCTTGCCGCCGATCTCCGACTTCAGCTGCGTGATCTTGAGCTTCGCCATCAGGAGTTCGCCCCCTCAGCAGCACGCAGGAGAGCCGCCGGAGCGACCTCATCGACCGGCAGGCCGCGGCGTGCCGCGACCTCCTCCGGACGCTCGAGGCCCTTGAGCGCGGCGATCGTGGCGTGCACGATGTTGATCGCGTTCGAGGAGCCCAGCGACTTCGACAGGATGTCGTGGACACCAGCAGCGTCCAGCACCGCACGGACCGGACCGCCGGCGATGACGCCGGTGCCCGGAGCGGCCGGACGCAGCAGCACGACGCCGGCGGCGTCCTCCGCCGTGATGGGGTGCGGGATCGTCTTCTGAATGCGGGGGACGCGGAAGAAGTTCTTCTTCGCCTCCTCGACACCCTTCGCGATGGCCGCGGGGACCTCCTTGGCCTTGCCGTAGCCCATGCCGACCATGCCGTCACCATCGCCCACGACGACGAGAGCCGTGAAGGAGAAGCGACGGCCGCCCTTCACCACCTTCGACACGCGGTTGATCGTGATGACGTGCTCGATGAACTGGCTCTTCTCCTCGCGGTCCTGACGGTTGCCGCGACGGCCCCCGCCCTCGCCGCGACCCCGGCCGCGACCGCGACCGCGGTCACCGGAGTCGTTGCCGGCCTGCTGCGAGTCGCCCTGGCCTGCGACGGCCTCGGGCGCCTTGTTCTCTTCCGTGCTCACAGTGCGAGTCCTCCTTCACGGGCCCCGTCGGCCACTGCGGCCACGCGACCCTGGTAGGCGTTGCCGCCGCGGTCGAAGACCACGGTCTCGACGCCGGCGGCCTTCGCCCGCTCGGCGACGAGCTCGCCGACGCGGTGCGCCTTGGCGGTCTTGTCGTCGCCCGACGCGCGGAGGTCCTGCTCCATCGTCGATGCGGATGCGACCGTGCGGCCCTCCACATCGTCGATGACCTGGACGAACACGTGGCGCGACGAGCGCGAGACCACGAGGCGCGGGCGCTCGGCGGTGCCGTTGATGTGCTTGCGCAGACGAGCGTGACGACGCGCGCGTGCAGCGGCCTTGCTCTTGCCGAGGCTCTGCTTCTTTCCGAAGGCCATGATCACTTACCAGCCTTTCCGACCTTGCGACGGACGTTCTCGCCGGCGTAGCGGACGCCCTTGCCCTTGTAGGGCTCGGGCTTCCGGAGCTTCCGGATGTTCGCGGCGACCTCTCCGACCTGCTGCTTGTCGATGCCGTTGACGGTCACCTTGTTCTGGCCCTCGACGGCGAAGGAGATCCCCTCGGGGGCCTTCACGGTGATCGAGTGGCTGTAGCCCAGAGCGAACTCCAGATCCTGGCCCTTGGCCTGGACGCGGTAACCCGTGCCCACGATCTCGAGCTGCTTCGAGTAGCCCTCGGTCACGCCGATGATCAGGTTCTGGATCAGCGTGCGGGTGAGGCCGTGCAGCGACCGCGACTCGCGCTCCTCGTCAGGACGGGTCACCGTGATGGTGCCGTCCTCGAGGGTGGCGGCGATCGGGGACGCGATGACGAGCGACAGCTCGCCCTTGGGACCCTTCACACGGACGTCCTGGCCGTCGACGGTGACGTCGACGCCGGAGGGGACGGAGATGGGGTTCTTGCCGATGCGTGACATAGTGTCTCCTCCTTCCCGTTACCAGACGTACGCGAGGACTTCGCCGCCCACGCCCTGCTTTGCTGCCTGCTTGTCCGTGAGCAGTCCCGACGAGGTCGAGATGATCGCGATGCCCAGTCCGCCCAGCACCCGCGGGAGGCTGTTGGACTTGGCGTACACGCGCAGACCCGGCTTCGACACGCGGCGGATGCCGGCGATCGAACGCTCGCGGTTGGGTCCGAACTTGAGGTCGAGCTCGAGGGTCTTGCCGACCTCCGCGTCCGAGACGCGGTAGTCGGAGATGTAGCCCTCGCTCTTGAGGATCACGGCGATCGCGGACTTGAGCTTGCTGTAAGGCATGCTCACGTCCTCGTGGTACGCCGAGTTCGCGTTGCGCAGACGCGTGAGCATGTCTGCGACGGGATCGGTCATAGTCATAGTGGGCTCGTGCCCTTCCTCGTCACGGTTTCCCCTCCCAGTGGGTGGGGACCTGCGACGTAGAGGTTCAGTTCTTCTTGAACGGGAAGCCGAGGTGGCGCAGGAGTGCGCGGCCCTCGTCGTCCGTCTTGGCGGTCGTCACGATCGTGATGTCCATACCGCGGACGCGATCGATCGAGTCCTGGTCGATCTCGTGGAACATCGACTGCTCCGTGAGACCGAACGTGTAGTTGCCGTTGCCGTCGAACTGGCGGTCCGACAGTCCGCGGAAGTCGCGGATGCGGGGCAGCGCCAGGCTGACGACGCGGTCGACGAACTCCCACATGCGGGCACCGCGCATCGTCACGTGCGCACCGATCGGCTGGCCCTCGCGCAGCTTGAACTGCGCGATGGACTTCCGGGCACGGGTGACGACGGGCTTCTGGCCCGTGATGAGGGTCAGATCGTTGATCGCACCCTCGATCAGCTTCGAATCACGGGCGGCGTCTCCGACACCCATGTTCACGACGACCTTGACGAGGCCGGGGACCTGCATCGGGTTCCCGTAAGAGAACTCCTCCTGCAGCTTCGCGACGATCTCGTCCCGGTAGACCTGCTTGAGGCGCGGGGCCGGGCGGGCGTGAGTGGTCTCAGTCATCAGATGTCCTCCCCCGTGCGACGCGACACGCGGACACGGACCGTGCGGGAGCGTCCGTCGCGCTCGACGGTCTCCTCGCGGTAGCCCACGCGGGTCGGCTTGTTGTCCTTGGGATCGACGAGCATCACGTTCGACACGTGGATGGGAGCCTCGTGGATCTCGATGCCGCCGGCGGTGACGCCGGACGCGGTCTGCGAGGGCTTCCGGTGCTTCGAGACGCGGTTGACGCCCTCAACGAGCACGCGGTTGCGCTCCGGGTAGACCTCGAGGACCTTCCCCTGCTTGCCGCGATCGCCACCGCGCGACTGACGCGCACCGGCGATGACCTGCACCAGGTCACCCTTCTTGATCTTGAGCTTCGCCATGATCAGAGCACCTCCGGAGCCAGCGAGACGATCTTCATGAACTTCTTGTCGCGCAGCTCGCGGCCCACAGGGCCGAAGATGCGGGTACCACGGGGCTCGCCGTCGGCCTTGAGGATGACGGCGGCGTTCTCGTCGAAGCGGATGTACGAGCCATCCGGACGACGACGCTCCTTGACGGTGCGGACGATGACGGCCTTGACCACATCGCCCTTCTTGACGTTGCCGCCAGGGATCGCATCCTTGACGGTGGCGACGATCTGGTCGCCGATGCCGGCGTAGCGCCGGCCAGAGCCGCCGAGCACACGGATTGCGAGGATCTCCTTCGCACCTGTGTTGTCGGCGACCTTGAGTCGCGACTCCTGCTGAATCACTTGTTCTCTCCTGTCGTCTCGCCGGTTCTCGCGTTCGGGCGAGCCTGGCGGAACGGATATGGGGCAGCCGTCCGCTCACCCCCGGTCCCCGGTGGCCGCCGCGGAAGAGGCGGGACCGGGGGAGGCGGGGGTCAGAGCGACGCGGTCACTTGGCGCGTTCGACGATCTCGACGAGGCGCCAGCGCTTGGACGCGGACAGCGGACGGGTCTCGGCCACGACGACCAGATCGCCGATGCCGGCGGTGTTCTGCTCGTCGTGGACCTTGATCTTGCTGGTCGTGCGGAGCACCTTGCCGTACAGGCGGTGCTTCTTGCGGTCCTCGACCTCGACGACGATGGTCTTGTCCATCTTGTCGGAGACGACGTAGCCGCGAGCCGTCTTGCGCGAACCGCGCTCGACGACGGTCTGTGTCTGCTCGGACATCAGTTACCCTCTTCCTTCGCTGCGGTCGGATCGGTGCGGATCGCGAGCTTGCGCTCGTTCAGCACCGTGTAGATCCGTGCGATGTCGCGGCGGACCGCCTTGAGCCGACCGTGGCTCTCCAGCTGGCCGGTGGCCGTCTGGAAGCGGAGGTTGAAGAGCTCGGCCTTCGCCTTCTTCAGCTCTTCGGCGAGGCGCTCGTTGTCGAAGCCATCGAGCGCGTCCATGGAGAGATCCTTGGAACCGATCGCCATTCTCATTCACCACCTTCGCGCCGCACGATGCGGGCCTTGAGCGGAAGCTTGTGCATCGCGAGACGCAGGGCCTCGCGCGCGACATCCTCGGAGACACCGGCGAGCTCGAACATGACCCGTCCCGGCTTCACGTTCGCGACCCACCACTCGGGCGAGCCCTTGCCGGAGCCCATGCGGGTCTCAGCCGGCTTCTTGGTCAGCGGGCGGTCCGGGTAGATGTTGATCCAGACCTTTCCGCCTCGCTTGATGTGACGGGTCATCGCGATACGAGCAGCCTCGATCTGACGGTTCGTCACGTATGCCGGGCTCAGCGCCTGGATGCCCCAGTCGCCGAACGAGACGGTGTTGCCGCCCTTCGACATACCGCGGCGGCCCGGGTGGTGCTGCTTGCGGTGCTTGACACGGCGTGGGATGAGCATGCGTCAGCCCTCCGATCCGGCCTCGGCCGCGGGGGCGGCCTCAGCAGTGTTGTCAGTCGTCTTCTGGGCGTCCGCGCCGCGACCGCGACCGCGACCGCCGCGCTGGCGTCCGCGGGCACCGCCGGGAGCGCCACCGCCGCGGGGACCGCGACCGGACGGCTGCGAGGCCTCCTGCGCCGCAAGCTCCTTGTCGGTGAGATCGCCCTTGTAGATCCACACCTTCACGCCGATGCGGCCGAAGGTGGTGTGCGCCTCGAAGAAGCCGTAGTCGATGTTCGCGCGAAGCGTGTGCAGCGGCACACGGCCCTCGCGGTAGAACTCGGTCCGGCTCATCTCCGCGCCGCCCAGGCGGCCGGAGCACTGCACACGGATGCCCTTGGCGCCCGCGCGCTGCGCGCTCTGGATCGCCTTGCGCATCGCGCGTCGGAACGCCACACGGCTGGCGAGCTGCTCCGCCACACCCTGCGCGACCAGCTGAGCGTCGACCTCGGTGTTCTTCACCTCGAGGATGTTCAGCTGGATCTGCTTCCCGGTGAGCTTCTCGAGCTCGCCGCGGATGCGGTCCGCCTCGGCGCCGCGGCGGCCGATGACGATGCCGGGGCGCGCAGTGCGGATGTCGACGCGAACGCGGTCACGCGTGCGCTCGATGTTGACGCGCGAGATGCCCGCGCGCTCCAGTCCGGTGCTCAGCAGCTGCCGGATCTTGATGTCCTCACCCACGTAGTCGGCGTAGCGCTGACCGGGCTTCGAGGAGTCGGCGTACCACTTGGAGCGGTGGTCCGTCGTGATTCCGAGTCGGAATCCGTTGGGATTGATCTTCTGACCCATCAGCGGTTCCCCTTCCGGTCAGCCGGGATGTCGTCGCCGGAGCCCAGCACCACGGTGATGTGGCTCGTGCGCTTGTTGATCCGGCCGGCACGACCCTGCGCGCGGGGACGGAACCGACGCATGGTCGGTCCCTCGTCCACGAACGCCTGGGTGATGACGAGCTCGTCCTCGTTGAAGGACTCGCCCAGCTTCTCCGCCTCCTGGCGCGCGTTCGCGACACCGGATGCGACCAGCTTGTACACCGGCTCAGACGCGGCCTGCTCAGCGAACTTGAGCACGGCGAGTGCTTCCGTCGCCTGCTGACCACGAATGAGGTCGACGACGCGGCGAGCCTTCTGGGGCGTGACGCGCAGGTAGCGCACCTTCGCCTTGGCTTCCATCGTTTCCTTCTTCCTTCAGTCTCAGAGACCGGGGCAGCGCCGCGTCAGCGGCGGCGGCCCTTGCGGTCGTCCTTGTCGTGGCCGCGGAACATCCGCGTCGGTGCGAACTCGCCGAGCTTGTGCCCGACCATCGCCTCGGTGATGAACACCGGGACGTGCTTGCGACCGTCGTGCACGGCAATCGTGTGACCCAGGAAGTCCGGGATGATCATCGAGCGGCGGGACCAGGTCTTGATGAGGTTCTTGGTGCCCTTTTCGTTCTGAGCAGCGACCTTCTTGTAGAGGTGCTCGTCGACGAAGGGGCCCTTCTTCAAACTGCGAGGCATGTGTGAGGCTCCCTATCAGCGCTTCTTGCCGGTGCGACGGCGGCGCACGATGTACTTGTCGCTTTCCTTGTTGGGGCGACGGGTCCGGCCTTCCGGCTGGCCCCACGGGCTGACCGGGTGACGACCACCCGAGGTCTTGCCCTCGCCACCGCCATGGGGGTGGTCGATCGGGTTCATGACCACACCGCGGACGGTGGGGCGCTTGCCCTTCCACCGCATGCGACCGGCCTTGCCCCAGCTGATGTTCGACTGCTCGGCGTTGCCCACCTCGCCGACGGTGGCGCGGCAGCGCGCGTCGACGTTGCGGATCTCACCGGACGGCATGCGCAGCTGCGCGTACGGGCCGTCCTTCGCGACGAGCTGCACGGAGGCACCTGCGGAGCGAGCGATCTTGGCGCCGCCCTCCGGACGCAGCTCCACCGCGTGCACGACGGTGCCCACGGGGATGTTGCGCAGCTGCAGGCTGTTGCCCGGCTTGATGTCCGCGTCCGGACCGGCTTCCACCACGTCGCCCTGCTTGAGCTTGTTGGGCGCGATGATGTAGCGCTTCGTGCCGTCCACGTAGTGGAGCAGCGCGATGCGGGCCGTGCGGTTCGGGTCGTACTCGATGTGCGCGACGCGAGCCTCGACGCCGTCCTTGTCATGGCGACGGAAGTCGATGACGCGGTACTGGCGCTTGTGACCGCCGCCCTGGTGGCGGGTGGTCACACGACCGTTGCTGTTGCGTCCGCCTTTTCTCGGGAGGGGACGAAGAAGCGACTTCTCCGGTGTCGACCGGGTCACTTCGACGAAGTCGGCGACGGAGCTGCCACGGCGGCCCGGCGTCGTCGGCTTGTGCTTACGGATTCCCATTGTCTTCTAATCCTTTGTCTGTCAGCCGGCGCTCAGAGCGCGCCGCCGAAGATGTCGATGTCGCCGTCCTTGAGGCTGACGATCGCACGCTTCGTGTCGTTGCGCTTGCCCAGGCCGAAACGCGTCCGGCGGACCTTGCCCTGTCGGTTCAGCGTGTTCACACGAGCGACCTTGACGCCGAAGATCGCCTCGATGGCGTACTTGATCTCCGACTTGTTCGACCGCGGGTCGACGAGGAAGGTGTACTTCCCCTCGTCCATCAGTGCGTACGTCTTCTCGGACACGACCGGCGCGATGATGATGTCGCGCGGATCCTTGATGGTCACGGAGCTCACTGTGCGTCCTCCTCAGTGCTCGCCGCTGCGGCCGTGCCGGCCGTGCGCGCGAGGAAGGCGTCGAGTGCGGCCTGCGTGAACACCACGTCGTCGGACATCAGCACGTCGTACGTGTTGAGCTGATCGGCCGGCAGGACGTGGACGCGCGGCAGGTTGCGCACGCTCAGGTAGGTGAGGTCATCGCCGCGCTCGACGACGACCAGCAGGTTCTTGCGCTCCGAGATCTTCTGAAGCGCTGCGCGCGCGGCCTTGGTGGACGGCGCCTCGCCCGTCACCAGTGCGGTGACGACGTGGACGCGGCCCAGGCGTGCCCGGTCGGAGAGCGCACCGCGCAGTGCGGCCGCCTTCATCTTCTTGGGCGTGCGCTGCGAGTAGTCGCGCGGCACGGGGCCGTGGACGATGCCGCCGCCCGCGTACTGCGGTGCGCGGATCGAGCCCTGGCGTGCGTTGCCGGTGCCCTTCTGGCGGTACGGCTTGCGCCCACCGCCGGCGACCTCGGCCCGGGTCTTCGCCTTGTGGGTGCCCTGACGTGCGGCAGCCAGCTGGGCGATGACGACCTGGTGGATCAGCGGGACGTTCGTGGGAACGGCGAACACGGAGCCGGGAAGCTCCGTCGTGCCGGCCTTCGCGCCGTCCGCGTCGATGACGTCGATGGTCAACGTGTCAGTCATCTCTTATGCCTCCTTCGCGGCGGAGCGGACCAGGACGACTCCACCCTTGGGGCCGGGGACGGCGCCCTTGATGAGCAGCAGACCGGCCTCGGCGTCGACGGAGTGGATCGTGAGGTTCTGCGTGGTGTGCTTGACGGCACCCATGCGACCGGCCATCCGCATGCCCTTGAAGACGCGACCCGGGGTCGCGGCCCCGCCGATCGAGCCCGGCTTGCGGTGGTTGCGGTGCTGACCGTGGGACGCGCCGACGCCTGCGAAGTTGTGGCGCTTCATGACACCAGCGGTGCCCTTGCCCTTGGTGGTCGCGGTGACGTCGATCTTCGCGCCGGCCTCGAACACCTCAGCGGTGATCTCCTGGCCCAGCTCGTACTCGGCCGCGTCGGCGGTGCGGAGCTCGACCAGGTGGCGGCGCGGCGTGACGCCGGCCTTCTCGAAGTGACCCGCGTCCGGCTTGTTCACCTTGCGCGGATCGATCTCGCCGAAGCCGATCTGGACGGCTGTGTAACCGTCCACGTCCTCGCTGCGGACCTGGGTGACGACGTTGGGCGCAGCCTGCACGACAGTGACGGGGACGAAGTTGTTGTTCTCGTCCCACACCTGGGTCATGCCCAGCTTGGTGCCCATGATGCCCTTGACGGCGCGCGTCGTGGGGAGAGCCTTGGAGCGTGTGTTGGCCATGGTCCTCCCCCTCAGAGCTTGATCTCGATGTTGACGTCGTCGGCCAGGTCGAGACGCATGAGCGAGTCGACGGCCTTGGGCGTCGGGTCCACGATGTCGATGAGACGCTTGTGAGTGCGCATCTCGAAGTGCTCGCGGCTGTCCTTGTACTTGTGCGGCGAACGGATGACGCAGTAGACGTTCTTCTCCGTGGGCAGCGGCACCGGGCCGACGACCGTGGCGCCTGCACGCGTGACCGTGTCGACGATCTTGCGCGCAGCGCTGTCGATGACAGCGTGGTCGTACGACTTGAGCCGGATGCGGATCTTCTGTCCCGCCATGGCGAAAGTCTCTTCCTTCAGATTTCCCCGGCCATCAACACCCTCCTTGCGGACGAGCGTCTGCGCCGGCTTGACGTGACCGACCCCCGAGGTCGGGCGTGTCGTCCTTGCCCTCCGGGCGAATTCCGACACTCGTGCAAAAGTCGTCCGACTCGAACCCGCGCTCAGGCAGATTCTCCGGTCGGAGCCGCCGGGACCGTTCGCGGTGCGCACACCGCCGTGCAGGGGTCAGTGGTCCCGGAACACAACCCGTCCATCTTGGCATGCCGGGCGTGTCGTGGCAAATCCCGGCAGCCAAAGCGGTAGGGACGACAGAGGGCCCCGGGGTGGTCCCCGAGGCCCTCTGTCAGTGGAAGCGCTGGTCAGAGACCAGCGCGTCGGTCATTCAGATCAGGAGGTGATCTTCACGACACGGCCGGCGCCCACGGTGCGGCCACCCTCGCGGATGGCGAAGCGCAGGCCCTCCTCCATGGCGATCGGCTGGATGAGCTCGACCGACATGTCGGTGTTGTCGCCGGGCATGACCATCTCGGTGCCCTCGGGCAGCGTGATGACGCCGGTGACGTCCGTCGTGCGGAAGTAGAACTGCGGACGGTAGTTCGAGTAGAACGGGTTGTGACGCCCGCCCTCGTCCTTGGACAGGATGTAGACCTGGCCCTCGAAGTTCTTGTGCGGGGTGATCGAGCCCGGCTTCACGATGACCTGACCGCGCTCCACCTCCTCGCGCTTCGTGCCGCGGAGCAGCAGGCCCACGTTCTCACCGGCGCGCGCGTCGGGGAGGGTCTTGCGGAACATCTCGATCGCGGTGACCGTGGTCTTGGAGGACGTCTCCTTGATGCCCACGATCTCGATCTCCTCGTTGGGGAGGAGGACGCCGCGCTCCACACGGCCGGTGACGACGGTTCCACGACCGGTGATCGTGAAGACGTCCTCGACGGGCATGAGGAAGGGCTTGTCGATCTCGCGCTCCGGCTCCGGAACGTTCTGGTCGACGGCCTCCATGAGGTCCTCGACGGACTTGACCCACTTCTCGTCGCCCTCGAGCGCCTTGAGTGCGGAGACCTGCACGACGGGAGCGCTGTCGCCGTCGAAGTCCTGCGAGGACAGCAGATCGCGGACCTCGAACTCGACGAGCTCCAGGAGCTCCTCATCGTCGACCATGTCGGACTTGTTGAGCGCGACGACGATGTAGGGCACGCCCACCTGGCGCGCGAGCAGCACGTGCTCGCGGGTCTGGGGCATCGGGCCGTCGGTGGCGGCGACGACGAGGATCGCACCGTCCATCTGGGCGGCGCCGGTGATCATGTTCTTGATGTAGTCGGCGTGACCCGGCGCATCGACGTGCGCGTAGTGGCGCATCTCCGTCTGGTACTCGACGTGCGAGACGTTGATCGTGATGCCGCGCTGGCGCTCCTCGGGAGCGTTGTCGACCTGGTCGAACGCGCGCGCCTCGTTGAGATCCGGGTACTTGTCAGCCAGCACCTTGGTGATCGCTGCGGTCAGCGTGGTCTTGCCGTGGTCGACGTGACCGATGGTGCCGATGTTGACGTGGGGCTTCGTCCTGTCGAAAGAGGCCTTTGCCACTGGGTTCCTCCTGGTGTTTGGCTAAGGATATGCGGTTCACATCCTAGAGCCGATTGGGTGGTTTACTGACCGACATCGTTCCGCCCGCCGCCCGGCGGGCGGAACGATGTCACGGGTGGGAGAGGATCACTCCCCGCCGCGGACCTTCTGGATGATCTCGTCGGCGACGTTCTTGGGAACCTCACCGTAGCTGTGGAACTGCATCGAGTACACCGCGCGGCCCTGCGTCTTGGAACGCAGGTCGCCGATGTAGCCGAACATCTCCGACAGCGGGACGGTCGCCTTGACGACCTTGACGCCCGAGGCATCCTCCATGGACTGGATCATGCCGCGGCGCGAGTTCAGATCGCCGATGACGTCGCCCATGTACTCCTCCGGAGTGCGGACCTCGACATCCATGACCGGCTCCAGCAGCACCGGGTTCGCACGCGGCACCGCCTCCTTCAGAGCCATCGAGCCGGCGATCTTGAACGCCATCTCCGACGAGTCGACGTCGTGGTACGCGCCGTCGATGAGCGTCGCCTTGATGCCCACCAGCGGGTAGCCCGCCAGCACGCCCATCTGCATCGCGTCCTCGATGCCCCGGCTCACGCTGGGGATGTACTCGCGCGGGACGCGACCGCCGGTGATCGAGTCGACGAACTCGTAGACGTTGTCGCCCTCGACCTCCATCGGCTCGATCGAGATCTGGATCTTCGCGAACTGGCCGGAGCCACCGGTCTGCTTCTTGTGCGTGTAGTCGATCTTCTCGACCGCACGACGGATGGTCTCGCGGTACGCGACCTGCGGCTTGCCGATGTTGGCCTCGACCTTGAACTCGCGCTTCATGCGATCTACGAACACGTCGAGGTGCAGCTCTCCCATGCCGCCGATCGTCGTCTGGCCGGTCTCCTCGTCGAGGTTGACCGCGAAGGTGGGATCCTCCTTCACCAGCTTCTGGATCGCGGTGCCCAGCTTCTCCTGGTCGCCCTTGGTCTTGGGCTCGATCGAGACGAAGATGACGGGCTCCGGGAAGCTCATCGACTCGAGGACGATCGGGTTCGCCGGATCGCAGAGCGTGTCGCCGGTCGTCGTGTCCTTCAGACCGATGAACGCGTAGATGTGGCCCGCGAAGGCCTCCTCCACCGGGTTCTCCTTGTTGGAGTGCATCTGGAAGAGCTTGCCCACGCGCTCCTTCCGGCCGTTCGTCGTGTTGACGAGCTGGTCGCCGGTCTTCACGGTGCCGGAGTAGACGCGCACGTAGGTGAGGGAGCCGAAGAACGGGTGCGTCGCGACCTTGAAGGCCAGCGCCGCGAACGGGCCGTCCTTGCGGGGCTCGCGCGTGAGCACGGTCTCCTCGTCGTCCACCGGGTGGCCCTCGATAGCGGGGACGTCCAGCGGGGACGGGAGGTAATCCGTGACGGCGTTGAGCATGGGCTGCACGCCCTTGTTCTTGAACGCCGAGCCGCACATGACCGGGTAGGCCTCGGACGCGATCGTCAGCTGGCGGATGCCGGCCTTGATCTCGTCGATGGAGAGCTCGCCCTCCTCGAGGTACGTCTCCATGAGCTCATCCGTCGCCTCGGCGACGTCCTCGATGAGCAGCGCGCGGTACTCCTCCGCGCGCTCCTGGAGGTCGGCCGGAATGGCGACCTCCGTCATGTCCTGGCCCTTCTTGCTCTCGTCCGGCCACTCGTAGGCCTTCATCTCGACGAGGTCGACGACGCCGCGGAAGTCGTTCTCCGCACCGATCGGCAGCTGGATGACGAGCGGCTTGGCGCCCAGTCGGTCCTTGATCGTGCTGACCGTGTAGTAGAAGTCAGCACCCAGCTTGTCCATCTTGTTGACGAAGCAGACGCGGGGCACGTTGTACTTGTCCGCCTGGCGCCACACCGTCTCCGACTGGGGCTCCACGCCCTCCTTGCCGTCGAAGACCGCGACCGCGCCGTCGAGCACGCGCAGCGAGCGCTCGACCTCGACCGTGAAGTCGACGTGGCCGGGGGTGTCGATGATGTTGAACTGGTTGTCCTGCCAGTAGCAGGTCGTCGCGGCGGACGTGATCGTGATGCCGCGCTCCTGCTCCTGCTCCATCCAGTCCATCGTCGAGGCGCCGTCGTGCGTCTCGCCGAGCTTGTAGTTCACGCCGGTGTAGTAGAGGATGCGTTCCGTCGTCGTCGTCTTGCCGGCATCGATGTGGGCCATGATGCCGATGTTGCGGACCTTGCTGAGGTCGCTGAGCACGTCAAGTGCCACGGTTTCTCTCTCTCGTGTCGATGACTCCCCCGGTCCGGGACGCCGCCGATCAGGCGGGCCCCGGGCCGGGGACCGTCGTCCCGATTACCAGCGGTAGTGGGCGAACGCCTTGTTGGACTCCGCCATCTTGTGCGTGTCCTCGCGACGCTTCACAGCGGCGCCCAGACCGTTCGCCGCATCCATGATCTCGTTCATGAGGCGATCGGTCATCGTCTTCTCACGACGCTGACGGGCGTAGCCCACGAGCCAGCGCAGCGCCAGGGTCGTCGAGCGTCCGGCGCGGACCTCGATCGGGACCTGGTAGGTCGCGCCGCCCACGCGGCGGGAGCGGACCTCCAGCGACGGACGGATGTTGTCGAGCGCCTTCTTCAGCGTCGTGACGGGATCCTGTCCGTTCAGCTTGTCACGGGTGCCCTCGAGTGCGCCGTAGACGATGCGCTCAGCCGTCGAGCGCTTGCCGTCCAGCAGCACCTTGTTGATGAGCTGGGTGACGATGGGCGAGTTGAAGACCGGGTCGATGACGACCGGTCGCTTGGGTGCGGGTCCCTTGCGCGGCATTACTTCTTCTCCCTCTTCGCTCCGTAGCGGCTGCGAGCCTGCTGCCGGCCCTTGACTCCCTGCGTGTCGAGGGAACCGCGGACGATCTTGTACCGGACACCCGGGAGGTCCTTCACACGGCCGCCGCGCACGAGCACGATCGAGTGCTCCTGCAGGTTGTGTCCCTCACCGGGGATGTAGGCCGTGACCTCGATCTGGCTGGACAGCTTCACACGCGCGACCTTGCGGAGCGCGGAGTTGGGCTTCCTGGGAGTGGTCGTGTACACACGCGTGCACACGCCGCGCCGCTGCGGGCCGCCCTTGAGGGCAGGCGTCGCGTTCTTCGCGGCCTTGTCCTGTCGTCCCTTGCGGACGAGCTGTGAAATTGTGGGCACTGAGTTGCTCTCCGTTGCTTCTCGATATTCCTAATCCCGAGCATCCTCCAGGAGGATCCGCTGCGCCGGGCATGTCCCGCCGGCCACCAGGTGAAGCTGACCGCCCGATGCCGGTTGCCACGCGGCCCGTCTGCACCCGCGTTCGGGTGTGTCGGGGCTGGAAGCCGCTGCTGTGTTCCGTGATGCCCGGTCCCAGCGGAGGAGCCTGGCGGAGCACGCAGTGCGCGTGGGCGCGACTGCCCTCAGGACAGCCACGTTCCAGGCTATCGTGCTGATTCCCCCACGGTCAAAGTCGAGCCCCAACAGCAACGAGGATCACACCCGCGCTCACACCCCGCCCGCCCCCGCCCGGTCCGCGGCCCCGGAGTCCGCCGAGGCCGCGGGGTCGTCCGCGGTGGCGGCGCCGTCCGCACTCCCGGATCCCTCGGACCCCGCCCCGGGCTCCTCCGGCTGCGTCCCCTCCTGCTCCCTCTGGGTCCGGCCGCCGGCACCCGGCGCCGGTCCGGCCGGCGCGCTGCCCGGCATCCCAGGGCCCCCGTCCTGGGCGGCGGGTCCCGGGACGGACTGCGCCGTCCCGACTAGGAACCCGCCCAGTCCGCCCGCGGTACCGCCCAGCAGCAGTCCCACGGCCGCCGCGCCCGCCGCGATGAGTGCCGCGACCCCGCGGCGGACGCGCCGGTCCGGCCGTATCGTGGGGCCCGCTGCGGGCGACTCCGCCGGGCTGGTGCCGTCGTCCGCACTCGGAACCGCCTGCGATCCGCGGTTCGGGTCGTACTCGTGGTGCTGCGTCATCGGGTGTCCTCTCACTGCGGGCGGGGTCCTCTCCCCCGTCCCCGGAGACTCCAGGGTGCGCACCGCTGCTGGGCCGCGCGCAGGTCCACGCTGTGTCCCGGCTGTGGAACCCGCGGGTCAGTCCGCCGGCAGCACGACGCGGAAGCAGGTCCGGTCCCCCGGCACCAGGGTCACCGTCCCGCCCTGCGCCAGGACGGCGGACTCCACGATCGCCAGCCCCAGGCCGGAGGAGCCCGCACCGCTCCGACTGCGACCGGCCTCCGCGCGCACGAACCGGCCGAACACCTCGTCGCGGATCGCCTCCGGGATGCCCGGGCCGGAATCCGCGACGTTGATGACGACCCGCTGCGAGTCGTCCGGGTCGACGTGCCGGTGAGGCGCCTGCGCAGGGGCGAGGGCCGGCGGACGGGGCGCCAGCGCGGCCCGCACACTCACGCGCGTCCCCGCGGGCGTGTGCTTCCACGCGTTCGACAGGAGGTTGCGCACGACCCGCTCCAGCATGTCCGCGTCGGTCCGCGCCACGACGGGATGCGGGGGCACGTCCACCTCGAAGCGGTGCTCCGGCGCCGCGGCGTGCGCGTCCTGCACCGCCTCGAGCAGTGCCGGTGTCACGTCGATCGACTGCACGTCGAGGCGTCGTTCGTCCGCGTCCAGGCGCGCCAGCAGCAAGAGGTCGTCGACCAACGCGGACATGCGGTCGGCACCCCGCTCGATCCGTTCGCGCGCCTGCTCACGGGCGTGCGCATCGTCCGCGGGGATGCGCTCGAGCATCTGCGCGTACCCGCGGATCGTCGCCAGCGGGGTCCGCAGCTCGTGGCCGGCGTCGGCGACGAAGCGGCGCAGCCGTCCGTCCGCGGCATGGCGGGCTTCGAAGGCTGCCTCCAGATCATCGAGCATCGCGTTCATCGCGCGGGCCACCTCGCCCACCTCCGTCGGGGCACGCGTGAGCTCCCCCGGCAGCCGCTCGCGCAGCACCGGCTCTCCGTGGCTGAGCGGCAGCGCGGAGACGCGGCCAGCGGTCGCGGCGACCTCCTCGAGCGGTCGCAGCGCGCGAACGACCAGGAGGGCGGCGGCGGAGGCGATGATGAGGATGCCCAGGAGCACGGCGACCCCGGTCGTGACCGCGGCCCGGGCGACGAGCCCGTCGGCGTCCTCCTGCGGCAGCCCGTACACCAGCGTGGCTCCGTCCAGGGTGCGCGCGGCGACGCGGTAAACGGCCTCCTCCCCGTCCAGGGTCAGACCGACGGTGGCGGCGTCGCCGTCTCCCGTCACGGAGGCGAGGGATGTCAGGTCCGCGGCCATGGCCTCGGCGGGTTCCCGACCACCGCTGTTGACGGCACCCGCGACGACACGGCCGTCGATGACGATCGCGGCGATCGACTCGCGACCGGCACCGGGACGGTCCAGGAACCGGCCCGGCCGGTTCTCCGCCGCGCCGGGTGCGGCACCCGGCGACGGCGAGTCCGTCGCCCCCGTCGCGTCGCCCCACGCGGCGACCGGGGTGGACAGCTCGTGCGCCAGATCCGCGTCCAGTTGGGCGAGGACGGAGGTGCGCAGCCCCAGGACAGTCGCGACGCCGATGACGACGAGGACGACCGCCGCGATCGCGGTGACCGCCAGCGCCAGGGTGGTCCGCAGCGGCAGCCGCTGCCAGCGCGACAGGTGCGTCCGCGCGGAGCCGTCCGCCTGTCCGGACCGGTGCGCGGCGGTCACGGGACCAGCATGTAGCCGGCGCCGCGCTTCGTCTGCAGCAGGGCCGGCAGGTCTGGGAACGGGGTCTCGAGCTTGCGGCGAAGGTAGGAGACGTAGAGCTCGACGATGTTGCCGCTGCCGCCGAAGTCGTAGCCCCACACCCGGTCGAGGATCGTCGCCTTCGACAGCACGAGACGGGGATTGCGCGCGAAGAGGACGAGCACGTCGAACTCCTTGGCCGTCAGTTCGACCGGCTGACCCGCGCGGGTCACCTCCCGGGACCCCAGGTCCACCGACAGGTCGCCCACGGTCAGGACCCTGTCCGCTCCCCCACCGGCGCCCAGCGTCCGCCGCAGCAGCGCCTCGACCCGGGCGACGACCTCGTCGAGGTTGAACGGCTTCGTCACGTAGTCGTCCCCGCCGGCCCGCAGACCCGTCACCCGGTCGTCGATCGCATCCTTCGCGGTGAGGAACAGGACCGGCAGGTCCGCGTCCCGGCTGCGCAGGCGCGCCATGAGGTCGACCCCGTCGCCGTCCGGGAGCATGATGTCGAGCACCGCCGCGTCGAAGTCCGTCCGACGGGCCTCCGTGAGCGCCTGCTGGACCGACCCGGCGGTGTGCGGCTCCCACGACTGGTAGGAGAAGGCCATCGCGAGGAGCTGGGCGAGGTTCTCCTCGTCATCGACGACGAGGATGCGGGGCGGTGACCCGTCGGGGCGCGAGAGCGGCTGATCCATGCCGCCATTATCCCGCGTGCGGCCGCGCGCCTCGGTAGGCTGGCCCCATGAGCGAAGCACGGTCCGAGGCCAGCGGTCCCGACGACGAGCGCGGGAAGGACGTCCCCGCGCCGCGTCGACTGCGCGCCGGCGACGCGGAGCGCGACTCCGTGCTCGAGGTGCTGTCCGAGGCCCATGCCGCCGGTCGCCTGGATCCCGACGAGGTCGACGAGCGGCAGAAGCAGGCGCTGCGCAGTCGGTTCGTCGACGAGCTGCCGGACCTCGTCGACGACCTGCCGGAGGGCGTCGCCCTGGCCGCACGACTGCAGTCACAGGCGGACCAGGCCGTGGGCCGGGGTCCCGGGAGTGCGGTCGTCCCACGTCCGCACGGCACGGTCCCCGCGGTGCGCGGCCCCGGCGAGGTCGTGCCGGCGAGGACCGGGGCGTGGGCGGACGACAACTCGATCGCGATCATGAGCGGTCGCGAGATCGGGGTCGCGCCCGGCACCACCGTCTTCCGCACGTACGCGCTCATGGGCGGGGACGAGGTGTACCTGACCGACGTGATGGGTCCCGGCGTCGAGCTCACCCTCGAGTCCTACGCCATGTGGGCGGGCAACACCGTCTACGTGCCTGGGGGCGTCCGGATCGTCGACCGCACCGTCAACATCATGGCCGGGAACGACATCTCTCGGAAGGCCCAGGGCGACGGCTCGAACGGCACCGTCATCCTCACCGGCTTCAGCCTCATGGCCGGGCACGACGTGAAGCTCGACAGGACCTGGCGGGATCAGCAGGGACTCACCCGCTGACGCACCCGCCGGGTGGACGCCCGAGCTCCGGGCGGAGCCTCCCGGAGATGGGCCTCCCGGGCCCGCGACGGTCGTCGTAGACTGGCCGCATGAGGATCGGGATCATGACATCGGGTGGGGACGGCCCCGGGCTCAATGCCGTCATTCGAGGAGCGGTCCGGCACGGGATCCGGACGCACGGAGTGGAGTTCGCAGGGATCCGGGACGGCTGGCGCGGCCTCCTGGAGGACGACATCACGCCACTCACCACGTTCGACGTCCGCGGTCTGTCCGGTCGCGGCGGAACGATCCTGGGCACCTCGCGCACACACCCCTACTCCGACGGCGGACCGGACCGCATGCGCGAGGTCATCACGACCCGAGGGCTGGACGCCGTCATCGCCGTGGGCGGCGAAGGCACACTCGCCGGTGCCGCGCGGCTGGCGGACGACGAGGGACTCCCCGTCGTGGGTGTCCCCAAGACCATCGACAACGACTTGGACGGCACGGACTACACCTTCGGCTTCGACACCGCCGCCGCGATCGCGACGGAGTCCATCGACCGGCTGCGCACCACCGCGGAGTCCCACCATCGCTGCATGGTCATCGAGGTCATGGGCCGGCACGTGGGGTGGATCGCGCTCCACGCCGGCATGGCGGCGGGAGCGCACGCCGTCCTCATCCCAGAGTTCCCCGTCTCCTACGAGCAGCTCTTCACATGGGTGCGCTCCGCCCGGGACCGCGGCCGAGCGCCCATCGTCGTCGTCGCGGAGGGCTTCGTGCCCACGGACCGTGACGAGGCGGTCTCCGCCAAGGGCGAGGCCCGTGACGGTCGACCCCGACTGGGCGGGATCGCGGACGAGTTGGCCCCACTCATCGAGGAGGCCACCGGGATCGAGACCCGCTCGACCGTCCTGGGCCACCTGCAGCGGGGCGGCTCCCCCACCGCCTACGACCGGGTCCTGTCCACCCGGCTGGGCATGGCCGCGGCGGACCTGGCGGTCCGCGGCGCGTGGGGGCGGATGGCGTCCCTGGACGGCACGGACATCGTCGACGTGCGCATGGCGGACGCCGTCGTGGGACTCAAACGCGTGCCCCTGGACCGGTGGCAGGAGATGCAGGTGCTGCTGGGATGACCCAGTTCAGGTGACATGAACGCAGGTGAAGGTCACCTGAACTGCGACGATTGCACCCGCTCCCCTGCTCCCCCTCGTGAATGCCCGAAGGCCCGCACATGCTCTCGCATGTGCGGGCCTTCGCCGTCCGGTGGAGCGACTCAGCTGAAGGAGCCGAAGTCGTAGTCCTCCAGCGGGATCGCGGCACCCGTGTCCGCGCCCAGCGGCGGGTAGAAGTCGCTGTAGGAGTTGGTGAACAGCTCCTGCTTCGCCTCCTCCGTGGGCTCGACGATCATGTCCCGGTACTTGTGCATACCGGTACCGGCCGGGATGAGCTTACCCAGGATGACGTTCTCCTTGAGGCCCAGCAGCGGGTCGGAGCGACCCTCCAGCGCGGCCTCGGTGAGGACGCGCGTCGTCTCCTGGAAGGAGGCCGCGGACAGCCACGACTCCGTCGCGAGCGACGCCTTCGTGATGCCCATGAGCTCATCGCGGGCGGAGGCGGGCTGACCGCCCTCCTGCACGACGCGCTTGTTCTCCTCCTGGTAGCGACCGCGGTCCACCAGCTCACCGGGGAGCAGCTTCGTGTCGCCGGACTCGATGACCGTCACGCGACGGAGCATCTGGCGCACGATGACCTCGATGTGCTTGTCGTGGATGCCCACGCCCTGCGACCGGTACACCTTCTGCACCTCGTCGACCAGGAACCGCTCCGCCTCACGGCGACCGCGGATGCGCAGCACCTGCTTGGGATCGATCGCACCCTCGACCAGCTGCGCGCCGGCGTCGACGCGCTGACCGTCCTCCACCAGGAGGCGGCTGCGGCGGCCCACCGCGTGCTCGATCTCCTCGCCGCCGTCGTCCGGGGTCACGATGACGAAGCGCGTCTTGCGCGAGTCGTCGATCTTCACCCGGCCCGCGGCTTCCGCGATCGGTGCGAAGCCCTTGGGCGTGCGCGCCTCGAACAGCTCCGTCACACGGGGCAGACCCTGCGTGATGTCGCCGCCGCCGGCGGCGACACCGCCGGTGTGGAAGGTGCGCATGGTCAGCTGCGTGCCGGGCTCACCGATCGACTGCGCAGCGACGGTGCCGATGGCCTCGCCGATGTCCACGAGCTTGCCGGTGGCCATCGAGCGGCCGTAGTGCATCGCGGAGATCTGCACGTCCGAGTCCGCCGTCAGGACCGAGTGGACCTTGAGC
Source organism: Brevibacterium senegalense (assembly GCF_000285835.1). Classification (GTDB taxonomy): domain Bacteria; phylum Actinomycetota; class Actinomycetes; order Actinomycetales; family Brevibacteriaceae; genus Brevibacterium; species Brevibacterium senegalense. The sequence continues at coordinate 89,237 of NZ_HE978605.1, forward strand.
GACTCGATGCCGTTCGCCACGAGCAGGTCGACGACCTCGCCCGTCACGTCCGTCTTCGCCGGCACCAGCACCTCGCCGTCGGGACCCGTCACGTCGGACACCGTCAGGCGGCCATAGACGCTGGTCTCCACGTACTCGTGCGGCTCCAGGGTCCCGTCGAACGCACGCTGCGCGACCGGCAGGGTGATGCCCTTCGCGGAATCCGTGTCCTCCGCGCGGACGATGACGTCCTGCGACACGTCGACCAGGCGACGCGTGAGGTAGCCGGAGTCCGCCGTGCGGAGCGCGGTGTCCGCCAGGCCCTTGCGCGCACCGTGCGATGCGATGAAGTACTCGAGGACGGACAGGCCCTCGCGGTAGTTCGACTTGATGGGACGCGGGATGATCTCGCCCTTGGGGTTCGTCACCAGTCCGCGCATGCCCGCCAGCTGACGGACCTGCATCCAGTTGCCGGACGCGCCGGAGTTGACGAGGCGCAGCACCGAGTTCTCCTCGGGGAAGTTCTGCTCCATCGCCTCGGACACCTTGTCCGTGGCCTCGGTCCAGATCTTCACGAGCTCCGCGCGACGCTCGTCCTCCGTGAGCGCACCGATCTCGTACTGCTCCTCGACGCGGTCCACCAGCTCCTCGGCCGCGTCCAGCATCTCCGTCTTCGTCTCCGGCGCCACGACGTCGGACATCGCGACCGTGATGCCGGAGCGGGTGGCCCAGTAGAAGCCGTCCGCCTTGAAGTTGTCGAGCGTGTGCGCGACCTCGACCTTGGGGTAGTGGTCCGCCAGACGGTTGACGATCGAGGACAGCATCTTCTTGTCGACCGTGCGGTTGACGTACTCGTACGTGTCCGGGAGCACCTCGTTGAAGAGGGCGCGGCCCAGCGTCGTGGAGATGAGCGCGGGCGTGCCCGGCTCCCACCCCTCCGGCAGTTCCAGGTCGCGGCCCGGGACGACGCGATCGACCCGCACGCGGATCTGCGCGCCCAGGTCCAGCTCGCCCAGGTCGAACGCCATGATCGCCTCGGCGACGTCCTTGAACTCGCGGCCCTCGCCCACGGCGCCGGAGCGCTCGCTGGTGAGGTGGTAGATGCCCACGATCATGTCCTGCGACGGCATCGTGACGGGCTTGCCGTCCGAGGGCTTGAGGATGTTGTTCGCGGACAGCATGAGGACACGTGCCTCTGCCTGTGCCTCCGTGGACAGCGGCAGGTGCACGGCCATCTGGTCACCGTCGAAGTCCGCGTTGAACGCGGAGCAGACGAGCGGGTGGATCTGGATGGCCTTGCCCTCGACCAGCTGCGGCTCGAAGGCCTGGATGCCCAGGCGGTGCAGCGTGGGTGCGCGGTTGAGCAGCACCGGGTGCTCCGTGATGACCTCTTCCAGCACGTCCCAGACCTGGCCGTGCTGACGCTCGACCATCCGCTTGGCGGACTTGATGTTCTGCGCGTGGTTGAGGTCCACCAGCCGCTTCATGACGAAGGGCTTGAAGAGCTCCAGCGCCATCGTCTTGGGCAGGCCGCACTGGTGCAGCTGCAGCGTGGGGCCCACGACGATGACGGAACGGCCCGAGTAGTCGACGCGCTTGCCCAGCAGGTTCTGGCGGAACCGGCCCTGCTTGCCCTTGAGCATGTCGGACAGCGACTTGAGCGGACGGTTGCCGGGTCCGGTGACCGGGCGACCGCGACGGCCGTTGTCGAACAGCGAGTCGACGGCCTCCTGCAGCATCCGCTTCTCGTTGTTCACGATGATCTCAGGGGCACCCAGGTCCAGCAGGCGCTTGAGGCGGTTGTTGCGGTTGATGACGCGGCGGTACAGGTCGTTCAGGTCGGAGGTCGCGAAGCGGCCGCCGTCCAGCTGCACCATGGGGCGCAGGTCCGGCGGGATGACCGGGACGGCGTCCAGGACCATGCCCTCCGGCGAGTTGTCCGTCGTGAGGAACGCGTTGACGACCTTGAGGCGCTTGAGCGCGCGGGTCTTCCGCTGTCCCTTGCCGGTCTTGATGAGCTCGCGCAGCATCTCCGCCTCGGCCGTCAGGTCGAAGTCGCGCAGACGCTGCTGGATCGCGGCGGCACCCATCGAGCCCGTGAAGTACAGGCCGAAGCGGGCGACCATGTCGCGGTAGAGCGACTCGTCGCCCTCCAGGTCGGAGACCTTGAGCGACTTGAAGCGGTCCCAGACCTTCTCGATGCGGTCGATCTCGCGGTCCGCGGCCTTCCGGAGATTGCCCATCTCCTTCTCCGCCTGCGTCTCGATCTTCCGCTTCGCGGCGGCGGTCGCACCGTCGGCCTCGAGGGACTTGAGGTCCTCCTCGAGCTTCTTGGCGCGGCGGTCGATGTCCGCGTCACGACGGGACTCGACGCGCTTCTTCTCCACGTCGATCTGGTTCTGCAGCGTGGGCAGATCGCGGTGACGCGACTCCTCGTCGACCGAGGTGATCATGTACGCCGCGAAGTAGATGACCTTCTCGAGGTCCTTGGGCGCCAGGTCCAGCAGGTAGCCCAGTCGGGACGGCACACCCTTGAAGTACCAGATGTGGGTGACCGGAGCGGCGAGCTCGATGTGGCCCATGCGCTCGCGGCGCACCTTGGCGCGGGTCACCTCGACGCCGCAGCGCTCGCAGATGATGCCCTTGAAGCGGACGCGCTTGTACTTGCCGCACGCGCACTCCCAGTCCCGGGTGGGACCGAAGATGCGCTCGCAGAAGAGCCCGTCCTTCTCCGGCTTCAGGGTGCGGTAGTTGATGGTCTCCGGCTTCTTGACCTCACCGTGCGACCAACGGCGGATGTCGTCGGCCGTGGCCAGGCCGATGCGCAGTTCATCAAAGAAATTGACGTCAGGCACGTGAATCCTTCTCTGTTTCACGGTGATCGGAGATCACCGCATCATTCGTTCGGTGGGTCAGACTTCTTCGACGGTGTTGGCCTCGTGGCGCGACAGGTTGATGCCCAGCTCCTCCGCCGCGCGGAAGACCTCCTCATCCGAATCGCGCATCTCGACCTGCATGCCGTCCGACGACAGCACCTCGATGTCCAGGCAGAGCGACTGCATCTCCTTGATGAGCACCTTGAAGGACTCCGGGATGCCCGGATCCGGCAGGTTCTCGCCCTTGACGATCGCCTCGTACACCTTCACGCGGCCGGGGATGTCGTCCGACTTGATCGTGAGCAGCTCCTGGAGCGTGTAGGCGGCGCCGTACGCCTCCAGCGCCCACACCTCCATCTCGCCGAAGCGCTGACCGCCGAACTGCGCCTTGCCGCCCAGCGGTTGCTGGGTGATCATCGAGTACGGACCCGTCGAGCGCGCGTGGATCTTGTCGTCCACCAGGTGGTGCAGCTTGAGCATGTACATGTAGCCCACGGAGATGGGGTACGGGAACGGCTCGCCGGAGCGGCCGTCGAACAGCCGGGCCTTGCCGGACGTGTCGACCATGCGCTCGCCGTCCTCGTTGGGCTTCGTGGCCTCGAGCAGACCGCGCAGCTCCTCCCAGTGAGCACCGTCGAACACCGGCGTGGCGACGTTGGTGCCGGGCTCCGCCTCATCGACGAAGCCGTGCATCTTCTCCGCCCACTCCGGGGTGCCCTCGAGCTTCCAGCCCTGCTTGGAGATCCAGCCCATGTGGATCTCCATGACCTGGCCGATGTTCATGCGGCGGGGCACGCCGTGCGGGTTCAGGATGATGTCGACCGGGGTGCCGTCCTCCAGGAACGGCATGTCCTCGACCGGCAGGATGCGGGAGATGACGCCCTTGTTGCCGTGGCGGCCGGCCATCTTGTCGCCGATCGTGATCTTGCGTCGCTGGGCGACGTAGACGCGGACCAGCTGGTTGACGCCCGGTGCCAGCTCGTCGTCCTCGTCGCGGTCGAAGACCTTGACGGAGATGACGGTGCCGGACTCGCCGTGCGGGACCTTGAGCGAGGTGTCGCGGACCTCGCGCGACTTCTCGCCGAAGATCGCGCGGAGCAGGCGCTCCTCCGGGGTCAGCTCCGTCTCGCCCTTGGGCGTGACCTTGCCGACCAGGATGTCGCCGTCGTTGACCTCTGCGCCGATGCGGATGATGCCGCGCTCGTCCAGGTCCGCCAGCGCGTCCGGGGCGATGTTGGGGATGTCGCGCGTGATCTCCTCCGCGCCCAGCTTGGTGTCGCGGGCGTCGACCTCGTGCTCCTCGATGTGGATCGAGGAGAGGACGTCGTCCTGCACCATGCGCTGGGAGAGGATGATCGCATCCTCGAAGTTGTAGCCCTCCCACGACATGAACGCGACGAGCAGGTTCTTGCCCAGCGCCATCTCGCCCTGGTCGGTCGAGGGGCCGTCGCCCAGGACGGAGCCCACCTCGACGCGGTCGCCCTCGCTCACGACGATGCGCTGGTTGTAGGACGTGCCGTGGTTGGAGCGGCGGAACTTCTCCGCCTTGTACACCTGCTGCGTGCCGTCGTCGTTCATGACGGTCACGTAGTCGGCGGACACCTCCGTCACGACGCCCGGGTTCTGCGCGGTGATGACGTCACCGGCGTCCACCGCGGCGCGGTACTCCATGCCGGTGCCCACGAAGGGCGCCTCGGAGCCGACCAGCGGCACGGCCTGACGCTGCATGTTCGCGCCCATGAGCGCGCGGTTCGCATCGTCGTGCTCCAGGAACGGGATGAGCGCGGTCGCAACCGACACCATCTGGCGCGCGGAGACGTCCATGAAGTCGATGTCCGCGACCGGGAACAGCTCCGCCTCACCGGATCCGCCCTTCGGACGGGCCAGGACCAGGTCCTCGACGAACGTCGAGGAGTCGTCCAGCGGTGCGTTCGCCTGCGCGATCGTGTAGTCGAGCTCGTCGTCCGCCGTGAGGTAGACGGTCTCGTCCGACACGACGCCGTCGACGACCTTGCGGTACGGGGTCTCGATGAAGCCGAACGGGTTGATGCGCGCGTAGGACGCGAGCGAACCGATCAGACCGATGTTGGGACCCTCGGGCGTCTCGATGGGGCACATGCGGCCGTAGTGCGACGGGTGGACGTCGCGGACCTCCATGCCGGCGCGGTCGCGGGACAGACCGCCGGGGCCCAGCGCGGACAGGCGGCGCTTGTGCGTGAGGCCGGCCAGCGGGTTGTTCTGGTCCATGAACTGCGAGAGCTGGCTGGTGCCGAAGAACTCCTTGATCGCAGCGACCACGGGCCGGATGTTGATGAGCGACTGCGGGGTGATCGCTTCGACGTCCTGCGTCGTCATCCGCTCGCGGACGACGCGCTCCATGCGGGACAGGCCCGTGCGGACCTGGTTCTCGATGAGCTCGCCCACCGCGCGGATGCGGCGGTTGCCGAAGTGGTCGATGTCGTCGTCCGCGACGCGCAGCTCGACGTCCTGGCCGTCGCGGGTGCCGGGCAGCGTCTCCCTGCCCGCGTGCAGCGCGACGATGTAGCGGATGGTCGCGACGATGTCGTCCGTGCTGAGCACGGAGTCGGACAGCGGCGCGTCGATCCCCAGCTTGCGGTTGATCTTGTAGCGGCCCACCTTGTCCAGGTTGTACCGCTTGGGGTTGAAGTAGAGGTTGTCGAGCAGCGTGCGCGCGGCCTCCGTCGTCGCGGGCTCCGCCGGACGCAGCTTGCGGTAGATGTCCAGCAGCGCCTCGTCCTGCGTCTGGACCGTGTCCTTCGCGAGCGTCTCGCGGACGGACTCGTAGTCGCCGAACTCCTCGAGGATCTTCGACTCGCTCCAGCCCAGGGCCTTGAGCAGCACCGTGACGGACTGCTTGCGCTTGCGGTCCAGGCGGACGCCCACCTGGTCGCGCTTGTCGATCTCGAACTCCAGCCACGCGCCGCGCGACGGGATGATCTTCGCCGTGAAGATGTCCTTGTCGGAGGTGCGGTCCGGGGTCGTCTCGAAGTAGGCGCCGGGCGAGCGGACCAGCTGGGAGACGACGACGCGCTCCGTGCCGTTGATGACGAAGGTGCCCTGCGGGGTCATGAGCGGGAAGTCGCCCATGAAGACCGTCTGCGACTTGATCTCGCCCGTGTTGTTGTTCATGAACTCCGCGGTGACGAACAGCGGTGCGGAGTAGGTCATGTCCCGCTCCTTGCACTCGTCGACCGAGTACTTGGGCGGCTCGAAGCGGTGCTCGCGGAAGGACAGCGACATGGCGCCGGCGAAATCCTCGATGGGAGAGATCTCCTCGAAGATCTCCTCGAGGCCGGAGACGGTGGCGACGGACTCGTCGCCGGACTCCGTGGCCTCGATGACGCGATCCTGCCAGCGGTCGTTGCCGATCAGCCAGTCGAAGCTGTCCGTCTGGAGGGCGAGGAGGTCCGGGACCTCCAGGGGCTCGCGGATCTTCGCGAACGAGATGCGCTTCGGTGAAGCGGCAGCGGTCGTGGTGTGGTCGTCGGCAGCAGCCAATGGGATCCTTCCGGGTGATACCTGATGTCTCCGGTTCGACCTGCCCGCCCGGTCCCGTCGTCGAGGTGCGCGACGTGCGCGCACAGGGTGTGACGAGGGGTTCGAGCTCCGTCCGGCCCACCGCTATATGAAGGCAACACGAAGGCAGAGCAATGCAAAGGACCAGACTACTCGCGTGTCGGCTTGCCCGCAAGCCCGTCGTGGTAGTATCGCTCGCTCCCTGCGGATGAGAGCATGCGGGCATGCAGGTCTTCACTCTCGCATCCGACCCCGTCCGCCTCACATCCGTCCTGGTGGTCGGGTCGCGGCGCGCCCTGCTGGTCGACACCGGCGCCGGCCCCGACCAGGCGACCCGACTCCTGGCCGCCGTGCGGCAGATCACGGATCTGCCCCTGGCCATCGCGAACACGCACGACCACTGGGACCACTTCTTCGGGAACCCCACCTTCGCTGAGGCCGGGGTCACCGGATTCCACGGCTCACCCGCCTTCGTCCGGGACTCCCCCGGCTCCGCGTGGCTGCAGCACGCGGAGGCCTCCGAGCACGCCTTCGACCTGCCCGGCCCGGAGGACCTGGCGGTCCCGATCGAACCGCTGGAGGACGGCGACACGCTGGAGCTGGGCGACGGCGAGGTCGTCGAGGCGCTCGTGGCGACCGGGCACACGGACACGGACCTGGTCCTGCGGGTGGGGCCGCTCCTGCTGGTGGGCGACCTCGTGGAGGAGGGCGCACCGCCCCAGGTGGGCCTCGACGCCTCGCCCGTCGCATGGGTGCGCACGCTCGAGCGCCTGGTGGAGGTCCCCGGCATCACGCATGTCGTGCCCGGGCACGGGCGACCGGTCGACCTCGACTTCGTGCGGACCCAGCGCACGGACCTCGCCGCCTTCGCCGCCTCGGCGGACGCGGACGATCCGGCCGTCCGCGCGGACCTGCCCGCACGGATGGCCACATCCCTCCTCGCCGCACCGGGCGCCCCGGTCGCCGGCACGGAGGTGCTGGGCGTGCGGGTGACCCGGATCCTCTGACCCGGCCCCGGCCTCGGCGACGGGGTGCGATGCGCACGGACGGGTGCGGGCGGCAGGGTTCTGAATGCACGGAGCCCCCGTCACCACCGAAGCGGTGACGGGGGCTCCGTCGTGAGAGAGCCGAGCGAGCGGTGCGGCGACCGCCCCGCTCACGCGGCGCGCATCACTTGAGCGTGACGGTGGCGCCGGCGCCCTCCAGGGCCTCCTTGGCCTTCTCCGCAGCCTCCTTGGAGACGCCCTCCAGGACGGCCTTGGGAGCCGAGTCCACGAGGTCCTTGGCCTCCTTCAGGCCCAGCGAAGTCAGTCCACGGACCTCCTTGATGACCGGGACCTTCTTCTCGCCGGCCGACTCGAGGACGACGTCGAACTCCGTCTGCTCCTCAGCGGCCTCGGCACCGGCACCGCCGGCGGCCGGAGCGGCTGCGACGGCTGCGACCGGAGCCGCGGCCTCGACCTCGAAGGTCTCCTCGAACTTCTTGACGAAGTCGGACAGCTCGATGAGGGAGAGCTCCTTGAAAGCCTCGATGAGCTCTTCGGGGGTGAGCTTAGCCATGGTGGCTGTTCCTTCCATTCGCGACCGGAGGATGTGCACCGGTCAGTGGTGGTGTTCGGGGTGTCGGACTCAGGCGTCGTCGGCCGGCGCCTCGTCGGCACCGCCGTTCTTCTCGCGCAGAGCGTCGACGGTTCGCACGGTCTTGACCAGCGGAGCGGTGAACAGGTAAGCGGCCTGGTACAGGCCTGCCTTGAGTGCACCGGCTGCCTTCGCAAGCAGCACCTCGCGGGATTCCAGATCGGCGAGCTTGGTGATGTCCTCTGCCGTCAGCGCGGAGCCCTCGAGGACTCCGGCCTTGATGACGAGCTGAGGATTCGCCTTGGCGAAGTCACGCAGCGCCTTCGCAGCCTCGGAGGGCTCGCCCTTGACGAACGCGATTGCCGTGGGTCCGGCAAGCTGTCCCTCGAAGGCGTCGATCCCTGCTTCCTTGGCAGCGATGGCGGTGAGAGTGTTCTTCACCACGGCGTAGGTGGCGTGCTCACCGAGTGACCTGCGCAGATCCTTCATCTGCGCAACGGTGAGCCCGCGGTACTCGGTCAGCACGGCGGCGTTCGAGGACTCAAGCTCCTGCTTGATCTCTGCGACCGCGGCTGCCTTGTCGGGCCTCGCCATGGCATTCCTTTCGTTGATGTCGGTGCCCCCGCCCCGAACAGGAAGAGCGCCCCACGACAGGCGCGGGACGCTCACAGTGAAAGGAATGCTGGGCATTCCGGGAGATCCTCGCCTGCGCGGGTCACCAGCGTCCTGCTGGGTCTTCGTCCGCGTCGCGTCCTCCTGACGGAGTCAGCGCCGCAGAGACCGACGGTCTTGGGCAATGCATGACTCTACGGTCATCCGCTGCCGGCTGTCAACGCGGCGACGACGGCCGTGGTGCGGCTCACGTCAGCGGTCTCGCAGCCGTCTGATGTTCTCGCGGACGACCGGGGTGTCGAGCTCGTCGCACCGATTGGGGTCGAAGCCGTCGCCCGGCGTGTGCCGTCCCGACCGGAGCCGGCGCACCCCGTTGATCGCCGCCGCGACGATGCCGAACACCAGGACGGCCGCCAGCGCGCCGATCCCCGCTCCGCGCAGCGCGTTGAGCAGCGGGTAGCCCAGGAGCACGGGTCCCGCGCCCTCCCCCGCTGCGGCGCCGGCCGCACCGTCCCCGGCCACGAGGATCGAGACGAGCATGCCCACGACCACCCCGAGCACGAGGCCCGCCACCGGCACCGCGATCGCGCCCAGGACGGAGCCGGTCGCGGCCCGCCCGCCTCCGCGCTGACCGACCGGTCCGGAGGCCGGCGGCTCCTGCACGGCACGTGCCAATTCCTCGCCCGCTCCTGCGAAGCCGCGCGCGTAGGCGGGCTCGGCATCCTCGACCGGGCGCACTCCGCTGCGGGTGCGGACTCGCAGCACGTCCGGGTCCCGGCCGTCCGCGAACGCCTCACGGCAGGCGGTGCACACGGGCGCATCCGACGCCGAGGCCGCAGTCCCCTCCTCGGTCACCGTCGCCTGGCCGTGGAACGGGTTGAGGGAGCAGAAGCGCGGCAGGGGTGAGTCTGCGGGATCGCTGCCCGTGCGCAGGTGCGACTCCCAGGCCCGCACGCGGGCCCGCAGCTGCGCCTCGAGGACAACGAGTGCGGCGGCCTCGACGGGTGGGACCGCGTCCTCGACCTGCTGACGGGAGGGTGGCCGGGACCCGGCGGCGGCCTCGGCGGCTGTGCCCGGGGTGGTCCCCTGCGGCAGGCGAGCGCGCACGCGTTCGGCGAGGACCGCGAAGGCCTGGTCTGCCTCCAGCAGGGCGTGGGCGGCGGTGCGCCCGGCCTCTGTGGTCGCGGCGGCCGGGTCGATGTCGCCCGCGGTTGCGTCCAGCAGCTCGGGGAGCCGGTCGGCGGCCTCCGGTGGGATGCGGGTTGCGGACCGGGCCTCCGCGGACCCGTCATGCGACCGCGCTGCCGGCTGGTCGCGACGCACCAGCGTCCAGGCGAGGGCCGAACCGCCCAGGAGGAACACACTCGCGGCGACGATGACGTCCGTGCCTCCTGGGGTGTGCGTCTCGAGCATGCGCCCACCCTAGCGGGACGGGCCGGTGGCACTAGGCTGGTCCAGTGCAGGATGTGCAGGAGTTCGTGCTGAGCCTCGTGGGTTCGCAGTGGCTGTACCCGGTGTTCGGTCTCGTCATCGCGGTGTCTGCCGCGATCCCGCCCGTCCCGTCCAGTGCGCTCATCGTGGCGCTGGGAGCCGTCAACGCGCATTCCGGGCGCCCCGCGCTCATCCTGCTCATCGTCGCGGGCACGGCCGGCTCCGTGCTGGGCGATCACGTCATGTACCTGATGGGCCGCGGCAGCCGCTTCACGCAGTGGCCGCTGTTGCGCTCCCCCGCCGCGCAGCGCCGCATCGAGAAGCTCGAGGCGAAGCTGGAGAGCGGCGGCCTGTACTTCGCCGTACTCGCCCGCTTCATCCCGCTGGGTCGCACTCTCATCGCCCTCGTGTCCGGCTCGACGCGCCTGGACCTCAAGGAGTGGCTGGCGCGGACGACCGGGGCGGGGATGATCTGGACCGCCTACTCGCTGGCCTTCGGGTGGCTCACGGCGCACTGGATCCCGCTGCCGCTGTGGGCGTCCGTCGCGATCGCCGTGGGCGGATCGCTTCTGCTGGGCGCGATCATCTCCCGCGTCGCCGACCGGTTGGCCCTGGGCCCGCACGACTGAGCCGCGGTCCTGCTCAGGCGCCCGGCCCGCCCGCTCTCCCGACGAGCTCCACTCGGATCATCTCGACGAGGTCGCCGTCCTCTGCGCCGAAGCAGGTGCGGGACCACACCGTGTCCCGTTCGACGTACGGCCGGCCCCGGTCGTGGAGCCACGCGGGAGTCCGACCCGCGGTGAGGTCACGCTGGCAGGGCGCACAGACGGGCAGTGGCGGGGTGGTGCCGGCACCCGCCCCACGCGGCAGCCGTGCGCGCGCACTCGAGGCACCGTGGGTCGGATCGACCGTGCACAGCCGGGCGGCATCCGTCCGGGAGGCACCCCTGCGTCCGCCAGCAGCACCCGTGGGTCCTCCAGCGGCAGCGGACTCCGCGCGGTCCACCGCACCCCCCGCCTCCATCAGCAGGACGAGCGCACCCGCCAGATCCGCACGGGTCACGTCGTCGGCATCGACGAGGCGCCCCGCGAACGTGTACGCGTCCAGTCCACGCCGCACCTCGTCGACCTGCTCGGCGGGAAGTCCCCTCGAATCGAGCGCGCGCAGGCGGGCGGCGATTCCCAGCGTGTCCTCGATGAGCGCGGCCCGGATCCGGCTGCGCTGCATCTGCGCCGCGTCCAGCAGCAGGTCTGCGGGCATGCGGACGCGCGGGGGCAGCGCGAGCCGGGCCGCGCGACGCCTGGTCACCAGCCCGACGACGGCGAAGACCGCTGCGGCCACGACGATGCCGGCCAGCAGGACTCCCAGGACCAGCTGGTCCGCGCTGAAGTCCGGCCCGCCCGGGGGCTCAGTGCTCTGACCGGTCGTTCCCTGACTGCTCGTGCCCTCCCCCATGCCCTCCGCACGGTCAGAGGTTCCCGCGTCCCGCGCCTCGCCATCGGCCACCGCGACGCCCGCGTCCTCGGCAAGGGCATCGAGCGCGGTCGAGACGAGCCGCACCCCCTCGTAGCCGGAGCCCGAGCCCTGCGTCGAGGCGATCGCCTCCCGCGCATCGTCCAGGGCCTCCGTACCGTCCTCGACGACGGCGCTGGAGACGCGACCGTGCGGGGACGCCACGAGATAGACCCCGTCCTCCCCCACCCGGTCGGCCAGAAGGTCGACGAGCTCGCTCCCGGACTCCTCGTTCAGCGCATCGTCCACGAGCACCACATGCACCGGGTACGGCAGCGCCTGCGCCTTCTCCCGCAGCTGTGCCGCCGCCTCGTCCGGCACGCGCGCCTCCGCTGCCGCGGTCACGTGGACGGGGTCGCCCGCCAGCGACTGCGCGAGGGGGTCGGCGAGCGCTCCGAGGTCGTCCGCACCCGCTGCTGTCACGGCTCCTCCCGCTGGAGGAGAGTGCGAGAACGAGACTGATCCGTGTGACCGTCATCGGAGGCATCGTCCGACCTCATGGTGCGCACGAAGCCGACGACGATGAGTCCCAGAACGGCGAGGACCACCGCGAAGAGGCTGCCGAAACCCACACCGCGCAGCCAGTTCCACAGCGGATAGCCCCACACCGTGGGGCCCGTCTCCGCGGCGCGCTCAGCCTGCTCCTGCAGCGTGTAGAACTCCTGCCCCTCGAGGCCCGCGAAGAGGATCGCCAGGGCACCGCCCACCACGGCTGCTCCCAGCAGGACGAGCAGCGGGATCCCCCGGATCGTCAGAATCCCACGCGCCGCCGAGGGAACGTCGGTGCGCGATCCCACAGGGTCAGAGAGGGGCGGTCGGACGCAGGCCTGCGCCAGCGGTGCGAGGGCGCCGAACATGCTGCGCGCGTACCCGTCGTCGACCTCGACGTACGGGCGCACTCGCCTGCCCGCCCGCACCCGCAGGACGTCCGGCGGCTCGTCCCACCCCGTCGCCTCCCGGCACTCCGCGCACACCGGCACCTGGATCGCGGCGTCCCGTCCCGCCACCGTCGCCGTGACGACCGAGCCTCCGTGGACGGCAGCCTGCCCATGGAAGGGGTTCAGCGCGCAGTGCTGCGGAGGACCCGCACCGTCCACCGCGGCCCCGGACCGCACATGGGTCTCCCATGTCCGCACGCGATCGTCCAGCTGCGCGTCGAGGACCAGGAGCGCGGCCACTTCAACTGGAGGGAGGACCGGATCGACGACCTCGGACGACCACCCCACGGCCTCGCAGGGTGCACCATCCGTGTCGCGAGAGCTGCCGTCAGACGTATGAGGTCCATCGTCCGGCTCGAGAGCGTCGCCGTCCGGACGGAGTCGCCCGTGGATGCGATCGCGCAGAGTCCGGTGCGCATCGATGTCCTCCACCAGTGCGGCCGCGTGGTCCAGCGCCTGCTCCGACCGCGCCTGCTGCGGATCAATGGCAGGGAACGTGCGATCCAGCAGCAGGGGCATACGGTCGAGAACTTCCGGTGGGACGGGCGTGGGGGTGCGCGCAGCCAGTGCAGCCCGCTCGCGCTCCTCCGACAGCGTCGCGCGCCGACCGAAGAACCAGACGAGCCCCACCCCGCCCACAGCGGCGACCGTCATCGCGGTGAGCACGTCCGCGCCCCCGGGCTCGTGCGTCTCCAGGTACTGCGTGATGTCCCCGCGCTCGCGCCCGGTGCCCGCGTAGACACGGGGGTCCGGGCGGTCTGCCGCGCCCAGCTGCGCGGCGCCCTGCAGTGCCGCGAGCTCGAGCGCCGGCGCGGGGTCGACGCGGAAGTCATCGTGGTAGCGGTCCGGCCACCGTCCGGAGTTCCCCACATCGTCGCTCACGCCGTCCGTGCCCACGACGAGGATGATCGGCACCGTCGCCATCCCGTACGCCTCGAAGAGGCTGAGGACGAGCGGGAAGGAGACCTCGGCCAGCCGCACCGCGATCTCCTGGAGCACTGCCCGCTCGTCCTCGAGCGGCAGGTCCTCCCCCAGCAGGGGCGCATCCGGATCGGTCACGACGGCCAGGCAGGTGACGCCGTCGGTCTGCGCCTCCGCTGCCGCGAGCCCCTCCTGCGCCCGTGCGACGAAGTCAGGACCCACCGCCTGCGACCTGATGGCCAGCGCGATGCCGTCCGTGCGCAGTGCCTCGCCGTGCTCATCGAGGAACCGCTGCGCGAGTCCGCCCGTGTCCGAGGCCCCGGTCGGCTGATCACTCGTCATGCGTCCGATCCTAGTGCGCGGGGAAGCGAGCTCCGGGAACGCCGAAGGGCGGGAGCCCCCGTGGGGTCTCCCGCCCTTCGGCGTGCGATGCGCAGTGCGATCAGGCGCGCAGCGTGCCCGCGTCCACCGGAACGCCCGGACCGTTCGTCGTCGACAGCGTCGCCTTCGAGATGTAGCGGCCCTTCGAGGAGGACGGCTTGAGGCGGTTGACCTCATCGATCGCGGCCTTGAAGTTCTCCTCCAGCTGCTGCTGCGAGAACGACGACTTGCCGATGATGAAGTGCAGGTTCGAGTGCTTGTCGACGCGGAACTCGATCTTGCCGCCCTTGATGTCCGTGACAGCCTTCGCCACGTCCATCGTGACCGTTCCGGTCTTGGGGTTGGGCATGAGGCCACGGGGACCCAGGACCTTGCCCAGGCGACCCACCTTGCCCATCATGTCCGGGGTCGCGACAGCCGCGTCGAAGTCGGTGAAGCCACCGGCCACCTTCTCCAGCAGGTCATCGGAACCGACGAAGTCGGCACCTGCTTCGCGGGCTGCCTCCGCACGGTCACCCGCGGCGAAGACGAGGACCTTGGCCGTCTTGCCGGTGCCGTGGGGCAGGTTGACGGTGCCGCGCACCATCTGGTCGGCCTTGCGGGGATCGACACCCAGGCGCAGGGCGACCTCGACAGTGCCGTCGAACTTCGACACCGAGGTCTCCTTGGCCAGGGCGATCGCCTGTGCCGGTTCGTACTGCGTATCCGCAGCGATCTTCTCTGCGGCGGCCTGGTAGGCCTTCGAGCGCTTTGCCATCTGCTTCTTCTCCTAGCAGTCGTGGTGCGGGTCGCGCGGACCCTGCCACAGTGGTGTGGGACCCGGGGGTCTCAGATGTCGGTGGTGATGCCCATCGACCGGGCGGTGCCCGCGACGATCTTGGACGCCGCGTCGACGTCGTTGGCATTCAGGTCGGCCATCTTCTGCTCTGCGATCTCGCGCACCTGGTCGGCGGAGAGGTGCCCCACCTTGTCCGTGTGCGGGGTCGCCGAGCCGGACTTGACGCCCGCGGCCTTCTTGATGAGCTCCGCAGCCGGCGGAGTCTTCGTGATGAACGTGAACGAACGGTCCTCGTAGACGGTGATCTCGACGGGGATGACGTTGCCACGCTGGGATTCTGTCGCGGCGTTGTACGCCTTGCAGAACTCCATGATGTTGACGCCGTGCTGACCAAGCGCGGGGCCGATCGGGGGTGCCGGGTTAGCGGCTCCCGCCTGGATCTGCAGCTTGATCAGACCGGCGACCTTCTTCTTGGGAGGCATGTTCGGTCCTTACTCTTCTCGTCCAGCACCCGTGCGACGCTCGCACGGGCGGGGTCCGACCGTCCCCTCCGATGCGGGGCGCAGTCAAACTCCACCAGTATTCCACGACCGAACGCCCGGAGGCGAATCCCTGTGGGGAAGCGCACACCGGACGTCCTGATCGATGCGTGTCCGCGGCGGCGACGCCGCGGGGATTCGCGACCGCAGGTCGCGAAGTGCAGTGGGTCCCCGCGGGGACGCTCAGATCTTGCTGACCTGGTCGAAGCCCAGCTCGACGGGGACGTCGCGCTCGAAGATCGACAGGAGCACCGTGAGCTTCTGGTTCTCCGGGCGGATCTCCTGGATCGTCGCGGGGTGGCCCTCGAAGGAGCCCTCCTTGACGAGCACGGACTCGCCCACCTCGAACTCGACGACGTACTCCGCGTCGTCGCCCACGTTGCCCTGGGCCGTGCCGGCCTCCTGGGCGACCTTCGCCTGCTTCTCCTCGAAGATCGGGCGCAGCATCTCGAAGACCTCGTCCGTGGTGAGCGGCACGGGGTCGTAGGCGTTGCCCACGAAGCCCGTGACGCCGGGCGTGTGGCGCACGGCGCCCCAGCTCTCGTCCGTCAGCTCCATGCGCACCAGCACGTAGCCGGGGATGCGGACGCGACGGACCTGCTTGCGCTGCCCGTTCTTGATCTCGACGACGTCCTCCATCGGCACCTGCACCTCGAAGATGAACTCCTCCATGTTGAGGCTCACCGTGCGGGATTCGATGTTCGTCTTCACGCGGTTCTCGTAGCCCGCGTAGGAGTGGATGACGTACCAGTCGCCGTCCTGCATGCGCAGGTCGGACTTGAAGTCCTCGATCGCCTCGGCCTCGGCGTCCTCGGCCGCAGGCGCGTCCTGCGCCGGCGCGTCCTCTGCCGCAGGTGCGTCCTCGGCGGCCGGCGCGTCCTGGACCTCTGCGTCCTGGCCGCCGTCGACGTCGAGGTCACCGGCGGTGTCCGCCTCGACCGCGGGCTCGGCGGCGTTCGCCTGATCGAGCTCGGGGTTCAGCTCTTCCGGAGTGGTGTCCGACACGTGGTGTCTCCTCGTTCGATGCGGTGGGTGCGGTCAGGGTGGCGGTGGGGAGCGCGCGGATCGCTCCGCGGGCCCGTCCCCGGGTTCAGTCCGACCCGGGGATCAGAACGGCGTCGTGCCCGCGAAGACCCATCCGGTCAGCTGTCCGAAGACGAAGTCCAGTCCGGTGATCAGGAGCATCATGATGACGACGAAGCCCAGCACGACGAGCGTGTAGTTGATGAGCTCCTTGCGGGTCGGGGTCACGACCTTCTTGAGCTCCGCGATGATCTCGCGGAAGAACCGGAGGATCCGGCCGAAGAGACCGAGCCTCTTCTTCCCCTCTGCGGCGGAGGTCTCAGCCACTCGACCCTCTCATTCCTCGACGACCGTCACCGACCCGGCCGGATCGGTCTGACTGGCAGGGGTGACAGGACTCGAACCTGCAACCTACGGTTTTGGAGACCGTTGCGCTACCAATTGCGCCACACCCCTTCAGCGGTGAGGGATCACCGCCGAGGATCGAGCATACATGCTCCTCCGGGCTCACGTCGAACCGTCCGCGTCCGTCTCGACGGGCGGCTCCGGCCGCACCTCGATCAGCGGTCCCGGCTGCGGTGCGGGGACCCAGGGCGAGAACTCGACCGAGGCGTCCATCCCCACCGTGAGGTACTGCACGTCGACCAGCTGTCCGGTCGTCCGGTCGTAGCGGAGGATGCTCATCTCCGCGGGCATCTTGAGCGGTCCGGGGGTGAGCGCGTCCGCCAGCGCCCCGCCCGTCGTGGAGCCGACCGTCCGCACGCCCGCGCCCCACTGCTCCGGCTCGACACGACGGTGCCAGTGCCCGTGGAGGCCGTAGTCCGCGCAGCCCTCCTGGAGCGCAGGCTCCGCGTGGCGCGGGTCGTGGATGACGAGCAGGTCCTCCTCCGCCGCGCACGCCGTCTGCGCGACCCGTCCGGTGAACTCCTCCGCCGTCTCCCCCGTCTCCAGGACGTCGCCGGAGGGGAAGACGGTGCGCCGCGGGTCGCCCGCACCCAGCAGGGTGAGGCCCGCGACCTCGACCGGCTCCCCGTCCAGCACGGTCCAGCCCACCTCCCGGGCACGGCGGACGGTGTCCCGGGAGTCGTGGTTGCCCTTGACGAAGGCGGTGGGCACGTCGTCCGGCAGCGCCTGTGCCAGGGAGTCGACGCACACGTTCTCCGCATCCGTGCCGGTCATCGTGACGTCGCCGCCGTCGATGTGGAGGTCCGCGTCGCTCCAGCGCACGACGTCGCCGATCACGCGGGACATGCCGGTCTGGCAGTGGATGTCACTGGTCCACACGATCGTCGCGAGATCCGCCGGCTGCGGGTTCGCCAGTCCGTGCAGAGGACCGGCCCCCAGCCGGGTGCCGACGGGCCGCTGCGGCCACGCGGCCGCCAGTTCGCCGCGCACGGTCCCGTAGAACTCGTCGTTCTCCCGGATCAGGTCCGCCGCCGCCTGCGCCGCCTCGTCGACGACGCCGCCCAGCCGTCCGGTCACCTGCGCGCCGGCCAGCGGCGTGCCGATGAAGACGGGATCGGACTCGATCGCCCGCGGCGGCTCGAGGGGCACCAGCAGCGCCCCTCCCAGCACGGCCAGCCCGGCCGTCGCGGCACCGGCCCGCAGCCGAGGCCGTCGTCCGGAGATCCTGCCGGTCCGCCCGGCCGCACCGGCCAGTGCCCGACCGCCCACGAGGAGGGCGACCAGGACCAGGACCCCCGCGGCGGCGCGCAGCGCCATGTCCTGCCCCAGGTCGATCGCGATGGTCCGCGCGTGCGCGCCGGGATCCGTGAAGAGCGCCGCGTAGGCCGTGAGGTCTCCGCCCAGCGCATCGATCGTGGTCCCGCCCACGCCCGACTCCACCGGGATCTCCCCCACCGCCACGTGGACGCCCAGGCCCAGGGGCAGGAGACCGTCGGCGGGGACGACGACGGCGCCCAGCGGACCCAGGTCGACCTCGACCGCGGCGTCGCCGGTCACGGAGTAGTGCGCCTCGTGGGGGCCGAAGGTCCCGTCCGTCTCCGCGCTCAGCACCGCCCACGGCGCGACGATGACGAGGCAGCACAGCAGGACGAGGAGGGACCGCAGCACGGTGCGCGGACGCGGCAGTCCGCCGCGCCACGCCGTGAGGGCCCGGCCGTACGACAGCCGCGGTGCGCGCACGCTCACAGGTCGATGCCGACGAGGTTGGGCTCCGGCACCAGCACGATCCCGAAGGCCTCCTCCACCCCCGCCCGGATGTGACGCGCCAGCTCGACGAGGTCCCGAGCCCGCGCCTCGCCCCGGTTGGTGAGCGCGAGGGTGTGCTTGGTGGAGAGGGACGCGAGGCCGTCTCCCACGGAGTACCCGCGGCTGAAGCCCGCGCGCTCGATGAGCCAGGCCGCGGAGGTCTTGACGACGGCGGGGTCCGCCTCACCCGTGCGGTGGTCGAGGACCGGGTAGGACGGCGCCCCCTCCGGAAGGACGTCCGCCGGGGTCACCCGCCCCACGGCGTCGTCGACGAGCGACAGGATGGGGTTGGTGAAGAAGCTGCCGGCCGACCACGTGTCGTGGTCCGCGGCGTCGAGCACCATCCCCTTCGACGCGCGCAGATCGAGCACCGCCCGGCGCACCTGCGCGACCGGCACTCGCGTGCCCAGGTCGACGTCCAGCGCGGTGGCCAGCTGCCGGTAGCGCACGGCGGCACCCGCGCCGTCGCCCGGCGCATCCGCGGCGGCTCCCGCGCCGCTCGACTGCAGGTCGAAGGTGACGGCGAGGACGACCCATCGCACCGCGCCGGCTTCTGCGGCCGAGCGCTTGAGGACGGACGTCCGGTACCCGAAGCCCAGCCGGTCCGCGGTGAGGAGGTGCTCCTCCCCCGTCACGCGGTCCAGGGCGAGCACGTGCGTGAGGCAGTCCGCGACCTCTGCGCCGTAGGCGCCCACGTTCTGGACCGGGGTGGCGCCCACGGAGCCGGGGACACCGGACAGCGCCTCGAGGCCGGACAGGCCGCGGTCGACGGTCTGCGCGACGAAGGCGTCCCAGTCCTCGCCCGCCTCGACGGTCACGCGCACGACGCCGGAGTCGTCCGGCTTCTGCCAGTCGATGCCGCGGGTGCGGACGAGGCAGACGGGTCCGTCGAAGCCGTCGTCGGCCACGAGCAGGTTGGAGCCGCCGGCCACGAACAGGACGTCCGGGGTCTTCCGCGGTGCCGCGCCGGTGGGCTCCTGCATCGGGTGGGCCCGGACGAAGTCCACGAGCTCCCCGCGGGTGCGGGCCTCGTGCGGGTGGGCGATGGGGCCGCCCACCCGCAGGGTCGTGAGGTCTGCGAACCTCACGCCAGACGGACCTTCACCTGGGTGCGGCCCAGGACCGAGTCGTCACCCGCGCTCACGGCGAGGTCGAGGCGGACGACACCGGCCTCGGCATCGATCGCGCCCACGGTCGCGGTGAGCGCGAGCTGGGCGGTGGGGGCCGTGGGCGGCCCGGACTCCGCGTCCGGGACGACGACCATCGACGTGAAGCGGGTCCGCGCGTCCAGCACGGAGCCGGGATCGCCGGTCCAGTCGGTCACGCGCGCGACGACGGAGCCCAGTGTCAGCATGCCGTGTGCGATGACGTTGGGCAGGCCCACCTCCTTGGCGTAGCGCTCGTTCCAGTGGATGAGGTTGTGGTCGCCGGACGCGGCCGCGTATGCGATGAGGTCCGCGCGGGACACGGGGATCGTCGTGTCGATGACGGTGTCGCCCACGGAGAGCGCGTCGATCGAGGGGCGGGGTGCGGCGGTGTTCGTCATGGCCTGGCTCCTCACTTCTCGCCGCGGACGACGATGGTCGACGTGACGGTCGCGACGGGCTCACCGGAGTGCGCGTCCGTCAGCTCTGTGCGGGTGGTGATCATCGCGTTGCCGCCCGATTCCCGCAGCCCGTCCACGTGCGTGGTCGCCGCGAGGCGGTCGCCCGCGACGATGGGCCGGGTGTACGTGAACTGCTCCTGGCCGTGCACCACGCGCGAGTAGTCGATCCCGGAGTCCGGGCTGGAGATGTAGAGGGCCTCGCAGCGCTGCGAGGGGATGACGGCGAACGTCGTGGGTGCGATGACGTCCGTGTACCCCAGCTCCTGTGCTGCGGCCGCGTCGACGTGCGCGGGGTGGGTGGCGCCGATCGCGCGGGCGAACTCCGCGATCGCCTCGCGGCCCACTTCGAAGGGGGCCGGCAGGGAGTACTGGGCTCCCTGCAGGTCGGTGTTGACGGACACGTGTGCCTCCTGGTCTGTGGCGGGCTGATCTGCAGCAGCCGGTCAGCGGTCGTCCGCCAGTCTATCGAAGCGGACGGACACCGCACGCGACGCGACGGACTGCCCCGATCCACGTGGGACCGCTCACCGGTCGCCGCCCACCCGTGCGACGGTTCAACCCGTCGCCCACCGCTGCGGGTCATGGGCGGCCCGGTGCGCGGCCTCCTGCCGCTTCCAGCCCTCCCACCAGGAGTCGTCGCCGTCGCGGGCGAGCGCCCGGGCGCGGCGGACGGGCTCCGGCGCGTCGAGCCAGAGGACCCGGTCCGCGAACCCGGCCGTCACCGCGGTGACGCTGCCGCACCCCTCGACGATGAGCGGGACGGACGGCGCGATGCTCTCCTCCGCGCCCCAGGCGGAGGCGTGCCAGTCCCAGCGCCGCCACCGCGGGGTGCGGCCCGCGGCGCGCTCGGTGAGGATCCGCTCGAGCGTCGCCGTCGCGTGCGCCATCCCCTCCCAGCCCGCGTAGAGGTCGTCCATGTGCAGCACCCGCGCCCCGGTGCCCGCCGCCAGATCCCGTGCCGCGGTCGTCTTCCCCGCTCCCGAGGTCCCGTCCACCAGGACGAGCCCACCCACCCGGGCGGCCCTGTCCGGAGGACCACCGGTGCCGGAATGCGCTGCACTCCCGGAACGAACCGTGGTACCGGAACCCACCGCTCCGACCTGCGTGCTGCCCGCGCTCATCCGCCAGCCCCCACGAGCCGGAACGCTCCGGTCGCCACCGCGAGTCCCACGGCGGCGAGCGACACGCCCAGCGCGCACGCGATCGCAACCGCATCGCGACGGCGCAATCGCGAGGGCCTCGCCCAGGTCCGCTCCCCCGTGCCGAACGCGCGGGCCTCCATCGCCGTCGCGAGCATCGTCCCGCGACGCACCGCGGCGACGACGAGGGCGAAGGGCAGTGAGAGTGCGCCGCGCAGGGAGCGGGAGTCTCCCAGGCCTCGGGCGCGGCGGGCTCGGGCCAGGGACCGGTGGTCGGCGGCGAGGACGCCGGCCAGCCGCACGGCGGCCAGGGCGCCCACGACGAACCGGGCGGGCAGGCGCGCGATCTGGCCCAGCGCATCGGCCAGTCGCGTGGGGTCGATGCCCACGAGCGCGACGAGCGCGGGCACGCCGATCGCCAGGACGCGCACCGTGATGGCCGCGGCCAGCTCGATCGAGTTGTCGCTGATCGTCACGAGCCACCACGAGAGGTGGATGCGCCCGCCGGGCTGCGCGTACAGGAGCATGCTCAGTCCGCTGAGCGGTGCCGCGAGGAGCAGCGGCCATGTCCGGGCCAGCATCGTCCGCGGCCGGATGCCCAGGGCGAGGAAGACGACGAGCCACACGCCCAGCGCCGTCGCACCGCTGACCAGGTCGATGCTGGTGAGCAGCGGCAAGGACGCGAGCGCGGCCGCGATCCACAGCGCGAGCGGGTTCAGGCTGGCCAGCGGATCCCGTGCGGGCGTGCGGGTGTGCTGTGCGGTGGGGCTCGGTGCGAGGCCGGCGGTGTCGTCGCCCATCGAGTGGTCCGCGGTCGGTGCGGTGCTCATGCGCACGCCTCCGCCCGGTCGATGACAGGTGCCCCGTCACGACTCAGGTGCAGCCGCTCATCGCCCAGGACGCGCACGTAGTCGTCGTCATGGGTGACGGACACGGCCGCTCCCCCGTCGCCGACGTGCGCGGCGACGAGGGCGGCGAGCTCCGTCCACGTCGTCCGGTCCTGCCCGAACGTGGGCTCGTCGAGGACGAGCACCGTGGGCGCGGTCGCGAGCGCCGTCGCGACGGACAGCCGGCGCTGCTCACCGCCGGACAGGGTGTACGGGTGGGCGTCGGCCAGGTGCGAGAGGCGCAGCCGCTCCAGCAGTCCGTCGACGCGGGCGTCCGCGTCCGCGGCCCGGGTGAGGCGCGGGCCCACAGCCAGCTCATCGCGCACGCTGCGAGCGACGAACTGGTGCTCGGGGCGCTGGAACACGGTCCCGATCCGCGTGAGCAGATCCCGCGACCGCCACCGGTGCGGCTGCGACTGAGCGGTGCCGTGCGCCAGGACTCCTCGAGCAGTGAGCGTGCCGGCCAGAGGCGCGGCGAGACCCGCGAGCGCGACGGCGAGCGCGGACTTCCCCGTCCCGTTGAGCCCCGTGATGATGGTCGAGACCCCCGCACGGATCGTCAGGTCGATGCCGCGCTGCACGGGCACGGGTCCGTGCCCCACCGCAACGCCGTCCGCCTCGAGGAGGACGCCGCCGAGGCCGTGGTCAGCTGTCCTGCCCGCCCGCTCGACCTGGGGGCGGGCGCCGGGCACCCAGACGCCCGCGGCCGCGAGAGCCGCACCCCGGGAGTCGAAGACGTCTGCGGGCGAGCCGTCCGCCGTGATGCCGCCGCCGGGCTCGAGGACGAGGACGCGGTCGACGAGATCGATCCACTGGTCCACCCGGTGGTCGACGACGACGAGCGTCGTCGAGGTCGCCGCGACGGCGCGCCGGACCTCGTCCGCGCCCGCATGGTCGAGGTTCGCGGTGGGCTCGTCCAGCAGGAGCAGGCCCGGCCCCATCGCGAGCACACCGGCGATCGCGAGGCGCTGTCGCTCGCCGCCGGACAGGTGCGCGGTGGGGCGATCGAGCGGGTAGGTGAGCCCCACCGCGTCGAGGGCCGCACGGACCCGCGGCCAGATCTCGTCGCGCGGGACCGCGAGGTTCTCCAGCCCGAAGGCGACGTCGTCGCCCAGCGCGGGCAGGATCGTGTTGGCGTCCGGGTCCTGGAGGACGAGACCGGCCCTCCCCCGCTGCGAGGCCGAGGGTCGCCCGTCCAGGGTGAGCGTGCCGGTCTCCTCGCCGTCCTCCTCGTCGCCCAGGATGCCCGCGAGCCCGCCCAACAGGGTCGACTTGCCGGCGCCGGACGGACCCAGCAGGAGGACCCGCTCGCCGGGCTCGAGGACGAGGTCCACCCCGGCGACGGCCGCCCTCCTGCGGGAGGCGTGCCGCCAGCCCCACCCCGTCGCGACGACGCGGGCGGGTGCGGATCCGTGGGCGGAGCGTACGCGCGCGGCCGCGCTCACGTGAGGCCCCGGATCTCCCGGCCCGCCGCGAAGCGATCGAGCGCGCCCGTGCGGGCGAGCGCACGCGTGAGCACCCAGCCCAGCGCACCCGCCAGCAGGGCGCCGGAGATGATGAGGCACGTGAGGTAGATGACGAGGAACTGGACACTCATCTCGATGTTGCCGGACAGGAAGAGCTCGATCGTCCACGCGGCGACAGCGGAGCCGATGCCCGCCAGCGCCGCGGCCACCAGCCCGAAACGGCGGTAGCCCAGCAGGAGGAAGACGAGCTCTGCACCCAGGCCCTGGGCGATGCCGGAGTAGACCGTCTCGACCGCCCACTGGCTGCCCAGCAGCATCGAGACGACCGCGGCCAGGACCTCGACGAACAGGGCTGCTCCGGGCTTGCGGATGACGAGGCCGCCCACGACTCCGCCCAGCAGCCAGACACCGGTGACCAGACCGCCGAAGCCCGGTGTGAGCGCATCGAGGGCGAGGAATCCGGCATAGCCGGCGAAGTTCCAGAACGTGAAGATGAGACCGATGACGACGCCCAGGACCGCGGCGATGACGATGTCGAGCGTCCGCCAGCGGTGGCGGCCCGCACCCGCGCGCCCCGGTGACGGGGATGCGGGGCCGGCTGCGGCCTCGGCGGGGGTGGTCTGCGCGGTCGAGGGGGTGGATGCGTCTGCAGACGAGTGCGTCATGAGCAGTGCCTTTCGTTCGACGAACGGCACGGGTGATGAAGAAAGGTCTCCCTGCGCCGGCATTATCCGGTTCAGGTTCGACGGTCGAGGGCTCGCTGCCCTCCTCTCAGCCTGGATCTGCCAAGCTCCCGTGTGCCGACCATGATAGCCGACCGGCCGGGCGGACGGCGTCCGCCGGCGGCACACGGCCGCACAGCGCCTCTACGCCCGGATCGCGTCGACGATGCGGGCGCGGGTCGCGACGATCGCCGGCAGGAGCCCGGCCAGGGCGCCCGCTCCCACGGACACCGCGAAGCCCACGAGCGCCGCGGACACGGGGAAGGCCGGTGCCGCGGCCATGCCGTCGGTCAGGATCGCCATGACCGCGGGCGTGCGGAGGATGAGGACGGAGACGGCGATCCCCACGACGCCGGCCAGGCTCGTCGCGACGACGGACTCCATCATGACGGAGAAGAAGACGCGGGCCCCGGTGGCGCCGAAGCTGCGGCGGATGCCGATCTCCCGCACCCGCTGCTGCACCGTCACGAGCGCGATGTTGAGCAGCCCCATGACGCCCAGGAACAGGATGAGCCCCGCGATCGCCAGGAGGATCGTCCGCAGGACGCCCAGGGGATCGTCCCCGAAGGCGAAGGCGTCGGACCGGTAGCCGGACCACGTCCCGCCCGTTATGGCGCTCAGTCGGGAGGAGACCTGCGTGGCCAGGTCGTCAGCGATCTCCTCCGGCACCCACGCCTGCAGCGAGAACTGCTGCGGCTCCTGCACGAGCGCGGTCGCGGCAGGTGCGCCGGCCAGCAGGCGGACCTCGCGCATCTCCCACCGGTTGCCGCGTGTCACCCCGATGACGGTCGCGGTCAGCGGGGCCCCGCCCTCGGTCGCGGCCAGCTCGATCGAGGCAGGGAGGTCCGAGGCTGTGAGGCCCTGATCCGCCAGGACGTTCTCGTTCACGACGGCCGCCGGGGCGAGGTTCTGCTCGTCGCCGGGGGCGAACCAGCAACCGGCGACCAGCTCCGCGCTGAAGATCGTGCCGTGGTCCGGCTCGATGAGCAGCGTGTCCGCCCACTCGTCGCCGTATCGCCCGGTGACCAGCACCTGCGACTGCGACAGGACGGTGGTCCGCGTGATCGAGAACTCCTCGAGCACCGGGTCCGCCGCCGCCCGCAGTGCGGCGGGATCGGCGCTCAGCCGCGGGTCCTCCGTCTCGAGGGTGAGAGTGGCCGCGCGGCCGCTCATCTGCTCGCAGCTGGCCCGCAGCGAGTCCTGCGCCATCGTCGACATCGCGACGACCAGGGTGAGCGAGCACACCGCGATCGCGACCCGCTGCTGCTCACCGCCGGACAGGCGGGTGGGCACCTGATCGGCGCGCTCCCCCAGGCCCAGCCGCTCGAGGACCTCACGGGCGCGCCGCTTGCGGGTGCGGACCTCTGCGGCGGTCCCGTAGAGCAGCGGGTGGGCGACGTTCTCCAGCGCCGTGCGTCCCGGCAGCAGGTTGAACTGCTGGAAGACGAAGCCGATCTGCGCACCGCGGATCCGGGAGGCGGTGCGCTGCGACAGGCGGGCGGTGGGGGTGCCGTCCCACAGCATGTGCCCGCCGGTGGGCCGATCCAGCAGTCCCAGGATGTTGAGCAGGGTCGACTTGCCGGTGCCGGAGCGGCCCACGATCCCCACGTGCTCGCCCGGGTGCACCGTCAGGTCGATGCGGCGCAGGATCTCCAGCAGCGAGCCGTCCGGCAGGCGCACGGAGCGCGCGACGCCCTCGAGGTGCAGCAGCGGCGCCGTCACCCGACCATCCCGAAGTCCATGCCCTCGTCCATGTCCGGCTCCGTGCCCGGCACGTACTCGAGGATGGACTCGCCCTCCTCGAGACCGCTCACCACCTCTGCGCGCGTGCCGTCGGACATGCCGATCGTGACGGACCGCTCCTCCGGCTCGCCTGTGTCGCCCGGGCCCCAGACGGAGGCGTCCTCGCCCATGCCGCGCACGGCGGTGACCGGGACGGTGAGCACGTCGTCCGCGGAGCCCACGTCGACGATCATGCACATCGTGAGCCCGTTGTAGACCTCGACGTCATCGGGGATGCCGCACCGCAGCTGCGTCGTGCCGGATCCGGTGTCGCCGGCCGCACCGGTGTCCAGGCCGTCGTCACCGATGCCGAGGCCGTCGTCACCGGACATGTCCGCGTCACCGGCCGTGTCCCCGCCGGCGCCCGCGTCGCCGCCGGCTGCGCCTCCGCCACCCGTCGGGGGCGCTCCGGCCTCCAGCAGGCTCAGCGACGTGCAGTCGGAGGGCGGCGGCCCCTGGTCGATGATGATCTGCGCGGTGTCCGGCAGGTCGCCCAGTCGGTAGAGCTCGACGGGCTCGATGTCCGCGGTCGCGCTGTACGTGCGTGGGGTGACGGTCAGGGCCTCCGCGTCCTCCGCGTCCTGGGACCCGTCCGGGGCACCGGGATCGGAGGCCTCGTCCGGCACCTCCTCTGCCATGATCTGGAAGAGGTCGTCGCCCTCCTCCACGACCATCCCCGGGCGCGCCCAGATGTGGTTGACAGTGCCGTCCGGTCCGGCTTCGCCGCGACGGGGTCCGCGATCGCGATCGCTCCACGACGGTCTCCATCCCCAGCAGCTCGCCCGTGGGGAACTCGTCGTCCGCGCCGGCGTCACCGGACGGGGCGAACGCCAGCCAGGCGAGCGACACCGCGATGACGAGCAGGACGACGAGGTGGAGGATCGGGAGGACCACACGTCGGAACACCTGCACGGATCACACACCTCACGGACACGGCCGCGGTCCCTCACCGCGACGACCGGGACTGGTCCTACCCTCACAACCCGGTGATCGGCGCCCCCACCAGCAGAGATTCCGACAGAACCGCTGAGGTGCACGCACACGCCCCGATCAGCGTTGATCACAGTCCTGTCCATGCACCTCAGCGCAGGAACGGGAGCGCAGGAACGCGAAGAACCCCCGTCCACCGGACGGGGGTTCTTCCTGGTCGTAGCGGGGGCGGGGCTCGATCCCGCGACCTCACGATTATGAGTCGTGCGCTCTAACCACCTGAGCTACCCCGCCGCGCGCGAACCGCAGTAGGGCCCACGAGAGCCCCAAAAGGGAATCGAACCCTTGACCTTTTCCTTACCATGGAAACGCTCTGCCGACTGAGCTATTGGGGCAACGAGACGATACTTTACACAGTCGCCGGACCGGACGCAAAGCAGATTCCGGCGACTGTGACGGAGCACTCAGGAGGCCTTCGCGCGGGCCTCCACGACGGCGTCCACGAGGTCCTCGCGCGTGCCCCCGTAGAGGGTCGACGCCCACACGGTGTCGCGCAGGACGTAGGGCCTGCCGTCGACCGCGAGCCAGCGCAGCGGGTTGTCGCTGCGGTCGTCGTGGAGGCACTTCGCGCAGGCGGGGACGGTGAGGGAGCCGGTCCGTCCGGACACGGACACGTCGATCTCCTTCTTGGCCGGACCGTGGCGCGGGTCGATGCTGCACAGTCGCTGGGCCTCCGTGTCCCGGTTCCCGCGCAGGCTCAGCGCGCCGCCGGCCGTGCGCCGGCTCCCCCGGCCCCCGGACCGGGGCGCCTTCTCCGCCCGGGTGACCGCGGCCTCGGCGATGCCCATGAGCACCATCGCACCTGCGAGGTCGTCCTCGCGCGCGTCCGTGTCGTCCGCGATGCGGCGGGCCAGCCCGTACGCGTCCAGGCCGTGCTCCACGAGGTCCGCCGTCTCGCTGTCGAGGGACCCGGTCTGCAGCTTCTCCAGCCGTTCGACGACCCCCAGCGCGTCCTCGCCCAGCGCGCGGCGCATCGCGCCCCGGTCCGCGGCGGAGGCCGCCTGGGCGATCGCCTTGGGGATCCGGTACCGCTTGCGCCGGGCACCGCGCGGGATCGCGAACCAGAGGATCGCTGCGATGACGACGACCAGCAGCATCGCGATCGCGAAGGTCCGCAGCGGGGACACCGCGACCTGGTGCTGGAGTTCCTGCATTAAGCCGCTCCCGCGGGAGGAGAACTCGACGGGCTGCGGATCCTCGAGTCCCTCGAGTCCCTGCCGCACGCGTCCCAGCACCGATTCCGTGTCCGTCCCGGTCCGCGTCGAGTAGAACTGCTCCGCGAGGAGGTACTGCCGGTCCTCGTCCGGCGTCACGACCTCGACCTGGACGCCGTAGCCCTCCGTGCCCGCCACCACGGCGACCATCTCCGTCTCCGGCAGCGTCTCCGCGAGGATCTGGGCGACGGTCGAGGTCGTCGAGTAGTCGAGTCCGCTGTCGAAGACGAGGTACGTGGGCACGGACGCCTTCTCCTGCAGCTCCCGCAGGTCCTCGTAGGCGTCGCCGTACAGCAGCTGCGCACCCTCGTCGGAGTACAGCGGGTCCTCCTCGAGGTGCGTCACGTAGGTGTCGACCCGTTCCAGCACGGTCGTCCCGTCGTCGCCCGCCAGGACGCGGACCTCCGCCGAGGCCGTGGTCGGCGAGGCCGTCCTCGCCGCCGCGGTCTGTGCCGTCGCCGAGGTCGTGGTCGCCTCCGCGGTCGTGCTCGCCTCCGCGGTCACCGGCACCGGTGCTGTCGCGGACGCGGGGGCCGCGGCGAGTCCGCCGCACGCTGTGCCCAGCGCGACGGCCAGGCCGACCGCCCGCACAGCGGTTCCCTGAGTCTGTGGTCGCCTGCTCACGCGCGTCTCCTCCGTCCGCCGCCCCGTCGTCGGGGCGAGTTCTTCGCCGCCCTGTCCTTGCCGGACGAGGTCCGATCCTTCGCCTGTCTCCGCGTCCCGCCGACGGCTGCGACCGGATCCGTCCGATCCGTGACGAGGCGGCGGAACACGATCCCCGCGGCGAGCACCAGCAGCGCGGCACCGCCGGCGCCCAGCAGGGTCCGCAGCCACAGCCGGCTGGTCCACGCGGGCGTGCCGGGAGCGGGCTCGAACGCGTCCGGGTCCTCGTCGTACCACTCGATCGGCTCATCCGCCGGGATCCAGTCGGAGTCCTCCGCCCACCGCAGCTGCGCGATCGTCTGCCGATCCAGCGGCGCGTCGTAGGCGACGTCGGGTCGGTCCGGTCGCGACATGATGTCCTGCTCGATGCCGTTCGCCACGATCACGACGGAACTGCGGGAGATCAGCACGGCCAGAGAACCCTCCGGCAGCGCCTGCGCGATGACGTCCTCGTGGTCGTACGAGGACACCACTCCCCTGCTCGTGGGCTCGTACGCGATGACCCGCACGTCGTGTCCCGTCGACTCTGCGACCTCGTCCGCGACCGCCTGCACCTCGACCAGATTCTCGTCCACCAGGACCGGCGCGATGTACGGGGACACGAACGGCCCGTCCGCGGCCCCCTCGACCGCGCGCAGGGCTTCCTGTCGCGCCGCGTCGCGCGGGTCGTCGACGGGTGACCCCGGCGCACCGGGCTCCGCCGTGTACACCTTCTCCAGCTGCGCCCCGTCGTGCAGTCCACCGGCGATCCCGGCCAGGAGTGCCAGCACCGCAGCGGTCGTGAGGAGGACGGCGCGCGCCCACGGCGACGACCCGGCCCGGTCCTCCGCCCGGACCGTGCCGCCCCAGTCCGCAGCGGCTGCGACGCGTGGCGCACCCGGGGCCGGCGTCCAGTCCGCGGGCATGTTCGCGATCGCATCGCTCAGCGGTCCGAACGCCCCGTATCCGCTGGCCGCCCACGGGGAGGAGCTGCGTCGCCAGTAGGGCCTGCCGCGGTCGATGCCGTCGAGGCTCAGGAAGGACGGTGCGCGCCCCTTCGCGATGCGCTCCGCGTTCAGGTCCGACACCGGCACGGTCACCTGGGCACCCAGCAGGTCGACGCTCTCCTCGCGGACCGCAGGCAGGTCGGGGCGGAAGAAGCAGCGGCTGCGGTGCTCCCCGTCCCGCTCCCGGGAGAGCTCCGTCCAGCCGGCCCACACGAGGGCTGAGCCCGATTCCGCGGGGTCGGGCAGTCGGCCGATCGCCGTCTCGATCGTGGAGTCCAGCTGCGACGCCGTCGTGAGCCGGCGGTGGGCCCGGACCGCGTCCTTCCGCAGACCGGCGAGGGCCGCCGCCTCGTGCCGACGATCGAGGCGCGTGCCGAAGACGCGCGCCAGCGGCCCCCGGTTCCGGGGCAGCAGCAGGACGACGCAGAGGACCAGCAGCAGGCCGCCCACCACGGCGGCCGCGGTGAAGGCCGCCCCCATGATCGCCGATCCGATGCCATCACCCTGCAGGCTGGAGCGGTACCCCACCCCGGTCCACCCCTGCGGCCGGGTCTCGTGGGGCAGCAGCTCCACGTCGAGGGAATCGGCGTGCAGCGCGCGCAGGGTGAAGGAGATCGGCGGTGCGGTCTGCTCCGTGTTGAGATACGGCGGTCCCACCGGATTCGCGTCCGCCAGGTCCGTGCGGAGCCTCCCGTCCGCGTAGGTGCTGAACTCCGCGATGCCGCCGGTGGAGAGGATGTAGACCGTCTTCGCCCGCGGATCCGCGCGGGCCATCTCCGTCAGCGCCCACTGCTGCCCGATCCGAGCGGTGCCGGCATCCAGACCTGCCGCAGAATCGGTCACCGGAGCGGGCAGGACCGCGATCCGCACGGTCCACCCGTCCGCTTCGAGCGCGGAGATCGGCTCGTCGAGCATGGCCCGCTGGTGCTCGTCCCACAGCCCCACCGCCTCCGGGGCGACCGCGACCGGATCGTCCGCCCACTGGGTGCCGACGGCGGTGACGACGTACTCCGCGATCGCCTCCGCTCGGGCTCGCGTCGCCTCCGTGGCCGGGTCCTGCGCCTGGGACTCCCCGGCCCCGGACTCTGACGAATCCGCAGCGGGGGTCGCGGAGGCGGTCTCCTGGGTCGCGGACGGCGAGTCATCTGCGGTGGCGGCCACGGCCTCGGCGGTAGGGACAGTGCCCACCAGCAGGAGCCCGGCGACAGCGCATCCCGTCACGACGGCCAGGGGCCGTCGGGGCAGGACGGTCCTCACGCGAGGGCCTCGAACTTCGCGGTGATGAACCCCTGGAGCGTCGCGGGCCGGTTCGTGATGATGCCCTGGACGCCGGCGCCCAGCAGCTTCTCCCAGGAGGAGGGGTCGTCGACGGTCCAGACGAACACGCCGCACCCGGAGTCCAGGAACTGGTCGACGACCGCACGGCGCAGGAAGAAGCCGCGGACGGAGGGGTTGTAGGCGATGGCCTGGAGCTCCTCGACGACGGCCATGTCCTCCTCGCGGGGGACGGTGCGCAGGAGGCAGCGCTCGACCATCGGGGCGATGTCGCGCAGGTGGGCGAGAGTGCCGGGCGCGAAGCTCTGGACCAGGGTGCGGTCGGCCATGCCCGCGTCGATGATGGAGCCCGCGACGGACGCGACGGCGCCGGGCGACCACTCCCCCTTGAGCTCCAGCAGCAGGCGACCGCCCTTCGTCGACACGTCCGTCAGCAGCGTGTCGAGTTTGGGCAGGCGCTGCCCGGCGAACCCGGGGCCGGCCCACGAGCCCGCGTCCAGGCGCGACAGCACGTCGTCGTCCAGGCGGGCCACCTGCCCGGAACCGTCCGTCGTCCGATCGACCGACTGGTCGTGGATGACGATGGGGGTGCCGTCCGCACTCACGTGCAGATCGACCTCGATCCAGTCCGCGCCGATCATGCGGGCGGCGTCGACGGCGGCCAGCGTGTTCTCCGGGGCGGCGGCGGAGTAGCCGCGGTGCGCGATGATCCACGGCCGATCCGTCACGAGCGGGGTGCCGGCGACGTCCGCGTGCGCGATCGAGGCGTCGTGGACCCGGTCGGCCCACGTGCGGCCCAGGGCGCCGCGGGAGCCGGTCGCGCCGGAGGTCGTCGTACCGGAGCCGGTGGGCGTCGCGGTGGACGCCGGTGCGGCGGATGCGGTCGCGGTGGTGGTGTCCATCAGTGGAACTGCGCCTCTCCTCGGACGGCCTGGGCCAGTCGCGTGTAGCCGTTGACGGTGATGCTGCGCCACAGGGCGGCGGCGGTGGACGGGTGGTCGACCATGAGGCGGTCGATCTCCTCCGCCGGCAGGAAGTCGAGCGTCGTGTCGCGCGTGACGATCATGTCGAAGGGCTGGCCGCCGTCCGGGTTCATCGCGAACTCCCCGAAGGTGGTGCCGGCGCGCAGCACCGCCAGGAGGCTGCCGTCCGCGCTGTACGTCCGCACCTCACCGGAGCGCATGAAGCGGATGCCGTCGAACCGGTCGCCGATCGCGCGCACCGTCTCGCCCTCGCGGTAGCGCTGCTGCACCAGCAGATCGACGACGATCCGCCGGTCCTCCGGCTGGAGCTCGTCCAGCATCGGGGCGTTCGCGTACTCCGGGCTGTAGAAGCACGACTCGTCGCCGAAGTGCCGCAGCACCAGGTTCTCCGCCCACGCCAGTGCGGCGTAGCGCAGCCGGAAGGACTCGATCCCCAGGTCCTCGAGGTGCTCCTCCAGCAGATCGTCCGGATCGATGCTCGACAGGTCGATGCCGGCGTCGTCCATGGCGGCGGCCAGGCGATGGAGGCTGTCGAGCGTCGAGGCGGCCAGGTTGTCGACCTTCGTGAGGTCGAGGACGACGCACAGCGGATCATCCAGTTCCCCGATGAGGCGGGAGACGGCCTCGAATCCGGCGAACTGGATGTCGCCCACCAGTTCGACGAGGTGCGCGTGGTCACCGTGCTCGGCCAGCACCAGGTCCGCCTCCATGGGACGGCGGACGGTCGAGTGGACCACGTCGATCGTCGCGTGCGCGCGGACGGAGGAACGCCCCACCGTCGCCGCACGGACGAAGTGCAGGCCCAGGTCCGCGGACATCTCCTCGTGCACGATGATGCCGCTGGCGCTGTTGCCGTGCTCGTCCAGCGGCGGCGAGAACGTCGCGATGCCCAGCTGTCCGGGCAGGACGGAGATGATGCCGCCGCCCACACCGCTCTTGGCGGGAAGCCCCACGGTCGCGACCCAGTCGCCGGAGTCGTCGTACATGCCGCACGTGGTCATGACGGAGAGCACGCGCTCGACGACGTCCTCCGTGAACACGCGCCTCCCCGTGACCGGGTTGACACCCAGGTTGGCCAGGGTCGAGGCCATGACGGACAGATCCGCCGCGGTGACGGAGACGGCGCACTGCCGCGTGTAGTCGTCGAACGCGTCCCCGGGATCGCCGTCGATGATCCCCCACGAGGACAGGAACCACGCCAGGCCCCGGTTGTGGGCTCCCTCGGCCAGGTCCTGCTCGTAGACGTCCTGATCGAGGGACAGGTCCCGGCCTGCGCAGGCGGACATCGTCTCGAGGATCCGGTCGAACACCGTCTGCCCCTCGTCGGGCCGCACGAGGGAGACGGCGGCGATCGCACCGATGTTGATGAGGGGGTTCTTGGGGCGGCCGCTGCCGGACTCGGAGGAGATGTCGTTGTACGCACTGCCGGAGGGCTCGACGTCGATCTTCGAGTCGACCGCGTCGAAGCCCGCGTCCATGAGTGCGAGTGCGTAGACGAACACCTTGGAGATCGACTGGATGGAGAACTCCACGCCCGCGTCGCCCACCCGGTAGGTGTGCCCGTCTGCCATCGTCATCGCGATGCCCATCCGCGTGGGGTCGGCGCCGTAGAGGACCTTCGCGTGCGCCTCCGGTTCCGCAGCCGCAACCGTGCGGTGCCGCGACAGACGCGTCGCTGCGAAGGGATCGGTGCCGCAGACGGTCTCGTGCAGAGACAGCAGGTACGAGTGAACGGGAGAGCGCATGGGCACCAGACTACTGTCACCGCGGGCAGGCGGAGGGGTCGTCATGTGCCGGTTCCGTCACCGCGTCGGGACGGCTGGGGACGCGGCCTCCCCCGGGTATGCCAGAGGCCCGCCGACCAGCGGAAACACTGGACGTCGGGCCTCTGACAGCGGGTGGCAGATGTAGGATTCGAACCTACGAAGGCTGTGCCGGCTGATTTACAGTCAGCTCCCTTTGGCCGCTCGGGCAATCTGCCGTCGCACTCCGAAGAGCACCTGAGGAATCATACACCTCGGACGGGGGCGGCGCGAATCGAGGCGGACCGCCCCTGGACTAGCATGGTCGGCACCGTGCCGCGCCGCCGCGCGGCACCCGTCACGACGCCCATCACAGGAGGCAGCCATGGCATCGGATTCCAGCTTCGACATCGTCAGCAAGATCGACCGGCAGGAGGCGGACAACGCGCTCAACCAGGCGGCGAAGGAGATCTCCTCCCGCTACGACTTCAAGGGGTCCGGCGCCGCGATCGAGTGGAAGGGCGAGGCGATCCAGATGCGCGCGGACGGCGAAGACCGCGTGACCTCCGTGCTGGACGTGTTCCAGTCGAAGCTCGTCCGTCGCGGCATCTCGCTCAAATCCCTCGAGGCGGGCGACCCCTACCCGTCCGGCAAGGAGCACCGCATCGACGCGACCCTCAAGGAGGGCATCGACAAGGAGAGCGCGAAGGAGATCTCGAAGATCATCCGCGACGAGGGCCCCAAGGGCGTCAAGGCGCAGATCCAGGGCGACGAGCTGCGCGTGAGCTCGAAGAAGCGCGACGACCTCCAGGCAGTCATCGCCCTGCTCAAGGGCAAGGATCTGGACGTCGACCTGCAGTTCGTCAACTACCGCTGAGGCCCCTCCTCTCGGTTCCGCCGGGGCGCGCTGCTCGTCAGCGCGCCCCGATGTGTTCGCGGGTGCACGCAGGGCGGCAACGACAGCCCCGCACTGACGTGACCCACGCCACTCTTCCTCTCAGCATCCGAACGCATGATAACGACCCGATAACGGTCACGCGGTGGTGGGACTCGAGTTCCATCGGGCCGTCGCGTCCAGGATCCACGACCCCCGCTCACCCCCATCACCGTTGACGTGGCGGGGGTCGCATTCCACGTCGCGCACCCCCGCGGAAGACCCCACGATCGCGCTCAGGAGCGCCCGCAGGCCGGTTGCCATCGAGTCTCACGTCGTTAGGTTGGAAGGCGTGACTCAGGCAGACACAGTCCATCCGCCCACCACGACCCCCGCCTCCACGGCCTCGGACTCCCCGACCGCCGCAGCGGGAACGATCGAACTCCGACAGCTCTCGCTGGACGACGGCAAGCACCTGTGGACGCTGGCCCGCGATTCGAAGGTGCTGGATCTCAACACGTCGTACGCCTACCTCCTGTGGGCCCGCGACTTCGCAGCCACCTCCGTCCTCGCGACACTCGACGGGGCGCCGGTCGGTTTCGTCACCGGATACATGCGCCCGGACTCCCCGGACACGCTCATGATCTGGCAGGTCGCGGTCGACTCCGCAGCCCGCGGACACGGCCTGGCGGGTCGGATGCTCGATGAGCTGGCCGCCCGCACGGGCGCCGGACGCCTCGAGACCACGATCACGGCGGACAACGAGCCCTCGCAGAAGCTCTTCGCGTCCTTCGCGAAGCGCCACGGCGCAGAGCTCACGACTTCGCCGCTGTTCCGTCCGGAGGACTACCCGGACGGGCACGACACGGAGCATCTCCACGAGATCGCCCCCCTGCGCCCCGCAGCCGCCGGCACCCCCGCCGGCTGAGCACGGAGCAACCGCGGTCACCGCACCGCACCCAGTTCACTGGGCGCCACGGGCAGCCATCCCGTTCCGCGTCCGGACCGTTCGGTCCAGCAGCCGAGAAGCGGCTCCCGTCCGGTCGAATCCCAGGGGCCAGTGCCCCAGGAAGGTGAGAACCACCATGACCGACATCTTCTACTCGCTCGAGTCCGAGGTCCGCAGCTATTCGCGCAGCTGGCCCGTCGAGTTCGTCCAGGCCTCCGGCGCCACGCAGACCGATTCCAACGGCACCCAGTACCTGGACTTCTTCTCCGGAGCCGGCGCGCTCAACTACGGCCACAACCACCCGGCCGTCATGAAGCCGCTGGTCGAGTACCTGCAGTCCGGCGGCGTCCTCCACGGCATGGACATGATGACGCCGGCCAAGCGCGAGTTCCTGCAGACGTTCAAGGACGTCATCCTGGAGCCCCGCGACCTGCACTACAAGGTCATGTTCCCCGGCCCCACCGGCACGAACACCGTCGAGGCCGCGCTCAAGCTGGCCCGCAAGTACACGGGCCGCCAGCACATCCTGTCCTTCACGAACGCGTTCCACGGCATGACGCTGGGCTCGCTGTCCGTGACCGGCAACTCGATGAAGCGCCAGGGCGCGGGCATCCCGCTCACCAACTCGTCGAAGATCCCCTACGACGACTACCTGGACGGTGAGACGCCGGACTTCCTCTGGCTGGAGCGCGTTCTCGAGGACTCCGGTTCCGGCGTCGACAAGCCCGCCGCGATCATCGTCGAGACGGTGCAGGGCGAGGGCGGACTGCGCGCGGCCCGCTTCGACTGGCTGCGCCGTCTGGCCGAGCTGTGCCAGGAGCACGAGATCCTCCTCATTGTCGACGACGTGCAGGCCGGCTGCGGTCGTACGGGCACCTTCTTCAGCTTCGAGGAGGCGGGCATCACCCCGGACATCGTCTGCCTGTCGAAGTCGATCTCCGGCTCCGGCCTGCCGATGGCGCTCACCCTGTTCCGCCCGGAGCTGGACATCTGGTCGCCGGGCGAGCACAACGGCACGTTCCGTGGCAACAACCCCGCGTTCGTGACGGCCACCGCCGCGCTGCGCGAGTTCTGGGCGGATCCGTCCTTCCAGTCGCGCCTGGCGGACACGATCGACACGCTGCAGTCGCGCATCGAGGCGATCGCGCTGTCCACCAGCGGTGCGGGCGTCCGCGGTCGCGGCCTGCTGACCGGCATCGTCTTCGACGATCCGGAGGCGGCGACGAAGATCGCCGCGGAGGCCTTCCGCGAGGGCCTGCTGCTGGAGACGTCCGGCCCGCAGGACGAGGTCGTCAAGCTCATGCCGCCGCTCACCATCTCCGCAGAGGACCTGGACCGCGGCCTCGACATCCTCGAGGCGGCAATCCGGACCGTCACCGGTCCCGCGGTGGACACCCCCACCGCCACCGAGGCCCCGGCCGCCTGATCCGTCCGGCCCACCGCACCGGTGCCCCGCCGCACTCGTGGCGGGGCACCGGTGCGGAGCCGCCGGCGGACCCCGGGTCCGCCACCACCCTTCTTCGATCCGACAGGAGAGCACACATGTACGTCGTGAACATCGACGATCTGAACGGCACCGAGCGCGACATCGTCAGCGACAACTGGCGCAGCCGCCGCATGGTCCTGGCCCGCGAGGGCGTGGGCTTCTCGTTCCACGAGACCACGCTGTTCGCCGGCACCACCTCCACGTTCCACTACCAGAACCACATCGAGGCTGTGTACTGCGTGGGCGGTTCCGGCACGATCACGAACGAGGAGACCGGCGAGGTCCACGAGCTGCGCGACGGCACGATGTACCTGCTGGACAAGCACGACCTGCACACCGTGCGGACCGAGCACGAGATGCGCATGGTGTGCGTCTTCAACCCGCCGGTCACGGGCCGTGAGGTCCACGACGAGAACGGCGTCTACCCGGCGCTCAACGAGGACGGCACCCCCGTCTCCTGACGCTCGCCTCCGTCGCTCCGGGACGGACACGGCGAAGGCCGCCGCACCGATCGGTGCGGCGGCCTTCGCCGTCTGCTCTCCGCTCTCGCGAGAGCCGGGGCGGGTCAGCCGACGTGTGCGTCGACGCGCCGGCGGGAGTGCTCGAGCATTCCGTCGCGCGTGGGGATCTTGACGCGCTCGCGGCCCTGCGGCTCGCCCAGTGCCTGCTCCGCGGACTCGAGGCGGTGGAAGCCGTCCCAGTCCGCGAAGTCGACGCCGCGGGACTCGAGCAGCTCGATGATCGCGTCCTCGCGCGGATCCGCGGGGACCGGCAGGAGGTCTGCGGTGCGGTCCTCGATGAGGTGGGTGATCGTCTCCAGCGCATCGCCCTTCGTGTGGCCGATGAGGCCCACGGGACCGCGCTTGATCCACCCCGTCGCGTAGAGACCCGGGATGACAGGGGTGTTCGCGGCCTGCTCCTGCGACTCCCCGCGGTGCACGCGTCCCCCGACGTTCGTGATGACGCCGCGACGGGCGTCGAAGGGGATGTCCGCCAGCGGCGAGCCGAAGTAGCCCACCGCACGGTAGACGGCGTCCAGCGGCCAGTCGTGGTGGGTGCCCGTGCCCACGACGCCGCCGTTGCCGTCCAACTCCTGGCGCTCCGTGCGCAGACCCGTCACACCGGACTGCTCGTCCCCCAGCACCTCGACGGGCGCGTGGAGGAAGTGGAAGTGCAGACGGCGGGGGGCACCGGTGGGCTCGCGCAGGGTGAAGTCGGTGAGCGCCTTCGTCACCTGCTTCGTCTGGTTGTTCGAGTGGATCGCCGCCATCGAGGCCTCGTCGAACTCGTAGTCCTCCGGGTACACGACGATGTCGACGTCCTTGACCTGTCCCAGCTCCCGCAGCTCCAGCGGGGTGAACTTCGTCTGGGCGGGACCGCGCCGGCCGAACACGTGGACGTCCGTCACCTGCGAGGCCTGCAGGCCCCGGTGCACGTGGTCGGGGATCTCCGTCGACAGCATGTCGTCGGCCTGCTTCGCCAGCACGCGCGCCACGTCGAGGGCGACGTTGCCGTTGCCGATCACCGCGACGCGCTGCGCGTCCAGCGGCCACTCCTGCGGCACGTCCGGGTGCGCGTCGTACCAGTTGACGAAGTCCGCGGCGCCGTACGAGCGCGGCAGGTCGATGCCCGGCAGCTCCAGGCGCGCGTCGTCGAACGAACCGGTGGAGAAGATGACGGCGTCGTACAGGCCCCGCAGGTCCTCGAGCGTGATATCCGTGCCGAAGTCGACGTTCGCCAGCAGTCGCACGTCGCCGCGGTCCAGCACCTTGATGAGGGCCTTCTGGATGCCCTTGATGCGGGGATGGTCCGGGGCGACCCCGTAGCGGACCAGGCCGAACGGGGCGGGCAGCCGCTCGAACAGATCGATGCTGACCTCGAAGTCGCGTTCCGCCTTGGTGAGGAGGTCCGCGGCGTAGATTCCGGCGGGGCCTGCTCCGACGATCGCCACACGAAGAGCTCGACTCACGTTCCACACACCTTCCGCAGGCGGCCGGGTGGGGCCGCCTCGACTGACGAGTACCGACCCTCCATGTTAGTCGCACCTCACCTGCGGCGCCGCGATCCGGCTCACACATGGGCCACATGTCCGGCAATTCACAGGCATCACTAGAGTGAGTCCGTGACCACCACCCCCGAACTGCCCCCGGACGAGACGCAGCGCAGGCGCGCGGGCCTCCTCAACGGCGCCGGCGCGTACCTGCTCTGGGGCTTCCTGCCCCTCTACTTCTCCGCCCTGGCGCCCGCGGGCAGTCTGGAGATCCTCGCCCACCGGATCGTCTGGTGCCTCTTCTTCTGCGCGCTGCTCCTGGCGCTCACCCGCGGCTACACGACGGTGTGGCGGATCCTCCGCAACCCGCGCACCACGGGCCTCCTGACCGCGGCGAGCATCCTCGTGGGGATCAACTGGCTGGGCTTCCTGCTGGGAGTGGAGCTGGGCCGCGTCGTCGAGGTCTCCCTGGGCTACTACATCAACCCGCTCATCACGATCCTCCTGGGCGTGATCTTCCTGCGCGAGCGGCTGCGCCCGCTGCAGTGGGCGGCCGTCGCCGTCGCGTTCGTCGCGGTCCTCGTCATCTCGATCGGATACGGGGCCGTCCCGTGGCTGGGTCTGCTGGTCGCCACGACCTTCGGCGGCTACGGCCTCGTGAAGAATCGCGTGGGCCCCACGGTGGGCGCCGTGAGCGGGCTCAGCATCGAGACGCTCATCCTCGTGGTCCCGGCGGCCGCCTACATGGGCTGGGCGATGGCGACCGGGGTCAGCACCTTCACGACGGAGGGCTCGTGGCACATCGTCCTCATGCTCCTGCTGGGGCCCGCGACCGCGGTCCCGCTGCTGCTCTTCAGCGCCGCGGCACGACGCATCCCGCTCAGCTGGGTGGGCATGCTGCAGTTCATCACGCCCACGATGCAGTTCATCACCGGGGTGTGGATCCTGGGTGAGGAGATGACGCCGGCGCGGTGGGCGGGCTTCGCGATCATCTGGGTCGCGTGCGCGCTCTTCATCACGGACATGGTGCGCGCCTCCCGCCGGCGCTGACGGACCGGCGGCGCGCGGTCCGGTGCACGCGCTGCGGACCCTCGCCCCTCAGGAGGAGCGCTCGACCACCTGGTGCGCGAACGCCTCGAGGCCCTCGCGGACCTCGCCCTCCGGCAGCGCCTCCAGCGCGGCGATCGCCTCGTCGGCCCACCGGCGTGCCTCCGCGCGTGCCTCCTGGGTGACCGGGTGCGCGGCCAGCGCGACCCGCGCCTCCTCCAGCGCCACATCGGAGGTGAGGTCGCCGTCCAACCGGACCACGACCTCGGCGGCGGTGGTGTCGCCCCCAGCGGCCGCGCGGCGGGCGTAGAGGACCGGCAGGGTGGGGACGCGCTCGCGCAGGTCCGTGCCCGGCCGCTTGCCGGAGGTCGCGGCGTCCGAGGTGAGGTCGATGATGTCGTCGGCAAGCTGGAAGGCGACGCCCACCTTCTCGCCGTAATCGCGCAGGGGCTCGATGAACTCCTCCGACGCACCGGAGAAGCGCAGGCCGAACTCGCCCGAGGCCGCGATGAGCGACCCCGTCTTGTCCGCCAGCACCTGCAGGTAGTGGGCGACGGGGTCCTCGTCCGGGGCGGGCCCGGTGAACTCCGCCAGCTGGCCCAGAACCAGACGCTCGAAGGTGGTCGCCTGGAGGCGGACCGCAGCCGGGCCCAGTTCCGAGGACAGCAGCGAGGCGCGGGCGAAGAGCAGGTCTCCGGTGAGGATCGCGACGGAATTGCCCCACACCTCGTGCGCGCTGGGCGCACCCCGGCGCACGGGCGCGTCGTCCATGACGTCGTCGTGGTAGAGCGTGGCGAGGTGGATGAGCTCGACCGCGGCGGCCGCGTCGATGACCTCGTCGCGCGTGCCGTCGCCCAGCTGCGCGGCCAGCAGGACCAGCAGGGGGCGCACCCGCTTGCCGCCGGCCTGCATGAGGTGATGGGACGCCTCGTGCGGCAGCCGCTCCGACTGGGCGGCTGCCGCGCTGAGCCGCTCCTCGACCCGGTCCAGGCCGGCGGCGAGGTCGAAGGCCAGTGCGGAGTCCGCCGCCGCGAAGGGGCCCGCCTGCGTGCGCAGCGGTGCACCTGCCGTATCAGGAGTCATCGGGTCGTTCATCATCCTCTTGGTCTCAGACGTCGCGGACAGTATCGCATCACTGCGGCTCAGTCGTTGGTCGTCGCCGGGACTGCGCGGGTGAGCGCCGCGATGACATGATCCATCGCGTCCGCGTCCGCACCTTCACGATGGATGTTGCCCAGCAGCCTCACGGCGAAGCGCATGAGCACGTCCACCCCCATACCGTACTTGATGCCCAGGTCCATGACCTCGGGTCTGCCGATCAGCTGCGCGAACGCGCGACCCAGAGTGAAGTGGCCGCCGAACCGGTCGCGGACGATCTGCGGGTACTCCTGCAGCCCGGCGCGCCACCGGTCCCGCGGCAGTCGGCGGTGGGTGTCGATGACCTCCGCCGCGATGCGGGCGGCCTCGAGCGCGTAGTCGATGCCCTCCCCGTTGAAGGGGCTCACCATGCCGGCCGAGTCCCCCACCAGCAGGAGCCCGTCGCGGAAGTGGGGCGTGCGGTTGAACGCCATCGGCAGGGCGGCGGAGCGGACGGGCACCAGCTGGGTGCTCGCGTCGATCCCCCACTCGTGGCCCATCGCCTCCAGCCACTGGTCCAGCACCGTCCGGTAGTTGACCTCGCCGAACTGCGGGGACGTGTCGAGGATTCCCAGGCCCACATTCACGGTGCCGTCGCCCAGGGGGAACAGCCAGCCGTAGCCGGGCATGGCCTCGCCGCCGGATTCGCGCAGCTCCAGCCAGCTCTCGATGTAGTCGTCGTCGTGCCGCGGGGACGAGTGGTACGTGCGGACCGCGACGCCCATGGGGCGGTCGTCGCGCTTCTGTGCCCCGTGCGCCACCGCGATGCGGGACGAGACGCCGTCGCAGGCGACGACCAGCGGCGCACGGTACTCCGCATCCGGCCCCACCTTGCGGCCGCGCTCGTCCGTGCCCGTCGCGCGGACACCGGCGATCCAGCCGTCGGAGGCGACGATCGGCTCCGTCGCCGCGACCTGCTCGACGAGGCGGGCACCGCGGCTCTCCGCATGACGGGCGAGGGTCTCGTCCAGGCCCACGCGGGTCTTCGTGAGGCCGTGGGCCGGGAAGCCGCCCCCGCCGGGCCAGTCGATCTCCATGCGGTGGCCGCCGCCCACCAGACGCAGGCCGCGATTGCGGTGCCAGCCCAGCGCGGGGTCCGTGTCGACGCCCAGGTGGTCCAGTTCGCGGACCGCGCGGGGTGTGAGTGCGTCGCCGCAGATCTTGTCGCGCGGGAAGGACGACTTCTCCAGCACGACCACGTCGAGGCCCGCGTCCGCCAGGTGCGCGGCCGTCGCGGAGCCCGCCGGCCCCGCGCCCACGACGACGACATCCGCGTGGGTCACGCGCGGGCCGCCGTCGACCCGCTCGCTCATGCGGACTCCGGCTTCCGCCCGCGGTGGATCGCGACGATGCCGCCGGACAGATTGCGGTACTGGACGGCGTCGAACCCCTGGTCCGCGATGAGGTGGGCCAGCTCGTCCTGGCCGGGCCAGTCGCGGATCGACTCCGCGAGGTACTCGTACGACTCCGGGTTCGAGCTGAGGAGGCGGGCGATCGGCGGGAACGCGCGCATGAGGTACTCGCGGTAGACGACGTCGAAGGGCCTGAACACAGGGCGGGAGAACTCGCAGATGACGAGACGACCGCCGGGCCCCAGGACGCGCCGCATCTCCGACAGTGCGCGGACGGAGTCCTGCATGTTGCGGAAGCCGAAGCTGACGGTCACGACGTCGAACTCCTCGTCCTCGAACGGGAGGTCGAGCGCGTCCGCGTACACGTACGTGATGCCGGGATTCCGCCTGCGGCCCTCCGCCAGCATGCCCTCGGAGATGTCACCCGCGATGACCTCCGCGCCGGCACGGGCGAAGGGGACGGAACTGGTGCCGGTGCCGGCGGCCAGGTCCAGGACCCGCTCGCCGGGACGTGCGTCGACGGCGTCCGCGACGATGCCGCGCCACCGGCGCGTCTGCCCCAGGGACAGGAGGTCGTTCATGAGGTCGTACCGGGCAGCGACCGTGTCGAACATCGAGGCGACGTCTGAGGGATCCTTGTCGAGCTGCGCACGATTCATGCCCACCAGTGTCTCCCACCCGGGCACACCGCGCGAATCCGCGGACGCGCGTGAACTGCGCGGGCCCGCATGGTGGACTCCCGGGTCTCCGCGCGACTGAACTCTGCGGCATGTCCGTCGACCTCAGTATCGTGGGGGCGTGGCTCATTCCTCTCCGCAACCCGGTCAGACACCCGTGCTGACGGTCCGCTCGCGCTTCGTCGACGGGCTGACCCCGGACGCCCCCGCGCCGTTCGCCGGTCGCCTGCCCACCCGTTCGATCGACTTCCTCTCCCAGCTGCCCGCATCCGGATTCTCGTGCTGGGTGCGCGGCCGGTCGGGCCTCGTGGGGATCGGTCGCCGACTGCGCCTGCGCGCCAGCGGGGCGGACCGCTTCGACGACCTGGCGCAGCAGTGGGACGCACTCGTCGCCGCCGCGCTGCTCGACGACCGCGTCGAACTGCTGGGCAGCGGTCTCGTGGGCTTCTCCGCGATCGCGTTCTCCTCCGACTCCGC
Organism: Brevibacterium senegalense; assembly: GCF_000285835.1. Taxonomy (GTDB): domain Bacteria; phylum Actinomycetota; class Actinomycetes; order Actinomycetales; family Brevibacteriaceae; genus Brevibacterium; species Brevibacterium senegalense. The sequence goes on from NZ_HE978605.1 coordinate 132,997, forward strand.
GTGGGAGTCCGTCATCGATGTCCCCGAGTACCTGCTGGGCCGCCGCGACGGCCGCGTCTGGCTCACGCACGTGTGCGGTGAGGACGGTGACGAGTCGGACGCCGGCTCCGTCCCCGGCCTGCAGCTGTCCCCCACGCCGCTGCGCCAGCAGCGAGTCATCACCCGCGAGCCCGGCGCGGTGAGCCCGGAGAAGTACCAGCGGATCGTCGCCCGCGCCTCCGCCCGCCTGCGCAGCCCGGAGGCGGGCGAGCGCAAGATCGTGCTGGCCCGGGACGAGATCGTCACGACGGAGGACGAGATCGACGTCCGCACCCTCCTGGGCCGCCTCAACGCGGAGTTCCCCAGCACGTGGGCGTTCAACGTCGCGGGCCTCGTGGGAGCGACGCCGGAGCTGCTCATCGGAGTCGAGGACGGCGCGGTCCACTCACGGGTGCTGGCCGGCACGTACCGCGTGCAGGAGGACCCGCAGCAGGAGCTGGCCCAGGCGCGCGCGCACCTGGGCGGGCGGAAGGACTCGGTCGAGCACTCGTACGCGATCGACTCGCTGGCCTCCACGCTGGGGCCGGTGACGGAGGAGCTGCGGGTCGATCCGGAGCCGCACCTGCTGCAACTGGCGAACGTGATCCACCTGGCCTCGGACGCGCACGGCCGCCTGCGGTCGCGTGCGGACGGGTCGCGCGTGAGCCCATTCGAGGTGGCCAGGGCCGTGCACCCCACGGCGGCGGTGGGCGGCACGCCGCGGGACCGGGCGATGGAGCTCATCAGCGACTTCGAGGAGATGGACCGCGGCCGCTACGCGGGTCCCGTGGGCTGGGTCGACGGGTACGGCAACGGCCAGTTCGGCATCGCCCTGCGCTGCGGGCAGCTGGAGGATCGCAACCGGATCCGACTGTTCGCCGGCGCGGGGATCATGCCCGACTCCGACCCGGAGTCCGAACTGCGGGAGACGGACGCGAAATTCGCACCCATGCGCCGCGCCCTGGGCGTCGACTGGAGCCCGGACCTCTCGCACTGAGGCAGACGGTCAGCCGCGGACGGGCGGCATGCGCAGCTGGAGCAGCCCCGGACGGGCGTCGGCCAGGAACTCCGTGACGGCGGCCCGCATCGCCGGGTCGTCCGCATCCACGGACTGCGCCTCCACTCCCAGTGCCCGGGCGGTCTGTGCAAGGTCCAGCCCGTGCGGCGTCGCGAAGAAGCGGTCGAATCGTGCGGCCACGTGCGCCTGCGAGTGCTCGAGACCCGCGAAGATCGCCCCGCCGTCGTCGTTGAGGACGACGATCTGCAGGTGAGGGCGCTCCTCGTGCGCGGGCACGACCAGACCGCCCAGGTCGTGGAGGGCCGCGAGGTCTCCGATGAGAAGGCGGACCGGCACCGAGTCCTCCACCAGCCCCAGGGCCACGCCCGAGGCCGTCGCCACCAATCCGTCGATGCCCGCCAGACCGCGGGAGGCGACGACGCGAGCGGGGTGATGCGGCCGCTGGAGTCGCGCCAGCAGCCGCACCGTGTTCGAGCTGGCCGCCACCAGGACCCCGGGCTCGTCCAGCAGGGCGAGGACCGCCGCGTCCACGCCGGTGACGTCCGCTGCGGAAGATACGGGTGACGACTGAATCGTGGGAGCGGACGGCGCCTCGACCCGACGCCCGACCTCATCCCACTCGTCCCACCATCCCGCGCGGACACCGGGACGTGCGGAGCTGTCGAAATGCCTGCCCGCTCGCTCGTCGTCACGGACCCCCGGCGCCGCCATCGGCCCGGTCAGATGATCGATGAGGCCGTCCGCGTCGTAGGGCACGTCGATCCGCTGGACGTCGGGGCGGTCCAGCAGGCGCGCGATCGGGCGCGAGAGCGTGGGCCGTCCGGTCACGACCACGTGGGTGATCTGCGCGCGCAGGTCCGCGACCGCCTCCGCACCCAGCACCTGCGCGTGCGCGGGGATCGTGCGGGGGGACGAAGCGAGCGCGGACGAGGGTTCCGCGAAGACCGGCGTCGCGGTCTCCTTCACCAGCGCGCACAGCGTCTGCGTGGAGAAGCCCAGGTCGTCACCGGCGACGATCACGGGGCGGGCATCCGGGTCGTCCAGGACCGCGCGAATGCGGCCCCACACACGGGCGCGGGAGTCCGTGCGGGTGTCGTCCGCCTCCGCCGCCCCCGGGTCGAATGCACCCGGGGCAATGGCACCCGGGTCGAACGCGCCCGGGTCGAACGCGCCCGCGTCCGCGTCGGGGACGAGTGGGGCATCGAACTGCGCGTTCAGCTGGACCGGTCCGAGAGGTGAGGTGCAGGCGCGGGTGACGGCGGCCTCGGCGGCGGTGGCCCAGTCCCGGGCGACGGCGGCGACGTCCGCAGTCCCGTCCTGCCCGTCCGGCGTCCCCGCGGGGACGGGCAGGTCCCACGCGGCGACGACCTCGGGGAGGGCGGCGTGCTGGGCGTCGAGAGTCTGGTTCGCACCGGTGCCGCGCAGGCGGGCGGGGCGGTCCGCGGTCACGAGCACGAGCGGCAGGTGCTGGTGGGCGGCCTCCATGACGGCCGGATGCAGGTTCCCCACCGCGGACCCCGAGGTCGTCACCACCGCGACCGGGCGGTGGTGCCCCCGCAGCCGGCCGGCCTTCGCGAGACCCAGGGCGGTGAACGCGGCGTCGCGCTCGTCGATGCGCACGTGCAGGCGCAGGGGCCGGGCGGAGGAGGTCAGCGCATCCCGGGCGTCCGCGAACGCGTAGACCAGCGGAGCGGACCGCGACCCCGGCGAGAGGACGACATCGCGGACTCCGGCGGACAGCAGGGACTGCACGAGTGTGCGCGCGCAGAGGGTCGAGGGATTCACGCGGACCAGTCTGGCACGACGGCATCCAGGGGTGGCGCGTTCACCTTCTGGACATATACTCGCCACCGTTCCGACATCCGTCCCACCGACCTCGCCGGGCCGCAGCGCAAGGCGCACGCGGCCCGCCGCCCGGCGCGGCGCAGCCCGCACCTCGTCCGCCCCTGCGCGCCCTCCTCCCGACGAACCGGTCCATCGATCCCCCGCCATCCGCATCCTCTGGAGCACGTGTGATCCCCGACGCTCTCAAACTCTCCGTGGGCGCCCGAGCAGTCCGGGCGCTCGCCCAGCTGCGCAGTCGGTCCGGGGCCTTCCCAGGCCGCGATCAGTCGACCGCGTTCCTGGGCCCCGAGCCCACGGGGAAGAAGGCACGCCGCTTCCACGTGCGCGACAAGCGCAAGCTGACGAACCGCCTGCGCGAGTTCTTCGTGTACTCGCCCGCCCTGGGGCGGACCGTGGGCGTGCGCGTACTGCTGCCGGGGCGGCCCAGCGAGGCCGCGCCCGTCCTGTGGCTGCTGCACGGATCCGGGGACGACTTCCGCAGCTGGACGGACTTCGGCGACGCGGAGGCGCTCACGGCAGACTCGCCGCACCTCGTCGTCATGCCGGACGCGGGTGCGGCCTCCTACAGCCGTCACGCGCTGGCCGGGCTGCGGGACACGGGTGCGGGCACCGGCATCGCGACAGACGCGGTCCTCGACTGGCCGCAGTTCCACCTCCTGGAGCTGCCGGACTTCATCGCGCGCACCTTCTCCGTGCGCACGGACCGGGTGGGCACAATGGTCGCCGGGCTGTCCATGGGCGGGTACGGCGCCATGAAGTACGCCGCACTGCACCCGGACCGGTTCGCTGCGGCCGCGGCTTTCTCGTCGCCGCTGGACCCGGTGTCCGCAGTGCCGCTCTTCGACATCATCGCGCTGCGCGAGGGCGGCACGACCCGCTCCCTGTTCGGCGACCCCAAGCACGATCGAGCCGAGTGGGAGGCGAACTCCCCCGTGTCCCTGGCTGCGAACCTGCGGCACACGGACCTGTGGTTCTCCGCGGGCTCCGGCGCTCCGGACCCGGACTCGCAGGACGCGGTCGACCTGCTGGAGACCGAGGTCGCCGGTCACGGCGAGCGCTTCCACGCCGCACTGGAAGGCCACGGCATCCCCCACGTGTGGAACCCCCGCCCCACCGGCATCCACGGCTGGGCGCTGTGGCGGCGGGAGCTGCAGGAGTGGCTGGCGCACGTGAGCGTCGCACCGGACGCCGTGGGGGACCCCTACGCGGACGGCGAATCGTTCGAGCACGTGACCGGGGATCCGGCGTTCGAGGTGCACGGGTGGGAGGTCTCGATCTCCCGCCGGCGCGCACAGCTCATCCGCTTCGCGGACGTGAGCGGCCATGGCTTCACCCTCACCGGATCCGGCACGTTCCGCGTGCGCACCGCCGCACTGTTCCACCCGGGCGAGCAGTACCGGATCGAGGTGTCGTCCCCGCTGACGGACACCTCCTACCTGCTGCGCGCGGACGCGGACGGGCGCCTGGAGATCACCGGTCGCATGGCCGGCGCGATGCACGACCCGATCGTCCCCGGCCGGCGCACTCGCCACTTCCGCGAGTTCGGCTCCGACGCCGTCACGACCGTGGCGATCGCCGCCGTGGCGGAGGGTGCTCCAGAGGCCGCCGGAACGGGCACGACTGCGACGACCAGCTCATCGAGTTACGACGGGAATCGCGAAACACGACAGAGCTCTCCCGTAGATCGGTAGAACCGTTGACGAGGATGCGCGGCCCGAACGATGCACGCGACGGACGCTCCGTGAGGAGCGCCACCGGTCCTGCGGAACAGATCCCGCACCCCAGCCGTTAGCATGGTTGAAACTTAAAATTCTTACCGATGCCGGCCGGGACGCACCCCGCGGCGGGAGGAGCACATCATGGCTGCGGAGCACGGAACCGTGGAACTGGGACTCGACACCTTCGGCGATGTGACGGTCGATGAGACGGGCACCCCGCTGCCCCAGCACCAGGTGATCCGGAACGTCGTCGAGCAGGCCGTCGCAGCGGACCGCGCGGGCGTCGACTTCATCGGCGTGGGCGAGCACCACCGCGACGACTTCGCGGTCTCCGCCCCGGACGTCGTGCTCGCGGCGATCGCGGCCCGCACGGAGCGCATCCGGATGGGATCCGCTGTCACAGTGCTGAGCTCCGACGACCCGATCCGCGTGTTCCAGCGCTTCTCCACGATCGATGCGATCTCCTCCGGTCGCGCGGAGGTCATCCTGGGCCGCGGCTCGTTCACGGAGTCGTTCCCGCTGTTCGGCCTGGACCTGCGCGACTACGACCTGCTGTTCGAGGAGAAGCTGGACCTCTTCACGCACCTCCTGAAGGAGGAGCCCCTCGACTGGGACGGCCGGCTGCGCGCGCCACTGCGCAACCAGCGCGTCTATCCGCCCACCCAGAACGGTCTGCGCACGTGGATCGCGGTGGGCGGCAGCCCGGAGTCGGTCATCCGCGCCGCGAAGCACCGCATCCCGCTCATGCTGGCGGTGATCGGCGGTCCGGTCGAGCGGTTCGTCCCGTTCGCGGACCTCTACCGACGTGCGAACGACCAGCTGAGCCAACCGCAGGCTCCTATCGGCGTCCACTCCCCCGGCCACATCGCGGACACGGACGCGGAGGCCCGCGAGCACCTGCGCGAGCACTGGCTGGAGAACCGCAACCGCCTGGGCCGCGAGCGCGGGTGGGGTCCGGCGGGCGAGCGCGAGTTCCTGGCCGAGATCGACGAGGGCGCGCTCTACGTGGGTTCGCCGGAGACGGTCGCGCAGAAGATCGCGCACGCGGTCCGCACGCTGGGCGTCGACCGCTTCGACCTCAAGTACGCGAACGGCCCCATGCCCCACGAGCGGCTCCTCCACTCGATCGAGCTCTACGGCACGGAGGTCATGCCGCGCGTGCGCGCACTCCTGGCCGAGTGATCACAGGGGCACCCGCACGGCGTCCCGGATACCGCACCACCGCCTGTGATCGTGTCGCAGATCTGGCACGTCGATCGCGCAGTCGCCCCCACGCGCGCACAGTAATGTCTTGTTCCGACCAGTCTGTGAACCGGATGACCCGGTTCCCACCCGGAGGAACGAACATGAAGAAGACGACACTGCGGATGACCGTGATCAGCGCGTGCGTGGGCGCGGGCCTCGCCCTGTCCGCCTGCGGGGGCGGCGGCGCTGCCGAGGGCGGCGACACGGGCGAGGACACCACCGCGTCCGAGGAAGCCGGTGCGGAGGAGGCCGGAAGCGAGGACGCGGGCGCCGCCGAGGCCGCGGCCTACACCGAGGAGGACCTCACCGCCGCGGTCGAGGCCGGAGGGTTCGAGGCGCAGAGTGCCGACCAGGCCGGAGTCGAGGAGCTCAACAGCGCGATGGGTGAGCTGACCGTCGAGCCGGCCGAGTGCGAGGTCTTCATGAATGCCGCGACCGCCGCGATCGACGACAGCGATGTGACCGCCGTCGTCGGCACGCCCTCGGACCAGGAATCCACGACCGTCGGCGGCGCGATGGCCTACCCCAGCGCGGATGCGGCCACGGAGATGCTCTCCTCGTCCTCCGGCATGGTCGACAGCTGCGGCGAGATGACGATCACCGCTCAGGGCATGGAGATGACCTCGTCGACGACGGGCGTCGACGCCACGGTGGACGGCGCGGACCAGGTCGTCGCGACCGAAGTGGACATGGACGTCGCAGGTCAGTCGGTGTCGACGCTTTCCGTGCAGGCCCAGAAGGGCAACGCGATCATCACCGTCACCTCCGGAACCGGGTCCGGCATGGAGGGCGACAGCATCGAGGATCTCTCCGCGATCGCCACGGACATGATCGCTGCACTCCCCTGATCACGCGGCCCTGATCACCCAGCGCTGAGCCACCGGCTCACTCCGCGCCGGACTCGGCTCCGCCGTTCTTCAGGTGCGTCCAGCAGGCCTCGAGCCGCTCGGTCCAGAACCGGGCGCGCTCGGGGCCTGCGGCGTACGTCTCCAGCAGCTCCTCGCGGGGCGCCACCCGCCCCCACGGCAGGGCACCGGCCCGCGGCAGCAGCGCGGGGCCCGCGACATCGCCGCTCAGCAGCGCGGCCGTCCCCAGCCCCGCGGCCGGCCGCTCGCCCAGCGATGCCGCCGCGGCCTCGGGAACGGGCAGGTGCGCGGCCAGGGCGACGCCGGCGGCCAGCCCCACACTCGACTCCAGCCCGGAGGACACGACTGCGGGCAGCCCGGCCGCCTCGATGACGGAAGCGGCCGCCCGGATCCCGCCCAGCGGCTGCGTCTTCACGACGATGACGTCCGCCGCCCCCAGCGACGACACGCGCAGCGGGTCGGAGACCTTGCGGATCGACTCGTCCGCCGCGATCGGGACGGGCACCCGCGCGATCGACGCCCACTCGCGCAGCCGGGCCAGGCCCTCGACCTGGGCCACCGGCTGCTCGACGTACTGGAGCGGACCCGTCCGCGCCAGTGCCGTCAGCGCCGTCTTCGCGTCGTCGTCGCTGTAGGCGCCGTTCGCGTCGCAGCGCACATCCACCCCCGGCAGCGCCTGCCGCACCGCCGCGATCCGCTCGAGATCCTCGTCCAGCGAGGCGATGCCGCGCTCCGCGATCTTGATCTTGACCGCGCTCACCCCTGGGAACCGAGCGGCGATCTGCGGCACCTGCTGCGCGGGGATCGCCGGGATCGTCGCATTGACCGGCACGTCCCCCGGACGCCGGGGCGCGGGGAACGGCAGGGCCGCGGACTCGATCGCGGCCAGCAGCCAGCGCGAGGCCTCGACCGTCCCGTACTCGACGAACGGTGCGAACTCCGCCCAGCCGGCGGGTCCCAGGACCAGGCACGTCTCGCGGACGGTGATCCCCCGGAAGCGCGTCGCCATCGGCAGGGCCACCGACACGATCCGCTCGAACAGATCGCGCGGCTGCGGCGTGTGCTCCAGGACTGTGCGGACCTCCGGACTCATGAGCATGCCCCTCACGATACGCCCGGGCACGATGCCGCCGGCGGAGCCTGGCTCGATATGCTGGCAGGCATGAGCGAGAACACGGTCTCCGACATCTTCGACCCCACCGCGTGGCGGCCGGTGTCCGGCTTCGACTTCACGGACATCACGTACCACCGCGCGATCGACGCGAACGGGGAGGACGAGGGCTTCGTCCGCATCGCGTTCGACCGTCCGGAGGTCCGCAACGCGTTCCGCCCGCACACCGTCGACGAGCTCTACCGCGCCCTCGACCACGCCCGCCAGACCCCGGACGTGGGTGCCGTCCTGCTGACCGGCAACGGCCCCAGCCCCAAGGACGGCGGCTGGGCGTTCTGCTCCGGCGGCGACCAGCGCATCCGCGGCCGCTCCGGCTACCAGTACGCGGAGGGCGAGACCGCGGAGACCGTCGACCCGGCCCGCGCCGGCCGCCTCCACATCCTCGAGGTCCAGCGCCTCATCCGCACGATGCCCAAGGTCGTCGTGTGCGTGGTCCCCGGCTGGGCCGCCGGCGGCGGACACTCGCTGCACGTCGTCTGCGACCTCACGATCGCCTCCCGCGAGCACGCCCGGTTCAAGCAGACGGACGCGGACGTGGGCTCGTACGACGCCGGCTACGGCTCCGCGTACCTCGCGAAGATGGTGGGCCAGAAGAAGGCGCGCGAGATCTTCTTCCTGGGCCGCGACTACTCGGCGGAGGACATGGAGCGCATGGGCGCCGTCAACCTCGTCGCGGACCACGCGGAGCTGGAGACGACCGCGCAGCAGGTCGCCCGCGAGATCCTGGGCAAGTCCCCCAACGCGCAGCGCATGCTCAAGTTCGCGTTCAACCTCGTGGACGACGGGCTCATGGGCCAGCAGGTGTTCGCCGGCGAGGCGACCCGCCTGGGCTACATGACGGACGAGGCCGTCGAGGGCCGCGACGCCTTCCTCCAGAAGCGCGACCCGGACTGGTCCCCCTACCCCTGGTACTACTGACCGGCCGGTCCCCCGCCCCCGTGACCGTCCCTCCCGCAGACCCGGCCCCGCAGGGCTCCCCCGCCCCGCGGGACGACACCGGCCGCACCCCCATCGCCGAGGCCGTCGCCACCATGCTGGACGGCGGTCCCGGCCTGCTCCTGCCGCGTGAGCGCGACGGCGAGGTCCGTCCGGTCCCCGCCGCGGCCCACGACCCGGCCGGGACCGGGCGCGCCGCTCCCGGCCTCGTCCTCTTCACCTCCGGGTCGACGGGCGCGCCCAAGGGCGTGGCCCTGTCCCGGGAGGCGCTCATCGCCTCCGCCCGCGCCACCGAGGACCTGCTCTCCGGTCCCGGCCGCTGGCACCTGTGCCTGCCCCACAACCACATCGCGGGCCTCCAGGTCGTGCTGCGGGCGCTGCTGGCCGGCACTCCGCCCACCGTCGCGACGCCCGCCCCCGCTTCGATCCCGCTGTCTTCGCGGATGACCTGACCCGCACCCTCGTCGCCGCGGGCAGCGCCCCCGTCTACACGTCGCTGGTCCCCACCCAGCTGGTGCGGATCCTCGACGTGCCCCGGGCCGCCCGCACCCTCGCCCGCACGGCCGCGGTCCTGCTGGGCGGCTCGGCCATCTCCCCGCGCCTGCTGGAGCGCGCCGCGGACGCGGGCGTGCCCGTGGTCCGCACGTACGGGATGAGCGAGACCGCCGGTGGCTGCGTCTACGACGGCGTCCCGTTCCCGCAGGTGCGTGTGCGCTTCACCGCGGACGACCGCATCGTCCTGTCCGGGCCCGTCCTGGCCGACGGCTACGTGCGCGTGGACGAGGACCCGGCCGCGGCCTCGTCAGCGGTGCGGGTGACCGCGCTGGCCCACCCGGACCGGGCACCGGACCCGGCCGCCACGGGGGACGCGGCACCGGCCGGCGGCTTCCACGGCACCGGGGCGGACCGCCTGCTCGTCACGAGCGACCTGGGCCGCTGGGAGGCCGACGGCCGCCTGTCCGTCCTGGGGCGGGCGGACGACATCATCGTGACCGGCGGCGAGAACGTCTCCCCCCACGAGGTCGAGGCCCTCCTCCTGCCGCTGACCGAACCGCTGGGCTTCGCCGAGGTCCTCGTCACCTCCCGCCCCCACCCGGAGTGGGGGCAGCAGCTGGTCGTCCTGCTGGTGCCGGCCGCGGGTGCCCCGCAGACCGACGCCGAGGCCGCGGCCGGGTCCGCGGACGCGCTCGCCGCCCTGCGTGAGGGACTGCGGGCACGCGGCATCCGGGGGCCCCGCGTGCCGCAGGCCGCGCGGATCGTCCCACGGCTGCCGGTGCGCTCGATCGGGAAGCCCGACCGGGCCGCGGCCGCACGTCTGGCCCCCGACGCCGTGGGACCCCGTGCGGGCGTTGCGGTGGAGACCGACGCCGACCGGGAGGTGTGAGGGCGGGCCCGGCCGCGTGGGTAGGATACGGAAGGTTCGAGGGAAGGAGACCGGATGGCGACCGTGGGCGAGTGGGTCGAGGGCGCGCGGCTGCGCACCCTGCCGCTGGCGATCGCACCGGTCCTCATCGGCGCCGGCGCCGGCCTGGGCGCCCTGGGCGGCTTCTCCGGGGTCATCCTGGGCTCGACCGGACCCGGCGACCAGCCGGCGATCCCCCTGGCCCTCATCATGGTCAAGGTGCTGCTGGCCCTCATCGTGTCGCTGGGCCTGCAGATCGGCTCGAACTACGCGAACGACTACTCGGACGGGATCCGCGGCACGGACGATGTGCGGGTGGGACCCACCCGCCTGACCGCCTCGGGGGCGGCCGCACCGGAGTCCGTCAAGCGGGCGGCGTTCCTGAGCTTCGGGGTCGCGGCGCTCGCCGGGGCCGCGCTCGTCGTCCTCTCGCGCCAGTGGTGGCTCATCCCCGTGGGCGTCGCGGCCGTGCTGGCCGCCTGGTACTACACGGGCGGGAAGCGGCCCTACGGCTACCGGGCGATGGGTGAGGTGTTCGTGTTCCTCTTCTTCGGCCTCGTCGCCACGCTGGGCACCACCGCGGCCGTCGCCGGCGGCGTGACGCTGTCCGCCGTGAGCGGCGCGATCGCGATCGGCCTCTTCGCGTGCGGCGTCCTCATGGCCAACAACATCCGCGACATCCCCACGGACCGCGAGGCCGGCAAGACGACGCTCGCCGTCCTGCTGGGCGATTCGATGGCCCGAGCGGCCTACATCGTGCTGGTCGCCGCACCGTTCGTCATGCTCATGGGGCCCATCATCGACGGGCACCCCGCCACCGTCATCGCCGTCCTGGCCCTCGTGCTGGTGCTCCACCCGGTGCGGATCGTCGTGTCCGGCGCGACGGGGCACGCGCTCATCCCCACCATCAAGTCGACGTCGCTCACCGCACTCGCGTTCTCCGTGCTGCTGGCACTGGGCATCGCGCTCTGAGACTCCTGAGGCGTCGAACGGGCGCCGCGGACGCGTCCTGAGGAGTCGGGGGCCGTCCGCTCAGGCGTCGCCTGCTCAGGGGTCGTCTGTTCAGGGGTCGACTGCTCAGGCGTCGTCGATCGTGCTGTCCTCCGCGGACTCCTCGTCACGGCGCTTCCGCTCCCTCTTCTCGCGGCGCTGCTGCGCGGAGTCGATGAGTTCGTTCGCGGACTTCTCGCGCAGCGGTGCGAGCACGACGAAGCTCAGCAGCGCGGAGATGATGATCCCCGCCACCGCACCCCAGAGGGAACGGCCCCAGATCGTCCAGATGATGAGGATGCAGCCGACCAGGATGCCCAGTCGGGCGAGGTTGTAGAGCAGGAAGGAGCGCATGGGCATCCAGTGTAGTGACCGCCCTGGATGCCGTCGTTCAGGCTCGGTGCGGGCCACGGCCGCGAGTCCGGGGAGCGCATCGCGGAACCGGTCCTCTCGCTGAGTGGTTCCTCACCGCCGGTGGGCCTGGCCTCGACTAGAATCGAGTGCATGGCACGTGGATTGGTCGTAGGCATCGTCCTACTCGTCGCGATCACGCTCTACAGCGTGTTCGACTGCGCCGCGCGTTCGCGCGAGCAGATCGCGGCGCTGCCCAAGTGGGCCTGGATCCTGGTGATCCTCCTGCTGCCGCTCATCGGCGCGGGGCTCTGGTTCCTCATCGGCCGCAAGCGCGCCGATGGCGGCTTCGGAGTCCGTCGCGCCACGGGCCCGTCCGCACCGGACGACGACCCGGACTTCCTGCGCCGCATCGCCGACGACGTGGAGCAGAAGCAGCGGCGCGAACGCCGCGAGCGCGGCGAGTTCGACTGACGCACCGGCCGCCTGGGCCTCTGAATCGCAGATGAACGACGGCACGCCCGAGATCCGCGAGGAACCGGGCGTGCTGTCGCACCTGAACGAGGAATCAGGCGTGGGCTCGCGCCTCAGACGCCCGCGTACGCGTGCAGACCGTTGAAGTACAGGTTCACGACGGTGAAGTTGAAGACGACCGTCGCGATGCCCACGAGGTTGAGCAGCGCGACCCGGTTGGCGGTCCAGCCGCGCGTCGCCCGCGCGTGCAGATACGCCGCGTAGACGACCCACACGACGAAGGTCCAGATCTCCTTCGCGTCCCAGCCCCAGTAGCGGCCCCAGGCGATCTCCGCCCAGAACGCACCTGCGACGAGTGTGAACGTCCAGGTGATGAAGCCCACCGCCGCGAGGCGGTAGGAGATCTTCTCCAGGTCCTTCGAGCCGGGCAGGCGGTTGACGAACCGCAGCACCCCGCGGAACGGCTTCGACTCGCTGCGGCTGCGCAGCAGCTGGACGAGCGCGATGATCGCGGACAGGTACAGGATGACCGTCGAGAGGATCGCGATCGGTACGTGGATCCAGATCCAGTAGTTGTCCAGGGCCGGGATCACCTGCGCGACGGGCGTGTAGAACACGGTGATGCACAGGCCCAGCACCAGCAGCACCGTGAGCGTCACGAACGTGCCCAGGTACCGCACGTCCCGGTACGCGAGGAAGATGAGGTATCCCACGACGACCATCGCTGAGGCGATGAGCGCGTACTCCATCATGTTCGACCACGGCACGCGCATGACGGACAGGGTGCGGGTCACGATGGACGCCACATGGAGGGCACCGGCCAGAACGGTCAGCGCCGTGCCCACACGGGCCCAGCGGCGCAGGTCACGCGGTCGCGCGGACGACTCGTCCGCATCGCCGGCGGAATCCTCGTCGTCGTCAGCCGTCACCTCGTCGTCGAGCGTCGCCGTGGTCGCTCCCCCGGAGGACGCACCGGCGGCCACCGCCGTGCGCGTGCGGGTCCGGCGGGCGCCGGCCGCGTCGGCCACCGTCGTCTCCCGCCCGTCCGCCAGGTCGGACGTGAACGCGGGACCGAACAGGTCGAAGGCGTAGACGATGAAGGCGACCGCGTAGACCGCCATGGCCGAATAGATGAGGAGGTTCGACCACTCTGCCAGTACGACGTTGACGTCCATGACCTCTTACTTCCCTGCGGTGTTCTGTTCGGAGTCCGCGGATGCGGACGTGGATGAGGGCTGGGGAGAGTCTAGTGCGAGTTCCTGAGCGATCTCCTCGACCGCCTCCTCGACGCGGGGGTCCTCCCCGCGGGCCAGGCCCGCGACCTCGACCTGGTCACCGGACACCCGGACCCACACGCGACGGCGGGCGACGAACAGCGACAGTGCCAGTCCGCCGAACAGCATCGCCATCGCCGGCAGCATCCAGACCTGGACCGGGTCGTGGAGGACGTCCAACGCCGCGTACTGCTTGATCTCGTCGAAGGTGACGGACCCCAACCCGTCTGGCAGCTCCGCGGTGTCGCCCGGCTGCATGACGAGCTGCAGGTCCGTGCCGTCCGTGTCCGTCAGCTGTTCGAGGGTGTCCGTCTCCAGCTGGTAGACCGACTGCGGCATCCCGGTGTCCAGACCCAGATCGCCGCGGTAGACGTCCATGACGAGCAGCGGGTTGCGCAGCTCCGCGAAGCTGGAGATCAGCTCGCCCCGGTCGTTGCGGTCGACGGTGGGCAGCAGCACTCCCCCGAAGCCCAGCTGGTCCGGCTGCGCGTCCGGCACCTTGAGGACGCCCGTGGAGGTGTACACGCCGTCCTGCGGCAGGAACACGACGGGACCGGAGTATGTGACGTTGCCGTCTGCGTCGCGCGTCGTGATGACTGGGGCGTACCCGTTGCCGATGAGGTAGACGCGCGAGCCGTCGACGCGCACCGGCTCGTTGGGGCGCAGCAGGAACTGCGAGGTGCCCTCCGCGGTGTCGAGCGTGACCTCCGCGTCGAACTTGCGGGGCTGGCCGAACTGGGAGCCGGTCGCCTCATCGTCGAACGCCGTCTCCAGGTCGTTGAGTGTGAGGCGGAAGTCCGCCAACCCGTCCGCGTCGAAGAACGTGCCGGGGGTGAACGAATCGTAGGAGACGAGGGAGTGCGAGAAGGTCTCCCCCTCGACCAGCACGCGCTGTCCGTAGTACCCGAACAGTCCGCCCGCCGCCATGATGACGACGGTCACGAGGATCGACAGGTGGAAGACGAGGTTGCCGGTCTCCTTGAGGTAGCCCCGCTCCGCTGCGATGTGGTCGTCCGCCCGCACCGTCCGGTAGCCGGATCCCTTCAGCAGCGCCTGCGCGCGATCCAGCAGCTCCTCCTGCGTCCGCGTCGTCGTCGCGTCCGAGAGCGGTGTCGTCGTGTGGGCGGACATCCGCGTGAGCCGGCGCGGTGCGCGGGGCGGGTCCTGGCGCATCGCGCGCCAGTGCTGGCGGGTGCGCGGCAGGATGCAGCCCACCAGCGACACCATGAGCAGGATGTAGACGGCGGAGAACCACACGGAGGTGTAGACGTCGAACAGCTGCACCGCGTCGAGGAACTCGCCCAGCGCGCCGTTCTCCTCGATGTAGGTCGCCACCGCGCCGGGGTCCTGGTTGCGCTGGGGCAGGAGCGACCCGGGGATCGCCGCCATCGCGAGCACCAGCAGCAGCATGAGGGCCGCCCGCATCGTCGTGAGCTGCCGCAAGGCCCAGCGCAGCATGCCCACGACACCGATGTCCGCAGCCTGCGCCTGCTTCCGCGCGGTCGTCTTCTGCGTCTCCACTAGATCGCCACCTCGAATCCTGCGATGGTCCCCTGCAGGCTGTTGATCCACAGGGTCCAGAGTCCGCTCACCAGCAGGAGGCCCACCGCGATGAGCATGATCCCGCCCGCCCGCATGAGCGTCGACTGGTGCTTCCGCACCCATTCGAGGCGACCCAGACCCTTGTGGATGAGCACCGCGACGATGAGGAACGGGATGCCCAGGCCCAGGCAGTAGATGAAGGCCAGCAGGGTGCCGCGGACCACCGCGCCCTGCGCCCCGAACCCGGTCGAGAGGGCCAGCACCGCGGCGAGGGTGGGACCCATGCACGGCGCCCAGCTGAGCGCGAAGACGGCGCCCAGGAACGGCGCGCCCGTTAGCCCGGCCCGCGGACGCTTCGTCACCTGCATGTTCCTCTGCAGGAACGGGATCCCGCCCAGGAAGGCGACGCCGGCGACGATCACGAGGATCCCCAGCACCCGGTTGACGACGCCCATCCACTCGTTCAGGAGCATCCCCAGGGTGGAGAACGCCGCGCCCAGCGCCACGAACACGACGGCGAAGCCCAGCACGAAGAGGGCGACGCCCACGACGACGCGCGAGGTCTTCCGGTCCTCCAGCGAGGCACCGGACAGTCCGGTCACGTAGCCCACGTAGCCGGGCACCAGCGGCAGCACGCACGGGGACGCGAAGGACACCGCACCGGCCAGTGCGGCGACGAGGACGGCCAGTAGCAGGGGTCCGTCCAGGACCGTCTGGGCGAAGGCCGTCCCCACTCCGGCGGCGAGCTCCGGTGTCACTCCGCGAGGACGTCTTCGATGAGACCGGTGAGCGTCGACCGGGTGACTGCCCCCACGACGCGTGCGGCCGCGCGGCCGGACGGGTCGAGGATGACCGTGGACGGGGTGGCCTGCGGCGGGAGGACGTCGGACAGCAGCGACACCATGGAGCCGTCCGAGTCGATCATGATCGGGTATGGCACCTCGAAGGTCCGCACGAACGATTCCGCGGTCGCCGCCTGGTCGCGCACGTTGACGCCCAGGAACTCGACCTGGTCGCCGAACTCCTCCGCGGTCGCGTTGAGGTCCGGGGCCTCGACGCGGCAGGGCGGGCACGCGGCGTACCAGAGGTTGATGACGACGAGGCGGGGCCGCCAGTCCGCGAGGCTGGCCGACTCTCCGCTCAGCAGCGTGAAGTCCAGGTCCAGCGGATCGCCGCGCTCGGCGCCCGTCAGCTGGGTGATGACGCCGGCTCCGGAGACGTAGCCCTTGTCCTCGCCGGACCGAGCCTGCTCGGCCAGGTCCTCCGCGCCCGAGGTCCCGCAGCCTGCTAGCGCCAGTCCGCCCAGTCCCACCAGGCCCAGGGCGGCCCGGCGGGTGCGGATGCTGTCGTGGAAGGGGGTCCGGCTCATGCGCCCGTCCCGGGCTGTGTCAGCTGCATGTCACCGGCGATGTCGTCATAATGCACGACGTCCAGTGTGCCGGAGCTGTCTGAGAAACTCGTGACTGAGGCGAGTGCGCACTGCCGCTTCCGCGGGTCGTGCGCCAGCGGCCTGCCCTCCGTCCACAGCCGGGTCGACCAGATGGGCAGCTGGTGGGACACGATGGCGCCGGACGCCTCCTCGAGGCCCGCCTCCCGGCCGATCTCCGTCAGACGCGCACGCAGGCTCATCATGGCCGCGCGCATGCGCAGCGCCTGGTCGAGGTACGCCTCGCCCCACGACGGACGCAGCGGATTGCGCACCAGGTAGAGGGAGCGCGGATCCCGCAGCAGCGAGTCCTTCGTCACACGGGTGCCCTCGAAGTCGTTCTGCGCCTCGATGACCCGCTCGTCGGTCGTGACCGGCAGGTCCAGCCGGGCGGCCAGCGGGGCGATCGTCTCCTGCGCCCGCTGCAGGGGCGAGGCGACGAGCGCGCGGAGGTGCGGATCCTTCTGCGACAGCGCCTCCGCCACCCGGTCGGCCATCTCGAAGCCGCGCTGCGACAGGCCGTAGCCGGGCATCCGCCCGTAGAGGATGCCCTCCGGGTTGTGGACCTCGCCGTGGCGGACCAGGTGGATGCGGACGCGGGTCATGCGGAGCGTCCCGCTGCGGCTGCGGCGCGGGCGGCCGCCGGGAGTGCGGCGACGATCGTCTCGAGCACCTCCGGTGTGTGCGCCAGGGACAGGAACCACGCCTCGAACGCGGATGGCGGCAAGTGGATGCCGGACTCCAGCATCGACTGGAAGAACGCGGCGTGGGCCGCGGTGTCCTGCGTCCGCGCGTCGTCGTAGTCCCGCACCTCGCGGTCGGTGAAGAAGACGGAGAACATCGAGTTCGCGCTCTGGATGCGGTGCGGGACCCCGGCCGCGGTCAGCGCGTCCGCGACCGCCGCGCGCAGCACGTCCGCCGCCTGCTCCAGGTGCGGGTAGACGCCCAGCTCCGTCGTGAGGCGCAGGGTCGCCAGGCCGGCGGCGGAGGCGACGGGGTTCCCCGACAGGGTGCCCGCCTGGTAGACCGGTCCGGCCGGCGCGAGGTGCTGCATGAGGTCGCGGCGTCCGCCGAACGCGGCGGAGGGGAAGCCGCCGCCCATGACCTTGCCGAACGTGAAGAGGTCCGCCGCGCCGTGGGGGTACCCGTCGCGCGCCTCCTCGTAGCCGTACCAGCCGGACGCGGACACGCGGAAACCGGTCATGACCTCATCGGAGATCATGAGCGCCCCGTGCTGAGCGGTGAGCCGGCGGATGTGCTGGGTGAAGCCGTCGCGCGGCGGGACGACGCCCATGTTGCCCGGGCTCGCCTCCGTGATGACACAGGCGATCTGGTCCCCGTGCTCCGCGAACGCTGCCGTGAGCGCCTCCCGGTCGTTGTAGGGGAGGACGAGCGTGTCCGCTGCGGCCGCGCCGGTGACCCCCGGGGTGTCCGGCAGCGAGAACGTCGCCAGCCCGGAGCCGGCCTGGGCCAGCAGCGCGTCGACGTGGCCGTGGTAGCAGCCGGCGAACTTCACGATCTTCGCCCGGCCGGTGACGCCGCGGGCCAGGCGGATGGCGGACATCGTCGCCTCGGTCCCGGAGTTCACGAGGCGGACCTGCTCGACCGGGTCGACGCGGGAGACGATCTCCTCCGACAGCTGCACCTCCGTCTCGCCCGGAGTGCCGAAGCTGAAACCGCGACCGGCCGCATCGCGGACGGCCGCCAGCACCTCCGGGTGCGCGTGGCCCAGGATCATGGGGCCCCACGAACCGATGAGGTCGATGTACGTGCGGCCGTCGACGTCCGTGAGGTGCGCGCCCTGGGCGCTCGCGATGAAGCGGGGGGTGCCGCCCACGGCGCCGAAGGCGCGCACGGGCGAGTTGACGCCGCCGGGGATGACGGCCTGAGCGCGGTCGAACAGTGCGGACGACGCGGGGGCGGGGGTGTTCATCGGACTTCCTCTCCGTCGGGTGATGCGGTGGGGACAGCGCTTCCGGTGGATGTGTCGGTGCGGACGGCGGGCCGGGTTCGCGGCGTCAGACGACGTCGTCGCAGGCCGCGGTCGGCCCGTTCGCGGGCAGTTCCCGCATGTGGGTGAGGACCGTGCCGAAGATGCCGGCCATCGCGGTGATCTGGTCCTCGTCCAGGAGGTCGATGAGGTGCTCGCGGACCCCGTTCACGTGGACGGGCGCGGTCTCCGCCAGCAGGGCGAAGCCCGCGTGGGTCAGGTGGCACTTGACTCCGCGGCGGTCCTCGCCGGACTTCTCGCGCTCGAGGATCCCGCGCGACTCGAGGCGGGCGACGATGTGGGTGAGCCGCGACCGTGACACCCCGGTGTCGGCCGCCAGTGTCGCCATGCGCAGCGTGCGGTCCTCGGACTCGGACAGGCGCACGAGGATCGTGTACTCCGTGAGTCCCAGCGTCGACTGGGACCGCAGCTCGCGGTCCAGACGGGTCATGAGGAGCTGGTGGGCGTCCAGGAAGGACCGCCAGGCGACCATCTCCTCCGGTTCCAGCCAGCGCATCAGGACCGCTCCGCGTCTCGACCGTTCAGCAGCTGCGCGACCTCGGTCGCCCAGTAGGTGAGGACCGCGTCCGCACCCGCGCGTTTGAAGCCGATGAGGCTCTCGAGGATCGCCGGTTCCCGGTCGATCGCTCCGGCCTGCGCGGCGAACTCGATCATCGCGTACTCGCCGGAGATCTGGTACGCCCAGATCGGCACGGGGCTGGCCGCCGCGGCGTCGGCCAGCACGTCCAGATAGGGCATGCCGGGCTTGACCATGACGATGTCCGCGCCCTCGGCCACGTCCAGCTCCAGCTCGCGCAGCGCCTCGCGGCCGTTCGCGGCGTCCTGCTGGTACGTGCGGCGGTCGCCCACCAGCTGCGAGTCGACGGCCTCCCGGAAGGGACCGTAGAACGCGGAGGCGAACTTCGCGGCGTAGGCCAGCACGACGACGTCGTGGTGACCGGTCGCGTCCAGCGCGTGCCGCACTGCGGCGACCTGGCCGTCCATCATCCCGGACAGTCCCAGGATGTGGGCCCCGGCCTCCGCCTGGGCGACTGCCATCGCGGCGTAACGATCCAGCGTGGCGTCGTTGTCGACGGAGCCGTCGTCCGCCAGCACTCCGCAGTGGCCGTGCGACGTGAACTCGTCCAGGCACAGGTCCGCCATGATGACGGTCGACTCGCCCAGTTCGTCCCTCAGCAGGCGCAGCGCCCGGTTGAGGATGCCGTCCGGGGCGTCCGCCTGCGAGCCCTGCTCGTCGCGGACCTCCGGGATCCCGAAGAGCATGAGTCCGCCCACCCCCGCGGCCACGGCCTCACGAGCCGCTGCGAGCAGCGAGTCGAGCGTGTGCTGCAGGACGCCGGGCATCGACGTGAGCGGTGCGGGCCGGGTGAGCGACTCCTTCACGAACATCGGCAGGATGAGATCCGCCGCGTGCAGGCGGTTCTCGCTCACCAGTCGGCGCAGGGCCGGGGTGGTCCGCAGTCGCCGGGGTCGGGTCGCGCCGTCCGCGAGCTGATAGACGGGCCTGCTGTCCATGCTGGTCACCTCTTCTTGAGCGAGCGGTTCTGGGATGGCCGCAGCGGCGCACGACCGGCGGTCAGGTCAGCGGTGCGACGAGCGACGGCGTGGTCGACGAGGCCGCTGATGAGGGAGCCCAGGTTGGCCTCTTCCGCCAGCACGTCGACCTCGAGGCCGTGCTCCTGCGCCGTCTGCGCCGTCGCCGGCCCGATCGCGCACACGATCGTGGAGGCCGGCGGCTTGCCGGCGATCCCCACGAGGTTGCGCACCGTCGACGACGAGGTGAAGAGCACCGCGTCGAACTCGCCGGACTTGATCGACTCGCGCACGGGCGCCGGAGGTGGGGCTGCCCGGACGGTGCGGTACGCGGTCACGTCGTGGACGTCCCACCCGCGCTCCTGGAGGCCCTCGAAGAGCACCTCGGTCGCGATGTCCGCGCGCGGCAGCAGCACGCGCGCGCCCGGGTCGGACGACGGATCGCGGTCCGGCCAGTCCTCGACGAGGCCGCGGGCGGAGTGCTCGCCGCTGGGCACGAGATCCGGGGTCACGCCCCAGTCCTCGAGCGCCTGGGCGGTGGGACCGCCCACCGCGGCGACGCGGACGCCCGCCAGTGCGCGGGCGTCCAGCCCGAACTCCTCGAACCACTCGCGGACCGCGCGGACGGCGTTGACGCTCGTGAGGCCCACCCACTGGTAGTCGCCGTTCACCAGGCCCTGGATCGCCCGCTCCATCTGCGTGGGGGTGCGGGGCGGCTGGATCGCGATCGTGGGGACGATGGTCCCGATCGCACCCAGCTCCGCCAGTTCGCGGGCGGTCGAGCGGCCCTGCTCCTGCGTGCGCGGGATGAGGACGCGCCAGCCGAACAGCGGGCGGGACTCGAACCAGTCCAGCTCCGCGTGCTGCTCGACGCCCTGGCCCAGGATCATCGTCACCTGCGCGTCGTCCGCGACCTCGTCGCGCAGCCGCTGCTCCGCCGCGCCGAAGGTCGTCTCGATCGTCTGCTGCGCGACCGTGGAGACGGCCGTCGTCATGAGGACCGGTGTCTCCGCGTCCCAGCCGTCGCCCAGCAGTGCGGACAGCGCGTCGATGACGTCGTCGCGCACGCCGTGGAGGACGTGGCCGGTGTTGCGGTGCTTCGACACGTCCAGGTGGGACTGCTCGCCGGCCTCGACGAGGCGCACGGAGCGCACCCGGTTGGTCGTGACGGGGGCGCCGGCGAACGCAGCGGCGGACACCGCCGCCCCCACGCCGGGGATGAGCTCGAAGTCGACGCCCTGGCGGCGCACGGAGGCGGCCTCGTCCGTCGTCGTGGAGAAGAGGACGCCGTCGTGCGGGACGATCCGCACGACGCTGCCGTGCTCGCGGGCCAGGCCCGCCAGTTTGCGGCCCCGCGTGGTCGCCGCCTGGCCCAGCTCCCGCGCGTCCATCCGCTGGGCGTCCGGGCCGGCGTAGGCGTCGACGATGTCGCTGTGCGCTTCCGGGTCGAAGGCGATGACTGTCGCGGAGGCGATGAGGTCCGTGCCGCGCTTCGTCATGAGGGCGGGATCGCCGGGGCCGGCGCCCAGGAAGTAGACGGTGGGCACGGCGAGTGCGCCGAAGGCTCCGTCAGCGCGAATCGTCACGGTCGTGACCTCCTGCGTGGTGAGGGCGGCCGGATGCCGCGGGAAGGTGGGTGGCCGGGGCGTGCGCGCCGCCGGCGGTCCCGGGTGCGACGCCCAGTCCGTCCAGCAGGCCGGTCGCAGCGGCGGCGCCGGTCTCCCGTGCGACGCGATGGGCGTCCGCGGGGTCGTCCGGCAGCTGCGCAGAACGGGTCTGCCGCAGGAGCGTGCCGGCGTCGTCAGCCAGCACGCCGGTGACCTCGAGCGTGCTCCCGTCCACGTGCGCCAGCGCGCCGATCGGGGCGGAGCAGCCGGCCTCGGCGCTGCTGAGGATGGCCCGCTCGCAGCCGACGGCCAGCGCGGTGGGCTCGTCGTGCAGGCTCGCCAGCGCGTCGATGAGCGTCGCGTCGTCCGGACCCAGGTGCGCGTCCGCGGCACGGCATTCGATCGCCAGGGCTCCCTGTCCGGGGGCCGGCAGCATGACGTCGCCGTCCAGCACGTCCGTCGCCTCGTCGATGCGGCCCAGGCGGCGCACTCCGGCCGCGGCCAGCACGACGCCGTCCAGGCGCCCTTCGGTCACGTGGCGGATGCGGGTGTCGACGTTGCCGCGCACACCCGTCACCTCGATGTCCGGGCGGGC
>NZ_HE978605.1:155257-183682 GCF_000285835.1 Brevibacterium senegalense
AGCGTCAGGCCGTCGCGGGCGACGAGCACGTCCGCGGGTCGACGCGCGGGGGCACGGCGGCCAGGAGGATGCCCGGCGCCGGTGCGGTGGGGAGGTCCTTGAGCGAGTGCACCGCGATGTCGATCGTGCCGGCCAGCAGTGCGGACCGCACGGCGGAGACGAACACCCCCGTCCCTCCGAAGGTCGCGAGCGGGGTCATGTTGACGTCGCCCTCGGTCACGACCTCGACGATCTCGACGCGCCAGCCGGTCCGCTGCGCCAGCTCCTGCGCGATCGCGGTCGACTGCGACCGCGCCAGCCGGGACCGGCGAGTGCCCAGGCGCACCGTCCGTCCGGTGGGGTGCTGCGGCTCGACGACGTCGAGCGTATGGTCCGCGACGGGTGCGGTCCCGTCCGCGGCACCGGATCCCGTGGCCGGTGCGGGCGTCGTGGAACCCGCCGAGGCCGTGGCCGGGGCCGTGCCCGAGGCCGTGGCCTGGGCCGTCGTACCCGCTCCCCCGCTCCCGGAGGTCACGAGCGCGGGGGCCACGTGAGCGGCGGGGGTCGCCGTCGTCGCCGCCGCCGTCATCTCCAGCTGGGGCGACAGTGCCATCGCCATGAGACCGTCGACGTCCGCGCCCATGCTCTCGAGGAGGTCGGCGGGACCGGATGCGGCGTCCGCGGGCTCGGCGGACGTGGGCACCGCGGCCGCGGCGGTCTGCGGGGCGGAGGTCGACGCGGCCGGGGTGCGGTCGAGGTCGAAGAGTGTCGTGAGCGCGGCCGCGTAGTCGATCGACTCCGCGTCCGTGCCGGTGAGCTCCTTCACCCGCACCGTGGGGGTGTGGAGGATCGTCGTCGCGACACGGCGCAGCGCCTGCCGCGCCTCGTCGAGCACCTTCTGCGGCACCGACTCGCCCAGGCGGCGGGAGAGCCGGTCGAACTCGCGGTCGACGGTGTCGCGCGCCTGGCTGCGCAGCGCGGCGACCGTGGGGCCCACCTGGCGGGCGCGGCGCTGCGCGGACATGTCCGCGACCTCGTCGCGGATGATCTGCTGGACCTGGCCCACGATGGCCCGCACGTCCGAGTCCCCGGAGCGCGCATCGTCCGCGAAGAGGTGGGAGAGGCCCTCGAGATTGATCATGCGCACGTGGTCGTGGGTCTCGACGTCCGCATCGATGTCGAACGGCAGCGCCAGGTCGACGAAGTAGGTGGGGGCCGGCCGTGCGCCCGCGTCCAGGTGGGCCAGGGAGGCGGCCACGACCTCGGCGTCGAGGACGGTGCCCCGGGCACCGGTGACGGAGATGACGAGGTCCGCCGCCGCGACCTCGCGGACCAGAGATTCCGGCGTCAGCACGTCCGCGCGGCCGTCGACCGTCGCGGCGAGGCGCTGCGCGCGCTCGAGCGTGCGGTTGAGGACGGTGACGGAGCGGACGCCCCGGCGGGCCAGTGTCGCGACGGACAGGCCGGACATCGCCCCGGCGCCCACGATGAGCACGTCCGCGTCCTGCAGGTCGCCGATGTGCGCCTCCGCGCCGCCCAGCGCCATGTCCAGCAGAGAGCGGGCGACCGAGTCCAGCGCGGTCTCCGCGTGCGCGCGCTTGCCCACGCGCAGCGAGTCCTGCACCGTGCGGGAGAGCTCGCCGGTCAGCTGACCGGCCCCCTGCGCGCCGCTGTACGACTGGCGCAGCTGTCCCAGGATCTGCGATTCGCCGATCGCCATCGAGTCCAGGCCGGAGGCGACCGTGAGCATGTGCTCGACGGCCTTGTCCTCGAACCGCACGTACACGTGCCGAGCCAGGTCCTGCCACGGGATGCCCGCGACCGTCGCCAGCGCCGAGCCCACGTCGGACAGGCCGCCGTGGAACGAGCGGACGTCCGCGATGATCTCGAGGCGGTTGCACGTGGACAGCACGAGGGCCCCGTCGACGAACTCACCGCTCAGCACGCGGCTGCGGAGGTCCTCGACCTCACCGCTGGAGAGTGCGACCGATTCGAGGACCGACAGGGGTGCGGAACGGTGCGAGACTCCGAGGACGAAGGTGGTCACGACTCTGCCTCCAGGGGACCGAGCGACGAATGGGCTGGCGGGGACGCGTGCGCCGGCGCGTGGGACGCCGCGGGCGCGGACCGCGCGAAGTGCGACAGGACCTGCAGCTCTGTCGCCAGATCGACGTGCCGGACCTCGAGGCCGGCGGGGGCGCGCACCGGAACGGGCGCGAAGTTGAGGAGGCCGCGGATGTCTGTGTCGACGACGGCGTCGACGACGGACTGCGCGGCGGCGGCCGGGACCGCGATGACGAGCAGCTCGAGCGACAGCTCCCGGACGGTGTCCGGCAGCGTGCGGATGTCGCGGATGGCGAGATCGACGACCGGCTGGCCGATCCGCGCGGCGGAGGAGTCGAAGACCGCGCGCACGGCGAATCCGTGCTGCGGGTCGGAGAGGTAGTGGGCCAGCGCGGTGCCCAGGCGGCCCACGCCCACGATCCCCACGGGACGCAGGCGGTCGATGCCCAGGAAGCGGCGGATGGAGGCGGCCAGCTCCGACACGCCGTAGCCCACGCCGCGGCGGCCCGTGTGGTCCAGCAGCGAGAGGTCGCGGCGGACAATCGCGGCACCCACGCCGCACGCGCGTGCCAGCGCCTCACTGGAGGCTGTCGTGCTGCCGGAGGCGGAGAGAGCGGTCAGAGCGCCCAGGTAGACGGGCATGCGCGTGACGGCGGGGATGGGAGTCGACCGGTTCGCGCCATCCGGCGCCGTCGCAGCCGACAGGGTGTGTGCCACCGCGCTCCGCTCTCCTTCCTGCGCCGCACCCGCGACCGGTGCGTTCACCGCACGCCTGGGTGCCTCCGCCCGCGGAACGCGTTCAGGCGTCCGCGGCGGCGCGCGCGTCGATCGCGCGCGCCAGCCTGCCGGGGTCGATCCGGTGGAAGCCCACCTGGCGACCGTCCACGAGCACGACCGGCACGTCCCATTCGTAGCGATCCAGCAGGGCCTGATCGCTGTCGATGTCCGTGACGGTCACGTCCACGGAGCGGGACCGTGCGACCTGCTCCACGATCGCTTCCGCGTCGCTGCACACGCTGCACCCGGTCCGAGTGAGGAGTTGGACGTGCACGCTCACCGGCTCCTCCTCACCCTGCGCTCCTCACAACAAACCCCCGACCCACACATACGTGCAAGACGGGGTCCGTGCAAGAAGACTTACTTCTTGTTGCGACGCTGATGACGCGTCTTGCGCAGAAGCTTGCGGTGCTTCTTCTTCGACATACGCTTGCGGCGCTTCTTGATCACTGAGCCCATGGGCACACCTCACCGGGTTGACAGCACGGTGAACAGGGGGTGCCCACCGCTGGAACATAGCCGCTCAAGTCTATCCCCGGCGCTGTGGCATGGCAAAAGGAGACGGGGTGATCCTGATCCCGCCGTCCGCCGCGGCCCCGTCGCCGCGTGCGGCGTCAGTCGTAGTAGGCGTCGAGCCCGAAGAACGGGAAGATCGACTTGCGGGTCGCCATGACCGCGCGGTCCAGGTCCGACTGCGGGTCGTAGCCGCCGGACCACGGCGCGAACGTCCCGTCGTAGCCGTCCGTCATGGACAGCGGGGCGTCGCGGCCCACGATCGACTCCGCGTAGTTCCGCCACCGCTGGGGCGTCTCCCTCCGCGGGTCGATGTCCGCACCTGCGGCGATCGCGACCAGCTGCGTCCACGCCCGCGGCACGACCTCGAGGATCGAGTAGCCGCCGCCGCCCGTCGCGATCCACTTCCCGTCCGTGAGCTCCTCGGACAGCGAGCGGGCCAGCAGTGCGGTCTCGCGCATGCCGTCGACGCTGAAGCGCAGGTGGGTGAGGGGGTCCGACCGGTGCCCGTCGCAGCCGTGCTGCGTCACGAGGATCTGCGGGTCGAACTCGCGCAGCACCCGCGGCAGCACCGCGTCGATCGCGCGCAGCCAGTCCGCGTCGTCCGCGCGCGGTGGCAGCGCGATGTTGACGGCGGACGCCGCCGCCTGCATCCCCCCGATGTCGTTCGCGAAGCCGGTGCCGGGGAACAGGAACCTCCCGTTCTCGTGCACGGACACCGTCAGCACGCGCGGGTCGTCCCAGAAGATGCGCTCGACCCCGTCGCCGTGGTGGGCGTCGAAGTCAAGGTAGGCGACGCGGTGGTACCCGCTGTCCAGCAGCGTGCGGATCGTCGCGGCGAGGTCGTTGTAGACGCAGAAGCCGGCGGCCCGGTCGCTCATCGCGTGGTGCATGCCGCCGCAGAAGTTGACGGCCCGGTCGTAGCCGCCGCCGGCCACCGCCCGGGCGGCCTCGACCCCGGCCTGGAAGATCCGGCCGGAGGCCTCGTGGATCTTCTCGAATCGCGGCACGTCCTCCGTGCCGATCCCCCACTCGCGCTGGAAGTCCTCGTCCAGGTCCGCCGGCTCACCGGCCTGCTTGACGGCCTCGATGAAGTCCTGCGTGTGGACGGCCCGCAGCTCGTCCTCGTCGACGTCGCCCACCGTCGAGACGGTGATGCGCGGGTGGTCGAAGAGACCGAAGTCCGTCGCGAGCTTCGCCGTGAGGTCCAGTCGCAGCGGGTGCATCGGATGACCGGGACCGAAGTCGTAGTCGGTGAAGGTCTCATCCCACGTGACGAAGAGATCGAGATCACGGTGTGCCATGCCCACACTGTAGCCCCCGGACCCCGGTTCGGACGCCGCGCACCCCATCCGGTCGTATCATGTGTGGAATGGACGCCTCTGGTGATCGCGACGCGGACGCGCACGACGAACAGTCCGGGCGTGTGCGCAGGCTGCGGGACGTGGTCGATTCGTTCGTCCTCGCTTCCCCGGCGCGCACCGCCATGATCGGCTTCGTGCTGCTGGCCGCCCTGTTCACGGGGCTGCTGTGCCTGCCCGTGTCTCTCAACGATCCGTCCCAGCACTCACTGGCGGACGCCGTGCTCGTCGCGGTGTCCGCGGTCTGCGTGACGGGACTCAGCTCCGTCACGATGCAAGAGCACTGGTCCCCCTTCGGGATGGGCGTCATCACCGTCGCGATCCAGGTGGGCGGCCTGGGCATCCTCACCGCGGCCTCGCTGCTGGGCATGGCGATGTCGAAGCGCCTGGGCGTCCGCCAGCGGCTCATGGCCGCACAGGCGACGGGCACCTCCCAGCTGGGCCGAGTGGGCTCCCTGCTGCGGGCGGTCCTCACGACGATGATCGCCGCCGAGGTCGTGGTCGCCGCCCTGCTCCTCCCCCGGTTCCTGGCCCGGGGCGAGGGCTCCGGGGAGGCGCTGTGGCACTCCGTCTTCTACGCGATCTCCTCGTTCAACAACGCGGGCTTCACGATCCACGACGGCGGCGGCGCAGCGTTCGCGGACGATCCGTGGATCCTGGCGGTGCTGGCGACCTCCGTCTTCGTGGGGTCCCTGGGATTCCCCGTCATCTTCGTCATGAGCATCTTCTGGCGCTCACCCCGGTCCTGGGACCTCCACGCGAAGCTCACGCTCTCCACCTCCGTCCTGCTGGTGCTGGGCGGCTGGATCCTGCTCCTCGTGTTCGAGGCGGCCAACCCCGCGACCCTGGGGTTCCGCGGCTGGTTCGACACCGCCGGGGAGTCGCTGTTCCTGTCCGTCATGTCCCGGTCCGGCGGCTTCTCGACCGTCGACATCGCGGAGCTGTCCGACTCCAGCCGCGTGCTACTGGACATGCTCATGTTCGTGGGCGGCGGCTCCGGCTCCACCGCCGGCGGCATCAAGGTCACGACCCTGGCGGTGCTGGGCCTGGCCGCGCTGGCGGAGGCCCGTGGCCTCGTCGACACGACCGCGTTCAACCGGCGCATCGCCCCCAGCACCATCCGCCTGGCCGTCTCCGTCCTGCTGGCCGGCGCCACGATCGTCGCGATCGGCACGATGGTCCTGCTGGCGGTGACGGACGAGCCTCTGGACGACGCCCTCTTCGAGGTCGTCAGCGCGTTCGCCACGTGCGGCCTGTCGATGGGGGTGACGGAGCGGTCGACGGACGCGGGGCTCTACGTCCTGAGCGCCCTCATGCTGGTGGGCCGCCTGGGCACGATCACGCTCGCCTCCGCCCTGTCGGAGAGGTCCCAGAAACGCCGGTTCCGCTACGCGGAGGAGCGTCCGATCATCGGCTGAGGGCCGCGGGGACGCCGCCGCCCTGTGGAGAGCCGCAGCCGCCCGCCGGACCGCTCAGGTCTGCTTCGCGAAGGCTCCCAGCCGGTCGACGTGGCCGGCGACGATGAGGACGTCCTGGCGGCCGATCCGGGTGTCCATGTCCGCGTACGTGAACTCCTTGCCCGGGGCCTTGATCCCCACGACGGTGACGCCGAAGCGGTCGCGGATCCGGGCCTCGGACAGCGTCTTCTCCTTGACGGACTCCGGCGGGCGCATCTTCACGACGGCGAACTGCCCGTCGTCGAAGTCGATGTAGTCGATCATGCGAGTGTTCATGAGGTGCGCGACCCGGTCGCCGGCCTCCGTCTCCGGGTACAGCACGTGCTCCGCACCGATCCGGCGCAGGATCTTCCCGTGCGCGTCGGAGATCGCCTTCGCCCAGATCTGCTCGACGCCCAGGTCGATGAGGTTCGCGGTCGTGAGCACGCTCGCCTCGATCGACGAGCCGATGCCCACGACGGCGGTGCCGAACTCGCCGGCGCCCAGCTGCCGCAGCGCCTCGATGTGGGTCGCATCCGCCTCGACGACGTGGGTGAGCTTCGCGGACCACTCCTGGACGAGCTCCGGGCTCTTCTCGATCGCCATGACCTCGCGGCCCATGTGCATGAGCGAGCGGGCGGTGGCGGAGCCGAAACGGCCCAGACCCACGACCAGGACACCCGAGGACGACCCGTCCCAGTCGGACGAGCGCAGGGCGCGCAGCCCCACTCCCCGCATCGCGCGGCGACTGCCGCGACGGTCATTCCCCACGGTTCTCCGCCTCCATCTCCAGGCCGCGATCGCCGGCCGCCTGCACCGCACGGGCGACGGTCTCGCCCAGGCCGGCCGCCTCGAATGACGCCAGCCCCGCCGCGGTCGTCCCGCCCCGGCTCGTGACGGCCTCGCGCAGGCCCGCGGGGTCCGGCCGCTGCTCCAGCAGGCGGCCCGCACCGGCCGCGGTCGCGGCGACGACGCGGCGCGCGGTGTCCTCGTCGAGTCCCTGCGCCGCGGCGGCCGCGACCATGTGCTCGGCCAGCTGGAAGAAGAAGGCGACGCCCGAGGCCGAGGCCCCGATCATCGTCGGCATGTCCGCCTCCGCGATGGGGACGACCAGTCCCGCGCCCGCCAGCAGGGAGGTGAGCTGCTCGACCGTGCCGGCCGGGACCTCGGCGGTGGCGGCCAGGGCGATGACGCCGGCGCCCAGCGAGGACGGGGTGTTGGGCATGATCCGCACGACCGGGCGGCCCGGGAAGAGAGCGGCGAGTGTGTCGAGGTCGACGCCCGCGGCCATCGACACGACGACGGCGTCCGGCTCCAGAGCGGGCGCCACGGCAGCGGCGGTGTCCGCAAGCATCCACGGCTTGACGCCCACGAAGACGAGGCCCGCGCCGCGCACCGCGGCCTCGTTCGCCTGTGGGTCCTCCTCGACCGCATGCGCGTGGACCCCCAGCCGCGCGGCCAGGTCCTCCGCCGTCGACCGTGAGCCGGCCGTCGCGTGGACGTCGTCCGGGCTCTGTCCCGCTGCCAGGACGCCCTCGAGGAGGGCGCCGCCCATATTGCCTGTTCCGATGAATGCGATCCGCATGGGACCGAGGCTACCCCTGCCCGGCATCGCCGAGTCCCAGGTGGCGCCGAGCGAACGCGAGGGACTCCGCGAGCATCGCGTCGCGGGTGGACCGGCGGGCGGTGAACCGGGTGTTGACCTCGACGACGACGTCGCCGGACCAGTCGTGCTTCGCGAGGTACTGGAGGGTCTCCGCGACCGGCATCCGCCCGCGTCCCGGCACCAGGTGCTCGTCCGTGAGCGAACCGGAGCCGTCCGTCAGGTGGATGTGCCGCAGCGCGGGGAACAGGGTGCGGACGGCCTGGAGCGCGTCCGTGCCCGCGGTGGACGCGTGCGAGAAGTCGAAGGTGACCGCGTCGTAGTCCTGCCCCAGCAGGTCCCAGTGCGGCGAGTAGACGAGCACCTCGCGCACACCCGCGCGCCACGGGTACATGTTCTCGACCGCCAGGGTCACGCCCGTCTCCTGCGACAGCTCGCGGACGCCCTCGACGAAGTTCTTCGCGTAGTCGCCCTGCCAGCGGAACGGCGGGTGCAGGACGACGGTGCGCGCGCCGGCCTCCCGCGCCAATTCCGCGGTCAGCCGCAGCTTCTCCCAGTGGTCCTTCGTGAGGACGCGGGGCATGAAGAGGAGGGTGGGCGCGTGGACGGACAGGACGGGCAGGCCCGTCGCCTGCGCGAAGCGCGCCATGAGTCCCGCGTCCTGGGTCTCCGCGTTGTTCGTGATCATGACCTCGACGCCGTCGTAGCCCAACCGGGCCGCGGTCTCGAAGCACTCGCGGACCGTCATGGGGTAGACGGACGAGGTCGAGAGGCCCACCCGGATCGGATGGATCGAGCGGTGGTCCGCCGCGGGCTCGTAGACGGGGTTGCGCTCCAGCTCCTGCCGCTGCCGCTTGCTCTTGACCCGCGCCTCGTTGGGGGCGGTGAACGGCCGGCGCTTCCTCTCAGCCACGGCTCAGTCCTGCCCGGCGGTCTCGAGGGCGGCCCGTGCGCCGCCCGGCTCGTGGCCGTTCGCGGACGCGCTGAGTGCCGGCGCCGGTGGGCCGCCGATCCGACGGCGGGTGGGCGAGAGGATCTCCGAGGAGTCCAGCAGGTCCAGCTGGCGCATGATGATGCCCTCGCGCAGGGCCCACGGCGAGATGTGCATCGTCGACACGTCGAAGATCGTCATCGCGGCCTCGGCCACGATCGCGCCGGCCAGGACCTGGCCGGCGCGGGCCTCGGACACCCCGGGCAGCTGCGCCCGGTCCGCCGCGTTCCGGGTGGCCAGTTCGTGGACGATCGAGGCCATGTCCTTGCGCTTGAGCTCGCGCGGGACGAAGATGCCGGCGGCGCTGGCGGCCGCACCGCCGATCCGCGCGAGCGACCGGAAGGTCTTCGAGGAGCCAACGATGCGGTCCGGCCGGCCCACCCGGTTGATGTCGCCGGCGACCCGGCCGATGTGCTGGCGGGCGAACTTCCGCAGCCCGTCCACGTCCTCGGGCGACGGCTGGTCCGAGTGGAGGAAGTCGCGGTGCATGCGGCCGGCCCCCAGCGGCAGCGACAGCGCCGCGTCCGGGTACTCGTCGCGGCCGGAGGCCA
Organism: Brevibacterium senegalense; assembly: GCF_000285835.1. GTDB lineage: Bacteria > Actinomycetota > Actinomycetes > Actinomycetales > Brevibacteriaceae > Brevibacterium > Brevibacterium senegalense. Next base: position 164,533 of record NZ_HE978605.1, read on the forward strand.
GCTCCAGCGAACCACCGCCGATGTCCATGAGGAGGATGCTGCCGGCGGACCAGCCGAACCAGCGGCGGACCGCCAGGAATGTCACGCGGGCCTCGTCCTCCCCGCTCATGACGTTGAGCTCGACGCCGGTCTCCTGCCGGATCCGCTCGATCGTCTCGTCCCCATTGGGGGCGGATCTGATCGCCGAGGTCGCGAACGCGAGGATCTGTTCCGAGCCCTGGTCCTCCGCGATCTCCATCGAGGAGGCGACGAAGTCGATGAGCCGGTTCTGGCCGTAGGTGGAGATCGACCCGTCGTCCTTCAGGTACTCCGCGAGCCGCAGCACCTCCTTGTGGGAGGTCGCCGGCAGAGGCGGCGCACCGACGTGCGCGTCCACCACGAGGAGGTGGACGCTGTTGGATCCGATGTCGAGAACTGCGAGTCGCACGCCAGCCATCGTAGCGCTCCCGCGCGCCCGGGCCGTCCCGGACGGGTGCCGGGCCCCGCGCTCAGTCCCGCCAGTCGACCCGGTGGAACCCGAAATCCGGAGTCTCCTTCGCGAAGAACGCCCGCTGGCCCTCGCCCAGCTCGACGGGGTAGACCTCGTCCAGCCAGCCGGCGGGATCCGGGTCCTCGCCGCGGAGGATGCGCAGCAGTCCGGTCTGGGTGAACGCGGAGCGGGCGGAGATGCGCTGCGCGGTGCGGTGGGCGGCGCCGACGGGATCGTCCGTCACCTCGTGGAGGAAGCCCAGGCCGTCCGCCCGCGCGGTGTCGATGAGGTTGCCGGTCAGCAGGAGGTAGCGCGCCCACGACTCCCCGATCGCGGCGGCGAAGCGGCGGGTGGGCCCGGGCGGGTACACGAGGCCCAGCTTCGCGGCGGTGATGCCGAAGCGGGAGCCGGGCGCGGCGATGCGGATGTCGCACGCGGCCGCCAGCTCCGTCCCGCCGCCCACGCACACGCCCTCGATGGCCGCGATGGTGGGGATGTCGCACGAGGCGAGCGCGTCCTCGGCGGCGGAGTTCATCGCCCAGAAGTCCGCGAGCGGCACGTTGAGGTCGTTGATGTCGGAGCCCGCGGAGAAGTGGCCGTCCGTGCCGCGGAGGATGAGGACGTCGACCTCCGGCGCCGCATCGATCGCGTGCAGGATGTCCGGCAGTGCGAACCACATCTCGCGCGAGAGTGCGCCCAGCTTCTGCGGACGGTCGATCGTGAGCGTCGCGATCGCGCCGTCCGTCTCGTAGCGGAACCCCTCGACCAGCGGGATCGGGGTCCGGGGAGTCTCAGTCGTCACAGGGGTCTCCTCATGAGGCACGGCCGGGGCACCGCAGTGCCCCGGCCGTGCCGGGTGGTGGCGGTGCGGATCAGCGCTGGGCGGGGACCTCGCGCTGCTCCGGGCCGTCGTAGGCGCTGAGCGGGCGGATGAGGGCGTTCGACGCCTGCTGCTCCATGATGTGCGCGGTCCAGCCGGTGATGCGGGCCATCACGAAGATCGGCGTGAACTGCGGCGTGTCGAAGCCCATGAGGTGGTAGGCCGGACCCGAGGGGTAGTCGAGGTTGGGGTAGATCCCCTTCCGACCCACGAAGTCCTCCTCGAAGGCGTTGTAGAGGGCCAGCAGGTCGTCCGCGCCCTTGACGCGGACCATGTCCTCGAAGGCCTTGCGCATCGTGGGCACGCGGGAGTCGCCCTTCTTGTAGACACGGTGGCCGAAGCCCATGATCTTCGCCTTCTTCGCCAGGGCGTCGTCGATCCACGCGGACGCCTTGTCCGCTGTGCCGACCTCCTCGAGCATCGCCATGACGGCCTCGTTCGCACCGCCGTGCAGCGCGCCCTTGAGCGCACCCACCGCACCGGCGACGGCGGAGTACATGTCCGAGGTCGTCGACGTGATGACGCGACCGGTGAAGGTCGAGGCGTTGAAGGAGTGCTCCGCGTAGAGGATCATCGACACGTCGAAGCAGCGGACGACCTCGTCCTCCGGCACCTCGCCGAAGACCATGTGGAAGAAGTTCGCGGCGTAGCCCAGGTCCGACGTGGGCGCGATCGGGTCCAGCCCGTGACGACGACGGTGGTCGACGGCCACGATCGTGGGCAGCTGCGCGTACAGGCGCTCCGCCTTGCGGCGGTTCGCCTCCTCGCCCTCCTCCTCGGCCTCGGGATCGACAGCACCCAGGTAGGCGACCGCCGTCTGCACGACGTGCATGGGGTGGGTGTCCGTGGGCAGGCCCAGGATGATGTCGATGAGCTCCTGCGAGACGGCGCGCTGGCCGCGCTCCCGCTCGTTGAACTCGCTCAGCTGGTCCTGCGTGGGCAGCTCGCCGTTCCAGATGAGGTAGGCGACCTCCTCGAACGTGCAGTTCGCGGCGAGCTCCTGGACCGGGTAGCCCCGGTAGGTGAGCGAGTTGGTCTCCTGCACGACCTTCGAGACGCTGGTGGTGTCGACGACGACGCCGGCCAGCCCCTTCTTGATGTCCTGTTCAGTCACTGGTGACCCTCCTGGGAGAAATTGAAGACTGCGGCGTCGAACGCGTTGTACGCCTCGTAGTCGATGGTCTCGTAGAGATCCGCTCGCGTCTGCATGCGGTCCACGACCGAGGCCTGGGTGCCCTCCGCGCGGATGGTCCGGAGACCATCCGTGATGGCGCCCATCGCCAGCCGCAGGGTGGTGACGGGGTAGATGACGACCCGGACGCCGGCGTCCGCCAGCTGGCTCGTCGTGAAGAGCTCGCTCTTCCCGAACTCCGTCATGTTCGCGAGGATCGGGACGTCGAGGGCCCGGGCGAAGGTCTCGAACTCGCCCAGGTCGCGCATGGCCTCCGGGAAGATCATGTCCGCACCTGCGTCCGCGTAGGCCTTCGCCCGGTCGATCGCCGCGTCGAGTCCCTCGCCCGCACGCGCATCGGTGCGCGCGCACAGCACGAAGTTCTCATCCCGGCGGCCCTTCGCGGCGGCGGAGATGCGCTTGACCATCTCTGCCGTCGTCACGACCTCCTTGCCGTCGAGGTGGCCGCACCGCTTGGGGTTGACCTGGTCCTCGAGGTGGATGCCGGACAGTCCCGCGTCCTCGAACTCCTGCACGGTGCGAGCGACGTTCATCGCCTCGCCCCAGCCGGTGTCCGCGTCGATGAACGAGGGCAGGTTCGTCACCCGGGCGATCGCGCGACCGTGGTCAACGACCTCCGTGAGCGTCGTGAGGCCGATGTCCGGCAGCCCCTGTGCGGCGGAGAACGCTCCGCCGGAGATGTAGACGCCCTCGAAGCCCGCCTGCTCGATGAGCTGCGCGTTGAGCGGGTTGATGGCGCCCGGGAATTGGACGATCTCGGATCCGTTCAGCAGCTCCCGGAAGCGGACGCGCCGCTGGGCGGCGGTGGTCGTCGCACCCAGCATCAGAAGATGCCCTTCGAGCCGGAGTGGGTGAGGCCGTCGACGGCGAAGCTGAGCTGGCGCACGGCGTCGCCGTCCAGGTCCGCGACGTTCTGGGCGAGGTCGAGGAAGCGGTTCTGCTCCTGCTCGCTCACGATGCCCTCCGCCAGCGTGCGGAACTTCTCGACGTAGTTCTCGCGGACGAACGGACGGGCACCTGCCGGGTGCGCATCCGCGACCGCGATCTCGTCGACGAGCGTCGAGCCGTCGGCGAACTCGATCTCGACACGACCGCCGAAGGCCATCTCGTCCGGGTCCGTCGAGTGGTAGCGGCGGGTCCACTCCGGGTCCTCGCGGGTCTCGACCTTGTGCCACAGCTCCACGGTGTCCGGACGGCCCGCGCGCTCCGGCGCGTAGGACTTCTCGTGGTGCCACGCCTGGTCCTGCAGGGCCACCGTGAACATGTACATGATCGAGTGGTCCAGCGTCTCGCGCGAGGCCTTCGGGTCCATCTTCTGCGGGTCGTTGGCGCCCGTGCCGATGACGTAGTGGGTGTGGTGCGAGGTGTGGATCGTGACCTTCGTGACCTTCGAGAAGTCGTCGATCTGGGCACCCATGCGGCGGGCCAGGTCGATGAGGGCCTGCGCCTGGTACTCCGCGGAGTGCTCCTTGGTGTAGGTGTCCAGGATCGCGCGCTTCGACTCGCCGGCGGCCGGCAGCGGGACGGTGTAGCGGGCCTCGGGGCCTGACAGGATCCAGGCGATGACGCCGTCCTCGCCCTCGTAGATGGGCGACGGTGCACCCTCGCCGCGCATCGCGCGGTCCACGGCCTCGACGGCCATCTTGCCGGCGAACGCGGGGGCGTGCGCCTTCCAGGTGGAGATCTCGCCCTTGCGGGACTGGCGGGTCGCGGTCGTGACGTGGAGCGCCTGCTGGACGGCCTGGTAGATGACCTCCGTGGGCAGGTGCAGGAGCGTGCCGATGCCGGCGGCGGCGGACGGGCCCAGGTGGGCGACGTGGTCGATCTTGTGCTCGTGCAGGCAGATGCCCTTGACGAGGTCGACCTGGATCTCATAGCCGGTCGCGATGCCGCGGACCAGGTCCGCACCGCCGATGCCCTTGTGCTGGGCGACGGCCAGGATCGCCGGGATGTTGTCGCCCGGGTGCGAGTACTCCTTCGCCAGGAAGGTGTCGTGGAAGTCCAGTTCGCGGACCGCGACGCCGTTGGCCCAGGCGGCCCACTCCGGAGAGACCGTGTCCGTCAGTGGGAGGCCGAAGACGGGAGCGCCCGGCTGCATGGGGTGACCCTGCGCCTGCTCGCGGGCGTGGGTGGGGGCACCGCGGCGCACGGAGGCGGCGGCGACGGACGCGTTGTCGATGATGCGGTTGATGACCATGTCCTGGACGTCCGCGTCGACGGCGACGTCGTCCGCGGCGACGGCGGCGATCTTCCAGGCGAGCTGATCCTCGCGGGCCAGGTTCTCCGAGCTCTTGTAGGTCCGGACTTCGTGATTGATCAACAGGCTCTCCTTCGTCGTGAGCGCTGGCCGCTCTGATCTGTGCGGCTGCAGGTCTCTGAGGCGGGGTGACGACCGGCCGCGGGTCTCCCGGCGTGAGCCGTCGCACCACATATCTCGACATCAAGATACTTCACCCCGCATGTGGTCCACAACTCCCCCTCGCCCGATCACACCAGTACTCTGGAACCATGACGCGCACAGCCCTTGACTACGACGACAACTGGCTGGACCCGGACGAACTGGCCCACATGCGCAGGCGTCTGCCCCTCACCTACGTCCACGGCCTGCCCGTCCAGCGCGGCGACGACGGCGAGGTGGATCGGGTGGGACTCCTGCTGCGGACCCTCGACACCGGCGCTCTGGGACGCGAGATCGTGGGCGGCCGCGTGAAGTTCCACGAGTCGATCCGGACGGCACTGCTGCGCCACGCGGAGAAGGACCTGGGGACGCTGGCGCTGCCCACCGCTCCCCTCTCGCTCACCCCGTTCCACGTGGCGGAGTACTTCCCCACGGAGGGGGTGTCCCCCTACCACGACCCCCGCCAGCACGCCGTCGCGCTCTGCTACATCCTCCCGGTCATCGGCGACTGCAGCCCCGGCGGCGACGCGCTGAGCCTCGACTGGCTCACGCCCCACGAGGCCGTGAGCCCGGAGATCACCGGCGAGATGCGCCACGGCCAGCAGCACATCGTGCGCGCGGGCCTGGCGCACCTGGGCATCCTGCCCTGACGGGTCTCAGCCCAGGTCCGCGAGGACGGCCTTGAGGTCCGCCCGTGCCGAGTCACGCTGCTCCTGATCCGCCAGACCGCTGGCCGTGAGGGTCACCCGGACGCGCGTGTCCGCCGCACCGTCCTTCTGCGCGGCGGCCTCGACCGCCGCTTCGAGCTTCGCCCCCTCGCCCAGCGTCGAGCGCCAATAGTGCCGCTTGGGTGTCTCCGAGGCGCGCGGCTCCGCTCCGACCGCCATCCCGGCGACGGTTCCGGCCGCCTGCAGGAGTGATCCCGCGCGATCCCGCACGTCCGCGGCGGTGCCGTCCAGGGTGCGCGAGGCGGCGACCTGGAAGTCACCTGCACTCGACTGCCCCTCCACCCGGCGTCCGATCGCCTTCTCGTACTCGATGGTGGCGCCCTGCCCCCACCAACCCGGGTTGTCGACGCGACCGTCCAGCAGGGGCACGATCGCGCGGGCCAGCTCCGCGTGCCCCGCGTCCGCACCGCCTGCCCCCTCGAATACTGCGACCAGCTCCGCCCAGGCGAGGCCGCTGGCCTCCTCGATGCGACGGATGGCGGCCGTGATCGCCTGATCCTGCCCCTGTTCGCTCATGCATCTCAGAGTACGGCGGTGTCCGCGCCGCATGGAAGACTCGGAGCCATGGCGTCGACGATGCAGTACCTGTGCAGTGCGTGCGGTCATGGGACCGCGAAGTGGCTGGGGCGCTGCCCTCAGTGCCGCGAATGGGGCACGATCGAGGAGTCCCAGCCCGCCCAACGCACCGTCCGCACCCAGGCGAAGCCCGCACGGGAGGGCGGGGGCGCGCAGCCCATCACACAGGTCGACCGGACCCTGGCGCAGGCCCGCTCCACGCACATCCCGGAGTTCGACCGCGTCCTGGGCGGCGGGCTGGTCCCCGGCGCCGTCGTGCTGCTGTCCGGGGAGCCGGGCGTGGGCAAGTCGACCCTGCTCCTGGAGGTGTGCTCGTGGACCGCCCGGCAGGGCACGACGGTCCTCTACGTGACGGGTGAGGAGTCCGCGGCGCAGGTCCGGCTGCGGGCGGAGCGCGTCGATGCGCTGTGCGACCAGCTGCTGCTGACGGCGGAGACGGACCTGGGCGTCGTCCTGGGCACGATCGACCAGGTGAAGCCGGACCTGCTCGTCATCGACTCCGTGCAGACGCTCGCGTCCGCGGACGTCGACGGTGCGCCCGGCGGCGTCGCGCAGGTCCGGGAGGTCGCAGCCGCGATCATCCGGACCGCCAAGGACCACGCGATCCCCACCGTGCTCGTGGGACACGTGACGAAGGACGGCACGGTCGCGGGCCCGCGCACGCTCGAGCACCTGGTCGACGTCGTGTGCACGTTCGAGGGCGACCGCCACTCCCGGCTGCGCATGCTGCGGGCCATCAAGAACCGCTACGGCCCCACGGACGAAGTGGGGTGCTTCGACATGACGGAGGCGGGCATCCAGAGCCTCCCGGACCCGTCCGGGCTGTTCCTCACCCGCTCCGCCACGCAGGCCCCGGGGTCGTGCCTCACGGTCGCCCTGGAGGGGCGGCGGCCCATGCTCGTGGAGATCCAGTCGCTCGTCGCCCAGGCGCACAGCTCACCGCGCCGCACCGTCAGCGGCCTGGACTCGAACCGGATCGCGATGATCCTGGCGGTCCTCGCGGAGATCGCGCCCACGGCCAGCGCGGATTTCTTCGCGTCGACGGTGGGCGGCATGCGGGTGTCGGAACCCGCCAGCGACCTGGCGGTAGCCCTGTCCGTCGCCTCCGCCGTCCACCATGAGCCCCAGCACTCGAGGCTCATCGCGGTCGGGGAGATCAGCCTGTCCGGGGAGATCCGTCAGGTGCCGGGCCTGGGTCAGCGCCTGTCGGAAGCCGCCCGGCAGGGCATCAATCTGGCGGTCGTGGCGGCGGGCGCACTGGAGAACGTGACGGTGCCGGACGGGATGCGCATCGCGCAGTGCGAGAGCGTGCGGGATGCGGTGCGCTCCGCGCTCCCCAAGATCCAGCTGCCGGGGCCCAGGAACTGACGGACCGCACGACCCCAGGACTGGCGAACCGGAGGAGCGCCCCCACCGCACTCCCCGCGGGAGTGGGCCGTGCGGGATCAGCCGTCGCCGCTGTCGCCGTCGGCGGCGTCCTCGCCGGCACTGTCGTCGTCGGCCGTGTCCTCGCCGGCACTGTCGTCGTCGGCCGTGTCCTCGCCGGCGGAGCCCTCGTCCCCGGCGGGCTCGCTCGCCCCGTCCCCGGCCTCCTCGACCAGCGAGAACCGCGCGGGTTCGCTCTCCGTCTCCCCCAGCTTCACGACGAGGGCGTACTCCCCGGCGGGGAACGACTCGTCCGTCTGCCGGCACTCGTCGTCGACCGGGATCCGCGGCCACGTGAGCGACGCCTTCTTCGACGACTGCGCAGGGAACACCAGCGGATTGGTGGCGGCCTCGTCGTCCTCGCCCGTCGCGGCGCAGTAGCGGGACGACCAGACGGTGTCCCCGTCGCGCTCGATGACGAACTCCTGGTGCGCCTCCCCCACGTCGATGATGCAGTCCGCGTCGTGGCCGTTCGTCACCTCGATCGTGAGCTCCGGCTCCTCGCCGTCCTCGTACTCGTCCTCGTCCGTCGAGGCGGCGACCCGGACGGAATCCGGGGGGCACGCCCCCGAGCCCTCGCTGGCCTCGGGTCCGGGCGCCGCCGCCTCCGTCGTCGTGGGCTCCGGTGCGGGCGCGGACACGTCCTCTCGGATCCCCTGGACGGCCTTGACCATGAGGACGATGCCCAGCACCAGGACCGCCGCGACGACGATCGCGAGGATGCCCACCGTGATCCGCCGGCGGCGGTACAGCTGCTTCCGCGGATCCGGTCGCTTCCTGCCACCGCCGGCTCCTGCGCGCACGCGACTGCCGGTCGCCCGCGCCGACCCCGTAGACTTCCCGGGCGTGCGGCTGGGACGACCCTGACGGGGACCTCGACCGGAGCTGCTCATCACCTCGAGCCTAGGTCGATTCCGCAGGGAGGACCCGATGACACACCGCGAGGCGGGGGAGGTCACTCCTCCACCGGCGAACGCGCTGCCTCCCGTCGACCCGCAGACCCTCCGCATCGTCCAGGCCCGGGTCATCGACTGGTTCCGCACCCACGCGCGACCGCTGCCGTGGCGGGAGCCGGACGCCACCGCCTGGTCGATCCTCGTCTGCGAGGTCATGAGCCAGCAGACGCCCATCAGCAGGGTCCTGCCCCGCTGGCGAGCGTGGATGGAGACGTGGCCCACCCCCGCGGACCTGGCGGCGGCACCCGCGTCCCAGGTGCTCCTGGCCTGGGACTCGCTGGGCTACCCCCGCCGAGCGCTGCGCCTGCAGGAGACCGCGGCCGCGCTGGTCGAGCGGCACGGCGGTGCGGTTCCCGACGACGAGGACGCGCTCCTCGCCCTGCCCGGCGTGGGTGCGTACACAGCCGCGGCGGTCACGAGCTTCGCCCACGGCGGACGGACCGCCGTGCTGGACGTGAACGTGCGCCGGGTCCTGGGACGCGTGCTCGCCGGGGTGCAGCACCGTCCGGCGGCACTGACCGCACGCGAGCGGCGGTGGGCCGCAGCGCTGGTTCCGGAGACGGACCACGTCGAGTGGAACGCGGGGGCGATGGAGCTGGGGGCGCTCGCGTGCACGGCCGTCTCACCCGCGTGCGACACGTGCCCTCTGCAGGACACGTGCGCGTGGGTCGCAGCGGGGAAGCCCGTCGACCCCGCGGTGGTCCGGCGAGGGCAGGCGTGGGCCGGCACCGACCGCCAGCTTCGCGGCGCGATCATGAAGGCCCTGCGCGCCGGACACCCGTCGCCGCCCATCCCGTTGCGACTGCTGACCGCACCCACCGCGCAGCTGACGGCGGACGAGTCCGCCCGGCTGGCCGAGGTCGACGAGCCCGTGCGGCGCGCGATCGCTGCGGTGCGCGACCTGGATGCGGGCGGCGAGCGCACGGCCCGGCTGGCCACGGACCTCGTGGACGACGGCCTCGCCGTCCTGGAGGATGCGCGACTGCGGCTCCCCTGACACACACCGGCACAGCCACGCCTGCCGCGGCACCCGCACCAGCGGCTGCGTCCGCAATCCCGTGCGCCGCACGGTCCCTCCTCTAGGATGAGGTGCTGGATCAGCAGGAGTGCGAATGGAGGACTGAGGCGTGGGCGCGATCGCGGTGGGGGTCGCCGGGGGTACCGGCAGCGGGAAGACGACACTGACGCGCGCGCTGCTGGACCGCTTCGGGAACCGGTCCACCGTCCTCTTCATGGACAACTACTACAAGGCGCACGTGGGCAAGACGTTCGCGCAGCGCGCCGCGCAGAACTTCGACGCCCCGGAGGCCTTCGACGTCGAACTGCTGCGCGAGCACATCCAGATGCTCAAGTCCGGCGAGCCCATCGAGAGCCCGGTCTACGACTTCACGGACCACAACCGGTCGACGGACACGCTCACGATCACGCCCACTCCCGTCCTCATCGTCGAGGGCATCCTCCTCTTCGCGGAGCCCCGGATCTCCGAGCTGCTGGACATCCGCCTGTTCGTCGACACGGATGCGGACGTCCGCCTGCTGCGGCGGATCCGGCGCGACGTCGTGGAGCGCGGCCGCTCGCTCGAGTCCGTCGAGGCGCAGTACCTCGAGACGGTCAAGCCCATGCACGAGCTGCACGTCGAGCCGTCCAAGCGGAAGGCCGACCTCATCATCCCGGACGGCGGCCACAACCTCGTCGCCCTCGAGATGATCATCCACCGCATCGACCACGAGCTCTGAGGATCGCACAGGCAGCGGCTCGATGCACCCGCCGGTGGGTGCATCGCGCCGCTGCGTGATACATCCGGTCCTGCTCAGTCGTCTGTTCCCGCGATCCGCTGCAGTGCGCTGAGGTGTTCGCGCCAGCGTGTCAGTCCTTCCGCGGTGAGCGAGAGCGTGGTGCGCGGGCGCTTCCCCACGAACCCCTTCGTCGCGGTGAGGAACCCCGCCTTCTCCAGTTCCGCGGTCTGCTTCGACAGGACGGAGTCGCTGACCTCCAGCTCGTCCCGCAGCTCCTTGAACGACAGCTTCTCGACAGAGGCCAGTGCGGCCACGAGGGAGAAGCGGACGGGGTGGACGAGGGTCGTGTCGAGGGCGAAGCGGGGGTGCCGTGTCTCGCTCATCGCGTCTGACCGCCCGCTGCACGGTACGCCTTCGCCTCGGTCGCCGCGGCGGTCACGAAGAGGACCAGGAACAGCGGCGCCAGGAAGAAGCCGGTGAGTCCGCCGGCCAGGATCATCGCCGCGGCCCACAGCACCGACCAGATGCCCATGTAGACGAACCAGCGGGTGGCCAGGCCCCGGCGGAACGGGCGGCGGAAGAGCATCGGGACGATGATCGCCGCGAGGACCCAGGCCAGGGAGAAGACGATGACGGCCAGGCGCGCATTGAAGTCCGGGTCCGGGGCCATCCTGTCGGCCACGTGGAGGCCCAGGGTCGTCATCGTCCCCAGGACGCAGAGGATCGCGTAGGTGATGAGGACCGGGGGCATCGCGTCCGCGGTCCGGCGCTCGATCCGCCCTGCCTCATCGAGCATCCTGCGCGCCTCGTCCGCGGTGACGTCCGATCCCGTGCCCTGCTGCGTGCTGTCGTGTGCGCTGCTTGCGTGTTCCATGATCTCTCTCCTGCTGCTGGATCCGGCCCTCGGCCCGCTCCGCGAGCCTCGGCTTCATCGATCGTTCCGCCCTGCGGGCTTCCCGATGTGTCCATCGAAGCACATACTTTCCGTCATGGAAAGTACTTTCTGGAGAGTTCTCCGGCGGATGTCGTCACACGGCTGCGACCGGAGCTCGGAGCATGAGGGATTCAGAGGGTCAGGAGCATCCGCGAGTTCCCCAGGGTGTTGGGCTTGACCCGCGCGAGGTCCAGGAACTCCGCGGTGCCCTCGTCGCGCGAGTGCAGGAGCTCGATGTAGACCTCCGGCGCCACCGGGGTGCCGTCGATGACCTCGAAGCCCAGAGAGCTGAAGAAGTCCGTCTCGAAGGTGAGGCAGAAGACGCGACGGGCACCCAGGACCCGCGCGTCCTCGATGACCTGCTCGACCAGCAGCCGGCCGATCCCGCGGCCCCGGTACGCGGGGCTGGTCGCGATCGTGCGGGCCTCTGCGACGTCGGACCAGATGAGGTGGCAGGCGGCGCACCCGGCCAGGGTCTGCGTGCCGTCGGAGTGCTGGTCGAACACCAGCCAGAACTCGTGGATCGACTCGAAGTAGTCCACCTGCTGCTTGGGGACCAGGATGCGCGCCTCGACCATGGGAGCCACGAGCTCGACGATGAGCGGCACGTCCGCCGCTGTCGCACGTCGGAGGATCAGCCCGTCCCCCACCGGGTAGGCACGGTACTGGTCAGCGGCCCGCTCTGCTGCAGATGTCATCCCACCATTCAACACCGAGGCGCGCGCACGACGAAGCGGTGGGCCGGAAAAGTGATCCGACCCACCGCTTCATCTCCAGGAGCTCCCGGGGAGCCCCCTGCCGACCTCAGGAACCCGAGGGCGTATCGAGGCTGGCCTGCGCCTCCGCCTCGAGCCCGCCGCCGTCACCGGAGACGGGTCCGGAGCCGTTGGAGACGCCGGCCTCGGGGATCGCCCCGGTCGAGTCCGACTGGGTCTCGCCGTCCGTCGCGCCCACCCGGGCCAGCACCCGCGGGTCGTCCTCGCCGCGGAAGGTGAAGACGGCGTCCAGGCCCTCGCCCTCGACGTCCACGTGCACCATCTGGCCGGCCTTGATCTCCTCGAAGAGGATGCGCTCGGACAGCTGGTCCTCGATCTCGCTCTGGATCGTGCGACGCAGCGGACGCGCACCCAGCACGGGGTCGTAGCCGCGCTCCGCCAGGAGTGCCTTCGCCTCGTCCGTGAGCTCGACTGACATGCCCTGCGCCGCCAGACGGGCGTCGAGGCGGGCGAGGAACAGGTCGACGATCTCGAGGATCTCCTCGCGGGACAGCTGCGGGAAGACGATCGTGTCGTCCACGCGGTTGAGGAATTCCGGGCGGAAGTGCTGCTTGAGCTCCTCGTTCACCCGCTGCTTCATCCGCGTGTAATCGTTGATCGGATCGCCCTCGACCTGGAAGCCCATCTGCTGGGTCTTCACGATGTCCCGGGTGCCCAGGTTCGTCGTCATGATGATGATGGTGTTCTTGAAGTCCACCTCACGACCCTGGGAGTCGGTCAGGCGACCGTCCTCCAGGATCTGCAGGAGCGAGTTGAAGATGTCCTGATGGGCCTTCTCGACCTCGTCGAACAGCACCACGGAGAACGGACGGCGACGGACCTTCTCCGTCAGCTGGCCGCCCTCCTCGTAGCCCACGTAGCCGGGGGGCGAGCCGAAGAGGCGCGACACGGTGTGCTTCTCCGCGTACTCGGACATGTCGAGGGTGATGAGGGAGCCCTCGTCGCCGAAGAGGAACTCCGCGAGTGCCTTCGCGAGCTCTGTCTTGCCCACACCCGTGGGCCCGGCGAAGATGAACGAACCGGACGGACGCTTGGGATCCTTGAGGCCCGCACGGGTCCGGCGGATCGCCCGCGACACGGACTTGATCGCCTCGTTCTGACCGATGACGCGCTTGTGCAGCTCGTCCTCCATGCGCAGGAGGCGGGAGGACTCCTCCTCCGTCAGCTTGAAGACCGGGATGCCCGTGGACTGCGCCAGCACCTCCGCGATGAGCTCCTCATCGACGATGGCCTCGCCGCGGTCACCGGACTTCCAGTTGCGCTCGCGCTCCTCCTTCTGCTTCGTCAGCGACATCTCCGCGTCGCGCTCTGACTGCGCGAGGTTGAAGTCCTGCGCGTCGATCGCGGCCTCCTTGCGCCGGCGGGCGGCCAGGATCTGCTCGTCGAGCTCCTTGACCTCCGGCGGGGAGGACATGCGGGTGATGCGCAGCTTCGCGCCGGCCTCGTCGATCAGGTCGATCGCCTTGTCCGGGAGGAAGCGGTCGTTGATGTAGCGGTCGGACAGGTTCACCGCGGCCGCCAGAGCGCTGTCAGTGATCGTGACCTTGTGGTGCGCCTCGTACTTGTCGCGCAGGCCCTTCATGATGAGGACCGCGTCCGCCAGTGCGGGCTCCGGCACCTGGATGGGCTGGAAGCGGCGCTCCAGCGCGGCGTCCTTCTCGATGTTCTTGCGGTACTCGTCGAGCGTCGTCGCGCCGATCGTCTGGAGCTCGCCGCGCGCCAGCATGGGCTTGAGGATGCTCGCGGCATCGATCGCGCCCTCTGCCGCACCCGCACCCACGAGGGTGTGGATCTCGTCGATGAAGAGGATGATGTCGCCGCGCGTGCGGATCTCCTTGAGCACCTTCTTGAGGCGCTCCTCGAAGTCGCCGCGGTAGCGGGAGCCGGCGACCAGCGAGCCCAGGTCCAGCGTGTACAGCTGCTTGTCCTGGAGGGTCTCCGGGACCTCGCCGTTGACGATCGCCTGGGCCAGCCCCTCGACGACGCTCGTCTTGCCGACGCCGGGTTCGCCGATGAGGACCGGGTTGTTCTTGGTGCGGCGGGAGAGGACCTGCATGACGCGCTGCATCTGCAGCTCCCGGCCCACGACGGGGTCCAGGTTGCCCTCGCGCGCCGCGGCCGTGAGGTTCCGGCCGAACTGGTCCAGGACCAGCGAGCCGGAGGGGGTGCCCTCCTCGCGCGCACCGGTCGACGCCGGCTCCTTGCCCTGGTAGCCGGACAGCAGCTTGATGACCTCCTGGCGCACGCGCGCCAGATCCGCACCCAGCTTCACGAGCACCTGGGCGGCCACACCCTCGCCCTCGCGGATGAGGCCCAGCAGGATGTGCTCCGTGCCGATGTAGCTGTGGCCCAGCTGCAGCGCCTCGCGCAGGCTCAGCTCGAGGACCTTCTTCGCCCGGGGCGTGAAGGGGATGTGACCGGAGGGCGCCTGCTGGCCCTCGCCGATGATCTCCGTGACCTGGTCGCGGACCTGCTCGAGCGAGATGCCCATCCCCTCGAGCGCCTTCGCCGCGACGCCCTCGCCCTCGTGGATGAGGCCCAGCAGGATGTGCTCGGTCCCGATGTAGTTGTGCTTGAGGAGCTTGGCCTCCTCCTGTGCGAGCACGACGACGCGCCTGGCCCGGTCGGTGAACCGTTCGAACATGATGGTCCTCCTCGTCTGATGATTCCTAGCACTGTAACCACCGCGGGTGCGTGTTCATTGCAGTGTTCGCGGTCAGCCGAAACATGTTCGCTGTCAGCGAATCGCACTGCTCCACACGTCGGATGCGCACGGCTCCGGACGCGCGCGTGCCCCGACCTCATGGCCGGGGCATGCGTGCTGCGATCAGGTGTGCGGGCGGACCGGGACGTCCGCGCGCGGACCTCCGATCAGGGGTGCGCCTCGTGGTACTCGTCGATGATCGCCTGGGAGATGCGACCGCGCTCCGAGACCTTCTTGCCCTGCTCCTTCGCCCACTCGCGGATCTTCGCGTTGAGGTTGGAGTTCTGGGTGCCCGCGCTGCGGCGGGGGCGGGCGGATCCGGCGCGCTGCGTCGCGGCGACCCGGCGGGCCTTCGCGATGTAGGGCGCCAGCACCGCACGCAGCTTCTCTGCGTTCTCGTCCGACAGCTCGATCTCGTAGGCGCCCTGGTCCAGTCCGAAACGGACCGTCTCCGCGGCTTCGGTTCCGTCGATGTCGTCAGTCAGGACGACCTTCATCTCGCGGGCCATGAGTGCTCTTCTCCTCGTCGTCACCGGCCGCGGGTTCCTCCGCGGGGTGCTCGTCGTCCAGTTGCCGGTAGTACCTCTCCATCTCCTCCCGCTCTGTCGTATCCGAGCGGAGGATTCCACGCATCACGTACCAGAAGATCAATCCGACACCGATGGAGGGGAGGAGGACTTTGATGTACTCCATGACCACACTACCTTTTCTTCTGCGGAATGCGCATGCCCCGACGCGATTCCTGTGGGTTTCAGGGGGAGAAGGACCTCAATCAGCGATCGGCTTGACCAGTGGGAAGAGAATCGTCTCCCTGATTCCCAATCCTGTGAGCGCCATGAGGAGCCGATCGATTCCCATTCCCATACCACCGGCGGGGGGCATTCCGTATTCCATCGCCGTGAGGAAATCCTCGTCGACGCGCATCGCCTCGTCGTCGCCCGCGGCGGCATCGCGCGCCTGCGCCTCGAAGCGCTCGCGCTGGATGACGGGGTCGTTCAGCTCCGAATAGCCCGTGGCCAGTTCGAAGCCGCGGACGTACAGGTCCCACTTCTCCACGATCCCCGGGGTCTCCCGGTCGCTCTTGGTGAGCGGCGAGGTGTCGACCGGGAAGCCGGTGACGAAGGTGGGGGCGTGCAGCTCGTCCGCATGGAAGTGCTCCCACATCTCCTCGACGTACTTGCCGTGGATGCGGAAGACGCCCTCCAGGTCGATTCCGTGCTGATCCGCCAGCGCGGACAATTCCTCGACCGTGGTCTCCGGGGTGACCTCGACACCCAGCTTCTCCGACAGGGACGGATACATGCGAATGGTTCTCCATTCACCGCCCAGGTCGTATTCCTCACCATCGGACAGCGTCACCGTGTGCGAGCCGAACGCGTCGAGTGCGGCATTCTGCACGAGTTCCTTCGTGAGTTCCGCGATCGAGGTGAAATCACCATAGGCCTGATATGCCTCGAGCATCGCGAACTCCGGCGAATGCGTCGAATCCGCGCCCTCATTCCTGAAATTCCTATTGATCTCGAAGATATCGTCCAGTCCGCCCACCAATGCGCGCTTGAGGAACAGTTCCGGCGCGATGCGCAGATAGAGCTCCATGTCGTAGGCATTGATGTGCGTGGAGAACGGCCGCGCGGCGGCACCGCCGTGGATCGTCTGGAGCATGGGCGTCTCGATCTCCATGAAGCCGCGGGCGTCGAAGGTGCGGCGCAGGGACTTCATGACCTCCGCGCGCATGCGCACGGTGTCCCGGGCCTCCTGGCGGGTGATGAGGTCGATGTAGCGCTGGCGCATCCGGGTCTCGTCCGTCAGCTCCGTGTGCAGCGTGGGCAGCGGGCGCAGCGCCTTGGATGCGATGGCCCAGTCGTCGGCCATGATCGACAGCTCGCCGCGCTTCGACATGATGACGCGGCCGTGCAGGAAGACGTGGTCGCCCAGGTCGACGTCGTGCTTCCAGCGCTCCAGGCTCTCCGCACCCACCTCGGCCAGGGACAGCATGCCCTGGAGGCGCGTGCCGTCGCCGGCCTGCAGCGTCACGAAGCACAGCTTGCCGGTGTTGCGCTGGAACACGACGCGGCCGGCGACGCCCACGACGGTGTCCGTCTCCTCCCCCGGCTCCAGGTCCGGGTGGGCCTCCCGCACCTGGGCGAGGGTGTGGGTCCGCGCGACGGCGGCGGGGTACGGGGCACGCCCGTCCGCGAGCATCCGGGTGCGCTTGTCCTTGCGGATGCGCAGCTGCTCCGGATCGTCGTGCGGCTGGGGCTGGGAATCGGTCTGCGGCATGGCCCCAAGGCTACCGCGCGCCCCGATCCGGACGGTAACGGCGACGCGGGTGCCCAGCGGCTCGCCCGCTCAGGCCTCCAGCGCGTCCAGCAGCCGGGTCGCGGTCGCCTCGTCGATCGTGCCGTTCGCCAGAGCCCGGGCCGTCGTCGCCCGGGCCATCGCGCGGTAGGCGTCCGCGACCTCGGCGGACTCGTTCGTCACCGCGTGCTCCGCCAGCGCCTGCACGTGGGCCGTCACCGTCGTGACGTCGCCGCGGCTCACGGGTCCGGTGAGCGCACGCGGTCCGGACTGCAGCACGTTGGACACGCTCGCGTCGACCAGCGCGGACAGCACGCGCGAGGGGTCCTCGACGCCCAACGACGAGAGCACCTCCATCGACTGCGCGATGATCGCGATCGTGTGGTTCGACGCGTGCGTGATGGCCGCGTGGTAGAGCGAGCGGTCGGCCTCCGCGAGGATGACCGGCTCCGCTCCGATCTCCACGACCAGCGCCTGTCCGATGGGCAGCACCGGCTTGGGCGCGGTCACCCCGATCGTGGTCCGGCGCAGACGCGGCAGGTCCATGCTGGTGCCCGTGAACGACAGCGACGGGTGGAGGGCGATGGGGATCGCTCCCGCGTCCGCCGCGGGTTGGAGGACGCCCAGCCCGTGCCGGCCCGCGCAGTGGAGGACGATCTGGCCCGGGCTGAACCGGCCCAGGGACGCCAACCCGGACACCAGGTCCGCGATCGCGTCGTCCGGCACCGTGAACAGCACGAGCTCCGCGCGCTCCAGGATCGTCTCGATGTCGAGGATCGGAACGCCCGGCAGCATCGCCTCCGCCCGGTCCCGGCTGGCCTCGGAGCCGGCGGTCACGCCCACGATCGCGTGGCCGGCCTCGCGCAGCGCCGCCCCCATGACGGCGCCCACGCGGCCCAGCCCGATGATGCCCACTCCCAGGCGGGTCTGCTCGTCGATGTTCATGCGGTCGTCCTTCCCGGTGCACCGGGCGACCCGGCGACGGGCCCCCGGGTGTGCGCGTCGAGCTCCTCGCGCGCCTGCCTGGTCACGTCGACGTGACGGTCGAACAGGTGGTGCGCCTCCTCCCGCGGCAGGTGCACGAAGTGGGGGCGGATGGGGCCGGGCGAGATGTGCAGCGCGATCGTCGACAGCCCCAGCGCCCGCTGGATCGGACCCTGCCGCAGGCTCAGCGCCTGCACGCGGGCGTGCGGCACCAGTTCCAGGGTGCGGCTCAGCCGGCCGGACCGGACGAGGGCGAGGGTGCCGGTGAGTGCGTGCGCGTTGCGCTTCCACGTGACGGGGTCGACCCACCTGCTGGACCGCGGGCGACTGCGGTACGCGGACTCGGCGGCGCGCGCCTCCGGTCCCCCGGCGAACGGTCCCTGCATCCCGGCCAGCACCAGCGAGCGGGCGTCCGTGCCCGCCGGCCGCGGGTCCGGCAGGCAGAGCCCCAGCATGAGCATGACGTCGTCGACGGATCCGACCGGCAGCAGGACGTTCTGCGTCTCGTTGTCGCTGGCGTCCGAGGCGATCGTGAACTCCGCCCGCCACCAGCCGGCCGGTCGCCACAGCAGCGGCTGCGCCAGCTTGACCGCCTGGATGCGGTCCAACGGGATGATCCGGTTCGTCGTCGAGGCCAGCCCGTAGCTCACGCGCAGCCCGTCCTGCGTGAGCGCGACGGTGAAGTTGGCCCGCCCCAGCTCACTGCGCAGCACTCCCACCAGTGCCAGGATCCCGGGGATGAACGCGAACAGGGATGTCGCGAGAGCCGCGGGCGAGATCACGATCGACACGACAACGGCCCCCACGACCAGCGCGATCATGATGATGACGGACACCAGCACGGACGTCGACAGGAGCGCGGACAGGATGAGCCGGTGCAGCGGCACCCGCAGCAGACGCCCCTCCTCGCCGGCCGTGGGAGACAGGCGGTACGGGGCCAGCAGCTCGCGGAGGCTGCCGCTCAGGTCGTCCGCCGCTGCGGCCGCGTGCTGCTGGAGCCCGGCCGCGTGCCGGCTCAGCAGCCGCTGGCCCAGCGGCGCCGTGGGTGCGTCGGTCAGGCGGGTCGAGGAGGCCTGGGGCCGGTCCCCCGCCGC
>NZ_HE978605.1:183937-236956 GCF_000285835.1 Brevibacterium senegalense
GGTCCCCCGCCGCCGAGGTCGCACCGGCTCCCGCTGCTGACCCGGCACCCTGCGGGGCCGGGTGTCCGGCGGGCCCATCCTGCTGCGGACCTGAGGGGGACTGGCCCGGCTCCTGTCCCTGGCCGGGTCCGGCGCCCGGACCCGCCGCACCGGCCCGGGCGGCACGGCGACCGCGCAGGTGGCCCAGGATCTCCTCGCGCAGGGCCTCCGCGTCCGCACGGGACAGGTACGTGATCGTGATGTTCGAGTCCGAGCCGCCGGCCACATCGAAGACGAGCGAGGCGAGCCCGAACAGGCGCGGGATGAAGGGCAGCGAGATGTCGACGGACTGGACGCGGTCGTGCGCGGCGGACTTCTCGTGCTTCGCGAGGACGCCCGAGCGCAGGTACACGCCCGTCCCGTCGACCCGGAACCGCATGTTGCGCCACGACAGCCACAGCATGAGCAGCACGATGACGACGATCGCGACGAGGCCCGCCACGATCGCGAGGGAGATGAGCGGATGTTCCCGCACGAAGGCGACGAGCGCGCGGAACAGCATGCCCACCCCGCGGCCGGTGCCGCCCATCCGCTCGATCCAGAAGTTCTCCAGCAGCGCCTGCAGGTTCTGCACGAGGATCGCGATGACGACACCCACCGCCGCGACGACGCCCGCGCCTCCTCGCAGCACGGGGGTGAGCCGGTGCACGTGCCGCCAGCCGTCCGGCTGGACCTTCGGCCCGGCGGTCTGAGACGGAGCGCCCGACTGCTGAGGCTGCGGTGGCCGCTGAGGCGGTGGAGGCGGTGGAGGCGGTGGGATGCTCACAGGCCCGCCAGACGTGCGCCGCCGCGGGCGGCGATGGAGTCGCGAAGGGCCTCGGCCTCGGCGCGGGGCAGGCCCGGCAGTGAGGCGTCCGTCGAGGCGGACGCCGTGTGCATCGTGACCGTCGCGAGGCCGAAGGCGCGCATGAGCGGGCCCGCCGTGACCTCGACGTACTGGAGGCGGCCGTACGGGACGACGGTCGTCGCGCGGAACATGATGCCGCGCTGCAGCAGCAGGTCGTGCTCGCGCTCCAGGTAGCCCAGGGCCTTGACCTGGCGGACGACGACGAAGACCTCGATGACCATGCCCACGAGGAACGGGACCACGAGCGCGAAGCCGATGATCGTGACCGGGGTGCTGTCGATGACGAGTCCCACGATCCCCATGACCGCGAACACGAGGATGAGGATGCTCCACCCGATGACGGAGCCCAGCAGGCGCACGCCCGCGAACTTGGGGCTGACGGGATTCAGCTGTCTCATGCGGGTGCCTCCGGTGGGTCGGTCCGGCGCGAGGTGCCCGGATGGTCGTCGTCGAGGGCGCGCGGGTCGTCGGGCGGCAGGGAGCAGAACGACTCGACGATCAGTCCCACGGCCATGAGGATCGCTGCGGACACGGACGCCGCGAGCATACCCATCGCCGCCTCCGTCCGCAGTCCCACGACCGAGGCCAGCAGGTACACCGCCCCGCCCAGGTACCACGCGGTCAGCAGGGCTCCGGCCAGTGCCGCGGCCCGGGCCAGCATCGCGATGCGGGCGGCGCGGATGACGTCGATCTGCGAGGTGCGGTCGCCGTCGCGCCACGCGCGCACGGGCCAGCCCAGCGCCAGCAGCGCTCCGGCCAGCACCAGCATGCCCACGATCGCGGGCCACGGCACGTCCGGCAGCGCGTTGCCCGCCCGCTCCCACACTGCGTGGAAGCCCAGCGAGACGACCAGCCCCGTCCCGCCCCACAGGAGGAGCTGGCCCGGCCGCGTGCGCTTCATTCCCGGTCACCGCCCGCTGCGGACCCCGCGCCCGAGGCCGTGGTCCGGCCCCGCACGTCCGTCGCCGTCCGCCGCACATCGTCCGCGTCCGGCAGCCGGTCCAGCAGTGTGCGGACCGGCTGCGGTCCGGCTGCGGTCTCGAGAGTCGCGTCCGGGTCGAGGTCGGACCACGGGGCCAGGACGAAGGCGCGCTCGTGCGCGCGGGGGTGCGGGAGGGTGAGGACCGGGTCGGTGCTGCGCAGAGCGGCACCGGTGGTCGCATCGACCGCCGCGATGAGGTCGAGGTCGAGCGTGCGCGGCCCCCAGCGGACCTCGCGGGTGCGACCGGCGGACACCTCGACGCCCTGGCACACGGCCAGCAGCTCGCGCGGCGGCAGGGTCGTCTCGACAAGCACGGCGGCGTTGTGGAAGTCCGGCTGCTCGACACCGCCCACCGGTGCGGTCACGTAGATCGGGGACCCGGCCAGCACCGTGATGCGCGGGTGCAGGTCGAGGGCGTGGACCGCAGTCTGCAGAGTCGCCGGGGCGTCGCCCAGGTTCGCGCCCAGGGAGATGACGGCGCGGACGAGGGGGCTCGCAGGGGTCTGGTTCCCGGCTGCGGTAATCCGGCCCTGGGTGGCTGCGGTGCGGCCGGTCGTGCCGGCGCGGGTGCGACGGAGGGTGACGGCGACGTCCGCGAACGCGTGGGTGATGGGGGCCTGGGGCTTGTGGACCGTGACCTCCGCGTCGTCGCACACCTCCAGGCACGCCTCGACGAGCGCACCGGCGAGCGCCTCGATGAGGTCGAAGGGGGGACCCGCGACGATCGCGGCGAGCGTGTCCGCGAGTGTGCCGTAGTCGACGGTGTCCGCCAGATCGTCGCTGGCCGCGGGCCGGGAGAGGTCACGACGCAGGACGGCGTCGACGACGAACTCCTGACCGTCGCGCTTCTCGTGATCGAACACCCCGTGGTGGCCGCGCACCCGCAGGCCGGTCAGTCGGATCTCGTCGATCGGTACCGCGCTGGTGGGCCGTGCCGTGCTGGTGGCCGGTGCCGTGTCGTACTCCATGCCCGTCCCCGCTCCCCCGTCAGTCCCCCGCGGCCCGCACCGCCGCCTGCCGCACCGCGTGGATCGCCTCCACGGCGATGCGCGAGGCCCGCGGCTCATGAACGCGCACCGCCCACGCCCCCGCCTGGGCGGCGAGGACGCTCACGGACGCGGTCGCCGCGTCCCGGTCCTCCAGAGAGGCCGCCGCAGGGTCCTCCGGGGAGACGAGCGAGGCGAGGAACCGCTTGCGCGAGGCCGCGACCAGCAGCGGCAGCCCCTGGTCCGCGAACACGTCGAGGCGGGACAGGATCTCCCAGTTGTGCTCAGCGTTCTTCG
Organism: Brevibacterium senegalense; assembly: GCF_000285835.1. GTDB lineage: Bacteria > Actinomycetota > Actinomycetes > Actinomycetales > Brevibacteriaceae > Brevibacterium > Brevibacterium senegalense. Next base: position 187,089 of record NZ_HE978605.1, read on the forward strand.
AGAACCCCAGCCCCGGATCCAGGATGAGCCGGTCCCGGGCCACGCCCGCCGCACCGGCGGCGTCGACGCGCTCGCGCAGTTCGTCCGCGACCTCACCGACGGTGTCGTCGTAGTGGACCGGCGCGGCCGCGTCGCTCAGGAGTCCGCGCCAGTGCATGAGGACGAGGTCCGCGTCCGTCTGAGCTGCGAGCCCCAGCATGCCGGACTCGGCCTGCCCGGCGGACACGTCGTTGATGATCGAGGCACCGGCCTCCAGCGCGGCGCGTGCGACGGACACGCGCATCGTGTCGATGCTGATGCGCGCACCGTCGCGGGCGAGCTCCCGGATGACGGGCAGCACCCGCTCCAGCTCCACCTCCTCAGAGACGCGGGCGGAGCCGGGGCGCGTCGATTCGCCGCCCACGTCGATGAGGTCCGCCCCCTGCTCCAGCATGTCGATGCCGTGGGCGACGGCCTCTGCGTGCTTGAACCACCGACCGCCGTCGGAGAAGGAGTCCGGGGTGACGTTGAGGACCCCCATGATCTGCGTGCGCTGCGGCACGGATGTCTGCGCTGCGGGATCCACGTCGCTCACCGCCGCAGGATGAGGCTCATGGCCTCGGATCGGGAGGCGGCGTCGCGCAGCTGACCGCGGACGGCGGACGTGATCGTCGACGAGCCGGGCTTCTGCACGCCGCGCATCGACATGCACAGGTGCTCCGCCTCGACGACGACGATGGCGCCGCGGGGCGCCAGGTGCGTCACGAGCGCGTCCGCGATCTGCGTCGTGAGCCGCTCCTGCACCTGGGGGCGCCGGGCGAAGACCTCGACGAGGCGGGCCAGCTTCGACAGTCCCGTCACGCGGCCCTCCGGTCCGGGGATGTAGCCGATGTGCGCCGCACCGTGGAACGGGACCAGGTGGTGCTCGCACGTCGAGTAGAGCGCGATGTCGCGGACCAGGACCATCTCGTCGAAGCCGATGTCGAACTGGACGTCCAGGATCTCCGCGGGATCCTGCGCCAGCCCCGCGAACACCTCCTCGTACGACCGCGCGACGCGTGCGGGGGTGTCGACCAGACCGTCGCGGTCCGGGTCCTCACCCACGGCGAGCAGGATCTCGCGGACCGCGGCCTCGATGCGCGCGTGATCGATCGTCATGCCCGGGGCTCCCGTCCGTCCTCGTCCGTCCGCTGACCGGACGCGCCCGGCGCTTGCGGCGCCTCCGCCTGCGCGGCCTCGTGCGCCCGGGCCTCGGCGACTCGGCGCGCGGCCGGGGCCTCGATGGGCGGGCGGGTGGAGACGGGCCGGTCGCGGCTGGCCAGCCACACAGAACGCGGGTCCCGCTTGACGACGGGGGCGAAGATCTCCGCCAGCTGGGCCTCGTCCAGGGTCTCCTTCTCCAGCAGCTCGTAGGCCAGCGTGTCCAGCACGTCGCGGTTCTCGTTGAGAGCCCAGTACGCGTCCGCGTGCGCGTCGTCGATGAGCGCGCGGACCTCCGCATCGATCGTCGTGAGGGTCGTGTCCGCGTTCGCGTCGTCGGAGCGGCCGCCGCCGGGCTGGCCCATGGGCTCGGAGGAGCCACCGCCCATCTTGACCATGCCCACCCGGTCGCTCATGCCGTACTGGGTCACCATCTTGCGGGCGATCCCGGTGGCCTTCTCGATGTCGTTCGCCGCACCCGTCGTGGGGTCGTGGAAGACGATCTCCTCGGCGACCCGCCCGCCCATCGCGTAGGCCAGCTGGTCCAGCAGCTCGTTGCGGGTCGTCGAGTACTTGTCCTCGCTGGGCATGACCATCGTGTAGCCCAGGGCGCGGCCGCGCGGCAGGATCGTCACCTTCGTGACGGGGTCCGTATCGTTCATCGCCGCCGCGACGAGGGCGTGGCCGCCCTCGTGGTACGCGGTGACCATCCGCTCCTTGTCGTTCATGAGGCGGGTGCGCTTCTGCGGACCCGCGATGACGCGGTCGATCGCCTCGTCGATGATCGTCGAGTCGATGACGGACTGGCCGCCGCGCGCCGTCAGCAGCGCCGCCTCATTCAGCACGTTGGCGAGGTCCGCACCGCTGAAGCCGGGGGTGCGCTTCGCGATCATCGCCAGATCGACGTCGTCGGCCAGCGGCTTGCCCTTCGCATGGACCTCGAGGATCCGGACGCGGCCCTTCATGTCCGGGGCCTCGACCTGGATCTGCCGGTCGAAGCGGCCCGGCCGCAGCAGCGCGGGGTCCAGGACGTCCGGGCGGTTGGTCGCGGCGATGAGGATGACGTTCGTCGTCCCCTCGAAGCCGTCCATCTCGACGAGCATCTGGTTGAGCGTCTGCTCGCGCTCGTCGTGCCCACCGCCCGTGCCGGAACCGCGGTGGCGCCCCACCGCGTCGATCTCATCGATGAAGATGATGCACGGGGAGTTCTCCTTCGCCTCCTTGAAGAGGTCGCGGACGCGGGACGCGCCCACACCCACGTACATCTCCACGAAGTCGGAGCCGGAGATCGAGTAGAAGGGGACCTTCGCCTCGCCGGCGACGGCCTTCGCCAGCAGGGTCTTGCCGGTGCCGGGGGCGCCGTAGAGCAGGACGCCCTTGGGGATCTTCGCACCCACCGCCTGGAACTTCGCGGGCTCGGCCAGGAACTCCTTGATCTCCTCGAGCTCCTCGAGCGCCTCGTCGACGCCGGCCACGTCCGCGAAGGTGACCTCCGGGTTCTCCACGTTCGCCAGCTTCGCCTTGGACTTCCCGATGTTCATGAGGCCGGAGAAGCGGCCGCCGCCCCCGCCCAGCTGGGACAGGAGGAACCAGAAGATCGCGAGGATGATGATGAACGGCAGGAGGTTGAGCAGGAGGCTGGTGATCCACGACTGCTGCGGGACGTCGTCCGTGAAGCCGCCGGGCGGATCCGCCGCGACGACCGCTTCGACGATCTCGTCGCCGCGCTGCTCGACGTAGAAGAACTGGACCTTGTTCCCGTACTCCTTGCCGGCGAACTCGAAGTCGTCGGTGAGGACCAGGTCGACGCGCTGGTCGCCGTCGACGATCTGGGCCTGGTCGACCTTCCCGTCCTCCAGGAGCTGCAGGCCCTGCGCGGTGTCGATCCGCTGGAACCCGGTGCCGCCGGACAGCAGGAACCCCAGCGTGATGAGGACGAGGACCAGCAGCACCCACCCGAACGGCCCGCGGGAGGCCTTCTTGGCGGGTGCGCTGCTGTCTGGGGTGTCTGCCATGGGTCCTCTCAGGGGGCGGTGCTGCGGCCGGCGGCCGGATCACGGGTGCCGGCGGCGGGAGGGGTCCTCACCGCGGGCACGGGGTGCGCGTCAGCTGTAGACGTGCGGGGCCAGGGTCGCGACGAAGGGCACATTCCGGTAGCGCTCCGCGTAGTCGAGCCCGTAGCCGATCACGAACTCGTTGGGCACGTCGAAGCCCACGTACTTCACGTCGATGTCGACCTTCGCGGCCTCCGGCTTCCGCAGCATCGTGCAGACCTCGACGGAGGCCGCGCCGCGGGACTTGAGGTTCGTGAGCAGCCACGACAGGGTCAGGCCGGAGTCGATGATGTCCTCGACGATGAGGACGTGCTGGTCCTTCAGGTCCGTGTCGAGGTCCTTGAGGATCCGCACGACGCCGGACGACTTCGTGCCGGATCCGTAGGAGGACACCGCCATCCAGTCCATCCGGACCTCCGAGTGGAGTGCGCGGGCCAGGTCCGCCATCACCATGACGGCGCCCTTGAGGACGCCCACCAGCAGGAGGTCGCGTCCCTTGTAGTCACGGTCGATGTCCGCCGCGAGCTCCGTCAGCCGATGCTTGATCTGAGCCTCGGTCGCGTGGATCGTCGTGATGTCGTCGCCAAGGTCCTTCTCGTCCACCTGTCACTCCTCATTCACTGCACGTCGTGCGTCGCGGCATCCGGCCGTGCTCCACTCTAGCGCTCCACGACGCGGGCACTGTCTGCCGCCTGCGGCCGCCGCGACCCGGTCCACTAGTCTGCAGGGTGACGACCGCCGCCTGCACGAGGATCCTGCGTGACCAGTCCCACTGATCCGGCCCCGGCCGGCCCCCCGCCCGCCCGCCGACCCCTGACGCTGCTGCCCCTGGACCTGGGGCGCGGCTTCCTCATCGGCCTGACGGAGCTGGTGCCCGGGGTGTCCGGGGCGACGATCGCGCTCATCGTCGGTCTCTACACGCAGCTGCTGCGCTCCGCCCACCACGTCGTGGAGGCGGGGAAGGCGCTGCTGCGCGGCGGCGGCTGGAGCGGGTTCCGCCGGGAGCTGGCCCAGGTCGACTGGCGCCTCATCATCCCGGTCATCGCGGGCATGGGCGGGGCGGTCCTGCTGCTCGCGGGTCCCATCCACCACCTCGTCGAGTCCTATCCGCTCAGCGCGCTGGGCCTCTTCTTCGGCATCGTCCTCGTGGGCATCTCAGCACCCCTGCGCATGGTCCGCTGGTCCGTGCCGCCGGGTGTGGACCTGATCCTGCTGTTCGGCGCCGGCTTCGTCACCGCGTTCGTCCTCACGGGTCTGGGAGGGGGCGGCGATCAGACGGATCCGCACCTGCTCATCGTCTTCCTGGCCGCTGCCGTCGCGATCTGCGCGCTCATCATCCCGGGCGTCTCCGGGTCGTTCCTGCTCCTGGCGATGGGGCTCTACGCCCCCACCCTGCAGGCGGTCAGCGAGCTCGACTTCGTCTACATCGGCGTCTTCGCCGCGGGTGCGGCGACGGGTCTCATCAGCGTCGTCCAGCTGGTGCTGCGCGCCCTCGAGCGCATCCCCCGCTTCACGGTCGTCCTCATGGCGGGGCTCATGGCCGGCTCGCTGCGCGCGCTGTGGCCGTGGCAGGACGAGTCCGCACGGTATTCGACGGGCGACATCGGAGTCCCGCTCCTCTTCATGGTCGTGGGCGCTGCGTTCGTGCTGCTCATGATGGTCCTGGACGCCCGCGCGGCGAAGGCGAACGTCGACAAGCAGGACTAGTCCCCTCAGGCGCCGGCAGCGCGGTGCACGAGCATCCCGCCCGCCCGGCGCACCGTGCCGGCCCCCGGCACGGATGCCTCCCGCCTCCCCGCGCCCGAGGCCGCCGCCACCTCCCGCACATCCCGCACGTGGTCCGCGGTCAGGTCCGAGGCGGGGACTCCGCGCGCCAGCAGCCATGTCCGCACGACGCGCCCGGCCACGGCCGGGCCCAGCTGCGCGAGACTCTCCACCGGAAGAGCCTCCGGCGCAGACGGAGCCTCCCCGGTCGCGACAGCCGAGCCGGTCGGGACAGCCTCTTCGGGTCCACCCGCCGCACCAGTCGGGTCCGCCTCCCCGTCTCCCCCGACCTGGGCGACGACTGCGGCCCAGGCGCGTCCGGCCTCGGCGTCCAGGTGGTCCGCGTCCTCCCGCAGGAGGTCGGCCGTGCGGGCCAGGCCCGCGCGCAGGTCCTGGCCCAGGGACTCCTCGAGGTCGCGCAGGACGTGCCGGGCCCGGACGCGGGCGAAGCGGGAGTCCTCGTTCATGGGATCGTCCCAGGCGCTCAGTCCCTGGGCGCGGACGCTCGCGCGAGTCTGGTCGCGTGTGATTCCCAGGAGCGGACGCAGCACGGTGAGGGGTCCGGCCTCCGTGTCGAGGCGCGTCCGCCCGGCCATCCCGGACAGCGAGCGGGCGCCGGAGCCGCGCAGCAGTCCCAGGAGGACGGTCTCCGCCTGGTCGTCCTGCGTGTGCCCGGTCAGCACGGCTGCGGCACCCGCCTCCTGCGCCGCTCGGGCGAGTGCGGCGTAGCGGGCCGTGCGCGCGGCCGCCTCGAGCCCGCCGGGTGTCCCCGGGGCGACGTCCGCGGTGGCGGCACGCGCGGGCAGGCCCAGCGCGGTGAGGGCCGCGACGGTGTCCCGAGCGACGGCGTCGGAGCCGTCCTGCAGTCCGTGGTCGACGGTCACCGCGAGGAAGCGGGCCTCTCCCCGAGCGCGGAGGAAGGCGGCGGCCGCGGCGAGCGCCAGGGAATCCGCACCGCCGGACACCGCGACGAGGAGGGGCGCGCCGGGCTCGCGCAGCGGGTCCGCGGATCCGTGCACCGTGCCGGACGGCTTCCCGGTGCCGCCGCGCTGCGCCACCACGAGGGCGCGCAGGACTGTCCGGATCCGCGCGGTCGCCGGATCCAGGCGTGGACGGCGCACGGGGGCTCCGCTCACGCAGGGTCCGCTGGGTCCCGGGAGTCACCGGTGTCCCGGGTGTCCGCGGCGTGACCCGCAGACGAGACCCGGTCCAGCCACAGCTGGGGGCGGCCGATCTCCTCCGGGGTCGGCAGCGCCTGCGGTGATTCGAAGACCCGGGCGAGCCCCTCGTGGCCCACCTCGCGCACGACGGCGCGGACGAATGACGCGCCCTCGCGGTACTGGCGCAGCTTCGCGTCCATGCCCAGCAGCCGCCCGATCGCGCCGCCAGGCCCCACACCCGCGTCGCGGCGGTTCTCGAACCGGGCGCGGATCGTGGGGAGACCGGGGATGACGGAGGTGCCCACCGCATCCATGACGACGTCCGCGTGGCCCTCCAGGAGGCTCATGACCGCGACGATCCGGTCGAGGACCTCGCGCGTCTCCGGCCCGGTCAGGACGTCCAGCAGTTCCGTCTCGCCGCGCAGGATCTCCGGCAGGCGGCGGAGGATCGGCCCCAGCGCCATCGGACTCGTGAGGGAGGCGTCCTCCCCCAGCAGCGTCGTGAGCAGCCCGCTCAGGTGATCGCGCAGCCACGGGGCGACGGCGAACTGCATCCGGTGCGTCGACTCGTGCAGCGCGACCCACAGGCGGAAGTCCCGCGGCAGGACGTCCAGGGCGGCCTCCGTCTGCGCGACGGTGGGGGCGACCAGCAGCAGGCGGCCGGAGCCCGCCGGGTGGGGGCCGCCGCCGAACGGGTCGAACTGGCCCAGCACCCGGGTCGAGAGGACCGCCAGCACCGCGGCGGTCTCGAGCGTGTTGGGGATGCGGCCGGACTCCAGTGCGCTGCGGGCCTCCGGCGGCAGCGCGCCGTCGACCATCGCGGTGAGCGACTGGCCGGTCGCCTTCGTCCAGCCCAGGCGGTCGACGACGAGGACCGGTCCCGCGGCCGCCCGGGTGCGGGCGGCGTCGGCCTGCTCCTGCGGCAGGCGCATGACGTCGAGGACGAGGTCGACGGCGGTCTGGGCGGCCTCGCGCAGGTCCGCGACGACCTCGGCGGTCTCCCTCTGGGGCAGGACCGGCCCTCCGGGGACCAGTTCGCGCACGGTCCTCTCCAGCAGCCTCTGATCCAGGATGTCCACCGCGTCGTCCATGTCCCCATCCTGCCTCACGAGCAGCCGCATTCCGCGATGCGCGCCAGCGCGGTGTCGAACGCGACGCGTGCGTCCAGGGAGGTGCCGCGGTCCATCTCGTCGGCCATGAACGAGAAGACGAGCAGCCGGTCGTCCGCGGTGAGGACGGTGCCCGCCAGTGAGCTGACCGTCGCGAGTGAGCCCGTCTTCGCGTGGACGACGCCCGCACCGGCACGGCTCTCGTCGTCGCGGTAGCGCTCGAACAGCGTGCCGGTCAGCCCGCCCACCGGCATCGCGGGAATGAGGAGGGACAGGTCGCCGTCGGCCTGCGCGGACGCCTGGACGATCGTCGTGAGGTCGTGGGCTGAGATCCGGTTGTCGTAGTCCAGGCCGGACGTGTCCTCGAGGGTGATCGAGCCCGTGTCGAGGTCCTGGGCGGCGAGCGCGTCGATGACGGCGGCGGGCGCCTCGTCCGCCGAGGCCTCCCGCCCGGTCGCCAGCGCGACCTCGCGGCCCAGCACCTCGGCGACGACGTTGTCGCTGTTGACCAGCATGAACTCGACCAGCTGGCTGACGGGCGCGGAGTCGACGGAGGCCAGCTCCGTCGCGTCCTGCGGTGCAGCGGCCGGCTCCGCGGCCTCGGCGTCGATGCCCGCGTCCTCCAGGGCGGAGGTGAACGTGTCGACCGCGACGCCGGCGGCGTCCTCGTGCCGGGACGAGTAGCGCTGGCCGGGCTCCTCGAAGGCCGATTCCTGCATGAGCGGCACGATGGGCGTGATGTAGCCGCTGCCGATGTCCGCGCGCTCCCAGCCGGAGTGCCAGCCGTCGCCGGAGTAGCGGCCCAGGTCAGCGGCGACGCGCACGCTCTCCACACCGGCACCGGACAGCTCCTCCGCGGTGCGCTGCGCGAGCGTCGCGAGGCCGGCACGGCCCAGGACCGTGTCCGGGTCGCTCTCGCCCGCGCCCAGCAGCACGTCGCCGCCGCCCACCACGTGGACCACTCCGGAGGCCTCGTCCAGCACCGCCCAGGTCGTGAAGCGAGCGTCCGCGCCCAGAGCGCCCAGGGCCGCAGCCCCCGTGAGGACTTTCGTGACGGATGCGGGGGTCGAGGCGGTCTCCTCGCCCCGGGCCAGCAGGACGTCGCCGGTGAGCGCATCGCGGACGTCGTAGCCCAGGCGACCGGTCAGGTCCGCCTCCTGGAGCACGGGCTCGACGAGTGAGGCGAGGTCCTGCGGCACCGGTGCGTCCTGAGGCAGCGGGGACGGCCCGGCGACGTCCGCGGCTGCTGCGGACGGCCTCGGCAGCGCCTGCACCTCGATGGGCGGCTGGGTGGTGAGGGGGCCGGGGACCGCGTCCGCGGCGTCGAGTGCGCCGTATCCCACGAGCAGCACGGCCAGTCCGCCCGCCCACCAGGCGAGGCCGGTGCGGCGCCTGCGGCGGGCGCGATCTCCGCGGGCGGCGCGGCGGTCGGCGCCCGGGGTGCCGTCAGTGGTGTGGGACACGTCGCCTCCTGCGCGCGGACGGGGGATCGCTCACTATGCTAGGGGAGACGTCCCGCAGCCCAGTCGACCCCTTCAAGGAGAGCACATGGAACTTCTCGCCACCATCGAGATCCCGGCGGGTTCCCGGAACAAGTACGAGATCGACCACGAGACCGGTCGCCTCAAGCTGGACCGGTACCTCCACACCTCGATGCAGTACCCCACCGACTACGGGTACTTCGACGACACCCTGGGCGAGGACGGCGATCCGCTGGACGTGCTGGTGCTGCTGCACGAGTCCGTGGTCCCGGGCTGCCTGGTCGATGCGCGCCCGATCGGCGTCTTCAAGATGGAGGACGAGGCCGGCGGCGACGACAAGGTGCTGGCCGTGCTGGGCGGAGACTCCCGCTTCGACCACATCCAGGACGTGTCGGACATCCCGCAGCACCGCCTCGACGAGATCGAGCACTTCTTCGCCCGCTACAAGGACCTGGAGAAGGGCAAGTTCGTCAAGGGCAGCGAGTGGGCCGGCCGCGAGGAGGCCGAGCGCATCGTGACCGAGTCGATCGAGCGGTTCAAGAACCAGCACTGAGCCGCTCCCCCACCGCACCCCTTCCGGGCGCCCGCACACGCGGGTTCCGGGAGGGGTGCGATGCGTTCGCACTTAGGATGCCCTCACTAAAGAGTTGGCCCGGAATGTGACACTCTGCACACATGCATCTCGATCACGTTTCCTTCGCCGCTGAACACGACGGGCTCGAGGCCACTGCGGCACGACTGGCCGACGCTCTGGGCATCGAGGCCTACGACGGAGGCGTCCACCCGCGCTTCGGCACGCGCAATCTGGTGTTCCCGCTGGCCGGCGGCCACTACCTCGAGGTCGTCGAGCCGCTCGAGCACCCGGCGACCCTGTCCACGCCGTTCGGCCAGGCGGTCCGCGCCCGCAGCGAGATGGGCGGCGGCTGGATGGGCTGGGTCATCCGCGTCGACGAGCTCGCACCGGTCGAGGAGCGCCTGGAGCGCAAGGCCGTCGACGGCAACCGCACGCCGCCCGGGCAGGACGAGGTCGTGTGGAAGCAGATCGGCATCAAGGGGCTCATCGCGGATCCTCAGCTGCCGTACTTCATCCACTGGATCTCCCCGCACGCGCAGCACCCCTCGCAGCTGGGTCCGCGCAACGAGGCCTCCATCTCCGAGATCTCGATCGCCGGCGACCGCGACCGCGTGCGTGACTGGCTGGGCACGGAGGACAGGAAGCCGATCCCGGAGATCGGCATCGACTGGGTCGCGCCCCACGGTGCGCCCGGCATCCAGTCCGTCACCTTCGAGACCGCGCACGGCCCCGTCACGATCTGAGCGGGTCGCTCCCCTGAGCGGAGTCCGCGCCCGGACTCCCGGCCGCCCGGGCCCTCCGGCCTCACCCCGTCGGGTCGACGAGGTGCAGGATCCCCGGGGCGGTGAAGCCCACGACATCGATGATGATGTGCGCCCACACGAACGGCATGACCGCGGAACCGGGTCCGTGCACGCCTGAACCCTGCTGCATGCCTGAACCCTGCTGCATGCCTGAACCCTGCATGCCGCCTGCGCGCGCCCGCTCCCACCGCAGCGCGCACCAGCCGAAGATGAGCCCCATCGCGACGTTGCCCGCGAACGGGCCCACTCCCTGGTACAGGTGGTAGCTGCCGCGCAGCACCGCAAGTGACACGATGACCGTCCACGGCGACCATCCGGCCGCCGCCAGCCGGATCCGCAGGTACCCCATGAGGAGCACCTCCTCGAGCAGCCCGTTCTTCGCCGCCGCCAGCACGAGGACGGGCACGGTCCACCACCGCTCCCCCAGGTTGTCCGTGCTGATCTGCGCTGTCAGCCCCATCCCGCGACCCGCGGCGTAGACGGCGAGCGTGCCCGCACCGATGACGAGGAACAGCAGGACCCCGCGCCCGAGGTCGCGGCCGGCCGTCCGTCCGCCCGCCACTCCCAGCCGGGTGAGGACCGGCGGGAGCCCGGCGCCGCCGGACAGCAGGCGATCGCGGCTGAGCAGGAGCAGGGCCAGTGCCACGGGCACCAGCGCGAAGCCGATCCCCAGCAGCTGATAGGTGAGGTCGAACCAGGGGCGTTCGTTCGCGGAGACATTCAGGTTGGCCTGCGCGTCCGCCAGCGGACCCCGTGACACGAGGTCCAGCAGCCGCACGACCGCGTAGACGCCCGACTCGCCCAGGCTCAGCGCCACGACGACGCCCACCTCGAGGAGCACCTGTCCCCGGGTGAGGGGACGGGTGCTCCGGGAGTCCGACCGCATGTCCGTCAGTGGTCCGCGTCCTCAGCTGTCGACGCGTCCCCCGCCGTCCCCGTGGGGACGGTCGCGGCCGCGCGGTCACGGGTCATGTCGCGGATCTGCCGCTTCTCCTCGCGCCTCTCCTTGACGCCCTCGACCAGCGAATAGAGGACCGGGACGAGGATGAGGGTGAGGATCGTCGAGCTCACGAGTCCGCCGATCACGACGATCGCCAGCGACTGCGACACGAAGAGTCCGCCGCCCGTCAGCCCCATGCCCATGGGGATGAGCGCGAAGATCGTCGCCGCCGCCGTCATGAGGATGGGGCGGTAGCGCAGGCGCGCACCCTGGACGATCGCGGTGCGCAGATCGACGCCGCGGTCGCGGAACTGGTTGATGAGGTCGATGAGGACGATCGCGTTCGTGACGACGACGCCGATGAGCATGAGCAGGCCGATGAGCGCCGTCAGTCCCAGCGGGGTGTCCGTCAGCAGCAGGAGGCCGATGGAACCGGTCGCCGCGAACGGGATGGACACCAGCAGGATGAACGGCTGGATGAGCGAGCGGAACGTCGCGACCATGATGACGAAGACCAGCAGGATCGCGACGAGCATCGCGATGCCCATCTGCAGGAACGCGTCGTTCATCTCCTCCGTCGCACCGCCCAGGTCCGCCTGGACGCTGTCCGGCAGGTCGTGCGCGTCGACCGCCTCCTGCACGTTCGTGCCCACGAGGCCCAGGTCGTCCCCGGCCGGGGTCACGGACACGGTCACGGACCGCAGACCGTCCACGCGGGTGATCGTGGGCGCGGTCGTCTCCTCCGTCACGTCCGCGACGTCGTCCAGCTGGATCGTCTCAGGCTCCGGGGCGACGGGGGCCTGGGGCATGCCCGGCATCTCCGGCGCCGACTGTCCTGCGCCGTCCCCCGCCGCGCCGTCCGTCGACGTGGGCGTCGCCTCGAACTCGAACTCGCGCAGTTCCTGGACGCTGTCGACCTCGCCCTGGAACAGGAGGACGCTGCGGCCCACATCGTCGATGACGAGCTGACCCAGCTGCTGTCCGCGCATCGCGCGGGAGACGAGCTGGCCGATGCTCTGCTCCGTGAGCCCGTACGCGGCGGCCTCCTCGTGGTCGATCGCGACCTCGACGACCGGCTGCACTGCGACGGTGTCGTCCGTGACGGACTGGACCCCGTCCACGTCCGCCAGATCCTCGCTCAGCGCCGCTGCGGCGTCCTCCAGCTGATCGATGTCGTTGCCGGTCAGCCGCACGTCGATCGTGGAGCCCGCGCCCATCGAGGAGGCGGACATCACCTCGATCGTGCCGGCGTCTTCGATCGTGTCGAGCTCCTCCTGCAGGGAGGCGCCCACGGCCTCGGCGTCGGAGCCCTCCTCCAGGTTGACGATGTACTGCGCGGAGGTGCCTCCGGAGCCGCCCATCGAGAACTCGTCGCCGCCGCCGCTGATGCTCACGAGCGACGAGGAGATCTCATCGATGTCCTCCATGACCGCCTCGACCTCGCGCGCCTGCTCCGAGGCCTCCTCGAGGTCCGTGCCCGGCTCGAAGTCCTGGCTGACCTGGATCATGGGCTCGCCCGTGTCGCCCAGCAGCTCGGTCTTGAGCAGCGGGGTCATCGCGAGGGTGCCGGCGAAGACGAGGACCGCGACGAGGAGGACGACCGCGGGGTGGCGCAGCGTCCAGCGGACGACCGGCACGTAGGTCTTCTGCAGGCGGGTGACCGGCTGGTGCATCGCGGCCAGTTCGTCGACCTCCTGCGGCTCGGTGCGATCCGTGCCCACCGCGGGCACGACCGGCAGCTCGCCGGTCGAGCGCCGGCCGGACGGGTTCTCCGGATCGATGGGGCGCTTCGCGGCCTCCTTGCGCTCCTTCCGCCACTGGGCGAGCGTCGTGGCCTTCTCCGACTTCCACTGCTTCTTCTGCGCGCGGGTCAGCTTCGCCTCCTTGCCGCGGCGCGACAGGAACCAGTAGGCGAGGACCGGGACGATCGTGAGGGCGACGAAGAGGGAGGCCAGCAGCGCCAGCGAAGCGGTGAGGGCGAACGGTCGGAACAGTTCGCCCGTCTGTCCGCCCACGAACGCGACGGGCAGGAACACGGCGACCGTCACGAGGGTGGAGGCGGTGATCGCGGTCGCGACCTCCCCCACCGCGGCCCGGATGTTCTCCGCCTTGTCGCCGCCCAGGGAGTGCCGTCGTCGGATCGCCTCGACGACGACGATCGAGTCGTCGACGACGCGTCCGATGCTGATCGTGAGCGCCGCCAGCGTCAGCATGTTGAGCGTGTACCCGGTGGTCCACAGGCCGATGAGGGTGATGAGCAGGGAGACCGGGATGGAGATCGCGGTGATGATCGTGGCGCGCACGCTCAGCAGGAACACGAGGATGATGACGACCGCGAAGCCCAGGCCCAGCAGACCCTCGACCAGCAGGTCCTCGATCGACTGCTCGATGAAGGGCGCCTGGTCGAAGAGAGTCACGAACTCGACGTCGTCGCCCAGCGCCTCCTGGATCTCCGGCAGCGCCTCCTCGACGCCGTGCGAGACCTCGACGGTGTTGCCGTCCGGGGTCTTGAGCACCTGCAGCATGAGCGAGTCCGCACCGTCCGTGCGCGAGACCGAGGTGATCGGGGCCTCCGTCAGCTCGACGTCCGCGACGTCGCGCACGGCCACCGGACCGTCCGCACCGGAGACGATGAGGTCCTCGATCTGCTCGACGGAGGTGAGCCGGCTGCCCACCTCGACGGGGGGCGGACCCGCCGTCCGTCTGCAGCTGTCCGGGAGAGGACGGGACGCCGTTCGCCTGCAGGAGGCCCGCGAGGGAGTCGATCGAGACGCCCTCGTCCTCCAGGTCGTCCTCGCGGACGGTGATCTCGACCTGCAGCGGCTTCTCACCCGTGACGGCCACGCTGCGGACGCCCTCGATGTCGCTGAGCTCCGGGACTGCGACGTCCTCCAGATCGGAGGCCAGCTCGTTCACGTCGCCGGAGCTGCTGACGGAGAGCATGACGATCGGGAAGTCCGCCAGTCCACCGGCCATGACGGACGGCTCGACACCGTCCGGCAGGCTCGACTCGACCTGGGAGACGGCGCGCTGCAGGGACCGGACGACCTCGTCGGAGTCCGTGCCGTAGTCCGTCTCGACGACGACCTGGGAGGAACCGGCGGACGAGGTGGACTGGATGCTCTCGACCGACTCGACACCGGTGAGCGCCTCCTCGAGCGGTGCGGTCACCTCGCGCTCGACGGCCTCCGGGGAGGCGCCCTCGTACTGCGCGGTGACAAAGGCCTGGGGCAGTTCGAGCGGCGGGAAGAGCTCCTGTTTGAGGGTCGAGGTGCCGATGACGCCGAAGACGGCCGCGCAGATCGTGATGAGGGCGATGAGGGCGCGGTTGCGCAGACTCAGGCGAGTGAGAGAGAGCACGGGTGTCCTTCTGAGCGAGGGTGCGACATCCGCAATGCTACGCGCCGCTCCGGACGCGCCGGGGTGGGGATGACCACACGGTCAGGTGCGGACGACCCCTCCGCCGCCGCGTGGCGGACCGCTCACTGCGGATTCCACCCCAGCTCCTCGAGGCTGGGACGTCGCCCGTCCGGACCTTCCGACCACGGACCCTGATCCCCGTGCCGCCGGCGGTCCCGGCTCGACCTGCTCCGCTCGCGCTCCGTGCGCCGCAAGATGAGGTTCCGCAGGAAGTCCCATCCCACCAGCAGCACGAAGGAGACGACGGCGAGGCCCACCCACACGAGGCAGACGACGGGAGACGGCACGTCGTCGAAGGTCCGCACGCTCGTGAAGCCGGCGCCGACGAGGGAGCCCAGGTACGGGATGAGGAGGACGAGCGCCAACCCCCACCTCATCGTCTCCGACGCGGTCACGAGCGCGGTCGTGACGATGAGGAAGACGCAGGACCACGTGGCGATGAGCGCCGCGGCGGTGACGAACGAGAGTACGTCGGACCCCAGGGTCGCCAGCACGGTGTACGTGCCCAGGTCCTCGCCCACGAGGAACGGCCATGCGAGCATGCCCAGCCACTGGATCCCCACAGACACGAGTGCGGCCAGGGGAAGGAACGGGACCGTGCCGCGCCGGAACCCCATGTCCGGACGCTTGGGCGCCAGGAGCACGAAGGGCATCATGAAGGGGATGAGGACCGCCACGAGCGCCGTCCAGACGTCCGTGTCCTCGACGACGTCGTAGGAGTTGTCGCGCAGCAGCCGCCACCGCACCAGCAGGATGAGGATCCACGCGAACACGACCCCGATCGCGGAGAAGCTCACGACCCGCCGGACGTCGCGTCCCCACGTGGGGACCGTCGACTCCTCCACGTGCTCCGCGTGGGCGCGCTTCGCCGCCCGCTTGCGGGCCTCGCGCTCCTGCGCCTTCTCCGCCTCCGTGGGCTGGGGAACGGGGATGCGCTGCTGGCCCGGCGCAGGTGTTGTCGGTCCCTGGCCAGGTGACGGCCGGCCCGGCGCAGACGACTGCGGACCCAGCACGGGCGACTGCGGTCCCGGTGCAGGCGGCGGGGGCCCTGGAGGCCGGGGAGGCGGCTGACGCCGGTGCGGATCGTGCCGGTGCTGCTCGTCCATGTCCCCAACCTAACGCCGCAGCCGCCGTGCACGACCGCCGCACGTGCACCGAAACCGGAACACGGCCCTCCGGTCGTCATCCGTTCGTCGGCCGACTCACGCCTGCTGCACAGACCGACTCACGCCTGCTGCCCTGCCGCACTCACCCCTGCTGCGCGGGCAGCGTCTCCCGTCCGCGCAGCCACAGCAGCCACGCGACGATGACGACGAGGCCCGTCACGAGGAACGCCCAGTCGTAGCCGAACGCGTCGACGAGCACCCCGGAGACCACCGGGCCGGCGATCGCGCCCACGTCCATCGCCATCTGGAAGCGCGACAGCACGGTGCCGCCGCTGCGCTCCCGCCCGATCACGTCGCCCACCGAGGCCTGCACGGCCGGATTCACCAGCCCACCGCCCAGGCCGGCCAGGAGGGTGAGAGCGAAGAACACCCACACGCTGCCCGAATATCCGACCGCCACGGTCGCAGCCCCCAGCACGAAGAGGCCCACGAGGACGAACGGGCGCCTGCCCCACGTGTCCGTCAGGCGACCCACGACGGCGACGGACACGGCCATGCCCAGCGCGAAGACGGTGAGCGCGATGCCGGAGACCCGCTCGTCCGCGCCCAGCACCGCGACGACGAACAGCGGATACAGCGCGATCCTGGCACCCATCGCCGCCCAGCCCACTGCGACCGCGCTGCCCAGCGACGCCCGGTACGCGGAGTCCCGCCACGCGTCGCGGAACCGCATCCGCGGAAGAGCCTCGGACCCCGTCGCCGAGGCCCCGGCCGGCTCCCCGGTCCGGGGCACCTGGGTCTCCCCGGCCTCGGGAGCAGCCGTCTCCCCTGCCTCGGGCAGTCCCGTCTCCCCGGCCTCGGCGTCGGGGCCGGCCGAGTCCAGCTGCGGCTGCCGCTCGAGACGGAACCAGACGACGGCGGCGGCCAGCAGTAGGCCCGTCGCGTAGATGACGAACGGGATGCGCATGCCCAGCCCGGCCAGCAGGCCGCCCACGACGGGGCCCAGGATGTTGCCGAAGAGGAAGCTGGAGGCGTAGGCGCTGGAGGCTCTGCCGCGGGAGTCGGAGGGGGTCAGGCGGATGATGAGCGCCATCGCGGACACCGTGAACATCGTCGACCCGATGCCGCCCAGGCCGCGGAACAGCAGCAGCTGCCAGTACGTCTGCGCGGCGGCGACCGCGTAGGTGGAGGCGGCGACGATGAGGAGGCCCGCGACGTAGACGCGTCGCTCCCCCAGCGTGTCGATGAGGCGACCGCCGGCGGGGGCGAAGAGGAGACGGAAGAGGGCGAACGAGCTGACGACGATGCTCGCGGCGGTGACGCCCAGGTCGAAGGAGGCGGCGAACTGGGGCAGGATCGGCGCGATGATCCCGTAGCCGATCGCGACGATGAACGCCGCGGACACCAGCACCCAGATATCCGCCGGCAGCGGCTGCCGGCGCGCGCTCATCGCGGCATCGGAGAGAGGAAGGCCTGCGGGTCCGGCACCGGGCGGGACGAGGTGGCAGACCGGCGCGCGTAGGCGGGGTCGACGTCGCCCACGTACAGCCAGCCCATGAGCAGCTCGTCGTCGGCCAGGCCGTGGACGGCACGGACCTGGGGCGCGTTCGCATGCACGCCCGAACGCCACATGACGCCCCAGCCGGCCTCCGACAGCGCGAGCGACAGGAGGTGGCCGGCACCGGCGGCGGTCGCGGTCTGCTCCCAGTGCGGGACCGCGGGGTGGTCCAGCCGGGAGGCGACGATCGCGATGAGCAGCGGGGCGCGCAGGGGCTTGGGGTTGGGCTCGCCGGGATCGCGGACGGCGCCGGTCGCGGCGTCCAGGGCCGCGCCCAGGCGCAGGCGGTCGTCGCCGCGCAGGGTGATGAGGCGCCACGGACGCAGCGACTTGTGGTCCGCGACGGTCACGACGGAGCGCAGGAGGCGGGACAGCTCGCGGTCGCTGGGTGCCCGGTCGCCCACCGCGGACACGGACCGGCGACGGGCCATCGCGGCGAGGACCGGGCTGCCGTACGCCGAGGCCGAGGGCGGGTTCACGACGGTGCGGCGCACCGGGGGCTGCACGTCGGACTGAGGGGCACGGGTCTGCGGGGCATCGTGCGTCACGGGCGTCAGCTCACCCACTCGTGGAAGTGGGCGCGGGCGGTCGCCAGCTTGGGTTCGACGATGAAGCGGCAGTATCCGTTCGTGGGGAACTGCGTGTAGAAGTCCTGGTGGACGGGCTCCGCCTCCCAGAATTCGCCCAGCGGCTCGAGCGTCGTGACGACGGGGCGGCCGATCTGCTCCTGCACGCTGCTGAGGATCTGTGCGAAGCGCTCCCGCTCCTGCTCGTCGCGGTAGAACATCGCCGACCGGTACTGCGTGCCCACGTCGTTGCCCTGCCGGTTGAGGCTCGTGGGGTCGTGTCCGGTGAAGAAGAGACCCAGGATGACCTCCTCCGGGACGATCTCCGGGTCGAAGGTCACCTGGAGCGCCTCTGCGTGACCCGTCGTCCCGCTGCACACCTGCTCGTAGGTGGGGTGCTCGAGGTCGCCTCCCGTGTAGCCGCTGATGACGGAGGACACTCCGCGCGTGCGCTGGTAGACGGCGTCGAGGCACCAGAAGCATCCGGCACCCAGGGTGAGAGTCTGCATATCCCTCCAGACACGTGCGCGGGCGGGTTTATTCCTGCGGGCTCCTCAGAAGACGCTGGTCGCGGGCACCTCGAAGCCCAGGGCGGCCGCCGCCTCCCGGGTGTCCGCCCGGCCCCACCAGCGGGCCACGGCCTCGTCCGTCGCGAGCGATCGCATCTGCGCGGTGTCGAGGTAGAGGATCCCGTCCAGGTGGTCGGTCTCGTGGGCGACGATGCGCGCCGGCCAGCCGGTCAGCTCCTCCTCGACCGAGGCCCCGGTCAGGTCCGCTCCCCGCAGCAGGATCGTGAGCGGCCGGTCCACGACCGCCTGGTACCCGGGGATGGAGAGGCACCCCTCGTAGAACGAGGCGGTCCGGTCCGTCGTCGCCTCATAGCGTGCATTGAGCACCGTGCGCGGGCCGAAGGGCACACGGCGGCGCATGTCGCGGCGCGCCTGCGCTGCGGAGTCGGGATCGGCGGGGACCGGGTCCTCGGCGACGAAGAGCCGCAGCGGCACGCCCACCTGGGGTGCGGCCAGGCCCACCCCGGGGGCCGCGCGCATCGTCGTGCGCATCGCGTCCGCGAACGCGGTCAGCACGTCGTCGTCCAGCTGCCCGTCGACCGGGGCTGTCTCCATCCGCAGCACGGGATCGCCGGCCTCGACGATCGGCAGGACTCCCCCGGTGCGGCCGGCGATGTCCAGGAGTCGCAGGACCGCGTCCCGGATCGCGGTGGGCGAGGTGTCCCGCGTGAGGTCGGGGTCGTTCAACCGGTGGGGTTCGGTCATCGTGCGGGGTCGCTCAGGCGTCGCCGGCCGCGGCCGCGCGGGCCTGGATGGCGCGGGCGTGCGCCAGCAGCGGCGCGTCGATCATGGACCCCTGGAAGGAGAACGCGCCCTTCTGGCCCACGGCGGCCTCGAGCACGTCCGACGCCCACTGCGTCTGCTCCGGGCTGGGCGCGTACGCGCTGCGGACGACGGGGACGTGCTTGGGGTGGATGGAGACCTTCGCGTCGAAGCCGCTCTCCACCGCGTCCAGCGCCTCCTCCGCCAGGCCGTCGATGTCGTCGATCGCGGTCCAGATCGAGTCGAGCGCCCACTTCCCGTGCGCCTTCGCCGCCAGCAGGGTCTGCGAGCGCACGTGCATCGCGACGGCGCGGTAGGACCCGTCCTTCCCGCGCGACGAGCCGCCGCCCAGTGCGGCGATGAGGTCCTCGGACCCCCACATGAGTCCCGCGACGTTGGGCTGGGCCGCGATCTGGTCGGCGTTGACCGCACCCGCGGGGGTCTCGATGAGGGCGATGAGGCTCACGTCCGGCAGGTCCGCCGCCAGTCGGGCCGGGCCGTCCGCGGACTCCGCCTTGGGCAGCATGACCATCGTGAACGGCAGCTCCTTCAGCATCGCCGCGTCACCGGCGTAGTGCTCGGTGTCCGTGGCGTTCACGCGGATGACCGTGCGGGCCGGGTCCAGCTGCGGTGCGTCGCCACCGTCCCCGGACACCGCGTCGCGCACCGCCTGGCGCGCGGCTTCCTTGTCGGACGGGGACACCGCGTCCTCCAGATCGACGATGACGATGTCGGAGCGCTGTGCCGCCTTGCTGTAGCGGTCGGGGCGGTCGCCGGGGACGAACAGCCAGGCGGGGCGGATGTCGAAGCTCATGGTCACCTTCGGGTCGAGGGATGGTGTGGTGTCAGGTCGTGCGCGGGCGCCTCAGCCCTCGGCGTGGTCGGCGGTGAAGACCATCGTCTTGCGGACGGCCTTCGCGACGATGTCGCCGTGCTGGTTGCGGCCGATGTGCTCGAGGCTGATGATGCCCTCGCCCGGCCGCGACCGCGAGAGGCGCTTGTCGAGGATCTTCGTCTCCGCGTACAGGGTGTCCCCGTGGAACACGGGCTTGGGGAAGGACACCTCGCTGAAACCCAGGTTGCCCACGATCGTGCCCTGTGTCAGCTGGGCGACGGACAGCCCCACCAGCGTGGAGAGCGTGAACATCGAGTTGACCAGCCGCTGACCGAAGGGCTCCGACTCCGCGAAGTGCGCGTCCAGGTGCAGAGCCTGCGTGTTCATCGTGACGGCGGTGAACCACGTGTTGTCCGCCTCTGTGATGGTGCGGCCTGGTGCATGCCGGTACGTGGCGCCCACGACGAACTCCTCGAACCAGAGTCCCCGCTGCTCGATGACGGGACCGTCCGTCGTCTCCGCGGACTGGCCCACAGCCTGGTCCGCGGCCTGGCCCGTCGTCTTCGCGTCCTGCTCCGTCACGTCAACGTCCTCCATCGGTCCGCGGCTGCTCTGCCTGTCGTTGCACCGGCGCAAGGCCGGCCTGTGGTCTGCCGCACACCACCCTATCGCTCACTGCTGTCTCACCCGTCATTGCAGGGCAGAGGTGAGGCGCATCGCGGAGTCCAACCATCGGCGTCCCCAGGAGCGCCCGGCCCACTCCTCCTGCGTCAGCTCGGAACTGACGGCGCGGTACTCGTCCATGACCCGGTGGAGACCCTGGGTGATGTCGCCGCCGTAGGTCAGCATGCTCACCTCGTAGTTGAGGCCGAACGACCGCATGTCCATGTTCGACGACCCCATGACGGAGCACAGGTCGTCGACCGTGAAGCACTTCGTGTGCAGGACCAGGGGCGCCGGGTAGCGGAAGATCCGCACACCGGCTTCCAGCAGCGCCTCGTAGTACGAGCTCTGAGCGTGATCGACCATGAACTGGTCCGCCTGTTCGCTCACGTACAGCTCGATGTCGACGCCGCGGCGTCCGGCCGTCGTGATCGCCGCCAGCAGCGACTCGTCCGGCACGAAGTAGGGGCTCACGATCCGCAGGCGCTCCTGCGCCAGGTAGATGAGCGACACGAACAGGCGCAGGCTGGGCTCGGTCCGGAAGCCGGGGCCGGAGGGGACCACCTGCACGGCGTTCACGTCCGAGTCCGGCAGGACGGAGGTCACCGCGCCGCCGCCGGCCCCGTGCGTGCCCTGACCCGCTGTGAGTCGCGCACCGATCGCCGACTCCCGCTCCGACAGTCGCGCGCCCGCGTCGTACGCGCGGATCGTGAGGTCCTCGCCCGTCTCCGTGTACCAGTCCGTTGCGAACACCGCCTCGAGGGATGCGACGACAGGACCCGTCAGCTCGACCATGATGTCGTGCCAGTGGCGGCCGATCCGGTCGTTGCGCGGGCTGCCGTACGAGGGCTCGATCATGTTCATCGACCCCAGGAACGCGCGCTCGCCGTCGATGATGACGTGCTTGCGGTGGTTGCGCAGGTCGATCCGGCGGACCCGACCCTGCAGAGGTTTGAAGGGCAGCATGAGCGACCACTCGATCCCCGCGGCGTCCAGCCGGCGCTTGAGCGGCCGGTACCCGCCGTACTTCCGGGAGCCCAGGTGGTCGAACAGCACGCGCACGCGCACCCCGCGGGCCGCAGCGCGCTCCAGCGCGGTGAGGAACGGTTCCGTCGACCGGTCCGCGGTCATGATGTACATGCAGACGTCCACGAAGGACTCCGCCTCATCGATCGCACGCGCCATCGCGTCGACGGTGTCGTGGAAGTCCGTGCGGATCCCGTGGTCGGTGCCCGTGACCATCGGGAGGTGGGTGAGGTTCCGGCTGAGGGTCACGAGCGACCCGAAGTCACGCGGGACGCCGATCGCATCTGGCCAGTCCGGGATGCCCACCGTGCCCTGGTGCAGGCGGGAGTTCGCCTCCTCCTGGATCGCCTCGCGCCTGCCGGTGATGTACGGGCTGCCCAGCAGCAGGAACAGCGGGATGCCCACGATGGGCAGGAAGAGGATGAGCAGCAGCCATGCGCTGGACGAGGACGGGCGCCGGTTCTCCGGCACCACCCCGATCGCGATGACCTTGATCGTGTAGTCCAGGACGATGAAAGCCGTCGACGCGATCTGCGTCCAGTCCCACTCCCCCAGTGCCAGCTGCATGGAGCAAGCCTACGCAGGTGGCCTGCGCTTCCCCCTCACAGCCCCAGGCTGCGGGCGATGAGCATCTGCTGCACCTCCGTCGTCCCCTCGCCGATCTCCAGGATCTTCGAGTCGCGGTAGTGCCGGGCGACCAGGTATTCGTTCATGAAGCCGTAGCCGCCGTGCACCTGCGTCGCGTCGCGGGCGTTGTCCATCGCCGCCTCGGACGCGACCATCTTCGCGATCGCCGCCTCCGTCTTGAACGGCAGGCCGGACTCCATCTTCGAGGCCGCCGCGTAGTAGGCGGCGCGCGCGGTCTGCACGCGGGCCTCCATGCGGGCGATCTTGAAGCTGATGCCCTGGTAGTCGCCGATCGGCTTCCCGAACGTCGTCCGCTCCTTCGCGTACTGCACGCTCGCGTCGACGCAGCCCTGCGCCGCGCCCACGGACACCGCCGCGATCGCGATGCGTCCCTCGTCCAGGATCCGCAGGAAGTTCGCGTAGCCGCGCCCGCGCTCGCCCAGCAGGTTGGCCTCCGGCACCCGCACGTCCTCGAACGTGAGCGGGTGCGTGTCCGACGAGTTCCAGCCCACCTTGTCGTACGCCGGCTCCGGCGTGAACCCGGGCGTCCCGTTGGGGATGATGATCGTGGAGATCTCCGGCTTCGTGCTGCCGTCGCCACCGGTGCGGGTGCCGGTGACGGCGGTCGCGGTCACGAACTTCGTGATGTCCGTCCCGGAGTTCGTGATGAACGACTTCGCCCCGTTCACCACCCATTCGCCGTTCTCCAGCACCGCTTTCGTCTTGGTGCCCCCGGCGTCGGAGCCGGCCTCGGCCTCGGTGAGTCCGAACGCGGCCAGGCCGCGGCCGTCGATGACCTGCGGCAGCAGCTCCGCCTTCTGCTCGTCCGTGCCGAAGCGGTAGATGGGCATCGCGCCCAGCGACACCCCCGCCTCGAGCGTCATCGCGAGCGACTGGTTCTCCCGCGCGATCTCCTCGAGCGCCAGGCACAGTGCGAAGTAGTCCCCGCCCATGCCGCCGTGCTCCTCCGGGAACGGCAGGCCGAACAGGCCCATGTCGCCCATCTTCGCGACCAGCTCGTACGGGAACTCGTGCCGCGCGTCCAGCTCCGCGCTGACGGGCGCGACCTCCTCGTCCGTGAACTCCGCGACCGTGCGGCGCAGCGTCTCGTACTCGTCGTCCAGCATCCCCGGAACGAACAGCTTCATCGTCGTCGCCTCCTGTGCCATCGGTTCCTCATCCCTCCGCGGTCGCGGCATCCGTCGCCGCGGCCTCATCCGTCGTGTCGTCTGCCTCCGCCGGCACGATCCGTGCCAGCACCTCGTCGAGCGCGACCTGCGCGCCCGCGACCGTGCTCAGGTGCACGACGCCGTCCGCGGGTGCGGTGAGCACGTGCTCCATCTTCATCGCCTCGACCGTCACGACGGGCTGGCCCGCCGTCACCTGCTCGCCGTCCGCCACGCGCACATCGATGACCGACCCCGGCATCGGGGCCAGCACCTCCGCACCCGCTGCCGCCGCACCGATCGCGGTGTCCGCCTGCGGCCGGGTCAGCTGGGCGAGGCCCGCGGGCGTCCGCACCCACAGTGTCCGCCCGTCCGCCGAGGCCCACACCCGTCCCGTCACCTGCTCACCGTCCAGCGTGATCCGGTAGGACCCGTCGCCGAGGTCGCGGACCGGTGGGTGCGCATACGTCACCTCGTGCCGCCGGCCGCGGTGGACGAGGGCCACGGCGGACCGCGCCGGGGATGCGCTGCGCCAGCCGCCGGCCGCGGCCCAGACACCTGCCGGCTCGCCCGCGGTGCGGGCGTCGCGACTGCGGGCGGCCTCGGCCCGGGTGATGTGCGCGGCGGCCAGCTGCAGCGCGGCGGGGTCCAGGGCCTCGGCGAGGTCGTCGTCCGTCAGCGCGTCGATGATGCCGGTGTGCAGATCGCCGGTGACGACCTCGGGCATGTCGATCAGCATCTGCAGGAAACCGATGTTCGTGCCGATGCCGGGGACCGCGGACTCCGCGAGCGCGGTGCGCAGCAGGGCGACGGCCTCGGCTCGGTCGCGGCCGGTCACGATGAGCTTCGCGATCATCGGGTCGTAGTCGCTCACGATGCGCTGGCCGGGCTCCAGTCCGGCGTCCACGCGGATGCCCTCGCCGGTGGGGAACGCGACGTCCAGCGCGGTGCCGCCGGTGGGCAGGAAGCCGCGAGCGGGGTCCTCCGCGTAGATGCGCGCCTCGATCGAGTGGCCGGTCAGACTGATGTCGTCCTGCGTCAGCCCCAGCTCCTCGCCGGCGCCGATCCGCAGCTGCCATTCGACGAGGTCGACGCCCGTCACCTGCTCCGTGACGGGGTGCTCGACCTGGAGGCGCGTGTTCATCTCCATGAAGAAGAACTCGTCCGGCGCGTCCGCGGACACGATGAACTCGACGGTGCCGGCCCCGCGGTAGTCGACGGACTTCGCGGTGTCGACGGCGGCCTGCCCGATCCGGGCGCGGGTGTCCGCGTCCAGCAGCGCGCTGGGCGCCTCCTCGAGGACCTTCTGGTGGCGGCGCTGCAGCGAGCACTCGCGCTCGCCCAGGTGGATGACGTTCCCGTGCTCGTCGGCCAGCACCTGCACCTCGATGTGGCGCGGGGTGAGCACGAGCCGCTCGAGGAAGAGCGTGTCGTCGCCGAAGCTCGAGGCGGCCTCGCGGCGGGCGGAGGCGAGCGCCTCCGGCAGGTCCTCCGCCCGGTGGACCTCGCGCATGCCCTTGCCGCCGCCGCCCGCGGAGGGCTTCACGAGGATCGGGTAGCCCACCTCGTCCGCGCGGGCGAGGAGCTGCTCGTCCGTCAGCCCCGGCTCGGCGACACCGGGCACCAGCGGCACGTCGCGCGCCGCGACGGCCTGCTTCGCGGAGATCTTGTCGCCCATGACCTCGATCGAACCGGCCGTGGGCCCCAGGAAGACGATGCCCTCCTCCTCGAGGCGGCGGGCGAACGCCGCATTCTCGGAGAGGAAGCCGTAGCCGGGGTGGACGGCCTGCGCGCCGGTCGCGTGCACGGCCTCGAGGACGCGGTCGATGCTGAGGTAGGACTGGGCGGCCGGGGCCGGACCCAGGCGGTGCGCGATGTCCGCGGCCCGCACGTGGGCGGCGTCCGCATCCGCGTCGGAGTAGACGGCGACGGTCTCGATGCCCATCCTCCGGCAGGTGCGGATGACGCGCAGGGCGATCTCGCCGCGGTTGGCGATGAGGATCCTTCGGAACATTCGACTCACATCCTGAAGACGCCGTAGCCGGGTGCGGCCAGCGGTCGTTCGAGCGGGGAGAAGCGTGCGGCCTCGAGGGCGAGCGCCAGCACCTGGCGGGTGTCCGCGGGATCGATGATCCCGTCGTCCCACATCCGGGCGGTCGAGTAGTAGGGGTTGCCCTGGTCCTCGTACTGACGGCGGATCGGATCCTTGAAGGTCTCCTCGTCCTCCGCCGGCCACTCCTCGCCGCGGGACTCCAGCTGGTCGCGCTTGACGGTGGCGAGCACGCTGGCGGCCTGTTCGCCGCCCATGACGGAGATGCGGGCGTTGGGCCACATCCACAGGAAGCGCGGCGAGTACGCGCGGCCGCACATCGAGTAGTTGCCGGCGCCGAAGCTGCCGCCGATCACGACGGTGAACTTGGGCACCCTCGCGGTGGCGACGGCGTTGACCATCTTCGCGCCGTGCTTCGCGATGCCGCCGGCCTCGTAGTCGCGGCCCACCATGAAGCCGGAGATGTTCTGGAGGAACACGAGCGGGGTGGAGCGCTGGTCGCACAGCTCGATGAAGTGGGCGCCCTTCATCGCGGACTCGCCGAAGAGGATGCCGTTGTTCGCGATGATCCCCACGGGATGGCCGTCGATGCGGGCGAACCCGGTCACCAGGCTGGTGCCGTACTCCGCCTTGAACTCGTGGAACTGAGAGCCGTCGACGATGCGGGCGATGACCTCGCGGACGTCGTAGGGAACCCGGGAGTCGACGGGGACGACGGAGGTGAGCTCGTCCGGGGCGTGCGCGGGCTCGACCGGTTCGCTGCGGTCCCACGCGGGGGCCGGGCGCGGGCCGAAGGTCTGGGCGATGTCGCGCAGGATCTCCAGCGCGTGCTCGTCATTGGCCGCCAGGTGGTCCGTCACGCCGGACGTGCGGGAGTGCAGCGCGCCGCCGCCCAGCTCCTCCGCCGTCACGACCTCGCCGGTCGCGGCCTTCACGAGCGGGGGCCCGCCCAGGAAGATCGTTCCCTGCTCGTTCACGATGACCGATTCGTCCGCCATCGCCGGCACGTAGGCGCCGCCGGCGGTGCAGGAGCCCATGACGGCGGCCAGCTGCGGGATGCCCGCGGCGGACAGGGTCGCCTGGTTGTAGAAGATCCGGCCGAAGTGGTCGCGGTCCGGGAACACGTCGTCCTGGTTGGGGAGGTTCGCTCCGCCGGAGTCCACGAGGTAGAGGCACGGCAGGTGGTTCTGCTGGGCGATCTCCTGCGCACGCAGGTGCTTCTTGACCGTCAGGGGGTAGTACGTGCCGCCCTTGACGGTCGCGTCGTTCGCGACGATGACGCAGAGGCGGCCGGACACCAGGCCCATGCCGGTGATGATGCCCGCACCCGGCGAGGCGTCCTCGTACATCCCGTTCGCCGCCAGCGGCGAGAACTCGAGGAAGGGGCTGCCGGGATCCAGCAGCCCTTCCACCCGGTCGCGCGGCAGCAGCTTGCCGCGGTCCACGTGCCGCTGCCGCGAGGCCTCGGATCCCCCGCGTGCGGTGGCGGCGGTGCGCTGACGCAGCTCGTCGAGCAGCGCCGCGTGCGCCTGCGCGTGGGGCGAGGTCTGCGGATCGACCGGCGAACCGATGGTGCGCATGGGATCCCCTCCCGGAGTTCAGGATGCCGGCGCCTCTGGTCGAACCGCCGCACATTCGGTTAACATCGATTAACTGACTGGATGATAGCGCGAAGGGAGGACGTGTGACAACAGCCACACACGAGGATCGCGGGGAGAATGCGACCGGCCCCTCCCCCGGCAGCCGCGAGGCGGCGAAGGCGGAGCGGCGGGCGCAGCTGCTGGAGTCCGCGAAGACCCTCTTCGCCCGCAACGGCTTCCGCGCGGTGCGGCTCACGGACATCGGGCAGGGCGCAGGAGTGTCCGGACCCGCGGTCTACCGCCACTTCGATTCGAAGGAGGCCGTGCTCATCGAGCTGCTGGTGGGCATCTCCGAGTACCTGCACGCGGGCGGCGAGCGCATCGTCGCCAAGGACCTCCCGGCCAGGGAGACGCTCGAGGCCCTCATCGACTTCCACGCGGACTTCGCGCTGTCCGAGCCCGAGCTCATCCGCATCCAGGACCGCGACCTCCACGCCCTGCCGGAGACGGAGCGGCGCCGCGTCCGCCGCCTGCAGCGGCAGTACGTGACGGCCTGGACCGGGATCGTCCGCCGCGTCCACCCGGAGCTCACGGAGGATGCGGCGACGGTCCGCGTCCACGCGCTCTTCGGCATGGTGAACTCGACGCCGCACCTGAGCCGCAGGCTGCCCGCCCCGGTCGTGGACGCGCAGCTGCGCACCGCCGCTCGGGCGGCACTCGAACTGGGATGAGACACTGCAGGCTGGAGTGAGACCCGACACCGAGGCGACACCCTGCGCCGAGGTGACACCCGGAGGAGACCCGATGACAGGACGCCCACCTGGGACAGAACCGGCAGCCGACACAGGACCGGCACCTCAGCAGCCAGTGCGCACGCCTCCCGGCAGGACAGCCGCCACCGTCCGCGCGGTCACGCGGGGCAGGACCCCGGCGGTCCTCATCGGGGGACTCCTCACCGGCCTCGTCGCCGGCATCCTCGCACTGGTGCTCTGCCTCCCCCTGCTCCAGGCCGGGGCCCGCGCGAAGTCCGAGGCGATCACCACCCAGGGCTCCGGCGCCGCAGCGGACGGGCCCGCGCAGGGATACGTCGAGAAGCCCACGTTCACGATCGCCGTCGGCATCGACGATGAGCCCGTGGAGATGCCCGCGATCCAGTCCGCGATGACGGACCACCTGGCATTCTCCGGTGAGTTCGCGGACCGTCTGGAGCAGGGCGCGGTCGCACAGGACTTCGCGACCCACGAGCACACGATGAGTCCCGAGGCCGCACGTGAGCAGGTCGCCGACGGGACCTCGGTCCTCGCGGTCATCCTGCCCGAGGACCTCTCCCCCACCTTCGTGCGGCAGGCCGCGGAGTACGGGCGCGGCGAGCGGTCCGACCCACCGGACCCCGTCACCCTCACGATCGTCGCCGGCCCGCAGGCGCTCGCGCAGGACGAGTTCATCCTGTCCCAGTACCGCTCGCAGGTCCTCACACAGGCATCGGAGCACATCGCGGAGCAGATGCGGATCGTCTCGCGGAAGCTGAACGCCGAGGTCGACCGCCCCGTCAGCATCGTCGTCGAGGAGAGCGACGGTCCCGAGCCCCAGGACCTCCTCTTCGCATCCCAGAGCGAGGCTGGATCCTCAGGTTCCTCAGAGTCGACCGCCTCCTCAGACAGCACCTACGCGAACGCGGGACCGGAAGCGCGCGAGGCCGCGGTCGCCGAGCAGACCGAGCGGTCCTACGCGGTGGGCCTGACAGCCGTCGCCGCGGTCGCGTGGGCCGCCGCGGTGCTGGCGGCTGCGGTCGCCGTCTCGACCGCCGTCGACCGCGCGACCGGACTGGGCATCGTCGTCGTGGGGCCCTGGCGCCGCCGGTCGGCGGAGCGCCCCGTGCCGCGCGCACTCAAGCTGCGGACGAAGGCTCTGCTCATGGGACTGCTCGTGCCGCTCCTTGCGGTGGCCGGGACCATCGGCATCCGGATCGCCGCCGGTCAGGAGGCCACTGCTGTCGACGTGGAACTCGTCTCCGGCGGGGCGACCGTAGCTGCCAGCGCCGCACTCCTCGTCCTGCTCCTCGCGGTGGGCGCCGCGCTGGCCGCCATAGTCCTCGCCGCCGCCGATGTCGTGGGCTCGTTCGCCGCGTGGGTCGCCGCAGCGCTGGCCCTCCTGTGGTCCGCACACGCGTCGGGGCTCCTGTTCCGCACGGGTGCGGAGCAGCAGCCGGCGCTCACACACCTGGCGAGCGGACTGGGCTTCTTCCACACCCACTCCTTCACCCGCGCGACCCTCCTCTACAACTGGGTGCCGGGCGTCGTGACGGCGGCGGCCCTCACGGTCGCGGTGCTCATCGTCGCCCACCTCATCGTGCGCGGCTACGACCGGCGGGTCTCGACGCGGACTGCGCTGGTCTGACCGGCTGCCCTTGTGTGACTCGCCTCAGCCGTGGTGCGAGTGGCCCGCGGACCGGTTGCGATAGAGCAGGGAGGGGCGGCCTCGGCGGCCGTCCGTGTAGTCGCCGGTGGGCTCCAGCTGCCGCTTCATGCTGCGGCGGAAGGTGTCGCGGGGCAGCTCCTCGCCGGCCACGGCCTCGTGCAGGGTCTGCAGGTCGCCCAGACTGAAGGTCTCCGGCAGCAGGCCCCAGGGGTCCGGGTGCTGGGAGTATGCGTCGCGCACGCGGCGCAGCGCCTCGACGAAGACGCGGGGGTGGTCGTACGGCAGCTGCACGCCGCCGTCGACGCCCACCTCGCTGACGGGGACCAGCGTGATAGAGCCTCCCCGGAGCCCCTCGGCCACGACCGAGCCGGGGACCACATCGAGGTGCCCCACGGTCACGACCCAGCCGCGCGGGTCGCGGTCCGGGTCGTCGAACACGTGCAGCTGCTCGGGCTCGCGGCCCGTGATGCCGGCCTTGGTGCGGAGGCTGCGCAGGACCGCGGCCTCGAGCCGCTCCCGCTCGTGCACGAAGGTGCCGGGCAGGGCGAGGCCCACGTCCTCGGTCACGAGCACGATCTCCAGCCCGCGGCCGGTCACGGTGAACGTGGCGGTATCGACGGCGAGCGAGGGCCGGGGGAACTGGGTGAGGGGAACGCTGCTCACGCCAGGCGGGCCCGAAGGCGCTCGTCGCGGCGGTAGGGCACCAGCAGCACGCTCGAGGCCGCATCCGTGAGCACGGCGGAGCTGGTCCGTCCCAGCTGCGAGGTCATGCCGGCGAAGACGCCGGCACCGCGCTTGCCCAGGACGACGAGGTCTGCCGTCTCCGAGGCCTCGAGCAGCAGCCGTGCGGGATCACCCGCCAGCTCGTCCAGCTCGACCTGCAGGTCCGGGTGGTCGGCGCGCAGCCACTCGAGAGCGCTCTCGGCGCCCGAGTGGGTCGCCTGCGGATCACCCAGCGCGTCCGGCGCGACGAGCACGTGCAGCGTCCAGCCGCAGCGCACCGCCAGCGCCGCCGCGTCCTGGGCGGCGACGTGCGAGTACTCGGAGGTGTCGAGACCCACGACGATGCGCCCGCCGTCCCGCGCGGGGTGCACCGCCGGGTCGTCGAACTCGCTGCCGCCGGTCACCGTGTGCACGAGCACCGCGGACAGCGCATGGCCCGGCAGCCCGAAGCTCACGGTTCCGATCCGCTTGCTGTTGACCCGGCCGGCACCGTGGCGGCCCAGCACCAGCAGGCCCGCGTCGTCCGCGCGCTGGGCCAGTTCCTCTGCCGCGTCGCCCACGACGACCTCGGTGTCGATCCGCACGCCCGAGGCCCCCTCTGGGTGCGCTGCGTCCAGGGCTTCCAGCTTGGTCCGCAGGTCCGCGAGGACGCTCTGGCCGGTCTCGCGGAGGTCGGCCTCGTCGTCGATCTCCAGGTGGGCCGGGGTGATGACGTGGATGAGCCGCAGTCCATGCTCCGTGCCCCGCAGCACCTTGAGCGCCCACGCGGCGGCCTCTGCGCTCTGGTCCGATCCATCGACACCGACGATCACGTCTCCGCTGAGGTGCACGGCGCCTCCTCTCCATCCGGGTTCACCTCTGATCGTAGTGAACTCCGGCGGGTTCCGGCAGGCCCGCCGCGCCGCGCGAGATTTCCGTGCACATATGGCGGATGTCCGGCATCGAACGGTGACGGATACCACGTTGAGGTGCATGTACACGCCCGAAGAGTCGTCGATCTCAGTCCTGGACAGACACCTCAGCGCAGAGCGAGCACGCGTGACGGGGTCGGTCCGCAAACGGCCGCACGATCCGGGTTTCAACCCACAACCGTGGGGCGTGAGACCCCACGACCGAATGAGTGAAGGCCCCTCACCTAGCGTTTGCGCTGGTGAGGGGCCTTCCTCGTCTGAGCCTCCTGTCGGAATCGAACCGACGACCTTTTCATTACGAGTGAAACGCTCTGCCGACTGAGCTAAGGAGGCAACGCGGAATAGCCTAACCCCACGGGGACCGCAGCGTCAAAACGGGATGAGGTGCTGCCGCGCAGCCTCCTCCACGGCCACGCTCAGGCGGTCCAGTGCGGGCAGCTCCATCGCCCAACGGTGCCAGTGGAGGTCGACGTCCAGCCGCGGCAGACCGGGAATCCGGACGAGGTCCCCCACCTCCGGCAGGTCCGCCAGGAGCAGCTCGTGGACGCACCCCCACCCCAGTCCGGCGCGCAGGCCGGCGATGAAGCCGTGCTGCTCGCCGATCATGTGGGCGGGCGGATCCGCCGTCACCCCGTTCTCCTCGCACCAGGCGCGCAGGACGCGATGCTGCAGCTCGTCCGCCGCTCCGAAGGCGAGGACCGGACACGTCGTGAGGTCCAGCCCGCCGTCCTCCGCGAGGTGGCGGGCGGCCAGCGACTGGGAGACGACCGGGACGTACCGCATGCGTCCCAGCGGAGTCGCCGTGCACCCAGTCTGCGCGGTGGGCAGCGAGCTCAGTGCCGCGAGCACGTCGCCGCGGGCCAGCGCCTGATGGCCGATGTCCTGGTCCTCGACCCTGATCCGCATGACGACGTCGTCCCACTGCGCGGATTCCCGGATCACGTCACTGAGCCACGTCCCCAGCGCGTCCGCACCCACGGCGACGGGGAGCAGGGACCGCGCCGGGGCCTCGGCGGCGGGTGCCAGGGTCGCGACCAGGGCGGTGACCTGGCGCGCGGTGGCGAGCACGGCCTCGCCGGCGGCGGTGGCCCGCGGCGGCGCGGACCGCACGATGAGCACGTTGCCCATCGTCGTCTCGAGGCCGCGGATGCGCTGGGAGATCGCAGACGTGCTGACCCGCAGCGCATGAGCGGCGGCGTCGAAGCCACCCTCGTCGATGACCGCGACGAGGGCCTCCAACTGCGGGATGCTGGGGGAGTCCCTCCGATCGAAGCTCATAAAGACAACCTTAACCACCTGAAGGTTGTGCACGTGGACTTCACGCTCCTGTGCGCTCTACGGTCGAGCCCATGACCGTCATCTCCGTCCTCCTCATCGGCTTCCTCACAGGCGTCGGACTCATCGTCGCCATCGGACCCCAGAACGCGCTGGTCCTGCGGCAGGGGGTGCGCCGCGAGCACGTCGCCGTCGTCGTGGCGGTGTGCACGCTGTCGGACATCATCCTCATCGGAGTGGGCACCGCCGGGATCGGCGTCGTCTTCGAGAAGGCGCCGTGGATCGTCCAGGTCATGCGCTGGGGCGGCGTCGCATACCTGCTGTGGTTCGCGTTCACGAGCCTGCGGTCCGCGTTCGGATCCGCATCCTCCCTGCAGCTGTCGACGGCGGGCGGGGCGGTGCCTCCGGCGCGGAGTGCGTGGGCCGTCGCGGGTGCGACCGCCGCGCTCACGTGGCTCAATCCGCACGTCTACCTGGACACCGTCGTCATGCTGGGCACCGTCGCGAACCAGCAGGCGCAGCCGTGGATGTTCGCGGTGGGCGCGATGCTGGGGTCGGTCGTGTGGTTCGCGGTCCTGGGATACGGGGCGCACCTGCTGGCGCCCGTCCTGCGCAGTCCGCGGGCGTGGCGGGTGATCGATGCGGGCATCGCGGTCGTCATGCTGCTGGTCGCGGCGAAACTCGCGTTCGCGTTCTGAGGCGTCCGTCGCCGTCCGGCACGCGGCATCGCGTACCCTCAGCACCAGCGATCAGACAGTGCAGGGACGACAGAACAGGGGTGTGCGCACAGGTGATGAGGTTCTCGGAGGAGAAGGTCGGGGAGTTCCTCGAGGATTTCCGCACACTCGTCGAATGCGAGTCCCCGTCCAGCGACCCGCAGGCGCTGGCGTCCAGCGCGCGCCTCGTCGCAGAGATCGGTGAGCGCATCACCGGAATCCGCCCCAGCATCAGCACGATCGAGGGGTACCCGCACGTCCTCTTCCACATCGGCACCGGTCCCCGTCGCGTCCTGCTGGTGGGCCACCACGACACCGTGTGGCCGCGCGGCACGCTCGCGACCATGCCGTGGTCCGTGACCGGCGAGCGGGTCTCCGGACCCGGCACGGACGACATGAAGGGCGGGATCCTCATCGCCCTCCACGCGGTGGGAGCCCTGGTGCGGGAGAAGGATGAGGAGGAGCTGGACGGCATCACGGTCCTCATCACCGCGGACGAGGAGCTGGGCTCCCCCACCTCGCAGCCGCTCATCGAGCGCCTGTCCCGCGAGGCCGAGGCCGTCCTGGTCTTCGAGTCCGGAGGCACCGCTGGCCAGGTCAAGATCGCCCGCAAGGGGGTGGCCATCTACAGCCTCGAGGTGGTGGGGCGCGCCGCCCACGCCGGCGTCGAGCCCGAGCGCGGGGTCAACGCGGCGGTCGAGGCCGCCCACCAGATCCTCGCGATCGAGGCGCTGGGCGACACCGGCGGGGACACGACCGTCGTCCCCGCGGTGACGCGGGCCGGGACGACGACGAACACGGTGCCGGCGCGGGCGCGCATCGGCATCGACTCGCGCGCACTCACGTCTGCGGAGCAGCAGCGGGTCGACCGGGCGCTCCGCGACCTGGAGCCCCGTCACCCTGAGTCGCAGCTGGTGCTGCACGGCGGCATCAACCGCCCACCGCTCGAGGAAGAGACGGCCCGCGCTCTCTTCGCCCGCGCGCAGGAGACGGCCGCGCAACTGGGTCACCCGCCGCTCGAGGCCGTGCGGGTGGGCGGCGGTTCGGACGCGAACTTCGCCGCCGGCATGGGCGCGCCCACCCTGGACGGACTGGGCACGGTGGGCGGCGGCTCCCATGCGGACGACGAGCACGCCCTGCTGACGTGGATCCCCCGCCGCATCGAGCTCACCGCCTCGCTGGTCGCCTCCCTGCTCCGGGCCCCGGTCCCCCGCCCCGCTGCGGTGCCGCGGCGATCGTCCGGGCCGCGGTCGGCCCGCACGGACGCCGGCGTCGGGTCCTGAGCAGTCGGGACGTGTGCAGTCGGGACGTGCGCGGTCGGGACGTGCGCCGTCCGAGCGTGGCGTTTCGGCTCAGGCCGTGACGGGTCGGCTCAGGCCGTGATCCAGGGGTTCGACAGGCCGATGAAGGCGGACTCGACGATGAGCGCCGGTGCCATGGTGGTGCCCAGCCGCTCCCGCGCCTGCCGTAGCACGTCGATGCGCATGAGGGTCGCGTTCGCGTCGCCCTCCGCCGCGAGCGAGGCGATCCGCTCGTCCTCCTCGACATTGATCCGGCCGGATTCCGCGCCCAGCTGCAGGGCGAGGACATCACGGTAGAGCGAGAGCAGCTCGATGAAGATCGAGTCCAGTTCGTCGTTGCGGGCACGCACGTCGCGGCGCTTCTGCTCCTCCTCGAGGCGCCGGATCTGGGCCCGCGCGCTGGGCGGCACCCGGGTGCCGGCTTCGACGCCCAGGGTCCGCAGCAGCCGCTCCTTCTCCTGCGCGTTGCGCTCCTCCGTGCGCTCCTTCGCCCGTTCCTTCGCCACGTCGACGATGCGAGCGGCCAGGCGGACCGTCGATCCGACCGAGCGCAGCTGCCGGGGGATGTCAAGGACGACGGCGCGCTCGCTGCGCGCGTTCGGCGCGGTCGCGAGTCTGCGCGCACGGCCGATGTGGCTCTGCGAGGCGTGCGCCGCCCAGCGCGCCGTGTCCTGGTCGATCCCCGCGCTGGACTCCAGGAGCGCGGCGACGGCCTGCGGGCTGGGCACGCGCAGGGTGACGCTGCGGCAGCGGGACCGGATCGTCGTGAGGACGTCCTGCGGGCTGGGGGCGCAGAGGATCCACACGGTCTGCGGCGGGGGTTCCTCGATCGCCTTGAGGAGGACGTTCGAGGTGCGCTCCGCCATGCGGTCCGCGTCCTCGATGATGACGACGCGCCAGGGAGCGTTCACGGGGGCCTGGTGGGCGGTCGCCACGAGCGAGCGGACCTCATCGATCGAGATGACGGACTTCTGGGTCGACAGGACGGTCATCGATTCGTGGGTGCCGCCCAGCGCACGCCGCACGTCCGGCGCGTCCCGGTCCTGACCGGGCGCCAGCAGGGCGGCGGCGAAGGCGCGTGCCGCGTTCGACCGGCCCGATCCGGGTGGTCCCGTCAGCAGCCACGCGTGCGTCATCGCGGGTGAGCCCGGTTCCGCCGCGCGCGCCAGCTCCGCGACCGCCCGCTCCTGTCCCACGAGTTCGTGCCAGACGCTCATCGGGGGCCCGCACCGTCCGGTCCGCGATGGTCCCCGTCCCGCTGCGACCGCAGCCGCTCACGGGCCCGGCGCTCGATCTCCGCCTGCGCCCGCAGTCGTTCACGGCTGGACTGGCGCGCCTGCGATGCCGCCTTGGGCCGCTCGACCGTGGGCGGTTGTTCCTGGGGAGGCTCGACGGGAGGCGGGGCGACCGGCGGTCGGCCGACGGCCGGCTGCACTGTGGTGGGTGCCTCCGACGCGTCCACCACCGGCTCGTGGCGTGCGGGTTCCCGGGGCGCGGCTTCCTGCCCGGCCGGTGCCTGCGGACGGACCTTCGGCACCACCCGCGTCTCGTCCTCGCTGCCGTGGGGCGCAGCCTCAGTGCCGATCGGCGCCGCCGCGGGTCGCGGCGATGGCGATGCCACGACCCGGGTCTCGTCTTCACTGCCGACGTGCTGAGACGGCGTCTCGGCCTCGACCCAGCCGGACTCCGCGTGCGACGACGCCTGCACCGCGCGCGTTTCGTCCTCGCTGCCGACGGCCGCAGGGGTCGCGGGGGCCACCGAGGACGCGGGGGCCGCAGGGGCAGCAGACCCCGCGCTGCCCGGTGATCCCATCACAGCATCCTGGCGTCCGGACCGATCATCACGACCGGCGGCACCGGCATCCTCCGCACGCTCCGCCATCCGCTCGAGGACGACGGTCAGGACCTGCTGGGCGACCGTGTCGATGTCGCGACCGGCGTCGACGATCGCGTACCGGTGCGGTGCCGCCTGCGCGAAGTCGAGGAACGCGCGGCGCACCGCGGTGTGGAAGGTCGAGTCGAGTGCGTCCAGGTGGTTCTCGTCGCCCCGCTTGCTGGTCCGCTGGCGGGCGACGGCCGGATTCACGTCGAGGACGATCGTGAGGTCCGGCTGGAGCCCCTCCGTCGCCCAGCGCGACAGCGCGGTGATCTCCTCGTCCCCCAGGTCCCGGCCCGCGGCCTGGTAGGCGCGCGAGGAGTCGATGTAGCGGTCCGTGATGACGATCCCGCTGCGCTCGATGACGGGACGGATGAGCGAGGCGACGTGGTGCGCGCGGTCCGCTGCGAACACGAGCGCCTCCGCCCGGTGGGTGACGCCGTCGCCGTCCAGGACGACGGACCGCAGCTTCGTGCCCGCCTCCGTGCCGCCGGGCTCGCGGGTCGTGACGACCTCCCGCGCACCGCGGTCGCGCAGCGCATCCGCCAGCAGGTGGATCTGCGTGCTCTTGCCGGTGCCGTCGCCGCCCTCGATCGCGATGAAGAAGCCGCGGTCGACATCCGCCCCGTCCGAGGCCGCCGCGCCCTCTGCACCCCTCGCGCCTCCCAGCGCGGCCAGTCCCAGCGGGTCGTCGTCGACCGTGGGGACCGGCGCGGTCTCCTCGGGGTCGTGTGCGTGACCGGGCGACTGCGCTGCGGCGTGCTCCGCCGACACCTGCGGCGTCGGGTCCTGCTCTGCCGATGCCGGTGCAGCCCGGTGCTCCGTGCCGCTCTCCTCCCCGTCAGCATCCGACGCCGCACCCGCACCAGCCGCCTGCGCTCCCGCTGCGTGGCCGACTCCGGCCGGCACCCGGAACGCGTGGACGACGTCGATGCCCAGCCCGCGGATCCCGGTGGGGCCGAACGTGAAGAGGGCGATGACACCGCCCACCAGTGCCACCAGGCCGATGAGGACGTACGCGAGGTCAGCCGGGTGCACGGTCCACGCGGCGTGGGCGCTGAGCGGCACCTCCGCCGCCACACCCAGCGCCGCCACCACGACGGCGCCGCCCATGCCGGCGAGTGCGCCGATCCGGCGGGAGAAGGAGTAGCGCTGAGCGCGCACGCCCAGGCCCACGAGGAATGCGACGCCGCCGGAGAGCACCGCCCGTCCGGACAGCTCCGTCAGCAGACCCGTCGCGATCGTGAGGACGCCCGCGGCGATGAGTGCGAAGGTCGTGAGGCGGGTGCGGGTCATCCCCGGGGCGAAGTCCGGGCCGGTCTCGAAGCCCACGGCCCAGCCCAGGAGCACCGCGCAGAGGATGAACGACATCCCGCCCTGTCCGAACCCCAGATCCGCGACCGAGGGCTGGGCCAGCACGCCCACCCCGCCCAGGGTGGCGAACAGCAGGTGGCACGGCCATGCGGATGCGACGGCGGTGGCGGGGCGGGCCAGTCCCGTGCGATCGAGGACGTGCGCACCCGTGTCCGGCAACTGGATCCCGTCCGTCGGCTTCGCCCGCAGGAGCAGCAGCACACCCGCCAGGACGATGAGTGCGCCCAGCAGCGCCAGCCACGGCATGACGGTGTGTCCGGCGCCCGCTCCGCCCAGCAGCTGCGCCGCATAGCTGGTCACGAGGGTGAGAACGGACGCGACGCCCGCACTGCGCCACGGCTTCACGCGGCTGTTGCGCACAAGGCTCAGCACAGCCGCGAACACGGCACCCACGGCCAGCCCCATGACGACCGGCAGCAGCGCGGAGACCACGAACAGCGAGACGACGGCCAGCACCACCAGCGCGCCCGCGGCCGCGAGAGCGACCCGGATCGCGGTGCCGCCGGTCAGCCGCTTGGACGGGACGAACAGGCCCGCGACCCCGGCCGCCGCGACAGCCGCGTAGAGGAGGACTGCGGCGCGCGAGGAGAAGTCATCGGACTCCGTCAGCATCTGAATGCCGCGCAGTCCCGAGGGGTCGACGAACGCCGTGACGCCGAAGGCGCCCGCCGCGCCGAAGCCCAGCGCCGCGGCCGCGAGGATGCTGAGCCAGGCGCCCACCTCGATCGTGAAGATCCTCAGCGCATCAGGATCCGGAGTCGCCGCACCGGCGTGACCCGCTGCAGGACGTCCGGCCGGCGCGGACGACGGAGAGGGGTTCGGAGTCGCGTCATCAGTCACGTCTGCAAGCGTACCCGCGACCCCTGACACGGGGCCGGGCCGCTGGGGCGGCCCCAGGCCGGAGCGGTCTGCACCGCCCCGCGACGGGACCCCGCAGACCCAGGCACCACGGCCTCGGGCGCCTCGCTACTCTGGGTCCGTGCAGACTACGACCGATCCGCAGGCATCCGCCCGTCCGCAGCTCACCGTCTTGCGACACGGCCCCGGCGACGCGATCGCGGACCTGGCGCTGGCCCGCGGACTGCTGGACCGGGTGAAGAGCGGCAACCGAGGACCCCTCCTGCGGGTCTACCGCCCCGCCCCCACCGTCGCGTTCGGCGGCCGCGACCGGTTCCTGCCCGGCTTCGCGGACGCGATCGAGGCCGCCCGCACCCACGGTTTCACGCCAGCCCTGCGCACCCTGGGCGGGAGGGCCGCCGCCTATCACCCCGGCAGTCTGGTCGTCGATCACATCGAACCCGCTCCACGGGTCCTCTCGCCCACCCAGGACCGGTTCATCCGCTTCGGCGAGATGTACGCGGCGGCGCTGCGCAACATCGGGATCGACGCGCGCATGGGCGAGATCCCCGGCGAGTACTGCCCGGGAGAGCACAGTGTGAACGTGGGGGGACGGATCAAAGCCATCGGGACCGCCCAGCGCGTGGTGGGCGGTGCGTGGTTGTTCTCCTCCTCGATCATCGTCGAGGACCCGGACCCCATCCGCGCCGTGCTCACCGATGTGCAGGCAGCGCTGGGGCTCGCGTGGGAGCCCGCGACCGGTGGATCGATCTCCGAACTGCACCCGGGTGTCACGGTCGACGCAGTCGAGGAGGCGGTGCTGGACCGCTACGCCCGCGATTACGACCTGGTGCCCGGCGACCTCACGCCGGAGGACGCGCAGGCCACGACCGGGCACCTGGACGCGCACCGGCTCTGAGACTCAGAGGTCTGAGACTCAGGCGACCTGCGACTCAGGGTGTCTTGGGCGTCGAGGACCGCTTCGCGGCAGTCGACTTCGCCGCGGTCGTCTTCTTCGCCGTCGTGGACTTCGAGGCAGTCGACTTCGCGGTCGTCTTCTTCGCAGCCGTGGTCCGCGAGGTCGTCGTCTTCCGCGTCGTCGTGCGCTTCTTCGCCGGTCCCTTCGCCCGCTTCTCCGCCAGCAGCTCGAACGCGCGCGTCGCGGTGATGCCCTCGACGGAGTCGTCCTTGCGCAGGGTCGCGTTCGTCGTCCCGTCCGTCACGTAGGGACCGAAGCGCCCGTCCTTCACGACGACCGGCTTCTTCGACTCCGGGTCCTCGCCCAGTTCCTTGAGCGGTGCCGCCGCCGTCTGGCCGCGGCGCTGCTTGGGCTTCGAGTAGATCTCCAGCGCCTCGTCCAGCGTGATGTCGAAGATCTGCTCCTCCCGCTCCAGCGAGCGCGAGTCCGTCCCCTTCTTGAGGTACGGCCCGTAGCGGCCGTTCTGCGCGGTGATGGGCGTGCCCTCCGCGTCCTCGCCCACGGTGCGGGGCAGGGTCAGCAGGCGCAGCGCCTGCTCGAGCGTCACGGTCGTGGGCTCCATCGACTTGAAGAGCGAGGCCGTGCGCGGCTTGGGCTTCTTGGCACCCCGCTTGGGCTTCTCCTCCGGCTCCGGCACCACCTCCGTCACGTAGGGGCCGAACCGGCCGGACTTCGCGACGATCGTGTGACCGGACTCAGGATCGACGCCCAGTTCGCGGTCGCCGGTGCCCTGCGTGCGGATGAGTTCGCGGGCGGACTCCTCCGTCAGCTCGTCCGGAGCCAGGTCGTCCGGCACGGACACGCGGCCCGGGTCGTCGCCCTCCTTCTCCGGTGCGACCTCCAGGTAGGGGCCGTAGCGGCCCACGCGCAGGACGATGCCGTCCGCGATCGTGACGGAGTTGATCTCCCGCGCGTCGATGTCGCCCAGGTCGTCGACGACGGCCTTGAGGCCGGGCTTCGCACCCTCGCCGTCCGCGCCGAAGTAGAAGTCGTGCAGCCACTGCGTACGGTCCTCACGACCGCCGGCGATCTGGTCGAGGTCGCCCTCCAGATCCGCCGTGAACTGGTAGTCGACCAGCCCCGCGAAGTGCTCCTCCAGCAGGCGGGTCACGGAGAACGCGACCCAGCTGGGCACCAGCGCGTTGCCGCGGTTGGTCACGTAGCCGCGGTCCTGGATCGTCGAGATCGTCGCCGCGTACGTGGACGGGCGGCCGATCCCCAGCTCCTCGAGCCGCTTGACGAGGCTGGCCTCCGTGAAGCGCGGCGGCGGTGCGGTCGTGTGGCCGTCCGGTGCCGCCTGGTCGACGGAGATCGCGTCGCCCTCCTTGACGTCCGGCAGGCGCGATTCGCCGGACTCCTTGCCGGAGTCGTACCGCTCGACGTCGCGGCCCTCCTCGTAGGCGGCCAGGAAGCCCTTGAACGTGATGACCGTGCCCGAGGTCGTGAACCCCGCCGCTGCCGGTGCCGCCTTCCAGCCGCCGCCGGACAGCTCCGCCGAGGCCTGGGCCAGGTCCGCTGTGAACCGCATCGTCGCGGTCGAACCCTTGGCATCGGCCATCTGCGAGGCGACGGTCCGCTTCCAGATGAGCTCGTAGAGGCGGAACTCGTCGCCGCCGATCGCAGACGACACCTGTGCGGGCGTGCGGAAGTGGTCGCCCGAGGGACGGATCGCCTCGTGCGCCTCCTGCGCGGCCTTCGCCTTCTTGCCGTACATGCGGGGCTGGGCGGGCACGTACTCCGGTCCGTACAGCTCCGCCACCTGGTTGCGCGCGGCGGCGATCGCCTGGCCGGACAGCTGGGTGGAGTCCGTACGCATGTACGTGATGTAGCCGTTCTCGTACAGCGACTGGGCCACCCGCATCGCCTGGCGCGAGGACATGCGCAGCTTGCGGCCGGCCTCCTGCTGCAGGGTCGAGGTGGTGAACGGCGCCGCCGGGCGGCGCGTGTACGGCTTCGTCTCCAGGGAGGTGACGGTCAGGGAGTTCTTCGCGGTGCCGTTCAGCACCTCCGCCAGAGACGTGGCCTGCGGCTCGTCCAGGACGACGGCCTTCGACGCCTTCTTCAGCTGCCCCCGGTCGTCGAAGTCGCGGCCGGTGGCCACCTTCGACTCGTCCACCGTGTCCAGGCGGGCCTTGAACGGAGTGCCGCCCGCGGCCTCGGCGAGGGTGATGTCCAGGTCCCAGTAGTCGGCAGAGACGAACGCCATGCGCTCCCGCTCCCGCTCGACGACCAGACGGGTCGCGACGGACTGGACGCGGCCGGCGGACAGGCCGGCGCGCACCTTGCGCCACAGGACCGGCGACACCTCGTAGCCGTAGAGACGGTCGAGGATGCGGCGGGTCTCCTGCGCGTCGACCAGGTCGACGTCCAGCTCGCGCGTGTTCTCCAGCGCGCGCTCGATCGCCTCCGGGGTGATCTCGTGGAACACCATCCGCTTGACGGGGATCGTGGGCTTGAGCACCTCCAGCAGGTGCCACGCGATGGCCTCGCCCTCGCGGTCCTCATCGGTTGCGAGGTAGAGCTCGTCTGCATCCTTGAGGAGCTTCTTGAGCTCCGTGACCTTCTTCTTCTTGTCCGGATCCACCCGGTAGTAGGGGGTGAAGCCGGAATCGACGTCGACGGCGAACCGGCCGTAGGGCCCCTTCTTCATGTCAGCCGGCAGCTCCGACGGCTGCGGCAGGTCACGGATGTGACCCACCGAGGCGGTCACGTCATACCCGTCCCCCAGGTAGCCCACGATGGTGCGGGCCTTGGTGGGCGACTCGACGATCACGAGTCTGCGGGGGCTGGTGGTGGCGGCCATGTATTCCTTTCGCCTGATCTCACGAACAC
This sequence comes from Brevibacterium senegalense, assembly GCF_000285835.1. Taxonomy (GTDB): domain Bacteria; phylum Actinomycetota; class Actinomycetes; order Actinomycetales; family Brevibacteriaceae; genus Brevibacterium; species Brevibacterium senegalense. The sequence goes on from NZ_HE978605.1 coordinate 229,323, forward strand.
GCTTTCAGGCACAGCTGATCCTGCTGCGGTCGGATGTGTGCACAATGTAGCACCAGCGACGGACGCGGCATTCCCGCCGCGTCCCACCGTCAGTCGCCCGCGGGCACGATGATCGCGGCGGGGACCAGGGTGCGCACCTGGTCGACCAGCTGGCGGGTGAGGGCGTCCTCCTCGGCCCCCAGCAGGTGCGCCAGAGCCGCCGAGATCTGCGCCAGCGTCAGCGTCCCGTCGCACACGCCCAGGAAGCCTGCGAGCGCCGGATCCGCCTGGAACGTCTGCGCCAGTCCCCCGCCCTGCTCGATCGTGATCATCGTGGGGTCATCCGCGCCCGGGCGCAGGTGCCGGTGCTCCGTCACATCCGCGGCCAGCTGGTAGGCGGTCGCTGCCAGTTCCGCGTCGCTCGCCTGCACCAGCCACTCCAGCAGTCCCAGGCGGGTCTCCAGGAACGTCGCGAGGCCGGCCGGATTGGAGCCGGGACCCGACTCGATGGACGCGAGGTCGCGGACGGGTGCGCCGGGCGCGGTCCGCGCGTCTGCCCCCGTCGTCTCGCCGAAGCCCGCTTGTTCGCCGGACCTCGCCTGCTCCTCCGCCCGGCGCAGCAGGATCCAACCGAATCCCACCTCGTCGACGCCGCGGTCCTCGAAGTCCCGCAGCCACCGGTCGACGTCCGCGTGCCAGCGCGCCGAGGCCCGCGGCACCCCGCCGTCCCGGATCCAGGTGCGCGCGTACTCCGCCGGCCGCATCCTCTGCCGTTCGATCACCATCGCCGAGGCCGTGGTCGCCGCAGTCTGTGGGGTCGCCGCAGTCTGTCGGGTCACTCCTGGGTTCCCGGCCGCGCCTCCGGCCCCGGTCTCCACCGCGCCTCCGTCCAGCCACGCGGTGGGCGGTGTCCGATCGCCGCCTCGCTCCCAGTTGCCCAGCATGACGGCCAGCCCGCCGGGCCGCAGATGCGCGGGCGCACCGCGGACCATCGCGCGCATGATCGCGTCGCCCACCAGGCCGCCGTCGCGGTAGCGGAAGCCTGTGTCCGTGCCGCGTGGTGTGATGACGAACGGCGGGTTGGAGACGAGGAGGTCGACAGCCTCGGGAAAGGGGGTCGTAGAGGGATCCGGTGCGGAACTCGACGCGGTCGGACAGGCCCGCCAGGCCCACGGTCAGCCGTGCGATCGCGAGGGCGCGCGGTGAGAGGTCGGTCGCGATGACGCGGTCGGCGTGGCGGGCCAGCACGACCGCCTGGATGCCGCAGCCGGTGCCGATGTCCGCTGCGGTCTCCACGTGGGCGCGCGGGGTGATGTCGAGGAGGGTGCGGCCCGCGCCGCCGTGGCCCAGCACGTACTCGCCGTCCAGCGCATCCGGTCGGGTGAACGTCCCGTGGTCCGCGACCAGCAGAAGCGTGTCGTCGCCCGGCCGCTGCCCGCGCGTCACACCTACGGGAAGGGGGTGGCAGGTGACTGCGAGTGCGGACCGGAGGAGTCGGGAGCCCTGCCCGGCCACGGCCTCGGCATCGGCCTCGGTCAGGAGTCCTCCGGCCAGCAGGGCGGTGACGAGGTCGCTGCCCAGGGCCTTCGCGACGAGGTCCTCCGCCACGGCCGTGTCCAGCAGGAAGAGGAGGGCGACGACCGCCAGCGTCCGGTCGCGGGCGGACCTGGCCGCATCCAGCAGTCGCAAGCAGTGGCGGCGGGCCGGCGCCGGGTCGTTGGCCTCGCGTGCGGCGTCGACGTCCGTGCCCCACAGCGCCTGCAGGGCGGCCGGGGAGTAGTGCGCCCGGTGCAGGGCGGCGGACAGCTCCGCCAGGACGGAATCGTCCAGGCGGGGCACGGGCGGAAGCATGAGCGAGGCGGGAGGGATGGAACTCACCCCGTCATCGTAGGTGCCGCCCCCGCTGGAATACGATTGTCCCGATGTCGAGGACACCTGTCCCCACCACCAGCGACGCGCAGGTGGGGGCATCGCACGCGCGACTGGTCCGAGGGGTCGCCGCCGGCGCACTCGCGACCTTCGTCGCGCTGTTCTCGCACGTGGCGGCGGGCGGCCACGCCCCCGTACTGCCGGGCGTCGTGCTGCCCCTCGTACTGGCGGTGTTCGTGAGCGTCGTGCTGGCGGGCAGGCGGTTGTCGCTCCTGCGACTCAGTGCCTCGGTCACGGTGAGCCAGTCGGCGTTCCACTGGATCTTCAGCGCCGCGGCCGCGAGCTCCCCCGGAGCAGGGCGCGCGTCCGCAGCCCGCGCGACGGCCGACGCCGTGGCCGCGGGCGACCCCCACGCGTTCCACCACGGTGCCGGTGTCCCCGCTGACTTCGCCGCGACCGTGGGCTCGGGTGCGGCAGGTGCGGCTGGATCCGCAGGAGCCGCCGATGTGGCAAGCACAGCCGGTGGGCATGCGCTGCACGCGGCCGGTCACGACAGTCCGCTCATGCTGGTCGCGCACGTCATCGCCGCTGTCGTGACGATCGTGGCCCTGCACCGCTCCGAGCTGATCCTCCACTCCCTCCTCCGCCTGCTGCGTCTGGTCCGGTCGCTGCTGGGCCCGCTGCTGCGGGTGCCCGCCCCGGTCGTGTCGACCAGCAGGCGCCGTCTCCTGGGAGCCGGCTGCGCTGTCGTCTCCCCCGCACCGCTGGGTGTGGTCCGCTCCGCGCGCGTGGACCGGGGTCCGCCGGCGCGCGTCCCCGCCGTGGCCTGAGACCGCGACCGCACGGTCGCCGGTGCCGCACGGCAGAGCACCGACCACTTCTTCCACCGGGCACTCCCCTGTTCCGACACGCGCGCTCGACCAACGCGTCGCGCCTGCCGGGTGGACGCCCGCATCCAAAGAAAGGCGCACCCATGCGCACTCGCACCTCCTTCGTCCTGCCCGCTCTCACCGCCGCTGTGCTCGTCACGGTCGCCGCGTGCGGCCAGGACTCCGCCGCAGGATCCGGTACCGACTCCTCGACCGGGTCCACCTCGACCGAGGCCGCCCAGACGACCGCGTCCCTCACCATCGACGACCCCTGGGTCAAGGCCGCCGAGGACGGCATGACCTCCTCGTTCGGCCTCCTCACGAACGAGGGAGACGAGGACGTGACGCTCACGGCCGTCGAGTCCTCGATCTCCGATTCCATCGAACTGCACGAGACTGCGGACGACGGCTCCGGCGCCATGTCGATGAACGAAGTCGACGGCGGCTTCCCGATCGCCGCGGGTGAGACGCTCGAGCTGGCTCCGGGCGGCGACCACATCATGTTCATGGAGTTCGACGGGCCTCTGGTCGCCGGCGACACGGTCGACCTCACGCTCGTCCTGTCCGACGGCTCGCGCATCGAGTACGACGCCGCGGTCCGCGATTTCGCCGGCGCCAACGAGTCCTACAGCGCCGACGAGGAGGGACACGGCGACCACGACCACGGCGACGACGATCATGGCGACATGGACCACAGCGGTTCCGGCGACCACGGCGATGCCGACGACGACGGTGATTCTTCTGACGACCACAGCGACCACGGCTCGCACACCGACCTCGGCGGTGACTCGTGACCGGCCTCTCCCGGCGGCGGATGCTGCTGGGCGGCGCCGTCGCCGGCGCGGGAGTCGCGGCCCTCACCGCATGCACGGGGCGTGACGAGGAGACGGCGGCCCAGGCGGCGCAGGCCGCCCGTCTGCGGATCGGCTCCGACACCCTCCCCTTCCACGGCACCCACCAGACGGGGGTGACCGCACAGCCGCAGGCCCACGCGACGCTCGTCGCGCTGACCCTGCGGGAGTCTGCGGACCGCGACGCGATCCGCAGGATGCTGCAGGTGCTCACCGACGATGCGGCCCGCCTCACCCAGGGCCGCGGTGCGCTGGCGGACACGGAGCCGGAGCTCGCGCAGACGCCCGCGCGCCTGACCGTCACGTTCGGCTTTGGCCCCGAGGTGGTGCGGCGGGTGGCGGGCGACTCCGCTGTGCCGTCCTGGCTGCGGCCGCTGCCGGCGTTCAGCATCGACAGGCTCGAGGACAGGTGGAACGACGGGGATCTGCTGCTGCAGATCGCCGCCGACGATGCCGTGACCATCGCCCACGCGACCCGCATGCTGCTGAAGTCCGCGCGGTCGACGGCGGTGCCCCGCTGGCGGCAGTCGGGCTTCCGGCGCTCGCGCGGTTCGGAGAAGCCGGGGACGACGATGCGGAATCTGTTCGGCAATGTCGACGGGACTGTCAACCTGCACCCGCAGGACGACGACTTCGCACAGAGCGTGTGGGTGCAGGACGGCTGGTTGGCCGGCGGGACCTCCCTGGTGGTCCGCCGGATCCGGATGGATCTGGACGGGTGGGACAGGCTCGATGTGCCCGGACGCGATCAGGCGATCGGGCGCCGGCAGTCCGACGGGTCGCCGCTGACCGGTGAATCCGAGTTCGACGAGCCGGACTTCGAGGCGATCGGCCCCCACGGCTTCACCGTCATCCCGGACTTCTCGCACATCGCCCGCGCCCGCGGGGATGACACGAGGCCCACGATGCTGCGGCGGAGCTACAACTACGACGATGACCTCGCGGTCGACGGAGCTGCCGGCGGAGCAGCGGATCCGGACGGGGAGATCTCCGATTCCGGGCTGCTGTTCCTGGCCTACCAGGCGGACGTCGACGAGGGCTTCGTGCCGGTGCAGCGCAGACTCGCGGAGCTCGACCTGCTGAATCAGTGGACGACCCCCGTGGGGTCCGCGGTCTTCGCGATCCCGCCCGGCTGCTGGGAAGGGGGCTTCGTGGGCGAGACTCTGTTCTGATGGGCGCACGCATCTGAGCGACTCACCCGCCTGAGGGCGCGGCTCTCTACGATGGGGGTCATGCCCTCAGAGCTCTTCGACATCGTCACCCGGTTCGGCGCCCGCGCCGACCGGGTGACGCACGTCGAGGACCTGCCCGCCCGCCCCGGACGCACGGTCGCGTGGCCTCCCTGGCTGCACACGGCTGTCCGCGATGCCTTCGTGAGCGCCGGCATCGAGCGCCCCTACGCCCACCAGGTCGAGGCCGCGGACCTGGCCCACGCGGGGACGAACGTCATCATCGCGACGGGGACGGCCTCGGGAAAATCACTGGGCTACCTGCTGCCGGTCCTGGACGCGGCGGTCCGCGGCGCGGCCGCCCCGTCCGGCCGCGGGTCGACGACCCTCTACCTCTCCCCCACGAAGGCGCTGGCCGCGGACCAGCTGCTGTCCCTGCGCGGCCTGATCCTCCAGGGTCTGCGGCCCACCACCTACGACGGCGACACCTCGCGCGAGGACCGCGACTGGGCCCGCCGCCACGCGAACGTCCTGCTCACCAACCCTGACATGCTGCACCGGTCCCTGCTGCCGGGCCACCAGCGGTTCTCCTCCGTCCTCAAGCGGCTGGACTTCGTCGTCGTGGACGAGGCGCATCGGTACCGCGGTGTCTTCGGCTCCCACGTCTCGCTCATCCTCCGCCGCCTCCTGCGACTGGCCCGGTACTACGGCGCCTCGCCCACCGTCATCGGCGCATCCGCGACGGCCGGTGATCCGGCTCAGGTGTTCTCCCGCCTCATCGGCGCGCCCGCCCACGCGATCACGGACGACGCCTCCCCGCGCGCCGCCGGGCGGTTCGTGCTGTGGGAGCCTCCGCTGCTGCCGGGGTACAGCCCGCACGAGTCCGCCGATCCGTTCGCCGGGATCGCTGCTCCCCTCGACGACGCGCCCGAGTCCGACGTGCCCGAGGCCGTTGCAGGCGAGGACCGCCCCCTCACCGCCGCGTCCGCTCCCCCGCCCGACGACCCGTGGGCCGCGTCCGCGCTCGTCGCGCCGACGGACAGTCCCGGGGACGGGGATGTGGGTTCCGAACGCGTCGCCGCCGCCTTCTCCGACGCCCGTCGCTCGTCCCTCGCCGAGGCCGCGGACCTGCTCACGGACACCACGTGCGCGGGCCGCCGCGCGATCGGCTTCATCGCGTCGCGCCGCGGCACGGAGGCCCTTGCCTCGATGGTGAAGGACCAGGTCGCTCGGGTCGACGACTCGCTCGTGCGCACGATCGCGGCCTACCGCGGCGGGTACCTGCCGGAGGAGCGGCGTCTGCTGGAATCCGCACTGCGCAGCGGTCGCCTGCTCACGGTCGCGTCGACGAACGCACTGGAACTGGGCATCGACATCTCCGGGCTGGACGCGGTCATCATCGCCGGTTGGCCGGGCACGCTCGCGTCGCTGTGGCAGCAGGCGGGGCGCGCGGGGCGCGCCGGTCAGGAGTGGATCGCGGTGCTGGTCGCCCGCGACGATCCGCTCGACACATTCCTGGTCCACCACCCGAATGCGATCTTCGATCGGACGGTCGACGCCGTCGTCATCGATCCGGGGAATCCGTACGTGCTGGCCGGTCATCTGTGCGCGGCCGCCGCCGAGGTCCCGCTCACCCCCGACGACCTCGTCCTGTTCCCGGACACCGCCTACCATGTCGTCGACCAGCTGACCGAGGCCCGCATGCTGCGCCGCAGACCCGCCGGCTGGTACTGGGCGAAGGCGGAGAACCCCGCAGACCTGTCGGACATCCGGTCGAGTGGAGGCGGGACGGTGCGCCTGGTCGAGGAATCGACGGGCGCGCTGCTGGGCACCGTCGACGACGCCGGCAGCCACCATCAGAGCCATCCGGGTGCCGTCTACGTGCATCAGGGTCGGACGTTCGTAGTGCTGAGCCTGGATCCGGAGGGGCGGGTCGCGCTCGTGGAGGCGAAGCACGTCGACTACACGACGGAGTCCCAGACGGTCACGGAGATCTCTGTCCTGGGGACGCGGGACTCCTATCCTCTGCCGTCCGGCGGGACGGTCAACTGGGGCGATGTCGAGGTGACGACGCAGGTGACGGGCTACCGCATGCGTCAAGCCGGTACAGGTCTGGTCCTGGGCGAGTACCCGCTGGAGCTGCCCGCACAGGTCCTCACGACCACCGCCGTGTGGTGGACGGCCCCGGATGCGCTGGTCGAGGAGGCGGACGTCGACACCGCGGAACTGCCCGGTGCCGTCCACGCGGCCGAGCACGCGGCCATCGGTCTGCTGCCGCTGTTCGCCGGCTGCGACCGCTGGGACATCGGCGGCGTGTCGACCGCGCGGCACGCGGACACGGGCGTGGCGACGGTCTTCGTCCACGACGGACAGCCGGGCGGTGCGGGCTTCGCCGAGCGAGGTTTCGAGGCGTTCTCAGCATGGCAGACCGCGACACGCGAGGCGATCGATGCGTGCGAGTGCATCAGCGGCTGCCCGTCCTGCGTCCAGTCGCCCAAGTGCGGCAACGGCAACGAGCCGCTGGAGAAGGACGCCGCCGCCCGCCTCCTGCGGACTGTTCTGGGGTGATCAAGTCCCGGCTGATCAGTCACCGGACAGGCAAGCAACCTCTTGAGGATGACGGTGGGTAGGTCTGGCCCAGGGAAGAGCAGATACCGGGCTGGTCAGCCATCGAACGAGATGAACATTGATCTCGCCCGGATCTAGAACGGTGGCGGGTCGTCGTCGTACGTCCCGTCGCCGGTCGTGGTGCCTTCAGAAGAGTCCGTCGTCGAGGACGTTTCCGTGGTTGAGGACGTGCTGGTGGCCGACGGATTGTCGGTGGCGGACGAGCGGTCGGTCGTGGTCTGACGATCCGTCCAGTCCGTGTCCCGCAAGTCCGCGAAAGCTGCCTCGAT
>NZ_HE978606.1:0-152176 GCF_000285835.1 Brevibacterium senegalense
GGACATCGTTGCCGGTGAGGTCGAGAAGCTGGTGGATGACTTCCCTCTTTCCCAGGTCTTGACCAGCATTCCGGGAGTCGGGGTCAAGACCGCAGCGCAGATCCTCCTGGCCGCTGGTGACATGTCCGCGTTCCCCACCCCGGGACACCTGGCCGCCTACGCGGGGATCGCCCCAGTCACGCGGCGTTCGGGCACCTCGATCCGGGGCGAGTTCCCCGCGAGGGCTGGGAACAAGCGGTTGAAGAACGCATTGTTCCGGTCCGCGTGGGTCGCGTCCTGCCACGATCCGCTATCGAAGGCGTACTACGAGCGGAAACGCGCTGAGGGGAAGCGTCACAACGCTGCTGTGATGTGCTTGGCTCGTCGCCGGCTGAACGTCATGTACGCGATGATGAAGACTGGCACACTCTACGAGCCCCGAGTCCCTGCAGCTGCTTGACAACCACCATAGGGACACCCCCCGCCCGGCCCACTCTTCTCAGCCCGCCCGCCCTTCTCAGCCCCGCCCGCCCTTCTCAGCCCCGCCCCTCTTCCCACCACCACCCCACGCATGTAGGATCCATCTTGTATCCCAGTAGGGTTCACCGCGAACCCCCGGCCACGCCGTGCCCCGCCGACCACGACCCGATGAAGGACTCCCCCGTGTCATCCCACAAGCTCACCCTCGCGAAGCTGTTCACTGCCCAGTTGTTCTCGGGCGCCGGCATCGCGTCCGGGTACGCCGTGGGCGGCCTGCTCGCCGAGCAGATCACCGGCCGCACCGCCATGGCCGGCTTCGCGCAGATGAGCGTCATCCTGGGCGCCGGCCTCGTCGCCTACCCCCTCGCCACGCTTGCAGGCCGCTACGGCCGCCGCACCGCGCTGACCCTGGGCTTCGGCACCGGCACGCTGGGCGCTGGCGTCGTCCTCGTGGGTGTCTCCGTGGGCTTCCTGCCGCTCTTCATGTTGGGCATGATGCTGTGCGGATCCTCGACCGCAGCCGGTCTGCAGGCCCGGTACGCGGCCTCGGACACGGCGAACCCGCAGAAGCCGGGGCAGGCGATGTCGATCGTCATCTGGGCGACCACCGTGGGCTCCGTCCTGGGTCCCAACTTCACAGAGCCCGGCTCACGCCTGGGCGACTTTCTGGGCATCAACCCGCTGTCCGGGCCGTACCTCATCTCGATGGGCTGCTTCGCGATGGCCGCCCTCGCCGCGTTCTCGCTGGGCTCGGTGCGGAGGACCACCGCCGGCACCACACCCGCCGAGGTCCCCACACCCGCCGCCGGCACCGCACCCGCCGCAGCCCAGGCCTCCGCCACCGCTCGCCCCTCCCTGGGAGAGTCGCTGCGCTACCTCCTGTCCCGCCCGGTCGCCCGCTACGCGGTCATCACCGTCATCACGGGCCAGATGATCATGACGAACGTCATGGTCATGACGCCGGTCCACATGGACCACCAGCACTTCGACCTGTCCGCGGTGGGCATCGTCGTGAGCATCCACATCCTGGGCATGTACGTCTTCTCGCCCGTGTTCGGCTGGATGGCCGACCGCTGGGGACCGCGCACCGTCATCAACATCGGCATGGTGGTCTACACCGTCACCATCGTCCTGGGCATCTACGACTCGCTGCTGCCCACATCGAACTTCCTCATCCTCAACACCGCCCTCTTCCTGCTGGGCGTGGGCTGGTCGATGTTCCTCATCGGCGGATCGTCCCTGCTGGTCAAGAGCGTGGATGGCCGCATGCGGGTCCCGCTGCAGGGCGTCTCCGACTCCGCGATGAACCTGGGCGGCGCGTTCATGGCCGCCTTCGCGGGCACGCTCCTCAACACGGGCGGCTTCTTCCTCATCAATGCGGCCGCCGCCGTGGTCCTGCTCGTCAACATCGTCTTCGCGATCCTGGCGAACCGCCGGGCTCAGTCCCCCGCCGAGGCCCCGGAGACGATCCCCGCCACCGTCCGGTAGCCGTCCGGCAGGTGGATCCCGGCCACCGCCGATGCCTCCGTCATCGGCACGATGTGCACCTCGCCCGAGGCCACGGCCGGCACCTGCTGAACCGCCTCCGCTCCCAGCAGCTCGTCGAAGGGCTCGTCACCTGCGCCCATGAAGTCCTCGAGCAGGATGATGTCCGGGTCGGCCCTCACCAGCAGTTCCGCGTCCAGCGGGGCCGTCCCGGTGAGTCCGGCCTCGGCAGCGGCCGTCTGGGCGGCCTCGGCGTGCCGGCCGTCGGTCTGCTGACCTTCTGACGGCTGGGCAGTGGACTCGTCGCCCTCTCGGATGCCCTCGAGCAGCGCGTCCGCCTGCTTCGTCGCCTCATCCTCCTCCCCCAGTGCCTCGCCCACGCGCAGGAGGGCGTCCGCGTAGGCCTCGGGGGAGGCGAAGTCGTCCGAGGACAGGGCCAGCGACTCGACACCTGCGTCCGCCAGCTGGTCACCCGCGGTTCGCTCACCGGCGTGACGGGCGGTCGTGAGGACGAGGTCGGGCGAGTGGGAGAGGATCTGCTCGACGTCCGGCTCGACGCCGGCGGGGATCGTGGCTTCGACCTGCCGGGCCAGATCCGGGAGCATGCCCATGTGCGGCGAGCGCGAGGACTCGCTGACCGGGGCCATCCGCTCCGGGCCGGCCAGCAGGAGGGCCATGTCGGAGACATCGGAGCTCACCGCGACGATGCGGGACGGCTGCTCCGACGCCGAGGTCGTGGTCGCCTCCGCACCCGACTCACCTGCGGAGCCGCTCCCCTCGCTGCCACTGGCGGGGGTGCAGGCGGTGAGGGCGAGCGCGGCGACGGCGGCGCCGTCCTGGGGCCGGCCGGGCCCGGCGGAGGCGAGCGCGTCGAGCGCCCGCGGCACCGAACTGTCCACCGGCCCGATGCTCACAGCCACGAGGCACGCGAGGACCAGCAGCACCGCCAGCACGATGAGTCCGCTGAGGTGGGGACGGACCTCACCCTAGGAAGCGGATCTCAGCCGGGAGCCGGCGATCAGTGGCCGGGAAGCAGCGACACGAGGAGATCCGCGGCCGAGGTGACGTCGAACTCCTCGTCCGCGAGGCGCTCGGCGACGATCCCGTCGATCGCCCCGCCGATGATGAGGGCGAGCGCGCGGGAGTCGACCGCGGTCGCTCCCCTCTTCGCCACTGCCCTGTGTTCCGTCGCTGCCTCTGCCGCCGCATCGATGATCCCGGCCAGGGGCGCCCATCGCGCCTCCGACGCGTGATCGACGTCCTGCTCCCGGCCGACCTCCGCGAGGACCCGCACGTGCCGGGGGTTGTCACGCAGGTGCGCCACCATCGTCCGGATGTAGACGGCAGGACGATCGCCCACGGGGGCGGCGTCGATCGCGGCACCCACAGAGGCGACGAGCGCGTCCAGCACCCGCTGGTACGCCGCCGCGATGAGCGCGTCCTTCGAGCCCACGTGGTAGAGCACCGCGGCCTTCGTGATGCCGGTCGCCTCTGCGACGCGCGCCAACGAGGCACCCGCGAGGCCGCGCCGCGCGATCTGCTCGATGGTCGCGTCGACCAGCTGCGCCCGGCGCGCCTGTTCCGTGAACGTCCTCGAATCCGTCACGCGCAGTGCCTCCTCGTCGTGTCCACCCGGTCATCCCGTCCATCCGGCACCCGTGTGGGCGTCCTCGTGATCGTCACGACCGACCTTGCCATCCCCACGGACATTACCGTACGGTCAGAGAACTGACCGATCGGTCAGTAGCGCGTCCAAGTGCTTCACGCATCCATGAGCACCAGAGGGCCCGACGCCCACCGCCGAACGCGCGGAAGGACAGACATGACGGAGACGACAGGCAGCACCGACCGCAGCACCCCGCACCCGCATCACCCGACCCGCCCGGCTGCCTCGACCCAACCGACTCCCCCGAGGCCCTCGACCCGTTGGTCGCGACGACGGATCGTGATCGCCGCGCTCACGGTCACCGCCGTCGTCGCGGGTGCCGCGGTCATCGCCCTGCGCGCACCCTCGCCCGTGGGCCACTGGGACGGCGCGGAGGGATTCGACCGGTACCTGGCCGCCTACGAGGAGGCGTTCGAGGACCTCCCCGACCCGGACGAGGTGCTCGATCTCCGCACCGACTACGGACTCGTCCGCGTCTACCGGTTCACCTCGACACGGGAGGACGGGTCAGAGCACGACAGCACGACGGAGCACGACGGCGCGACAGAGCACGACACCTCCCCGGCGCCGGTCGACCCTCTGGTCCTCCTCCCCGGCCGCAGCTCGGGAGCACCTGTCTGGGCGGACAACATGCCATCGTTGCGGGACATCGGAGACGTCTACGCGATCGACCTGCTGGGCGAACCCGGCTTGAGCGTCCAGTCCCGCCCCATCGAGTCGGACGCGGATCAGGCGGCCTGGCTCGACCAGACCCTCGCGCAGCTCCCTGAGGACCGCTTCCACCTGGTCGGTCTGTCGATCGGGGGTTGGACCGCCGCGAACCTCGCGACGCACACGACCCAGCACGTCGCCGGGCTCACGCTGCTGGACGCCCCGCTCGTCTTCGACGACCTCCCTCTGGGCACCGTCCTCCGCACGATCCCGATCGCGTTCCCCTGGGCACCCCGCGCGTGGCGAGACTCGTTCAACTCGTACACCGCCGGCGGCGCCACGGTCGAGGACGTCCCCGTCGCCCGGATGATCGAGGCGGGCACGCAGCACTACCGCCTGCGCCTGCCCGCGCCCGCACGGATCGACGAGGAGCGGCTGGCCGGGATCGACGTCCCCCTGCTCGCACTCATCGCGGGGCGCTCGGTCATGCACGACCCGGCTGTCGCCGCGGACACCGCGACCCGTGTGCTGGGCGCGGAACAGGTCCACGTCTACGACGACGCCTCGCACGCGATCAACGGGGAGTACCCGCAGGAGATCGCCGCGGACATCGAGGCTTTCGCCCGCTCGTTGCACTGACCACTGTCATGGACGATCTCGAACCTCGTCGAGCACAGTCCCTGCCGAACTCAGTCCTCGTCGCACCGCTCGAAGACGTACCCGTCCGCCAAGGCCGGCACCAGACCCAGGTCGCGTCGGATCGCCGTCGACGGGACAGCTCCCGCCGCGCAGAGGTCCGCGAACTCGTCCCCGGTCCCGTACTCGATGTCGAGGACCACGTCGTAGGCCCGGGTGTACGCAGCGCACTCGTCGAACGCGCCGCAGTCCTCCGCGATCGCGAAGTCGAAGACGCCCGGGGCCGCGTCCACCGCCTCCGGCGTGTTCGTCTGGGCGACCGCCAGGCCCCGGCCCTGCGCCTCCGTGCTCAGCAGCCGCGCGAGTGCCAGGTTGTCCTCGAGCGTCAGCCTCCCGCCGGACCGGGTGTACGAGTCGAGATTGTCGAATTCGACGGCATCGAACCCGGCCTCCGCGCAGCCGGCGATCAGTGGTGCCAGGCGGTCCGCGATCCGCTGGCGCGAGTCCTCCGAACCGGTGTCCAGCAGGGCCTCGTCCGGCCAGTCGGGATCGAAGACCGGCTGGCCGTCCGCCGCGCCAGCGTCCGTCTCACGACCCGTCGCCTCGTCGCCCAGCGGCTCGTCAGCCACCGGCTCCCTCTCCTCCCGCAGCACGAGGTCGCCCCACGCGTCCGCCGCGCCCGGCTGCGTCTGGAACCCGTTGATGTAGCAGACGGAGTAGAGGCCGGCGGCAGGCTCCGCGGTGCTGTCGCGCACGACGATGCCCGTCCCCTCCGGAGGTGGGGAGACTCCGCCCAGCTGGTAGTCGAAGCCCGTGTCCGCCCGCGGCGGGATGACGGCGGAGGCGTCGGCAGATGCATGTCCGTCGCCCGGTGCGTCCGCACCGGTGGCAGGCGCGCAGCCCGCCAGGACGGCGACCGCAACCAGTCCCAGCGCGACGGCCTGTCTACGCGTCCGCCTCCTCACGTCCACCCTCCCTGCGTCCCTCGTCCGCCGCGAGGATCGCCTGCGCGAACGCGAGGTCCTGGAGTGCGAACCCGGAGCTGTCGAACACGGTGATCTGCTCAGCGTCCGTGCGCCCCGAGGCGTCTCCCGTCAGGACCGAACCCAGCGCGGTGATCGCCTTCGAATCCGGCGCATGCGAGAACTCGCCGATCGCCCGCGACTGGTCCGGCAGGTCGCAGAAGAGGGCCGCCTCGTAGAGTCCCGGATCCAGCTCCTGCTTGCCGGAGCCGTCCGCGCCCATCGCGGAGATGTGCGTGCCCGGCCGCACCCACTCCGCGCGGATCACCGGCTCCTTCGCGTTCGTCGCGGTCACGACGACGTCCGCCCGCCGGACCGCGTCCTCGATGTCCGTCGCCTCGACGCCCACTCCGGTCCTGGACGCCCCCGTTCCCGAGGCCCCCAGCAGCTCCCGCAGCTCGTCCGCCCGAGTCTGTGCGGCGTGGGGCCTGCGACCGGCGACCAGCACCGTGTCGAAGTCCCGCACGCGGACGGCGGCGCGCGCCTCGTAGAGCGCCTGGTGGCCGGTGCCCACGACCGCGAGCACCCGGGAGTCGTCCCGCGCGAGCGTCTGCACGGCCAGCGCATCCGCTGCCGCGGTGCGGAATGCGTTGCCGGCTGCGGCCTCGACCACGGCGGCGACACGACCGGTGTCCGGGTCGAGGAGCACGACGGTCGAGCCGTGGTTCGACAGCCCGTGCGCGTCGTTGCCGGGCCAATAGCTGCCGATCTTGATGACGGCCTCTGTCCCCGCCGCACCCGACTTCACGGTGAAGCGGTGGCCGTCACCCGTCACGGGGGCGACGACGACGGGATAGACGGTGCCGCCGGTGACGGAGGCGGTGAACGCGCTCCGGGCGGATTCCAGCGCCAGATCCTCATCGACCAGCGCCTTCGAGACGGCTTCCTCCACGACACGGATCGCCATGGGGTCCTCCTTCTGTGCGGGTGCCCCCAGCCTACGGTCGGGCACGGACGCACATATGTCAGAGGTCAGGTATCCCGGTGTGCCCCAGGCACGGACTGACCCGCACGGGAAGTCGCACTCAGCTGGCTCCTCTCGCAGCCGGTACGAGACGCGGCAGCAGGCGGACGCACACGACGAGGAACAGGAGCTCGACGAGCGTCTGCGTCACGACGACCAGCGGCGCCAGCGCGAAAGGGGTTGCGAGCGCCAGCGGGAGGACGACGAGCGAGTTCCGCGTGACGCCGCTCAGGGCGAGCGCACGGGTGGCGGGCACGTCGAGACCCGCGAGGCGGCCCGCCGCGATCCCCACAGCCATCATGATCACGGCGAAGACCACGAAGACGGGCACGACCAGCATGAGTGATCCCAGCAATCCGCTCACCGCACCGATCTGCGAGGCGACGGCGAGCGCGAGCGTCGTCATCATGAGCGGGACCATCCCGGCTTCGACCGCGCCGGCGGCACGGTCGACCCACGGGACCCGTGCGGCCGCGGCCCGGGTGAGGGCGGCGGCCGGCAGTGGGACGACGATGAAGGAGAGGAACGCACGGACGAAGGGCTCGAGTGCCAGGCCGGCCACGGCCTCGGGCCCGGCCAGCAGCCGCAGCAGCACCGGCAGCAGCACGATCTGGACGAGCATGAGCAGCGGGGTGGCGGCCAGCAGCCGGGTCCGTGCTCCGCCGGCCAGCCCCGTGAACACGAGGACGTAGTCGATGCAGGGGGTCAGCAGCACGAGCAGCACGCCCACGAGGAGGGCCTGATCGTGGGCGACCAGGCGCGACAGCGGCCAGACGACCAGCGGGACGAGGACGAAGTTCACGAGCAGGACTGCCATGAGGAAGCGGCCGTCGCGCAGCGCGGCGGTCAGGCGGGCGAACGGGACGCCCAGGAAGGTCGCGTAGAGGAGGAGGCCCAGGACGGGGGTGAGGGCGGCCTCGGCGGGACCGGCGGCGGACGGGAACAGGAGTCCCGCAGCGCCGCCGGCCGCCAGAGCCGCGAGGTAGAGCGCCACCTGGTGGCGCTCACCCCACGCGACGAGGCCGGGCACCGTCGGGTCGGACAACCTCAGGCCGCGGGCTGGTGCTCGTCCTGGTCCTCCGGCTTCCGGATGAGGAACGCGAGGACGACCGGGACCAGCGCGATGCAGCCAGCCAGCAGGAATGCGGCTCGGGCGCCCGGCGCGGCGGCCTGGGCCGCGGGCTGGCCAGCGGCCTCACCCGCGTGCAGCGCACCGGAGTAGATCGCGACGAGCATCGCGGTGCCCGCCGCACCCGCGACCTGCTGGAGGGTGTTGAGGACCGCAGAGCCGTGCGAGTAGAGGTGGCGCTTGAGCGACCCCAGCGACGCGGAGAACAGCGGGGTGAACGACCCGGCCAACCCCAGCGACATGACCGACTGCACGATGACGAGCATCCACACCGGGGTGTCCTCGCCGACCCGCGAGTAGAAGAACATCGCGGTGGCGATCATGATCGTGCCCGGGATGAGCAGGACCCGCGGCCCCTGCGCGTCGTAGATCCGGCCCATGACCGGACCCAGCAGACCCATGAGCAGCGAACCCGGCAGCAGGACCATGCCCGACTGCGCGGCGGAGAGGCCCGCGACCGTCTGGAGGAACAGCGGCAGGAGCGAGAACGTGCCGAACATCGCGAGCGCCACGACCGCCATGATGATGACGGACAGTGCGTAGTTGCGCGACCCGAAGACCCGCAGGTCCAGGAACGGGGCGTCCTTGCGCTGCAGCGCCAGCTGGCGCCACACGAAGAGGGCGAGGAAGACGATCCCGGCGGCGACGAAGCTCCAGCCGACGACGGTCGCGGAGGATCCTCCGCCGTCACCGCCGTGCGCGCCGCCGAACTGGCTGAGGCCGAACACCAGGCTGCCGAACGCCAGTGCGGACAGCGGCACGGAGAGGGCGTCGAACGGTGCGCGGACGGTCTCGCCCAGGTTCGTCATCCACTTGGCACCCAGGGCCATCGCGATGAGCGCGATCGGGAGGACGATCCCGAACAGCCAGCGCCAGCCCAGATTGTCCAGCACGATGCCCGACATGGTGGGGCCGATCGCCGGCGCCAGGGAGATGACGAGGCCCACGCGGCCCATCATCCGGCCGCGCGAGTGGGGCGGCACGACGTTCATCATCGTCGTCATGAGCAGCGGCAGCATGATGCCCGTGCCCGCGGCCTGCACGATGCGGCCCAGCAGCAGTGGGAGGAAGCCGTGCGACACGAGGCACAGGGCCGTACCCAGCGCGAAGGTCGTGATCGCGGCGAGGAACACCTGGCGGGTCGTGAACCGCTGGACGACGTAGCCGGTCGTGGGGATGACGACCGCCATCGTGAGCATGAAGGCGCTGGTGAACCACTGCCCCTGCTCCGGCGGGATGCCCAGCGCGACGTTGAGTTCCGGGATCGCGATCGCCATCGTCGTCTCGTTGAGGATCGCGACGAAGGCGGCGACCAGCAGGAGCCAGATGACCCGCATGCCGGCGGGATCGATCCCGTCCTTGTGCTGGGGCGTGACGGGCATGCTTCCGGTATCGGTGGTCACGGCTGTGCTCCGAGTCTGTGAGGTGCTGCGCGCACACGGGTGGCCGGGCCGATCGTGGCTGCGGCTGCACACGGGTGCGGAGTTGATGAACACTGTGGATGACCCGGAGCGCCTGGGTCGGGGCGCCTGCGCGGGTCGGATGAGGAGACAACAGTAGCACCGGGATGATCACCGGAAACAGACCTCGCACTGTGACGCTCGCCCCTGTGCCGGCGTCCCGGAGCAGTCACTCGACCCCCGACCGTGTCATCCCGGACCCTTGCGCCGTTCATCTCATATGCACGACCGCGCATCGATACCGTCACCCCCGCGTCAGTGCTCGCGCCTACCGTGGAGGGTGAACGTCGGACGCACGTTCCGACGGGAGACGGAGGAGCTGTGAAGGCCGCACGGTACTACGGCAAGGAAGACATCCGCATCGAGGAGGTCGAGGAGCCCCAGGTCCGCCCCGGGACGGTGAAGATCGCCCCCGCATTCAACGGCGTCTGCGGCAGCGACCTGCATCTGTTCCACGACGGACCCATCCCGCCGGCCCCCACGGACACGGAGCCGCACCCGATCTCCGGCGAGACGCTGCCGGTCGTCTTCGGGCACGAGTTCTCCGGAGTCGTCGAAGAGGTGGGCGAGGGCGTCGCGGGGATCGCCGTGGGCGATCACGTCGCGGTCGAGCCGCTCATGGTCGACGGCACCTGCGCCGCGTGCAAGGCGGGCAAGTACAACCTCTGCGAGAAGATGGGCTTCATCGGGATCTCCGGACTGGGCGGGGGCCTCTCCGAGCACATCGTCGTCGAGGAGCGCTGGGTCCACCCGGTGGGCGACATCCCCCTCGACCAGGCCGCACTCCTCGAGCCCCTGGCGGTGACCGTCCACGCGGTCCGGCACGCAGGCGTCGACGAATCCGCGAAGGGCAAGGTCGCGGTCGTCGGCGGCGCCGGACCGATCGGCCTGCTCACCGCCGCGGTCCTGCGGGCCTACGGCCTGACGACCGTCGTGAGCGAGGTGTCGCCCGAGCGACGCCGCACGGCGGAGACCTCCGGCGTCGCGACCGTCACCGTCGATCCCACGAGCGAGGACCTCATTCAGGTCGTGCGCGAGCACGCGGGCGACGAGATGGCGGCCTTCGCATTCGACGCCGCAGGAGTGGGCGCCGTCGTCGACCAGCTGCTCGACGTGCTGGGGCCCGGCGGTCGTCTCGAGGTCGTCGCGATCCACACGCAGCCGCACGAGCTCGACCTCACCGGACGCCTCACGATGCAGGACCGGGTCATCGGCTCGTCGGTGGGGTACGCGAACGACCACGAGGAGGCCATCCGCCTCGTCCACGAAGGCCTCGTCGACCTCGCACCGTTCATCACCAGCCGCATCGTCGTCGACGACATCGTCGAGAAGGCCTTCCACAAGCTGCTCGACGATCGCAGCGAGGTCAAGATCCTCGTCTCGATGAACTGAACAGAGTGGGGCGCGCGGAGCACTCAGCTGGGGGCGTGCAGGTCCGGACTCCCGTCCGGCGGACCCGCCCCCGGTGTCACCAGCCCCGACTCGTAGGCGAGCACCACCAGCTGCGCGCGATCCCGTGCACCCGTCTTCGTGCGCAGCCGGCTCACGTACGTCCGCACGGTCTCCGGGCTGAGGAACAGCAGCGGTGCCACCTCCGCGTTCGTGAGCCCGCGTCCCACGAGGGCCAGGACCTGCGTCTCCCGCTCGCTCAGCCCGCTCACCATCTCCGGGCGGTGCGCCGCGAGTGCCGCCTGCCGGAACAGGATCGCCGTGAGCGACGGGTCCGCGATCGAATCGCCGGAGGCGACGTCGCGGATCGCCTGCCGCAGCCCGGGCCCGTCCACGTCCTTGAGCAGGTACCCGCTGGCACCGGCCCGCACGGCGGCCAGCACATCCTCCTCCGTGTCGAACGTCGTGAGGACCAGGACCCGCACACCGCCGAGGTCGTGGTCCCGCGAGATCTGCTCCGTCGCCGCGATCCCGTCCACCAGCGGCATGCGGAGGTCCATGAGGACGACATCCGGCCGGGTCCGGCGCACCACCGCGAGACCCTCCAACCCATCGCCCGCCTCCCCCGCGACCTCGATGTCGCCGTCGCGGGAGGCGAGGAGCGCCAGTCCCGCGCGCACCAGCTCCTGGTCGTCGACCAGCACGATCCGGAGGGTCATGGGAGGTCTCCTGCGTCTGCCGGGAGGTCCCGGCCATCGGGGGCGGCCGGGTGGGCCAGGTCGGTGGGGCGTGGTGACTCCACCGGCAGGGCCGCGTCGACCACGAAGAGGTCCGGCTGCTTCCGGCCCCACGTGAGGGAGCCGCCCAGAGACCCGGCGTGGTCGCGCAGGCTGCGCAGTCCGGTCGAGCCGGGCAGAGTCCCACCCGTCTGACCGGACACCCCGGCCGTCTCGCTCACACCGGTCTCCCTGCTCACACGGGTTTCCGGGCTCACGCCGGTGTCCCCGAGTACCCCTGCGTCCCCGCTCACGCCGTCATTCAGCACTCGGATCCGCAGCTCCCCCGCTGCGTCGCCGGTCGACCCCGGACCGCGGGACTGCGTGAGGGCGAGACCGATGTGGTCCGGCTGCGCGTGCCGCAGCGCGTTGGTCGTCGCCTCCCGCACGATCCGGACCGCTGCGGCATCGACGGAGGGCGGCAGCGGACCGTGGTCGCGCACGAGGTCGACACTCACCCCGCCCGCGCGGATCCGGTCGAGGAGTGCGTCGAGGCCCGCGAGTGACTGCTCGAGGGAGGAGTCGTGCGCTGCGCCCGCGCCCTGGGCATCCCGGGCTGAGCCCGGATCACCGGCGAGGCCCTCGTCGTCTGCGGACTCAGCCACGGCCTCGGCGCCGGTTCTGATGCGGGCAGGCGAGCCCACGGCCCGCACGGCACTGCGCAGCTGGTCGAGCGACCGGGAGGCCGCCTCCCGCAGATGCCGCGCGCTGACGCCGGCCGGGTGGTCGTCCGGCACCTGCTCGAGCACCGCGTTCGCATGCAGCGACACGATCGCCAGGGAATGGCCCAGGTCGTCGCGCAGTGCGCGGGCGATCCGGGTGCGGTCCTCCTCCTGGACGCGCTGCGCGCGGGCGAGCGCCGCCTGCGCGGCCATCCGCTCCGCGTCCGCCCGGCTGGCCTGCAGCGCGCGGCGGGTGCGGATGACCTCGGCCAGGGCGACGGCCAGGGCCACGAGGACGAGGTTGCTCAGCAGCTCGTAGCCCAGCACGGCCTCGGCGGAATCGCCGCCTCGGATCCGGAAGAACGAGGCGACGACGAAGAGCAGACCGGCCGTCACCAGCGCGAACGTGCGATGTCCGGCCAGGGTGACGGCCGTGAGGATGACGAGCAGCGGCAGGATGACGCCGATGCTGGGCAGACCTACGGTGTAGTACGCGCAGACGGCGAGCGCGGCCAGCACCAGCGCGGTCCGGGGGATGCGATCGCGCACCAGGGTGAGGACGCCGAAGGACACGGCGAAGGCCACCGCGACAGCCAGGTAGGCGCCGCCGCGGTCCCCGGACCACCCCGTCGTCTCACCCCACAGGGCCAGGAACAGGACGGCGTTCGCGACCGCGACCGCGAACAGGATGCCCAGCGCCCGCGACCGGGGAGTGGTCTCCGTCGCGTCCATGCCACCATCGTAGGGACCGGCGCGAAGACAGGGCATCGCTTCCGGGCGTACACGACTGTCGCCTGCGGAGGAACGCGGCAGCGCCGCCGGTCTCCGTAGCGTCGAGGGCATGGACGAGACACAGAATCCTCAGCAGCCCCAGACTCCCGCCACCGCCTCTGCCCAGACCCCCGCACCGCCCGGGCCGGACTACCGCCTGGCGATCGGACTGGGCGCGCTCACCCTCCTCTATCCGATCCTGAATATCGCCATCAACCTCCTGGGGATGGAGGGCACGACCCGGGTGCCGGTCAACGCGTGGCTGTGGCTGGCGATCGGCGTCGTCTGGATCCTCGTGGGCTGGCTGACCCGCACGCCCCGCCCGTTCCTGACCCTGCTGGCGACGGGTATCGCGGGCGGGATGCTCACCTCGGCGCTGGTCATCGGCATCCAGCTGTTCACCTCCGGCGGTCCCGGACTGGCGACCGCACCGTTCGCGATCGTCTCGATCCTCGCGATGCACGCGGCCGGCGGTGCGCTGTGCGGCCTCGTGGCATGGGGACTGCAGGCGGCGACCGGACGGTGACGCGGCCCGGCCGGGACGGTCCTGTCCGCGCCCGGCCGGAACCGCGCACATGACGGGACATGACCCCGGATGACGGGGTTGTGACGCGCACGGCACGGGTGCGCGCAGCCCGTCCCTAGCCTCGAGACCGATCACCCCGGTCGCGCACCCACCGACGGGGGCGCCCCATCAGCGGAAGCGCTCCCTGGAGGGGAGCACCGGGATCAGTCCGAGGAGAGGACCGTCATGAGCTCGACCCAGCAGTTCGACCGTGTCGCCGCACCCCTGCGGGAGGAGTTCGCGCGCGTCAGTGCCGGCGCCGTCGACCGGGAGCGTGCGCGCGAGTTGCCGCGGGCGGAGGTGAGCGCACTGGCCGCAGCGGGCTTCGGCGCCCTGCGCGTGCCCGCGGACGCGGGAGGTGCAGGCCTCACCCTGCCGCAAGCGGCGACCCTGTGGCGCGAGGCCGCGGCCGCGGACTCGAACATCCCGCAGATCTTCCGCGGCCAGTTCGCGATCGTCGAGGACCGCCTCCACGCCACGGATGCATCCCGCACGACGTGGTTCGAGCGGTTCGCCGCCGGCCAGTTCGTGGGCAACGCGTGGAGCGAGACCGGCCCCACGACCACGGCGGGATCACTCACCCGGGTGACCCGGACCTCGGCGGGCCTGCGCCTGAGCGGACGCAAGTACTACACGACGGGCAGCATCTACGCGCAGTGGACGGACGCGACGGCGACCGCGGACGACGGCTCCACGGTCGCCGTCCTCGTCCCCACCGACGCACCCGGCGTCACGATCTCCGACGACTGGGACGGCTTCGGTCAGAAGCTGACGGGCACCGGCACGATCGTCTTCGAGGATGTCCCGGTCGACCCGGCGAACGTCCTCACGCTCACGGACCGGTTCAGCTACCAGACCGCGCTCTACCAGCTGGTCCTGCTGTCCGTGCACGCCGGCATCGCCCGCCGCGCCGCGGATGACGCGGCACAGGCCGTCCGCGACCGCACCCGCGTGTACACGCACGGCCTGGCCCCGCTGGCGCGGAACGACGGACAGATCCTGGCCGTCATCGGGCAGGTCGAGTCCGCGGCGTTCGCGGCCGACGCGATCGCAGACCGCGCCGCGCACGCGCTCCAGGCGGTCTCCGACCTCGAGGCCCAGCGCGGCTCCGAGGCGCACCGGACGGCACTCGCGGACGCCGAGCTGGCGACCGCGAAGGGCCAGGTCGTCCTGACCGACCTGGTGCCCCAAGCGGCCAGTGCCCTCTTCGACGCGCTGGGGGCGTCTGGCACCAACCAGGCACTGTCCCTGGACCGCCACTGGCGGAATGCGCGCACGGTGGGCTCACACAACCCCGTCATCTACAAGCAGCGCATCATCGGCGACGCCGCCGTCAACGGCACCGAACCCGTCTACCTGTGGGACGTGGGCGTCTCTGCCAGTGGGGCAAAGGGCAAGAAGACAGGCGGGGCGGCGACCGAGTCCGCCGGCCAGGAGCAAGACGCCGCGCGCGAGGCGGTGCGCGCATGACGAAGCAGATCCGGTTCAACGCGTTCGATATGAACTGCGTCGCCCACCAGTCGCCCGGCCTCTGGCGGTATCCGGGCGACCGAGCATGGCAGTACAAGGACCTCGAGTACTGGCAGGACCTGGCCCGCATCGCCGAGCGAGGCCTCTTCGACGCGATCTTCATCGCGGACGTGCTGGGGACCTACGACGTGTTCGGCGGCAATGACCTCGCCGCGATCCGCCAGGGCGCCCAGGTGCCGGTCAACGACCCCGTCCAGCTGGCGGCGATCGGGGCGGCCGTCACGGAGCACGTGGGCTTCGGGATCACGGCCGGCACCGCGTTCGAGCATCCCGTGCCGTTCGCGCGCCGACTCTCCACCCTCGACCACCTCACGAAGGGGCGCGTGGGCTGGAACATCGTGACCGGCTACCTGCCGTCCGCCGCCCGCAACTTCGGACAGGCGGACCAGCTGGCGCACGACGCCCGCTACGACCACGCGGACGAGTACCTCGAGGTGATCTACAAGCTGCTCGAGGGATCGTGGGAGGACGACGCGGTCGTCCGCGACGCCGCCTCAGGCGTGTTCGCGATCCCGGAGAAGGTACACCACATCGGACACCACGGGACGCACTTCGATGTCCCCGGCATCCACCTGTCCGAGCCCTCGCCGCAGCGCACCCCGGTCGTGTTCCAGGCGGGTGCCTCTCCGCGCGGAGTCGCGTTCGCCGCTCAGAACGCGGAGGCCATCTTCATCGGCGGTCCCACGCGCGATGCGGCGAAGAGCACGGTCGCGCGGCTCCGGAAGGCGCTGGTCGAGGCGGGCCGCGACCCGTACGACGCGAAGATCTACCTGCTGAGCTCCATCATCACGGACGAGACGGCCGCCGGTGCCCGCGCGAAGTACGAGGACCTCCTCTCCTACGCGAGCGTCGAGGGCACGCAGGTGTTCTTCTCCGGATGGCTGGGCGTCGACCTGTCGACGTACGACCTCGACGAGCCGCTGGGGAACGTGCAGTCGAACGCGATCCAGTCCGCCCTCGAGGCGTTCCAGGGCGAGAACGCGGACGGGCGGACGTGGACCGTGCGCGACATCGTGAAACTGGGCGGCGTGGGCGGACAGGGCCAGAACTTCATCGGCTCGCCGGCGGAGATCGCGGACACCCTCACGGACATCGTCGAGTACACGGACGTCGACGGCTTCAACCTGGCCTATGCGACGACGCCGGGGACCTTCGAGGACGTGGCCGACCTCGTCGTACCGGAGTTGCAGCGCCGGGGCGTCTACCAGCAGGAGTACACACCCGGCACGCTGCGCCACAAGCTCTTCGGCGCAGGCGATCGGCTGCCGGACCACCACCGCGGCGCCCAGTACCGGGTGGGCGGACCACTCTCGACGATCGACGATCACACAGACACGGGGAGGCCGATTCCCGCGGTGATCTGATCCCGACCGCTCGTGCTCGCCCGGCTCGACTGGCTCGCTCCGGCCCGGCGAGCGCGAGCGACCACCGCGCACATCGCCTCCGGGCGTACACGGTCGTCGCCTGCGGAGGGACGCGCCGCGACCCGCCGCGACCCGCCGCCTCCCTACCGTCGAGGCATGCCCCCTCTCGCACGCACCCACCTCTCCGCGACCCTCTGGTACCACCCGCACCCGCACGGCGAGATGGAGGAGCAGGTGCTCAAGGGGTTCGCCGGCCTCGTGCTGGTCGACGACGAGGACAGTGCCGCGACCGGGCTGCCGCACGAGTACGGTGTCGACGACGTGCCGCTCGTCCTCCAGCACAAGCTCCGCGACCGCGACGGTCGCATCATCCGCACGGAGGGCGACAACGCGCTGGGCACGGTGGGGCGCACGCTGCTGGCCGACGGCCTCGCGGGGGCGGAGTTCGCGGTGACGACCACGGAGGTCCGCCTGCGCCTGCTCAACGGCAGCGCCGCCCGCTTCCTGGACCTGCGCCTCGCCGATGACCGGCCGTTCCTGCTGGTGGGGACCGATGGAGGCCTGCTGGAGTCACCGGTCGAGCTCACCCGCCTGCCGCTGTCACCGGGCGAGCGCGCCGAGGTCGTGGTCCGGTTCGCGGCCGGCGACCGGGTGATGCGGAGCTGTGGGAGGTGACGACCCCGGACGTCTTCCCGCACAACGTCCACGTCCACGACGTGCAGTTCCGCATCCTCGACGTCGACGGTGGGGACCCGCCGGTGTGGCTGCGGGGCTGGAAGGACACGGTTCCTCTCCACCCGGGGAGACCCGTGCGACTCCTCATGCGGTTCGAGGACTGCGCGAGCGCGAGCGTGCCGTACATGGTGCACTGCCATCTGCTGCAGCACGAGGGCTCCGGGATGATGGGCCAATTCCTCGTGACGGAGGACGGGACGGGATCGGAGACGATCACCGCTCCGCCGGATCCGGGCGGTCACGCCTCTCACTGAAGACGACACTAACAGATTACATGCGCACCCATCAGTTGCGCAGTCGGTAAACTCTCAGTTACTCTCTGCCCATGCCAGTAGCAGACTGGCTGGAAGAAACCTTGTAAGGAGGGTGCGATGAATGCTGCAGAGATCTCAGCAGGCGACACCGCGTGGGTGCTCGCCAGTGCAGCGCTCGTGCTGTTGATGACGCTGGGCCTGTCGTTCTTCTACGGCGGGATGGTGCGTGCCAAGAGCGTGCTGAACATGGTGATGATGTCCGTCGTGACGATGGGGATCGTGGGCGTCCTCTGGGTGCTGTTCGGGTTCTCCATGGTGTTCGGCGAATCGTTCGGCGGCCTGGTGGGCAACCCTCTGGACTTCGCGGGCCTCTCCGCCCTCATGGGACCGGACGCCGTCGTGGGCACCGTGCCGGCCCTCGCCTTCGTGGGCTTCCAAGCGGCGTTCGCGATCATCGCGGTCGCGCTGGTCAGTGGTGCGGTCGCGGACCGCATGAAGTTCTCCGCCTGGGTCGTCTTCGCCGCCGCCTGGGCCGTGCTCGTCTACTTCCCCGTGGCCCACTGGGTCTTCGCGTTCGACGGATCCGTCTCAGAGACCGGCGGCTTCATAGCGAACACCCTGGGCGCGGTCGACTTCGCCGGCGGCACCGCGATCCACATCAACGCCGGGGCCGCGGCTCTCGTGCTCGCCGTGATCCTGGGCCCGCGGATCGGCCTGGGCTCGACGCCCATGCGCCCGCACAACCTCCCACTGGTCATGCTGGGAGCCGGCCTCCTCTGGTTCGGCTGGTTCGGCTTCAACGCCGGCTCCGCCCTGGCCGCCGACCACGTGGCCGCGCACGCCTGGGTCACGACCCTCGCGGCACCGGCCGCCGGTATGCTCGCGTGGTTGGTCGTGGAGAAGATCCGGGACGGACGCCCCACCTCCCTGGGCGCGGCTTCGGGCATCGTGGCGGGCCTCGTCGGCATCACCCCCGCCGCGGCCGCGGTCAGCCCCGTGGGCGCTCTGGTCATCGGCGCGCTGTCCGGGGTGGGCTCTGCCCTGGCGATCGGGCTGAAGAACAAGCTGGGCTACGACGACTCCCTCGACGTCGTGGGCGTCCACCTGGTGGCTGGACTCATCGGCACCCTGTCGATCGGCTTCCTCGCGGATCCCGCCGCGCCCGGCGAGGCGCAGGGCCTCCTGTACGGCGGCGGCTTCGAACTGCTGGGCATCGAGGCGCTGAGCTCCCTGGCGGTGCTGGTCTACAGCATCGTCATGACGACCGTCATCGCGCTGATCCTCCGCGGGATCATGGGCGGCCTGCGGGTCACCGCGCGCGAGGAGTCGTCCGGCATCGACGTGGCGGCCCACGCGGAGTCCGGATACGACTACTCGCAAACACCCCTGACCGCACGAGGCGTCACCCGCAGCGTCGTCATCCCGGCACCGGCACCCGTCCAGGAGGTGAAGTGACATGCGGCTCATCACAGCGATCCTGCAGCCCGCAGCGCTGGAGGGCGTCCAGATCGCGCTCGCTCAGCACGGCATCAACGGCATGACGGTCAGCGACTGCACGGGCTACGGCCGGCAGAGCGGACACACCGAGGTCTACCGCGGATCCGAGGTCACGATCGACTTCATCGGCAAGATGCGCTTGGAGATCCTCGTGGCGGACGCCGAGGCCGGCCCCGTCATCGACGTCATCGCCCAGTCCGCGCGTACCGGCGAGGTGGGGGACGGCAAGATCTGGTCGACGCCGGTCGACGAGGTCATCCGGATCCGCACCGGGGATCGAGGCGACGCCGCACTGTAGCTGTGAGGTCTGACTGACCCGTGCCACGAGGGCCCCGGATCGGTGTGCAGCGGTCCCACGACCGCTTCACGTCACGATCGGGGGCCCTCGTGCGGATCCGCGGGTCGCTCGTCGGACACGTTGACCGACAGGAAGCGGACGGGAGTCTCGAAGATGCCCGCGGGACCATGGATGCCCTCCGCATCGAAGAGGATCCCGTCGCCCGTCTCCATGCGGAACGTCGTCTCCTGATACCGGTAGTCCATCTCGCCCTCGACGACGTACACGAACTCGGACCCCATGTGCTGGAAGAGGGGGAACGGCTGGCTGTCCTCTGTGAGGGTCACCAGCAGCGATTCGAAGAGGCCGTGGTGCCGGATGACCTGGCCCAGCAGCTGGTATCGATGCCCCAGATTGCTGGCGCGCCGCACCGTCTCCGGCGCCTGTCCCGCCTTCGAGAAGACGACCTGCGTCTCATTGTCGGCGGCACGGAACAGGCTCGTGACCGGGATGTCGAGCGCCTTCGCCAGGGCGTCGACGGTCGCCAGGCTGGCCGAGGTCTGCGCGTTCTCGATCTTGGACAGCATCTGCCGGCTCACACCCACCCGGTTCGCCAGCTCCGACAGCGTGAAGCCGCGCGCATGCCGCATCTGCCGGGTCGTCTCCGCGATCGACTGCTCGAGGGACTTGGGCGGCGGCGACATGGGCCGCCCGCCCTCGACCCGGGGACTCAGCTCGTGCCCGGGCGGCTCGTTGTTCTCAACCACAGTTCCACACCTTCAGAGGTCTCCGGCCCGCACGGGCTCTCAGTTCGCACTCGATCCATTGCATCCCCGACCCCCGCTCCCTCCTCGGAGCGGCTCGCGGGACGGGTCATCGGACCGGTCACGACGGGGCGTTCACCGATTGTAGTCAGCTCCAGCAGTGTTATCGCAGACGCCTCACCTGCGGATCGTCGGCCCGGAGCGATCAGATTTGTCTACCGACAGTAGCGCTTTGTACTTTAGAGGGGACATCTCGACTCCACAACCGGAAGGCGCCATCCATGGAAGCCAGCCTCCAGGCAACGTATGACACCGTACTCCAGCGCAATCAGGGCGAGCCGGAATTCCACCAGGCCGTCCGTGAGGTCTTCGAGTCGCTCGAGACGCTGCGCGGTCGTCACCCCGAGTACGAGGCGCACGGCATCCTCATGCGCCTGTGCGAGCCGGAGCGCCAGCTGATCTTCCGCGTGCCGTGGGTCGACGATGAGGGGACGGTCCGCATCAACCGCGGGTTCCGCGTCGAGTACAACTCCGCGCTGGGCCCCTACAAGGGCGGTCTGCGCTTCCACCCGTCGGTCAACCTGGGCATCGTCAAGTTCCTGGGCTTCGAGCAGATCTTCAAGAACTCGCTGACCGGCCTGCCGATCGGCGGCGGCAAGGGCGGGTCGGACTTCGACCCGCACGGTCGCTCGGACGGCGAGATCATGCGCTTCTGCCAGTCGTTCATGACGGAGCTGCACCGCCACATCGGCGAGTACACCGATGTCCCCGCAGGCGACATCGGTGTGGGCTCGCGCGAGATCGGCTACCTCTTCGGCCAGTACAAGCGCCTCACCAACAGGTATGAGGCCGGCGTCCTCACGGGCAAGGGCCTCGACTGGGGCGGGTCTCTGGTCCGCACGGAGGCGACCGGCTACGGCGCGGCCATCTTCGCGAACGAGATGCTGCGGGCGCGCGAGGCGTCCTTCGACGGTCGTCGGGTGGGCGTGTCCGGCTCCGGCAACGTCGCGATCTACGCGATCGAGAAGACGCAGCAGCTGGGCGGCATCCCGATCACGGCCTCGGACTCCAGCGGCTACGTGGTCGACGAGCAGGGCATCGACCTCGATCTGCTGCGCCAGATCAAGGAGGTCGAGCGCGGCCGCATCCACGAGTACGCGGAGCGCCGCGGCGGCGGTGCCCGCTTCGTGAAGGACGGCAGCGTGTGGGATGTCCCTGTCGACATCGCGCTGCCCAGCGCCACGCAGAACGAGCTGGACGAGAAGGACGCGAAGACCCTCGCCTCGAACGGCGTTAAGGTCGTCGCCGAGGGCGCGAACATGCCGTGCACGCCCGAGGCCGTCGAGGTCTTCCGGATGGCCGGCGTGGGCTTCGGTCCCGGCAAGGCCGCCAACGCCGGCGGTGTCGCGACCAGCGCGCTGGAGATGCAGCAGAACGCCAGCCGCGACACGTGGACCTTCGACTACACGGAGGCCCGCCTGACGGAGATCATGCGGAACATCCACTCCACCTGCCTGACGACGGCCGACGAGGTGGGTCGCCCCGGCGACTACGTCGTGGGTGCGAACGTCGCGGGCTTCCGCAAGGTCGCGAACGCGATGATCGCCTTGGGCGTCGTCTGATCGGACTCCCGCCCCTCAGCGTCTGAACGCGCGCACGGCCCTGCTACCCGGTACCGACCGGGGAGCAGGGCCGTTTCCGGCTCTCTCGACTACCGGTCCCTGGAGCGTCTCCTCAGAGAAGCTCCCCGGCCTCGGACACGATGCGGCCGGCGTGGATCACCGTGCGGTCGCCGGGGCGGTCCATGACGGCGGACGCGGGATACTCGCCGGGGACCAGCACGAGGTCGGCCGCATCGCCCACACCCACACCACGTGAGCTCGTCCGGCTGAGGGACGGATCGATCACGCGCGCCCCACCCAGGGTCGCGGTCTCGAGAGCGCGCTCGATGTCGGAATCACGGCGCAGGCCGTTCGTGAAGGCCAACTGCCAGGTGCGGTCCAGCATGTCCGTATTGCCGTACGGCGACCAGTAGTCGCGCTGCCCGTCCTGGCCCAGCCCGATCCGCACGCCCGCGTCGAGGATCTCCAGCAAGGGCAGCGTGCCGCGACCGCTGGGGGCCACGGTGGTGACTGCGATGTCGAGCTCCACGAGCTCGGAGAGCACATGTGCCCGCTGGCCCTCCGAGATCCCGGAAAGGAAGAACGCGTGTGCGATCGTCACCCGCCCTCGCATGTCGAGTGCCCGCACCCGCTCGATGATCTGCTGGGCGCTGAAGAGGCCCAACTCCGCCGGCTCGTGGAGGTGGATGTCGACGCCCACCCCGTACCGGTCCGCCAGCTCGAAGACGATGTCGAGGTGCCGGCGCGGATCCTTGTCCAGTGCGCAGGGATCGATGCCGCCCACCAGGTCGACCCCGCTGCGCAGTCCTTCCTCGATGAACGCGGGGACGCCGGGCTCCACCAGGAGGCCGGCCTGGGGGAAGGCGACGACTTCCACGTCCGCGCGATCCGAATGTGCCTCACGTGCGGCCAGAACGCCCTCCAGCCGCTCCAGACCGCAGTCCGCATCGATCTGGGCGTAACTGCGTGCCCGCGTCATCCCGTGCGCGATCGCGCGCCCCAGCGTGTGCGTGGCCCGGTCCGTCACGGACGCCCCGGCACTCCGCCAGTTGTCCCGGTCGTTCCGGATGAAGGACCAGAGGCTGCGCCGTTCGACCTCGTTCGGTTCGAACGGCAGCCCCACCCGCGTGGAGTCGAGGTGCACATGCGTATCCGTGAAGGACGGCAGCAGGAGCCGTCCCGCACCGTTCACGTGCGCGACTATGTCCTCCTCAGCGCCCGCGGCGCGTCCCGCCGTCGGGTCGTGCGGCTCGAGCGCCGCGATGAGACGACCGGACACCCGCACGTCGACAGGGTCCCCACCCCAGGGGCGCACATCACTGATCACCAGGTCACTCACGCCAAGCAGCTCCTCGTCTCGATTCCCACGACCGCATCGTCGCATCCATCGGCTGTCTGGCATCCCCACCCGCACATACACGAA
Source organism: Brevibacterium senegalense (assembly GCF_000285835.1). GTDB lineage: Bacteria > Actinomycetota > Actinomycetes > Actinomycetales > Brevibacteriaceae > Brevibacterium > Brevibacterium senegalense. The sequence goes on from NZ_HE978606.1 coordinate 23,102, forward strand.
GGCCCCGGCCGGTTTCCCGGGCCGAGGCCTTCATCTACCAACGAGCCACTGTCTCACGAGTTTCTCGAGTGGAGGTAAGGGGACTCGAACCCTAACCCCCTGCTTGCAAAGCAGGTGCGCTACCAATTGCGCCATACCCCCGTGAGAGCAGACAGCCTACACCGGATCGGTGTGCTGCGACCACTGCTCCTGCCGACCGCGATTGCGGCTGCGGAGGACTCCCAGAGTCCCCACTGCAAGAGCTGCAGTCCCCAGCAGGGCGAGCAATCGTCTCATGCCGCTCCCTCCTGGATGCGTGGGCCTAAGAGGACTTGAACCTCTGACCTCTTCGTTATCAGCGAAGCGCTCTAACCGCCTGAGCTATAGGCCCGTGTGATTCTTGCGAACCGAGAAGCCACTCTACCGTCACCTGCCCGAAACGCACAATCGGCCGGGACGTGCAGTGCATCACACGTCCCGGCCGATCCGACGACGTCAGTCGTCCGTCAGTGTCAGGTGGAATCCGCCCACGATCGACGCGCCGATGTTGTAGAGGAACGCGAAGAGCGTCGACAGGGCCGTCATGAGCACGATGTTCACGAGTCCCAGCACGAACGCGGTCGCCATGACGCGCGGCAGGCTCACGAGCGCCAGCAGCTGATCCGCGCTCTCCGAACCCGCGATCTCCGACAGGGTCGACTCGATGTTCCCCATGACGCCGGTCATCTGCAGCACGAGCCACAGCACCAGCGTCGCCACGAGCATCGCGATCGCGATCGCGAGCGACAGCAGGAACGACATCTTCATGACCGACCACGGGTCGATGTTCGCGATCGTGAGGCGGACCGTGCGTGGGCCCTTCTTCGAGGACTTGCCCGTCATCTTGACGCCGCTGGACGTCGCCGTCACACCGTCCTGCGGGCGGGCCCCGCCGGAGCCGGCGGACTTCTGCTGCACCCGGTGGTCCGGGCCCGAGGCCGCACCCACCGAGGCGTCGCCGTCGCCTCCCGCACTGAACCGCCGGCCGGAGCCCGCGCTCACGCGCGTCTTCGTGTCAGCCGATCCGGACCCGCCGGCCGACTGCTGCGGCACGTGCGCGGTGGGAGCGCTGCCGGAGGACCCGCCGGCCTTCCCGGCGCCCGAGGTCCCGGCACCGGACTTCGCGCCGGTGTCCTGGTCCCCGCTGGCCGTCAGCCGCGTGCGGCCGCTGGAGGTGCGGAGGACCTTGCCGGGCTTCTGCTCGTTGTCGCTCACTGCTGCTCTTCACCTTCGGTGTCGGCGCCCGGCTCCTGGGGAGCCGGATCGGACAGTTCCGCCACGACCGCTTCGGCTTCCGCGTCGGTGAGAGGCGCGTTCTCCGCCTCGTCCTCGACGGCTTCCTCCGGGCCGCGGGTGACCGCGATGATGCGATCCTTCGTGCCGGGTTTCGCGAAGACCACGCCCATGGTGTTGCGGCCCTTGGCCGGCACTCCGTCGATACTCGACCGGACCACCTTACCGCGCTCCATGACGACCAGGACCTCTTCGCCCTCCGACACGATGAGACCGCCCACCAGGTCGCCGCGCTGATCGGTGATCTTCGCCACCTTGATGCCCATGCCGCCGCGGCCCTGCAGTCGGTACTCCTCGACCGGTGTCCGCTTCGCGAACCCGGCCTCCGTCACGACGAAGACATACGTGCCCGGGGTGACCGTGTCCATCGTGAGCAGCCGGTCGTCCTCGCGGAACCGCATGCCGGTGACGCCCGAGGTCGCACGCCCCGTGGGTCGGATCGTCTCGTCGTCCGCCGCGAACCTGATCGACATGCCCTTGCGGGAGATGAGGAGGAGGTGGTCCTCCGCGTCGACCAGACGGGCGGACACCAACTCGTCGGGACGGCCGTCGGCCATCTCGCGCAGGTTGATCGCGATGACGCCACCGGTGCGGTTGGAGTCGTACTCGGCCAGACGCGTCTTCTTGACCAGGCCGGACTTCGTCGCGAGGGCCAGGTACTGGGCCTCGTCGTAGTCCTTGATCGACAGGACCTGGGCGATCGTCTCGGCCGGCTGCAGCGCCAGCAGGTTCGCGACGTGCTGGCCCTTCGCGTCACGCGAGCCCTCCGGCAGCTCGTAGCCCTTCGCCCGGTAGACCCGGCCGGTGTTCGTGAAGAACAGCAGCCAGTTGTGGGTCGAGGTGACGAAGAACTGGTCGACGACGTCGTCTCCGCGCAGTTTCGCGCCCGAGACGCCCTTGCCGCCGCGGTTCTGCGCCCGGTAGAGCGCGGACTGGGTGCGCTTGACGTACCCGCCGCGCGTGATCGTGACGACGACCTCCTCCTCCGGGATGAGGTCCTCCATGCTCACGTCGCCGTCGAAACCGGCGAGGATCCGTGTGCGGCGGTCGTCGCCGTATCGGTCGACGATCTCCGCGAGCTCCTCCGACACGATCGCGCGCTGGCGCTCCGGGGTGTCGAGGATCTCCTTGTAGTCCTTGATCTGCTCCTCGATCTTCTGCGCCTCCTCCTCGATCCGGAGGCGCTCGAGGGCGGCGAGCCGGCGCAGCTGCAGGTCCAGGATCGCGTTCGCCTGGATCTCGTCGACGTCCAGCAGCTCCATGAGGCCCGTGCGCGCCTCGTCCGAGTTGGGGGAGCGGCGGATGAGCGCGATGACCGCGTCCAGTGCATTCAGCGCCTTGAGGTAGCCGCGCAGGATGTGCGCCCGCTCCTCCGCCTTGCGCAGGCGGTACCGGGTGCGGCGCACGATCACGTCGATCTGGTGCTTGACCCACAGGCGCAGGAACGCGTCGATCGACAGCGTGCGCGGCACGTTGTCGACCAGTGCCAGCATGTTGGCGGAGAAGTTCTCCTGCAGCTGCGTGTGCTTGTACAGGTTGTTGAGGACGACCTTCGCGACGGCGTCCCGCTTGAGGACGATGACGAGGCGCTGGCCGGTGCGACCGGACGACTCGTCGCGCAGGTCCGCGATGCCTGCGACCTTGCCGTCGCGCACGTACGAGGCGATCTTCGCCGCCAGCGTGTCTGGGTTGACCATGTAGGGCAGCTCGGTGACGACCAGGCACGTGCGGCCCTGGATCTCCTCGACCTCGACGACGGCGCGCTGGGTGATCGAGCCGCGGCCGGTCCGGTACGCGTCCTCGATGCCGCCGCGGCCCAGGACCGTGGCGCCGGACGGGAAGTCCGGGCCCTTGATGATGCCCAGGAGCGCCTCGAGCGCCTCCTCGTTCGTGGCCTCCGGGTGCGCCAGCAGCCACTGGGCGCCCTGGGCCACCTCGCGCAGGTTGTGGGGCGGGATGTTCGTCGCCATGCCCACCGCGATGCCGGACGAGCCGTTCACCAGCAGGTTGGGGAACCGCGACGGCATGTACATCGGTTCCTGGTTGCGACCGTCGTAGTTGTCCTGGAAGTCGACGGTCTCCTCTTCGATGTCCCGCACCATCTCGAGTGCGAGCGGAGCCATCTTGCACTCCGTGTATCGGGGAGCGGCCGCGCCGTCATCGCCGGGCGACCCGAAGTTGCCCTGGCCCGCGACCAGCGGGTAGCGCATGACCCAGCCCTGCACCAGGCGGACCATCGCGTCGTAGATCGCGGTGTCGCCGTGCGGATGGTACTGGCCCATGACGTCGCCCACGACGCGCGAGCACTTCGAGAAGTTCCGGTCCGGCCGGTACCCGCCGTCGTACATCGCGTAGAGGATGCGGCGGTGCACCGGCTTGAGGCCGTCGCGCACGTCCGGCAGCGCGCGGCCCACGATCACGCTCATCGCGTAGTCGAGGTAGGAGCGCTGCATCTCCATGTTGAGGTCGACGGAGTCGACCCGGTCCAGCACGGTGCCCTCGGCCGGGACCTCCGGGGTCTGGTCCGGATCCTGCTGGGGGGTGGGGTTCTGCTCGTCTGCCACGGGGGCTCATCTCTCTTCAGTCACGGGCTGGGACGGAGGCGGGCCCGAGGTCCCGGCCGGGGCCTCGGGCGCACTCGCCTCAGATGTCGAGGAAGCGGACGTCCTTCGCGTTCTCCTGGATGAAGCGGCGCCGGGAGTCCACGTCGTCACCCATGAGGACGGTGAAGATCTCGTCCGACTGCGCGGCGTCGTCGAGGGTGACCTGTTTGAGGAGGCGGTGGTCGGGATTCATCGTCGTCTCCCACAGCTCCTGGTAGTTCATCTCACCCAGACCCTTGTAGCGCTGGATCGCCAGCTCCTTGGGCAGGCGCTTGCCGGCCGCGCGGCCGGCCTCCAGCAGTCCGTCGCGCTCGCGGTCGGAGTAGGCGAACTCGTGCGCGGCGTTCGACCACTTGAGGCGGTAGAGGGGAGGTGTCGCGAGGTACACGTACCCGCCCTCCACCAGCGGCTTCATGTAGCGGAAGATGAACGTGAGCAGCAGCGTCGTGATGTGCTGGCCGTCGACGTCCGCATCCGCCATGAGGACGATCTTGTGGTAGCGGAGCTTCTCGATGTCGAACTCCTCGCCGATCCCGGTGCCGAACGCGGTGATCATCGCCTGGATCTCCGCGTTGCCCAGCGCCCGGTCGAGGCGGGCCTTCTCCACGTTCAGGATCTTGCCGCGCAGCGGGAGGATCGCCTGCGTGTGCGGGTCGCGGCCCTGCGTCGCGGAGCCGCCGGCGGAGTCGCCCTCGACGATGAACACCTCAGAGATCGTCGGGTCCTTCGCCTGGCAGTCCTTGAGCTTGCCGGGCATGCCGCCGGCCTCCAGCAGGCCCTTGCGACGGGTCGCCTCGCGCGCCTTGCGGGCGGCCAGGCGGGCCTGGGCGGCCTGCGACGCCTTGCGCACGACCTCCTTCGCCTGCACCGGGTTCGACTCCATCCAGTGGCCGAACTCATCGCGGACCACGCGCTGGACGAAGGTCTTCGCCTCCGAGTTGCCCAGCTTCGTCTTCGTCTGCCCCTCGAACTGCGGCTCGCCCAGCTTGATCGACACGACCGCGGTCAGTCCCTCGCGGATGTCGTCGCCGGTGAGGTTGGGGTCCTTCTCCCGCAGGATCTTCTGGTCCCGCGCATAGGCGTTCACCAGCGAGGTGAGTGCCGTGCGGAAGCCCTCCTCGTGGGTGCCGCCCTCGTGGGTCGAGATCGTGTTCGCGAAGGTGTGCACGGACTCCGAGTACGAGGTCGTCCACTGCATCGCGATCTCGAGCGCGATCATCTGGTCCGGGTCCTCCGCCTCGAACGCGATGATCGTGTCGTTGACCGTCTCCGACTTCTTCATCCGGTTGATGTGCGCGACGTAGTCCAGCAGACCGTCGTCGTAGCGGTAGGAGACCTGCTTGGGCTTCGACTCCGCCTCCGGAGCGTCGCCGTCCAGGGAGGCCTCCCCCTCGTCGAGACCCACCTCGTCCGGGTCCACCTCCGCCTTGCGCTGGTCCTCCAGCGTGATCCGCAGGCCCTTGTTGAGGAACGCCATCTGCTGGAACCGGGAGCGCAGCACCTCGAACGAGAACTCCGTCGTCTCGAAGATCTCGTCGTCCGGCCAGAACGTGATGACGGTGCCCGTGCGGTCCGTCTCCTCGCCCTTGACGATCTCACCCGTGGGCTCGCCGCGGCGGTAGTCCTGCCGCCACACGTGCCCGTCGCGGTGCACCTCCGCGTCCAGGCGGACCGACAGCGCGTTGACGACGGACGAGCCCACACCGTGCAGACCGCCGGAGACCGCGTAGCCGCCACCGCCGAACTTGCCGCCGGCGTGCAGGATCGTGAGGACGACCTGCAGCGTGGGGATGCCCTCCGTGGGGTGCATCGCGACCGGGATGCCGCGGCCGTCGTCGACGACCCGGACGCCGCCGTCCTCGAGAATCGTGACCTCGATGTGCGAGGCGTATCCCGCCATCGCCTCGTCGACCGAGTTGTCGACGATCTCCTGGACCAGATGATGCAGGCCGCGCTCCGAGGTGGAGCCGATGTACATGCCGGGCCTCTTGCGCACCGCCTCGAGTCCCTCGAGGACGGTGATGTCCCCCGCTTCATAGTGCGGCGTCTGGTCGGCTGACATGGAACTCCTCATCGCGTGCGCGCACGCGTGCAGTGGGTGACAGGGCTCTTGCCCCCGATTCTAGCGCGTCCCGTCACCCGGAGTGCGGATCCACAGGCCTCAGAAGGCCCCTTTCTCCGATTTGTCTCCCCTGGTGCGAGGGGAATCTCAACCCCAGGGGTCCCGATGCCTCAGAATCGCGTGTGCGGCGTCCGTCGAAGAGTCTCAGAGACGACCCAGCGCCTGCTCCAGATCCGCCAGCAGATCGTCGACCGTCTCGATGCCCACGGACAGGCGCACGACGCCCTCCGGCACCGCCAGTTCCGTGCCGCGGACGGAGGCGTGCGTCATCGCGTCCGGGTAGTTGACGAGCGATTCGACGCCGCCCAGCGACTCCGCGAGGGTGAAGAGCGTGAGCGACTCCGCGAAGCGGCGAGCCGTCGCGCCGTCCGCCAGGTGCAGCGACACCATGCCGCCGAAGCCGCTCATCTGCGACCGCGCGATCGCGTGACCCGGATGCGACTCGAGGCCCGGGTAGTAGACGGTGTCGACCGCGTCGTGGCGGTCCAGGAAGCCCGCGACCAGGCCCGCGTTCGCGCTGTGGCGCTCCATGCGGATCGCGAGGGTCTTGAGACCGCGGGTCGTGAGGAACGCGTCATGCGGTCCGCTGATGGCGCCGGCGGCGAACTGCTGGAAGCCCGCCTTCTCCGCGATGCCCGCGTCGTTCGTCACGAGTGCTCCGCCCACCACGTCCGAGTGTCCGCCCAGGTACTTCGTCGTCGAGTGGACGACGACGTCCGCGCCCAGCAGCAGGGGCCGCTGCAGGGCGGGCGAGGCGAAGGTGTTGTCGACGACGACGAGGGCGCCCGCGTCGTGGCCGATCTGCGTCAGGCGCGCGATGTCCGCGATCCCCATGAGCGGATTCGACGGAGTCTCGACCCAGAGCACCTGGGCGGGCGCCTCCTGCAGGGAGGCGGCCACGGCCTCGGCGTCGGTCATGTCGACGATGCGCAGGGTGATGCCCCACGGGCCCAGGATCCTATCGACCAGGCGGTGAGTGCCGCCGTAGACGTCGTTGCCCATGAGGACGGTGTCGCCGGGGGTGAGGACGGCGCGCAGCAGCGCGTCCTCCGCGGCCAGGCCGGAGGCGAAGGACAGGCCGAACTCGCCGCCCTCCAGCGCGGCCAGCTGCGTCTGCAGCGCGGTGCGCGTGGGGTTCGCGCTGCGGCCGTACTCGTAGCCGCCGCGCAGCCCGCCGATCCCGTCCTGAGCGTAGGTCGACGACACGTGCAGCGGTGGGATGACCGCGCCGGTCGTCGGATCGTGCGCCTGGCCGGCGTGGATCGCCAGGGTGTCGAAACCCTGGGCGCCTGCGGTGGGGGTGCTGCCCGTCTGCTCGCTCACTTCTGAGCTCCTTCTGCGGTCATGTGACCGCGCTCGACCATCCACTCATCGCTGAAGACCTTGCCCATGTAGCCGCGGCCGGAGTCCGGCAGCAGCACGACGACGACCGCGTCGTCCGGCAGCGTGCGCGCCACCCGTAGCGCGGCGACGACCGCCATCCCGCTGGAGCCGCCCACCAGGAGGCCCTCCTCGCGGGCCAGGCGGCGCGCCATCGCGAAGGACTCGGCATCCGTGACCGTCTCGAAGGCGTCGGGGATCGACGCGTCGTAGGTGTCCGGGATGTAGTCCTCGCCCACCCCCTCGACGTCGTAGGGGTGCGCCTCGCCGCCGGCGTAGATCGAGCCCTGCGGGTCCGCGACGACCACCTGGACGGTGCCGTCGCTCGCCTCCTTGAGGTAGCGGCCCGTGCCGCTGACCGTGCCGCCAGTGCCGGCGCCCACGATGAAGTGCGTGATCCGCCCGTCCGTGTCCTCCCAGATCTCCGGGCCCGTCGACTCGTAGTGGCTGAGCGGTCCGTTCTGGTTGGAGAACTGGTCCGGCTTGTAGCCGCCGGGGATCTCCGCCGCCAGGCGGTCGGAGACGGAGTAGTAGGACTGGGGATCTTCCGGGGGGACGGTCGAGGGGACGACCACGACTTCGGCGCCGTAGGCTCGCAGCGTCGCGCGCTTGTCCTCGGAGACCTTGTCCGGGCAGACGAAGATGCAGCGGTAGCCGCGCTGCTGGGCGATGAGCGCCAGTCCCACCCCGGTGTTGCCACTGGTGGGCTCGACGATCGTGCCGCCGGGCCGCAGGTCGCCCGCCGCCTCCGCCGCGTCGATGATCTTCCGGGCGATGCGGTCCTTCACGGAGCCGCCGGGGTTGAAGAACTCCGCCTTCGCGAGGACGGTCGCCCCGATGCCCTCCGTCACCCGGTTGAGGCGGACGAGCGGTGTCCGCCCGATCAGGTCGGTGACACTGCTGGCATAGCGCATGGAGCTCCTCTGGTTCGTGTCGTCCACCCCACGAGCATAGGACGTGGCGGCCGCCGGGCGCAGTGGGGTGTGGCGGGCGTCACCGGAGCGCCACGGCGACCACCAGCGCGGCCGGGGCCAGCGCCAGCACCCAGAAGACGCCGATCCAGAGGACCGCGGGCAGCGGGGTGAGCCGGCCCAGCACCGCGGCGTCGGAGTCGCGGGCCCGTCGCTTGAGGTGCAGGCCGGACAGGTTCGCGATCGCACGGATGCCGCCGGCCCACTCGAAGAGGCCCGCGACCAGGAGGACGAGGATCGTGACGGACTCCGGCGCCCATAGCAGCAGGGCGGCGGTCCCCGCTATGCCCGCCAGCGTCGACGCCACCGCGATGGCGCCGCGCATGAAGAGGAGGGCCAGCACCGATCCGACCAGCACCACGACCACGGCGACGGTCATCCACGCGGACGCCCCGGTCGTCCAGCCGGCGACGGCCGCACCCACCATGAGCGCGCCCGCCAGCGGAGGTGCGGGGTAGCCCCAGAAGCTCGTCCAGGCGACGGAGTCCGCCCGTCCCGTCGAGGTCGTGAGGCCCGAGTGGTCCGCGTTCACGCGGATCCGCATCCCCGTCCTCCCGCGCACGGCACCGGCCAGCGCGTGCCCCAGCTCGTGGATCATCGTGACCCACACGCCGGTCACCTTCCAGACACCGCGCGGCACGACAAGGAGACCGGCGATGAGCACGGCCGCCGCGCCCAGCGCCCACAGTTCGTTCCCCTCCAGTCGTTCCAGCAGGCCCGCGCCCACTCCGCTCAGCCCGGCGCTCGCGCGCATCTCCATGCCGTCACCCCCACGTGTCCCTGGGTCCCCGTCCCCGCACACTCTTCCTGCCCCGAGTGAAGGAACGCTGGACGGGACCGTGGATCTCGATGTCCTCGACCACGCGCCGGCCCATCTGTCGCTCGATCTTGTCCAGCAGCCCGTCCTTGAGGATCCGCAGCTGCGTCGCCCACGTCGTCGACGAGGTGCGCACGACCAGCGTGGGCGGTTCGAAGCGCTCGACGACGCAGTGCGCGGCCACGTCCGGTCCCACCAGTTCCGGCCAGCGACTCGTCACCTGCGCGACGTCCAGACTGGACTCCCACCCGCGCCGGTGCGCCAGCTTCGCGAAAAGCCCTCCCACGGACCGCGGATCCCGCGGATCCGTCCCGGACCCGGTGTAGGCGACCTGTCCGGGACGCCCGCTGGGGTCCCGCTCCGCCGCGTCGCGCCGACCGTCGCCGCTGCCCCGCCACCGGCCGGACCCCGGCCGCGCCTCGACGTCCGCCATCCGACGGGCCCGGTCCAGTGCCTCCATGGCTGCTCCGGACAGCGGTGCCCGCGTCCGATCCTCGGCGCCGAGGCCGCCTGCCGTCTCCTGCTCCGCACTCATGCCGCTGGGGAGACTTCCGTCAGGTCCACCGTGCGCCCCACCAGTTCTTGCGGGATCTCCGAACCCACTGCGGCGGTGATGAGCACCTGTTCCGCCTGCGCGACGATGTGCGCCAGGCGGCGCCGCCGGCCGGTGTCGAGCTCTGCGAACACATCGTCCAGGACGAGGATCGGCTGGTCGTCCGGGTGGCCGGAGTCCGAGCGCAGCAGGTTCCAGCCGGCCAGCTGCAACGCGAGCGCCAGCGACCAGCTCTCGCCGTGCGAGGCGTAGCCCTTCGCCGGGGTCTGCCCGATGAGCAGCTCGACGTCGTCCCGCTGCGGACCCACGAGCGTGAGACCCCGGTCGATCTCCTTCGCCCGTCGCGACACGATTGCCTCAACGATGACATCGACGGTGCGGGCCACCGCATCATCGTCCTCCGGATCGACCGCCGAGTAGTCGATCCGCGAGCTGTAGCGGGCGACCGCCTCACGGCGGACCTCCCGAGCGTCCGCTGCCAGACCGGAGAAGTGCTCGTCGATGTGCGGAGCCAGGTCCGTCAGCAGGCGGCGCCGGCCCACCACCAGGGCGGCAGCGGCCTCGGCGAAGGCCCGGTCCCAGATGTCCAGGGTGCCCTCCAGACCGCTGTCCGGATGGGCCTTGAGGCTCTTGAGCAGCGCATTGCGCTGCCGCAGCGCCTTGTCAGAGTCCACCAGCACGCCCGCGAACCGCGGGTTGCGGGCGACCAGCAGCGAGTCCAGCCAGTCGCGTCGTTCGCCGGGGTCTCCCTTGACGAGCCCCAGGTCCTCCGGGGCGAAGACGACGCAGGGGACCAGGCCCAGGATCTCGCGGACACGCACACCACTGCGGTTGATGCGGGCGCGGTTGGCGCCCTTCGCCTTGATCGTGACCTCCGCCGTCACGTGCCGCTCCCCGCGGTGGACGCGGGCGGAGACGATCGCCTGCTCACGACCGGCACGGACCAGCGGCAGATCCTGGGGGACGCGGTGGGAGCGCAGGCGCGACAGGTAGCCGATCGCCTCGACCAGGTTCGTCTTGCCCCAGCCGTTGGGGGCGACGAACGTCGTGACCCCGCGCTCCAGATCCAGGTCGAACGACTCGTACGACCGGAAGTCACGCAGTGCGAGTCTGCTCACCCACACGCAGGTCCCACCTCCGTCCGGGAGAGAGTCAGAAGCGGATGATCGGCATGAGCAGGTAGCGGTACGAGTCGTCGTGCTCGCCGTCCAGCTCCTTCTGGCCGGTGATGACGACGGACTTCTTGGGCTCCGTCATCGAGAAGCGGACGTGGGGGTGGTCGATCTGCGCGATGCCCTCGGAGATGAAGAGCGGGTTGAAGCCCGTCGTGATGTCGCCGCCGTTGATCGTCGCCGGCAGGGACTCCGAGGCCTGCGCGTCGTCGCCGGCACCCGCACGCAGCGTGATGGCGCCGTCCGCGAACTCGAACCGGATGGGCGTGTTGCGCTCTGCGACGAGAGCGACGCGACGGACCGCCTCGCGCAGTGCCGCGGTCTCCACGACCGCGGTGATCGGCGCCTCCTTGGGGAACAGCGAGCGCACCTTGGGGTAGTCGCCCTCGACCAGCAGCGACGTGGTCTCGCGGCCGTTCGCGGCGAACGCCAGCATCTCCTTGCCGCCGGACTCCGACAGCGCGATCTGGACGTCCCCTCCCATCGACTTCGCCGCGTCGGAGAGCGTCTTGCCGCGGATCAGCGCGCTGCGGGTGATGTCCGGGGAGGTCGGGGACCACGTGAACTCGCGGACGGCCAGGCGGTAGCGGTCCGTCGCCAGGAGCGCGACGCGGTCGCCCTCGATCTCGACGCGGACGCTCGTGAGGATCGGGACGGTGTCGTCCTTGGACGTCGCGATCGAGACCTGTGAGACGGCGTGCTGGAACTCCGCGGCCGCGACGGTGCCGGTGGCCTCCGGGATCTGCGGCAGGGCCGGGTACTCGTCAACCGGCATCGTCATGAGCGAGAAGCGCGAGGAGCCGCAGGTGAGATCGACCTTCCCGCCGTTCAGCTCGAGCGTGACCTGCTGGTTGGGCAGCGCCTTCGCGATGTCCGCCAGCAGGCGACCGGAGACGAGGAACGTCCCCGGTGCCTCGACCTCCGCGCTGAACTCCGTGCGGGAGGAGACCTCGTAGTCGAAGACCGCCAGACGGACCGTGCCGTCCGCTTCTGCGGTGATCAGCACACCGGTGAGGACGGGTGTCGCGGGTCGCTGCGGCAGCGCCTTCGTCGTCCAGGTGACAGCTTCTGCGAGCACATCGCGCTCGACACGGAACTTCACTTGCTCGGATGCTGCGTTCACGACACTCCTGCGGTTCGCACGGGGACCTCTGGTGGGCGGAAGCCTGTCGCTGACACCCGCGAGCAGGCGGCCGGGCAGGAATGCACTCTACCCCACGGTCCGGACACCGCGCACTGAACGTGAGTGCCGACCGGCGTGGTTCGTTGACAACCGCAGTCCGGCATGCAGAGCGATGTTCGAATCGAGTCGGGAGCGGTATGCATATCCGCACACCGCCTCTCGGCTACAGCTGTACGTGAATCGTATGACATGGTCCGGGGTGGTGTGCCGTGCGCGGTCGAGCAGATGAATCGCCATGGATGAATAGAGTTGTCAGTAGTAGGCACTGTGGATCCTGTGGACGGACCTCCGCGATCCGCACGCAGCCGCGGCAGAAGCCCTCTCACCGCCCGTGGACGCGCTGTGCACGACCGTGGGGTGACCGGTGCACGGATGTGTAATGACATCGATGTGACCCACAGGCGTCACCAGGCGAACGCGGATCCGTCCCGAACGCGGTCCACGGGGGAACCGGCGATTCCCACAGAGTTGTCCACAACTGTGTATTCATCGTTTCAGAGTCGATGCTGCTGTTTGATGCGATTCGTGAGTTCGGTGACTTGGGTGTAGAGCGCGCGCCGCTCCGCCATCTGTGTCTTGATCTTCTTGTTCGCGTGCATGACGGTCGTGTGGTCGCGGCCGCCGAACTCCTGGCCGATCTTGGGCAGCGACAGATCCGTGAGCTCACGGCACAGGTACATCGCGATCTGCCGAGCCGTCGTGAGCGTGCGCGACCGGCTGCCGCTCTGCAGGTCCTCGATCGAGAGGGAGAAGTAGGCGGCGGTCTGCCCCATGATGTCCGCGGCCGTGATCTCCGGGGTGTCGTCTTGGGTGATGAAGTCCTTGAGGACCGTCTCCGCCAGGCCCACGTCGATGACCTGGTCGTTCAGGTTCGCGAAGGCGGTGACGCGGATGAGCGCGCCCTCCAGTTCGCGGATGTTCGAGGACACGCGGCTGGCGATGTACTCGAGCACGTCCGAGGGCACATCCAGGCGATCCGTGAACGCCTTGTTCCGCAGGATCGCGAACCGGGTCTCCAGGTCCGGCGGCTGGACGTCCGTCAGCAGGCCCCACTCGAATCGCGACCGCAGGCGCTCCTCGAAGCCCTTGAGCATCTTGGGCGGGTGGTCGGCGGTGATGACGACCTGCTTGTCCTCGTTGTGCAGGGCGTTGAAGGTGTGGAAGAACTCCTCGATCGTCGCGTCCTTGCCCTGCAGGAACTGGATGTCGTCGATCATGAGGATGTCGACCTCGCGGTAGCGGCGCTGGAACGCGGGTCGCAGCGTGTTCGACGTCGTCTGCGAGCCGACCGTGTTGATGAAGTCGTTGACGAACTCCTCGCTGGACACGTAGCGGACCCGGATCTCCGGGTACAGCTGCTGCGAGTAGTGGCCGATCGCGTGGAGGAGGTGCGTCTTCCCCAGTCCCGAATCCCCGTAGATGAAGAGGGGGTTGTACGCCTTCGCCGGCGATTCCGCGACGGCGAAGGCCGCGGCGTGGGCGAAGCGGTTCGATGCGCCCACGACGAAGGCGTCGAAGGTGTACTTGGGGTTGAGCAGGCTCGTGGAACTCTCTCCGTCCGGTCCATGGGGCGCGGGGGTGCCGGTGTGGGAGAACGTCGCCGAGGTCGTCGTCGCCGCCTGCTGCGAGGTCGCCCACCGCTGGGGTGCGCTCCCGTGCCCCAGCTCCGGCTCGGAGGCCAGTAGATCGTGCGCGTGCCCGCCCTCGGGGGCTGCGGCGGGAGCGGATCCGGCTGCAGCCGGGGCGGTGGGGAGGTCCGCGGCGGGCGCCGCAGAACCGACGACGGCGGGGGCCGTGGGGCTGCCCACTGCCGGGCGGGGGAGCCGACCGGGGCCACCCCTGCGGGCGGTGGGCCGCCGTCCTCGGGACCTGCGGTGACGGCGGGGGTGTCGTCGACCGCGGAGGGGGCCGGTGCGACGGGCGGCTGAGGGGTGGGGGCGTCTGCGGGGGGATCGGTGAGGCCGGCGCCCACGGCGATCGCGAGCGTGACCTCGTGACCCACGAGAGCACCGATCTCGCGCGTGATGGGCTCGCGCAGGTCCGTCTCGAGATGCCGGCGGTGCAGCTCCGAGGGGGCGGCGAGAACATAGATGGAGTCGCCGATCATGCCCTTGGGCATCGCGCCGGCCAGGAAGCCCTTGTGCTGGTTGAGGATGGTCGGATCGTTCAGCAGGTTCGTGAGGACCGAGGTCCAGATCTGCTCCGGATCGTGCTGCGTCGAATCCATCCTCGTCCTCCCGGCAACCGCATGTCGTGTCATTCCCCAACGGCGTCCGCCCACACCTGTGGATCGGGGCCCGCATGACGTCCACACAGTTTTCCACAGAATGTGCATGAGGGCCACGCGAGAACCGGAATCATCCACATCAGTGGAGAACTGTGTGGAAATCACATCCGTGTCGTTTGTGGACCGTCTTGTTCACCGGTGCTGTGCACAAGTCTGTGAGCAGTGGGTGTCAGGTGGGGGACTCCCGTCGTTCGCCTTCTGTTCGCACGCGCGTCGACTGTGTGAGACGCACGACGGCGGTTTGACCGGCGTCTGGGGGCACCCCTACGATGGAGTGTCCTGTGTTGCGGGTCCATGCCCCGGTACGTGCCGGTTCTGTGTGCACTTCCCCGTGTTCCCCTCGACGCAGGAGTGGCGATCGGACGACTCCATCAGTGCGCGGAAGCGATGAGCTCGGTGGTTCGGCCTGCCCCGCCGCAACTGGAACCGCAGTCAGTGGTACCCACTGCTGATGACGATCGATGGAGCAAGAAGTGAGCAAGCATACTTTCCAGCCCAACACCCGCAAGCGCGCCAAGACGCACGGCTTCCGCCAGCGCATGAGCACCCGCGCGGGCCGCGCGATCCTCGCCGGCCGTCGCCGCAAGGGGCGCCGCGCCCTCACGGCCTGATCCTCCGGGCAGTGACGACCTCCCGTGCTGCCGCGTGAGAACAGGCTCCGCACCCCGGTCGACTTCCACACCGCGTTCCGCGGGGGCGTGAAGGGGACCAGCGGACATGTCCTTGCGCACCTGGCGCACACCCGCGAATCCCACGCCCCGCGCGTGGGATTCGTCGTCTCCAAGGCCGTGGGCAACGCCGTCACCCGCAACCGGGTGAAGCGGCGGGCCCGCGCGTGGGCGGCCCAGCGGCTGACGGGTCTGGGCGAGGGCGATCTCCTCGTGATCCGTGCGCTGCCGGCCGCAGCGGATGCGGACTACCCGACCCTCGAACGATCCCTGGATCGTGCGCTGGCGCAGGCGACCAAGCGGTTGCGCGCGAAGAGCGAGCGGGAGACCGGGGACATCCGGACGGGTGGGGACCGTGCGCGCGGGTGAGGATACGGAGTCCTCACTGCCGGCGCCGCCCACCGGCGGTGCGGCGAGGGTCGGATACGCGCTGCGGATCGCGCCGCGCATGCCCTTCGTGTGGTTCATGCGTCTCTACCGGCGGATCGTCTCCCCCCTCTACGGGGACGTCTGTCGGTACTATCCCAGCTGCTCCAAGTACGCTCTCGATGCGTTCGAGGTCGAGGGAGCGGTGCGGGGCGGTCTCATGGCGGCGTGGCGGGTGCTGCGCTGCAACCCCTTCTCGCGCGGCGGGGTCGACCACGTGGAGGGCTCCGTGCTCCAGCGGCGCAGCGCGCGCATCTGGGGGCCGGAGGGCACTCCCGACAATGGCAGAATGTAAGAGCGGTAAAGACTGACAAGGGCCGGGGCTGCGGATGACCGCGCCGGGCCGAGGAGAGTGAATGGGCTTCTTCGATACGCTGCTGTACCCCCTGCAGTGGGTGGTCGCGTGGATCCTCGCACTGTTCCACGAGCTGCTGACTGCGGTGGGTATGGACCCCGCGTACGGCCTCACGTGGGTGCTGTCGATCGCAGGCCTCACGCTGGTGGTCCGCGGTGCACTCGTGCCCCTCTTCGTGCGTCAGATCAAGTCGCAGCGCAAGATGCAGATGATCCAGCCGGAGCTGCAGAAGCTCCAGGCGAAGTACAAGGGCAAGAAGGATCAGTTCTCGCGCCAGGCGATGGTCGAGGAGCAGCAGGCCCTCTTCAAGAAGCACGGCACCAGCCCGTTCGCGTCGTGCCTGCCGCTGCTCATCCAGATGCCGATCTTCCTGAGCCTGTTCCGCGTCATCAACAACGTGCCGCGGATGGCCTCGGGCGAGATCACCCCGGTGGGCGGCATGACGGTCGAGCTGGCCACCCAGATGGACAGTGCGACCGTCTTCGGGATCCCGCTGTCGTCGACGTTCCTCACCGGCGACATCATGACGAAGGTCCTCACGGCGATCCTCATCGTCATCATGGCGGGCACCCAGTTCTGGACACAGCGCCAGATGATGACGAAGAACATGTCCGAAGCCGCTCTGGACAACCCGTTCATGCAGCAGCAGAAGATGATGCTGTACCTCATGCCGGTCGTGTTCGGCATCGGCGGCATCTACTTCCCGCTGGGTGTCCTCATCTACTGGCTGGTCTCCAACACGTGGACGATGGTGCAGCAGATGATCGTCATCCGCAGCATGCCCACCCCCGGTTCGCAGGCTGAGCGCGACCTCATGGAGCGCCGTGCGCGCAAGGGGAAGTCTCCGCTGCCGGGCGCCAAGCCGATCGAGCTCGAGGACGAGGCTCAGGACGACGCCGATGCGAAGAAGCAGGGCGGTCAGCGGCAGCAGCCGATGAGTGCGAAGCGCCAGAAGCAGAAGAAGCGGAAGAAGTGAGGGCGGCGGTGTGCACCGCGCCCCACCCGCAGGACAGGGAGGAACGACGATGAGTGAGTCGACGGAGACGACGACGGACCGGTCACCCGTGGAGGACGCGGAGCAGCCGGTCGACGCGAGCACGGATGCGGCCGCGGACGGTGCGCAGTCCGACGGCGACCGTCGCACCCGCACGCAGATCCTCGAGGAGGAGGGCGACATCGCCGCCGACTACCTCGAGGAGCTCCTCGACATCGTCGACCTCGACGGGGACATCGACATCGACGTGGCCGACGGCCGCGCTCAGGTCGCGATCGTGAACGAGGACGGCGGCGACGAGCTGTCTCCCCTCGTGGGGCGGGACGGCCAGGTGCTGTCCGCACTGCAGGAGCTCACGCGACTGACCGTGCAGACGCAGACCGGTCAGCGGTCGTGGCTCATGCTCGACATCGACGGCTTCCGGGACCGTCGGAAGGACGACCTGCGCGAGGTCGCGCAGAAGGCGGTCGACGAGGCCCGCGACAGCGGCGAACCCGTCTCGCTGCGTGCCATGAACAGCTTCGAGCGCAAGGTCGTCCACGACGTCGTCGCCCAGGCCGGCGTGCGGTCGGAGTCCGAGGGCGAGGGCGACCGCCGCCACGTGGTCGTGCACCCGGCGTGAGCACTCCGGACGAGAGCGGCGACGGCCGGCCGGTCGGGAACACGGCCGGGATCCAGGGCGACGAGGGGACCCACGGCGTGATCGACGATCAGGTCGAAGAGCGCCCGGAGTTCGCGGCCACGCTGTTCGGCGACCACCTGGACGCGGCGGAGCGCTATGCGCAGCACCTCGCGACCACCGGGGTGGAGTGGGGGCTCATCGGTCCGCGTGAGCTGCCCCGTCTGTGGACCCGCCACATCCTCAACTGCGGTGTGGCCGCCTCCCTGCTGGAGCCGGGCGATGTCGTGGGCGACATCGGCTCCGGTGCAGGACTGCCCGGGATCCCCTGGGCACTGGCACGCCCGGATGCCTCCTTCGTGCTCATCGAGAGCATGGAGCGCCGCGTCGAGTGGCTGCGCATGGTCGTTCAGGATCTGGGGCTGGAAAACGTGCGGATCGTCCGTGCCCGCGTCGAGGACCTGGTGGACGAGGAGATGTTCACGGTCGTGACGGCACGCGCGGTCAAGGCGATGACGACTCTCATCGAGTGGTCGGTGCCCATCCTGGGGCCGGAGGGCCGGATCCTCGCGATCAAGGGCGCGTCCGTCCAGGCGGAGCTGGACAAGGCCGCGCGCCTCATCCGCAAGAGGCGTCTGCAGGGTCCCACCGTCCACTCCCTGGGTGCGGACGACCTGCCCACACCCACGACGGTGGTGGAACTGCGGCGCTCGTGACCGGGAGACGGACCTGCGCAGGTGGTGAACGGGGTCGCCCTTGGGCGGGGCTCCCGGGCTGAGTCCCCGTGGGGACGTAGACTGTCCCGGTACCCAGCTTCAGCGAATGCGGAGTGTTCCACATGCCCCTTATGGACGAGTCGACTCCGCTCGGCGCTCAGATCGCGCGGGATCATCGACGTGCCGAGCGACTAGCATCGACTTCCTTTCCCCAGCCCCAGCAGACGCGGATCCTCACGGTCGCGAATCAGAAGGGCGGCGTGGGGAAGACGACGACGACGGTCAACATCGCCGCCGCGCTCGCGACGCACGGGCTGGAGGTCCTGGTCGTCGACATCGACCCGCAGGGCAACGCCAGCACGGCCCTGGGCATCGACCACTCCGTGGGCGTCGATGGGATCTATGAGGTTCTCATCAACGACTACTCGATCGCACAGGTCGTGAAGCAGTCGCCGGAGTTCGAGAACCTCCACTGCGTCCCCGCGACCATCGACCTCGCGGGCGCGGAGATCGAGCTCGTCTCGAAGGTCGCGCGCGAGATGCGCCTGCATCGTGCACTGTCCGCATTCCTCGACGAGCGCGAGGCGTCCGGCAGTCGCATCGACTACGTGCTCATCGACTGCCCGCCCAGCCTGGGCCTGCTGACGGTGAACGCGTTCGTGGCGGCGCGCGAGGTGTTCATCCCCATCCAGTGCGAGTACTACGCCCTCGAGGGTGTGAGCCAGCTGCTCAAGAGCATCCAGATGATTCAGCAGCATCTCAACCCGGAGCTCTGGATCTCCACTGTCCTGCTGACGATGTACGACGGGCGCACGCGCTTGAGCGCGCAGGTGGCGGAGGAGGTCCGCACACACTTCCAGGATCAGGTGCTGGAGACCGTCATCCCCCGATCGGTCCGGATCTCCGAGGCACCCAGCTACGGGAAGACCGTCGTCACCTACGAACCCAATTCCTCCGGCGCCCTGTCCTATCGCGAGGCGGCCGAGGAGATCTCACTGAGAGGAATCAGGAATGGCTGAGAAGCGTCGCGGACTGGGGCGGGGCCTGGGGTCGCTGATCCCCAGTCAGGAGACCGGCCGGCCCTCGGACGTCTTCTTCCCCCGTGGGGAGCGGTCGGAGGACGTGACACAGCAGGAGGCCGCGCAGGCCGCGGAGGCGAAGTCGTCCGATCCCGCTGAGTCGATGCGCAGGGCCCAGGCCAGCCGCAGGTCGACGACGACCCGCAGCGCCGCGCAGAAGCAGACGTCCGGCGCGAGGACCCCGGCGAAGAAGGCGGGGACGACGTCCGCCGGTGCAGCCGCGGGAAAGACGGGCTCCACGACACGCGCGAAGTCGTCCCCGAAGTCCTCGACGGGATCGACCACGAAGTCCGCTTCGACCACGAAGTCCGCTTCGGCGAAGAAGGCGACGTCGGGCACGAGGTCCTCGGCACAGACGTCCGGGTCGAAGGCTGCCGGTGGGAAGCGTACGAGCCCGGCGTCCACTGCAGAAGCGGCGGAACCGGCGGATCCAACAGCACAGATCGACACCGACACCACTCAAACGACATCCGATCGAAACGGAGATGCGAGTCATTCGACTCAGGAATCGAGCAACACGGCCACGATCCATGATGCTGCTGCGACTACGAAGTCGGGCGCCGATCCTGTGGACGACGCTGTGGATGAGACGCGGGATGGTATCTACGTTTCACGTGAAACCGTCCGGACGCACCCCTCTGACCGACAGGTGGATCCCGGAGATTCCGGGGATGCGGTGGACATCCTGAACGGTGCAGCCGGCGCGGCAACCGACGCGCCGGTATCCCCAGTGGCTGTGGATAACTCTCCAACGGACGTGCCGGACGTGAAAGCCGCAGAGAGCGCTGTCACCGAAGTTGCCGATGCTGATCCGATCGACGATGACGCGGAAGCCGATGCCGCACTTGAGGATGCCGATGACCTCGTCCCCGTGCCGGGGACGACGTTCGGTGAGATCGACCTGGACCTCATCCGTCCTAACCCCCGCCAGCCGCGTGATGTCTTCGACGAGGACGCTCTGGACGAACTCATCACCAGCATCCGCGAGATCGGTGTGCTCCAGCCCGTCGTCGTGCGTCGCCGCCCCGACCTGCCGGGTCACTATGAGCTGATCATGGGAGAGCGGCGCTACCGTGCGTCGAAGGAGGCGGGGAGGACGACGATCCCCGCAATCGTCCGCGCGACTGCCGACGACGATCTGCTGCGCGACGCGCTCCTGGAGAATCTGCACCGCGTCGATCTGAACCCGCTGGAAGAGGCGGCGGCTTACGCCCAGCTGCTGGAGGACTTCAACTGCACGCAGGAGGAGCTGTCCGACCGCATCGGGCGCTCTCGTCCGCAGATCTCGAACACCATCCGGCTGCTCAAGCTGCCGGCGATGGTGCAGCGTCGAGTCGCGGCGGGTGTGCTCTCCAGTGGGCACGCGCGTGCGCTGCTGGGCCTCAACGATGGTGCTGACATGGAGCAGCTGGCGCAACGTGTCGTTGCGGAAGGCCTGTCAGTGCGGGCGACTGAGGAAGCGGTCATCCTTCTGAACCGCGGGGATCGTCTGACCGTTTCACGTGGAACGCGACAGGCCGATCCAGAGCTGGCCGAGCTGGCGCGCAATCTGGGCGATCGGCTCGACACGCGCGTGAACGTTGTCATGGGCAAGCGCAAGGGAAAGCTGTCCGTTGAGTTTGCGAACGGTGAGGATCTTGCTCGGATTCTCACTCTCCTGGGTCTGGATTCCTCAGACGTCTGAATCGTCGACGCACTGAGTGACGCGCACCGATGCCCCTGGTCCTTTGGACCGGGGGCATCGCTCATTCACGTGTATCAGCGCAGGTGAGAGGCTCACAGCGGTACCGGCGAACCCGTGGGCTCTCGCTGTCGACAGTCCTCATGCACGCAGGTTCACGGCACGATCTGGCGTGCGTGCGTGGCGCGGATTGAGACGTACACCGTCCCGCTCCATCACTCGCAAGTCCGGTCCATGTTGCTGATCGCCATCGATCGGCTCCCTGTTTCACGTGAAACAGGCGCATTCGGTGGCTCTCATTGCATCTGGGCGAGGACGTATGAGGTCGTTCTTCAGGAGCAGTTGTGTGTGAGACCGGCATCGCACCACGCATTGTGGAGTGGTGACGCCCCTCCGTTTCACGTGAAACAGAACGCGCCGGAAGCCGCGAATCACGACGAGACCAGGGTGCAGTCGAGGTGGCGCTGCGAAGCAGGTTGAGTGAAATCGGGTGCGCCTTCTCAGCCGCACTTGTGCCCGCTTGCGGGCTGCCCACCCACACGTCGGGAGTCCCGGGTGGACACTGTGGGCGTGCCTTCAGCTGCGGGAAGCGGGGTTTCACGTGAAACGGTGTCATCGAAGGTCCCGATCGCTACGTCGTGTAGTGGTTCGCAGCTGACATGTCCCGGCTAGGTGGACCGGGTCCGGGGCGCGCGAGGAGACACGGTGACATTCAGAGGGCTAGCGTGCATCAATGGCGGCTCCTCGTGACGGACCAAAGCGAGTTCTCCGGGCTCCGCCATACGTGCACGGTGTGTTGTGCTCCAATCCAGCCGGCGCGCCTGATGATCCCGTCTGCAGTCCGGTTCCCAACGTGTCTCAACAGCCACACGGCTGGGCGTCCCCACAACTGGGCGGCACACTCGCGCTGCCGGTACACAGTCGCCCCTCTCCATTCTGCTGACTGCGGTGGCGAGATCCTCTTCATTCGGAGTACGGGGCGCCCATTTGTACGAAGGGTTCTTTCGGGTCCATCTGCGGCTGTTTCACGTGAAACAGCCGGGAATGTGCCCTTTCTGTCGCGAAAGTGTGGCGTGCGGAAGACAGGTAGGGACCTCTTCGACCCGCATTCAGCGTTTCATGTGAAACATGTGTGTGGGATGTAGTGACTACCTGCAACGAGCTATTTACGGGAAGGCGCGCGTGTGGTTTTGGTGCTGCAGTGTGGAAGATCTAGCGTTCACTGCTGATCACTCGAGGTCGGGTTTCACGTGAAACACTGTGGTCGGTTGGATTGATTGCTTCACGATCGAACCTGCGTTTCGACACATGTCGGGCAAAGTCGGTGACCACAGGTTGAACGCCGAAACCACAGGGTTGTGTCGATCAGCGCACGTGAGTGCACTGTGGCATGGTCGTGGGATTCGCATCGACTCCCATTTCGCCGGGGGTCGACATGACACGGAGACGTGCATGTCATCGCTTCACGTGGAACTCCGCTTCTAGCGGTGGGCAGCAAGCGCGTCGTGGTTGTGAGAGTGCTCGAATGCCTTCAAACGGGCGCGATCGACCATGGCGGCTCTCCTTCTCCCCTGTGGCGCCGGTCCACACGGGTTGATGCGTCCCAACGTATGTGAACGGCTGGACGACGCTGCGCGGCGAGTGACCTTTCTGCGTACAGTCCTCGCGGTCGGACAACACGGACAGCATCTGGCGTGCGCCTCTCGATCTGCCGAACTGCGTGCCGGCTGCACTGAGCGCATGGTGCACCACCTACTGCTTCGGCTCGGCGACCATCCTGCTCCACGGCAGAGGGGTACGTGCCCTTCGGATACGGAGCGCTGCTTGGAGGTTCTCGCTCAGCTGAGGTGTCAGCATGTCGCGGGCACATGTGGCGCGGGGCTTGCGGACGGTTCCACGTGAAACAACACCATTCATAGGACCCCGATGCGCAGTATTCGCACCCGCATACGGTCCGCCCGCAGATGGGTCGTGCGAGAGCCCGCGGGAGGGGGCCTGCACGTCCCGTGCTTCGCCCAGTCGGGCCTTTGCTCGGCCGGCAACGGTGCGTGTTCGATCGCCGACGATCCGCGATTGCCTGCTTGTAGGAGGCAACCGGTAGCGCGTGCAGAGGACCGTTGCTGGTTGCGAGCTCGTAGGCGTGTCACCGTCGACCGGGACGTACGATGCTGCCTGTTCCACGTGGAACATCGCCTGAGGAGAGGGCCGGGACTCTGCGTGTCAGGACCAGTGGGGTGCGTCGCTCCCAGGTGCCTTCTCCGATCGGGATGGCTGACAGTGCGCGTGTGTCAGGCGCGCTGATCGCCCGAGTGCAGCAGCGTCACCGACCGCCCGGGAGCTTGCCGCGCTCCTCGAGCATGCGACGCAACGACGCGAGGTCGACGGTGCCGGTGTCTGGGTCCACCGCTTCCTTGAGGTACAGCCGCTGCAACGACACTGCGACCGATTCTGCAATCGAATCCCGTGTGCTGGCGGCGTGCAATCGTGCACGATCGTTGTCATTGGTCATGTATCCGACGACGATGTGGATCGTGGGAGTCGTGTGCTCGGCCAGGGACCGCCATGACCGTGCGTGTGTGCCGCAGTCCTGGAAGTCGGTGCGGGACAGGATCTCGCGCTGCACCAACTGAGCGAGGCGTCGGCCGATGGGGGACGCCTGCCCCTGTGCGGGGCCGTAGTAGAACGTCGCGACCCCGTTCGCAGAAGCGTTGGGGTGCATGTCCTGTGAGATGGAGATGAGCGTCGAGGCGCGGGCGTCCAGCAGGTCCTTGGTGCTGTCCTGCGTCCCTGCGACGACGAAGGGTGAGGCACCCACAGCAGAAAGGCGTCCGGCGATCCGATGTGCGATGTCCTGCGAGTACTCGAGGGATGCCTGCTGATGCGACTCCAGGAGCTGGGGGTCGTCGGTCATGGGCAGCTGCGGTGCGGCGTCGATGACGAAGGTCCGGCCCGCCAGGGAGTGGCCCGTGGACTGGAGACGCACCTTCTCCTGCAGTGCGAACAGATCCCCCGACGCCTTGCCACGGGTGACCGCGTCCAGTCCGCGCAGGGTGCGCGGACCGGCCACACCGTCGACGGGCAGGCCCAGGTTCTTCTGGAGGTCGCGGACGGCGGCGTCCGTGACCTCTGCGAACTCGAAGTCGATGCGTGTGGTGTAGAGCCCGAGGCGCGACAGACGCTCCTGGAGTGCGGCGACGTCATCGCCGCGGAACGGGCGGACGGGATCGAAGCGCAGCACGCGATCGCCCAGCTGATGTCGAGCCAGCTCGATCTGCTCGAAGGTCTGCGGTCCCAGGACGCCGTCGGAGAACAGGCCGCGTCGTTGCTGGAAGTGCCTGACGGCTTCGTGCATCTGGTCGTCGAATTCCGGGCTGGAGGGGTCTCCGACGGGGTAACCCAGGCGGGCGAGTTGAGCCTTCACGGTCAGCAGGACCGCATCAGCGGATCCGAGCTGGAAGGTGGTCTGGGCGGGTGTCATCGAACTCGTCTCTGGGGGTCGTGCGGTGGCTGCGTCTGGCGCAAGCACCACCGGCCGGGAACACATCAGGCGCCCGCTGATCCTACTACGGGCGCCTGATGGATCTCTGGGATCACTGGGCGGCGAGCACCGGCTGGATCTCGTCCAGCAGCGCCGGCTTGGGCCGCGCCCCGATGATCTCCTTGACGACCTCGCCGTTCTTGAAGACGTAGAGCGCGGGGATCGAGGTGATCCCGTACTGCCCCGCCGTCTGCATGTTGTCGTCCGTGTTCAGCTTCACGACCTTCAACTGATCGGAGAGTTCCTCGCCGATCTCGTCGACGATGGGCGAGACCATGCGGCACGGGCCGCACCAGGGTGCCCAGAAGTCGACGAGCACGGGCTTGTCGGACTGCAGGACCTCTGCGTCGAAGGTGGCGTCGGTGACTTCGAGGGACATGGTGTCCTCCTTCCGGCCCCGCTGCGGGACCGCTTCAGATGGGTGTCGGTGACGGTGTCCGGAGTGTGGGTGGCGTCAGGCGTTCGCGGTCTGCGGCTGAGCCTGCTGACCGGCCTCCTGCGCCGCCTGGGCGCGATCGGCCAGGTAGTGCTCCGCGTCGAGGGCCGCGGAGCAGCCGGAGCCCGCCGAGGTGATCGCCTGGCGGTACACGGGATCGATGACGTCGCCGGCGGCGAAGACACCCTCGACGCTGGTGCGGGAGCTGCGCCCGTCGACGTGGAGGTAGCCGTCCTCACGCAGCTGCAGCTGCTGGTCGAACAGCGCCGTGCGCGGGTCGGAGCCGATCGCGACGAACATGCCGGTGACCGGCAGCTCCGACGTCTCCCCGGTCACCGTGCTGCGGATCGTGAGGCCCGTGAGGGACTCCTCGCCGTGCACTTCGGCGACCTCGGAGTCGAAGAGGAACTCGATCTTCGGGTCCGCCATCGCACGGTCCTGCATCGCCTGGGAGGCGCGCAGCTCCTGCCGGCGGTGCACGACGGTCACCTTCGAGGCGAACCGGCTGAGGAACGTGGCCTCCTCCATCGCGGAGTCGCCGCCGCCGATCACCGCGATGTGGTGGTCGCGGAAGAAGAAGCCGTCGCAGGTGGCGCACCAGCTGACGCCGTGCCCGGACAGGTTCTTCTCGTTGGGCAGCCCCAGCTCGCGGTAGGCGGAACCCGTCGCCAGGATGACCGCCTCCGCGGTGTACCGGCTGCCCAGTGCTGTCACGATCGAGTGCGCGCCGGGGGTGAGGTCCAGCTCGGTCACATCGTCGTAGACGACGGTCGCACCGAATTTCTCTGCCTGTGCCCGCATGTTCTCCATGAGATCGGGACCCTGGACGCCGTCGGGGAACCCGGGGAAGTTCTCGACGTCGGTCGTGTTCATGAGCTCACCGCCCGCGGTCACGGATCCGGCGATGACGAGGGGCTCCAGGTTGGCCCGTGCCGCATAGATCGCGGCCGTGTATCCGGCGGGTCCGGATCCCACGATGATCAGACGATGATGATCGGTCATGTCACTCCTCCACTTGTCACGACGGGAACGCGTCGCCCGTGAGCAATATTCCGCGACAGGGATCGGCTCAGCTCAGCTCGACCTCGTCGACCATGACACGGTACCCGTCGCCCTCGGGAGCGGCCTGCGTGTACCAGAGGAAGACGTACTGGCCGGTGGCCGCCTCATCCAGCTCGATCGTCGCGTCGCCGTCGATCTCCTCCGTCGCGACCGTCTCTGCGTCCTCGACGTCATCGGAGGCGCCCACACGCACCTCCAGCTGGACTTCGCCGTCCGGCGCCTGCAGATCGATGACGCTGATCTGCGACTCCTCCTCCAGCTCGAGCATGAGGCCCAGACCGCTCTTGAGTCCGCCGAACTCCGGCGAGTTGTAGCGCTCGCTCTGCCAGCCGCCGTCCTCGCCGGGCAGAACCAGTTCAGCCTGGTCGGAGTTCTCCTCGTCGTCGCCCTCCGGATCGATCGCCTCGACTGCGGCGATCTCCGGTGCCGGGCCCTCCGGCTCCTCCGGCTCCTGGGCCTCCTCGTCCTCCGGCGGCGCGGCGGTGGGCTGCTCCGTGGGCTGCACCTGCGGCTCCTCGTCGGAGGAGCCGCCCATTGCGAAGAAGCCGATGACGGCGACGACGATGACGAGGACGGCCGCGGCCACGAGGACGGTGATCCGTCTGCGCTCGCGCGGGCTGCGTCCGCCCGCGCTCGCGGTCTGCGCGGAACCCGTTCCCGCCGATCCGCCGGCGGCTGCTGCTGCGGTTGCGGGCTCCGCCGCCGAGGTCGTCGACTGCTCCGTGGCCGCGGCACCCGCCGCTGCGGTCACCTTCGCACTGCCCGTCCCGGCGGCTGCCGCGGAGTCGCGGTCCTCGCGGCGCGCGGCCTCCTTCTTCGAGGCCTCCCGCTGACGCGCGGCCCGTGCCTCCGACTCCTCGACAGCGCGTCGGGCAGCCTCGGCTCGGCGCTGCTCGAGGGCGCGCTCCCGCTCGAAGTCCTCCCGCTGCTGGCGGATCTGCTCCTCGCGGGTCGTGAAGACACCGCCCAGGAACCACTCGTCATCGGCGGGCGCGTCTGCCTCTGCCGGTGCCGCGTCGTCCGCGGCGCCGGCCGCTTCTGCGCCCGCATCGTCGGTCTCGTCCGCACCCGCGGCACCTGTGCGCGCCGCCCCTGTGCCGGTGGCACCCGGTGCGACGCCGTTCGCCGCGGACGCGTTCCCTGAGTCTCGCGGGTCCGCCTCATCCGCAGTCGGGTCCGCGTTTCCGTCCGGGTCCTCAGCGACCTCGGACTCAGCTGCGGACAGGTCGGGGATGATCGGCATCTGCTGGGTCGAGACGTCCTCGGTCTCGCCCCACATGGCATCGCGGTCCATGATGGGCGCCGTCATCTCTGCGTCGTACTCCGCTGCAGAGAGGTTCTCGTAGTCCGAGTACGTCTGCTCCGGCGTCCACTCCTCCGCCTCGACCGACTCGAGGTCACTGCCGCTGAGGGGGAACACGGACGCCTCGCGCATCTGCATCCGCTCGTCCAGCTTGGTCTGCACACCGTCGGTGCGGCCCGCGGAGAAACCGGAGGTGCCGGGCCTCGTCATGCCGATGCGGGACAGCGCCGCCTGGATCTGGTCCGGGGTCGCCTGACGCTGCACGGGGGTGTGCAGGGGTGAGCTGCCGGGCGAGGGACGGGTGGATGCGACCGTCGTGGGCCGTGCCCCGGTGGCGCCCATGCCCGTCGAGGTCGCCGCCGGACGCGCGGCGTTCGCCTGTGTGTTCACAGTGGGCTTCGACCCGACCGCGCCGGCGCCGGCCGAGGTGCTGATCGAACCGGTGCCGTTCGCGGATTCCGCTGCGGCGCCGGATCCGACCCCAGCGGCGGCGGCTCCGCCGCCGGGACCGGGTGCGGCCTCGGGAGCGTCGTCGGACGGTGCGGCACCGGCCTCCAGGGCCTGGGTGGGCTCGTCCGGATCACCTGCGAAGAGCGCCTCGTCCGGCAGCGGCGAGCCCTCGAGGTCCGCGAGTGTGTCGCGGTCCCATTCCCGCAGGTAGCGGATGATCTCGCCGGGCGAACGGGGGCCCGGATCGCTGTGGGAGGTGATGCCCGTGATGAAGGCGGTGAGGTCCTCCGGGATGTCGCGGCGCAGCAGCTCGATGTCGACGACGCGCTGGTTCTTGCGCGGCGCGGCGGGCAGGCCGGCGCGAGACTCCGGCTTGGGCCACTGCGCGGACAGGCACGCGTAGAGGACGTCGACGATCGCCAGCGCGTCCTCGCGCAGCGCCGTCTGGTCCGTCTGGACCTCGAGGCCCAGCGCCACCTCGGACACGGAGGCGTCGATCGCGATGCCGTGGACGACGACGTCGCCGTTCGTCATGATGCCGATGGACTCCGGACCCAGGCACCGGTGGTGGAGGCCGCGGCGGCCGGCGTGGACGAGCACCTCCGCGACCTCGCCGGCGATCGCCCGGGCCGCCGTCGGACGCACGGGACCCGAGGCGAGGATCTCCGCCAGCGAGGTCGCCGCGGTGCGCTCGCACGCGATGTAGACGGTCGTGAGGTCCTCGTCGATGACGGAGGTCCCCACGTCCTGGACGGTGGGGATGCGCGGATCGTTGACGAGCGACAGCCGGCGGCCGGCGTCCAGCAGGTCCCCGGCCAGCTCCTGGTCCGCGACATAGAGGATGACGGGGTCATCGAGGATCGCGTCGAGCGCCAGGCAGACGACACCCGCGTCGGGGGCATCCGCCAGCCACTGCTTCTCGATCGCGGAGACGACGTACCGGTCTGCGATGACGGTACCGCGCTCGATCCGCACCTGATGTCCTCCCGAAAGCACTTCTGCCACCGCGATGTGCCTTCATCGCGGGCGTCGACTCAGCTTATCGCCCCGTCCCGGTCCGGACCCCGCAGAACATGTCACGAAACCGGCACACTGAGCCGACTGTCAGGTAACGACGACGCGCCGATCATGACGGCTGGGCGCCGTCAGCGGCCCAGCTTCGTCCGCACGGTCGCGACGGTCTGGTGCAGCTCCCGCACGCGCAGCAGGTAGCAGACGCCCAGGTAGACGGCCAGCATGAGGCAGCCGCCCACGGCGCACACGACGAACGCGCCCGCGCGGGACGAGTAGAACGCGTCGTCCAGGTAGTGCATGCCGGTCGCGCCCACTGCCGCGGCCACGAGTGCTGCGACGACGAACTTGAGGTGGGAGACGATGAGGTCCTTCGTCCCCAGCCGCTGGAGCTTGCCGCGCAGCAGGATCGCGGAGACGATCGCGGCGAAGAGATAGCCCACGCTCATCGACGCGCCGATGCCCGCGACGATCCAGGCCCCCGGCAGCAGCAGGCCGGACGCGATGACTCCCGCCGCCGTCAGGATCACCTGCGGGACCTGCACCCAGAACGGGGTGCGGGCATCCTCGTACGCGTAGTAGACGCGCTGCAGCAGGTAGTTCGCGCTGAAGGGCACGAGGCCCGCGACCATCGTCGCGATGACGGGACCGATCGCGCGCGCCTGGTCGAGGGGGTCGCGCCCGCTCTCGGGATTCAACGCTCCGCCGATGAGCATCGCCGCCGGAGTCGACAAGGTGATGAGCACGGCTGTCGCGAAGACGTTGACCAGCCCCACGAGTCGAAGGCCCAGCCCCAAGGAGGAGCGGACGGAGTCCGTGTCATCGTTCGCGGCGAATGTGCTGAGCGAGGTGAAGAGGGCCGTCGCCAGCGAGACCGCGATGAGTGAGTGCGGCAACATGAAGATGAGGTAGGCCAAGGAATATGCGGCAAGCGAAGCTTGTGGCTCGCCTGATCCCGACGACGCTGACGCCGCGACGCGGGATGTGACGATGAAACCCAGCTGGCCGACGAGGACGGCGCCGAACGTCCAACTCGCTATGCCTCCTGCGGTGCCCAGGCCCACGCCGCGGAACCCGAACGTGGGGCGGAACCGGAACCCGATCCGGCGCAGCGGCCACAGCAGGATGAGGGCCTGGGAGACGACGCCCAGGGTCGCGGAGCCGGCCAGCACCGTGATCTTCGTGGTGTCCCACGTGCCCACCGCGTTCTGCACGCCGCCGGCGCCGAAGAGTGCGATGAAGACGCCCAGGCCCGCGATCGCGACGATGTTGTTGACGACCGGCGCCCACATGTAGGGGCCGAAGCTCGAGTGCGCGTTGAGCACCTGGCCCAGCATCGTGTAGAGCCCGTAGAAGAAGATCTGCGGCAGGCACCAGTAGGCGAACGCGATGGCCAGTGCCCTCTTGTCTTCGTCCCAGGCCGGCGACGAGTACAGCTGGACCAGTAATGGTGCGGCCAGGGTGGCCAGAACGGTCACGGCCCCCAGCACCATGACGGCCAGCGTGAGGAGGCGGTTGACGAAGTCCTGTCCGCCGTCCGGTCGCTTGGCCGCGCGGATGATCTGTGGGACCAGCACCGCGTTGAGGACGCCGCCGGCCAGCAGCATGTAGAGGTTGTTGGGGACCTTGTTCGCCACGTCGAACGCATCCGCCGCACCGCCCACCGTCACACCGATCGCGGTCGCCAGCAGCGTCGCCTTGACGAAGCCCAGGATGCGGGAGGTGAGGGTGCCCGCGGTCATGACCGCGGAGGAACGGGCGAGCGAGGAGAGCCTGGAGGCCACGGAGGTCCTTCCGCAGTGTCGGGGGCTGCTGGTGGTCGGTGAGGGGCGAGGGCGGGTGGGCGGCGGTCAGCCGTCCTGCGCGCGGGCCATCGCCGCGGCCAGCTGATTCTCCGGGATCTTACGCCTGCCGCGCCGGATCGTCGCGACGAGACCCACGACCAGCACGACCACCAGCACGGATCCGATCGCGATCGTCGCCGTGTTCTCCCAGTCCGCGCGCACGCGCACCAGCAGCTCGGTGCGCTGCGGCAGGGCATCGCCGTCGACGGTCAGGAGGGTCACGGTCGAACGCACGTCCGCGTTCGCGAGGCCCCGCACGGGGACGTCGACGCTGCGGGCGTCACCGGGTCCCAGGGTCACGATCTCGGAGAGCTCCGTGCTGAGCTGCGGCGTGGGCGATTCGACGCGCAGACGCACGCGCGCGGTCCGATCCGTCGCGTTGTCGACGCGGACGGGGATCATCGCCTGCTCACCGGTGACGAGGAGGACGGACGATCCCGGCTCCGGCTTGACGCCGTCCACGAGGCCGTCGACCCACCCGCCGGCCGTGTCCGCGCAGTCGCCGGTCCGTCCGCCGTCGACCACGCCCGAGGCCGTGCACGCCAGCAGCGACCGCGCCATGTCCCGCTCGACCCCGTCCGCGTCGACGAATGCGTGCGAGGCCGCCTCCCCGGTCGTGTACCGCTGCTGGAGTCCGCTCAGGATGGACTCCGCGCTGCGGGCCTGCTGGTCGGACTCCGCATCCGCGCGGGCGCCCTCCTCATCCGGCTGCTGCACTCGGGTCCGGTCCTGCAGTGAGGCATCCTGCTGCGTCCCGGCCTGCGCGGACGCGTCGTCGACGAGCGTCTCCGGGTCGACCAGCTGACCGCGCGCCACGGGTTCCGTGCTCATGAGCGTGTCGAGCGAGGTGTCCTCGATCCACGGGGCGCCCGCCACACTCCGGGCGAAGGCCGCGTGCCCGCTGCCGGTCGAGGTGCGCGGCAGCGTGAGGAGCAGTGCGCGCGAGTCGTAGGGGCGCTCCGCGGTGACGGCCGCGGACAGGGCGAGGAACTGCCCGGGGGCGGTGGAACCGGACGCGGACGTGTGGCCGGCCGCGGCCTCGGCGAGCCCGGAGTCCGCGACGAGCGACTGCAGGACGCGCTGCTGGGACTGATCCGGCAGGTCCGGGGAGCGGGAGGTGCCCACGGCACCGCCTTCGGACCGGGGGCGTCGACGTCGACCGCGGAGTTGGCCGAGGACGTGTACGCGGTGAGGCTCGGCTGCTGTGAGTCGGACAGGATGACGGCCCCGGCGTCCGCGTCCGCGATCCGGCTCAGGTCCTCCGTGCGGACCGTGCCCGCCGCCGGCCACACGATGTCGCTGCGGGCGCCCAGCAGTGTGGTGATGAGATCGCGCTCGTCCAGCGAGCTCTGCGCCAGGTCGTCCATGCCCGCGTGCCACAGGGCGGTGAGGTGGGCGTCCGCCCACGGCAGCGCGATCGTGTCGTGGGACTGGGCCAGGTCGAGCAGCTCGTCGTACCACGCGGCCAGCTGCGGGTGCGCTTCGCGGGCGTCCTCGCCGGGCGCGGTGGGTTCGAGGGTGGCATCGGGCTCCGCCGAGGGCTCCTCTCCTTCGCCGTCCGCGTCGCCTCCGGCGCCCGCGCCGTCGTCCGCGGCGGAGTCCTGCGGTCCGGTGTCCGATCCCGCGTTCGCCCCGTCCCCGTCACCCGGGTCCTCGTCGGCTGCGTCGTCCGCGTCCTCCGGGTCGACGGCCTCGGGGTCGTCCGTGGGCGCCTGCGAGTCCGGCGCGACGTCGAGGGCGGCGGCGACGGAGACCAGCAGTCGCGGATCGACGGCCAGGACGGAGTCGGGCAGGCTGCGGGCGCTCGCGAGGAGGCGGTCGAGGGATCCGGCGTGGTCACCGGTCGCCTCCGGGTCCGCCGCCCGTTCGAGGACGTCCGCCGGGATGAGCGGGCCGCCGTCCTCGGGGACCGCGTCGAGCGTGACGGGCAGGACTGTCGTCAGCCGTGTCGCGTCGATGCCGGGATCCGGGTACCAGACGGTGAAGCCGGGGGCGGTGTGGAGGACGGACTCCTGCTGGGCGGTCCCGGCCAGGGTGACGCCCAGGCCGTAGGCGCCCCACGTGCTGTCCGCGGATCCTCCGGGCAGCGCCTGGTCCGCGGGGATCGTGAAGGAGAACTTCGTCTGCTGCCCCGGCGCCACGGTGCCCGGCAGCTGCGGAAGTTCGAGCTGGGGACCCTCGTCCTCGTCGCCGTCCGCCTCGTCCGTCGTGTCGTCGGGTTCCGGGGTGGGCTGCTGCGTGGACCGGTCGGAGCTGACGAGGAGGTGGGCGGACGTCTGCTGGTCGACCCATTGGCTCACGTCGTCGCGCATCGACATGCGGGAGGCGGATCGGACGACGGACAGGCGGGTGGGTGCGAAGTCCGACGCCGTGGGGTTGACGATGCGGCCGGTCACCGTGACCGCGCCATCGCGGTCCACCCATGGAGTGACCTCGTCGAGGACCACGTGCGGGGAGTCGGCGAGGGCTTCGTCCGGTGCTGCCTGGGTGTCTCCCCCCGCATCGGTGCCGCTGTCAGCGACGGGTGCGGCGGCCTCGGGAACGGTCGCGGCGACCGGTGGGACTGAGCCGGTGAGCGGCGCGGCCAGGGCCAGCGCGCACGCGGCCAGGCCCGCGGCCCAGCGGGCGACGAGCGAGCGGGAGGCGCGGGGTGCGGGCGGCACGAGCGGACTCAGCGGGGGTCCGACTGCAGCGAGGCGATGTGCGAGCGGGCGGCGGCGACGATGCGACGCTCATTCGCGAAGGACAGGGTCGACGGCAGCTGGTCCAGCGGGACCCAGGCGGCGTCGATCGCCTCGCAGTCGGGGTCGTTCTCGACGGTGATCGACCCGCCGGTCGCGCGCAGCAGGAAGTGGTGCACGACCTTGTGGATGCGGTTGCCGGAGACGGAGAACCAGTAGTCGACGCTGCCCAGCGGGGCGAGGACGCTGCCGATGATGCCTGTCTCCTCCGCGATCTCGCGGCGGGCGGCCTCGGCGGCGGTCTCGTGGCCCTCCAGGTGGCCCTTGGGCAGGCACCACTCGAGGCGGCCGGCCCGGTTGATGCGGGCGATGATCGCGACGTCGAGGGTGGAGGTGTCGAAGTCGACGACGACGCCGCCGGCGGAGGTCTCCTCCGTCGTGGAGGTGCGCACCGGGAAGGGCCCCGGCTTCGGCATCCTCGGCGTGGGCGTGGGTCGTGACATGCCCTCAACTCTAACGGGGTGCTCTGGAGATCCGCTGAGGTGACGCGGTCGCGGTGGAAGGAGGAGAACAGGATGGGGACGCAGGACGACCGGCTGCGGGAGGCGCTCGCGGCGACGGATCCGTCACAGCGGCTGCGGGAGACACTCACGCACACTCTGCTCGACCTCATCGTCGACTGCCACAACGACGTCGACGCGGCCGAAGGACTGGGCCTGCTGACTGCAGCGGAAGTGGAACGCACCTCCCCAGCCGACCCGGACACAGCGCGCGTCCTCACCTATCCGGCCCATCGCCTCGACGGCGCGACGCAGGCCTGACTCCCGCAGCACTCCCGACCGCCGCATCACACCTGGTCCCTGCAGCCGGCCCCGACCTCCACATCAGGTGTGTCCTCGCATTCGCCCCCACTCCCGCGACCGCCCCGACCGCACGACCCGGGACGGTAGGCTTGTGCGCGCTCCGCGCCCGCGCAGTCCAGGGCGGCACCAGCGGAGCGATCGCACCCGGACCCGGCCAGGAGGAGACCGCGTGGACGCAGCAGCAGCGCACGCGAGGATGTTCGACGCCCTCGACCAGCTGAGCCCCATCCTCGACCCGTTGGCGGAGCGGTTCGCCCAGCGCGGATTCGAGCTGGCGCTGGTGGGCGGATCCGTCCGCGACGCCCTGCTGGGTCGTGACATGCCGGACCTCGACTTCACGACGGATGCGCGGCCGGACGACATCCTCGCAGCGATCCGCGGCTGGGCGGACGCGCACTGGGACATCGGGAAGCAGTTCGGCACGATCGGGCTGCGCAAGGGCGATCGCCTCATCGAGATCACGACGTATCGGGCGGAGCAGTACGACCCGGACTCCCGGAAGCCGGTCGTCGCGTTCGGCGACACGCTGGACGCGGACCTGGTCCGCCGCGACTTCACGATCGGGGCGATGGCCGTGCGCCTGCCCGGCCGCGTGTTCGTCGATCCGCACGGCGGACTGTCCGACCTGGCCGCGGGACTCATCCGCACGCCGGGCACGCCGGAGGACTCCTTCTCCGACGACCCGCTGCGCATGATGCGCGGCGCCCGCTTCACCTCCCAGCTGGACTTCCGCGTCGCCGACGAGGTCCGCGATGCGATGACCCGCATGAGCGACCGCATCGACATCATCTCCGCGGAGAGGGTCCGCGACGAGCTCGTGAAGCTCATCACCGGCCTGCGCCCGCGTGCCGGTATCGAACTGCTGGTCGAGACCGGTATCTGCGAGCGCATCCTGCCGGAGTTCGCCGCCCTGCGCGACCAGCAGGACGAGCACAACCGCCACAAGGACGTCTACGAGCACTCCCTCACCGTCCTCGACCAGGCGGTCGAGCTGGAGAAGGAGTACGCACGGAGGGATGCCGAGGCCGCCGCCGGGGCCGGGGACGGGTCCGCTGACGAAGCCGGCCCCAGCACGCCGCCCTTCACCTCCCCGGACTTCATCGTCCGGTTCGCCGCGCTCATGCACGACGTGGGCAAGCCCCGGACCCGTCGCTTCGACTCCTCCGGCGGCGTGACCTTCCACCACCACGACGTCGTGGGCGCGAAGATGACGGCGAAGCGCATGCGCGCGCTCGCGTTCGACAAGGACACGCTCACGAAGGTCGCGCGCCTGGTCGAGCTGCACCTGCGGTTCTACGGCTACGGCGACGCGGGCTGGACGGACTCCGCCGTCCGCCGCTACGTCACGGACTCCGGCGATCTGCTCACGCGCCTGCACATCCTCACCCGATCGGACGTGACGACGCGCAACCGCCGGAAGGCGAACCGCCTGGCACGCAACTACGACGAGCTGGAGCAGCGCATCGCCGCGTTGGCGGAGAAGGAGGCGCTCGACGCGATCCGGCCGGAGCTGGACGGCACCCGGATCATGGAGATCCTCGACATCCCGCCCGGCCCCCTCGTGGGGCAGGCCTACCGCTTTCTGCTGGAGTTGCGCCTGGAGGAGGGCGTCGTGGGCGAGGACGAGGCCGCGCGCCGCCTGCGCGCGTGGCATACGGAGGGCGGCGGGGCTTCCAGCTGACGCTCCATCTGCGGCTGATACATTGACGACGACGTCGAGCCCGCAGTCCCGACGGTTCCAGGATTCGAAGGAGAACTCATGGCCCCTGACCAGCCCGAAGGAAGTGCATCCCAGGTTCCGGCACCCTCGCAGTCGGTGACGGAGCAGTTCCGCCAGGCGCGCGACCTGCTCCTCGAGCACCGCCTGGACATCGAATCCGCCCGCGCCGCGTTCTCCTGGCCGCGGTTCGAGCACTTCAACTTCGCCGTCGACTGGTTCGATCCGCTGGCACGCGGCAACGACGATCCGGCACTGTGGATCATCGAGGAGGACGGCAGCGAGAAGGTCTACTCCTACGATCAGCTGCGCCGCCGCTCCCACCAGGTCGCGAATCTGCTGCGGAGGGCGGGCGTGACGCGCGGCAGCCACGTCATGGTCATGCTCAACAACCAGGTCGAGCTGTGGGAGACGATGCTCGCGGGCATCCGCCTGGGCGCGGTGCTCCTGCCCACGACGGTGCAGCTGGGCCCGGCCGACCTGCAGGACCGGGCCGAGCGCGGAAAGGCGGGCTTCGTCGTCGCCGGTCAGGCGGATGCGGCCAAGTTCGACGACGTCGACCACCCCGTCGTGCGGATCGTCGTCGACGATCCCGCGGGCGAGGGCGCGGTCTCCGGGGCGCGCGAGGGCGACCTGCTGTACTCGGAGTCCGCCTCCGAATCCCAGGACTTCGCCGTCGACGGCGAGACCCGCGGCGACGACCTCCTGCTCCTGTACTTCACCTCCGGGACCACGTCGAAGGCGAAGATGGTCGCGCACACCCACGCCTCGTACCCGGTGGGTCACCTGTCGACCATGTACTGGATGGGCCTGGAGCCCGGCGACCGTCACCTCAACATCGCCTCGCCCGGCTGGGCGAAGCACGCGTGGTCGAACCTCTTCACCCCGTGGATCGCGGGCGCCTGCGTCGTGATCGTCAACTACACCCGCTTCGATGCGGCCTCCCTCATGGGCGTCATGGACCGTGTGGGCGTCACCAGCTTCTGCGCTCCGCCCACCGTGTGGCGCATGCTCATCCAGGCGGACCTGAAAACGCTCGCCGTGCCGCCGGCCAAGGCGCTGGGCGCCGGCGAGCCGCTCAACCCGGAGGTCATCGCGATCGTCGAGCGCGAGTGGGGCGTCTCCATCCGCGACGGCTTCGGTCAGACGGAGACCACCCTGCAGATCGGCAACCCGCCCGGGCACGCGATGAAGCCCGGCTCGATGGGCATCGCGATGCCCGGCTTCGACCCGGTGCTCATCGACCCCGCGACGGGCGAGGAGACGCAGGAGGGCGAGATCTGCCTGCGCCTGGACCCGCGCCCCCTCGCCCTCATGCAGGGGTACTGGGGCGACGAGGAGCGGACGGCGGAGGCGTTCCGCGACGGCGTCTACCACACGGGTGACGTCGCGACCCGCGACGCGGACGGCGTCTTCACCTACGTGGGACGCGCGGACGACGTCTTCAAGGCCAGCGACTACCGGCTCTCCCCGTTCGAATTGGAGAGTGTCCTCATCGAGCACGAGGCCGTGGCCGAGGCCGCGGTCGTCCCCTCGCCGGACCCCGTCCGACTGGCCGTGCCGAAGGCGTACGTCGTGCTGCGCACCGGCTTCGCGCCGGACGCGGCGACGGCGGAGGACATCCTGCGGTTCTGCCGTGAGAATCTGGCGCCTTACAAGCGGATCCGCCGCATCGAGTTCGCGGAGCTGCCCAAGACGATCTCCGGCAAGATCCGCCGCGTCGAACTGCGGGCCCGCGAGCGGGACCTGCACGGCGAGGCCGGGGGCATCCCCTCGACCGAGTCCGTGGTGGGCTCGGGCGGGACCGGGACTGCGACCTCGGAGTCGGATGACGGCGACACCGCAGGTGGCGCGACGGTCCTGGAGTGGGCGGACACGGACTTCCCGTCGCTCAAGGGTTGACGGTTCCGGCGCGGCGGACGCTCAGGTGCTTACCATGAATGCATGCTTGAATCGACGGGTTGTCCGCTGACTGAGCATGCGTGCAGTTGCCTGGGAGTCCCTCAGGTGTGCGCCGCTGTGCGCGCAGCGGATGGTTCCATCCACCGACTGCGGAGGACTCCGTGACCCCATCCAACTCACCCAGGCATGCCGGTGCGGCGAGCCGCCACCGCGGCGCGGGCGCGAAGTCCGCTGCCGGGAAGGGCGCTGCCGCGAAGGGCGCCGCCGCCGGTGCGGGCGCGCGACTGTCGCGCTGGATCGGCTACCCGCGTCCCGGCAGGACCGGTTGGCGTCGGTTCGTCCCCGCGTTCCGCCACTGGGCGGTCGCGGTGCTGCTGTTCGTCGCGCTGGGCCTGGGTGCGTTCGGCATCGGATACGCGGTCACGGACATCCCCGAGCCCAACGTCGAGGCGTCCGGGCAGACCTCCACCGTCTACTACCGCGATGGTGAGACGGAGATCGGGTCGTTCTCCGCGGAGGACCGCACGAACGTGGCGATCGACGAGATCTCGGAGCCGATGCAGCAGGCCGCCATCGCCGCGGAGGACCAGTCCTTCTACGAGAACCGCGGCATCTCCTTCAAGGGGATCAGCCGCGCCGTGTGGGGTGTCGTCACGGACGACTACGCCGGCGGCGGATCGACGATCACGCAGCAGTACGTGAAGAACTTCTACCTCACGAACGAGCGCTCCCTGGACCGCAAGGTCAGGGAGATGTTCATCGCGCTCAAGATCGACCAGGAGCTGTCGAAGGACGAGATCCTGGCGAACTATCTCAACACGATCTTCCTGGGGCGCCAGAGCTACGGCATCGAGGTCGCGGCGAACAACTACTTCGACAAGCCGGCCAGTGAGCTGGACGTGGCGGAGAGCGCCCTCCTGGCCGCGATGATCCAGCGGCCCGGCGCGGCGGATCCGGCGGAGGACCCGGAGGAGTACGAGGACCGCTTCCGCTACGTGCTCAGGAGCATGGAGAAGCTGGGCTACATCACGGAGGACGAGGTCGCCTCGACGGAGATGCCGGAGGTGCACAAGAAGCCGGAGGACAACCAGTACGCGGGTCAGAACGGCTACCTGCTGTCCACCGTCCTGCAGGAGCTCAAGTCCGTGGGCTTCACGGAGGATCAGATCAATCGCGGCGGCTACGACATCGTGTCGACGTTCGACGAGGGCGCGATGGAGTCCGCGGTCGAGACGGTCGAGGCGCTGCCCGAGCTGTCGGACGGCATGCACGTGGGCCTGTCGTCCGTGGATCCGGCCACGGGCGGTGTCGTCGCGATCTACGGCGGTGAGGACTACCTGGAGCGCGCGCAGAACACGGCGACCCAGGACACCGCGCAGGCCGGTTCGACGTTCAAGGTCTTCACGCTCGTGGCGGGCCTGGAGAACGGCTACCGGCTCACTGATTACTTCTCCGGCACCAGCGGAACGACCTTCAACTACGACGGCACCCCGTGGACCGTCCGCAACTACGGCGGATCGACGTACGGCTCTGTGAGCCTGCTGCGGGCCACCCAGTCCTCGATCAACACGGCCTATGCGCAGCTGAACATCGAGGTGGGCCCGGACAAGACGGCGGACGTCGCGCGTCGCGCCGGCCTGCCGGACGACACCGTGGGACTCGAGGAGAACGCGGCGAACGTGCTGGGCACCGCGAGCCCCACGGTCACGCAGATGGCCGGAGCGTTCTCCACGTTCGCGGCGGAGGGTCAGCACCACGACACGCACTTCGTGAAATCCGTCACGGACCCGGACGACAAGGTCCTCCACGAGGAGGACGAGGAGGGTAACGAGGCGTTCGACCAGGCGGTCGCGGCGGAGACGTCGTATGCGCTCAGCAACGTCGTGACCGGCGGCTCCGGCTCGTACGCGATGAACCTGGGCCGCCCGGCGGCCGGCAAGACGGGTACGTCGCAGAACGCGTACTCCGCATGGTTCGCTGGCTACACCCCCAACCTGTCGACCGCGGTGTCGATCTTCCGCGAGGACGAGGCGGGCAACCCGATCGAGATCGGCCCGTACGGCGGTCGAGCCGAGATCACCGGCGGTTCGTACCCCACCATGGTGTGGACCGACTACATGAGCGGGGCCCTCGAGGCGATGGACCTGCCCGTCGAGGAGTTCCCCGAGCGCGGCGAGCTGCCACAGGTGGAGAAGCCGGACAATGACTCCGGCGTGCCCAACCAGGCACCCGCCCCGGCACCGCCCCAGGCTCCCGCGCCGCCGGCTCCGGACGACGGCGGCGGTGGCGGAGATGATTCCGGCAGCGACGAGGAGGAGCCCCGCGAGGAAGAGGAGCCTGAGGAAGAGGCACCGCCCGAGGAGGACGAGGGCGACGACGAGGATTCCGGCGACGGCGGAATCAATCCTGACGAGTTGCCGGAGGCGGATCCGCCGAATCCCGAGGAGCCGGAGCAGCCCGAGCAGCCGGAACAGCCGGAACAGCCCGAGCAGCCGCGGGAGCCGGATCCCGGTCGGACGAACTGAGTCCGCCCGTCGCTTAGGCTGGTCCCCATGGAGACGAGCACGGGACACACCAGCACGGGTCAGGGCTCCTCGGGCCCCTCACGCGTGACTCCCGCGCAGCTGGCCGCGCCCCTGCTGGGCGGGACCGGCGAGCGGTTCGCCCGCCCCGATCGCCGTGCTGCGTTCACGACCGGCTGGGTGCTCATGGGTCTGCTGGGGGTCTCCGTCCTCATCGGTCTGCTGGTCCAGGCGCCGTGCCTGAGCGGCGGCTACGAGCTGCCGCGCGCGGGCTTCCGCATGTGCCAGTCGCCGGTCGCGCTCGCGATGACGGGCGAGTACCTGCCCGACTCCGCCGGCCGCATCACGACCGGCCTGTCCGGCTTCGCCCCGCTCACGTACTGGTTCGTCGTCGTCATGACGATGGTGGGCGCCTCGACCGCCGAGGCCATGGGCCTCCTCCTCGTCGTCAACACCCTCGCACTCGCGGCTCTGGGCGCGGGCGTCATCGCTCTGGCCCGCGCCCTGGACTTCGGCGGCAGCTCCACCTCCCGCACCGTGAGCTTCTCGTGGACTGCCGCCGCGTTCGTCTCGCCCGTCATCGTCTTCAGCATGGGCCAGTCGCTGGACGCCGTGGGCGTCGCGCTGGCTGTGTGGGCGTGCGTGCTGCTGGCCGGCGGCCGGTCCACCGGATCCCTGCTGGCGGTGGGTGCGCTCCTGGCCGCCTCCGTCTTCGCCTCCCCGCTGGGCGCCGTCGTCCTCGTGGGCGTGCTCGTGACGGCCGCCCGCGATCGCGGCCACCTCATCCTCGTCGTCGCGGGCACGGCGATCACCGTCGGCCTGCTGGTCCTGGCGGACGGCCGCCTCACCTCCCGCCTGACCGTGTGGATGGGCGGCGCGGTGGACCGCGGCTCGATCGCCTCCGTCCTGCTGGCGCAGAACTGGGCACAGGAGAGCACACTCGCCACCGGCCTGCTGGTCGTGTGGACGATGGCCGTCGTCGCGCTGGCGGCACTCGCCGCCTCGACGATGATCTCCGCCCCGGCCGCCGCCGAGGCCGCGGTGACCCCCGCGGACACAGACACCTCCCAGCCGGCGCGGGATCGTCTGGAGCACCTGCGCGGCCTGGAGCGCGGCGACCGGATCGCCCACCTGCGTCAGATGGTGCTGGCGCTCACCGCGATGCTGGGCGCCTCCGTCCTCCTGGCACCGGGCTCGTCGACGACGATGTCGCTGTGGCTGCTCCCCTTCGCCGCGCTGGCGGTCCGCCGCCTTCCCGTCCTGGGATTCTGGTTCGTCGCGGAGCTCGCCTTCGCGATCGCTGTGCCGCTGTCGGACGTGGCGGCGCTCGACTCCTCGATCGGCCTCTCCGACCTGTGGATGGGCCTCATCGTCCTGCTGCGCTTCCTCGCCGTGGCCCTCATCATCGCGTTCGCGGTCGACGACCTGCTGCGGTCCGGCCGGACGCGGGCGGAGAGGATCAGGCGGTCCCTGGGCGCGTGATCGTGAGGATCTCGCCCAGAGCGGACCATTCGTTCCTCCCCAGGCGCGCCAGTGGATCCAGCCGGTCCGCCAGCGGCAGGGTGCGGCCCCGCTCCGTCGACAGCGTGTCCGTGTCGACCGCGACCCGCACGACCCGTCCCAGGACCAGGTAGCTGGTCCCCACCGGGATGACGTTCTCGAGCGTGCACTCGAGGACGGCGGGTGAGGCGGCGGCCCGCGGTGCGGTCACGAGTGCGGAGTCCTCCTCCGCCAGACCGGCCCGTTCGAACTCGCTGACCTCGCGCGGATAGGGCGCGGACGTCTGGTTCGCGGCCTCGAAGAGGGGGCGCGAGACGAGCGAGATCGTGAACTCGCCGGTCTCCTCGACGTTCGCGACGGTGTCCTTCCGCGTCGTG
The DNA here is from genome assembly GCF_000285835.1 of Brevibacterium senegalense. Taxonomy (GTDB): domain Bacteria; phylum Actinomycetota; class Actinomycetes; order Actinomycetales; family Brevibacteriaceae; genus Brevibacterium; species Brevibacterium senegalense. The sequence continues at coordinate 65,245 of NZ_HE978606.1, forward strand.
GAGGAGAACAGGACGATCGGCGGGTCCTCCGAGGCCATGGTGAAGAAGGAGTGCGGCGCGAGGTTCGTGACACCCGCCCCGTCGACCGTGCCCACCCACGCGATGGGACGCGGGATGAGGATCGACTTCACGAGCAGGGTCGTCTCGCGGTCACCCAGCTGTGCGGGATCGAACTCCGTGCGCTGCGGCTGCGGGTGTGCGTCGGCGGCGTCCATGCGCCCAGTCTGCCACGGGCCAGCGGCAGCGGTCCGGGTCGCCCGTGCGGGCGACGGGTGTGGAGTCGATGCGCTACACTTGCAAGGCTGTCCGGTGCGCCCCTGTGCGCAGAACCAACGGACAGCACAACGCAAGTACCCTCCTGCCACGGATGGACCGTGGCCGCGAAGACCAGAGGAGGTGGGTGACACATGCGTAAGTACGAGCTCATGCTCATCCTCGATCCAGAGATGGACGAGCGCTCCGTGAGCACCACTGTCGAGAAGCTTCTCAAGGTTGTGCCGGCAGACGGCGGAACCATCGACAACGTGGATGTGTGGGGCCGTCGTCGGTTCGCCTACGAGATCAACAAGAAGTCTGAAGGCTTCTACGTGGTCATCGACCTGAGCGCAGCCCCGGCGACCGTCAAGGAACTCGACCGCCAGCTGGGACTCAACGAGTCCGTCCTGCGTACGAAGATCCTCCGTCCCGACGCCGCGTGATCGCACCCGCGATCTGACCCCACGGCGCTGATCCGACCGGATCCAGCGCCCCCATCCACTCGAGTCGCACCCACGCACTGCGCAGCAGAGGAGTCACCATGGCAGGCGAGACAGTCATCACCGTCGTCGGCAACATCACTGCCGACCCGGAGCTGAGGTTCACCGCGAACGGCGCCGCCGTCGCGAACTTCACCGTGGCCTCGACGCCGCGGACCTTCGATCGTCAGACCAACGATTGGAAGGACCAGGAGACCCTCTTCCTGCGGTGCAGCGCCTGGCGCGAGATGGCGGAGAACGTCGCGGAGACCCTGTCCCGCGGCACCCGCGTCATCGCGCAGGGCCGTCTGCGCTCCCGCACCTTCGACACGAAGGAGGGCGAGCGTCGGACCGTGTTCGAGCTGGACGTCGACGAGGTCGGCCCCAGCCTGCGCTACGCGTCCGCGTCCGTCACGAAGAACGAGCGCAGCGGCGGAGGCTACGGCGGCGGAGGAAACTTCGGCGGCCAGCAGTCCGGCGGGGGATTCGGTGGAGGCGCCCAGGGCGGCGGCCAGCAGGGAGGCTACGGCGGAGGCCGGGCACCCCAGCAGGGCGGCGGCCAGCAGGGCGGTCAGTGGGGGGCCAACCCGCAGCAGGGCGGACGTCCTGCGCAGGAGGACCCGTGGGCGTCGTCGAACCCGCAGGGCGGTGGCGGCTGGGGCAGCCCGGCCAACGACGAGCCGCCGTTCTGATCGACACCTCTCACACTCACCAAGGAGCACATCATGGCGAAGCCGGATCCCCGGAAGCCCATCAAGAAGAAGGCGAACCCGCTCAAGCGCGGCGAAGCCGCCACCATCACCTACAAGGACACCGCGACGCTGCGCAAGTTCATCTCGGACCGCGGCAAGATCCGCGCCCGTCGCGTCACCGGTGTCTCCGTGCAGGAGCAGCGCATCATCGCGAAGGCCGTTAAGAACGCCCGTGAGATGGCGCTCCTCCCGTACACCGCCACCACTCGCTGATAGGAGGAGAGAAGAATGGCAACCAGGAAGCTCATCCTCAATCAGGAAGTCGACCGTCTGGGCGCAGCCGGTGACGTCGTCGAGGTGAAGGCGGGCTACGCTCGCAACCTGCTCATCCCCCGCGGCTGGGCCACCCCGTGGACCCCGGGCGCGCAGAAGCAGATCGACGCGCTGCGCAAGGCTCGCCAGAGCCGCCAGATCGCGGACCGCGACGAGGCCCTCGCCCTCAAGGGCAAGCTCGAGTCGACGACCGCGCGCATCGAGATGAAGGCCGGCAAGGGCGGACGCCTCTTCGGCGCCGTCACCCCGGCGCTCGTCGCCGAGGCGCTGGCCACGGCCGTGGGCGGCGAGTTCGACCGCCGTCAGGTCGCACTGCCCGGTCACGTGAAGACCGCTGGTCTCCACACCGCGACCGTGCGCGTGCACGACGAGATCACCGCGAACGCCAAGTTCGAGGTCGTCGGCAAGGCCTGATCGCAGGCCCTGCCGGGGTGCGCACCCCGCAGTAGACCGAGGCCCTGGGAACCGCACGGTTCCCAGGGCCTCGGTCTTTCGCGTCTTCGCAGACAGGACCACCCCTCAGAAGAGGATCTCCGGGGTCGAGGGCTGCGTGCGCACCAGCTGCCGACCGTCGCGATAGGAGGCCAGCACCGGCGCGTTGAAGCTGAGCGCCTCGTACCACGTGGGCGCATCGAGCACGATGAAGCGGGCGGGCCTGCCCACCCCGAACCCGTAGGACTCCGGGTCCAGGTGCAGGGTGCGGGCCGCGTTGTGGGTGATGAACCGGTAGCTGCGGTCGATCTGCTCCTTGCCCATCATCTGCGTGACGTGCAGGCCGTTGAAGACGACGTCGCGCAGGTTGCCGGTGCCCAGCGGGTTCCACGGGTCGACGATGTCGTCCTGCCCGAAGCTCACATTGATGCCGGCTGCGGTCAGCTCCTCGACCCGCGTGACGCCGCGCCGCTTGGGGAACGTGTCAGCCCTGCCCTGCAGGTGCGTGTTGACGAGCGGGTTGGACACGAAGTTGATCCCGCTCATCGTGAGCAGTCGCAGGAGCTTCGTGAAGTAGGCGTTGTTGTACGAGTGGGTGGCCGTCGTGTGGCTGGCGGTGACGCGGTCGCGCAGCCCCATCTCCAGGGCGCGGGTCGCGAGGGTCTCCAGCCCGCGGGAGGCCTCGTCGTCGATCTCGTCGCAGTGGACGTCGACCAGCAGGTCGAACTCCTGGGCCAGCGCGCACGCGAAGTTGAGCGAGTCGACGGAGTACTCGCGCGTGAACTCGAAGTGGGGGATCGCGCCGATGACGTCGACGCCCATCCCCGCAGCCCGTCGCATGAGCGCCTCGCCGTCCGGGAACGACTGGATGCCCTCCTGGGGGAACGCGACGATCTGCAGGGTGATGGCGTCCTTCAGCTCCTCGCGCAACTCCAGCATCGCGGTGAGCGCGGTGAGATCCGGGTCGGTCACGTCGACGTGGGTGCGGACGTACTGGATGCCGAAGCGCGCCTGCTGGCGCACCGCCCGGTGGACCCGCTCCTTCACGTCCTCGACGGTGAGGGTGCGCTTGCGCTCGCTCCACACCTCGATGCCTTCGAAGAGGGTGCCGGACTCGTTCCAGCGGGGATCGCCCGCGGTGAGCGCGGAGTCCAGGTGGACGTGCGACTCGATGATGGGCGGCAGCGCCAGCCGGCCCTCCCAGTCGACGACCTCCTCACCCTCCCGGGGCGTGAGGGTCTCCTCGATCGCGGTGAACACCCCGTCCTCGACGCGGATGTCGCAGGGGGTCTCCGCATCCTCGATGCGCAGGTTGGTGAACAGCACCTCTGGCCTCCTTCAGGCACTCATGGGCGGGGGGTCGGGCGCGGGCGGGCGACCGGCGGATCAGGCGCGGGTGCGCTCGCGACCGCGCCTGATCAGCGCGCCGACCGTGTAGCAGACCACGGCCACCACCATCGCATTGATCGAGGCGATCCCCCAGTCGACGAGCGCGCCGGACAGGCCGCCTGCGACGACGCCCACGACCGAGCCCCACACGACGGTGCGGTGCGGATCCGTGGGCCGCCGGTAGGCCGCGCGGCGCCACACGTAGTCGATGACGAGGATCGCGCCGATGGGCGGCAGCGCGACGTTGAGGAAGCTGAGCCAGCCGATGAAGTTGTCGTAGAGCCACAGCGCCGTGAGCGTCCCCAGGACGCCGGAGGCCAGCACGAGGGGCCGCTTGCGGATCTTCGTGATGTTCGCCAGGCCCAGCCCGGTCGTGTAGAGCGCATTGTTGTTCGTCGTCCAGATGTTGGCACCCAGGACGATGAGCGCGGGGATCATGAGCCCCTGGGCGATCATGACGTAGAAGATGTCGTCCTGACCGCTGAAGGCCCCGCCCACGGCGCCGAAGCTGAACATGAGCGTGTTGCCCAGGAAGAAGGCGACGACCGTCGTGATGACGGCGACGACGGGTGTCTTCGCGAAGCGCGTGAAGTTGGGGGTCGCAGTGCCGCCGGACACGAACGAGCCGACGACCAGGCCGATCGCGACGGTGAGCGTCATCCCGGTCGACTGGCTGAAGATCGCCTCGAGGCCGCCGCCGTCGCGGGTCGCCGTCACCATCGAGTACGTGCCCAGGACCGCGATGAGCGGGACGGACATGAAGCTCACGATCTCGATCGCCTGGATTCCGTAGTACGCCGAGGCCGTCATGAGACCGCCGGCGACGAGGACGATGGGCCATGGACCCACCCCCAGCAGATCGCCCGTGGGCCGGGCGAACATCGCGACGCCCACGCCGAACCAGCCCATCTGGGTGAAGGCGATGAGGGCCGACGGCAGGTAGGAGCCGCGGGTGCCGAACGCGCGCTGCGCCAGGAGGTCCAGCCCCTCGCCGGTCTTCGCGCCGATGTAGCCCAGGGCGCCGGTGTAGGCGCCCAGGATGATCCCGCCGATCGTCGCCGCCCAGATGAAGCCGGTGAGGTCCACCCCGTTGCCCAGGTTGGCGCCCACGCTCATAGAGGCGGAGAAGAAGGTGAACCCCAGCATGACGAAGCCCACCCGCCAGAAGCCGCGCCGCTGGTTCAGCGGCACGGCTTCGAACGAGAAGTCCTGGTCGACGGGAGCGGCGGGCGGTGCGGGCTGCTGCGGCCCGCCGGTGCGATCAGGAGTCTGTGACATGAGGATCAGGATATCTCCGCAGGTGGGCTCCCCGGGTAGCTGACGCCGTCCAGCGCACCCTCGACCATCCGTTCGAGGACGCCCACAAGCGCGTCGAGGCCCGTCACCATGTCCTCGTCGGACGTGAACTCCCGCTCGCAGTGGGACACCCCGTCCTGGGACGGGATGAACATCATGACCGACGGGGTCACGGTGTTCATCGCGACGGAGTCGTGGCCGGCCATCGTCTGCATGCGCCGGATGCCCTTCCCCTGATCCGCGGCGACCTTCTCCTGCAGCTCGACGCCCTCGATCGGGTAGTAGCGGTTGGGGCGGATGTCGAAGTCCTTCGCGACGACGCGCAGGGCCGTCTTCTCCTCGACCGCCGCGAACTGCTCGATCATCCAGTCCCGGGCGTCCTTGACGATCTGCGGGTCGTTGGCCCGCAGATCGCCCACGAGGTGCACGCGGGAGTTCACGACGATGGGCGAGTTGGGCTCGACCGTCACCTGACCCACGGAGGACACGAGGGCCTCCGCCGGGAACCGCTCGCAGACCTCCTGGAAGAGCAGGATGACGTGCGCGGCGCCCACGAGCGCGTCGTGCCGGTCGCCCATCGCGGTCGCACCCGTGTGCGACTGCTCGCCCAGGACCTCGATGTCGAGCTTCTGCGTGTACCAGGACGAGTCGACCGCACCCAGCGGCAGGCCCTCGCGCTCGAGGATCCGACCCTGCTCGATGTGGATCTCCGCGTACCCGGCCACGGAGTCGACGGGCGGCACGCCCGGGTCGTCGTCGGAGCCCAGGTACTCGATCGAGGTGAGCGCCTCGCGGACGCTGACCCCCTGCAGGTCCGTGACCTCCAGCATCGCCTCGCGGTCCATGAGCCCCGCGTAGACGGAGCTGCCCATGATGGACGGCGCGAAGCGGCCGCCCTCCTCGTTGAACCAGTTGACGACGACCAGATCGTGGGCGGCGGTCAGCTCGCCGTCGCGCACCTTCCGCTCGACCTGCTCCGCCGCGTGGAGGGCAGCGAGGACGCCGTAGGCGCCGTCGAAGCGGCCGCCCTTGGGCTGCGAGTCCAGGTGCGAGCCGGCCATGATGACGCGCGCCTGCTCGCCCCCCTCCGCCGAGGCCAGGGGCACCCGGGCGAACAGGTTCCCGATCCCGTCCACCCCGGTGGTCCACCCCCGGTCGTGCGCGAACCGGACGAACCAGTCGCGGGTCTGCCGGTCCTCGGGGGTCGCCGCCTGCCGCTCGACCCCGCCCGCGTCCGTGGCGCCGATCGTCGCGACCTCGTGGAATGCCGTGAGGAATGCTGCTTCGGGGGTCTGTGTCACGTGCTTCTCCTTCACTGTCCGCTGCAGCCAGCATCGCATTCAGCATGCCCGCACTGCCCGTCGTACCGCCCGCGACCGGCGGTACCGTGGTCCTGTGAGCATCGAACCATCAGCCGCCGGTCCGCAGGAGCATCGTGCGGCGCGCGACGAACGGCCCGCGCTCGCCCGCGCCGGCAGTGAGGCGGAGGACCGGGCGCGCGCGGATGCGCTGCGGCGCATGCGGGTCCTCGCCACCTCGCTACTGGCGCTCGCCGCGGTCGTCTTCCTCCTCGTCCACCTCCTCACGGACATGACGGGGGTGTGGGGCTTCGTCGCCCGCGCGTCCGAGGCCGCGATGATCGGCGCGATCGCGGACTGGTTCGCCGTCACGGCGCTGTTCCGCCACCCGCTGGGACTGCCCATCCCGCACACCGCGATCATCCCGCGGAAGAAGGACACGCTGGGCACCAGCCTGTCGCACTTCGTCGCGGTCAACTTCCTGCAGTCTTCGACCGTGTCCGCGAAGATCCGCAGCGCGGAACTGACCCGGCGGGCCGGCGACTGGCTCATCGAACCGCGCAACCAGGACATCGTGGTGAAGCGCGCCGGCCAGGGCCTCGAGTACGTCCTGGCCCGGGTGGACGACACCGCGATCGCGGACCTCACCCGCAACGTCCTGGTCCCCAAGCTCGTCTCGACCCGGAAGTCGCGGGCGCTGGGGATGCTCATCCGGGAGATCGTCGACGAGGGCGCCCACCACCACCTCGTCGACCTGGTCGTGGGCGAGGCGCACGCGTGGCTCTCGCAGAACCCGCAGGTCATCGACGACATCGTGCAGCAGAAGTCGCCGGACTGGGCGCCCCGTTTCGTCAACGACGTCGTCGCGAACCGCCTGCGCCGCGAGGTCCTCGAATGGACGGCGGACGTGCGGGACGACCGGTTCCACCGGGCCCGGCAGGCGCTCGACGCGTGGCTCGTCGAGCTCTCGACGGATCTGCGCGGGAGCACCGCACTGTCCGCCCGCGCGGAGCAGGTGCTGGACGGCCTCCTCCAGGAGGACGGCGTCGTCGATGCCGTCCTGGAGATCTGGTCGTCGCTCAAGCGCCTGCTGCGGGCCGCGGTCCTCGAGGACGACGGACCCGTCCACGCCCGCGTGCGGGCCCTGCTGACCGAGGCCGCGACCCGGATGCGCACCGACCGCACCTTCGCGCAGGACATGGACGAGCGGATCGCCACCGTCGCCGGTGACCTCGTCGAGTCGTTCGGCCCGGAGATCGCCTCCGTCATCTCCGACACGATCGCCCAGTGGGACGCGGAGGAGGCGTCCGACCGGATCGAGCTGTACGTGGGCAAGGACCTCCAGTACATCCGCATCAACGGCACCGTCATCGGCGCCCTGGTGGGACTCGCGATCCACGCGCTCACGCTGGTCCTGCCGGGAGGCTGACCGGTGGAGGACACCACCCCCGCCGAGGCCGTCGCGGCGGCCGATCCAACACCCACCACCCAGCCGGACCCGGTCGACGACCTTGCGGCCGAGGCCGCCGCAGCCGCCGAGGAGCTCGTCGCCGCCGTCGTCCGGCCGGAGGGCCCCGGAGCCGCCGAGCTCGCGGATCTGGCCGCCGGCCTGGGGCTCCCTCCGGAGGCCGCGGGACCGCTCGCGGCGAGCCTCAGCCGCGCACGGGACGAGGTGTCCGGCCTGCGACGACGCAGTCTCGAACTCGCCGCGGTCTCCCAGAGTGCGCGGCGCCTGGCGAACGCGACGCGGGTCGACGAGACCCTCGACCACCTGGTGCGGGCCGCGCACGGACTGGTGGTGGCGGACCTCGCCTATCTCTCCGAGTACGACCCGGACACAGCGACCTTGCGGGTGCGCGCGACCCACGGTGTCGTGACCGAGGCGTTCGCCGCGCTGCCCGTGCCCACCGGGATCGGGGTCGCCTCCCGGATCGCGCAGACCCGCAGGCCCCAGGCAGTGCTGGACTACTTCGCCGAGCCCGGGCTCGCCCGGTCAGAGGACATGGACGCCGCGGTCGGCGAGGAGGGCGTCGTCTCGCTGCTGGGGGTGCCGCTCGTCGCCAACTCGACGGTGCTGGGCGTCCTGTTCGTGGGGACCCGATCCCAGCACGAGTACACCCCGGACGAGGTCGCGGTCCTGTCCGCGCTGGCCGACCACGCCGCGATCGCGATGCTGCGGTCCCTGCGGTTCGGGGACCTCGAGCGCAGCGGAGACGAGGCGGACGCCCGAGCCTCCGCGTGGGAGCAGTACTTCCGCGATCAGCGCAGGGTGCTCGACGTCGTCGACGAGCTCTTCGACGCCGTGCTGTCCGGCGAGGACGTCCACCGCGTCATCGCGGCACTGGGCCAGGCGGTCGCGCGGCAGCTGGTGCTCGTCGACGAAGCGGGTGGGGTGATCGCGTCCTCCGGTGACGCCCGACCGGCGGACGTGTCTCCCGTGAGTAATCCCCCGGGCGCGCGCTTCATCTCCACACCCGACTCGCCGGACACGGAGGCGGTCGTGGTCGTCGAGACCGGCACCGCCGGGATCCTGCGGCTGCACGTGCTGCGCCCACCGCTGGGCTCTCCGCTTCTCAGTCCGGAGACGGTCGTGCGGGGCGCGCAGGTCTGCGCGTTCGCGCATCTGCTGGGGTCCGCGAGCAGACTGCGCGAGGATCGGCACCGCGACCGGCTGCTGTCCGCACTGCTGAGTGGGACGGGGAGTTCGACCGCCGCGACGGCGAACGATCTGGCGGCCGCCGGGCTGCCGCTGACGGACCTCGCCCGCCTCGTCGTGGTGCGCGGTCCGGCCCCCGACCTCCGCAGGACCGCGGCGACGCTGACCGACCGCGCGGCGGCGGGTGCAGGCCTGCCGGGCCTCGTGTTCGGCCTCCACGCCGGTGAGCTGACGGTGCTGACGGACGCGCAGACGTTCCCCGATATCCGTGCGCTCCTGGACCGTCGGACCGCCGAGGTCCCCCATCTCACCGCGATCCATGCGGCCGTCGGGTCGGATTCGTCAGAAGCCCGGTCGGATGAGGCTGTGCTGACGGAGCTGAGACGGGAGCATCGAGGGGTCGTGGACCTGCTGGCGCTCGTCGAGGCGCTCGCGTGGTCGGGGACCGTCATCGAGGCGGCGGAGCTCCAGCCGTACGCCCTCCTCTTCGGACCGGACCGCGGGGCACTGGACGCATTCGTCGAGTCCGTGCTGGGCCCGCTGCTCGACTCGGAGGATCTGCCGGTGCTCGAGGAGTACTTCCGGCAGGGTCGGAACCTGCGAGCCACGGCGGAGGCGACGCGGTTCCACGTCAACACGATCACTCAGCGGCTGCGGCGGGTCGACGGACTGCTGGGCCCGGCCTGGCGCAGTCCGGATCGTGCTTTCCTCACGGAGGCAGCGGTGCGCCTCGTGAGCCTGGACCACCGTCTGCGCCAGTCCTCGTAGTGAGTGCGGTCACTCGCCCATACTCATCATCAGTTGCTCTCACTCACTCCTCACTCATCGTCACTTGCCCTCACTCATCGTGATTGACGGTGAGTGAAGGTCACTGAGGGTGAGTGGGACTGCAGTGGCGCGGGTGAGTCCGTGGCCGTCGACCGGTGACCTCGCACCTGTGGTCGCGCCCGCATCAGAACGAGTGCTCGTCGGCGGGGAACGAGCCGCTGGCGACGTCCGCCGCGAAGGCCTGCGCGGCCTCGGTCATGGTGGTCGCGAGGTCCGCGTACTGCTTGACGAACCGCGGCATCCTGCCGGTGCGCAGCCCCATCATGTCCTGCCACACGAGCACCTGCGCGTCGCAGTGCGGGCCCGCACCGATCCCTACGGTCGGGATGGTGACGGCTTCGGTGATCCGGTGGGCAGCCTCGGCGGGGACCATCTCGAGGACGATGCCGAAGGCGCCGGCGGCCTCGAGGGCGGTGGCCTGCTCGACGAGGTCGTCGGCGGCCTCGCCGCGGCCCTGCACGCGGTAGCCGCCCAGCTGGTGCTCGGACTGCGGGGTGAAGCCGATGTGCGCCATGACCGGGATCCCATTGCGGGTGAGCTTCTCGACCTGCGGCACCATCTCGAGGCCTCCCTCCAGCTTGACCGCGTGAGCGCCCGCCTCCTTCATGAAGCGGGCGGCCGTGCGGAACGCCTGCTCTGGCGACTCCTGGTAGGAGCCGAAGGGCAGGTCCGCGAGGACGAGGGAGCTGGAGACGGATCCGCTCACCGCACGCACCAGCGGGAGGAGCTCGTCGACCGTGACGGGCAGCGACGTCGCATGGCCGTACACGTTGTTCGCCGCGGAGTCGCCCACGAGGAGCACGGGGATGCCCGCCGCGTCGAAGATCTGCGCGGTGTACATGTCGTAGCTGGTGAGCATCGCCCAGGTCTCGCCGCGGTCCTTCATCGCCTGCAGGTGAGGGATGCGCACGCGCCGGCGCGGCGCTGCAGTCGCCCCGGCGGGCGCGGCACCCGATCCGTAGGGCGCGGTCTGCTCGGTCATGCTGGTCCTCCTGCCGAGTCCGATGAACCCCACCACCGTAGGCAATCCGGACAGCCGTGCCGTGAACTGTGTCACTCTCCGGACGCTGGGTGCAGGGCGCCGCGGCTACGAGGCACGGGCGGAGCGCGACGGGATGCGCTTCACCTGGACGACTGAGATCGGGCTCCCGCGATTGAGATCGGGATCCACGTGCCTATCAGGTGGTGAAATCCCGACACTCAACCGCCGGATCCCGATCTCAATGGGCAGAACGCGCTCCTGACTGACTCCGAAGACGACCGTCTGTTCCTCACCCACACGAAAGCCGACCGACCCTGTGGCATGCACACATGGCCTCCGCCACAGGAAGCGCCTAGTCTGACTGCACCTGCAGGACGTGCGGCCCGTGCGCCGCTCCGCCCCCAGCGCCGCGGCGACGGGGACGGCCGCGACACACCACGGCTCACCGCATCCCTCCTGCGAACGAGGAAGTTCCACGACTCATCGAATGAGGTGCACTGTGACCCAGTCACGCTGGTCCGGAACCAAGGATCTGACCCCCGCGCAGCGACGGGAGGGACTCGTCGAGCGGACGGGTCTCGACGCTGCGGACCTGACCGCGCTCGACCCCGCGGACGGACTCTCCGTCGACGCCGCCGACGTCCTCATCGAGAACGTCATCGGCGTGATGGGCGTGCCCGTGGGGCTCGCGACCAACGTCATCGTCGACGGCGAGGGCGTCCTCGTCCCCATGGCGACGGAGGAGCCGTCCGTCGTCGCCGCCGCCAGCAACGCGGCGCGCTGGGCGCACGGCGCCGGCGGTTTCCACACCTCCTCGACCGGTCCCGTCATGCAGGCGCAGATCCAGGTCGTCGACGTCGCGGACCCGCAGGCCGCGAAGTCCCGCATCCTCGAGCGCCGCGACGAGCTCATCGCCGCGGCGAACGAGGTCGACCCCATCCTCGTGAAGCTGGGCGGCGGCTGCCTCGACATCGAACCCCGCCTCGTCGACACGGCCGCGGGCGTCCACGTCGTCGTCCACCTGGTCGTCGACGTGCGCGACGCGATGGGCGCGAACGCCGTCAACTCGATGGCGGAGCGCACCAGCGACCTCATCGCGGAGATCGCCGGCGGCACCGCCCGCCTCCGCATCCTCACGAACCTGGCCGACCGCCGCCTGGTCCGCGCCCGCGCGGTCTTCCCCGCGGACGCCCTGGGCGGGCCCGAGGTCGTCGACCGCATGCTCGAGGCCGCCGCCTTCGCAGAGGCCGATCCGTACCGCGCCGCCACCCACAACAAGGGCATCATGAACGGCATCAGCGCCGTCGTCCTCGCCACCGGCAACGACACCCGCGCGGTGGAGTCCGGCTGCCACGCGTACGCCTCGACGACCGGCCGCTACACCTCGCTCAGCCACTTCGAGAAGAACGCGGACGGCGACCTGGAGGTCACCCTCGAGGTGCCCATGCCGGTGGGCCTGGTGGGCGGGGCGACCCGCTCGAACCCGGTCGCGCAGGCGAACGTCAAGATCATCGGCGCGGAGTCCGCGGACCGCCTGGCCCGCGTCATCACCGCCGTGGGGCTGGCCCAGAACGCCGCCGCGGTCCGCGCGCTCGCCACGGAGGGCATCCAGCGCGGCCACATGACCCTGCACGCCCGCACCGTCGCCGTCGCCGCCGGCGCCCAGGGCGACGAGGTCACCGAGGTCGCCGCCCGGATGGTCGCCCAGGGCACCGTCCGCAGCGACGCCGCCGAGGAAGCGCTCGCGATCCTCCGCTCCGAGAGGGCCTGACCGATGGCCGACGACACGACGGCTGAGAACACGACGAGCGGCGACCGCTGCGTCCTCACTGGTCCGCTGGACCCGGGCACACGGGGTGACCGCGGCCTCGGCGTCGGCCTCCCCGCCGCCACGGGTGACCGGGGGGAGTTCGACCGCCGCGTCTCCGTCCACGAAGTGGGTCCCCGCGACGGCCTCCAGGCCGAGCCCACCCCGCTGGCCGCGGACCTCAAGATCGACTTCGCCGCCGCACTCCTGGCCGCGGGCGTCACCTCGCTGGAGGTCGCGTCCTTCGTCCACCCCGCCCGGGTGCCGCAGATGGCAGACGCCGAGGCCGTGGCCGGGTCCTTCCCCGCCCGCGACGGCCTGCGCCTGCTGAGCCTCGTCCCCAACCGGCGCGGCCTCGACCGCGCGCTGGCGGCCGGGGTCCGCGACATCGGCGTCTTCGCCTCCGTCACCGAGTCGTTCGCGCAGGCCAACATGGGCACGACCCTCACCGGCACCCTCGACCTGGCTGCGGACACCGCCGCCGAGGCCGTGGCCGCTTCCGCGGGCGTGCGCGGCTACCTCTCCATGTGCTTCGGGGACCCGTGGGAGGGTCCCGTGGACCGCGGAGTCGTCGTCGAGGCCTCACTGAAGCTGCTGGAGGCCGGCTGCTCGCAGGTGGTCATCTCCGACACGATCGGTGTGGCGCACGCGGGGCAGGTCGAGGCCGTGCTCGCGGATCTGGCCCGCGCGGGCATCCGTGCGGATAGGATCGCCATGCACTTCCACGACACGTACGGGCAGGCACTCGCCAACGTCCGCACGAGCCTGGATGCGGGTGTGCGCGAGTTCGACGCGTCCGCCAGCGGGCTGGGGCGCTGTCCCTTCGCCCCCGGCGCGACCGGCAACCTGGCGACCGAGGACCTACTGTGGATGCTCCACGGCATGGGCTACGAGACCGGCATCGATCTCACGGAGCTCATGGGGGCCTCGGACGCGGTGGACGAGGCACTGGGCCGCACGTCCGCGTCGTCGGTGAAGCGCGCACTCACCCGGCAGGCCGCCGGGAACTGATTCTGACCGGGTCCCCTCGCGGGGATCCCGCGCGCCCTGCCTCCAGCTGGGGCAGGGCGCGCCCGAGCTGAGAGGGGACGCGATGACGCGCGGACCAGCAGGCGACGCGGCACCGGCCGCCGAGCAGCAGGGGGAGTTCCTGCACGTGTGGGGCGACACCGTGAGGGGCAACAAGCTCCTCATCGGCGTCCTCGTGGGCATCGTCTGCGGGATCGTGGGCCTGTACGGCGGCCGCGCGGTCGTGACGGCGCTGGGCGTCGAGGAGCAGCTGGTCGACGTGTGGAGCCTCATCACCGGCATCCTGGGATGCCTGGCCGCCGGTGTCATCACGGCGCGGGTCAGCTCGCCCGCCCGCATCATCAGCGAGGACGCGGAGGATTCCGGTGCCCTTGCCGCGGCGATCGACGAGCTGGGCGAGGACACGCGCGGCCTGGGAGTCCTCGAGGACGCGACCGACCTGTCCCGCGCCGAGCTCGAGGCCGCCGGCCTCACCGAGGCGTTCCGCGAGGCCGAGGCCCGAGTCGCCGCGCGCGCGGAGTCACGCCGGGACGGAGGGGACGCCTGATGGAACTGCTGCTCCAGGACCTGCCGATCGCGGTCCTCATGGGTGTCATCGGCGCGATCGTCTTCACGCTCATCGGCGTCGTGTCCGGAACGGACGAGACCGCGACGATCGCACCCCTCACGCTGGTCGTCATCCTCATCGGGGTGCCGCCGGCCGGCGTCTTCACCTTCTTCATGGCCGCGGCGATCTCGAAGCACATGACCCACGCGGTGCCCACGATGCTGCTGGGCATACCCGGCGACACGCTGGCGGTGCCCATCCTCGAGGACGCCGCGAAGATGCGCGCGCTGGGTCTGCCGCACCTGGCGCTGCGCAAGGCGATCTCCGGTGCCGTCATCTCCGCGTTCATCGCGATCCCGGCGGCGGTGCTGTTCGCGTGGATCCTGTCCCCGTTCGGTGACCTCATCACCTCGTTCGCGCCGTGGATCTTCCTCGTGGCGGCGGCGGGCATCGCGTACTCGTCAGCGGCGAAGTGGGCGGGCGTCATCGCGCTGGTCCCGTTCGTCGCGGTCATCCTGGGCCTGCAGGCGTGGACCGGCAGCTTCGAGGTGTCGCTGTCGATCAGCTACTTCCTGGGCATCGCGATCGGCCCCATGATCGTGGCCCTCTTCATGGTCCTCGTGCCGCAGAATCGGAAGGAGATGCGCCGGTCGCAGCCCTCCCACGTGTACCTGGCCCCGGATGTCCGCCCCTCGCGCACGGAGGGCGAGAAGGCCGGCCGCACGTTCCCCAACCCGTTCAAGGTGCTGGACCGTCGTCAGGTGACGGCGACCGCCGCGACGTCCGTCGTCTCGAGCGCCACGTTCGTGTTCTCGCCCGTCGCCGTCACGGTGCTCATGGGTGAGATCGTGGGAGCTCGCATCAAGCAGGGCTACCAGCGGCTCACCAGCGTCATCACCGCGAAGAACGGCACGACGGAGTCGACGTACATCGCAGAGACGCTCATCCCGCTCATCGCGTTCGGCCTGCCGCTCAGCCCGGTCGCGGCCGGACCCGCGGCACCGCTGTTCAACGCGCCCCCGGTGTTCGAGACGAACCCGGACGGCGGGACGATCAACAACATCTCGACCCACCTCACGACGTTCGACTTCTTCATCTTCGCGCTGCTGGGTGCGGTCTGCGCCGTTGCGATCGCGTACCCGTTCGCCATGCGGTACGCGCACGTGGCCGCGAAGTTCGTCGTCACGAAGGTGAGCCACGAGGCGATCATCGCCGCGTTCGTGGGCCTCGTCGTGGTCGTGAGCCTCTGGGAGGGCGGCCTCATGGGCCTCATGGTCGTCACGGCCGTGGGCCTGGTGGGTGGCATGCTCATCCGTCTCGTCAAGGTCCACGCGGGCGTGCTCTTCATGGGCTACTACGTCGCGGTCCTGTCCGTGCCGGGGATCCTCGCGGCCTTCGGCTGACGTGGGAGTCGCCTGACTGGGGAAGTGCCGCTGTCCCGGCCCGGAGGCCGTCACCCGTGCGGGTGGCGGCCTCTGCCGTCTCTCCGTGCGGGTGACGGACTGCACTGCCGAGTAGCCTGCAGTCGGTATCCTCCAACCAGGCGGAGATGTCCCGTCAGCGCCGGAGCGGTCCGGTGCGCCACCGGAAGGGAGCACATATGAGCGAGTCGACGCAGCAGACCGACGAGCCGATGATGACGGCGATGCGGCAGGAGGAGCACGGCGGGCCCGAGGTCCTCCACGCCGTCGAGGTGCCGCGCCCGGTGCCCGGCATCAGCGAGATCCTGGTCCGCGTGCACGCGGCAGGTGTGAACCCGACGGACTGGAAGCACCGCAGCGGCCGCCGGTTCCTGGGCGATCCGCCCTACACGCTGGGCTGGGACGTGTCCGGCGTCGTCGAGGCGGTGGGACTGGGCGTCACCCTGCACGCCCCCGGCGACGAGGTGTTCGGCATGCTGCCCTACCCGTACGGCGCAGGCTCGCACGCGGAGTTCGTGACGGGTCCCGCACGCGCGTTCGTCGCGAAGCCGGAGTCGATCGACCACATCCAGGGCGGGGCGATCCCCCTGGCCGCACTCACCGCGTGGCAGTGCCTCGTCGACATCGCGGACGTCTCTGCCGGGGACCGCGTGCTCATCCACGGTGCGGCCGGCGGGGTGGGTCACCTGGCGATCCAGATCGCGAAGGCGTTGGGCGCTCACGTGATCGGCACCGCGAGCGAGCCCAAGCACGACCTCCTGCGCGAGCTGGGCGCGGACGAGACCATCGACTACCGCACCGTCGACTTCGCCCAGGAGGCTGCGGACATCGACGTCGTCCTCGACACGATCGGCGGGGACACACAGCTGCGCTCGCTCGACACCCTGGTGCCCGGCGGTGTCCTCGTCTCGACTGTTCCGATCCCCGTCGAGGGCCGCGACGAGAAGGCGGAGGAGCTGGGCGTGCGCGCCGTCAGCATGCTCGTCGAGGCGGACCAGGCCGGCATGCAGGCGATTGCCGAGCTCGTCGAGGAGGGCACGCTGCGGGCCGTCATCGCGGATACGTTCCCGCTGGCCCAGGCCGCCCGCGCCCACGAGGCCGGGGAGACGAACCGGACCACCGGCAAGCTCGTCCTCACGGTGGGGGACGGCGAGGGCTGACGGCTTGACCCTCACGTCGCGTGAGGCCCCACTGTTGTGTCCGTGGTCGAGAATGGAGTCATGGACGCAGCGACAGCGAGTGCCGTGGACGGCGCGGACGACGGGCTGACCGTCGGGCGCACCGCGGAGCTCGTGGGCGTGAGCGTGCGCACCCTGCATCACTGGGACGAGATCGGACTGGTGAGTCCGTCGGAGCGGACGTGGTCGGACTATCGCGTCTACCAGGCGGCGGACATCGAGCGGATCCAGCAGGTGCTCCTGCACCGGGAGCTGGGACTGTCGCTGGCGGAGGTCCGCGCGGTGCTGGACGATCCGGACACGGACGTCGTCGCGCAGCTGGACCGGCAGCGTGCCATGCTCTCCGAACGCCTCGACCGCCTGCGGCGGATGATCGCCGCAGTCGATCGGATGAAGGAGGCTCATATGAGCGAGCAGAAGCTGACGGCGCAGCAGCAGGCGGAGATCCTGGGCGACGGCTGGGATCCCGCCTGGCAGGACGAGGCCCAGGAGAACTGGGGCGACACCCCGGAGTGGGCGCAGTCGGAGAAGATCAAGGCGCGCATGGGCGTCGACGACTGGAAGCGGGTGAAGGAGGAGAACGACCGTCTGGAGGCGGATCTCGCCGCCGCGATGACGGCCGGTGTCCAGCCGGGGTCGGAGGAGGCGAACGCGCTCGCCGAGCGACACCGCGCCTCGATCGGCCAGTGGTTCGACATCACCGTGCAGAAGCAGGTGTGCATCTCCCGCATGTACGTGCAGGACCCGCGGTTCACGGCCCACTACGACGAGCGCGCCGAGGGCCTGGCCGCCTGGCTCACCGCGATCATCGACGCGAACGCGCGCGCCCACGGCATCGACCCGGCCACCGCGGTCTGGGAGTGAGAGACCGGGGTGACCACGGCCTCGGGGGCGGGTGAGAACCCCGTTCCCGAGGCCGTGGCCGGGTTCCGCGGTCGACTCACCGGCCTGTGGGGGGGCAGTGGGGCGCAGCACGAGGCGAGCCGAGGCCGGGGTTCCGTGTCCGTGCCTGCCCCCATACTGGTGCGCATGAGAGACGAGGATGACTCCCTGAACAGTGACACCCTCACCGGCAGTCGGCCGACTGATGCGGGATCCCCTGCCTTCCCCCGCCTGCGATCGACGGTGCTCGACACGCAGGACGTGCACGGGCTGGCGGAGTTCTACCGGCAACTGCTGGGATGGGAGTACGCGCCGGGCAACGGTCCGGACGACGAGGAGGCGGACGAGTGGCGGATCATTCGCAGTCCCCTCGACGGTCGGCATCCGCGGGGCCAGATGCTGGCCTTCCAGCACGCGGACCAGGTGCCGCGGTCCACGTGGCCGGACCCGGAGGTGCCGCAGCAGCTGCACCTCGACTTCACGGTCGAGACCGTCGCGCAGCTGCGGGAATCCCGTGAACGGGCGCTCGCGCTGGGTGCGACGCTCATCCGTGACGAATCCGACCATCCGGTCGAGCCGATCTGCGTGTACGCGGACCGTGCCGGTCATCCCTTCTGCATCTTCGCCATGACGTGGTGAGCGAGGTGCCTCCGTCGGGTCTCCGGAGTCGCGCGGCGCACGATAACCTGGGGGCCGCCCACAGTACGGGGCGAGTGGCGAGTGAGAGGTGCGCGTGAGCGAATCGGGTGAGTGGCAGAGGTCCGACGCGGGACTGCGGACGCCTCCGCAGGACGTCGAGGCGGAGCAGAGCGTGCTGGGCGGCATGCTGCTGTCGAAGGACGCGATCGCGGACGTCATCGAGGTGCTGCGCCCAGAGGACTTCTACAAGCCGGCGCACGAGACGATCCACAGCGCGATCCTCGACCTCTACGCGAAGGGCGAGCCCGCGGACGCGGTCACGGTCGCCGCATCCCTCATGAAGTCAGGCGACCTCGCGCGCATCGGCGGTGCCGCGTACCTCCACACGCTCATCGCCTCCGTGCCCACCGCGGCGAACGCGGGCTACTACGCGCGGATCGTGGGCGAGACGGCCCTGCTGCGGAAGCTGGTGGAGGCGGGCACCCGCATCGTCCAGATGGGCTTCGACGCGGAGGGCGACGCGGAGGAGCTGGTCAACAGCGCGCAGGCGGAGATCTACCAGGTCACGGAGCGCCGCACGACGGAGGACTACCAGGCGCTGGGCGTCGTCATCGACCGCGTCGTCGACAACATCGAGAAACTGAGCGACAACGTCGACGGACCGGCGGGCGTCCCCACCGGTTTCGAGGAGTTCGACCAGCTGACGAACGGCCTGCACGAGGGCCAGATGATCGTCATCGCCGCCCGTCCCGGTGTGGGCAAGTCGACGCTGGCTCTGGACTTCGTGCGTTCGGCGGCGATCCACAATGCGCGCGCCACCGTGTTCTTCTCCCTCGAGATGTCCGCGGACGAGCTGGGTCTGCGCCTGCTGAGCGCGGAGACGGCCATCCCGCTGCAGAACCTGCGTCGCGGCGAGATGGACAACTCGGACTGGACGACCGTCGCGACGACGATGGGTCGCATTCACGAGGCGCCGCTCTTCCTGGACGATTCGCCCAACATGGCGCTGCCGGAGATCCGCGCGAAGTGCCGTCGGCTCAAGCAGCAGCACAACCTGCAGATGGTCGTCATCGACTACCTGCAGCTCATGTCGTCCGGCAAGCGCGTGGAGTCGCGGCAGCAGGAGGTCTCGGAGTTCTCCCGGTCGCTCAAGCTGCTGGCGAAGGAGCTGCAGGTGCCGGTCATCGCGCTGTCGCAGCTGAACCGCTCGTCGGAGCAGCGCACGGACAAGCGACCCATGATCTCCGACCTGCGTGAGTCCGGCTCGATCGAGCAGGACGCGGACATGGTGCTGCTGATCCACCGCGAAGACATGTACGACAAGGAGCACCCGCGCGCGGGCGAGGCGGACATCATCGTCGCGAAGCACAGGAACGGCCCCACGGGCGACATCCCCGTCGCCTTCCAGGGTGCCCGCTCCCGCTTCGTCGACATGCCGCGCTGATCAATCGTCCGTGTGAAGTGGGCCACAATGGGGTCATGCATGCCCCTCGCCCCGTCGGGTCCCGCCGGACCTTCTGGGCCGCGGCCTGCGTCCTGGGGCTCGCACTCTGGTCCAGCGGGGCCCCCAGTGCGCTCTACCCGCACTACGCCCAGCGGTGGGACCTCACCCCCTTCCTCGTCACGGCCGTGTTCGCGACGTACCAGCTGACCCTCATCGTCGTTCTGCCGCTCTTCGGCGGACTCTCCGACCGCTTCGGCCGCAGGATCGTCCTCATCGCCGCCGTCCTCCTCATCGCGGCCTCCGGCGTCCTCTTCGCCACGGCTCCGCACGTCTCCGCCCTCTTCGCGGGGCGCGTTCTGCAGGGGGCCGGCACCGGCCTCGGCATGGGTGCGGGGACCGCCGCGCTCCTCGACAACCGGGGGACGCGGACGCCGCTCTTCGCGAGCTCCACGGCGACGGTCTCGACCGCAACGGGACTGACCGCGGCGCTCGTCATCAGCGGTGTCGTCGCGGAGTACCTCCCGCTGCCCACGGTCTGGGGATTCGTCGTCCTCGTCGTCCTCGCGCTGGCGGTGGCCGTCCTGCTCGCCTCGACGCCGGACGACCGGCCGGCGAGCGGTCCGCGCTGGCGTCCCCAGCGGCCCGAGCTGCCGCAGGGATTGGCCCTCGTCTTCTGGCTCGCGACAATGTCGCTGTCGCTGGCCTACTGCGCGGGCGCGATCTTCCTCGCGATGGGCGCGCAGATGATCAGTGCCTTCGCGATCACGGACAGCACTCTTGTCGTCGGCCTCCTGCTGGGCTCCTCGACCGCGGTGATCGGCCTGACCGGCGTGCTGATCGCCGGCGTGCCCGCGACCGTGTCGATCGGGATCGGCACGGCACTGACGGTCGCGAGCATGGGACTCATGGCGGGAGTCGCGGAGGCGGGCACCGTGAGCCTCTTCCTCGTCTTCAGCGTCGTGGGCGGTGCGGCGTACGCGTTCGGGTTCGCGGGTGGTCTGGGCCTGCTGGGCGCCGTCGTGCCACCGGATCGCAGCGGTGCGATCCTCTCGACGCTCTACCTCGTCGCCTACGCCCTCCAGGCGGTCGCGGCACTGGGGACTGGCGCACTCGCGACCGCGTACGGGATGCGGGCGGGGATCGTCCTGGCCGCCTCGGTCATGTGCGTCCTGTGCGTCCTCGTCGCGGTGCTGCTCGTCGTGCACGTGCGGCGGGACCACAGGCTCAGGCGAACGCCGCCTCTCCCGTCAGCTGCTGGCCCAGGATGAGGGTGTGGACCTCGTCCGTGCCCTCGTACGTGCGGACCGACTCGAGGTTGGTCGCGTGCCGCAGCGGCGAGTGGTCGAGTGTGATGCCGTTGCCGCCCAGCAGTGTGCGCGCCTCGCGGGCGATCGCGATCGCCTCCCGGCAGTTGTTGAGCTTCCCGACGGAGATCTGGTGGTGCTGCAGCGCCCCCGCGTCCTTGAGTCGCCCCAGCTGGAGTGCCAGCAGGAGGCCCTTGTCGATCTCGAGCGCCATGTCGACGAGCTTGCGCTGCGTGAGCTGGAACGCGGCGAGCGGACGACCGAACTGGGTGCGGGTCCGCGTGTAGGCCAGCGCCGCCTCGAAAGAGTCGCGTGCCGCACCCATCGCACCCCACGCGATGCCGTAGCGGGCCTCGTTCAGACACGAGAACGGCCCGGACAGTCCCTGGGCGCCGGGGAGCACCGCATCGGCGGGCAGGCGGACGTCCGTCATCTCGATGTCGCACTGGATCGAGGCGCGCATGGACAGCTTGGGCTCGATGGGGGTCGCGGAGAACCCGGGGGTGTCCGTGGGGACCAGGAAACCGCGGACGCCGTCATCGGTCTGCGCCCAGACGACGGAGATCGCGGCGATGCTCGCCAGCCCGATCCACCGCTTCCGGCCCGTGAGGACCCAGTCGTCCCCATCGCGGCGGGCGAACGTGGTCATCGATCCCGGGTCGGACCCGGAGTCGGGCTCCGTGAGGCCGAAGCAGCCGATCGCCTCGCCCGTGCTCATGCGGGGCAGCCACTCCTGCTTCTGCTCCTCCGACCCGTGCTTGTGGATCGCGGACATCGCGAGCGACCCCTGGACGGACACGAAGGTGCGCAGTCCGCTGTCGCAGGCCTCGAGCTCCGTGGCGGCGAGTCCGTACTCGACGGCGGAGCGGCCCGCGCACCCGTACCCGGTCAGATGCATGCCCAGCAGGCCCTGCTGTGCGAACTCGGGGACGAGCTCGACGGGGAAGTGCGCCTCCTCGTACCACTGCGCGATGTGGGGCCGCAGCCGGTCGTCGACGAAGGCGCGAATCCGGTCGCGGGTGGCCTTCTCCTCCTCGGTCAGGAGCGAGTCGAACGAGATGAGGGCGGCGGGATCGGTGATCGGTGCGGCGGTCATGCAGGCTCCTCTGCCGGTGGCGGATGACGGTGCCGCGGTGCGGGCGCCGTCTCCGTCAGTGTAGGAACCCTCTGGTGACATCCACGCTCACTCGCCGTCCACGCTCACTCGCCGTTCGAGCGGTCGTATGCGTCCTGCGCGTCGAGCACCGCCGGCAGTGCGTCCTCGACCGCCGCGATGAGCGCCTCCAGGGGCTCCGCGATGCGCCGGCCCAGTGGGGTGAGCGCGTAGTCGACGTGTGGGGGGATCGAGCTGCGCACGGTCCGTTCGACCATGCCGTCGCGCTCCAGCTGCCCCAGCGTCTGCGAGAGCATGCGGTCGCTGATCCCGTCGATCCGCCGTCGGATCTCGCCGAAACGCCGGGGCTCCTGCGCCTGCCGCAGCGCGACCATCGTGAGCGCACCCCACTTACCCGTCAGGTGCTGCAGAGCGGGACGCGAGGCGCAGCGGCTGGAGAACGCATCCGCTGCGAGGTCGTCCGCGGGTGATCCGCCCGTGCCGAACCCTCCAGGGGAGCCGATCGCCTCGTCCGCACGCACAGCGCCGTCCTCCGCTCTCATCGCCGCCTCATTCGTCCCCACCACTGTACCGTGATCGTAAGCACTTACCAACACTTTGCACTAACGAAAAAGAAGTGTTTGACTGTCAACACAGCACGGCGGCCACGGGGTCGCCGACAGACGAGAGGACGCACCATGCGCATCGCAGTCACCGGCGCCGCCGGTCACCTGGGCCGCCACATCATCGACTCCCTCCTCGCCCGCGACGTCGCGGCGGGCGACATCGTCGCGATCGTCCGCACGGCCTCGAAGGCCGCGGACCTGGCCGAGCGCGGGATCACCGTCGCCGAGGCCGCCTACGAGGACACGGCCGCTCTCACCTCCGCACTGCGGGGCGTCGACAGGCTCGTCCTGGTCTCCGGCAGCGAGGTGGGCCGACGCCTCGCGCAGCACACGAGCATCCTCGATGCCGCGAAGGCGGCGGGTGTCGGGTTCATCGCCTACACGAGCCTGCTGAACGCGGAGACCTCGGAGCTCAGCCTGGCCCCCGAGCACCGTGACACCGAGGCACTGCTCGCCTCGAGTGGAATCGACCACGTCCTGCTGCGCAACGGCTGGTACTGGGAGAACTACGCCTCGAACCTGGATGCGGCTCGCGCGACCGGTCACCTGTTCGGCGCGGCCGGTGAGGGTCGGGTCGCCGGCGCCGCTCGCCGCGACTACGCCGAGGCCGCTGCCGTCGTCGTGACGACGGACGGCCACGCGGGGAAGACCTACGAGCTGGGCGGACAGCCGTCGATCACCTACCCGGAGCTGGCCCAGGCGATAGGCACGGTCGTCGGCGCCGAGGTCTCCTACGTCGACCAGTCCGTCGAGGAGTACCAGCAGACGCTCGAGGGCGCGGGCCTGCCCACCGAGATCGCACAGATGCTTGCGGGCTGGGACGTCGCGATCGCCGGCGGCGCGCTCGAGACCGCCAGCACAGACCTCGAGGACCTGATCGGCCGCCCGGCGACCCCGGCCGCAGAGGCGCTGGCCGCCTGAGGCGGACCTCCTCTGTGACGCGGCCCCCGCGCCCGTACGGTGTCACCGTGCCGTCGCGGGGACCGCGGTTGTTGTGCTGTGATCGCGCGCCTCGGTCGCGCACCGCAGCGACGGCCTCGTCTGTCAGGGCGACCTCCCACGTCCACCCCCACTGCGCAGATTCGCGCGTCAGACTGTGACGCCACGCGTCGTTCTGTGACACGGATGACGTCACGTGACACACCACCTGGATACGTTCGGCTGTCGACGGTTCACCCGAGGCGCAGCTCACAGCCGCGCCAGTCCAGGAGGCGCAGTACGGATGTCGACCACCACAGAATTCGCGAGGGCCACGGAAACCACTGCCCCCGGGTCCCCCGCCCCCGGGACCGCCCGACGGGTCCCGGCAACCACGCCGCCCGCACTGCCCGCCGACTACGCCTCGCTGCGCGCGCACTTCCAGCCCCACCTCGACCGCATCGCCGCAGGCTCGCTGGCCCGCGAGCTCCACCGCGACCTGCCGTTCGACGAGGTCCGCGCACTCGATTCGGCCGGCTTCGGCACCCTGCGCGTCCCCGCTGAGCACGGCGGCCCGGGCGC
Source organism: Brevibacterium senegalense (assembly GCF_000285835.1). Lineage (GTDB taxonomy): Bacteria > Actinomycetota > Actinomycetes > Actinomycetales > Brevibacteriaceae > Brevibacterium > Brevibacterium senegalense. Next base: position 89,355 of record NZ_HE978606.1, read on the forward strand.
CTCGATCGAGACCTTCATCCGCCTCCTCGTCGACCTCGCGGAGGCCGACTCCAACATCGCCCACCTCTACCGCTCCCACGCCGGCTTCGTCGAGGCGCTGCGCTTCCAGCCGCCCCACATCCAGAATGCCTGGTACCCCCGCGTCCTCGCGGGCCAGACTGTGGGCAACGCGTCGACGGAGAAGGGCGGCAACCGCCTGGGCACCCTCAACACTGTCCTTACGCGGACCGAGGCGGGCTGGCGGCTGAACGGCCAGAAGTTCTACTCGACCGCCACCATCTTCAGCGACTGGACCCGCGTGTCCGTCGCGATCGCCGGGCAGGACGGGCGCGGCTTCGTCGCCGTTCGCACCGACGCCCCCGGCGTGCGCGTCGACGACGACTGGGACGGCTTCGGGCAGAAGCTCACCGGCACCGGCACGACGACGTTCGAGGACGTCGCGGTCGACGAGGACGCCGTCTTCGACCGCGTCGTCGGCACCGTCGAAGCCATCCACGAGGCCGCCTTCTTCCAGCTCGTCCTCCTGGCTGTGCTGGCCGGCATCGCCCGCGCCGCCCGCCGTGATGCCGCCGCCACGATCGCGGGCCGCGCCCGCACCTTCAACACCGGGCTGGGCATGCCGTTCCGCGAGGACCCGCTCATCCAGGAGGCGACCGGCCGCATCGCCGCGAAGGCCTACTCAGCGGAGGCGACGGTCCTCCACACGGCCCGCGTCCTGGACGACGGGATCAATGCCGCCATCGCCGCCGGTGCGGACGGCCACGATCACTCGGTCCCCGTTCCCGAGGCCGTTCACTACGAGGAGATCGCCGTCGAGCACGCGCAGATCACCGTCCCCGAGCTGGCCCTGGGTGCCGCCCAGGACCTCTTCCTCACGGTGGGCGCGTCCGCGACCTCGACCTCGAAGGCTCTCGACCGCCACTGGCGGAACGCGCAGACGGTCGCGACCCACAACCCGATCGCCTTCCGCGCTCGCGCGATCGGCGACTGGTGGATCAACGGAACCCTCCCGCAGGGACTCAACGCGATCGGCGACGCACCGGCGACGAAGGCGACCACGGCCTCGGGAGCGGAGTCGTGAGCACAGCCTCCCGCAACCCGGTCAAGGGCAAGGAGCGGATCCTCGCGTCCGCGTTCGTGGGCACGACGATCGAGTGGTACGACTTCTACCTCTACGGCACGGCCGCGGCGCTGATCTTCAACGTCCAGTTCTTCCCGCTGGAGAGCGAGCTGGGCAGCCTGCTAGCATCGTTCGCGACTCTGGCCGTGGGCTTCTTCGCACGCCCGCTGGGCGGCATCATCGCAGGTCACCTGGGTGACCGCGTGGGCCGAAAGGCGCTGCTCGTCGCCTCGCTGCTGACGATGGGGATCGCCTCGACGCTCATCGGCCTCATGCCTACCTTCGAGGCGATCGGCTGGTGGGCGGCCGCGGGACTCGTCGTGCTGCGCATCTTCCAGGGCCTGTCCGCGGGCGCCGAGTGGGGCGGCTCCGCCCTCCTCTCCGTCGAGCACGCCCCCGTGGGCCGCCGCGGGCTGTTCGGCTCGTTCACGCAGATCGGGTCCGCCGCTGGCATGCTGCTGGCGACCAGCGCGTTCTTCACGGTCCAGGCGGTGCTGACGGACGAGCAGTTCCAGCAGTTCGGGTGGCGGATCCCGTTCCTGGCGTCCGCCCTCCTCATCGCGTTCGGCCTGTGGATCCGCCTGGGCGTGACGGATGCACCGGAGTTCGTCGAGCACAAGGAATCCGGCAACGTCCCCGACCAGCCGCTGTGGCAGGTCGTCACCCGCCACCCCCGCGTCCTGCTCGTGACCGTGGGGCTGCGCCTGGCCCAGAACAGCGTCTACTACCTCATCACCGTCTACATGCTCACGTACCTCGCGGATCAGCGGGGCGACTCGACCTCGGGGGTCACGGCGGTCATGATCGCCTCGGCCGTGGGGCTCGTGACCGGCCCGCTGTGGGGTGCGGTGTCCGACCGGCTGGGCCGCCGGACCGTCACCCTGTTCGGGATCGCCGGCATCGCCGTGTTCGGCTGGCTGTTCTTCGCGTTCCTGGACGCGGGCCCGCTCATCCTCCTGCCGATCGTCGTCGTGCTGGGCATGAACCTGGCCCACGACGCGGTCTACGGCCCGCAGGCCGCCTGGTTCGCCGAGCAGTTCCCCATCGAGGTCCGCTACTCCGGCGTCAACATGGGCTACCAGCTGGGCACCGTGATTGGCGGCGGCATCATGCCGATGGTCGCCGCTCTCCTCTTCGCCGCCGGCGGCCAGACCCCGTGGCTCATCTGCGGCTACCTCACACTGCTCTGCGTGATCTCCGGGATCGCGGCCGTCGCCGCCCACGACCCGGCTCGTGCCGAGGCCCGGGCTCGGGCCACGGCCACAGACACCGCCGAGGCCGGCCAGACCGCCGAGGCCGTGGTCACCGGAGTGCCCCGGTGACCACGGCCTCGGGCACGGACTCTGTTCCGGCCACCGCAGCGGCCGGTGCCCACCGGCACGCCGCCCACCCCACCCGCCCCTGAAGGAGGCCCGCTCCACATGACACCCCCGCCCAAGAAGCCGATCCAGCTGAGCGCGTTCGACATGATGGTCCCCGTCCACCAGTCGCCCGGCCTGTGGCGGCACCCGGAGTCGCGGGTGCACGAGTACACGAGCCTGAGCTACTGGACGGAGCTCTCCCGCACGCTGGAGGAGGCCGGGTTCTCTGCCCTGTTCCTGGCGGACATCCCGGGCGTGTACGACGTCTACGGCGGGTCTGGGGCGGCGGCGAACCGGGGTGGGGTGCAGGTGCCGCTGCTGGATCCGCTCGTCGCGGTGCCGGCGATGGCGGCGGTGACGCAGACCCTGGGCTTCGGCATCACGGCGTCCGTCACGTACGAGCAGCCGTATCTGCTGGCCCGCACGTTCAGCACGCTCGACCACTTCACGGACGGGCGCGTCGCGTGGAACATCGTGACGAGCTACCAGGACTCCGCGGCGCAGAACATGGGCATGGCGGGGCAGATCCCGCACGACGAGCGGTACGACCGGGCGGACGAGTACCTGGAGGTCATGTACAAGCTGTTCGAGGGGTCGTTCGAGCCGGATGCCGTGCGCGCGGACGCGGAGGCGAACGTGTTCGTCGACCCCGCGAAGGTCCACGACATCGGACACGAGGGGACCTGGTTCTCCGTGCCCGGGCAGGCGCTCGCCTCACCGGGCCCGCAGCGCACACCGCTGCTCTTCCAGGCGGGCTCCTCGAAGCGGGGGCAGGAGTTCGCGCTCGATCACGCGGAGGCGATCTTCCTCTCCGGCGGCTCGACAGGCCTCATCCGCCGGTGGGTCGACGGGATTCGCGACGGCCTCGAGGAGCGCGGGCGCAGCCGTGACGAGGTGAAGATCTTCACGCTCGCGACGATCGTCGTGGCGGACACGGACGAGGAGGCGCAGGCGCGACTCGAGTCGTACACGCCGTACGTCGATACGGAGTCCGCGCTCGCCCTCTTCGGCGGCTGGACGGGCGTCGACCTCGCCGGAGCGGACCCGGAGGACACGATCGAGCACGTGCAGACGGAGGCGAATCACTCGGCGCTCGCGTCGTTCACGACTCTGTCCGACGGGAAGAAGTGGACGGTGCGGGATCTCGCGGAGTTCGTGGCGATCGGCGGTCGCGGCCCGGTCATCGTCGGGTCGCCCGCGACCGTGGCGGACGAGCTGGAGCGCTGGATGGAGGAGGCGGACATCGACGGCTTCAACATCTCTGCCGCGGTGCGCCCGGCGGATCTGGAGCGGTTCGGCCAGTACGTCACGCCGGAGCTGCGCCGGCGCGGGGTCCTCGCGGAGCCGCAACCCGGCCGCACGATCCGCGAGCAGATCACCGGTCAGGGCCCCTGGTTGGCGGACGGTCACCAGGGTGCGAGCCACCGAGTGGGGTGAGCTCGGGGGCGAGCTGTTCCCGAGGCCGCGATGAGGTGAGTGCCCGCGGCGCCGTGGCCGGCGGTCCGACCACTGGTGAACCCCGCCGAGACGCGGCTCCCGAGGCCCCGCGCCATAGGACAGAATGGTGGCATGTCGATCCCTCGGCTCTCCGAACGTCCGTCGTTCGCCCAGCGCGACGCCTACCGTGACGTCCTCTCCGAGGGATACGCGCAGGGGCGGCTGACGGACGACGACTTCGAGGTGCGCCTGCAGCTCCTGCAGGAGGCGACGACGCTGCGGGACCTGGAGGGACTCATCTCCGACCTGCCGCGAGGCTCCATCCCGGTTCCCGTCGGGGGACCTGAGGGGAGCGCGGCCGGGCGGGGAACACTGGCCGGACAAGGCGGGGCCGCCGGACGAGGACGTGCAGCCGGGGCGGGAGCATCGACTGGGTCCAGCCTCGGCGCCGGTGGCCAGCCCGCCCTGAGTCGTCGGGCCGGTCTCGTCGTCGCTGCCATGCTGGTGCTGCCCCTGGTTACGGGCGTGTGGGTGGGCATCGTGTCCGGTGACGAGTGGTACTCGCCGGAGAGCGCCGGCACGAATCGGGTGCAGGTCAGCTTCGAGGGTGACTCCCACGCCGTCCTGCACGGAGACGACCTGTCGGTGGTTCCCTGACCCTGTGGCGCGGGTGCGTCGTGCCCAGCGGGCGTCCTGTGGTGCGTCCCGGCCGTCAGCCGCCCAGCTCGTCGACTGGCTGCTCGGTGAACGGATCGATGCCGGTGATGTTCCGGACCCGCTCGATCCAGTCCTGGTGGAACCACGTGTACTTCCCCGGATGCTGCGGGTGGCACACCTGGACCCAGGAGACAAAAACGAGCTCTGCCCAGTCGGACAGGAACCGGCACCGGACGGACCCCTCGTCCGTCTGGAGGGTCAGCTCGACAGTCGAGGGCTCGATCCATTCGGTGGTGCTGAACAGTTCCCACTGCCAGTGCAGCAGTCCGTGCTCCTGCGATTCGACGTAGAAGCCGTGGGTGCTCACGGTGGCGGCGCCGTGGGGGATGTAGTCCATCCACCGCTGCACTGCATCCTGCTTCGCCCTGCGCGCGCCCATGACGTTCATGGCGACCGTGCCCGCGGCGGCGCCCACGCCGTAGGCGATACCCATGGAATTCGCGGTGCCGGTGAAGAGCAGCGGTGCTCCCGCGGCATTGTGCGACCCGTCGCCGGGTGAATCCCAGATGACGAGCCGGCATGGGCCGGACGCCACCATTCGCTCGGACTGCGGATCGATGAGGGGTCGGATGGGCCGGAGCATATGTCGCGGCACCAGCTGGAGATCGTCGGGCGAGAGCTCCTGGCCCGAATCGAGCTTCTTCTGGAGCCCCAGGGTGCTGAGGATCGCGATGTCTGTGTTCGTGAGCGGCGGGGGCTCGTTGTTGAAACCTGTCATGTGACGGTTGACTCTTCCGTGGGGTGCACCGGTCGATTCCGAGTATAGGGATGGCGTGGTGCGCCGAGGAGATCAGGCGGGTGCGGCCGCCGCGTGGACCGCCTGGTCCTCGTGTCCGGCAGCGAGGTGGGCCAGCGACTGGCGCAGCACACGAACATCATCGAGGCCGCGAAGGCCGCCGGACACCTCTTCGGTGCGGCGGGAGACGCCCGGGTCAACGGTGCGGCACGCCGCGATTTCAGCACGGACCCGCAGGACCTCATCGGTCGCCCGACAACCGGGGGCCGTGGAGGCGCTGAAGTGCTGACGTCGACAGAGCTGACGCCGAGAGGGCCGACGGCGAATCGGCCGTGGTCACCCGGTCCGGCTGAGGACGCACGAAGACCCGCACCCTTTACGGGATGCGGGTCTTCTGCATTCAGAAGTTCAGAGGGCAAGCCTCGGAGGAGCGGACCTCAGAGGAGCGGACCTTGACGGGCGAGAGCCTCAGAGGTGCGACCCTCAGCGGGTGCGCGCGCCGGCCTGTGCGGAGCGCTGGCCACCGCGACGTCCGCGGCTGCCGCGTCCACCCGGGCCGCCCTGACCGCGGCCCGACTGGTTGCCCTGGCCCTGGCCACGACCGCCCTGTCCGCGGGACTGTCCGCCCTGATCGGAGCGCGAACTCTGGCCGGCGCGGGACTCCTGCCCGGCGCCCTGACCCTGACCACCGCGACCACGGCCTCGGCCGCGTCCACCCTGGCCGCCGCTACCGCTCTGGCCACCACGACCACCCTGTCCACGGCCACCCTGTCCACGGCCACCCTGCTGCTGCGGCTGTGCCGGCGGCGCGGGCTCGACGTGGGGAGCGACCTCGCCCACGAGGCGGGTGACCTCGGCGGAGTCCGGGGTGACGGTGACGGGCGTGACCTTCACCTTCGCCTTGCGCAGCAGGACCTGGGTGTCCTTGCGCTGCTCCGGCAGCATGATCGTGACGACGTCGCCCGCGCTGCCGGCGCGCGCGGTGCGGCCGGAGCGGTGCAGGTAGGCCTTGTGCTCGGCCGGCGGATCGACATGGACGACCAGCTCGACGTCATCGACGTGCACGCCGCGCGCCGCGACATCAGTCGCGACGAGCACGCGGACGCGGCCTTCGCCGAACGCCGCGAGGTTCCGGTCGCGCTGCGGCTGGGACAGGTTGCCGTGCAGGTCGACGGCGGGGATGCCCTGGGCCGTCAGCTGCTTCGCGAACCGCTTCGACTGGTGCTTCGTGCGTGTGAAGAGGATGCGGCGTCCCGTGCCGGAGGCCAGCACCCGGACGAGCTCCTTCTTGTCGTCGTTCGAGACCTCGAAGACGTGGTGGGTCATCTGGCTGACGTGCGACTCGGGCGCATCGACCGAGTGCATGACCTCGTTGTGGAGGAAGCGGCGCACCAGCTTGTCGACCCCATTGTCCAGGGTCGCGGAGAAGAAGAGGCGCTGCCCGTCCTCGGGCGTCTTCGACAGGATGCGGGTGACGCCGGGCAGGAAGCCCAGATCCGCCATGTGGTCGGCCTCGTCGAGGATCGCGATCTCGACCGCGTCGAGGGTGAGCGCCCGCTGCTGGAGCAGGTCCTCGAGGCGGCCGGGGCAGGCGACGACGATGTCGACGCCGCGCCCCAGAGCGTTGATCTGCCGGTTCTGGCTCACACCGCCGAAGATCGTGGTGGTGCGCAGGCCGTACGCCTGGGCCAGCGGGCTGATGACCGCGTCGATCTGCGTCGCGAGCTCACGCGTGGGCGCCAGGATGAGGCCGCGCGGGCGCTTGGGCAGGTTCGCGGCGTCGCGGGTGGCACCCAGGCGGGCGACCATGGGGATGGAGAACGCGAGCGTCTTGCCGGACCCGGTCTTGCCGCGGCCCAGGACGTCGCGGCCGCCCAGCGTGTCGGGCAGGGTGTCCTGCTGGATGGGGAAGGCATCGACCTTGCCGTCCGCCGCGAGGACGCGCGCGATCGGGGCGGGAACGCCCAGCTGCGCGAACGTGGTCGGGGCGGAGGAGGACTGCGAAGCGTTGATGGGGTGACCTTTCGAAGTGCCGAGGCACGGCGTCGCATCACGGATGCGCGCAGGCTGTGCGTGGCAGGGGCGGGCCTCACCGGATGGTGGGCTCGTTCGCCGCTGGGGAGGTGCTTCGGAAACGGGAGCCGGCAGTGCTCGCGGTCAGCCCGTGCGCCTGTGGAGGCGGGGCCCGCTGGGGCAGTGCGTGCGGCTCGAATGCGAGGCGTCCGAACGACGCAGGGAACCCGTCGCCGGGTTCACCAGAGTCCTACTGTACCGGAGAAGTCCGCCGAGGCCGTCATCGGCGGGCGCACAGGCTCGCCTGCCCAGCCGCGCCTGCCAGCCCAGTCCCTCACCTCACAGCAGCGTCCGGATCCACTCCCGAGTCAGCGCCGGGTCGATGACGTCGTCGATCTCGAAGAGCATCGCGGCGTTCATCGCCCGCCCCTGCGCGTACAGCTCGTCGACCAGCCGGGCCTCCTCCGCTGTACGCTCCGCCTCGTCCTCGATCGCTGCGAGCTCCTTCGCGTACCCCAGTCGTACGGCGCCCTCGAGCCCCATCGGTCCCAGCTCGCCGCTGGGCCACGCGACCGTGAACTGCGGCGCCTCCGCGCTGCCGGCCATCATCGCCATCGCGCCCAAGCCGTATCCCTTGCGGATGACGACTGCGCCGAACGGCACCGTGAGCGCCGCGCCCGCCACGAACAGATCTCCGAACGCGCGCACGCCCGGTTCCAGCTCCGCCTCCGGCCCCACGATGAAGCCCGGCGTGTCGACGAAGGACACGACCGGGACCCCGTGGTCCTGCGCCAGCCGCAGGTGCTGGGTCATCGTCCGCGCCGCATCGACGTCGATCGCCCCGCCCAGATGGTGGTTGTCGTTCCCGATGAGCGCGAACGCCCGCCCGTCGAGCCGGCCGAACCCCGTGATCGCGCCCGCCCCGAATCCGGCCCGCACCTCCGTGAAGGTGCCAGGGTCCACGACGGCCTCGATCGCCGTCCGCATCGAGAAGGCGCGCAGCCGCTCCGCGGGCACGGCGGTGCGTGCGGCCTCGGCGAGGGAAGCGTCGACCGCCTCCGCCGAGGCCGCACCCACCTCCCCGCGCACCGTCCCCACCAGCGCGGACAGTGCCTCTTTCACGTGCGCGACCGCGTCCGCCTCGTCGGCGGCGAGGATGTCGATGTTCCCGTTGGCCAGGTGGACGTGCGCGGGGCCGATGTCCTCGGGTCGATGCCGACCCAGCCCGCCGCCCTCGATCATCGCGGGCCCGCCCATCCCCAGGTTGACCTCGGGGGTCGCGATGATGAGGTCGCACACCCCAGCCAGCGCCGCGTTGCCCGCGAACGTCCGCCCCGACACGACGGAGATGAGCGGCACCCGCCCCCGCAGCCGCGCCAGCGACGCGAACGTCTCCACGCCCAGCCCGATCGACGGCGCCCGGTCCGTGTCGCCCGGCCGCCCGCCGCCGCCCTCCGCGAAGAGGACGAGGGGCGCGCCGCGACGCTCCGCCAACTGGATGAGCCGGTCCGTCTTCTTGTGGTTGCGCGAGCCCTGCGTGCCCGCCAGCACCGAGTAGTCGTAGCTCATGACGACGACCTCGCGCCCCTCGACGGTCGCGGTCCCGCCCAGCAGCCCATCGCCCGAGGTCCGCCGGATCAGCTCCTCCACACTGCGCCGCTGCGTCTGCGCGGCGATGATGAGCGGTCCGTACTCCACGAAGCTGCCGGGATCCACGAGGTCCGCGAGGTTCTCACGCGCCGTCCGCCGCCCGCGCGCCCGGATTGACTCCAGCTGGTCCTTGCGCGCGTCGTCGAGGACGGCTGCGTGCCGCTCCTGGACCTCCGCGACGCCGGGGTGCGGCTCGTGCGCGTCCGTCTCCGCATCCGCGTCGCCCGTCACCGAGGACAGGACGGCCAGCGGCGTCCCGGCGGGGACGGAATCGCCCACGGCCACGAGGTGCCGGACGCGGCCGGCCGCCGGCCCCGGCACCGGATGGTGCATCTTCATCGCCTCGAGCAGCACGTACTCGCGCGGATCCTCACCCAGCCCGATGACCGTGCCCGTCAGCGGCGCCCGCAGCAGCTCCTCGCCCGGGGCCAGGTCGGGCTCCGCCGAGGCCGCAGCGCCGGCCGCTGCACCGGCACCTGCCGCTGCACCGGCACCTGCCGCTGCGCCGGCTCCCGCTTCCTCGCGCGCTGCGCGATCCTCGGCGTCGATCTCCCGCGCTCGCCCGACGATCTCCTGCACCTGCTCGTCGAAGGACGTCGTCGTCTCCTCGCCGGGGTTCAGGACCTCGCCGATCGCCCGCAGTAGGCCCACCGTCGTGTCGAGGCCGCTGATCGAGGTCTCGCGCAGGGCTCGGTCGCCGGCACGCAGCGCGGCCGCGAGCGTGGGGCCCTGCACGATGATCTTCCCCAGGAGCGAGTCGAATGAGCCCGTCACCCGGCTGCCGGCCTCGACCCACGTATCCACGCGGACCCCCGGACCTGTGGGCCAGCGCACCGCGGTCGCGGTTCCCACACTGGGCGATGGGTCGCCCTGCTCGCCGATCGTCTCCGCCGCGACACGCAGCTGCACCGCGAAGCCCCGAGGCGCGACGGTCGCGCCCAGTGCGGCCGCGACATCCGATGCGCCAGCGGTCGCCGACGGCCCCTCGGCCTCCGGTGCTGTCAGTCCTTCTGATGCGTCCGGGTGTCCCAGGGCGGCCGCTTCGCCTGACTCACCTGCCTCACCCAGCGCCACGTCGAGCTGGCAGTCGACGAGGTCGAGGCCCGTCACCTGCTCGGTCACCGTGTGCTCGACCTGGATGCGGGGGTTCACCTCGAGGAGGACGTGGTCCTCGCCGGTCACCAGGAACTCGACCGTCGCGAGCGACGCATAGCCAGCCGACGCGCACAGCCGCTGCGCATCCGCGTGGAGGCGGGCGCGCAGATCATCGCTCAGGTGCGGCGCGGGTGCGATCTCGACGAGCTTCTGCCGTCTGCGCTGGATCGAGCAGTCGCGATCGCCCAGCACGACGACACAGTCAGCCGTGCCCAGGACCTGGACCTCGATGTGGCGGGCGCCGGTGATGAGGGCCTCGGCGACGATGCGGTCATCGCCGAACCCGGCCCGGGCCTCGGCGGCGCACGTGGTGAGCGCGCGCTCCAGCTCAGACGGGTCCGTCACCAGCCGGATCCCGCGCCCGCCGCCCCCGGCGACGGCCTTGATCGCGATGCCGGCGGAGTGCTCGGACAGCAGTCGACTCACTGCGGCCAGGGCCTTCCCCTCGTCCCCCTCCAGCAGCCCGGTCGCAGCGGGGACGGGGATGCCCAGCTCGACGGCCCGCTGCCGCGTGGCGCGCTTGTCCCCGAACAGTTCCAGAGCGGCGGGGGAGGGGCCCACCCAGGTGAGTCCGGCCTCGGCGGTCAGCTGCGCCAGCCGGGCGGATTCGGCGAGGAAGCCGTAGCCCGGGTGCACGAGCTGAGCGCCGGCCTCACGAGCAGCGGCGACGACGGCCTCGGCGTCCAGGTAGGCGGCGGCCCCGCGGCCGGGCAGGGTGACGACCTCGTCAGCCAGCTGCACGTGCAGGCCGGCGGCCGCGCCCAGGGCCTCCTCGTCGGTGGAGCGGACGGCGACGGCGGTGAGCCCTCGCGCTTGGGCGGTGCGGATGATCCGCACGGCGATCTCGCCGCGATTGGCGATGAGGAGGGTGCGCGGGGCGGTGTCCATCGGGGTGATCAGGCTCCTGGGAGAGAGGTGGGCGTGAGGTGCTGAGCGATGAGTTCCGTCTTGCGGATCTTGCCGGTCGCCGTCATGGGCATGGCGTCGACGAAGACGAACTCGGGGACCTTGAAGACGGCCATGTTCTCCTTCGCCCATGCGGTGAGCGCGTCCGTGTCCGGAGTGCTGCCGGGGGAGGGGATGATGAAGGCGACCGGTACCTGGCCCTTCGCCGCGTCTTCGCGGGGTGCGACGGCCACAGTGCCCACGTCCGGGTGGGCGCGCAGCAGCGCTTCGACGTCGGACGGGAAGACGCTCATGCCGTTGACCTTGATCATCTCCTTGGTCCTGGCCAGGTACGTGAGCGCGCCGACCTCGTCGAAGCGACCCGTGTCGCCCGTCCGCAGCCACCCGTCGATGAGTGACTCCGCCGTCGCGCGCTCGTTCTGCCAGTACCCGGTCATGACCGACGGCGACTGGACGAGGATCTCGCCCTCCTGACCCACCGGCACCGGGTTCAGGTCGACGTCGACGATGACGATCCGGGTGCCGGGGACGGGGAAGCCGCAGTAGACGGGCTCGGCGGCCAGGTCGCGGTCATTCTCCTGCAGGCCCAGCGTGAACGTGTCGGAGGTGTGGGTCTCCGTCATCCCGAACGACGACTCCCGCAGCGTCACGCCCGTGAGCTCGTGCCACTGCTGCCGCAGCTGCGTGTCGAGCTTCCGGACGAAGGAGACGGCCTGGCACTGCGCGAGCGACGAGAGGTCCGGATCCGGCACCTCGCCGGACTCGATGAGGTCCAGGAGCTCGACGTACCCGTCCGCCGGCGCCACGAGGCGGGTGACGCGGCGCTGCGCGATCGTCTCGAGGGCGACGCGCGGGTGCCAGCGGTTCAGGATCGCGACCTCGCCGCCGGAGTAGAGCGGCAGCAGCAGGCACAGGTTCTGCCCCGCGATCCAGAACATGGGCAGGAAGCCCAGGGAGACATCCGGTGCGGCGTCGTCCTCGACCGCCGCGGTCCCCATCCCGGCCAGCGCGGAGGCTGCGGTGTAGGCCATGTGCCCGATCGTGTGCTCGCACCCCTTGGGCCGGCCCGTCGTGCCGCCGGTGTAGTTGAGTGCGGCCAGTCGGTCGGGGTCGACCGGGACGGCGGGGGCTGGGCCGGTGGCGAGGACCGCGGACCAGTCCCCGGCCTCGGCGGCGGTGGGAACCGGCATCGGCAGGCCACTGGTGGGGGCGGGCGCGCCCGGCTCCAGGAAGACAGCGGCGGGGTCCGTCCAGGTGACCTGCACGCTGGTATCGAGCTGGGGGAGGGCGGCGTCGACGATGTCGCGCAGGCCGGTCTGGGCGATGAGGTGCACCGCGCCGGAGTCCGCCAGCTGGTGCCGCAGCTCCTCCGCCCGGTACATCGGGTTGATCGGCACGTAGACGGCGCCCAGCCACGCGATGGCCAGGAACGCGTCGACGAACTGCGGGCAGTTGCCCAGGTAGACGCCCACGCGGTCGCCGGTCCGCACCCCGCGGGCCGCCAGCCAGCCGGCCGTCGCCGAGGCCCGGCGCTCCATCTCTGACCAGCTCGCCTCCCAGCCGTAGTAGGAGACCGCGATGGCGTCCGGCCGGGTGGCGGCCCAGTGGCGCAGGGTCTCCGCGATGCCGGGGCCGGCGGCGAGGGCGGCGGGTTCGTGGGGGACCTCGGCGGGCCAGAGGGTGCGGCGGGCGGCGAGCTCGTCCGCGGCCTGCTCCCAGGACTGCGTGAGCGGGGAGTGCGGCGGGGCGGGGTGGACATCACTCATGTCGTGACGGGGCTTGCCCGAGTCGTCGCGGGTGCTTGCTGCGGTGTCCGTCATCGGTGAGGCTCCTCGTCGAGCGTCGGGGTGTCTGGCGGGTGATCCAGGCCACAGCCAGATATATGTGAATCCGGCGTCAATTTCAAGGGAGCGCGGGGGCTGGGGCGGGGTGCGTGAGCGGAGCCGGCGCTGCTACCCACTCCCTGCACCTACTTGGCCCTTCTCTCGCGTTCTGCGGGAAAGCTTTCCCGCATTTCGCGAGAGAAGTTTCGCGGTCCCGACTGCCCACATCTTCCAGGCACTTCTCTCGCGTTGTACGACAAAGCACTCCTGTACTTCGCGAGAATCGATGGCGGAGGTTCAGGCGGAGGTTGAGACGGATGCTCGAACCAAGCCCCGCCTCCGGCGCCCGCCAAGATCCCGCTGTCCGCACTTTGTCCACTCCTCACAGTGATCCAGGTCTCCCCGGTACCGTGGGGCCATGACCGATACGACACGTGACGCGGCAGCGCAGCAGGAGTCTCACCAGGACGATCAGCAGGCGCCCATCCTGGTGGGCGTCGACGAATCGGAGCACTGCGCGCGGGCCTTCGACATCGCACTGTCCCTCGCGCAGCGCCATGGCTGCGGACTGCGGCTGGTGGCCGCCTTCGAAGTCCCCATCCGCGACGCCGAGGCCGGCGACCGCGCCCAGGACATCTTCCGCACCGCGATGCGGGACGACGCGCAGCAGACGCTGGACGACCTCATCGCGAAGGCGGACGGTGCCGGCGTGTCCGTGAGCTCAGACGTCATCGAGGGACACGCCGCCGAGGTCCTCATCCGCGAATCTGCCCACGCCCGCCTGGCCGTGGTGGGCAAGCGGGGCCGCAACCGCTTCGCCGGCCGCTTCCTGGGCAGCGTGTCGAACGCGCTGGCCGCCCACTCCCACTGCCCCACGCTCGTGATCCCCGCCCGCTGGGACGAGGACGGGACGGAGACCCTCTTCGCGCCCCGCCAGGACCTGCCCGGCGGCGAGGCGGCGGCGACGGAGACGGCGCGACTGGTGTCGGCCTCGGGCGGGGTGGGTGCGAACGGTGCGGCGAACGGCCAGGGGACCGACGGTGCAACCGGCGACCAGCCGGTCGCCAGCGCCAACCCCGGCGTGGGCACGTCAGCCACCAGCACGTCAGCCGCCAACGCACCTGCCAGCAGCGCACCTGCCCCCGCTGCCGCAGACGCGCGCCGCAGCTACTCCAACGTGCCCGAGGCCCTCAACTTCGACGGCGACGTGGTCGCGGCGGTGGACCTGGGAGACTCGGCGGGCCCGGTCATCGCGTATGCCGCGGACATCGCCCGTCTGACCGGGCGCGCGCTCACGCTCGTCGCCGCGAACCCCGTCACGGTGGGCACCCGCTTCCCCAATCCGGGTCAGGGCGCGATCGAGATGCAGTCCCTGCACGACTACCGGCAGGAGCACCTCGAGTGGGCCGTCGACACGGTGCGGGAGGCGCATCCGGAACTGGACGTGGCGTGGAGGCTGTTCGACGGATCCGCGGCCGGCGTGCTGTCCGAGGCCTCCCGCACCGCCGCCCTCGTCGTCCTGGGCACCCGCGGGCACGGTGGGTTCAGCGGACTGCTGCTGGGCTCGGTGAGCCAGTCGGTGCTGAGCCGCACGGTCGCGCCGGTGCTCGTGGTCCCCACGCGCGGTGAGTGAGGTGACCGCGCCGGTGACGCGACCCCTCATCGTCCGGACCCGCGAGGAGCTGCGCGCGGCGACCACCGGCACCGTCGCGCTCGTCCCCACGATGGGGGCGCTGCACGACGGGCACCTGTCGCTCATGCGGCACGTGCGCCCGCTGGCGGACACCGTCGTGACCTCGATCTTCGTCAACCCCACCCAGTTCGCGCCCGGCGAGGACTTCGACACCTACCCCCGCACCTTCGAGCGGGACGTCGCCCTCTGCGCCGAGGTCGGGGTGGACGTGGTCTTCGCCCCCACCGTCGACGTCATGTACCCGGCCGGACTGGACGGGACCGTGCGGGTCGACCCGGGCCCGCTGGGCCGGATCCTCGAGGGCGAGATGCGCCCCACGATGTTCCAGGGTGTGCTCACGGTCGTCGCGAAGCTGTTCGGCCTGGTGAAGCCGGACATCGCGATCTTCGGGGAGAAGGACTACCAGCAGCTCACCCTCATCCGCCTCATGGCCCAGGAGCTGTGCCTGGGCGTCGAGGTCCTGGGCGGGCCCACGGTCCGCGAGACGGACGGCCTGGCGATGAGCTCCCGCAACGCCTATCTCACGGAGGACGAGCGGTCGCTGGCCGCCGGCATCTCCGAGGCCCTGCACGCGGGTGCGGAGGCGGGCTCCGCCGGCGCCGAGGCCGTGGTCGCCGCCGCTGCCCGCGTCCTGCAGTCGCGCGGCATCACCGCCGACTACCTGGTCGTCACCGGCCCGGACTTGGGCGAGGCCCAGCCCGGGCAGGAGGGGCGCCTCCTCGTCGCGGCCCGTGTGGGTGAGCCCCGACTCCTCGACAACGTGGCGGTGCACCTGGGGGAGTGAGGCGGGCGTTCAGCGCGGGGGATGGTCCTCAGTGCTGGGGCTGGGTGCCCGTGCTCCTCTGCTCGTCCTTCCGCGCGGCGTCGCCCGGGTCCTTCTGGCTGGTGCCGGCGGTGGCCCGGAGGTTGACGGCGCGGCGGATCTCCTCCTCCGCCTGGCGGGCCTGCCTCTGCGTGCGCTTGGTGGAGCGGACGGGGAGCTGGAGGGCGACCTCGGCGGGGAGGCCGGCGCGGAGCTCGCGGGCGCGCTCGATCTCGCAGTCGAGCTCGGCGCCGAAGAGCAGGATGCCGTTCACGATGAACACCCAGACGAGGAAGATGATGACGCCGGTGAGTGCACCGTACGTCGCGTTGTAGGCGCCGAACTGCGAGACGTAGAAGGTGAAGCCGAACGTCGCGAGGATCGAGACGACGATCGCGATGAGCGCGCCGATGCTGAGCCAGCGGAAGCGGGGCTGCTTGAGGTTGGGCGTCGCGTGGTAGAGGACCGCCACGCAGAGGACGACGATCCCGGCCAGCAGGAACCAGCGGGCCACGTTCCAGACGGCCAGGGTCACATCACTCATCCCCAGCACCCCGCCGATCGCCGAGGCCAGCGGGCCGGACAGCACGAACACCAGCAGCGCGAGGGCGCCCAGGATCAGCATCCCCAGGGTCAGCACGTACATGACGAGGTTGAAGACGACGGGACCGCGGCCCTCCTCGACGCCCACGACCCGGTTCATCGCGCGACCGAACGACTTCACGTAGCCGGACGAGGACCACAGGGCGACTGCGAGACCCACGAACAGGCCCAGCCCGGGCGACGGGGTGTCGAGGACAGAGTCGAGGAGCGGCCGGATGGTCGACCAGGTCTGGGACGGAACGATGCGCTCCAGTTCGTCCATGACGTCGTTGACGATCGTCCCGCTCTGCCCCGCGAGGCTGAGGATCGACACGAGGGAGACGAGGGCCGGTGCCAGCGACAGCAGCATGCGGAACGACAGGCCGGCCGCCAGATCGATGCACTGATCGCGGAAGAACCCCGCGAACGCGGTGCGGAGGACGAACTTCCACGAGGCCGCAGGCAGCCGGCCGGACCGATCGACGGTGCGGCCGTCGAGGCCGGGCCGTTCGACGCGGGGCTCCGGGTCGTCGAGGACGTCGTAGTCCGTGACGGGGTGGCCCGTGCCCGGCGTACCCGCGAGGTCGACCTCCGTGGGGTGGGACTGCTGAGCGAGGTGCACCTCGGGGGATGCGGGGGCGACGGGTGCGAGGGAGTCCCGGGGGACGAATGTGCTCCTGGAGGTGTCGGGGGCGACGGAGTCCCTGGGGGCGGAGGCGCCCGTGGACGTGTCGGGTGCGGGGGGATCACCGGGAGTGCCGTGATGCGGAGGGTGGGTCATCGGGTGCCTCCCGGTGCGTCGTGCAGGTGGTCGTGGTGCCGCGCGGCCGGCTGCGTGTGCCACCGGGCGTGGCCCGGACTGCGACGGCATGCTCACAGTACGGCCCGGTGGTGCGTCTGTCCGGTTTCCGCGTGGTTTCACTGGCGTGTCGTGTCGTCGCTGAGCAGCGCAGGGAACATGCTCGTTCATGGTCGCCTGACGGTCCGGGGTCTGTGTTCCGGAGACCCGCCCCGGTCCACTCCACGGGCCCCGGCCCTGTGCTCCTCGTCCCGGTCCGCGTCCGTTCTCCCCGTTAGGCTGGGGACCATTCCTCCGCGACGATTCGAGGTCCACCGTGCGCCCTGCCCCGCTGAATCCGACCACTCGATCCGCGACGCTCAGAGTGCTCGCGCGCTCTTCGGCGGCGACGCCGCTGGACGTCCTCGTCGTGGGTGGTGGAGTGACGGGCGCGGGCATCGCGCTGGACGCAGCCGCTCGCGGTCTCAGCACCGGCCTGATCGAGGCGGGCGACTGGGCGCAGGGCACCTCGTCCCGATCCTCGAAGCTGGTGCACGGCGGACTGCGGTACCTCGAGATGCTCGACTTCCCCCTCGTCGCCGAGGCCCTGCGCGAACGCGACCTCCTCCTCACCCGCCTGGCACCGCACCTCGTGCACCCGGTGTCGTTCGTGCTGCCCTTCTCCAGTCCGCTGGCGGATCGCGCGTACGTGGGATCGGGGGTCACGCTCTACGACGTCATGTCCGCGCGGGTGGGGCAGCGACGGGCGGTGCCCGTCCACCGTCACCTGGGGCCCGGGGAGGTGAAGGAGCGCTTCCCGGGCCTCCACGCACCCCACGGCGGGATCGAGTACTTCGACGCGCAGGTGGACGACGCCCGGCTGGTCCTCACACTGGTGCGGTCAGCGGTGGGCCTGGGGGCCTCGGCGGTGTCCCGGGTGCGGGTCACGGACTACTTGCGGGACGGTGCGGACGAGCCGGGCCACGCAGACCACCGGGACCACCGGGACCAGCCCGGCCACACGGATGGTGCGGACCAGCCCGGCCCCGGCACCCCCGGCGACCAGCCCGCCCTCGGCGACCCCCGCATCACCGGCGTGCGGGTGCGCGATGAGGAGACCGGTGAGTCGTTCGCGATCCACGCACGCGCGACGATCCTGGCGACCGGGGTGTGGACCGGGCGGCAGCAGGAAGCGGCCGGCACCCCTTCCGGCCTCGACGTGCTCGCCTCGAAGGGCATCCACGTGACGGTGCCGCGGGACCGGATCGATGCGCCGGCGGGTGTCGGGGTCATCACGCGGACGGAGGCGTCCGTGCTCTTCATCATCCCGTGGGGCGACCTGTGGCTCATCGGGACGACGGACACGCCGTGGACGGAGGACGTGGACTCACCGCTCGTGACCTCCTCGGACATCGGTCGGGTCCTCGACCAGGCGAACGAGGTCCTCGAGACCACCCTCACCCGGAGCGACGTGGTGGGCGCGTTCGCCGGGCTGCGGCCGCTGCTCCAGCCCGTCGACGGTGCGGACGACAGCACGCGGGTGTCCCGCGAGCACGCTGTCATGGAACTGGCTCCCGGCCTCAGCGCGATCGCCGGCGGCAAGCTCACGACCTACCGCGTCATGGCGGCGGACGCGGTCGACTTCGCGGTGCGCGGGCGGTTCCCCAAGTCACGCTCGCGGACGGAGGACCTGCCGCTGCTGGGTGCCGACGGTGCCCAGCTCACCGCCGCCCGCCGCTCCCTGCTGCTGGCCAACCGCACCCTGCGCGGCCACGGCTGGGACGAGGCCCGCCTCGACCGGCTGCTGGGCCGCTACGGCGGCCGGTTCGCGGATCTGCTCACCCTCATCGAGGCGGCCCCCGCGCTCGCCGCCCCGCTGGACGGCGCACCCCACTGCATCGCCGCCGAGGCCGTCTACGCCGCCCGTGCCGAAGGCGCCCTCCACCTCGAGGACATCCTCCACCGCCGCCTGCGCCTGGAGTTCGAGACGCCGGACCGAGGGATCGCCGCGGCCCCGATCGTGGCTGGGCTGGTGGCGCCCGTCCTGGGCTGGTCGCCGGACCGGACCGCAGAGGAGGTCGCCGCCTTCGTCGCGACCGTCGACGCTCTGCTGGCCGCCGAAGCCGCGACCACCGACGCCGAGGCCGTCGCGGCCTTCCGGGAGTCCGTCGCTTCCCGCTGAGGTCGGCTGCTCGTGGGGCCCTCCGATCACCCCGGGCGTCAGCAGGCCCGGTGGGAGCCCTTCGCCTCCTGCTGGGGCAGGTCGTCGGTCTGCAGCACCCGCCCCCAGGGCGCTGCACCCGCGCCATAACCCTCGAATCTCGCAGGTTCGAGGAGTAAAATCCGGACATGGAAGACACAACGGGAACCACAGTCAGAGATCAGGTGCTGGTGGGTGTCGACGGGTCGGAGAACTGCGCACGCGCGTTCGACATCGCGCTGGCCGTGGCGAAGAGGCGCGGGTGGAGCATGCGCCTGGTGGGCGGGTACATCGTCCCGTCCCTGGGGTACGAGAGCGGCCCCGTCGTCGCCCAGAACTACGAGGAGGTGCTGGAGGAGCACGCCCGCGTCCCGCTGGACGCACTGGCGGAGGCGGCGGAGTCTGAAGGGGTCGATGTCTCGACCGCCGCGGTCGCTGAACACGCTGCCGACGCCCTGGTGCGCGAGACCGCGGAGGCGGGACTGGTGGTCGTGGGGAAGCGAGGACGGAACCGGTTCGCCGGTCGCTTCCTGGGCAGCGTGTCGGCTGCGCTCGCCGCGCACTCCCACTGTCCGACGCTCATCATCCCGGAGAAGTGGGAGACGCCGGACCCCACGAAACTGTTCGCTCCCCCGCAGGAGCAGCCGGGTGGCGACGACGCCGAGGTCGAGCCCACCCAGCTGCTGACCGAGTCCACCCCGCCCAAGCCGCGCGGACCCGGATTCCGGAACGTCGACGAGACGATGAACTTCCGTCAGGAGGTCGTCGTGGGAGTCGACCTGACGGACGACGCGGAGCGGATCGTGGAGGTCGCGGCGCAGATCGCGGAACTGTTCGGCCGACCGCTCACGCTCGTCGCCGCGGCGCCGCTCAACGCGGATGCCTGGTATCCGAACCCGGTCGAGTACAACGCCCAGATCCCCTCGGTGCGGAAGCGGTACACGGATCATCTGGCGCAGGTGGCCCAGCGGGTGCGCGCGGCGCATCCGGATTTGAGCGTGCACTGGCAGTTCTTCGACGGCTCGCCTGCGGGAGTGCTGTCGGAGGCCAGTCGGACCGCGTCGCTCGTGGCGCTGGGGACGCGGGGACACGGGGGCTTCGCGGGGCTGCTCCTGGGATCGGTGAGTCAGGCGGTGCTGAATCGCAGCGTGTCGCCGGTGCTCGTGGTCCCCACTCTCAAGAATGCGGGGTGACGATGGTCGGTTGCCTGAATCCGGCCGAGAAGAATGGTCGCGAGAATTTCTCGGATTCATTCCCTGAATCCCTTGTGCCCCCGTGTCATGACGTGTAGTTTTTGTGGTGGTGATTCTCACTGGATCACGACACATGATTCCAGTCCGATCCGCGCGAAGCGGAGACGGGCTGACCTGACCGGGAGGAGGGCGACATGATGATCGATACGACGACGATGACTGCCGTCGCAGTCGAAGGTGCGCTCTCCCTCGGAGGTGCGTGCGTGGCCCATGCCGGCGCAGCGCGCGCGGGTGCGGCTCAGGGCTCGAAGTCTCGAGGCTCGACTGCGGTCGGGGTGCTCCTCGGCAGTCCGCGCCGACGCCGTGGCCCGTTCGCTGGCTGAAGCCTTCTCCGCTGAGGCTGCGCTCGCTGAGAATGCGCCTGCTGAGACCTTGTCTGCTCAGGGTCGCCGGGGCCGTGGACACGGGTCCCCGGGCTCCTCGCTCGAGGTCACTGCGATCCGGCGTCGCCTTCGGATTCTGACGCGCTGGCTCTGACCCGTTCTCTCTGATGCGAGCGCTCTGACGCGCTGAGTCTGACGGGGACCCCTGCTTCGGAAGCCGGCGGCTGCACCCGTCCGAAATGCATACGGGATTGAAATGCATGCGAGAAACGCTTTCTGCGGTTGAGAAGAATATGACCGCCGTGCATTTGTGCGTGTTGCCCGAATTGCATCCGTGACCATTCATCGAGCTCTCATTTCGCGTGCTCGAATCACTTTCCTGTTGTGACTGTCAGGGCACGTCGTCGTGCCCTGGCGTGAACCGTGAGGATCACTCATGCCGTATTCCCGTCCCTATCCCCTGCCCCGTCGCATCGCCCTGGTGCTGGGTCTCACGCTGGTCCGCTGGGCGCGCGGCTCTGCAGTTGCGCGATCGCGCGACGCCGACAGGTCAGCCTCGATGCTGGAGCGCGCGGCAGCGCCCCCGGCAGCGGAGGGGCACACCGTGGAACCGTCCACTGCGGCGCACTCGATAGAACCGCCGACGACGGCTCACTCCGCCGAACTGTCGAAGACGGAGCATTCCACCGCACAGTCCACGACGGTGCACTCCACGACGGCCTCACCGTCGGAGGCGACCGCAGCGGCTCGTTCCTCAGACGCGCCGCGGGCTGACACCGCCTACGCGCGTCAGGTCGAGGCTCGTGCCCGCGCGATCCGCCAGCATCAGGTCGACCGTCAGGTCGAGGCCGAGCGCCTGCGGGCTGAACGCCGCGCATTCTCCGGACTCGTCCACCCCTGACGCGGAGAGTCGGTCAGTCTGTGAAAGCCAGAGAGTCAGTCAGAGAGAGAAGACGGAATGGCAGGACGGGACGCGGTCCCGTCCTGCCAGTTCTGTGAGCTCGAGGAGCACGGACGATCCGATGACCGTCCCGCCCAGCTGTTCGACCACCGAGTGCGCGGCCTCGAGGGTTCCCCCGGTCGCCAGCACGTCGTCGACGAGGAGCACCCGGCGGCCGGTGAGGTCGCCAGAGGCCTCGATCGCGGCCTCCGCGTACTCCAGTCCGTAGGTGACGTGCACCTGCGGAGTCGGCAGCTTCCCCGCCTTCCGGATGGGGAGGGTGCCGGTGCCCGTGAGGGCTGCGATGCCGGCCGACACGATGAACCCGCGCGCCTCGATGCCTGCGACCAGGTCGAACTGAGGCAGGCCGGCGCTGTCGCAGAACGGGAGCGCGGCGGCGGCGAGCGCACTCGCGTACGCATCGGGGTCGGTCAGCAGAGGGGTCACGTCGCGGAAGAGGATCCCGGGCGACGGGAAGTCCCGAGTGGTGGTGATGAGCGAGAACGCCCGGTCCAGCGACGTGGTGGACGGGGCGGTCAACGGGCGTGCGGCAGGAGTGGAGGACACAGCGCACACCTTAACGGGCGGGGTCGGTGGTGTCTGTGGACTGCGCGCTGCGACGGTAGCCGGTGGGCGTGATGCCCAGGACGGTGCGCCAATCGTGGGTCAGGTGCGCGTGATCGGAATACCCCAGCTCGTGCGCGAGATCCGTGAGGGTGAGTCCGGGCTCCTCGCGCAGGCGCCGAGCGCCGTCGTGCAGACGCCGCCTGCGGATCAGCATCCCGGGCGACAGACCCACGTGCGTCGCGGTGAGTCGTTGCAGTGTCCGTTGCGAGACATGCAGGTGGGCGGCGAGGTCCGTGACGGAGTCGAGGTGGCGCTGGGTCTCGGCGGCGTCGACCATCCGGTTGGCCAGGAGCCCCTCCTCTGTCGGCTCGCCCAGCAGGGCGGTGAGCCATGCGGTGAAGGCGCGGGCGGCCTCGGCGCAGGTGTCTGCGGGAGGTCGCGGTGACGCCATCGCGGCATGGACCGCGGCCTCGAGGTCGGGGAGGGCGACCAGCAGCACGGTGTCCCGCAGCGCGGCGATGCGGGGAGTGACGTCCTGCGCGTCGGTGGGGGTCGTCTCTTCCAACGTTCCGGTGGCGCCGACCTGTGACGCGGCGGCAGTGTCCTGCGGATTGCCGGAGCGGCCTGCCATCACGTGGCGGAGGACGGTGGGGATCGAGGCCGGCTGCAGCAGTGCGCCCACCGCCCACCCCGTACCGGTGAGATCGCGGTGCGACGCTCGGGTCGCTGGTCCGGAGAACTCGGTGCGGTCGTCGGAGACGACCAGGTTGCTGGTCGGGTAGCCGATGAGATGCTGCCGCGATGTGCGGCCCGGCGCGACGTCCCACCGCGCGAACCAGAACCAGCGGACGAACGCGGTGAAGCCACCCGTCACCGAGATCCGGTGGAAGGTCGGCAGCCGTGCCGGGTACAGGACCCCGTCGCTGCTCTGCTGGGGCGGTCCGTCCACATTCCGGAGCGTAATCCACGGTCTGGCGCGAATCTACAAGTCCGCAGTGCGCGGGCCTCCGTAGTCTCGAGGACATGGACACACCACGCAGCGCAGCACACGGCACCTACACCGACAACGGCACCCCGAAGGGCGCGACCAGCCTGACCCCGTTCCTCGCCGTCCCGAATGCGGGGGAGGCGGTGACCTTCTACCGGGACGTGTTCGGCGCCCGCATCGTCGATGTGACGGAGATGGGCGGCGTCGTCGTCCACGCGGTCCTGGACCTGGGTCGCGGCCTGCTCCAGCTGGGCGAGCCCATGCCGGACTTCCACCTCGTCGCTCCGCCGGAAGGAGACGACGACTGCTACTCGATGGGCCTCTACGTCAGCGACGCCGACGAGGTCGTGGCCGCCGCCGAGGCCGCCGGGGCGACGATCCGCGAGCCGCTGGCCGACTTCGTCTCCGGTGATCGGTTCGCGAGCATCCGTGACCCGTTCGGCGTGCGCTGGACGATCATGACGCGGGTGGAGGACTTCTCGGAGGAGGAGAGCGCTCGTCGTGTCGCAGAATGGGCGACAACTCAGGAGCAGTGACCCGTCGTTGCGTCGTGTCGCAGAGGTCCGTCGTCGTGCAGGGTGCGAGGACGGATCGCCAGCATGCAGCGCATGCGGGGAGTCGCCGCGGCGGGTCCGGCTGAGACCGTGGTTCGGAGCTGCATGCAGCGCATGCGGGATCCACCACGGCGGGTTTCGTGGACGTCGGGTGGAGGTGTGGCGATCCTCGTCGGAGGTTCACGTTGCGGACCTGGGAGGCGCTGGGAGTGTGATCCGACGTAGGTTGGAGGCATACCGGGCATCCGACGAAAGCATTCGATGATGAGCAGCACGGCAGGCAGCGAATCCGCAGACACCGGAGACCCCGTTCGCGATCGGTCGGCGCAGCTGAAGAGAGCCCGTCGGCAGAGCTGGTTCGGTGCCAAGCGGCACGTGAAGACGACGCTGAGCCATCCGCTCGTCCATCCGCTCATGCGGGTCGTTGCGCCGCGGTTGCCGAATGTGAGCGTGGGCAGACTCCCTGCGCCGCGCGAGCTCCTCGAGGTGAGGGCGACCGTGGCGGACGGTGAGTTCCTCATGCTGCGGCCGGATCGCTGCGAGGTGGCGAAAGAGCTCTACTGGGGTGAGGGCCAGCGTCCGGACCCGGCGGACGCGTTCGCGATCGATCTGGTGGTGAAGCTGTGCGCGGACGCGCGCACATTCCTGGATGTGGGCGCCTACACCGGGATCTTCACTCTCGCGACTCTGGCGACGCACGATGAGCTGGAGGCGCACGCCTTCGACATGGTGCCGCCCGTCGTCCGGATGCTGCGCGCGAACCTGGTGCGCAACGGCTTCGCGGGTCGCACCGCCGTCCACCAGGCCGGCGTGGGTGACCCGACGATGACGGCGCGGATGCCGTCCGTGGACAGCGGTTCAGCACTGCCGTCGTTCCTGTCGTCCGACATGGAGTTCGACGACGGGGAGGATGTGGGCTTCCTGGCACTCGACACGTTCACGGACGAGGTGACGGGCCCCGTCGTCATGAAGATCGACGTGGAGGGCGGCGAAGCCGACGTGTTCGCACACGGTCAGTCGTTCCTGGCGGAGCATCGTCCCGACATGCTCTGCGAGGTGCTCCCCGACGCGGACGGTTCGAGGCTCGAGGAGCTGCTGCGCCCGTTCGGGTACCGCTACTACCACGTGGGTGCGGACGATGTGCGCGAGCGCGACGCGATCGCCCCCACCCCCGAGGTCCGCGACTGGCTGTTCACCACACGGACCCTGGAGCAGCTGCGGGGGGTGGGAATCCCTGCCGCTGCGGGCTGAGGCTGCGGGTTCTACCGCCGCGGGGTGTCGGGTGCAGGATGCGGGGAGCTGGGTGCTGTGCGGGCCCTCCCGTGGGGAGCTGACGGGACTCCGTCAGGACGCGGCGGAGATGTTCATCTGCCAGTTGATCCCGAACTTGTCCGTGAAGGCGCCATAGGTGTCACCCCACGGCTGGGGACCCAGCGGGATCTGAACGTCGCCGCCGTCCGAGAGTCTCTCGAACGCACCGCGGATGACTGCTTCGTCGTCGCCCATGATCGCGAGCGTGACGTTGTTCCCCACCGCCAGCGGTGTGGGGGACATGCCCTCGATGTCGTCCGAGACGTAGAGGCGGATGAGGTCGGTGACCTCCAGCGATCCGTGCATGATCGCCGCTGCGGCGGGGTGGTCCGCGGGGACGGCGCCGAAATCGCCGAACGTCGCGAACTGCGGCTGAACGCCCAACGCCGCGCCGTAGAACTCGAACGCCTCGCGGGCGTTGCCGGGGAACCGGAGGTAGGGGTGGAGTGCAGCGGGCATGGTGTGCTCCGTTCATGAGGTCCGCCGACGGTTGCCGACGATACGTCCAGTGAAGCACTCCGGACGGACACAGCCCAGTGCTTTCGACGGGGAATCCCGTGCGACAGGCGGCGGGACCGGGCAGTGGGCGAGCGTGCAGCAGGCGGTCGTGCATTAGCGTGGCACCGTGGGCACGATGGGATGGGACAGCGACGCGACGACTGAGGTCGCGGAGCCGGCGCGACCTGGCAGGACGGTAGCGAATGCGAGGTCGGTAGGGCCCGATACGATAGCTGGTCCTGACGAAGCGACAGGAACGGCGGAGTCGAGAGGAACTGGCGAGACGACAGGGACTGCGGCGGTTCGGACTGATTCCCCCGAGCGCGGAGGAGCCGCTGCGGCGGTTCGGACTGATTCCCCCGTGCACGGGGGAGCGGCTGTGGCGGACCGCGGCGTCGCTGATCTCCTGGAGCGCGCTCGCGCGCTTGATGCCGCGGACCCGTTGGGTTCTCTGCGGGAAGCCTTCGCACCGATGGGCGACGTGACCGCCTATTTGGACGGGAACTCGCTGGGCCGTCCCACGCGCGCGACTCCCGATCGCCTGCGCGCCTTCGCAGGTGAGGAGTGGGGCGGTCGCCTCATCCGCGGGTGGGACGAGGGCTGGTTCGAGGCGCCGCTGACCGTGGGCGACCGACTGGGGAACGCTGTGCTGGGTGCGGCTCCCGGCCAGACGTTCGTGGGCGAGTCGACGACGGTCGTCCTCTACAAGCTGATCCACTCCGCGTTGGACGCGCGCCCGGACCGCCGCGAGATCGTCGCGGACACCGGCAACTTCCCCACCGACCGGTTCCTGATCCAGAGCATCGCCGACGCGCGCGGCCTGGACGTGCGCTGGCTGGAGCCGACCACGGATCCGCAGAGCGGAGTGCCTGGAATCCTGGGGCGCCAGGTCGACGAGGCGGTCTCCGACCGGACCGCCTTGGTGCTCCTCAGCCATGTCGACTACCGGACCGCTGGAATCGCGGACCTTCCGGAGATCACCCGCGTCGCCCACGCGGTGGGGGCACTGGTCGTGTGGGATCTGTGCCACTCGGTCGGTGCGCTGCCCCTCCGCATGGACGAGTGGAACGTGGACTTCGCCGCCGGCTGCACATACAAGTACCTGAACGGTGGCCCTGGTGCGCCAGCGTTCGGGTACGTGGCGGCGCGGCACATCCCGTCCGCGTCGCAGCCGATCCCCGGATGGATGGGGGCGGCCGAGGTGTTCCGCATGGCGGACCGGTTCGAACCCCATGCGGGCATCCGCAGATTCGTGAGTGGGACCCCCTCTGTGCTGGCGATGGTGCCGCTGCAGTCGATGCTCGATCTGATCGAGGACGTGGGGATGGAGGCGATCCGCCGCAAGTCCGAGGGCCTCACGGACTTCATCGTCGACCTGTACGACGAACTGCTGGAACCGGCGGGGGCGGAACTGGGTTCACCCCGGAGCGCGGCTGACCGAGGCGGGCATGTGACCGTCCACCACGAGCGGTCCGAAGCAGCCCTGCCGCTGCTGTGGAAGCGCGGGATCATCCCCGACTTCCGGCGCCCCGGTGGGTTGCGGCTGGGCGCATCGCCGCTGTCCACCGGGTTCGCCGAGGTCTGCGCTGGGATCGTGGGAATCCGCGACGCACTGCTGGAGGCCGGCGCGACCCACTGACGGATGAAGGACCGGTCGTCTCGCGGACCCACCGTGCCCCACGGGCTCGACTGGTCGTTCAGGCTCTTCGAGCCCCTCACGCGAGACAGGCCACTCAGACTTCTGCGGACCCCCGAGTCTTGCGGACCTCCGAGTCCCGAGGCCCCCTGAGTCCTGAGGCCTCCAGAGTCCTGAGGCCCCCCCGAGTCTTGCGGACCTCCGAGTCCCGAGGCCCCCCGAGTCTTGCGGACCGCCGAGTCCTGAGGCCTCCAGAGTCCTGAGGCCCTGAAGGCATCAGGTGCCCCACAGATTCCGGAGGGCTCTCCGTCCCCTGTGGGCCCCGTCCCGTGCAACGCTTCAGGCGACACGTGATCGGGACTCGCCATCCTTCCGGATGAGTCGATAGATGCGGTCGGCGACCTGTGAGGCGTTCACGCCGTGGGGTTCGCCCCACTGAGTCAGCAGGTCGACGTACCGCGCGTAGTGGTCGGTCCGCGCGACGCGCAGCCGCAGGAGATCCCCCTCAGGGGTCGTGGGCGACCACCCTGTGCTGTCGCGGAATGCAGAGGAAGACTGCGATCGATGGGCGGCCTCTCCGCCAGACCAGAACCCGTGCGGTGAGTCGGCGTCGGTACCCGTGAGGTCCGGGCGCTTCATCTGGTCGAAGATGGTCTGATCGACCGTCCGCGCGACGTCTCCCAGCCAGGCCACCGCCTGGTTGTCCCACTGGGGAGCAGGCGGGTGTGTCGGGGCGAACGCGGTCGGACGCCGTGTCGTCTTCCGCGGCAACGCCCGGTCGTCTGGATGGAACGCGAGGGTGGCGACATGGAGCCACTTCGTGAAGAACGAGGGTCCCAATCCGTAGATGCGTCCGCAGTCGACGCCGACGAGCATGTCCGCGTGCTCCCGCTGATGACTCCGCACCTTGTGCGTGCAGTCGTTGAGATAGCTGAAGCCTTCGACGGCACCGTCTGTCAGAGCCGTCTCGACGGAGCGCTCCAGTGCGGACACCACGCGTCCATTCAGGATCTTGCCGGCAGGTGCCTTGGACGCAGTGAGTACACGGAGCACGCGGTACGGGGCATAGCCGGCCCTGGGTCCGTACGCCCACACCATCGCGCTGACGAATGCGGCGGTGACGGAGTCCGGCCACTGCGTCCGGACGGCCTCCACCGCGTCATCGCGATTGATCCAGCCGGGGAGGGTCTCGAGGGCGTCGGCGGCTTCGGGGATGTCGCCGAGCCTGCGCAACCATGTTTCCTTCGGCACCTTGAACTTCTGCTGAGGGATGAGCGACTGCGACAGCAGCGCTGCCAGCGGGGCGGGCGGGGCGGGGAACCCTCCGTCTCCCTGCGAGCCGGTGCTGTCCGTCGTCCAGGACGCATGCGTGGAGTGGGTGTGGGTGGTGTGGGTGTGCGTGGACATGATCGCTCCTCTGCGACATGGGTGGGTGACTCGAACGGCGGTGCGTCCGGGGGTGGATCGGCAGATGGGTGGATGGTCTGGTGGGTGTGGCATCGGACGCGCGTCATCGGACGTGAGTGGTCGATCGTGAGAGCGCGGTCGTGGCCGGGCGGACCGAAGCTCGCTGCGCGTCGGCTCATTCCGTCAGGGGGAGTGTCTGCGGGAGGTTGAGGAGTGCGACGCGGAAGCGCGAATGGAACAGGAACCGCCGTTGTGGGTCGATTCCGCGGGGTGGCCGCCACGCGGGGAGCCCGTTGCGGAAGTGGACGGTCCATCCGGTGTCCTCGAACCACCGGTGGTGGAAGGGGCACACGAGGGTGAGGTTGTCGGTGGTCGTGGGACCGCCGAGCGCGTGGGGCACGATGTGGTGCGCTTCGCACCAGTGGGGCGGGGCATCGCAGTCGGGGAACGTGCAGCCCTGATCGCGGGCAGTCAGCACGGCGATCTGCGTGCGCGTGGCGAAACGACCGAGCGACCGGATCTCGAGGGTGCGTCCGCGACCTTCGGTGATGTGCGCGAAGGTCAGCGCGGCGCTGGACCACCCCTCGAGGTTCGCGAGGCTGATGGGACCGCCAGTCTGCGTGGTGAGGCTGCGGCGGGGGTGGACGAGATCCTCCGGTGTCGCGCTGACGACCAGGGTGTGGTCGGCGCCGTGGAGGACCCGCTGACGTGTGACGCAGCGGAGGAGGAACCCCAGGCGGCTGTGGCGTGCCACCCCGGGCGGAGGCGGATTGGTGGGCAGCACCTCCGGATTGCGCGTGCCGTCCTCGAACACGCCGGGGCTGAGGGGCGACGACACTTCGTGCGCCTCGTGTGTGGCATCGTCGTGTTCGGGCAGCGACCCGCTGTCAGCAGACGGATCGGTGCTGTCGTGCGAGGTGCCTGCGGGCCTGCGGCACAGGATCTTCTCGCGGACCACGCGGCGGGCGGTCCCGGTAGGGCACCCGCGGGCGGTGGCGAGGAGCTCCACCATGGCTGCGGTCGCCGCCTCGCTGAGACGAGCGGGCCAGCCGGTTTCATCCAGGTACATGTGTGGCTGGTCCTCGAGGAACGTCCCGGGCTCGCCGTTGACGTTGACGGTGGCGTCCGCATTGACCATGAGGTCCCATTCGACCCAGTCGACTTCGAGCGGAACCTGGGGAATGCGTGGGGCGGCCTCCTCGTCGGAGAACTCCGTGAAGTACTCGTAGAAGTCATCGGGGAACGGTCGATGGGCGTGGGGGGTGCCGGCGGCAGTGGCCTCGCCAACAGCGGGGTCACCGCTGGTGGCGGGCTCGTTCGAGGTGGCGGCAGCAGTGGTGGCGTCGGCTGTGGGTTCGTCAGCGGCAGGCTTGTCTGTGGCGGGCTCGCCAGCGGTGGCTGCTGCAGCAGTGGTCGCGTCAGGTGCGTGCTTGCCAGCGGTGGCACCGTCAGCCGTGGAGTCGGCCGCAGCCTTGTGGGCAGCCGCACCCCGACCGTTCTTGTGGGGCTTGATCGTGACGGGGATGTCCGCGTCGTCCATCCGGCCGTTGAGGAGGGAGTCGAAGACGGCGCCGGTGGGGGAGTCGAGCAGGCCGGACAGCCTCCAGTCACCGTTGGGCTTCTGGGTGAGCGTCACGGTGTACGCCATCGGGTTCGTCTCGTACTGGGGCAGCTTCCCGTCCGGGTCGATGTGTTCGATGATGCGCTGACTGAGCTTGGGGATGTCCTTGATGCGGACCGAGGGCGCGAGATCAACGAGGGTCTCCTCGATCTGATCCGCGTGCTTCGCGTGGATGGACGGCGGCAGGTCGTCGACTGCCTTGCAGAGGGTGCGGGCCTCGTCCGCAGAGAGGTGGCCCGCCTGGAAGTGCTGCGCGATCACCGGGCGCTTGGGGCCCAGGGGCTCACCGGTGGTGGATGTGCGGTCGGTGAGGTCGTCGCTGAGCTGCGTGCGACGGCGAGCCTCATGGTTGGGGATGCGGAGTTCACCCTCGAGGAGGTGGTTGATCGAGCGGTACCCGTGGGCGGCGCTGTCGCCGATGCGGTGGTAGTGCGCGAGCAGATCGGAGGAGAGGAGCTCGATCCGGCGGCGCGCCTGCTCGAGAGCCTTCAGCCCCGCCAGGGCTTCGCGGGCGCCCAGGGACCTGTACCCGGACGAAGCGGCGACCGCGGCGTCGATGTCCTGGAGCATCTGCGCGTAGTGCGGCGCACGTGCGATGAGGGCCTCATGGTCCTGATCCGTGTACGGGCTGCGGAACTGGGGGTCGATCGTGTGGACGTCAGGCGAGGGCTCCGCACTCTGCTGCGAGCCGGCGGTCTGATCTGCGTCACGGTCCGGGCGGGCTCCCGCTGCGGAGTCAGAGTGGGGGTCTGTGGACATCGTGCTCACCTCCTGCACATCCGTGTGCACTGCGTGGGTCGAAACGCTCGTACTGTCCTACGTCATCGTCGAACCGTCATGTTCGATAGTGTGTTAGAACAGTCTATTCGAACGAGTGAGCGAAAACCAGAGGGCGTCGCGAATGTGTATGTTTCGGTGTCGATTGAACCAACATGGTCGTATTTGTCCTGTTGAGGGGGTGCGCACTTGTGGTCACAGGGCTGTGCACGTGAGGCCGCAGGGCCAGGGCGGGAGCGCGGCGGCTGCGCGGGCCGGGCTGACACGGCAGGACAGTCGTGGCCCAGGTGCACGAGCTGGGCGTCGGCCTGATGAGCTGCGGATCGTGCGTGGGACAGCTGCGGCGTCGCGGAAGCTCGTCAGCACGGACGAAGGCCGAGAGGTCCACGGGAGTGTCGACTGCGAGGCTGCGGCCCGACGGTGAATCGCTGCGGTGAATCACGAGTGCGGGCTGTCATATGCATCCATGCACATGACAGCCCGGACTCCCGTCAGGGGAACCGGCACCTCCTCGAGACCCGTCCAAGCCACCCCGGGCAGCCGGTCCGGACCGCATGGGAGCGCCGCCCGGGCGGCGCTCCCACCCCGGGAAGGTGCCCGTCGAACGCCGTCGCCGTCGGATCCGGCGAGGCGACGCTCAAGCAGATGGTGCGCGCGGGTGTGTGGCTCAGTATCGTGGCACTCGTCCTCATCATGGTCGTGCTCTACACGCTGGTGCGGATGGTCTTCGACGTCTCGATCTGAGCGCGACCCCACCAGGACACCGCCATTGCCCCACCGTGACCGTCCCCGAACACACCACCCGCAGAGACATCCCCTCACACCCCCACCCCTGACAGAAGGAGTCGACGATGCTGTTCCTCGCACGCATGGACGTGACGTTCCCCGCTGACATGGACGCCCAGACCCGCGCGGACATCCAGGCCCGCGAGAAGGAGTACTCCGGCGACCTGCAGCGCCGCGGGATCATGAAGGGGATCTGGCGGATCGTGGGCGAGTACGCGAACCACTCGATCTACGACGTCGAGTCCAACGACCAGCTCCACGACGTCTTCGCGGGCTTCCCCATGTTCCCGTACATGCAGATCCGCGTGACGCCGCTGGCCCAGCACCCCAACGCGACGACGGACGACTTCTTCGGCTGACGCGGCTCCTGCGACCCCGGCCTGTGCGACTCTGAACCCATGACAGACGCCGCGAGCCCCGCCGTGATCGACACCCGCGCCTACCTGGACGTCGCCCAGGAGGTCTTCGACGGCATCGCGTCCGTCCTCGCCACCCTGGACGACGCGTCGATCAACCGGACCCCGGTCCCCGGCACCGTCAACACCGTGTTCGCCCTGGTCACTCACGTGCACGGGATGGCCTGCTACTGGGGCGGCTCGGTCATCGCCGGCGAGCGCAACCCTCGCGACCGCGCCGCGGAGTTCCGTGCGACCGGAACCGTCGCCGAGGCCGCAGCCCTGCTGGCCGACCTGCGCACCCGCCTGCCGGGCTGGGTGGCGATCGCGGCCTCGGGCGAGGTGCGGGACCCGCATGCGCCCGGCACCAGCCGCACGGACGCGGCGGAGGTGTCCGTCGCGTGGATCCTCCAACACATCCTCCATGAGTGCGCCCAGCATCTGGGTCACATGGAGATCTGCCGGGACCTCATCGTCCGCGGGGCCGCGGAGGCCTGACGCGAACCGGGTGTGGACCGGATGCGGGCCGGGTGCGGTCCCCAGAACCCCAAGGCCCCAGAACCCCGAGGCCCTGCGGCCCCGGGGTTCCGGGGGACTGCTCCCCGGACCGGTAGGTGGCGTGGGTCCGAGCCCGGACGCATCGGGTGAGCTGGTGGGGCGCTGCCGGTGTCCACGGCCGCCCGGCCACGGCCACGGCCACCCGGCGCAGCCGCCCGCACACCACTCTCACTCCACGAGCTTGCCCTCCTGGGACACGTCCCGCATGAGGGCCGTGATCTCAGCCGGGGCCTCGGGAATGGACTCGTGCTCGACGCGGCCGGGCCCGGCCCACACGAGGTTCACGCGCATCTGCGGGTCCTGCTCCGGGAAGTCCGAGCGGTTGTGGCAGCCGCGGGTCTCGCGGCGCTCCAGCGCGCACTCGAGGGTGGCGCGGGCGGCCAGCAGCGACGACTTCAGGTCGAACGCGTGCGCCAGGTCCTGGTAGCCGGCCTGGTCCGGGTGCACGCCGATGTTCGCGGCGCGGACCTCGAGCGCGTCGAGTTGCGCGAGCCCGGCCCGCAGCCCCTCCTCGTCGCGGACGACGCCGCAGTGCTCCGTCATCGTGTCGCGGACGGCGCGCTGGAGGGCGCGGATGTTCTCCGTGCCGTCCGCGGCCAGCAGGTCCGCGACCTCCGTGCGGGCGGTGGCCACGGCCTCGGGCGACCGCTTCTGCACGACGCGTGCGCGGCAGTGGGCGGCGGACGCCTCGCCCGTGATCCGGCCGAAGACCAGCAGCTCGATGAGCGAGTTGCCGCCCAGCCGGTTGGCGCCGTGCAGGCCGGAGGCGGCCTCGCCGATCGCGAAGAGGCCCGGCACGTCCGTGCTGTGGTCCTCGGGCCGGACCCACACCCCGCCCATCGAGTAGTGGGCGGTGGGTGCGATCTCGATGGGCTCGCGCGTGATGTCGAGCATCTGCAGCTCCATGAGCGTCTGGTAGACGCGGGGGAGGCGCTCCATGATCTGCTCCCGCGGCAGGTGCGAGACGTCCAGCCACACGCCGCCGTTCGCGGTGCCGCGGCCCTCCATGATCTCCGTGTACGAGGCCAGGGCGACGCGGTCGCGGGTCGACAGCTCCATGCGCTCCGGGTCGTAGCGCTCCATGTAGCGCTCGCCCTTCGCGTTGCGGAGGATGCCGCCCTCGCCGCGGGCGGCCTCGGAGACGAGCGTGCCCGCGTCCGCCTCCGGCTCGAGGATGCCGGAGGGGTGGAACTGGACGAGCTCCGCGTCGCGGATCCGGCCGCCGGCCTCGTACGCGAGGCGGAAGGAATCGCCCGTGTTCTCGTTGCGGCGCGAGGAGGTCCGCCGCCAGATCCGGTTGTGGCCGCCGCACGCCAGGATGACGGCATCCGCGTAGATGAGGTACTGCTCGCCGGTGTGCTCGTGGAAGCCGTAGGCGCCGAACACCTCGCCGTCCTCGTTCGTCAGCACCTTCGTGATGTAGACGTGCTCGAGGATCGGGACGTCCACCTGCTCCGCGCGCCGGACCAGGGTCCGCTGGATCTCGAGGCCCGTGTAGTCGCCGGCGAAGGCTGTGCGGCGCCACGTGTGCGCGCCGAAGAAGCGCTGGGAGATGCGGCCGTCCTCCTCCCGGGCGAACTGCATGCCGTACCGGTCGAGGTCCTCGATGCCGCGGGCCGCGCCGGCCGTCACGATCTCGACGGTGCGGGGGTCGGCCAGCCCGTAGCTCTCCTGGAGGGTGTCCGCGGCGTGCTGCTGCCACGTGTCCTCCGGGTCCAGCGTCGCCAGTGCGGCGTTGATGCCGCCGGCGGCCAGTGTCGTGTGCGCGTCGTCCCGAGGCCGCTTGCCGACCGCGAGGACGTCCACCCCCTGCTCGCGCAGCTCGATCGCCGCCCGCAGACCTGACCCGCCCGTCCCCACGACGAGGACGGAGGTCGAGATCTGCCGCTCGCGGGTCGCTGTGGTGCGCTGGACCCCGGTGGTGGGCTGGACCCCGGCGGTGGGCTGGGGAACCGCGCCCGAGGCCGTGGTCGCCTCCGCGGCCGAGCTCGCCTCCCCGGATGCGGGCACGGGCTGGGAATCTGCGGACTGGGTCTGCGTGGTCGTCTCCGTCATGGTGGAGTCCTCCCCTGAGGGGTCGTCGTGCGAGTGCCCCGCGGTGCGCCGGGCACTGTGCGCGACGGTACGGACCCGCGCGCTAGCGAAGCAAGGGTTGCCTAAGTTCGTGAGCGCGGATGTCTCACTATGCGGATGTTATGTGAGACAAGCGAGTCTGACCTGCGGGGATGGGTCAGGCTGGTTCGGCTGACGCGGTGACGACCGTCTGGGCCGCCTGGGCTGTGCGGGCGAACTCCTCGTCGATGAGGTTCATGTTGACGAGGGCGCCGGCCATGACGCCGTCGGCCATTGCCGAGGCGACCATCGAGCCGGGGTTCGTGACGTTCCCGGCGGCGAACACGCCGGGGACATTCGTCGCCTTCTGAATGTCGACGGGGACGAAGGTGCCCATCGGGTTCTGCTCAGTGGCGATGCCCAGGCCGTCGACCAGCGCGGAATCGATCCGCAGGCGGGTGCCGACGAGGACCGCGTCGAGGGGTAGGGGCGCGGCATGGCCCGCGACCCGGACGCCCGTGAGGCGGTCGTCCGCGGTGAGGATCTGCTCGACGC
This sequence comes from Brevibacterium senegalense, assembly GCF_000285835.1. GTDB lineage: Bacteria > Actinomycetota > Actinomycetes > Actinomycetales > Brevibacteriaceae > Brevibacterium > Brevibacterium senegalense. Next base: position 124,549 of record NZ_HE978606.1, read on the forward strand.
GGCCGGCGATGATGCGGACGCCGCGGGACTCGAGGGTCGCGCGGTCCTCATCGCAGGGGGCGTCCTGGGTGTCGAGGAGCACCGTCACGTCGTCGGTCCACTGACGGATGAGCTTCGCCTGGTGCAGCCACATCGGGCCGGTGGCCAGGACGGCCAGGCGCTGGTCGCGCACCTCGTGGCCGTGGCAGTAGGGGCAGTGGATGACGTCGCGGCCCCAGCGCTCTGCCAGGCCCTCGATCTGCGGGAGGGTGTCGACCGCTCCCGAGGCCAGGACGACGCGACGGGCGCGGATCGTGGTGGGGGTGGCCTCGGCGGCGGGGAGCGGCTGGGTTGTGAGGGTAAAGCCCTCGGCCGCGGATCCCGAGGCCCCGGTGACGGTCGCACTGACGATGCGGGCGCCGTAGGAGCGGGCCTCGTCGCGGCCTCGGGCGAGGAGGTCCAGAGGCGCGATGCCCTCGTTGCCCAGCAGGTTGTGAGCGCCGGCGGCGGGGGCGTTGCGCGGCTGGCCGGCGTCGAGGACGACGACGCTGCGGCGGGCGCGTCCCAGGGTGAGGGCGGCGCTCAGTCCTGCGGCTCCGCCGCCGATGATGGCGACGTCGTAGAGGTGCGGCTGATTCATGGGTGTGTCCTTCCCGGTGGGGTCCGCCGGTGTCTGCTCCGTGCGGTTGTGGTGCAACCGTGGACGAAGAGGGGCTGCTCAGGCGAGAATCTTTGCCAGGTTGGCAAAATGCGGGGGCGCGGAGCAGGTTGCCGTGGTTGGCTGGGTGACAGCGGCAGGGCTCAGGCGGGCAGGAGTGCGGTGGGTGGGTGACGTGATGGAGCTGGGTGGCGGACCAGGGCAGGGTGACGTGCCGGAGACAGGCAGGGCTGGGCCGGAAGCGACCGAGGCTGGGCCGGACGTGGGGCCTCGGCTGCGGCAGCTGCGGCAGGAGAGGGGGCTGAGCCTGGTGGAGCTGTCCCGGAAGACCGGGATCTCGGTCAGCACGCTCTCGCGGCTGGAGACGGGGGTGCGGGTGCCCGGTCTGGAGCACCTCGTGGCGCTCGCCCGCGCGCACGCCGTGAGTCTCGATGACCTGGTGGGGGTGCACTTCTCGCGGGATCCGCGGCTGCGCTTCGAGTCCGTCGACGAGGACGGGCGGCTCACGATGCCGCTGGCCGCCCCGGCCGGGGGACTGCGGGTGGAGCACGCGATCATTCGCCCGCCGGACCGCGGGTCGGCGGAACCGGACGTGCATGTGCACGGGCCGGACCAGGGTGTACAGGACCAGACGGGGCACGGACCTGGCACGGCCACGCACAGGCCGGCGCGTGGCCACGGGTCTCGCGAGTTCGAATCCGAGGCTCTGCGCACGCACCGCGGCTATGTGTGGATGCTCGTGCTGGAAGGAGCGATCCGTCTGGTGGTGGGCAGCCACGACCTCATCGCCGAGGAGGGCGAGGCCGCCGAGTTCGACACCCGCGTGCCGCACTGGATCGGCCCCGCGCGCGGCAGGCCGGCGCACGTGCTGAACGTGCATGGCCGAGACGGACAGCGGATCCGCGTGCGCGCGCGGCCGTCAGTGGCGTGAGCGGCGGGGATGCTCGCCATGTGTCACCGTATGACGTTCCGTGTCGGGTATGTGACGTGCCCCGCGACGCTTGTGGTGCGCCGCTCCTAGTCTGCAGGGCAGGATCACGAGAATCGGCTGCAAGGCTCTGGCCGGCCGGTCGGCAACCCCACCGCCAGTGACGGGGTGCCCCAGATGACGATCCGGCACGTGGGGAGAGCCCGCGTGCAAGCACGGCGCTCCGCTCCGGAGGGCCCCTGTCACCAGGGGGAACGATCTCACATCGGTCCATCGCATCTGACCGCACCGACTGTTCCGGCTGTTCCGGCTGTTCGCCGATGCACGTGGAGGTGGCGGCATGAGCATCGCGTACCGTCCCCAGCGCCAGACCAGAACCGCGGCCGAGGCCCCGGTCACCACGAGGGGCCATCTCGCCGGCCCAGCACGGCCGGGTGCCGTGACTGCGGCCGCCGATGCGGCCTCGGCGGATGCGGTCGTCTCCGACCTGCGGAGCCAGCCGGCACAGTCCCAGATGAGGCCCGTGCGGCGCGGCTTCGCGACCTCGGCGGTGCATGCCGGGCAGGAGTCGGACCCGCTCACCGGGGCCGTGATCCCGCCGATCTACCAGACCTCGACGTTCACGCAGACCGGGGTGGAGACGCTCACGGGCGGGTATGAGTACTCGCGCGGCGGCAACCCCACGCGGAACGGGCTGGAGACCCAGCTCGCCGCGCTGGAGGGCGGGACGGCGGCGTTCGCGTTCGCCTCGGGCGTCGCGGCGGAGGATGCCCTGCTACGGGCGACGCTGAGTCCCGGCGACACCGTCGTGGCCGCGGCGGAATGCTACGGCGGCACCCACCGCCTGCTCACCCAGCTGTACGCGCGCTGGGGTGTCACCGTGGAGTTCGTCGCTCCCGGAGACACGACGGCTCTGGAGGCCGCCGTCGCCGCGCCCGAGGCCCGGGTCGCCTGGCTGGAGACCCCCACCAATCCTCTGCTCACCGTCGCGGACATCGCGGCGTGGGCGGAGGTGGCGCACGCGCACGGGACGCTGCTGGTCGTCGACAACACGTTCGCGTCGCCGGCGCTGCAGACGCCGCTCTCGCGCGGGGCGGACGCGGTGGTGCACTCGACGACGAAGTACATCGGCGGGCACTCGGATGTGCTGGGCGGAGCGGTCGTGGTGGGTGACGCACTGTGGGAGGGGGAACCGCTGGCGGAGCTGGTGTGTTTCCAGCAGTTCGCCGGTGGAGCCGTCGCCGGGCCGCAGGACGCCTACCTCACGTCACGGGGCCTCAAAACATTGGGCGTGCGGATCCGGCAGCACTGCGAGAACGCGCGGTCGGTCGCGGAATGGCTGAGCGAGCGCGCGGGTGTGGAACAGGTGTACTACCCCGGACTGCCGGGACACCCCGGGCACGACATCGCGCGGGAGCAGATGGCGGGGTTCGGCGGGGTCGTGAGCTTCCGGCTGGGAACGGAGGCGCGAGCGCGTGCGGTCGCGGAGGGCACGCGGCTGTGCGGGCTGTCCGTGAGCCTGGGCGGGGTCGAGTCGCTCATCTGCCATTCGGCGACGATGACGCACGCCGCCGCGGCGGGGACGGATCAGGCGCCGCCGCGCGACCTGGTGCGGGTCTCCGTGGGGATCGAGGACGTCGAGGACATCGTGGAGGATCTGGACCGGGCGATCGAGCGTGCGATCCGGTTGAGGTGAGCGCCGGATGGGTGCGGGCTATCAGGTGAACTCGTCCAGTCGCGCTCAGATGAGGTCGGCGTGGTGGAGGTGCAGGTCCTCATGCTCGTGCAGCAGGTGGAGGCACATCTGTTCGACGATGGGCGTGCGGGCGCATCCGATCCACATGAGCTGAGGGTCCTGGCAGGGGGCGCCGCCGTCGGTGATCCACTCCTGGGCCCACAGCTGCACGGCCCGGGCGAGGGCGAGGCCCGGTTCGATGGTGCCGCTGTCGATGTCTTCGCGCACCAGCCAGTGGACGCCGATGTCCGCCGGCACGTCGAGGATGCTCATGTCGAACTGGGACTCCACCTCGATGAACACGATCCCGCGGAGGCCGTGGAGTGCGAGCGGGGGCAGGCGGCGGAAGTAGTCGGTGATGAAGTCGACGTCTGCGAGTCCCCCGGCCAGCAGGACCGGTCCGTGGGTGTGCATGGCGTGTCCTTCGGATCGGGGACGGTGGGCAGTGTCTGGCGGATCGTGAGACGTCGAGTACGCGGGGAGCTCGGCTGCCGACGACGTCGCACTGAGGCAACATCTACGCTACGCGCATGACTATGGTGAGGCAAGCCTAATTGACCTGCTTTGCGTGCGGGGCGTGCCGGGCGTGCGGCGGGTGACTTGTTAGACGTTGTTAGATTCTGTTGGATTTGACGTCACGTAGACGGAGATCCCCGCCTTTGCTGTCTCGTTGTGGTGACGCTATACGAGACGTCCTGCGCGGGTGACGGTGGTGAGGGTAGTTCGCGGCCGTCGTCAGTTTGTGCAGAGTCAGGGTCGTGCCATCCCCGCTCATGCGGGGAGCACCTCGTGGGGAAGATGACGTTCGACCCGCTCGAGGGACCATCCCCGCTCATGCGGGGAGCACGCCCGCCTCCTGCCCGCACCAGCGCAGCCCTACGGATCATCCCCGCTCATGCGGGGCTGCGCGATCGGCCGCCCCTGCGTGTGCGTGAGGGGTTGTCGCTCGCGCGTGGTCGGCGGCTGGTGTCCGCCAGGCACCCCTATGGGGGTGTTGCCTACCTTTCGCGCTTGACGCGCCCCGACCCGTCGGACAGACTGCCCATGAGTGAACGATCGCTAGCCTCGCGCCCCGCGTTCGCATCGCACGAGCCCGTCCGCGCGCTCGCGCACCGCACTGCCGCGGTCCGCACGCGCCCTGCCAGAGGAGCACGGAACCGCATGACCACTGACGCCGCATCGCCTGGCCCCACCTCCCACGACGGCTTCCACACGGAGCCCGACGGGACCGAGGTCGTCCGCACCTCCGCAGAGGCCGACGCCCTCTCGATGCCCCCGCTCCTCGTCCTCGACCGCATCGAGGCCTACCTCGACACGCAGGGACTGGGCAGCGGCCCGCTGGCCTGGCGTCGGATCGGCGACGGCCAGTCGAACATCACGTACCAGGTGCGTCGCGGCGACGCCGAGTTCGTCCTGCGCCGCGGTCCCCGCCCGCCCATCGCGAAGTCGACCCACGACATGATGCGCGAGGCCCGCGTCCAGCAGGGCGTCGCGAAGGTGGGCCTGCCGGTGCCGCAGATTCTCGCCGCCAGCGACGATGAGTCGATCCTGGGCGTCCCCTTCTACGTCATGGAGATGCTGGACGGCGAGGTCCTCGTCGACACGGTCCCCAGTGTGCTCCCCACAGAGGACGACCGCCGCATCGCCTCCGAAGTCCTCGTCGACACCCTCGTCGACCTCCACGCCGTCGACCTGGAGAAGGCCGGCCTCACGGACTTCGGCCGCCCCGACGGCTACCTGCAGCGCCAGATCGCGACCTTCACGCGGCTGGCACCCCTCACCCGCCGTCGCGAGCTGCCGCTGCAGGAAGAGCTCTCCGAGTGGCTCACGGACCACCTGCCCCGATCGCAGAAGGTCACGCTGGTCCACGGCGACTACCGGTTCGGGAACGTCATGCTGGCACCGGACGCGCCGCCGCGGGTCCGCGCCATCCTCGACTGGGAGATGGCGACCCTGGGTGACCCGCTGGCCGACCTGGGCTACCTCACCGCGACCTACGTCGACGGCGCGCCCGGCCATCCGTCGATCATGAGCCTCAGCAACGCCTCTGCCGCACCCGGCTTCTTCAACCGTGACCAGATCACGGAGCGCTACGCGCAGCGGACCGGTCTCGATGTGAGCGAGCTGGCCTGGTACCAGGTGCTGGCGTACTGGAAGTCGTCCGTGTTCCTCGAGGACATGTACACCCGCTGGAACGCGGGCGAGCGCCCCGGCGATGACTACGCACCGCGCATGGCCGACGGCATCCCGGAGCTGCTCGAGGCCGCCCAGGCGCTCACCCGCTGAGGCTCAGGCCGCCTTGGCCGGCCTCTGCTGGTACCCGTCCAGGAAGGTGGCCAGGCGGTCCAGGGCCTCGTCCAGCACCTCGACGCTGGGCAGGGTGACCAGGCGGAAGTGGTCCGGCTTGTCCCAGTTGAACGCGGTGCCATGTGAGACGAGGATCTTCTGCTCGCGCAGCAGGTCCAGCGCGAACTGCTCGTCGTCCGTGATGCCGAACTTCTCAACGTCCAGCTTCGCGAACAGGTAGAGCGCGCCGTCCGCCTTGGTCGTGCTCACGCCGTCGATCTCGTTGAGCCGGCGGGCGGACAGCTCCATCTGCGCCCCCAGCCGGCCCGAGGGCAGGATGAGATCCTCGATCGACTGGTACCCGCCCAGCGCGGCCTGCACCGCGTGCTGCCCGGGCACGTTCGAGCACATCCGCATGTTCGCCAGCAGCCGGATCCCCTCGAGGTAGCTGCGCGCGTCCTGCAACGGCCCGGTGATCGCCAGCCAGCCGGACCGGTAGCCCGCGATCCGGTACGCCTTCGACAGCCCGGAGAACGTGAGGCACAGGACGTCATCGCCAGTCAGCGAGGCCAGATTAATCATCTCTGCATCGCCGTAGACGATCTTCTCGTAGATCTCGTCCGCGAACACGATGAGGCCGTGCTCGCGCGCGAGCGCGACGATCTTCGTGAGCGTCTCCCGTGAGTACACCGCGCCGGTCGGGTTGTTCGGGTTGATGAGGACGATGCCCCGGGTGCGCGGCGTGATCTTCGCGGCGATGTCCTCGAGGTCGGGCACCCAGCCCTCCTCCTCCGCGCACCGGTAGTGAACGGGGGTGCCTCCGGACAGCGCGACCGAGGCCGTCCACAGCGGGTAGTCCGGCATCGGCACGAGGATCTCGTCGCCCGGATCGCACAACGCCTGCAGCGCGAGCGTGATGAGCTCGCTGACCCCGTTGCCCAGGTAGACGTCGTCCGCGTCCAGGTTCCGGATGCCCTTGGTCTCGTAGTACTGGACGACCGCCCGCCGGGCGGACGGGATGCCGCGCGAGTCGCTGTAGCCCTGCGCCTCCGGCAGGTGCTTGATCATGTCGACGAGGATCGCGTCCGGCGCCTCGAACCCGAAGGGAGCCGGGTTGCCGATGTTCAGCTTGAGGATCCGGTTCCCCGCGGCCTCCATGCGGTCCGCCTCCTCGAGCACCGGTCCCCGGATGTCGTAGAGCACATGGGCGAGCTTGGCGGACTGCGAGAACACGAGTCGTCCCTTCGATGGAGTCATGGTCGCCGAGGTCGTCGCCCCGGCACAGCCCAGCGTACGACCCGCTTCCTGCAAAGTCGCGCCGGAAAAGGTCTGTTCTGGCATCCATTCACGTGTCAGCGGCTCAGATTCGCGGACTGTGGGTGTGCGCGGATTGGTATGGGGAGTCCGAGTGAGCGCGGCGCGAGCACCGCGCGGGGGGTCAGGTCAGGGGCTGTGCGGGCGCCTGAGCCCGCGCGGTGCTGGCACCACGCCGGGCCCCGCGCGCGCACGCGAGTACTGTAATGAGCGTGGAACCGCTCCTGCTGACCGCTGATCTGGTGGGTGTCTTCGCCTTCGCCGTGTCCGGCAACCTGCTGGCCGCGCGCAAGAACGTCGACATCCTGGGCAGCCTGGTGCTGGGCATGGCCGTGGGTCTGGGCGGCGGCATCATGCGTGACGTCATCCTGGGGCGGATACCCGCCTCACTCGAGGCCCCGTACTACCTGATCCCGCCGCTCGTCTCGACGATCCTCGTCTACTTCCTGGGCCAGCGCTCGCACCTGGCGCGCGGGCCCATCGTCGCGTTCGACGCCCTGGGCCTGGGGGTGTTCGTCACCACCGGCACGACGATCGGCCTGGCGGCGGGGGTGCCCACGGCCTCGGCGATCCTGCTGGGCGTGCTCACCGGCGTGGGCGGCGGGATGATCCGGGACGTGCTGGTGAACGAGATCCCGGCAGTCTTCAACGCCTCCGACCTCTACATCCTGCCGGCGGTGACCGGGGCAGGGTTCACCGCGATCGTGTGGCATCTGGGCTGGTACGGGCCGTGGTGGACGGTGGGCATCGCGGTGTTCGTCTTCGCATTCCGCATGCTCGCGTGGTGGTTCGAATGGCGCGTGCCCCTGCCCATGCGCCGCTGGTCCTACCGCAGCGTGCGCGTCCCGACGGTGTTCCGGCGCACGAGCGACGGCGAGCACGCGCGCCGCCGGTCCGCTGGAGTCTTCGCCCCGCGCCGCCGGAACCGCTGAGGCGCGAGAGCTCCACTGCCGCGGCCCCCCGCAGCGACACAGGCTGCCGAGGCCGCCCGTGGCCCGGCACTGGCACCGGCAGACCCGCACCTGTGCTCAGACGAGGACGATGAGGAGCCCCGCGGCGATCCCCGTCAGCACCGCGATCCGAGACCAGCCGCGCAGGCGGTGGGCCAGCTGGGCCGCCCTGCGGCGGGCCGAGAACGCGGCGTCCGCATCGATGCCGTCCAGACGGGCGCGAGAGTCCGCGAGGGTGTCCAGAGCGGCGACGTGCGGCGCACGAGGATCGATGCGGACAGGCACGACGGTGCCGCTCCGCAGGCGGCCCGCATCGACGGGATCGAGGGTCCAGTGCACGTCCGACGAGTAGATGACCCCAGCGGGGGAGCGCAGGAGCAGGCTGGCGTCGACAGCGGCACGCGGCCCCGGCCTCGGCGTCGAGGCCCGCAGCACCTTCGCGATCACGGACGTGCCGGTGCGGCACAGGTGCGCGGCAGTCTTGCGGTCGACCTCGATCCGGGTGACGGGGCGCATCCCCACCAGCAGCAGCGCACCCGCGGCCGCCGCCAGGCCCCACGGCCACAGCGTGAGCACGTGTGTGAGGAGGGGCGAGCCGGTGGCGGCGGTCGGCAGCATGATCTGGCCGTGCCGCAGCAGGTGGAAGAGCTCTCCCACGACCATGCCCAGACCCAGGCCCAGGCACCACCACAGCGCGGTGCGGCCCACGGGCATCTCGCGGTGGGCGACAGCGGGTGCGGAGGTCGTTGACCCGGGCGGGGCTGGCATGACGGCACACTACGAGTCCGGTGTGCCGGGGCGGTGGCGCTCAGGTGAACGCGGGAAGACGACTGACACCAGGAAGCGCGCGACAGCGGGAATCCACGTGCCGACGCGCGTCCCGAGCGACGAATCCGAGGCCTCAGCCCGTTCGCAGACCCGGCTGACTAGACTGGGCCCAGTGACCTCGCACTCTGATTCCACGCTCCTGCGCCCGCTCGGCACCTGGATGGTGATCCGCGGCGGGCTCGCCGTCGTCTTCGGCCTCGCCACGGTGTTCTGGCCCCGGGAGCAGATCGGGTCGCCCGCCAACCTCAACATCCGGGTCGACATCGCCGACGTGCTGCTGCTGGCCCACCTCCTGCTCCAGGGCATCCTGGTGCTGGTGCAGGGGCTGCGGACGCGCACAGACATGCGGATGCCGCTGCTGGGCCAGGCCGTCGTCGCCATCCCCGGCGTCCTCTTCCTCCTCGTCGCGGACACCCCCGGCCAGCTGCGCGCGGCGATCGCCGTGTGGGCGGTCCTCCACGGGATCCTCGAGCTGTGGATCTGGCGCGGTCACCGCGACGAGGGCATGAGCTCCGACTTCCTCATCATCGGCGGCATCCACGTCCTCCTAGGCGTCATCCTCTTCGCCGGCACGGACATGAACGCCCTGAGCGTCCTGGGCTTCACCGGCGCCGCTGCCCTCATCGCCGGAGTCTTCTCGATCATCGGCGGCACGGCCCGCCGGTCCGACCGCGCGCGGGCGCGCGCAGCAGACGCCGAGGTCGCTGACACCCAGGACGCCGAGGCCGCAGAGACTCTGTCCTCGGGGTTACCCGACGCCTGGGATGGCAAGGCCAGCGGCACCCCTGACTCGGCCTCCGCGTCGTCCGACGGTGCCGGGGGTGACAGGCCGTGACCTCGGGCCAGGACGCAGGCTCCCGCACGGCAGGCAGCGCCCCGGTCATCAGCATCGACACGGAGCGCCTCGCCCCTCGACTCACGGGAGACGGTCTCCTGGCCTCGACGGCCCTGCCCTCCGGACCCATGATCGATCTGGCGGCCGCCGCCCGCGCACTGGGAGACGAGCTGTTCGCCCGCCTCGTCGCCCTCGCGCGCACGCCGCAGCTGCTGGTCGCTACCGACTACGACGGGACGATCGCCCACCTCGTCGACCGCCCCACCCGCGCGTTCCCGCTCGACGCCAACGTCGACGCGATGCGGGCGCTCGCCGCCCTGCCGTCCACGGACTCCGCGGTCATCTCCGGCCGCTCCCTGCGCGACCTCGCCGCGATGTCCCGCCTGCCCCGAGAGGTGCACCTCGTGGGCTCGCACGGCGGCGAGTTCGGCATCGACGACTTCGACGACATCCACCCGGACGCGGAGCGGCGCCTCACCGAGCTGCGCGCGCAGCTCCTGGAGCTGCACCGCGCGCACCCGGACATCGTCATCGAGCTCAAGCCGCTGGGTGCCGCCGTCCACCTGCGCGGTCGCCCCGCGGACCAGCGGGAGGCGGTGTCCGCCTGGGTGCGGGACACGTCTGTCCGCCTGGGGATCGAGCCGGTCGAGGGGCGCGACGTCTTCGACCTCACCGTCATCCCCGGCTCCAAGGGGGATGCCCTCACCTCGCTGCGCGAGCGGCTGGGGGCCTCGGCGGTCGTCTACATCGGCGACGACGTCTCCGACGAGGCCGCGATCGCCACCCTGCGCACCGGCGACCTGGGCCTGCGGGTGGGCGAGGACGGAGACACGTCCGCGTCCGCGCGCCTCGCGGACCCGCACACCGTCGGCACGGTGCTCGCCGCGCTCTTCGAGCTGCGCCGCTCCTGGCTCTTCGGCCGGTCCTCCGTCCCGATCGAGCGCCACAGTCTCCTGGGCAACGGCCACTCGACGGCCCTCATCGACCCGGACGCGCGCATCTGCTGGATGCCCCACCCGCTGCCGCACTCGGCGAGCATGTTCTCCGAGGTCCTGGGGACCTCGGCGGCGGGGTACTTCTCCGTGGGCCCCGTGCCCGCGGACGGCGGCGGCCGGGCGGGGGCCGCGCGCACCCGCCCGCTCACGCAGCGGTACCGCGGCGACTCGATGACGGTGGAGACCCGGTGGGCGGGCCTGGCGGTCGCGGACTACCTGGCCCCGGTGCCGGAATCCAGCCAGGACACCGTCCTGGTGCGCGTCCTCACCGGCACTGCACCGGCGGAGATCCGCTTCGCGCCGCGCCTGGACTACGGCGCCGCGCCCACGGTGCTCGAGGCCGGTCACGGCCTCGTGCGCGTCATGGGCACCAGTGAGCCGATGGCGCTGCACGCCCCCGGCCTCGACTTCGAGATCGTCGAGGAGAGCGGCTCGCACACCGCCGTCGCCCGGGTGACGCCCGCGGACCAGCCGGACGGCCGCGTCGTGCTCGCGTTCGTGTGCGGCGGGACCTCGGACCTGCTGGACTCCGTCCTGGCCGGCCACGAGGACACCGTGCGGGCGCTGGCGGAGGGATTCTGGGAGAACTGGGCGCGCTCGCTCGTGCTGCCCGCCCAGTTCCGCGAGGGCGCCGTGCGTTCGGCCCTCACCCTGCGCGCGCTGTGCCACTCGCCCACCGGCGGTGTGCTGGCCGCGCCCACGACCTCGCTGCCGGAGGGGATCGGCGGCGTCCGCAACTGGGACTACCGGTACACGTGGCTGCGCGACGGCTCGATGACGGTGCGCGCGCTGCTGGACCTGGGGTCGACGGCGGAGGCGGAGGGCTTCGTCCAGTGGCTGCGGGGGATCCTCGCCGAGGCCCCGGGGCCGGAGTTCCTCCACCCCCTCTACGCGGTCGACGGGTCCGCCCTCACCTCCGAGGCCGTGCTGGAGCACCTGCCCGGCTACGCCGGGTCCCGACCCGTCCGCGTGGGCAACGCGGCCGAGCACCAGGTGCAGCTGGACGTGTTCGGTCCGGTCGCTGAGCTGCTGCGGGACATCTCGATCGCGCGGGGCGGCCTCGCGGACGACGAGTGGGAGCTGCTCGTCGCGATGGGCCGCGCAGTCGAGGCCCGGTGGCACGAGGAGGACCACGGCATCTGGGAGGCCCGCCGTCCGCCCAAGCACAACGTGTACACGAAGGTCATGTGCTGGGTGACCCTCGACCGCGCGATCGACGTCGCGGACCGCACGGGCCGCGACCTGCCCGGTGCGTGGCGCGGGCTGCGCGAGCAGATCGCGGAGGAGGTCATCGAGCGCGGCTGGAGCGAGCGGGTGCAGTCGTACACGGTCGCGTACGACGATGACGACCTGGATGCCGCCAGCCTGTTCGTGGGTCTGTCCGGCATGCTCCCGGCGGACGATGAGCGGTTCCTCAAGACCGTCGACGCGGTCGAGCGCGAGCTGCGCGAGGGCCCAACGGTCTTCCGCTACCGCTACGACGACGGACTGCCCGGCCTGGAGGGCGGCTTCCACATCTGCACGACGTGGCTCATCGAGGCGTTCCTGCTGGTGGGCCGCCACGAGGAGGCGCGCACGCTGTTCCGCCAGCTCGACAAGCTGCGCGGTCCCACGGGCCTGCTGGCGGAGGAGTACGACCCGCTCGCGGAGCAGCATCTGGGCAACCATCCGCAGGCGTATTCGCACCTGGGGTACATCCGCGTGCTGCGCCTGGCGGAGCAGCTGGGCCACGACCTGTCGTGAGGGCGTGGGCATGAGCGACGGCACGACGCTCACACAGCCGTGGCGGACGCAGTGGGTCGACCGCCCCGCCGGCTACCGCTGCTACGAGGCCGCGCACCCGGTGGGGCGCGGCGATGACGTGTTCGAGCGCGCAGCGGAAGAGCTGCTCACGTGGCAGGTGAAGACCCGCAGCGGCTTCGATGTCGTGACGGATGGGGAACCCGATCCCGCTCGTGTCGCGGTGGGCCAGCATCCCACGATCCGGGTCCGGTTGGGGCCCTTCCGCCTGCCGGAGCCTGCTCGCGTCATCGCCGTCGTCGACGAGGAATCACGGCGCGGCTTCACGTATGCGACGGAGCCGGGCCATCCCGTCACGGGGGAGGAGACCTTCCTCGTCGTGAAGGCTCCGGACGGGCGGGTGTTCCTTGTGCTGCGGTCCGCGTCCGCTCCCGGACTGGGGATCTGGCGGTTCGCGGACCCGCTCGTCCGCCTCGCACAGATCGTCTACCGCAGGCGGTACGCACGCGCGCTGCGCGCCTGACGGCCGACAGCGGCCTCACCGCGAGTCTCCCGCGATGCGCCTCCTCAGTGCAACTGAATGGTTGCATGTTGGTCGTTGCCGTGCCACGCTGGAGGACGTCGGCCGCACTGGTCGACGGAACCGTCTGACAGCTAGGGAGTCTCCGCATGGATCAGAACAGCAGGAACCGCGACAGCGTGAACCAGGACCGGAGCGATGCCCCCTCTCCGGACGTGCCGGACGAGATCGTCCGGAGCATCCGCATCGAGGCCGGCGCCCAGGCCGTCTACGACCTCATCAGTGAGCCGGGCTGGTTCATCAACGACGGGGAGTACCGCGAGCACGACATCACCGTCGACGGCTCGACCGCGACGGTGGTCGACCCCGTCCACGGGGAGTTCTCGATCGGGATCGTCGAGCTCGACCCGCCGCACCGGGCCGTCTACCGCTGGCTGGGCGGTGAGGCCGGATCGCTCGAGGACCACCCCGCGAACACGGTCGAGTTCACGATCGAACCGCAGGGCGACGGGGTGGAGCTGACAGTGCGTGAGACCGGCTTCGCCAGCATCAGCGCGGATGCCGCCCAGCGCCGCAGGACTTTCGAGGAGAACACGAAGGGGTGGGTCGAGGAGCTGGCCGTCGCGAAGGACCGGGTCGAGGCAGGGAAGAACACGGCAGAGGCAGAGAAGTCCCTGGTGGCTGCAGGGGGCGACCAGGGCACGGCGGAGAACCGGGGCGAGGCCCGGTGAGCACGCCGGACCCGCGCGCGCTGCTGCTGGGGGAGCGGGCGGACGTCACCTTCGCGGCCCTGTCGGACCGCACGCGCCGCCGCATCCTCGTGCGACTGGCCGAGGCGCCCGATGACGCCGGAGCCGTGGCCCGCGACCTGGAGGTGAGCCGCCAGGCGGTCGCGAAGCACCTGCGGATCCTCGAGAATGCGGGCCTCGTGCACTCGACCAGCGTCTCCCGGAGGCGCGTCCACGATGTCGATGCCGCGCGGATCGCAGAGGTCTCCGACCTGCTGGGAGTCGTGGCTCGCGGCTGGGACCGGCGCCTGGAGGCGATCAAGCGCGAGGCGGAGCGGCGGGAACCACAAGGGTGACCGGGCGGGTCAGCCGGCCGCGGCCTCGGCGTCGTCCTCGATCGGGAACCGGACCGTCGCCTGCGCGCCGCCGTCGTTCGCGAACTCGATCGTCATGCCCAGCAGTCTGGCCTGGCCCTGCGCGATGACGAGGCCCAGACCCATCCCGCCGCCGCCGGCGGACACGAAGCGGGTGGGACCCGTCGCCAGGATGTCCGGCGGATAGCCGGGGCCGGAGTCCGCGACGACGATCCGGTCCGGATGCACCTCGACGCGGATGGGGTCCTCCCCGTGCTTGACCGCGTTGACCAGGAGGTTCGTGATGATCCGCTCGAACCGGCGCTGGTCCGTCGTGATCCGCGCGTCGCCCGCCTCGTACGTGACGGAGACGTCGTGACCGGCCAGTGCGCCCGAGCCCTCGAGCGTGCTCATGAGCGAGTGCATGGTCCCGTCGACGGCCACCGATCCCAGGTGCGTCTCCGCGCGTCCCGCATCGAGGCGCGACACCTCCAGCAGGTCCTCGACGAGCACCTGCATGCGGGCCACCCGCTCCTTGACGAGCTCTGCGGGCCTGGACTCCTCCTCCAGCAGGTTCGTCGCGTTCACCAGCCCCGTGAGCGGCGTGCGCATCTCGTGCGCGAGGTCTGCGGTGAAGCGCTGCTCGGACTCGATCCTCTCCGTCAGCCGCTCGACGGCGAAGTCGACGGCCTGCGCGAAGTCCGCGACCTCGTCGCTGCCGTAGTCGATGATGTTCGAGACGCGCGTCGTCGTGTCGCCGTGCGCGATCCGCCGGGCCGCCTGCGCCCCCAGGGTGAGCCGCCGCGAGATCTGGCCCGCCGCGTACGAGGCGATCCCGCCCACCACCAGCACAGCACCCGCCATGCCCAGCAGGACCGCGCGGTCGATGCCCGCCAGCAGCTCCTCCGACTCCGCCGTCGACTGGCGCACTGAGATGACCGCCTGGTGCGAGCCCACCTGGATGGGCGTCGCCGCCCACAGGTGGTCCTGCCCGTCGACCGGGTGCATCGTCGTGACGGTGTGGCCTTCCAGAGCGGAGTCGCGCGCGTCCGCGGGCAGCTCCGGGTCGTCGATCGTCGTGTTGAGCGTGAGGACGCCCGTGTTCGTGTAGACGGAGACCGCGTCCGCCAGCTGCTCGGAGACGTTGGCGCGCTGCCGCTCCGTCTCCGCCCGAGCCGCGGACTGCCGCACGACGACGCCGCAGCTCAGCGCCGCGATGACGACGGAGGTGACGACCAGCAGGACGATCTTCCAGCGCAGCGACATCCGCGCCCAGCCGGACCGGGAGTCGCCGATGCGGGCGTCGGCCATCCGGGGATCGGCCATCCGTCAGCCCGCGAACCGGTAGCCGAAGCCCCGGACCGTCTCGATCCGCTCCGCCCCGATCTTCTTCCGCAGGCGCTGGATGTGGACGTCGACGACCCGTGAGTCGCCCGCCCATTCGTACCCCCAGACCGTGTACGCGATCTTCTCCCGCGAGTACACGTGCCCCGGCTCCTCCGTCAGCAGCAGGAGGATCCGCAGCTCCGTGGGGGTGAGGTGCACCTCCGCACCGTCGATCTCGACCGTGAGCCGGCCCGTGTCGATCGTGAGCGACCCCAGCGTGAGCCGCCGTTCCAGCGTCGCCGCCGGGTCGTGACCGTCCGCGGTCGCCGCGGACCCCATCGCCGAGGCCGGGGCCGGGTCCCCTGCCCCGCCCGCCGGGACGGACCCCACGATCGCGGGGTGCGGGCTGGAGCCCACGATCGCGGGGTGCGAGCGCTCCTGCGACTGATCGCCACCGGTCGCGGGCGCACCGTCGGGGGCGCGCGGTGAGTCGAAGCCGGGGGTGGGTCCCAGGACGTCCGGCAGATCGCCGCCGCTGATGATGCGGCCGCCGGGGCCGATCACCGTCTCGTGCGCGCTGCTGGTCGCGGCACTGGCGGGGGAGTAGCCCATCGCCCCGGTGCCGGAGGTGATGAAGCGGCGGACCACCGCGCGGATGCGCGCGTTGAGCACCTGCATGTCGAACGGCTTCGTGAGGTAGTCGTCCGCACCGGCCTCCAGCGCCTGGACGATGTCGATCGGCTCGGAGCGGGCGGAGACGATGACGATGGGGATCGTGGACCGCTCGCGGATCGCCCGGGTGATCGACGCGCCATTCATCGTGGGGAGCATGAGGTCGAGCAGGACCGCGTCCGCGCCGTGCGCGGTGACGAACTCGAAGCCCTCGCGGCCGTCCGCGAACGACGTGACCGTGTAGCCGAAGCGCTCGAGGCCGATCTGCGTCGTCTCGCGGATCACCTCATCGTCCTCGACAAGAACGATGTGCATCGTGTGCCTCCCCCTGCTGGCTCGCCGGACCGGACCCGGCCCGCCGTCCGTCGGTCGTCACGTCGCGCCGACGCTGGAGATCCGCTGGCCGGCCTCGAACCGCCCGTCGTGGAACCGGTAGACCTGCACCGACCAGCCGGTCGGACAGCAGGCCTCATCCGCCGCCGTGAAGCGCGGCTCCTGTGCGACGAGCGTCCCACCGCGGCCGGGAGTGAGGGACAGGTCCTGCCCTGAAACTACCAGGTGCAGATGCGGTTGACCGCCCTCCTCGCCGATCACGGCGGCGGCGAACACGGAGTCCTCGCCGGGTTCGGTCAGGAGGACGACCTGGAACGGCTTCTCCTCGATCGTGAGGGTCGCGCCCTGGTTCAGGCACTCGTCGCAGTAGAGCAGGGTCTCCGTCAGCTCGGCGTTGATGGCCGCACCATCCTCGGAGTCCTCGTCCAGCAGGTGCGAGCGGACCTCCTCGAGGCTGAACACCGGCGGCGCCTCGGTGGTCCCCGCCCCCGGCGCGTTCGCCGCATCGGTCTGCTGCGCGACGGCCTCGACCCGCAGCCCGCGATCCGCCTGCGTCACGTGCACGATGAGCAGCAGCGTCACGAGGACGGCACCGGCGATCAGCGCGACGAGAGCGGGCGGTGAGAGGCGGGACACGCGTCCAGTGTGCCACGCGGTCCCCGGTAGGATGGGCGGAACATGGAACAGCAGAGCCAGCCCCAGGCAGACCCCTCCTCTCAGCCGCGCGAGCGGAAGAGCGTGCCGTACCGCCACGCGGTGGTCTTCGGCCTCATCGCCGGTCTCGTCGCGTTCGTCGTGAGCGGTGTCGTGACCGTGGGCAGCCGGTTTGCGACGGAGGGCCCCGCCGCGGTCGCCCACCTGGGCATGCCCGCCTTCTACGGCGCGGTCGCGTTCGTCGCGGCGACGCTCATGGCGTTCGTCCTCAACTGGGTCGTCTCCCGCAAGGACGTCGAGCAGCCGGACGGCCCCGTCCTCCACTGACCCGCAGGGCCCTGTCCTCACACTGCCGCACGTGCACCCTCGCATGCCCGATGTGACAGGACTGGAGCGCTCTGAGCGGGGTCCGTGTCCGCGGCCTCGGGCAGAATGGGGGCGATGACCGCCAGCCGATCCGCGTCCGGACGACGCAGAGACCCCCAGCGACCCGACCCCGGTCGGGTCCCCGGCCTGCCCGGAGCAGAGCCCGCGGGACGGGAGAAGCGCGGGCTGCGGATCTTCCGGGACACCGGCGTCGCGGGGCGGATCATGGTCGCCAACGGGGTCATGCTCGTGGGCATCGCCCTGCTCGTCACGACCATCCTCTACTTCGTGCTGAGCGACCAGCACGACCGGCGCGCGGAACGGCAGCTCACCAGCACCGCGGAGTCCCTGGCACGGTCCACGCTGGTGCTCGACCACATCGTCGACGTCCAGTCGCAGCGCGGCGATGCGGACGCTGACGCGGACCCGCTGCCGGTCTTCCTGGCGGACACGGACGAGAACGCGCTCCTGACGGAGCGGCTCGAAGACGTCCGGACGGACTACGGCGTCGACCTCGTCGAGGTCATCCCCGCCTCGCAGCTGTCCGCGGTGGGCGCCCTGGGCGGCACCTCCAGTTCGGACGAGGCGACGCAGCGCGAACGGCCGATCATCGTCGCCTCCGGTGAGGATGTGGAGACCCGCACCGGCAGCATCGTGACCGGCCTCGACCAGGGCTCGCTGGCCAACGGGGAGACGACGGTCCGCTACATCGGCGGCGGCAGCGGCATGCTGGTCGCCGTCGCCCCCATCCTTACCGGCCCGCCCCCGGGCGCGGGCGCGGAGGCGACCCCGGCCTCGGGAGCGGACACCGCAGAGCAGGGCGACTCCAGCCGGACGGCCCGCGGGCAGGCCGACCTCGGCGGCGACGCCATCGCCGCGCCGCAGGTGGTGGGGGCCGCCGTCGTGGGCATGAGCCCGGATGCGGTCCGCGATGCGTTCGCCCCGCAGGCGCGGGCGATCTGGTTCATGGGCGGACTCGTCATCCTGCTGGGAGTGGGCGCGAACTGGGTGACCCTGCGCGGCCTGCGGCGCGTGACCGGCGACTACGGCACAGAGGAGCTGGGCGCCGTCCTCGACTACTACGGGTCCGTCCTGCGGGCGGTCTCCGAGGGCCTCGTGCTGGCGGACCGCGGGCAGGGCATCGTCTTCTACAACGAGGAGGCCGCCCAGCTGCTGGGCATGCCGGACTCCACGGCCCGGACCCCCATCGCCCTGCAGGACCTGGACCTCGACCCGTCGCTCAAGGCTCTGCTGGCGGAGGGCCGGTACGCGCGCGACGAGATTCACTACACGGTCCGCCGGGTCCTCGTCGTCAACCAGCAGCCGGCCTCGCAGTCGCCGGACACCTGGGTCATGACGATGCGCGACCACACGGAGCTGCAGGAGCTCACGGGCGAGCTGGTGTCCGTCCGCTCGTTCTCCGAATCCCTGCGGTCGCAGACCCACGAGTACGCGAACCGGCTCCACATGATCGTCTCGCTCGTGGAGACCGGCGCGTTCGACGAGGCCGTCCAGTTCGCGACGCGGGAGATCGACCAGGCGGAGCGGCCGGCGGACAACCTCCTGGACGGCTTCGATCACCCCATCCTCACCGCGCTGCTGCTCACGAAGATGTCGCAGGCATCGGAGAACGGGATCCGGCTGGAGCTCGACACGGACGACCTGCACGGCACGATCACCGCGGACGACCGGGACCTCGTCACGATCATCGGCAACCTGGTGGACAACGCGCTGGACGCGGTCAGCTCGGACGCAGTGCCCGCGGACCGGCGGACGGTGCGGGTGCGGTTCTCCGGGAACAAGACATCGGGCCTGGTCATCGAGGTGAGCGACGACGGTCCGGGCATCGCGGAGTCAGCACTGGACAACGTCTTCGAGCGCGGCTGGTCGACGAAGCACGACGGCGTCGCGCAGGCGACGGGCGAGGGGCGGATGCAACATGCCTCGCGCGGTGTGGGCCTGGCGCTCACGGTGCAGGCCGTGCGCCGGATGGGCGGGGCGATCGACGTGCAGGGATCTGGAGACGAGCTGTGCGACGAGGCGGAGGTCGCAGAGATGCCCAAGCCCCTGCGCGGCGCCCTCTTCACGGTCTGGGTGCCGGCTGCGCCGGAGGCGGACACTGGCGCAACCGGTGCCGGGGATCTACGGTGAAAGCGTGGGAGCAGTGAGTGACGATGCGCGGCGCGGCGATCCCCAGCGGCCGCTGGGTGTCCTCGTCGTGGAGGACGAGGAGATCGCCGCGAAGGCCCATGCCTCCTACGTCGAGCGGATGGACGGCTTCCGCGTCGTGGGCATCGCCCGCAACGCGCAGCACGCCCTGGCCGCGCTGACGGACCGGATCATGGGGGTCGACTCGTCGCAGATCGACCTGGTGCTGCTGGACATGAACCTGCCGGACGGCCACGGGCTGCTGCTGGTGCGGAACCTGCGCGCCCGGAAGGTGCCGGTCGACGTCATCGCCGTGACCGCGGCCCGCGACATGCAGGTCGTGCAGGAGGCCCTGTCGCTGGGGGTCGTCCACTACATCCTCAAACCGTTCACGTTCCCCGTGCTGCGCACCAAGCTCGAGGCGTTCCGCGGATTCCGGGAGTCGCTGGCCCACGAGCAGGGCGGGGACCAGGTCACCCAGTCGCTCGTGGACGCCGCCGTCGAGGGTCTGCGCGCCGGCAGCGCGCCCCCGCGCGCCGCCGGCGTCCCCGACGCGGTGCAGGATCAGATCCTCACGATCCTGGGCGAGGGCGGGTGCTCCGCGGCGGAGGCCGCAGAGAGGATCGGCGTCTCCCGCGTCACCGCGCGCCGGTACCTCGAGGCGATGGCCGATGCGGGACTCGTCGAGAGGCGCCCGCGCTACGGCAATGCGGGCCGGCCCGTCCTGGAGTACGCGACGCTCGAGTGAGCCGAGGCCCGGCCGCGCGGCCGGGACGGGACGGTCAGCGGGCGGCCCAGCGGCCTCGGCGCCGGGTCAGCGGGAGGACCGCCAGGCCGCGACCTCCGCGCGCGCCAGCTCTGCGGCCCGTCCCACGTAGGCGGTGGGCGTGAGCTCCGCCAGACGGGCGGTGTCGTCGTCGGGCAGGCCCAGGGTCGCGACGAACTCGCGCAGGGCGGGGCCGTCGACGCGGTGCCCGCGGGTCAGTTCCTTGAGCTTCTCGTACGGGTTGTCCATGCCCTCGATGCCGCGCAGGAACGCGGCGCGCATGACGGACTGGATCGCCTCCGCCAGCACCTCCCAGTTGCGGTCCAGGTCCGCGGCCAGCGCATCCGGGTTGCACTCGAGGCGGCCCAGGCCCTTGACGAGGTTGCCCAGCGCCAGGAGCGAGTGGCCGAAGGCGACGCCGATGTTGCGCTGCGTCGTCGAGTCCGTCAGATCGCGCTGCAGACGCGAGGTCGTGAGGGTCGCCGCCAGCGAGTCGAGGAGCGCGTTGGAGAGCTCGAGGTTCGCCTCCGCGTTCTCGAAGCGGATCGGGTTGACCTTGTGCGGCATCGTCGAGGAGCCGGTGGCGCCCTCGACGGGTATCTGGATGAAGTACTCCATCGAGATGTACGTCCACATGTCCGTCGCCAGGTTGTGGCAGATCCGGTTGAAGTGACTGATGGCCCCGAACAGCTCCGCCTGCCAGTCGTGCGACTCGATCTGCGTGGTGAGCGGGTTGAAGGTGAGGCCCAGGTGCTCGACGAAGTCCTGCGCGATGGTGGGCCAGTCGACGCCCGGCGACGCGACGACGTGCGCGGCGTACGTGCCGGTGGCGCCGTTGATCTTGCCCAGGAACTCCGCCTGCTCGATGCGGGCCAGCTGGCGGCGGAGACGGTGCACGAAGACCGCGATCTCCTTGCCCATGGTCGACGGGGTCGCGGGCTGGCCGTGGGTGTGGGACAGGAGGGGGACGTCCGCCAGCTCCTGGGCCATGTCCGCGAGCGCGTCGATGAGCTGACGGGCCGCCGGCAGCCACACCTCCTGCACGGCGCCCTTGACCCCCAGCGCGTACGACAGGTTGTTGATGTCCTCCGATGTGCAGCAGAAGTGGACCAGTTCGGACAGGTCGCCCGCGCCGATCTGATCGAGGAACTCCTTGATCGAGTACTCAACGGCCTTGACGTCGTGGACCGTGACGGCCTCGAACGTCTTGAGCTGCTCGATCGTCTCCAGGTCGAAGCCCGCCGCCCAATCGCGCAGCTGGGACTTCTCGTCCTCCAGCAGCTCGCGCGTGCCGCGCACCGCACCGGACTCCGCGAGGTGGATGAACCACTCGACCTCGACGTGGATGCGGTCGCGGTTGAGCGCCGCCTCCGACAGGTGGTCGATGAGGGGCGCGGTGTCCCCGCGGTAGCGGCCGTCCAGGGGGCCGAGGGTGAGGGTCGGATCGAGCTGGGCGAGCGGCACGCGGTTCGTCATGCCGCGATTCTCTCACGCACGCGCGCGGGTGCGTCTGCCGGTCACAGGCCGGGACGCGGGTGCGACCGGACCGCGCGGACGGTCCTGGGGACGGGCCTGCGGGGATCCACAGGGACGAGGGCGCGGTGCGTCGCGCGGGTGGCGCGATGGATCGTGGCCGTGAGGTCGACCGTGGGTCGCGATGTCGAGCGTGCGGGGGCGAGACCGGTGGTGCGGCGCGAAAGCGGCCGTGCAGGACGAGGGCCGTGCGGGGAGAAGGTAGGGGGAAGCGGTGGCGGAGGGGATCGGGGCTGCGGCGGTGACGGCCGTCATCGAGGAGCTGCAGGCGGATCAGCAGGTGTGGGAGACCCAGATCGGAGTGCTCGACAGCATCGTGGGCCGGGGGCGCGCGGGTCAGTGGCTCGAGTGGCGCTCACCTGCGAGCACGGCCTATGTGTCCGCTCTGGACGCCTGGGTGCGCGACGGCACCGCCCTGGTCGCCGCGGCCGAGGCCGTCATCGGGGCTCTGCGCGCGCACGTGGCCGCATTGGAGGAGGTCCGCGACTCCGTCGCCGCGGCCGAGGCGGCTGCTGGCGACGCTCTCACCGCCCCCGGCCTGCCGGAGCTCATCCGGGAGGGAGATCTGCTGTGAGCGTGCGAGGTGAGACGACGACGGGGAACCGGGCGGGGTCCGCGTCCTGGTGCGTGGTGGACGGGCGCGACTTGGCGGTCGCGCTGCGCCGCGGTGCGCAGGGCTCGGTCGGAAGCGCCGAACGCGAGTGGCCCGCGGTGCTGCGTCCGGCTGTGCTGCGTACGGCGCCGGCGGCGGATCCCGGGAGCACCCGTGTGCCCGCGCAGTCTGGCCGTCTCGAGGGGCCGGCGGATCCGCCCGCGGGTGCGCCCGTGTCGCCCGGTGTCCGTCTCTGCGTGCACGCGCTGGAAGGGGCGGCGGCCTCGCACGTGCGGTCGATCCACTGGTTCCTCCACTCAGGACACACGATCATCGCGGAGGCCGCGCACGGTGCCCGGCAGACGGTGATCGTTGTGGGACGCGTGTCGCACGGCGAGGCCGGGATGCTGGACCCCGGCGTCGTCCTCCTGGGCGTGTTCGCCGCGGCGGAGGCTCCCGCGCGGCTGTCGCACCTGGTGGGGACCGGAGACGCACCGCACCCCGTGTCCGCGGTGCTGAGCCGCTGGCTGCTGCCCGCGGGCGTGGCCGTGCCTCCCGCCACGGTGCTGCGCTGTCCGCCCGCAGAGGAGCTCGAGCGCGCGCTCGTCGCGCAGCTGGCGGAGGCGCTCGCCCGGGTGCAGGCGCACGTCCCGGAGGCACAGGCGCACGTCCCGGGGGCACAGGCGCATGAGGAGCCGGCCGTGCGGGCGGACCCGTGCGCCGATGGGAACCCGCAGACCGGCGCGGAGCCCTCCCGATGAGCGTGGGACCCGACCCGGACCTCACAGTCACGGGCGGAGCCACCGGTGTGCGGGCCCACCTGGAGGACCTGCACCTGCAGGCGGACGTGCTGGACGCGCTTGCGGACGAACTGGAGACCGCACTCGTCACCCTGGGGCGCGCGGAGCTCGACGCGACGGTCCTGGCGCTCGCGCTCGCCCCGACGACGGGACTCGTGCTCGAGGCCGTCACCGGTGAGTTCTTCGCCCGCGCGGCCGGCGCGGACCTGCCCCTGCGGGGGATCGCCGCCGGCCTGCGGGGCAGCGCGGACGCGTACACGGCGGCGGACGAGCTCCTCGCGGCGTCCTTCGGCCTCGTCCTCACCGTCGCCTCGCACGCGGTCGGTCACGCGGTCCGGTTCGGCCTGCTGCAGGGCGGCACCGTCGTGCTGGCGGCCGGCCTCGCGCTCACCGTGGGAGGTGGGATCGTCCTGTGGCGGGGCGCCCGGGAGGCAGGCGTGTTCGAGGCGGTCGAGGGGGTGACCGGCGTCGACGCGGACGCCCTGGCACAGCAGGGCGCGGACCGCGTGCTGGGAGCGCTGGCCGCCGGCGCGACGGAGCTGGTCCGTCAGGCCGGTGCGCACTCCGGATTGACCGGTACGCTGCTGGAGCACGTCCTGCCCGGAGCGGTGTCCGGCGTCGCCGGCGTGCCGCTGGCGCTCACGCTCCTCCCGCGGGAGGGCGGTCTCATCCCGCGTGACTCCCAGACACTCACCGGGCTCCTGCTTCTGGTGGGCGGGCAGGCCGGACTCTTCGGGGAGCAGCCGCTCGCACGGCCCGGCGGCTACCACCGGCCGCTCGACGTGACCGTGTCCCGGCAGGGCACGGATGCCCGCGACCCGCGCACGGGCCGCACGGTTCCGCTGCGCGCGCCGGGCTCGGTCAGCGAGCTGTGGGAGCGCGAATGGGAGCAGTCCGCGGGCCGGGACAACGGCACGGTCCGCGTCGAGCGCATCGAGGGCGCGGACGGGCGTGTCCGCCACATCGTCTACATCCCCGCGACCACCAGCCAGTCGATGACGGCGGGCGCGGAGACCACGGACAACACGACGAACGTGGAGACCGCGGCGGGCTTCGAGTCCGCCCAGCACACGATCGTGCGCACGGCCATCGAGGAGGCGGGGATCGACCCCGGTGAGGAGGTCATGCTCGTCGGATACTCGCAGGGCGGTCTGGTCGCGGGTTCACTGGCATCCGACCCGGAGTTCCGGCGACGGGTCAACGTCACGACGGTCTTCACCGTGGGTGCTCCGGTGACGGACTTCCCGCCGCACGACGGCATCGACATGCTCTCCGTCGAGCACGCGCAGGACCTCATCCCCGACCTGGACGGCGGTCGGAATCCGGATGCATCGAACTGGACCACCCTCGAGGTCGACTTGGACGAGGCCGCGCAACGTGCCGCGCTCGCCCGTCGGGGGATGTCCCGGGCGGAGGTCGACCGGGTGCTGGCCGGCCCCACCGCCGCGCACTCCGGGGTCCTGTACGACGGCACGGTCCGTCGCCTCGACCGGGAGGGGAACCCCGGGATGCGGTCGTGGCAGCACCGCAACGAGCGGTTCTTCGTCGGCCGGGTCACGCAGCTGCACAGTGCGGAGGGAACACGGCGGTGACCCGCTCACCAGGGAACACTCGGACATCAAACTATGACATCGGAGTGATTGTGCGCTGTCTCACCTGCGCCGGTCGACTCCTGTCCGGACCCTCCAACCCCCGGTTCGGATCCCTACGGTGGAAGAGCGGACGGGGTGCGCACCTGCATCCCGTCGGCGCCGCCGCACACCCGTGCGGCGGGACGGAAGGGGCTGCGCGGGCCACCGTGCATCCCCGCTTGGCACAGCTCCCGCGCTCCGGTAAAGTGAAGCTCTGATGTGAAAAGCATCACGTTAGGCGTGCCCGCACATCCGCAGGCGCACCACCATCCGAGCGCGGCCCCCACACCCGGGAGCCAGCGTCCAGGAGAGGAAGAGAATCATGACATCCGACCTTTCAGCGGGAGCGCGTGCGACGAGGCAGGCGGGACCGCATATGATCCAGATGCTCACCCCTGAGGGGGAGCGCGTCAGCTCCGGCGAGTACGACGTCTTCGCCGCGGAGCTCACGACAGAGGACCTCTTCGCCTTCTACCGCGACATGGTGCTGGTGCGCCGTGTGGACGCGGAGGGCAACGCGCTGCAGCGCCAGGGCCAGCTGGGCCTCTGGGCGCCGCTGCTGGGCCAGGAGGCCGCGCAGATCGGCCTGGGCCGCGCCTTGCGGAAGCAGGACTTCGTGTTCCCCACATACCGTGAGCACGGTCTGGCCTGGACCCGCGGCATCGATCCCACAGAGCTGCTGGGCATGTTCCGCGGCCAGACGCACGGCGGCTGGGACCCGCAGGCCAACCGCTTCCACACGTACACGATCGTCATCGGCTCCCAGGTCCTCCACGCGACCGGGTACGCGATGGGCATCCAGATGGACGGCGACGTGGGCACCGGCGACGCGGACCGCGATGCGATCGCGGTCGCCTGCTTCGGCGATGGCGCCAGCTCGCAGGGCGATGTGTCGGAGGGCCTCACCTTCGCCGGCGCCTTCAACGCGCCGGTCCTCTTCTACTGCCAGAACAACCAGTGGGCGATCTCCGAGCCCACGAACGTCCAGACCCCCGTGCCGCTCAACCAGCGCGGCCGCGGCTTCGGCGTCCCCGGCATCCGGGTCGACGGCAACGACGTGCTCGCCACCTACGCGGTCGCCCGCGCCAGCGCCGATTCGATCCGCGCCGGCAACGGACCGCTGCTCATCGAGGCGTTCACCTACCGGATGGGCGCGCACACGACGGCCGACGACCCCACGAAGTACCGCAGCGATGCGGAGACGGAGGCGTGGGCCGCGAAGGACCCGATCCTGCGCCTGCGCCGCCACCTGGAGAAGCAGGGCATCGCAGAGGGCGAGTTCGCCGCGGTCGACACGGAGGCGGACGAGATGGCGGCCCGCATCCGTGCGGCCTGCGTCGCGATGGAGCCGCCGGCGCCGGAGGCCATGTGGAAGCACGTGTACGCGGAGCCCCACGCCCTCGTCGACGAGGAGCGCGACGCCTACCTCGCCTACCTCGCCTCGTTCGAGGGTGCAGAGGAGACCGTCTGAGATGACGACCACCATGCCACTGTCGAAGGCGATCACGGCTGGTCTGCGGAAGGCGATGGAGGACGACGACAAGGTCGTGCTCATCGGCGAGGACATCGGCAAGCTGGGCGGCGTGTTCCGCGTGACGGAGGGCCTGCAGAAGGACTTCGGCGACCAGCGCGTCATCGATGCCCCACTGGCGGAGTCCGGCATCGTCGGCACGTCGATCGGAATGGCGATCCGCGGGTACCGGCCCGTCGTGGAGATCCAGTTCGACGCCTTCATCTTCCCCGCCTACGACCAGATCGTCACCCAGGTCGCCAAGCTGCACGCCCGCACGCACGGCCACGAGAACATCCCCATGGTCATCCGCGTGCCCTACGGCGGCGGGATCGGCTCCCCGGAGCACCACTCGGAGAGCCCGGAGGCGGTCTTCGCCCACCACGCGGGCCTGCGCATCATCTCGCCGTCGACGCCGCACGACGCATACTGGATGATCCAGGACGCGATCCGCAGCGACGACCCGGTCATGTTCTTCGAGCCCAAGCGTCGGTACTGGATGCGCGGCGATGTGGACATCGACCAGCGCGGGGCGCAGACGCACGCCGCGCAGGTCGTGCGAGAGGGCACGGACCTCACCCTCGTGTCCTACGGTCCGCTCATGCCCACGGCCCAGGATGTCGTCGAGGCGAAGGCGGAGGAGGGCGCCAGCATCGAGCTCATCGACCTGCGCAGCCTCAGCCCCATCGACTTCGACACGATCGAGGCGTCCGTCAAGCGCACGGGTCGGCTGGTCGTCGCCCACGAGGCCGCGGTCTTCCTGGGCCTGGGCGCGGAGATCGCCGCCCGGATCACGGAGCGCTGCTTCTTCCACCTCGAGGCGCCGGTGCTGCGCGCGGGCGGGTTCCACATCCCGTACCCGCCCTCCAAGCTGGAGTCGCACCACCTGCCGGACCTCGACCGCATCCTCGACGCCGTCGACCGCGCGCTCGCCTACTGAGCGCCTCGACCGCGCAATCGAAAGGACACCATGTCTGACGTCTTCGTCCTCCCCGATCCCGGGGAGGGTCTCACGGAAGCAGACATCGTCGCGTGGAAGGTCGCCGCGGGCGATTCCGTGACGGTGAATCAGATCCTCGTCGAGATCGAGACCGCGAAGTCTCTCGTCGAGCTGCCCAGCCCCCACGCGGGGACCATCGCCCAGCTGCTGGTCGCGGAGGGGGACACCGTCGAGGTGGGCACCCCCATCGTCCGGTTCGGCTCTGCGGACGGGAGCGCCGCCGCCGAGGCCGCCCCGGCCGCCGCTGCGACGACCGGCTCCCCGGCCGCGGCCTCGCAGGACGCAGGGAGCTCGGCGGATGCCGCAGGCTCCACGGGTGCCGCGGACGCCGCTGACTCCGCAGGCGGATCGGGCGCGACCCTCGTGGGGTACGGCGCCGTCGAATCCTCCTCGAAGCGCCGCCCCCCGCAAGGCGGGCGCGACGGGAGCCCCCGCCGCCTCGGCGACG
>NZ_HE978606.1:152720-171600 GCF_000285835.1 Brevibacterium senegalense
GAACGCTGCGGCCTCCGCGAACGGCGCCGCGAGCGCTGCACCTGCGGCTGCTCCCGCAGCCGCGCCGGGTGCAGGCGCCGGGCGCCCCCTGGCCAAGCCGCCGGTGCGGAAGCTCGCGAAGGACCAGGGCATCGACCTGGCCGCGGTGCGGGCCACCGGCGCGAACGGCGAGGTGACCCGAGCGGACCTGCAGGCGCACGCGGACGGGACCGCGGCCTCAGCGGCGGCCGCCCCGCAGGGCAGCGGCAGCCCCGCGGCAGCGGATGCGTCGCGGGAGGAGCAGGTGCCGCTCAAGGGCGTCAAGAAGGCGATGGCGAACGCGATGGTGGCGTCCGCCTTCACCTCCCCGCACGTGACCGTGGGCGTCGAGGTCGACGTGACCCGGATGATGGAGCTGGTGCGCCGGCTCAAGGCCGAGCGCGCCCTGGGCGAGGACGTCCGCGTGTCGCCGCTGCTCATCATCGCGAAGGCCGTGACGCGGGCCGCGCTGCGGCACCCGGGGATGAACGCGCGCCTGGACGACGAGGTCATCACGTACCGGAACTACGTGAACCTGGGCATCGCGGCGGCGACGGACCGGGGTCTCATCGTGCCCAACATCAAGGACGCGGATCGGATGGGTCTGCAGGAGCTGGGTGCGGCGATCGGCGAGCTGGTCTCCGTCGCCCGGTCCGGCCGCACCGGTCCGGCGGCGCAGTCCGGCGGGACGATCACGATCACGAACGTGGGCGTGTTCGGCGTCGACTGGGGCACGCCCATCATCAACCCGGGCGAGTCCGCGATCGTCGCGGCCGGTCAGGTGCAGAAGAAGCCGTGGGTCTCGAACGACGAGCTGGTGATCCGCGAGGTCATGACGCTCACCGTGTCCGCCGACCACCGCGTGGTCGACGGCGAGGTCATGTCCCGCTTCCTGCGCGACGTCGCGGATGTGCTGGAGGATCCGATCACGCTGCTGTTCTGATCCGCTGGTGTTCTGACGCGCTGCTGACACGGGCCCCGGTGGGGAGGACCTTCGGATCCTCCCCACCGGGGCCCGGCGCGTGGTGCGGACATTCTGCCGGGACAGAGGAGGCCGCCGTGCGCAGCAGCGCAGTGCAGAACCGCACTCGGATGGAGATCTCGCTCGCGACCGTCTACCGCCACCTCACCAGCCTCCACGAGGCCGGGGCGATCCATGCGGTCTACGGCCCCGAGGGCGAGGCGCTCTACCGTCGCTGCGGGCGCACCCCGCATCATCACGTGCTGCGGGCGCATGGACGAGATCGAGGCGAGCGCCGAGCACCACAGCCTGGCTCGCGCCGCGCGCGACCGGTCGTTCCACGACATCCGTATCACGATCGAGCTGGACGGCGTCTGCGGCGCCTGCTCCTGACGCTGGTCGTGGGACTGCGCCTGACATCGGTCGTTGCGACCGTCGTCAGTCGTTGAGGAGTGTCGTGCCGTCCGGGCCCTCTGAGGTCGACAGCTTCTTCGCGAAGCAGTTGTCGCGGTCGAGGCCCAGGTCGCGGCATGTCTCCAGGGCCTCTTCGGGAGTGTCATAGGGCTCTGCGAGGACGGTGACCCAGAAGTCGCTCAGGCGGAAGCTGGTCCAGTCGCCGCTCCACAGGAGGATGGCCTCCGGGTGGCGCCGCTGGTTCTCTGTGTACTCCGCGAGGATGTCCTCCTCCGCCCACGTCTTGCCGTCGGCCTCCAGGCCCGGCTTCTTCGCGCTCAGCTGCACGACCCACTGCTCCGCCAGCCGATCCTGGGCGATCCGCGTGCCCTCGTCGACCTCGGCGGTCAGCTGCTCGCCGGCAGTGGCCTCGGACGCGGTGTCGGGTGATGCCTCGCCGGCGCCGGCGGAGGGCGCGGACGAGCGCGCATCGGTCGCCTGCATGCCGCGGTCCGGTCCCAGGAACACCGCGCCCAGGACGATCGTCACGGCGACGACGACCGCCAGCACGACAACGCCGGCCAGCAGTCCGCGCAGGCGGAAGGAAACCGGAGCGCCGGGTGCGCTTGAGGAGGCGGGTGCGCCGGGCGAGCCGAATGCGACGGGAGAGCCGGGTGCGGTGGGCCCGTGCGGGGATCCGCTGTGCGCGGCGCCGCCGTGCGGGGTGCCGACCGGCGGTGCGCCCGCGTGCGGTGGGCTTCCGATACCCCCGGCTCCGTGCGGGCCGCTGGCGTGAGGTGCGTAGCTGTGCGGCGCGCTGTGGTGCGGGCCGCTGCTGTTCGGGGCACCGCCGCTGTAGGCCTCGCCGACGTGAGGAGCGGATGCGCCCGTCGCTCGGTTCTCGTCGCCGTGCCGCGCGATGTACTCGTAGTACGTGGAGCGGTCGTGCGCCGCCGAGTGCGATGGCGCGCTGGGTGCGGAGTACTCGTGCTCATCGCTGTGGGCCTTGCGGATGCGCGGGCGCGCCGGCGGAGCGGAGTGCTGGGGAGAGCTCATCGGCCGCCGTCCGTGCAGAATCCACCCTGGGATGCGGCGATCGGGCAGGACGAGCGGTGCATGCGATCACTCTGGCATGAGGCACTCGCAACGGCAACAGGAGACAGGCGCGACTTGCCCGTGCGCGCGGGCCTCGCTTAGACTTGAGGACTGTTGTGAACGCGGTGCATCGTCGCGTGTTCGCCGGCTGTCGCCAGGGGCGGGGGACCGGGAAGGCGCGGATGACGATCGCCGCACGTGCTCATTGAGCGCTGCGCACAGGCTGGGCCCTCTCTCACAGGCTTTGGCTACAGCGCTGGTGAGACATCACGCGACCCGTCCCGTGACGGGCCGCGTCCGCGCACCCACCACCGGGTGACTGCTGAATCACCGCTCGCGGTTCTTTCCGGCGCGTGTCCGCACGCGCACGAGCTGCACCCGGTGAACGATGTGCTGATGTCTGCGATGGCTGCAGGCTGCCGATGCCGGACGGTCCTGGACCGGTCCCGGGGGAGCAGCTTCACCGCCGCCGCCAACTGTGAACTGGAGGAGAACATGGCAGCGACCTGCCAGGTGACCGGGGCTGTCCCCGGTTTCGGACACAACGTGTCCCACTCGAACCGACGCACCAAGCGTCGCTTCGACCCGAACATTCAGAAGAAGCGCTACTACGTGCCGTCTCTGCGCAAGAACGTCACCCTGAACGTGTCCGCCAAGGGCATCAAGGTGATCGACGTCCGCGGGATCGATGCGGTTGTCGCCGACCTCATCTCGAAGGGAGTGAAGCTCTGATGGCAAAGACTCAGGACATTCGCCCCATCATCAAGCTGAAGTCGACGGCGGGCACCGGGTTCACCTACGTGACCCGCAAGAACCGCCGCAACAACCCGGACCGCATCGTGCTGAAGAAGTACGACCCGGTCATCCGCAAGCACGTCGACTTCCGAGAGGAGCGCTGAGCGCACATGGCCAAGAAGTCCAAGATCGCACGCGAGAAGCAGCGTCAGGTCATCGTCGAGCGCTACGCGGAGCGCCGCGCCACGCTCAAGCGTCAGCTGGTCCACCCGGACAGCACCGATGAGCAGCGCGAGGAGGCGCGTCTGGGCCTCCAGAAGCTGCCCCGCGACGCCTCCCCGGTTCGTCTGCGCAACCGCGACCAGGTGGATGGCCGTCCCCGCGGACACCTCCGCAAGTTCGGTCTGTCCCGCGTCCGGTTCCGCGACATGGCGCACAAGGGGCAGCTGCCCGGCGTGACCAAGTCCAGCTGGTGATCTGCTGAAGTCGGCGTGGCGCTTGCGCGCAGGCGCGGCAGTCGTCTGGTAGTTTCGGACCAGTCAGGAAGCCTGAACACCGCACCACGTGCACCCACGTCCTGAAGGAGGACACACCCATGGCTAAGAACCGCAGCGAACTCGTCGCAGAGGTTGCAGAGAAGTCCGGTCTGACCCAGAAGCAGGTCTCGGACGTGCTCGACGGCGTCTTCGAGTCCTTCACGGAGGCCGTCTCCGCCGGCGACAAGCTCACGATCCCGGGCTGGTTGTCCGTGGAGCGCACCGAGCGCGCCGCTCGCAAGGGCCGCAACCCGCAGACCGGTGCTGAGATCGAGATCCCGGCGGGCTACTCCGTCAAGCTTTCGGCCGGTTCGAAGCTCAAGGCTGCCGCCTCGAACAAGTGAATCGGTGCGCGTGAGCGCCTGATCCACCTCCGCCGCGACCGGTTCCCCTTCACGGGGAGCCGGTCGCGTCGTCGTTCCCGGAGGCACCGCCCGTCTTCGCACATGAACGGGGTGTCGAGCCTGTACGTGCGTATTCGCACGGTCCCGTGACACGGCCCCTTGAAGCGACCGGACTGCCGTGAGACGTTGGGGACATGGCTGATGAACAGACGCACCTGACCGTGACTCGCACGCTCGATGTCCCCGTGAAGGACGTCTTCGACGTGCTGACCCTGCCCGCCCGCCACCACGAGTTCGACGGCTCGGACACGGTGCGCGCGGCGGACGACACCGAGCGCATCACCGCTGCGGGCCAGAAGTTCGTCATGAACATGCACGCGGACGCGATGGGCGGTGACTACCGCACGCACAACTTCGTCACGGCCTACGACGAGAACAAGATGGTGGGCTGGAAGCCGGCTCCCGAGGCCGCGGACGGCTCTGCGCCCCAGGGGCCGCTGGGCTGGGAGTGGCTCTACGAGCTCACCTCGCACGGATCGGACTCGACCGAGGTCTCGCTCACCTACAGCTGGTCGGACCTGACGGACCCGGGCGTGCTCAAGCAGGTGACCTTCCCCGCGATCCCGCGGGAGGCGCTCGAGGAGTCGCTCAATCGACTCGCGGCGGCTGTCACCGCCGACTGATCCCACCGACCCGGCGTGGTTGGGGCGCGCCGCGTTCGCACGACGGACGCTCACGTCTTGCGGTCGGTCGACCGGTCGCGGCGCGCAGGGCGCCGGCGATACCCTGGACCCATGCGCATCTCCGGAATCCAGCTGGGCTATGACGACGACGAGACGCTCGAGGACCGTGTCGCACGTGTGACGGACCTGGTCCGCACGCAGCACTCCGCGGATCTCATCGTCCTGCCCGAGCTGTGGCCCTCGACCGGCTTCGGCTACCGCCGCTGGGGTGCGGCCGCACAGACTCTGGACGGCCCGGTCGTCACCGCGATGCGGGAGGCCGCCCGGACCGTGGGCGCCTACCTGCACATGGGATCCTTCATCGAGGCGGCCCCGGAGGCGCTCGAGCGCCTGGCCGGCGTCGACCACGACGTGAAGGCGCTGCCGGAGCTGGCCGACGGCGACCGCGGACTGTGGAACACTTCCGTCCTCCTCGACCCGTCAGGCGAGATCGTCGCGACCTACCGGAAGATCCACCGCTTCGGCTTCGGCAACGGTGAACCGCGTCTGCTGGAGGCCGGCGAGGACCTCGTCACCGCGGACATCGAGGTCGCGGGCCGCACAGTGACCCTGGGTCTGGCGACCTGCTACGACCTGCGCTTCCCGGAACTGTTCCGCGCGCTGCTGGACCGGGGCGCGGAGGTCTTCGTCGTCCCCGCCGCCTGGCCCGCCCCGCGCGTCGACCACTGGTCGCTCCTGGCCCGTGCCCGCGCGGCGGAGGACTTCTGCGCGATGGTCGCGGTCAACACCGCGGGCTTCCACGCGAAGACCCAGATGGGCGGTCACTCGGTCATCCTCGACGCCTCTGCGGACGTGCTGGCTCAGGCGGGCGCGGACGAGACGATCATCACCGCGGACCTCGACCTCGACGCGATCCACGAGCGTCGCACCGCGTTCCCGGCGCTGGGCGACCGCCGCCTGTGACCCACACGATGAGCGGCGTCGAGCCGCAGGTGCGCCTCGCCGCGCTGCCCCTCTACATCCTGGTGGGCGCGATCGTCGGCTCGATCGGCCTCGTCCTCACCGGCGCCGCCGCCCCCACCGTGCTGGCCGATTCCGGCCCGCTGGGGCGCTGGGGCCTGCCGGCGGCCGAGTTCGTCTTCAACTCCGCGATGGCGATGACGCTGGGCGCCCTCCTGCTGGCCGTCGTCGTCGTGCCGCGCACGGCGGGACGGAAGTCCACGCGCATCGACGGCGACTGGGAGCGCCTGCTGGGCATCGCCCAGGGCGCGTCCGCGGTGTGGACGCTCAGCTCCGTCGCCGTCCTCATCCTCACGTACATCGACACCGCCGGCGCCCAGGCGTTCCAGGGCGACTTCTCCGCCCAGCTGTGGACGTTCGTCACGGAGCTGGACCTGGGACGGGTGTGGCTCGCCATAGTCTGCCTCGTCGCGATCGGCTCCACCCTGGTGTTCGGCCTCCGGTCCTACGCGGGAGTCGCGGCCTCCCTCGTCGTGTCCGCGCTCCCGATCCTCTTCCTGTCGATCCTGGGTCACTCGGCGGATGCGGAGGGCCACGTCGAGGCCGTCGGCAGCCTCTCGATCCACCTGGCGGGCGTCGTCATCTGGGTGGGCGGACTGCTCTGCCTCGCCCTCCTGGCGCCGGGACTGGCGCGACGATCGGACCTGGGCACGATCGTGGCGCGATACTCGACGATCGCACTCATCGCGTACGGGCTCGTCATGTACTCGGGCCTCACGAACGCGCTGCTGCGCGTGGGCAGTCTGGCCGACTGGACCACGCAGTACGGGCTCGTCCTCGTCGCGAAGCTCATCATCACGATCCTCCTGGGATTCGTGGGCTGGTCGCACCGCCGGCGGGTCATCGCACGGATGCCCGGTGCCCCGGCGGAGGCCGGGGTCGCACAGGCGACGGGGTCGACCGCGGCGACCGGGGCCTCGGGAGCGGTGCGCGCAGCGCATCTGTTCTGGCGACTGGTGCTGGGGGAGATCACCCTGTTCGCGTCCGCGACCGCGCTGGGAGTCGTGCTGTCGCGGACGGCGCCGCCCGTGCCGGACGAGCCGCCCAGCCGGCCCACCGCGGCCCAGCTGCTGACCGGCGAGGCGCTGCCGCCCCCGCCGTCGTGGGGCACCTTCTTCACCGAATGGCGACTGGACCCGGTGTGGGTGTCGATCACCGTGGGCTTCGCGATCTTCTACCTGCTGGCCGTCCGCCGCCTGCGTCAGCGCGGCGACACGTGGCCGGTGCACCGGACCATCTGCTGGCTGGTGGGGCTCGCGGCCCTCTTCTACGTCACGAGCGGCGGAGCGGCCATCTACGGGAAGATCCTCTTCTCCTCGCACATGATCCAGCACATGGTGCTCGTCATGATCGTGCCCATCCCACTGGTGCTGGGCGCTCCCATCACCCTGCTCATGCGCGCGATCCCGGCCCGGCGCGACGGGTCCCGCGGCGTGCGCGAATGGGTGCTCACGATCGTGCACTCGCGGTACGCGTCGTTCTGGTCGCATCCGATCGTCGCGGCGATCAACTTCGCCGGCTCGCTCATCGTCTTCTACTACTCAGGCATCATGTACGCGGCGATGGACACCCACATCGGCCACCAGCTCATGATCCTGCACTTCCTGCTGGCCGGGTACTTCTTCGCGCAGTCGATCATGGGCGTCGACCCGGGGGTCAAGCGCTACCCGTACCCCGTGCGACTGCTGGTGCTGCTGGCGACCATGGCGTTCCACGCGTTCTTCGGCATCTCGATCATGTCCTCGACCTCGCTCATCGCCGGCGACTGGTTCGGCAACATGGGCCACGGCTGGGTGCCCGCCCTGGAGGACCAGGTGACCGGAGGCGAGATCGCGTGGGGGATCGGCGAGATCCCCACGCTGGCGCTGGCGATCCTCATGGCCGCCGAGTGGTACCGGTCCTCGTCCCGGGAGGCGACCCGGTCCGACCGCGCGGAGGACCGGACCGGCGACGCGGAGCTCGCCGCATACAACACGATGCTCGCCGGGCTGGCCGCCCGGGACGAGCAGGACGAGCGGCGCGGGGGCTGACGACGGGAGTCCGGGCACTGTGCCCCGGTGACTGCGGGAACGCGACCCCGCACACTGCCTGTGCGAGATCGCAGGGTCACGGATGGGCCACAGCGGTGCGTATGACTTGCACCACAGTGCGGGTGCCCGCATGCTGGGGGACGCACATGCGCCGTGGGCAGGGACGCCTGCGAGCGCACTGAAACCGGAGTCCGGTGCACGGGGTCCCGTGGGCGCAGTCGCTCGCGGCGGACGCCCTGCGACGGGCTCCCAGTCCATCAGGAGTCACCATGTCCAGCACCTCGGGTGCGGTGCCGACGGATCAGCCGTCGCAGAAATCGCAGCTGCAGAAGGTCGTCGCTGCGTCGATGGCGGGGACGGTCGTCGAGTGGTACGAGTTCTTCCTCTACGCCTCCGCCGCGACGCTCGTCTTCAACCACATCCTCTTCCCGCCGTCTGACAACCCGTTCGACGCCGTCATCGCGGCCTTCGGCACCTATGCGGTGGGCTTCATCGCCCGCCCCGTGGGCGGCATCGTCTTCGGCCACTTCGGTGACAAGTACGGTCGCAAGGCCCTGCTGCAGTTCTCGATCGTCCTCGTGGGCGTGTCGACGTTCCTCATGGGCTGCCTGCCCACGTTCGACCAGATCGGCTACGCGGCGCCCATCATCCTCGTGGTCCTGCGCTTCGTCCAGGGCTTCGCGGTGGGCGGCGAGTGGGGCGGCGCCGTCCTGCTGGTGGCCGAGCACTCGCCCAAGGAGTCCCGTGGGTTCTGGGCGTCCTGGCCGCAGTCCGGCGTTCCGCTGGGCAACCTGCTGGCGACGGCGGTCCTCTTCATCCTGACCGCCACCCTGACGGACGAGATGTTCCTCAGCTGGGGCTGGAGGGTCGCGTTCTGGCTGTCCGCCGTCATCGTCATCATCGGCTGGTACATCCGCACCCGCGTGTCCGACGCCCCCATCTTCCAGGAGGCGCAGGAGGAGGTCGTCGAGGAGGACGCCGGCTACGGCGTCGCCGAGGTGTTCAAGCGGTACCCGCGCGGCGTGTTCTGCGCGATGGGACTGCGCCTGGTGGAGAACATCCACTACTACCTGGTCGTCACCTTCACGATCACGTACCTGTCGCTGCAGGTGGGCATCGAGAGCTCGGAGATCCTGGGCCTGCTGCTGGGCGCGCACGCGATCCACGCGATCATGGTGCCGTTCATCGGGAAGCTCACGGACATCATCGGACGCAAGCCGCCGTACCTCATCGGCATCCTGCTGACGGCGACGTGGGGCTTCTTCGCCTTCCCGCTGTACGACACGG
The DNA here is from genome assembly GCF_000285835.1 of Brevibacterium senegalense. Classification (GTDB taxonomy): domain Bacteria; phylum Actinomycetota; class Actinomycetes; order Actinomycetales; family Brevibacteriaceae; genus Brevibacterium; species Brevibacterium senegalense. Next base: position 161,823 of record NZ_HE978606.1, read on the forward strand.
GCAACGCGTTCATGATCTTCATCGGCATCCTGGCGGGGCTCGTGTTCCACGGCCTCATGTACGCCCCGCAGCCGGCGATCATGTCGGAGATGTTCCCCACCCGCATGCGGTACTCGGGCGTGTCCGTGGGCTACCAGGTCACCGCGATCGTGGCGGGCTCGTTCGCGCCGATCATCGCGACGTTCCTGCTGCGGAACACGGGATCGTCCATCCCGATCGCGATCTACCTGGCGGTGGCCGCCGCGATCTCGCTGGTCGCGCTGCTGTTCACGAAGGAGACGCGCGGGGTCGACCTCATGGACGTCGACCGCATGGACTCCGAGTCCCGTGCCGCCCGCCGTCTGGGCAAGCTGGACGACGTGCCCGGGGCGTGAGCGTCGCTCGCACTGCCGAGCACTGAGCGAGGGCCGGACCGCATCGTGCGGTCCGGCCCTTGCCGCGTCCGGGGCGGCGGATCACCGCCCCTGGGGCTCAGTCGTCCTCCCACGGCTCGGCGACGATCGCGGCATGGCCGCGGCCGGTCAGCAGCTTCGAGACGGGGCAGCGCCCGTGCGCCTGCTGTGCGAGCGTCTCCGCCTGCTCCGGCGTGGTGCCGGAGAACGAGACGAAGACGGTGGGCTCGAAGGCGAACCCGGGGCCGGTCGGGTCCTCCACGAGGTCGACCTCGACGCGCACCGTCACGTCACGGCCGGGTGCGACGATGCGCGCGCTGCCGGACAGGCAGGTCGCCCACGCGAGCGCCAGGAGCTCCTCGGGATCCGTGGCGGCGGAGGTGCCCGAGGCCGGGGTCCCGGTGACCTCGCCGGCTCCGGTCGCTGCGGTGGCAGCGCTGGTCTGGGCGGCCTCGGCGGTGGGTCGTGGTGCCAGCGGCGAGCGGACCGCGACGCGCAGGCCTCCGTCGGTCCGACTCTCGCCGTCCGGGCCCGTGCGGTTGTGGGCCGTCGCGGTGTAGAGGACGCGGTCGTCCTCGGTCGCCCGGGTCGTCGTGTCGCGCGTCATGGTGGCCTCCCGGGGCGTTCGAGGTGTGTTCTACGCAATGCTCTCACCACGGCTCTGAGGGTGGAAACGCACTACGATAAGGGAGCACTGACCTGCGGCGGACAGGTGCGGCAGAGCCCCTCATCCGCCGTCGCACGCCGACATCCGGAGAACGATCGCCATCACCGACCAGTCCGCCGTGGCCGACAGCCCCGCCGCTGTCGACCCGTCCGCCGCCGTCCGTCTCACGGGCGTCTCGAAGCGGTACGGCGCGGTCGTGGCGCTCGATGATGTGACCCTCGAGATCCCGCGCGGCGAGATCTTCGGGGTGCTGGGCGAGAGCGGAGCGGGGAAGTCGACGCTGCTGGAGCTCATGGGCTGCCTCGACCACCCCACGGAGGGGACAGTCGTCGTCGACGGCGTGGACCCCGCGGGACTGCGCGGGCGTGCGCTCAACCGGCTCCGCCACCGGATCGGCACCGTGTTCCAGGGCTTCAACCTCCTGAGCAACAAGACGGTTCGGGGCAACATCGAACTGCCGCTGGAGATCCAGAAGCGCCGCGATCCGGAGTTCGTGTCCTCGCTGCTGAGCTTCGTGGGGCTGGAGCACAAGGCGGAGTCCTTCCCCGCCCAGCTGTCCGGCGGTGAGCGGCAGCGCGTCGCGATCGCCCGTGCGCTGGCCACCCGTCCCGCCGTCCTCCTGTGCGACGAGCCCACCTCCGCCCTGGACACCCGCACGACCGCGGACATCCTGCGACTGCTGGAGCGGGCGCGCGACGAGTTCGGCGCCACGATCGTCATCGTCACCCACGAGCTGGACGTCGTGAAGGCGATCTGCCGGCGGGCCGCGGTGTTCGAGCGCGGACGGCTGCGCGAGGTCCTCGACGTGACCGCCGGCATCGACGCGTTCGAGGGGTCGTACCTGGACCACGCGCGCCGGACGCTGCAGGGGGATGAGCGACGGGACGAGGCCTCGTGACCGTCATCCGCGACGTCTTCGTCGACCACGGGGACAAGATCGCCGAGGCCCTGCTGGAGACCGGCTGGATGGTCGCCGCCGCGATCCTCGCCGCCGTCCTCGTGGGACTGCCGCTGGGCACCCTCATCTACCTCACGCGCGCGGGCGGCCCCCTGCAGAACCGGGTCGTGTGGGGGCTGGCGGACCTGTACGTCACGATCGTCCGATCGTTCCCGTTCCTCCTCTTCGTCGTCTTCATGATCCCGGTGACGCGCCTGGTGTTCGGCACGACGTTCGGCACGACGGCGGCGTCGTTCCCCCTGGCGTTCGTCGCGGTCGCGATCTACGCGCGGCTCGTCGAGCAGATCCTGCTGGAGATCCCGCCCGGTATCCTCACCTCCGCCCGCTCGATGGGCGCGAACGTGTGGCAGACCGTCACGAAGTTCCTCTACGTCGAGGCGCGCTCCGGTCTGGTCTACGCGCTCACCTCCGCGACCATCAGCTTCATCTCGTACTCGACCGTGCTGGGCGTCGTGGGCGGCGGCGGTGTGGGCGACTTCGCGCTGCGCTACGGCTACCAGGAGTACGAGTTCGCCCTCATGTACGTGACGATCGTCCTCATCATCGCCTGCGTCCTGGTCCTCCAGACCGCCGGCCACCTCGTCTCCCGTGCGCTGGACCGGCGCTGATGTCGGACGCGATCTGAGGTGGAGACGACCCCGCACACTCACCCCGCTGCGCGCGGACGCACCCGCGCGCCATCCCGCACGAAGGAGCACCGCATGAACCGCCGCACCACCCTCCCCGTCGCCGCGCTGGCCGTCGCGACCCTCGTCCTCTCCGGCTGCGGCGGCGACGCCGGATCCGGTGGCGAGACGCTGCAGGTGGCGGCCGCCACCCCGCCCATGACCGACATCGTCGAGGCCGCCTCCGAAGCGATCGAGGGCTACGAGATCGAGATGGTCGAGGTCGCGGACTACGTGCAGCCCAACACGATGCTGGAAGCCGGCGAGATCGACGCGAACTTCGTCCAGCACGTGCCCTTCATGGAGCAGTTCAACGAGGGCAACGACGCCTCGCTGGTGGGCGTGCAGCCCGTCTACCTCACGGCGGTCGCGTTCTACTCGAAGACGCTCGACTCGATCGACGAGCTGCCCGACGGCGGTCACGTCACCCTGCCCGCGGACGCCGCCAACCTGGGCCGCGCGCTGCAGATGCTGGCGGAGGCAGACATCCTCACCCTCGATCCGGAGGCGGAGAAGTTCCACGCGACCCTGGACGACGTGACGGACAACCCGCGCGACCTCGAGTTCGTCCAGGTCGAGCTGCTGCAGGCGAACGCCGCGTACGAGGAGTCGGACGCCGTCTTCAACCTGCCCGCCTTCGCGAACCAGATCGACCTGAGCCCCTTCGAGGACGGACTCACGATGGAGGAGGACCCGCAGTTCGCGGTCACCCTCGTGACCCGCGAGGAGGATCAGGAGTCGCCGGAGACCCAGGCGCTCATCGAGGCGTTCACCAGCCAGCAGGTGCTGGACGTGCTGGAAGAATTCGAGTCGACCCCGGCGTTCTGACCGGTGAACCCCGGGGCTGACCCGCAGTCCCGAACGAGGAGGTCCCGCTCATGCCGATGACGCAGACGGTGCTCGACACCGCGGTGCAGCACCCGGATCGCCCCGCGATCGTGGGGGAGGACGGGGCGCTCACCTACGGTGAACTCGTCGAGGACTCCGCACGGGTCTTCGCCGCGGTGCAGGCACTCCACGCGGGGCAGGAGACCCCGCCCGCCCCGGCCCCGGAGACCCGCGGCATCCCGATCACCGCGATGAGCGTGGAATCCGCGTTCCAGACCGCGCGCGTCCTGGTGGGCCTGTCCGGCTTCCGGGCGGTGTCCGCGACGATCGATCCGCGCTGGCCGCTGGAGCACCGCGTCGACGTCGTCCTCCACACGGGCATCGGCCTCGTCATCACGGATGAGGAGGATCTGGCCCCCGCCCTGCGCGCGCGGGGCTGGACCGGCACGGTCGTGGGCCTGGCGGACTTCCTGGCACGCGTGGAGGACGCGGGCGCACAGGAGGACACCGGACCCCCTGCGGCCGAGGCCCGGGTCGCCGTGACTGCCGGTGGCACCCGGCCGGCCCTCGAGCAGCCCACGGTGCGCGACGGTGACGAGGCGTTCCTCCTGCTCTTCTCGTCCGGGACGACCAGCAACCCCAAGGGGTTCCTCAAGACCCGGCGGCAGTACCGGGCGAACGCGGCGATCTCGACCGCCCACCTGGAACCGTTCCCCGGTGTCGCGACCCTGGCGCCGGGACCCGTGTCCTACAGCCTCACCCTCTACGCGGTCGTCGAGTGCATGGTGAGCGGCGGCAGTGCGCACGTCGCGGACTCCTTCGACCCGTGGACGATCGGGCGGCGGATCGAGGAAGAGCGGATCACGCGGATCGTCGCGGTCCCCGCGGTCGTGCGGACCCTCACGGACGCCGCACGGCGGGACCCCCAGCGCTTCCGCGGCCTCGAGCTGGTTGTCACGGGCGGGGCGAACCTGCCGGCCTCCATCCGCGACGGTCTGGCGGAGCTCCTGCCCCACGTGCGGCTCATCAGCTATTACGGGGCGGCGGAGATCGGCTTCATCGGTGACAGCCGGGTCGGTGACGGGACGCTCATCAGCATCTACGACGGTGTCGACGCGTCCATCCGCGATGAGACGGGCACTGACGTGCCCGACGGGGAGCTGGGCACGCTGTGGATCCTCGCGGAGGCGTGTTCCGATGGGTACCTGGCAGGGACGACCGACGAGGTGCTCGTGGGTCCCGACGGCTGGGCGACCGTCCACGACCAGGGGCGCCTGGTCGTGGACGGTCGCCTGGAGCTCGTGGGCCGCGCCGGCGACATCGCGATCACCGGCGGGCACAAAGTGGCGCTCACGGAGGTCGAGCGCGCCTTCGACGGCGTGCCCGGACTGGGTGCGGTCTGCGCCGTCGCGCTGCCGGACCCGGCGCTGGGCAGCGTCGTCGCCCTCGTCGTCGAGGACGGGGAGGACTCTCCCCCGACCAAGGAGTCCCTGCGCGCGCACGCCTCCGCACACCTGGCCCCGCAGTTCGTGCCCCGGCGCTGGTACCGGGTGTCCGGCCTGCCGCGTACGGTGGGTGGCAAGATCCGTCGCGAGTCGACGGCGGACATCGTCCGGGCAGGGGAGGCGCAGAGGCTGTGATCAACGCCGTCGTGACGGGGATGGGTGCGATCACGCCCAGTGGGAACTCCGCGGACACCCTCTGGGAATCGGTGCGCGACGGCCGCAGCGCGATCGACGTGCTCGCCGGTGAGGAGTTCGCCTCCCTGCCGGTGCGGATCGGCGGCCAGGTGCGGGACTTCGACCCCCTGGCGCACTTGCCCCGCGCGCTCGCCCGCAGGCTCAGCCCGGTCCAGCACTGGGCGATCGCCGCGGCGGATGAGGCGCTGGCCCAGGCGGTGGCGCACGGCCGACTTCCCTGGGACCCCACGCGGGTGGCCGTCCTCTCCGCCACCGGCTCCGGACCCATCGACGCGATGCAGGCGGCGACGCGCGCGTACGACGAGGACGGTGCGCGCGGTGTGCCGCTCACGCTCTCGATCCACGGTGCCGCGGACGGGGCCGGCGCGGTCCTGAGCCAGCGCCACGGCATCCGCGGAACGGCGCACGCGGTGAGTGCGACGTGCGCCTCCGGCGGGATCGCGCTGGGTGAGGGGATGCGCCTCATCCGCCACGGCTACGCGGACGCGGTCCTCGTCGTGGGTATGGAGGACTGCCTGGGGCCCGTCAACCTGTCCTCGAACGCGAACCTGCGTGCCCTCGCCGCGGGCTTCGAGGACGATCCGACCGCCGCGAGTCGCCCCTTCGACCGTGCGCGCACCGGTTTCGTCATGTCTGCCGGTGCCGCCGCGATCGTCCTCGAGTCAGAGGACATCGCCCGCGAGCGCGGCGCCACCGCACTCGCTCGGCTCGTGGGCTTCGGCGCCTCGAGCGACGCCCACCACCCCACCGCCCCGCACCCGGCCGGTCGCGGCGCGGCCCAGGCCGTCCGCGCCTGCCTCGCGGATGCGGGCGTCGACGTCCACGATCCGGCACGGGCCGCCCAGGCCGTGGGCCACGTGAACGCCCACGGCACTGGGACCCCGGCCGGGGACGCCGCGGAGGCGGCGGCTCTGACGGAGGTGCTGGGGCCTCGGGCGGGGGGTGTGCCGGTGACGGCGACGAAGTCGTCGACCGGACACCTGCTGGGTGCCGCCGGTGTCGTCGAGGCGGTCCTGGCCGTGCGGACGCTCACCGACGGCGTCCTGCCGCCCACCCTGAATCTGGACGATCCGGAGTTCGCGGATCTCGACGTCGTGGGGCCGCAGGCGCGCCCGCAGGCGGTGGAGACGGTTCTGTCGACGTCCTTCGGGTTCGGCGGGCACAACGCCGCGCTGCTGTTGGAACGCAGCACGTGACTTCCGGCCCCACCGTCCAGACCGCAGACACCCGCACCCATCAGGAGGCACGATGACCGACCCGACCGTCGACCGCGAGGCGCGGCACGCGCAGCTCGCCCAGCGATTCCTGCCCGACGACCTGCTGGAGACGCTCCGGGAGCGGGCCGCCCAGCACGATGCGGAGAACTCGTTCGCCCACGACGACCTGGCGGACCTGCAGGAGCGCGGCTATCTCGCGCTCTTCGTGCCGGAGGAGATGGGCGGCGCGGGTCTCACCCTCCACGAGGTGACCCGCCTCCAGCAGCGGCTGGCCGGTGCGGCGCCGGGCACAGCGCTGGCGATCAACATGCATCTCATGACGACGGGCGTCGTGCACGCGATGCGGGCGCGCGGAGATCACTCGCTCGACTGGGTCCTCGAGGAGGCCGCCGCCGGAGAGGTCTTCGCGTTCGGCATCAGCGAGCCCGCCAACGACTGGGTGCTGCAGGGGTCGGACACGAAGGCCGTCCCGCAGTCCGACGGCGGCTACCGGCTGAGCGGCGTCAAGATCTTCACGTCGCTGTCGCCGGTGTGGTCGCGGCTCATCGTGCACGGACTCGACGAATCGGACCCGGAGGATCCCCGCCTGGTCTACGGATTCGTCGAGCGGACCGCGGACGGGATCACCGTCTCCGACGACTGGGACGTCCTGGGCATGCGCGCCTCGCACAGCCGCGCGACGATCCTTGAGGACGTGCGGATGGAGCCGCACCGGGTGGCGCGGGCGATCGACCCGGGCCCGGTGCCGGACCTCCTCACCTTCGCGATCACCAGCAACTTCCAGCTGCTGGTCGCCGCCGTGTACGCGGGCGTCGCACGCCGCGCGCTCGAGGCCGGGGCCCAGGCCCTGCGGCAGCGCCGGTCCGCGAAGAAGGGCGTGTCGATGGCGGAGGTGCCGGAGTCGCGGGTGCGGCTGGCGGACGCCCATCTGGACCTCGTGCCGGTGCTGGGACACCTCGATGCGTGCGCGCGCGACTTCGACGAGGTCGTGGACCACGGCGCGGGCTGGCCCCAGCGGCTCGTGGCCGCGCGGATCCACGCCGCCCGGGCCGCACGCGCGTGCGCCGAGGCCGCCCTCCTGTCCTCCGGCGGCCGCGGATTCAACAACGACCACGAGCTCTCCCGCCTGCTGCGCGATGCGACCGCCGGCCTGTTCCACCCGCCCAGCGAGGACGCGGCCCGTCCGATGTACGCGGCGGCCCTGCTGGACTCGTGAGGCCGTTGCAGGACGTCTGAGGGCTGCGGGCGCACGCCGGACGAGTAATGTGACGCCCATGACTGCAATGCTTGTGAACCGCCGCACACTCGTGACCGGTGGAGCCTCCGGACTGGGACGCGCCATCGCGCTCGCCTTCGCCCGCGAGGGCGCCCACGTCGTCATCGCTGACCGGGACGGCGACGGTGCCCGTGCCGTCGCCCGGGAGATCGCCGAGGCCGCCCAGACTGCCGCTGCCGGGTCCGATTCCGCTGCCGATTCCGGAGCCGCGGGTGCCGGATCTGCTGGTTCCGCAGAGGTCTGGGAGGTCGACCTCGCGGACACGACGGCGCTCGAGGAGCGGTTCGCCGCCCAGCCGCTGGACGTCGACATCCTCGTGAACAACGCGGGAATCCAGCGGATCCACCCGGTCGAGGAGTTCCCGCTGGAGGAGTGGCGGTTCATCCAGACCCTCATGCTCGAGTCGCCGTTCGTGCTGACGAAGGCGGCGCTGCCGGCGATGTACGCGCGCGGCTGGGGGCGCATCATCAACCTGTCCTCGATCCACGGACTGCGCGCGTCCGTGCACAAGTCCGCGTACGTCGCGGCGAAGCACGGACTCATGGGTCTCACGAAGACGACGGCGCTGGAGGGCGGTCCCCGGGGCGTCACCTGCAACGCGATCAACCCCGGCTACGTCATGACCCCGCTGGTGGAGTCGCAGGTCGCGGAGCTGTCGCAGACCCGCGGGATCAGCGAGGACGCGGTGCTCGACGAGGTCTTCCTGGGCCACTCCGCCGTCCCCGGCCTGCCCGACCCCGAGGACGTGGCCGCCATCGCGGTCCTGCTCGCCTCCGAGGCCGGCCGGGCGATCAACGGCGCCGCCCACTCGATCGACGGCGGCTGGTCGGCCGCCTGATCAGGGAGGGCGACCCTTCATCGGTCAGTCACGTCATGGCTTCGTGGCATAGACGCGGAAGCGGCGCTGGGTCACTCTGATCGGGTTCTCCGCATCGAGCGCGGTCAGCTGCTCAGCATGCTCGTCGACGGAGAAGCTCGGCGCGTCCCACGGGACCAGGGCAAGGTACGTGACGAGGGCCGTCACGTCCGCGAACTCTATCGTTCCGCTCCAGTCGTCCACGACATCGATGCGCAGTCCCGCGACCTCGGCGTCCTCGGCGTAGCGAGTTGAGGTGACGTCCGGGTACTCGAAGGGCGAGCCGAACCACGCGTGGATCTCCGGGGCGTCACCGCCGTCGACCTGCTGCGTCAGCAATCGCCCGCCCGGTGCCAGTACGCGTGCGACTTCAGCAACATCGATCCCCTCGTGACGTGAGATCACCAGATCGAGGCTGGCGTCGTCGAACGGCATCCGCTCACGCGCTTCCGCGTCATACCGGACGACATCGACGCCCCACGGGGCCAGAGTCTCCCTCGCCACGGCGACATTGGGCTCCCAACCCTCGGTCGCGACGACCGTCGTTCCGGTCAGATCCATCTCCGCCAGGAAGGAGTACAGGCGTTCTCCGCCACCCGTTCCCAGGTCTGCGGTGGCTCGGGCGCTGGCGAGGGCAGCCCGGCAGTCGGCGTCGAAGTCCCACCAGGGGTCATCGGCCCGCAGGCGACCGTCCAGCACTGAGAAGTCCCACCCGACCATCGTCGTCTGCTCGTGTGCACGGCGCCATTCGTCGGTCATGAGGTCACACTACGTCCCCGCGGGGGCGTTCGTGGGTGCCCTCGCGATTCACCCAGCCTGCCTGAGCAGACCCCTCCGATGTCAGGCGTCCCCGCGGGACCTGCGCTGATAGCGTTGATCCATGACGACGCCCTCCTCCCCGGCGGGTGACCGCGCGGGGTCCGTTCAGCCCGACGTGCGCGTGCGCGGTGCCCGCGAGCACAACCTCAAGGACATCGACCTGACGGTACCGCGCGATGCCCTGGTGGTCTTCACCGGCGTCTCGGGCTCCGGAAAGTCCTCGCTGGCGTTCGGCACCCTGTACGCGGAGTCCCAGCGGCGCTACCTGGAATCCGTCGCGCCGTATGCGCGGCGCCTCATCGATCAGGCGGGCGTCCCCGACGTCGATTCGATCACCGGCATGCCGCCGGCGGTGGCCCTGCAGCAGCAGCGGGGCGGTCGCAGCGCCCGGTCGACGGTC
>NZ_HE978606.1:172058-223032 GCF_000285835.1 Brevibacterium senegalense
GCAGCGGGGCGGTCGCAGCGCCCGGTCGACGGTCGGCAGCATCACGACGCTCTCCAGCCTGGTGCGCATGCTGTACTCCCGGGCGGGGGAGTACCCGGACGGGCAGCCGATGCTCTACGCCGAGGACTTCTCGACGAACACGGTCGAGGGCGCCTGCCCGGAATGCCACGGGATCGGTCGCGTCTACGACGTGCCCGAGGAGAGGATGGTCCCCGACCCCGCGCTCACGATCCGCGAGCGCGCGATCGCCGCCCATCCGACGGCCTGGCACGGTCACCAGCTGCGAGACGTGCTGGTCGCCCTGGGCTACGACGTCGACGTGCCGTGGCAGGATCTGCCCCAGGAGCAGAGGGACTGGATCCTGTACACGGACGAGACCCCGTTCGTGCCGGTGCACTCCCGGCTCTCCCTCGACGAGGCGCGCGCTGCGATCGCGGCAGGAGTGGAACCGACCTATTCCGGCACCTACACGGGCGCCCGTCGCTACGTGCTCGACACCTTCGCGAACACGAAGAGTGCGTCGATGAAGAGGAAGGTCGCGGAGTTCCTCACCGCGGCACCCTGCCCCGCGTGCCACGGCAAGCGACTCAAGCCAGAAGCGCTGTCCGTGACGTTCGAGGGGCTGGACATCGCACAGTTCTCCCAGCTCCCCCTGGATGACCTGACGTCACTGCTCGAGACGGCTGTCGCAGAGGCGGACGACCGGTCCGTCGAGAAGCTGGCGGCGACCTCCCGTCTGGGAGCCGGGCTCTTCGACCGCATCCGTCCGATCATCGATCTGGGACTGGGGTATCTCTCGCTGGACCGGACGACCCCGACGCTCTCGGGCGGAGAGCTGCAGCGTCTGCGGCTGGCGACCCAGCTGACGTCCGAACTGTTCGGCGTCGTCTACGTCCTCGACGAGCCCTCAGCCGGGCTCCACCCGCAGGATGTGCACGCGCTGCTGGGCATCCTCGACGGGCTGAGGGGACGAGGGAACAGCCTCTTCGTCGTCGAGCACTCCCTCGACGTGATGCGCCACGCGGACTGGCTCGTCGACATCGGACCCGGCGCGGGTGAGCGCGGCGGTCGGGTCCTCTACAGCGGACCGACCGACGGGCTGGCCGATGTCGAGGAATCCGTCACCCGCGGGTACCTGGTGGGCGCCAGCGGGCTTCCGCCCCATGTGCCGCGGACGCCGCAGGGGCTGCTGCGGCTGGAGGGCGTCACCCGCAACAATCTGCGGAACGTCTCCGTCGAGATCCCCCTGCACGTCCTCACCGCTGTCACCGGAGTGTCGGGATCGGGCAAGTCCAGCCTGGTGAGCCAGGTGCTGCCCACCCTTGTCAGTGAGCACCTGGGGCGTCCCGTCCCCGCGGACGAACCCGCACCCGACGACGATGCTCTGCTGCTCGCCGACGAACCCGACGAGCTGGAGGGGTCTGTGGACGGCGACCTCACGGGTATCCGGCGCGTCGTGAACATCGATCAGAAGCCGATCGGCCGCACGCCCCGCTCGAACGTCGCGACCTACACCGGCCTGTTCGACCACGTGCGCCGCCGTTTCGCCCAGACCCCGGAGTCGCAGGCGCGCGGATACAAGCCCGGCCGCTTCTCCTTCAACGTCGCGGGCGGGCGGTGTCCGACCTGCGAGGGCGAGGGCTCGGTGATGGTCGAGCTGCTCTTCCTCCCGTCCGTCTACGCCGAGTGCCCGGACTGCCACGGCACCCGCTACCAGTCGAGCACGCTCGAGATCACCTGGCGCGGGCTGAACATCGCTCAGATCCTCGCCCTGAGCGTCGAGGAGGCGCGGGAGTTCTTCGAGGGCGAGTTCGACATCGTGCGCTCCCTCACGGCTCTTGTCGACGTGGGGCTGGGCTACCTGCGCCTGGGGCAACCGGCCACGGAGCTGTCCGGCGGTGAGGCTCAGCGGGTCAAGCTCGCCAGCGAGCTCCAGCGGGCCCAGCGCGGCGACACCCTCTACGTGCTCGACGAGCCGACCTCCGGCCTGCACAGCGCTGACGCGGACCGACTCGTCACACATCTCCAGTCCCTCGTGGACGCCGGGAACACCGTCGTCATGGTCGAGCTCGACATGCGGGTGATCGCCCAGGCCGACCACGTCATCGACCTGGGCCCCGGCGCAGGGGACGACGGCGGGCAGGTCGTCGCTGCGGGGACCCCGGCTGAGGTTGCGGCATCAGCGGACAGTGCGTCGGCGCGGTACCTGGCGACCGCACTCGAGGAGGCCGCTGTGGCTGCCTGAGCCGCGCGCCTCAGAACGCCCGGGCGCTGCGGCGCAGGGCGTGGAACACGTGCTCGACGGCGTTGCTGCGCAGCGCCTCGGGCCGCACGGCGGCCCAGTACTCCATGCGGCGCTCGAAGTCCGGCAGCACCCGCACGAGCCGGGGTGCGGAGGTGGGGGCGGCCTCGGCGTCGGAGCGGGGAGCCTCGACGGCCGGCCCGAAGCCGTGCGTCCACGTGTCACCCATGTACGTGGGCAGGAGGCCCACCCCCATCCCCAGGACGGTCGCATGGACGTGCAGGCGGACGGAGTTGGACCGCAGGAAGCCGGCGGGTTCGGGCAGGCCCTGCGTCGCGTGGGCGAGCTCGGCGACCCCCACGGAGTGCTCAGGGTAGTAGATGAGCCGGTGATCGGCCATGTCAGCGGGCGTCTGCGGCGTCCCGTGCGCCTCGAGGTACTCCTCCGTCGCGAAGAGGCCCAGGGAGTACGGCCGCAGGAAGTGCGTGAGCGACTGCGGCGCGTCCGGCCGGCCCACGACGACCTCGATGTCGACGCCGGAGCGGTACCGGCGCGCGGGTTGGGTCACGGTCGTGATCTCGACCTGCAGGCCGGGGTGCTGCCGCTGGAGCTCCGCGATCGCCGGCAGCGCGACCCAGTTCGCGAACCCCGGCGTCGTCGCCACCCGCACGGTGCCGATGACGGCGCCGGTGGACTTCGCGGTGGCCGGATCCGGCTGGGAGGCCGAGGCCAGGGCGGCCTCGACGGCCTCGGCGGCGGGCAGCAGGTGGCGACCGCGGGCGGTCAGCTCCCACCCGTCCGGCGAGGCTGCCAGCACGCGGTCGCCCACGGCCTTCTCCAGCGCCGCGATGCGGCGCGACACCGTCGTGTGGTTGACGCCCATGCTCGCGGCCGCCGCCGTGTACTTGCCCAGCCGGGCGACGGCCAGCAGCGCCAGCAGGTCGTCCGGTGCGATCCGCAGGCCCGCGCCGGCCGCGGGGCCGGGGACGGTTCCCGAGGCCGCGGCCGGGTCGGCCGTGCCCCCGGACGAGGCCCGTGCACGAGGTGTCTGCATGTGCGCATACTATCTGCGCCAGCGCACAGGGGTGTGGCGAGTTGCCGCGCGGACGGCAGAATGGGGAGCGCGTGGGCGGGGCCCGTCCCAGCCGCGAACGCACGAACCGACGAAGGAGTGGGCACCGTGGTGGAGTGGGAACTGAACGACGTCGTGAGCGGGATGCGCTTCCCCGAGGGCAACCGATGGCATGACGGGAGACTCTGGTTCTCCGACATGCACACCGGCGAGGTCTTCGTCCTCGACCCGGCGCGCGACTCGGAGCCGACCCGACTGACGACGCTGGACTGCCAGGCGTCCGGCTTGGGCTGGCTGCCCGACGGACGCCTCATCGTCACCGCCATGGACGAGCGCACGCTGCGCACGATCCTCCCCGACGGCACGACGGAGGTCTTCGCTGACCTGAGCGGAATCAGCGACTCGCTCCTCAACGACCTCATGGTCGACGAGCAATCGGGCCGCGTCTACGTGGGGGCGTTCGGATACGACATCTACGGCGGCGAGGACCCGAAGCCGGGACCGCTCTACGTCGTGGAGACCGACGGGAGTGCGCGCCTGGCGGCAGACGGATTCGTGTTCCCCAACAGCGCGAACGTCCTCCCCGGCACGCGGACCCTGGTGCTGGGCGAGACGTGGGGACACGTCCTCACCGCGTTCGACATCCTCGACGACGGGGACCTGGGCAATCGACGCACATGGGCGGCTCTCCCCGAGGGCACGACGCCGGACGGCAGCTGCGTCGATCTGGAGGGCGGCATCTGGATCTCTTCGATCGACACCGGGGAGTTCCTCCGGGTGCTGGAGGGCGGCGAGATCACCGATCGCATCGACGTGGGCGGACGCTGCGCGATCGACTGCGTCCTGGGCGGCGAGGACGGACGGACCCTCTTCATCTCCACAGCCGACAGCTACACGCCCTCCGTCACGGCCGACTCCCACGACGGCAGGATCGAGGCCGTCCGGGTGACGGTGCCGGGACCGCACTGACGCACGCCTGACCGGGTATGCACCAGGACCCGAGGGGTCGTGCCCGCGCGGAATGACGGGTGTGATCCCGCTGCCGGGCGGATCGGTTCAGACCGCGAGCCACACAGCGGTGTCGGTGGGCAGCGTGCCGTCCTGCAGCGGGCCGCTGGCGACGAGGACGGTCGCGTCCTCCGGCAGGGGGAGTGCTGGGCCCAGGTTCAGGAGCACACGGGTCGTGCCTGCCGGCGTCGTCACGTCGAAGGCGACGACGGACTGCGAGTCCACGGTCGCCTCAACGACGGGTTCGTCGACGAAGCGCATCTCGCCGGTGCCCAGGCCGCGCTCGCGGCGGACCGCCAGCAGAGCGCGGTAGAGCTCGAGCGTCGAACCTGCGACGCCAGCCTGTTGGTCGACCGCCAGCTCCTGGAACCCGTCCGGCTGCGGCAGCCACGCCTCGCCCGTGGGGCTGAAGCCGAACGCCGGCTCTTCCGCCTCCCACGGCAGGGGGACGCGGCAGCCGTCGCGGCCCAGCCGATCGCCGTCCGTGCGGTGGAAGGTGGGGTCCTGCCGGACGGACGGGTCCAGATCGAGGACCTCGAACAGGCCCAGCTCCTCACCCTGGAACAGGTAGGCGCTGCCCGGCAGCGCGAGCATGAGCGTCGTCGCGGCGCGTGCGCGGCGCAGCCCCGTCTCGCGGACCGGTTCCGGCATCGTCCCGTCCAGTTGCGTGACCAGCGACTCCGCAGGCCAGCCGAAGCGCGTCGCATGCCGGACGACATCGTGGTTCGACAGCACCCACGTCGTAGGTGCGCCGACCGGATCGTTCGCCGCGTAGGACCGGGTGATGTGTTCGCGCAACTCCTGCGCATCCCACGCGGTGCCCAGGAATCCGAAGTTGAACGCCTGGTGGTGCTCATCGGGCCGCACGTAGCGGGCGATGCGGTCGTAGGGGCGGATCCAGGCCTCGGCGACCATGAGGCGCTCGCCCGGGTATCCCTCGAGGATCCCGCGCCAGTCGCGGTAGATCTCGTGGACCCCGTCCTGGTCGAAGTACGGCGCGGTGTGCGTGGGCAGGGCACTTGTCGCCAGTTCCTCGCGGGTGAGCCCAGAATCGGGCAGGCCGGGCGCCTTCACGAGCCCGTGCGCCACGTCGATGCGGAAGCCGTCCACCCCGCGGTCCAGCCAGAAGCGCAGGATGTCGCGGAACGCCTCCCGCACCGGGGGATGCTCCCAGTTGAGATCCGGCTGCGAGGAGTCGAAGAGGTGCAGGTACCACTGGCCGTCGGGCGTCTTCGACCATGCGGAGCCGCCGAACTCCGAGGGCCAGTCGTTGGGCGGGGCCTCCGGATCGTCCGGGTCCGGCGAGCGGAAGTGGTACCAGTCGCGGACCTCGTCGCCCGGTGCCGCCGCGAGCGCGCGCTGGAACCACGGGTGCCGGTCGCTCGTGTGGTTGGGGACGACGTCGATGATGACCTTGAGCCCCCGTTGGTGTGCTGCGTCGATGAGGCGTTCCGCATCTGCGAGCGTGCCGAACAGCGGGTCGACGTCGCAGTAGTCCGCGACGTCGTAGCCGGCATCCGCCTGCGGGGACGGGTAGAACGGGGAGACCCACACCGCGTCGACCCCCAGGTCGCGCAGGTGGTCGAGGCGCGCGGTGATCCCCGGGAGGTCGCCGACCCCGTCCCCGTCCGCATCCGCGAACGACCGGGGGTAGACCTGGTAGATGACGGCGCTGCGCCACCACGGGGACGACTCTGCGGAAGGAGAGGCGGCGGGAGCTGCGGCGGGGTCGGTCACGGGGTGTCCTTTCCTGCGGGTCCGTCCGTCGGCGTTTGGTCGTCCGCAGGCACCGCTGCGAACACGACGACCGACTGGGCTGCTGCGACGTAGGGGCTGGAGGGCGGAACGCTGTCGGCGGGTGCTGCCTCGGCCTCGGCGTCCCCGGCCTCGGCGGTTTCGATCTCGAGGTCCCAGCGGTACCCGGCACCCGGGTCCGGCAGCTGTACGTCCCGCGCCTCCTCGCCCGTGTTGAGGATGAGGAGGACGCAGTCGTCCGTCTCCCGGGCCTCGGGATCGTCCGCCGCCCCGCGGATCACGGCGACGATGCAGGCGCCGGTGGGGTCGTGCCAGTCGGACTCCGCGGGCTCGGTGCCGTCGGGGCGCAGCCACACGATGTCGCGCAGGCCGTCCGAGCGGGTGCGGCCGTGCAGGAAGCTGCGCTGCCGCAGCACTGGATGCCGACGCCGCACGTCGATGAGCAGGCGCACGACCTCCTGCAGACTGCGGTCGGGAGCGGACCAGTCGAGCCAGCCGATCGGCCCGTCCTGCGCGTACGCGTTGTTGTTGCCGTCCTGGCTGTTGCCGATCTCGTCGCCGGCCAGCAGCATCGGCACCCCCTGCGACACGAGCAGCGACGCGAGCATCGCCCGCACCCGCCCGCCCCGCGCCGCCCGGATCGCCGGATCGTCCGTGGGCCCCTCGACGCCCAGGTTGTCGGAGAGGTTCTCCTCGTGCCCGTCGCGGCCGTCCTCCCCGTTCGCCTCGTTGTGCTTGCGTGAGTAGGAGACGACGTCGGCCAGTGTGAAACCGTCGTGCGCGGTCACGAAGTTGACCGACGCGGTCGCCGCCCGGTCGCCGTGATCGAAGTGCGATGCGGTGCCCAGCAGCAGGGAGCCCAGATCCGCCTCGCCGGGGGTCGCACCGCGCCACACCCGCCGCACGCCGTCGCGGAACCGGTCGTTCCACTCCGACCAGCCGGCCGGGAACCCGCCCAGGCGGTAGCCGTCCGGGCCCAGGTCCCACGGCTCGGCGATGAGGTGCGTGCCCGCCAGTACCGGGTCCTGCGCGAGCGCCTGGAAGAACGCGGCGTCCGCGCGGAACCCGTCCCGCGTGCGCCCCAGCGTTGTCGCGAGGTCGAACCGGAATCCATCGATCCCGTACCGTCGCACCCAGTGCCGCAGGCTGTCGAGGATCAGCCGCAGCACCATCGGCTCATCGGCCGCCACCGTGTTCCCCGTGCCCGTGTCGTCGACGCACCCGCCGTCCGCGCGCAGCCGGTGGTAGCCGCGCGCGTGCAGGCCCCGGTGCGCCAGCGTGGGACCCGTCGCGTCCCCTTCACCAGTGTGGTTGAAGACGACGTCGACGATCACGCTGATCCCGGCCGCGTGCAGCGCGTGCACCAGCGCCCGCAGCTCCGCATCCGCGTCTGCGCGGGCGTACCGAGGCTCGGGCGCCAGCCACGCGACCGGCTGGTACCCCCAGTAGTTCGTGAGCCCGCGCTCCACCAGGAACCGGTCGTCGAGGAACGCCTGCAGCGGCAGGAACTCGACCGCGTTCACGCCCAGCCCGGTCAGATGCTCGAGGATCGCCGGGTGCGCCGCGCCCGCGTACGTCCCGCGCAGCTCCTGCGGCACGTCCGGGTGCGTCGCCGTCAGCCCCTTGAGGTGCGCCTCGTAGATGACGAGTTCGCCGAGGTCGTGGCCGGGGCGGTTGGCGAAAGGATCGGGGGAGGTGGCCCGGCCGTGGTCGACGACGAGGCACTTGGGCACCACCGGTGCGCTGTCGCGTTCGTCGAGGAGTCCGGGGACCCCGTCGCCCAGGTGCGAGTCGCCGGTCTGCGCGTCGTCCGGTTCCCAGCCTTCCGCCGGGGTCCGGTCGTCCAGGAGGGGATCCCAGACGAGCGGTGCCTCGAGGGCGCGGGCGTACGGGTCCAGCAGCAGCTTGTGCGGGTTGAAGCGCAGTCCGTCCGCGGGCCGGTGCGGACCGTGGGCGCGGAAGCCGTACCAGTCGCCCGCCTGGATCCCGGAGACGTGCGCGTGCCAGACACCTCCGTCGCGGAAGGGGAGCGGGATGCGCTCCTCGGTGTCCCCGTCGAACACGCAGAGCTCGACCGCGGTCGCCTCCGGCGCCCAGACGGCGACGTTCGCGCCGTCCGCCTCCAGGGTCACCCCCAGCGGCCACGGTCGGCCCCTGCGCACGTCCATCAGACCAGCGACTCGAAGAGGTCCGCGTACCGGGCCGCGGACGTCGACCAGCCCACGGGGGAGCGCATGCCGCGCTCGCGCAGCCGGGCCCATTCCACCGGGTCCGCGTACAGCTGCGTCGCCCGCTCCAGAGCCGAGGCCAGCCCCGGCCCCGTCGTGCCGTCCAGGTGGAACCCGGTCGCCGTCCCGTCCGCGAGCGTCTGCGCACCCGCGTCCACGACGGTGTCCCGCAGCCCGCCCGTCGCCGTCACGACCGGGACCGCACCGTAGCGCAGGCCGTACATCTGGGTGAGCCCGCACGGCTCGAACCGGGACGGCACCAGGACCAGATCGCCGCCGGCGTACAGCCGGTGGCTCAGCGGCTCGTCGTAGCCGATCCGCACCCCCGCCGCCCGCGGGAAGCGCGCTTCCAGATCGAGGAGACCGCGCTCGCAGGCCGGATCGCCGGACCCCAGCACGGCGACGGCGCCCCCGGCCCGCAGGAACCCGGGCAGCGCCTCGAGCAGCAGGTCGATCCCCTTCTGATGGGTCAACCGCGTCACGACGACCGCCAGCGGCCCCGCCGGCTTGTCCAGACCGAACTCCCGCAGCAAGACGCGGCGGTTGCGGGCCTTCCCGGTGGCGACGTCGCTCGCGGTCGCGACCGGCAGCGATCCGTCCGCCGCATACGGGCGCACGTGCGGATCGGCGGCCGGATCCCACACGTTCTCGTCGATGCCGTTGAGGATCCCGTGCAGCTCACCGCGGTCGCGGCGGGCGGTGATGACGCCCTCGAGGCCGAATCCGAACTCCTCCCCGGTCAGCTCCTGCGCATACGTGGGGCTCACGGTCGTGACGGCGTGCGCGTGGACGAGGCCCGCCTTGAGCGCACTCACCCGCCCGTAGTATTCGAGCGCCTCCGGGTGGAAGTCCCACACGGGCAGCCGCAGCCGGTCCAGCTGGTCCGCGCCGACCAGTCCCTGGAACGCGACGTTGTGGATCGTCTGGACGGTGGGGACGGCCGACCCCGCGTAGTGGAGGTACGACGGGGTCAGCCCCGCCTGCCAGTCGTGCGCATGCACGACGTCCGGCCGCCACCCGTCGTCCGTGCCCGTGAGCGCGATGCTGCGGCCCACCCACGACAGCGCCGCGAACCGCGCCGCGTTGTCCGGATGCTCCCGCCCGTCGACCTCGTACGGCCCACCGGTCCGGTCGAAGAGGTGCGGTGCGTCCAGCAGGAGCAGGTCGAGGCCCGCGTGCCGGGCGCGGCGGACCTCGGCGGGACCGCCGAATAGATCGTCGTCGACGAACGCCGAGGTCGTGGCCCCCACCCGCTGCAGCAGGCCCGGGTAGGCAGGCAGCAGGACCCGCGACTCCCAGCCGCCGGCCGCCAGGGCGGCCGGCAGGGCGCCCACGACGTCGGCCAGCCCGCCGGTCTTGACGAGCGGCGCGCACTCAGAGGCGACGGACAGCACGCGACGGGACGACGGCCTCGGCGACTCCGACACGGGCAGGTTCCTCGGCACGGGCAGGTGCTGCGGCCTCGGCGGCGGTGGGGTTCCCCGCGACTCACTCACCGGCGGCCGCCCGCCGGTCCAGCATGGGCTGGGTGATGAGCGTGACCCCGCCCGGTGTGACGCGGAACCAGCGGGCGTCCTCCTCCGGGTCCTCGCCCACGACGAGGCCGGTGGGGATCTGCACGCGGCTGTCGATGACGCAGCGGCTCAGCCGCGCGTTGCGGGCGACGGACACCCCCGGCAGCAGGACCGCGTGGTCGAGTGACGAGTACGAGTGCACGCGCCCCCCGGTGAACAGCAGCGAGTTGTGGACGTTCGACCCGCTGATGATGCAGTCGCCGGCGATGAGCGACTGGATCGCCTGCCCGCGCCGGCCGTCGTCGTCGTGGATGAACTTCGCCGGGGGCGTGAGCTCCGCGTACGTCCAGATGGGCCACTGGCTGTCGTAGAGGTCCAGCGGCGGCACGAACTCCGTCAGGTCGATGTTCGCCTGCCAGAACGTGTCGATCGTGCCCACGTCGCGCCAGTACGGCTCCGTCTCCAGCCCGGACATGACGCACGACTCGCTGAAGCGGTGCGCGTACGCGTTGCCGCCCTTCGTGACCTGGGGGATGAGGTCGTAGCCGAAGTCGTGGCCGGAGCTCGTGTCCTCCGCGTCCGTGAGCAGCAGGTCGCGCAGGAAGTCCCAGTCGAAGACGTAGATGCCCAGCGAGGCCAGGGAGCTGTCCGGGTCGCCGGGCATGCCGGGCGGGTCTGCGGGCTTCTCCAGGAACTCGACGATCCGGCCCGTCTCGTCCGTGTGCATGACGCCGAAGCTCGAGGCCTCCGTCCGCGGGACCGTCAGGCAGCCCACCGTCACGTCCGCGCCGGTCTCCACGTGCTGGCGCAGCATGATCTCGTAGTCCATCTTGTACACGTGGTCGCCGGCCAGGACGATGACGTACTGCACCTGGTAATCGTCGACGATGTCGATGTTCTGCCGCACCGCGTCCGCTGTGCCCATGTACCACTTCGACTCCGTGACGCGCTGGCTGGCCGGGAGGATGTCGAGGTACTCGTTGCGCTCCGCGCGGAAGAAGTTCCAGCCCAGCTGCAGGTGCTTGATGAGGGAGTGGGCCTTGTACTGGGTCGCGACCGCCATCTTGCGGATGCCGGAGTTGAGGGCGTTGGACAGCGGGAAGTCGATGATGCGGGTCTTGCCGCCGAAGTGGACGGCCGGCTTCGCCCGCCGGTCCGTGAGCTCCTCGAGCCTGCTGCCGCGCCCGCCCGCCAGGACGAACGCCATCGCCTGGCTGGTGAGTCGGGGCGGTGCTCCGCCGGGACGCCGCGTCTGCGGGGTCCGTGCCTGCGGGGTTGCGGTCATGACAGATCCTCCACGAAGTAGACGGCCGAGACGGGTGCGAGGGTGAGCAGGGCGGACTGGGCCTCCGTGCCCTGGGGGACGGGTTCGGTGTCGATGGCGCCCCGGTTGCCCCGGTCGCCGCCGCCGTAGACCGCCGCGTCCGTGTTGAGTGCCTCCCGCCAGCGTCCCGGCACGGGGAACGCGACGCGGTAGCCGGTCCGCGGGACCGGGGCGAGGTTGAGCACGACGACGACGTGCGGATCGCCGGGCGCACCGCGGCGCAGCCACGCGAACACCTGGTCGTCCGCCGCGTCGACCAGCAGCCACTGGAACCCGCGGGGATCCGCGTCGTACCGGTGCAGGGCCGGCTGCTCGCGGTGGAGGCGGTTGAGGTCGCGGACCACGTGCTGGATGCCGCGGTGCCCGGGATCGGCCAGGACGCCCCAGTCCAGGGCGGCGTCGTGGTTCCACTCCGCCGGCTGGCCGAACTCCTGGCCCATGAACAGCAGCTTCTTGCCCGGGTGCCCCCACATGTAGGCGAGGAACGCCTTGACCGCGCCCAGCTTGTCCGCGTGCGTCCCCGGCATCCGCCCGTACAGGGAGCCCTTGCCGTGGACGACCTCGTCGTGGCTGATGGGCAGGACGAACCGCTCGCTGAAGGCGTACGTGAGGCCGAACGTCAGCTGGTCGTGGTGGTAGCGGCGGAACAGCGGGTCGCGGCCGAAGTAGTCGAGCGAGTCGTTCATCCAGCCCAGATTCCACTTGTAGCCGAACCCCAGCCCGCCGTGCTCCGCCGGCCCGGTGACGCCGGGGAACGCGGTCGACTCCTCCGCGATCATGGCCGCGTGCGGGTGCAGGTCGCGCACGACGGCGTTCGTGTGCCGCAGGAACTCGATCGCCTCGTAGTTCTCCCGCCCGCCGTCCGCGTTGGGGATCCACTCGCCGTCCTGCCGCGAGTAGTCGCGGTAGATCATCGAGGCGACCGCGTCGACCCGCAGCCCGTCCAGCCGGTACTCCTCCAGCCAGTACAGCGCGTTCGACACGAGGAGGTTCCGCACCTCTGGCCGGCCGTAGTTGTAGATGAGGGTCTGCCAGTCCGGGTGGTGCCCCTCGCGCGGGTCGCGGTGCTCGTAGAGCGCGGTCCCGTCGAAGCGGCCCAACCCGTGCGCGTCCGTGGGGAAGTGCCCCGGCACCCAGTCCGCCAGGACCCCCAGCCCGCGGGCGTGCGCCCGGTCGACGAACTGAGCGAACTCCCGCGGCGTGCCGTGGCGCGAGGTGGGGGCGAAGAGCCCCACCGGCTGGTAGCCCCACGACCCCGCGAAGGGGTGCTCGGAGACCGGCATGACCTCGAGGTGGGTGAACCCCAGATCCGCGACGTAGTCGACGAGCTCCTCGCCCAGCTCCACATACGACAGCGGCCGTCCGCCGTCCGCCCTGCGCCACGAGCCCAGGTGGACCTCGTAGATGCTCATCGGCTGGTCTGCCGCGTTCCGGCCGGCTGCCTGCGCGTCCGCCGGCTGACCGTCCGCCTGCCGGGCCGCCGCCGAGGCCGTGGTCCAGCGATGCTGCCCCAGCGGCCGCACGACGGATCCGGTCGCAGGCGGCAGCTCCGCGCCGAAGCCCACCGGGTCGGCCTTGAGCGGCAGGCGCTCGCCGTCGGGACCCGTGAGCGCGTACTTGTAGACGGTGCCCTCGCCCAGACCCGGCACGAAGAGCTCCCAGACCCCGGTCGCACCGCGCGGGCGCAGCGGGTGCGCGGTGGGGTTCCAGGAGTTGAAGCCGCCCACGAGTGCGGCCCTGCGCGCGTGCGGCGCCCAGACGGCGACGTGCAGGCCGGCGACGGACTCATGGGTCGTCAGATGTGCGCCCAGCGCCTCCCACAGGCGGCGGTGGGAGCCCTCCCCGATGAGGTGCTCGTCGATCTCGCCCAGGACGGGGCCGAACCGGTAGGGGTCCTCGCGCTCCTCGACGACGCCCGCCGGCCACTCGATGCGCAGCCGGTAGTAGGGGACCAGCGGCCCTGCGAAGACGTCCGCGCCGGGGGAGACGCGGGTGAGGTCCTGCGCCGTGTCGTCGTTGACCGCCTGGACCCGCTGCGCGCCCGGCACGTGCACGACCAGGCCGTGTCCGTCCGGGGTGGGGCCCAGCACCGCGAACGGGTCCGCGGGGAGACGGTCCAGCCGCAGCCCGGGGGCGGCGGGGTCGTCCGTGAGCGCGCCGTCGAGCAGCCGCGCGACCGCGGGGTCCAGGGACCAGCCGTATGCGGGGTCCAGGGACCAGCCGGACGCGGGATCCTGCGGCAGGGGTGTCATAGCGCCGACTCCGCGTCCCAGACGAGGTCCATGTACTGACGGATCGCACGGTCGGAGCTGAACATCCCCATCCGCGCGACGTTGAGGATCGCGCGGCGCTGCCACTCGTCCGGGTCCCCGTACGCCTCGTCGACCCGGGTCTGGGCGGCGTCGTAGTCCTCGAAATCGGAGCAGACGAGGAACCAGTCGCTGTTCCACAGGAGGTCCAGCAGCTGCCCGTGGCGGTGCTGGTCGCCGGGGCTGAAGGTGCCCTCCGCGATCTCCTGCAGCACGTCCTGCAGCGTCTGGCTCGCCTGGATCGCGGTCCGGCCGTGGTCCGGCACCGTCCGGTGATGGGCCACCTCGTCCGCCGTGAGGCCGAAGAGGAAGAAGTTGTCCGCCCCCACCTGCTCGCGGATCTCCACGTTCGCGCCGTCGAGCGTGCCGATCGTGAGGGCCCCGTTCAGTGCGAACTTCATGTTGCCCGTGCCCGAGGCCTCCATGCCCGCCGTCGAGATCTGCTCCGACAGGTCCGTCGCCGGGATGAGCCGCTCCGCCATGGACACGTTGTAGTTGGGCGGGAACACGACCTGCAGCAGGTCGCGGGTGACGGGGTCGTCGTTGATCCGGGCGGCCACGTCGTTGGCCAGGCGGATGATCCCCTTCGCGACGGTGTAGCTGGGGGCCGCCTTGCCGCCGAAGACCTTGACGCGCGGCACCCACCCGGCGTCGGGATCGCGGCGGATCCGCTGCCAGCGCGCGATCGTCCAGAGGATGTTCAGCAGCTGGCGCTTGTACTCGTGGATCCGCTTGATCTGGACGTCGTACAGGGCGTCCAGCGGGGTGCTGATCCCGTGCGCGTCCTGCAGCCAGTCCGCCAGTCGCACCTTCGCCTGCCGCTTCGTCCGACCGAACGCCTCGCGGAAGCCGGGGTCGTCCACGTGGTCCTCGAGGCCGCGCAGGCGCTCGAGGTCCGTCTCCCAGCCGGACCCGATCGTCTCCGTCACGAGGGCGGCCAGCGGCTGGTTCGCCAGTGCCAGCCAGCGCCGAGGCGTGATCCCGTTCGTGACGTTGACGACGCGGCCGGGGGTCCGGGAGTCCAGGACGGGGAAGAGGTCCTTCGTCACGAGCTCCGTGTGGAGTGCGGAGACGCCGTTGACGCGGTGGCTGGAGAGGAACGCGAGGTCGCCCATGTGGACGTGCCCGTCGCGGATGAGTCCGGCGCCCTCCGGCCGTGGGCCGCGCAGCTCGATGTCGCGGGTGTCCAGGCGCTCGATGATCTGGAGGTGGCGCGGCAGCACCTTGCGCATGAGGTCGAGCGGCCAGCGCTCCAGCGCCTCCGGCAGCAGTGTGTGGTTCGTGTAGCCCAGCACCCGGGTCGTGAGGTCCACGGCGGGGTCCGGGTCGAACCCGTGGGTATCGACGAGGAGGCGGATGAGCTCCGGGCCCGCGATCGCCGGGTGCGTGTCGTTCATCTGGATCGCGACGCGGTCCGGCAGCGACCGCAGGTCGCCGCCCTCGTCCAGGTGACGGGCGAGGATGTCCTGCACGGATGCGGAGGTGAGGAAGTACTCCTGCGCCAGTCGCAGCTCCTTGCCGCGGTGCGTCTCGTCGTTCGGATACAGGACGCGGCCCAGGGACCGGGCCAGGGCCTCGGGCTCCGCGGCCGCGACGAAGTCGCCCGCGTTGAACCGGTCGAGGTCGAAGAGCGCGGCCGTGTTGTGGGCCGCCCACAGCCGCAGCGTGTTCGCCCAGCGGCCCCCGAAGCCCACGATCGGGGTGTCGTGGGCGGCGGCCAGCACGTGGAAGCGGGGCCGCCAGACCGGGCGGCCGTCGACCTCCTCGACGTGGCCGTGGAGCGCGACGGGGTGGGCGGTCTCCGGGCGGGTGAAGTTCCACGGGTTGTCGACGACCAGCCAGTCCTCGGGGGTCTCGATCTGGCGCCCGTCCTCGAAGCCCTGCTTGAAGAGGCCGTGCTCGTAGCGCAGGCCGTAGCCGTAGGCGGGCAGGCCCAGCGTCGACATCGACTCGAGGTAGCAGGCGGCCAGGCGGCCCAGCCCGCCGTTGCCCAGGGCGGCGTCCGGTTCGTCGTCCGCCAGGTCCGTGAAGGGCAGCCCCAGCCCGTCCAGCGCCTCCACGACGACGTCCCGCAGGCCCAGGTTCATCGTCGTGTCCTCCAGCAGGCGGCCGATGAGGAACTCCATCGACAGGTAGTGCACCCGCTTGCGGCTCTCCTCGCGGGTGCGCCGCTGCGCCTCGAGCCACGGGGCCAGCGCCCGGTCGCGGATCGTGTGCGACAGCGCCAGCCGCCAGTCCAGCGTCGACGCCCGCTGCGGGTCCGCGCCCACCGTGAACTGCAGGTGGTGGAGCAGCCAGGCCCGTACAACTTGAGGCGTGGGAGCCGCGAGCTGTTGCGGCTCCGACCCGACCGGCACTGACTCGACCGTGTCCGCCGGGACGACCGGTCCGCCGCTTCGCTGGGTCATGTGTCTCCTCGGAGTCGCGAGTCGATGCCGCGGCGCAGGCCGCGCCCGCGTTCATGCTAGGTCGCCCGGGTGAACGGAGGGTGCCGTCCAGGTGCCGCGGATCTGCATGCGCGCACACCCCCGGTGCGCAACCTCCACCGCCCCGGACTCCCGTGGTCCTCATCACAGGGAATAGGGTGAGGGCACCACGAACGCAGACGGAGTGCGGGCGCAATCAGCGCGGACGCACAGCATGCAAGGAGGCATCATGGCGAACATCGGGTGGATCGGTCTGGGCAACATGGGACGTCCCATGACGAAGAACCTCGTCGCGGCCGGTCACGCGGTCACCGGCTTCGACGTCGTCGAGGCCGCTGTCACCGCCGCTGCGGAGGACGGCATCAAGCCGGCCGGCTCCATCGCCGAGGCCGTGGCCGGTGCCGACATCGTCTTCAGCATGCTGCCCAAGGGCGAGCACGCCCGCAGCGTGTACCTGGACGCCGGCGGCGTCCTCGAATCCGCGCAGACGTCGACACTGCTGGTCGACTCCTCGACGATCGACTTCGACTCCGCCCGCGAGCTGCACAAGCAGGCGGCCGACCGAGGCTTCCGCTTCATCGACGGCCCCGTGTCCGGCGGCATCGGTGGCGCGCAGGCCGGCACCCTCACGTTCATGCTGGGCGGTGCGGACGACGCGGTCGCGGATGCGAAGCCCGTCATCGAGGCGATGGCCGGCAACATCTTCCACGCCGGCGGTGAGGCCGCGGGTCAGGCGGCGAAGATCGTCAACAACATGCAGCTGGCGATCAGCCTGCAGGGCGTCGTCGAGGGCGCGGTGCTGGCGCAGCGCTTCGGCCTCGACCCCAAGGTCTTCTTCGACATCGCCTCCGTGTCGTCCGGCGATTCGTGGCCGCTGCGCAACTGGTACCCCGTGCCGGGCGTCGTCGAGTCCTCGCCGTCCGAGCGCGAGTTCGCCGCCGGCTTCTCCGCGATGCTCATGCACAAGGACGTGGGCCTGGCGCTGGCGGGCGGGGAGTCGCAGGGCGTCGACCTGCCGGCCGCGACCCTCGTCCACGAGAAGCTGCAGCAGCTCATCGACGACGGCTGGGGCGACGCGGACACGTCGATCCTCATCCGCAACATCGATAAGAACGCGAAGGGCCTGCCCACCCAGGAGTGAGCGGGCTCTACTCCCGCGCGCCGAAGACGGTCGAGCCCACGCGGACCAGCGTCGCGCCCTCCTCGATCGCCAGCGCGTAGTCCGCGCTCATGCCCATGGACAGCTCAGTCGCGTCCGCGGGCAGGGTGCCGTCCTCGCGCAGTCGCTGCGACAGTCCGCGCAGCTCCGCGTACGACGGGCGGATCGCGTCGTCCGTCTCTCCCGGCAGTCCGATCGTCATGAGCCCGCGGATGCGCAGGTGGGGCATGGCCCGGACCTGTTCGACGAGTTCCGCCGCCTGCGCCGGGGCCACGCCGGACTTCGTGTCCTCCCGGGACGTGTTCACCTGGATGAGGACGTCCAGGACGGGGTGGTCCGCGGTGGCGGCGTCCGTGCGGAGGGTGCCCGGGGCCTCGGCGACGAGGGCGTCGTGCCCCTGGTCCGTCAGCGTCGCGATCCGGTCGGAGAGCTTCTGCGCGACGGCCGTCGTGTCGATCGACTGGACGCAGCGCGCACCCGCACGCAGCGTGTGATTCACCTTGTTGCGCTGAAGCGGCCCGATGAGGTGCGCCTCGTGGTCGAGGTCGGCGAGCTCCGGTGCCTTCTCCTGCAGCTCCTGGACGCGGTTCTCGCCGATGAGGCGGGCGCCGGCCTCGATCGCGGCGCGGATCCGGGCGGCCGGCTGGGTCTTCGTCGCGAGCATGACGCGGGCCGCGTCCGGGTCGCCGTGGGCGGCGGAGGAGGCGGACCGCACCGTCTCCACGACCTCGGCGAGGCGGGCGCGGATGTCGCGGGCGTCCGGGGACGGCGCAGCGGCAGTCAGATCAGTCATGCCGCGATTGTCTCAGAGCCGCCCCGGCCGCCCCGCGTCACCTGCACATCCGCCTGTCAGCCCTCCGCGACGCGGGCGACGAGGCGGCCGGTCACCTCGCCGCGCTCCAGGCGGCCCACACCGTCCGCGATCTCCTCGAAGTCGATCGTCGTGAGGGTCGGCTCGATCTGGCCCTCGGCCAGCCACTTGAGGACGGTCGCGATGTTCTCCTTCGACCCGCCGTTGGAGCCCACCAGCTCGACCTGCCCCAGGATGAGCGCGTTCGTGTCGATCGTCGCCTCGAGGCGACCCATCCCCACGAGCACGACGCGGCCCTGGAACTTCACCGTTCGGATCGCCTCGTCCGTCGTCGTGCCGAAGCCGGCGAAGTCGATGATGACGTCCAGCTGGTCGTCCTTGAACTCCGTGATGGACTTCGCGACCTTCACCGCACCGTTCTCACGGGCGTGGTCCCACACGTCCTCCTTGATCTCTGCGACGTAGACCTCCGCACCCTCGAGGTGGGCCAGCCGCGCGCCGATCTGTCCCAGACCGCCGTAGCCGATGATGCCGACCTTCATCCCGGCCTTCACCTCGCCCTTGCCGAACACGGCACCGGCGGAGGTCATCCCCGCATCGGTCGCGGCGGCGGCCTGCTCGAAGGACACGCCCTCCGGGATCGCGACGAGCTGGTCCTGGTCCGCCTCCGCGCGGGCCTCCCAGCCGCCGTTCACGCCGTAGCCGAAGGGGCCGATCATCGGCCAGACGGCGACCTTGTCGCCCACCTTCCAGTCGGTGACGCCCTCGCCCACCTCGGAGATGACGCCCGCGGTCTCGTGCCCCGGGACGACGGGGACGGTCATGAGGTCGAGCCACTTCTCGTCCTCGAGGATGCCCACGTCCGAGTGGCACAGGCCGGCCGCCTGCACATCGACGACGACCTTCCCCGGCCCGGCGGTGGGCTCTTCGATGTCGACGCGCTCGAACGGCTTGTGGGTTCCGACGAAATGCCATGCCTTCATGGTGATGTCCTCTCCGTTGTCGTGAGGGCGACCCCGGGAGCCCTCGACCGTGCGGGGTCCCTTCGGACCCTAACAATTGCGTGACCGCGGGCAGGGGGCCGTCCGATGACGGGGATATGACATCTCAGCGACATCCGCTGAGGTGCGGTGGGGCGCAGGTTCTCGGCACAGAAATCGGCGCGTCAGCGCGCGTACGCGGAGACAAGCGGTGTCGCACAGTGGCAGAGTGACGATCGAGTGGACGAAGCAGTCTGATCGTTCCCAGTCGACCGAACAGCAGACAGAGTGCACGGAGCTTTCCGAGGAAGTGGAGTCAGCATGATCAACGTTGTGGCGAAGTTCGTCGTCGTGTCCGGGTCGGAGCAGACCTTCGAGGACACCATCAGCGAGTTCCGCGGGAAGTACATGGCCGACCCGGGCTGTCTGCGCTTCGACCTGCAGAAGCACGCGAAGGCCGAGCGGACGTATGTTCTCCTCGAGACCTATGACTCCGGCGACGCGCTGCGTCGTCACGGCGAGAGTGAGGACTACAAGGAGTTCTCCGCGCGGATGAAGGATCTCCTCGCGCAGAAGCCCGAGGTCGACATCCTCAGGCCCGTCGGCGAGCAGGTGTGAGACCCGCGTCCCCCTGAGTGAGGTGAGAGGGGCTCGCGGACACGCGGGCCCTCTCACTCCTGCCATCGTGGCGGGGGGTCTGGTCGGAGCCGCATGCTTCCCTCGCCGCGGTTGTCCCAGTGCGGGAATAGCCCCGCCGCGGGCCCCGTTCCCTCCACAGTTGCTCAGGCGTCCGCGCGTGTCACCCGCCACATGTGTGACGTCCGGACGGCATATGACGCTCGTTCGGCGGTCGGGCGCCGGCAGATGGGAGAATCGGGTCCATGACCACTCAGCAGAACCTCGCGGCTTCGTCGGCCTCCAGCGCACCCGCCGCGGCAGCTCCGTCGTCCCCGGCCACTCCGCGCGATCGCGTCCGCCTGCGCGCTCCGGAACTCACCGGCCGGCGGTGGATCAACACCGGCGGCGATGACCTGAGCCTCGAGGACCTGCGCGGCAAGATCGTCCTGCTGGACTTCTGGACCTTCTGCTGCATCAACTGCCTGCATGTCCTGGACGAGCTGCGCCCCATCGAGGAGAAGTATGGCGACGTCCTCGTGACGATCGGCGTGCACAGCCCCAAGTTCGAGTTCGAGCGCACCGTCGAGGCGGTCGACCGCGCCGTCGAGCGCTACGGCGTCGAGCACATCGTCCTGGACGACCCGGACCTCGTCACGTGGCAGGCCTACACGGCCCGCGCGTGGCCCACCCTCACCCTCATCGACCCGGAGGGCTACATCGTCGCGTCGATGTCCGGCGAGGGACACTCGGCGGGCCTCGCGTCCCTCATCGAGGAGCTCGTCGAGGAGCACGCCGCGAAGGGCACCCTGCACCGCGGCGACGGCCCCTACGTCCCGCCGGCACCGGTCGAGCGCGACCTGTCCTACCCCGGCGAGGTCATCCGGCTCAGCGACATCCCCGGCCACGAGGGCAACCTCCTGGTCGCAGACTCCGGCCACCACTCGCTCGTCGAGTACGACCCCACCGGCACGCAGATCATCCAGAGGATCGGCTCGGGCGGCCGAGGGCGCGAGGACGGCGCGGGGGACACCGCGCGGTTCTCCGAGCCCGGCGGCATGACGGAGCTGCCGCGCGCGGTCGCCGAGCAGGTGGGCTACGACCTCGTCGTCGCGGACACCGTCAACCACCTGCTGCGCGGCGTGCGCCTCACCGGTGACGCCCCCGTCGTCACGACGCTGGCCGGCACCGGCGAGCAGTTCATGGTGGGCGCGAACGACAACGTCGTGGGCAGCCCCGGCGCGCAGGCGCCGTTCGAGGCCGACGGCCCAACGATCCGCCTCTCCAGCCCGTGGGACGTCCTCTGGGCGCCGGCGACAGAGCGCGTCATCGTCGCGATGGCCGGCAACCACACGATCTGGGACTTCGACCCCGCCACCGGTGTCATCCGCCAGCTGTCCGGCACGATGAACGAGGGCCTGCGCGATGCGACCGCGCCCGGTGAGGACGCCTGGTACGCGCAGACGTCCGGCCTGTCCCTGTCCGCCGACGGCACCGTGTGGCTGGCCGACTCGGAGACCTCCGCCCTGCGCCGCCTGGACCCCCGCGACGGCACCGTCACGACGCAGGTGGGCGTGGGCCTCTTCGACTTCGGCTTCCAGGACGGACCCGCCGCCGAGGCCCGCCTCCAGCACCCGCTGGGCGTCGCCGAGCTGCCCGACGGCTCTGTCGCGATCGCGGACACGTACAACGGCGCCATCCGCCGCTATGACCCAGTCACGGAGACCGTGTCCACGCTTGCGCGCGGCCTCGAGGAGCCCTCGGACATCCTCGTCGTCCTGCCGGAGCACACGGAGGGCGACGACGCCGAGGCCGCGGAGCCCCACCTGCTCATCGCGGAGTCCGCGGCCCACCGGCTGACGGCCATCGCGATCCCGCGCGAGGCGCTCGTCGTGGCCGAGGGTGCGCAGCGCACGAAGCGCCCCACGACGACGATCAACGACGCATCCCTCGATCTGGAGATCGGCTTCACCGTGCCCGCCGGACAGAAGCTGGACGACCGGTGGGGCGATCCCACGCATCTGCAGGTCTCCTCGACACCGCCGGAGCTCATCACCGCAGGCGCGGGCGGCGAGGACGGACTCACCCGGTCCCTCACGCTCAACCCGGAGGTCTCCTCCGGCGTCCTCCACATCACGGTGCGGGCGGCGGCCTGCGACGGCGAGCCCGGCGGCGAGATCCCGCTGCACGCGGCCTGCCACCTCTACCAGCAGGACTGGGGCATCCCCGTCGTGCTGGACCCCGCCGGTGAGTCGAGGCTGCAGTTGGACCTCCGCGGCACGAACTGAGCGATGGGCACGACCTGAGCGCGCGGCGCACCCCGCGGGTCACCGCTCGCCCAGGTTCCCGCCGTCGTCCGTCGACGCGTCGCCGGACAGGCTCGCGGCCAACGGCTGGATCCGCGGCTGCCCGTCGACGATGGACACGGAGGCGGTGAAGGTGAAGGGGACGTCCTCGTCGATGTCCATCTGAGCCGCCGTCACGATGTCGCGGTAGTGGCCCGTGATGTGCGCGGTGCCCTCCGCGGGCTCCGTCACGAGGCGGCGGCGCTCCGAGGACAGGCTGACGTCCGGGTACTCGACGATCTCCCACTGGACGTCGTCCTGGAACTCGTTGACCGAGTCCAGCCCGAACGTGCACCCGGCGGGCATGAGCGTCGTCGCGGTCGCGCACTCCTCGAGGTGCTCCCGCACCAGCCGCTGGACCTCGGTGAGGAGCCGGTCGGTGGGCTCGGCCGCCAACCGGACCTCGACCTCGGGCGCGGTGCCGTCGACGACGGCGTTCTGGACGTCCGAGCGGAACCACTCCTCCGCGAACCCGGCGCTGTACTCGACCGGGTACAGGACCGGCAGGCCCTCACGGGGGACGGGCACGTCCGCGCTGTTGAGATGCAGCGTCGAGGCGCCGTCGACGACGAGATCCAGCCGCGGCAGCTGACCGGGATCGATGAGCCATTCGGGGAACAGGCCCCACAGCCCTGTGCGGCGCACCAGCGCGACGTCCTGCGAGCGGGTGGTGCCGGCCAGGTCGTAGCGGACGTGCGCAGTGGCGGTGTCCCCGTCGACCTCGACGTGCGTGACGTTCACGCGGGTGGGCAGCGACGGCGCCCCCTGGAGGGCGGCATCCGTGAGCGCCCAGCCGTCCGTCACGTCGCCCAGCAGCAGGCGGTCGACGGCCGCAGTCGCATCGCCGCGCTCCAGTGCGCCGAAGTAGGCGGAGACCGTGCGCGCCGGACCGTAGGCGACGAAGCCCAGGACTGGGACCGCCGCGACGGTCAGGACGATGACGAGCAGCCCGGCGATCGCCAGTCGCCGCGCGCGTCGCCCCGCAGTCTCAGATTCCACCGTGCCGGTCCCTTCGTCGCTCACACCTCGACCGACCATACGTGGATCCGCTGGGTGTCCACCTCCGCCCACAGGCGCGATCCCATGCGGATGCGGCTCAGCTGGGTGGTGAGGTCCGGGCCCAGGCCCGGGTGGAGGACCGCCCACGCGCCCGAGGCCGGGGCCAGCTGTGCTGATGCGCCGGGTTGGTCCGTGCGGCTGGGCTGGTCGTCGGCCGGCTGGTCGGCCTGCTGCGGCTCGCCGCCCTGGTCCGGTGTGATCGCAGCCCAGGCGCGGCGGGGGGAGGCGTCGAGGACGTCGACGACCAGCGGCAGACCGGCCTCGTTGTCGACGGGGGAGAGGCGGACCTGCAGGGTGTCGCCGTCGTCGCGGACGCCGATGACGATCGTCTCGAAGACGAACTCGCCGCGGAAGGCGGGATCGAACTCGTCGACGGACAGGGTGACGGCGTCCGTGGGGATGGCGAGGTAGACGGGGCCGTCCAGCTCCGTGCGGCGGCGCACCTGCGAGTGGCCGATGCTCAGCCATCCGCGCCGGGCCAGGCCGGACATGACGTTCGCTCCGCCCAGCGCGGCGGACAGGCCGCCGCGGGGTTTGCCCAGGATGGTCGTGACATCGCCCTCCTGCGCCACCTGCTCCGCGTCGAGCTCGATGATGCGGGCGTCCAGCACCAGCGCGTCGACCGGCGAGTCCGTCGAGAGGACGGCGCCCAGGGAGTGCGCGGTGAGTTCGCGGGCGAGGATGGTGCGCAGCCCCGCGCGCTGGTGGCCGGGGACGCCGGCCAGCGGCGCGTCGAGGACGATGTGCGTGGTGGCGGGCGCATGGGCGCCCACGAGCGCGACCGCGGCGATCCGGACGCGTGCGCGGCCGGTGGCGTCGAGGTCGGACAGACGCGTGCGCGGCCCCACCTCGGAGGCGAGGCCCACGCGCGTGAGCACCTCCTGCTGGAGGGCCGGATCCGTGACACCGGAGTGCGCTCGCAGCCAGCGGCCCACGCGCTCGCGCGCCCCGCGGCCGGCTGCCGCGGGGGCGGGCACGGGCCGGACCCCGGTGCGGGTCCCGACCGCACGCAGCACGGCGGTGACGTCGTCCTCGCGCCCCATGAGGACGAGTGCGTCACCGCCGTGCAGCGGCTGGGTGCTGAGAGGGTCGCCGGAGAGCCGGATGTCGCTCAGGTCCAGGGAGGACGCGGTGCGACGGGACGACTCTCCGCCTGCGGTCATCGGATCAGAACTCCGCGGGGTCGGACTGCGCGCCGCGACGGCGCGTGAGGACGACCGCGGCGGCACCCACGACCAGCAGGCCGGCGCCCAGCGCCACACCCGTCAGCTCGGTGCCGGTGCGGGGCAGATCCGCAGCGTTGCCGGAGCGCGAGTCGTCGGACCCGCCGCCGGAGCCGCTGTCGCCGGATCCGTTGTCACCGGAGTCGTCGCCGGAGTCGTCCGAGCCGCCGCCCTGGGCGTCGTCCTCGTCGTCGTCGCGCTCGACGTCCGAGCCGTTCGTGA
The DNA here is from genome assembly GCF_000285835.1 of Brevibacterium senegalense. Classification (GTDB taxonomy): domain Bacteria; phylum Actinomycetota; class Actinomycetes; order Actinomycetales; family Brevibacteriaceae; genus Brevibacterium; species Brevibacterium senegalense. The sequence goes on from NZ_HE978606.1 coordinate 196,351, forward strand.
CGACCTGGAACGCGCCGGTGAGCTCCTCGTCGAAGTCCTCGATCGCGACGGACACGTTGTACGTGCCCAGCACGGCCTTGCCCTCCGGGTGCAGGCGGAAGACGGCGGTGCCGTCCTCGTTCGCGGTCTTGTCGACCTCGAAGCGCGAGACCTGGCCCTGCGCGTGGGTGACCGTCATCGTGACCTCGGCCTCCGGTGCCGCGTCCGACAGCGTGATCGTCACGCCGCCGTCCGAGTCGGAGAACGCGTCCGAGGTGAGCTCGGTGGGATCGATCGACAGGTCCGGATCGACGGTGACCTGCGGGTCCTCCGTCGCCGACTCCGTGGGCTCGGGCGTCTGGGACGGCGTGGCCGTCTCCGTGGGCTCGGCCGTCTCCGTCGGCTCCGCGGTCTGCGTGGGCTCCGCCGTCTGCGTGGGCTCGTGCGTGGCGGTCTCCGTGGGCGCAGGCGTCTGCGTCGGCTCGGCCGTCTTCGTGGGCTGCTGCGTCGGAGTGGGCTTCTGCGTGGGCTCCGCGGTCTCCGTAGGCGTGGGCTTCTGCGTGGGCTCCGCCGTCCGGGTGGGTGTGGGAGCCGGCTCTGCGGTCTTGGTGGGCTCCGCGGTCGCGGTCTTGGTGGGTGCAGGCGTCTGGGTCGGCTGGGCCGTCTCCGTGGGCCCCGCCGTCTGCGTCGGCTCAGCCGTCTGGGACGGGGTGGCGGACGGGCTGGGTGCCTGCGTCTCGTCGACCTTCTCCACGACCTCGAACTCGACGGACTGCGAGCGCTGCTCCGACTCCAGATCGGTGAGGTAGAGCTTGTAGGTGCCCTCCGGCACCTTCGCGCCCTCCGTCGTCGTGAAGAAGTAGCGGCCGTTGACCTCGCCCGCCTCCGTGACGGTGAGCTCCGACGGGGGCGTGTAGTACGAGCCGTCCGTGCCGACGACGGTGACGGTCGCCTTGCCCTCCTCCGTGAAGCCGGTGCCGGAGAAGCGGATGCCCTTGTTCTTGTCCGCGATGTCCTTCTGCGAGACCTGGTCGGTCTCGAGGATCGCCTCGGGGGCGGCCTCGGAGGCTGCCTGGGTCGTGGCGGTGGAGTCCGGCGTGGACGTCTCCGGGGCGGAGGAGTCCTGGGCACCGTCGGTGGGCTGGACGGTCGCGGGACCGCCCGTGGGGATGTGGTCGGGGAGCTCGATCGAGTCGGAGCTCTCAGACGGGTTGGGGGAAGCAGCGGATGCGACAGCAGGAACGGCGATGATGCCGGAGATCGCGGCGGCTACTGCGGGGGCAAGTACAAGACTCTTGGAAGTCTTCACAGTGAGGCCTTTCGGTCGGTGTGGCACACGACCGCGCAGTCAGCGATATCCTCCCGGCACCCTCTGGCTGAAAGGGGAAGGCACCAACGTGCGCGGGCGTACTCGAAGCAACTGTATAGCATGTGCGGCCCTCGATCGAGAGAATCTGAGTCGGAACTGTGAATTCCGGGGGTTGAGTGGACGTCGAGAGGGGCGACGCACGGGCGGCGGATCCGGTGTCCGGGGGGCGTCGCCGGGGGCGTCGACCCGGGCATTCGCCGCGCGGTACTGTGGCCGGGTGAGCCTCCTCTCAGATCGTGACATCAGGGCAGAGATCGCCGCGGACCGGGTGCGGCTGGACCCGTTCGATCCCGCACTCGTCCAGCCGGCCAGCGTCGACGTGTGCCTGGACCGCGGCTTCCGCCTGTTCGACAACCACAAGTACTCGGTCATCGATCCGGCGACGGACCAGCCGGAGCTCACCCGCCTCATCGAGGTGGATCCGGGCGAGCCCTTCGTCCTGCACCCCGGCGAGTTCGTGCTGGCGGCGACCCTCGAGCGGGTGACACTGCCGGACGATGTCGCCGCGCGACTCGAGGGGAAGTCCTCGCTGGGGCGCCTGGGTCTGCTCACCCACTCGACGGCGGGCTTCATCGACCCCGGCTTCACCGGTCACGTGACGCTCGAGCTGTCGAACGTGGCGACGCTGCCCATCACGCTGTGGCCCGGTATGAAGATCGGGCAGCTGTGCTTCTTCCAGATGTCGTCCGCCTCCTCCTCGCCCTACGGGTCCGCGGGGAACCTCAACCGCTACCAGGGCCAGCGCGGCCCCACGGCTTCGCGCGCCCACCGCGACTTCTACCTCTCGCCCGAGTTCGCTCAGGCGGCGTCCGGCACTGAACAGGTTGCGGCGTCGGACAGCGAGCAGGGTGTGTCGTCGGACATTCAGGCGGAGTGAGCGCGATGTCCTCCGATCCGCAGACGGACCCCCGCCTCGCGGCGTTCGCCGGTTCGCACCTGCTCCTGCTGGACCCCGACCTCGAGCCCTCCGACGTCATCGGTCTGCTGCGCAACCTGCGGCCCGCCCTGGACGCCGGCGACGCCCTGGCCGGGGAGGGCGGGGCGCGCTCGTACCGACTCTCCCGACACTCGCAGCTGTCGGGGCCGTTCCCCGTCGACGCGGCCATGGCCCGCGCACTGGTGCTCCCGGCGGATGTGAGTGCCGTCTTCGCGCTGTCGTGCCCCCGCGATCGCGAGCCGACACCGCCGCCGGAGTGGATGCCGGACGTCGACGGTCTGGCTTCTGCCTTCCCGGCGGGGTTGCCCTGCCGCGAGGAGGGTCGTGTGCTCGACGAGATCCTCGCGGTCGCCCGGCGCCTGCGCCTGGCCGTCCGACTGGCGGATGAGCCGGGGATGCACGTCCGCGTGCTCCGCCCGGATGCGGACCTGACGCCCAACCTGTTCGTGTACTCGACCAACTGGCTGCCACCGGATCTGCTCCTGCGGCACGTGGCGACCGTCGCCCCGCAGGTGCGTCACCCCCGCCCGCCGCTCGACCGGCGCGGCGCGCCGCCGGCCGAGCCGGTCGAGCTGGACGCCTACGCGGTCGAGGTCCCCCTCGAGGAGGAACTGGGCCCGCGCGCGGGCATCATCGAGATCCAGGTCCACGAGGACGAGTACCTCCCGCCGTCGCTGGTCCCGCACCTGACCGGGACGCAGATCGTCTACACCCTCCGCTGGGTCGACACGGACAATGTGGGGCGCTTCCCCGATGCGGACGAGGAGCTGCGGGGGATCCGTGCGTTCGCGATCCGCACGCTCGAGGCCTGCGCCGCCGCGATCATGACGGCCGTGGGCGGCGCGGCGGTGGACGAGGCGGGCTTCTTCGTCTCCGCTCAGCAGTTGCGGGGCGGGGCATGATCCTCTTCGCGTCAACGTCGCGCAAGCCGCCGTCCGCATTCTGGAATCTCGATTCGGAGCGGCCCTTTCCCCTGTGGAACAATCGTCATACGCGACAGGCAGACGGCAGCGAGGGGTGAGACCATGAGTGTGCTGCTGGGATTCCTGTTCCTCGCAGCCGCAGTCGCCCCCCTCCTCTTCCGCCTCCTGGGCCGCTCCAGCTTCGTCCTGCTCTCGCTCGCCCCCTTCGCAGGCCTCGCCTATTCGCTGACACTCATCCCCCAGGTGTTCGGGGATGCGCCGCCACGAGTCGAGGAGCTGGGCTGGATGCCCCAACTGCTCCTCTCGGTCGTCCTGCGCATGGATCCGCTGTCGTGGATCATGAGCCTGCTCGTCACGGGCGTGGGCGGCGTCGTGTTCCTCTACTGCGCCCGGTACTTCGACGAGGACGAGGTGCGGATCGGACGCTTCGCGGCGGTCCTCATGGCGTTCGTCGCGATGATGTACGGACTCGTCGTCGCGGATGAGCTCCTCACCCTCTTCATCTTCTGGGAGGGCACGACGGTGTTCTCCTACCTGCTGATCGGCCAGTACGCGGGCCGTCAGCAGTCGCGCAGAGCCGCGCTGCAGGCCCTCGTCGTCACGACCTTCGGCGGACTCGCGATGCTCGTCGGGATGATCCTCCTGGGGGTCCAGTACGGCACCGGCCTGCTGTCGGAGATCGTCGCGACGGGCTTCGACGGGACGCCGCTCACCGGGTTCGCCATCGCCCTCGTCCTCATCGGCGCGCTCTCGAAGTCCGCGCTCGTCCCGTTCCACTTCTGGCTGCCGGGTGCGATGGCCGCGCCCACCCCCGTGAGTGCGTACCTCCACGCCGCGGCGATGGTGAAGGCCGGCATCTACCTGATCCTCCGCCTGGCCCCGGGCTTCGCGGACATGCCGTACTGGCGCGAGGGCCTCGTGGCGCTGGGCCTGCTCACGATGCTGCTGGGCGGGTGGCAGGCGCTCAAGGAGACGGACCTCAAGCTGATCCTGGCCTACGGCACGGTGTCGCAGCTGGGCTTCATGACCGTCATGGCGTCGTTCGGCCACCGCGACATCACGACCGCGGCGCTCGCCCTGCTGCTGGGTCACTCGATGTTCAAGGCGACCCTCTTCCTGACGGTGGGCATCATCGACCACCGCGTGGGCACGCGAGATCTGCGCAAGCTGTCCGGATACGGGCGCGCCTACCCGCTCATCGCGGTGTTCGGCACCGTCGCGGCGGCCTCCATGGCGGGCCTGCCGCCCACGATGGGCTTCATCGCGAAGGAGGCGGTGTACGGCACCCTCCTGGACCAAGGCAGCAAGCTCGCCGTCGTCGCCCTCATCGGGGTGTTCCTGGGATCGGTGCTGACGGTCGCGTACTCCGCGCGCTTCGTGTGGGGCGCCTTCGCCTCCAAGCCGGGCGTCGAGCCGTGCACGAGCACGGCGCCGGACGGTCCGCTCTTCACGGTGGCCCCGGCCGTGCTCACAGTGCTGACGGTGGCGGGCGCGTTCGCCGCGGGCCTCATCGACCGGATGGTGACGCAGTGGTCGTCGACGCTGCCCATCGGTCCCGCCTCCCACCCGCAAGAGGCGTACCACGTAGCGCTCTGGCACGGGTTCGAACCGGCGCTGCTGCTATCCGCGCTCACGATCGCCGCGGGCCTCACGATGTTCGCGCTGCGGAAGCAGGTGAGCCTGTTCCAGGCGGCGATGCCCGACGGCCTCGACTTCCACGCCGGCTACCGCGCCATCATCGCGGGTCTGGAGCGGCTGGCCGCATCCGTCACGGCGCGCACCCAGCGCGGTTCGATGCCCTTCTACCAGGGCGTCATCTACGTTGTGGCGGTCGCCACGCTGGGGATCACCCTGCTCATGAACGACGTGTGGCCGGCGGAGTTCGTCTGGCTGGACAGTGCCGTGCAGCTGTTCCCCGCCGCCATCATGGTGATGTCCGCGATCATGCTCACGCAGATGACGAAGCGCTTCGCCGCCGTCGTCGTCTCCGGGCTCACGGGATACGCGATGGTCGTCTTCTTCGCGGTGCAGGGCGCTCCCGACCTCGCGCTGACCCAGATCCTCGTCGAGACCACGACGATCGTCGTGTTCGTGTTCGTGCTCCGTCGCCTCCCCGCCCGGATCGGTCGCGGCGACAGCCGGCTCAACCCGGCGCTGCGAGCGGTCATCGCCGTCCTCTTCGCCGTCGTCATGATGGTCGTGACGGTCGTCGTGATCGGCGCCCGCCAGCACCTCCCCATCTCCGTCCACTTCCCGCGGCTGGCCTACGACGGAGGCAATGGCGAGAACATCGTGAACGTCACCCTGGTCGACATCCGCGCGTGGGACACGATGGGCGAGCTGGCCGTCGTCATCGCGTGCGCGATCGGCGTCGCGAGCCTCGTCTTCGTGACCGGCCAGGGCGATCGACTCGCTCCGCTGAGCGGGGGCCGCAAGGGCCGCTCGCGCTTCGCGCCGGTCACGGAGACCGTCCGCCCCCGCAGCATGGCGACGCCCAGCCCGCAGGAGTCACTGGCGAGGGCCGTGCCGCCGCGGCCGGACCACGACACCGCCGCGAAGGAGGCGGAGGACAAGCGCGCGGCCTGGCTGCTGGCGGGCCGTACCCTGGCGCCCCACAACCGCTCGATCGTGCTCGAGGTCGCGGTGCGACTGCTCTTCCACGCGTTCCTCGTCTTCTCGATCTACCTCCTGTTCGCCGGCCACAACGCGCCGGGCGGCGGGTTCGCCGCGGGCCTGGTCGCGGGCATCGCATTCATCGCCCGCTACCTGGCCGGAGGCCGGTACGAGTTCGCAGAGGCGGTGCGCCTGCCCTCGGGTCTGCTCATGGGCATCGGCATGCTGCTGGCCGCCGGCACGGCCGCGGCCGGATTCCTGTGGGGCGAGGCCGCGCTCCAGTCGTTCTACCTGTCGACGGAGCTGCCGGTGCTGGGCTACGTGAGCTTCGGCTCGTCCGTCATCTTCGACGTGGGCGTCTACCTCATCGTCATCGGCCTGGTCGTGGGCATCATCCGCAGCCTCGCGGCGGAGGTCGACATCCAGCTGGTCGAGGACGAGGAGCGCATCGCCAACGAGCTGCCCGGCGAGGTGGAGAGCGGCGAGTACGACCGGATCCGGGAGATCCTGGGGCGGACGGACCGGCTGGACGTCGACGGCACGAGCGCGGGAGGCCGACTGTGACCGTTCCCCTCCTCCTGGTGCTCACGATGGGTGTGATGTACGCGGCCGGCATCTACCTCATGCTCGACCGCTCGCTCACCCGCGTGCTGCTGGGCTTCCTCCTGGTGGGCAACGCGACGAACCTGCTGCTCATCCTCGCCGCGGGTCGACCGGGCGGGCCGCCGCTCACGGACGGGTCGGACTCCGGGATCGACGGGATGCTCGATCCGCTGCCGCAGGCGCTCATCCTCACGGCGATCGTCATCTCGTTCGGCCTCACCGCGTTCCTGCTGGCGATGATCTACCGCTCGTGGCGGTTCGTCCGCGACGAGTCGCTCCAGGACGACCTCGAGGACATGAGGGTCGCGCACGACACCCGTGAAGCCGGTGAGGAGGCCGGCACCAGTGGCGAGTACGAGGACACGGAGTTCGGCGACGAGGCCCTCGACCCTCTGGACGACGACGCGCCGGACCTCGACGAGGACGGGACGCCCCAGGAGCGCGAGCGGATCCGCGAGGCGCACGAGAACGCGACCGGCGGTCATGCGGCCCAGGACCAGCAGAAGGAGGACGATCGATGATCGACGTCTCCGGTCTCCTGCTCGCTCTGCCGATCATCCTGCCGCTGCTGGCGGCGGGCGCCACGCTCATCACGCTGCGCAGCTCGCGGGTGCAGGCCGGCATCACGATCGCGACGCTCAGCGCGACGACCGTCGTGTCCGTCCTGCTCCTGCTGCTGGTCGACCAGCAGGGTCCGCAGGTGCTGGCCGTGGGCGGCTGGGCGCTGCCCTTCGGCATCGGACTCGTGGCCGACCGGTTGGCCGCTCTGCTGCTCGTCGTCTCCAGCATCGTGACGCTGAGCGTCTACCTCTACGCGGTGGGCCAGGACTCCTCCGATGCGGAGGTCTCCGACGACACCCCCGTCTCGATCTTCAACCCCGCCTACCTCATCCTGTGCGCGGGTGTGTCGAACGCGTTCCTGGCCGGCGACCTCTTCAACCTCTACGTGGGCTTCGAGATGCTGCTGTCCGCGTCCTACGTGCTGCTCACCCTGGGCGCGACGACGGAGCGGATCCGCGCGGGCGTCACGTACATCGTCATCTCGCTCGTGTCGTCGCTCATCTTCCTCGCGTCGATCGCGCTCATCTACGCCGCGACCGGCACCGTCAACATGGCGCACCTGTCCGAGCGGCTCTCCGAGCTGCCGGCGGACATCCAGCTGATCCTGCACGTCGCGCTGCTGATCGGCTTCGGCATCAAGGCAGCCGTCTTCCCGCTCTCGTTCTGGCTGCCGGACTCCTATCCGACGGCGCCCGCACCGGTCACGGCCGTCTTCGCGGGTCTGCTCACGAAGGTGGGCATCTACGCGATCATCCGGACCGAGACCGTCCTCTTCGCGACCTCCGATCTGCGCGTGCCCCTGCTGGTCGTCTCCGGCCTCACCCTGCTCGTGGGCATCCTGGGTGCGATCGCCCAGTCGGACATCAAGAGGATCCTGTCCTTCACCCTCGTGTCGCACATCGGGTACATGCTGTTCGGCGTGGCGATGGGCACGCATCTGGGTCTGGCCGCGGCGATCTACTACACGATGCACCACATCGTCGCGCAGACTGCGATGTTCCTGGCGATCGGCCTCCTGGAGCTCCGCGCGGGCTCGACCTCGCTGCGCAGACTGGGCGGACTCGCGACGCTGGCGCCCTTCATCAGCGGCCTCTACCTCATCCCGGCCCTCAACCTGGCCGGCATCCCGCCCTTCTCCGGCTTCATCGGGAAGGTCGCCCTCTTCACCGCGGGCTTCCACACCTCCGACTGGCTGGTGGGGACACTCGTGGGCATCGGCACGCTCACCTCGCTGCTGACCCTCTACGCGATCGGCAAGTCGTGGAACCTGGCGTTCTGGCGCGATGCGGCGGACGCGGACGAGCCCACCCCCGCGCTCGTCGAGGAGGCGAAGGAGCGTCGCCTGGCGCTCGCGCAGAAGGGCCATTGGACCTCGCGGAACCGTTCGCCGATCCTCATGGTGGCCGCCACGACCGCCATGGTCGTCGTCTCGTGCCTCCTCACGGTCCTGGCGCAGCCGCTGTGGCAGATCTCGACCAGGGCCGCGGACGGTCTCATCGGTCCGACCTCGTACTCATCGACCGTGCTGGACGGCGAGGGCGCGGACGGTGTGGGCGACGGCCGCTACGCTCCCGTGCCCGAGGAGGACGAGTGATGGGCGCGCGCAGACGCAAGAGGCAGAGCTTCGTCGAGCAGCTCCTCTACTTGGTCGTGCTCATCCTCGTGTGGGTCTTCCTGTGGGACTCCGTGAGCGTCCTGACGATCCTGAGCGGCCTCGTCGTCGCCTTCACGGTCGTGCGGGCGTTCTATCTGCCGCCCATCCAGCTCTCCGGTCGGTTGAACCTCCTCTACGGCACCGTCTTCGTGTTCTGGTTCATGCTCAACGTGCTCCTGTCCTCGATCCAGGTGGCCTGGCTGACGGTGCGGCCCAGACCGGTTTCCGCGGGCTCCGTCGTGGCCGTCGACCTGGCGACGCGGTCCGACCTGCTCATCACCCTCGTCACGATGGTGAACGGACTGATCCCGGGGTCGCTCGTCATCGAGATCGACCGGGCCCGCGCGGTCGTCTTCGTCCACGGGCTCAACTGCGCCGATGAGGAGGAGATCGAGAAGGTGCGGGAGAAGACGCACCAGATCGAGACGCTGCTCATCTACGCGATCGGGTCGCCGCACGACATCGAGGCACTCAACGACGCGCGCCGCGAGCGGGGCCAGCCGCCGCGTCTCGAGAGCCTCACGATCCGCGAGCGCGCGCGTCGTGCTCGCCAGCTGAAGGAAGCGAGGGGGAACGGATGACCGCCGATGACGTGATCCCGCAGTCGACTCTCGACACCCCGCTGGCTCAGATCACCGGCCTCGTCGTGGGCCTGATCTTCCTGGCCGCCGCCATCATCGCGATCATCCGGATCGTCCGCGGCCCGTCCATCCTCGACCGCATGATCGCGACGGACGCGCTGCTGGCGACGATCATGTGCGCGCTGGGCGGACTGCTCGCCTTCACGGGGCGGGCGGATCTGCTGCCGGTCATGCTCGTCATCTCGATGTTCGGCTTCGTGGGTGCAGTGGGCGTCTCCCGGTACGTGTCCCGCGCGGACCTGCGCACGACCTCCCGCTACCGCAGGATGGGGCGCGAGGACCACCGCACGGGATCGATCGGCACCGTCGAGGGAGTGGAACCGGGCGTGCCGGAGTCACGACGCGGGGCCGGGGACGGGAGCGAGCGCGCATGATCCTCGACGTCATCTCCGCGCTCTGCATCATCGGCGCGGCCCTGCTGTCCCTGGCGGCGGGCATCGGCGCCCTGCGGTTCCCCGACCTGCTCTCGCGCATGCACGCGGCGTCGAAGCCGCAGCTGTTCGGGCTGGTGCTCGTCATGTTCGCGGTGGGCCTCCAGACGCTGCACTGGGGCCCGATCTCCACGATGATCCTCATCGTCCTGTTCCAGCTGTTCACGGTTCCGGTCGCGGCCCACATGATCGGCCGCGCGGGCTATCGGACGAAGCACCTGCGCCGTTCCATGCTGTACCGTGACGAACTGGACGACGCGGTCGCGCGCGCCCACGCGCGCGACGTGGCGGAGCGGGAGCGGGCGGCGGCGGAGAGCGCGTCGGCCGCGGAAGTACAGGACGCAGCGGCAGACAGGACGACACACCACGATGACGAGCCCGACGCGGGGCGCTGACCCCACTGCACCCCTGGTCCTTGTGGCCGATGACGAACCGGACGTCCTGGGTTCCGTCGTCCCCTTCATGGAGCGCGCCGGCTTCCGCGTGATCTCCGCGAACGACGGCAAGCTCGCCCTCGACGAGATCCGCCGGCACGGCCCGGACGCGTGCGTCCTGGACGTCCTCATGCCCGGGGCGGACGGCCGCGAGGTGCTGCGGACGCTGCGCCGTGAGGAGAACTGGGTGCCCGTCGTCCTCCTCACCCAGGTGGGCGAGGCCGTCGAACGGGCCATGGCGCTCGAGGAGGGCGCCGACGACTACCTCAACAAGCCCTTCGACCCGCACGAGCTGGTGGCCCGCGTCCGCGCCGTTCTGCGCCGGACACGGAACGACGGTCCGCCGCTGGCGACGGCCTCGGTCCTCACCTCCACCTTCGGACTGGCCCTCGACCGGGTGGGACGGCGCGCGTGGCTGGGCGAGCGGGAGCTCGTCATCACCCCCAAGGGCTTCACACTGCTCGAGTACCTCATGATGCACGCGGACGAGCTGGTCGAGCGGTCCCGCCTGCTGGAGGTCCTGTGGGGCTTCGACGACGCGGTGGGCACGCGCGCGGTCGACTCGCGCGTCGCGGAGCTGCGCAGGGTCCTGGGGGAGGACGCCGCCGACCCCCGCTGGATCGCGACGGTCCAGGGCCGCGGCTATCGGTTCGTCGCGTCCGTCACCGGCGCGGATTCGCTGAGGTGAGCGCATGAACTCCTATCTTGTCTTCGAGATCCGGGTCTGGCTCCTGCTGGTCCTCATCCTCCTCGTCGCGGTCGGACTCGCGGTGGGCGTCTGGTTCCTGCTGCGCTGGATCCGCCGGTCGCGGGAGGAGGAGGTCGCACAGACCCAGGCGAGCGCGGACGCGGACGCGATGCAGCGGCGCAATCGGATGCTCATCCGCCTGGACCACGAGCTCAAGAACCCGCTCACCGCACTGCGCACGTCCGTCGCGACGGTGCGCTCCGCCGCCGAGGACGACGTCCCCGACCGGGCCGTCATCAGTGCCTCCGCGCGCCAGATCGACACGTCCGCGCGCCGGGTGGCGCGCCTGCTGGCGGACCTGCGGAAGCTCGCGGACGTCGAGTCCCGCGCGATCGACTTCCAGCGGGTCGACATGGACATGCTGGTCCACCAGGCCGTCGAGGACGCCCGCACGGCCCCGGGTGCGGAGGACCGCATGATCGTCGCGACGGTCGCGCGCGCACCGTGGAAGCTGCCGGACGTGCTGGGCGAGGAGGATCTGCTCCTGTCCGCGATCCTCAACCTGCTGGGCAATGCGATCAAGTACTCGTCGGACACGGACACCGTCGAGCTGCGTGCGAACGAGCAGGTCATCGACAAGCACCGCTGGGTCGTCGTCGAGGTCGCGGACACCGGCACCGGCATCCCCGTCGACGAGCAGCAGGTCGTGTGGGACGAGCTGCACCGCGGCTCGCGGGTCCGGCAGGTGGCGGGCTCCGGCATGGGCCTGTCGCTGGTGCGCGCGATCATCTCCCGGCACGGCGGCTCCGTCGAGCTGTTCAGTCAGGAGGGCGTGGGCACGGCCGTCCGCCTCGTCCTGCCGGTGCTGGGCGATGCTCCGCCCCCGGGCGAGCTGGAGGGCTACGGCGCGAAGGCCGCGGCGGCGTCGCGGCCGGTCCAGCCGTTCCAGGACCAGAAGTCGCACTCCGGCTCGACGGGCGGGCAGATGCTGCCGCCGCGCGAGCCCAACTCGGAGGAGCGCCGCATCATGGGCACGCCGCGCCGCACGTCGAAGCGCCGCATCCAGAACGTCAACGGCGAGCTCGTCGACACGAGCACCGGCGAATCACTGGGCCCCAGCGGCGAGCACCCCGCTCCCGGGACGCCGGGCTACGACTCCGGTCCCTATCGTCGGTTCAAGCCACCGCACCCCGGGCCCGAGGCCGCACCCCCGCAGGTGCCCGCGCACGGTCCGCACTCCGGCCAGCAGCCGGTCGCCCCGCCCGGTCCGCAGGCCGGACCCCACTCGGGCCCCCCCTCCGGTGCACACTCGGGTCCCCAGCCGCAGGCCGGCCCTCATTCCGGCCCCCAGCCGCAGCGTCCGGGGGAGGGTTCGCAGTGAATCGCGGTGCCGCCGGCCGCTGGGCCGTCAGCACGGCCGCCGCTGCCGCCGTGCTGCTGGTGAGTGGTTGCGGCCTGGTGGGCGTGCGCCTGTCCGATGAGGCGGGTGCGCCACTGCGGGTGGGCGCCCAGCCGACGATGGGCCCGGAGCCCGAGCCCACGGAGACCACCGACCCCGCCCTCGAGGGCATGGAGCTGAAGAACGTCACGTTCTCCGGCGACTGCCCCGCGCGGGTGGGTCTCTACCTCCCGGACGACTGGACGTCGAATTCGACGGGATCGTCGTTCGCCGCATTCCCCACCACGGGCGGTTTCGACGGACCCCGGCTGTCGGTCCTGTGCTCGGATGCGTTCGCGGATTCCGCATCCGCATCCGTGTCGTCGACACAGGAGTACCAGTTCACCGACGACGAGACCCAGGTCGTCGCCGAGCACATGGGTCAGGTGGGTCCCGGCTACTCGTGGGTGTACGAGGCGAACCTGGGCTCCGAGGAGACGATGGCGAGCTTCAGCGACGAGCCCACCACCGCGGTGGCCGCGTCGATCGCCTATCCGATCTCCGGGAAGCTCTACGACCTGAGCGTCACCTATTACTTCAACACGGATGACACGGAGACCCGGGACCAGGCGGTCGCGTCGCTGTCGAACCTGCAGGTCGAGGGCGTGACGGTCAGCAGTCCCGCCGACTGGTGAGCTGAGCGCTCGCGGCCAGCACCCCTGCTTCGGCGTCAGTACCCCTGTCGCGGCGCGGCCTGCGGGACGGGCGTCCCCGTCGCGTGGGCGCGGATCTCGTTGACGCCCTGCACGGCTCCGCGGGCGAACACGGACAGATCCGCGCCGTCGCTCAGCACGGTGTACCCCTTGTCCCACGCGAGGCGGGCCACGTCGAGGGTGGGGCAGAAGAGCCCCAGCGCGGTCCCGGTCTCACGGCCGGCGGCCGCGACCTCGTCCAGCGCGTCGAGGAAGACGGGAGCGTCCCACTGACCCGGCACGCCCAGGTTGGTCGTGAGGTCGAGCGGTCCCACGAAGAGGACGTCCACGCCCTCGACGGCGCCGATCGCCCGCGCGTTCCGCACCGCGCCGGGAGTCTCGATCTGCGGCAGGAACACCGTCGACCGATTGGCAGTCGCCTGGCTGATGGCCGGATCGCCGCCCGCGTAGAGGTCGTGCGCCAGCCCGAAGGCGGAGCCGCGGGTGCCCACCGGCGGGTACTTCATCCACGACACCATCTCCGCAGCCTGCTCCGCGGTCTCCACCCACGGCATCATGATCCCCTCCGCGCCCGCGTCCAGCGCGGTGGAGACGAGGTCCTTCCGGTGCCCGGCGACACGCACGAACGTGGTGATGCCGCTGCGGCGGGCCACGGCGATCGACGCGCGGACCTCATCCAGGGACCAACCCGTGTGCTCCAGGTCGAGGAGGATCCAGTCGTGTCCCGCGCGGGCGCAGATCGCCCCGATCCCCGGCGTCGCGAACTCGAGGGTGAACAGGCCCACCTGCGGAGCGCCCGTGCGCAGGGCGTCTCTGAACGTCGTCGTCATGCTGTCACTGTAGCGAACGCGGTGGAAGCACCCGCGACGCGGTTCGTGGGATCCTTGGGGGCATGGACGCACTTCTCCTCATCGATGCCGCCGCGGACCGCTTCCCGGCAGCCCCTCCCCAGCCCCTGCTCGACCTCGTCGCCGCGTCCGAGGCGCGGGCGGGGTCATCGTGCACGTCGCCCAGGCGGCCCTGGACAACGGCGAGGCGGCCCAGGACAGCACTCGGGCCGTCCAGAACAGCGTCGCGGTCGAGGTCGACGGCACCGCCGCCGAGGCCGCGGCTGAGTCGGACGACGCTGTCGCCCCGCCGCGGATCGATTCCCTCGTGGGGACGCGGGAGGACGAGCTCGTGCTCGTCTCCGCGGTGCCGGACGCCTTCGAGGGCGTCGAAGACCTGGCCGAGGGCCTCGACGACCTGGGCGTCGACCGCATCATCCTGGCGGGCTCGAACGTGCGCGGCGGGCTCGAGCAGTCCGGGTACGCGGCCCTGGCGATCGGCTTCGAGCTGGTCGTCGTGCGCGACGGACTGGGTGAGGGCGCAGCGGATCGTGAGGGGGCAGCGGACCCGGCCGCGGCCTCGGGAGCGGACTGGCCAGCCCAGCTGGAAGCCGCCGGTGCGGTGCTGACCGCAGGCGCGGACGTGTGGCTCAAGATGTGACGGTGCCGCGCACGCCCTGGGCATGACAGGGCCGCGCATGTCCGCAGCCGGACGCGACGATGGCCGGGAGCGAATCGCTCCCGGCCATCGTCATGCGTCGTGCGTCTCAGGCGTCAGGGACGCCCGGGGACGGTCTGCGCCACTGGTCAGCCCAGCGCGCCGGCCTTCCAGTCCTCGACGAACTGGCCGTTGTCGCCGACCCACTCCTCGACGGCGCCGTCCAGGTCCTCGCCACCGAAGTTCTCCTCGGAGAACATGACGTTCTCCAGGCTGGCGAGGTTCTCGTCATCGATCACGAGGTTCTTCAGCAGCTGCGTGACCTGCGGGTTGTCCTCCGCGAAGCCGGGACGCGCGAAGTTGAAGATCGTCTCCGCTTCGCCCATCGCGCCCTCGGGATCCTCGAGGTCGCGGACCGGGAACGCGTCGTAGGCCCAGTGCGGACGCCACAGGGTGACGGCGACGTTCTCGCCGGCATCCGTGGACGACTGGAGCTGCGCCAGCATCGCCGGGGTCGAGGAGATCGCGAACTCCCAGTCCTCGAGGCCGTAGGTGGGGATGGCCTCGTCCTCGGTGACGCGGGTCAGACCCGCGCCCGCCTCGATGCCGTACAGCGTGCCGCCGTACTCGTCCTGCATGTCCGCGAGGTCCGCGATGGACTGCGCCGGGGAGTCCTCGTTGACCGCGATCGTGAGCTTCGCGTTGTCGTACCAGCAGCCGGCCGTCTCCAGGTCGTCGCCGTACTGCTCGAGGTAGTCCTCGTGGGTGATCGGCATCCAGCCGTCCATGACGAAGTCGATGTCGCCGCCGGCCACGGCGGTGAACGCCGGGCCCGCGTCGAACGACTCGACGGCGACGGTGTAGCCGTCCTCCTCGAGGACGTGCTTCGTCAGGTGCGCGGCGGCGAAGGACTCGTCCCAGCCGTTGAACGCACCGATCGTGATGTCCGTGTTCTCGTCCGACGCCAGGTCGACCTCAGCGGACTCAGCGCCGGGGCTGCACTCCGCCCACTCGCCGCCGCCGGTGTCCTCCGAGGCCTCCGCCTCCGGGGTGTCGGCGTCGGTGGCACCGCACGCGGTGAGGGTGAGCAGGCCGGCGGCGAGAGCGCCGGTGAGCGGCATGAGTGTTGACTTCTTCATGTCTGGACTCCCTTTCTGTGTGACGTTGGATGTGTCGCTCAGGACGCGCGCTTGGCGCGCTCGAGCGGGGTCTTGCTGCCCAGACCGGCGGTGACGCGGTCCAGGTAGACGGCCAGGATGACGACCGCCAGTCCGGCCTCGACGCCGATGCCCACGTTCAGGCGGCTGATCGCACCCACGACCTCGCCGCCCAGACCGCCCGAGCCGGCCATGCCGGCGAGGACGACCATCGACAGCGCGAGCATGATGACCTGGTTGATGCCGGCCATGATGGTCGCCATCGCCAGGGGCAGCTGCACCTTGAAGAGGATGTGGGCGGGGGTCGCGCCGAACGCCTGTGCGGCCTCGACCTTGTCCTCCGCGACCTGGCGGATCGCCAGCTCCGTGAGGCGGACCCCCGGGGGCATCGCGAAGATGATGGTCGCGAACGCGCCGGGAACGACGCCCACGCTGAACATGACGATCGCGGGGACCAGGTAGGCCAGTGCGGGCATCGCCTGCATGAAGTCGAGGATCGGCTTGAGGATCGTGGAGACGATCTGCGACTTCGCCGCCAGCACGCCCAGGGGCAGTGCCAGGATGAGCGCGACGATGACCGCCACGAGGACGAGCGCCAGCGTCGACATGGCGTTCTCCCACTGGGCCAGGGCCCAGATGGCGTAGAAGCCCAGGACGGTGAAGAGCGCGACCTTCCAGTTCGAGGCGATCCAGGCGATGCCCGCGAAGACGAGGATCATCGCGAAGATGATGAGCGCGCGCAGGACGCTCGAATCCGCGATCGCTCCGTTGTCGACGAGGATCTTGGGGAACGCGAGGATCTGGAAGAGGAGCTGGTACGTGCTCTGCATGAGCCACGTGAAGGCGTCCAGCAGCCAGCCGAAGACGTTGCCGAACCAGGTGATGAAGCTGTCGGCCCAATCGCCCAGCGGGATCCGCGGGTAGAGGAAGTCGAGGAGACTCAGAGCGACGGCGTTCATCGGTCGGCTCCCATCGTGTCGTCGGTCGGTCCTTCGGAGGCGGGATCACCCGGCAGGGGCTCGTCGGGCTCATCGACGTGGCCGGCCCCGGCCGCGGCGATGCCCGGCTTGGGCTCCGGCGCGTCGTCGTCCTGGGCGGTGAAGGCCTCGGCGTCGTCCTGCGGCTCGACGTTCGCCGGCAGCGGGGTGACGGCGGGCATCTCCCCTGTCGACGGACCGACCTGCGACATCGACGAGAGGACCGCGATGCGGGGGATGACGCCCAGCAGGCGGTTGTCCCCGTCGACGACGGCCAGCGGGACGCGGGCGGTCGACGAGGGCGCGAAGAGTTCGGACAGCGGGGTGTCCGGTCCCACGGTGAGGATGCCGTCCGTCTCGACGTAGTCGCTCAGGACCGTGGCACCGTCGCGGGCGGCGCGGACAGCGGCGCGGTCGTCGACCGCGCCCAGCAGGTGCCGGGTGCTGTCGATGACGAAGAGGCCGGAGACCCGCTCGCGCTCGAACAGGCGCATCGCGGTGCGGGGGCCGGCCGAGTGGCGGACCACTGCGGTCGTGTCCTGCATGATCGACGAGGCCGTCAGCACGCGCGTGCGGTCGACGTCCTGGACGAAGTTCGCGACGTAGTCGTCCGTGGGGCGCGTGAGGATGTCCTCCGAGGTGCCGATCTGCGCGATCCGGCCGTCGCGCATGACCGCGATCCGATCGCCCAGGTACATCGCCTCGTTGAGGTCGTGGGTGATGAAGACGATCGTCTTCTCCAGCGTGCTCTGCAGCTCCACCAGCTGGTCCTGCATCTCGCGGCGGATGAGCGGGTCGAGGGCGGAGAACGCCTCGTCCATGAGGAGGATGTCCGTCTCCGCTGCCAGGGCGCGGGCCAGTCCCACGCGCTGCTGCATGCCGCCGGACAGCTGGTTGGGGTACTTGTCGCCCCAGCCGCCCAGGCCCACGGTGTTGAGCCACTCGTCCGCGCGCTCCCGCGCCTCCTTGCGGGGGACGCCCTGCAGATCGAGGCTGTAGGCGGCGTTCTCTCGCACCGTCCGGTGGGGGAGGAGCGCGAAGTGCTGGAAGACCATCGAGATGCTGTCGCGGCGGACCTGGCGCAGCTGGGTGGGCCCCATCGCGCTGATGTCCTTGCCGGCGATCTCGATCGTGCCGTCCGACGGGGCCCAGAGGCCGTTGATCATGCGGATCAGGGTCGACTTGCCGGAGCCCGAGAGGCCCATGACCACGAAGATCTCACCACGGCTGACCTCGAAGCTCGCATCGATGACGGCGGCCGTACCGAGGTCGGCGACCTCTGAACGGTCGGCGCCCGCTTTGATGCGCTTGACGACTTCCTTCTCGTTACGCCCGAAGACCTTCCAGACGTGCGAGGCGCGGACTGCTGACACGTGACCGCATCCTTCCAATCGGGGACAGTGGGCCCGGTGCACCGGCGAGGCCCTCCGGGGCGACCCGAAGGGCGGACTCGGCGGGTCGCCGTATTGCCACGATTTCCGGTGTCCCAGTCTAGACGCGGGTATGTGGAAAACCATGTGGAATCCGGGCTGGAAAGTGGCTGAACATGCGACTGTGATGTGCGACACGCCATCTGACCTGCAAAAACACCCGAAAGTGCTTGTTACCCTATCGTTAGGGTGGTTGTAAGGATTCTTGCGGATCGTTGCCAGGAACCGGCAGAACGGGGGATGGGGGCCGCGCGAGATTCCCACGATGCGGGAGTCGGTGCCGCGGATTCCCCGCTGATCGGTCGGATCCTGAGTGCTGCCCGTGTCTGGGTAGAGTGCCCGCATGACGTCGCGCACCCCACTGAGCCCGCTCCCATTCTCCCCTGGGACCGGTCCCGCGATCATCGTCCCGATCCTCGCCCCGACCCCCGCCGAGGCCGCTGACCGGGCCCGTGCGGCTGCGGCCGCCGCTGGCGTGGACGTGCTGGAGTGGCGGATCGACGAGCACGTGGCCGGGGGGCTGCTGGATGCGGGCGTGCGGGAGGCGGCGGGCACGCCGGAGGTCGACGGGTCCGCGGAGCTGCGCACCGCCTACGACGAGATCGCGGCTCCGGGCGTGCCCGTGCTCGTGACCGTCCGCTCGCAGACGGAGGGCGGCCACTGCCCGGACGACCGCTACGCCGAGGCCGTCGAAGCCGCGATCGCCCTGCGGCCGGCCGCCGTCGATGTCGAGATGGGACGGGAGGAGGCGGGACGGCTGCTGGCGGCGGCCTCGGACGCGGGGGTGTCGACCGTCGTGTCCGCGCACGCGTGGGAGGCGACGCCCACGGCGCAGGAGTTGGACGCGGCCTTCGCGGTCATGGCCGGGAGTGGGGCGGACGTCGTGAAGATCGCGGTGACGCCGCAGTCCACGGCGGACGTCCTCACGCTGCTGGGCGCGACGGCGCGGGCGGCGGAGAGCCTGGACGTGCCGGTCATCGGCATCGCGATGGGGGAGCTGGGGCGGGTCAGCCGGCTGTGCGGCGGCGAGTTCGGGTCCGCGGCGACGTTCGCGACGGTGGGCGAGGGGTCCGCGCCCGGACAGATGACAGCGGAGCAGGTCGCCGTCGTCCGGTCGTACCTGCCCCGCTGAGGAGAGCGCGCGTGAGCGCTGAGGCTCAGGCCTCCAGCTTGGAGGTCTTCTTCTGCATGTTCTTGGGCAGTGCCTCATCGCCGAAGCGGCTGCGGATGTTCTTCGCCGCATAGCGCTGGATCGTCAGTCGGACGACCGCGACGCCCACACCGGAGACGATCGTCCAGGCGAGCGCCTCGCCCAGGCCGATCTCATCGTCGTTGGGGTTCATCGGGACTGAGCGCTTCGTGGACTTCTCCCACACGACTGTGAGCGCCTTGCGGGTTGCCATAGCGGCCAGGGCGGTTCCGCCCACACCGATGATCTGCCAAGCGACCTTGCCCATCTCGTCCTCCTGCTGGTGGTCGTGTCTGCGTGAGCCTGCGTGGCTCGTGGGAGCCTGCGGATTCAGCCTAGCGCCTCAGGCGGGCGGGCCGTGCCTCACGCCGCGCGGATCCAGTCGTGCAGCTGCGCGGTCAGCGGGGCGTCGACGGTGAGCTCCCGACCGTCGAGGGACAGGATCGGGACCGCCGTCCGCGTCGAGGACAGGAGCCACGCGCCGTCCGCGGCGAGGACGTCCTCGACGGTCAGGTCTGTGTACCGCACGCGGTGGCCCGCGGCCTCGGCGCCGGTGAAGGCGGCACGCTGGGTGGTGCCGTGCAGCAGCCCGGCGCGGGGGTCCGGGGTGAGGAGCGCGTCACCGCGGCGGATGACGAGGTTGGCGGTGGGACCCTCGAGGACGAGGCCGTCCCGGGAGACGAAGAGGGCCTCGTCCGCACCCTGGGCCTTGGCGTGGCGGGCGGCGGCCTGATTCACCGCGTAGGACAGGGTCTTCGCGCCGATCAGCAGCCACGGCGCCCGTTCGCCCAGGTAGGCGTCGTATCCGCGGTCCAGGGTGATGACGCGGACGCCGTCCGTGCGCTGAGCGGCCTGCACCGGGGTCACGGAGATGGGGAATGCCCAGCCGCGGGCGCCGGTGGGGGTTCCCGCCGCCGCATGTGCGGCGGTGTCCGCGTGGGCGTCGAGGCCGCGGGACAGCGCGTAGCGGACGGAGAACTCGGTGACGGAGTCGTCCAGGCCGGCGACGACCTGGTCGATAACGGCAGCGACCGCCTCATCGAAGAGCGCGCGCGGCGGGTCCGGCAGCTCGAGCATCGCCGCGGACTGCTGGAACCGCTCGAAGTGCGCCTCCTCGCTGTGGATGCGGTGGGGGCGCGGGGCGGCAGGTGCGGCGGGTGCCGTGCTTGCTGCTGCGGTCGCGGCGGGGGCTGCGTCACCGGCAGAGGGGCCGACGGAGACGAGGACCGTCTCGAAGATGCCCTCGCCGCGGTGGATCGCCAGATCCTCGACCGGGAACTGCGCGTCCTCCAGGCGGGCGGTCCTGACGGTCCCCGCCGTCACGTCGATGAGCGCGAGAGGTGTGTGCATGCGGCCCATCGTATGCGGGTGGGCGGGGAGGGGCGCCCCTCCCGTCACGCCACCGTGCCGCCGAACAGCAGGCCCAGCAGGTAGGTCGCGCCGGCCGCGCCGAAGCCGATCGCCAGCTGGCGGAGCGCGCGCGGCAGGGGTGCGCGGCCGGACAGCACGCCCACGATGGCGCCGGTGATGAGGAGTGCGGCGCCCACGAGTGCGGCCGCGAGGATCACGGCGGTCGTCCCGGTCATCCCGAACGCGAAGGGCAGGATCGGGATGATCGCACCGGAGGCGAAGAAGCAGAAGCTCGAGACGGCCGCGCCCATGCCGGTGCCCAGCTCCTCGTGCTCGTCGGCACCGCCCAGCGGCGACGGCAGCTCCCGGCGGTGTCCGGCCACCGGACGCGGGTGGACGCGCGACTGCGCGGAGCGGATCTGCCGGTGCGCGGCGGCGTCCGCCTCGTCCGCCCCCATGCCGCGGGCCCGGTAGACGAGGGCCAGCTCGTTGGCGTCGAGGTCGAGGTGCGGGAGCGCTCGGGTGGACTCGGGATCCGGAGCCGAGGCCTCGAGCAGCTCCCGCTGCGACCGCACCGACACGTACTCGCCGGCTCCCATGGACAGGGCGCCGGCCAGCAGGCCGGAGACACCGGTGAGGAGGACGGCGCTGGGTGTCATGCCGGCGGCGGCGACGCCCAGGACCAGGGCGAGGTTCGAGACGAGCCCGTCGTTCGCGCCGAACACCGCGGCCCGGAAGCTGCCGGACAGACGGGCGCGGGACTGCTGTGCGAGGGCGCGGACGACCTCGGCGTGGATCGTCTCGTCCGCCGCCATGCGGGAGGTGGCCCAGCGGTCGGTCGCGTAGGGGGACTGGGACTCGGACTGCTGGGCGAGCGCCAGCACGAAGACGGAGCCGAAGATCCGGCCCAGGAATGCGAGGACGAGGGTGCCGAACGAGGGGCGGCGACGGGTGTCCGCGTAGTCGCCCAGGAGCATGATCCAGTGCTCCTGGTGGCGGGCCTCGGCGTTCGCCAGTGCGGTGAGGATCTCCGCCTCCTCGCCCTCGCGCCTCTGCGCGAGGGTCCGGTAGAGACGCTCCTCCAGCCGCTCGTTCGCCAGGTGCTTCTGCCAGCGGCGCACCAGGGCGCGGTCCGGTCCGGACAGGGTGTCGGACACCGTGTAGATGGGGCCGGTGATGGGTTCGCGTTCGTCCGGTGATTCCGGGGGGGTCGCCGGGCTCGCCCCTTTCGTCATGTCGTTCATGTGGTCGTCTCCTGGGGCCTGCCGCGGGGCGGGGGCGTAGTGCCGCAGCGGCCGTGTGCCTCATCGGTCGTCAGGTCTGCTCTGTCGTCGGAACGAGTCTAGGAATCAGCGGGATCTAATTCAATAGTTGCGCAAGAACTTAAATGTGGAGCCGGTCACTGCGGGTGGAGCGCACGAGCGGAGCGCGTGGCCCGGGTGCAGCGGGTGTCGCCGCCATTCATGCGGCAGTCGCATCGGAATGGTGACGCGCGCAACACGTCGTTATCGTTCCGTGACCATCTGTCGTGACCATTCCGTTACATGTGGATCCCATGTGAGTGCGATCACAGGTCACTGGGCGTTCAGTGAGACTGCTGTGCGCCGTGGCACCGGGGAACTTCCCCGTCGCACACGGCATCGGAAGGATGACCATGGACTCTGCACACTGGAGCGCAGCGCCCCGACGGCGCGGCGCCGGAGAGGCGCGAGCGGGTCGACAGGCGCTGCGCGGGACCATCGGGATCGCCGCCGCAGCGGCACTGGGGGTCGCCACGATGGCGCCGGCCCTCGCCGCACCGGAGGCCCCGGACGGGCCCACGGAGCACACGGACATGGGTGTGACCGGCGCGGACACGATGGCGCACCTGCAGGAGCTGTCGGACATCTCGCTGGCGCACGCGGACGACGGATACCGCGCGATGGGCACGCCCGGCTATGAGGCGGCATCGCAGTACGTCGAGGACACCCTCGAGGCCACGGGCGGCTACGACGTCACCCGGCAGATGTTCGAGGTCGACGATCAGACCTTCGGCGACGTGGAGCTGACGGTCGACGGCACGGCCTACGAGATCGAACCGCTCGCGTACACAGAGGCGGCGGACCCGCCGGTCGAGGGGGCGACGGTCACCCTCCCGGCGGATGACGCGTACGGCGACGGCACAGGCGGCGAGCTGGGCTGCTCGGTCGACGACTTCGTCGACGTGGCGGGCACGATCGTGCTCGTGCAGCGCGGCGAGTGCGCCTTCGGCGAGAAGACCGTGAACGCGACCGAGGCCGGCGCGGCCGGCGTCGTCATCTACAACAACGAGGCGGGGCCGCTCAACGGCACGCTGGGCGAGCGCTTCGAGGGCAGTGCGCCCTCCGTCGCACTGCTCCAGGCGGACGGCGAGCGGCTGCGAGATGCGCTCATCGCGGCGTCCGAGTCGGAGCCGCCGGTCGAGCTGTCCGGCGACCTCACGCTCGAGACCGAGTTCGTGACCGTCGAGACCTGGAACGTCATGGCGGAGACGACCGCCGGTGACCCGGACAGCGTCCAGATGCTGGGCGCCCACCTGGACGGTGTCCCCGAGGGCTCGGGCGCCAACGACAACGGTTCCGGCTCCGCAGCGCTGCTGGCGGTCGCCGAGGCCCTGGTCGCGCAGCCCACCGAGGTCGACCACAAGGTCCGGTTCGGCTTCTGGGGCGCGGAGGAGGTGGGCCTCGTGGGGTCCACCCACTACGTGAACTCCCTGTCCGAGACGGAGCTGGGCCAGATCCAGTCGTATCTCAACTTCGACATGATCGCGTCCGAGAACTACGTCGTCGGCACGCTGGACTCCGACGGCTCCGACGTTCCGGTGCCCCCGGGCGTCAACGTCCCGGAGGGCTCTGCGCAGCTGGAGGCGATCTTCACCGACTACTTCGACGGCATCGAGCAGCCGCACGTGGGCACCGACTTCTCCGGGCGGTCCGACTACCAGGCGTTCATCGACAACGGGATCCCGGCCTCGGGCCTGTTCTCCGGTGCGGACGGCATCAAGACCGCCGAGGAGGTCGAGATGTTCGGCGGCACGGAGGGGGTCCAGCACGATCGGAACTACCACCAGGTCACGGACACGATCGAGAACCTGTCGGAGGAGTCGGTGGGGATCTTCACCCCGGCGATCGCTTTCGCGGCGCACACGGTGGCGTTCGACCTCACGGACGAGCCGACCGAGGAGCCCACGGATGATCCGACGGGCGAGCCCACCAATGATCCGACCGGTGAGCCCACGGATGACCCGTCGGACGACCCGTCCGGCGAGCCCACGGATGAGCCGACGGATGAGCTGGGCCTGACGATCACCCCGGAGGAGATCGCGGTCTCCGACTTCGTCGACGAGGACAAGGGCGTCGAGCTCACCGTCACCGGCGCGCTGCCGGGTGACGAGGTGGACTTCGAGGTGACCCCGGCCTCGGGCCAGAACACCGAGGCCGCGGTCCTCACCGGGACCGCGGACGAGGACGGCGTGGCCAGCACGCGCGTCTACGGCACGAACGCCGGCTCTGCGTCGGACTACCTGGGCGACTACGACGTGACGGTCGAGGGTCTCGAGTCCGAGGCCGCGACCGCGGGTGCGGAGCAGGCCGGGACCGAGGCCTCGGCTGCGGTCGACCTGAGCGGCACCTTCTCCGTCGTGGCCGACGGAGGAGACGACGACGGGAACGGCGGTGACGACGACGGGAACGGCGGCGGTGACGACGGCAACGGCGGAGGCGACGGCGACGGCGATGACCTGCCGCGCACCGGCTCCGACCTGCTGCCCCTGGTCGCTGGCGCAGGCGCCCTGCTGGTGGGTGGTGCCGCACTGGTCCTCACGACGCGCAACCGTCGTCGCAGCTGAGCGACGGCGCCGGCTTGGCGCGGTGCCGGAGCTGAGGCTCCCGAGGCCGTGACCGGCTGACCCGACCGGACCCCGGTGCTTCCGTGAGGAGGCGCCGGGGTTCAGTCGTGTGGTGACCACGGGCTGAGCGTGGCGACCACGGGCTGAGCGTGGCGACCACGGGGTGAGCAGAGGATTCTCGCGATGCAGATGGGGAATGCGGCCGTGGCGGCTGGCGGGAACGATGGCGGGGTGACTCCGCAGCGCTTCTTCTCCCTGTTCGCCATCGGCGAGGCCATCACGTGGGCCCTCCTGCTCATCGGCATGTTCCTCAAGTACGTGACGAAGACGACCGAGGTGATGGTGTCGATCGGCGGAGGCGTCCACGGCTTCATGTTCATCGCGTTCTGCTTCGCGACCGTGTTCGTGGGGATCTCGCAGAAGTGGGGCGCGGGCTGGATCCTGCTGGGTCTGGCGAGCGCCATCCCTCCGTTCGCGACGATCCCGTTCGAGATCAGCAGCGTGCGGCGCGGGAAACTGGCCGGCGGCTGGGGGCTGGGCCCGAACGGGCGCGAGCCCCGCGGATCCGTGCAGCGGGTCATCGCGTGGGCGATCACGCGCCCGGTGCTCACCCTGGTGCTGGGGCTGGTGGTCGTCGCGGCCATCTTCACGGCGATGCTGGTGGCCGGTCCGCCCGTGTGATCGCGGGGCGTTCGGGCCGTACCCCTCATACTGGTGGGACCGGGACAGTCGCCCGCACTGACTCCCGCGCGCTCCTGAGGAGGACACCCCCGTGAACACGACCGGTCCACTCGAGATCCTGGTGATGATCGTTCTGCTGCTGGTCGTGGTGGGGTGTGCGATCGTCTGTGTCGTCGCGGTGCGCTGGTTGCGGCGGATCGCCCTGCAGGTCGAGGAGGACCAGACGACGCGGCGCGAGCGGGACATGGTTGCGGACGAGCGTGAGGCAGCTGCGGACGAGCGTGAGGCAGCTGCGGACGAGCGTGAGGCGGTTGCGGCAGTCCGGGCGGCGGTTGAGCGCGATCGTGACGCCGCGCGCCAGCTGGCTGAGCACGAAGCGGTCCTGGACCTGCGCCGGATCCAGCGTCGCGTGGCCCTCGCAGAGGAAGAGCTGGCGACGGCGAGGCTCGAATCCGTGAAGGCGCAGACGGAGGCCGCGAAGTCTCAGGCGGAGACTGCGAGGGCCCAGACGGATCTCTTCCGTGCGCAGGGCGCTTTGGCCCGGGCTCACGAGGCGGCTGCGCAGGACGGGGTGCGACGAGAGGAGTCACCGACCGATCCGGAACGTGCGGCGGGCGATCTGGCCGCAATCCTGCGCCGGCTGGGACTTCCGACCGGGCTGGGCGATGGCAGTACTGCCGAGGATGTGTCGGTGAGTGGGCTCGACCCTCGTGTGCTGCGACGTCTGCAAGGCTTGATTCCGCCCGAGGTCATGCGTCGTCTCACCAGTGGGCGCGGACCTGGCGACATCGAATCGATCGGCGACTGGATCCGCAGTCAGATCGAGAAGTCGATGGAGGACGGAGACGGCGGCGCGGGACGTGACGGCACTGGGCGCGAGGGCAGTGGAGACGGCAGCGCGGGACGTGGTGCCGCTGGTCGACGCGGTGCCGGGCGCGGTGGCGCGGGCCGACGTCCGGTTGGATTCCAGCGGGAGGACGCTTCCGAGGATCAGCCCGACGCGGCGAACGCCTCCGAGGACGAGTCGAGCGATCTGTCCGATGCTCTGCCCGACGTGCTGGCCGACTCAGGGGGTATGTCCGAGCCCGACGCCGCTACCGCGTCCCCGGGCGGCCTCGACGTCTCGGCTCTCATCGAAGAGGCACTGCGCGATCGCGCTCGCCGTCGCGAGGGGGAGACTCCGGGTGCGAAGGGCGATGAGGAACCCGGTGCGGACGGTCGTGAAGATCCAGGTGCGGATGGTGGCGGTGGGACGGCTGCCTCGTCGGATTCGGATGACGACCGTTCCGACGGTGCCGCGGAGACCGATGACGATAGCGCGTCAGCGGAGCCCGAAGAAGACTGAGGTCGGCGAGGACCGCGCCTGGCTCAGTCCTCACGGTCGGCACCTACCGAGATGAGCTGCGAGCTCCCCACGTGCGGGTGGGCCTCAGAAGGGTGGTGGGTCGTCGTCGTACGTCCCGTCGCCGGTCGAGGTGCCTTCAGGAGAGTCCGTCGTCGAGGTCTTGTCCGTGGTTGAGGACGTGCTGGTGGCCGACGGATTGTCGGTGGCGGACGAGCGGTCGGTCGTGGTCTGACGATCCGTCCAGTCCGTGTCCCGCAAGTCCGCGAAAGCTGCCTCAAC
>NZ_HE978607.1:0-4600 GCF_000285835.1 Brevibacterium senegalense
GGAACTAGCCGCGCCCGAGTGAGTGGCACGTTAGTGGCACTTCACCCCGAGCAATTCGCTCCAGCACTGGGATGACCACAAGCCTCATAATCCCTTGGTCGCGGGTTCAAGTCCCGCCGGGGGCACCGATCCACCGTATGCGTGTCCGTGGTCGGCGCATCAGCGGAAGAAGCGCCACGTCCGGACGAGGAAGACGACGAGCGCGTTCGCTGCGCACAGGACCGCGGCGAAGAAGAGAGCAGTCGAGGCCGAGAGCCCTACCTCCCGGGCAGGTGGCACCCACACTCGTTCTGCCGAGCGAGTACATCTGCACCCACTGCACGACGTACGACGCCACAGTCAACGCCAGGCAGGGCGTCGCCCACAGACCCTGGCTCATCCGATGCGCGACAATCCACCGGATGGAACGCCGCATCATCGAGTCGCCGCCTGCGCTCAACCGCTCACCGCGTCGACGGCTCCGCCGAAGCGGCGGTCGCGCTGCGCGTACTCGAGGATCGCATCCCACAGCGTGCGGCGATCGACGTCCGGCCACAGCACGTCCTGGAACACCATCTCCGCATACGCGGACTGCCACAGCAGGAAGTTCGACGTCCTCTGCTCCCCCGACGACCGCAGGAACAAATCGACGTCCGGCACGTCCGGGTTGTACAGCCGGGCCGCGATCGACGTCGACGTCAGCTTCGCGGGGTTCAGCTTCCCGTCGACCGCCTCCTGCGCGATCTCGCGCATCGCATCGACCAGCTCCGTGCGTCCGCCGTAGTTCACGCAGAACTGCAGAGTGAGGCCCGTGTTGCCCTTCGTCATCTCCTGCGCGTCCTCGAGCTCCCTGATGACGGACTTCCAGAGCTTCCCTGCCCTGCCGGACCACACGATCCGCACGCCCAGCCGGTGGAGCTCGTCCCGCCGCCGGCGGATGACGTCGCGGTTGAATCCCATGAGGAACCGCACCTCCGCGGGCGACCGCTTCCAGTTCTCCGTCGAGAACGCGTACGCGCTCAGGTACTCGACACCGGCCTCGATCGCCCCGTGGATGACGTCCAGCAGGGACGCCTCCCCCGCCTTGTGCCCCTCCGTGCGCGGCAGGCCCCGCTCGTTCGCCCAGCGCCCGTTGCCGTCCATGACGACGGCGACGTGGCGCGGCACGAACTTCTGCTCGATCTCCGGGAATCGGGCGCCGGACGGATGGGGCGGCGGGGCGGGGTAGGTCATGTGCGCTCCAGGACGGTCAGGGAGCGCACGCGACGCTCCAGGTGCCAGTGGACATAGGAGGTGACGAGGCGGGAGGCGTCCGCCGCGGCGTGATCCGGAGTGCGCTCCGCCGCCTGCCAGTCGCCCGCCAGCAGCGCGGCCAGGTGCTGCACCGCAGCCGTCGAGGTGAGCGAGGTCCCCTGCGGCCGGCAGTCCGTGCACACGGTCCCACCCAGCGACGCGGAGAACCCGCGGTGCGGACCCGGCATCCCGCACTGCGCGCAGTCGACGAGGCTGGGCGCCCAGCCCGCCAGACTCATCGCCCGCAGCAGGTAGGCGTCCAGGCTCTGCCGCGGCGGATGCTCGCGGTTGCACAGCGAGCGGATCGCAGACAGCAGGAGGAGGAAGTGCCCCCGGGTCCGCGGTTCGTCCTCCGTGAGCTTCTGCGCGATCTCCGCCATGACGGATGCGGCCGCGTACGCGTCGTAGTCCGCCATGATGCCGCGGGCGAACGGTTCCTTGAGCTCCACTTGCGTGATGACGTCCAACGAGCGGCCCACGTGCGCCTGCAGGTCGACGAACATGAACGGCTCCAGCCGGGAGCCGATCCGCGACTTCGTCCGCCGGATCCCCTTCGCGACCGCCCGCACCAGGCCGTGCTCGCGGGTCAGCAGCACGACGATGCGGTCCGCCTCTCCCAGCCTGTGGCCGCCCAGCACGAGCGCCTCGTCACGGTAGTTCCTCACCGCACGATCATCTCACCTGCACCTGCGGGAATCCCGGAGGCGCACCTCTAAGACCGCCGAGGCCGTGGTCACCCTCCGTGCGGAGGGTGACCACGGCCTCGGCGGCGGTGTCGTGCCGGACTCAGCGGGCGGCGCGGTTGACGGCGGAGATGATCGCCTTGAGCGTCGCCTTCGTGATGTTGGGGTGCAGGCCCGCCCCCCAGAGGACGCGGTCGCCCACCGCCAGCTCGACGTAGGCGGCGGCCTTCGTGTCCGCCCCGGAGCCCACGGCGTGCTCACTGTAGTCCTGCAGGCGGATGTCGGCTTCGAAGTTGTCGTTCAGGATCGTCACGAGTGCGTCGACGGGGCCGTTGCCGCGGCCCTCGTACACCCGCTCCTGGCCGTCGACGCGCAGGAACGCCTCGATCCGCTCCGCCAGGCGACCGGAGCCTTCGTCCGCATCCTCGACGGACTCCGTGCGCAGGCTCACCAGCTCGAAGCGGCCCCAGCCGTCCTCCTCCGCAGAGGTCGGCAGGTACTCGTCCTCGAAGATGCCCCAGATCTCGCGGGCGCTCACCTCGCCGCCGGACTCCGTCCGCGACTGGACGACCTTCGAGAACTCGACCTGCATGCGGCGCGGCAGGTCCAGGCCGTACTCGCTCTTGATGAGGTAGCTGACGCCGCCCTTGCCGGACTGCGAGTTCACGCGGATGACCGCTTCGTACGTGCGGCCCAGATCCTTGGGATCGACCGGCAGGTACGGCATGTCCCACTCCATCTGGTCCACGGGCACGCCCGCCTCGAACGCCTTTGCCTCCCGCTGCGCGAACGCCTTGTTGATCGCGTCCTGGTGCGAACCGGAGAACGACGTGAAGACCAGGTCGCCGCCGTACGGGTGGCGCTCGTGCACGCCGATCTGGTTGCAGTGCTCGACCGTGTGGATGACCTCGTCGATGTCGGAGAAGTCCAGCTCCGGGTCGACGCCCTGGCTGTACAGGTTCATCGCGACCGTCACGAGGTCCAGGTTGCCGGTGCGCTCGCCGTTGCCGAACAGGCAGCCCTCGACGCGGTCGGCACCGGCCATGAGGCCCAGCTCCGCCGCGGCGACGCCGGTGCCGCGGTCGTTGTGCGGGTGCAGGCTGACGGCGACGTCCTCGCGGTAGGGCATCTGGCGGATGAACCACTCGATCTGGTCCGCGTACGCGTTGGGGGTGCCGCGCTCCACGGTGGCCGGCAGGTTCACGACCGTCTCGCGGCCGGCGGCGGGCTGCCACACGTCCAGCACGGAGCCCACGATGTCGACGGCGAAGTCCGGCTCCGTGTCGACGAAGATCTCCGGCGAGTACTGGTACCCGAAGTCCGCGTCGCCCAGCATCGACTCCGCGTGCTTCATGACCGCCTGCGTGCCGCGCAGCGCGATGTCGCGGGTCTCGTCGAAGCCCTCGCCGTCGAATCCGAAGACGACCTTGCGGAAGACCGGGGCCGTCGCGTTGTAGAGGTGGACGGTCGACTTCGCCGCGCCCCGCAGGCTCTCGACCGTGCGCTCGATGAGGTCCTCGCGCGCCTGCGTCAGGACGCTGATGCGGACGTCATCGGGGATCGCGTCCTCCTCGATGATCTGGCGGACGAAGTCGAAGTCCGGCTGGCTGGCCGCGGGGAAGCCGACCTCGATCTCCTTGAAGCCCAGCTTCACGAGCAGGTCGAACATGCGGCGCTTGCGGTCCGGGGTCATCGGGTCGATGAGCGCCTGGTTGCCGTCGCGCAGATCCGTGCTGAGCCAGCGGGGTGCCTTCGTGAGGCGCTGGTCCGGCCACGTCCGATCGCGCATGTCCAGCTGGATCCGGTCGTAGAAGGACCGGTACTTGTGGAACGGCATGGGGCTGGGCTTCTGCAGATTCGACATCGCTGCTTCTCCTGTGCGTGCGTGTGGTGCGTATGAGGGGACCGACAAGCGCGACGACCACCGCGACGAGGATGCGGCCCGTGTGCGTCAGGCCCCGTCGCGGCGGCTAAGGAGGAGGAGGCTCCGTGTCATGACCGTCACCCTATTCCCCTACGCGGCCTGACTCCCAGTCGGATGTCCGCATGATGGACGCCGGGGAGCGCAGCGCGGCTGCTCGTGCCGTCATCTCTGCGTGAAGTCGGCCGACGCGCGGGCGACGCTGAAGGAGGAATCGGTCTCCTCCGATCGGCACGTGACGCCGGACTCCGAGGACTCGCACGTCATGCCGTGCGCGCTCACGGTCTGGCCGTAGTCCAGCGCCTGCCCGTCCGTGGGGAACTGCGCGGGAGAGCACGAGAAGCCCGCGCCCTCGCTGTTCGCGACGACGATCGAGCCCCACTCGTCCATCGCGCAGCCGTCCGGCGGCTCCGGCGGGTCGTAGTCGAAGGTCTTGATGACGCAGCGGGCACGCTCGGCGTCGATCGTGCACCCGATGTTCCCGGACGGCGTCGTGAAGGTCTCGACGTCCTCCCCCGCGTCCGCGGTGGGGTTCTCCCCCTCGTCGACGAGGCCGCCGGGATCCGTCGTGGACGTGGCCGGCGGCGGAGGGGGTGCCGGCTGCTGCGCCTGCTCCCCCGTGCGCCCCAGCGCGTCGACGAGGATCCAGCCGCCGATCCCCAGCACGACGAGCGCGGAGAGGACGACGAACACGATCGCCAGGACCGGCAGACCGCGCTTCCGC
>NZ_HE978607.1:5081-23986 GCF_000285835.1 Brevibacterium senegalense
GCACGCCCGGGCCGTGGGACGGCGCATGCCGCACGACCGGGGTGAAGACGCCCGGGGGCGCGGCGGACTGCGCCCGCGCATCGTCCTGCGGCGTCGCCCACGACGCGGAGGCGGCCGACTGCTGCTCGCGCGCACCGTCGATCTCGTCGATGTGCGACGACGCGGCCAGTGCGCGCAGCTCCTCCATCGACATCATCTGCGTCGACTCCTGGGCGGGGGTCTCCTCCACCGGATCCGGCGTGCGCGGTGACTGCGGCGCGGACTCCCGGTGCGCTCCCTGCGGGGCGCCGGCGGTCGTGCCCTGCCCTCCGTCGCCCGCATCGGCTCCTTCGCGTCCGGACGCGCCGGCGGTCGCCGCCTTCGCCTGGTCGAGGAAGATCTGCGTCGTGAGCGACGGATCCTCCGCGGCCTGCGGCTGACGGCGCGGCGGCGGATGCTGGGGCGGTGGAGGGATCGACATGATGCGGACATCTTACGACGAGGCACCCGCTTTCCGATTCTCAGCGAACTCTGCGCCCGCGAACCGTCGAGTGTCATCCGTGACTCGGACTGTCGCCCCTGACAGACTGGCCCCATGACGACCCTGTCACCGGCCCTCCGGACGCTCGCGGGCGCGATCCTGTGCGCCGGTCTGCTGGCGCCGGGCACGACGGCCGTCGCCTCCCCCGCCCCGCAGTCGGACGACGGGGGCGGGTTCTCCGCCCCGGCCCAGCGGGTCGCGCAGCAGTTCAGCACACCCCGCCAGCAGACGCCCGCCCCGCAGGACGGTGTCGCCGGCGCAGAAGCCGGAACCACGGCCGGCGCCTCGGCCCCGGCCGGCGGACACCGCACGGACGACGACGCCGAGGCCGCAGCCACCCACGTCCCCTCCCTCACCGACCCGGCGACCGGGCTGGGGACGGAGACCGCCGCGCGGATACCGGAGGAGACCGACCAGGTGCTCGTGGCCTCGGGCGCGGATGACGAGGCGACCCAGACGCGACTGAGCCTGTGGGAGCGCGCCGACGACGGCTGGGAGCGCACGGCGACGATGACCGGCCGCAACGGCGCCAACGGGTGGAAGGAGGACCGCCGGGAGGGCGACCGCACGACACCGGCGGGCGTCTTCAGCCTCAGCGACGCCGGCGGCTACCTCGAGGACCCCGGCTCGCAGCTGCCCTACTACCGCGACGAGGGCCTGCGCAGCGGTGCGGAGGCCGTCTACGGCGATGGGTACGCGAACGTCTTCGACTACGTCATCGCCATCGACTACAACCGCAGGACGGGTGTCGCGCCCACGGAGAACACCCGCCCCCTGGGCTGGGACGCCGGCGGCAAGATCTGGCTGCACGTGGAGCACGGCAGTCCCACCCGCGGCTGCGTCGCGCTGGACGAGGAGGACATGCGCCTCCTCCTCACGACGCTCGACCCGGATGCCGTGCCCCACATCGCGATGGGCTCTGAGGAGTTCCTGGCGCAGTGAGCACCGGCACCCCCCTCACCCAGTTGCTGCCCCACCACCGCCCGCTGCCGCCGGCACCGGGCGAACCGGACCTCGTCGCGCTGTGCGCCGACCGGTCCGCCGCCCCCCGCATCGCACTCGACGCTGCGGATCCGTCCCGCCCCTGGGTGCGGGTCAACATGGTCACGACAGTCGACGGTCAGGTGGTGGGTGAGACGGGACTCTCGCGGGCCATCTCGTCGCCGGCTGACAAGCGCGTCTTCGGGGTCCTGCGGGCGCTCGCGGACGCCGTCGTCGTGGGGGCCGGCACCGCGCGGGCGGAGCGGTACACCCGCCTGCACGCCCGCCCCGCCCATGCGGAGGCCCGCCGCGACCGAGGCCAGGGCCCGGTCCCGCTGCTGGTGCTCGTCTCACGCTCGGGGCGGGTCGATCTGGACCGGCTCGACGAAGAGGGCACGGGGCCGGTCGTCGCCCACGCCTCCGCGGACGCGTGCCCGCCGGAGCGCGTCCGCGAGATCCGCGACCGACTGGGCGCGGAGGGTCTCGTCCTGCACGACGGGCCGGTGGAGCCCGCCGCGGTGCTCACGGACCTGCGGGCGCGCGGCTGCCGCGAGATCCTGCACGAGGGCGGCCCCCACCTGCTGGCCGACTGGGTGGCGGCGGGTGCGGTCGACGAGCTGTGCCTCACCGTCTCGCCGCTGCTGGCCGGTCCGCCGCCGGACGGATCGCCGCGCGGACTGCTGGCCGGCGGCGGCTCGCTGGACCCAGGCTCCCTCACCCTCCTGAGCCTCGTGACGGATGGATCCACGCTGCTGCAGCGGTGGGGGCTGCCCCTGCCGGAGTGACGCGGCTGGAGCGGGTGACGCCGCGAGCGGTCAGTCGCAGTAGAGGTCGAAGCAGGGCTCGACGAGCAGCAGCGGCAGTCCCAGGACGAGGATCACCAGGCACACGCTGCTGAGGACGAGGCCTGTGATCGCGAGGCGCCGTCCCCCGCGTGCGCCGGTCCGCCGACCGCGACGCACGGCGACGAAGGACAGGATCCAGCCGGCCAGCGCCAGCGGTCCGACCGACGGCAGGGAGTACTGGTGGGCGAACCGCAGCGCGGACAGCTGGACGTGCCCCGGCGCACCGGTCACAAGGGTGAAACCGGCGTACAGGAGCGTCAGCCCACCCACCACCAGACCCACGAGGATCGCCAGACAGGCGAGGATGAGGCCCACCACAGCCCAGCCGGTGGGCTCTGCGGGCTTCGTCGCCGGGCGCACGGCGGGCGGGCGGGCCGGCGGTCCTGCGGCAGGCCCCTGAGGTGGCCACGGCGGAGACCCCGGAGGCGGTCCCTGCGGCGGCCCCGACTGCGGCCCGTGAGGCGGCCCGGGCTGCGATCCCGGGGGCGGCCCCGGTGGTGTCGTCACGCGCGCCTGCGCCGGGTGCCGTGCAGGTCGATCTTCGACTCGAGGAAGCTCGCGACGTCGTCCTCCCAGCGCTCGGGCTCGACGTTCCACTCCTTCGTGTGGGCGGCCGTGTCGTACTGCGGCATCGTGACGAGGTCGAAGCGGACGCGGGCCAGAGCGTGCGATGGCCCGGACGGCACGAACTGATCGTCATCGGAGTGGATGAGGAGGACTGGCTTGTCCAGCTCCGCCGCCCGAGTGACCCAGTCCAGCCGCTCCAGGTCGATGGGCGTCTCCAGTCCCGTGATCGAGCGGGCCCACGGCCGGGTGATCATGTCGAGGGTGAGACGCGCGATGGGCGTGGGCAGGTAGTTGAGCCGCGCCTGGTTGTCCAGCACGTCGTGCCAGTCGACCACTGGACCGTCCAGGACCAGGCCCGCGATGAACGACCGGTTGCGTCCGCGGGAGGCGGCCTGGAACGCGATCGCCCCGCCCATCGACCAGCCGAACACGACGACCTGCCGGGCCCCGTGGGACCGCGCGTAGTCGATCGCGACGTCGACGTCGAACCACTCCGTGTCCCCCAGTCCGTACCGGGAGCGGTCGCCCTCGCGGACCTCGGCGTCGTTGCGGTAGGACATCGCGATCGAGGGCATTCCGATCGAATCGAGCACGTGACCGGCGCGCAGCACCTCCGCACGCGTCGCCCCGCGCCCGTGGACGAGGATCGCCCAGGTGTCCAGCGGCTCATCCGCCGTGGTGGGCAGCAGCCAGGCGGGCAGCTCGCCCACGTCCGAGGTGAGGACGATGTCCTCGTAGGGCAACCCCAGCTGCGAGGGGTGGGTGAAGACGGTCCCGGTCCAGCGGCCTCGGCGGGCAGAGTGGAGGTCACCGGCCATGACGGAGAGGACGCGGCGTGCGACGGTCTGCGAGGCCGGGTCGTACTCGAGGATCTCTCCGATCTGCGCCAGCCCCCGACCGCTGTCGAAGAGGAGCCCGTACCGGCCCGGGAGGATCGTGTCGTCCGTGACGGGCAGCTGGACGACCAGGTCGTCGTCGAATCCGGACACGTGGAGGATGTCGAGGTCCTCCGGCTGGTTCTCCGGCACGACGATCCGGCGGGCGAAGTAGACGGCCAGACCGGACGAGGCGATGGACACGAGCGCACCGGCACCGGCGGCCACGGCCCCGGCCAGCATCGCGGTGCGCAGTGCGCGGTCCTTGAGTCCCGGCTCGCGTGACCTGTCGTCCCTCATGCCTCCCGATCGTACCGGTCCGCGGTGACGTGATCGGAACACATCGCGCCGCGTCGCGGTTAGGCTGAGGAGCACTCTCGTCGACCGGGAAGGAGCCCACCATGGCCGACACCCCCACCGCATCTGCCCAGCGCACCGAGCAGGAGTGGCGCGACATCCTCAGCACGGAGGAGTACCACGTCCTGCGCGAGGCCGGGACGGAACGGCCCTTCAGCGGCGAGTACGAGAACGACCCCACCGTGGGCGTGTACACGTGCCGCGCGTGCGGGGCGGAGCTCTTCCGCTCGGAGACCAAGTTCGACGCGGCGTGCGGCTGGCCGTCCTTCTACGCGCCGCTGGCCGAGGACCGCGTCCGCTACATCAAGGACACCACGATGGGGATGGAGCGCGTCGAGGTCCGCTGCGCGGCCTGCGACTCGCACATGGGACACGTCTTCGGTGGCGAGGGCTTCCCCACCCCCACGGACCTGCGCTACTGCATCAACTCGATCAGCCTCCGCCTCACCCCCGACGCGAGCGCATGACGCAGGCGCCGCACACCGCAGAGGCCGCGGAAGCCGCGGAGGTGACGGGCGCGGTCGAGGCGACGACGGCCTCGGCGACGGTCCGCACCCGCACACCGGACGGGTGGGTCCTGGCCCGCACGGACCAGCTGAGCCCCCTCGAGCTGTACGGGATCCTCCAGCTGCGCAGTCGCGTGTTCGTCGTCGAGCAGGAGTGCCTGTACACGGACATGGACGGTCTCGACCTGCTGCCCGGCACCCAGCACCTGCTGCTGCCAGCGGACGAGCCGGGCCCGCGCCCGGCCCCGGACGCGCACGGCGGCACCGGCGGGTGGAGCTCGGAACCGCTGGCCTACGCCCGGATCCTGCCGCTCGAGGTCGCGGACGGCCCCGCCGCCCGGGACGGCGCCCGCAGCGTGGGCCGGGTCGTCACGTCACCGGACGGCCGCGGCCGAGGCCTGGGTCGCCGTCTGCTGGACGAGGTCGTCCGCCTGTTCGGGCACGGGGACCTCACCCTCAACGCGCAGTCGCACCTGCGCGACTACTACGGTCGCGCGGGGTTCCGCGTGTCCGGACCGGAGTTCCTGGAGGACGGCATCCCGCACCTGCCGATGTTCCGTCCCGGCGACGCGACGCACGTCTGACACCAGCCCCGCACGACGACGCCCGCCCCACCGCTGCGGTGGGGCGGGCGTCGTCTCTCTGTGAGCGGCGGCGGGTGTGGCTCAGCGCCAGCCGGCGAGGATGTCCGCCAGATCGCGACGCGGCCCCGTGAAGAACGGGATCTCCTCGCGGACGTGGAGACGGGCCTTCGTGTCCCGCAGGTCGCGCATGAGGTCGACGATCCGGTCCAGCTGATCCGCCTCGAACGCGAGGATCCACTCGTAGTCGCCCAGCGCGAACGAGGACAGGGTGTTCGCCTTGACGTCCTTGTAGCCGGCCGCCGCCATGCCGTGGTCGCGCAGCATCTGCGAGCGCTCCTCCGGCGGCAGCAGGTACCAGTCGTAGGAGCGCACGAACGGGTAGACGCAGATGTAGTCGCCGGGCACGGGGTCCGTGAGGAGCGCCGGCAGGTGCGACTTGTTGAACTCCGAGGGACGGTGGACCGCCATGACCGACCACACGGATTCGAGGGCGGCGCCCAGGCGCGACCGCCGCAGGGCCGCGTAGGCCTCCTGGATGAGCTCGGAGCTGGGTGCGTGCCACCACACGAGGAGGTCGGCATCCGCGCGGAAGGCGGACACGTCGTACGTGCCGCGGACCACGAGGCCCTGCGCCTCGAGGGGGGCCAGCGCCTCGCGGACCTCGGCGGCGATGGCCTGGCGGTCGGCGTCGCCCAGCTCCTCGACAGAGGCGTAGACGGAGTAGGCGACATAGCGGATCTGGGCGTTGAGCTGCTCGACCTGCTCCGGGGTGGGCTGCGTGTACTCGCTCACGGATTCCTCCTGTGTGTGGTGGGGTTCGGTGGGGTCGGGTGGGTCGGAACGATCGGGGGGGGATCGACCCGGGGTTCGGGCGGTGCCGGTCAGTCGGGCGGTGCCGGCCAGCCGGGGGTGCCGGCCAGCCGGGGGTGCCGGTCAGTCGGGCGGTGCGGAGTGCGCGACGAGGCGGTCGACCGCTGCCTGCGCGCGTCCGATGCAGGCGGGGATGCCCACGCCGTCCAGGTAGCTGCCGGTGAGCGACAGGCCGGGGACCGCGGCCGCGGCCGTCTCGATCCGACGCACCAGGTCGGAGTGTCCGGGTGCGTACTGCGGCAGCGCGCGGATCCAGCGCTTCACCTCCGCATGGAGAAGTGCGCCGTCCCAGCCGGTGAGGTCGCGCCACTCCCCCAGCGCCCGGTCGATGAGCTCCCCATCCGTCAGGTCCCGCCACGCTTCGTCGCCGTGGCGTCCCACGCTCATGCGGATGACCCGCCGGCCCGCGGGCAGCGCGTCTTCGAGCCACGGCCACTTGTTGGACGAGTGGGTCGCGGCCTTGAGCAGTCCGCCCAGGTCCGCGGGCACCAGCAGTCCGGAGCCCTCGAGCGGGCGGTCGCGATCCTCGAGGACCGCGGTGACGACCGCGGAGCTCGCATACGGGATGCGGTCCAGCAGAGAAGCCAGGTGTGCCTGCGCCTCCTGGCCCGCGCCTGCCTCCTGAGTCAGCAGCGCTCGCGCGGCATGCGCGGGAACGGCGAGGAGGATCTGGTCGGCGGTGAGGTCGCCCGCATCCGTGCGGATCCGTCCGCCCGGGACGATCGCGCGGACCGGGGTGCCCGTGCGGACCTCACCCCCGTGGTCCGTGATCGAGTCCGCGAGGGCGGCGATGAGCCTGTTGATGCCGCCGGCCAGCGACAGGAAGACCGGCGGCGGTGCACTCGACCCGGCCCCGGCCTCGGCGGCGGTGTCGCGGTCTCGCGCAGCACCGGTGCGAGGCTCGTGAGCGCCCGCTCCCGGGATGTCCGCGCCGTGCGTGCGGATGCGGGCGGCGAGGATCTCAGCCACCGCCGCGAGGACGGAGGTGCCCTGCTGCGCTGCCGGCACCAGGGCCGGGATCGTCGCGGACAGGGACAGCTCTCGGCAGCGGCCGGCGTACACGCCGCCCACCAGCGGGTCGACGACGCGGTCGACCAGCTCGTCGCCCAACCGGGCGGCCAGGAAGTCGCCGCAGGACACGTCCTCGACGGTCGGAGGGGTGAGGGCCTCCGCGCGGACGCGCTCGACCCCGGCATCGCTCAGGACCCCGCGCAGCGCCTCGGGGTCCCCCGGCACGCCCATGAGGGTGCCCGCGGGGATCGCGACGGGACCCCGGTCGGTCACGAGCCGGGACCCGTGGGCGCGGGAGGGGTGGACGGGGGTGAGACCCAGTTCCTCGACGAGAGCGCGGGTCTCCGGGCGGCGGGCCAGCGAGGCCTCCGCCCCCTCGTCCGCGCCCCCGGGCAGCAGACCGTCCAGACCGGTCCGGGACAGGCAGCCGCCGGGAGTGTCCCCCGTGTCCAGCACGGTCACCCGCAGGCCGTGCCGGGCCGCGCGGTGCGCGGCCGCCAGACCGGAGATCCCCCCGCCCACGACGGCGAGCGTGCGCGCGGTCACCGTCAGGCGCTCAGCAGCTGCTGGGAGACCCGGTGGACCTCCTCGACGATGAGACCCGGGATCGCCGGATCCGTCGTCGGCAGCACTCCGTGCCCCAGGTTGAAGACGTGGCCGCCGGGATGGTCCAGTCCGGCGCGGACGATCTCCTCGATCCGGGGGCGCAGCACGTCCCACGGGGCGAAGAGGAGTGCGGGGTCCAGATTTCCCTGCAGGGCCTGGCCCGGGCGTACCCGACGGGACGCGTCCGCCAGGTCGACGCGGAAGTCGACGCCCACGACGTCGCAGCCGGCGCTCGCCATGTCCGTCAGCAGCTCGCCCGTCTGCACGCCGAAGTGGAAGGCGGGGACGGCGTGGTGCGACAGCGAGGAGAAGACGGCGGCGGAGTGCGGGAGCACGAAGCGGCGGTAGTCCGCGGCGGACAGGTACCCCGCCCACGAGTCGAACAGCTGGAACGCCTGCGCGCCCGCGCTGACCTGCACGTCGATGAAGGTCGCGGACATCCGGCCCAGCTTCGCCAGCAGGTCGGAGAACAGCTGGGGGTCGCCCAGCATCATGGCCTTGGTCTTCTCGTGGTTGCGGCTGGGGCCACCCTCGATGAGGTAGCTCGCGACGGTGAAGGGGGCGCCGGCGAAGCCGATGAGAGCGGTGTCCGGGTGCTTCGCGTCCAGTTCCGCGCGCACGCGCCGGATCGATTCCGCGATGTCCGTGATCGCATCCGGGGTGAGGTCCTCGAGGCGGTCCAGATCCGCGCGGGTGCGGACCGGGTGCTCGATGACGGGACCGGTGCCGGGCACGATCTCGACCGACACCCCGGCGGCCTCGAGCGGCACGACGATGTCGGAGAAGAAGATCGCGGCGTCCACCCCGTGGCGCCGCACCGGCTGCAGGGTGATCTCGGACACGAGGTCCGGCGTCCGGCAGGCGCCCAGCATCGTCGTGCCTTCGCGCAGCTCGCGGTACTCCGGGAGCGACCGGCCCGCCTGCCGCATGAACCACACGGGTGTCCGGCTGACGGTTTCCGATTGAGCGGCGGAGACGAGAGTCGTGTTCATGGGCCCCAGTCTCGCAGACCCGCTGGTGGGGTGAGAACCGTGCGGAGCGCTCGATACGTCCGGTCTCATCCCGCGGTCATCGCGGGCGGATCGGTCCTGCCCGGACTCCTCGAGGACGTGGAATGCGCGGTTGCGGTAGACGAGGCCGTCGCCCGGCTCACCGCGGCGCACGTCTGTGATCTCCGCCACGACGACGACGGCCTCGCCCAGCTCGACGGTGTGGGTCACGTGGCCGATGAGGGAAGCGGATGCGTCGCCCAGCACCGGCGTGCCGTCCTCCAGGTACTCCCACCCCTGGTCCGGCGTGAACCGGTCCGCCCGGGAGTCCGCGTACGCGCGGGCCAGCTCCGCGTGCGACGAGTTCACGAGGTTGACGCTCAGCGCGTCCGCCGCGAGGACCGCGACGGCCGACCGGCTGGAGCGCATGAGGGAGAAGAGGAGGGTCGTGGGCGTCACGGACACGCTCGCCACACTGGAGGCGGTCATGCCCACAGGACCGGACTCACCGGCCGCCGCGATGATCGCGATGCCGCCGGGATGGTGGCGGAACGCCGCACGGAAGTCCGCGCTGAGCGCCTCCTGCCGCTGCTCCGACCGGACCTGCCCGTCCGTGTCGCCGCCCGGTGTCCCCTGTGTCGTCGACGCTGTCATCGTCCTCCGTTCCGCCCGCGCGGGTCGTCCGCCCGCACCCGTCGTCCTGGTGGGTGAATGCCGCACTCCCCCGGTTCTATTCCTCCTCGCTGCGGCGTGGGTCCTGTGCGTGGCGCATCCCACGCTCTATCGTGGTCGCGTGGCTTCACTGTCCCCGCTCAATCCCGTCCCCGCGGCATTCTCCCGCATCACGGACGTGCTGTCCGACGTCTCGGACGTGCCGCACGTGTCCGTGTCCGCGATCCGCGCACCCTCGAAGCTGGCCCCTTTCGCCACCGCGATCGGCGCGGAGGTCCATGCGGACTCCTCGTTCCAGCGTGCGACCGGCGAGGAGATCGACGAGCTGGCGACCGGCCGAATCGTCGTCCTGCACGACCCGGACGGCCAGGACGAGTGGGAGGGCGACTTCCGCATCGTGTCCTACGTCCGCGCGGAGATGGGGCACGACATGGGCAACGAGGCCATGCTGGGCGCCGTCGCCTGGTCGTGGCTGACCGATGCGCTGGCCGGCCACGACTGCGAGCTGGTGGCCGCCGGCGGCACCACCACCCGCGTCCTGTCGGAGAGCTTCGGCACGCTCGCCGCCCGCCCCTCGACGATCGACCTGGAGCTGCGCGCCTCGTGGACCCCGGTCCTCGGTGAGCCGGAGGACATCGTCGACCACTTCGACGCCTGGATCGACCTGCTCACGACCATCGCGGGCCTGCCGCCGCTGCCACCCGGCGTCACGGCGCTGCCGGGGAGGCGCCGGTGAGCTCGTCCGACGCACCCGAATCCCTGCCCCTCCTCGAATCCCCCGCGGACGGCGTCCCAGACGTCATCGACACCCCCCGCGCCCTGCAGAGGGCCGCCGAGGCCCTGGCCGCCGGCACCGGTTCAGTCGCCGTGGATGCGGAGCGGGCCTCGGGCTTCCGCTACGGTCAGCGGGCCTTCCTCGTCCAGCTGCGCCGCGAGGGCGTGGGCACGCTGCTCATCGATCCGGAGCCGTTCGACGACCTGCTGCCGCTCAACAGCGCACTGCGCGGCAGCGAATGGGTGCTGCATGCGGCGACGCAGGACCTCCCGTGCCTCGCGGATCTCGACATGACCCCGGATGCGCTCTTCGACACGGAGCTGGCCGCACGCTTCCTGGGCTTCGACCGGTTCGGGCTCGCCGCCGTCGTGGGCGAGACGGTGGGCGTGCGCCTCGCGAAGGAGCATTCCGCGGTGGATTGGTCGACGCGTCCGCTGCCGGAGTCGTGGCTCTCGTACGCCGCACTCGACGTCGAGGTGCTCCTCGACGTGGCGGACCGCCTGGACGAGCAGCTGCATGCCCGCGGCCTCGCGGAATTCGCGCAGCAGGAGTTCGAGCATCTGCTGGCCTTCGCGCCCGTCGTCCATGAGGAGCCCTGGCGCCGGATGCACGGCCTGGGCACCCTGCGC
Source organism: Brevibacterium senegalense (assembly GCF_000285835.1). GTDB lineage: Bacteria > Actinomycetota > Actinomycetes > Actinomycetales > Brevibacteriaceae > Brevibacterium > Brevibacterium senegalense. The sequence continues at coordinate 15,869 of NZ_HE978607.1, forward strand.
AATCCCCGGCAGCTGGCCCGGGCCCGCGAGGTCTGGGAGACGCGCGAACGGGTCGCCCGCGAGGCGGACACCGCGCCCAGCCGCATCCTCAAGGATCGGGACATCGTCGCCCTGGCGCAGCACCGGGTGCGCACCGCTGATGACGTGTTCCGCGCCCTGGGCACCGGTCGGCTCACCCGGCGTCACGCCCAGCGCTGGGCCGAGGCCCTGCAGCGGGCCGACTCCCTGCGGGACGGCGACCTGCCCCGCAGGACCCGCTCCTCCGCCCCGACCGGTCCCAAGCTGGACCGTGCGCTCGTGAAGGAGCGGACCCAGGTGCTCAAGCAGGCGATGTACGACCTGTCCGAGTCGACGCGCATCCCCCACGACCTGCTGCTGCAGCCTGCACTGGTCCGCGCGGCGGCCGCCCTGCAGGACCCAGGTGATGAGGATCTACTCGAGGAGTATCTGCGGGACCAGGGTGCGCGGGAGTGGCAGCGGGAGCTGTCCGTCCCGGTCCTCGTGCGGGCCGCCCGCGCGATGGAGGCCTGAGTCCCCGAGACCGGGCGTGCGGGCGCCGGTCGCTCCGGAGACCCCGGCGCTCAGTGCTGCAGGCGTTCGAGGATCTGCCGGGTCATGTCCTCGACGGTGAGCCCCGCGACCGCGAGGATCTCGTCGCGGCTGCCCTGCGGCAGGAACACGTCCGGCACTCCCAGTTCCACGACGCCCACGGTCGATCCGTCGACCCGCAGCTCCTGACGCAGTCGCGATCCCACCCCACCGGTGCGGATCCCGTCCTCGATGACCGCGGCCAGGCGGTGCTCACGGGCCAGGTCCTGCACGGATTCGGGGACCGGGAGCACCCACCGGGGGTCGACCACGGTGGCACCGATCCCTTCCTGCGCCAGCCGTTCGCGGACGGCCAGCGCCCGATCCGCCAGCGCGCCCACGGACACGATCAGCACGTCCTGCTCCAGTTCCTCCGGCACCTCTGCCAGCACGTCCGCGCCGTCGTCCGTCCGGCGCAGGGAGACGACCTCGTCACCCACGTCACCGCGGGAGAACCGGACGACGGTGGGAGCGTCGTCCACGGCGACCGCCTCCTCGAGCTCCTCGACGAGTCGCTGGGCGTCGCGGGGCGCGGCCAGCCGCAGCCCCGGCACGATCTGGAGCAGCGCCAGATCCCAGATGCCGTGGTGGCTGGCACCGTCCGGTCCGGTCACCCCTGCACGGTCCAGCACGAACGTGACGCCCTGCCGGTGCAGTGCGACGTCCATGAGCAGCTGGTCGAACGCGCGGTTCATGAAGGTCGCGTACAGGCACACGACAGGGTGGAGTCCGCCGTACGAGAGTCCCGCTGCAGAGGCGACCGCGTGCTGCTCCGCGATGCCCACGTCGTAGGTGCGGTCGGGGAACTCCTCGCGGAACCGGGTGAGACCCACCGGCTGCAGCATCGCGGCGGTGATCGCCACGACGTCGTCCCGGCGGCGGCCGATCTCCGTGATCGCGTCGCCGAACACGCTCGTCCACGACCGGCCGCTGCGGGCCGCGGGCACTCCCGTGACCGGGTCGATGACCCCCACCGCGTGGAACTGGTCCGCCTCGTCCGCGACGGCGGGTCCGTACCCGTAGCCCTTCTTCGTGACCGTGTGCACGATGACGGGGCCGTTCTCGTAGTCCTTCGCCAGTGCCAGCGCGCGCTCGACCGCCTCCTGGTCGTGCCCGTCGACGGGACCGATGTACTTGAGGCCCAGTGCATCGAACATGCCGGTCCCGCCCTCCGACGTCATGTCGCGCAGCCCGCGCTTGACGCCGCGCATCGCGGTGTACGCGGCGCGTCCGGGCGGACCCGACTGCTGGAGACGCTCCTTGCCCCACGACAGGAGGCGCTCGTAGCTGTTGGACGCGCGCAGCGAGTCCAGGTGGGCTGAGAGGCCGCCCACGGTCGGCTCGTACGAGCGCCCGTTGTCGTTGATGACGATGACGAGCCTGCGGTGCGGCTGGGTCGTGTCCGCCGCGATGGAGTTGAGGGCTTCCCAGGCGACTCCGCCGGTCAGCGCCCCGTCGCCGATGACGGCGACGACCCAGCGGTCGTGCTCGCCACGGACGCGGTGGGCCTTCGCGATCCCGTCCGCCCACGACAGCGAGGTCGAGGCGTGGGAGTTCTCCAGCACGTCGTGCTCGCTCTCCGCCCGGGACGGGTAGCCGGACAGTCCCCCCTGCTGTCGCAGCGTGTCGAACCGATCCCCCCGACCGGTCACGATCTTGTGCACGTAGGACTGGTGCCCCACGTCCAGCAGGAGAGTGTCCTTGGGGCTGTCGAACACGCGGTGCAGCGCCAGGGTGAGCTCGACGACGCCCAGGTTGGGTCCCAGATGTCCGCCCGTCCGCGACACGGTCGCCACCAGCTCTTCGCGGATCTCCTTCGCGTAGACCTCGCACTCCGCCGGTGACAGGCGCTTGAGGTCTGCTGGCGAGGAGACGGACTCCAGGAAGGTCATCGTAAGCGGCTCCCAACGGTGGACGGATGACAGCCCATGCTAGCGGGTGCCATCGGGCGCACCGTCCCGGACTCGCCCGTGCGACGATGTCCTCACCAGTCCATCGGGAAGAGGAGTGCCGTTGACCGCCACCGACCGTTTCACGCGGACCGCCCGCGGGGCGACGCTCGTCTCCGCGGCCGTCGCACTCGTGTGCGTCCTCGCCGCCATCGCACTGTCGCTGCTGGGCCGGCCGGGGTCGCCGGTGGAGCAGGTGGAGGTCACCGACGACGCGGGTGTCGTCGACCCGATCCGCCTCGAGGACTCGATCGGTGAGCTGCGGACGTATGCTCCCGTGCGCATCGTGGTCTGGACCCGCCAGGGCGAACCGAGCGACAACATCAACGCGGAGGCGCTCGAGTGGGCACGCTCGCAGCCGGAGAAGGACCTCCTCTCCCCGGACGGGAGGAAATGGGCCGACGGCCTTTTCCTGCTCGCCCTCAACGTCGAGCAGGACGACACCGTCGGCTCCGGCCAGATCGCGACCCACTTCGGTGAGGACGTGAAGGTCGAACCCGTGAGCGAGCAGAAGAAGCTGCGGGAGCAGGGCTACGACGACTTCCGGAACCGCAGCTGGGAGGACGGCCTCGTCGCGATCGCGGATGCGGCGGCCGGTGAGATGGCGAGGCCCGCATGGACGAGGGCGGGGATCTCACTCGTGCTGCCGCTGGTGCTGGCCGGCCTGGCGCTGGCGAACGCGGCGGGCGTCCAGATCATGCGGGTGCGCTTCGCGGAGGCCGCGGATCGGTTCACCCGGACCACGGAGAACGTGCATGCGACCGTGTCCGCGACGGAGTTCATCCTGGACCATGGGTTCGGTGGGAAGGTGCGGAACACCGCCGCCTCGCTCCTGCGGCAGTACGACCGCACGCTCGACGAGCGCGATGCCATCGCCGACTCCTCGCGCTGGGCGGTCACCGCAGCCAACGTGTCCCTGTGGAGCAGGATCAAGCGCCTGAACGACGAGGCCGGCGACATCGGTGAATCGACGGGGGTCGTGCAGCGCGCGACGTCCCTCTACTCCGCGGACGGCCAGTGGGAGCAGGTCTGGCAGGACGAGGTCGAGGAGACCGCGAAGCACCTGCAGGAGGCGCGCGACAGCGACACGATCCGCAGGCGCGCGGGAGCCGCGCAGGCCGGCGAACTGGCGGCCTTCTGCACGCAGGCCCTCGCGCAGCTCGACGACATTCGCGAGCAGGGTACACGGGGCGGCGGGGAGAACATCGAGGAGTGCCTCGAACGCATCAGTGGGATCCGGGCGGAGCTCACCCGCCGCATGCAGGCGATCGAGGCGGCCGCGATGCCGTCGAACCGGTCGCACGCACGATACGTCGACAAGGCGATCATGCAGGAGCGGCGACGACGCAGCGCTCGGTCGCGATCGATCACCGGCTTCTACGATCGCCCGTCGTTCTACTCCCCCACGGCCTTCGCGATCGGCTACACCTCCGGCACCCGCCGTCACCAGGCCGCGGAGAAGGCGCGGCAGTCGGCGAGCAGGTCCAGCGGATCGAACACGAGCTTCGGGTCATCCGGCGGCGGATTCTCCGGCTCCGGCAGTTCGTCGCGGTTCTGAGCGGGACGGATACGTCATGAGCGGGAGGCGGCCGTGCGGTTGGGTCTGCACCTGCCGCCGGCGCACCCGCAATCTCATCGGCGCCCTGCCGTGACGGTCACGGACGGTCAGGTGAGCCTCGTGCTCATGGTGCTGGGCCGCAGAGGCAGCAGCATCCCCTGCGGGTGCACGCACGCGACGCCGGACTGCTGATCGTGGGTGACGAGGAGGCACTCGAGGCGGCGCGCCTCTACGCGATGCTGGGCGACGTGCTGAACGAGCAGGACACGGTGGTCTCCGAGAGGCTCACGCTCGTCGCGACGATCTTCCTGCCGCTCACCCTCACGACGGGGTTCTTCGGCATGAACTTCCCGTGGCTGACCGACCGCGTGGGCGGGCTGACCGCTTTCCTGCTCTTCGGCCTCGTCGTCCCCGCCGCGCTCACCATCGGGACCCTGCTCCTCGTCCGGCGCCTGACGCGCTCCGTCTGAGGTCCGCGCGGACAGGCCGAGGCCCCCATCGGATCCGTGGATCCGATGGGGGCCTCGTGCGCGGACCGATCAGTCGGGCCTCACGCGCAACCGCGTGCGTCCGCTCAGGCGGTCGCCAGCTGGCGCAGCACGTACTGCAGGATGCCGCCGTTGCGGTAGTAGTCCGCCTCACCCGGCGTGTCGATGCGGAGCACCGCGTCGAACTCGACGGTCGAGCCGTCCTCCTTCGTGGCCGTCACGTGCAGCGTCGACGGGGTCGTGCCGTCGTTGAGCGCCGTCACACCGGAGATGTCGAAGGTCTCCGTGCCGTCCAGGCCCAGGGACTCCGCGTTCTCGCCAGCGGGGAACTGCATGGGCAGCACGCCCATGCCGATGAGGTTCGAGCGGTGGATGCGCTCGAAGCTCTCCGCGATGACGGCGGAGACGCCCAGGAGCTTCGTTCCCTTGGCCGCCCAGTCGCGGGACGAGCCGGAGCCGTACTCCTTGCCGCCCAGGACCACCAGCGGGATGCCCGCGGCCTGGTAGTTGACCGACGCGTCGTAGATCGTCGTCTGCGGTCCGCCGTCTTGCGTGAAGTCACGGGTGAAGCCGCCCTGAACGCCGTCCAGCAGCTGGTTCTGCAGGCGGATGTTCGCGAACGTGCCGCGGATCATGACCTCGTGGTTGCCGCGACGCGAGCCGTAGGAGTTGAAGTCCTTGCGCTCGACGCCGTTCTCCACCAGGTAGCGGCCCGCTGGGGTGTCCGCCTTGAACGAACCGGCCGGGGAGATGTGGTCGGTTGTGACCGAGTCGCCCAGCTTCGCCAGCACGCGCGCGCCGGAGACGTCCGCGACCGGGGTGGTCTCGAGCGTCATGCCCTCGAAGTACGGGGGCTTCCGGACGTAGGTCGACTGGTCGTCCCACTCGAAGACGTTGCCGGACGGGGTGTCCAGCTCCTGCCAGCGGGCGTCACCGTCGAAGATCGACCCGTACTCGGACGTGAACATGTCCGTGCTGATCGACGACTCGATGAGCGACTCGACCTCCTCCGGGGAGGGCCAGATGTCCTTGAGGTAGATGTCCTCGCCGTCCGAGCCCTTGCCCAGCGGCTGCGACTCGAAGTCGAAGTCCATCGTGCCGGCCAGGGCGTACGCGATGACGAGCGGCGGGGACGCGAGGTAGTTCATCTTCACGTCCGGGCTGATGCGGCCCTCGAAGTTGCGGTTGCCGGACAGCACGGCGGACACGGAGAGGTCGTTGTCCTGGATGGACTGCGAGATCTCGTCCTCGAGCGGGCCCGAGTTGCCGATGCAGGTCGTGCAGCCGTAGCCGACGATGTAGAAGTTGAGCGCCTCGAGGTCCGGGATCAGGCCGGCCTTCTCGTAGTACTCCGTCACGACCTTGGAGCCGGGAGCGATCGACGTCTTGACCCACGGCTTGGACTGCAGGCCCTTCTCACGCGCCTTGCGCGCCACGAGGCCCGCCGCCATCATGACGGACGGGTTCGAGGTGTTGGTGCAGGACGTGATCGACGCGATCGCGACCGCACCGTTGGCCAGCTCGAACTCGCGGCCGTCGGGCATCGAGACCGGAGCGGACTTCGCCTCCTCGCCGGGCTGCGAGTAGTTGTGGATGTCCTTCTGGAACTGCGACTTCGCGTCGGAGAGCTCGATGCGGTCCTGCGGGCGCTTGGGACCGGAGATCGACGGGACGACCGTCGACAGGTCGAGCTCGAGGTACTCGGAGTACTCGACCTCGACCTCGGGGTCGTGCCACAGGCCCTGCTCCTTGGCGTACTTCTCGACGAGAGCGATCTGCTCCTCCGAGCGGCCCGTGAGCTTGAGGTAGTCGACCGTGACGTCATCGATGGGGAACATCGCGGCGGTCGAGCCGAACTCGGGGCTCATGTTGCCGATCGTCGCGCGGTTGGCCAGCGGCACAGCGGAGACGCCCTTGCCGTAGAACTCGACGAACTTGCCCACGACGCCGTGCTGACGGAGCATGTCCGTGATCGTGAGGACGACGTCCGTCGCGGTGACGCCGGACGGGATCTCGCCGGTGAGCTTGAAGCCCACGACGCGCGGGATGAGCATGGAGACCGGCTGGCCCAGCATCGCGGCCTCCGCCTCGATGCCGCCCACGCCCCAGCCCAGGACGCCCAGGCCGTTGACCATCGTCGTGTGCGAGTCGGTGCCCACGAGGGTGTCCGGGTACGCGCGCAGCACGCCGTCGACCTCGCGCGGCATGACGACGCGGGCCAGGTACTCGATGTTGACCTGGTGGACGATGCCCATGCCCGGGGGGACGACCTTGAAGTCGTCGAACGCGGTCTGGCCCCAGCGCAGGAACTGGTAGCGCTCGCCGTTGCGCTGGTACTCGATGTCCATGTTGCGCTCGATCGCGTTCGCGTTGCCGAACGAGTCGATCTGCACGGAGTGGTCGATGACCAGTTCCGCCGGCGCCAGCGGGTTCACCTTGTCCGGGTCGCCGCCCAGCTCCTTGACCGCTTCGCGCATCGTCGCGAGGTCCACGATGCACGGCACACCGGTGAAGTCCTGCATGACGACGCGGGCCGGAGTGAACTGGATCTCGTGGCTGGGCTCAGCCGACGCATCCCACGAGCCCAGGGTGCGGATGTGGTCGGCCGTGATGTTCGCGCCGTCCTCCGTCCGCAGGAGATTCTCGAGGAGCACCTTGAGGCTGAACGGGAGCTTCTTCGAGCCCTCCACCGCATCGAGGCGGAAGATCTCGTAGTCCTTGCCGTTGACCTCAAGCGTGCTCTTGGACTTGAAACTGTCGACGTTGCTCAACGTGTTTCTCCTCTTCAGCAGCTCGCGACACTCGGCGGGAACCCCGCTGGCCGAATTAGGCAAGCCGGATGTTCCGTAAAGTATCTTGATGTCAAGATACATTCTATCGTGTCCCAGCCCACGCGGCCATTCGGCCCCTCCTCAGCGCCGCGCGCCCGGTCGTCAGCGACTCAGCACCGCGACGAACTCCAGGTGCCCCGTGAGCGGGAAGAGGTCGTGCGCAAGGACGGAGTCGATCCGGAACCCGCCGTCCGCCAGCCGGCGCAGGTCGCGTGCCAGCGTGGCCCCGTCGCACGCGACGTGGACGATCCGCTCGACCGCCGAGGCCGTGAGGGCGTCCACGACCGCCGCACCGGCGCCGGCCCGCGGCGGGTCCAGCACCGCGACGCGGGCGTCCGCCACGAGGGCCGCCGCCTCGACCCGTCCCGCGGTGAACCGCGCGTCCAGACCGTGCGCGTTGGCCCGCGCGTCCTCGACCGCCTCCGCCGACCCCTCGATGCCCAGGACGCGGTGACCGTCCTCTGCGAGCGCGATGCCCAGCAGCCCGGCACCGCTGTAGAGGTCGAGCACCTGCCCGTCGCCCGGCTCGCCCACCGCGGACCGCACCGCGTCCGTGAGGAGCGCGGCTGCATCCCGGTGCACCTGCCAGAAGCCGGCGCCGCGGACCCGCAGACTGCGCCCGAGGCCGGGGACGGACTCCGTCACGGAGCCGCTTCCCGTGTGGAGGGTGAGCGGCACGGCCGCGCCGCCGCCGCGGTTGCGGC
>NZ_HE978607.1:24090-37114 GCF_000285835.1 Brevibacterium senegalense
CGCGTCCGCGCGACCGGCGACCGCCGGACCGCCGCGCCGCCGATCCCACGGACGGAGCGGGCGCCGCCGGTGCGCTCAGGACGCTCCAGTCCCCCGGAACGTGCTCGAGGACGGGCACGAGGTCCTGCGCGGCCGCTGCGGCATCGGGACCCCGCAGCACGATCGCACCGGAATCGGTGCCCGCAGCCAGCTCGATGCGCGTGACGCCGGGGAAGCGGCGGCGGGTCAGGTGCAGCGCATCGAGCTCCGGGACCGCCAGTGGCAGGGCGTCGCCCTCGACGGGGACGACGCGGTGGGAGCCGGCCTCCAGCATGCCCGGCCGCCCGTCCGGGTGGACTGCGGACTGGACGCGGGTGCGCCAGCGGGTGCCGGCCTCGGGATCGGTGTCGTCCGCTCCCCCGGACGGTGCCTCGGAGGGTGCCGGGTGCAGGGCGAAGTCCACCGCGGCGGGGTCGATCCCGCCGATCCGGCGCAGCTGGTCCGCCGCGGCCTCCTCCTTGAGGACGCGGGAGTGCGCCAGCGCGACGTGGGCGAACTCGATGCCGCCGGCACCGGGCACGCCCATCGCCTCGCGGCGGTCGGGGACGCGGTGCGGCGAGGCCTCGCGGACGGCGGTGACGGTGGCGCGCAGCACCCTGCTCGACGCGCCGGTGACGACGGCGTCGACCGTCTCCCCCGGGATGGCCCCGGTGACGAACACCGTCCGCCCGTCGTGGTGGGCGATCGACTCACCGCCCGCTGCGGGGCGCAGGATCGAGAGGGTGACCGGTGGGGTGGCGGACACGGGAGCGTGGGAGCGGACGGCGGGGATCGGAGGTCACCGGACCTCGGCGATCTCCGGTCCGCGCTCGAAGGGATCGATGTCATCCGCCGCAGCTGCGGGCTGTGCGCCGGTGGTGACCTGCTCCGCGGGCTTGCCGGGCTCGGGGGTCGTGAGGGTGGGGGCGACGAGCGGCAGCAGCTCGCGCGGCGGGCGGGCCTCCGTGCCGCGATCCACGACCGCACCGCGCAGCAGGCCCACGAGTGCGGTCCGCGTCTCCTTGTCCGTCACCGCGGTGCCGGAGAAGACCGCGCGCAGGAACCAGCGCGGTCCGTCGATCCCGGCGAAGCGGGTGACGCGCACCCCGGTGCGGCCGTCCTTCGTGCGGACCGGGACCTGCGAGACCAGCTCGTTGCCCAGGTCGGTGTACAGCTCGTCCGCTTTGCCCTTGCGCGTGCGCACGCCGTCGGCGATCTCCTGGCGGACGGACTTCCAGATCCCCTCGCCGCGCGGGGCCGCGAACACCTGCAGCTGCATCGCCCCACCGCCGTGGACCATCGTGACGCCCAGGATGCGATCGGAGTCCTTCTCCGTCTCCAGGCGGATCTGCATGCCGTCGATGACGGGGACCGCCAAGGGCCCCAGCTGCAGCCGATGCGCCTCCGGCACCGCCTCGTCCGCGTCGAACGGACCCTTCTCACTGCGATCCCGCGGCGCCTCCTTGGGATCGATGTCCGGATCGTCGTCGGCGCCCGCATCGGTCTGGGGCTCGAGCTCCTCCGACGGGTCCGCGGAGTCCTCGACGTCCTGCGCGTCGACGTCCCGCGCATCGTCCGCGTCCGGTGCCGGGCGGTCCTTCTTGAAACGGTCGAAAAGTCCCATGGATCCTTCCTTCGGGCTGTGCCCTCACGAGTCTAGTGCCGTCCTCGTCCGCTGCGGCCGGCGGCGGGCGCGGTCAGGGTGCGGACGGTCAGGGTGCGGGTGCGAAGCCGCCGGTCGACCCGAAGCCGCCGGCGCCCCGGGCCGTGACATCCAGGCGCTCGTCGTCCAGCGCGTCGACGGTCACGAACCGCGCATGCTCGACGCGCTGGACGACCAGCTGGGCGATGCGGTCGCCGCGCCGGATCGCGTACGGGGTCCGCGGGTCCAGGTTGATGAGGGGGACGCGGATCTCGCCCCGGTATCCGGCATCGATCGTGCCGGGCGCGTTCACGACGGTGATCCCGTGCTTCGACGACAGCCCGGAACGCGGGTGGATGAGGCCCACGTGGCCCTCCGGCAGCGCGATCGCCAGACCGGTGGGCACGAGTGCGCGCTCGAAGGGCGCGAGCTCCAGATCGTCCGCCGCACACAGGTCCGCTCCGGCATCACCGGGGTGCGCGTAGGAGGGGGTCGTCGCGTCGGGGCGAAGCGCCTGGACGCGGATCCGCGGTCGCCTGTCGTCTGCACTCTGCTGGGTCACGGCGCCACTCTACACAGCGGATCCCGCGCGCAGTCGCTGTGGGAGGATGGACGCATGGCCCCCGTCTCCCCGACCTCGTCGTCCGTCGTGTTCCGCGAGCGCGTCACCCCCAGCGCGGGGTGGTGGATCATCGCCCTGGCCCTGTCCGCGATGACGTCCCTGCTCGCCCTGCCGCTCACCCCTGTGGGCGCCGTCATCACCCCGCTGGTCGTGGGGGCGGCGGTCGTCCTCTGGATGGTCTCACTGTCGACCCGCATCACGGTGACGGACGACCTGTTCACGGCGGGGCGCGCGCACATCGAGCGCACCCACATCACGGGTGCCACCGCGCACGACGAGGAGGAGTCCTTCGCGCAGCGCGGCCGTCTGCTGGACGCCCGCGCCTTCCTCATCCTCCGCCCGTGGGCGAAGACCGTCGTCCGCGTGGAGATCGACGACCCCGCGGACCCCACCCCCTACTGGCTCGTCTCGACGCGCCGCGCGGACGAGCTGGCCGCAGTCCTGGACCCGGGCCGCGACTGACGCGCGTCGTTCGATCGGGACCTGCGCCCACACGGCACGCGCACAGACGAAAGGAGGGGAGGGACCGTGAGGTCCCTCCCCTCCTCCAGTTCCGGCTGGTGCCCGGAGCGGCGGCTCAGCCCATGCAGTCGGTGCAGATCATCGCGTCCGCGTCCGCCAGCTGCGAGCGGTGACGGACCAGGAAGCACTCCATGCAGGTGAACTCGTCGTTCTGCTTGGGGAGCACGCGGACGGACAGCTCCTCGTTGGAGAGATCGGCTCCCGGGAGCTCGAATCCCTCCGCTGCGACGGCCTCGTCCTCGTCCACATCCACGCGGCTGGCCATCTGCTGGTTGCGCTGCGCCTTCAGCTCCTCGATCGAGTCGCTGCTGACTTCCTCATCCTGCTTCTTGGGCGCATCGTAGTCGGTTGCCATCAGGCGTGATCACTCTCCGGGAACTGGGGTCTGCGCGGGGTGCTGAGGAGCCTCCGCCGCTGTGTCCCCTGCATTCTGCATGGATGACCCCCTTCGCGCAAGACCGTCTCGCAGGTATCTTGTGTGATTCACGTCGGATTCCCGCGCAGTCCATGTCTTCCCCAGGAACTGCCAGGTCGTGGGGGCACCATCGGAGACGAGACGCACATGATCGGACCGGGCTCGCGAGCAGCGCAGAGCCCGCCGGAGGAGCACCACGAGGAGGACGCGTGAGGGGATTCCAGACGGCCCTGGACGAGAGGATCGCGGAGCTGCGGCAGAAGCTCGCGGAGGCGCGCGCCGACGAGGACGATCACCTGGTGGACGTGCTGCTGCAGCAGCTCGAGACGCTCATCGACGTCGCGGACCGCAGTGACGTCGACACGACGCAGATGGAGGCGGTGCTGGCGGCGGAGACCGGCACGCTGCCGATCATCCCCGACCCGCAGGGCTGACCCCGCGACGGGGTCAGGCCGACCAGTCGGGCTGGGTCGCACGCTCGAGCACTCCCCGGCAGCAGTCGATCGCACAGGCGCCGCTGGTGGGGACCAGTGCGCCCTCCCGTGTGACCGCGGGAGCCTCGACCGGTTCGCCGCGCACCTGGGCGGCGCGCTCCTCCAGCAGATCAACGAGCCCCGCGACGAAAGCGGACCGTGTGCCCACGGTCCCGGCGCGCACGAAGTCGAGGCCCAGACGTCCGGCAGTCTCCGCGGCCTCGGTGTCGAGGTCGAACTTGACCTCCATGTGATCGGAGACGAACCCGATCGGGACCAGCACCACACCGGTGACACCCTCCTGGGAGAGCTCCTCCATCCGATCGTTGACGTCCGGCTCCGACCACGGGACGTGCGGGGCGCCGGACCGGGAGCAGAACACGAGCTCGGACGGCAGGGAGTGCCGCTCGCCCAGCTGGTCGCTCAGCCAGTCGATGAGCTGGCGGTGCTGCGCCTCGTAGCCGATGGTCCGCGCCTGGGAGGCGGACTCCATGACGGCGGGGATCGAGTGCGTGACGTAGAGGATCCGGTGCCGTGCGGGATCCAGACCGCCGGTCTGCTCTGCCAGCCGGTCCAGCCCCTCGCGGACGCAGTCGAGCTCCGCACCGGCGAAACCGGGGTGGTTGTAGTACTGCCGGATCTTGTCGAACTCGACCCGCAGTCCCTCCTCCGCGAGCGTCTGCGCCGTGAGCGCGAAGTCCTCTCTGTACTGCCGGCACGACGAGTAGCTCGAGTACGCGGACGTGTCGATCGCCAGGAGGCGCGCCGTCCCGGACCCCTGCGCCAGCTCCCGCGCGACGTCCGTGAGGAAGGGGTCCCAGTTGCGGTTGCCCCACACCAGCGGCACGTCGTGGCCGCGGGCGGCCAGCTCGTCCGTCAGCGCCGCCAGCAGTGCGCGGTTCTGATCGTTGATGGGCGACTTCCCGCCGAAGCCGTAGTAGTGCTCGCCCACCTCGACGAGCCGCTCGTCGGGGATCCCCCGACCGGTCGTCACGTTCTTGAGGAAGGGCAGCACGTCCTCGTCTTTCTCCGGTCCGCCGAAGGACATGAGGACGACTGCGTCGAATGGTGCAAGGTCTGAGTGGGTCACGTGCTCCAGCGTATCGGGTCGACCCCGCCTCGCCCGTGCGGTCCCGCACCCGGTCGCAGCGGTCTCAGTCCGCGAACGAATCATGCGACGCGCGGACGGACATCCCCACCCGCACGCGTCCTCCGTGACACGATCGAGGGCAGTCATCACGTGCGAGGAGGAATCCACGATGAGCCAACTGACCCTGCGCGGCCTGACGGAGGATGAGGATTCTCTCGTCCTCGTCGACCCCACGGGCGCGGAGCATCGACTGGCGGTGGACGACGCACTCATCGGTGCCGTCCGCCGGGCCCGCAGCGCGCACGCGGCAGAGACGCCGCGCGGTGAGGCGCTGCGTCCCCGCGACATCCAGGCGATGATCCGCCAGGGGCTGTCCGCCGAGGAGGTCGCGGAGGCGACCGGTGAGGACATCGAGCACATCCGACGGTACGAGGGCCCCGTGCTCTCCGAGCGACGGCACACGGCGCAGCAGGCCAGCCGCGTCATCGTGTATCCGGACTCCGACAGCGGCGCGCCCACCCCGCTGCAGGAGCTGGTCGACACGCGGCTGGCACTGCGCGAGGTCGATCCGGAGACGGCGGACTGGGACGCGTGGAAGCGGCAGGACGGCACCTGGTACGTCGAGCTGACCTTCACCGCGGGCGGACGCCCCCGCTCCGCCGGCTGGACCTACACCCGCGGTTCCGTCGTCGCACAGGACGACGAGGCGCGCTGGCTGTCGGACACCGGACCCACGGATTCCGGGCCGATCCCCGACTACGGCTCCGGCGAGGAGCGCCGCCGCACCGCCGCCTCCTCCCCGCTGCCGGCGGCGCCCGCCGCACGGCCCGCCCCGGCCCGCGACCACCAGACGGAGACGGGGCGGATCCTCGAGAGCCTGCGTCGCAGGCGCGGGGTCGCACCTGCTCCCGGCGACACGGGTCCCACACCGCGCCCGGCGGTGGAGGAGTCCCCTGCACCCGGTGCCGGAGGACTGCGCCTCGTGGGCGATGCGGACGACACCGCGATCGACGGCGCCCACACCGCGCCCAGCCGGCCGGAGGAGGCGCAGGACTCCCGGATCGTCGCACTTCCGCAGACGACGGACGCGGACGCTCCCGCCCCCGTGCAGCGCGACCGTCACACGGAGCCGATCGGCACCCCCCGGTTCGACGCACCGGTCGAGCCGCCGCAGGCCCCGCCCGTGCCCGAGGCCGCAGAGACTCCCGCAGCGGAGCCCGCGGCCGCGGACGGTCCGGGCAGCGATCATCCGTCCCTGCTCGACGACCCGGCCCTCGCCGGCTGGTCGGCCGGTCTGGACGAGACGTCGGAGGGCGCTGAGGACCGGGACCCGTTCGCAACGGGCCCCACGGACCTCGTCGACCCGGAGACCCAGGACCGCACGCCCGCGGCGCCCACAGCGGACGAGGCCGCACCCGCACCCCAGGCGGAGGACGAGGAGCCGCAGAGCCAGCGCCGGCGCGGCCGCGCCTCCGTCCCCAGCTGGGACGAGATCATGTTCGGCGGACGCGGGCGCGACTGACGCTCACAGGCGGATTCGGGTCGCCGTGCCCTCCGGGTCCGCCAGGCGGACGAGCCCCTCATCGTGCGTGACGACGAGGGTGCCCACCTCGGCCAGCGCCTCGTCGAGATCGCGCACCAGTGCGTGCGCCGTCTCCTCGTCCAGGTGCGCGGTGGGCTCGTCGAGGATGACCGCGTCGGCTCCCACCAGCAGGGTGCGCGCCACCGCCAGCCGCTGCCGCTGACCGCCGGACAGCGAGGAGCCGGAGGCCCCCACCCGGGCGTCCAGGCCCCGGTCCAGAAGGAGGTCGCCCAGCCCCGCCTGCTCCAGCGCGTGCTCCAGCTCCGCGTCCGTGGGCGCGTCCGCGCGGTCGCGGCTGATGAGCAGATTCCCCCGCAGCGTCGAGTCGAAGACGTGCGCCTCCTGCGGGCACCAGGCGATCCGCCCGGCGACGTCCTCAGGGGTCAGCGACGCCGCGTCCTGTCCGTTGAGACGGACCTGTCCCGCCTCCGCGTCGAGGAACCGCAGCAGGGCGCTCACGAGCGTCGTCTTGCCGGACCCCGACGGTCCCGTCACGAGCGTGAGCCCGGGCAGCGGGAAGTCCGCGCTCAGCCCGTCGACCGTCGGAGTCGCAGCGCCGGGCCAGCGCAGAGTGAGGTCCTCGACCGCCAGACTGCGGATCGCGGTGTCCACCGCGGCCTCTCCGTCCCCGCTGTCGTCGCCCCTGCGATCGTCGTCCAAGTCGTCGATGCGGCCCAGCACCCGGCGCAGTGCCGGCCACTGCTGCACGGCGGACAGCGAGTCCAGCAGCGCGTCCGTCAGGCCCAGGGGCAGCAGGACGGCGACGGCCAGCATCTCGCCGGACAGGTCGCCGGCGCCGGTGGCGGGTCCCAGCAGCAGGAGGATCACGAGTGCCGCCGCGGTCGTCGCGGCGACCACGACGGACTCGCCCAGGCCCGTCGCCCGCAGCGCGCGGCGCTCGCTGGCGGAGGCCCGCTCGTCCTCGGCGGCCAGACGCGCCGCCGGGGCGCGCCAGGCGCCGTCCGGGCTCAGATCGTCCCGGGCCGCCAGCAGCGCCTCGACCCCCGCCAGCACCCGTCCGCGCGCCTCGACCCGGACGACGCCGGCCCGCCGGTCCGCCGCGAGGGCCAGGGCGGACGCCGGCACCAGTGCGACCAGCAGCGCGGCGACCAGCGTCCACCCGGCCGCGGGATGGATGATGAACAGTGCGATGACGGCGGCGGCGCCCACGATGACGGCGACGAGCGGCGGCAGCACGACCCGGGGCACCAGGTCGCGGATGTCGTCCACGTCCGCGATGAGCGCCCGCAGCGCACCCCCGCCGCGGGCGATCCGCCGGTCGGCGGTGCCGCGGCGGGCCAAGCCGGCCCACAGGCGGGTGCGCAGTCGTGTGAGCGAGTCCAGCACCGCGTCGTGCAGCCACAGGCGCTGCGCGTAGGCGAAGACGGAGCGCGACAGCCCGAAGAACCGCACGCCCACGATCGCGACGAGCAGGTACATGATGGGCGGCTGCGCGGAGGCGCGGACGATGAGCCACGCGGACACTCCCGTGAGTGCGGCCCCGGCGGCCGTCGAGAGCACGCCGAACAGCACCGCGACGAGGAACTTCCGACTGAACGGGTCGACCGCGCGGACCAGGCGTCGCACGAGCGTGCCCGTCGTGGGCGCCGCGACCGCGGCGGGCGCGCTCAGCTGCGCGTGCTCGCGCTCGCGCGCCGACGTCCCGGCAGACGCGACGTCCCCGGTCATGTCCTCCGGGCTCACGACGTCGCCGCTCAGGACCGCTCGGGGCACTGCCGCCGCGTCCCCCCGCTGCCCCGCATCCTGTGCTGTCGCACGGCAGTCCTGCGCGACCGTCCCGGCCGCCTGCTCCTCGATCCGCCCGTCGGCCACGCGCACGACGCGGTCGGCGCTGCGGACCAGCTCCCCGTCGTGGGTCGCCGCGAGGACGAGCACTTCGCGGCTGAGCTCCAGCAGCCCCGCACGCACACCGGCGGCGGTCGTCTCGTCCAGATGGGCGGTGGGCTCGTCGACGAGGACGAGGCGGGCACCGGCCAGCACGGACGCACGCACACGCGCCAGCGACAGCCTCCGCTGCTGTCCGGGGCTCAGCGCGGCGCACGGGAAGTCGGGGTCGACGTTCAGCTGCGCGAACTCCAGGCACCTCTCGACGGCCGCCCGGCGGTCGGGGTCCGCGGCGTCCGCGTCCCGCAGCGCCGCCGGCAGCCGCAGCGCGATCTCGTCCGCCACCGTCCGCGCAACGGTGCGGGGGCTCTGCGGCGCATAGGCGACCGGCCCGGGGGCCTCGAGGCTTCCGGTCACCACCGTGCCGTCGCCGGCGCGCAGGAGTCCGGCCAGCAGCTCGAGGAGGCTGGACTTCCCCGCTCCCGAGGCCCCGGTCACCGCCGTGAGCCCGCCATCGCCCAGGTGGGCGGTGGCGTCCGCGAGCACGGGCGGCGCGTCCGTCCCGTAGCGCAGCGTGAGGCTCCGGACGCGCACGCCCGTCCCCTTGCGCACACGAGCGGCGGCGACCGGCGCGCCGATGACGGCGTCAATGCGGTCGTGCGCGGCCAGACCGTTCTCCGTCGAGTGGAAGGCCGCTCCCAGCCGGCGCAGCGGCAGGTAGGCCTCCGGTGCCAGGATGAGCGCCAGCAGCCCGTCCTCGAGGCTCATGTGCCCGTACACCAGCCGGACGCCTACGAAGACTGCGACGACCGCGACGGACAGGGTCGCGATGAGTTCGAGGGCCAGCGCGGACAGGAACGCGACGCGCAGGGTCGTCATCGTCGTATCCCGGTACCGTTCGGAGACCTCGCGCAGCGCGTCGGTCTGCGCCCGCAGCCGTCCCAGGCCCACGAGGACCGGCACCCCGCGCGCCAGCTCGACGAGGTGGCCGGACAGTCGGTCCAGCGCTCGGGTGGCGTCCTCGACCCGCTCCTCCGTGTAGCGGCCGATGAGGATCATGAAGAGCGGCACGAGCGGCAGGGTCAGGACGATGATGAGCGCGCTGACCCAGTCCGACCAGAGGATGCGGGCGCCCACCACCAGCGGGACGACCGCACTGGCGGTCAGGGCCGGGATGACGGCGGTGAAGTAGTCGTCGATCTCATCGAGCGAGCGGGTCGCCAGGAGGGCCAGCGACCCGTCCGTCCCGCGCACGTCCCGGCCGCCGCCGGCGAACACGCGGGCGATGAAGCGCCTGCGCATTCCGGTCTTCGCCCCCGCGGAGCTCCGGGCCCCCGAGGCCTTGCCCGCCCACGCGGCCGACGCCTGGCACAGCACGCCCACGAGGCCCGTCAGCAGCGGACCGCGCAGGTCCTCCCCCGCCATCGCGCGCACGACGCCCCGGGCCAGCGCGTCCGCGACGAGCACGAGCCCCACCGCCTGCACGGCGGCGACGACCGAGGCCGCCCGGAGTCCCGCCCTCCCGGCCGGCGAGGCCAGCGCGAGACGGAGCGGCGACCGGGCCGGGGCCTCGGGAGCGGTCCGCCGGGACGGGGACGGGTCAGCGGTGCGGGCGTTCCGTGAGCGCATGGGCGGACGGGTCTCCTCAGACGGTCAGCGACGCGTGGCCGCGGATGGCGGCGGGCACGGTGTGGGCGGGCGGGATGTGGTCGACCGTCAGTCGCTTCGCGAAGACGGAGTAGCTCCAGATCTGGTAGCACAGGACGGCCGGGACAGCGACGACGGCGACGACGAACATGACCCCCAGTGTGTACCCGGACGAGGACGCGGTGTGGACCGTGAGGTCGTGGGCCGGGTCGAGGGTCGACGGCAGCACCACCGGGAACACCGTCGTGAAGATCGCGGCGACGCCCGCGGTGAGGAACACCGACTGGCCCAGGAACGCGGAGACCTCGCCGCCCGCCCGCAGTCGGGTCCACGAGTACACGGCCGCGATCGCGGCGACCGCGACGAGCGACCATCCCAGCACGCCGCCGGACGACTGGACCTGGACCCACACGACCCAGCCCACCAGCGGCAGGAGGAGGACGGGCGCCCAGCGGGTCGCCAGCAGGCGCGCCCGGACGCGGACGTCGCCGTCCGTCTTGAGCGTGAGGAACAGGAGCCCGTGCAGCACCGCGAAGCAGACGGTGCCCACCCCGCCCAGCAGCGCGGGGACGGTCACCCACGAGAACGCGCCGCCCACGTTGTCGCCGTTCTCGTTCAGCGGCAGACCGGTCGTCGTGAGCGCCAGCATCGCCCCCACGCAGAACGCCGCGAGGAACGAGCCGATCGCCAGGCACCACGTCCAGCCGTCCACCCACCGCTGGGAGGTGCCCCGCTTCCCGCGGTACTCGATCGCGACCGCGCGGAGGATGAGGCCCACGAGTGCGACGGTGAGCGGCAGGTACAGGGCGGAGAAGAGCCCCGCGTACCAGAGGGGGAACGCGGCGAACATCGCACCGCCGGCGGTGATGAGCCACACCTCGTTCCCGTCCCACACGGGCCCGATCGTGTTGAGCAGCAGACGCCGCTCCCGCTCGTCGCGGGCGAACGTCTTCATGAGCATTCCGATCCCCAGGTCGAATCCCTCGAGGAAGAGGTATCCCAGCCAGAGGACGGCGATGAGGATGAACCAGATGACGGGCAGCGCTTCAGCCATGACGTCTCCTTGAGTCTCCGTGTCCGAAAGTCAGTAGGCGAACGACAGGACGTCGTCCTCGTCGCCGGTGGCGGTCGCGCGGGTGTTGGCGGATCGGTCGTGCGCCAGCTCCGGCATCGCGGAGACGACGCCGCCGCGCGCGTACTGGATGATGAGCTTGAGCTCGAACACCATGAGCACGCCGTACAGCAGGGCGAACACGGCCAGGGACGTGAGCAGCATCGCCGGGGTCACCGTGGGCGAGACGGCGGCGGCGGTGAAGAGGAACACCCCGTCGATCCCGGACGGGTCCGGGTTGGGCGCCACGACGAACGGCTGCCGGCCCATCTCCGTGAAGATCCAGCCCGCGGAGTTCGCGATGAAGGGCGCGGCGATGCCCCACAGCGCCAGGCGGGAGAGGAACTTCGACTGCGGCACGGTGCCCTTCCGCGTGACGATGAGGGCGAAGACCGCCGCGGCCGCCGCCAGCGCGCCGAAGCCGATCATGATGCGGAAGCCCCAGTACGTGACGAACATGGACGGCTGGTAGTCGATCTCCTGCCCCGCGTACTTCCCGTACATCGGGTCGTCCGGCAGGTGCGTGCCGTAGGCCTCCTGGTACTCCGGGATGAGGGGCTGGACGCCGGGCACGTCCGTCGTGAAGTCGCCGTTCGCCAGGAACGACAGGACGCCGGGGATCTCGATGACGGGGGTGACGTCGTCGCAGTCGTTCGAGTCGAGGTTCCCCACCGTCAGGACGGAGAACTGGGTGCCGTCGTGGCATGCGGCCTCCGCGGAGGCCATCTTCATGGGCTGCTGCTCGTACATGAGCTTGGCCTGGATGTCGCCGGTGAGCGCGACCGCGGCGAACGAGAAGACCGCGACCCACGCGCCCACGCGCAGGGACCTCCACCACACGAGGTAGTCCGTCCTGTCGCGACCCGGCACGTCCGACGCCTCGCCCACGACGACGCGGCCGGATCCGTCGACGGTGTCGATGCCGTCCGTGCGGCGGCGCCACAGGTGGTGCCACGCGATGCCCAGCAGGAACGCCGCGCCCACGGAGACTGCGCCGGCGATCGTGTGCGAGGTCGCCGCGAGTGCCGTGTTGTTCGTGAGCACCGCCCACACGTCCGTCATGACCGGCCGGCCGTCGATCATCTCGACGCCCACGGGGTGCTGCATCCACGAGTTCGCGACGATGATGAAGTAGGCGGAGATCCACGAGCCGATGACGGCGCACCAGAGCACCGTCAGGTGGACGCGCCGGCTCAGGCGGCCCCAGCCGAAGATCCACAGGCCGATGAAGGTCGACTCGAGGAAGAACGCCAGGAGCGCCTCCATGGCCAGCGGAGCGCCGAACACATCGCCCACGAACCGCGAGTACTCGCTCCAGGCCATGCCGAACTGGAACTCCTGGACGAGGCCCGTGGCCACGCCCATGATGAAGTTGATGAGGTAGAGCTTGCCCCAGAACTTGGTGGCGCGCAGCCACACCTCGTTCCCCGTCCGGTGCCACATCGTCTGCAGGACGGCGACCAGCAGGCCCAGTCCCAGGGTGAGGGGCACCATCCAGAAGTGATAGACGGTGGTGATGCCGAACTGCCAGCGGGCGATCAGCACGGGATCGAATTCCACGGGTCCTCCTGCGTGAGGCGATGCGGTCCGCCGCTCCGGCGAACGTTCTACAGCTCGTAGAATACTGACCCCCGGAGACGGATGCCGACGACGGATCACTCCATCTCCACTTTCATCTCACGATGCGGACGGTGAGGCGGGCAGCGGCTCCCAGCCTGCGGACAGGGCCGCGTGGTAGATTCAGTCCTCACGTGCACTCCCCGTCGTCCGACCGGGTCCGATCGTGCACGCGCGGCTGGTTGAAGGAGACGCATTGGACAACCTGGGAGAGCTCGAGCGCGACGTCATGGACGTCCTGTGGTCGCAGCGCGACGGGCTCACCGCCGCCGCTCTGCGCGACCTCCTGGCCGACCGCGGGCTCGCCCTCACCACCGTCCACACCGTGCTCACCCGCCTGGAGAAGAAGGACTACGTGGTGCGCGACCGCACCACGCGGCCCCACGTCTACAGCTCCGCCTCCAGCAAGGAGGAGCACGTGACGGATCTGCTGGCCGAGG
>NZ_HE978607.1:37350-134028 GCF_000285835.1 Brevibacterium senegalense
TCCTCGACCAGGCCGGCGATCGCCGCGCGGTGCTCGCCCGCTTCCTGGGCACCGTCTCGCTGTCCGATACCGCGTTCCTGCGCGGCGTCCTGGATTCGCGCCTGCGCCGCACCGAAGTGGGCTGATCCGCGTGCGGACGGCCCCGCGGCTGCCCGGCCCCGCTCGCCCCCACCCGCATCGCGCTCACCCGGACTCGACCGGACTCGCTCTCCCGCTCCCATGACCGTCGTCGGACTGGCCCTCCTCGTCCTGGCCGCCGTGCTCGCCTGGCCCGTCCCGGTCGCCATCGCGGCCTCGCAGCAGCGCCACCGCCGTGCGGCGGACCCCGTCGCGTCGATCATCGTCTGGCAGGCGGTGGGACTGGCCGGCGGCTTCTCCCTCATCTCCGCCTGCATCGCCTTCGCCCTGGCCCCGCTGCTGTCCGCCACCTCCGGACCCGTGACCCAGGTAATGCGCTGGTGGCACTGGGTGCCGCTGGTGGCGGGCCTGGGGCTCCTGCTCCTGCTGCTGGCGTCCCTGGCCTGGGAAGCGCGGAAGGCTCAGATCCTGCGCAGCCGGCACCGCGAGGCCCTGGCCCTCGTCTCCAGCTCCCGCGGCGGCCAGCCGGAGACCCGGGTCATCGACACGGACCACGCGATCGCCTACTCCGTGGCCGGCGGCGCGGGAACGACCGTCATCTCCACCGGTCTGCTGCAGCTGCTCACCGACGATGAGCGCGAGGCGGTCCTGGCCCACGAGCGCCAGCATCTGCACCTGCGGCACAACCTCCTGACCCTGCCGTTCGCCTCGTGGCACCGGACCCTGCCGCTCCTCCCGGCCACGTCGACGGCGCTCGAGTCCGTGAGCGCGGCGATCGAGATCATGGCCGACGACGCCGCGCGCCGCACGGTCTCCGAGGATGCGTTCGTCCGGGCGCTCACGAAGGTCGCCGACGGACAGGACGGCTCGACCCGGCACCACGACGTGCAGCTGACGAACGTCCGGATCGAGCGCCTGTCGCAGCCGCTGGACCCGGACACGGCGCGCCCGCGGATCCGGGCCTCGATCTACGCCGTCTGCCTCGCCGCGGTCCCCCCGCTCATCCTCATCGGGACGATCGTCTACAGCTGAGACGGCTCACGCGTCGATGCGCTGGGCATCCAGCTCTGCGGCGCCGGCGACGATGAACTCCTTGCGCGGCGCGACCTCGGATCCCATGAGCAGGGCGAAGGTCCGCTCCGCGGCCTCCACGTCCGCCATCGTGACGCGGCGCAGGCTCCGCAGCGACGGGTCCATCGTGGTCTCCGCCAGCTGGTCCGCGTCCATCTCCCCCAGGCCCTTGTAGCGCTGGATGGGCTCCTTGTACGACTTCTTCTGCTTCTCCAGCCGTTTGAGGAGAGCCGTCAGCTCCGCCTCCGCGTACGTGTAGACGATCTCGTTGGGCTTCCCGCGCCCGGTCACCACCTCGATGCGGTGCAGCGGCGGGACGGCGGCGAAGACCCTGCCGGCCTCCACGAGCGGCCGCATGTAGCGGAAGAAGAGGGTGAGCAGCAGCGTGCGGATGTGCGCACCGTCCACGTCCGCGTCGGTCATGATGATGACCTTCCCGTACCGGGCGGCGTCCACGTCGAAGCTGCGGCCTGCGCCGGCGCCCACCACCTGGATGAGGGCCGCGCACTCCGTGTTCGCCAGCATGTCCGCCACCGATGCCTTCTGCACGTTGAGGATCTTGCCGCGGATGGGGAACAGCGCCTGGTTCTCCGAGTCGCGGGCGGCCTTCGCCGTGCCCATCGCGGAGTCGCCCTCGACGATGAACAGCTCCGTCGACTCCGGTTCGCTCACGCGGCAGTCGTAGAGCTTCGCCGGCAGCGACGAGGACTCCAGCGCGGTCTTGCGCCGCTGATTCTCCCGGTGTGTGCGCGCGGAGATGCGCGCCTTCATCTCCGAGACGACCTTCTCAAGCAGCTGTCCCGCCTGTGCCTTCGTCTGTCGGGCGGAGGATTCCAGCTGAGCGCCCAGCTCGCGCTCGATCGTCTGGGCGACGATGCGGCGCACCGCCGCGGTGCCCAGCACCTCCTTCGTCTGGCCCTCGAACTGGGGCTCGGCCAGGCGGACGGTCACGACCGCGGTGAGACCCGCCAGCACATCGTCCTTCTCGACCTTGTCCTTGCCCACCTTGAGCTTGCGCGCATTCGCGTCGACGGCCTTCCGGACGGTTTTGAGCAGCGCCTGCTCGAAGCCCGCGACGTGAGTGCCGCCCTTGGGCGTGGCGATGATGTTGACGAAGCTCTTGACCCGGGTCTCGAAGCCGGAGCCCCAGCGCACCGCGACATCGACCCCCACGTCCCGGGTCACGTCCGTCGACACCATGCGGCCGTCGTCGTCCAGCACCGGCACGGTCTCCGTGAAGGTGCCCTGCCCGCTGAAGCGCCACACGTCCGTGAGGCCGGGGTCGACGGCCAGGTGGTCGACGAACTCGGAGATGCCGCCCTCGTAGCGGAACTCCTCCGTCCGCGTCTCGATGACCTCGCCCGCCTCGTCGCGCACGATGCCGCGCTCGTCCGTGATGGTGATGCCCAGGCCGGGGATGAGGAACGCGGTCTGCCGGGCTCGGTCCGCCAGTTCCGTGTACTGGAACTGCGCGTCGGGCAGGAAGATCTGGGGGTCCGACCAGTAGCGGACGCGAGTCCCGGTGGCGCCGCGCTTCGCCTTCCCCACGATCTCGAGTCCCGTGGGTTCCGTGAAGGGGGTGAAGGGGTTGTCCGGGGAGGCGGTGCCGGACGAGTCGTCGAAGCGGCCGGGCTCGCCGCGGCGGAAGGACATGCGGTGCACCTTCGAGCCGCGCGTGACCTCGACGTCGAGGCGGGAGGAGAGTGCGTTCACGACGGAGGCGCCCACACCGTGCAGGCCGCCGGCCGCGGAGTACGATCCGCCGCCGAACTTGCCGCCCGCGTGCAGCTTCGTCATGACGACCTCGACGCCGGTGAGGCCGGTGCGGGGCTCGATGTCGACGGGGATGCCGCGACCGGAGTCGGCGACCGTGACGGAGCCGTCCTTCGACAGCGTGACCTCGATCGTCGTGCCGTAGCCGCCCAGCGCCTCGTCGACGGAGTTGTCGATGATCTCCCACAGGCAGTGCATGAGGCCGCGGGTGTCCGTCGTGCCGATGTACATGCCGGGGCGCTTGCGCACGGCCTCGAGGCCGGACAGGACGGACAGGTGCCTCGCGTCGTAGGCGTCCTCCGCGTCCTTCGTCGCCTTGCGTGCCATCGACACTCCTCTCCCCCGTGGAACCGACGCCTCATTCTAGTGGGGTGAGGGCGTGGGACCGCGGATCGGGTGGGCCGTGGCGCGCCGCCACCGGCAGTCATGCGGCATACTGCGAGGCGTGGACCCCACCGCTCCCGCCCGCACTCCGCACCGTCGCCGAGGCCGCCGTCGCCCGCCGCGGTCGCGTCGCGGCCCGCTGTCGTCGGCCCTCCCCGCGCTCGTCCTCGCACTGACCGTCACCGCGTGCGGATCCGGGCCGAGCGGCGACGAGGGCGACGGCCCCTCCTCGGAGGGGTCTGCGGAGACCGCCTCGTCGGAGTCCGCATCCGGACAGCCCACCGCGGACGAGCACGAGACCACGGCCTCGGCGCCGGCGTCCCCCAGCGCGGAGGCGGCTACCCTCGACGGACTCGTCATCGCCGTGGACCCCGGGCACAACGGGGGCAACAGCGGCGACCCCGCGGCGATCAACGCGCCCGTGCCGGATGGGCGCGGCGGCACGAAGGCGTGCAACACCGTGGGGACGCAGACTGACGACGGATACCCGGAGCACCGCTTCAACTGGGAGACCGCGCAGGTCCTCACCGACGCGCTCGAGGAGACGGGGGCGACGGTGGTGCTGAGTCGTGACTCCGACGACGGGGTGGGCCCGTGCGTCGACGAGCGCGGGACGTTCGCGGACGACGCGGACGCCCTCGTCAGCCTGCACGCGAACGGGACCGAGGACCGCTCGGCCCGCGGGTTCCACGTCATCGCGGCTCCGGCCGGCGACCGCGGCGACGAGGGCACGGCGGAGGTGTCGGAGGAGCTGGGCGGCGCACTCGTCGAGGAGCTCGAGGCGCAGGACTTCACGGGCAACCCGGCCTACGACAGCCCCGTCGTCCGCGACGATCTGGCGACGCTCAACCACGCATCGGTGCCCGCCGTCATGCTGGAGGCCGGCGAGATGCGCAGCGCGGAGGACGCCACGCTGCTGGCGTCCGAGGCCGGGCAGGAGCGGATCGCAGCGGCGATCGTCGCGGCGCTCACCGACACCCTCGTCACGCAGGAGCCCTAGACTGGCACACCGATCACCACCCCCGACCGCAGCAGGAGACAGAGTGACGCAGCCACCCCCCTTCGACCCGCCCGTGGGCACCACCTGCTGGTTCGAGCTCAGCTCGCCCGCTCCGGACGCGGCGCGGGAGTTCTACTCCGCGCTGCTGGGGTGGGAGTTCTCCGGCAGCGGGCCGCTGGGACTGGGGTCCGCGGCACACGCGGACGGCCACCGGGTCGCGGGCGTGAGTGAGCAGCCGCCCGGTCAGCAGGGACCCGCCTTCTGGTCCGTGTACTTCCGGGTCGAGGACCTGTCCGCGCACCTGGCGGCGGTCGACGATGCGGGCGGGCAGGCGCTCATGGCGATCCCCGAGTTCGACGGCACCGCGGGTGTCGCGCTCGTCGCGGACCCCGCCGGCACCGCCTTCGGCGTGCTCGAGTACGACGACGACCGGGCACTGCAGGCGCACGGGACGCCCGGGGCGGTCGCGTGGGCGGAGCTGTTCGCCGGCTCGCCGGACGTCCGCGACTTCTACACCGCGGTCTTCGACTGGGAGGTGCCGGCTCTGTCGACGCAGGCGGAGCAGGGCTACTGGGCGATCGACCGCGCGGGGAGGCGCGTGGGCGGGATCTTCGACGCGACGGGGGTGTCCGTCCCGCCGCACTGGGAGGCGCACATCCTGGTCGACGACGTCGATGCGCTCGTCGAGCGGGTGCAGGAGCTGGGCGGTGACGTCCTGGCCCCGCCCCACGATTCGCACCACGGCCGCGTGGGTCGCTTCATCGACGCGCAGAACGCCGCGTTCACGCTCGTGACCCCGGCGCGGGACTGACACCCCACCCCCACGCCGCGCCCGGATCCCCGACGCGACGAGCCCTGCACCCGGGCCGGGGTGCAGGGCTCGTCGCCTGCGGAGCGTTGCGCGGACGGGTCAGTCGAGGTAGTCGCGCAGGACCTGCGAGCGCGACGGGTGGCGCAACTTCGCCATCGTCTTCGACTCGATCTGGCGGATGCGCTCACGCGTCACGCCGTAGACCTTGCCGATCTCGTCGAGGGTCTTCGGCTGGCCGTCGTTGAGGCCGAACCGCATCGAGACGACACCGGCCTCGCGCTCGGAGAGCGTGTCGAGGACGGAGTGCAGCTGCTCCTGCAGGAGTGTGAAGCTCACGGAGTCCGCCGGCACGACCGCCTCGGAGTCCTCGATGAGATCGCCGAACTCGGAGTCGCCGTCCTCACCCAGGGGCGTGTGGAGCGAGATGGGCTCGCGACCGTACTTCTGGACCTCGATGACGCGCTCCGGCGTCATGTCGAGCTCCTTCGCCAGCTCCTCCGGCGTGGGCTCCCGACCCAGATCCTGCAGCATCTGGCGCTGGACGCGCGCCAGCTTGTTGATGACCTCGACCATGTGGACGGGGATGCGGATCGTCCGGGCCTGGTCCGCCATCGCGCGGGTGATCGCCTGACGGATCCACCACGTCGCGTACGTGGAGAACTTGAAGCCCTTCGTGTAGTCGAACTTCTCGACCGCACGGATGAGTCCCAGGTTGCCCTCCTGGATGAGATCCAGGAACAGCATGCCGCGGCCCGTGTAGCGCTTGGCCAGCGACACGACCAGACGGAGGTTGGCCTCGAGGAGGTGGTTCTTCGCGATGCGGCCGTCGTGGATGATCCACTGGTACTCGCGCACCAGCTTGGGCTCCGAGACCTCGCCCTGCTTGACGAGGTGGTCCGCGTACATGCCCGCCTCGATGCGCTTCGCAAGGTCGACCTCCTCCGCCGCATTCAGCAGCGCGACCTTGCCGATCTGCTTCAGGTAGTCCTTGACCGGGTCAGCGGTCGCCCCTGCGGAGACGACCTGCTGAGCGGGCTGGTCGTCGTCGTCTGCGTCCGAGACGATGAAGCCGCCAGCCTCCTTGACCTCCTCGTCCTTCTCCTCCTCGACCGCGTTCTTGGTCTCCGTCGCCTCGTCCGGGTGGACCTCGTCCGCCACGAGATCGACGGTCGCGGTCGTCGCGACCTCGTCACCGTCCTTCTCCGGGGCGGCCTTCGCATCCGTCGTCGTGGGCTTCTTCGCGGCGGTCGTCTTCTTCGCGGCGGTGGCCTTGGAAGCAGTCGTCTTCTTCGCGGCGGTGGCCTTGGAAGCAGTCGTCTTCTTCGCGGCCGTCGACTTCGCCGCGGTCGTCGTGGACTTCGCCGGCGACGACTTCACGGCAGTGGACTTCGCGGCCGTCGCGGTCGTCTTCGCGGTCGACGTCTTCTTCGCGGTTGACGTCTTCTTCGCCGCGGTCGTGGTGGTCTTCTTCGCGGTTGACGTCTTCTTCGCAGCGGTCGTGCGCGTCGTCGTACCAGCCCCGTCACTGCTGGTCTGAGCGCTCGAGCTTCCCGTATCCTTCGTGGGCACGTGCGAACCTTTCGGCAGAGAGCGGAGGGCCACCGGTCCCCTCACGGGCACCAGTAAGACCCAAGTCAAACTGCGCGGAGGAATGGACCTCCGGCAATCGTGTTCGACCGGGTCAACACTCCATCCTTGCACGGTATTCCCCCGCACCCAAATCGAAGGACCTTCACGGAGCACGGAACCGCTCCCACGGTACCGGTACCGCGGCACGTCCCGCCCGTCAGAGCTCCCGCAGCCACCGCGGCGGCATGCCGGTGCCGGCCGCGGTCCGCAGCATGCCCGCCAGCCGATGGTCCTCCTGCTCCTCACAGGCGCACTCCGCGTAGTGCTGCGCGAACGACATGCGTCCGCGTGCCCACTCGAACCAGGCGAGCAGCGCCAGCACGTCCGCGCGCGCTTCGGCTCCCACCAGCTCCGCGCATCGGCGCAGCCACTCGATCGACTCCGCCAACGACGCCTGACGCGGCGGGTGCGGGGACAGACCGGCCGCCTGCGCCGCAGCGGTCCCGTCCGCGAGGATCCCCCGTGCATACCCCAGGAACTCCCCCGGCGCCAGATCGCGCAGACTCCACGGATCGAAGTCCGGATGATCGCCGGACAGCAGCAGCTGGATGATGTCCCGGTCCCGGCCCCGGTCGCACAGCCGCTCCACCGCCAGCACGGCCAGCGGATCGGGCACCAGGACGTCCTCCGGGGGCAGGAACTCCTCGCGCATCAACGCGCGCGCCTCCAGCAGGAGCGCCTCCGCCAGCAGTCCGTCGGCGCATTCGCCGTCGGTGAAGGCCTCACGGCGCAGCGCCTCGACCGCCGCGCGCAGACCCGCATCCGGCTCCGGCAGCCGCACGCTGTCCTCGAAGCTCGCCGCCACTGCGACGCCCGGTCCGCCGCCGGATTGCGGCGGTCCCGCACTCGCCAGGTCCACGTTCCTCTCCGTCATCTCCGGCCTGCGGAGGCCGCCGGTCGCGGAGCACCCGGCCCACAGCGCGTCCTGCACGCGGTATCCGCTGTCCTCCAGGACGACCCGCAGTCGGCGGAGCGCATCACTGACGACGTCGATGAAGCCCAGCTCCTCGTCGTGGGCCGGATCCCGCTCGTCCCAGTCGAGGTGGAAGCGGGCCACTGGATCGCTGAAGACGACGGGGTGGATCATGTCCGCCCGGGTGAGGGTCCGCACCTGCTCGAGGCAGTTCCGGACCGCCGTCGCTGTGAAGTCGCGGACGTCGAGGGGTCCGAAGTCGAACCGCAGGCTGGGTCCCACGACTCCCTCCCTCCCGCCGGGAGCCACCTCCACGGTCACGAGGACCAGGGAGTCGCGGGGCACGTATCCCAGCGCGGGAGGGATCGTGCCGATGAGTTGGGTGCCGGGTGTGATTCTCTGTGCGTCCATGCCGCAAGTCCACGCCGTCCACCGGCGCCGGCGGAGGATCCGCCCCGGCTGTGGATCGGCCCCCGGTGCTCCCCCGCACCGTGTGCGCACCCCGGACCGCGGAAGGCCCGCGCCGTGACGCACGGCGGCGGGCTACCCTGGTCCGGTGTCCGCCCGTCGTCCCCGCACCCGCTCCCGGGACCGGCCCCCGCCGCCCACCGGCCCGATCCCGGTCGACACCGGGACCGCCTCGTTCGACGCGGTCCCGGGCACCGTCGACCAGTACGTCCTCACCGTCAACGGCGTCCCGTCCTCGCCGTACCGCGCGACCGACCCCCGCGCGCTGGACTTCGACTACCTGCGGTGGATCGCCGCGGCGCTCGACGCGACGCATCCCGGCGGGGCCTCCGTGCGCGCCGTCCACATCGGGGGCGCCGCGTGCGCGCTGGCGCGATATCTCGACCAGGCCCGTCCCGGCTCGCGGCAGACCGTCGTCGAGATCGACGCGGCGCTCGTGGAGTGGGTGCGCACCCACCTCGATCTGCCCCGCGCACCCGGGCTCGCCATCCGTGCGGCCGACGGCGCTGCGGAGATCGCCCGATTCCGTCCGCAGAGCCTCGACGTCGTCGTCCGCGACGCGTTCGCCGGCGACACCACGCCCGCGGCGCTCACGACCACGGAGTGGTTCGACAGCGCCCGTTCCGCGCTCAAGCCGACGGGCGCGTACGTCGCGAACGTGGCCGACGACCCGCGGCGCAGCGCCCTCCGCACGGAGGTGGACGGCCTGCGCACGCGGTTCTCCCGCGTCGCGGCGCTGGTCGACCCCACCCGCTTCCGCAGGCGTCGCCGCGGCAACGTCGTCGTGGTCGCCACGGACGCGGACATCGACCTCGACGCGCTGGGCCGCGCCGCGCGCAGAGCCGACTGCGAGGTCCGCACCGGGGCACGACTGCTGTCGCACCTGGGGCCGACTGAACCCGGCCGTTGAGGCGTGTCGACAGCCTCCCAGTGGACAACGGGTGAATTCCCGATCCCACTGCGCCGCCCGGGCACCGACCCACTGGACACGTGCGGGATAATGGACTGCCCGAATCGTCAGAAAGGCGCTATGACTGAGCGACGCGAGATCGCGCACGAGCAGGTGCGGATCGACACCCTGTACGGCAGGCTCGATGAGCTGCGCGCGGAGACGCGCGCGTCCCTGGACGCCGTCCGCCGTGCGAAGGTGGGCGGCCACCACCAGAACCGCTCCGAGCGGGACGCCTTCGCCACCATGTACGAGGACACGCTCATCCGCTACCAGTCCGCGGAGGAGGGGCTGTGCTTCGGACGCATCGACACGGCGTCCGGCGAGACGACGTACGTGGGGCGGATCGGCCTCTCCGATGCCCACCGGCAGCAGATGCTCATGGACTGGAGGGCACCGGCCTCGGAGCCGTTCTACCGGGCCACGCCCGCCCAGCCCGCCGGGCTGACCCGACGCCGCCACATCGCCACCCGCGGTCGCACGGTCACCGGAGTCGAGGACCAGGTCCTGGACGCAGCGGGTCTGACCGAGGACGAGCGCAGCGGCCTGCAGGGCGAGGGCGCGCTCATGGCCGCCCTGGGTGCGCGCCGCACGGGTCGCATGGGCGATATCGTCGCGACGATCCAGGGGGAGCAGGACGCGATCATCCGCCGGGACCTCGCGGGCACGCTCGTCGTGCAGGGCGGTCCGGGCACCGGCAAGACCGCCGTGGCGCTGCACCGCGCCGCCTACCTCCTCTACCGCCACCGCGAGCGGATCGCCAAGTCCGGTGTGCTCCTCGTGGGCCCCTCCCCGGTCTTCCTCCGCTACATCGAGCGCGTCCTCCCCTCGCTGGGCGAGACGGGTGCCGTGCTCCTGACCCCCGGACAGCTCACGCCCGGCGTCGACACGACGCTGCGGGACGCCCCCGCAGTCGCCGCCGTCAAGGGCGATCTGCGGATGGTCGACGTCATCCGGCGCATGGTGCGCTCGTACCAGCGGGTGCCCGGCGAGGATCAGCAGCTGAAGGTGGGACCGTACACGATCGTCCTCACACCCGCCGACGTGCGCTCTGCGCGCGAGCGCGCCCGCCGCACCGGCGACGTCCACAACGCCGCGCGCACGGCCTTCGTGCAGGCCCTGCTGCGGACGCTCGCGGACAGACTGGCGCACGCCCAGGGCATGGACTCCCCCGGAGAGCGCCTCCCGGAGCTGCTGGACGATCTGCGCGCCGCCCGCGACGTCCGCGTCGCCGTCAACCTGTGCTGGCTGCCGCTCACCCCGGCGGGCGTGCTGGACGCCCTCCTGTCGAAGCAGCACCGCCTGACGCATGCGACCTCCGGTGTGCTCCGCGCGGCGGAGACGCGTGCGCTGCTGCGGCCCAAGGGCGCGCCGATCACGGTCGAGGACGTTCCACTGCTGGACGAGATCGCGGAGCTCATCGGCACCGAGTCCGCGCCCACCGCCAATCGCGAGGACGCCGAGCGCGAGTACGCCGAGGCCGTCGTCGAGATGACGGGCACGGGTGCCATGGTGGGCGCCGAGCAGCTCGCACAGCGCTACGCGGGTGCGGATCCCGCGCAGGCGATCGCGGATCGTGCGGCGCACGACCGCGAATGGACGTTCGGCCACCTCGTGGCGGATGAGGCGCAGGAGCTCAGCCCCATGCAGCTGCGGCTCCTCTTCCGGCGCGTGCCCAGCAAGTCCGCCACGCTCGTGGGCGACCTGGCGCAGGCCACCGCCGCAGATCCGACGCGCACGTGGCACACGATCCTGGCCCCGCACGTGGGCGACCGGTTCGGCCTCGAGGAGCTCACCGTCTCGTACCGCACCCCGCGGTCCATCATGCGGCCGGCGAATGCGCTGCTGGCGGACCGGTTCCCGGACCTCGCCCTGCCCGCATCGGTCCGCGAGGGCGACAGCGAACCCCGGCTGCTGCGGTACGACTCCGTCTCCGGTCTGGCGGACACGCTGCCGCGGATCCTCGCGGAGGAGGCCCGCGCCGTCGCGGGCGGTCGAGTCGCCGTCATCGTCCCCGACGGGCTCCTGGAGCTCGTCGAGCACACGCTCGCGGCGTCGCTGCCCCCGGTCGCGGACGGCGCTGCGGAGGACGTCCTGCAGGCCGCGCATGTGGGTTACGGACCCACTGCGATCGATCGTCGGGTCGCAGTGCTGACCCCGCACGAGGTCAAGGGACTGGAGTTCGATGCGGTGCTGGTCGTCGAGCCCGCGCTCATCGCGCCGGGCTCCGAGGGCGGCGACACCCCGACGGACTCCGGCGTGGGCGCCCTCTACGTCGCGCTGACCCGCTCGATGTCGCGACTGGTCATCCTGGCTGCGAACCCGTCGCTGCTGGACTCCTACTTCGAGGACACTCCGGCTGAATGAGAACCGCCGGCGGCGTCGGCTTCCCCTCCGATGCCGCCGGCGGCGGGCGCACCGTCGGTGCGCGGTTTCATCTTACACACACCTGCGCCCGTTTTCGCACCTGCGGGCCCAGGTCATCCGTCGGACGTCGCCGCGGACTCCTCCGCACGCACCTGGAGGTCCCTGCGGAGCGACGCGATCGCGGCCTCGAAGTCCTCGAGGGAATCGAAGCCCTGGTACACGCTGGCGAAGCGCAGGTAGGCGATCTGATCGAGTTCGCGCAACGGCTCGAGGATCGCGAGCCCCACTTCATCGGCATCGATCTCCGCGACACCCAGCCCCCGGATCTTCTCCTCCACCCGCTGTGCGAGCTTCGCCAGATCGTCGTCACCCACCGGTCGACCCTGGCAGGCCTTGCGCACGCCGGTCACGATCTTCTGCCGGGAGAACTCCTCGGACACCCCGGACCGCTTGATGACGGACAGGCTCGTGGCCTCCATCGTCGTGAACCGCCTGCCGCACTGCGGGCACTGGCGACGGCGGCGGATGGACGAGCCGTCCTCCGCAGTGCGCGAGTCGACGACCCGGGAGTCGGGGTGGCGGCAGAACGGGCAGTGCATGTCTCAGCCCTCCGGGGTCGTGGCGGTGAACCGCGCGCGTACGGACGCGCCGTGCGCGGGCAGGTTCTCCGCCTCCGCGAGCGCGGTGATGTGGTCCGCGACCTGGGCCAGCGCATCGCGCGAGTACTCGATGACCTGGCTGACGCGCAGGAACGCGTGGACGGACAGGCAGTCGCCGAAGGCGGCGGTGCCCAACGTGGGCAGGACGTGGTTGGAGCCGGCGATGTAGTCGCCCAGCGCCACCGGGGAATGGGCGCCCACGAAGACCGCTCCCCCGTTCGTGATCCGGGCGGCGACCGCCGCCGGGTCCGCGACGTGCAGCTCGACGTGCTCACCGGCGTACGCGTTCACGACCGTCTCGCCGGCCTGGAGCGAGTCGACGAGGACGATGCCGGACTGGGCCCCGGAGAGACTCGTGCGGATCCTCTCCGCGTGGACGGCCCGGTCCATCGCCTCCCCCAGCGCCTCATCGACCGCGCGGGCCAGCTCCACGGACTCCGTCACGAGGACGGCGGCGGCCAGCGGGTCGTGCTCCGCCTGGCTGACGAGGTCCGCCGCGACGAGCAGCGGATCCGCCGCGGCATCCGCCAGCACGATGATCTCCGTGGGCCCCGCGACCGCGTCGATGCCCACCCGGTCGCGGACGAGCGACTTCGCCGTCGCGACGTAGGCGTTGCCCGGCCCGGTGATGATGTCGACGGGCTCCAGCGCCTCCGCACTGTCCTGCCGGCCGTCCGCATCCGCGAAGCCGTAGGCGAAGGCGCCGATCGCCTGCGCACCGCCGATCGCCCACACCTCGTCGAGTCCCAGCAGGTGCGCGGCGGCCAGAACCGTGGGGTGCGGCAGGCCCGTCTCCCGCTGCGGCGGGGACGCGAGCGCAATCGAGCCGACCCCAGCCTCCTGCGCGGGGACCGTGTTCATGACGACCGACGAGGGGTACACGGCCAGGCCGCCGGGGACGTAGAGCCCCACCCGGTCCGCGGGCAGGTGGCGCGTCGTGACGCGCGCGCCGGTGGCGACCTCCACCGTCCGCGGCGCGGGGACCTCGGCGGCGGACACCACGCGGACCCGCGCGATCGCCTCGTCCAGACCCGCTCGCACGGCCGGGTCCAACCGGCGGGCTGCCTCCCGCAGAGCATCCGCGGGGACGCGGAACGAGCCGGTCTCAACCCCGTCGAAACGGGCCGTCGCCTCCGCGACCGCGGGACGGCCTCGCTCGCGGATGTCGTCCAGCAGCGGACGCACGGTCTCGACGGGTGCGTTCTGCGACGCCTGGGCGCGCGGCAGGCGGGCGCGCAGCGCGCGGCGGTCCAGGGCGGAGCCGCGCAGGTCGATGAGCGGGGTGTGCACGAGTGGTTCCACCCGCACCATCCTAGTGCCCCGGTCCGCGCTCACTGCAGGCAGTTGGGTCCCAGGAGGGCCTTGAGGTCCCCGAACAGACTGGGCCCCAGGTCGACGCGGTAGCGACGGTCCAGGCGCATGACGCACCGGCGGCCCGGACGGGTGAGCGTGAGACGGACCTCCGTGGGCCCCCGGTGGGAGTCGAGGATCGCGCCCAGGCGCTCGATGACCGGCTCCGTGCACCTCTCCATGGGCATCGAGATCGACAGCGGCCGGTCCGCGGGATCGGTCACGTCCGGGATCGTCATCGACTGCGCCATGATGCTGAGCGGACGGTCGTCCGAGGTGCGGACCCGACCCGTCACGGCGATGACGAGGTCGGTCGCGAGGATGCCCGCGACCGGCTCGTAGGCGTCGCCGAAGAACATGATCTCCACGGACGCCTCGAGGTCCTCGACGGTCACGATCGCGTAGGGGCGACCGTTGTTCTTCGACACCTTCCGCTGGACGTCCGTGATCATCCCGCAGACCGTCACCTGCGACCGATCGGGGCGACCGCCGTCCGGGTCGATGAGCTCCGCGATCGACACGTCCGACTCCGACGCGAGGACGCCCGCCAGACCGTTGAGAGGGTGGTCGGACACGTAGAGCCCGATCATCTCCCGCTCGAACGCGAGCTTCTCCTTCTTCTCCCACTCCGGCCGCTGCGGCACCGGCACCGTGAAGTCGGAACCGGAGTCGTCATCACCGCCCAGACCCGCGAACAGGTCGAACTGCCCGTGCGCCTCCTGCCGCTTGACGCCGATGACCGCGTCGACCGCCTCCTCGTGCACCTCGACGAGGGCACGGCGGGAATCGCCCAGCGAGTCGAAGGCCCCCGACTTGATGAGCGACTCGATCGTGCGCTTGTTGCACACGTGCGCCGGCACCTTGTCCAGGAAGTCGCCGAAGGTCGTGAACGAGCCCTTGTCCCCGCGGGCCGTGACGATCCCCTCGACCACGTTCTGCCCCACATTGCGCACCGCGCCCATGCCGAAGCGGATGTCCGAGCCGACCGGGGTGAAGTTCGAGTGGGACTCGTTGACGTCCGGGGGCAGCACCGTGATGTGCAGGCGACGGCACTCGTTCAGGTAGAGCGCCAGCTTGTCCTTGTTGTCGCCCACGGACGTGAGCAGTGCGGCCATGTACTCAGCCGGGTAGTGCGCCTTGAGGTAGGCGGTCCAGTACGACACCACGCCGTACGCGGCGGAGTGGGCCTTGTTGAACGCGTAGTCGGAGAACGGGAGCAGGATGTCCCAGAGCGCCTGCGCGGCGGCTTCGGAGTATCCGTTGTCCTTCATACCGCCGAAGAAGCCGGCCTGCTGCTTGTCGAGCTCCGCCTTCTTCTTCTTGCCCATCGCGCGGCGGAGGATGTCCGCCTGGCCCAGGCTGTAGCCCGCGACCTTCTGCGCGATCGCCATCACCTGCTCCTGGTAGATGATGAGGCCGTAAGTGGTGTCGAGGATCTCCGCCAGGGGCTCTGCGAGCTCCGGGTGGATGGGCGTGATCTCCTGGCGCCCGTTCTTGCGCAGCGCGTAATTCGTGTGCGAGTCCGCGCCCATGGGGCCCGGGCGGTAGAGGGCCAGGGTCGCGGAGATGTCCTCGAAGTTGTCCGGCTGCATGAGCCGCAACAGGCCCTGCAGGCCACCGCCGTCCAGCTGGAAGACGCCCAGCGTGTCGCCGCGCGCCAGAAGCCGGTAGGCCTCCGGATCGTCCAGCTCCAGATTCTCCAGGTCGAGTTCGGTGTCCCGATTGTGCCGGATGTTCTCGATCGCGTCGGAGATGATCGTGAGATTGCGCAGCCCCAGGAAGTCCATCTTGATGAGGCCCAGGCCCTCGGACGTGGGGTAGTCGAACTGCGTGATGACCTGGCCGTCCTGGAAGCGGCGCATGATGGGGATGACGTCGATGATCGGTTCCGAGGACATGATGACGCCGGCGGCGTGGACGCCCCACTGGCGCTTCAGCCCCTCCAGTCCCTTCGCCGTCTCGTAGACCTCCCGGGCCTCCGCGTCCGTCTCCAGGAGGCCGCGGAATTCGCCGGCCTCGTTGTAGCGGGGCGCCTTCGTGTCCTCGATGTCCTTGAGAGGGATGTCCTTGGCCATGACGGCCGGTGGCAGCGCCTTCGTCAGCTGCTCGCCCATGCTGAAGGGCTTGCCCAGCACGCGCGCGGAGTCCTTGAGCGCCTGCTTCGTCTTGATCGTGCCGTACGTGACGATCATCGACACGTACTCCGAGCCGTACTTGCGCGTCACGTACTCGATGACCTCGCCGCGGCGGCGATCATCGAAATCCACGTCGAAGTCGGGCATCGAGACGCGCTCCGGGTTGAGGAAGCGCTCGAAGATGAGGCCGTGCTGCAGCGGGTCCAGGTCCGTGATGCGCATCGCGTAGGCGACCATCGAGCCGGCGCCGGAGCCGCGGCCCGGCCCCACGCGGATCCCGTTGTCCTTCGACCAGTTGATGAAGTCCGCGACGACCAGGAAGTAGCCGGGGAAGCCCATCCCGATGATGACGTCCAGCTCGTAGTCCGCCTGCTTGCGGACCTCGTCCGGGATCCCGCCGGGGTACCGGTAGTGGAGTCCGCGGTCGACCTCCTTGATGAGCCACGACGTCTCGTCCTCGCCCTCGGGCGTGGGGAACTTGGGCATGTAGTTGGCGCTCGTGTCGAAGGAGACCTCGCACATGTCCGCGACGAGGAGCGTGTTGTCGCACGCCTGCGGCAGCTCGCGGAAGAGGCTGCGCATCTCGGCCGCGGATTTGAGGTAGTACCCGGTCCCGGAGAAGGCGAAGCGCGACCCGCCCTGGTCGTACGTGGGCTCGATGAGCTTCGAGCCGGACTGGATCGCCAGCAGCGCCTCGTGCGCCTTCGCATCCGACTCGTTCGTGTAGTGGAGGTCGTTCGTCGCCAGCAGGGGCAGATCAAGCTCGTCCGCAAGGCGCAGCAGGTCCTTCGTCACGCGCTTCTCGATGCTGAGACCGTGGTCCATGAGCTCGAGGAAGTAGTTCTCCGCGCCGAACAGGTCGCGGTACTCCCCCGCCGCCCGCTTCGCCTCGTCGTACT
This sequence comes from Brevibacterium senegalense, assembly GCF_000285835.1. Lineage (GTDB taxonomy): Bacteria > Actinomycetota > Actinomycetes > Actinomycetales > Brevibacteriaceae > Brevibacterium > Brevibacterium senegalense. The sequence continues at coordinate 53,837 of NZ_HE978607.1, forward strand.
GACCCAGCCGCAGGCGGGTCTGGATCTCGCCGGATGGGCAGCCCGTCGTCGCGATGAGGCCCTCCGAGTACGTGCTCAGCAGCTCCCGGTCCAGGCGGGGCCACTTGCCGAACGCGGAGTCGAGCGAGGCCAGCGATGAGGCGCGGAACAGATTCTGCATGCCCGTGTTGTTCTTCGACAGCAGCGTCATGTGCGTGTAGGCACCGCCACCGGAGACGTCGTCGCCCTTCTGCGACTCGTCCGTGCGCCACTTGACGCGCGTCTTGTCTGTCCGCGCGGTGCCGGGCGTCACGTACGCCTCGACGCCGATGATCGGCTTGATCCCCGCGTTCGTCGCCTGCTGCCAGAAGTCGAAGGCGCCGAACAGGTAGCCGTGGTCCGTCGTGGCCAGTGCCGACTGGCCCTGCGCCTTGACGGCGGCCATGAGGTCGCCCAACCGGGCGGCCCCGTCCAGCATCGAATACTCCGTGTGGACGTGGAGGTGGACGAAATCCGAGCTCATCGCGTCGAACCCTTCACTCGATCGTGTCTGCTGCCGTGTGCGCCCGCGTCACGAGCGGCTCATCCCTGGTCCGCCTCCAGCACATCGAGGGCGTGCTGGAGGTCGTCCGGATATGGACTCTCGAACTCGACGTACTCGCCGGACTCCGGATGTTCGAACCCCAGGCGCACCGCGTGCAGCCACTGCCTTTCGAGACCCAGCCGCGCCGCCAGCACGGGGTCCGCGTGGTACGGCAGGTCGCCGCAGCACGGATGCTTGGTCGCCGACATGTGGACGCGGATCTGGTGGGTGCGGCCTGTTTCCAGATCGACCTCGAGCAGACTCGCGGACCGGAACGCCTCGAGCACCTGGTAGTGCGTGACCGCCTCCTTGCCGTCGCTGCGCACCGCATACAGGCCGTCGCGGCGGGGGTTGCGCCCGATCGGCGCGTCGATCGTCCCCACGACCGGATCCGGCAGCCCCTGCACCAGCGCGTGGTACGTCTTCGACACGGTGCGCTCCTTGAAGGCCCGCTTGAGCACGGAGTACGCGTGCTCGCCCTTCGCCACGACCATGACGCCCGAGGTCCCCACATCCAGCCGGGACACGATCCCCTGCCGCTCCGCCGCCCCGGACGTCGCGATCGTGTGGCCGGCCGCGGCGAGTCCGCCGATGACGGTGGGGCCGCTCCAGCCGGCGGCCGCGTGGGCGGCGACGCCCACCGGCTTGTCGACGACGATGATCGCCTCGTCCTCGTGGATGATCGACATGCCGGCGACGGGCTCCGGCACGATCTCCAGCGGACGGGCGGGCTCCGGCAGCACGACGTCCAGACGCGATCCGGCCAACACTCGGTCGGATTTGCCCAACGGCGCACCGTCCTGCTCGACGCCCCCGTCCTCTGCGATCTGGGCGGCTGCGGTCCGTGAGAGTCCCAGCGCCCGGGAGAGCGCGACGTCGACCCGTTCACCGTCGAGCCCCTCCGGCACCAGCAGGGAACGTGTGGTCATGAGCGGTCCTCCAATTCCGCGCCCCGCGCGGCGGGCGCCTGCCCGGCGGAGCCGTCGCGGTCGGCCTCCAGCCGTCCGTCCAGTCCGATCCCACGGAACGACACGACGATGAGGACGCAGGCCGCGCCCGTGATCGCGATGTCCGCGATGTTGCACACGAAGAAGTAGAGGTCGATAAAATCGACCACTGCGCCGTGGAAGAACTCCGGCGGGCGCACGAGGCGGTCGATGAGGTTCCCCGTCAGACCGCCCAGCAGAAGTCCCAGCGCCCAGGCCCACGCGGTCGAACCAAGACGCCGTCCCGCCCACAGGATCACGACGAACACCACAAGGGCAATGACGGTGAACACCCACGTGGCGTTCGACCCCATCCCGAAGGCCGCGCCGTCGTTGCGCAGGAATTGGAAACCCACCAGGTCGCCCACGATGGGGATCCGCGGCCGTCCCTCCAGTGCGGCGACCGCGATCTGCTTCGTGATCTGGTCGAGCACGACGACCAGCACCGCCGCGCAGTACAGCAGTGCGCGCAGGCGCCCACCGGACCGGGGGGCCGCGGCGCGCTGGGGGGCGGGTGTCATCGGGGTCCTCTCGTGGGGTGCCGGCACGACCGGGGACGGACGCGCGGGAACAGTCTAGGCGGGATGCACGACGGAGTGCCGCATGGTGCGGCGTCCGGGCATGAATGGGCGAAGGCCCCGGCCGACTGGGGCCGGGACCTCCGTCCGGTGGGGAGTGGGCTCCCCGGAGCTGCGATCAGATCGAGCGGCGTGCGCTGTCTCCGCTGAGCGTCTCCGGTGCGAGCGATCCGGAGTTCTCCAGGTCGCGCAGCTGATCCGTGAGGTAGCTCTTGAGGCGCGTGCGGTACTGGCGCTCGAAGTTCTGCAGGGTGTCGATCTCGCGCTGGAGGTCCGACTTCTGCGTCTCCAGCGCGGTGAGCGTCGCGTCGCGCTTCTTCTCCGCCTCGCCCACGATGGACGACGCGCGGGCCTCCGCCTCTGCGATGAGCTCGTCGCGACGACGCTCGCCCTCAGCCACGTGCTCATCGTGCACGCGCTGCGCGAGTGCGATGAGACCGTGCGAGGAGTCGCCGTGACCGGCGAGCGGCGCGGCGGACTCGGTGTCGACCGGCTGCTCCTCCGCGGCTGCGGCGGGCGTTGCGGCCGGCGCGGCCGGGATCTCCTGCGACTGTGCGGGCTCCTGCGGAGCGACGAGCGGCGTGGCCGGGGCCTCCGGCTGCGCGGCGGGAGCCTCACCCCAGGCCGGGGCTGCGTTCTCCTCAGCCGGCACCGCGGCCGGCATCGCCTGCGTGGCGGCCGGATCCTGCGCGGGCGCGTCCGTCGTCGCGGTCTCCGTGCCCTCCAGGCGCGCCTCCGCAGCGGACAGCTTCTGCTTCAGCTCGTCGTTCTCCTGGTAGAGACGACGCAGTTCGACGACGACCTCGTCGAGGAAGTCATCGACTTCGTCCTGGTCGTATCCGTCGCGGAACTTGACGTGCTGGAACCGCTTATTCACTACGTCTTCAGGCGTGAGCGCCATGAGGCCAACCTCTTCTCGACAACAATGTGGCACTTCGACTGCGGACAGCCGAGCTGATGGTCACGATACCGCATCGATGCGCGTGTGTCGCGCGCCGCGCAGTGGGTTTCCGCGCGCCTCGTCCCCGGTCAGAGCACCGCGGCCAGGTAGAACAGCCAGCTGGCGAGGAACTGGACGCCGATGAACACGATGATGAAGCCCAGGTCCAGTGCGACGCCGCCCAGCCGCAGAGGCGGGATGAACCGGCGGACGAACTTGACCGGCGGGTCCGTCAGGGTGAACACGAGCTCGCACAGGACCAGCACGAAGCCGGTGGGTCGCCAATCGCGCGCGAACACCTGGATGAGGTCGATGACGACCCGGGCCAGCAGCACGAAGACGTAGAGGTTCAGCAGGGTCCCGGCGAGGTTGAGGAGGGTGCTGAGCACGGTGTCACTTTCAATCGGAGTGCGGACGAGCAACGCCGGCGCCCGCGCACGGCGGTCCGGCGACGCTGCTGGTGCCCCACTCTACGGGGGCAACCTGGGAGGCGGCGAAGGTGGGCGGCCGCTCCCGGAGTCAGCTCTGGTTGAAGAAGCTGGCCTGCTCGTCCTCGCGCTCCTGGGTCTCCGTCGAGACGGAGATCTGCTCCGGGGTGAGCAGGAAGACGCTGCCGGTCACCTTCTCGATCGAGCCGTGGAGGCCGAAGATGAGACCGGCGGAGAAGTCGACGAGTCGCTTCGAGTTCGCCTCGTCCATCGCGGAGAGGTCCATGATGACCGGCACACCGTCGCGGAACGCCTGGCCGATCGCCTTCGCGTCGTTGTAGCTGCGCGGGTGGATCGTGCGGATTGTGCGCAACGAGCCAGCGGGGGCCGTCTCGACGGGACGCACCGACGTCCGGATGGGTGAGACGGTTGCGGGTGCGGACTGGACCACCGGACGGTTCTCCTCCTCGAAGCCGTCGTAGTCGTCCGCACCGAACTCGTCGTCGTGGACATCGTAGCCGTCGCGGGCCTCACGTCCGCGGACGTGCTGCTCCTCTTCCTCCTCGACGAAGCCGAGGTAACTGGCGACCTTGCGCATTGCGGACATATCGTCTCCTTCGGCTGTGCTCGTGCCGAGCCCTGTGCTCACTCTCTGACGAAACTACCGGAGGGGCGGCCCGTCGGAGCTGAGGCGCGCGGGTGTGTCGCGGTTTCCGCGGGCGTGAACCACACGACACCCGCGAACCGTCCGGTCGTGCCGTCGCGGCGATAGGAGAACAGGTCGGAGGACTCCGCCGTGCACGCCCCGGACCAGTGCGCGATCCCCACGCCGGCGCTGCGCAGCTGTTCCGCCACTCCCCCCGCCACGTCCAGTGCGGGCGTGCCCCACCGGGTCACCGAGGCCGTCACCGGGTGCGCGGCCGCGACCTCGTCCCGCAGATCCAGGGGCACCTCGTAGCTGCGGGGCCCGATCGACGGACCGATCGCCGCCTCGATCCGCGTGGCTCCGCGCTCGCGCATCGCGCGTACGGTCGCGCCGACGACGCCGCCGGCCATGCCCTGCCGCCCCGCGTGGACGGCGGCGACGACGCCCTCGTCAGGTGCCGCCAGCAGGACCGGCGTGCAGTCCGCCACGAGGATCGCGAGGCCGACCCCCGGCAGCGTCGTCACCTGCGCGTCCGCCTGCGGGGGTGGGGCGTCGCCGGATCCGGCCGAGTCTCCGGTGTCCGTGTCCGCGGTGACCGGGTGCACGGTCGTGCCGTGGACCTGGTCGACGTAGCTGATGCGGTCGAGGCCCAGCGCCTGACCGAGCAGTGCACGGTTGGCGGCAACCGTCGACGGTTCGTCGCCCACGTGCAGCGCCAGGTTGAAGCTGCCGTAGGGGCCCGCACCGTATCCGCCGTGGCGATCGGTGAAGGCAAGATGGGCGCGACCGGCCGCGCCCACCAGATCCAGGCGGTGTCCCAGCACTGCGCCTCCCTCTGCGACGCGAGCGCCCTCCGTGCGGAGCGCTCGCGCGCGTGTCACTTCAGGAAATCGGGGATGTCCAGGTCGGAGCTGTCGTAGCGCGACTCGTCCGGCAGGGACTGCGGCAGGTCATCCGTGCGCGCCGGCGCGGGGCGCAGCGGGGTGGGAGCGTCCTCGCCCTGCAGGACGGCGGGCTCCTCCGCCGCGCGCTCCTGGGTCTGCTCGACCGCGGCGCGCGGCTCCTCCGCACGGCCGACGGCCGGGGCGTCGCGCGTCTCCGAAGCCGGCACGTCGAAGCCGGCTGCGATGACCGTGATGCGGCACTCGTCGCCCAGATTGTCGTCGATGACCGCACCGAAGATGATGTTGGCCTCCGGATGCGCTGCCTCCTGCACGAGTCGTGCGGCCTCGTTCACCTCGAAGATGCCCAGGTCGGACCCGCCCTGCACGTAGAACAGCACGCCGTGGGCGCCTTCGATGCTGGCTTCCAGCAGCGGCGAGGCGATCGCGGCCTCCGCCGCCTGCACCGCCCGGTCCTCGCCGGTCGCGGCGCCGATGCCCATGAGCGCGGTGCCCGCGTTCTGCATGACCGCCTTCACGTCCGCGAAGTCGAGGTTGATGATGCCGGGGACGGCGATGACGTCCGTGATGCCCTGGACGCCGGAGCGCAGGACCTCGTCCGCCGAGTTGAAGGCGTCCAGCAGCGACACGTTGCGGTCGGAGATGGACAGCAGTCGGTCGTTGGGGATGACGATGAGGGTGTCGACCTCTTCGCGCAGCGTGCGGATGCCCGCCTCCGCCTGCGCGGACCGGCGGCGGCCCTCGAACGTGAAGGGGCGGGTCACGATGCCGATCGTGAGCGCGCCCAGCGACCGGGCGATGCGGGCGACGACGGGAGCGGATCCCGTGCCCGTGCCGCCGCCCTCGCCGGCGGTCACGAAGACCATGTCGGCGCCCTCGAGCGCCTCGCGGATCGCGTCCTCGGAGTCCTCGGCGGCCTTGCGGCCCACCTCCGGATCCGCGCCGGCGCCCAGACCGCGGGTCAGTTCGCGGCCGATCTCCAGCTTGAGATCCGCCTCGGACAGCAGCAGTGCCTGCGCGTCTGTGTTGATCGCGATGAACTCGACGCCGCGCAGGCCCACGTCGATCATCCGCTGGACGGCGTTGACGCCGCCGCCGCCGCAGCCGGCGACCTTGATGTCAGCTCCTGCGCTCTGGAATTCAGCCACGTCGGTTCCTCTTTCGACCCTGGGGATGGGCATAGCTCGATATGGGGTCGACGCTATTGGTCCAGCCCTCCGAGTGCAACGACTGGGGCCGGAGTGTCGGACGGCGATCCTCCGGAGACGCGCCGTTCAACCGGCGACGGGGACGTCCGGCACGGACACGTCGACCGTCTCGTTCCCCTCCTCCAGGAGGATCGCGGCGATCCGCGCCTTGCGCGCACCGTCCTCAGCGGATCCGAACATGATGAGGGCCTCCCCCTCGTCCGTGCGCACCCGCATCTCGAACTCGCCGTCCGCGGTGGCGCGCAGCTCCTCGACCGGGGCCGGGATCGCTCCATCGATCTGGGTGAGGAGGGCCGCCCCGTCGCGCGCGGCGGACGAGCCGTCGACGCCCTCGTCCGCGCGCAGGACCGGCAGTTCCAGACCGTCTGCGGGCACCTCGTCGATCCGCACGCCGCCCCCGTCGAACCGGGTGGCGGTCCCGCCCTCGACGATTGCGATGACCGGGGTGCGGTCGACGACCTCGATCCGCAGTGCGCGGGGGCCCGCGTACTCGATCGCGATCGATTCCGCTGCCGTGTGCGCCTCCTCCAGCCGGGTGCTGAGACGCTCGCGTCGCACCTGCGGCAGAGGGACGCCCAGCACCTGCTCCTCGGCGTCCGCCCGCACGGCGTCCCGGTCGACCAGTTCACCGCCGGTCACCGTCACCTCGTCGACCTCGAGCAGCGGGGAGAACCAGGCCACCGCCGCGATCGCGACGAGCGCGCCCACGATCCCCAGCGCCGTGGCCCAGCGGACCGTGCGCGCCCGCAGACGGCTGCGACGGAGATCCCGGAGGTCATCCGCTCCGCTCATGCCCCGCCCAGGGCCTCGACGATCTCCGGTCCCAGCACGGTGACGTCGCCGGCGCCCACCGTCAGCACGATGTCGCCGGGCCGCACCCGGTCCAGCAGGTGCGGGACGACCTGGGTGAAGGCGGGCAGGAACGCGACGGAGTCGTGTGGGACCTCGTCTGCGACGATCGCGCCGGTGACGCCGGGGACGGGGTCCTCGCGGGCGGGGAACACGTCGAGCACGACGACGTCGTCCGCGATGCCCAGCGCCCGGCCGAACTCCTCGCGGAAGTTCTGCGTCCGCGAGAAGAGATGGGGCTGGAAGACGACGTGCACGCGCCCGCCGGGGTCCACGACGTCCTTCGCGGCGGTCAGCAGCGCCGTGATCTCCGTGGGGTGGTGCGCGTAGTCGTCGTAGACGCGCACGCCCGCGGCCTGCCCGCGGAACTCGAAGCGGCGGCGGGTGCCGTGGAATCCGCTCAGGCCGGCGGCGGCCTGAGCGGGGTCGTAGCCCAGTGCGGCCGCGGTGCAGACAGCGGCCGCGGCGTTGAGCGCGTTGTACCCGCCCGGCTGGTTGAGCCGCACGGCGATATCGTCGCCGTCCAGGGTCAGCGTGAACGTCTGGCTCTGCCCCCGCGCCTCGACGGGGACGACGCGGGCGGTGCGGAACGACGCCGAGGCCGCGGCCGGGTCCTGCTGCGCCGTCCCGTAGCCGATGACGTCCGCACCGCGGGCCGCGGCGGCGTGGGCGATCGCGCGGGCGCCGGGGTCGTCGAGGCACGCGACGAGGGTGCCGCCGGAGTCCGCGACGCGGCGGGCGAACGCGTGGAACGCCTCATCCACGGCCTCGGCGGTCCCGTAGTGGTCCAGGTGGTCGGCCTCGACGTTCGTGACGATGCCGACGGCCGGCGAGTACAGGAGGAACGAGCCGTCTGACTCGTCCGCCTCCGCGACGAACACGTCGCCGGTGCCCTCGTGGGCGTTCGCACCCGTCGCGGTGAGGATGCCGCCGATCACGAACGACGGGTCCGCCGCGCACGCCTGGAGCGCGACGGTCGTCATCGAGGTCGTCGTCGTCTTGCCGTGGGTGCCCGCGACCGCGACGGCCCGCCGGTCGGTCATGAGTGCGCCCAGGGCCGCCGAGCGGTGGATGATCCGAAGCCCCCGCTCCCGTGCGCGGGTGAGCTCCGGGTTGTCCGCGCGGATCGCGGAGGACACGACGACCGTCTGCGCCGCGTCGACCGCGTCACCCGCGTGGCCGATGTCGACGTGCGCGCCCAGGGCCCGCAGGCCGGTGACGACATCGGAGTCGCGGGCGTCGCTGCCGGACACCTCGATCCCGCGCGCCAGCATGACCCGGGCGATGCCGGACATCCCCGCGCCGCCGATCCCGATGAAGTGGACGCGCCCCAACCGGGCCGCCGGGACGATGGCGTCCGCCGCTTCCGTCATGCTCACTCCCCACCTGTCCGATAGAACCGCTCGTGCTTCGTCCACTGCTGTGGCCCGTACTCGCGGCCGGGGTGCTCGATGCCCGCCGCGTCGTAGACCATGTGGGTCATCGTGCGCGCGGCGGTGCCGGGGAAGGACTCCCGGCGCGCGGCCTCGCGCATGGCCGTCAATCGTTCGTCGTCCGTGACGAGCGGCAGGACCGTCTCCCGGACGAGGTCCCCGGTGAAGTCTGCGTCGTCGATGAGGAGCGCCGCACCGGCGTCCACGTGCGCGGCGGCGTTGAGCCTCTGCTCGCCGTTGCCGATCGCCAGGGGGACGAAGACCGCGGGCACCCACATGACGCTCACCTCTGCGACCGTGCCCGCCCCCGCGCGGCACACGAGGAGGTCCGCGGCGAGGTACGCGTTCTCCATCCCGTCGACGTAGTCGCGGACGTGGTAGTGCGGCTGGTCCGCGACGGCCTCGCGCAGCGCCTCGCCCTTGCCGGCCCCCGTGATGTGGAGGACCTGGACGCCTGCCTCCCCGATCGACTGCGCGGCGGCGGCCAGCGCGTCGTTGAGCGACTGGGCGCCCAGCGAACCGCCGGTCACGACGAGGGTGGGGAGCTCCTCATCGAGCTCGAGCGCGCGGCGCGCGGCGCGGCGCTGCTCCTCCTCGTCGTAGTCGACGGCCTCGATCCGGGCGCGCATGGGCATGCCCACGTGCCGGCCCTTCAGCGGGGTCCCCGCGAACGCGTAGCCCACGAGGTCGGACCGCGTGAGGAGTGCGCCCACGCGGTTCGCCAGGCCCGGGCGCGCGTTCGCCTCATGGACGACGATGGGCGTGCCCGTACGCCGCGCGGCCAGGTAGGCCGGCGTCGAGACGTATCCGCCCACCCCCAGCACCACGTCGACGCTGCGCTCGCGCAGCAGCTGGACGACCTGGGACACGGCCCCGCGGAAGCGGCCGGGGAACCGCAGCGCGTCTGCGTTCGGGCGGCGCGGCATCGGCACCTTGGCGATGGTCTCGAGGTCGTAGCCGGCGGCCGGCACCAGGCGGGTCTCGAGACCCTCCTGCGTGCCCAGCACGACGATGTCCGCGTCCGGTTCCTGGAACCGGATGTCGTCGGCGATCGCCAGCAGCGGCGAGACGTGGCCGGCGGTGCCGCCGCCGGCCAGCAGTACGGACAGCGTCATGGGCGACCTCCGGAGGTGCGAGCGAGGATGGACAGAGAGCGACGGCGGCGGCGCGGGCGCAGCGCGTCGCGCGCGCCCGGCTCCTGGCGCGCGAACGCGAGGACGACGCCGGCGGCCAGGAGGTTCGCGACGAGCGCGGATCCACCGTACGACACGAACGGCAGCGGCACGCCGATGACGGGCAGCAGCTTGACGACGACGGAGATGTTGACGGCCGCCTGGCCGATGATCCACATGAAGACCGCCATCGTCGTCACGCGCATGAGCGGGTCGCGCGCGCGCAGCGAGACGCGCAGCAGGCCCCACGCCAGCGCGGCGAAGAGAGCGATGACGAGCAGCGTGCCCGCCAGCCCCAGCTCCTCGCCGATGATCGCGAAGATGAAGTCGTTGTGCGCCTCCGGCAGCCACGACCACTTCTCGCGGCTGGCGCCCAGTCCCACCCCGAAGAGTCCGCCGGAGGCCAGCGCGTACTCGCCGTGGGACGACTGCCAGTGCGTCCCCAGCATGTCGTCGGCGGAGGCGCCCTCGTGCCCGCTCACCGACGCGAGGACGCGCTGGAGCCGGTTGGGGCTCGTGATGACGAAGAGGCCCACCGCGACCGCACCTGCGGCCGCGGTGCCGAAGACCGTGCCGACCGGCAGATCGGAGACGAAGAGGGCCCCCAGGAAGAGGAGGAAGACGATGATCGCGGTGCCCAGGTCGCGTCCGGCCATGATGAGGCCTCCGGCGGCCACGAGTCCGGCAAGTGCGATCCCCCACGACCGCCACACGTGCTGACGGACGTCGTTGCGTCCCAGTTCGGCGCCCAGCCACAAGGCGAAGGCGATCTTGAGCAGCTCCGCCGGCTGCAGACGCAGCGAGCCCACGACTGCGATCCAGCTGCGCGAACCGTTCACCTCGACGCCCAGCGGGGTGAGTGTGAGGGACTGCAGCGCCAGCGCCAGGAGGAACCCGATCCAGGCGAGCGGTCTCCACCACCCCGGTCCCAGCCGCGAGAGCGCCATCATCCCGATGACGCCCGCGACCGCGAACATCGCCTGCCGTGCGAAAATCCCGAACGAATTCCCCTCACCGCCGTCGTACGCGGTGATCGAGGACGCGGACAGCACCATGATGAGGCCGAAGCCGGTGAGTGAGAGGACGCTCACGAGGATGACGACGTAGCTGGTCGCCGGAAGCTCCAGGACGCGCTTGAGTCCCGCGACCGGGCCCAGACCGGCGGATGCGCCGTCCGTCCCCCGCTCACGGGTCGCAGTCGTCTCCTCGCCCACGACCGCCGGCCCCCTCATCCGTCCGCGGCTGCCGGGTGCGACAGGAGGTGGGCGCGCACGGCCTCGCCGAAGCGCTCGCCGCGGGCCCGGTAGTCGACGAACTGGTCCATGCTCGCGGCCGCCGGGGCCAGCAGCACGGTGTCGCCCGGCTGCGCTGCCTGCGCAGCCAGTTCGACGGCCCGCCGGGCGACGGCGTCTTCCCGCTGCGGCCCGGAGGGGACCGCGGAGTCCACAACGACCTCGGCGACGGGGACCTCCGGGGCGTGTCGGGCGAGGGCCTCACGCAGGGCGGTGCGGTCCTCGCCGATCAGCACGGCGGAGCGCAGCCGCGGCGCGACCCGGGAGACCAGATCGTCGACGGACGCGCCCTTGAGGAGCCCGCCCGCGATCCAGACGGCGGAGTCGCAGGCAGCCAGTGCCGCGGCGGCGGCGTGCGGGTTCGTCGCCTTCGAGTCATCCACCCACCGGATGCCGTCCGCCTCCGCGAGGAGGCGCGACCGGTGGTCGCCGGGCGCGTGCGCGCGCAGGCCGTCGCGGACCGCACCCGTGGGCACGTCCACGGACCGGGCCAGCGCAGCGGCCGCCAGCGCGTCCGCGATGTGGTGGGGGCCCGGATCGTCGGTTCCCACGGCGGCCGCGACATCGGCCAGCGAGCCCAGCTCGGCGGCGGACGAATAGCGCTGCGGGATGAAGGCGCGGTCGACGAGCACGTCCTCGACGAGCCCCAGTGAGCCGGGACCGAGCACGCCCAGCGTGAAACCCACCGCGCGGGCGCCCTCGACGACGTCCGCGTCCTCCACGAGTGTGCGGGTGGCGGGGTCCTCGACGTTGTAGACGCAGGCGCGGACGACGTTCTCATACGCGCGGCCCTTGTCCGCGCGGTACGCCTGCGCCCCGCCGTGCCAGTCCAGGTGGTCGTCCGCGATGTTGAGGACGGCGGCGGCGTGCGCACCCATCGAGAACTGCCAGTGCAGCTGGAAGCTGGACAGCTCGATCGCCAGGACGTCCAGCTCCGGATCCAGCACGGCCTCGAGGAGGGGATCGCCGATGTTGCCGCACGGACGGGTCCGCAGACCCGCGGCGGTGAGCATCGACGCGAGCATCGTCGTCGTGGTCGTCTTCCCGTTCGTGCCGGTCACGACCAGCCACGGCGCGCTGTTCGCGCCGCGCACCCGCCAGGCCAGCTCGACCTCGCCGATGACGGGGATGCCGGCGGCGCGGGCACCTGCGAGCACGGGTGAGTCGGGACGCCAGCCGGGCGACGTGACGACGAGGTCGAACAGCCCCCCGTCGCGGGGCTGGGGCAGCGCCTCGACGTGCTGCGGTCCGCGCCGCACGTCGACGTCGAAGACCTCGAGGATGCGGATGCGCTCCGACTCGTCGCGGCGCGTGTCGCCGTCGACCAGCGTGACGGCGGCACCGCGCTCCCCCAGGTGGGCCGCGACCGGGAACCCGGACACGCCCAGCCCGGTGACGAGGATCCGCAGACCGTCCAGCGACGAGTCCGGTCCCTGCAGGGCGGCGGGCACGCGGTCCGCGTGCGGGTAGGACTCCGCGAGTGCGGACGCGCGCGCGGCCGGGGCGGGGACGGGATCAGTCAAGGTGCGCCAGCCATTCCGCGTAGAACAGGGCGACGCCGCCGATCACGAAGAGGACGGCGATGATCCAGAAGCGCACGACGATCGTGACCTCCGCCCAGCCCTTCAACTCGAAGTGGTGCTGCAGGGGCGCCATCCGGAACACGCGCTTGCCGGTCGTCTTGAACGACGCAACCTGGATGATGACGGACAGCGTGATGATGACGAAGAGTCCGCCCAGGACAACCAGCAGGAGCTCCGTGCGCGAGAGGATCGCGATGCCCGCCAGGGCGCCGCCGATCGCCAGCGAGCCGGTGTCGCCCATGAAGATCTTGGCCGGAGAGGTGTTCCACCAGAGGAAGCCCAGGCAGGCCGCGGTCATGGCCGCACCCACCATTGCCAGGTCGCGCGGGTCGCGGACCTCGTAGCAGCCGGCGGCCGCGGTGGTCTGCAGAGCGCAGTTCTGCGTCGACTGCCAGAGCGTGATGATGATGTATCCCGTGAAGACGACGACGGCGGACCCGGCCGCCAGCCCGTCCAGGCCGTCCGTGAGGTTCACGGCGTTCGACACGGCGGTGACGATGAGGTTCGCCCACAGGATGAAGAGGATGAAGCCCACAGCGGCGCCCGCGAACGCCAGATCGATCGGCAGGTCCCGGGCGAAGGAGATCGCCGTCGACGCCGGCGTGCTGCCGGACTCGTTGGGGAACAGCAGCGCCAGGACGGCGAACGAGACGCCCACGAAGCCCTGTCCCAGGATCTTCCCCAGCGGGCGCAGACCCAGGCTGCGCTGCTTCGACACCTTGATGTAGTCGTCCAGGAATCCGACCGTGCCCAGTCCCACCGCCAGCCAGAGGACCAGCAGTCCGGACACGGTGGGGACGGAGCCGGTGAGCAGGTGTCCCAGGAAGTAGGCGAGGACGGCGGAGCCGATGATGACGACGCCGCCCATCGTGGGCGTGCCCCGCTTGGTCGCATGGGACTTGGGTCCGTCGTCGCGGATGAACTGGCCGTAGCCGCGCTTGACGAGGACGCCGATGAAGGCAGGGGTGCCGACGAGGGCGAAGACGAGCGCGAAGACCGCGGCGAGGATGACGGCGATCATGACGTGACCGTCACTCCGGCGATCTCATCGCCCAGGAACCGCAGACCCACGTCGTTCGACGACTTGAAGAGCACGAGGTCGCCCGGCTGCAGCTCCGCCTTGAGCAGATCGCGGGCCTCGGCGACGGTGGGGACCCACACGGCCTCGTTGCCCCACGAGCCCTCGAGCTCGGCGGCCTGGAAGGCCGGGCGCGCGCCCTCGCCCACGACGACCGTGCGGTCGATGTTGAGGCGGACGACCAGCTCGCCGATGTCCGCGTGCGCCTGGCGGGACTCCTCCCCCAGCTCCAGCATCTCGCCGATGACGGCGATCGTGCGGCGGGACGGGCTCTCCTCGTCCCCGCGGCCCATGGCCGCGAGCGTCTTGAGGGCCGACCGCATCGAGTCCGGGTTCGCGTTGTACGCGTCATTGAGCACCGTGATGCCGCTGGGCGAATCGATGAGCTCCATCCGCCAGCGGCTGGCGGCACCGGAGGTCGCCAGGGTCGTGACGATCGACCGTGCGGAGAGGCCGCAGCTGTGCGCGACCGCCGCGGCCGCCAGCGCGTTCGACACATGGTGCTCGCCCACGAGCGCCAGCTCGACGTCCGCGGGGTCCGCGCCCGGCACGTGCAGCGCGAAGCGGGGACGGCCGGAGGCGGCCGTGACGACCCCCTCCGCAAACACGACCGGGGCGTCCGATCCGTCGACGCTCGTACGGCCGGAGGCGGAGAACCAGAGGACGTCGACGCCCTCGCCCAGCACGTCCGCCATCGCGCGCACGCGCGGGTCGTCGGCATTCAGCACCGCCACACCGCCGGGACGCAGCGACTCGACCAGCTCCGCCTTCGCGCGGGCGGTGTTCTCGATCGACCCGAAGACGCCGGAGTGCGCCGTGCCGACCATGAGTTCGACGGCGACGTCCGGTGTCACGAGAGAGGTGAGGTAGGTGAGGTTGCCGATCGAGCGGGCGCCCATCTCCAGCACGAGGAAGCGGGTCGACTCGTCCGCCCGCAGCGCGGTCAGGGGCACGCCCACCTCGTTGTTGAACGACTTGGGCGGCCACACCGTCTCGCCGGCGGACGACAGCAGGTCGCCCACGAGGTCCTTGACGGTCGTCTTGCCGGCGGACCCGGTGATCGCGACGACGGTCAGATCGCCCGCCTCCCGCAGGGCCTCGACGTTGAGTCGCGCGAGCCTGCCCAGCGCCTCCGTCGCGTCCTGCACCACCAGGGTGGGCAGGTGCTCCCCGTCGACGGTGGGCACCGCCTCCGCCACGATGAGGGAGGCGCCGGCGGCCAGGGCGGCCGGGGCGAAGTCGAGTCCGTCGCGCTGATCGCCCCGCCGGGCTACGTAGATGTCACCGGTCGAGACGTCGCGGGAGTCCGTCACGACTCCGGCGGAGAGCTGTGCGTCCGGTGCGATGCCGTAGAGCTCACCGCTCGTGGCATCGGCCAGATCCTGTGCTGAGAAAGGCTTCATATCAATCCTGAACTCTACCGGCTGCGCGGTGGCCCGGATGCGAGGCGATCGCCTCGCGTGTCCGCTCCCGGTCGTCGAACGGGTGGACCTCACCGGCGATCTCCTGGCCCGTCTCGTGCCCCTTCCCGGCGACCAGGACCGTGCCCGTGCCGCCCGCCCGGCGGACCGCCTCGATGATCGCGTCCGCGCGGGAGGCGCACTCCTGAAGGTCCTCCACCGCGGTGCGCGCATCCCCCGCCGCGATCGCGTCTCGGGCACCCGCCAGGACCGCCTCGCGGATCGTCGCCGGATCCTCCGAGCGGGGGTTGTCGTCCGTGACGATCACCACGTCCGCGCGGCGCACCGCGACGGCCCCCATCGCATGTCGCTTCGACGCGTCGCGGTCGCCGCCGGCCCCCACGACCAGCACGAGCGGCGAACCGGTCCCGTCCAGGCCGCCCAGCACCTTGTCGAGCGCGTCCGGGGTGTGCGAGTAGTCGACGACTGCCAGCGGACCGGCCTCGTGGACGCGCTCCATGCGGCCGGGGACCACCACCGCGAGGTCGTCGGCGGCCTCGGTCAGCCGCTCCGCCGTCTCTCCCGCCGCGTGCAGCATCGCGAGAGCCAGCGCCGTGTTCGTGCGGTTGAAGTCCCCCGGCAGGGGTGAGCGGGCCGGGACCCGCCCGCCGTCCGGCAGGTGGAGGACGAAGTCCTCAGGGGCCTCGGACCTCTCCAGCCGGTAGTCAGGGGTCCGCGCGGGGTCCGCGGACAGCGACCGGACGGGCACCGTCGCCGCGCGCAGCATCCGCTCGCCCCACTCGTCGTCGACGACGACCACTCCGGCGCGCGCGTGCGCGGGGGTGAACAGCGTCGCCTTCGCCGCGAAGTAGTCGTCCATCGTGGGGTGGAAGTCCAGGTGGTCCTGACTCAGGTTCGTGAAGCCCGCGACCCGGAACAGCGCGCCGTCCGCGCGGTGCTGCGCCAGCGCGTGCGAGGACACCTCCATCGTGCAGGCGTCGACGCCCCGGTCGCGCATCCGACGGAAGAGGCGGTGCAGGTCCGGCGCCTCCGGCGTCGTCCGCACGCTCGGCTCGCGGACCCCGGCGATCGTCGTCTCGACGGTTCCGATGAGCCCGGTCGTCCGCCCCAGCCGGCGCAGCAGCGCGTCGAGGATGAAGGCGGTCGTCGTCTTCCCGTTCGTGCCGGTCAGTCCGTACAGGTGCGGGGACTCCGGATCCGTGCCGAAGACCTGTGCAGAGATCCCTCCCAGCACCGTGCGCGGCTCCTCGACGAGGACGACGGAGAGATCGCCGAGGACGATCTCGCCCGCGCGCAGGAGGTCCAGTCCGCGGGTGTCGGTGAGCACGGCGCGGACGCCGCGGGCCAGCACATCCGCCGCGAACTCCGCGCCGTGCACGCGAGCGCCCGGCAGCGCCGCCCACAGGTCTCCCGCGGCGGCCTGGCGGGAGTCTTGCGACACCCCGTCGACGGCGCGGTCCGGATCCCCCAGGATCCGGGCGGCGGACGGCAGGTCGAGGTCGGAGAGCTTCATCATTCCCATTCGGTCGGTGTGTCGGAGGGTTCACCGGTGGACAGCGGCACCCGCAGATGACGGAGTGCGAATCCCGTCACATCGGAGAACACCGGAGCGGCGGACTGTCCACCGTAGTAACCCTTGCGGGGTCGCTGCAGTGTGACGGACACCGCGATGCGCGGATCTTCGGCGGGGGCGACACCCACGAACGAAGCGGTGTAGCCATCGTAGCCGCCGCCCTCCTCCGCGGGAGCCTGCGCGGTGCCGGTCTTGCCCGCCACCCGATAGCCGGGCACGGCCGCGTTCCCGGCAGTGCCGTCCACCACCACGTGCTCGAGCATGTCGAGCACCTGGTCCGCGGTCTCCTCAGACACGACCCGCGTCCCCGCGGTCGTCTCCGCCGGCGTGAAGCGGCCGGACGCGTCGACGGTGCCGTCGACCAACTGCGTCTGGGGCAGCACACCGCCGTTCGCGATCGCGGCCATCGCCGCGGTCGTCTGCACGGCGGTCGCGGTCATGCCCTGCCCGAACATGACCGTGTACTTCGTGCGGCCGTCCCACTCGTCGACGGGGTGGACGACGCCTGAGGATTCACCGGGGAAGCCCACGGCGGTGGCCTCTCCGAATCCGAACCGGGTGAAGTACTCGTACCGCTGGTCGGAGGACAGCTTGTCACCGGCCAGGATCGTGCCGGTGTTCGACGACTGCGCGAGGATCCCGGTGAGTGTGAGCTTCTGATCCTCGTGGGCGGACGAGTCGCGGAACTCCTCGTCATTGGGCGCGGTCCATCGGTCCGGCACCGTGAACTCGTCCGTGGGGGTGTGCAGGCCCTCCTCCAGGAGTGCGGCGACCGTGATCATCTTGGCGGTGGACCCCGGCTCGAAGGCGGCGGTGAAGACGCGGGCACCGCGGTCCTCCGCGTCGACCGCGGACGGATCGTTGGGGTCGACGCTGGGCGACTCCGCCGCTGCGAGGAGCTTCCCGGTCTTCACGTCCGTCATGACGATCGAGGCCCACTCCGCCTCGTGCTCGTCCGCCGCCTCCGCCGCGGCCTCCTGCAGGTAGTGCTGGATGGTCGGATCGATCGTGAGGCGGATGCCGGTGCCGTCGACTGCCGGGGTGATGCTCGTGTCGCCCAGCGGGATCCGCTCGCCGCGCAGTCCGCGCTCGTACTGCTGCACACCGTCGACGCCCGCCAGCTGATCGTCGTACCTGTACTCGAGGCCCGCCAGCGGCTCGCCGTCCGAACCCACGAATCCCACGAGGCTGCCGGCGACCGCGCCGGAGGGGTAGGACCGGATCGCGTACTCCTCGAACGTGATGCCGGGGATGTCGAGGGCTGCGATCTCGTCCCGCACCTCGCTGGTGAGTCCCGTCGCCACGACGTTCCACCGACGGTCGCCGTCCAGCTTGGGGTGGAGGAGCCCCGGATCCGTGTCGAGCACGGTCGCGAGGTCCTGCGCGGCCCCCCACGCCCCCAGCGGCTCACCGTCCTCGTCCGCGTAGTCGGCCACGTTCTGCTGGTCGACCACGACGCGGAACCGCGCGGCGTTGCTGGCGAGGGTCGTCCCGTCCGCCGTCTGGATGACGCCGCGGTGCGCGGGGATCGCGACCTCCGTGAGGCGTCCCTCCAGCGCGCGTTGGGCCGCCTGCTGCTGGTCGACGCCCTGGATCGCGACGAGGTTCCACAGGACGAGGCAGAGGATGCCCACCGAGGCGACGCCCACGAGACGGATCCGACCGGCCGGGGAGAGCCTCCATCGCCTCCGAGTGCGGGGCGCCTGTCCCATCCGGTCTCCTCCCGTCCTGTCTGCGTCGTCTCCGGGTCAGCCCCCCGGCGGGGTCTGGGCCGGAGCGGTGAATTCCCCTGCGTCGCCGCCCACCACGGGCAGACGCTCCGGCGAGCGTAGATTGGGTCGGACGTCCTCGCGCGCATCGGCACGCGGTCCCGGGATCCTCACAGGAGATTCCTCTGCGGGATCCGCCCCGCCCGCCTGCTCCGGGGTGAGGATCTCCCCCGTCGACAGATCGACGAACTGCGGCGAGGTGTCGCGCTTCATCCCGTTCTCCTCCGCGAACGACGCGATGTTCTGCGGACTCTCGCGGTAGGCGATGTCCTCCGACAGTCGGTCCCGCTGGTCCTGGAGCGCCGTCTGCTGGTCCGTGAGCTCCTGCACCTTGAACGTCGTGTGCGACACGAGGATGTTGGCGACGAGGCCCACGACCACTCCCACGAGGACGATGAGGAGGACCTGGACGGCCGTGGACACGCGTGGGCGTGCCGGCTCCGGCAGCACCAGCCGCAGCCGGCGCTGGGTCCGCCGGGCGGGGACGACCGGCGACCGGCGCGGCGCGGCGGTCGCGCGCGGGGGCATCGTGCGGACGGGTGCGCTCATCGTGCCTCTCCGATCTTCTGGACGGCCCGCAGCCGGACGCTGGCGGAACGCGGGTTGCTCTCGATCTCCTGAGCGGACGCCTTCTCCGCACCGCGCGTGAGGGGACGCAGCCAGGCCTGCAGCTCCGGCGGGACGACCGGCAGCTCGGGCGGAGCCTGGTCCGTCGTCCCGTCCGCGAAGATGCGCTTGACGATGACGTCCTCGAGTGACTGGTAGGACTCGATGACCGCGGTGCCGCCCAGGTGGAGGCGCCGCAGCGCGGCGGGGAGCGCGGTGGAGAGGGAGTCCAGCTCGCGGTTCACCTCGATCCGCAGCGCCTGGAACGTGCGCTTCGCCGGGTGCGATCGCTTCCGCTTCGCCGGCCCGTCGCCCACGACGCGCTCCAGGAGTCCTGCGAGCTGCTGGGACGTCTCCCACGGGCGCTCAGCGCGGTCCGCGACGACCGCGCGGGCGATGCGGCGGGCCTGCCTCTCCTCGCCGTAGTCCCGGATCACGCGCACCAGCTCGTCCTCGTCGTACGTGTTGAGGACGTCCGCCGCGGTGAGCCCGCGGGTCTGGTCCATCCGCATGTCCAGCGGCGCGGGACGCGAGTAGGAGAACCCGCGCTCGTCCTCGTCCAGCTGGAGGGAGGAGACGCCCAGGTCCAGGAGCAGGGAGCTGATGGCGTCCACTCCCAGGTCGTCCAGCACCGCTTCCAGCTCGTCGTCGACCGCGTGGACCGCGATGAGCCTGTCGCCGAAGCGCGCCAGCCGCTCCCCCGCCCGTGCGAGCGCGTCCGGGTCCCGGTCGAGCCCGATGACGCGCGCATCCGGGTGGGCCTCGAGGATGCCCTCCGCGTGTCCGCCCATCCCCAGGGTCCCGTCGACGACGTAGGGGGTCGTCCCCGCCTCCCGTGCGGCGGCGACACCGACGCCCACGAGTTCCACGCAGCGCTCGAGGAGCACCGGGGTGTGGGCGAACCGGTCCATGTCGCGCGTCCTTCCGGTCGGGTCCGTCTGAGGGGTGCGAACCGCGGGGGATGCCGCGGTTCGCGTGCTGCGCTGGGTCCAGAACCCCGTCCGCCCGCGCCCTGCCACCGGGGAAGTGCGTCAGGACCTGCAGGCTTCGGAACCGGGGAAGTGCCCCGAAACCACAGGCGGGCGAGGATCTCGATCCAGCGCTCGAGGATCAGATGACTCCGGGGATCACCTCGTCCGAGCGATCCGAGAAGCCCTGCTCCGTCTCCGCCAGGTACTGCTCCCACGTGGGGGCATCCCAGATCTCCGCACGGTTGCCCATGCCGATCACGGCGACGTCGCGATCCAGCCCTGCGTACTGCCGCAGGGCCTGCGGAACCGTGACCCGACTCTGCTTGTCGGGCTGCTCCGCCGACGCCCCCGAGAGGAACACGCGCAGGTAGTCCCTCGCCTGCCGGCTCGTCATGGGCGCCGCCCGCATCTGCTCGTGGACGCTCTCGAACTCGCTCGTGGAGAACACGGTGAGGCAGCGCTCCTGCCCTCGTGTCAGCACCAGCCCGTCCGACAGCTCCTCACGGAACTTCGCGGGGAGGATGAGGCGGCCCTTGTCGTCCAGCCGCTGCATGTGCGTGCCGAGGAACACGGTGCCCCACCCCCTTCGGATCCCCTGGGGGCTCCGATGGCTCCCACTGTACTCCACTTGCCTCCACATAATGCCGGATCCAACGCGTGTTTGACCAGAAGAACATTGTTTCCGCAGGTCAGATAGGTGGAGGAAAGTGGTGGCGGCGCCTCGATCCGCGTGTCACGGCGCGTCGCTCCGGGGGCGTCACGGCACCAGCAAAGGCCCTGATCCGCGGTCCTGCGGCACGGAAACGGGCCCGTGGAGGGACGTGGGGAGACCGGGTGGAGGGAAGTGGGGAGACCCGGTGGAGGAGGGTGGGGCGGAGTGCGGAGAACCTCGCTGAGTGGTGTCGCGGCGACCGGGTGGGTGAGAATGGGGGCATGACCGCGCTCGGGAACGACCACATCACCCACATCCAGGCCATCGCGCAGAAGTCGCGATCGGCGATGAACACGGTGCTCGACGGCAAGGACCACGCCGTCCGCACGGCGCTCATCACCCTCTTCGCCGGCGGCCACCTCCTCCTGGAGGACGTGCCGGGAGTGGGCAAGACCCTGCTCGCGAAGGCGCTGGGCCGCGTGGTCGGGGGCAGCGTCCGCCGCATCCAGTTCACCCCGGACCTGCTGCCGTCGGACGTCGTGGGCGTGAGCATCTTCAACCAGGAGACCCGCGCCTTCGAGTTCCGCGCGGGGCCGGTGTTCGCGAACGTGGTCATCGCGGACGAGATCAACCGCGCCTCCCCCAAGACCCAGTCGGCGATGCTCGAGTGCATGGCGGAGAACCAGGCGAGCGTCGACGGCACCACGTACCGCATGCCGCAGCCGTTCATGGTCGTCGCGACGCAGAACCCCGTCGACATGGAGGGGACCTACACCCTGCCCGAGGCGCAGCGCGACCGCTTCACCGCACGCATCTCGATCGGCTATCCGTCGACACAGGCGGAGATGGACATGCTCGACCACCACGTCGACCACGACCCGCTCTCCCGGACCCCCGCGGTCACGACCCTCGACGAGGTGACGCAGGCGCGCGACCTCATCCGCCACGTGTCCGCCAGCCCGGAGCTGCGCGCGTACGTCGTCTCGCTGCTGGACGCCACGCGCGCGGACCCCGCCGTGTCCCTGGGCGCCTCCCCGCGCGCGGGCGTGCAGCTGCTGCGCACCGCGAAGGTCATGGCCGTGCTGGCCGGGCGCGGCTACGCGACGCCGGACGATATCCAGGCGCTCGCGGTCGACGTCCTCGCCCACCGCATCGTCCCGCGCGAGGGCGACGACCCGCAGCTGGCCGCGTCCCTCGTCCGCGACATCCTCCGCCGCGTGCCGGTGCGCTGATGCGCCCCACCGCCTCCGGGATCGTCTTCCTCCTCCTCGGAGCGGCACTGGCGATCGCGGCCTATCGTTTCTCGCTTCCGGGCATGCTGCCAGCGGGCATCCTCCTCGTGGGCCTCGTCGTCGTGTCCGCGCTCGTCGTGCTGCTGGCCTCCGGGCGGATCGAGGTCTCCCTCTCCTCCCGCTCGCGCCGCGTCGACGGCACGGCGCTCACCGCGGTGGGGGCGGAGACCCCGATCGACGTCCACGTCCGCAACCGGACCCCGCTGCCGATCGGCTCGTTCGCCGTGGAGATCGCGATGGAGGACGGGTTCGGACCGGACCGCAGCCTGCGCATGCCGGGCCTGTCCGCCCGTGCCCACGACGCCGCTCCCCTCGTCGTCTCGCCCACGCGCCGCGGCATGAGCGGTGTGGTGGACGTGCACATCCGCATCGACGGACCGTTCGGCCTCGTCACGCGGACGCGGAAGACGGGCTGCCGCCTGCCCGTCGCGGTCGCGGTGCCCGACCAGCGGCTGCCGCTGACCGGATCGCCCCGGTCCTCCGCGCAGCCCATGGACTCCCGGCACCTCATGCGGGGCACGTCGACCCTCGACTTCCACACGCGCGAGTACGTCCCCGGCGACGACATCCGCCACATCCACTGGGCCTCGACCGCACGCCTGGGCGAACTCATGGTGCGCGAGCGCGCGCACGAGGAGACGCCGCTGGCCGTCGTCCTGCTCGACACGCTGGGACCGGACCCGGACGGGCACGGGGCGGACATCGCCGTGACCGCGGCCGCGGCGGCCGCGATGCAGCAGCTCGATCGCGACGCGGATCTCATCCTGCATTCCGGGGACGTCCGCGTGAACGCGTCGGGAGGTCGCGGACGCGACGCGGTCCGCCTGGAATCCGCCCGCCATTCCGCAGGCGCGCAAGTTCCCGACGATGTGCGGGTGCCCGCCACCGCATGGCACGTGACCATCTGCGCCCTCACGACGGACCGGGCGGACGCCCTCACCCGGATCCTGCCCAAGGGCGTCGCCCGCTCCCGCTTCGTCGTCGAGGAGCTCCCCGACCCCGGCGTCGGCCTCGACACCGCACTGTTCGGCGGCGCCCTCACCCTCCCGCACGAATGGCGCAGCGGCACAGGAGGCACCCGATGACAGCGACCGCACACGCCCCCGCTCCGCAGCAGCCCGCACCGCCGCACTCCCACGAGTCCGGCGGTGCGGAGACCGTGGCTCCCTGGGTCGCCGCCATCGCCACCGCGGTGGCGATGACGCTGGCGGCCGTGAGCGTGAGCGCCGTCTTCGCGGACTGGGCCTGGTTCACCCCCACCGTCGTCATGATCCTGCTGGTCGTCGTGAGCGGCGCACTGCTGCGCGCCGTGCCGGCGATCCGCGCCACCGGCTCCGCCGTGCTGGGGCAGTGCCTCGTGGGAGTCGTCGGTGCGCTCTACCTGTGCGTACCGTCCGCCATGCCCTTCGGCCTGCCCACGCCCGTCGCGTTCGGCGAGCTCTTCTCCCTGCTGGGCCAGGGCGTCGACGACATCTACTCGACGATCGCGCCCGCTCCCTCCACGCCGGGCTTCACCGCGATCCTCGTCGTGGGGATCGGTCTCATCACGATCCTCATCGACGGTCTGGTCTCCGATCTGCGCGCCCCCAAGATGGGCGGCATCCTCCTGCTCCTCATCTGGGTCATCCCCGTCATCGTCGCGGGTCCCCAGCTGCAGTGGTTCCACTTCGCTGCGATCGGCCTGGCGTTCGTCGTCCTCATGCTGTCCCGGTACCTCGCCCAGCGCGTGCGGAGGGCCGCCGCCTTCTCCGTCCTGGCGGGCGCGCTGGCGCTGCTGCTGGGCGTGGGTCTGCCCTTGGTCCTGCCGCCGGTCGACCAGCGCCCGCAGCAGCCGCTGGGGACGCCGGAGGACATCACCGTCGTGAATCCGTTCCTGGATCTGCACGCGGACCTCGACCCGTCCAACGACGACGTCGTCCTCACCTACTCCTCCGACGACCCGCTGGCCCCTCCCCTGCGCCTCACCAGTGTGAGCGCCTTCGACGGGACGACGTGGATGCCGGAGCCCTTCGACATCGACCCGTTCGCGGTCGCGGTCGACGGGATGCCGCGCCCGGAGGGCGTTGCGGCGGACACGCCGGTCGTCGAGCGCACGGCGGAGATCGCCGTCCAGGGACTCGACGAGCAGCACCTGCCCTCCCCCTACTCGCCGGCCACCGTCGACGGTGTCGAGCGACGCTGGATCTACGACCCGTCCACCCTCACGATCGTGGGCAACGGGGTGCTCTCGACGGACGCCCAGTACACGATCGGCTACCGCTCGATCGAGCCCACACCGGCCCAGCTGGCCCAGGCCCAGCCGGTCGACGCGGAGCAGTTCGAGTCCACTCTGGCGCTGCCGAACGACGTGCCGGAGGTGATCGGACAGACGGCGGAGGAGGTGACCGCCGGGTCGGAGAACCAGTGGGAGGCCGCGGTCGCACTGCAGGACTGGCTGCGCAGCGACGAGTTCGAGTATTCGCTCGATGCGCCCGCGGACGCGTCCGGGTCCGCGCTGGAGGACTTCCTGCGCGACCGCCGCGGTTACTGCGTCCAGTTCTCCGGGGCCATGACGGCGATGGCTCGGTCGCTGGGCATCCCCGCCCGGATCGGCGTGGGGTTCACCGCGGGCACTCCCACCGGTGACGGTGAGTACGAGGTCCGCATGAATCAGGCGCACGCCTGGCCCGAGCTGTACTTCGAGGGCGCGGGCTGGGTCCGCTTCGAGCCCACCCCCGGCGGACCGGCCGGCGACCCGCCGCCGTGGACGACGGAGGGCTCCGCGGGCGAGGACGAGGCCCAGGAGACCGAGGCTCCGGAGGAGGAGTCGTCGCCTCAGCCCACCCCCGGTGCGGAGGAGTCCGCACCGCAGGAGACGCAGGCCCCCGAGGCCGCGGAGGACGGCGAGCCCACCGGGGCCGGAGTGCCCCTGTGGCTGGCGGTCGCCGGCGGCGTCGTCCTCCTGCTCCTGCTGCTGGCGGTGCCCGCCCTGCTCCGTCTCCTCACGCGGCGCTCGCGCCTGTCCGGTGACGACGCCGCCCGGACCGAGGGCGTGTGGGAGGAGATCGCGGCCTCCACGATCGATGCGGGACTCCCGTGGGACCGGTCCCGGACGCTGCGGGACCAGCACGAGAGGATCGCCGCGGACCTGGAGCCGGACGACGTCCGTCTGCTGGACCAGGCGACCGAGGCCGCAGAGGCGCTGCGGTACGGGGACGGCATCCCGGAGGGGACCGCCCTGAGCGGACACGAGGCCGCCCGCCTGGTCCAGCGGGTCCGTGCGACGCAGTCGAAGGAGATCGGACCCTGGTCGCGGGTCCGAGCGGTCGTCCTGCCGCGCAGCCTCACGCAGCGTCCGCAGGCCCCGCGGACGTGAGACAGGCCCCGCGGACATGAGAGGAGCCGCCCACTCGGATTCCGAGTGGGCGGCTCCTCCTCTGCCTGCGTGGGCGGATCCTCCTCTGCCGGAGACCGCCGCCGAGACCTCAGGTGCGGGTCAGCGCAGTCTCACTGGCCGCCGCGGCGCTTGTCCCAGCGGTCCTCCATGCGGTCCATGAAGCCGGGGCCGCGCTGCCCGCCCGAGCCGGGCTTCCGGCCGGGGCCGGACGGACCGCCGCCGGTCGCACCGCCCGGGGTGCCGGGGGCCGAGGACCCGTTGGACGTCGACGACATGGCCCAGAAGCCACCGGCGACCATGACGACGAAGCCCAGGATCCCCAGCGGCCAGAAACCGGACCAGATCGCGCCCAGCACGATCGCGAGTCCCACCACCACACCGACCACGCCGATGACGACGCGCGTCGCGGAGAAGCCTCCGCCGGTTCCCAGCTGCGGTTCCTCGGAGATGTTCTTGGCGAAGCTGGGGTCGTCGCGGAGCTGCTTCTCGAGCTGGTCCAGCAGCTGCTGCTCGTGGTCTGAGAGAGCCATCCCGATCTCCTCGCTTCGTGTTCGTCGGAGCATCTGCGGTCTCTCACCGGACCCGCTCCGGGACCTGCCGAGATACTCATACTCCATGATAGTCGTCAACCTGGGAAAACTCCCAGTCGTCACTCGTCTGTGAGGAAGGACGCAGGCGCGATCGAGTGGTCGCCGAAACGGCGTCGCACCTCGTCGAGCGCCGTCTGCGCGTCCCTGGCCCCGCGCCGCTCGCCCGCGTCCTCCGCGCGGGGCGGCGACACCGCCCCGTCGCCGTCCACGTCGAACAGCGACGCCTGGCGGCCGGACTCCGCGAGCGGCACCAGGTCGTGCGCGCGCACACCCAGCAGCCGGACGCCCTTCCGGTGCGTCCGCCGCAGGCCGCGCAGGGCGGGGAGCAGCGCCGCGTGCAGGTCGGCCGGCAGGTCCGACGGTGCGGGCAGGGTCGCGGACCGCGACAGCGTCGTGAAGTCGTCCAGCCGGTACT
This sequence comes from Brevibacterium senegalense, assembly GCF_000285835.1. Classification (GTDB taxonomy): domain Bacteria; phylum Actinomycetota; class Actinomycetes; order Actinomycetales; family Brevibacteriaceae; genus Brevibacterium; species Brevibacterium senegalense. Next base: position 80,159 of record NZ_HE978607.1, read on the forward strand.
TGAGGCCCACGCCGCGTGCAGCGGACCCGTCCGCCCGCAGGCGGGCCGCGACGTCGTCGCACAGGCGCAGCAGCGCGTGCTCCAGCCTTCCCTGGTCCCACACGTCCTCACCGAACGTCCTCTCCGCGCTCACCGAGGGGTCCTTGGGCACGCTGTGCAGGGGGCGGTCATCGCGGCCGTGCGCGAATTCGTGGAGCCGGCGACCGTGTGCGCCGAAGGTCCGCTCGACCCACCGCGGGTCCGCGTCCGCCAGGTCCGCGACCGTGCGGATGCCGAAGCGCGCCAGGCCGCGCTGCGTGCTCTGCCCCACTCCGGGCAGCGCCTCGACCGGCAGGGGCCGCAGGAAGTCGTCGACGCGATCCACCGGGACCACCAGCATGCCGTCCGGCTTGGCCCGGGTGGACGCCAGCTTCGCGACGACCTTCGTCGACGCGACGCCCACGGACGCGGTCAGACCAGTCTCCCGCTTGATCCGCTCCCGGATCCCGGCGGCGATCCGGGCGGGAGATCCCAGCCTGCGCAGTGCCGAGGTGACGTCGACGTACCCCTCGTCGATGCTGACCCGGGAGACGTCCGGGGTGACCTGCTCGACGATGTCGAAGACGCGACCCGACCAGAGGCTGTACTGGCCGCGCGACGGGGGGATGAGGACCGCGTTCGGGCAGAGCTGCAGTGCGCGGGAGACGGGCATCGCGGAATGGACTCCGTACGCGCGGGCCTCATAGCTGGCGGAGGCGACGACGCCCCGAGCGCCGCGTCCGCCCACGATGACGGGGAGGCCCGCGAGGTCCGGCCGGTTGAGCAGCTCCACACCCACGAAGAAGGCGTCCATGTCCAGGTGGAGGATCACGCACCCCGTGTCGTCCGTGCCCAGCCGCTCAGGATCCTCACGGCCGCGGGAAAGCTGCTTCCTGCTCACTCTCACCCCCGGGCTGTAGGCTGGAGACCATGGTACTCCGCTCCACCCGGACCGCCGCCCTCGTCGCGGCGGCCGCGCTCGTCCTGTCCGCCTGCACCGCGCCCGAGTCCGGTGACCCCACCACCGCTCCCACGGACGCCGCGACCGGCACCGCGTCCGCGTCGCAGACCGCCTCCGGTGGAGCGCAGGAGCCCACGGAGGGCGGGGCGGACCCGGAGATCCGCGCGACGTCCGGAGCGATCGTCGAGGGCATGCCGTCCGTACTCGTGCCGATGGAGGACGCGGAGATCGTCTCGTCGTCCGTCCAGCCGGCCGGCGACGGCCAGCCCGTCAGCGCGAGCATCACGATGCGCGTCGACGCGTCCGAGGACGAGGTCCTGGACTTCTACGCGGACCACTTCGAGGACACGGACTTCGAGCCCGTGGACGATCCCGCATCCGAGGACGGGATCGCGACGCAGACCTATCACGCGGACGAGGGCGGTCAGCTGGTCTCGATCAGCATCTCGGAGGATGCGGACGGCCTGCTCGTCTCCGTGGGCGGCCGGGTGCTTCCGTGACGGCAGGGACCCCACCCGCCGTCCTCACCCCGCAGCAGGAGGTGCGCTCGCGCGTCGACGCGCGCCTGTCCGCGTTCCTCGACCGGACCCAGCGGAGCCTCGAGGACATCTCGCCGATCGCCCGCGACCTCATGGAGCCCCTGCGCGTCTTCACGGAGGGCGGCAAGCGGGTCCGCGCCGTGCTGCTGTGGTGGGGCTACGAGCTGGCCGGCGGACGGGACGCCCGCGCGATCGCCGCGGCCGCCGGATCCGTCGAACTGCTCCACGCCGCCGCACTGGTCCACGACGACATCATCGACGCCTCGGAGACCCGCCGCGGGAGACCCGCCGTCCACGCGCGCTTCCGCGACCGCCACCGGACCGCCGCGATGACCGGCGACGCGGACCTGTACGGCACCAGTGCCGGCATCATCGCGGGCGACCTGTGCCTGGCCCTCAGCGAGGAGCTGTTCGACGAGGGAGGGTTCGCGAACGCGCCCGCCGCCCGCACCGCGCACGCGGCGCTGCGCCGCGACGTGATGCTGGGCCAGTTCCTGGATGTCGAGCTCCAGGCCGCGCGCGTCCCCCGGGAGAATCTGCGCCGGCGAGCCGACGAGGTCCTCACGCACAAGACGGCCGCGTACACGGTCGTCCAGCCCCTGGTCCTGGGCGCCGCACTGGCAAACGCCCCGCAGGACCTCCTCGACGGACTCGCCGCGTTCGGCCTGCCGCTGGGCCGCGCGTTCCAGATGCGCGACGACGTGCTGGGCGTGTTCGGCGACCCCGCCGTCACGGGGAAGCCCGCCGGCGACGACCTGGTCCAGGGCAAGCGGACCATCCTCGTCGCGGAGGTGCTCGACCGCGCACCGACCGCGGATGCGCGGTGGTTCGAGGAGCGCTTGGGGCACGCGGACATCACGGCGGAGGACATCGCACGCATGACGGCGATCATCGTCGACAGCGGCGCGCTCGCGGCGTTCGAGGAGCTCATCGACCGGGAGACCGCCGCCGCCCTGCGTGCGCTCGAGGCCTTGGCGGAGCAGAGTCTGGCCCCCGCGGACATCGCGATGCTCACGCAGTTCGCCGACGCCCTCACCGACCGTCGGGCCTGACCACCGGTCGACCCGACCCCCGGGCGGCTCAGAGGGCCAGCGCCTGCGCCCTTCGCCGGACCTCCGTCTTGCTGCCGGAACGCAGCAGGTCGATCGGTCGTCCCGGCAGCGACTCGTCCGGAGTGAAGAGCCACACGATCGCGGCCTCGTCGTCGAAACCGGCGTCCCGCAGCGTTGTCACAGTACCGCGCAGGTGCCGGATCGGGCGCGACTCGTCGTCGACGAACAGGGCCGGGACCTGGAAGATGTCACGGTCGGTCCGCCGGACGCCCACCAGGGAGCCGTCCTCCACGAAGCGGCGGATCTTCGAGATCCCCAGTCCGGACGCCTCCGCGATGTCAGGCAGGGGCAGCCACGCGTCTACGAGTTCATCTGAGCCATTCACACCTCCACCCTAACGACCGCGCCGCTCCCCCGCGACACGCCGCCCCGGGCACCGCGGATCCGCGGTCTCCGCTGGCTACGCTGGTGCCGTCTGCGTGATGCCGACTTCCCCCGCTCATGACAGAGGACCACCAGCAGGACGGATGACCCCAGTGCCGACGGAGCATGCATCGCCCACCCCGCGCGGCCGGCGCGGCCGCACCCGTGCCGCCCACCCGGACCCCCTGCTGGTGCCCGCCCTCCTGTCGACGCCGGCGGCGCCGGCCCGGGTCCTCGAGGACGAGCCCGCACCGGCACTGCCCATCGATGTGACGACCGGACCCGGGTTCACCGCCGGAACGGCCTCGGCGTCCGTGCCGGCCTCCCACGGCGGGCGCACCTACCGCGTCCGCCAGGGCGACGACCTCGTGAGCGTCGCCGCCCGCTTCGGTGTCTCCGTGCCCGCACTCGTCGACCTCAACGGCCTGCGGCGGCAGCCCGCTCTGCGTTCGGGCCAGATCCTCTCGCTGCCGGAGCGGCAGGTGACGGACGGCCCGGCCACCGACCGCGTGCGCCCCGGCGACACCCTCGACTCGATCGCCGCACGCCACCGCCTCCGCCCCGCCGACCTCCAGCGGGCCAACGCGATGGGCGACTCGCAGCTGCTGATCGAGGGCGAGCTGCTGAGCCTCACGGGCACCGGCGCCGTGAGCGCCCGGCGCCGCCCCACCGCGGACGACCTGCCGCAGCTGACCGCGCCCGTCGACGGGTTCCCCCCGGAGACGGTGCAGGCGGCCCGCATCAACCGCCGCAGCCTCCTGGCGCGCCCCCAGCCCACGCGCCGTGAGGCGCGCACACTGGTCGAGGGCACGGCACTCGCCCACGACCTGTCCCCCGCGCTGGCCACCGCCGTCGCGCAGGTCGAGTCCGGCTTCAACCACGGCATCGTGAGCCCGGGCAACGCGATCGGCATCATGCAGGTGACGCCGCGCGCCGCGCACTGCGCCTCCCACGCCGTGGGCCGGTCCCTGGACGTCCTGGACCCCGCGGACAACGCGACGGCCGGGGTCGTCATCCTCTCGACGCTGCTGGAGGCCGCGGACGACGAGGCGCAGGCGCTGGCCGGCTACTACCAGGGTCTCGCGTCCGTGCGCGCCCACGGTCCGCACCCGGACACCAGGCGGTTCGCGGCGAACGTCCAGATCCTGGCCGACCGCACGCGATCCGAGGAGAGGTCATGACCACACTCACCGACCCCCTGCTGGGGCACGTCCTCGACGACCGCTACCGGATCGACGACCCGGTGGCCCGCGGCGGCATGGCGATGGTCTACAAGGGGACGGACCTGCGACTCGACCGCGTCGTCGCGCTCAAGGTCATGCACCGGCACCTGCTGGACGACGAGGGCTTCGTCGAGCGGTTCCAGCGGGAGGCCCGCGCAGCCGCCCACCTCATCCACTCGAACGTCGTGGCGGTCCACGACACGGGGCGCGACGGCGACGCCGTCTACCTCGTCATGGAGTACCTGCCCAACGTGACGCTCCGCAAGGAGCTGCGCCACCGCGGGACCCTCACGCCCCGCCAGGCGCTCATCGTCCTCGACGCGGTGCTGGCCGGTCTGGAGGCCGTGCACGCTGCCGGGATGATCCACCGCGACCTCAAGCCGGACAACGTGCTCCTGGGCGCGGACGGGCAGATCAAGCTCGCGGACTTCGGACTGGCGCGCGCCGTGAGTGCGGCGACGACGACGAAGACGCTCATGGGCACCGTGGGTTACGTCGCCCCGGAGCTGGTCACCCGCACGGGGGCGGACGAGCGCACGGATCTCTACACGGTCGGCATCATCCTCTACGAGATGCTCACGGGCTTCCAGCCCTACACGGACGAGGTGCCCATCCAGGTCGCCTACCGGCACGTCCACGACGACGTGCCGCCACCGTCGGAGCAGCGCCCGCTGCTGAGCCCCCGCCTCGACGCGCTGGTCCTGTGGGCGACATCACGCGACCCGGAGGACCGGCCGCAGAGCGCCACCGCCCTGCGCGAGGCCCTCGCGGAGGCGCGCGCCTCCCTCACCGCGGCCGAGCTGGACCTCGACCAGGCCGACGGACCGGAGAACCCCGCGTTCGCGACCCGGCCCATCCTCGTCCCCACCGCGACGATCTTCGAGCCCGGCGCGGACTCGGGTCCCATCCGCACGAACGCGGGCACAGACGAGATCCCGTACCTGGCGGACGAGGACCGGGAGGACACCCCCGCCGAGGCCGCACGGCATCCCGCTGCCCGCTCCGCCACCGCTGCGCCCGCCGCAGACGGCGGTGACGGATCCGCGGCCGTCGCGGCGGCCTCGGGAGCGGGCGCCGCAGGCGGGGACACGGCCCCGGGATCGGGGCGACGGTCCGGACGGCGCGGTGTCGTCATCGGGCTCGTCCTCGTGCTCGTGGCCGCACTGGGACTGGGCGGCTGGGCCCTGCTGGGCGACCGGGCCGTCGCGGTCCCGCAGTACACCGCGGGGCAGGACCCGGACGAGTACATCGCACTGCTCGAGGACGCGGGCCTGTCCGCGCAGACGGTCGACGCGCACAGCACGACGATCCCGTCCGGTCGGATCATGGAGGTGGAGCCCGGCGCGGGCGAGGAGCTGCAGCCCGGTGACTCCGTCACCATCACCGTGTCGCAGGGTGAGGAACTCTTCGTCGTCCCGGACGTCACCGGCTCGACGGAGACGGACGCCCGGACCAGCCTCGAGTCGTCCGGCATGGTGCTGGGACGGATCACCCGCGAGTTCTCCGACGATGTGCCCGAGGGCAGCGTCATCAGCCAGGGGTCCGGCGAGGGCCCGGTGGCGAAGGGCACGCCGGTCGATCTCGTCATCTCGAAGGGCGTCGAACCCATCGAGGTGCCGATCGTGACGGGTCTCGACTACGACTCCGCGTTCGCGAAGCTGGCCCGCATGGGCTTCCGCATCTCCCGCGACGACGTCTTCGACGACGAGGTGCCCTCCGGCAAGGTCGTCTCGCAGACGCCCAAGGGCGGCGCAGACGCCCAGGACGGCGACCTCATCATGCTGAAGGTCTCGAAGGGCAAGCAGGCGAGCGACTCCGACGACGAGCCCTCGGACGGGGATCGTGCGGGGGACGGCGAGGGCTGATCCGCTCGACGGCCGCTCCGTCTCAGGCGGTTGCGGCCTGCTCTGCCAGCTCCGCCAGGATGCGCGCGGCGGTGTGCGCCTGCTCCTCCGACACGTCGAGGTGGGTCACGAGGCGGCACTCCTCCTCATTCATCGCGAGGATCCGCACGCCGCGCCGGGCCGCCGCCTGCGCGTAGTCGTCGGCTGAGACGCCGGCCCGGCCGGGTGTCAGCATGACGATGTTCGTCTGCACCGATGCCGGGTCCGCGAAGTGCGGCACGGCCCGCGCCACGGTCGCGACGATGTGGGCGGCATGCGCGTGGTCGTCGGCCAGACGGTCGATGTTCCGGTCCAGCGCGTCGTGGCCGGCGGCGGCCAGGATCCCCGCCTGTCGCATGCCTCCGCCGTAGCGCTTGCGCAGGTGGCGCGCCTCGTCGATGAGCGCGGCGCTGCCGGTCAGGACACTGCCCACCGGTGCGCCCAGGCCCTTCGAGAGGCAGATGCTGAGCGAATCGACGACCGCGCCCTGATCCGCGAAGCTCGACCCCTCCGCCACGACCGCGTTCGCGACCCGGGCACCGTCCATGTGGACGCGCACGCCGCGCTCGTCTGCGCGGGCGCGCAGCGCGCGCAACTGGTCGATCGCGGCGATCCGGCCGCCGGAGAAGTTGTGCGTGTTCTCCACCGCGATGAGCGCGGTCCCCACCTGGTTGTAACCGCGAGGCCGCTCGACGAGGGCCACGGCGGCGTCCGCGTCGAGGGTGCCGTCCGGGGAGATCCACGTGCGACTCGTGATGCCCGCGATCGCACCGTGGCCGCCCACCTCGGAGCGCAGGATGTGCGCCCTCGATTCCGCGAGGACCTCCTCGCCGCGACCCACGGACGCGGCGACGCCCACCATGTTCGCGAGCGAGCCGGAGGCGCAGAAGAGCCCGGCCTCGTGGCCGAACATCTCCGCCACCCGCGCCTCGAGCGCGTTGACGGTGGGATCCTCCCCGTAGACGTCGTCGCCCACCGGCGCGTCCGCCATCGCCCGTCGCATCCGCGCGTCGGGCCGGGTGAGCGTGTCGGAGCGCAGATCGATGGGCTCCACGCTCAGCTCCGCGAGGCCTTCGTCAGCAGCTCTGCGACCTGGAACGCCATCTCGAGCGACTGGTCGTGGTTGAGGCGCGGGTCGACGAGTGTCTCGTAGCGGCGGCGCAGACCCTCCTCGTCGATCTCCGCGCCTCCGCCCAGCACCTCGGTCACGTCGTCTCCGGTCAGTTCGATGTGCAGGCCGCCGGGCACGGTGCCCGCCTCCGCGTGCGCGTCGAAGAAGCCGGCGACCTCCTCGACGACGTCCTCGAAGCGGCGCGTCTTGAATCCGTTGCCGGCGGTGATGGTGTTCCCGTGCATCGGATCGCACACCCACGTGACCTGCGGGAGCTCGTGCCCCACCTGGGCCAGCAGCTCCGGGAGCCGCTCCCGGATCCGTCCGGCACCCATCCGGGTGATGAAGCTGAGGCGGCCGGGGGTGCGCTGCGGGTCCAGCTTGTCGACCAGCCGCAGGACCTCGTCCTTCGTGATCGTGGGGCCCAGCTTCACGCCGATCGGGTTGTGCACGCGGGACAGGAAGTCCACGTGCGCCCCGTCCAGATCGCGTGTGCGCTCCCCGATCCACAGGAAGTGGCCGGAGACCGCGTAGGGGTTGCCCGTGCGCGAATCGATGCGGGTGAGGGCGCGCTCGTACTCGAGGAGCAGCGCCTCGTGCGCGGCGAAGAACTCGACGGAGTTGAGCGCGTCGAAGTCCGCCCCGCAGGCGGCCATGAACTTGAGCGCCCGGTCGATCTCGCGGGCGATCTGCTCGTAGCGGTGGTAGTTGGGGTTCGATCCCAGGAAGCCGCGGTTCCAGTCGTGGACGCGGCGCAGGTCCGCGAACCCGCCCTGGGTGAACGCGCGGATGAGATTCAGCGTCGACGCGGACACGTGGTACGCCTGCAGCAGTCGGCTGGGGTCGTGGCGGCGGGCCTCGGCGGTGAACTCGTGGCCGTTGACGATGTCGCCGCGGTACGACGGCAGCGTGACCCCGTCGCGCGTCTCGACGTCCGAGGACCGGGGCTTCGCGAACTGTCCCGCCATCCGGCCCATCTTCACGACGGGCACGGAACCCGCGTACGTGAGGACCGCGGCCATCTGCAGGACCGTCTGGATCCGGCGGCGGATCTTGTCCGCCTGTGCGTCCACGAAGGTCTCCGCGCAGTCGCCCCCGGCGAGGATGAAGGCACGGCCGGCCGCGGCCTCGGCGATCCTGCTGGTCAGCAGGTCCGCCTCCCCCGCGAAGATGAGCGGCGGCACACTGGAGAGCTCGTCCAGGACGGACTGGAGCTCCGCCGGGTCCGTGTAGGTCGGCTGCTGCTGGGGCGCGAGGTCGCGCCAGTTCTCCAGGCCCTCGAGTGTCTGCGGGGTGGCCTGGACCGAGCCCATCGCCTCGAAGAAGTGCGGGTCAGCGTGGAAGCCCATGGGAGGGAGCCTTTCATCTGGAGTGGGGACCGCCGCTCTCAGCGGGCGTCGTTCCCCTCGTCGCCCGCGTCGTCGGCGGGCGGTTCGTCGGTGGGCGGCGCGGCGTCATCCCCGCCGAAGTCCTCTGCGGACACGTGGTCGAGGAACTCGCGGAACTCCGCGACTGCGTCCTCGTCCGGCTCCGGTGCGTCGATCCCGTCCTCGTCCAGGACGGTCTGCGACACGAAGACCGGAGCGTCCGCGGTGAGCGCCAGGAGCACGGCGTCGGACGGACGCGCGGAGATCTGCTTGCCGTCCGTCGTGTCGATGCGTGCGAAGAACGTGTGCTCCTCGCGTCGCGTCACCGTCACCCGCTCGACGCCTGACCCGTAGTGGTCGAGCACGTCCAGCAGCAGCTGATGCGTGAGCGGGCGCGCGGACACCAGTCCCCGCTGCGCCATCTGAATGAGCGCCGACTCCGACGGTCCGATCCAGATGGGCAGATATCGCGGCAGGTCGAGTGCCTTGAGCACGAGGATCGACTGGTTCGCGGGGAGCTCGATCCGGATTCCGACGACTTCGGCTTCACGATCCGTCATGCAGACCGCTCTCAGCCGGTCCGGTGACGCTGTTGGAAGATCATCCGGAACTTCCCGATCTGCACGTCCGCACCGTTCTGCAGCTCGATCGAGTCGATGAGCTGCCGTCCCACATACGTCCCGTTGAGCGATCCGGTGTCGCGCAGGGTGAAGCCCGAAGGCGTGCGGACGAACTCCGCGTGCTTGCGCGAGACGGTCACATCGTCCAGGAAGATGTCCGCATTGGGGCTGCGGCCCACCGTCACGACGTCCGTGTCGAGCAGGATCTGAGCGCCTGCGTCCGGACCGGACACGACGACGAGCAGGGCATCGGTCTCGTCCAGGTTCTGCAGGTCGGGCACCGGGTGGATCTCGCCGGTGTGCGGGTCGAGGATGCCGGAGAACTGCGGGCTGCCCTGGCTGCCCTGCTCTTGACCCACCGGAGCCTGGGACGGATCGCGCCACTGCTGCGAAGGACCGCCGGCCGTCTCACCCTGTGAGCCCGTGGCGTGCCCGCCCGACTGCTGCCCGAACTGCTCCTGGGCATGCTGCGGACCGGAGCCGAACGACGGCTGCGCCCACTGTGCGCCCTGGTCCGGAACGGGCTGCTGGCCGTACTGCGGCTGCTCGCCGTAGGGCTGCGGCTGCGAGCCGTATTGGGGCGCGGGATCGCCGTACTCCGGGATCTGGCCCTGCTGCGGAGCCCACTGCTGCTGCTCCTGCGGCTGTCCCCACTGCTGCGGCTGGTTCCAGGTCTGCGGCTGTGCGCCCTGCGCCTGCGAGCCCTGCGGTTGTGCGCCCTGAGGCTGGCCCCACTGCTCCTGTCCCCACTGCTGAGGCGCGGAGCCCTGCCGGCCCGCCGCGTCATGCTGCTCCCACTGCTGCGGCTGGGATCCCTGCGGTGCCGGAGCCTGCGGTGCCGGAGCCTGCGGGGCACCCTGGCCGCCCTGTGCGGGGTCGCCGAAGGGGAAGACATGCGGAGTGGCGGACGACGACTCCTGATCCCAGGGCTGCCGTCCGTCGGGGGTGCCGCCGTTCTGCTGGGACATCAGGCTCCTTCGCTTTCGAGTGCGGCCAGGTAGGCGTCGCGGTCCAGGAGCGCGTCGACCTCGGCCGGGTCGGACAGGCGCACATCGTAGAGCCACCCGTCCTCGTAGGGGGCGGAGTTGACCGTCTCCGGGGAGTCCTCGAGCGATTCGTTGACCGCGATGACTTCGCCGGAGACGGGCGCGATGAGGTCGCTGACGCTCTTCGTGCTCTCCACCTCGCCGCAGGACTCACCCGCGCTGACGGAGTCGCCCACGTCGGGGATGTCGACGAACACGACTTCGCCCAGCGAGTCCTGCGCGAAGTCCGTGATCCCCACGCGCACGACCGACGCGTCATCCGTCTGCGCGACCCATTCGTGGTCCGCGGAGTACCGCAGGCCCTCGGGATAGGTGAGATCAGCCATGTCAACTCCTCCATCGTCAGGACTGTCCCCACCAGCATAACCGCATCCGTGTCGCAGATCGCATCGGGATGCCGGGTCGGTTCGCGCACGAGCGACGACGTCGCCCGCGCACGCCGGATGGGGCGCGGATCACAGACTACCGATTTGCCCTCCCGTGCGCGCGTGGATAAGCTCATCCTCGGTCCTGAGGGGCCGGACGGGCTATGGCGCAGCTTGGTAGCGCGCCTGACTGGGGGTCAGGAGGTCGTGGGTTCGAATCCCGCTAGCCCGACCAGGTGGAACAGCACAACGGGAGCGCCCCGAGCTTCGGCTCGGGGCGTTCGTGCTTTCCATTCGCCGTCCGTCAGCCCGCGAGCGCGTAGGCCGCCGGCAGCAGGTGGTCGACGCCGTGGGCGCAGGCGAATACCGCGGAGCTCACGAGCACCGTCGCCCAGGGGCCGCACCTGACGAGTGCGTTCACCAGCACGCCGCGGAACAGCAGTTCCTCACCCAGCGGGGTCAGCAGAGCACCCAGGACCAGGGCCGCCGTCACCCGGGTCAGGCCCAGTCGACGACCGTGCCCGGCCGGGTGAGGAGCAGGCACGCGTGCGTCGCCGTCTGCTGCTCGGCCGCCTCCCAGCGCTCCCCACCCGGTCCCGAGGCCGCACTCCCGGAGCCGCGCGGCCGCAGTCGCCCGCCGCGCACCCGGGACACGTCCCAGCCCAGCACCGCGTCGAGGGTGCGCCCGGTCGCCTTCACGAGCGCCTCCTTGCGCATCCACAGGCGGAGGAACTCGTCCTCAGGCACCGCCGCCGCCCCGACCCGCGCGCGCTCGCGTGGGGTGAGGACCTGCGGCAGGAGGACGGGATCCAGCGGCGCGCCCCGCGGTTCGACGTCGATCCCGCACGGGCCCGTCGCTGCGACCGCGGCCACCGCACCACCCGCGTGCGACCAGCTCACCCGGACCCCCTCGCGTCCCACCACGCGGGGGCGCCCGTGGGGGCCTCCGCATGTGGGACACGTCTGGACGAGCTCGACCTCCGTCGGGTCGCAGTCCGCCAGGCCGGCGACGGCGAGGCGGGCCAGGTGGTGCGCGGCCACGAAGTCCTCGCGCGCGGACGCGTCGTCGAACGCCTCCGCGCGTCGCCGCTCCGGCGGGGTCAGGAGGGACCGGCCGTCCGGTCCCGCGTCGAGCACCGACCGTGTGGTGCGCAGGAGCACCCGCGCGCGCCCCGCGCTCCCCACCCGTGACCGCCGGATCCTCATCGTGCGGCGAGGCGGGAGAGTGCGCTGCCCGGCGTCTCCAGGAGCCCGCCGGCCCGGCCCTGCTCCACGACCCGCCCGGCATCGACGACCACGACGTACGCATCCGCGGGGATCCGGTCGACCCGGTGCGTCACCTCGATCGTCGTCCGGCCGGGCCGGCGCCGCTCCAGTGCGCGCCGCACCTCCTGCGCCGTCTGCTCGTCGAGCTGGCTGAGCGCCTCGTCCAGCACCAGGACCTCCGGCTCCGCGAGCAGCGCCCGGGCCAGCGCCAAGCGCTGCAGCTGACCGCCGGACACCTCCGTGCGGCCTGCCCGCAGCGGCGCATCGAGGCCGCCGGACAGTCCGGTCGCCCACTCCTCGAGGCCCACGACGCGCAGGACGTCGAGCACCTGCGCGTCACTCGCCTCCGGTCGGGCCAGCCGGATGTTCTCCCGCAGCGAGTCGATGAGGAGGGTCGGTCGCTGGTCGACGAGGGCGACCCGGCCGCGCAGATCGTCGAGTCGGAGGTCCTGCACCCGCCTGCCTCCCAGTCGCACCTCGCCCTCGTCGGGATCGTGGACGCGCAGCAGCAGGGACGCGAGCGTCGACTTCCCGCTGCCGGAGACACCCACGAGGGAGGACCACTCCCCCGCGGGGAGATCGACGTCCGCGTCGGCGAGTGCCGGGCGGACAGGCTCCCCGCTGTCTGCGTCGGCGTGCGCCGGGTACGTGAGCGTCACACCGCGCAGCCGCACCGCGGGACCTGGCCGCTCCGCGTCGCCGGAATCAGCCGCGTGGTCCGCCCCGACCACGGGCTCCGTGGAGGACCGATCGGAGGCGGGGAGGGCCTCGGGGTCGGCCACCGCCGGCGGCGCCTCGACGATCGCGCGCAGCCGCTGCGCGGATGCGAGCGCGGCGTCGAGCCCGGCCATGAACGAGTCGACGCCGTTCAGCGGCCCGCGCAGGCCCACCGCGACCGCGAGGGCGAGGACGGCACCCGCGAGGCCCGCATCCGTGCGCGCCGCGACGACCAGGACGGCGATGAGAGCACCCGCGTGGAGGAGGGCGATCGCCCCCGTGCGTCCGCCCTGCACCAGACCGGAGGCCGACCGGGCGCGCACGAGGCGGTCGTCCGCCTCGGCGAGGGAGGCGAGCCTGCGATCCTGCGCGCCTCGCTCCAGAACGTCACGTACGCCGTGGATGTCGTCGCCCAGGTGCGCGGCGACGGCGGCGCGACCGGCGGCGACGGATCGGGCCGCACGCCACACGGTGCCGGCGGACACGAGCGGGACGAGGAGTGCGGCGAGCGCGAACGGCACGAGGACGAGTGCCAGGCCCACCGGCGCCGCGGCCCCCAGCCAGACGAGCGCGACCGTGGGGACGACGAAGGCGGAGACCGCGGGCGGGAAGGTGTGGGCGAAGAAGACCTCGATGCGGTCGATGTCCCGGGTCGCGGTCGCGGTGAGGGCGGCGCCGGCACGTCCGCGGGTGGCGGCGGGCGCCTGCGGGATGAGCGCGGAGACGAAGAGCTCGCGCAGGCGCTGGAGGGCTGTGAACGCCACCCAGTGGCCCGCGTAGTGCTCCGCGTACCGCAGCGCCGCCTTGAGCAGCGCGAGGACGATGAGGACGACGGCGAGCTCCCCCGCGCGCACCTCCCCGCCGCCGGCCGCACGGACCAGCGCGGAGGCCATGACCGCGTACAGGGCGACGCCCAGCAGCTGCGAGACGATCCGGGCGAGCGCGGATGCCACCAGTGGCATCAGCAGTCCCCAGGTGCGGGACACGAGCCAGCGCACGGTGTCGACACGGCTCTCCTGCGGCGTCTCCGTCATCGTGCCCCCTCCCCCGCGCGCGTGGTCCCGGGTGCCTCAGCTCCCGGTCGTGCCTCTGCTTCCGGTCGTGCCTCGTCCCCCACGGCGGGCCCGGCCGGGTCGAGGCGGATGACGCGGTCGGCGGCGAGGATCGCACCGGGCCGATGCGCGATCATGAGGACCGTCCTGTCCGCGGCCAGGCGTCGGAGCGCGGCGAGGATCTGCTCCTCGGCGGCCAGGTCGACCTGCGACGTGGGCTCGTCCAGCACGAGGATCGGCGCATCCTGGAGCCAGGCCTGCGCGATCGCGAGCCGCTGGGACTGGCCGCCGGACAGCAGCGCGCCCTGTTCGCCCACCGGGGTGGCCGGTCCCGCCGGCATCGCCTCGACGTCCGCACGGAGGCCAGCGCGCTCCAGCGCCTCCCACAGCTGCTCCTGCGTGGCCGCGGGCGCGGCCAGGCGCAGGTTGTCCTCGATCGTGCCCAGGAAGTGGAAGGCGCGCTGCTGGACGGCGGCGATGCGGGTCCGCGCCCCGGCGGGGTCCCGCACCGGGTCGATCCCGTCGACCCGCACCGTGCCGGTCCGGGCGGCGAGGTGTCCCAGCAGGAGCGAGGCGACCGTCGACTTCCCCGCCCCGCTGGGCCCCACGAGCGCGACGTGCTCGCCGCGCTCCACCCGCAGGCTCAGCCCGCTCAGGACCGTGGGGCCGTCCGGCCAGCCCGCGTCCACGTCCGCGAGCAGGAGCGCGGGGGTCCCGGCAGCGGACGGACGCCGGTCAGCTGGCGTCGGTGCGGCCTCGGGCACGGCGGAGTCCGCGACAGCGGAAGGCGCGCCGACCTCGGATGTCGGATCGGCCTCGGGCTCCCGGCCGGCCTGGGGAGCCGTCGACGGCTCCGCCCCCAGGACCGAGCCCAGCTGGGCCTGCGACGCGCGGCCGGCGATGCCGATGTAGAAGAACTGGCCGACGACGTCGACGGGGCCGATGACGAGGGTGGACAGAAGCAGGATCGCCGTCCCGTCGCCCGCGCTCAGGTCACCGGTGCCCACCCGCACGGCGGTGAGGACGGCCGCGGCGACGACGACGCCCAGGGAGAACGCCGCGTCGACGACGAGGATGAGCAGCTGGTTGACCGCCAGCATCCGCATGAGGGACCGGCGGTGCTCCTCGCCGCGCCGGGCCAGCAGCTCCGCCCGACGGTGGGCGGCGCGGGCCAGGACGAGGGTCTCGAGCCCCTGGATCGCATCGACGAACGCGGACGTGAGGGCGGCCTGCGACCGGCGGTACCGGCCGCCCACGGGACGCACGAGCCGCTGGAAGCCGCCCACCAGCACCGGCACCAGCAGCACGAGGAGGGTGAGCACCCCGGCCGTCACGGGGTCGACGGCGACGGCCATGACGAGGAGGACCAGCAGCGGCGTCGTGAGGGAGGCGGTGATGGGGCCCAGGAAGCCGGCCCGGTAGTGGGCGGTCTTCTCGACCGAGGTCGTGGCCGCCGCCAGCAGTCGGCCCGCCTGCGCGGACGCGCGGACCGCCCCGCCCCGGAAGACGGCGGAGACGACGGCCGCGCGCAGGTGCTTCTCCGCCTGCGCGGAGGTCCGCTCGCTCCACCACGCGCCCGCGCCCGTGCAGACGGCGACGACGAGGCCCAGGAGGACGGCCCACAGGACCCACGCGGTCGGGGCGGGTGCGGCGTCGTGGGCGGGCAGTGCGTCCGCGGCGAGGTCGTCGACGACGCGCCCCAGCAGGACGAAGAGGAGAGCACTGGCACCTGCGGCGAGCCAGCCCGTCAGCGCGGACACGGCCAGCACGCGTCGCGGTGTCGAGGCGCGCACCTGCGGGTGCACCGTCCCGGTCGTCATGGTCCTCCCCTATCACGTGGGGCCGGTTCCGGCCCGCGAGGCCGCTCCATCCTAGCCCGCGGGGGCGCAGCGGGTCCGCCGGATCAGCGCCCGCGGGCGCCTCAGACGCCCTTGAAGTAGACGAGCTGCGTCGTCGTGACGAGCAGGCGGCCGTCCTCGCCCCACACGTGACCCACCTGGTCGAAGAGTCCCTTGTGGAACCGCGAGGCCCGCGCCCGGCACAGCAGGTGCTCGCCCTGCTGCGCCAGCTCCTGCGGGCCAGCGTGGAAGTACGCCGTGTATGTGATCGTGCCGGCCGGGGACATCCGCCCGGTGCGGGCGAAGATCCGGGGGAAGAACGCGTCCGAGGCCGCGGCCAGCGACAGGTGGTCCCACGGACGCGGCTGGGCCTGGGCCAGCCACATGACGGTCTCCGACGAGTCCCCGGGTCGGTCCGGTCGACCCTGCAGCAGGCGGAACTCGTAGTTGTCCATCCACGGAAGACCGGCGGCGGCCATCGAGGTGGGCTCCAGGTCCTCCGGGCGGGGCACCTCCGGCGGCAGCACCTCAGTCTCCGAGAACGTGTCCCGCGGCGTCGCGAGGAGTGCGGTGCCGGTCAGGACGACGCCCGCCTCCTGCTCGATCCGCACCGTCCAGTGCTGGTTCGTGCGGTTCGTCCGCACGGGGTCGACGACGATCGACATCTCTCCGTCGGCCACCGGTGCGACGAAGTTGAGGGTGAGGGCGGCGGGCCGACCCTGCGCGCGCGGGTCGCCCGTGACGGCGCCCAGCGCCTGCGCGGCCGTCGCCCCGCCGTAGGGCCCCACCATGTTCGCCCACGCCGGGTGCGTGCGGGTGGTGACGGCGCGGGGTCCCCTGCTGTCAGCCGCCTGGGTCGCGGACGGGTCCTGCGGCTCCGCGAAGGTCGTGAGGGCGTCGAGAGGGTGGGACATGTTGCCTCCGGGACGGGGTGGTGTCGAGCGGTCGGGGACGGGACGCGTGGCCCCGGTCACCGATCGTAGCGATCCCCCGTGACATCCCGCACATCCACGGGCGACACGACGCCTGCCGGGTGCGCCGCCGCCATCCCGTGTTCACGGAGCGCGGCTATCATCACCCCGTCCACCTCACCAGCAGGAGATGCCGATCCGTGACTGACGAACCCTCACGTCGCCCGCCCGCGCAGACCGCCGGGTCGCTCACGGCCCCGAACGGCGCCGTGCACCCACCGCAGTTCGCCTCCCGCGACCTCGCCGCTCCCCCGCGCACCCTCATCGACCTCCTCATCGCCACCGCGACCGCGCATCCGGAGGCGCCCGCGATCGACGACGGCACCGTCGTGCTGCGCTATCGCGAGGTCCTCGACGTCATCCGCGACCGTGCGCTCGCCCTGGCGCGCGCGGGCGTGGGTCCCGGCGACCGGGTGGGCGTGCGCGTCTCCTCCGGCTCCACGGACCTCTACACCGCGATCCTGGGCGTCCTCATGGTAGGTGCGGCGTACGTCCCCGTCGACGTCGACGACCCGGACGAGCGCGCCCGCACCGTCTTCGAGGAGGCCGACGTCCAGGCGGTCGTGACGGACGGCTTCGCGCTGGAGGTCCGCCACTCCCGCACCGCGGACCAGCAGCCGGAGCTGCGGGCGCCGGGCCTCGAGGACGATGCGTGGATCATCTTCACCTCCGGCTCGACCGGCAAGCCCAAGGGCGTCGCGGTCTCCCACCGCTCCGCGGCCGCGTTCGTCGACGCGGAGGCCCGCATCTTCTGCCAGGGCGAGCGCCTGGGCCCGGGCGACCGCGTCCTGGCCGGCCTGTCCGTCGCCTTCGACGCGAGCTGCGAGGAGATGTGGCTGGCGTGGCGGTCCGGCGCGTGCCTCGTCCCCGCCCCCCGCTCGCTCGTGAAGTCCGGCATGGATCTGGGCCCGTGGCTGGCCGGGCGCGGGATCACCGTCGTCTCGACCGTCCCCACGCTCGCGTCCCTGTGGCCGGCGGAGACCCTGGAAAACGTCCGCCTCCTCATCTTCGGCGGCGAGGCGTGCCCGCCGGAGCTGGCCGCCCGCCTCCTGGACGACGACCGGGAGGTGTGGAACACGTACGGCCCCACCGAGGCCACCGTCGTCACGTGCGCCGCACCCCTGGACGGCACGGACCCCGTGCGGATCGGCCTGCCGCTGGACGGCTGGGACATGGCCGTCGTCGACCCCGCCACCGGGATCCCCGTCGAGGACGGGCGGACCGGTGAGCTCATCATCGGCGGCGTGGGCCTGGCCCGCTACCTGGACCCGGCGAAGGACGCGGAGAAGTACGCGCCCATGCCCACCCTGGGCTGGGAGCGCGCCTACCGCTCCGGCGACCTCGTCGTCATGGACCGCGCGGGCCTCGTCTTCGTGGGCCGCGCGGACGAGCAGGTGAAGCTGGGCGGGCGCCGCATCGAGCTGGGCGAGATCGACGCCGCCCTCCAGTCCCTGCCCGGCGTCGCCGGCGGTGCCGCCGCCGTCAAGGAGACCGCCGGCGGGATGCAGCTGCTCATCGGCTACCTCGCTCCCGAGGCCGCGGGCACCGACCGGCGCGAGTCCTGGACGGAGATCCTGCGGGAGTCCCTGCCCCCGGCCCTGGTCCCCCGCCTCGTCCTCGTCGACGATCTGCCGACCAAGACCTCGGGCAAGGTCGACCGGAACGCCCTGCCGTGGCCGCTGCCGGGCGAGGAGACGGAGTCCGGCAGCGCGGACGACCTGCCCGCGCACGCGCACTGGTTCGCGGACCAGTGGCAGGCGGTTCTGGGCTCCTACCCCACGATGGACGCCGACTTCTTCGACTCCGGCGGCGGTTCGCTGGCGGCCGCGCAGCTCATCTCCCGCCTGCGCGCGCAGCACCCGTCCGTCACGGTGGGCGACGTGTACGCGGCCCCCCGCTTCGGTGCGCTCGTCGCGCTCGCCTCGGACACGGACGAGGCGGCCCCCGCGCGGCCGCGCCGCACGATCACCCGCACCCGCTACTCGATGCAGACGCTGCAGACCCTGCTGGGCATCCCCGTCCACGTGCTGGCCGCGATGCGCTGGGTCGTCCTGGCCCTCGTCCTCGTCAACGTCGCCGGTGCCGCCGGCGCGGACGTGCCGACGGTCAGCTGGTGGCTGATCCTCGCTCTCGTCGCCGTCTTCGTGACCCCGTGGGGCCGCATGCTCATCTCCGCCGGCGTCGCCCGCCTCCTGCTGTCCGGGGTGCGGCCGGGCACGTACCCCCGGTCCGGCTCCGTCCATCTGCGCCTGTGGCTGGCGGAGCACGTGGCGGACCTGGCCTCGGCGGTGTCCGTCGCCTCCGCCCCGTGGGTGACGTGGTACGCGCGTCTGCTGGGCAACTCGGTGGGCCGCGACGTCGACCTGCACTCGATCCCGCCGGTCACCGGCATGCTGACCCTCGACACGGGTGCCGCGATCGAACCCGAGGTCGACCTCAAGGGCTGGTGGGTGGACGGCGACCTCGTCCACATCGGCCGCATGCGGGTGGGCAAGTACGCGGTCGTGGGCGCCCGCTCGACGCTGCTGCCGGGCGCGCACGTGGGGGCCCGGGCCGTCGTCGAGCCCGGCTCCGCCGTCAACGGGCGCGTGCGCAAGGGACAGGTGTACTCCGGGTCCCCGGCCACCCGCGTCCGCCGCGCCGGGAACGTCGTCCCCGATCCCCCGGCCCGCCGCAGGCGGACGCCGTTCCTGCTCTACGCGATCGGCTCGCTGCTGCACGCGGCGATCCCCCTGGTCGCCTCGGTCCCCGGTCTCGCCCTGCTGGTGGCGGTGTCCGGTCCGCAGGCGATCGTCAGCCCGCTCACGCTGCTGGCCTGGTCCCCCGTCCTGGGCCTCACCTGGTTCGCGACCGTCGCCGCGCTCATCGTCGTCTCCGTGCGCACCCTGGCGATCGGCCTGCGCGAGGGCACCGTCCCCGTCCGGTCGTTCGCGGGCTACCGCGTGTGGGCGACGGAGCGGATCATGGACATGGCCCGGGACCTGCTGTTCCCCCTGTACGCCGGCATGCTCACCCCCGTGTGGCTGCGCCTGCTGGGCGCGAAGGTGGGTAAGGACGTCGAGGTGTCGACGGTCCTGCTGGTCCCGTCCATGACGACGATCGCAGACGGGGCCTTCTTGGCCGACGACACGATGGTCGCCAGCTACGAGCTGCGCAGCGGCTGGATGCGGATCGGCCGGGCGAAGGTGGGCAAGCGCGCTTTCCTGGGCAACTCCGGCATGGCGGCCGCCGGTCGGCGCGTGCCCAAGAACGCACTCGTCGCGGTGCTGTCCGCCGCACCCGGCAAGGCGAAGAAGGGCACCAGCTGGATCGGCTCGCCGCCGGTCGAGCTGCGCCGGTCGGAGGTCGAGGCCGACGCGGAGCTCACGTACCGTCCCAGCGCCCGCCTGCGCCGCCTGCGCGGGTTCTGGGAAACGCTGCGTCTGCTGTCCGTCGTGGCCGGCGCACTCGTCGTCACCGGCGTCATCGGCTCCCTCGTGGGGCTCCACATCGCCTTCGCCTCCCTCTCGACACCGCTGGCCGGCGCACTGGGCATGCTCGCCGTCTCCGGTGTCGTCATGATGCTCGCCGGCGCCGTGGCGGCCGGGATCGCCGTGGCCGCGAAGTGGATCTGCATCGGCCGGGTCACGGAGGGCGAGCACCCCCTGTGGTCCTCGTTCATCTGGCGCAGCGAGCTGGCGGACACGTTCGTCGAGCTCGTCGCCGCCCCGTGGTTCGCGCGCACCGCCGTTGGGACCCCCGCCCTCGTCTGGTACCTGCGCGCGCTGGGCTCCCGGATCGGTCACGGCGTGTGGTGCGAGACCTACTGGCTGCCGGAGGCCGACCTGGTGCGCCTGGACGACAATTCGACCGTCAACCGCGGCTGCGTCGTCCAGACGCACCTCTTCCACGACCGCGTCATGAGCCTCGACACCGTCACGCTCGACGCCGGCGCCACCCTGGGCCCCAACAGCGTCATCCTGCCGGCGGCCCACCTGGGCGACGCCGCGACCGTGGGGCCGGCGAGCCTCGTCATGCGCGGCGAGTCCGTGCCGGCCCACGCGTACTTCATGGGCAACCCGGTCGTACCCTGGATCGATGCACCCGCACTGCCCGAGGAGGCCTTGAGTCGATGACCGTGTTCGACCCCTACACACCCCAGTCGGGCAGCGCCGACTTCACCGTCGAGCACTACGACCTCGACCTCGACTACCGCCTGGGCCCCAATCGTCTGGCCGGCACCGCGACCCTGACCGTGCGGGTCCTCGAGGACCTGCGCGCGCTCACGCTGGACCTGGTGGGTCTGGGAGTCGACCGGGTGCGGGTCGAGGGGCAGCGCGCCCGGTACCGGCAGCGTGCCGGCCGTCTGCTCGTGACCCTGCCGGCGCAGCAGGCCGCGGGCGACCGGCTCACGGTCGAGGTCCGCTATTCCGGCACCCCCGCTCCCCGGATGGGTGCGTGGGGCGATGTGGGCTGGGAGGAGCTGAATGACGGATCGCTGGTCGCCGGCCAGCCCAATGGCTCCGCCACCTGGTACCCGGTCAACGACCATCCGGCGCACAAGGCGACCTACCGCATCTCCGTCCTCACCGATGCGGATTACACCGTCATCGCCAACGGTCGGCTGGCCTCCACGACGCGCGCGTCCCGCGGGACGCGGTGGGAGTGGGTCTCCGACGTCCCGCTGGCCCCGTACGTGGCGAGCGTCCAGATCGGTCGCTTCAAGCTGTCGGATCTGCCCGGCGACGGCGAGGTGCCCCAGTGGCTGGCCGCTCCCCGCCTGGGATGGGGGCCGGCCGCGCTGTCGTTGAAGAAGCAGCACGCGATGCTCGAGGCGTTCCAGGACTGGTTCGGCCCCTACCCCTTCGACGCGTACGGCGTCGTCGTGACGGCGGAGACCCTGGACATCCCGCTGGAGTCGCAGCCGTTCTCCATCCTGGGCGTCAACCACCTGCGGCCCACATGGGAATCGGAGCGGCTGATCGCCCATGAACTGTCCCACCAGTGGTTCGGGAACTCCGTCTCGATCCGGAGATGGAAGGACCTGTGGCTCAACGAGGGCTTCGCCTGCTACGCGGAGTGGCTGTGGTCGGAGCAGAAGGGCTCGAAGTCGGCCGCCGACTGGGCCGACGAGACGCAAGCGATGCTGGCCGAACTGCCGCAGGATCTGGTCCTCGCGGACCCGGGCGGACCGGACATGTTCGACGACCGGCTCTACAAGCGCGGTGCCCTGGCCGTCGAGACGCTGCGGCGCACCGTGGGCGACACGACGTTCCGGAGCGTGTGCCGCGAGTGGTGCTGGCGGAACAAGCACGGCCACGGCGACACGGACGCCTTCCTGGACCTGGTCGACGAGATGACCGGCATCGAGGCGCGCGCGGTGCTGGGGCCCTGGCTGTTCGACGCACAGCTGCCCACTTTGCCGCAGCGCCCGCCCGTGGCCTGACGCCCATGCGGGGCGGCGACGCGGGCGGCGGACGGAGTCAGATGCTGCGCAGCAGCACGTCCGCGTCGCCGTTGCGGCCGGCGATGACGAAGCCGTTCTGCGCGAAGAACTCCCCAGCCGTGTTGAGCTGGTGGACGGCGAGGCTCACGGAGCCGCGGCCGGACAGCCGCAGGAGGTCCAGCACGGCGCGCACCAGGTGCGTGCCGTAGCCCTTGCCCTGCTCGTCCGGATCGACGGCGATCCGCAGCTCCGGGATCTGATCCCCGGCCCATCCCTCACCGCGCCAGTCCTCGCGCGGCAGACGCACCCACGCGCCGCCCACGGGACGGTCCGTCTCGTCCAGGATGACGACGCCCGTGTCGCCCTCGCGCCCCCACCCGTCGAGGTAGCCTGCCAGGACCTCATCGGCTGCGATCTGCTCGTCCGACAGGGGCGGCGAGTCGATCGACCAGTTGACGGACTTCGCGAGGAACGGGCGGAGCGTCTCCTCCGCCGTCGCATCATCGGGAACGGGCACGAGTCTCATAGCGCCATTCTGTCCGATGACCCGGCGCGGGACCAGCACCCGGCCCGTGTCAGCGGATGCCCCGGGCCAGTGCGCGGTCGATCCACCGACGCCCCCGCGCGCGCAGTGCCAGGGTCACACCCCGGGCGCCCAGGAAGCCCACGGCGAAGGCCGCCCAGGCCGTGAGCGTGTGCGGCCAGAACCGCATCGAGACCAGCAGGAGCCCCGCGTAGACCGCGAGTGATACGACCTGTGCGAGCGCCAGGTAGCGCGCGTCCTCCGCCCCCATGAGCACGCCGTCCAGCACGAAGACGACACCGGCCAGCGGCAGGCTCACCGCGAAGACCAGCAGCAGAGAGGTGAGCAGGTCCGCGACCGCGGGGTCCTGCGTGAAGACGGCCGGGATCCACGGGGACCCTGCCGCGATGAGCACCGCGCACACGGCGCCGAAGCCCAGTCCCCATCGCACCAGGCGGCCGGTGATGCGCTGGACCCCGGGCACGTCCTCCGCCCCCAGGCGCAGGGCTATGAGCGCCTGCCCCGCGATCGCCAGGGCGTCCAGCGCCAGGGCCAGGGCGAAGAAGAGGGTCTGCGCCACCTGCACCGCCGCCAACTGCGTCGTCCCCAGCGCCGTCGCTTGGAGGATCAGGAGGATGATGGCCGCACGCAGGGCCGCGCTGCGCACCAGCAGCCACCCGGACGTCGCGGCCGAGGCCCAGACACCGGCCCCGTGCGGGCGCAGGCTCGCCCCGTACCGCCGGGCCGCGCGGAACGCGATGACGACCAGGACGACGGCCATGCCCGCCTGGGCGAGGACGGTCCCCAGTGCCGAGCCGGCGATTCCCCAGCCCAGTCCGTAGATGAAGACCGCGTTGAGGACGATGTTCGCGCCGAAGCCGCCACCGGCGACCCACAGCGGGGTGCGGGTGTCCTGCAGTCCGCGCATGAGTCCGGTCGCGGCGATGACGAGCAGCATCGCCGGCAGCCCCCACCACGAGAGGGCGAGGTAGGTCAGTGCGGCGGACTCGACCTCGGCGGTGGGGCCGAAGGCGCGGACGGCGGGACCCAGCAGCGGCAGCCCGCCCACCAGCAGCACCGCGGACACGACGAGGGAGAGCCACATGCCGTCGAAGCCGGCGCTCACCGCACCGCGGATGTCCCCGCTGCCCATCCGCTTCGCGACGCGCGGCGTCGTCGCGTAGGCGAGGAAGATCATGAGGCCCAGGACCGTCTGGATGATGGTCGAGGCGATCGCGAGGCCGCCCAGCGACTGCGGCCCCAGGTGGCCGACCATCGCGGTGTCCGCCAGCAGGAACAGCGGCTCTGCGATGAGGGCGCCCAGTGCCGGCACGGCCAGGCGCAGGATCTCACGATCGACGGATCTCATCCCGGACATCCTATGACGGCCGCGGGGCCGTGCGGAGGGTGGCTCCCCCTGCACGGCCCCGCGGCCGATGATCCGCCGGACGCGTCAGGCGGTGGCGGTGCGCGCCTGCGTCGCTTCGTCGCGGACCGTGCGGCGCAGGATCTTCCCGGAGCTGGTCTTGGGCAGCTCCTCGACGATCGTCACCTCGACCGGCGCCTTGTAGCTGGCCAGGTGCTGCTTGCAGTGGTCGATGATGTCCTGCGGGCTCGCCTCCGCACCCGGCTGGAGGCTCACCTGTGCCACGACGGTCTCGCCGCGGTACTCGTCCGGCACACCCACGACGGCGCCCTCGCGGACGGCCGGGTGCGTGTAGAGGACGTCCTCGACCTCGCGCGGCCACACCTTGAAGCCGGACGCGTTGATCATGTCCTTCTTGCGGTCGACGATGAAGAGCCAGCCGTCCTCGTCCATGAAGCCCACGTCGCCGGTGCGCAGCTCACCGCCGGGCAGCGCCTCCTCCGTCGCCTTCTGGTTGTTGAGGTACTGCTGGGCGACCATGGGTCCGGCGATCGCGACCTCACCCACCTCGCGCGGGCCCAGCGGGTTCCCGGCGTCGTCGAGGATCCGGACCATCGCATCGCGCTGCGGCAGTCCCGTCGACAGGTTGCCGGACTCCGGATCGACCGGAGCCCGCATGCCGTGGGGCACCGTCACCGCCTGCGCCGCGGTCTCGGTGAGCCCGTACCCCTGTCCCACGTAGTGCCCGGTCTTCTCCTCGAAGCGCTTGACGAGGCCCTCCGGCAGCGGCGCGCCGCCGGACATGATCGAGTGGAAGGAGCTGAACGCGTCCGCATCGAAGGCCGGGCTCGCCATCATCGCGGTGTAGACCGTCGCGGGTCCCGCCATGAACGCGGGGCGCTCGCGCTTGAGCAGCTCAAGGAACGACGTGGGGTCGAAGCGGTGATTGAGCACCAGGGTGCCGCCGTTGGCCACGCTCGCGATCATCTGGCAGATGAAACCGGTGATGTGGAACAGCGGCGCCAGCGACACGATGCCGGAGCCCGGGGGCAGGCCCGCGTTCCGGGCCGCCATCCGGGAGTTCGACGAGATGTTCGCGTGCGCGTGCACGGCACCCTTGGCCCGGCCGGAGGTGCCGGACGTGTAGCCGATGAGGGCCGGATCCTCCGGCTGCATGTCGAGCGGGACGAAGTCCGTGTCGAGGCGCTCCTCCATGACCGTCTTGAGGTCCGGCAGGGGGATCTCCGGCAGGTCGCGGTACGGGCCGAACACGGCCTCGGGCCCGTTCTCCGCCCAGTCCAGGTCGCCGATCTGCACGACCAGCGGGATGTCTGCGACGTAGTCCTTCACCCGCATGAGGAAGAGGGCGTGCTGGACGATGACCGCCTTGACGTTCGCATCCGTGAAGACGTGCGTGAGCTCGTCCTGGTACATGGGGTTGAGGGGGACGATGACGGCGCCGGCCTTCCAGATGCCGTACGTGGCGATGAGGAAGTGCGGGGAGTTCTGCGCGTACACGCCCACCGCGTCACCGGGCTGGATCCCGGACTCCACGAGATAGGCGGCGAAGGCGGTGGACTGGCGGTCGAACTCCGCATAGGTGGCCGAGGCTCCGTAGTGATTCCAGGCTGCGACGTCCGGCGAGGCCGCCACGGTCGCGGCCAGATCGCGCAGCGGGGTGGAGGCTTCGAGGGGAACGGCCTCCTCCGCGGGCAGATCGAGTGTCTTCAGCCAGGGACGATCGTCGAACCAGCTCATCGTGCGCTCCGTTCCGGGCATCGTCTCTGATGCCCCTCGTGTGCTCCGTGCGGCCTCGTCGCCGCACCGGTGGAGGACCCGGGGTCCTCCCTCATCTGACGGGCGGTGCCGGGGCCGCGACGCGACCCCGGCACCGTGTCGGTGTGATGTGTCTCAGACTACTTCGAAGAGGCCGGCCGCACCCATGCCGCCGCCCACGCACATCGTCACGACGACGTGCTTGGCACCGCGGCGCTTGCCCTCGATGAGCGCGTGGCCCACGAGGCGGGCGCCGGTCATGCCGTAGGGGTGGCCCACGGAGATGCCGCCGCCGTCGACGTTGTAGACCTCCGGATCGATGCCCAGGTGATCGCGGCAGTACAGCGCCTGCACCGCGAACGCCTCGTTGAGCTCCCAGAGTCCGATGTCGTCGATCGTGAGGCCGTGGCGCTCCAGCAGGCGCGGGATCGCGTAGATCGGGCCGATGCCCATCTCCTCGGGAGCATTGCCGGCGACGGCGATGCCCTTGTAGATGCCCAGCGGCTGCAGTCCCCGCTTCTCCGCCTCCTCCGCGCTCATGAGGACCGAGGCCGAGGCACCGTCGGAGAGCTGCGAGGCGTTGCCCGCCGTGATCGTCGGGACCTTCGAGGCGACGCCAGGATCGAGAACCGGGTTGAGTCCCTGCAGGCTCTCGAGCGTCGTGGAGGGACGGTTGCCCTCGTCCTTCTCGAGGGTGACCTCGACCTCGCTGGACTCACCGGTCTCCTTGTCGACGACGATCTTCGTCGACGTGAGCGGCACGATCTCCTGATCGAAGCGGCCGGCCTCCTGCGCGGCGGCGGTGCGCTGCTGGGAGCTCAGTGCGTACGCGTCCTGCGCCTCGCGGGAGACGCCGTAGCGCTCAGCCACGACCTCGGCGGTGTGGAGCATCGGCAGGTACAGCTCCGGCAGGTGCTCGACCAGCCACGGATCCTTCGCCCGGAAGTTGTTCGCCTTGTCGTTCTGGACGAGCGAGATCGACTCGACGCCGCCGCCCACGGCGACGCGCATGCCGTCGTGGACGATCTGCTTCGCGGCCGTCGCGATCGCCATGAGGCCGGAGGCGCACTGGCGGTCGATCGACATGCCGGCGACGGAGGTGGGCAGGCCCGCGCGCATCGCGGCCTGGCGGGCGACGTTGCCGCCCTGCGCGCCCTGCTGCACCGCGGCGCCCAGGACGACGTCCTCGATCTCCGCAGGGTCGACGCCGGAGCGCTCGACCGCGTGGCGGATCGCGTGCCCCGCCAGCTCCTGCGACTGGGTGTTGTTGAACGCGCCGCGGTACGCCTTGCCGATGGGCGTGCGGGCGGTGGACACGATGACTGCCTGAGTCATGGTTCTCCTTCTGGTGGCTGGTGGCGGTGGATGTCAGATGTCGATGAGGCGGCCCAGCTCATCGCGCTGGGCGTCCGCTCTGCCGGCTGCGACCTCGTCGAGCTTGGCCCGCTTGAGCAGCAGATGGACGGGGAACTCCCAGGTCATGCCGTTCCCGCCGTGGAACTGCAGAACCTCCTCCACAATACGGGAGGTGTGAGCCTTCGCATACGCACTGGCCGTCCGCACGGCGATCGCCGCGTCGGTCCGGCTGAGCGTCCCCGCGTCCGCCGCATCGACGGAGCGGACCGCGGACAGCGCGGCCGCGCGCAGCTGGTTGCCGACGATCCACGCCTCCGCCAGACGATGCTTGATCGCCTGGAACGAGCCGATCGTGCGGCCGAACTGGCGACGCTCCTTCACGTAGTCGAGCGCCAGGTCGAACGCCGCGTCGACGATGCCGGACTGCTCGCAGGCCAGGACGGCCAACGAGTCCAGCAGGGCCCGCTCGAGAGCGCGCTGCGCGCCGTCGCCCACCGCGATGACGCGGCCGCGGATGCCGGCCAGCTTCACCTCGGACAGGCGCCGGGTCTCGTCCAGCGAGGGGAACGTCGCGATCTGCGCGTCGGAGGCGTTCGCGACGGCGATGACGAGGGCACCGCCCACCGTCCGCGCCGGGACGATGAGCAGGTCGCTGCGGTGGGCGTCCGCGACACCGTGGACGATGCCGATGAGCTCGACCGTGCGGCCGGGCTCCAGCGGATCGTCCGCGACGGTGGGACCCGCCGGGTTGGCGGACACGTGGAGCGAGCCCGTCCACTTGCTGGCCGTCAGGTCGATCGCGAGGACCGCGGTCGTCTCCTCCGCCGCCAGGCGGCGCAGGAGCTTGTGGGCGGGGCCGTCCGCGCCGGTCCGCCGCTCCGCCGCGGCGGCGCGGAAGACGACGCGCGAGGCGATGACGGCGGAGCTGAGGAACAGCGACGGTGCCGCCGCGCGCCCCAGCTCGCCCGCGACGGTGCCCGCGGCGGACAGGCCGGCGCCGTCCCCGCCGTCCGCCTCCGGGATGACGAGGCCCGCGAGCTCGAGCTCGTCGAAGACACCGTCGTCGACGGCCTGCAGGTCGAAGTGCGGATCGTCGTAGACGCGGGCCACCTCGTGCGCGGGTGCGCGGTCGGCCAGCAGCGCGCGCACGCTGCTGCGCAGATCCTCGTCGATGTCCGACTGGAGGAGGTCGATGTCGCTCATCGGGGCATCTCCTTGAAGGGAACGTCCTTGTCCGTGCGGTGCTCGCCGGGCAGCCCCAGCACGCGTTCGGCGATGACGTTGAGGAGCACCTCCGTCGTCCCGCCCTCGATCGAATTGCCCTTCGCCCGCAGGTAGCGGTAGACGGGGTTCCGACCGGTCATCGAGTAGTCGGTGGGCCTGCGGTTCTCCCACGAGTCGTAGCGCAGGCCGTCGATGCCGCGCATGCGGATGTCCAGGTCGGACAGCGCCTGCGCGGTGCGCGCGAAGGTGACCTTCGACCCGGATCCCTCCGGACCGGGGCGACCAGCCGCCAGCTTCTGACCCAGCTGCTGCCCGGTGACGCGCAGCACCTCGGCGTCGACCCAGTGGCCCAGGAGCTCGTCCCGCAGGACGGGGCTGCGGTGGTGGGTCGCCGTCCGCCACGCGTCCGCGACGACACCGATCATCCCGCCCTCACGGGGCATGCCGCCGCCGATCGAGACGCGCTCGCTGTTGAGTGTCGTGTTCGCGACGCGCCAGCCCTCGCCCTCCGCGCCCAGACGGCGGGAGTCGGGGACGACCGCGCCGTCCAGGAACACCTCGTTGAACTCCGCCTCACCGGTGATCTGGCGCAGCCCGCGGGTCTCGACCCCCGGCTGCTTCATGTCGATGAGGAAGTAGGTGAGGCCCTTGTGCTTGGGGACGTCGACGTCTGTGCGCGCGACGAGGATCGCGATGTCCGCGTTCTGCGCACCGGAGGTCCACACCTTCTGGCCGGACACCGTCCACTCGTCGCCGTCGCGCACAGCGCGGGTCGCGACCGCCGCCAGATCGGAGCCCGCGCCGGGCTCCGAGAACAGCTGGCAGAAGATGCGGCGCAGCGTGAAGATGTCCCGCAGCAGTCCCTTCTGCTCGTCCGTGCCGTAGACGACGATCGTGGGTGCGGCCATGCCGAAGCCGATCGAGTTGCGGCCGGGGTCCGGCTGCGAGAGCCCCGCGGACGCCACCTGCTCCCGCGCGTAGCCGCGCAGGCTCGAGGGCACCTCGAGGCCGCCGCAATCGCGGGGGAAGTCGACCCAGGCGAGGCCGTGGTCGAAGAGGATGTCCCACACCTGTGTGTCATCGCTGATCCCCACCGCGGCGGCCGCGGCCGCGGACACGGCGGCGTCGATCGCCTCCGCGCCCGCGGTCCGCTCCGTCTGCGACAGGACACCGTCCTGCTCAGTCATCGTCCGTCCTCACGCCTTCGGTCCGCCGGCGACGTAGATGACCTGTCCGGACACGAAGCCCGCACCCTCGCTGGCGAGGAACGATGCGGTGTGCGCGATGTCCTCCGGCTTGCCGGAGCGCGCGACCGGGATCTGCGCGACGGCGCCCTTGACGAAGTCCTCGAAGTCGATGCCCACCCGCTCGGCGGTCGCCTTCGTCATGTCCGTCTCGATGAAGCCCGGGGCGATCGCATTCGCGGTCACGCCGAACTTGCCCAGCTCGATCGCGTAGGTCTTCGTCATGCCCTGGATGCCGGCCTTCGCCGCGGAGTAGTTCGTCTGCCCGCGGTTGCCCAGCGCGGACGTCGAGGACAGGGAGATGACGCGGCCGAACTTCTGCTCGACCATGTGTCCCTGCACCGCGCGGGTCATGAGGAAGTTGCCGGTCAGGTGGACGCCCAGGACGGTGTCGAAGTCGTCCTGCGTCATCTTGAACAGCATGTTGTCGCGGATGATGCCCGCGTTGTTCACGAGGACGGTGGGAGCGCCCAGCTCGTCCGCGACGCGCTGGACGGCCGCGGCGACCTGCTGCTCGTCGGCCACGTTCGCGCCGATGCCCAGGGCTTCGCCGCCCGCCGCACGGATGCGGCCCACGACGTCCGCGGTGTCCTCCTCGCGCAGGTCGATGACGGCGACCTTCATGCCGTCGGAGGCGAGGCGTTCGGCGATCGCGGCGCCGATGCCCCGGGCTCCTCCGGTGACGATCGCGGTGCGGGTGGGGGTCTGGCTCATCGTGCGGTGTCCTTCCTGTACTTCTTGATCTCGTTGCGGGCGATGGCGCGCTTGTGCACCTCGTCCGGGCCGTCCGCCAGACGCAGCGTCCGGAGCCCTGCCCACCATCCTGCCAGCGGGAAGTCCTGCGTGACACCGCCGCCGCCGTGGACCTGGATGGCGCGGTCCAGGACCTTGAGCGCCATCGTGGGGGCGACGACCTTGATCTGGGCGATCACGTTCTTCGCGACCTTGTTGCCGTGCTTGTCCATCATGTCCGCGGCGTGGAGCGTGAGCAGGCGGGCCTGGTCGATCTCCATGCGGGATTCCGCGATCCAGTCCTGGATGTTCGCGCGCTCGGAGATCTTCTGGCCGAAGGTGACCCGCGACTCCGCGCGCTTGACCATGAGCTCCAGCGCGCGCTCGGCGACGCCGATCGAACGCATGCAGTGGTGGATCCGGCCGGGGCCCAGACGAGCCTGGCTGATCGCGAAGCCCTCGCCCTCGCCCTTGAGCACGTCCTTCGCGGGGACGCGGACCTGGTCGAACGTGACCTCCGCGTGGCCCTCGCGGTCGTTGTAGCCGAAGACGGACAGGTTGCGCTCGACGGTGACGCCGGGCGCGTCGATCGGGACGACCATCATCGACTGCTGGCGGTGCGTCTCCGCGTTGGGGTCCGTCTTGCCCATGACGATGAGCACCTTGCAGTTGGGGTGCAGGGCGTTCGAGGTGAACCACTTGCGGCCGTCGAGGATGTACTCGTCGCCGTCCTTCTTCATGAGCATCTCGATGTTCGTCGCGTCCGACGAAGCGACGGCGGGCTCGGTCATCGCGAAACCGGAGCGGATCTCGCCGTCCAGCAGCGGCTTGAGCCACTTCTCCTTGTGCTCGTCCGTGCCGAAGAGGGTGAGCACCTCCATGTTGCCCGTGTCCGGCGCGTTGCAGTTCATCGTCTCCGGCGCGAACTCGATCGAGCGGCCCATGATCTCCGCGAGGTGCGCGTACTCGAAGTTCGTGAGGCCGGGGCCCCACTCCTTGTGCGGCTGGAAGAGGTTCCACAGGCCGCGCTCGCGCGCCTCGACCTTGAGGTCCTCGATGATCTGGGGCTGGTGGTGCGGGGTGTCCGCCGCCGCCATCTGCTCCTCGTAGACGGCCTCGGCGGGGTAGATCTTCTCGTCCATGAATGCGAGGAGCTTCTGCCTGTACTCCTCGCCCCTCTTCGTCGTCTCCAGCATGTCGGCTTCCCTTCTGTCGTGGTGGCGCATCCGTGCGCCGGTGGTTCGTCTGGGGTGGGCAGTCCGGTGGATCAGTCCGCCGGCGCGGATGCGCGCAGCTTCGCCTGGTAGCGGCGCATCCCGCCCAGCCAGCGGTCGTAGTCGGAGCCCTTCATGCGGTACATGTCGAGCACTTCGGGGTGGGGCAGGATGAGGAACTCCTCGCGGTCGACGGCGTCCAGCACCATCGTGGCGACCGCGTCCGGCTCCAGCACGGAGCCGGCCTCCGACACGGCCTTCTGCGCGGCGAGCGCGTCGCCGGTCTTGGGTGCGGTCCCGTCGCCCCAGAGGATCTTCGTGTTGACGCCCATGGGCGCCAGGACGGACACGCGGACCCCGTCGTCGCCGTAGGTGACCGACAGCCACTCCGCGAAGG
Organism: Brevibacterium senegalense; assembly: GCF_000285835.1. GTDB lineage: Bacteria > Actinomycetota > Actinomycetes > Actinomycetales > Brevibacteriaceae > Brevibacterium > Brevibacterium senegalense. The sequence goes on from NZ_HE978607.1 coordinate 111,868, forward strand.
CCAGTGCCGCGTGCTTCGTGACCGCGTAGCCCGCGGACCCGATCTGTGTCAGCAGGCCCGCCGCCGAGGCCGTCGCGACGAAGTACCCCTCTCCCCTGTCCGTCCAGTCGGGGATGAGCCGCTGCGCGGCGCGGATGTGCGCGCGCAGGTTCACATCGATGATCGTGTCCCAGTCCCCGTCGTCCCCCAGGCCGGAGGCGCCGCCGATCCCCGCGTTCGCGAAGTAGAGGTCGATGCCGCCCAGCTGCTGCCGCGCCTGGGTCAGCAGTGAGTCGACGCCCTCGTTCGAGGAGACGTCGCCGGTCCAGTGGGCCTGTCCCAGGCCGGCGGCGGTCTGCGCGACGGCGGGGTCGAGATCGGCCAGGAGCACGCGGGCCCCGCGGTCGACGAGTTCTGCGGCGAGGGCGGCGCCGATGCCGCCTGCCGCTCCGGTCACCACTGCGGTCCGGCCATTCACATCCATTCGGGACTCCTTCCCCACCGCCCACCGCCTTGTGAGCTGGCTTACCCCTATCTATAGTTGAGGATGACCTCGATTTCAAGTGGTTGCCGATCGTTCGTTCACTGCCGAAGGGCGATCCCCGGCGTCGAGGCCCGGCCGTCGGGCCGCCCCGGCCCCGGCCGCACCCGCATGATCCGAAGGAGCATCATGGTCCAGCAGTCCACCGCGCTCTCCCTCCCGTCGATCCTCCTGCCGTGGGTCGCCGCGCGTCCGGACGAGCCCGCCCTCCTCACGCCTCCGGGCGAGGACCGGCGGATCCTCACGTGGGCGCGGCTGCTGGGAGAGATCGCGCAAGTGCGGGACCGGTTCCGGGCGGCCGGCATGGAGCCCGGCGACCGGATCGTCCTCATATCCCCCACGTGCCCGGAGTTCATGACGGAGTTCTTCGGCGCGCAGGCGGCCGGACTGGTCGTCGTCGCGGTCAACCCGCTGTCGACGACGCGGGAGATCGACTACCTCCTGGAGGATTCGGGAGCGCGGATGGTCGTCGCGCATCCGGCGCGCGCGGATGCGGGCCGGGCGTCGGCGGAGGCGGCGGGACTGCCTCTCCACCTCATCGGGACGGTCGCACCGGACGGCCCTGAGATCCGGCCGCAGGACGGCGCCGTCGCGTTCGAGTCGACGCCGCGTGCGGGCGACGATCTGGCGGTGCTGCTCTACACCTCGGGCACGACGGGCCGGCCCAAGGGCGCGATGCTGACGGTGTCGAACCTGCTGGCGACGGTCGAGATCGTCCGCGAGATGATCGATGTGCAGGACGGGGACCGCTGGGCGACGGGACTGCCGCTGTTCCATGTCTTCGGCCTCGTGACCGTCACCCTCTCCGCACTCACCGCGGGCGTGCCGATCACGCTGTTCCCCCGGTGGGACCCGTCCGCGTTCCTCGCCGCCCTCACGGAGGACCGGATCTCGATCATCTCCGGCGTCCCGACCATGTGGATGTCGGTGCTCGCCGAGGCCGCGGTCGCCTCCGGGGACGAGGCGCCGTCGCTGCGGGCCGTCAGCTCCGGCGGTGCTGCGATCTCCGGCCAGGTGCTGCGCAGCTTCGAGGAGCGGTTCGGCGCTCCCGTCGTCGAGGGGTACGGGCTCACGGAGACCAGCGCCGTCGGCACGTTCAACCCGATCGTGGGCGTGCGGAAGGTGGGCAGCGTCGGCTGCCCAGTCCCGCGGATGGAGGTGCGGGTCGTCGACCTGGACGGCCGCGAGGTGGACGCCGGCGTCGACGGGGAGATCTGCCTCCGCGGTCCCGCCGTCATGGCCGGCTACTGGAACCGTCCGGAGGCGACCGCCGAGGTGCTGGATGCGGACGGCTGGTTCCGCACCGGAGACATCGGTCGGGTCGACGAGGACGGCTACCTCTTCATCATCGACCGGATGAAGGACCTCATCCTCCACGGCGGGTACAACGTGTACCCGCGCGAGGTCGAGGAGGTCCTCTACGAGATCCCGGGCGTCCGGGAGGCGGCGGTCATCGGCACCCCGGACGACACGTACGGCCAGCAGGTCACCGCAGTCATCGCGCGGACGCCGGATTCCGATCTCGATGCCGCGGAGGTCGAGCGGGTGACGCGCGAGAAGCTGGCCGCCTACAAGATCCCCCGCATCGTCGAGTTCGTCGAGGAGCTGCCCAAGGGCCCGTCGGGGAAGATCCTCAAGCGCGCGATCGCACTCCCCCGCACCTGAGCGGCGGCGTGTCGGAGTGTCGGACTCCCAAAGGAATCGACCGTTGACAACGGTCAGAGGTCTGCTAGCTTTATTTCGAAGTTGAAGTCGATTCAAAGGAGAAATGCCATGGGACCCTCATTCACCTCTCGGACCGCCCGTGCACTGGCCGCGGCGGTGACCACAGGCGCACTGGTCGCACTCGCCGGTTGCGGCGGGGGTGGAGAAGCCGGAGGAGGCGGCGGCACGATCACGATCGGCTACTCGGGCCCCCTGAGCGGCGGCGCCGCCGCCTACGGGACGAACATCCAGGACGGCATGCAGATGGCGGTCGACGCCCTCAACGAGCAGGGTGTCACCGTCGAGGGCGGTGAGTACACCGTCGAGCTCGCCGCCCTCGACGATATGTACCAGCCCAACACGGCGGCGACTAACGCACAGCGGCTCGCGGAGCAGGACGACGCTGCCGTCATCTTCGTCCCCCACTCCGGCGGTATCCAGGCGGCGCAGGAGCTCAACTCCGGACGCAGCTCGTTCCTGCTGGGCGCCTACAGCTCCGACCCCGCGATCCTCGCGACGGGGAACCCGCTGTCGATGATGATCCCGCCCAGCTTCAAGAGCTACGGGCAGCCGTTCATCGAGCAGGTGAAGACGGACGGGGTCGAGAAGCTGGGCCTGCTGGGCACAGCCAGCGAGTACGGACATTCCTGGACCGGGCTCGTGACCGAGGAGTGGGAGGCACAAGGCGGTGAGGTGCTGACGGACAACAGCATCGACTACTCGACCGTCACGGACTTCGCCGGCCCGGTGTCGCAGACCCTGTCGGAGGATCCGGACGTCATCTTCCTGGGCGGACCGTCTCAGCCCACCGCTCTCATCATCGAGGAGGCGCGGAACCAGGGCTACGAGGGTTCGTTCCTCATCATGGACCAGGCGAAGTTCGAGGAGATGGAGCTCTTCACCGACCCGGAGAACCTCAACGACTCGGTCGGCGTCATGCCCGTCAAGGAGTATGAGGATCCAGGCACCGCAGACCTCGTCGCCGCCTACGAGGAACTGGTCGACGGCGAGCGCCCGGCCACCGTCGAGGTCTCGCTGCACTACCAGTCCGTCGCGCTCGTCGTGAAGGCGATGGAGGTCGCCGGGACCGTCGAGGACCCCGAGGCGATCCGCGGAGCCCTGGGCGATGCGATGGGAGAGGTCGACGACCGTTTCCGCGTCTCCGGATTCCCCACGACAATCACGGACGCGGGGCACCTGCAGAACGAGGACCTCCAGATCGCGTACCGCAACGACGACGGCGACTACGAGTTCATCGCGATCGAGAACGCAGAGGACTGACCGCGCAGCAGCACCACTGCTCCTCCACGAATCAGGACGGACATGACCCTCTTCATCCAACAGCTCTTCAACGGGCTGGCGCTGGGCGGCGTCTACTGTCTCGCTGCGATCGGGCTGACGCTCGTGTTCGGCGTGCTGCGGATCCCCAACCTGGCGCACGGCTCCCTGTACATGCTGGGCGCGTACATGACCTACTTCTTCCTCACCGCGATCGGTGTGCCCTACATCGCGGCGATCGGTATGGCCGCGATCGTCCTCGCGATCGTCGGGGTGCTCCTCGAGAGGGTGGTCTTCCATCCCCTCCGGAACTCCCCGCACACGCACCACATGATCGCCGCGGTCGGCGCAATGTTCTTCTTCCAGGCACTCGCCCAGGTGATCTGGGGGGCGGACTTCCGCCGGATGGACTCACCCTTCTCCGAGTCCGTATCGATCGCCGGTGCTCAGATCTCATGGCAGCGCATCATCATCATCGTGACGGCGGTCATCGTGCTCTCGCTTCTGGCGTGGTTCATCAAGCGGTCGATCCACGGGCAGACGATCGAGGCCGTCGAGCAGGACCGCACCGGCGCCTCACTGGCGGGCATCAGCCCGAACACCGTCTCGATGCTGACATTCGCCCTGGCCGCGGCGCTCGCGACGATCGCCGCCGGCCTCGTCGCGCCGATCAACCTCCTCTCCCCCACTATGGGGGCAGCCCTCGACCTCAAGATCTTCGCCATCATCATCCTCGGCGGCCTGGGGTCGATCCCCGGGGCCATCGCGGGCGGATTCCTCCTCGCGATGGCCGAGGTCATGACATCCACGTACGTCTCGTCAGCGGTGGGTGAGGCGATCGCCTTCGTGGTGCTCGTCCTCGTCCTGGCCATCCGTCCCACGGGACTCTTCGCGAAGGCGGTGCAGCGATGATGAGCAAGTTCACCATCCAGCACCTCGGCATCGCGGTGGTCGCGCTGCTGCTGGTGGTCGCACCGTTCGCTCTGGCAGGCCAGGACTACGTCCTCCGGCTCCTCACGATGGCCGCGACCTACGCGATCGCCGTGTACGGCTTCAACATCATCCTCGGACTGACCGGTCAGCTCTCCCTGGCGCACGGCGGCTTCTTCGGGATCGGCATCTACATGGTCGGCCTCCTGACGACGAAGCAGGAGTGGCCCTTCTGGGCCGCTTTCGCCGCCGCGATCGTCACGACTGCCGTCCTGGGGTTCCTCTGCGGAGTCGTTGCGCTGCGGACCCGGGAGGAGTACTTCGCGATCTTCACCATGGCGGTGGGCTTCATCATCTACCTGGTGCTGAGCCGGTGGGAGTCCGTCACCAACGGGATGAACGGGATCTCGGGGATCCCATTCCCCGAGGGTTTCGGCATCGTCGACTTCGAGAACCCGATAGTGATGTACTTCCTGGTCCTCCTCTTCCTGGCGGCGGCGGCCTACATCACGCACGCGATCCGGCGGTCCGGGGTGGGGCGCACGCTCATCGCGATCAGGACCTCGGAGGACCTCGCGAACTCGATCGGCGTCAACGTCGGGCTCAACAAGCAGCTGGCTTTCGCCGCGTCGACCACCTTCGCCGGCATCGCAGGCGGACTCTTCGCGACTGTGCAGGGCTTCGTAGGACCCACCTCCGCAAGCGTGAACCTCACGTTCGAGCTGCTCATGTTCATCCTTGTCGGAGGACTGGGCACCGTCATGGGACCGATCGTCGGGTCATTCGTCGTGACATTCCTGTTCGAGACGATGCAGGACTTCCAGTCCTACCGCTTCATCGTTCTGGGACCCGTCATCATCGCGCTCGTCATCTTCGCCCCGCGCGGCATCGTCGGCTACCTCAACGCCTTCGTCGCCCGCCGTCGCAGGGCACGGGCACGACGGTCGGGGACATCGGCTCCCTCAGTCCAGGACCGCGGTCCCTCACCAGAGGAGCCCGCCGGTTCCTCCCCGTCCGACACGAGAGGAGCATCGTGATGCTGCTGGAAGTCCGTGGCCTCGGCAAGCAGTTTGGCGGACTCAACGCCGTCAAAGACGTCGACCTCGACGTCGCCGAGGGTGAGATCACCGCGATCATCGGTCCGAACGGTGCAGGCAAGTCGACCTTCTTCAACCTCCTGTCCGGCTTCTACCGCCCCACCTCGGGATCGGTCGTCTTCAAGGGGCAGGACATCACCGCGAAGAAGCCGTACAGGACCGTGCGCGAAGGTATCGCCCGCACGTTCCAGACGACGCACCTCTTCGAGGATTCCACAGTCCTAGACAACGTTCTGTCCGGCCGGATCGTCCGGTCGCGCTCCACCGTGTTCGGCGCTGTCCTGCAGACGCCCGGCTTCCGCCGGGAAGAGAGACTCAACCTCGACAAAGCGCGCGAAGCACTGGAGTTCACCGGTATCGCGGACTTCGCGGACGAGCTGGCGGGCGAGGTGCCGCAGGAAGTGCAGAAGCGTGTCGCCCTCGCGATCGCACTTGCGACCGAGCCCGAGCTCCTGCTGCTCGATGAACCGGCAGGCGGCATCACCGAAGAGGAGACGACCCGCTTCGGTGAGCTCATCCGCCGCACGGCGGCGCGGGGCATCACCGTCTGCCTCGTCGAGCACAAGATGTCGATGATCATGAGCCTCGCGGATCGGATCCTCGTGCTGGACCACGGGCAGACGATCGCCTTCGGCACACCGGACGAGATCAAGCGGGATCCGAAGGTCATCGAGGCGTACCTCGGTGCCGACGACGAGGAGGAGGACTGATGCTCTCAGTCTCAGGTCTCAGTGCAGGATACGACTCCATCAATGTGCTCCATTCCGTCGACATCGAGGCGCGGTCGGGCGAAATCACCGTCATCCTGGGGGCGAACGGGTCCGGCAAGACGACGATGTTCCGTACGATCAGCGGTCTCATCCGCCCGTCGGCCGGCACGATCGAGTTCGACGGCAGCGCACTCACGCGCCGTCCTGCGAACGCGATCGTGCGCTCGGGTGTGGCGCACAGTCCCGAGGGCCGTCATCTGTTCGCCAAGATGTCGGTCGAGAAGAACCTGGTGTTGGGCGGGTACACCCGCAGGAGGAACCGCGCCCGACAGAAAGCACTGCTGGAACAGGTCTACGAGCTCTTCCCGATCCTGCGCGAGAAGCGCCATGACCCTGCGGGTTCCCTGTCCGGCGGCCAGCAGCAGATGGTGGCGATCGGTCGTGCGCTCACGGCGGACCCGCAGCTCCTGATCCTAGACGAGCCGTCGATGGGACTGGCGCCTCTCGTCGTCCAACAGGTCCTCGACGCCGTGGTCGAGATCAACCGCGCTGGGATCGGCGTGCTGCTCGCGGAACAGAACGCCGCGAAGGCCCTGCGCATCGCGCACCGCGGCTACGTACTGGCCGAAGGGCGCGTCGTGATGGCCGGCACCGCCGACGATCTGCTGCGGGACGCGGGAGTCCAGGAAGCGTACCTGGGTATGTGACCGCGGGCGGCGTGTCGCGCTCAGTCGAAGCGCGACACGTCACCCGCACCCGCGCGACGGACGACCGGGGCGCCCTCCGTGAAGTCGATGACGCTCGTGGGCACGACCCCGGGCACGCCGGACTCGATGATGAGGTCGACGTCGTTGCCGATCGCGGCCGCCACGTCCTCCGCGTCCGTGAGCGGATCGTCGTCACCGGGCAGCAGCAGGGTGGACGACAGGATCGGCTCCCCCACCTCCTCGACGAGCGACAGCGACAGGGGGTTCTCCGGGATGCGGGCGCCCACGGAGTTCTTCTTGGGGTGCATCATCTTCTTGGGCACCTCCTTCGTCGCCTTCATGATGAAGGTGTACGGCCCCGGGATGAGCGACTTGATCGTCCGGAACGCGTGGTTGTCGAGGATGACGAACTGGCCCAGCTGTGCGAAGTCGTGGCACATGAGCGTGAAGTGGTGCTTCGAGTCCAGCTGCCGGATGCGGGTGATCCGCTCGATCCCCTCCTTGTTCTCCAGCGCGCAGCCCAGCGCATAGCAGGAGTCAGTCGGGTAGGCGATGAGCCCGCCGGTGCGGATGACCTCCGCCGCCTGCCGGATCAGGCGCGGCTGCGGATCGACCGGATGGATCCTCAGAATCTTCGCTCTCATGGCCCCATCGTAGTGGCTGGACTCACCGATCGAGCGGAACGATCACTTCCCGGCGGCGCACCGCGCTCGCGGCGGACCGCCTGCCGATCGGCAGTCCGGCCCCGGTCCGCAGGTCCGAGGCGATGAGGTTGTTGACCCAGCGCGCCTTCGGATCCGCATCGACGAGGAACGCCTTGAGCAGCAGCGTCGCCGGCAGCGCCAGCAGTGCGCCCAGAGCCCCCAGGACCCAGTACCAGAACAGCAGCGACAGGAAGCTGATGAACGGGGTGACCCCCACCGACTCCCCCGTGAACTTGGGCTGGATGATCGACTGGATCACGAAGTTGAGCACCGAGTAGGCGATGACGACCCAGAGGGCCGCCACCCATCCCTGGTCGACGAGCGCCAGCAGGGCCGGCGGCACGAGGCCGATGACGAAGCCCACGTTGGGGATGTAGTTCGTGAGAAACGCGAGCACGCCCCACACGAGAGCGAGCGGGACGCCGATGATCTCGAGCGCGATGACGTCCAGGAACGCGACGATGAGTCCGAAGATCGTCGCGACGACCCAGTAGCGGCGCACCCCCTGCGCGAACGAGGTGAGCGCCTGCGCGAAGCGGGGACGGACGGCGGCAGTGGCGCGCAGACGGTGATCGATCGACATCGAGTCCATCGCGACGAAGAAGACCGCCATGACGACGGAGGTGAGCAGCCCGACAACCGTCGACACGTTGCTGAACACCGCCCCGGCGGCGCCCGCGACCGAGTTCGCGTCGATCGCCGCCAGCTGGTCCTCGAGGAACGCGGGCGTGAGCCCCATCGTCGCGAGCCACTCCGCCGAGTCCTGCACGATCTGCAGCATCTTCTCCGTGTACGACGGCAGGAGGATGACGAGGCGGGCGATCGACCAGCCGGTGAGCGCGAAGAACGCGGCCAGCAGGGCCAGGACCACGAGCACCGTCACCATCGCCGCGACGAAGCGTGGCACCCGCAGCCGGATGAGGTGCGCCTGCAGCGGGTGGACGATGATGACGAGGTTGAGCGCGAGGAAGACCGGGGCGACGATCGACTGCAGCTCGCGGAACACGGCGATCGTCACGACGAGCGCCGCGATCCCCACCGTCACGAGCACGTAGCGGGGCAGCCCCCACGCGGTCGGTCCCGACTCCGCCGTCCCCGCGGCCGGAGCCGCATCCGCGAGGTCCGGACGTGCCGTCGGCTGCGACGCGTCCGCGCTCACCGGCGGATCACCGCCGCTTCCGCTTCTCGCGGATCCGCATGCCCAGCTGGATGGGCGTGCCGGTGAAGTCGAAGGTCTCCCGGAGGCGGCGCAGGATGAACCGGCGGTAGCCCGGGTCCAGGAACCCCGTCGTGAAGAGCACGATGTGCGGCGGCCGGTGCGAGACCTGCGTGCCGAACAGGATGCGCGGCTGCTTGCCGCCGCGCACCGGGTGCGGGTTGGCGGCGACCAGCTCGCCCAGGAACGCGTTGAGGCGGCTCGTGGGGATCCGGCGGTCCCAGCCCGCCAGCGCCGCGTCCAGTGCGGGCACGAGCTTCTCCGCATGCCGACCGGTCTTGGCGGAGATGTTGACCCGCGGCGCCCAGGACACGTGCGCCAGGTCCTTCTCGATCTCCCGCTCCAGCCAGTGCCTGCGCTCCTCGTCGAGGAGGTCCCACTTGTTGAAGGCGAGCACCAGGGCGCGTCCGGCCTCCGTCGCGCTGCGGACGATGCGGATGTCCTGCTCGCTCAGCGGCTCGCTGGCCTCGAGCAGCACGAGTGCGACCTCCGCGCGCTCCAGGGCGGTCTGCGTGCGCAGCGACGCGTAGTACTCCGCGCCGCTGGCCTGGCGGGCTCGCTTCTTGATGCCGGCGGTGTCGACGAAGCGCCACTGCCGCCCGCCCAGCTCGACGACCTCGTCGACGGGGTCGCGCGTCGTGCCTGCGACGTTGTCGACGAGGACCCGGTCCTCCTTCGCCAGGTGGTTGAGCAGCGAGGACTTCCCCACGTTGGGGCGGCCCACGAGCGCGATGCGACGCGGTCCGCCCGGCTCCTCGGCCGCGTCGACCTGGGAGAACTCCGGCAGCACCTCGACGATGACGTCCAGCAGGTCCGCGACGCCGCGGCCGTGCATGGCGGAGACCGTGTGCGGCTCGCCCAGTCCCAGCGACCACAGTTCCGCCGCCTGGATCTCGCCGCGCTCGTCGTCGACCTTGTTCGCCGCGAGGATGACGGGCTTGCCGGCCCGGCGCAGCATCCGCACGACGTGCTCGTCCGTCGAGGTCACCCCGGTCGTCACGTCGACGACCAGGAGGACCGCGTCCGCCTGGTCGACCGCGATCTCCGCCTGTCCGGCGATGCGGGAGGCCATGCCGCGCGCGTCGATGTCCCAGCCTCCCGTGTCGACGAGTGTGAGGGGACGACCGCCCCATTCCGCGGAGTAGCGGACGCGGTCGCGGGTCACGCCCGGCACATCCTCGACGACGGCCTCGCGGCGGCCCAGGATGCGGTTGACGAGCGTCGACTTGCCCACGTTGGGCCGGCCCACGATCGCGAGCACCGGCGCCGGCTTCAGGAGGGCCGGGGCCGCGTCGTCGGCCTCGAAGGCCTCGAGCAGCGCGCGGTCCTCCTCCTCGAGCTCGTAGGCCTCGAGCCCGCTGCGCAGCGACTGGGCGCGCTGGTGGGCCTCCTCCTCGTCGATCGCCGCGAGCCGGTCGACGAGGTCGTCGTCCGGGTCCGGGGTGAAGTCCGCGTCCGGCTCCGCTGCCGGGTCGTCGTGGGGGTGTGTCATGAGGAGGTGCCTTCCAGGAGCGTGAGCACGGCCTCCACGGCCTCGTCGAAGCTCACGTTCGTCGTGTCGAGTGTGTGGACGCCGTCCGCCGCGGTGAGGAAGCTGGTCGTCTCCGAGTCCCGACGGTCGCGATCCGCGACCAGTCCGCGGGTCGCCTCGAGGGACGCCGCGTCCGCCGTCCCGTGCAGTTCCTGCGAGCGCCGGGCGATCCGGACGGACTCGTCCGCCGTCATGAGGATCCGCACGTCCGCGTCCGGTGCGACGACGGTCGTGATGTCGCGGCCCTCGACGACGATCCCCGGCGTCGTCTGCGCGATGATCTCACGCTGGCGCTCGATGAGCTCGTCGCGCGCGTCCTGCACGCCGGACACGGTCTGGACGTTCTGGGCCACCTGCGGCTCCCGGATGTCCTCCGTCACGTCGATCCCGTCGATCTCCACGGAGAACGCGTCCGGGTCCGTCGAGATCTCCAGTTCCGCACCGCGGACCAGCTCGACGACGTCGCCGGGGTCCGTCACCCCGCGGTTGAGGCACAGCCAGGCTGTCGCGCGGTACATCGCACCGGTGTCCAGATAGCCGTAACCCAGCCGTCGTGCCACTTCCTTCGACGTGCTGGACTTGCCGACCCCGCTGGGACCGTCGATCGCGATGACTGCCATGCTCTGCACCCTCTCGTGCTGTACCTCGTGTCTGGAGTCCAACCCTATCCGTCCGCGGGACCGGAATCGTGCGGCGCGACGGGCCCGGTCGCATCCGTCTCCGCCTGGTCCGGCAGCCTCCACCCGCGGGCGCTCAGTCCGGCGACGAGGTCCTGGACCCGATCGGGCAGCACCATGATGTCGAGGCTGCCCAGCCGGTGTCCCGTCGCGTGGTCGATGCGGACGTCCTCCACGTTGATGCCCAGCTGGTGCACGTCCGTGAACAGGCGCGCCAGTCCGCCGGGCTCGTCGCCCACGACGACGGTGACGATGCCGTAGACCACGGGCTGCTGACCGTGCTTGCCCGGCACCCGCTGGTGGCCCTCGTTGCCCGCCGCGATCGCCTGCGCGATCGTCGCGTAGCCGCCGGGGCCCAGGTCCAGGGCGCCGATGACCGCGTCGAGGTCCGCGCGCACCCCGGTGAGCACGTCGCGCACCTCGGACGCGTTGCCCGCGAGGATCTGCGTCCACAGTCCCGGGTCCGAGGCCGCGATCCGGATGACGTCCCGCAGCCCCTGCCCGGCCAGTGCGATCCCGTCGACCGGCATCTCGATGAGCTGCGCCGCCATGAGCGAGGCGAGCACCTGCGGCGCGTGCGAGACCCGGGCGACCGAGGAGTCGTGGAACTCCGGCTCGAGGTGCAGGACCGTGGCGCCCACGGCCTCGGCGACGGCGACGACCTGCGCCAGCCGCGCCGGCGGCGTGTCGTCGTCCGAGCAGACGACCCACGGGCGCGCCTCGAAGAGGTCGACCCGGGCGGAGACCGCACCGGACCGCTCGCGGCCGGCCATGGGGTGGGACCCGATGTAGCGGTCCAGCTCATCCCCCGCCGAGGCCGCGCGGACCCGGTCGAGGATCGTCCCCTTGACGCTCGCGACGTCCGTCACGGTCGCCTGCGGCAGCGCCCGCAATTGGTCGACGATGACGTCCGCCGCGACGTCCGGGGGCGCTGCGACGACGACCAGCTCCGTGTCCGGGTGCGGGTCCGACAGCGCGCCTGCGCCCATGTCCGCGGCCAGGCGGCCCGCGGTGGGCGAGGTGTCCTGCAATGTCACCGCGCAGCCGGCGCGCGTGAGCCCCAGACCCACGGACGTGCCCAGCAGTCCCGCCCCCACGATGTGCACGCGGTGCGGGAGGTCGGCTCGACTCACAGATCGACGGCCTTCATGAGGTCGGCCAGCTCGTGCGGGCGCAGGGCGCGCAGCTTGCCGGGCCGCTGCTCCGCGAGTGCGATGGGTCCGAAGTGGGTGCGGACGAGGCGCTCGACGGGGGTGCCCACGGCCTCGAGCAGCCGGCGGACGATCCGGTTGCGGCCGGAGTGCAGGACGACCTCGACGAGCGCGCGGCCCGGTGTCGAGTCGATGAGGCGGAACGAGTCGACGTGGGCGATCCCGTCCTCCAGCTCGATCCCGTCGCGCAGCCGGGCGCCCGCGTCGCGGGGCACCGGTCCGCGCACCTGCGCGAGGTAGGTCTTGGGGACCTCGTAGCGGGGGTGCGTGAGGCGGTTGCTGAGCTCGCCGTCGTTCGTCAGCAGCAGCAGCCCCTCCGTGTCGTAGTCGAGGCGGCCCACGTGGAAGAGGCGCTCCGGGCGGTCGCGGACGAACTCCGCGATCGACCGGCGGCCCTCCGGGTCGCTCATCGCCGTCACGACCTTGGCCGGCTTGTTGAGGGCCAGGTAGACCTTCTCCGGGCTGGTCGTGATCCGCATCGTGTCGACGTGGACGGCCTGCGTCTCCGGGTCGACGCGGGTGCCCAGTTCGCGGACGACGACGCCGTCGACCTCGACGCGCCCCTCCGTGATGAGGGTCTCGCACGCGCGGCGGGAGCCCAGTCCCGCATCCGCGAGGACCTTCTGCAGGCGCACACCGTCCTCGCGGTGCACGTCGGAGACCGGGCCGGACGCCTGCGCGGCGCGCTGGTGGCGATCGCGGCGCGACGGACGGCGGGAACGATGGCCGGGAGACCGGGGGTCGGAAGTGCTCATTCCCCCATTATCCCGAACTCGGCGCCATCCGCCGCACCGGCCTCGCCGGCGCGCAGCGCATCGTCGCCCTCCGGCAGGAACGGGGCGATGTCCGGCAGGTCCTCGATCCGCTCCAGTCCGGCGACTTCGAGGAACGCGGGGGTGGTGACGAACCGCACGCCGCCGGTCGTCTCATCCGCCCCCGCCTCGACGATGAGGCCCCGCAGCAGGAGCGTGCGGACGACGCCGTCGACGTTGACGCCCCGGATCGCGGAGATCCGCGCGCGGGTGACCGGCTGCCGGTACGCGATGACGGCGAGGGTCTCGAGGGCTGCCTGCGACAGCCGTGCCGTCTGCCCGGCCGTGAGGAACGCGGAGACGACGTCGTGCTGCTCCGGCCGCGAGTAGACCCGCCAGCCGCCGGCGGCCCGCGTCAGTCGGAAGCCGCGCCGGCGGCCGTCGCGGTCGCCGTCGTAGTCGGCCGCCAGCTCCTCCAGCCCGCGGGCGACCTCGTCCGGCTCGACGCCCAGGCCGTCGCTCAGCTGCGCGACGGTCACCGGGTGGTCGACGACCATGAGGACGGCCTCGAGGCCCGCCAGCAGCTCCGCCGTGGGCTCAGTCATCGTCGTCCCCGTCCGCGGACGCGTCCGTCTCCGCCTCCGAAGCGGTGGCCGGGTCGTCCGCCGAGGTCGCGGCCGGGTCCGTCTCCCCCGTGCGCGCCGCGACGGTGAGGGGACCCAGCGCCTCGGGCTGGTCGAATGTGCACAGGCCCGCCTTGAAGAGCTCGAGGAGCGCGAGGAACCGCGCGACGACGACGAGGCGCGAGTCCGCGTCCTCGACGAGGGCTGCGAAGTCGATGCGCTCCTGACCGCGCAGACGGGCGAGGACGAGCGCGCGCTGCTCCGTCACGGACACGCGCGCGTCGTGCAGGTGGTCGAGCGCGACGGACGGCGGCGTCCGGTCCCGCGAGACGACCGCCGCGTACACCGCCGCCAGCACGGGTCCGGAGGTCTGGAAGTCCAGCGGCGGCAGGAGGCGCAGGAAGTCCTCCTCGAGCGGCACCGCCCGCGGCACCGCCTGCCCCGCGTCCTCCATCCGCTGGGCGAGTACGCGCGAGACCTCCTTGTACGCGCGGTACTGCAGGAGACGTGCGAAGAGGAGGTCGCGGGCCTCGAGCAGCTCGAGGTCCAGCTCGTCCTCGACCTCCGCCCCCGGCAGCAGTCGGGCCAGCTTGAGGTCCAGCAGGGTCGCGGCGACCAGCAGGAAGTGGCTCAGCTCGTCCAGCCCGCGCGTGCCGCGCAGGGTCGCGACGTGGGCCAGGAAGTCGTCCGTCACCTCCGCTAGCGCGATCTCCGTGATGTCGAGCGACCGGCGGGCGATGAGGTCGAGGAGCACGTCGAAGGGGCCGGAGAAGTTCTCCAGCTCGACGGTGAACCCGGACGCGGAGCCGGCCGCGGCCTCGGCGTCGTCCGCGGGGCCCGCGGTCGCCTGCTCCGACGACTGCTCCGGCGCCTGCGCCAGTGTCAGGGCGCGCCTCCGCGGGCGATGAGCTCGCGTGCCAGCCGGCGGTAGGAGTCCGCCCCGCGGTGCGAGGGCGCGAAGGTCGTGATGGGCTCCGCCGCGACCGTCGCGTCCGGGAACTTGACCGTCCGGTTGATGACGGTCTCGAACACCGTCTCGCCGAACGCGTCGACGACGCTCGCGATGACCTCGCGGGCGTGGAGGGTGCGGCCGTCGAACATCGTCGCGAGGATGCCGTCGATCGTGAGCGACGGGTTGAGGCGGTCCTGCACCTTCTCGATCGTCTCGACCAGCAGCGCGACACCGCGCAGCGCGAAGAACTCCGTCTCGAGCGGGATGATGACGCCGTGCGCGGCCGTGAGCGCGTTGACGGTCAGCAGGCCCAGTGACGGCTGGCAGTCGACGAGGATCACGTCGTACTCGTCGGACACCTTCGCGAGCGCGCGCGCCAGCACCTGCTCGCGGGCGACCTCGCCCACCAGCTGGATCTCCGCCGCGGACAGGTCGATGTTCGCGGGCATGACGTCGATGTCCGCGACCGCCGTCTGGTGGATCACTTCGTGCGGGTCCAGGCGACCGTTCATGAGCACGTTGTAGACGGACTGATCGAGCGAGTTCGGGTTGATGCCCAGTCCCACGGACAGGGCGCCCTGCGGGTCGAAGTCGACCAGCAGCACGCGGCGGCCGTACCCGGCCAGCGCCGCACCCAGGTTGATCGACGACGTCGTCTTGCCCACGCCGCCCTTCTGGTTCACCATCGCGATGATGCGTGCGGGCCCGTGTCCGTCGAGCGGCGCAGGCTCCGGGAACTCCCGGACCGGGCGCCCGGTGGGGCCCGGTGCTGCGTCGGACTCGATGTCGAGCCGCTGCTGCGAGTCTGCCACGTGCTTCCTCATCTCCTCGCTACTACGGTCTGGCTCAGCCTATCGCGCGGGGGTGGGTCGAGGCGTACACCTCGCGGAGCGACTGCACGGTCACCCGCGTGTAGATCTGGGTCGTGACGACGGACGCGTGGCCCAGGAGCTCCTGCACGACGCGGATGTCCGCCCCTCCCTCCAGCAGGTGGGTCGCGAAGGTGTGGCGCAGCGTGTGGGGCGTGACCCCCTCGACGCCCGCCTGCTCCGCCGCGCGGCGCACGATCGTCCACGCGGACTGGCGGCTGAGCCTGCCACCGCGCTGGTTGAGGAAAACGGCGCCGGCCCGGTCCGTGCTGCGGGCCCGCGCGGCGAGTGCGGGCCGGCTGCGGACCAGCCACGCGTCCAGCGCTGTGCGCGCGTGGGAGCCCACCGGTACCAGCCGCTCCTTCGCCCCCTTCCCGTAGAGGCGCACGGTCCCGTGGGCGAGGTCGAGGTCGTCGAGGTCGAGGCCCACGGCCTCGCTGATGCGGGCGCCGGTCGCGTAGAGCAGCTCCAGCAGCGCCGCCGCCCGCTGCTGGACGGCCTCGTCGCCCTGGGTCGTGCGCAGCAGCGCCTCCACCTGGGACAGGGTGAGGCCGGACGGCAGCCGCTCCGCCTGCCGGGGCGGCGGCAGCGCGGCGGCGGGATCGCTCGTGACGACCCCCTCGCCCAGCAGGTGGTCGTGGAGGCGGCGGATCGCGACGACGATGCGGGCGCGGGAGGCCGGCGCGAGGCCGTCCTCCTCGAGGCGCGCGCGGAACGCCAGCAGATCCTGCTCCGTCACCTGGGAGAAGGCGGCGGTCCCCCGGTCGTCGAGCCACGCCAGGTAGCGGCCCAGGTCGCGCGCGTAGGCATCGACCGTGTTGCGCGAGAGACCGCGCTCCAGCTCGATGAGCGTGAGGTAGTCCTCGACGGGGGCCCGCAGGGCGCGCGGGACCTCGGGCAGCAGTTGGGCGCCGTGGCGTGCCACGTCAGTCCCTGCGCGTCGCCGCCGGCGCGGGCCAGGGGGCGTCGACGGGACGCAGACCGGTGTACCCGCGGGCACGTGCGTGGTCCGCGTGGAGGATCGCCAGCGCCGCGGCGGCGTTGCGGATCCGTCCGGCCAGCACGGCCTCGACCGCGTCGTCCAGCGGGACCCAGCGGGGGACGATCCCGCTCTCCTCGCCCTCGCGCGGTGTGCGCCGCTCCGGCGGCAGCGCGCGGATGCCGCGCGCCAGATAGATGCGGATGAGCTCCGAGGACCCGCCGGGCGTGGGGTGGAGGTCCGCCAGCGTCGCCCAGTCCCGGGCCTCGAGGTCCGTCTCCTCCCCCAGTTCGCGGGCCGCCGCGATCCACGGCTGCTCGTCCGCGATGTCGCGCAGGCCCGCGGGCACCTCCCAGTCGCGCGTGCGGATGGGGTGGCGGTACTGCTGGATGAGGAGGATGCGGTCGGCCTCGTCCACGGCGGCGATCGCGACGGCACCGGTGTGGCTCAGCACGTCCCGGGTGAGCGGCTCGTCCGCCTCCGGCACGATGAACGTCTCGCGGACGACGTCCCAGACGGCCCCGTCGAACACCCGCTGCGTGTCCGTCACCTCGACGTCGACCGGCTCATCCGCCAGGGGTCCCTCCGCCTGCGGGTGCAGTGCGTCCTCAGACATGCGTACGCTCCAGTGCGGCCCCCACGAGACCGGCGAACAGCGGGTGCGGGCGCAGCGGCCGGCTGCGCAGCTCCGGGTGCGCCTGCGTCGCGACGTAGAACGGGTGGACGTCCGCCGGCAGTTCGACGAACTCGACGAGCGCCCCGTCCGGCGACGTGCCGGACACGCGCAGACCCGCCTCCTCCAGCCGCGGCCGGTAGGCGGCGCTCACCTCGTAGCGGTGCCGGTGGCGCTCCGTGATCTCGTGCTCGCCGTAGAGACCGGCGACGACGGAGTCCTCCCCCAGCACGGCCGGCCAGCTGCCCAGCCGCATCGTGCCGCCCAGGTCGCCGTGCGCTTCGAGGAGCTCCTGCTGCTCGCTGAGCGCGGCGACGACCGGGTGCTGCGTCTGCGGCTCGAACTCCGTCGACGAGGCGCCCTCGAGTCCCAGCACGCTGCGTGCGTACTCGATGACCATGCACTGCAGGCCCAGGCACAGGCCCAGTGCGGGCAGGCCCGTCGTGCGCGCGTGGTGGAGTGCCCCCAGCTTGCCGTCGATCCCGCGGATGCCGAAGCCGCCGGGCACGCAGATCGCGTCGAGTCCGGCCAGCTGCGCGGCCGCCCCCTCCGGCGTCTCGCACGCGTCCGAGGGCACCCACCGGATCTCGACCCGCGCGTCGTGGGCGATGCCGCCGTGGCGCAGCGCCTCCGTGACGGACAGGTACGCGTCCGGCAGCTCGACGTACTTGCCCACGAGGCCCACCGTCACGGTCCGCGCGGGGTGGTGGACGCGGGTGAGCAGCGTGTCCCAGTCCGACCAGTCGACGTCGTGGAACGGCAGGTCCAGGCGGCGGATGGTGTACACGTCCAGGCCGCCGTCGTGCAGGACGCGCGGGATGTCGTAGATGCTGGGGGCGTCGATGCAGGGCACGACCGCCTCCTCGTCGACATCGCAGGCGGCGGCGATCTTCCGGCAGATGGCGTCCGGCAGCGGGCGGTCCGCCCGCAGCACCAGCGCGTCGGGCGCGATGCCGATCGAGCGCAGCTGTGCGACGGAGTGCTGGGTGGGCTTCGTCTTGAGCTCGCCGCTGGGCGCCAGGTACGGCACCAGCGAGACGTGGATGAACAGGACGCTGTCCCGGCCGATGTCGTGGCGCACCTGGCGGGCGGCCTCGAGGAACGGCAGCGACTCGATGTCGCCCACGGTCCCGCCGATCTCCGTGATGATGACGTCCGGGCGCTCCCCGTCCGGGCGCTCCGCCTGCGCGCGCATGCGCGCCTTGATCTCATCCGTGATGTGCGGGATGACCTGGACGGTGTCGCCCAGGTACTCGCCGCGGCGCTCCTTCGCGATGACGGAGGAGTAGATCTGCCCCGTCGTCACGTTCGCACCGGCGTCCAGGTCCGTGTCGAGGAAGCGCTCGTAGTGGCCGATGTCCAGGTCCGTCTCCGCACCGTCGTCGGTGATGAAGACCTCGCCGTGCTGGAACGGGTTCATCGTCCCGGGATCGACGTTGAGGTAGGGGTCGAGCTTCTGCATCGCGACCCGGAGTCCGCGCCTGCGGAGCAGGTGGCCCAGGCTGGACGCGGTGAGCCCCTTCCCCAGTGAGGAGGCGACTCCGCCGGTCACGAAGATCTGCTTGGTGGGCTGCTGTCCGTGTGCGCTCAGTTGTTTCACCACGGACCTCCATCCTACCCCCGTCCGGGCGCTGCGTCAGCGACGGTGCGCCAGCGCCTCCGCGTAGACGTCCAGCAGATCGTCCGCGATGAACCGCGCGGGGTCCGCGTCGTCGACCCTGCGCCGCACCGCGAACGCCGCCTGGGTGCGCTGCGCCGGGGAGTCCAGCAGGTCCGCGATCGCGTGCTGGAGGCCGGCAGTGTCCGCCGGATCGACGCGGACGGCGGCGTCGCCCCACGGGCGCGCCGTGCGCTCGGTGCCCAGGACGACGGTCGCCCGGCCCAGCTGCATGAGGCCCTCCGCGTCGACCGCCGTCATGTCCTTCGTCGCGACGACGACGTCCGCCGCGGCCAGCACGTCCGCCGCGGCGCCCTCGTCCGCCAGGACGATCGGGTGACGGCGGGTGAAGTTCCGCTCGACCGTGCTGCGCTCGCGGCCGGAGCCGGTGAGGGCGAACACGACCCGGCGGTCCGGCCGGTGGTCGAACATCGTCATCCCGGCCTCGAGGAGGGTCGTGAGCTCGTCGCCGTCGACGACGCGCTGCGGCGAGGCGACGAGGAAGGCGCCCGCGGGCACGTCGAGGTTCTCGCGGGTCTGCGCACGGCCCACGACCGGGGCCAGTCGCTTCGACACGTCCGGCGTGCGCAGCTGCGCGCGCTCCGTGACCGGCACGGTGTCCGCGAAGGAGTCCGCGATCGGGTCCGTCGTGCCCAGGACGACGGCGGCGGTCCGCTGGACGATCCGCGCGGAGGTGCCGTCGACGACCGCCGAGCTGCGGTGCCGCCCCACCGTCGCGACGAGGGCCGGACGCAGCCGGGCGGGCAGCCCCGTCATGGCGGCGCCGGCCAGTGCGGCGGCGTGGAGGCCGTGGGCATGCACGACGTCGACGTGCCGGTAGTGCTGGTGCAGGGTCAGGCTGGAGTCCGGGTCGGAGAGGGTCACGTGGTCGCGCGCGGCGATCGGGATGATCGCCAGCAGCGGCGAGTCCGGCAGGTCGAGCGCGCTCACGATCGAGTCCCGCGCGGCGACGGCGACGTGACGGCCGGAGGCCAGATGTCCGCGGATCGCGTCAGATGCGACCTCACCCACGGCCCCGCGCAGCGTCGTGACGACGTGGAGGATGCGGGTGTCGGGTGACACTCCGCCCTGGACTGCCTGCTCAGCGTGCATGTGCGTTTCCTTCCGGTGTGGCGACGGCGCTCCGCCACGCCCAGCCTACCGGCTGACCTCCGCGTACGCGGACCGGGCCGCTGCGGCCGCGTCCTCCTCCGTGGGCAGGTCGAGGGCGCGCAGCGCCGCCTTCCGGCCCAGCTCCTGTCGCAGCCCCGGATCGTCCAGCAGCCGGCGCAGGCCCGCCGCGAACGCCCGGGAGTCGCCGGCGGGCACGAGGATCCCCGCGTCCTGGACGAGGCCCGGAGTGCCGCCCGTCGCGGTCGCGAGGATCGCGCGGCCGGCCAGCATGGCCTCCTGCAGGACGAGGGCGCGGGCCTCCCAGCGGCTGGAGAGGACGAAGATGTCGCTCACCTGGTTGAGCGCGGCGATGTCGGAGCGCTGGCCCAGGAAGTGGACGGCGGGTCGCCGCCCGTTGCGCGCGTGCTCGTCGATGCGCTGCTCCAGCCGCTCCGCCTCCGCCTCATCCGCGGAGCCCGCGATGAGGCACTGCGCCTCCGGATGGTCGGGGGCGATGTCCGCGAGCGCGTCGACGAGCACGTCGTAGTCCTTCTGCGGTGCGATCCGGCCCACCGCCAGGATGAGGGGCCGGTGAGCGGGATGTCCAGGTCCCGGCTGAGCGAGCTGCGCAGCAGATCCGAGTTCACGTCCTCGGCGAAGCCCTCCGGTGGGGACGCCGCGGGCGCGAACGACGCCGAGGCCGCCCCCAGGTCGCGGGCGAGCTCGACGAGGTCTTCGCTGACGCCCAGGACGCGGTCCGCGCCGCGCGCGATCGCGGTCGCGACGGCGCGCTCCGCGCGACCGCGGGCACCGGAGCTCATGAGCGTGTTGTGCCAGCTGGAGACGAAGCCGGGACGCCCGCGCATCCCCGTGAGGGACGCGAGGGTCACGAGGGAGGCGCGGAAGCCGTGCGCGTGGACGACGTCCGCGTGGAACGTCGTGATGAGTCGACGGAGTCGACGGGCGGTCACCGCGTCCCGCGGCGACACGGTCGTGCCGATCTCCAGCGGGGCGAAGCGGACGCGGGTGCCGTCCGCGAAGCCGAACTGCTCCTGCGTCCGGGCGGGCCCGATGACCCCCACGGTGTCGCCCTGGTCCGCCAGGCTGCGGGCCAGTGCGGCGACGTGCGTGCCCACGCCCCCCGTGGAGGTGCCCAGAACGATGAGGATGCGCATGTGCGTGTCGACCTTCCCAGAGCGTCCGCGTCCCGGTGTCCCCCGGTGACCGTCGCTCACCAGAGTAACGTCTGCGCCTCAGCGCAGCGCCCGCAGATGGGTGAGTGCGGTGCGGTCCAGCAGCGCCACGAGTGCCGCGCCCGTCAGCACGGCCGCGGTGCCGGCGGCCAGGCCCGCGACGACGGAGGGCACCGGCGCGTGTCCCAGCAGCTCGCCCAGGCCCCGTGCTGTGAAAGTGCCCGTGAGCGAGCCCAGGACGGCGCCCGCTCCGGCGACCAGGAGGGTGCGCGGCAGACCGGCCAGCGCGGTCGAGCCGCGGGCGCGGAGGATCCCCAGCAGGAGGACGAGTCCCGCGATCGTCATGCCCACGACGTGGGCGGCGCCCACGAGGACGAGGGTCCGCGGGGCCGGCGCCGCGGTGACGAGCGGGATGCCCGCGACGACGCTCAGCGCGACGGCGGACCAGCCGATCGCCGTGGCGATCGCCGCGATCCGGGATCGCTCCAGTGCGTAGAAGACGCGGGTGCCCCACGCGACGAAGCACCAGCCGGGCACCGCCCACGCGATGACGCGGACGGTGTCGCTGAGGGCGGGGAAGACCTCGCCGGCTTCGGACCGGGCCGCGTCGAGTCCGCCGAAGAAGTGCCCCAGCGGACCGGCGGCGGCGAACAGGAGTGCCGCGCCCAGCAGGCCCAGCACCACGACGAGCCGGGACGTGCGCGCGATCATCCGGTCCGTGTCCTCAGTCGCCTGCGGGTCGGAGGCCAGTTCGGACAGCCGCGGGAACGCGATCGTCGCGACCGGCACCGCGAGCACGGCGTACGGCAGCAGGTAGACCGCCTGCACGTAGCTGAAGACGACGAAGACGCCCGCGCCGCCCACGCGGTTGGCGACGACCATGATGATGAGGATCGCCGCCTGCTGCGCCAGGAGGACGGCCATGCCGGCGGCGGCCAGGCGGACGGCCCGGCGCCCGGCCCCCACCGGGAAGCGGAGGGTCGGCCGCAGGCGCAGGCCGGTCCGCGCCGTGGGGAGCGCGAGCGGCAGGGCCAGCGCCGCGACCCCCGCGGTCGTGCCCCACCC
>NZ_HE978607.1:134125-155400 GCF_000285835.1 Brevibacterium senegalense
GCGGCGGCCAGGCGGACGGCCCGGCGCCCGGCCCCCACCGGGAAGCGGAGGGTCGGCCGCAGGCGCAGGCCGGTCCGCGCCGTGGGGAGGCGCGAGCGGCAGGGCCAGCGCCGCGACCCCCGCGGTCGTGCCCCACCCCAGCAGGGCCAGTGCGGCCGGATCGTCGGGTGCGACCTCGGGCCCCCGCAGCCGGGCGTAGCCCACGTACACGGCGATGACGAGCAGGCTGGACAGCAGCGGCATGAAAGCCGGCCACAGGAACTTCCGGTGCGCCTGCAGCACGCCCGTCAGCACGCCCCCGATCCCGTAGAGGACCAGCTGCGGTGCGAAGACGAGGAGGAAGCCCGAGGCGTACTCGGCCTGGGCGGGATCGCCCAGCAGAGCGTGGGCGATCGGCCGGCTGAAGACGGCGACGAGGATCGCCAGCGGCAGGGTGACGGCGACGGACCACGTCAGCAGTGCGGAGGCGATGCGGGAGGCCGTCCGCGTGTCCGCGCGGGCCAGGGGGCCCGCCAGCAGAGGGACGACCGCGCCGGCCAGCGCACCACCGGCGACGACCTCGAAGAGGATGTTCGGGACCTGGTTCGCGGACTGGTAGGCGGTGCCCACCGCACCGGCCCCCACCGTGGGCGAGAAGACGATCCACCGCAGGAAGCCGACGAGGCGCGACAGGAGCGTCGCGACGGACACCAGCAGCGCCGCGGACGCCGCGAATCGCAGCAGGCGGGGCATCAGCGTCCCAGGGCGTCGAACTCGCGCAGGCCGGGGGTCCGCTCGATGACGCGGGTGAACGACACCCGCTCACTGGCCAGTGTGAGCGCCGCCAGTCCCGCGAGCTCGCAGGCCAGCCGCGGACGGGAGGCGGTGAGCGCGGCGCGCAGGCCCAGAGCGGCGCCCAGGGCGTTCGCGCCGGCGTCGCCCAGCATCGTCGCCCCGCGCAGGTCGTCCGGCAGCAGTACTGCCGTCACGCCCACGACACCGGCGCCCACGGCACCGCTGGCCGCGGTCGCCCGCCGGCCATCCACCAGCGTCTGGACGCCCGCGATGACGAGCCCCGCCTTGAGGGCGCGGCCGGGCCGCAGGTCCAGCAGATTCAGGAGGTTCGCGGTGCCGGCGATGACGCCCCCGGCCAGGACGGCATCCACGGCACGGCCGGCAGGCGTCGTCGCGTCCGTGCGCAGCAGTGCCGCGGCCGCGACCGAGGCGACCGGGATGCCGATGACCTTGAGCGCCCCCGTCGTCACCCGGCCGCGGCGCAGGGCGCCCAGGTGTCCGCGCAGGCCCTTGGACGCACCGCGCTCCGCGAAGTCGTCGACCGCACCCAGCACTCCCGCGGCTCCCACCGCGGTGAGGACCGCGGTCCGCGGAACGGCTCCGGGCACGCAGGCGGCGGCGACCATCAGGCCGCCGGCCGCGACTGGCCCCTCGACGAGCGACACGGGGTCGCCGGCGTGATTGGTGCGCACCAGCCGCGGGATCCGCTGATCCGCGGTGCGGCGCAGGCGCATCGCCGCCCAGGCGACCGTCCCCGCCGCCAGCCCCACGGCCGCAGCGCGCAGGATCCCCGGTGCGGTGCCTGCAGCACTCATGTCCGGCCCCCGCCTCACTGCGCGGCGTCCGGCAGCACGGCGGTCGCCCCGGATCCGGTCCCGTAGTCGCCGAACGTCCCGTCCAGCGCGGCCTGCGTCACGAGGGGCACGAGGACCGGCCCGGTCGCCAGGTCCGTGCCGTCGACGGTCGAGAGGTCGACGCGGTCCGCGCGCAGGTCGGCCAGCAGGCCCGCCTCCGCCGAGGACGTGGGGCCCGCGACGACCGTCGTCGTCTCCCCCGCCAGTGCGGAGGAGAACCCGGACAGGGCGATGAGCTGGGCGGACTCCGGCTGCGCGGCCTCCGCCGTCGCGGACGCGCTGGGAGTGGGGTCCGCGGTCGTGTCCTCCGCCACGCCGGGGCTCAGCACGACGACGGCGTCCGCGTCCGTCCATTCCCCGCGGTCGATCCGGCCGGCCTCCGCGAGCACGTCGAAGAGGTCCTCCGAGGCCGCCCGCGCGTCGTCCTCGGACTGCTGGGACCCGTCCGCGGACTCCGTGGGCTGGGAGGCCGGTGCGGTCTCCTCACCGTCCCCGGCCTCGGCGTCGTCCGCTGCCGGCTGGGTGCCCAGCGCGCGCGCCAGGGCCTGGGTCACGACGGCCGCGTCGTCCTCCGGCAGCGTGGGGTCCGCGTCGCGCAGCGCGGTCACGAGGGCCTCGTCCGGGGCGGAGAAGGTCGACTCCGTGAAGTCCAGATCGGTGGCCACACCACCGCCGGCCTCTTCGATCCGGGCGCTGATCGCATCCGCTTCGTCGTGGTCCGCGCCGTTCGCCCGGACGAGGACGACGGACCGGTCCTCGAGCGCGTCCGCGACGAGGTCCGAGGCGGTCGCCTCGACGAACGCGGCCGTCTGCTGGGTCTGCTCCCGCGACACGTCCAGATCCGTCCGCAGCTGGTCGCGGTCCGCCCGCAGGCTGTCGACCTGCGAGGTGAGCGAACTGCCGATGGGGCCCTGCAGCGGACCGGCGCCCAGGACGATGCCCACCGCCAGCGCGAGGAAGACGGAGATGAGGGAGACGAGGTGGTAGCGGAAGTCGATCACGGGATGCTCAGTTCGTGTGTGTCGGGGGCCCAAGGGGCTGCGGGGAGGGCTTCTGCGGAGGAGCCGCCGAACAGGTCGCCCAGCCATTGGAAGAATCCGTCGAACTGGGCGGCGAGCAGGCCGAACGCGGTCTGCCCCGCAGCGGTCGCGGACACTGCAGCACCCAATGCGACCAGACCGGCCAACGCCAGCAGCATGAGCTGCATCGTGCCGATCCGCTGCCGGTACAGGAGGGACACGCCCTTCGCGTCCAGCAGCTTGCTGCCCACCCGCAGGCGCGTGATGAACGTCGAGGCCATGCCCTTGCGGCCCTTGTCGAGGAACTCGATGAGGGTGTCGTGGGTGCCCACCGCGACGATGAGCTGCGCGCCCTTGTCGTCCGCCAGCAGCATCGCGATGTCCTCACTGGTGCCGGAGGCGGGGAACGTGACGCACTCGACGCCCAGGTCGCTCACCCGCTCCACGCCGGGGGCGCGGCCGTCTTTGTACGCGTGGACGACGATCTCCGCGCCGCTGGTGAGCGCCGCGTCGGACACGGAGTCCATGTCGCCCACGATCATGTCCGGCTGATGGCCGGCCTCCAGGATCGCATCCGCGCCGCCGTCCACCCCGATGAGCACCGGACGGTGCTCGCGGATGTAGGGGCGCAGCATCGCGAGGTCCTCCTTGTAGTGGTAGCCGCGCACCACGATGAGCGCGTGCCGGCCCTGGAAGGAGGTGCGCACCTGCGGCACCTGCAGGCCGTCGGTCAGGAGATCCGAGTCCTTCTGGACATATTCGACGGTGTTCTCGACGAAGTCGCTCAGCACCTCCGTCATCCCGGACTCCGCGTCCGCCATCGCGGTCTCGATGGTGTCCGCGGTCTGCACGGTGCCGGTGGCGATCTCCTCACCGTCGCGCAGCAGGGAGCCCTCAGCCACCGACAGCTCCTCGCCCTCCTCGACGCGGCCGTCGAAGAGGTCCTCGCCGAAGTCGTCGATGAGCGGGATGCCCGCGGACACGATGATGCCGGGGCCCAGGTTGGGGTAGGCACCGGACACGGACCGGTGCGCGTTGAGGACCGCCGCAGGGCGGCAGTCGACGAGCGCCTCGGCGGACACGCGGTCGATGTCCGCGTGCCGGATGATCGCGATGTCTCCGGGCTGGAGTCGCTTCGTGAGGTCCTTCGTCCGCCGGTCGATCCGGACGATCGCCGGGCCCACCGCGGCCTCGATGTCCACCCTCTCTCGGGTTCTGCGCAGAATCATGGTGAGGACATCATCCCATCAGTCCCTGCGGAAGCCCGTCTTCGACGCGTCCGCGTCGCGCACCAGCTCCTCCGCGTGCGCACGGGCGGAGGCGGAATCGGACATGCCCGCCAGCATGCGGGCGAGCTCCTGGGTGCGCTCCTCCCCCGCCAGCTCGCGGACTCCGGACACCGCACCGGTGCCCTCGTCCGTCTTGCGGACGACCAGGTGGTGGTCCGCCCACGCCGCGACCTGAGGCAGATGTGTCACGACGATCACCTGCGAGGAGGTCGCCAGTCGGGCGAGTCGCCGCCCGATCTCGACGGCCGCCGCACCTCCCACGCCGGCGTCGACCTCGTCGAAGACGAAGGTGGGGAAGGTCTCCGTACGGGCCCGCACCACCTCGATCGCGAGCATGACGCGCGACAGCTCGCCGCCCGAGGCTGAACGGCCGATGTCCGTGGGGTCCGCGGCCGTGTGGGACCGGAACAGGAGGCGCACGTCGTCCGCGCCGTGGGCCGCGGGCGTCGCCTCCTCGACGGCGAACTCGAGGGAGGCGTGCGGCATCGCGAGTGCCGCAAGCTCCTCGCCCACCTGCGCGCAGAAGTCCTCCGCCGTGCGCCGGCGCACGGCGCGCAGGGCCTCTCCCGCCTGCGTCAACGCCTGGGCGGCCTCCTCGAGGCGGGTGTCCATGTCCCCCAGGCTCGCCTCGGAGTTCTCCAGGTCCAGCAGCTCCGCACCGGCCTGCTCCTCGAACGCGAGGACGGCGTCGAGGTCCTCCCCGTAGGCGCTCAGGGAGCCCAGCAGTGCCCGGCGCTCCTCCGTCTGCTCGAGCGACTGACCTTCATCGTCGCCGAACCCGGCCAGATAGGACGAGAGGTCCGCACCCGTGTCCGCCAGTCGCACGGCGATGTCGTCCAGCGCCTCCATCGCGCCGGAGAGTGTCTCGTCGACCGCGCCGGCACGGCCCAGGGATTCCGCCGCCTGCGCGATGAGCGCGGTCGCGCTCTGGGCGTCGTCCCACTCGCTGCCCAGCAGCAGGTCGTGGGCGCGGCCCACGGACTGCTGGAGCTCCTCCGCCGCACCCAGGCGGGCGGCGAGCGCCGTGAGCTCCGCGTCCTCGCCGGGGACGGGCCGGACCTCGTCGATCGCCTCGAGGGCCGTGCGCAGGAAGTGCATGCGGGCGGCCCGCTCCGATCGCGTCTCCTCGAGGCGCGCATGCTCCGCGGTCAGCGCGCGGTGGGCGTCGAAGGCGGACGTGTAGGCGTCCCGTGCGGACCGGCCGGCCTCGCCCGCGAGCGCGTCGAGGAGTGCACGCTGCTGGGCCTGGCCGCGCAGGGTCAGCTGCTCGGACTGACCGTGCATGCTCACGAGGTCCGCACCCACGTCCTTGAGGACGCCCAGGGGCACAGTCCGGCCGCCCGCGGTGGCGCGGGCCCGCCCCTCGCGCGGCAGCATCCGGGTGAGCACCGCCTCGCCGTCTGCGTCTCCGCCGGCCTCCTCGATCCGCTCCGCGGCCTGCGAGCCGCCGGCCGGGAGCGCGAAGACGCCCTCGACGGTCGCCCGGTCCGCGTCCCGGCGCACGGCGGAGGAATCCGCGCGGGCGCCCGTCAGCAGGTCGAGCGCGGTGATGAACATCGTCTTGCCCGCTCCGGTCTCGCCCGTCACGGCGGTGAGGCCGGTGCCCAGGTCGATGTGCGCGGAGGTGATGACGCCCAGGTTCTCGATGCCGATCGAGCTGATCATGCCGTCTCCCCCGCCGGTCCCCTCCAGCCGTCGACCGGCAGCTGGAACTTCCGCACCAGCCGATCCGTGAAGGGACCGCGTTGGATCCGGGCCAGTGTCAGTGGCTGCGCAGACCGGCACGCCTCGATGTGCGAGCGGCTGGGCAGTCCGATCTCCTCACGGCCGTCGCACCAGAGCACGGCCGACTCCTCCGCGTGCCGGGCCCGGTACTCGACGGCGATGACGGAGGACGGCCCGGTCACGAGGGGCTCCGCGAAGAGCGCGTGCGCGCTGATGGGGACCATGAGCAGCGCCTCGACGTCCGGCCACACGATGGGGCCGCCGGCGGAGAACGCGTAGGCGGTCGAGCCGGTGGGGGTCGCGAGGATCGCACCGTCGCAGCCGAAGGTGGACACCGGCCGGTCGTCGATGCCCACGCTCAGTTCGATCATCTGCGTGCGCGGGCCCTTCTCGACCGTCGCCTCGTTGAGGGCCCAGGCACGGTGGATGATGCGTCCCTCGAGGCGGACGGTGATGTCGAGCGCCATCCGCTGTTCGATGTCGTAGTCGCGGTCGACCAGGCGGCGCACCGTCTCGTCGAGGTCCGCGGACTCGCTCTCCGCCAGGAAGCCCACATGACCCAGGTTGATGCCCACGACGGGCACACCCAGCGTGTGGAAGCGCTCCGCCGCGCGCAGGATCGTGCCGTCGCCGCCCAGGACGATGATGAGCTCGCAATCCTCCGCCGCCGCCAGCAGTCGGTCGTCGTCGACGATCTCCGTGCCGTTGGGGCGGGCGTCGTCGTACGAGCACAGGACGTCGTGGGCCGACCGGGACATGACCGGCACGATGTCGTTCGCTCCCAGCGCGGCGCACACGGCCTCGGCGGCCATCCGGGCGTTCTCGCGGCGCGGGTGGAGGTCGATCAACATCCGTCGGGTCACGGGCCAACCTCCGGGGCGGGTGCAGGGTCAGATGCGGCGCCGCCGGTCAGCGGCGCACCGCGCTCCACCGTAGCCGATGGACCCGGACCGCCGGTGGAGGTTCCCCCGTCCGCGCTCCCGCAGGTGGCGGACGGGGCAGGGGCATGGGCCAGCACGAAGTGCTCGATGTTGCCGGCGGGACCGGGCAGGCGGGACTGCGCGGTGGCGCGGACGTGCGCGCCCCGCTCCTCGAGGGCCTCGACGACGCGGGCGATCGCACGGGCACGATCCGCATCGCGGGTGACGACGCCGTGCTTGTCCAGAGCGGAGCGGCTCAGCTCGAACTGGGGCTTCACCATGAGCAGCAGGACCGCCTGCGGCCGACACACGGCCAGCAGGGCGTCGACGACGAGGGTGAGGGAGATGAAGGAGAGGTCCGCGACGACGAAGTCGACAGTGCCGTCGGCGCGGAAGGGTGTGTCGGTCCGCGCGGCGAGGTCCGTGCGGGTGAGAGCACGCACGTTCGTGCCCGGCAGGTCGTGGACCCGCGGGTCCCGGGCGAGGGCGGGGACCAGCTGATCGTGGCCCACGTCGACCGCGTGGACGGCGGCGGCTCCGCGTTCCAGCAGCACCTGGGTGAAGCCGCCGGTGGAGGCACCGGCGTCCAGGCA
Organism: Brevibacterium senegalense; assembly: GCF_000285835.1. GTDB lineage: Bacteria > Actinomycetota > Actinomycetes > Actinomycetales > Brevibacteriaceae > Brevibacterium > Brevibacterium senegalense. The sequence goes on from NZ_HE978607.1 coordinate 141,300, forward strand.
GACGGTGCCCGCGACCGCAGCGGGGGCGAGCGCTCCGTCCGCTTCGAAGTCCTCCAGTGCGCCCAGCAGTTTGTGGGCGCTGCGGGCGACCCAGTGCTCCGGGTCGTCGAGCTCGACGAGGGCGCCGGCCGCCACGGGTGCCGACGGGCGCAGCACGACCGTGCCGTCGACCCGGACGCGACCGGCGCGGATCTCGCGCGCCGCGCGGGTGCGGGACGCGGCCAGGCCCAGAGCGGGGAGGACGGTGTCGAGACGCCCCGGGGGCGTCGGGCGATCGGTGGGACCGGCAGCGGAGGGCCTGCCGGCTGTGGACGTATCCGCGGAGACCTGGTCAGCGGAGGGCGTGGGGTCGGCAGGCATGTCAGAGGTCGGCCAGTGCCGCGTCGAGGCGGTCCAGCAGCGCCTGTGCGTCCCGTGCGCGCGCGTACTCCTCGCTCGCGTCCAGCGCGGTGAGCGCCTCGTCCCACTCGTGCACGGGCAGCGATCCGCCGGGCAGCGGTGCGGACTCGCTCATGCGAACCGCCGGGGTACGCCGTTGGGCAGGAGGTCCAGGAGGCTGTCGAGGAGCACGTGGGGCCGCTCCTCCGCCGGCGCGGCGAGCGCATCCTCCTCGCGGTGGACGCCGGTGAGCACCAGTCCGGCCGTGATCCCGGCGGCACGGGCACCGGCGATGTCGGTCTCCAGGCGGTCTCCCACCATGAGCGGGCGCGCGGCCCCCAGCAGGTCGGTGCCCGCGCGCATCATCGACGCCGCGGGCTTCCCCGCCACCTGCGGGGTCGCTCCCGTCGTCTCCTGCACGACGCGCACGAACGAGCCGTTGCCCGGCAGCAGTCCGGCCTCCGTGGGGAACGTGCGGTCCAGATTGGTCGCCCACCACTCAGCGCCCGCGCGCACGGCCGTGCAGATCTCCGCGAGCTGACGCCACCCGGTGTCCGGGGAGTGCCCCTGCACGACCGCGACGGGGTCGTCCGCCGCGCGGGTGACGACTGACAGGCCCGCGTCGCGCACCTGGTCGGCGAGTGCCTCGGACCCCACCACCAGGACGGGGGCGCCGGCGGGCATCGTCCGCGCCAGCTCCCGCGCCGCGACGATGCCGGAAGTGAGGACCTGCTCCGGACGTGCATCGACACCCAGCTCGGTAATGTGGTCGGCCACCTGCCGAGCGGATCGCGAGGCGTTGTTCGTGAGGAAGACGACTGGCACCCCCGCGTCCGCCAGACCGTTGAGCGCTGGGGCGGCGCCGGGCACGGCCGTGCGTCCCGTGTACACGCAGCCGTCCAGATCCAGCAGCACGCCGTCGAAGTCGAGAGCGCTCATCGGATCATTCCGCACTGCCGGGTCCGCCGGCGGTCAGAGATCGAAGAGCGGCTCCGTGAGCTCCTCGTCGTCAGCGTGGGTGTCATCCTCATCCTCGTCCTCGTCGTCCTGGGCGGGGGCTGCGGCTGCGGCAGTCTCCGACGCAGCGGCTTCGGGCACGGTCGCCTCGGGAGCGGTCTCACTCGAATCGGCCTCAGCCTCATCCGTCGTCACCTCGTCCGCCGTGGTCGTGTCCGCCACGGCCTCGGCCTCGTCCGTCGCGCTCTCGCCCAGGAGCTCATCGAGCTCGTCGACGATCTCCTGGTCGAACTCGGAGTCGACGGCGCGCAGACGGGACTCCGCGTCCTCGTCCACCGGAGCAGTGGCGGCGGCCTCGGCAGACCCGGTCTTCGCGGCCTCGGCGACGGTGTCCACGGCGACGGTCTCGGATGACGTGTCGTCCGGCGCGTCGACCGTCTGCTCCTCATCCTCCGTCGCTGCCGCGGCGGACTCCGTCCCCGCGGCCTCGACGGCCTCACCCTGGTCCGCAGAGGCGGACTCCCCCGAGGCGGATTCGTCGTCCGACGCAGCCTCGTCGTCCGACGCAGTCTCGTCGTCCGCGGGCAGCTCGAGCTCCTCGAGCGTGACGATCTCCACGCCCGCGTTGGGATCCGTCTCCTCATCGCCGAACAGGGTGCCGGTCGCCCGAGCGGTGCGCCGCGCCAGCTCCTCGTACCGGTCGGCCAGGTCGTCGTCGCCCTGCAGCCGGATGACGTCCGAGTAGACCGACAGCAGTCGCACCAGCGTCCCGTTCGCATTGCCCGCGAAGTTCCGGGTCTCCAGGAGCGCGCGGGCCTCCGGCACATGACCCAGGTCCATGTGGGCGCCGGCGGCGACCATGAGCAGCTCGGTGTAGAGGTCGTGGCCCAGGCCGCCCTCGGAGGCCTCGGCGAACAGCTCGAGTGCCTTCTGCGGACGGCCGCGCCCGCGCTCCGCATCCGCGATGAGCGGCAGGTTGTCATCGGAGCCTGCGATCCGCCGGTGCGTGCGCAGCTCCCGCAGCGCCTCGTCGTACTGGCCCAGGTGATAGAGCAGGATGCCCACGGCCTCGCGCACACCTGCGATCCGGCTGCCGCGCGCGGCGGCGGTCTTCGCGTGCTCGTGGGCGGCCGCGGGATCGGTGGTGATCAGCTCGCCGGCGGCGACCAGGTGCCGTGCCACGCGGTCCGCGGTCTCCTTCGAGAGGGGACGCAGCTGCGCGCGGATCTCCTTGGGAAGCTCCTGGCCCGTGATCCCCTCGGGGATCGGCGGACCCTGCGGCAGACGGGGTCGGTCGTCGCTCCGCTGCGCGCCTCCACGACGGGGGCCACCCCGGTCGTCACGACGCGGTCCGCCGCGGTCGTCACGACGCGGACGTCCCCGGTCACCGCGACGGGGCCCGCCTCGGTCGTCACGACTGTAGCCTCCGCGGTCCTCACGACGAGGCCCACCGCGGTCGTCACGACGCGGCCCGCCTCGCTCGTCCCGGCGCGGGGCTCCGGTGCCATCGCGACGGGGGCCGCGGTCGTCGCGCCCACCGCCCCCACGGCGGTCGCCGTCACGACGGTCCGCAGCGCGGTGATCGCCGCGGGGACTGCGGTCGTTGCGCTCGAACGGACGCCCGTCATGGCGAGGCCCGCCCTGACGATCTCCGCGCGGTCCCCTGTCGTCGCGTCGGGGACCGCGCTCGTCGCGGCGGTCTCCCTCGCGCCGGTCGCCGCGCGGTCCGCGGTCGTTCCAGTCCCGGTCGCCGCGCACCGACGAGCGGCGGTCTCCGCCACCGCGTCGGTCGGAGCCCGGACGACCGTCGTCGCTCCACCGGCTGCGCTGCGGTCGGCCATCGGTGCGGCCGGCCCCGCCTCCGCGACCGGTTCCTCCCGAACGGCCCTGGGGTCCGCCGGACCGCCCGCGATCCCGATCATCACGACCACGGCCATCGCGTCCTCGAGCGTCCCGTCCGTCCCCGCCCCGGCGCGGTCGATCCCGGTCGTTCCTGCGGTCGCGGTCGTTCGTCTCGTCTGCTTCAGCCATCGCCATCCTGGATCGTCACTCTTCGGTTCAGCGCCGACCGGCGGCGCACAGGCTCCGTCTGACCGGGCCGAACATCGAACCCAGTCTAGCCCGCCGAAACCACTCGCCCGCGGTGGCGGAGTTCACCTTCCGCACACCTGGACATCACCTCCCGTCGACCTGAGAGTCCCCTGAACTTCTTAGCGTCGAACACGATCGACGGTCCCTGCGTCCGCTCGTCATCTGCGTCCCGCACAGCTCCGAAAGGCTCCCATGCACCGCTCCCTCGCCGCCGCCGCGGCCGGCTCGCTCCTGGCACTGGCCGTCGTCGCCCCCGCCGCGGCCGTCATCGTCGATGATCCGATCGTCGACTCCGCCGACGACGCAGCGCTTGCGATCGCGCCGGTCGGCACCCACGACACCGGCATCTTCGACGAGTCCGCCGCAGAGATCGTCGTCCACTACACCGCCGGCCAGCGCACACTGGTCGTGAACGCGCAGCGCGGGGCCGTCGACATCCTCGACGCCTCCGATCCCACCGCCCCCTCCCACGTCTCGGAGATCACGGCGGAGGGCACCGAGGTCGCGGACGGCTCTTCGATCCCCGCAGGCGCCGTCGCGAACTCCGTCGCGGTGCGCGAGGACGGCCTGGCCGTCGTCGCCGTCGAGGCCCCGAACAAGACGGACGAGGGCTGGCTCCTGTTCGCCGACGTCCGCGAGGTCGAGCCGACGATCCTGGGCGCCGTCACCGTGGGCGCGCTGCCGGACTCGGTCGTCCTGTCGGAGGACGGCACCTACGCCGTCATCGCGAACGAGGGCGAGCCGGCCGAGGACTACTCTGTCGACCCCGAGGGCTCGATCGGCATCGTGACCCTGCCGGACGACGTGGCCGCAGCGGACCAGTCCCAGTACCGCGCCGCGGACTTCCACGCCTTCGAGGGCGACGTGCTTCCCGAGGGAGTGCGGATCTACGGCGGCCGCGGGGACGCGGGGACGGGCACCCCCGAGCGCCCGGTGTCCGAGAACCTCGAGCCCGAGTACTCGACCGTCATCGGCGGCCGCGCGTACACGACCCTCCAGGAGGCCAACGCGCTGGCGATCACGGACCTCGAGTCCGCGACCGTCGAGCGCATCGTCCCGCTCGAGACCACGGATCTGCGCGACGTCGCATTCGACGTGTCCGACCGCGACGACGCGATCAACCGGCAGAACTGGCCGGTGACCGCGTTCCGCGCCCCGGACACCATCAAGTCCACCGAGATCGGGGGCCGGTCGTATCTGTTCACCGCGGACGAGGGCGATCTGCGCGACTGGGACGCCTACAGCGAGGAAGCGCGCATCAAGGACTTCAGCGACGACGACATCGCACCGCTGTGCGAGTCCGTCGCCGACGGCACCGGCCTCACGCTCGACGAGCTCACCGAGGACGAGAACCTGGGCCGCCTGACCGCGACAGTCGCCGACGGCCTGTCCGCCGACGGCGCCTGCTACGAGGAGATCCACGTGAGCGGTTCGCGGTCGTTCTCGATCCTCGACGAGGACGGTGCGGAGGTCTACAACTCCGGCTCGCTGTTCGAGGAGATCACCTCGGAGGTGCACCCCGATTTCTTCAACTCGAACCACTCGGAGTCGAACTTCGACGGCCGCTCGGACGACAAGGGCCCCGAGCCCGAGGCGATCGAGGTGGGCGCGATCGGCGACCGCACGTACGCGTTCATCGGCTTCGAGCGCACCAGCGGCTTCGTGACGATGGATGTGACCGACCCCCGTTCGCCGGAGTACGTCACCTACGTGAACAACCGCGACTTCTCCGTCTCCGGCGAGGACGACCCATCCGCATTCGCCGGAGCCGGCGACCTGGGTCCCGAATCGATCACGTTCGTGCCCGGCGCGGATGCCCCCGGCACGGCCGACGGCAGCGTCGCGGATGCGATGCTCATCGTCGGCAACGAGGTCTCGGGCACCACCACCTACTACTCGGTCGAGGATCTCCTCGCGGAGGACCCGCAGCCCACCGAGGAGCCGACCGGCGAGCCCACGGACGACCCCACCGCGGATCCCACCGCGGATCCCACGGACGACGCCACGGAGGAGCCCAGTGCCGAGCCGACGGACGAGCCCACCGGCGCGCCCACGGACGATCCGCGCGAGGACGACGACGAGGGAGGCAGCGGTGACGATGACGGTCGCGGGGACGGCGACGAGCGCCTGCCCCGCACCGGCGCGACCATCGCGACCGCGCTGACGGTCGGCGCGCTGCTGGTGGGCGGGGGCGTCTCGGCCCTCGTGATCGCACGCCGCCGCGCCCTCTGAGACCGGCGCTGAGACGACGGGGAGTCCGCACTGCGGGCTCCCCGTCGGTCGTCCGCGAGACATCACGACTGGTGAGGATGCCCACGATCCCGTGAAGTCCCCGGTGAGAGCCGGCACGAACCCTGCTACCGTCGATCTGCACCGACAGCACAGACCCACCCCCTCGTGGAAGGACGTCACACGTGGCCGGACGCGCCCCAGCAGATCGATCGGAGAACCCGGCGAGCCCGCCGGGCGACGGCAGGACCCCCGTGGACGACCCGCCCCGCGAGGAGTCCCGCACCCGCATCAACTGGCGCGTCTTCGTCTCCTCGGGCGTCATGATCCTCGCGGTCGCGCTCTGGGCGATCCTCATGCCGCAGAACGCGGACACCGTCATCAACGCCGCGGTGGGGTGGGTGTCCGCCAACTTCGGCTGGTACTACATCCTCACAGCGACGCTCATGGTGACGTTCGTCCTCGTCATCGCCTTCTCCCGGTCCGGCGGGATCCGGCTGGGCCCCGACCACTCGCGACCCACCTACAACCTCTTCACCTGGACGTCGATGCTGTTCGCCGCGGGGATCGGCATCGACCTCATGTTCTTCTCCGTCTCGGAGCCCGTCACCCAGTACCTCGCTCCCCCGACGGGCGACGGCGAGACGATCGAGGCGGCCCGACAGGGCATTGTCTGGACCCTCTTCCACTACGGCATCACCGGGTGGGCGATGTACGCGCTCATGGGTGCCGCGTTCGCGTACTTCGCCTACCGCCGCAACATGCCGCTGTCGATCCGTTCCCTGCTGCAGCCCATCCTGGGAACGCGGATCAAGGGCTGGCTGGGCGACTCCGTCGACGTGGCCGCGGTACTGGGCACGGTCTTCGGCATCGCCACGAGCCTGGGGATCGGTGTCGTCCAGCTCAACTACGGCCTCTACCTCATGTTCGGGATCGAGCAGGGGACGGCCGCGCAGATCGGGCTCATCGTCTTCGCCGTCCTGCTGGCGACGCTCTCGACCGTCTCCGGCGTCGAGAAGGGCATCCGCCGGCTCTCCGAGCTCAACGTGCTCCTCGCGATCGTCCTCCTCGTCTACGTGCTGGTCGCCGGCAAGACCCGGTTCCTGCTGGACGCGCTCGTCATGAACGTGGGCGACTTCCTCTCGCGCTTCCCCGGCATGACGCTCGACACCTTCGCGTGGGAGCAGCCCGATGAGTGGATGTCCGCGTGGACCCTGTTCTTCTGGGCGTGGTGGATCGCCTGGGCACCGTTCGTCAGCCTGTTCCTGGCCCGCATCTCGCGAGGCCGGACGATCCGGCAGTTCGTCACCGGGGTCCTCATCGTCCCCCTCGCCTTCATCATCATCTTCATCTCGATCTTCGGCAACAGCGCACTCGACTTCGTGCGCTCCGGGAACGAGGCGTTCGGAGAGATCGCGATGAACGTGCCGGAGCAGGGGTTCTACGACCTCCTGTCCCTGTACCCGGGCGCCTTCTTCCTCATCGGTCTGGCGACGGTCGTGGGCCTGCTGTTCTACGTGACGTCCGCGGACTCCGGCGCCCTGGTCCTCTCGAGCTTCACGTCGGTCATCGACGATCCCCGCGAGGACGGCGCCAAGTCGGTGCGCATCTTCTGGTCCGTCGCGACCGGCGTCCTCACGATGGCGATGCTCATCGTGGGCGGCGTCACGACGCTCCAGGCCGCCACCGTCATCATCGGGCTGCCCTTCAGCGCCGTCCTCTACCTCGTCATGGCGTCGTTCTGGAAGGCGCTGCGAGTGGAGGCGCATCAGCGCGAGGGCAGACTGGCCGCGCTGCCGGCCGGCATCGCCTCCGGCGGCGGCCTCAGCTGGCGACAGCGCCTCAGCCGGATGACGGCTCTCCCCAGCGCCGCGCAGACGCAGAGGTTCCAGGACACGATCGTGGAGCCCGCCCTCACAGCGGTGCACGGCGAGCTGGTCGACAAGGGATTCGACGCGACCATCGAGCGCACACCGGTCGACTCGCTGCACGTCGACGACGTCGCTCTGTGCGTCCGGTTCGAAGGCGAACAGTCCTTCGACTACCAGGTCTACCCGGTCCCGCGCAGTGCGCCGGGAGTGGGCGGCTACGGGGGTCGCGGTGCACGGGTCTTCCGTCTCGAGGTGTTCTCCGCCGCCGGCTCGCAGGGGTACGACGTGTACGGCTTCAGCGCCCAGCAGCTCATCGCAGACGTGCTCACCCGGTTCGAATCCCACCTCGAGTTCGTCCGCATCGCCTCCGATGACGGCGGCACCCTCCCCACGCACGGATCCGCCGCCGAGACGCCTGACTGGCAGGCGGACTTCTGACCGCCACACCGTTCCCACCCGCACTCGCACGCGACAGATGGAAAGAAGGTTCATCCCATGCCCAACACCCTGTACATCGATGGCGCCTGGACGACCGCACAGGACGGCGACACCCGTGACATCCACTGCCCTGCGAACGGCGATCTGGTGGCGACCGTCGACGAGGCGTCCGAGGCGGACACCGTCGCAGCGATCGAAGCCGCGCGTCGCGCATTCGACTCCGGCGTCTGGTCGTCCGTCCCCGCCGCGCAGCGCGGCGCGCTCCTGACGGCGACCGCGGCCGCCATTCGCGAGCGGAAGGAGGAGTTCGCGCGTGCGGAGTCCGACGACACCGGGAAGCGGATCGTCGAGTCCCGGATCGACATGGACGACATCGCGAACTGCTTCGACTACTTCGGGCGCATCGCGGACTCCGAGGCCGGCCGTGTCGTGGACGCGGGCGACCCCGCGGTCCGAGCGAAGATCGTCTACGAGCCGGTGGGCGTGTGCGCCCTCATCACGCCCTGGAACTATCCCCTGCTGCAGACGGCGTGGAAGGTCGCACCGGCGCTGGCCGCCGGCAACAGCTTCGTCCTCAAGCCCTCGGAGCTCACCCCGCACACCGCGATCCTCCTCATGGAGGTCCTCGACGGCCTGGGCCTGCCCGCGGGTGTGGGCAACCTCGTCCTGGGCGCGGGGGCCACCGCCGGAGCGCCGCTGTCGACCCACCGGGACGTCGACCTGGTCTCCTTCACCGGCGGCCTCGTCACGGGGCGCCACCTCATGGCGAACGCCGCGGCGACCGTCAAGAAGGTCGCTCTCGAGCTGGGCGGCAAGAACCCGAACGTCGTCTTCGCGGACGCGGACTTCGACGCCGCCCTGGACAACGCCCTCAACGGCGCCTTCATCCACTCGGGTCTCGTCTGCTCCGCCGGCAGCCGTCTCATCGTCGAGGAGTCGATCGCCCCGCGGTTCGTCGACGAACTGGTGCGTCGGGCGCAGGCGATCCGGCTGGGCGGCCCCTACGACGAGCGCGCGCAGACCGGCCCGCTCATCTCCGCCGCTCATCGCGACAAGGTGACGGCCTACGTCGAGGCGGGCGTCGCCGAGGGCGCGCGCGTGCGCTGCGGCGGCCGCTGGGGCGAGGGCGAGCTGGAGAAGGGCTTCTACTATCTCCCCACCGTCATCGACCAGGTGCACACCGGGATGTCCGTGGTCCAGGACGAGGGCTTCGGCCCGGTCGTCACGGTCGAGACCTTCACCACCGAGGACGAGGCGGTGGCACTGGCCAATGACACGATCTACGGCCTGGCGGGCGCCGTCTGGACGCAGGACGCCGGCCGGTCGGAGCGGATCGCCTCCCGCCTGCGGCACGGCACCATCTGGATCAACGACTTCGGCCCGTACCTCCCCCAAGCGGAGTGGGGCGGCTTCAAGCAGTCCGGCTTCGGCCGCGAGCTGGGCCCCACCGGCCTGGCCGAGTACCTCGAGGCCAAGCACATCTACCACAACACGGAGCCGGCGGTCACCGACTGGTTCGCAGAGGACTGACCCGGTCGCGGGCACTGGCAAGAGGATGGACATGAAGACACTCGACACTTTCGACTACATCGTGATCGGCGGAGGCAGCGCCGGCGCGGCGGTCGCCGCACGCCTGAGCGAGGACCCCGCCGTGACCGTCGGCCTGCTGGAGGCGGGACCCACCGACGTCGACGACCCCGCGGTCCTGGACCTGGAGTCCTGGCCCGCCCTCCTGGAATCCGGCTACGACTGGGACTACCCGATCGAACCGCAGGAGCGCGGCAACTCCTTCATGCGGCACGCTCGCGCGAAGGTCCTGGGCGGCTGCTCCTCGCACAACTCCTGCATCGCCTTCTGGGCGCCGCGGGAAGACCTGGACGCCTGGGCCCACGAGTACGGCGCCGAGGGCTGGGACGCGGACACCTTGTACCCGCTCTACCAGCGTCTCGAAACGAACGAGGATCCGGAGCCGCATCACGGCACGGACGGCCCGGTCCACATCATGAACGTCCCGCAGGACGACAAGTCGGGCGTGAACCTGCTGGACGCCGCTGAGCAGGCCGGTCTCCCCCGCACTCGCTTCAACACAGGCGAGACCGTCGTCGACGGTGCCGGCTTCTTCCAGATCAACCGGCGGGCGGACGGCACCCGGGCCTCGTCGTCCGTGTCGTACCTGCACCCCCACCTGGACCGCGAGAACCTCTCGATCCTGACCGACACGCAGGTGACCCGCATCGAACTGGACGACGACCTGCGGGCGACTGGCGTCCACGTCGTCGCGGACATCCACGGGCGGACGGCACGGATCGGTGCGACGCGCGAGGTCATCGTGTCCGCGGGTGCGATCGATTCGCCCAAGCTGCTCATGCTGTCCGGGATCGGTCCGGCCGACCACCTGCGCGAGGTGGGCGTCGAGGTCCGCGTCGACTCCCCCGGGGTCGGCTCGAACCTGCAGGACCACCCGGAGGCGGTCATCCGCTGGGAGGCGAAGAAGCCGATGGCGCGCACGTCCACCCAGTGGTGGGAGATCGGCCTGTTCCACGCGACGGAGGAGGGGCTGGACCGCCCGGACCTCATGATGCACTACGGCACGGTGCCGTTCGACATGCACACGGCGCGCCAGGGCTACCCCTCCGCGGAGGACGAGTTCTGCCTCACGCCCAACGTGACCCGTGCGCGCTCGCGCGGGACGGTGCGCCTGCGCAGCCGCGACTTCCGGGACAAGCCCCGCGTCGACCCCCGCTACTTCACCGACCCGGAGGGTCACGACCTGCGAGTCGCGATCGCCGGGATCAGGCTGGCGCGCGAGATCGTCGCCCAGCCGGCGATGGCCGAGTGGGCGAGCCGCGAGCTCTCCCCGGGCATCGAGGCGCAGACGGATCAGGAGATCGGCGACTACGTCCTCGCGACGCACAACACCGTGTACCACCCTGTGGGCACCGTGCGGATGGGGCCGGTGGACGACGACCTGTCTCCGCTGGATCCCCAGCTGCGCGTCAAGGGCGTCACGGGACTGCGCGTCGCGGATGCCTCCGTCATGCCGGAGATCGTGACGGTCAACCCCAACATCACGACGATGATGATCGGCGAGAAGGCCTCGGACCTCATTGCCGCGGATCGGGCGCACGCATGAGCGGGGATCGGGCACCTCTGGGCGAGCACACTGCGCACGCCGGCCTCGTCCTGCCGCGCGTGGGTCTGGGGACGTACGCCCTGCGGGGGCAGGAGGGTGCGGACGCGGTCGCGACCGCGCTGCGAAACGGGTACCGCCTGCTCGACTCCGCCTTCAACTACGAGAACGAGGCCGCAGTGGGTGCCGGCGTGCGCGAATCCGGTGTGGACCGCGCCGAGGTCGTGGTCACCTCGAAGCTGGCCGGTCGCCATCACGGCGCCGAGGCCGCGCGCACCGCGATCGAGGAGTCCGTCCTCCGCATGGGGCTGGGGCACATCGACCTCCTCCTCATCCACTGGCCCAATCCCGGTCGGGGACTCTACGTGGAGGCGTGGAAGGCACTCATCGACGCGAAGGACCGCGGACTCGTCCGCCACATCGGCGTGTCGAACTTCCTGCCGGAGCACCTGCAGGAGGTCGAGGACGCCACCGGTGTGCGACCGGAGGTCAATCAGATCGAGCTGCACCCGCACTTCCCCCAGGTGGAGGCGCTGCGCCTCCACCGGGAGAAGGGAATCATCACCCAGGCGTGGAGCCCGATCGGTCGTGCCGGTGACGTGCTGGCGGAGCCCGTGGTCCGGGACGTCGCCGCCGCGCACGGGATCACGCCCACGCAGGCGGTGCTGGCCTGGCACGTCGCGCGGGGCGCGCTGCCGCTGCCCAAGTCGGCGGATGCGCACCGGCAGGCGGAGAACCTCGCCTCCGCACAGGTCGTGCTGACAGCGGACGAGGTCACGGCGGTCACGGCGCTGGGACGCACGGACGGCCGCCTCAAAGCTCAGGACCCCGCGGTCTACGAAGAGTTCTGACCGGTCGCCGTCCCGGAAACGAGGAGCCCCCTGCGCCGCACCGGCGCAGGGGGCTCCGTCCGCTCATGTCGTGCCGCGCTGCTCTGCGAGGTCGGCGAGGACCGTGGGCAGCTCCTCCTGGAGGTCGCCCCTCACCACGACATCCGCGAGGGAGTCGAACGGCGTGGACTGCGCGTTCACGATGACGATCCGTGCCCCGTGCTGGGCGGCGACCGGCACGAGCCCGGCGACCGGGTGCACGCTCAGTCCGGTGCCCACGGCCACGAGGACGTCGCACGCCTCCGCAGCGGCGAACGCGGCATCGAGGACGTCCGCGTCCAGCGCCTCCTCGAAGAGGATCGTCCGCGCGCGGATGATGCCGCCGCAGGTGGGACAACGCGGATCGGGATCTGCCGCACGCACCCGCTGCGCGGCCTCGGCCATGGGACCGCTCGCCCGACAGTCCTCGCACCGCCACGACCGGGCCGTGCCGTGGACCTCCAGCACGTCCGCCTCGGGGCTGCCCGCCGCCTGGTGCAGACCGTCGATGTTCTGCGTAATGATCGTCGTGGGATTCCCCGCCGTGGCGAACGCGGCGATCGCCCGGTGTGCGGGCGTCGGCTCGCGCTCCCACACCCGCGACTCGAGGCGCATCTGCCACGCACGCCGCCGGACGGACGCATCTCGCAGGTACCAGGACAGGGTCGACGTGCGTTCGGCCTCCGGATCGCGCGTCCAGACGCCCTGGGGTCCCCGGAAGTCCGGGATCCCCGCGGCCGTGCTGATGCCGGCGCCGGTGAGCAGGACGACGTTCATGTCACACTCCCGACTGCCCCGGTGCCCGAGGCTCCGGACGCCTGAGGGCATCGAATCGGCTGAGGACCGAGGCCGCAGTCTCATCCGCGCACGCGGCGAATCCGGTGCCGGCCCACAGGTGCAGCAGTTCGGGGTCGTCCGAGACCGCGGCAGCTGCGCGGATCCCACCGGTGAGCACATGGACCTGCGGGTACCCCGCGACCGCGGCCCCCTCCATCGCCGTGGTGAACCGGTTGGAGAGTGCGCGTGCCGGACGGCCGGTGAAGACGCGTGTGAGGACCGTACCGCGGTCCCCCGGGTCGAGCAGAGCCGTACGGTGCGTCGTCTTGGTCCCGGCTTCCCGTGCGGTGAGGAACAGCGTGCCCAGTTGGACGGCGGAGGCACCGGCGTCCAGCAGTCGCTGCGCGGATGCGGGGCCGTCCACACCCCCGGCGCCCACGACGGGACGGCCGCACGCTCCCGCGATCGAACGGACGAGATCCTCGGTCGTGATGTCGGAGGGCACTGTGCTCTGGTCGAACTGGGAGCGATGCCCTCCTGCTTCGATGCCCTGAGCGATGAGGAGGTCCGCACCGTGATCGACGGCCTGGAGTGCCTCCTCGACCGTCGTGACCGTCACGCCCACCTGCACACCGGCCGCCTGCAGCCGTGCCACGTCCTCACGACCCGGCAGCCCGAAGGTGAAGGTCACGACCTGGGGCGCAGTCCGCTCGAGCATCGCGAGCATGGAGCTGTAGTCCGCTCGCGCCTCGTCGTCGACGGAGAGAGGCACCGCGGGGATGTCGCCGACGATCCCCTCTGCACGGCACCACGACTCGAGCGAGGACCGGTAGTCGTGCGCGTCCGAGGACGACGTGGGGCGCTGCTCCGGGACGAACACGTTCACCGCCACGGGACCGGTCGAGAGCGAGCGGAAGGCCGCCAGCTGCGCCTCGGCCGCCGCAGGGCTCAGATAGCCGGTGGCTAGCGAGCCCAGCCCTCCCCCTTCCGCGACCGCGCCGGCGAGCTGAGGAGTGGAGGGACCGCCGGCCATAGGGGCCTGCACGACTGGCAAGCGCAGTGAGCTCAGATCGAACATGAGGCCATCGTACGCACCTCGCTCCGCGAATGGATCCGGACTGCACATCGGACGACCGTGCGTGAATGGCGAATAGGCGTGCAGTCGAGGAGAGCTGGGCTCGATCCTCGGCTGCACGCCTCTTCTTCTACGGATATTGCGGCGGTGACTTACTCTCCCACACCCTCTCGAGTGCAGTACCATCAGCGCAGGCAGGCTTAGCTTCCGGGTTCGGAATGAGACCGGGCGTTTCCCTACCGCTATAACCACCGCAAAAACACGGGACCACGCAACCCCCACAAAA
>NZ_HE978608.1:0-4707 GCF_000285835.1 Brevibacterium senegalense
GGGGGGGGGTGTGGTCGGTCGGGTTGAGGGATGGGGGTGCTGTGGGGCGGTTGTGTGTGGAGTGAGTGGCAGGGTGTCGGTGTGCGGCGACGTGGGCACGGGATGCCGCGGTCATAGGGGAGGATGGGAGGAATGGTCCGATGCGACGCCGGGCGTTTCCATTCCGGCGCATTCGAGGTGATCGACGGAGGTGGCGCGGTGACGAGTGGTTGGGCGGGTGCGCGGGGTGTGGCGAGCGCGCCGGGTGCGTCATCGGCGCGATCGTCGGCTGCAGAGGGTACGTCCTCCGCGGCGGAGCGCGCGTACCGCGATCTGCGCGATGCGATCCTCGAAGGCGAGTTCGCCGCCGGCGAGATGCTGGGCGAGAGCGGCCTGGCGGATCGCCTGGGGATGAGCAGGACGCCTGTCCGTGCGGCGCTCGTACGGCTGCAGGACGAGCAGTGGGTGACGATCTACCCCAAGCGCGGCGCCCTGGTGAAAGGACTCAGCGAGCGGGACATCGCAGAGGTCGCCGACGCCCGGTACGTCCTGGAGGCCGCCGCGGTGCAGCGGGCGACGCCCGGGATGATCGAGCGGCTGGTGCCGCGTCTCGAGGAGTCGCTGCAGGCTCAGGCGCACGCGCTCGCGGCGCAGGATCTGCGCGTCTTCATCGACGCCACCACCGGGTTCCACCGGATGTTCGTCGAGGTGGGCGGCAACGATGTGCTGCTGGAGATGAGCGATCGACTGGCGGACCGACGCCGGTACATGCTGTTCCGGCAGGGCGAGAGGCTCATCGAACGGCGCGAGGGGATGCTCGCGGAGCACCGTGAGCTCATCGACGCGCTGCGCGAGCAGGACGTCGTCCGCTTCGCCGAGGCCCTGCGCGGCCACCTGCGCGACACCCACGATGCGGCGGTGGACCCGGTCACGTTCGTGCCGTGAGGTGCCATGCCGCGTTGGGCGCTGACGTGGGCGCATCAGATGCTGCGTCCCCGCGGAACGGGCCTCACGATGTGTCATCGTCTGATGCTCTTCATCGCTCTCCCGACCATTCGTGAGCATTCGATCAAGTTCGTTCGATTCGGGGGTTGAATATCGAACGCATAATCGAATATCATGGGTGTACATCGAACAGAGAGGTTCGATGATGGCCTGAGTGGCACGGAGGAGTACCCATGCAGCGGCCCACGCGAGTGACCACCGGTCCTGACCGCCTGCCCCGCCCTGCCCTGCAGATCCTCACGGTCGACGAGGTGCGTGAGGCGATCGCACGGGTGGCCGCCGGCACCTTCGGTGCGGTGACTCCCGTCGAGTCTGTCGAGTCTGTCGAGCTCGGTCGGTTGTCTGAGCCGGGTCTCGGGAGTGCAACGGCGCGGTCCGAGGACGGCCCGCAGTTCACCTCGTCGGGGCTGATGGAGCAGTGGGTGGGGTCGAACCAGGATGCGGGCCGCCTCCAGGCGCTCGAGGCCGCGCAGCTGGCGGCGTTCGCACTGGCTCGCGTTCTGAGCCGTGAGGACGGGCAGGACGAACTGGACCGGTTTCTGTCCACTGAGGGACTCTTCGAGGAGTCCGCGTCGGCGTCCGACGTCGACGCGGATCCCCGGATCTCCACGCAGGCGGGGCGTCTGCTGCACGCGGAGGACCTCATGATCGTGTCCGCACACATGCGGAAGGCGAAACGTGACTCCGCGAAGCGCCGGGTGGCGCATGCGATCGTGTGGTTCCTGGGGTTCCACAACCTGCTGGCATCCGTGGCGCAGGGGCGTCTGGCCTTCGAGCGCATCGCACGGCTGGGGTACCGGGTCGACGACGCGCTCCTCCCGCTGTCGGAGGTCCGCGCGCTGGACCGGTACCTCGACGCGATGCGTCCGGATCTCTCGATGGATCAGTTCGAGAAGCTGACGCGCAAGCAGATCCGCAGCCTCGTCCCCGTGCCCGAGGACCCGGAGGCGCCTCGGCGCAACCGGAACGTCCGGCTCGAGCGCTGCGACGATGACACCGGGATCCTCACTCTCACGGGGCCCGTCCATGTGCTCGATGCGCTCTTCCAGCGCACACGGGCCACGGCGCGGGCGATCCGTCGCCGGGAGCTGTCGGCTCTGGGCGTGGACGATCAGGGGACAGGTGTGTCTGCGGGGCAGGGTGTGTCTGCATCTCACGGGACAGGACCGGATCGCTGGCAGGACCGGACGCTGGACGACCGGACCATCAGTCAGCTCATGTTCGACCTGCTGGCCGGGTCACGCCCGCAGACGCAGGTGCGTGTCGCCGGGCGCGGCGCTGCTGAAGGAGTGGGCGCTGCCGCCGGTGCGGCCGGCAGTGCTGACGCCGGGATGCTGGACCTGAGAGTTGCAGGCGCAGGCCGGGAATCGGACTCCGATGAGGTCATCGACGTCCTCTGCCCCACGGACGGGACGTGGCTGCGGAAGCAGGCCGCGGTGCACGTGACGGTGCCCGCCTCGACGCTGCTGGGCATGAACGAGGCGCCGGGGTGGACGACGGGGGACGCGACTCTCTCGGCGCCTGCGTGCCGCGAGATCGCCTCGCACGCGACCTCGTGGGTGCGGATCCTCACCGACCCGACCACGGGCGTCGTGACGGACGACATCGCCCAGACCTACGAGCCCACTGCCGGGATGCGACGGACGGTCCGCCAGAAATGGCGCTGCTGCACGGCGCCCGGCTGCAGTCGTCCCGCCGAGTCCTGCGAGATCGACCACTGCTGCAGCTACTCGAAGAAGGATCCGTCGAAGGGCGGGCTCACCGTGGTCGAGAACCTGCATCCGCTGTGCAAGCACCATCATCAGCTCAAGACGATGGGCATCATCGGGCTCCGCCGTGTCTCCGGTGACGAGATCGTCTGGGTCCTGCCCATGGGCGTGAAGTCCACGGCGGTGCCGCCTCCCATCGGGGAGACGGACGAGGAGACCCCACCGGGTCGGCTGCTGGATCATGCCCGCTCAGCGGACGCAGGTGTGTCGCACCAGAGGGCACCGGTGGGTCACGCGCACCGATCCGGTGCGAGACCGACGCGGGACCCCGCTCCCGCTGACGATCCGCCGCCGTTCTGACGGTGGCGGTGCCACGGTGGCATGCTCCTCTGTGGCGTGTTCCTCAACGGTGTGTTCCTCTGCGCTGTCCGGGATCAGCCGACGAGGAGCACGCCTCCCAGGGCGAGGCCCGCTACCAGCACGGTCGACAGTGCGGCGAGGATGAACGGCCGGGCACCCACATGGATGAGGTTCCGGAACTTCACACCGCAGCCCAGCGCGAACATCGCAGTGGACAGGAGCAGTGTCTGGGCGAGGCCGGCGGTGGTGAGCGCGGCCTCGGGCAGGGGGACGAACGAGCGCACCAGCACCATCACGAGGAAGCCCGCGACGAACAGCGGCACGATGGGCGGCAGCTTCGTGGGGTGATCGCCGCTGGCCGACGAGACGGAACCGGTGGGTGAGGGAGCGGCGGCGCTGCGCCGGGAGAGCGAGTCGGCGGCCGGAGTCTCGTGACCAGCGACCACGGCATCGGTGCCGGCGGCACCCCGTTCGGTCGTGCGGCCCGCGGCGCGACGCGCCTGCAGGCTGAGGACTGCGATGACCGGAGCGAGCATGAGGACGCGGGCCAGCTTGACGATGACGGCGACCGTGAGCGCGCTGCCGCCCAGGATTCCGCCGGCGGCCACGACCTGGGCGACCTCGTGGATCCCGCCGCCGGCCCACAGCCCCGCGGTCGTGGAGTCCAGGCCCAGCAGCCGCGCGGTGAGCGGCAGCAGCGGGATCATGATCGTCCCGAAGAGGACGACCAGTGCGATGGCAGTGGCGACGTCCTCGCCCTTCTTCTGCTTGGGATCGACGACGCCCGCGACTGCCCCCACTGCGGCCGCACCGCAGATCGAGAACCCGCTGGCCACGAGGATCGTGAGCACGGGCGACGTGCCCAGCAGTCTCCCGATCGTCAGTGTGCCCAGGATGCCGCCGGCCACGATCGCGATGACGACTGCGATCATGCCGAGGCCCAGCCCCAGGATGTCGCCCAGCACCACCTGCAGTCCCAGCAGCACGATGCCGGCACGCAGCAGCGTCTTCGAGCTGTACGTGAGGCCCGGCGACGTGGACCCTGGAAGCGGCACCAGGTTTCCCACGGCGATCCCCGCGATGATCGCCAGCAGCAATGGACTGAATCCGGGCAGGAACGAGCCGACGACCGTCGCCACGATGCCCGCCGCTGCGGCCAGTGCGATGCCCGGCAGGCGGCCGGAAGAAGGGTTGCTGCCAGTGACCTGCTGCACTTCCGGGCCAGATGCGACCTGGGGGTCGGGGGAAAGGGCCGGGTCGTCAGTCGTGCCAGCAGCGCCAGATGTGCCAGCCGCACTGGCTGGGCCAGGCCGATGGTCGCTGCCCGGTGCCGCCGAGTTGTGGGAAGCAGGTGAACTCATGGTGACGACTCTCCCGCGGGGAGGTGACGCGCGGTAGTCGGGAAATGCGTCCCAGGGCATATCATTCTGATATGTCATCTGAGGCCACTCCGCTGCCCAACCTGCAGGCGCTCGCCCTTTTCGTCGCCGTCGTCGACGAGGGCAGCCTGGGTGCCGGTGCCCGCCGCCTGGAGATCCACCAGCCCAATGCCAGCCGCCTCATCGCCCGCCTCGAGGCCGAGGCCGGCGCACCTCTGCTGGACCGGCACCCCCGCGGGTCCCGGCCCACCCCGGCCGGCCTGGTCTACGCCGCC
>NZ_HE978608.1:4999-67473 GCF_000285835.1 Brevibacterium senegalense
TGGTCTACGCCGCCCACGCGCGGGAGCTGCTCGACGCCGCCCAGCACTTCACCGACTGGCTGCGCACCACCCGCGACGCAGAGGCTCCCGAGCTGCGCGTGGGCGCCAGCATGACGATCGCAGAGCACCTGGTCCCCCTGTGGCTGACGGACCTGCGGCGCACTGCGCCCGCCACGCGCGTGCTCCTGGAGGTCGAGAACTCGACGCGCGTCATCGAGGACGTGCGCTCGGGCCGTCTGCGTCTGGGCTTCATCGAGACTCCGCACGTCCCCCGCGACATCCACTCCCGGGTCGTCTCCCAGGACGAACTGGTCCTCGTCATCGCCCCGCACCACCCGTGGGCAGACCGCAGCGCACCGGTCGACGCCGTCGAGCTGGCCGCGACTCCGCTGGTCGTGCGCGAGGGCGGTTCCGGCACCCGCGACGCCCTGGCGGTCGTCCTGGGCGATCTCCCGCAGGCCCCGCCTGTCCTGGAACTGGGCAGCAACGCCGCCGTGCGGATCGCGGTGGCCTCGGGAGCCGGCCCGGCGGTCCTCAGTGCGCTCGCCGTCCGAGCCCAGCTGGAGTCCGGCGAACTGCTGCGTGTCCCGCTGGACGGAGTGGGCGCGACTGCTGTGGGCGCCACCGATGCGAGTGCGACCCGCGCGGGTGGGACTGATGCGCGTGCGACGGGGGTGAAAGGCGCGGGCCTGCGACGGGAGTTCACCGCGGTGTGGACGGGGCCTCGGCGGTTGACGGGGGCGGCAGCGGACCTGGTCGCGATCGCGGAGGGGACCGCGGGCGGCTCGCCCGCGTGAGCGACCCGTTGATCTGAGCACCGTGCCCACGTGACGCGGGGCGGGCCGCGGTGAGCCGACCGCGGGACCGTCTCGGGTCCAGCGGAGATCGGTGAATCCGTTCGCACAGATGGGTACAGTCGCAGGTGGGGGCGATCGACCCCTCACGCACGACACCACGGCGAGGTGGTGCCGGGAGACCACTGACGAGCGACGACGCTCGGGAGGACGGCGGACATGGCGGAAGTGCAGACGGTGACGGGTCCGATCGACAGTGCGGACCTGGGGAGGACGCTCGCGCACGAGCACGTGTTCGTGCTGGGCGAGGAGCACCGCCTCAACTATCAGGACTGGGACGAGGAGGCGATGGTCGAGAAGGCCGTCGCGGACCTGACGGAGCTCGCGAGCCTGGGCATCGATTCGATCATGGACCCCACGGTCCTGGGCCTGGGCCGGTACATCCCCCGCATCCAGCGGATCGCGGAGCGCGTCGATCTGAACATCATTGCGGCGACCGGCCTGTACACGTACAACGAGATCCCCTTCCAGTTCCACTACACCGGTCCCGGGCTCCTCTTCGACCAGCCGGAACCGCTCACGGAGATGTTCGTGAAGGACCTGACGAAGGGCATCGCGGACACCGGCGTGCGCGCCGCGTTCCTCAAATGCGCGATCGAGGAGCAGGGCCTGACACCCGGCGTCGAGCGCGTCATGCGGGCCGTCGGCCAGGCGCACGTGCGCACCGGCGCGCCCATCACCGTGCACACGAATCCGCACACCCGCTCCGGCCTCGAGGCCCAGCGCGTCCTGCGCGAGGAGGGCGTCGACCTCACGAAGGTGGTCATCGGGCACTCCGGTGACTCGACGGACCTCGACTATCTCAAGGAGGTCGCGGACGCGGGATCGCTCCTGGGCATGGACCGGTTCGGCCTGGACGTCCTCCTCCCGTTCGAGCAGCGCGTCGACACCGTCGCGCAGCTGGCGGCGGCCGGATACGCGGACCGCATGGTCCTCGCCCACGACGCGGCCTGCTTCATCGATTGGTTCGACCCGGAAGCGAAGCGGCAGGCGGTCCCGCAGTGGAACTACCGACACATCTCCGACGACGTTCTGCCCGCGCTGCGGGAGCGCGGAGTCACGGACGAGCAGATCGAGACGATGCTGGTGGGCAACGTGCGGCGGTACTTCGAGTGAGGGACTACTCGCTCACGCCGTAGAACTCTGCCGCGTTCTGCCAGAAGACGGCCGGCTGGTGCTCCGTCGGCAGGGTGTCCCGGATGAGGGCGAGGTCCTCGGGCCGGAAGGGGCGGCGCGCCCGCGTCGACGGCAGGTCCGTGCCCACCATGAGGGCGGTGGGGTCGACGTCGACGATCGCGGCGAGCGTCCGGGCGGGATCCATGTCGATGCGGCCGAACCCCGTCGCCTTCACCTTCACGCCCTGCTCCACGAGGCGCAGCAGCTGCGGCAGTCCGTCCTCGTGCATCCCCAGGTGGTCGATGCTGACGGCCGGCAGCGCGGCGATCCGGCGGGCCAGGTCGTCGTCGATCGTGCGCGCGTCGATGTAGAGCTCGGCGTGCCAGCCCGCCCGGTCGTGGACCCGCTGGGCGAGGTGCTCCAGGTCATCCAGTGCCGCGGATCCGCCCCGGGCCACGTTGAACCGCACGGCCCGCACTCCCGCCGCGTGCAGCCGGTCGATCTCCTGGTCCTCGACCTCGACCGGCAGCTGCGTCACGCCTGCGAAGCCGGGCCCCAGCTGCGCCAGCGCGTCCACCAGATATCCCTGGTCGAACGCCTGGAACGATCCGGAGACGACCGCCCCGCCGCGCACCGCGAAGCCATGGGGCGTCAGGTGCGCGTTCGCCTCCCGATAGTCATCCACGGTGAACGGGTCCGGCAGGTACCCGTTGTTCTCCACGAGGGGGAACCGCGGATCGACGATGTGCAGGTGCGCGTCGAAGACGGGTCGGGTCTGCCCGGACCCGGTCGGCTCGGTGGGCTCTGCCGGCTCTTCCGGCTCCGGTGACTCCGTGGACCCGGCCGACGCCGGCGGCTCTGGCTTCGCGCTCATGCTCGGATCCTCCCTTGACGCACCCCGTGAACTCATGTTCACTAGGAATGAATTGAAGTTCACTCAACGGTGAGAGCACCCTTCACCGCCCCAGGAGGACCCGCGTCATCACGGCCGTGCAGGACGCGCGGGCGCAGGTGCGCGTTCGCCAGATCGTCGACGCCGCGCTCTCGCTCATGCAGGAGAAGGCGTCGAACGCCGTCTCGATGCAGGCGATCGCGCGCGAGGCCAGTGTGAGCGTAGGACTACTCTACAAGTACTTCTCCGACAAGGAGCAGATCCTCCTCGCCGTCATCACCCGCGTCCTGGGCGCGTTCCGCGAGCGCGTGCCGCAGGCGATCGAGGGCCTCGACGACCCCGTCGAGTCCGTCATCGAAGCGTTCGCGGAGTTCTGCCGGGCGGTCGACGACAACCGGCACGCCGTCGTCCTCACGTACCGCGAGTCCCGCCTTCTGTCGCGCGCGGGACTCGCGGACGTGCAGAGGCAGGAGCTCGAGACGCTCCAGCCGCTCGTCGAGGCCGTGCGCCGGCAGGTGCACGCCGTCGTCCTCGGCGGCTTCACGGATGCCGCCCGCGCCCGCTGGGAGGGCGGGCGATAGGCTGAGGCCCGCAGCCCGGGCGCGGACCCGGGCACCGCGTCGGACGGGAGTGACAGCAGTGGACGGGACCACGGCCTCGGGCGGGGTGTCCGCCTTCCTCAGGCGGCGGGGCCTCATGCTCGCCGTCATCGCGGGCCTCGTCGCCGGCATCGTCTTCTGGCTGACGGACCAGACGACCGCGCTCGCCGTCACCG
The DNA here is from genome assembly GCF_000285835.1 of Brevibacterium senegalense. Taxonomy (GTDB): domain Bacteria; phylum Actinomycetota; class Actinomycetes; order Actinomycetales; family Brevibacteriaceae; genus Brevibacterium; species Brevibacterium senegalense. The sequence goes on from NZ_HE978608.1 coordinate 8,637, forward strand.
CGTACCTCGTCCTCGGCGTCGTCATCCTCACGACCGCGGTGGGGATGGTGCGCGACCTCCTCGCCGGCCGGTGGGGTCTCGACGTCCTCGCCGTCATCGCGATGATCGCGACGCTCGCGGTCGGGGAGTACATCGCGGGCCTCATCATCGCCCTCATGCTCACCGGCGGTGAGGCGCTCGAGGACCTAGCCGCCCGGCGCGCGACCCGGGAACTCGATCGCCTCCTCAGCCGCGCCCCCTCGTTCGCCGGCCGCGTCGACCCGGAGTCGGGCGAGGTCGAGTCCATCGCGCTCGACGAGGTCGCGGTGGGCGACACGCTGCTCGTGCGCTCGTCGGAGATCCTCCCCGTCGACGGCGTCCTCCTCTCCGAGTCCGCGACGATCGACGAGTCGTCCGTGACGGGCGAGCCGATCCCCACGCACTTCACCGAGGGCGATCCGCTCCTGTCCGGCACCGTCAACGGCACCGCGAGCTTCAGGATGCGCGCGACGAAGGCCGCCGCGGACTCGAACTACGCCTCGATCGTCGCGCTCGTCCGGGAGGCGGTCGACTCGCGCGCACCGATGGTGCGGCTCGCGGACCGGTACGCCGTCGGGTTCACCGCCGTCGCGCTCCTCATCGCGGTCCTCGCGTGGATCCTCAGCGGCGATCCCGTGAGGTTCGCGGAGGTCCTCGTCGTCGCGACGCCGTGCCCGCTCCTCATCGCGGCACCCGTCGCGTTCATGGGCGGGATGAGCTCTGCGGCGAAGCTCAACGTCATCATCAAGGACGGCGGCGTCCTCGAGGTGCTGGGCCGCATCCGGTCCGCCGCGTTCGACAAGACCGGCACCCTCACCGAGGGTCGCGCCGACGTCGTCGACATCCTCCCCGGTGCCCGCTCCGAGGACGAGGTCCTCGCCCTCGCGGCCGCCGCCGAACAGTACTCCGTCCACGTCTTCGCCCAGCCCATCCTCGACGCCGCGCACGCCCGCGGCCTCACGCTGCCGGAGGTGACGGCCGCGGACGAGGTCGCGACGAACGGCGTCCGCGCGACGCTTGCCGACGGCACCGAGGTCCGGGTCGGCAAGCCCAGTTTCATCGAAGAGGCGGTCGGCCCGTTCGATCGGCCCGAGCTCGAAGGCGGCGCGGCCGCCGTCCACGTCTCCGTGGGGAAGGAGCACGCCGGCGTCCTCCTCCTCTCCGATCCCCTCCGCCCCAAGGCGGGCGAGACGGTCCGGCGGCTGCGGGAGGCCGGCGTCGAGAACGTCGCCCTCGTGACGGGCGACGTGCGGTCCACCGCCGAGGCCGTGGCCGCCTCCGTCGGCATCACGACGGTGCACGCGGAGACGACGCCGCAGACGAAGGTCGAGATCGTCGGCGGCCTGCAGCCGCGCCCCGTCCTCATGGTGGGCGACGGCATCAACGACGCGCCCGTCCTCGCCGCCGCGGACGTGGGCATCGCGATGGCCGGGCGCGGTGCGACCGTCGCGAGCGAGTCGGCCTCGGCGGTCATCACCTCGAACGACATCAGGCGCGTCGCCGACGTCGCGGTCGTCTCCCGGCGGACGGTGAGCATCGCGCTCCAGTCGATCTGGGTGGGCATCATCATCTCCGTCGGCCTCATGCTCGTCGCCTCGTTCGGCTACCTGCCCGCCGTCGTGGGCGCGCTGCTCCAGGAGGTCGTCGACCTCGTCGCCATCGTCTTCGCGCTGCGTGCGCTGGGAGCGCACCGGGGGCTCGCGCGCGCGAAGGGTTGAGTGGCGACGCCCGTCCCGCCGCGCTCCCCTACGTCGGCGATTGAGCGTTCGATCAACGATGGCGCACAATGGGTGTGCCCGAGGACGTCCAGGAGGAGCGACATGACCGAGGCAACGACGCACGATCCGGTGAGCAACCTGTCCCCGACGCTGCTGGAGGGCCACGTCGCCTTCATCACGGGCGGCGGTTCCGGCATCAATCTGGGGATCGCACGCGCGTTCGCGCGCTGCGGGGCGAAGGTCGCGATCTGCGGCCGGACGGAGGAGCGGCTCGCGACGGCCGCCGAGGAGCTGCGCGACCTGGGCGCGGAGGTCGCCTACCAGGCCGCGGACGTCCGCGACGCCGAGGCCCTGCAGGCTTCCGTGGACCACGCCGTCTCCCAGCTGGGTGACATCAGCATCGCGGTCGCGGGAGCGGCGGGGAACTTCTTCGCGCAGGCGGAGAAGATGAGCCCCAACGCGTTCAGGACCGTCGTCGACATCGACCTCATGGGCGCGTACCACACGGCGCGGGCCACGTTCCCGTCCCTCAAGAAGACCCGCGGCTCGATCCTCTTCATCAGCGCCGGTCAGGCGTACAAGGCGATGAAGTACCAGGCCCACGTGGGTGCGGCGAAGGCCGGCATCGAGGCGCTCATGAAGAACTTGGCGGTCGAATGGGGCCCGCACGGCATCCGGTCGAATTCGCTGGTGCCGGGGCCCGTCGAGGGGACGGAGGGCATGGCGCGGCTGGCCGGCCCCACCGGGGACGAGATGTGGAAGCAGGCCGTTCCGCTGGGCCGCTACGCGTCGACCGCGGAGCTGGGGGCGATGGCGGCGGTCATGTCCGGACCGCTGGGCGCGTACGTGACCGGTTCGCAGTACATCGTCGACGGCGGGAGCGGGCTCATGACCTCGGCCCACATCTCCGACGCCGTGGAGAAGTCGCTGTTCGCGCAGGAATGAGGGGGCGCCGGTGAGCGAGCACCCGGTGAGCGCCCACCCCTGACAGATGTCATGCGCGATGGGTGACGGTCGGCAGATCCTCGGCAGGGCGCGGATCTCCAGACTGGAGGCATGAACACAGCAGCCTCTCCCACAGCCCTGCACGCGACGGGCGTCCGCCGCCACTTCGGCACCGGCTCCCGGACCGTCCACGCGGTCGCCGGCGTGGACCTCGAGATCCCACGCGGCGAGATCGTCGCCCTGCTGGGTGCCAACGGCGCCGGCAAGACCACGTTCCTCGACATGGTCCTGGGGTTCACGCCCCCGGCCTCGGGCACCCTCACCGTTCTGGGTGGGTCCCCGAAGACCGCGGTGAGTGCCGGGCGCGTGGGCGCCGTGCTCCAGACCGGCGGCCTCCTCCACGACCTGACCGTCCGCGAGACCGTCGCGATGGTCGCCGCCTGCCACGCCGCCCACATCCCCGTCGACGCGGCACTCGAGCGCGCCGGCGCCACCGGCATCGCCCGGCGCCGAGTGCGCAAGTGCTCCGGTGGCGAGCAGCAGCGGCTGCGCTTCGCGCTCGCCCTGCTGACAGAGCCGGACCTGCTGCTGCTCGACGAGCCCACCGCCGGCATGGACGTGCGCGCCCGCAAGGAGTTCTGGGAGACGATGCAGACCGAGGCCGAGCGGGGTCGCACCATCGTCTTCGCCACGCACTTCCTCCAGGAGGCCGCGGACTTCGCCGACCGGATCGTGCTCATGCGCGCCGGCCGCATCGTGGTGGACGGCCCCGTCGACGAGGTGACCCGTGCCGGCCACCGCACCCTCTCCGGTATCTGGGACGGTGCGCGGTCCCCGGAGGAGGTCGCCGCGGACCTGGGCATCGAGGACGCGGTCGCCCATCAGAGCGGCCGCGTCCGTTTCACGACGGAGGACACGGACGGTCTGGCCCGCGTCCTGCTGAGTCAGGGCCTGGCCCACGACCTCTCCATCACGGCCGCCTCCCTGGACGACGTCTTCCTCGACCTCACTGCCGACGACGCGCCGGAGGCCGGTCCCCAAACCGGTCCCGCGACCGCATCCCAGGCCGCCCCCGAGGCCGCCGGCACCCGCACTGCCCGCGTCACCAGCACTGCCCGCCCCACCCCGGAAGGGGCCCTGCCATGAGGAGCACCGACATGACCGCCACACCATCGACCACCACAGCCACTGCATCGACCACCACCACGCCCGTCACGCACCGGTCCACCGCCCGCCGCATCGCCGGGTACGCCGGCTGGGAACTGCTGCGCAATGTGCGGATGGTCGAGTCCACGTTCTTCATCGTCGTGCTGCCCACCGTCCTCTACATCATGTTCGGCGCCCTGTCGTCGTGGGGCGACGGCGAGGCCGGGCACGGGAACGTCTCCGCCTACAACATGACCGCAATGGCCGTCTACGGCGCCACGATGGCCACGAGCGCGATCGCCGGTTCCGCCGCGATCGAACGGCAGCAGGGCTGGGGCCGCCAGCTGGGCCTGACCGGGCTGGGCGGATCCGGCTACATGGTGGGGAAGATCCTCGTCGCCCTGGGCATCGCCCTCCTGCCCATCGTCGTGATCTTCGTCGTGGGGGCCCTGACCGGCGCCCGCTTCGACGAGGGGTGGATGTGGCCGGCCTCCGGCGGGCTGGCGCTGCTGGGCGCCATCCCCTTCGCCCTCTACGGACTGGCGGCGGCACTCCTGTTCCGGTCCGAAGCGGCGGTCTCCGCGGCCTCGGGCATCCTGGTCGTCCTCGCGTTCTTCGGCAACCTCTTCATGCCGTTGACCGGCACCCTCCTGACGATCGCGAAGTTCACTCCCGTCTACGGCATCGCCTCCCTCACGCGCTGGCCGCAGCTCGAGGGCGCGGTCGTCGACACCTCGGGCGGCGCGCCGGCCGGAGACCCGCTCTGGGCGATCGTGCTAAACGTAGGGGCATGGACGGTCGTCTTCGCGGTACTCTGCCTGATCGCCTCGCGCCGCAGCACGCGCCGTGGCTGAGGACGGACGCGCGCTGATGGCGGCGGGGACCGCGGGCCCCTGGGGCCCCGGCGAGTGGCCGGAGGAGCCGTTGCCGCGGGGGGATCGCCTCCCGGTCCTCATCCCGGCGGGCGTGTGGCTCATCTTCCTCACGATCCCGGTCGTCGCCCTCGTCGCCGGCCCCGCGCCGATGGGCGCGACGATCCTGGGCCTGGCGGGGACGGTGGCCTTCGTCGTCGTCTACCTGGGGCACTTCGTGCGGCCGTGGTTGGTGCGGGGCGTCCCGCTCTGGGTGAACACGCTCGCGGTCACGGTCCTGCTGCTCATCAGCGTCGCGGCGACGGCCCCCGGTGCCGGACTCACCGCGTTCAACTTCCTGCCGTTCACCCTGGCGATCTGGATCTTCCCGCATCACCTGCGCGTGGGACTGCCCGTGTCCGTGGGTCTGGCCGCGCTGTGGGTCGCGATGGCACTGCTCATCGCTCCGGCGGGTGAGCGCTTCTGGATGATCGTCCCGGTGGTGCTGGCCCTCTTCATCATGCTGGCGCTGCGGCTGGCGATGGAGCGTGAGGAGCGGTCCCGCATCCTGGGGGAGGAGCTCGCCCTGTCCCAGCAGCGCGAGCAGGTGGGGCGCGACGTGCACGACGTCCTGGGGCACTCCCTCACCGTCATCACCCTCAAGACCCAACTGGCGAGGAAGCTCGTGGAGGACGACCCGCAGCGGGCGCAGGCCCAGCTCGACGAGGTCCTCGACGTCTCCCGGCAGGCGCTCGCGGAGGTCCGCAGTGCGGTGGGCGGACAGCACGTCCCGGATCTGGACGCCCAGCTCGCGTCCTCGCGCAGCGCACTCGAGGCGGCGGGGATCGCGGCGGACCTGTCGACCACGGCCTCGGCGTCGCTGCCGGCCGCCGGCCGCCAGCTGTTCGCGTGGTGCCTGCGCGAGGCGGTCACGAACGTGATCCGCCACGCGGACGCGACCCGGTGCGCGGTCACCGTGACCCGGGACCGGCTCACCGTGGCGGACGACGGGGTCGGGCGGACCGCCGCCGAGGCCGTGGTCGGGAGAGTGCCCACGTCCGGCAGCGGGCTGCGCGGCCTGCGGGACCGCGTCGCCCGGGAGGGTGGGACACTCACCGTGGAGGACGCGCGCCCGGGCGAGGAGCGTCCCGGGACGAGGCTGGAGGTGCGCCTGTGAGCGACGGACCGGTGAGCGGCGCGCCCATCCGACTGCTCCTGGCGGACGACCAGGCGCTGGTCCGGGGTGCGCTCGCGGCGCTGCTGGAGATGGAGGGCGACCTCAAGGTCGCCGCGCAGCTGGCGGACGGCACCGAGGTCGCGGAGACGGTCGCCCGGGAGCGGGTCGACGTCGCCCTGCTGGACATCGAGATGCCCGGGCTGGACGGGATCGAGGCCGCCCGCGCGATCGCCGCCGGTGGGACCGGATGCCGGTCGCTCATCGTCACGACCTTCGGCCGGCCCGGCTACTTGCGGCGGGCGCTGGAGGCCGGGGCCAGCGGATTCGTCGTGAAGGACACCCCGGCCGAGCAGCTGGCCGAGGCCGTCCGCGCGGTGCACGCCGGGCAGCGGGTCGTCGATCCCTCACTGGCGGCGGAGACCCTGGTGTCCGGTGCGAACCCGCTGACGGACCGCGAGCGGGACGTGCTGAGGGCCGCGCTGGACGGGTCGAGCGTCCGTCAGATCGCCGCCGCGCTGTTCCTCTCGCCGGGCACGGTGCGCAACCACCTGTCCTCGGCGATCGGGAAGACACATGCGGCCAACCGGACCGAGGCCGCCCTCACCGCCCGCGACAACGGCTGGCTCTAGGCGCTGCTCCCCCGCGGTTCGTCGAGGACCTCGTACTCTCGTCGGTCATGCGTCCGGGCGATCGTGAGCCCCGGCATCGTGCGGATCACCGTCGCGAGGGGAGTCTGCGTCAGTGCGCTGTCGTCGCGGGGTCCGGAGGGCCCGAAGACAGCCAGCGCGCGGCCTGACCCGGGGGAGAACCTGGGCTGGTACCAGATTCCGTCGAAGCGGTCGCGGTGGAATGCCGAGGCCCATCGTTGGGACACCGGGTAATCGGCAGTGCTGCACAGTTCGTTCGTGACCCCGAATCCGAATGCGTCGCTCGACGTCAGGCGCGCGGCACGGACGGCGTGGGGGGAGCAGGACCTCGGAGACGAGGCGATCCGACAGGAGGGAATCGGGGATGATGCCGGAGGCGATGAAGTCAGGACCGATGACCTCCCGCGCGGAGTGGGTCGACCTGGACTCGCTCGAGCGGACGACGAAGGCGATCGAACGGACGGTGGCGCGGCTGGTGGAGTGAGGTGTGGCCCGCCTCGCCGCCGGGACGGGCCACACCATCACGCCTGGGGCACGAGGTGCTCCGCGTAGTACTTCTGCGCGACGTTGGGGTGCGAGCGCAGTCGTGAGGCGAACGCGTTCTCGCCGTAGACCGCGTGCAGCACGTCCAGCTCGTCCTGCGAGACGCCCCTTGTCTTCTCCTTGAGCTGCGCCGGGAGCTCGACCCGCGGCAGCTGCGAGCGCAGCGAGGGGTTGTAGAAGAACGGGATGGAGATGCGGTCCTCACCGGGTCGGGTGGGCAGGACGCGGTGCACGGTCGCCGTGAGGTAGCCGTCGGTCGCAACCTCGAGCAGCTTGCCGATGTTGACGACGAAAGCGTGTGGGATCGGGTCCGCGTCGATCCACCCGTCGTCCGTCTTCACCTGGAGTCCCGTGGTCCCCGGCTGCGGGTAGAGCAGCGTGAGGGTTCCGCCGTCGCGGTGCTCGCCCACACCCTGCGTGATCGCGCCGTCCTCCGTCGCCGGATAGCGGACGATCTTGATGAAGGAGGCGGGGTCGTCTGCGAAGGCCTGCGCGAAGAGGTCCGCGGGCTGGCCCAGGCTCTGGGCCCACTCGGACAGCAAGCGGTCGCCCACAGCGGAGAGCTGCGCGTGCCAGCGGTCCGTGGCCTCCTTGAGCTCCGGCAGGTTCTCCGGGTACTGGTTGGGGCCCGTGAGGCGGTCGAACGGGAACTCGATCTCCTCCTCCGTCAGGGGCGCGCGGTCCAGGCCGATGTCGATCTGCTCCCTCCAGTCGACCTCGCCGCGCGTGCGCTCGCCCCCGGTTCGTGTGTAGCCGCGGAAGTGCGGGGAGTGGTCGTTCTCGATCGCAAGCTTCTCGTCCTCTGGCAGTGCGAAGAAGCGCTGGGCCACCTCGATGATCCGGTCGAAGTCCTCATCGGGGATGCCGTGCCCCGTGAGGTAGAAGAAGCCGACCGTGTGGGTGACCTCCCGCAGCTTCTCGCGGAATGCGGGTGCGGTCGCGGGGTCGTCGGCCAGAGACAGGTCCAGGATCGGCAGGGTTTCGATGCTCATGATTCCTCCGTGGGGTATGGGTGGGCGTGATCATCCGAACGCGTGATCGTGCCTGGTCAGCAGGGGTGCGGGTCAGCTCGTCCGGCCGTCGCCGGATGCCGCGACCTGTTCCTCGTCCTCGAGGAGCGCGCGCAGCTCCTCTGCGGTCCAGTCCTCCTTGAACTCGACATTGCCGTTGTTGAGCTCGGAGACGGCCTCCTGCACCTCGGGCGAGTGGTACGCCTCGATGATCGTCTGGAAGCGCGGGTCGTCCGCGTTCTCCTCCTTCGCGACGAACACGTTGATGTAGGGGTCGTTCGTGCCGGAGTCCAGGTCGTCCTTGTAGATGATGTCGTCGTCCGTGAGCCCGCCGCGCGAGGCCTGCGTGTTGTTGACGACGGCGGCATCCGCAGCACCGTTCAGTGCGTTGACGGTCTGGTTCGTGTCGACCGGCGTGATCGTCACGTCCCCGGACTCGATCTCTGCGGGCGTGGACAGGGAGTTCCCTCCGTCCACCAGCGTCAGGAGCCCCGCGTCCTGGAGGTTCAGCAGGGCTCGCGCCTGGTTCGTGGGGTTGCTGGGGATCGCGATCTCCGCGTCCGCCGGCAGATCCTCGAGCGAGGCGTGCTCCGTGGAGAAGAGGGCCAGCGGGTAGACGGCGGTCGCGCCCACGGGCACCAGATCGCCGTCCGAGTTCACGTTGAACTGGGCGAGGAACGCGAGGTGCTGGAAGAGGTTGAGGTCGACATCGCCGTTCTGGGTCGCGGAGTTGATCTGGGGACCGTCGGTGAAGCTCTCCACCTCCAGGTCGATGCCCTCCTCGGCGACGAGGTCGCGGATGAGCTGCCAGTGCGGCTCCTGGCCGTCGTCGACGGCGATGGTGACGGTGCTGCTGTCCTCCTCGCCCGCCGAGGCCGTCCCACCGCACGCTGTCAGTGCGGCGAGTGCCAGGACGGCGGGGATGGCGGTGAGCGCCCGGGCGGTGGTCAGCGATGTGCGGGTCATGTGATCTCCTCGTCAGGTCCGGCCGCATGAGGAACGTGCGGACGCCGCCACCGTAGGGAGCACGGGGCGATCCGCTGCTCGGCTGTTGTCACCTGAGGACCCGGGATGACGCAATCGGATCGATCCGCGCTCGATTGTGACGACATCAGAAGTTCTGTGTCGCCGGGGTCACATCCTGGGTGCCGGACTGCTGTCCTGGTGCGGTCCCCTCACGCTGGCCGCAGGCGCCCTGCGCACACCAGGAGAACGCATGACACGCGATCGCCCCCATCCCCACGTCCGCTTCCGCGACGTCGTCAAGGAGTACCCGGGCCGCCGCCGGCTGCTGGGCCTGCGCGCCGCGGCCCCGGACACCTCCCGCCGCGCGCTCGACGGGATCACCCTCGACATCCCGCAGGGATCGATCCTGGGCATCATCGGCCATTCGGGTGCCGGCAAGTCGACCCTCGTGCGCCTCATCAACGCGCTGGACACGCCCACCTCCGGCAGCGTCATCGTCGACGGCACGGACCTGACCGGGCTGGGCGAGGCGCAGCTCCAGCGGGTCCGGCGGGGGATCGGGATGATCTTCCAGCACTTCAACCTCTTCGCCTCGCGGACCGTGGCCGGGAACGTCGGGTATCCGCTGCGCGTCGCCGGCCGCCCGCGCGCGGAGGTCCAGGCCCGGGTCGCCGAGGTCCTCGAGTTCGTGGGACTGGCGGACCGAGCGCGGGCCTACCCGTCGCAGCTGTCCGGCGGGCAGAAGCAGCGCGTGGGCATCGCCCGAGCGCTCGCCTCCTCGCCCACCCTGCTCCTGGCGGACGAGGCGACGTCCGCGCTGGACCCGGAGACGACGGCGGACATCCTGGGCCTCCTGACCCGGATCAACGAGGAGTTCGGCACGACGATCGTCGTCATCACCCACGAGATGGCCGTCGTGCGGGAGATCTGCGATTCCGTCGTCGTGCTGGACGGGGGCCGCGTCGCGGAGCACGGCAGCGCCTACGACGTCTTCTCCGCGCCTGCGACCGCGGCCGGTCAGGCGTTCGTCGCGACCGCCGTCAAGGGCGAGCCCGGTCCCGCCGCACTGCGCCGGCTGCAGGAGCGCCACCCGGGCACGCTCGTCGCCGTCCGGATCGACGAGGACTTCGGCTCACCGGAGGTCGCCCGGATCCTCGACGCGCGCGGGGTCACGGGCACCGTCGTCCACGGCGATGTGGCAGAGGTGCAGAACCGGCCGCTGGGGACGCTCACCTACGCGTTGAGCGGACCGCAGCAGGCCGTCGCCGAGGCCGTGGCCGCCCTGACTGCTGACGGCAGGGCTCGTGTGCTCGCCGTGGATGAGGCGGCGGACAGGGTCGCGGAGGTGACGGTCTGATGGACACGAACTGGGAGCTGCTGCGTCCCGTGCTCGTCACGAGCATCCAGGAGACGCTCGTCATGGTGACCGTGACGGTGCTGGTCGCCGGCATCGTGGGGCTCGTGCTGGGGGCGGCCCTCTACGCCACGCGGCCCGGCAATCTGCTCGAGCAGCCGGTGGTCTTCGCCGTTCTCAACCTGGTGGTCAACATCGTGCGGCCGGTGCCGTTCATCATCTTCATCACCGCGGTGGGGCCGGTGACGCTCGCCCTGCTGGGGACGACGATCGGCACGGGTGCGGCGGTCTTCCCGATGGCGCTCATGGCCGCGGTCGTCATCGGTCGCGTCGTGGAGCAGAACCTGGTGGGTGTGGATCCGGGCGTCGTCGAGGCCGCGCGGGCGGCGGGCGCGGGTCGCCTGCGCACGCTCTTCGGCATCGTCATTCCGGAGGCATTGGGTCCGCTGATCCTGGGCTACACGTTCATGTTCATCGCGATCGTCGACATGTCCGCGATGGTGGGCGTCGTGGGCGGGGGCGGCCTGGGCAACTTCGCGATCATGTACGGGTACCAGCAGTTCGACTGGACCGTCACGCTCGTGACCGTCGTTGTCATCATCGTCTTCGTCCAGCTGGCGCAGCTGGTGGGGAACACCCTCGCGGCACGCGTGCTGCGGCGCTGAGCAGTGGCATCGCGCGCCTAGGCTGGGCCCGTGCGAATGGGCCGGGCCGAGGGGCCCGGTGATGGGCGAGATCCAGTGAGGGAGTGGCGCGACTGATGGAGTGGATCGACGCGATCTTCATGCGGGGAGGCACCAGCAAGGGCCTCTTCTTCGATGCGCGCGACCTGCCGGAGGACCAGTCCGCACGCGACCGGATCTTCACGGGCGCACTGGGGTCGCCGGACCCGTTCGGACGGCAGCTGGACGGCATGGGCGGCGGGGTGTCCTCGCTGTCGAAGATCGTCGTCGTGTCCGCCTCCGAGCGCGAGGGCGTGGACGTCGAGTACACGTTCGGGCAGGTCGCGGTCGATGAGGCGGTCGTCGACTACTCGGGCAACTGCGGGAACCTGTCGTCTGCCGTCGTCCCCTTCGCCCTGCAGGCGGGACTCCTGAGCGTCGAGGCCGATGGACCGGCCGCCGTCACCGTGCACAACACGAACACGGGGGCGACCATCGTCGTGCGCCTGACCGTGCGCGGGGGAGTCGCGGAGACTATCGGCGATCTCGTCGTCCCGGGTGTGGCGGGCTCCGGCTCGCCCATCGAGCTGCAGTACGTGGAAGCTGGCGGGTCGCGGGCCGGTGCGATCCTTCCCACGGGCCGCCCGGTCGATCGCCTGGACCTGGGCGACCGCACCGTCGAGGCCTCACTGGTCGATGTCTCCGCGCCTGTCGTCCTGGTCCGGGCCGCCGATGTGGGGCTGACGGGGACCGAATCACCGGATCAGATCGATGCGGATGCAGACCTCCTGGCGCTGCTCGACCTGATCCGCCGGGCGGGCACCGTCGCGATGGGACTCGCGGCGACACCTGCGGACAGCCCGCTGGCGCACCCCAAGATCGCGCTCGTCGCACCGCCTGCGACCACGACCCTGCTGGACGGGACGGCGGTGGAGGCCACCGACTGCGACCTCGTGACCCGCGTGCTGTCGATGGAGGTGGCGCACCGGGCGATCCCCGGCACGTCCGCGCTCTGCGCCGCGGCGGCCGCCCAGATCCCCGGCACTGTCGTGCAGGAAGCGGTGGGCGTGGGCGCGGCCTCTGCGGGAGCAGCGCGTGACGAGGACACTCCGCTGCGCCTCGCGACACCGTCGGGCGTCGTCACGTGTGCAGCGGACGTGCGACTGGAGGACGGGATTCCACAGACCGCGTCCGCATCGCTGTTCCGCACGGCGCGCCCCCTCATGCGCGGCCAGGTGGCTGTGCCGCGCTGAACCAGCGGCGGGCGACGTGAGCTGTCCACAGACTTGGCGCAGTCGCTTGCGTGCGGCCGCCACTCCGTACGCTGGCGCTCATCGTGGCAGTGCCGGCGCGGGACGAGCGAGTTGTAAAGCGACCCTTGTCATGTGTGACAAGAGGGGGGTGCGATATAATTTGTGAAACCACAGAAGACTCGAGACGTTCTCAGGGAGCTGCGAGCGCAGGGGTGGCGACACCTGCGCGATGCCAAGGGCAGTCACGAGATCTGGGTGAACGCGGGAGGGACCGCGAAGGTCCCCGTGCCTGCGGGGCATCGTGAGATCTCGCCGGGTGTTCTGCAGATGCTCGAGCGCAAGGGTCTGGAGATCCCGAGGGAGTGGATGTGATGAGCGCGATGGCAGAGGCCGCGACGGCAGTGGACGTGGACGTCCGTCGCGAAGGGCGATGGTGGGTGTTCGAGGTCCCGTCGCACGACGTGACCGGGCAGGCAGTGGATCTGAGCAGCGTCGCGGATGAGGCTCGCGGGATCATCGCCGCATGGGATACGGACGGCCCCCGCGAGGAAGACATCCGCGTGCGCGTGCGTCTGGACGGTGAGTCTGAGGCTCGCCGGATCTGGGAAGAGGGCGAGGCCGACGAGGCGGAGGCGCGGAAGGTGCTCGAGCGCTCGGCCGCACTCAAGCGCGAGGCCGTGGCGCTGCTTCGTCATGAGAAGGGGTACAGCGCTGCCCAGGCCGCACAGGTGCTGGGTGTGAGCCGACAGAGGATCTACCAGCTGGGCGCGTCCGCCTGACCACGCCGCCCCAGGACGGGCTCTGCCTTCGCCGCTTCGCGCGCCCGTGCCGGTCCACGGCAGAATGGTGCGCATGTCCGCACTCTCCCAGGCCCTCGCCTTCAAGCGCCTCGCGCAGGACAGTGCGACCCTGCGGATGCTGCGGGCGGACCACGTCGCCGTCATGGCGGCGCTCCTGGGCGAGCACTTGGGTGCGCCCGGCACCCGTCTGGACACGGATGAGGTCCACGAGCGCATCGACGCGGACCTCGTCGACCTGCGCGACCACTTCGACCTCGCTGACCGTCGCGCCAAGGCGTTCTGCGACGACTGGCGGAATGCAGGTCTCCTGGTCCGCCGCCCCGCGACCGAGGCCCGCGGTGAGACCTACGAGCTGTCCGCCGCCGGCTTCGACGCTCTGCGCATCCTCGAGCAGCTCGAGACCCCTCCGGCCGCGGTGACGGAGTCTCGCCTCGTCGCGCTCGCCTCCTCCCTGCACCAGCTGGCCATCGAGACGGACCCGGACACCGGCCGCCGCCTCCGCGCTCTGGAGGCCGAGCGCCGCCGCATCGACCGGGAGATCGAGCGGGTGCGCGCCGGCGACGCGACGGCCCGCGTCCTCGATCCCAAGCGGGCGGAGGAGCGGGTCACGGACATCCTCCACCAGGCGCAGGGGATGCCCGCGGACTTCGCGCGCGTCCGCGCCCGCTTCGCCCAGCTCAACCAGGACCTGCGCACCGGCATCCTCGAGGCCGACGACGGCGATGACGACGTCCTGGACGACATCTTCCGCGGTGTCGACCTCATCGAATCCTCCGACGAGGGCCGCACCTTCACCGCCTTCTCCTCCTTCGTCCGCGACCCGGAGCAGTCCGCCGCGTTCGAGGAGGACGTGTCCGCCGTCCTCGACCGCGACTTCGCCCACCAGCTCACTCCCCGCGCCCGCCGCGCACTGCGCGGACTCATGCGCGACATGAAGGACGGCAGCCGGCAGGTCCACGGCAGCCTCACGGACTTCGCCCGAGGCCTGCGCCGCTACGTCTACTCGCACGCGTTCCTCACCGACCGCGCCCTGCGGACCCGCCTCCAGGAAGCGCTCGCCCAGGCCGTCCCCGCACGCACGCAGGTGAAGCCGTACGCGGACGTGGGCGTCGAGCTGGAGCTGTCGACACTCCGCATGACGAGCGTCGGCTCGCTCATCCTCCACGACCCCACGGAGTACGACACGGGTGAGGCGCTGGGCGAGGCGGAGACCACCACCGTCGACGTCGCGACGCTCGCCGCCATCGCGCGGGAGACGGAGATCGACTTCGACGAGCTCGTCGGGCACATCAACGAGGAGCTCGAGCGGAATGACGGTCCCGTGAGCGTGGGGCAGGTGCTGACCGCCCACCCCGCCACCCAGGGCGTCGCGAGCGTCATCGGACTCGTCTCGCTGGCCGTCACCCACGGCGAGATCGACGACGCCGCCAGCGAGGACATCGCCTGGGACGGCCTGGACGGAGTGCACCGCCGGGCGGTCGTCGACCGGTACGTATTCGTGAGGAGCGTGGACGCATGACAGAGTCGAAGACGGACGCTGAGTCCGTGGTCGCCGATACCGCCGCCGAGGCCGCCGTCGCCGAGGCCGAGGGGTCCCCCTCCGCGCTGTGGCAGGGGGACACGGGGACTCTGCACGAGGCGTCCCGTCGCGTGCTCCTCGAACTGCTCAAGGGACCGTACGTGTCCGGTGCCCAGAACCCGGGTCTGTGGACGGCGCTCGTCGCAGACCAGGAGACGATCCGGTCGCGGCTCCACGACCTGTTCCTCGACCTCGTCCTGGACGAGTACGACGAGTTCGCGTTCACCCGGAAGGTCGAGACCCACGACCTCCAGGTCCCCAGCGCCCTGCGCGCGGAGCGACTCACCTTCCTCGACACCGCGATGCTGCTGGTGCTGCGCCAGTTCCTGCTGACCGCGCCCGGTGAGGAGCGCGTCATCGTGGGGCAGGACGAGGTCTACGAGCAGCTGAGCGTCTACCGCGACGGCGACGAGTCGACGTTCCAGCGCAACCTCAACGGCTCGTGGGGCCGCATGGTCAACCGGCTGCGCGTCCTGCATTCCGCCGGTGAGGAGCGCTTCCAGATCTCCCCGATGGTCCGCTTCCTCATCGACGAGGAGCGGGTCCGCGAACTCACCGCGGTGTACCGACGCATCGCGGGCGTCGAGGACGCCGGCACGGACGGCAGTCCGGAGGGCGCCTCCGGGGGCGACGCAGGTGGCGACGGGGGCGGGGAAGCCGACCGCGGCCTCGGCGATGGGGGAGACCAGGGAGACGGGGAGGAGCACGCATGACGTCGGGGGCACTCTTCGATCTGGAGCCGGAGGCGACGGCAGCGACCGGCGGCGACACGGCCGACGCCGCGACCCGCTCGCAGTGGCGGCTGTCGGAGATCCAGGTGGCGAATTGGGGGACGTTCGACAAGGAGATCCACCGGCTGCCCATCGCACGCCAGGGACACCTCATCACCGGCCCGTCCGGGTCCGGCAAGTCGTCGCTGCTGGATGCGATCGCGGCGGTGCTGACCCCGGACAAGTGGCTGCGGTTCAACGTCGCAGCCCAATCCGCGGGCACGCGGTCTGACCAGCGCAGCATCGTGTCGTACGTGCGCGGCGCGTGGTCGCGCACGACGGACGACGACGAGGACCGCGTCGTGAGCCGCTACCTGCGGCCCGGCGCCACGTGGAGCGGCATCGTGCTGCGCTACGAGGCGGCGGACCAGGCGCCCGTCTCACTGGTGCGGCTGTTCTTCCTGCGCGGGACCGGCACGACGAACGCGGACATCGCGGACCTGTGCCTGCTGGACCGGTCCGCCGTCGATCTGGCGGACCTCCAGGAGTTCGCCCGCGGCGGGATCGAGGCCCGGAAGGTGAAGGCCGCGCTCCCGGACGCCGTCATCACGACGAACGGGACGCACGGGAAGTTCTACGCCCGCCTGCGCAGCGTGTTCGGCATCGCGCACGAGTCCGCGCTGCAGCTGCTCCACAAGACGCAGTCGGCCAAGAGTCTCGACAGCCTCGACCAGCTGTTCCGGGAGCACATGCTGGAGCGGCCCGGCACCTTCGCCCTGGCGGACACGGCGGTCGAGCAGTTCGGCGAGCTCAACGACGCCCACGCCCACGTCGTCCAGCTGCGGAAGCAGCGCGACCACCTGACCCAGCTGCGGGACGCGTCCGCGGAGTACGACAGCGCCCGCGAGACGGCGGAGCGCGCTCGCGAACTGGCCGCGGCCGTGCGCCCGTACACGCGTCGGCGCGCCCTGGACCTCGCCCGGATCGAGCGCACCCAGCTGGACGAGAAGCAGTCCGGACTGGCCGCGGACGTGGAGGAGGCGGAGGAGGCCGCCCGCAGTGCGGATGACGCCTTCGACGCGGCGCAGCGCCGCAGCATGGAGGCTGGCGGCGCGGACGCGGAGGCGCTCCAGGACCGCATCCGCGATGCGCGCGAGGCCGCGCGGCAGACCGACGACCGCTGGGAGTCGCTGCGGCGGCAGCTGGCGCAGGCGGGCATCGACGCGGCGCCCACGACCGCGGCGGAGTTCGCGGAACTGCAGACCGGCATCACCCGCACCCTCGACGAGGCGTCCGGACCCGGCGGCCCCACCCACCAGCAGAACGAGCGCTACTTCGCGGCCAGGCGCGAGCTGCGCGAGATCGACGAGGCGATCGCAGAACTGCGCCGCAGCGGTTCGACCGTGCCCGGGAACCTCCTGGCCGTCCGCCGCGAGATCAGCGCGGGGACCGGACTGCCGGAGTCCGCGCTGCCGTTCGCGGCGGAGCTCATCGAGGTGGGGCGCGAGTACGCGGACTGGACCGGTGCGATCGAGCGGGTGCTGCGGCCCCTGGCGCTCACCCTGCTGGTCCGCAGCGAGCACATCCGCACGGTCCGCCAGTGGGTGGACGCCCACCGGATCCGCGCGCGTCTCGTGTTCGAGGAGGTCACCGCGGAGCAGCCTCCGCCGCGGCCGCTGCGCAGCGACCTCTCGCTGGTCCACCGCGTCCAGGTGAAGGAGGACCGGTTCGGCGACTGGGTGCGGGCGACTCTGGCGGAGCGCTTCGACATCGCGTGCGTCGACTCGCCGGACGCGCTGGACGACCACCACCGCGCCGTCACGATCAACGGGCAGCTGAAGTCCTCGCGCACCCGGTACGAGAAGGACGACCGGTCGCGGATCGACGACCGCAGCCACTGGGTGCTGGGCGATCGGGAGGCGAAGGTCGAGGCGCTCATCGCGCGGCGCCAGGAGGCCCACGCGGAGTGCGAGGCCGCGCAGAAGGTGGTCGACGAGGCGACCGCCGCACGCGACCGCGCCCAGCACCGGGCCGGCGTCCTGGCGAGCATCCGGGAGCAGTCGTGGAATGCCGTCGACCGTGCCGCGGCCCAGCGCGTCGTCACGGACCTGGAGAGCCGGCTCATGGCCCTGACCGCGGAGGACAGCGACCTGGCCGCAGCCGTCACGGCGGCGGACGAGGCCCGCCACCTGCGCGACGTCACCCGGAAGGAGGCGGAGGAGGCCCGTCACCTCCTGCGCGAGACCCGACAGGAGCGGGAGCGGATCGAGGCGGAGATCGCGCAGCTGGAGCACGCGATCGGCGACGGGCGGATTGCGGAGGTCCCGGCGGAGCTGGCGCGCATCCTCGAGGAGCGCTTCCGTCGGATCCAGCGCAGCATCAGCCGGGCGAGCCTTTCGGACGTGGGCCAGCAGGTCGCGACCGCACTGCACGAGGAGCAGGACCGGGCGCGGTCCGCGGCCGGGCGGGCGGAGTCGGCCCTGACCCGGCTGGCAGTCCAGTTCAAGGAGCGGTGGCCTGCGGCCTCGGCGAATCTGACTGCCGACGTCGCGGACCGGGCCGGCTACCTCGCGATCCTCGAGGGGATCGAGGCGCACGGCCTGCCGGAGCACGAGGCGCGGTTCCTCACGATGCTGCAGGAGCGGTCGCGCGACCTGATCGGCGAACTGCTGAGCGACATCCTGGGCTCGTTCCGCGAGATCGAGGACCGCGTCGACCGGGTGAACGAATCGCTGGGCCGGTCGAAGTTCGACGAGGGCCGGTACCTGCGGATCAAGCCCAAGCTGCGCCGGTCGGACACCGTCAAGCGATTCATCGAGGACCTGCGGTCGATCACGGCCGGCAGCTGGGAGCAGCCGGACCTGGAGCAGGCGGAGACGACATTCGGGATCCTCGCGGAGCTCATGCGCCGGTTCGCCTCCAGCGAGCACGTCGACCGCGTGTGGCGGAACCAGTGCCTGGACACGCGCCTGCACGTCACGTTCCTGGCGGAGGAGATCGACGAGGCGGGCGTGGCGCAGACGGCGTACGACTCCGGGGCCGCGCTGTCCGGTGGGCAGCAGCAGAAGCTCGTCGTGTTCTGCCTGGCCGCGGCTCTGCGGTACCAGCTGGCGGAGCCGGACGAGGACGTGTCCCGCTACGGCACGATCGTCCTGGACGAGGCGTTCGACAAGGCCGACACCCGCTACACGCGGATGGCGCTGGACGTGTTCGTCGCGTTCGGCTTCCACCTGGTGCTCGCGACGCCGCAGAAGCTGCTGCAGACGATCGAGCCGTACGTGGGTGCGGCGACGTCTGTGGAGAACCCCACCCGGCAGAAGTCCGTCGTGTCGACGATGGAGTGGGCGGAGGACTCTGCCGGTGACGGGGACTCTGCCGGTGGGGCCGGATGATCACCGTCGCCGAGGCCCGGGTCGCCGCCGCGAAGCGCCTGCGGTCCCGTACGGGAGACTGGGCCGGGCTGCTCGTGTCCACGGGGACCGTGGACGAGGGCTTCGCGCTGGGACTCAAACCGCCCACGGAGGCGCAGGTGCTGGCGGACAAGGCCGCCGTGCTCACGTGGGTGGGCGACTGGCGGGCCGTCGACGGTGCGCACGGAGTCGTTGTCGACTGGGAGCACCGCGCATGGTCGCGGGTGGGCGGGCAGACGGTGCCCGTGCGACTGCGCCTGGCGGACCCGGCGGCGCTCGCCTGGTTCGCCGGTGGGGAGGCGGCCACGGCGTGGCGCAGCCTCGCGGAGCGGGCGCGGCAGCTGCGGGAGAGGTTCCTGCGCGGCGGTGAGCGGGACGGTTCAGGTGACCACGACCTCGGCGACGGGTTGGCCCAGGCGCTGCGCCGGCACCGGGCGGCGATCGCGGGACTGGACGAGGCGGGGTTCGCACAGGTGCTCGAGGCGGCGGCGTGGCTGGCCGCGCACCCGGGCGGGCGGATGCGGCCGCGCCAGATGCCGCTGCGCGGTGTGGACTCGAAGTGGTTCGCCCGTCACCGGTCACTGGTGAGCGCGCTGCACACCGTGCTGACGGGCGGGCGGGAACTCGAGATCCTCGATCCGGAGGACCGGGTGCGGATCCGGATCCTCGACGCGGGGGTCGTGGCCGGGCAGGAGTCCGGCAGCGGGGCACTGGGCGGACTGCGGGACCTCGCGTCACCCGTCGACGAGGTCGCGAGACTCCCGCTGCGGCCGCGGCTGGTGCTCGTGAGCGAGAACCTCGAATCGATGCTCGCGCTGCCCGGCTGGGACGGCGTCGTCGCGGTGCACGGGTCCGGGTACGCGGTGTCCGTCCTCGAGCGCGTCGAGTGGCTGCGGAACGTCCCGATCCTCTACTGGGGCGACCTGGATTCGCACGGATTCGCGATCCTCCACCGGCTGCGGACGCATCTGCCGCAGGTCACGAGCGTCCTCATGGACGAGCAGACGCTCGTCGACCACCGGGATCTGTGGGTGCGGGAGGAGAAGCCACATCGCGGTGAGTTCGACACGCTGACGGGGCAGGAGGCGCGGGCACTCGCCCGGGTGCGGGCGGAGGGCGACGTGCGCCTGGAGCAGGAGCGGATCCCGTGGGAGGTCGCGCTGGCTCGGCTGGAGGACGCGAGAACGGCGCTGCTCCCCTGAGCGGAGGGGAGCAGCGCCGCGACGGATGTGGCCGGACTCAGCCGCGGACGGCGGCGGGTTCCGGCTCCGGGCCGTCGGCGACGCGGCCGTCCGCGCGCTGCTCCCAGAAGACGGCGCCCTGGATGCCCGCGACCCGCGGGTCGAAGTCCGGGTCCTTGCCTTCCTTCACCTGGCGCTCGTAGTCGCGCAGGACCTTGAAGACAGGCTGCTGGATGAGGAGGATGCCGACGATGTTGAACCACGCCATGAGGCCCACGCCGATATCGCCCAGCGCCCACGCGCTGCCCGCGGTCGTCACGGCACCGTAGGCGCACGCGACGAGGATGAACAGCTGCAGGAAGCGGACGAGCACCGCGCTGACCCGGCGATCGCTCACACCGCGCAGCAGGTACTTGAGGTTCGTCTCCGCCATGTAGTAGTACGCGACGATCGTCGTGAACGCGAAGAACGCCAGGGAGATCGCGACGAAGCTGGCTCCGAACCCGGGCAGGACGGTGTCGAAGCCGGCCTGTGCGTAGGCCGGGCCCACGACCGCGCTCTCCGACAGTCGCCCACCGCCCTCGTGGACGGGGGCGGCGGTCTCGTCACCACCGGGGAACACCTTGTACATGCCCGTCGACAGGATCATGAAGGCGGTCGCGGTGCAGACGAAGATGGTGTCGATGTAGACCGAGCCCGCCTGGACGAGCCCCTGCTTGGCGGGGTGCGAGACCTCCGCCGCCGCAGCGGCGTGGGGGCCCGTGCCCTGACCGGCCTCGTTGGAGTAGATGCCGCGCTTGACGCCCCACTCGACGGCCGCGCCCACCATCGCACCCACGGCGGACTGCGTCGTGAAGGCGGAGGAGACGACGAGGGAGACGACCTCGCCCAGCTGGTCGATGTTGACGATGGCGACGATGATCGCGCCCAGGATGTAGAGGACGGCCATGAAGGGCACGACGTAGCCGGCGAACGTCGCGATGCGCTTGACGCCGCCCACGATGATGAAGCCCAGAGCGATGACGATCGCGAGTGCCACGACCCACGGCGGCAGGCTCCACGCGTTCTCCATCGCGTTCGTCATGCCGTTCGCCTGGACGCCCGGCAGCATGAAGCTCATGGAGAAGACGGTCACGACCGCGAAGGCGGTGGCGTACACCTTGAAGAGGCCCTTCGCCTTCGTGTGCGCGTAGGCGCGCTCGAAGTAGTAGGCCGGACCGCCGCGGTACTCGCCGGTGTCCTTGTCCTTCTCCTTGTAGATCTGGCCCAGTGTCGACTCGACGAAGCTGGTCGACGCGCCCAGGAGCGCGGAGATCCACATCCACAGGACCGCACCAGGACCGCCGAACGCGATCGCGGTGGCGACACCGGCGATGTTGCCGGTGCCCACGCGCCCGGCCAGAGACATGGTGAGCGCCTGGAACGAGGAGACGCCGTCGTCCGACTTGGTGCCGGTGAACATCTGCTTGGCGATCGCGGGGATCTGCCGGATCTGGACCACCCGGGTGCGGATGGTGAAGAAGACCCCGGCCGCCAGGCAGAGGTACACGAGGGGCGGTGCCCAGACGACTCCGTTGAGCCAGTCGACGAAAGCGGTCATCGATACTCCATCACGCATATGAAGAGCGCCACACACATGTGGTGGCGCTCACGAACGGAGCAATACAACCAGGCGCTGTGATCCGTGTCAATCCGTGAGACAGTGCGGCGCGGGCGCGACCCACCGCAGTCGATTGAGCGTTCGATTAAAGGTGTGTCGCACGCCACAATCTGCGGTCCCGTTGACGTAGTGTGTCGGCAGGTTCAGCGTCAGCGTGGACGCTGGACTGGCGGTGCCGGACGAGCTGTGCACCCGCGTGCGGGCTCTCATCGGATCGTCTTCCTCTCCAGACGACGAAGTCGAGGTGGACATGAAACTGCTCGGTGATGTGACCAGGATTCGGGCGGGTGGCGGCCGTAGGAACAGCTCGTTGGCGCGCGGGCTCGTCTCCGGCGGGTCGGCATGCGCGGCACTGGCGCTGCTGGCCGGATGCGCGGGCAGCGCAGGCAGTGCCGGGAGCGGCAATGAGGCGGGTGGTGAGGGATTCGCCTGGGATGCTCCGCAGGACGAGGTCGATGCGGCGGTCGCAGACCACGAACCCGTGACGCTCACGCTGCAGGCGGGCGGGCCCACGGAGGACTCGATCTCCGGCAGGCGCACGATGGACTTCATCAACGAGGTCGAGGAGCGCTCGGACGGGAAGATCACGATCGAGCCCACCTGGGGCATGGCGATCTCCGGCTACCCCGAGGCGGTCGATGCCACTGCCGACGGTCGCGTCGACATCTCCTACGACCTGGTGTCCTACCAGCCGCAGCGGTTCCCGGAGGCGAGCGCCATCGGCGTCGCGCTGGGCTCGGTCCCCTACTCGCCGATGGTCGGCGAGATGGTCGCGAACTCCGTGGCGGCGGAGATGGGGTGGAACGATCAGGCGCTCCTCGACCGGTACAAGGAGGAGGGCGTCACGCCGCTCACCCCCATCCTGGGCAACGGCGTGTACTCGCTCAACTGCAACTCGGAGATCAACACGGCCCAGGAGCTCGAGGGCAAGCAGGTCCGTGCCGGCAGCGCCGGCCAGAACGAAGCGCTCTCGGAGTTCGGCGCCGTGCCCGTGAGCATGGAGTTCACCGAGGCCTACGAGGCGCTCCAGCGCAATACGATCGACTGCGACCTCTCGCCCATGAGTGCGAAGGAGATCAGCGGCGTCTATCAGGCGGCATCCCACCTGGCGTACTCGACGGAGTCGAACTGGCCGCGCTTCTCCGGCACCTACGTGATCGGGCCGACGTACGACCAGATGCCGTTGGCGTACCAGCAGATCCTCTTCGACGCCGCGGCGACGATGACCTCCGGCTCTGCGCAGAGCTACGTCGACTCGAACGCCCAGCACGTCGAGGACATCGCCAGCGTCGACGGAACGATCGAAGAGTTCGATGAGGAGTTCCAGGAGAAGATGGCGGAGATCCTCGATGGCCAGATCACGGCGGAGATCGAGGCGGGGAATCTGCCGGAGGGCAGCATCGAGAAGGTCGACGAGCTCACGGAGAAGTGGACGAAGCGCGTCGCCGACCTGGGCTTCGAAGACGGCGGGGACATGGAGGAGCTGCCCGAGTGGTACTCCGCGGACGACGACTGGTCCGCGTGGGCGAAGGACCTCTGGGAGAACTCCGGAGCACTCGACCACAGGCCCGGTGCGTGACGCTGCTGACGGGCACCCCTGACGGCCCGGGGAACTGAACCCCGGGCCGTCCGCCGCGGTCACTCCTTGACGGTGAGGGCGGGGTGGCCGCTGGCGATCGAGATCCGGTTGAAGGCGTTGATGAGTGTCGTCGTCCACTGGACGGCGGCGATCTGCGCCCGGGTGAGGTGCGCGGAAGCCGCCTTCGCGAGGCCGTCCAGGTCCGCAGTCTCGTCCAGCACCGTGAGGGCCTCCGCCAGGTCCAGCGCGGCGCGCTGCTGATCGGGGAACTCCTTGGCTCCGGCCTCGCGCCACGCCGGCAGGAGGTCCAGCTGCCGTTGCGGGACCCCGGCCTGGCGCGCGCGGGGCACGTGGATGCTCAGGCAGGTGAGGCACCGGTTGATCTGCGAGACGCGGACGTTGATGAGCTCGAGGAGGTCGTCGTCCAGGCCGGCCTCGTGGGACGCCTTCCGCGAGGCCGCGGACGCCTTCGTCATCGCCATGTAGACGTCCGGGAGCTCCCGATCGATGAAGGGTCTGCGCATGCCTCAGGCCCCCTTCTGCGCGGCGCGCACCGTGTCGAGGTCACCGGGTCGCGGGGCGCGGACACTGCCGCCGGCGGCAGCGAAGTCGTCCCCGTTCTTCTCCAGCCAGCCCTTGACGAACGGGCACAGCGGGACGACGGTCCTCCCCAGCCGGGCGACGTCCGTCATCGCCTGGCCCACGAGGATTCCACCCAGGCCGCGGCCCGAATACTCGTCGTCGACCTCCGTGTGGAAGAAGATCCATTCGTCGTCCGCGGTGGGGATGTGGAAGGTCCGACCGGCCACCTCCCCGTTCTCGAAGGCGAGAGCGTACGCGCCGCGGGCATCGTCGTGCTCGACGGTCACGACGACGCCGGTCTTGTCGGTCAGCTGCTGGTCGGTCATGGTGTGCTCCTCAGTCGTCGGTCAGTCGGGTGGTCGGTCAGTCGTCCGTCCGGACGACCGGCGGAGGGTTCTTCCGGGCGCGCATGCGGACGTGCGGCAGGGCGGGGGCCGGGAGCCGGCCCATGCCGTCCCGGTTCCGACCGGGGCCGCCGTGGCCCACGTAGCCCTCGACGCGGCCGAAGCGGTCGCCCTCGGCCTGCCACTCCTCGCGGAAGCGGGCGATCTCGTCCGAGTCGCGGCCGATGAAGTTCCACCACATGACGATCTCCTCGCCGAACGGCTCGCCGCCGATGAGGATGAGGCGAGCGGGCGTCTCACCGCGGTTGTGGATGCGCAGGAGCTCGCTGCCGATGCCCGTGTAGCCCAGGGTCGCCTGCGGGACGGAGACGCCCTCGAGGGTGACGTCCCCGGAGTCGACGAGCAGGCCGTGCTCGAACGCGGCGTCGACGGGCAGGTCCAGGAGCGCGCCGGGGTCCAATCGCAGCTCGGCGCCCACGAGCGGTGAGTGCACGCGCACGGGCGACTCCTCGCCCAGCAGGCTGCCGATGAAGACGAGGGCGCTGCCGCCGTCCAGGGCGACCGGCTGAGGCTCGAAGTGCTCGAACTCGCGGGTGAGCTCGTTGCGGACCGCATCCGGCAGGGCCAGCCGCAGCTGGACGCCGTGGAGCACTTCCGTGTCCGGCAGGGACACTTCGGAGTGGCAGATGCCGGTGCCCGCCGTCATGAGGTTGATCTCGCCCGGCAGGACCGTGCCCACGCCGCCGCCGGAGTCGATGTGGGCGATCGCGCCCTCGAACAGCCAGCTGACGGTCTGCAGTCCCGTGTGCGGGTGCGGAGCGACGTCCATGCCGCCGGTCTCCGACACATCGGAGGGGCCGTAGTGGTCGACGAAGCACCAGGCGCCGATGAGGGAGCGCTGGCGCTGCGGCAGCGTGCGGCGGACCAGCATCGCGCGGGGCCCGCCCAGCGGGACGTCCCGCGCGGAGATGAGTTCGACCGGCGCGCGGTCCGCGCACGCGGCGTCCGGACCCGGCAGGCCCTCGCTGTGGCAGAGGACCTCCGCCGGCTTCGTCTCGACGTTGCTCACGATCGCCTCCTGACGCAGGGCGTGCGCGCAGATGAGGGGACGCGCACCGCACTCCCAGCCTAGTGCGCCGTGTCGGTTCCGTCAGTCGGGCTTCGGGGCGGAGGAGCAGATACTGAACGTCGCGGTCGCCGTCGCGACCTCGACACTGACTCGTTCAGCAGATCCGCGTCCAGGAACGCGATGCCGCGGCCCTTGCGGCGCAGGCGTCCGTGTCCGGTGAATCCCCCGGCCCCCGCAGGAGCGAGGAAGTGCGTGGCGATGTCCAGCGTGGGCGCCTCCGTCCCCGCCGGCAGCGTCGCGCGGAGCGTGGGGTCCTCACCAGTGGGAGGACGCGGATCTGTGTCGTGCGTCCCCGCAGTCTTCCATGACCGGCCTCACACCGAGTCCGTAATGGTCGGTACCCTGCTGACATGGAGGCTCACATGGACACAGGCACCGGCGATCGTCCGTCGATCGCGACCGCGGACCTCTACGACGAGCGGGGTGACGAGCTGGACTCGTGCGCCCTCCAGTTCCAGGACCTGGGTGGGAGGACCGCGTTCTCCGGACCCATCCGCACCATCCGCTGTCTGCGCGACAACGCGCTCGTCAAGGCGCTCCTGGCGACGCCGGGCGACGGCGCGGTGCTCGTCATCGACGGACGGGGGTCGCTGGAATCGGCCCTCATGGGCGACCTCATCGCGGCCTCGGCGGTCGACAACGGCTGGGCCGGCGTCATCATCCACGGCGCGGTCCGGGACCGGGCGGCCCTGCGCACTCTGGACCTGGGGGTCAAGGCGCTGGGCTCGAACCCGCGCAAGTCCGCGAAGGACGGGGCGGGGGAGCAGGATGTGCCCGTCT
Source organism: Brevibacterium senegalense (assembly GCF_000285835.1). Taxonomy (GTDB): domain Bacteria; phylum Actinomycetota; class Actinomycetes; order Actinomycetales; family Brevibacteriaceae; genus Brevibacterium; species Brevibacterium senegalense. The sequence continues at coordinate 34,681 of NZ_HE978608.1, forward strand.
CGTTCGGCGGTGTCACGTTCACCCCGGGTCGCATGCTGTGGGCGGATGACGACGGGATCCTGATCGAACGATGAGCACGGAGGACCTCGCCGTCGTCTTCCTGCCCGGGACGCACCTGAGCCCGGCCTCGTTCGCGGAGGTCCCGGTGCCCTCGCGCCACGAGGCGGTGTCCGTCGCGTGGATGGAGCAGGAGCGACCGTGCACTCTGGCCGCGGCCGCGCGCTCCGCCGTCAACGCGGCGGGCCAGGAGCGGTGCGTCCTCGTGGGGCACTCGACGGGCGCGGCCATCGCCGCGACGGCAGCGTTCGCGTTCCCGCAGCAGGTGCGCGGGCTGGTGCTGCTGGACTCGGGCCCGGACATGCGCGGCCACACCTCGATCGACTCGATGCTGTCGGAGCTCGCGGAGCCCGTCCCGGACGAGGTCCTCCTCCGCCACGCCCGCCGCAACGTGCCGGACGGCAGCCCGCAGGAGTGGATCGACCAGATGGTCGAGTACGCGCGCAGCGTGGGCGGTGCACCGGCCGCGGAGGTGCTGACGGATCAGGCGGCGACGGACCTGCGCGATCACGGCACCCTCCCGGACCTGCCGGTCGAGGTGTTCCACGGCGGACTGGACCCCAAGCGCTCGCCGGACGATGCCGCCGCGTGGCGGGACGTGTTCCCGCGCGCCCACGTCGTCGTCGACGAATCCGTGGGGCACACTCCGCAGCTCGAGGCGCCCACGGCGGTGGGGGCGGCACTCCAGCGCCTCCTTCAGCGGCTGAGCGCATGACGGCTGAGTGCGTGACGGGCCTCGCGTGACCCACGACCGCGACCCGGAGTGGAAGCGCCTGCTGGAGCCGGTCGTCCGCGCCGCCGCCCGGCAGCAGCCGGCCACCCGGTACGCGCTGTCCTGCGCCCTGTTCGCGGATGAGGAGCGCGGCTGGTTCTACTCCCAGACCCTCACTCCGCTGGAGCGGGACCGGCTGGAGGCGGGTGATGCCTGGTTCGTGGGCGTGCGCCCCGTCGAGGCCGGCGCCCGGCCCGGCACCTACCGCCGCGGCGGCCTCACGTGGCGGTCCTTCGCCCAGCGCGGTCGCGGCCCGGACGAGCCCGTGCGCGCGCTGCTGGATCAGGTGCACCGCCTCTCCCGCGACGAGCAGAACCTCAACCCGGGCGATGCCGGCGTCCTGCGCCTGGACCGCTACCCCAGCCCGCTCCTGTGGACGCTACTGGACCGGCTCGCCCGGGCCGGGGTGCCGCTCGTGGGCGAGGGCCTGCTGACCGGCGTGCAGCTGGGGGAGCGGGCCACCAAGCGCTTCGACTTGCACCGCGACTCCCACGGCCGTGTCCACGTCCAGCCGCAGGTGCGGATCGACGGGCAGGAGGCGGACGCCTTCAGCCTCGTGGGCACGCACGGATTCGCCGCTCTGAACGGGGATCTGGGGACGCCGGGTGCGGCGCTGCAGCTGACGCTCGCACCGCTGGAGCAGCCCGTCCGTGCGGACGAGGTCGAGGTGATGCGCCGCAGCGCGCCGCTCGTCATCGACGCGCAGGACACGACGGAGTTCACGGAGGAGTTCTACCCCGTCCTCCGCCGCGTCGCACCCGTCACCAGCGAGGACGAAACGGTCGATCTGCCGGAGCGCCGGCCCCCGCGCCTGTCGCTGCTCGTCGTCTTCGGCGAGGACGACACCGCGGAGCTCCACTGGTCGTGGCGGTACACGGGCCCGCGCCGGGATCTGCCGATCCTGCCGCTGGGCGCGGGGACGGAGGACGCGCTGCGCGACACCGCCGCCGAGGCCGCCGTCCGCAGCCGTGTCGCGCCCCTCTGGCCCGGGGCCGGGACCGTCGAGCGGGAGGACCTCAGCGGTGTCCCCACCGCGGAGTTCGCGATCCGCGTGCTGCCCCGGCTGGAGGCGCTCGACTGCCTGCACGTCGAGGTGAGCGGAGCACGCCCTGACTACCGCGAGCTGACGGAGCCGCCCACCGTGACGGTGACCAGTGAGGAATCGGAGACGTACGACTGGTTCGACCTGGCGTTCCAGGTGACGGTCGCCGGGCGGACGGTCCCGTTCGCCACCCTGTTCCGGGCACTGGCGCGGGGGCAGAAGACGCTTCTGCTGACGGACAAGTCGCTGCTGTCGCTGGACCATCCCGCGTTCGACCGGCTCAAGGAGCTGCTGGATCGGGCGCAGGCGGTGGGGGAGTGGGATCCGCGGGCGCCGAAGATCTCGCGGGTGCAGGTGAGTCTCTGGGAGGACTTCGTCGATGCCGCGGATCATTCGAGCGAGGCCGTGGCCTGGCGGCAGACCGTGGCGGCGCTGCGGGGACTGACGGAGCTGCCGCAGCCGGAGGTGCCCGCGGGACTCACCGCGGAGCTGCGGGACTACCAGCTGGAGGGGTTCGCGTGGCTGAGCCTCCTCCACGATCACGGGCTGGGCGGGATCCTCGCGGATGACATGGGTCTGGGGAAGACCGTGCAGACGCTCGCGCTCATCGTGCGGGCGCGGGAGAAGGCTCGGGAGGTTGCACATGAGGCGGCGCAGGACGCCGCGGAGGGCGCCGGCCCGGCGGGGAGACCGCCGTTCCTCGTCGTCGCTCCGGCCTCGGTCGTGGGGGTGTGGCGGTCGGAGGCCGCCCGGTTCGCGGCGGGACTGGACGTGCGGGTCATCGACGCGACCCGCGCGCGGCGGCGGACGGAGCTGTCCGATGAGGTCGCGGGCGCGGACATCGTCGTGACCTCGTACGCGCTGCTGCGGCTTGACGCGGACGACTACGCGGGCCTGGGCTGGGACGGCCTCATCGTCGATGAGGCGCAGTTCGCGAAGAACCGGACGACTCAGGTCCACGATGCACTGGGTCGAATCCGGGCGCCGTTCCGCCTGGCGATCACGGGCACGCCGGTGGAGAATTCGCTGGATGACCTGTGGGCTCTGCTGTCGCTCACCGCACCCGGGCTGTTCCCGTCGCCCGTGTCGTTCCGGGAGCACTTCACGAAGCCGCTCACCCGCGGGGACGCACCCCACCGGATGGCGCTGCTGCAGCGACGGATCCGGCCGTTCGTCCTGCGGCGGACGAAGGAGCAGGTGGTGCGCGAGCTGCCGCCCAAGCAGGAGCAGGTGCGGATGGTGCAGCTGCTGCCGGAGCACCGGCGCGTGTACGACGCGGTGCTGCAGCGGGAGCGGAAGAAGGTGCTGGGGCTGCTGGACGACCTGCGGGAGCCCGGCATGGATCGTGGCCGGTTCATCGTGTTCCGGTCGCTCACGCTGCTGCGGATGCTCGCGCTGGATCCCGCGATCGTCGACGGTCAGCAGCACGCGGGTATCACGTCGTCGAAGCTGCACGCGCTGCTCGAGGACCTGGAGCGCGTGCTGGGGGAGAACCACCGTGTCCTCGTGTTCAGCCAGTTCACGTCCTTCCTCGACCGGGTGGGCGAGGCGCTCACCGTGCGCGGGGTCGAGCATGTGCGACTCGACGGGGCGACACGGCGGCGGGAGGAGGTCGTCGAGCGGTTCCGCTCGGGCGGGGCGGGTGTGTTCCTGCTGAGTCTCAAGGCGGGCGGTTTGGGCCTCACGCTCACGGAAGCGGACTACGTGTTCCTCATGGACCCGTGGTGGAATCCGGCCGCAGAGTCGCAGGCGATCGACCGGGTGCACCGGATCGGGCAGGAGGCGTCCGTACTCGTCTACCGGATGGTCGCGGCCGGCACGATCGAGGAGAAGGTGCTGGATCTCCAGCGCCGCAAGACCGCACTGACCGATGCGCTGTGGGGCGACGGTCAGAACGGGTTCGCGCAGGCGCTCACCGCGGACGACATCCGGGGGCTGCTGGAGGGGTGAGGAGCCGGGCGTCCTCATGATCCGCGTCGGCGAGTACTTGCTCTTCTCCCTGTGGAGCGAGACGGAGTTCGAGGAGGAGGTGGGGCCGATCAATCGTGGCCCCGGCGTCGCGCCGCTCACCCTCGCCCACAACGTGGGCTCGAAGGCCCAGGTCGACGAGGTGCTGCGGACGGCTCGGGGCGCCGGTGCGGATCCCGTCGCCGTAACCGAAGGTCCCGAGGACGGCGGCCCGCCGCCGCCCGCATGGGTGGCCGTCGACCGCGAGTGGGGCGGGTACAGCGGATTCTTCGGCGACCCGGACGGGTACCGCTGGGAGATCGCCTGCGCACCGGGACAGGTCAACGACATCGTGGTGCCTGGGACGTAGACGGCCGCGTCAGACCAGCAGTCCCAGCCGCAGTGCATCGAGGATCGAGGCGTGGACGTTCCTGCTGGTGGTGGCATCTCCAATGCGGAACAGCGCATAACTGTCGTCGTCCGGGCCGGTCGCACCGTCGTCTCCCGCTGACTCCCGCAGACGCAGCGCTCCCAGCGGGTCGACGAACGCGTCGTGGTCGATCGCACCCCGGTTGCGGGAGCCCTCGCGCAGTCCCCAGTACAGCTCTTCGTTGGGGATCGTCCCGTGGTCGACGACGATCGCGTCGACGTCCAGGACCGCGTCCGTGTCCGCGTACTCGCTGCGCAGCGTCGCCCGGAGGCCGGCCTCGATCTCCTCGACCGCGATGAGCCGTTCTGTCAGGCGTGTCTGCACGCCGTGCTCGGCCATGAGCCGTAGGTAGGCGGGCGAGTTCATCGACCCCACATCGACGGCGATGGTGCGCTCCGGCGTGGAGTAGATGACCTCCGCCCCGCCGCGCGCCAGGCGCTCGACGGCATCGAGCGCGGGATACGAGCCGTGATCGTCGAACACGAGGACGAGCTGTCCCGCGGCCACCGGGGACGTCATGACGTCCCAGACATCCAGCACGTGCTCGCTGCCTGTGCACACCTCCGTGTCCGGAACACCGCCGGTCGCGATGATGACGACCTCCGGTGCCAGCGACTGCACCGTCTCCTCGTCCGCGTAGACGCCGAACCGCACGTCGACACCGTGCTTGCGCACCTGCTGCAGCCGCCAGTCGACGATCCCGATGAGGTCCCGCCGCCGCTCCGACCGCGCCGCGATCGCCAGCTGCCCGCCATGGGTATCCGAGGCCTCGAGCAGGGTGACGTCGTGTCCGCGGACCGCGGTGACGCGGGCGGCCTCGAGCCCAGCGGGACCGGCGCCCACGACGACGACCCGCCGCGGCCTCGGCGACGGCCCCAGCGAGCGGACTGACTGTGGCAGCGTCTGCTCGCGGCCGGTCGCGGGGTTGTGGATGCAGTGGGCGGAGCCGGACACGTAGATCGCGTCGAGGCAGGCGTTCGCACCCACGCACGGGCGGATGTCGTCCTCCTGGCCGGCAGCCATCTTCGCGACGAGGTGGGGGTCCGCGATCTGCGCGCGGGTCATGCCGATGAGGTCGACGCAGCCGTCCGCCACCGCGTACCGGGCGGTGGGGATGTCCGCGATGCGGGTCGCGTGCAGGACGGGGATGTCGACGGCCGCCCGCACCGTGCGGCACAGCTCCAGGAACGGGGCGGACGGGGTGCCCATGCCGGGGATGGACTCCGCGAGTGCGCGGTCGGACTCGATGCGACCGCCGGTGATGGAGACGAACTGGATCCCGTGGTCCGCGTACTGCTGCAGGATCGCGATTGCTTCTTCGCTGGTGAGCCCGTCGTCGCGCAGCTGGTCCATGCTCATCCGGATGCCCACGACGAAGTCGTCCGGCACGGCCGCGCGCACGGCGTCGATGAGGCGCAGGGGGGCGCGCAGGCGGTTCTCCAGCGAGCCGCCGTACTCGTCATCGCGGTGGTTGAGCCACGGGGAGACGAAGGAGTCCATGAAGTGGCCCCAGTGCTGGAGCTCGAGGCCGTCGAGGCCACCGTCGGCCACGCGGCGGGCCGCGTTCGCGTAGTCGGCGATGATGCGGTCGAGGTCCCAGTCCTCCGCCGCCTTCGCGAAGGACCGGTGGGCGGGCTCCCGGTAGCGGCTGGAGCTCACGAGCGGCAGCCAGTCGCCGGTGAAGTTCGACGACCTGGCGCCCAGGTGGGTCACCTGGATCATGACCCGGGTGTCGAGCGCGTGCACCTCGTCCGTGAGCTTCCGCAGCCAGGGGACGACCTCATCCGTGCTCAGGTCGATGTTGCCGAAAGCCGCGGGGGAGTCGCGGGACACGATCGCGGAGCCGCCGATCATCGTCATCCCCAGACCGCCGCGGGCCTTCTCGACGTGGTAGCGGCGGTAGCGGTCGCCGGGCATGCCGTCGTCCGTGTAGGCGGGCTCGTGCGAGGTGGAGATGATCCGGTTGCGCAGCGTCACCGGCCCGATCGAGAACGGGGTGAGGAGCGGATCCGTGCTGGGTGTCATGACGACCTCCGGCGATGAGGGGACCGGCCCTCGCCGTTGAGGGCCGGGTACTCGGTAATCGATTACCGAGTACCTGTACTGTAGTGATCGACATCACAGGCGCGCAAGGGTGCGGGCCCGGTTCGGCACGGAGGGGAGGTGCGCATGTCGCTGCGCGAGGAGGCGCTCGAGGAGATCCGCACGGCCATCAGCGTGGGTGACCTGGGAGAGGACCGGATCTTCTCCGCCGCCGGACTGGCGAAGACGCTGGGCATGTCGCTGAGCCCCGTGCGCGAGGCGATGATGTCGCTCGTGGCCGATGGCACCGTCGAGGCCGTCCCCAACCGCGGCTACCGCCTCGCCCCCGTCACGCCTGAGGATCTCGAGGAGATCCTCACGCTGCGCCGCCTGCTGGCCGGTCCGGCGGTCGTGGCGCTGTGCGAGGTGCGGGATCCGCAGGTGGTCGAGGTGCTGCGCGGTGCCGCTGCCGCTGCGGTGACCGCCGCCGAGGCCGGGGACCGGAAGTCGTTCTTCGCCGCCGACCGCATGTTCCATGCACTGCTCCTGGAGCACGGGTTGGGCGCGCGGGCTGCCGCGATCGGCCTGCATCTGCGCGATCAGTCCCGCACGGTGGATGCCGCCGAGGCCCCGGGCAGCCCCGCGGATGCCGAGAGCGCCGCGCAGCTGGTCGATCTGGTCGAGCTCGTGGGTGAGGGGCGGGCTGACGAGGCCCGGGCGCTCGTCGAGGAGAACCTGGGCTACTTCGAGGGGTGAGGCGGGGGCGGTCGGTCCGGTCTGATCCGCGACGGACGGGCAGATAGCTCGAAGGACGGGTGCATGCACCCGTCCTTCGAGCAGGGAACCCGTCCCCCGCGATCTCAGTCGCTCAGCAACTCACTGCACGTACTCGTCCGCGATGGACAGGGCGCGGTCGATGACGTCGATGCCGGCCAGCACGTCCGCGTCCGCGATGTTGAGCGGCGGGACGACGTGGATGCGGTTGAAGTTGGCGAACGGCAGCACGCCGCCCGCGTTGATCTCCTTCAGCACGCGCCCCATCGCCTCCGAGCTTCCGCCGTAGGGTGCCAGGGGCTCCTTCGTCTCGCGGTTGACCACGAGCTCGATCGCCCAGAAGCAGCCCAGGCCGCGGACGTCGCCCACGGACGGGTGCTTCTCCATGAGCTCCTGCAGGCGCGGTCCGATGACCTCCTCGCCCAGGCGCTTCGCGTTCTCGACCATGCCCTCATCGCGCATCGCGTTGATCGTCGCGACCGCCGCAGCGCACGCCAGCGGGTGGCCGGAATACGTGAGGCCGCCGGGGAACTGGCGGTCGACGAACGACTGGTAGACGTGATCGGAGATGATGACGCCGCCCAGCGGCACGTAGCCCGAGTTCACGCCCTTCGCGAACGTGATGAGGTCCGGCGTGAGGTTCCAGTGATCGAACGCGAACCACTCGCCGGTGCGACCGAACCCGGCCATGACCTCATCCGTGATGAGCATGATGCCGTGCTCGCGGGTCAGCTCGCGCACACCCTCGAGGTAGCCGGCCGGCGGTGCGTAGATGCCTGCGGTGCCCGGTACGGTCTCGAGGATGACCGCCGCGATGTTCTGCGCGCCCTCCAGCAGGACCATGTCCTTCAGGTGCTGCAGCGCGCGCTCCGACTCCTCAGCCTCGGAGGTCGAGCCGAAGTGCGACCGGTACGTGTACGCCGGCATGAAGTGCACGACGCCGTCGCCCGGGTTGTCGTTGGGGAACCGGCGGGGGTCGCCCGTCACATTCACGGCCAGGTTCGTGCCGCCGTGATAGCTGCGATACGCGGACAGCACCTTCTTCCGGCCCGTGTGCAGGCGCGCCATGCGGATCGCGTGCTCGTTCGCGTCCGCACCGCCGTTCGTGAAGAACACGTGCTCCATGCCCTCCGGCGCCAGCTCCGCGATGAGGCGGGCGGCCTCGGATCGGGCGTCGTTCACGTGCTGCGGTGCGATCGTGCAGATCTCCGCCGCCTGCGCCTGGATCGCCTGCACGACCTTGGGGTGCTGGTGGCCGATGTTCGTGTTGACCAGCTGGCTGGAGAGATCGAGCATCTCCCGGCCCTCGCCGTCCCACACGCGCGAGCCCTCCGCCTTGAGCACGGTCATGGGTTTGAACGGGCCCTGCGCCTGCCACGAGTGGAACACGTGCTTGCGGTCCAGCTCGTGCGCGATCCGCCCGCGCTCGATCAGGGCGTCCGTGATGGGCTGGGAGGCGGCCGCGGCCGGCCGGCCGGCCGCGGCCTCGGCGGTCGTGTCCTCCGCCGCGGCAGCGGCGGTCTTGTCTGTGATGGTCATCGTCGACTCCTGAATGCTGGGGTTGTGCGGGTCAGCTGTTGGTGGGGAAACCCAGGTTGATGCCGCCGTGGCTGGGGTCCAGCCAGCGCTTCGTGACGACCTTGCCGCGGGTGAAGAAGTGGACGCCCTCCGCGCCGTACGCGTGGGTGTCGCCGAACAGCGAGTTCTTCCAGCCGCCGAAGCTGTAGTACGCCATGGGGACCGGGATCGGCACGTTCACGCCGATCATGCCCACCTGCACCTCGTTCTCGAACTTGCGGGCCGCGCCGCCGTCGTTCGTGAAGATCGCCGTGCCGTTGCCGTACGGGTTCGCGTTGATGAGCTCCAGACCCTCCTCGTAGGACGGGACGCGGACGACGCTCAGGACGGGGCCGAAGATCTCGTCCGTGTAGATCGACATGTCCGGCGTGACCCGGTCGAAGAGCGTGGGGTTGAGGAAAGCGGCATCGGAATCCGCGTCGGGGCTGGTGGTGCGGCCGTCGAGGACGAGCTCCGCGCCGGCCTCCACGCCCGCGTCGATGTAGCCGGCCACCTTGTCGCGGTGCGCGACCGTGATGAGCGGGCCCATGTCCGGCTCGCGCGTGCCGTCGCCCACCTTGAGACCGCGGGTGCGCTCCGCGATCTTCGCGACCAGCTCGTCCGCGATGGACTCGACCGCGACGACGACGGAGATCGCCATGCAGCGCTCGCCCGCGGCGCCGTAGCCCGCGTTGACCGCGGAGTCCGCCGTGATGTCGAGGTCCGCGTCCGGCAGGACCAGCATGTGGTTCTTCGCCCCGCCCAGCGCCTGGACGCGCTTGCCGTGCGCGCTGGCCGTCTCGTAGATGTACTTCGCGATGGGGGTCGAGCCCACGAAGGACACGGAATCGACCTGCTCGTCCGTCAGCAGCGTGTCGACGGCCTCCTTGTCGCCGTGGACCACGTTGAAGACGCCGTCCGGCAGACCCGCCTCCTTCCACAGCTCCGCCAGCCAGTTCGCGGCGGACGGGTCCTTCTCCGAGGGCTTGAGGACGACGGTGTTGCCGGATGCGATCGCGACGGGGAAGAACCACAGCGGCACCATCGCCGGGAAGTTGAACGGCGAGATGATCGCTGCGACGCCCACCGGTTGGCGGACGGAGTGGACGTCCACGCCCGTCGAGGCGTTCTCCGTGTGCCCGCCCTTGAGCAGGTAGGGCATGTTGCAGGCGAGCTCGACGACCTCGAGGCCGCGGGACACCTCTCCCAGCGCGTCCGAGACGACCTTGCCGTGCTCCGCCGTGATGATCTCCGCCAGCTCCTGCTTGCGGGCGTTCAGCAACTCGCGGAAGGCGAACATGATCGAGGTGCGCTTGGTCAGGGAGGTGTCGCGCCACGCGGGGAACGCCTCTGCGGCCGCGCGGATGCCTTCGCGGGTCTGATCCGCGGAGGCGAGTGCGACCTTCCCGCTCGTGACGCCGGTGGCGGGGTTGACGACGTCCGCGAAGCGGCTGTCCTGACCTGCTGCGACGGTCGTTCCGTTGATCCAGTGCTGAATGGTGTTCACCGCGACTCCCTTCGGAGGACGATCGGATACGACGGTGCTGATCCGATGCTGGACACCTGTGGGAGTGGGGTCTCCCGCAGGGCCGGCGGGCGTCTGTGTCCGCCGGTGCTCCCCTCCAGTGTGGGTGGTCGTGGTCACGGCGGCCAGTGTCAGAGTGTCACGCTGGTCCGCATTGAGCTGACGGACTGTAAGATCGAGGAATGGAGTCGCAGATCACCCGGTCCGAGTCCCGCGCGGACGCCGTCCCCGCCCCCGTCACCGTCCGCTCGATCCTCCACCTCGACGAGATCCGCGGCGCCCGTCCCCAGGTGCTGAGCGGGTCCGCGCGCCTGGGGGATCCGGTGCGCTGGGTGCACATCGCGGAGACGGACGAGGTGCCCTCGCTGCTGGAGGGCGGCGAGCTCATCCTCAGCAGCGGCACGCGCTTCCGCCGGTCCGTCACCCGCACCCGCGACTTCCTCACCCGCCTGGACGCGGCGGGGGCTGCGGGCTTCATCATCGAGATCGTCGACGAGGCTGGCCAGACGTCCGAGGCGGACCGCGCGCTCCTCATCGAGGCGGTCGCCGGCCTCGAGCTGCCCGTCATCGTCCTGGCCGCCCGCGCCCGCTACGTCCGCGTCACCCAGGCCGCCCACCGCCTGCTCATCGGCGAGCAGCTGGCCCGCGTCGAGCGCGCCCGCCACGTGCACGACGTCTTCACGGACCTGAGCCTGCGCGGTGCCGACGAGCAGCTCATCGTCGACACGACCGCCGGGCTCCTGGGCAGCGGCGTCGTCCTGGAGGACGCGACCCACCGCGTGCTCGCCTTCAACGCGGCGGATGACTCCCCGCGCACCCTGCTGGACGGCTGGCCCCGCACCGGCAGCCGGCAGGTGGCCGTGGGGATGCGAGGCCGCCGCTGGGGCCGCCTCGTCGCCCCCTTCGCGGATCCGGACGACGACCACGCCGGCGAGGTCCTCGAGCGCGCCGGCCAGGCCATCACCCTCGTGCGGATGTCGACGCAGAACGAGCGCGACGCCCATCAGCGCGCTGCGGACGCGCTCATCCACGAGCTCCTGAGCGGCACGGACTTGTCCGAGGACGACGCACTGGTTCGCGCCCGCAACCTGGGGCTGGCGGACACGGGCCTCCTCACTCCCATCGCGATCCGTACCGCCGCCGAGGCCCCGGCTGGCTCCGATGTCGACCTCACCGCCGCGCAGCTGACGGAGCAGGCACTGCGGAGTGAACTGGTGGCGGCAGCGGAGGCGGAGGGGGCCTCGGCGATCGTGGGCGGAAAACGGGCGGGGATGCTGGTGGGCCTCGTGTGCGTGGGGCGGGGTGCCGGCAGGCGCGAGGACGACGGCGAGGTCGACCACGTCCTGACCCGGATGTTCGAACGGCTCGCGGATGCCGTGTCCGTCGAGCACACGGTGGGGGCCGGCGGTGCGCACGACTCGCTGCTGGACGCCGGGCGGGAGCTGGAGCAGGCCGCGCAGGTCGCAGACATCGTCGCGACCATGTCCGTGCGGAGCCGCCCGTTCCACCGGTTCGCGGATGTGCGACTGCGCGGGCTGGTCGCCGTACTGCGGGACGACCCGCGCATGCGCACGTTCGCTGAAGCGGAGCTGGGGGAGCTGTTGGGCGACGAGGCGGGGGACGCGGGAGTGCGCCGTGGGCCCACGGACCTCGAGGTGCTGGAGGCGCTCCTGCAGGAGGGCGGCGGCAAGACCGGGGCGGCGCGGGCGCTGGGGCTCAGCCGGCCTGCGGTCTACGCGCGCACGCAGCGGTTGGAGGAGCGGCTGGGGGTCTCGCTGGAGGACGCCGAGTCCCGCACCGCACTCCACACCGCGCTCCTGTGGTGGCGGACGGCCCGCTGAGACGCGCATCGGCACCGGGGAGCGGGTCCCCGGCGCCGATGCGCGTGCGTGCGGCCGGTCAGCCGCTGCGGTGTGTCAGGCGGTGGGCTTGTCGCCGCCCTCGGTGTCGTCGCTGCCCTCGACCTCGACGCCCTCGGCCTTCGCGTTGTCGACCGCTGCGGCGGGGACCGGCACCTGGCTGGTGACCGACTGCGCGGGGGACTGCTCCGAGCGCGGGGTGGAGCCCACCGGGCGCGCATCAGCCGGACGGTTGCCGGGCAGCGGCGTCGACCACGGGTCCTCGACCGGGCGGAGACGGCGCGCCACGGCGAACGCGATCGCGCCGGCGCCCACGACGCCCAGGCCCACCCAGAACCAGGTGGCGCCGCTGGTCTTCTTCTGCGCCGTGCGCTTCTCGATGTCCTTGCCGGCCTGCTTGAGCGCCTTGCGTGCCTTCTTCATGGCCTTCTTGTCGCCGGTGATCCGCACGACCGCGTCCTCGAGCCCCTTGGGGGTCTGCTTCGCGGCCAGCACTCCGGCCAGGGACGCCGCGGTGGCGCCCGCCTTCTCCGCAGCGTCGCGGCCGCGCTTCTCCGCGGAGTCCGCCTGATCGCGCAGCGCGGGTGCGAGGCGGGAGTCGTACTCCTTCCCCGCTGCATCGCGCGCGTCCTCGAACCGCGACTTCGCGTCGTTCAGCACGCTCTCGACGTGCGGGCGGACCGATTCCGCCGCGTTCTGCAGACGCTCACTCGCCTCGCGGATCCGGGGGGCGGCGGCATCCGACGCCTCATGGATCCACTCGTTGGCGCGCTCGAGGTACGGGCCGGAGGCTTCCAGGGCCTGCGCCGACGATTCGCGGACCGCATCGCTCACTGACTGCAGCGTCTCGCCCACCTCGTCGATGAATGTCTTCGGCTGTGACCTCTTCTTGAACATCTCACCCTCCGTGGTGTCGGCTGCTCGTGGGTCCCGGTGCCCGTGGGGCCCGGGGCCGCGTCGTCGCTCACCAGTCTATGGGGTCGGTCGGACGCGGCAGGGAGGGGAGACCCCGAATTCGCAACACTATGTGCGTACTGACAACTTTCACACGGGCCGACCGACGGTGCCCGTGTCCGGCTCTCGTGGAACAATGGGCGCCATGACTGTTTCGACTGGCAAGGCCATCCTGCACACCAACAAGGGCGACATCACGATCGAGCTCTTCGGGCACCACGCGCCCAAGACGGTCGCGAACTTCACGGGTCTCGCGAAGGGCGAGAAGGAGTTCGTGGATGAGAAGACCGGTGAGAAGAAGACGCAGCCGTACTTCGACGGCCTGGGCTTCCACCGCATCATCAAGGAGTTCATGATCCAGGGCGGTTGCCCGCTGGGCACCGGCACCGGCGGCCCCGGCTACACCTTCGACGACGAGATCCACCCGGAGCTCCAGTTCGACCGCCCCTACCTGCTGGCGATGGCGAACGCCGGAACGCGCGGCGGCAAGGGCACCAACGGTTCGCAGTTCTTCATCTCGACGATCCCCACCCCGTGGCTCAACGGCAAGCACACGATCTTCGGCGAGGTCGTCGACGAGGACTCGAAGAAGGTCGTCGACGCGATCGAGGCCGTCCCCACCGGCGCGATGGACCGCCCCAAGGAGCCCGTCGTCATGGAGTCCGTGGAGATCATCGAGGCGTGACACCGCCCTCCCCGCCTCCCGCCGGACGCCGCATCCCCGGGCTGCTGGCGGGAGTGCCCGTCACACAGGCCATCGTCATCGCGACGGTGGCCTGTTGGCTTGTCGACCTCATCCCCGGCCTGGAGCTGGGGCGCCTCCTGGGCTTCACACCGTTCCTGGCCGCCGTCGAACCCTGGCGCGCACTCACCGTCATGCTCGTCCACGCGGACGTCATGCACCTGCTCTTCAACATGATCGGAGTCCTGCTGTTCGGCGGCTTCGTCGAGCGGGCGCTGGGCCACGCCCGGTACCTCCTGGTCTACGTGCTGTCCGGACTGGGCGGATCCGCGGCGGTGCTGCTGCTGTCCGCACCGTTCGATCCCAGTTGGAACACGCTGCACGTGGGTGCCTCGGGCGCGCTGTTCGGTCTTCTGGGTGTCGTCCTCACGCCCACCCGGGCCCTCGACCGGAACTGGGGCGGTGCGGCCGTGTTCCTCGTCATCAACGTGATCTACGGCTTCGTGGCCCCGGGCATCTCGTGGGAGTCCCACGCGGGCGGTCTGGTCGTGGGCTTCGCCCTGGGATGTGCGGCCCTGCTGCCGGGCCTGCGGTCGCGGCTCTGGTTCTGGATCGCCGCCGGCATCCTCGTCGCGACGATGGTCCTGGCAGCGATGCCGGGGCTGCGGGCATCCGCGCTCATGGCGGGATGACAACGCCCGCGGCTGGCTGACCCGCCTGCCATGACCGGGGTTCACGTCCCCTATCGTGTGCGCTGAGGAGCCGCCCTCGCACCGATGAAGGAGTACCGATGACGCACGACGCGCCCGCAGTCCCCAGCGCCTCCCGGACCGCGCAGGACTATCCGGTCAGCGCCATCCGGACGGTCTCGGAACGGGCCGCTGTGATCGACGGAGTTGCGATCCTGACGCTGGGCGAACCGGACTTCGACACCCCTCCCCACGTCATCGAGGCGGCGATCGAGTCGATGCGCGCGGGTGAGACCCGCTACACCCCCAACGCGGGGATCCCGGAGCTGCGCGAGGCCATCGCACAGGTCTACACGCAGCGGTGGGGTCGCGAGGTCGGACCGGAAAACGTTGTGGTGACCGTGGGCGGGCAGGAGGGGATGTTCCTCGCGCTGCGCACCGCGGTGGATGCGGGCGACGACGTGCTCGTGACGGACCCCGCGTACGCGAACTACAAGGGGCAGATCCACCTCATGGGTGCGAACGCCGTCGACGTGCCGCTCACGGAGGACAACGGCTTCATCGTGACCGCCGCGCAGGTGGAGGACGCGCTGACGCCCCGCACCCGGGCCCTCATGCTCAACTCGCCGGCCAACCCGCTGGGCGCGGTCGTGCCGGAGGAGGAGCTGGTCGCGATCGCGGAGCTCGCCCGGAAGCACGACTTCATCGTCATCTCCGACGAGGTCTACGAGCACATCGTCCACGACGGGGTCCGCCACGTCTCGATCGCACAGGCGGTCCCGGACTTCCAGCACGTCCTCATGGTGGGCTCGCTGTCGAAGTCGTACGCGATGACCGGCTGGCGGGTGGGCTATATCATCGGGCCGGAGCACCTGCTGGCGACGACGATCGTCATGAAGGAGGGCGTCACCTCCTGTTCGCCCGCGTTCGTGCAGAAGGCGGCGGTCGCCGCACTGACCGGACCGCAGGATGCGCTCACGGCGATGATCGCCACCTACCGCTCGCGCAGGGACCTCATCGTCGACGGCCTCTCCGCGATCCCGGGCGTCACGTGCACGGGGGCGGACGGTGCGTTCTACGTGTTCGCGGACATCAGCGCCTCAGGACTCACGAGCGATGCGTTCGTGGAGCGGCTGCTGGTCGACCATCGGGTCGCGGTGATACCGGGGACCGCCTTCGGGGCGCACGGCGAGGGCTTCGTCCGGCTGTCCTACGCGGCGGACGAGGAGACGATCCGGCGGGGGATCGACGGGATCGCGGAGCTCATGGCGTCTGCGCGCGACTGAGTCGCCGGACGCGACCGGGCCTCCGTGCGCGACCGGGTCTTCACACGATCGATCGCTGCGCTGAGGGGTGCACTGATCGACTCTGCGCTACGGCGCAGGCAGGTTGTCCCCAGCGTTGTCCACAGCCGTGGATAGAACGACAACGATGTGATTCCGCTGGTCACGAAGGTATTTCGAAGAGCGGAATCCTGCGATGTGCGGACATCCGGTCAGGTGTGTGGATACTCAACTCCCCTTGCGCGGGGTGTTGGGGCCCAGCAGCCGGGCCGCCAGTCCCAGGAAGTACTGCGTGATGTAGCCGATCCCCAGCGCGAACACGATCGTGCCCACGCCGAACGTGCCGCCCAGCACCACGCCCACGATGAGCACGCTGATCTCCACGATGAGGCGCATCGCCCAGACGGGCCGGCCGGTGCGCTCGACGAGGCCTGTCATGAGGCCGTCGCGCGGGCCCGGTCCGAAGCTGGGGATGATGTAGAGGACCGTCGCGATGCCGTTGAGTACGATCCCGCACACCAGCAGGATGATCCGCACCGCCATCGAGTCCTGGTCCGGGACGACCGCCATCGTGAGGTCCATGAAGACGCCCACGAGGATCGCGTTCGACACGGTGCCCAGTCCGGGGCGCTGCCGCAGCGGGATCCACAGCAGCAGGATGAGGAACGACACGATGATCGCGACGACCCCCACGGAGATGGGGATGCCGATCGCATCCAGTCGCAGTGCGGCGCCCTCGTGGAGGACGTCCCACGGGAAGTTGCCCAGGCGCGACTCGATGACGAGCCCCGCGGACATGCCGAAGAGGAAGAGCCCGCCGTAGAGGCTGAGGAGCCGGATCCAGAGGGGGTGCCCGCCCAGCAGCTTGAAGTCCGCTGCCATCGTCAGCCGCGCCGTGGTGTCGCGGAGTCGGCGACCGGCAGGCGCGTCACCGCCATCTGGTCGACATCACGAGACCCGCGACGAGGATCGCGAAGCCCACACCCAGGTTCCAGTAGCCCCACGCCTCGACGGGCAGCGAGCCGCTGGACAGGTAGAAGGTCACCAGCCACGCCAGCCCCACCAGCAGGACCGTCACCATGGTGGGGACGAACCAGCGGCCGTTGGGCTTGATGGTCTGAGCGCCGGGCGTGCTCGTGTATGACGCGGTCTTGCGCGTCGAGGCGCGCTTCGCGGGATTGCCGGACTTCGCGTCCTTCTTCGAGGAGCCCTTCGCGCTGTCCTTCGTCGAGGAGTCGGTCGAGTCCGCGGCCTTCCGATTGCGGCCCGCGGGCTTCTTCGCGGCGGCGGTGTCCTTGCCCTTCGCGGAGGACTTCGCAGAGTCCTTCGACGTCGAGGAGTCCTTTTTCGCGGGGTCCTTCGTGGGGGCCGCGGCCGCCGCGGCGGAGTCCTCGTCGGTGCCATCGGAGCCTGTTGCGTCGTCGACGATCAGCTCGTCCTCGTCCAGCACGACGTCCTCCACATCGGAGGTGCCGTCGGAGACCACGGTGACGTCGACCTCGGCGGCGGTGTCCGCATCCACAGCATCCGTCCCGACGGCGTCGTCCTGGGCGTCCGTGACGGGGGAGTCCGGCTGTGCGTCGGCCGCGTCGGTCTGGCGCGTCCGGTTCGTGCGATTCGGCTTGGCCACGTCTCTCCTCGGGCGGTCGGCTGCAGTCCGACCGTAGTGCTGTCGCAGGTTCTGCTGTGCCAGAGCACGGCTCTGAGCGATGATCAGGGGTCAGTCTAGTCTTCCCGGGTGCCGACTGCGCACAGGCGCGTACGTGAGCGTCTATCATGAGCGAGGTGCCGCCGCGTGCAGGACAGCGCGGGCAGGCGGCCCGGAGCATCGCCGTGCAGGGAGAGACGCTGGAGGGACGACGGTGGACCAGCCGATGACGAGGCGCGAACGCCGCGAACGCGAGCGCGCCGCCGAGGCTGCCGCGCGCGCCCAGTCAGGTGGCTCCGAGGGCGCGGGACCGCGCTCCGGCGCACCGCAGCAGGGGCAGGCGCCGCAGCACTCGCAGTCGGACTGGCACGCACCGGCGCGGCCGGCTCAGGCGTCCCAGCCTTCCCAAGCCGCGCAGCAGCAGAGCGCGTGGAACTCCCAGCCGCAGCAGCCGCAGTCCGCCGCGTCCCGGCCTGTCATCCGACCGGCGTCGCGGACGCAGTCGCGCGTGGGCTCGGGTCCCAGCCACCAGCCGTCCCACACGCAGCAGACCGGCGCGCAGTCCGCCGGCGCGTACCCGGCATCCGGGCGGCAGACGTTCCTCAGCCCGCCCGCGGACTCCCCGGCCCACTCCCAGCCCGGCGCGGGGGCGACGCAGGCGATGCCGGTGACGACGGCCTCGGCGGCGGCTGCCGGGACTGCCACGGCCGGCCGGGGCGGCGGCGGTGCCAAGCGGACGAACCGGAAGCGGCAGACCGAGTACGAGCCGCTGGGACCGGTCCGCGGGACCATCCGCGCGTTCGGCGAGCTGTGCATCACCGCCGGCCTCATCCTCATCCTCTTCGTCGTCTGGCAGCTGTGGTGGACGGACATCGCGGCGAACAAGGACAACGAGGTGCTGGCGGACCAGCTCATCACGGAATGGCAGGACAACCCCGCCAACGAGCTGCCCGACGACCCGGACACCCCGTACGTGGCGGAGCCGGTCGACGAGAACACCGGCTTCGGCATCATGTATGTGCCGCGGTTCGGGGAGGACTACTACCGGACGGTGGCCGAAGGCGTCTCGATGGAGCCCGTCCTCAACCGGATGGGCGTGGGCCGGTACCCCAGCTCCGCGATGCCGGGCGAGGTGGGCAACTTCGCGATCGCCGGCCACCGCGTCACGTACGGCAAGCCGCTCAACCAGATCCACCAGCTGCGGCCGGGGGACGAGATCGTCGTGCAGACGAACGACGGCTTCTACACGTACACGTTCCGCAACTTCGAGATCGTGCTGCCGGATGCCACCGATGTCCTCGCCGCCGTGCCCACCCTGCCGGACTACAAGGGCAAGGACCGCATCATGACGCTCACCGCGTGCAACCCGATGTTCTCCGCCCGCGAGCGCTACGTCGCCTACGCGGAGCTCACTGACTGGACGCCCGCCGGCGACGAGGCGCCCGCGGCGATCGCGGACACGTCCGCCTACGAGACGGTGGGAGGTCAGGCCTGATGTACGCACTGCTGTGGCGGGCCCTGCCGGGGAACTGGTTCGTGAAGCTGCTCATCTGCCTCGTGCTCATCGCGGCGGCGGTCTACGTGCTCATGGAGTACGTGTTCCCCGTCATCGCGCCCCACATGCCGTTCAACGACGCGACGATCGAGGAGGGCGGCTGATGCCTGCGCGGATCCTCGTCATCGACAACTACGACAGCTTCGTCTACACGCTGGTCAGCTACGTCGAGGAGCTGGGTGCCACGACGACGGTCGTCCGGAACGATGCGGTCACCGACGCCGAGGCCGTGGCTTTGCTGGCAGAGCACGACGGGGTCCTGCTGTCGCCGGGTCCGGGGGTGCCGGCGGACTCCGGTGTGTGCCCCGCGCTCATCCGGGCGGCGGTGGAGACGGACACCGCGCTGTTCGGTGTGTGCCTGGGGCACCAGGCGCTGGGCGAGGTGTTCGGGGCGACGGTGTCGCACTCGCCGGTCCTCATGCACGGGAAGACCTCGCTCGTGGAGCATGAGGGGGCCGGCGTCTTCGCCGGCTGCCGCAGCCCGCTCACCGCGACCCGGTATCACTCGCTGGCGATCGTCGACGACACGATCGACACGGACGTCTTCGAGGTGACCGCGCAGACCCAGGACGGGATCGTCATGGGCATCCAGCACCGCTCAGCACCCGTGGCCGGCGTGCAGTTCCACCCGGAGTCCGTCCTCACCCAGGACGGCTACCTCATGGTGGGCAATTTCCTGGCCATGGCGGGCATGCCCGAGGCCGTCGAGGCCGCTCGCGGTCGCACCCCGGTGGTCTCCGCCCAGGTGTGAGGGGACGGGGCGCTGGGCCAGCACCGGTCATTCCACCCCCAGATCGCGACACGCCGAGTGCGTGTTCGGCGGGACCCGGCGGGCCGGTGCCCGTCGAACATCGAGGTGGGGCCTCGGTGATGATCGGTCGGCATCTTCAGCGGGGTTCTTGACCTTGACACTGTGTGAAGCGGTGAGGTGGGGATCGACAAGTTGAGCATCGGAGAGATCGCGCACAGCACCGGTGTCTCGCGGCGCATGCTGCGGCACTGGGAGAGCGAGGGACTGCTGACGCCGGCGGTCGTCGATCCCGTGACCGGGTATCGGCACTTCCGGGACAGCCAACTCGGGCGCGTGCGGGCCATCGCGGAACTGCGCGCACTGGGGTTCGGCCTGGCAGAGATCGGGCGACTGCTCGATCCGCAGATCGAGCAACCCACGCTGGAATCGCTTCTGGCACGTCAGGTGGATGTCCTCGAGCGGGAGATCTCCGAGGCCTCGACACGTCTGGTCCACGTCCAGCGCCGGCTGGACACCATCAGAAGCAAGACTGTGGAGATCATCATGAATCTGTCCCTCACCACCCTGCCCCGCCTGGAACTCCAGGGGCTCCGCACCACTGTCCATGACGAGACTGAGATCGGTCAGGCGGTCAGCGACCTGTGTCGTCGGCTGCCGCAGGCTGACGGAGATTTCGTGCTGCTGTACGACGGTACGCACGATGACCGGATCACGGTCTCCGCCGGGACCGTTGCCCGTGCCGAGTCCGAGGCGGTGCCTGCAGAGCTCGAACCGATCGTCGCGCCGGAGATCCCGGCGGGCGTCGCGGTCGCGTTCGACGAGCGCCCGGCGAGCATCGCGGACGCCTGGGTCCTCATCGAGACCGAGCTGGAGAAGCAGGGCCTCACGAGCTTCGGGCTCTACCGGCAGGTCGACGGCCCGACGGGCGTGGTGCTCCAGGCCCCAGTGCGCGAGCGCCGCTGAGCGGATCGCGGTCGCCGGAGGGGGCCGGCGCGGATCACCTGTTGAGTGTGGGGATCCTCGCCGGCCTTGTCCAGTCCGCCCCGTCCGGATAGCGTGCCAGGTACCACGCGCTGATCAGGTGATCAGCCGCGCGTGTCCGATGTCCGCTCCGGACGGTCGGACGCACTGGTTCTCAACGACGAGACGCCGGCAGAGGAGCCGCTTCCATGACACGTCCGCCGCATACGTTCGCACCCCTGCACGAGATCCCGGAGTACCTCACCGCCTTCCTCTCCGACCTCGACGCGTTCATCGAGGCGCAGATCCGACCGCTGGAGCAGCAGGACGACAACATCCGGTTCTTCGACCACCGGCGGGAGGACGCCCGAACGGACTGGGACCGCGGCGGCCTGCCTGACCGGGAGTGGGAGGAGCTTCTGGCAGAGGCGCGGCGTCGAGCGGATGCCGCGGGGTTCTTCCGCTATCAGCTGCCGGAGCAGTACGGCGGACGAAACGGGTCGATCTACGACATGGCGGTCATCCGCGAGCACCTGGCCGTCCAGGGGCTGGGTCTGCACAACGATCTGCAGAATGAGCACTCCGTCGTGGGCAACAACGTGGGCCTCCTCCTCATGGTCGAGTACGGGACGCCGGAGCAGCAGGCGGAGTGGATCGAGCCGCTGGCATCTGGCGAGAGGTCGTTCGCGTTCGGGATCACGGAACCGGCGCACGGGTCGGACGCCACGCATATGGAGACGACCGCACGGCCGGACGGCGACGACTGGATCATCAACGGGGAGAAGACGTGGAACACGGGCATCCACACGGCGACCCACGACCTCGTGTTCGCGCGGACCACCGGTGAGGCCGGCGACGGGGAGGGGATCACGTGCTTCCTCGTCCCCACGGATTCTGCGGGCTTCGAGATCAAGGAGTTCCTCTGGACGTTCAACATGCCCACGGACCACGCGCACGTGGGGTTCACGGACGTGCGTGTGCCCGGTTCGGCCGTGTTCGGCGAGGTGGGGCGGGGACTGCAGGTCGTCCAGCATTTCTTCAATGAGAACCGGATCCGCCAGGCGGCCGCGAGTCTGGGCGCCGCGCAGTACTGCATCGACCGGGCGGTCGCCTACGCGGGTGAGCGCCGTCCGTTCGGAAAGCCGCTGGCCGCGAACCAGGGCATCCAGTTCCCGCTCGTCGAGCTGCAGACCGAGGCCGCGATGCTGCGGGCGCTCATCCGTCAGACGACGTGGGACATGGACACGAAGGGGGCGTTCTCCGCCTCGCAGCAGGTCTCGATGTGCAACTATCGGGCGAATCGCCTGTGCTGCGATGCGGCGGATCAGGCGATGCAGGTGTTCGGCGGGCTGGGGTACTCGCGGCACGAGCCCTTCGAGCACATCTACCGCCACCACCGTCGCTACCGGATCACCGAGGGTGCGGACGAGATCCAGATGAGGCGGGTCGCCGGCTACATGTTCGGCTTCATGCGGCAGCGCTCGCCGAAGGGTGTCGCGGAGGCGGCAACGGCAGGGCAGGACGGGTGAGTGTTGTGAGCACGAAACCCCTCGCAGACGAGGCGCGGTCGTGACCGGGGCCATCGCCTGCCCGGATGACGGGACCGCAGGCGGCGGGGCACCGGGGTCGCCGCACCTGCGTCGCCTTGTGGCGGGTGTCCTGGGCGAGGGGGAGATCAGCGCTGTCCATCCGGTGACGGCCGGCGCGAGCAAGGAGATCGACCTCATCGACTACGTGCCCGCGGGCGGAGACGGAACGCCGTCGACGGTCGTGCTCCGGGCGGAGCCGTCGTCCGGCGCTGATGCGGATGGCATGCTCCGCGAGGCCGCACTGCTGACCGGCGCGGCGGAGCGCGGAGTCCCCGTGCCCCGCGTGCTGGCCGCGGGACGTGGGGGAGACGACTATCCCGTGCCCTACGTGCTCACGACCTTCGTCGCGGGGGAGTCTCTGGCTCCCCGCTTGCTGCGTCGGTTCGCGAACGAGGGTGGGGGTGAGGACTTCGTCCGTGAACTGGGCGGCCATCTCGCCCGGATCCATGCGATGGCGGTGCCGGACCTCATCGACCCGGCAGGCACGGACGAGCACGCGGACTGGCACGAGCGCTATCGCGCACTGGGCGTGGACTCCGCCGCCTTCGAATGGGCTTTCCGGTGGCTGGAGGATAACAGGCCGTCGGAGATCGACCGCACCCTGGTGCACGGTGACTTCAGACTGGGGAACCTCATGGTGGACTCCGGGCGGGTGACGGGTGTCCTCGACTGGGAGCTGTCCCACGTGGGCGACCCCCGCGAGGACCTGGGCTGGCTCTGCGCACCGCCGTGGCGGTTCCGCAGTCTGCATCCCGTGGCCGGGATCGGCTCGCGGGAGGCGCTGCTGCAGGGGTACCGGAACGGCGGAGGACAGTCCTTCGACCCTGCTGACCTGCGATGGTGGGAGGTGCTTTCCACGGTGAAGTGGGGCGTCATGTGCCTGGGCCGAGGTCGGGAAGCGGCGGAGGGCGCAGATCGTCGGCTCGAAATCGCCCTCATCGGCCGACGGTTCGCGGAGTGCGAGTACGACGTGCTGAGGCAGCTGGGCTCCGACACGATCGAGGCGCGCTACGCGACGGCACGGCAGGTGGTGGACGAGTCGAAGGTGAGCCGTCCGGTACGGACCGACCTCGTGGGTGGAGTGGAAGAGGACGGTGCCGCGGACACGGACCCGACGGTCCCGCAGGCGGGCCTCATCGAGGAGGCGCTCCTCGAGTCGATGGGGAGCGCCTACGAGGGGCGCCTGCAGGCCGCCGCGCTCAGGACGCTGCTGCGGGAGGCGTGTGCCGGTGAGACGCTGCGAGAGGAGGATCGCGCTGCGCTCGCCCGCGCGGGGCACGCGTCCGAGAGTGCGCTCGCGACATCGATCCGCGGCGGATCGAAGCGGCTGCGGACGGCGGGGTCCCACCTGACGGAGGAGGAGCGGAACGCCGTCGAGCAGGTCGTCTGCACGCGGCTGGCCCTCGCCAATCCCGCATACCTGCCGCGCACGTAGGCGTGTCGGGGGAGGACGCGTCTGGTGCTGGACGTCTCCGCTTCAACGGTTCGTTCGATGGACGACGAACCTTCGTCGTCCATCGAACGAACAGTGTGAGGCAGGGGGCTACTCGAGCGAGCAGCCCCGCCCGTCCTCAGCTCAGGCGGTCGAGGAGCAGACGGGTCCACTCGCTGAACACGCTACCGCCGAAGCCGCGGTTGTCGCCGTTGTTCCCGTTGCCGTTCCCGTTGCCGTTCCCGTTGCCGTTCCCGTTGTTCCCATCGCCGTTGTCGTCGCCCGGGACCTCCGGGGGGTCGACCGTGAAGCCGGGGCTGGGGAACGTGGGGGACTGCGACGGCGGCTCGGTCGCAACCGTGATCGTCACCGTCGCACCCTGCTCCACGTCCGTGCCGGCGGAGGCGTTCTGCTCGAACACCTGGCCCGCCTCGTGGTCAGCGGTCTCCTCCTCCTCGACGGAGCAGGACAGCTGGTAGGCGTCGCCCTCGAGCGTCGAGCACGCCTCCTCCCGGGACATGCCGGTCACATCCGGCACCTCCACCTGACCGGAGGACAGCACCAGGTCGACGTTCGAATCCCGCGCGACCTCCGTGCCCGCACCGGGACGGGTCTCCATGACCTCGCCCGCGGGCACGTCCGGCGAGTTCTCCTCGATGTTCGACCCCGCGGTCAGCCCCGCGTCGCCGATCTTCTGCCGGGCCAGCGATTCCGTGTCGCCCTCGACGTCCGGCACCTCGACGCTGTCCGGACCCGTCGACACCATCATCGTGATGCGGTCGCCCTCCGACACCTGCGCGCCGGCGGTCGGATCCGTCTCGACCACGTTGCCCTCGTCGATCTCGTCGGACGCCGTCATCTCGCGACCCACGACCAGACCCAGGCCCTCGAGGTACGTCTCCGCCTCGTTCGCCTCACGGTCTGACATGTCCTCGAGCGCGAAGGTCGTGACCTCCGGCTCCGAGTTCATCGTGTAGATCCACAGGCCCAGGCCGGCCAGCACGAGTGCGAGGAGGGCACCGCCCACCCACACCCAGGTGCGGGACTTCTTCTCCTCTTCCTCCTGCTGCTCCTCCTCGATCGCGCCCAGCATGCCGGTGTGCGCACCCACGGGTGCGGCCTGCTGGTCGACGGCCTGGGTGGGAGCGGGCTCCGCCCATCCGGCGGCCGGGGCGGACGCCAGCAGCTGCGTCGACGCAGCGTCTCCGTCCAGGCTGAGCGGTCGCCCGTCACGAGCGGCCAGCGCATCCTCGCGGAACGTGTGCGCGTCCTGGTACCGGGTGTCGCGGTGCTTGTCGAGCCCGTGCATGACGAGGCGGTCGACCGCCGGGGGGATCGACGGCACCAGCGTCGACGGCGCGGCGGGCTGCTCGCCCACATGCTGGTAGGCGACCGCCAGCTGCGAGTCGCCCACGAACGGCGGACGCCCGGTCAGCAGTTCGTACAGCAGACATGCGGTCGAGTACAGGTCGGAGCGCGCGTCGACGACCTCGCCGCGCGCCTGCTCCGGCGACAGGTACTGCGCGGTGCCCACGACGGACTGCGTCTGCGTGAGCTGACCCGTGTCCTCGAGCGCGCGGGCGATCCCGAAGTCCATGACCTTGATGTCGCCGTCGGGCGTCAGCATGACGTTCGCGGGCTTGATGTCGCGGTGGACGATGCCGTTGCGGTGGCTGTACTCCAGCGGCGCCAGCACCCCGGCGGTCACGTCGAGGGCCTCCTGCACCGTAAGCGGCCCGTGCTCGCCCAGCACCTGCCGCAGCGTCTGCCCCTCGACGTACTCCATGACGATGAACGGGACGGTGATGACGCCGCCGCCGGGTTCCGGGAACTGCTGCTCGCCGGAGTCGTACACGGACACGATGCCGTGGTGGTTGAGGCTCGCAGCGGACTGCGCCTCGCGCTCCAGACGCGCGTGGAAGCTGGGATCACGGGCCAGATCGGAACGCAGGAGCTTGATCGCGACGCGACGTCCCAGCCGCGTGTCGACGCCCTCGTGGACCTCGGCCATGCCGCCGCGGCCGATCACCCTGCGGATCTCGTATCGATCCGCCAGTCTGCGCACCTGATCCATCATTCGCCTCCGTTCGTGGAGTCGACCTGCTCGCTCAGACCGCCGAGGCCGCCCTCACTGCCGCCAGAGCCAGAGCCGGAGTCGTCGCCTTCGCCGCCGCCGTTGCCGCCGCCCCCGCTCTGGTCGTCGTCGCCGGTCCCGTCGCCGTCCTCATTGCCGCCGCCACCGTTCTGGCTGTCGTCGCCGCCGGAGTCGCCACCCTGGTCTGAGCCGTCGTCCTGACCGGAGCCGTCGCCGGAGCCGGACCCGTCGTCGCTGCCGGACCCACTGTCCGAACCGGACCCGTCATCGGAGCCCGAGCCCTGTCCGGAGTCCTGCCCGGAGTCCTCGTCCGAGCCGGAGTCGTCCTGCGTGTCCTCCTGCGGCACCTCGGCCGGACCGGTCGAGATCTCGATCGTGACGGTGTCGCCCTCCTGGAAGTCGTACCCGTTGTTGCCGGAGCGCACGTCTGCGACGGTGCCGGCGGCGCGGTCGGACTCGACCTCCACGGCGCTCACCTCGAGGCCCAGCTGCTCCAGGTTGCGCGTCGCGGACGCCTCCGACTGCCCGATGTACGCGGTCGGATCGATCGTGATCGTCGCGTCCTCCTCCGTCACCTCCGCCGTGGGGGTGCCGGTGGGCTGCGGGTCCGGGTCGCCGGATCCGCCGAAGAAGATCCACAGCACCCACGCGAGGCCCGCGATGACGAGCGCGACGAGCACGCCGATCGCCACCTTCGCGCCGGTGCTCATCGTCCCCTCGTCGGCCTCGTCGAGGTCGCCGTCCGGGTCCTGCTGCTGGGGCAGCGTCGCGGTCGCCGGCGCGGTCGCCGGCGCCGCCCCCGAGGCCTCGGACTGGTCCATGACCCGTGTCCCGTCGGCAGCCGGCTGGTTGAAGGCACGGGTGACGGCCTCGTGGGCCGACGCAGCGGCAGCCGCACCCGCGATCATCTGCGGGACCGCGGCCTCGGCGGCGGCGACGTCACCGGCGCGCAGGGCGCGGGCGGCGGTCGCAAGAGCCTCACCGGACTCCGGCCGCAGCTCCTGCTTCTTCGACAGCAGGCTGTCCACGAGCCGGCGGATGGGCTCGGAGACCGTGGTGGGCAGCTCCGGTGGAGCGGTGTTGACCTGCGCGATCGCGATCGCGACCTGCGAGTCGCCCGTGAACGGACGACGACCGGCCAGCGCCTCATACATGATGATGCCCAGCGAGTACAGGTCCGACTTGGGCGTCGAGCCCTTGCCGGTCGCCTGCTCCGGTGCCAGGTACTGGGCGGTGCCCATGACCTGTCCCGTCTTGGTGAGGGGCGCCTGATCCGTCACACGGGCGATCCCGAAGTCCGTGAGCTTCACGCGGAAGTCCGGGGTCACGAGGATGTTGCCCGGCTTCACGTCGCGGTGCACGACGCCGGACCGGTGCGCGGCCCCCAGGGCCTCTGCGGACTGCGCGGTCAGCTCCAGCACGTCCGCCTCCGGCAGGACCACGTTGCGGTCGATGAGCGAGGACAGCGGTTCACCCGGCACGTACTCCATGACGAGGTACGGGGAGCCCGTCTCCTCGCCGTAGTCGTAGACGGCGGCGATCCCCGGGTGCGACACGGCGCCCATGCTGCGGGCCTCCGCCCGGAAGCGGTCGAGGAAGCCCTGGTCGGACAGGTACTCCTCCTTGAGGATCTTCGCGGCGACCTCGCGGTCGATGACGCTGTCGCGGCCCTTCCAGACCTCGCCCATGCCGCCCACGGCGATGCGGCTGATGAGCTCGTAGCGCCCTCCCAGCACGGTTCCCGGCTGTGGCCTCATCCGTTGATCACCGCTTCCATGACCTGCTTCGCGATCGGCCCGGCGACCCGGGCACCTGATGCTTCATTGCCTGCGCTGCCGCCGCTCTCCACCACGACTGCGACCGCGATGTCCTGCTCGTCCGTCGACGCGAACGAGGTGAACCACGCGTGCGGGGCGGCGCCCTCCGCGTGCTGCGCCGTGCCGGTCTTGCCGCCCACGGTCGCCCCGGAGATCTGCGCGACCGTGCCGGTCCCGCTCTGCACCTGTTCGACCATCATGTCGTTCAGCTGCGAGGCGGTGTCGGAGCTGACGGCCCGCGACAGCTCATCGGGCTTCATCTGCGAGAGCGTGTCGAGGGTCCGCGAGTTGCGGACGTTGTCGATCAGCTGCGGTTCCATGACCACACCGTCGTTCGCGACGGCGGCGGAGACCATCGCCATCTGCAGCGGGGTGGCGCGGACCTCGTACTGCCCCAGCGCGGACTGCGCCGTCTGGGGAGCGTTCAGGTCCGTGGGGAACGAGGACGGCGTCACCTGCAGTGGGATCGTCATGTCCTCGCTGAAGCCGAACTTGCGGGCCTGCTCCTCCAGAGCGTCGCCGCCCACGTCCATGCCCAGCTGGGCGAAGGACGTGTTGCAGGAGATGGCGAGCGACTGCTGGAGGGTGACGCGGTCGCCGGACCCGCAGGAACCGCCGCCGGAGTTGCGGATCGTCGCCGAGGTCTCCGGCAGATCCAGCTCCGCCGGACCGTCCAGCTCCGAGTCCTTCGTGTACTCGCCGGACTCGATCGCGGCCGCGGCCGTGATGATCTTGAACGTGGATCCCGGCGGGTACAGATTGCCGCCGATCGCCCGGTTGAACGCCGGGTTGTCCTCGTCCGCGATGAGCGACTCGTACGCCTCCTGCGCCTGCGCGGAGTCGTGGGTCGCCAGCGCGTTGGGGTCCCAGCCCGGGGTCGAGGCCAGTGCCAGGACGGCGCCGGTGCGGGCGTCGATCGCGGCGACCGCGCCCTTCTGCCCGCCCAGGCCCTGCCAGGCGGCGTTCTGCGCGGCGGGGTCGATCGTGAGCTCGACGGCCGCGCCCATGGGCTGCTCGCCGGTGAAGACGGAGCGCACCTTGTCGTAGAACAGGGCGTCGTCCGTGCCGTTCAGCAGCGTGTTCTCCGTCCGCTCCAGGCCGCTGGCGCCGGAGACCACGGAGAAGAAGCCGGTGAGTCCCGCGTACTGCTCCGCGGGCAGCCCGTCCGCGCCGTACGTGCGCTGGAACTCGTACGTCGAGTCCGTGGGCACGGAGTAGGCGACGGGGGTGCCGTCGACCAGGATGGGGCCGCGCTCGCGCGAGATCTCGTTGATGAACGTGCGGTTGTTGAGCTCGTTCTCATTCAGCGCCTGGGCACTGAAGAACTGGACGTTGCTGGTCGAGGCGAAGAGCAGTGCGAACATCACGAAGCCCACGACCGCGACATGGCGGAGTGCCTTGTTCATGCGTGACCTCCTTCGTCCGGACGCACAGCGGGACGCACCTCGGTGGGCGCGTCGTCGTCCGGGGAGGCGCCGCCGGCTGCGGGCGCGGGGATCGCGGGGCGCGCGGAGCCCGAGGCCGCGGAGGCGGTGCCGGAGGAGGCGTCCTCGTCGTCGTCCTGCGCGAACGTGGGCAGGACGCCGGTGGCGAACTCCTCCTGCGGGCGCCGCGCGTTGTCGCTGATGCGCAGCAGCAGTCCGATGATGATCCAGTTGGCCACGAGCGAGCTGCCGCCGGCTGCCAGGAACGGCGTGGTGAGTCCCGTGAGCGGGATGAGGCGGGTGACGCCGCCGATCACGATGAAGCACTGGAGTGCGATCGTGAAGCTGATGCCCGCGGCGAAGAGGGTGCCGAACCCGTCCTTCGCGGCGGTGGCGATCTTCATGCCGCGCTCGAAGAGGACGACGTAGAGCAGCAGGATCGCGAAGAGGCCGATCATGCCGAGCTCCTCGCCCAGCGAGGCGAAGATGAAGTCCGAGTCCGCGTACGGCACGACGTGCGGGCGGCCCTCGCCCAGGCCGTTGCCCACGAGGCCGCCGTCGGACATGCCGAACATGCCCTGGACCAGCTGGTACGAGCCGCCGGGCGTCTTGTTGTACTCCTCCGGGGTGAGCGCGCCCAGCCACCCGTCGATGCGCTGCTGCACGTGCGAGAAGAGCTGGGAGGCGACGACCGCGCCCGCGGCGAACATGCCCAGGCCCAGGAAGATCCACGTCTTCTTCGCCGTCGCGACGTAGAGCATCGCGACGAAGAGGCCGAAGTACAGGAGCGAGGTGCCCAGGTCGCGCTGGAACACGAGGATGCCCACGCTCGCCACCCAGGCGACCAGGATGGGGCCCATGTCGCGCAGGCGGGGGAACCGGATGCCCAGGATCTTGGGGCCGGCCAGCACCATCTGGTCGCGGTAGGCGACGAGGTAGCCGGCGAAGAAGATCGCCAGCAGGATCTTCGCGATCTCGCCCGGCTGGAACGACATGGGGCCCAGGAAGATCCAGATGCGCGCGCCGTTGACCGTCCGGCCCAGCCCGGGGACGAGCGGCAGGAGCAGGAGGAGCAGAGCGGCCAGCCCGGCCGTGTACGTGTAGCGGCGCAGCAGCCGGTGGTCGCGCAGGAAGACGATGACGAGCGCCGCGAGCACGGTGCCCAGCGTCATCCAGATGAGCTGCGAGTTCGCGGCACCGGTCTCCAGCGCGATGTCGATCCGGTAGATCATCGCGAGGCCGATGCCGTTGAGCAGCACGGCGATGGGGACGAGGATCGGGTCCGCGTACGAGGCGCGCCACCACACGATGATGTGCAGGCCGATCCCCAGAGCGGCCAACCACGCGGTGTACGAGTAGACGTTGGCCGGGATCTCGTCCTGGGTGCCCACGCCCACGAGCGTGTAGGCGCCCGCGGAGATGACCACCGCGAGGAGGATCAGCAGGAGTTCGGAGACGCGGTGCTTCCGGGGTCCGCGGAGAGCGCCGGACGGGGAAGGCGTCGTCATCCGCTGCCCTCTCCGCGCGAGATGGACGCACCTGCCGGGGAGGCCGACGGAGCGGACTCGTCCGCCACGCCTCCGCTCACGCCGCCCTCGGACGGGGAGGGGAGGGCGCCGGGTCCGCTCCGTTCTGATCCGCGGACCCACCGGCCGTCGAGGCCGAATTGCGGGTGGCCTCGACACGCAGCGTGTCGACGACTGCCAGGGCGGCATCATACGAATCCGCGGGGATCGTCGCATCGAGCCTCTGCTGCGAGAACGTCGACAGATCCGTGACCTGGACCTCCGTCGTCTCCGACAGGGAGGACATGCTGATGGGGCCCAGCGACTGGGGGAGCCCCTGGTAGACCGCGACCGAGCCCTGGGACGCGGCGACGTAGTACTGGGACTGCACGTAGCGCCAGCCGAAGAGGCCCGCGGCCGCGAGCGCGAGGACGACGATGACGGAGACGATGATCGGCACCCACGGGCGCCGGCGGGGCTCCTCGCCCCAGTCCGCCAGGTCCGCGTCCTCGTCCCAGTGGTCGTCCTCGCGCACGGCGGACCGGGCCGTCCGGGGAGGTGCGGCGTCCTCGTCGTCGACCGGGACCTCGGCGGTGTCCTGCTGGGCGGCGGCATCGTGCCGATTCGCGGCGTCGGGGCGGGGGATCGCGGTGTCCGCGTCCGAGGACGGGGCGACCCCGGCCTCGGGGGCCAGCGGATCCGGCAGGGGCTGGGTGTCGTTGTCGTCCAGCGGGGCGGTGGGTGTGTCGACCTCGTCGAAGACGACGTCCATCTGGCTGGTGCTGACGGTCGTCTGGTCCGCGCCGCCCAGCAGCGCGTAGGACGGGTTGATGCGGACGGAGCCCACGGCCTCGCCGAAGTCGTCCAGGTCGTGGTCCGCGTCCGGCTCCAGCACATCGCCCACCACGACGGTGACGTTGTCGCCGCCGCCGCCGGCCAGGGCCAGCTCGATGAGGCGCTCGCACGCGTCGCCCGGGTCCTCGATCGTCGCGAGGGCCTCGTGGATGTCGTCGAGCGAGGCGAAGCCGGTGAGGCCGTCCGAGCACAGCATCCAGCGGTCGCCGGGCACGGCCTCGTGGAAGGACAGGTCGAGCTCCGGGGCGGAGCCCACATCGCCCAGCACGCGCATGACGACACTGCGCTGCGGGTGGGTGTCCGCCTCCTCCGGCGTGATGCGGCCCTCGTCGACGAGCATCTGGACGAAGGTGTGGTCGTGCGTCACCTGCGTGAGCTCGCCCTTGTGCAGGTTGTAGGCGCGGGAGTCGCCGATGTGGGCGAGCGCCAGCTGGTCCCCGGACTGCAGCAGCGCGGTGACGGTCGTGCCCATGCCGGCGAGCTCCGCCTGCTCTGTGACAGCGCGGCCGATCTGGTCGTTCGCGGCGAGGATCGCGCGCTTGAGGTCGTCGAGCACCCGGCCGTCGCGGTCCGGCTCGTCGAGGAACGTGAGCCGGCTGACCGTGATCGCAGAGGCGACATCACCGCCCGCGTGACCGCCCATGCCGTCCGCGATGAGGAGGAGATGGGCGCCCGCGTAGCCCGAGTCCTGGTTGTTCTTCCGCACCTGCCCCGTGTCGGAGCGCGCGGCGAACCGGAAGGTCGGCACGCCAGCGTGGGGGGAAGCGGTGCTGGAGGATGTCACGCGCGCAGCTCCATCGTCGTGTGGCCGATCGTGATCGGCATGCCGGGTGTGATGCGGGTGGGCTGTGTGAGCCGCGCGTTCCCCACGTACGTCCCGTTGGTCGACCCCGTGTCCTCGACGACCCAGGCGCCGGCCTGCGGATAGACGCGGGCGTGGTGCGAGGAGGCGAAATCGTCCTCGATCACGAAGCCGCAGTCCTCCGCCCGCCCGATCGTCAGCTGGCCGGCGGACAGGAGCAGCGAGAAGCCGGACTGCCGGCCCGAGGTGACGACGAGGGTGGGCGAGGAGCCGTACGCGGCCTGGCCGGAGGACGCGGGCTGGGAGCCGGCGCCCATCTGCGCGGCGACCGGGGCCTCGGCGGCGGCGCGTCCGCGCCTGCGGGCACCCCGGTTGCGGGCGACGCGGGGACCGAACAGGTCCTGGCGCAGGACTCCCGCGACGAGGAACACGAAGAGCCAGAGGAGGCCGAACAGCGCGAAGCGCAGCACGGTGACGGTGAACTCACTCACGGAAGCTGCCTGCCTCGGAGTAGGTGACGGGGGTGTCGCCGGCGGTGAGCACAGTGCCCTCCGAGAGCGAGACGGAATCGATGGGGCGGCCGTCCAGCAGCGTGCCGTTCGTGGAGCCCAGGTCCGTCGCGACCGCGTGGTCGTGGGAGACGGTGATCTCGAAGTGGCGGCGGGACATGCCGGGATCGTCGATGACGACGTCCGCGCTGTTGGCGGACCGGCCGAAGACGGTGGTGCCCGGCTGCAGGCGGTGGACCACGCCCTGGATCAGGACGG
>NZ_HE978608.1:67715-106666 GCF_000285835.1 Brevibacterium senegalense
GGAGACGTGCGGGGCGGCACCGGCCGGGGCCGCCTGCGCGGCGGGGGCGGCCGCGTGCTGGCGGGCGACGTGGCGCTGCGGTGCGGAGGTGGGGCCCGAGTTCTGATGGGCCTCGTAGACCTCCGGCACGACTGGATTGGAGCGGGACGGCGGGTCGTAGCCGCCGCGGGCGGCGGGCTGGGCGGCCGGGGAGCCGTCCGGGCGGCGGGTGGTCGCGCGGACGCGGTACATGCCGGTGTCGAGGTCGTCGGCGACCTCGAACGTGACGTTGACCGGGCCCACGAAGCTGTAGCCCTGCTCGATCGCGTGGTCGCCCACGACCTGGCGGAGGTCCTGGCGGAGCTCGCTGGAGATGGGACCCAGGCGCTCGTGGTCGCCGGCGGACAGCTCGACGGCATACGCGTTGGCGGTCAGCGTGCGGCCGCGGGAGACGACCGCGGCGCGGTTGTCCGCCTCACGGCGCAGTGCCGAGGCCAGTTCGACGGGCTCCACCTGGGAGCGGAACGCGCGTGCGAAGGCACCGTTGACCACGCGGTCGATGCCGCGCTCGAAACGATCGAGAACGCCCACGTCGCCTCCCTCCCTCAGTCGGACTGCAGGTCCGGCCGCCTGGTGGCGGGCACGGGTCACCCCTGCTGCGCACAGCGCATCAGCACTCCATGCTAACGCGCAGTTCCTGAGACGACACCTCGGAGCCGCGGTGCGGCGAACCTCCGTAACTGGGCGTATTCCGGGGGATCCGCATGTGCGTGCCGAAGTGGCGGACCGGCGGGAGTCGGATCCGAAGTGGCTGACAGGTGCACGGCAGGTGAATGGGAGGCGGCGTGGATGCAGGTGAGGGGGTGCGCGGACATGCGGGGCGACGCGGTCGTGCGTGCGTGACGGATCGCACTGTCGCGCCGATTGGTGGCGCGGGCGCGGGTCGTGTACAGTTCCTATCTGTTGCAACCACGGTTGTGATGCGCGCGAGTGGCGGAATTGGTAGACGCGCTGGCTTCAGGTGCCAGTGTTCGCAAGGACGTGGGGGTTCAAGTCCCCCCTCGCGCACCGCAGGAGAAGGCCTCCGACCAGGGAATACGTTCCCAGGTCGGGGGTCTTTCCCGTGTTGTGGGATGCTGCTCCTCGTCGTGGGGGTGGTCCGGACGCGCGTGATGGCCTTCAACCCCGAAGCGCTGAGGTGTGACCACACGCCTGAGAACTGCCGTGTTCGGGGCGTGCAGTCGCACCTCAGCGTCGTTCAGCTGCCCTCGGCATAGGCGGAGCAGCGCTCGCATCTGCTGATGAGGTCGTGCTCGCACTCGCTCAGACTCAGGCCCACTCGTCGGCACGCCCTGGTCGGCGGTCGTCTGGGCACCGTGACCTGCCCCGTCCGCATCGCGTGGGGCGAGGCCGGCCCCTGGATCCCGGCGAGGAGCTCGTCTCGGACATCACCGACTGGTGGGACCGGAGGACCACCTGACCGTCGTGCGACCGGACGGGACCCGGGAGGCTCGGATACGCTGAGGGCGGGCGGAGGCAGACATGGACACGCGGTGGGCGACGGTGAAGCTGACGCTCGTGCTGCTGTACTTCGGGATCCTGCCCTTCGACCTCGACGCTCCCGTGCTGTTCGCACTCGCCCTGCTGGGGATGGCCATCGTCATCGCGGGCCCGGTCGTCCTGCGCTCCGTGCGCGCGCTCGCAGCGATCACCGTGACTCCCGTCCCGGTTCCGTTCGCCGGTACCGCGTCACCCGATCTGCGTCCCCTTCCCCGGCCCCAGGCCCCCGGCACTCCGGGCACGGTCCGCTCCCGCGCCCCGGCCCGGCTGTTCGCGCTCCACGGCCCGGTCGCGCCCGCCTGATCCGCATGCACTGCGTCTCCTGACGCGCCGCGCCGTGGATGGTTCCATCCATCCCCTGGCCAGCACGCGAACAGAGGAAGACTGTGCATCCCGATACGTCACGCCCCGACGACCGCGCTCGTCCCACCGGACATCATCGTCCCGACCGCTCCACCCCTGCACCCCTTCTCCGACTCGACGACGTGAGCGTCACCGCGCATCGGTCGACGCTGCTCGCCCCGACCTCCCTGCACGTCGGGCCGGGCCGGATCGTCGCGCTGCGCGGCGAGAACGGATCGGGGAAGACCACGCTCCTGCGCACGATCGCGGGACGGGCCCGCCCGACGACCGGCTCGGTGACGGTGGCCGGTCGGTCGGTGGACGAGCGCGATCCGGGGTTCCGCCGCCGGGTGGCGGCCCTCATCGGACTGCCGCCGCTGGCGCCCGACCTCACGGTGATCGACCACGTCACACTCGTGTCCTCCACGTGGGAGCGCGACGCCGGCGCAGTGGAGTCCGCGACGAGCGGCGTGCTCGACGGCTTCGGCCTCTCGGGGCTCTCCTCCCGCTTCCCGCACGAGCTCTCGTCGGGTCAGACGCAGCTGCTGGCCCTGGCGCTCGTCTTCGTCCGCCCCTTCGACGTGCTCCTGCTGGACGAACCCGAGCAGCGGCTGGACCCCGGGCGCGTCGACCTCCTGGCCCGCGCGATGCGGGCACGATGCACCGCGGGTGCGACGATCATCGCCGCCACCCACAGTGAGGTGCTCGCCCGCGCCACCGCGGACGTCACCGTGGCGCTGACGTCCGCGTCATGAGGGACCGCAGACTGGCCGCCGCCCAGTCGATCTGGCGGTCGCGGCGGGGACGTTCGCCGGGCGAGAGGGCCTTCCTCCTCTACGCGCTGGGTCTCGTGCTGCTGATCGTCGGCGCTCCGGTGCTCCGCGCACTCTGGTCGACGATGACCGGCCCGGCCGGAACGGTGCTCCTCCTCTCCGCGCAGGCTGCGGATGCGACCTCGTTCGCGGTGGCGGCCCTCTGGGCGGGCGGTCTGCTGGCGGGTCGAACACGTGGCCCGGCGCTGCTGCCCACGTTCCTCCTCCACGCACTGACCGGCAGCGACATACGCCGATCGCGCGCACTCCTGCGACCGGTGCTCCAGGCGGCGCTGGCCGCCGCGTCCCTCTGCGCAGGTGCGGCCGTCCTCGCAGCGGTGGCAGTGGTGCGCCTCGGACAGGCGGGACCCGTTGCCGTCGTCGTCTTCGGCCTGGCGGGTGCTGCGGCGGGAGCGGTGGCCGTGGTCCTGTGGCTCGTGGGGCAGGCGCATCCGCGGGCGGCGGTGCCGATCGCGGCGTCGCTGGTCGTCCTCGCGGTGCTGGGCGCGGCGATCTCGCCTGCGCAGGTCGCCCTGCCGTGGATGTGGGTGGGTGCCCTCTATCCGGGGGCGGCCTGGGGAGCGGGCGTCCTCCCGCTGGTGGGGGTGCTGGCGATCACCGCTGCCGGCGCCGGTGCAGTGCCGCACCTGCTGTCTCGGCTCCCCGGCACGCGACTCCTGGAGCAGGCGGTCCGATGGGAGCGGGCCGTGGCCTTCTCGTCCGCGCTCGACCTCCGCTCCGCACGCGCTGCCATCGCAGTGCCGCCGCGGTGGGGGAGGGGCCTGCGGGCGGTCCGGCCGGGCCGGCGGCTGTGGGTGATGTTCCTCGTGCGCGACGCGATCGCACAGGTGCGCACCCCGGGCCGACTGCTGGGCGCGGTCGCGGCGACCGCTCTGACGGGAGTCCTGCTGACAGCGTCGCTGTCGCCCGGCGTCCCGACGGTGCTCACGGCGGGTGTCGCGGGACTCGTCGTGCACGGGGCGAGCGGATCGCTCAGCGCAGGTCTTCAGCACGCCGCAGACGTCGCGAGCGACGACCCGCTGTACGGGGTCGGCGATCGGCATCTCGTGACCCTGCACGCGCTCTTCCCGCTCGCGGTCCTGCTCCTCGTCCTCGTGCCCGCTGCGTTCGGCGCGGCGCTGATGCGTGGTGCTCCGCCGGGGATCGCGATGGCGAGTGCCGGCGCGCTGGCCGTCCTGGCGGTGGCGCTCCAGGCGGTCGGTGCGCTCAAGGGACCGCTGCCGCCCGGCCTGCTCACGCCGGTCGACACGCCCGCCGGCGACGTGAGCGTCGTCCTGCCGATCGTGTGGGCCTGCGGCGAGCCGGTGCTCGCCGTCCTCGGGGCCGTCTCCCTCGCCGCGGTGCCCGTCACCCCGCTGCCGTTCCTCCTGGTCGCCGCGTGGACAGGAACACTCCTCCTCGTCCGCTGGGGGCGACGCCGGTAGGTGCGATGGGCTCGTCAGGTCGTGCGGACCGCTGCCACCGCCTCGCGGTCCGTGAAGGCCAGGTCCATCCCGTCCTCGCCGGGTTCGTCCAGGGCAGGATCGCGCCGGAGCCCGGCACGGAGCGCGACCCGCTGGGAGGCGACGTTGTCCGGTCTCACCCGCGCGAGGATCGTCGACCCCTGCTGGAGTGCTGCGACCCATGCAACGACGGTGCGGGCCGCCTCGGTCGCATACCCGCGTCCCCACACCTCCGGGCGGTAGCGGTACAGGAGGTTCAGGACCGGCAGGCCCGCGGCGGTCATCCGTTTGACGCCGCAGTACCCCACGATCGCGGTGCCGCCGTGCAGGCGCACGCACCAGTAGCCGAAGCCGTGGTCGTGCCAGTGGCGCAGCCACTGCTCGACGAGGCGCTGGGCCTCCGGCAGATCCTCCACGCGATCCGACGGGTTGTGCACGGTCGTCCGGGGGTCGCCCGCGATGGCGAGGACCGCAGGCGCATCCTCGACCCGCGGGACGTCGAGCGTGAGCCGCGCCGTGGTGCGGGCCGGCCGCCGGCCCGGTGAAAAGTCGGACTGCTGCGGGCCCACGGTGGGTGCGCTTCCCGTCAGACCGTCGCGGTGCCCTGGAAGACGACCGAGGTCGCCCCGCCCACCCAGGTGTCGTCACCGATGCGATCGATCGAGACCCGACCGGCGCGACCCAGCCGCGTGCCCTGCGCGGCGGTGTACCGCTCCGGCGCCTGCCCGGTCCGGATGAGCCACTGGGCCAGGGAGGCGTTGAGGCTGCCGGTGACCGGATCCTCGTGGACGCCCATGCCGGGCGCGAACGCCCGCACCTCGAACTGCTGCGGGGCGCCTGCCGGGTGGGCGCCGATGACGCCCACCTTCGTGTCCGGGACCGCGGAGAAGTCCGGCTCCAGATCCAGCACGTCCTGCGCGCTCGCCAGCAGGAGGCCGCACCAGCCCGGCCCGTTGTCGACCCACTGGTGGTCGAGGACGCGATCGCGGCTCACGCCCAGCGCACGGATGAGCGCCGCGAGCTCGTCCTCGTCGAGGGGTCCCGTCCGCGTGGTGGGCGGAGCGGCGAACGCCAGCGCCTCACCGTCGTGCCGCAGCTCGACGAGCCCGGCCGCGCACTCCTGCACGATCGTGCCCGCACGGCGGGGCGTCCCACCGGTGGCCAGCCACGCGCGGGCGGAGCCCAGCGTGGGGTGGCCGGCGAAGGGGAGCTCGCCGGAAGGGGTGAAGATGCGCAGACGGTAGTCGGCCTCGGGAGCGGTGGGCGGCAGCACGAACGTCGTCTCCGACAGGTTGGTCCAGCGGGCGATGCGGGCCATGTCCTCGTCTCCGATCCCCTGGGCCTCGAGGATCACCGCGACGGGATTGCCGCGGAACGGCTGGGTGGAGAAGACGTCGACCTGTGCGAACGGGTGCGTGCGTGTCATGCGCCTCACCCTAATCGGCCTGATCGACCGTGGAGGAAATACCCTCAGGGGGTATACAGTTGCATCGACAGATACCCCCACAGGGTATGTGGAGCCACATGACGAGAGGACCCATCATGGCAGTCAACGAGTACCAGGTGACCGGAATGACCTGCGGACACTGCGAAGCGTCGGTGCGGGAAGAGGTGGGCGAGATCGCCGGCGTCACGGACATCGAGGTGAGCGCGGAGACGGGTCGCCTCGTCGTGACCGGGCAGGACGGCGTGGAGGACCAGCAGGTGCTGGCGGCGGTCCAGGAGGCCGGCTACACCGCGGTCCGCGTCTGACGGAAGCACGCGCCGGTTCAGCAGCAGCGACGACAGCAGTGAAGAGGAGAGGGAGCCCACGATGAGCAGCCAGGCGGAGCAGGTCGCAGGCGGCGGCCTGGACGGCGGCATCGAGCTGGCGATCGGCGGGATGACCTGCGCCTCGTGCGCCAACCGCGTCGAGCGCAAGCTCAACAAGCTGGACGGCGTGAGCGCGACCGTCAACTACGCGACGGAGAAGGCCCGCATCACGGTGCCGGACGGCTACGACCCGGGTCTCCTCATCGAGGAGGTCGAGAAGACCGGCTACACGGCCTCACTCCCGGAGCCCCCGGCGGCCGCAGCACCCGCCGCCGACGGCGCTCCGGCGGACGGCACCCCCGCCGACGAGCCGGAGGACCCCGAGCTCACCTCCCTGCGCCAGCGCCTCATCGGCTCGGTCGTCCTGACGGTCCCGGTCATCGCGATGGCGATGATCCCGGCGCTCCAGTTCACGTACTGGCAGTGGCTGTCCCTCGCGCTCGCCGCCCCGGTCATCGTGTGGGGCGCGTGGCCGTTCCACAGGGCGGCGTGGGCCAACCTCAAGCACGGCGCGGCGACGATGGACACGCTCATCTCGATGGGCACACTCGCGGCATTCCTCTGGTCGCTCTACGCGCTGTTCCTGGGTACCGCCGGCCATCCCGGCATGACCCACCCGTTCGAGCTCACGGTCGCGCCGTCCGACGGCGCGGGCAACATCTACCTCGAGGTGGGCGCCGGCGTCACGATGTTCATCCTGCTGGGGCGCTGGTTCGAGAAGCGGTCCAAGCGGCAGGCGGGTGCCGCCCTGCGTGCCCTCATGGAGCTGGGCGCGAAGGAGGTCTCCGTCCTGCGCGACGGTGCGGAGGTCCGGATCCCCGCCGGGCAGCTGGCCGTGGACGATGAGTTCGTCGTCCGTCCGGGCGAGAAGATCGCGACGGACGGCGTCGTCACCCAGGGCACCTCCGCCGTCGACCAGTCGATGCTCACCGGCGAGTCCGTGCCCGTCGAGGTCGCCGTGGGCGACTCCGTGACCGGCGCGACCGTCAACGCCGGCGGCCGCCTGGTCGTCCGCGCGACCCGCGTGGGCGCGGACACCCAGCTTGCCCAGATGGCGCGCATGGTCGAGGACGCGCAGACCGGCAAGGCGCAGGTCCAGCGGCTGGCCGACCGCATCTCCGGCGTCTTCGTTCCCGTCGTCATCGTCATCGCAGTCGTGACGCTCGTCGCCTGGCTGGTGTGGGGCGACTCCGTCTCCGCCGCCTTCACCGCGGCCGTCGCCGTGCTCGTCATCGCCTGTCCCTGCGCGCTGGGCCTGGCCACCCCCACCGCGCTGCTCGTGGGCACCGGCCGCGGCGCCCAGATGGGCGTCCTCATCAAGGGCCCGGAGACCCTCGAGTCCACCCGCACGATCGACACCGTCGTGCTGGACAAGACGGGCACCGTCACGACCGGTGCGATGACGCTGACGGACACCGTCGCCGAGGCCGGGGTCGCCCGCGCGGACCTGCTCCGGTTCGCCGGTGCCCTGGAGTCCGCCTCCGAGCATCCGATCGCCCGCGCGATCGCGGCGGGCGCCGCTCAGGAGGTGGGCGAGCTGCCCGCGCCCCAGGACTTCCGGAACCTCGAGGGCCGCGGGGTCCAGGGCGTCGTCGATGGCACCGCCGTCGTCGTGGGCCGCGAGTCGCTGCTGGCGGACTGGTCCCAGCACCTGTCACCGGAGGTCTCCCGGGCCAAGGCGGACGCCGAGGCCGCGGGCCGGACCGTCGTGACCGTCGGCTGGAACGGGGAGGCCCGGGGCATCCTCATCGTCGCGGACACCGTCAAGCCCACATCCGCGGAGGCGATCGCGCAGCTGAAGGACCTGGGGCTCACCCCCATCCTGCTGACCGGAGACAATGAGGCGGTCGCGCGGCAGATCGCCGGCGAGGTGGGCATCGACGAGGTCATCGCGGGTGTCATGCCCGCGGACAAGGTCGACGTCGTCACCCGCCTGCAGGGCGCGGGGAAGGTTGTCGCGATGGTGGGCGACGGCGTCAACGATGCTCCCGCCCTGGCGCAGGCGGACCTGGGCCTGGCGATGGGCACGGGCACGGACGTCGCGATCGAGGCCTCGGACATCACGCTGGTGCGGGGTGACCTGCGGGCGGCGGTCGACGCGATCCGCCTGTCGCGGAAGACCCTGTCGACGATCAAGACCAACCTGTTCTGGGCGTTCGCGTACAACGTCGCGGCGATCCCGGTCGCAGCCCTGGGCATGCTCAACCCCATGCTGGCCGGTGCGGCGATGGCGTTCTCGTCCGTGTTCGTCGTGGGCAACAGCCTCCGGCTGCGCGGCTTCCGGTCCGTTGCCCGATGAGCCCCAGAGCCGCCGTGGGGCCGACTCTCCGCTCCTCTTCTGAAAGGATCCCCTCATGACGACCGAGACCACCGCCCCTGATGGTCAGTCCCTCGAGCAGGATGCGGCTGAGCACGAGCATCACCACGGGTACATCGGCGACAAGAAGGCGTACCTGCGCCGGATGAGCCGGATCGAGGGGCAGGCGCGCGGCATCTCCCGGATGATCGACGAGGAGCAGTACTGCATCGACATCCTCACGCAGGTGAGCGCCCTGACCCGGGCGCTGCAGGGGGTGGCGACCGGCCTGTTGGACGACCACCTCAAGCACTGCGTCCTGGACGCTGCGAAGTCCGGTGACGAGGAGGAGGCGGCGGCCAAGCTCAAGGAGGCCGGCGACGCGATCGCCCGCCTCCTGCGGTGACGTCCCTCGTCAGTCCAGGTCCTGCGCGTAGTGCTGCTGCGCCAGGAGGATGTCGAGCTCCTCGTCGTGCAGGCGCTCGATCGCGGACACGGCCGCGGTGTGGGCGGGCGACCCGGACTCGCAGCGCCAGCCGCGGCCCTCGATGACCTGCTCCAGCTGGGTGGCGGCGGACTCCCGGGACGGCGGGGCGGCCACCCGTGCGGGCGGCGGCGGGCCGCTGTCCTCGGGACCTGCGGTGGCGCCGGAGGGTTTCATCGCGATGCGTCGCCGCTGGGACGTCTTCCAGCTCATCCGCGGCTCACTCCAGCTGGTGGGCTTCGTCGTCCTGGCCGTGGGCCTCGTGGGGGTGTGAAGCGGGGTTTGATCAGCCCTCTGCCGCGGTGAGCGGGTCGATGCCCAGCTCCTGCGCCAGCCGCTGCGCGGACTCCCACGCGTGCCGCTGGACGGGAGTGCCCTCGCGGCTGCGGATCGCGGTCGTCGCCGCGGAGCTCTCGCCGGGGATGCGGGTCTTCTCCCACCCCTCGGCCACGGGCGTGTCCGCGATGAACCGCAGGAAGGTGTCCGTCTCCGCCGTGAACTCCTCGAGCGGGCGCAGCCCGGCGACGTCGATCGCGATGATGAGGACTCCCTGCTCGTCGTCCTCCTCCTTCTCCGACGGAGTGCCCGCGGTGGAGAGCGCGCCGGCCAGGGCCTCGGCGACCATCGCCAGACCCAGCCCCTTGTGGCCGCCGAACGGCTGCAAGAGTCCGGCCGGGGTCATCCACTCCTCCGGGATCTCCTCGCCGCGATCGCGCCATTCCGACAGGCGACCCATCGCGACAGCGCTCGTCGCGATGTCGAAGACGAAGTGCGGCGCCTGCGACCGGGGGAAGCCCGCCGCGATGGGGTTCGTCGAGAAGCGCGCCTCCGTGCCCCCCGGCACGGAAACGGTGCGGTGGGCTCCGCCGGTGTTCACGAAGATGAGGGTCGCGACTCCCTGCTCCGCCGCCTCCTCGCAGAAGTGCGACAGACGTCCCGCGTAGGCGGAGTTGTGGACGGACACCGCGGCGATGCCGTCGACCTTCGCCCGCTCGATCGCCCGCTGCGTCGCCTGCCGCACGACGAGGTGGCCGAAACCGCGCTGTCCGTCGATGCGTGCCAGCGCTCCCCGATCGAGGTCGACCACGGGCACGGCTGCGGGGTCGGTCCCACCGGACTGGGCCTGCCGGATGTACTCCGGCAGGCGCCGCATCCCGTGCGGCTCGTGGCCCGCCAGCTCCGAGCCCACGATCTGCCCGGCCATCTCCTGCGCGTCGTCCTCCCGCATCCCCACGGCCATGAGCGCCTGCGCGGTGAAGCGCTGCAGCTCCTCGCCGCGGACCAGAACTGTCGCGGCCCCGTCCGTCGCGGATCCGGCCAGCGCGGTGGGCCCGACCTGCGCGGAACCGGCTGTCGTGGAGTTCGTCTCGTCTGTCATGGTGTGCTCCCATCGGCGATGCGCGACCGGGGCGGGCGCCGCCGGGCCTCTCGTCTCAGGCTGTCAGATCGCCGGTGAGGGGGCCAGTGCCCGTGTCCGCCGCGCCGCCGACGCCCTTCTCCCTGAGCAGCTCGAGGGTGCGGAGGACGATGGGCCGCTGGCGGACGGCACTGCGCACGTGGGCGACGATGACCCGCTCCGCATCGGGGCGGACGAGCGGCACCGCGACGACGGACGGCGGCAGCTCGGTCGCGGCCAGTGTGGGCATGACGCTCACCCCCACGCCTGCGGCGACGAACGCGATCGTCCCGTGGTGGTCGGCCGACTGGATGATCGTGCCCGGCGCGATGCCGGCGGCCCGCCAGATGTCCTCGACGATCCGTGCGGCCTCACCGTCGCCCACGTACTCGTGGAGCCACGGATCGTCGCCCAGGTCCGCCGCCGCGATCTGGGCCTGCGCCGCGCGCGGGTGGTCGCGCGGGAGGATCACGACGAACGGGTCGCGCGCCAGCTGGACGCGCGTGATGCCCGGCGGGGCGTACGGCGGTGCGTTCTGCCGCTCGGTGCGGATGTCGATGTCCGGACGCACGCGGGCGACGGGCGGGTCCGTCAGCTCGATGATGAGGTTCGTCGCGGGGAACTCCCGCTGCAGCGTCGCGACGACGGTGGGCAGCCAGTGCTGGCTGGCGGACGCGAACGTGCCGATCGACAGCGACCCGGAATGGCCCACGCGCAGGTCGCGGACCAGCCGGTCGACGCGCGCCATCGATGCGAGCGCCTCCTCGCCCCTCTCCGCCAGTCGCCGCCCGTGCTCGGTGGGCGCGACGCCGCGCCCGGCCTTCTCCAGCAGTGTGAGTCCGGTCTCCCGCTGCAGTGCGGTGAGGTGCTGGCTGACCGCGCTGGGTGTGAGTTGCAGCGCATCTGCG
The DNA here is from genome assembly GCF_000285835.1 of Brevibacterium senegalense. Classification (GTDB taxonomy): domain Bacteria; phylum Actinomycetota; class Actinomycetes; order Actinomycetales; family Brevibacteriaceae; genus Brevibacterium; species Brevibacterium senegalense. The sequence continues at coordinate 78,768 of NZ_HE978608.1, forward strand.
GCGGCGCGCAGCGAGCCCGCCGCGACGACGGAGCAGAGAATGCGCAGGCGGTGGAGGTCGACCATGTTCCAATGATAAGTGCGACTGTACGGAGGGCAAGGAGCAGTCGCTTGTGCTGAACATTCCTCAGGTCGATCATTGAATCGTTGACGACGCGCAGGATCGCCGTGATCCCGCGCACGCCGAGGGGAGGTCGAGGACGTGTTCGCAATGATTCTGGTGGTGACGGGTGCGCTGACGGGTCTCTACTTCTTCGCACGCGGTCGCGCCGTGTGCCCGGTCCTGGACCGCATCCCGGTCGAGCAGCTGACGACCGACGGGGTCATCCACACGATCAAGCGCGGCTGGTCCGCGGGAGGCGTCGACTTCCACCGCTGACGCCGCCGCCCGCACGGACGGCCGTGACCGAGCCCCGCTGACCCGGGCTCCGGCAGGCCCAGAGGGACGGTTCCGGGCGCGCGCGATCGCGCGATTCCGAAACCGTCCCTTGCTACTATGCCGTCCTGGCGCCCGTGCCGGACCCACCCTCCGGCGGCACCGCGACCCCGCGCCACAGGAGCATGCACCCAGTCACGTCATCGGACGTCTCCCTGCCCGCTCAGACCCTGCTCGCCCAGGAAGGGGCGTCCGACGCAGTGTCGGGCATCGACCAGGTCATCGAGGCGGTGGTGGGCCCGATCGCGAATCTGCTGTCCGCGATCGTCTTCTTCGAGATCCCGGTGTTCGGGGGAGTCCCCGTCATCGTCCTGTGGCTCATGGCCGCAGCGGTCTTCATCACCGTCTACCTGCGCTTCCAGCCGATCACCGGCCTCCACCACTCGTGGAACGTGATCCGCGGCAAGGCCACCCGGAAGACGGATCCGGGTGAGGTGTCGTCCTTCCAGGCGCTCGCCACGGAGCTGTCCGGCACCGTGGGTCTGGGCAACATCGCCGGTGTCGCGATCGCGATCACCGTGGGCGGTCCCGGCGCCGCGCTGTGGATCATCATCTTCGGCTTCTTCGCGATGAGCGTGAAGATGGCGGAGGCGACCCTGGGCGTCAAGTACCGCCGGATCGCGGAGGACGGCACGACCTCCGGCGGCCCCATGTACTACCTGCGCGATGGGCTGGCGGAGATCGGCCGTCCCCGCACGGGCCGTTTCCTGGCGGTGTTCTACGCGATCGCGACCGTCATCGGCGTGTTCGGCGCCGGCAACCTCTTCCAGGCGAACCAGGCCGCCGCCGTCATCGTGAACGCGACCGGAGGCCAGGACAGCTTCCTCGCGGACAAGCTGTGGCTCATCGGCGTCGTCATGGCCGCCCTGTGCGCGCTGGTCGTGCTAGGCGGCATCAAGAAGATCGCGGACTGGACGTCCGCCATCACCCCGCTCATGGCTCTGCTCTACTTCGCCGGTGCGATCACGGTCGTCGTCATGAACGCGGGCGCCGTCCCGCAGGCGTTCGTCCTGATGTTCCAGGGCGCTTTCACCGGTGAGGGGATCACCGGAGGCTTCATCGGCGTCGCGGTCGTGGGCATCCAGCGCGCGCTCTTCTCCAACGCGGCAGGTGTGGGCTCCGCCGGCATGGCGCACTCCGCCTCGAAGACGACGGAGCCCGCGACCGAGGGCTACACCGCCCTGTGGGAGCCGCTGGTCGACTCCGTCGTCATCTGCACCCTGACCGCGCTCGCCATCATCACGACCGGTCTGTACGACGCGGAGACCGACGGCTCGGACATGGCCGGCGTCGAACTCACGACGCAGGCCTTCGAGACCGTCACCCCGTGGTTCGGCACGATCCTCACGATCTGCGTCGTCCTCTTCGGCTTCTCCACGATCCTCGCGTACGCCTACTACGGGCAGAAGGCGATGGGCTTCCTCACGAAGGAGAACCGGAAGGCGGAGAAGGGCTATCAGATCGCCTGGGTGCTGGCCGTCATCGTGGGAGCCTCGATCTCGCTGGACTCCGTCGTCGCGTTCTCCGACTCGATGTTCTTCCTCATGAGCATCCCCAACCTGCTGGGCATCTACTTCCTGGCCCGCATCCTCCGGCTGGAGGTCCTCCGCTACCAACGGCGCGCGCAGCTGGGGATGCACGACGACATCCCGGAGGAGCTGCAGGTGGGTCTGCGCGACCACGAGCCCACGAAGGCGCAGGTGAAGGAGGAGAAGCAGCGCCTCAGCGAGCTGAAGGCGGAGCGTCGCCAGATCCGCAGGGACTTCCGGGCCGCTCAGCGCTCCCGCACGCGCTGACGAACGGCCTCACCCTGTCCGGGCCTCGCTCCAGACCGAGCCTCGTCCCAGTCCCAGTCTCGCCTCAGGCCCAGTCTCACCCCAGTCCCAGCACCGCCGTCGCGATCGTGAAGTAGAGGATGAGCCCGGTCGCGTCGCAGAACGTGGAGATGAATGGGTTGGAGAACACGGCCGGGTCCGCTCCGACGCGCTTCGCGATGATGGGCATGAGCCCGCCCACGGTCGCGGCCATGACGCAGACCGACAGGAGCGTCAGGCCGATGACCAGGCCGATCGCCCACCCGTAGACGAGTCCCGCGACGACGAAGCCCAGCACTCCCAGGACGGAGCCCAGCACGGCGCCCACGCGCAGCTCGCGCCAGATGACCCGGCCCAGGTCCCGGATCCGCACCTCGCCCACGGCCAGAGCGCGGGTGACGGTCGTGGCCGCCTGGTTGCCGGTGTTGCCGCCCGTGCCGGTGAGCAGGGGGATGAAGAGGGCCAGGACGACGACCTGGTCGAGTCGGTCCTCGTAGACCTCCAGCACCTGCACCGTGAGGATCGCGGACACCGCCAGCACCAGGAGCCACACGATGCGGCTGCGGACGATGCGGAGGATCGTGCTGGAGAGGTAGGACCGGTCCAGCGGCTCGGAGCCGCCGCTGCGGGCGGTATCCTCCGCGTCCTCCTCGTCGACGATGTCCAGCACGTCGTCCATCGTGAGGATGCCCAGCAGCCGCTCCTCCTCGTCGACGACCGGCATCGCGATGAGCCGGTGGGACAGGAAGGTGCGGGCGGCGGCCTCGCGCGCGGTGTGCGCGTGCACGCTGATGGCGGGGTTCGCCAGCTCGCCCACCGGGGCCTGCGGGTCCGCGGCCTCCGCCGCCAGCAGCCGGCGCAGCGAGACGACGCCCGTGAGCCTGCGCCCCTCACCCACGACGGGCAGCAGGTACACCGTCTCCGGCCCGTCGATCCGGGCACGCACGACCTCCAGCGCTCGCTCGACGCTCCAGTCTGCGTGGAGGCTCAGCACCTCCGGCGACATGTAGCGGCCGATCGCGGTGCGTGGGTAGCCCAGAACCGCGGTGGTCATCTCCCGCTCATCGGGGTCCAGCCCCTGCATGAGCCGCTGGACGACGCTCGCGGGCAGCTCCCCGAACACCTCCGCGCGGTCGTCCGGGTCCAGCCCGTCGATGATGTGGGCGACGTCCGGTTCCCGCAGGCTCTGCACCAGGTCCGCCTGGTAGGCGGGCGAGAGCGCCTCGAAGACCGCGAGCGCCTCGTCCTTCTCCAGCACCCGGAACAGGACCGCCGCCTGCAGGGGTGGCCGAGTCCGCACCAGTCGGGCGAGCTCCGCCCGATCGACCCGCGCGGCCAGGTGCGCGATCGCGTCGAGGTCGAGCGCGTCCACCCGCCCCGTGAGGGCCCGCTCCAACTCCACCATCGCGGTCTCCGCCGTCGTCTCCGCCATCGCCCCTCCTCCGTCGCCGACCGTCCCTCACTGTACGGTCACCGGTGCCGGCGGGGGATCAGTGCCATGCAGGGGTCCGTGCAGAAGGGGGTGATGGCGACGTGTGCGCGCCCGTCAGCCGCGCGGCAGCTGCACGACCCGCCCGGCCAAGACCTTCACGTCGTCCGGATCGTGACTGACAAGGAGGCACGTGCGGTCCGCGAGCATCCGCGCCAGCAGCGCCCGGATGGCCGGAGCCGCGTCGACGTCCAGCGCCGCCGTGGGCTCGTCCAGCAGCACGACCTGCGGGTCCGTCGCGAGCGCGCGTGCCAGCGCGACCCGGGCCCGCTGTCCGCCGGACAGTGCGTGCGGCCTCGACCGGGCCAGGTCGCCGATCCCCAGTTCGTCGAGCATCCGCTGCGCCTGCCGGGTCGCCTCCCGGCCGGTGATCCCGGCTGTCCGCAGCCCGAACACGATGTTGCCCACTGCGGTCAGGTGCGGGAACAGCCGCGGATCCTGCAGCAGGAGCGTCACGCCCCGTCGGTGCGGGGGGACGTCGACACCGTCGCCACCCGAGGTCCCGAGGACGGCGGCAAGCCATCGTCCGCGAGGGTGGCCCTCGCCGGTCCGCGTGAGCGTCCGGTCGCCTGCCCGCACGGTCGCGGTGGGCGGCACGAGGAGGCCCGCGACGACGGCCAGAGTCGTCGACTTCCCCGCCCCGTTGGGCCCCACGAGCGCGACGGTCTCGCCGGGGGCGACGGTGAAGGAGACGGAGACGCCCCGCTCGGGCGCGGTGAAGGAGACCTCGAGCTGGGGCACGGGGGAGCGGGGCGCAGACGGCACGGACGCGGGGGTGAGGGGCGGGCCGCGCCGAAGTGCGGGGGGCCGGGGCTCGGCCGGGTCCGAGGCCGTGGTCCCGTCCTCCGGCGGGTCCTGTGCTGATGCACTCGGCTGGAAGGCGCTGGGCGGGGAGGTGCCGGTCGTGGGGGAGCCGGCTGCGGCCTCGGCGGGGGTGGTCCGTCGTGCACGGCTGCCGGGCAGGGAGTGGACGGTCACGACGACGGCCAGCGCGATCGCGACGAGGAGGAGGGAGACGGCCAGCGCGGCGTCCGGGTCCGTCTCGCGGCGCAGGTAGATCTCCAGCGGCAGGGTGCGGGTCGTGCCGGCCAGGGAGCCGGCGAAGGTGAGGGTCGCGCCGAACTCGCCCAGCGCGCGGGCGAAGGACAGGACCGCGGAGGACGCGATCGCCGGCAGCAGCAGGGGCAGGGTGACGGTCGTGAGGATCCGGCCGGGGCGGGCGCCCAGCATCGCGGCGGCGGTCTCGAAGCCGGTGCCGCGGGTGCGGGCAGCGGACTCGACGCCCATGACGACGAACGGCATCGCGACGAACACCTGGGCTGCGACGACCGCGGCGGTCGTGAACGCGATGTCGATGCCGGTCGCGGCCATGGGGGCGGCGAGGATGCCGCGGCGTCCGAAGGTCGCCAGCAGTGCCAGGCCGCCCACCACCGGCGGCAGCACGACGGGCAGGAGGACGAAGGCGCGGACGAGGCGGAGGGGACGGGCCTCGCTGCGGGCGAGGACCATGCCCAGCGGCACACCCAGCAGCACGCAGAGGACGGTCGAGATCGAGGCCGTCGTGAGCGAGAGCCGCAGCGCCGTCAGCGAGTCCGGGGCAGTGATGAGCTCCCAGAAGTCAGGCCACGGCACCCGCCCCAGTAGCCCGCCCACCGGGACGATGACGACGAGCGACCCCAGCACCGCGAACGGCAGCAGGGCGAGCGGGAGACCGGGGCCGCGCTCGCGGGAGACGGGACCGCGGGCGGTGGATCCGCCGGTGGCGGATCCACCGGTGGTGCGCGTGCGGCTCCGGGGCGCGTGCATCAGGGTGCGGCGAACCCGGCGCCGTCGAAGACCGGGCGGGCGTCGTCGGACAGGATGAAGTCGACGAACTCCTGGGCCAGGTCCGCGTGCGGGGTGTCCCGGACGGGGGCGATCGGGTAGAGGTTGACGGCGTCGGCGGACTCGTCGAACTCGATCGCGTCGACGTTCGGGGAGCCCGCGGCGTCCGTGCGGTAGACGAGTCCCGCGTCCGCCTGGCCGTTCGCGACCTTGCCCAGCACGTCTGTGACGGCGGGTTCCTCGCTGATCGGGGTGAGGGTGACGCCGCCGGCCACCTCGACCGCCTCCGTCGCCGCACCGCACGGCACCTGCGGCGCGCAGACGACGACGTCCAGCTCCGCGTCCTGGAGGGACGCGAGGGCCTCGATTCCCTCCGGGTTGCCGGTGGGGACCGCGATGACGAGGGTGTTCGAGACGAAGACCTGCGGATCCGCCGCCAGCGCGTTCGCCCCAACCAGCGTCTCCATCGTGCGCTGATCCGCGGTCGCGATGACGTCTGCGGGTGCGCCCTCCTGGATCTGGGTCACGAGGTCGGAGGACCCTGCGAAGCTCAGCTGCACGTCGACGCCGTCGTGCTGCTGCGCGAAGAGGTCCGCGAGCTCCTCGTACGTGTCCGTCAGCGAGGCCGCGGCGAAAACGGTGAGGGTGGTGGACTCGCCGCCGCCGGAGTCGTCGCTCGCAGCGGAGCCGTCGCTGCTCCCGGTTCCGCCGCAGCCGGCGACGGTCAGGGCGAGGATCCCGGCACCCGTGAGCGCGGCGAGCGAGGTACGCCGCACGGGGGTGCACTTGGCCGACGGACGGCCTGCGGAGGCGTTCCGGGTCAGGCGATTCGGGACGCGTCGCTGCATGGGGATCCTCCTGGATGAGCATGAGGCCTGACGGACCCATTCGGAGACACCGTAGCTGATCGTCCGCAGATGCGGTCTGATGAACTCGATATGAGCGCAGATGCGGTTCACTCACGGAGGTCTGCTCGCAGGTGTCCCCGGGGGCCGCGGCGGGGTGGACCGGTGCGAAGGCCGGTCATTCCTCCAGTGGCAGGAACGGGATGCGCTCGCCGGCCGTGACGGGGTGCGGGGGCAGGACGAGCCACCCCTGCGCGTCCGCCAGTCCCCGCATCATGTGCGCGGCGACGTGCAGGCGCGGGCGCCAGCGGGGCTCGTCACTGTCCTCGGCCGCGCCCGGGCCGTCGTCCCCACCTTCCTGGACCCCACCCTCCGGCGTCGCCGGCACCAGTCGGTCGACCTTCTCACCGTCCAGGTCGACGGCGACGGGGACGGTGAGCGGGGCCTCGGCGGGTCGGCCGGTGAGCCCCCGCAGCAGGGCGGAGCCCACGACGCGCATCGCGGCCATCGCCGCCAGCGGGTTGCCCGGCAGCGCGAGGATCGGGACCGGTGCGCCCGCCCGCTCATCGACCGCGAGCATCGTGGGATGCCCGGGCCGCATCCCCAGCTGGGGGATGACGACGCGCACCCCGGCCGTCGACTCAAGGGTGGCGCGCACGTGGTCGGCGGCCGAACGCGCCGTGCCCCCCGTCGTCACGACCGCATCCGCCTGTGCGGTCAGCCGCGCGAGGGTCTCACGGGTCGTCGCCCGGTCATCGCCGATCCGCTCGACGGCCACGACCTCCTCCCCGCGCCGGGCGAGCGCATGCGGCAGCTGGACCTCGAACGCGTCCCTCACCTGCCCGGGTGCCGGCATCCCGGAGGTGACGACCTCATCGCCCGTCAGCAGCAGGGCGACGGTGCGGGCGCGGCGGACGGGTGTCGCGTCGAACCCGCAGATCGCCGCGAGCGCCACGCGGGCCGGCGTGAGCACGTCGCCGGCCCGGGCCAGCAGGTCACCGGCCTGCGCCTCGCGCCCGGCTGGTCGGATGTGGCGGCCGGGGGTCAGCTCAGTCGCGGGGGCGTCCGCGCGCAGGCGGATGCGGGCGGCCCCGGCTGCCGCCGTCTCTGTGTACTCCTGCCGCACCACGCCCGAGGCCCCGGCCGGCACCCGCCCGCCCGTCACGATCGTGCGCGCCCGGCCGGGCTCCAGGGGGGTCTCGAGCGGTGCGTCCTCGAGGTCCCATGGCGGTTCGCCCGCGACGGCGTACCCGTCCATCGCGGCGGTCGCGACGTGGGGGACCGGCTGGGCGGCGCGCAGATCGGCCGCGAGGATCCGGCCGTGTGACTGCGCGAGGGGGAGGGACTCAGAGCCGGCCACGGCCTCGGCGGTGGTGTGCGACGTCGCGTGCGCGCCCAGCGCGTGGGCCAGGCGCATCGCCTCCGCCCAGCCGGGGTGCGGGGTGTTCATCCGCCGGCGAACGGGGGCAGCACGTCGACGCGCATGCCCGCGTGGACTGCGGGGGCGTCGTCGTCCTGGAGCACGACGCCGTCGACCAGCACGCTCGACCGGTCGAGGACCTGCTGCAGGGCGGGCTCGCCCGCGGGCGGATCCGGGTGGAGGGAGACCAGCAGTGCGACCAGCTGCTCGCGGGAGAGGGCGTCCGTGCGGGGCGGAAGGGCGACGGCCTCGCGCGCCGTGCCGCCGGCGGCCGCCCGCGCGGCTGCGAAGTACCGGACCTCGATCATGTCGCTCATCGGCGCATGCACCTCCCTCTGGGACCAGCCCCTCTGAGACTCGCCACGGGTCTCGCCCTGTCATCGGAGACCCGCCTCGAGACTATCGAGTTCAGCCGCCGATCGCGCTCATCGAGCGCTCCGGCTGCACATAGTCCTCGCTGTCCAGGCCCGGCGCGTCCATGCCGTGGGCGGCCGGCTTGAGCCACATCGCCTGCTGCCACAGGCGGGCGACGGACTCGTCCGACTCCCCGGAGCGCAGTGCGGCGGCCAGATCGAACTCCTCGTGGGAGAAGAGGCACGAGCGCACCCTCCCCTCCGCCGTGATGCGGGTGCGGGTGCAGGCGGAGCAGAACGGCTCCGTGACGGAGGCGATGACGCCCACCGTGCCCAGGTCCCGCGGCGGGGTCGTCCGGGAGGTGATCCGCCAGAGCTCGGCGGGGGCGCCGTCGCGCGGGGCCTGATCCGGTGCCAGGTCCCAGTGCTGCGCCAACCGGGCCCGGACCTCGGCGGCGGTGACCATCCCCTCGCGCGTCCAGCCGTGGTCCCCGTCCAGCGGCATCTGCTCGATGAAGCGCAGGCGCACGCCGCGTGACAGCGCGAACGCCAGCAGGTCCGGGGCCTGGTCGTCGTTGAGGCCGCGCATGAGGACCGCGTTGAGCTTGACCGGGTGCAGACCGGCGGCCCGGGCCGCATCGATGCCGTCCAGCACGTCCGCCAGCCGATCGCGGCGGGCCAGCGTGCGGTAGGTGTCCGGGTCGATCGTGTCGAGGGAGACGTTGATGCGGGTGAGGCCTGCGTCCGCGAGCGTCTGCGCGCGGCGGGTCAGGCCGATCCCGTTCGTCGTGAGCGCGATGGGCAGGTCCGGGTGGTGGGCGCGGACGCCCGCGACGATGTCCTCGAGGTCGGGGCGGATGAGCGGCTCGCCGCCGGTCAGGCGCAGGTCGCGGACGCCGTGGACGGTGACGGCGATGTCGACGAGGCGGACGACCTCGTCCGCGGTGAGGAGGGAGGACTGGGGCATCCAGTCCATGCCCTCGGCCGGCATGCAGTACGTGCACCGCAGATTGCATTTGTCCGTCAGTGAGATCCGCAGGTCCGTGCCGCGCCTGCCGAAGCGGTCGTGGAGGCCCGGTGCGGTGGGTGCGTCACCGGCGCGGTCGTCCAGATGCGCACGGGTCGCGGCCGCGGATCGCGCGCGCAACCGCGCTGCTGCATCTGGGGAATCTCCGTCCGCTGCGCCGCGGACGGTGGGCATCCCGAGGCTCACGTCCATACCCCTCCAGTGTAGTGACAGTGGCAAGGGGAGCGGCGCGGGCGGGCAGGATAGCCTGCGGACATGTCCTCCTCCCGTCCCGGCTCCGTCCTGCGCGAGCCCGGCATGCCGCTGCTGGTGCTCATGACCGCACTGGGCTTCTCCGGTTTCGCGGCGCTCATGCCGGTCGCACCGCTGTGGGCGGTGCACGGCGGTGCCGGGTCCGTGGGCGCGGGGGCGGTCAACGGTGTCCTCATGCTCTTCACCGTCCTCACCCAGATGGTGGTGCCCCGGTCGCTGCGTCGCTTCGGCTGGACGCCGGTGCTGGCGGCCGGGATGCTGCTGCTGGGCGTGCCGTCGGCCTTCTTCGCGCTGAGCGACGCGCTCGCCCCCGTCCTCGTCCTGTCCGCGGTCCGCGGCATGGGCTTCGGCGTGCTGACGGTGTGCGGCAGCGCGCTGGTCGCCGAGCTCGTCGAGCCGGCCCGCCGCGGCCAGGCGATCGGTGTCTACGGACTCGCGATCGCCGCCCCGCAGATCCTCTTCGTCTCCGGCGGTCCCTGGGTGGTCGAGAACCTGGGGTACGGCGTCATCTTCGCGATCGGCGTGCTGCCGGTCGTGGCGACGGTGCCGGCCGTGCTGCTGGGCCGCATGGCCGAGCACGTCCCGGAGGCGAACGAGCCCGCGCCCTACACCGCGCTCCTGCGTCCCATGGCACTCCTGCTGGCGGTCACCCTGGCCGGTGGCGCGCTCATCACCTTCATGGCGCCCATGAGCGACAGCGCGCTGCTGAGCACCGTCGCTCTCCTGCTCCTCACGGCGGCCGCTGCGATCGCCCGCTGGAGGGCCGGCGGACTGGCGGACCGTCACGGCGCGCAGGCCTACATCTGGCCGCTGGTGCTGCTCACCGTCGTGGGGATGGCCGTCGTCGCATGGGCGGTCAGCGACCCGCTGGACACGGTCGCGTGGGCGCTGCTGCTGGGTGCGACGATCGTGGGTATCAGCTACGGCGGGCTGCAGAACCTCACCCTCGTCATCGCGTTCGAGGCGGTCCGCCGGCCGCACTACGGCGCGGCCAGCGCGGTGTGGAACATCGGCTTCGATGCGGGGACCGGGGTGGGCGCGATGGTCATCGGCCTCATCGCTGGCGGCTCCTCCTACACGACCGCCCTGCTGGTGGGCGGCGCGGTCTCGCTGCTGACGGTGCCGCTGGCCTTCGCCCGCCCGAAGCTGCGGTAGCCGCCCGGGAACCGCCGCCGAGGCCGTCCACAGTTCCCAGACCCCGCTCACCGTCCGCCGGTAGAGTCGTCCGCATGACCGCACCCGGTGTTCCGGCCTCGCCGCCCGCCGTCCAGGGGCCGTTCCGCAGCTGGTCGCAGCCGCGCTCGGTCGACCAGCACGTGGACCTCCTCGCCCAGGCGCTCAGCACGCGCGCACTGGGACAGGAGTCCGTGCGCGTGACGGAGGCGCTGCGCCGCGTGCTGGTCGACGACTTCCGCGCACCCACGGACCTGCCGCGCTTCGACGACTCGCAGATGGACGGGTTCGCGCTCGCCTCCGCGGGGACTCCCGGCACCTTCGAGGTCGCGGGTGTGACCGCGGCCGGGCACACGGGGGAGGAAGTGCCCGCCGGCGCGGCCACCGCGATCATGACGGGCGCACCCGTGCCGCCGGGAACGGACGCCGTCGTCCCCGTCGAGGCGACCGACGGGTTCGACGCCGCCTCGATCCGCGTCGACGCCGTGCCATCCGGACAGTTCGTCCGCCACCGCGGCAGCGACATCCGGGAGGGCGACCCCGCCCTGCCGGCGGATGTCCCGCTGACCCCGGCCGCGCTGGGCGTGCTCGCCGCGTTCGGTCTCGTCGAGGTCCCGGTGCGCGCGTGTCCGCGCGCCCTCATCGTGGCCGGAGGCGACGAGGTCGCGGTCCCCGGCGAGACCCTGCGGCCCGGCCAGCTCTACGACGCGAACACCGCCCTGCTGACGGCGGTGCTGCGGTCCGCGGGAGCGGCGGTCGCGGATTCGATCGTCGTGAACGACGACGTCGACGACTTCCGCACCGCCCTGGGGGAACGGATCCGCGCGGTCGACCCGGACCTCGTCGTCACGAGCGGCGGCATCAGCGCGGGCCGCTTCGAGGTCGTCCAGCAGAGCCTGGCCGACAGTGCGGACCTGGACGGGTACACCCCGCACGTGGGGTTCGGCTCCATCGCGATGCAGCCGGGCGGTCCGCAGGGGGCCGGAGTGCTCCGCTGCGACGAGGGGAACTGCGTCCCGATCGTCTGCTTCCCAGGCAATCCGGTCAGCACGTGGATCAGCGCGCACGTGCTGCTGCGCGATGCGATCGCCCGCGCCTGGCGGACGTGCGCACCGGCGCGTCGGATCAGCGCCGCACTCGTCGAGGACGTGACACCCCTGCCCACCCGCACCCAGATCCGGCGGGCCCGCACGGACGTGGGTCTGCAGGCCGACGGCACACTCGACGCCGCCTCCACCCAGCTGCGGACCCACGCGCTGGCCGGCACCAGTTCGCATCTGCTGGCGACCGCCGCGCGTGCGGACTCCCTCATCGTCGTCCCGCCCGGTGATGTACCGCTGCCGGCGGGCACTCCCGTCGAGGTGGTGCTGCTGTGAGCGCCCGCGACCCGTCCGAAACCCGGGATCGCGGGTCGGAGGCCCACGACGACGCCCGCACCGACGGTCGGCTCACCCACGTCCGTGACGACGGTTCCGCCCACATGGTCGATGTGTCCGCCAAGGCCGTGACTTTCCGTGTCGCGATCGCCTCGTCCCGGCTCACGACGACGGCTCGGGTCGTCGACCAGATGCTCGACGGCTCCCTGCCCAAGGGGGATGCGCTGGCGGTCGCGCGCGTCGCGGGCATCATGGCGGCCAAGCGCACGCCGGACCTGGTGCCGCTGTGCCACCCGCTGCCGCTGACCGGGGTGGCGGTGGACCTGAAGCGCGCCGCGGACGATCCGGGGGCGATCGACATCCGGGCACGGGTGAAGACGACCGGGGTGACGGGGGTGGAGATGGAGGCGCTCACGGCGGCCTCCGTCGCCGCGCTCACCCTCTACGACATGGTGAAGGCGCTGGACCGGGAGGCCGTCATCGGCCCCACCCGCGTCGAGCACAAGGCCGGGGGCGCCTCCGGCGACTGGAGCAGATGAGTGGACGAGCAGGAGACGAACGGCCACGGACGGCACGGTCGGGCACCCGAGCACGCACGACAGGTCTCGCGCGGCGCAGGCTCGGTTCCGCACGGGAGCGCGGACGGCCCGGAGCGCACGGGTGGGGCTGATCACGAGGGTCGGCACGCGCGCGTGGGCCCCGCCTCGCGCCAGAGCGCCCGCGACGGCGTGCGCCTGAGCCGTCCCGAATCCGACCGTCGTGCCCGTCGCGCCACGCGCGGCGGCGACCGGTCCCCCACCTTCGGGGCCGGGAGGCGAGCCGTCGTCCTCGTGGTGTCGACCTCGGCAGCGGCCGGTACGGCGGAGGACTCCGCAGGCCCCGTGCTGGTGGGCTGGCTGCAGGAGCGCGGCTACGAGGTCGACGGCGCGCAGATCGTTCCGGACGGGCCAGAAGTGGGCCGTGTGCTCGCCCACCACCTGCACGAACTGCCGGACGCGCAGCGACCGCGCATCCTCGTGACGACCGGTGGCACCGGGATGGCGCCCGATGATGCGACGCCGGAGCAGACCCGCCGGTTCCTCGACAAGGAGGCGACGGGCATCGCGCACGCGCTCGTGGACTTCGGCCTGGCCAAACTGCCCGAGGCCGCGATGAGTCGCGGGACCGCCGGCTCCGCGGGGCGCACGTTCGTCGTGAATCTGCCTGGCTCGGTGGGTGGGGTGAAGGACGGCATCACGGTCCTCGACCCGATCCTCCACCACATCCAGGCGCAGCTGGAGGACGGCCTGGACGGCAGGAGCGCCGCGGACGACGGCGTGCACCCGCCGCGGCCGCAGGTTCAGCAGGAGGAACCCGCTCCCGAGGCCGTGGCTGAGACCGCGGCCGAAGTTGGGCCCCAGCCTGCGGAGGCCAAGGCCGAGGCCGGAGCTGAGACTGAGGCCGAGGCGGGGATCCAGGACGCGGGCTCTGCAACCCCGGCCACGGGGGAACCGGCCGCTGATAGTCAGGCAACCGGGGCCTCGGGCCAGGGAGACTTCTTCGCCCGCCTCACTTCCTCGCCCCTCGACGTGGACGCCGCACAGGCACGCGTCCTCACCCCCGCGATGGGTGCCGTCGCGCTGTTCCGCGGGGTGGTGCGCGACCACGACAGCGGGAAATCCGGCGTCGTGGGGCTCGAGTACACGGCGCATCCGGACGCGGAGCGGATCCTCGGGGAGGTGCTCGCGGAGGCGCACGCGGACTTCCCGGACGTGCGCCTGTGGGCAGAGCACCGCGTGGGCAAGCTGGCGGTGGGGGATGATGCGCTGGTGGTCGTGGCGGGCTCGGCGCATCGGCGCGAGGCGTTCGCCGCCTGCGCAGAGCTGGTCGACCGCATCAAGGCCCGCGTCCCCATCTGGAAGAAGCAGGACTACGCGGACGGAACCCACGACTGGGTGGGGATCGAGTGACGGAGCGGGTCGAGTGACGCAGAGGGTCGCCTCGGAGTCCGCCGGGTCGGATCGCTACGCCCGGCAGACGCAGGTGCCCGGAGTGGGGGAGGCCGGGCAAGCGCGGCTGGCGCAGGCGCGGGTGCTGCTGGTGGGTGCGGGCGGCCTCGGGAGTCCGGCGGGCCTGTATCTGGCCGGCGCCGGGATCGGGACGATTGGGATCGTCGACGACGACCGGGTGGAGCGCAGCAACCTGCACCGGCAGATCGTCCACCGGGCGGACGACGAGGGGCGGCTCAAGGTCGATTCCGCGGCGGACACCCTCCGCGCGCTCAACCCTGAGGTGACCGTCCGGACCCACCCGCTGCGTCTCACGCGGGACACGGTCGTGGACGTCGTGCGGGACTACGACTTCGTCGTCGACGGGGCGGATTCGTTCCCCACGCGGGCGCTCGTGTCCGATGCGTGCACCGTGCTCGACATCCCGCACGTGTGGGCGGCGGTGCTGACGGACGGCGGGCAGCTGAGCGTCTTCCACGCCTCGCGCGGGCCGGTCTACCGCGACCTCATGCCGGTGCTGCCGCCGGCGGGTGCGGTGCCCAGCTGCGCGGTCGCCGGGGTGCTGGGGACGGTGCCCGGAGTGCTGGGCACGGCGATGGCCGGCGAGGTGCTCAAGCTGGTGCTGGGGATCGGTCAGCCCGCGATCGGCCGCGTGCTCGTCTATGACATGCTGACCGCCGAGTGGGAGTCCGTGCCGCTGGCGCGCTCGCCGCGCGTGACCCGGCCGGTCACCGAGGCGGACGTGGGTGCCGACCTGCCCCGCCAGATGAGCATGAGCGACCTGGATCCGGGGGCCGTTGCCGCTGACGGCGGACTCATCATCGACGTCCGGACCCCCGCCGAGGCCGCCGCCGGGATGATCCCGCACGCTCACCACCTGCCGCTGGGCAGGATCGAGGTCGACCCGCAGGGTGCGCTGGCGCAGGTGCGGGAGTGGGCGGAGGAACTGGCGGGGGCCGCCGGGGCGGTGTCGACTGGGCCGGGGTCGGCCGGGACCGTCGACGTCTACCTGCACTGCAAGACCGGGGTGCGCTCGGCGCGGGCGCAGGCGCTGCTCGAAGGAGTGCTGCAGGTGGAGACGCAGGCTGTCGGTGAGGTGGCCTCGGCGGGGAATGCGACCGGTCGTCGTGAGGCCGCCACGACCAGTGTGCCGTTGCGGCTCATCGACCTGGCCGGTGGGTACGAGGCCTGGGTGCGGGACACTGGAGGGGACGCCTGAGTCGGAGGGCCGAGGTCGGGCGACCACGGCCACCCTTGCGGGCGGCGGTAGACCGCCGTCCTCGGGACCTGCGGTGACGGCGGGTGGCGTGTGACGCGGTGGTCGAGGGAAGGTGCGGCGATGCGCAGGACGGTGCGGACGCGGGTGCGGCGGTTCGGTGAGGACGGGCTGCAGGATGCGCGGGCGGATGCGCTGGCGGGGGAGGAGCCCCTGGAGGTGCGGCTGGACGGTGAGCAGTTCACCGTCACGATGCGCACGCCCGGTGACGACGTCGAGCTCATCGCCGGTTTCCTGCTGAGCGAGGGGATCGTGCGCGACTGGGCGCAGATCCGGCGGATCGACTTCGCGGCGGGCATCGACCCGGACGGGACGCGGAACCTCAACGTGGCGCGCGTGTCGCTGGAGCCCGGGACGTGGGATCCGGAGGTGTACCGGGCGCGGCAGGTGTATACGTCCTCGGCGTGCGGGATCTGCGGGACGGCGTCGATCGAGGCGGTGCAGCGGAGCTCGGCCTTCCCGATCCTGCTCGACGCGATGAGCGAGGACGGGCCGGTCGCGGCGCCGCTGGTGCGGTCGCGGGTGCTGCTGGGGCTGCCGGATTCGCTGCGGGAGGAGCAGACGCTGTTCGGCTCGACCGGTGGCGTGCACGCGGCGGGGCTGTTCCGGT
Organism: Brevibacterium senegalense; assembly: GCF_000285835.1. GTDB lineage: Bacteria > Actinomycetota > Actinomycetes > Actinomycetales > Brevibacteriaceae > Brevibacterium > Brevibacterium senegalense. Next base: position 94,650 of record NZ_HE978608.1, read on the forward strand.
TGGTGCGGGAAGAGGGTGCTGGTGAGGGCGGTCCAGAGGCCGGGGTCGCCCGCCGCGCCGTCCTCCTGGCCGTCCGGGAGGACGTGGGGCGGCACAATGCGGTCGACAAGGTGATCGGGTGGGCGCTGCACCAGGGGCTGCTGCCGCTCACCGACACGGTGCTGCAGGTGTCGGGACGCGCCAGCTTCGAGCTGGTGCAGAAGGCATCGATGGCGGGGATCCCGGTGCTGTCAGCGGTGAGCGCGCCGTCGGGGCTCGCGGTCGACCTGGGCCGAGAACAAGGCATCACGGTCGTGGGCTTCAACCGCGGCACTCGCTTCAACGCCTACAGCCACCATGAGCGCATCGTGTAGGACGATCCGCTCGTGGTGGCTGTAGGCGGGTGACGTATCTGTACTAGTCAGGGCACGCCGGGCACACGGCTGAGCAGGGCACACGGGCCCGCGGAAGCGGGCAGTCAGGAACGAACGGGAGCAGAGAGGGAGTCTCCATGGATCTGGGAATTGCAGGGAAGCGGGCTGTGGTCTGCGCGTCCAGCGCCGGCCTCGGGCTGGCCTGCGCGCACTCGCTTGCACAGGCGGGCGCCAGCATCGTCCTGAATGGGCGCACCGAGTCCGCACTGGAAGCCGCCGCGCAGGACATCCGCGACCGCACGGGCGCTGAGGTCCGCACCGTCGCCGGCAGCGTCGCCGACGTGGGCGTCCAGCGCGAGCTCATCGCCGCCGCGGACGACCGCGTCGACATCCTCGTCAACAACAACGGCGGTCCGCCCTTCCGCGACTTCACCGCCGTCGACGACGACGCGATCCGCGACGGGGTCGAGAACAACATGGTCACCCCCATCGCGATGGTCCGCCGCGTGCTGGACGGGATGGTCGAGCGGAAGTTCGGGCGGATCGTCAACATCACCTCGGCCTCGGTGAAGACGCCCATCGCCGGCCTGGACGTGTCCTCCGGCGCGCGGGCCGGCCTCACGGGATTCCTCGCCGGCATCGCCCGCGAGGTCGCCCACGCGAACGTCACCATCAACTTCCTGCTGCCCGGCTCGTTCGACACGGACCGCCTGCAGTCGGGGCAGAAGATCGCCGCCGAGGCCTCGGGCACCCCCGTCGACCAGGTCCGGTCCGCGGCCGCGGACGGCATCCCCGCCCGCCGGTTCGGCCAGCCCGCCGAGTTCGGAGACGCCTGCGCGTTCCTCGCCTCCGCGCAGGCCGGCTACATCACCGGCCAGAGCCTCCTCATCGACGGAGGCGCCTACCGCGGGATCTTGTAAGGGGTTGGGCCGGCAGGTGGCAGTCGGCTGGGACTGGCTGCGGCCTCGGCGGCGGTGTTCCTGTGGTCCGGGGCCGGAACGCTTTCGCGTTCCTAGTGAACGAACGTTAAGTTTGGGCTATGTCCGGCGGTGGCCAGCCGCGGACGCTGCAGCTGACTTTCGACGAGGAGAGTGGACATGACGGCAGACGCAGGGGCGCCGGCGCGCGACTTCCAGACGGTGGACTACGAGGTCTCCGACCGGATCGCGACGATCACGATCGACAATCCGCCCAGCCGCAACGGGTTCAACGGGACGATGCGAGACGATCTCATCGCCGCGGCCCGGCGGGCGGACGAGGACGACGCCGTGCGCGCCGTCATCCTGACCGGACGCGGGAAGTTCTTCTGCCCGGGTGCGGATCTGAGCGGCGGCGGATCGACCTTCGACTTCAAGTCCTCGACGCATGCGGAGGCGGACGGTGACGGCGAGGCCGGCGGTGCCGGTGACACGAGCGGCGGGCGACCCACGGTCGACGGATTCCGCAGGGACGGCGGCGGCCAGGTGGCCCTCGCGTTCGCATCGCTGCGCAAGCCCATCATCAGCGCGATCAACGGCGCGGCCGTGGGAATCGGGGCGACGATGACGCTGCCCACGGACATGCGGATCGCGTCGACGGACGCGCGGTTCGGCTTCGTCTTCGCGCACCGGGGCCTGGTCCCGGAGGCCGCCTCCAGCTGGTTCCTGCCCCGCATCGTCGGCATCACGCAGGCGCTGGACTGGGTGTACACGGGGCGCGTGTTCGACGCGGAGGAGGCGAAGGCGGGCGGGCTGGTCTCGCGGGTCGTGGCGCCGGAGGAGCTGCAGGAGACGGCGCGGGAGATGGCGCTGGCGATCGTGGATCGCGCGTCGGCTGTGTCGCTGGGGGCCAGTCGTCAGCTGCTGTGGAGCATGCTGACGGCGGCGTCGCCGTGGGAGGCCCACCGGCAGGACTCGCGACTCATCTTCGAGCTGGGCCAGCAGGCGGACGCGCGCGAGGGCGTCGAGTCGTTCCTGGAGAAGCGCCCGGCGCAGTTCCCGGCGACCGTGCCTGCGGACTACCCGCACTTCCTGCCGCGGTTCCCGGACAAGGACCGCATCGAGTGACGATGTGCGCGGGCTGACAACGCCGCCAGAGTGAGTCGAAAGGGCTCCTGATCCAGGGTGGATCGGGAGCCCTCTGCTGTGTCTGACGCTGTGCTTGCCGGCTTCGTGGTGTGGGTTCCCGGTGCTCGGTATGGCACGTGAAGGGGTCGGCTTCGTTCGGACTCGACGTTCGATAAAAAGGGGGTTGTATATCGAACGTGAACGAGAGTAGAATCATTATAATATCGAACAGAGTGGTTCGATCGGGCAATATGGGTGTTGGTCATCCGATGGGGGTGTCTCGTGGCAGGCTCGGCTCACGAACAAGGTGCGCAGGACGCGGGGTCGCGTCCGGTGCAGCGTATCCGGACGGTGGACGACGTCCGGTGGGCGATCCGCATGGTCGATCAGGGGCTCTTCGGTGTGGAGTCGGCGCTGGCAGTGGTGCCGGCGGCCGATCGTGGTTCGCAGGATCCCGCAATGTCGACTGGTGCGACTGGCCCGGCTAGTGCGGCTCAAGCGGTCCTCCCACCGAATCCGGCGCTGGGGGCGGGCCCGCAGGAGACGGGTCAGGGCGGCGGGCCGACGGTCGCGGACGGTCAGGAGCCGGAGTTCTGTACTGCGGGTATGTGGCAGCGGTGGAAATCGTCCAGGGAGGATGTGGGCAGGTGGCAGGCCGTCGAGGCTGCACAGCTGGCGGCCTTCGCGTTGGCCCGGTTGTTGAACCGCGACGACGGTGCCGAGAGGTTGGAGCTCTTCCTGGCGTCGCCGGCCGTGCAGGATGGGTCGGGCGCTGCCGCTGATGTCGACATCGCGGAGCTTCTAGAGGAGGACCCGCGCCTCACCTACCGTGCGGGAGAGCTCCTGGACGCGGATGTCCTCATGGTGCTGTCCGCCGGCATGAGCAAGGCGAAGCGCGCTGCGGCGAGGCGCGAGGCGGCGGTCGCGATCGTCTGGTTCCTGGGCTTCTACAACCTCCTCGACTCGATCGCGCGGGGGCGACTGCCGTTCGCCCGGATCGCTCGGCTGGGGTTCCGAGCGGACGATGCGCTGCTGCCGCTCGACCAGGTGCAGGCGCTGGATCGCTACCTCGACGCGTTGAGTCCGGATCTCTCGATGGGTCAGTTCGAGAAGCTGATGCGTCATCGGATCCGCACTCTCGATCCGCTCCCGGCGGACCCGGAGGCGCCGCGACGGAACCGAAAGGTCCAGCTGGAGCGCTGCGACGACGACTCCGGGATTCTCGCCCTGACCGGTCCCATCGACGTCCTCGACGCGCTGTACCAGCGGACACGGGCGACCGCGCGGGCGATCCGTCGCGGTGAGCTGTCGGCTCTGGGGCTCCAGATCGACGGTGAGCCCGTAGCGTCCGGGGCGTTCGACGGGCTGCGACTCGACGAGCGGACCATCTCCCACCTCATGTTCGACCTGCTGGCCGGGTCGCGCCCGCAGACTCAGCTGCGGACCCGGGCGACTGTCGATGACGTCGACGCGACGCTGTTCGACGGTGCGGTCTTTGGCGGCGCTGCCGGCGGCAGTTCCCGCGCCGATGGTGGTCATGGTGTGGGTGGCGAGGGCGGCGGTGAGGTCATCGACGTTCTCTGCCCCACCGATGGTGTGTGGCTGCGGAAGCAGGCCGCGGTCCACGTGACGGTGCCGGCCTCGACGCTCCTGGGTCTCGACGACAGCCCGGGTCGGGTCGCGAACGATGCGACGCTCTCCGCGCAGAAGTGCCGGGAGATCGCCGCGCACGCCACCTCGTGGGTGCGGATCCTCACGGATCCCGTGACCGGTGTCGTCACGGACGACATTGCGCTCACGTACGAGCCCACTGCCGCGATGCGGCGGACCGTCCGCCAGAAGTGGCGGACCTGCACGGCCCCCGGGTGCAGTCACCCCGCGGAGTCCTGCGAGATCGACCATATCCGCAGCTTCTCCCATCTCGACCCGGCAACGGGCGGCCCCACGACCATCGAGAACCTCCACCCGCTGTGCAAGCACCATCACCAGCTCAAGACGGCCGGAGTCATCCGGGTGCGCAAGGTCGCCGCAGACGAGCTGGAGTGGGTCCTGCCCATGGGTGTCGAGACCACGTCGGTGCCTGCACCGATCGGCGACACCCGGGACGTGACGGATCCCCGGGATCTCATCGGCCGCGCACATGAGGCGGACGGGGCGTCGGCTCCTGAAGCGCGCGGCGGGGCAGGAGCGCGCGGCAGGGCGAGTGCGGCGGACAGCACGGAGAGTGAGGCGGACGGCAGGGCGGCGCCGTCCGGACGAGTCAAGGTGGCTCCACCGTTGAGCGCCCTGCCGCAGGATGCGCTTCCGCCTTTCTGAGGTGGAGCGGGTCCCGACCCGACAATGGTCCCTGATTCGATCCGCTGGGGTCCCTCGGCCCGACCCGACAAGGGTCCGTGATTCGACCCGACGGGGTCCCTCGGCCCGACCTGGACCGGTCCGTCACGCCCCGCGAATTCTCTGACTCGTCGTCTGCCGCGGCCGGGGCGAAATTGGGTCTTGCGCACCCAGGTTTCTAAAGATAGGCTGGCCTTACCTGATTGAGAGGGCTTGGCCGACTTCGGTGAGATGTTGACGGGCGAGTGGATCAGGGCCGTACTCCGGCGACCAGAAGGCCGACGTGTCGACAGCCCCCGTGGCTGCGGCCGGTCACCGGAGCATCGATGGAACGGCGCCCGGGATGCAGCTGGAGCCCCCATCAGAGCGAAAGGGCGGCGGAGACTGATGAGGGAGTCTCCGCCGCCCAGTTCTGTGTCAGGGATTCTTCCTGGACGTGCTCAGCCCGCGAAGAGGGCGGCTGCGCGGATCGCCGTCTCGGTGAGGCCGTACAGGAGGCTGGCCACCACGAACACGGTGAGCACGAGGGCCACCGTCTTGTGGACGCCGCCCGCACTGGCGGTGGACTGCTCGCGGGTGCTGGCGGCTTCGGATGCGGCCTTGCGGTCCGCCTCGCGCCGCTGCGACACCATCGCCGGATCCGCGAAGTGCTTCTCCGACACCGGGCGGATGAGGATGTTCGAGATGAGTCCCACCGCCAGGATGCCCGCCATGATGAAGAGCGACAGGCGGTACAGCTCGAAGCCCTCACCGCCGCCGGCGCGCGAGCTCTCCACGATCGAGTTGACGAGCAGCGGACCGGCGACGCCCGCGGCCGACCATGCGGTCAGCAGCCGGCCGTGGATCGCGCCCACCTGGTACACGCCGAACAGGTCCTTGAGGTAGGCGGGCACCGTGGCGAACCCGCCGCCGTAGAACGACAGGATGATGAGCGTCGACACGACGAACAGCGCCAGGGACTGGGAGCCCAGGCTGGCGATGAGCACGTAGAGTCCTGCCCCCACCCCCAGATACACGAGGTAGATGTTCTTGCGGCCGATGTAGTCCGACACCGTCGACCACACGAAGCGGCCACCCATGTTTGTGAGTGACAGCAGGCCCACGTAGCCGCCCGCCGCGACGGCGGTGATGCCGAAGGACGACTGCACCATGGGTGAAGCGCTCTCGAGGATGCCGATGCCCGCCGTCACGTTCGTGAACAGCACGACCCAGAGGAACCAGAACTGCGGCGTCTTGAGCGCCTGGTTGGCGGACACGGACCCGGTCGTCTGCATGGGCTTCGCCGTCGCCTTCTCCGGATCGAATCCCTGGGGCTTCCAGTCCGGATGCGGCAGGCGGATCACGAACGCACCCATCGCGATGACGACGAGGTAGAGGACCGCGAGCGTCAGGAACGTCATCGTGATGCCGTCGGCCAGGTTGTCCGGACCGCCGCCGTAGAAGCTCATGAGGGCGTTCGACGCGGGGCTCGCGATAAGCGCGCCGCCGCCGAAGCCCATGATGGCCAGACCCGTCGCCAGGCCCGGTCGGTCCGGGAACCACTTCATGAGGGTCGACACGGGCGAGATGTAGCCGATGCCCAAGCCGATGCCGCCGATCACCCCGTAGCCCACGTAGACGAGCCACAGCTGGCCGGTGGAGATGCCGATCGTGGAGACGAAGAAGCCCACGACCCAGAAGGTGCCCGCGACGACCATCGACTTCCGCGGACCCGCCCGCTCCACCCAGGTGCCGCCGATCGCGGACGAGATGCCCAGCATCGCGATCGCGAGGGAGAAGATCCACCCGATCGCGACGTCTCCGCCCTCGCCCATGCCGAAGTGTTCGGCCAGCGGATTCTTGAAGACGGAGAACGCGTACGCCTGCCCGATGCTCAGGTGGATCGCGAGGGCCGCCGGCGGAATGAGCCAGCGATTGAACGACACGGGGGCGATGATCGCCTCCCGATCGAGGACGGACATGAGAGCTCCTTCGCTCAGTGATCCCGACGTGCGCCGGACCGGGATGACGTGACCCGCGTGCGGATCAGCCATGGCCGCGTGCAGGTCACCGGGTGACCAGCGCATTTCGGTGACATCTTTCCGTGTGCGGGGCCGCCTGTCGATTATTCGAATCTCGGTGCGTGAAGGTAGGCGGGTGAGCGGCGGATGAGGAAGGGCGCGAGCGGCGGATGAGGAAGGGCGCGAGCGGCGGATAGGGAAAGAGGCAACAGGTGGATCGGGATAGGGGTGACAGGCTGTCGGCGCACAGGATCCCCCGGCGAGCGGTCGAATCTGTCCTCATGACCCTGTCCTGACCTGGGACTTCGCTGGTATCGTGTGGCCATGGCGCGGTTCAGTCTCCTCGAGTGGCCGGTCCTCCGGCAGTTCCGGTCCGGTGATCCCACCGGTCGCGGGTCCTCGGTGACGTCGGCCAAGACGCGCGCCACCACACCGCGCACCTCCACCGCGGACGCCGTCGTCAAGTCCGTCTGCCCGTACTGCGCAGTGGGCTGCGGCCAGAACATCTTCGTCCGCGACAACAAGGTCGTGCAGATCGAGGGCGACCCGGACTCGCCCATCTCACGCGGACGCCTCTGCCCCAAGGGCGCGGCCAGCGAGCAGCTGGTGAACGCACCGTCCCGCGTCACCCAGGTCCTCTACCGCGCCCCGCGCGCCACGGACTGGCAGACCCTCGACCTGGAGACCGCGACGGACATGATCGCGGACCGCTTCCTCGAGGCGCGTCGCAAGCACTGGCAGGACACGGACGAGCACGGCAGCCCGCTGCGCCGCACGATGGGGATCGCCAGCCTGGGCGGTGCCACCATCGACAATGAGGAGAACTACCTCATCAAGAAGCTGTTCACGGCGGCGGGCGCCATCCAGATCGAGAACCAAGCGCGCATTTGACACTCCGCCACGGTTCCCAGTCTGGGATCCTCGTTCGGAAGAGGCGGTGCCACGCAGCCCGTCCAGGACATGGCGAATGCCGACTGCATCGTCATCCAGGGCTCGAACATGGCCGAATGCCACCCGGTGGGCTTCCAGTGGGTCACGGAAGCGCGTCTGCGCGGCGCGAAGGTCATCCACGTCGACCCCCGCTTCACCCGGACGACGGCCAGCGCTGACAAGCACGTCCCCATCCGGGCGGGCTCCGACATCGTGCTCCTGGGCGCGCTCATCCGCAGCGTCCTGGAGCAGGGCCTGCACTTCGACGAGTACGTCCGCCACTACACGAACGCCGCGAACCTCATCAGCCCGAACTACCAGGGGCCCGAGGACCTCGAGGGCCTGTTCTCCGGCTACGACCCGGACACGCACGCCTACGACAACGCGACGTGGCAGTACGAGCTGGACGACGACGGCGAGCCCGTCGTCGACCCCACGCTCACACACCCCCGCAGCGTGTTCCAGATCCTCACGCGCCACTACTCGCGTTACACGCCGGAGCTCGTCGAGTCCGTCTGCGGCATCAAGCCGGAGGACTTCGAGTACCTCCTGCGCTCCGTGACGGAGAACTCCGGCCGGGACCGGACGACGTGCTTCGCCTATGCGGTGGGTTGGACCCAGCACTCGCTGGGCGCGCAGTTCATCCGGACCGCCTCGATCCTCCAGCTGCTGCTGGGCAACATGGGCCGCCCCGGCGGCGGCGTCATGGCGCTGCGCGGGCACGCGACGATCCAGGGCTCCACGGACATCCCCACCCTCTTCAACCTGCTGCCGGGCTACCTGCCCATGCCCCAGGCGGGCGTGCACGACAGGTTCAGCGACTACGTGGCGAGCGTGGGCACCAAGGACACCCAGAAGGGCTTCTGGTCCAACGGCGACGCCTACGCCGTCAGCCTCCTCAAGGCATGGTGGGGCGACGCTGCGACGAAGGACAACGACTTCGCCTACGAGTACCTGCCGCGGATCAACGGGGCCCACGGCACCTATCAGACAGCGGAGCGGATGCTGGCCGACGGCGTCGACGGCTTCTTCATCCTGGGCCAGAACCCTGCGGTGGGTTCCGCGAACGGGCGCATGCAGCGCATGGCGATGAGCCACCTCAAGTGGCTGGTCGTCCGCGACTTCTCGCTCATCGAATCCGCGACCTGGTGGAAGGACGGACCGGAGATCGAGTCCGGCGAGCTCACGACGGAGGAGATCGACACAGAGGTCTTCTTCCTCCCCGCCGCCAACCACACTGAGAAGGCCGGCAGCTTCACTCAGACCCAACGCCTGGTGCAGTGGCGGTTCAAGGCCGTCGACCCGCCGGGCCAGGCGCAGTCCGAACTCGACTTCTTCCACACGCTGGGCCAGAAGATCCGCGCGCGGCTGGCGGACTCGACCGACCCGCGCGACCGTCCGCTCCTGGACCTGACGTGGGACTACCCCGTCGACGAGCACGGTGAGGTCGACGCGACCGCCGTCGTCCGCGAGATCAACGGCTACCACGTGGCCCGGACGGACGAGCAGGAGCAGGACCCGGACCAGTCCGCCGGTGCAGGCCTGGCCGGCACCCCACTCGCGGGCACGTCCGTCGACGGCTTCGGCGAACTGCGCGCAGACGGGTCGACGGCCAGCGGCTGCTGGATCTACGCGGGCGTCTTCGCCGGCGGTGAGAACCGCGCGGCCCGGAAGGTCCCGCGCACCCAGCAGGACGAGACAGCTCTGGACTGGGGCTGGGCGTGGCCGGCGAACCGGCGGATCCTCTACAACCGCGCCTCGGCGGACCCGGACGGCAAGCCGTGGTCGGAGCGGAAGCGCCACGTCTGGTGGGACGCGGACCAGGGCCGCTGGACCGGCCGCGACGTCCCCGACTTCCCGGTGGACCGGTCTCCGGAGGCGACCGGGGCCTCGGCGTACGGCGGCACGGGATCCCTCAACGGCGACGACCCGTTCATCATGCAGCCCGACGGCAAGGGGTGGCTGTTCGCCCCGCAGGGCATGCTCGACGGGCCGCTTCCCACGCACTTCGAGCCCCAGGAGTCGACCGTCCGCAACGCGCTGTACGCGCAGCAGAACAACCCCACCCGCGTGACGATGAAGCGCGAGGACAACCTGTCCGCGCCGGGTCCGGGCACGCCAGGATCGCACGTGTACCCGTACGTGTTCACGACGTACCGCCTGACCGAGCACCACACGGCCGGCGGCATGTCCCGCTGGCTGCCGTACCTGTCCGAGCTGCAGCCGGAGATGTTCTGCGAGGTGTCGCCGGAGCTGGCCGCAGAGGTGGGTCTCGAGCCCTACGGCTGGGCCACGATCGTGTCCCCGCGCGCCGCGATCGAGACGCGCGTGCTCGTCACCCGCCGCATGCGACCGCTGATCGTCGACGGGCAGACCATCCACCAGGTCGGCCTGCCGTACCACTGGGGCGCCGGCGGTGACGGCGCGGTGGTGCAGGGCGACTCCGCGAACGACCTGCTGGGCATCACGATGGACCCCAACGTCTACATCCAGGCCTCGAAGTACGTCGCGGGCGCGATCATGCCCGGCCGTAGGCCCCGCGGGCCGGAGCGCCAGGACCTGGTCGACAAGTTCCGCGCCGAGGCCGGGCTCACCATCGAGTCCGGGAACCGGATGCTGACGGTCCCGGACGACGTCGCCGAGGCCGCACGGGCAGCCGGCCGCCTCACCGAGCCGCCCGGTCCCGAGGACCTCGAGGTGGGGGTGGGCCCCCACGGTCCCGGCTGCGAGTGCGACACGCCGATGGCGCCGGGCGGTGCCGGAGGTGCGGGCGCGAGCGCCGTGGACGACCGCACCGGCCGGGTGGATCTGCGGCCCGGCGGTGCCGAGGCACTGGCCGAGGGCCGCGAGGAGCCGCATGACGGAGGCGGCAGCGGAGGATCGAGCGGGAACGGTAGCGGGGAGACTGAGGCGCCCTCCGACGGTGCTGAAGCCGCAGGTGGGCCCGTGTCTGACACACTGGGGGAGGAATCCCCGGACGCGCACGAGGACGCGCACGAGGACGAGCAGGAGGACGGTCGATGACGACAGAGGTCCGCACCGGCGCGGTACCCGGTACTGACTCGACGTCCGGCACCGGCGCAGCGGTCCGCACGGGCACCGAACTCAGCTCCCGACCCGAGCCCGGGACCGGCTGGTCGCACACCCGCAAGGGGTTCTTCACGGATACGTCGATCTGCATCGGCTGCAAGGCGTGCGAGGTCGCGTGCAAGGAGTGGAACCGCAACCCGCAGGACGGGACGTACGAGCTGCTGGGGTCCTCCTACGACAACACGGGCGGCCTGGGCGCCAACACGTGGCGCCACGTCGCCTTCATCGAGCAGGACAGCGATCGGATCGCGCAGGCTCGGGAGTCCGGTCGCAAGCTGGTGAGCCTGGGCATGCCGACGATCGGCCCTCCCGGTGGGAGGGCCGGTGGACCCGCTGGCGGAGCCGCCGGCGGGGGAGCGGCGGCCGGTGCGCCCGGTGCGGCAGCCGCGCCCTCGCTGCCTGACGGCGGCGGGGTGACCGCAGACCTGCTGGGCGGGCTGCTGGACGGCGGGGCGGCCTCGGGCGCGGGCGGCCCGACCGGAGCGGATCCGTCCGGAGCCGGTCTGCCGGCGGGCGACCTGTCCGGCATCGACACGGCACCGCCGGACACGGACGACTTCCGGTGGCTCATGTCCTCCGACGTGTGCAAGCACTGCACGTACGCGGGCTGCCTGGACGTGTGCCCCACCGGTGCGCTGTTCCGCACCGAGTTCGGCACCGTCGTCGTCCAGAACGACGTGTGCAACGGGTGCGGGACGTGCGTGGCGGGCTGCCCGTTCGGTGTCATCGAGCGCCGCGACGACGGCACGATCAACACGCCCACGGACCGCGAGGACCGTCAGGCCACACAGATGGATGTGCCGGACGCGGGCACCGCGAACAAGTGCACCCTCTGCTACGACCGGCTGGTCGACGGGCAGGAGCCCGCGTGCGCGCAGACGTGCCCCACGACCTCGATCCGGTTCGGGGAGCGGGACGAGATGGTGGCGCGGGCGCAGACGCGCGTGCGGGACCTCCACGAGCGCGGCCTCACGGAGGCGCGGCTCTACGGCGCCAACCCGGACGACGGCGTGGGCGGCACCGGATCCGTGTTCCTCCTGTTGGACGAGCCAGAGGTCTACGGCCTGCCGCCGGACCCGCGCGTCGCGACGAAGGATCTGCCGGGCATGTGGGCCGCCGCCGGTGCGGCCGCGGTGGGCATGCTGGGCGCCGCGGCGGTGGCGTTCCTGGGCGGGGGCTCGTTCCTGGGCGGAGGCCGTCGATGACGACGTCCCCGTACGACGCGTACCGTCCGCCGGACGGCGACCGGCGACGACGCCGAGGCC
>NZ_HE978608.1:106894-147578 GCF_000285835.1 Brevibacterium senegalense
CTGAGTCGAGGCGCCGACGGCGGGCGCGAGATGCCCATGGTCGAGGACGTCGAGTTCACGTCGTACTACGGGCGGCCCATCGTCAAGGCGCCGCCGTGGGGCGATGAGATCGCCGCGTACCTGTTCCTGGGCGGTCTGGCCGGCGGTTCCGCGCTGCTGGGGCTGGGCGCGCAGCTGACGGACCGGCCCGCGCTGCGGTCCAGGACGCGACTGACGGCGCTCGCCGCGCTTGGGCTGGGCACCGTCGCGCTCATCGAGGACCTGGGCCGGCCCGACCGCTTCCTCAACATGATGCGCACCGTCAAGATCACCTCGCCCATGAGCCTGGGGTCGTGGATCCTGGGCGGATTCGGGTCGACCGCGGGTGTCGTCGCGGTGCTCGAGGTCGACCGGCTGACGGGCGAGCGGATCCCCCTGGGGCCGCTGTCGCCCGCGCGCACGCTGCTGCAGGCGGTCGAGACGCCGGCGGCGGTGACATCGGTCGTGTTCGCGGCCCCGCTGGCCGCCTACACAGGCGTGCTGCTGGGCGCCACGGCGGTGCCCACCTGGAATGCAGCGGGACGGAACGGTCTGCCGGTCGTCTTCGCGGCCTCGGCGTCGTTGGCGGCCGGCGGTGCCGCGATGGTGACGACACCGGTGGCCCAGGCCGGGCCCGCGCGGGTGTTCGCGCTCCTGGGGACCGTCGTGGAGCTCGCGGCGATGCGCGTCATGAAGAACCGGATGCATCCGGCGGAGGTCGAGCCGATGGAGTCGGGCGAGCCCGGCCGGCTGCTGCACCGGGCCGAGGTGCTGGCGCTCGCCGGGGGCGTCGCGACCGCGGCACTCGAAGTGGGCGCGCGGGTGTTCGAAGCGCGGGTGGCGCGCGGCCTCGGCGGCTCCGGCGCGAGTGGCTCTGGTGCGGGTGGTTCCGGCGGCTGGCGGACGGGCGTGCGCGTGGGGCTGCAGATCGGCTCGGCGGTGGCGGGAGCGGCACTGGCGGCGGCCTCGGCGTTCACGCGGCAGGGGATGCTCAAAGCGGGCATCGAGTCGACGAAGGACCCGCGCCACGTCGTGGTGCCGCAGCGCGACCGGCTGGAGGCGCGACGACAGGCCGGCATCACCCACGACTCCATTACGACGACCGGCTGAGGCGCGGCGCCCCGCCGGCGGCGCGTGCTCAGGAGACCCACGCTACTCGTTCGTATAGTGTTGGGGTGAAACCTATATTCCACGAGGCGGCGATTCGCCCGCGGACGACGTCGCCGTAGTGCCCGGCCCCGCCGGTCCGCCCACGACAGCCCGACCACCGTGCTCAGGCATGCGCGACCGGCCGGAACCGGACCGCCGCAGTCCCGACAGACCACACTCGACTCAGACAGTGAGATCCTCGAAAGGAGCACATTCATGACTGAGACCACTCGCACCGCACCCGCCGCCCCGCAGGGGGTCGCCGGCACGGATGAGGTCGTCCGCGCCGCTCACCAGGCGTTCCTCGAAGCGCGCACCCGCACCCGCGACGAGCGCGCCGCCTGGATGGACGCGATCGCCGACGCCCTCGAAGCGAACCGCGAGGAGCTCGTGCCGCTCGCGATGGAGGAGTCGAACCTCCCCGACGCGCGCCTGAACGGCGAACTCACCCGCACCGCGTTCCAGCTGCGCCTGCTGGCCCAGGAGGCCCGCCGCGGCGAGTTCCTGGGCGCCACGATCGACCACGCGGACGCTGACTGGGGCATGGGCCCCCGCCCCGACCTGCGCCGAATCAACGTGCCGCTGGGCGTCGTGGGCGTCTTCGGCGCCTCGAACTTCCCGTTCGCGTTCTCCGTCATCGGCGGCGACTCCGCCTCCGCACTGGCCGCCGGCTGCGCCGTCGTCCACAAGCTGCACCCCGCCCACGAGGGCCTGGCCCGCCGCACCGCGCAGATCGTCGCGGACGCGCTGACCGCCGCCGGCGCCCCGGCCGGCCTCTTCGGCGCCGTCGAGGGCTTCGAGGCCGCGCAGGCCCTCGTCGACCACCCGCAGGTCAAGGCCGTGGGCTTCACCGGCTCGGAGGCGGGCGGCCGCGCCCTCTTCGACCGCGCCGTCGCCCGCCCGGAGCCCATCCCGTTCTACGGCGAGCTGGGCTCCCTCAATCCCGTCGTCGTCACCGAGGCCGCCTGGGCCGCCCAGGGCGAGGACCTGCTGGCCGGCTGGATCGGCTCCATGACGATGGGCACGGGCCAGTTCTGCACGAAGCCCGGCCTGCTGCTGCTGCCGGAGACCGCCGCCGAGGCCGCGGAGACGGCCCTGCCCCGGCTCGCCTCCGAAGTCGCCCCCTCCGTCGGCATGCTCACCGAGTCGATCCGCGACGGCTTCGTCGCGAAGCGCGACGAGGTGGCCGGTTCGGAGGGTGTCGACGTGCTGGTCGCCGGTGACGGAGCGAACCCGCCCGCCCCGGGCGTGCTGCGTGTGCGCGCGGCGGAGCTGTCCGGTGACGCGGCCGCGATCCGCACGGAGATGTTCGGCCCCGCCGCCGTCCTCATCACCTACGCGGACACGGCAGAGCTCGAGCAGGCCCTCGACCTGCTGGGCGGACAGCTGACCGGCACGATCCACAGCGCGGACGGCGAGGACATCACCCGCGTCCTCCAGCTGCTCCAGGACCGCTGCGGTCGCGTGCTGCGCGGTGGATGGCCCACCGGCGTCACCGTCTCCTACGCGCAGTACCACGGAGGCCCGTACCCCGCCGCGACCCAGCACGGGACGAGCGTGGGCACCGCCGCGATCGACCGCTGGCTGCGCGGCGTCGCGTTCCAGGACATGGAGGACGCGATGCTGCCGCTGGAGCTCCAGGAGTCCAACCCCACCGGCATCGCCCGTCGCGTCGACGGTGCGTGGGTGGCGGCGCAGTGACGGCGGAGAAGGAGACTGCGGAGGTCGTGTCCGTGGAGGCGACCGGGCAGGCGGCAGGTGTTGCGGCCTCGGCGGCGGTGGTGACCGCACGGGACGTCCTGCCGGTCGACCAGACCGCCGGCACCTTCGTGGGCCGGGTCTGGGACCCGGCGCGCGGTGTGCCCGTGCCCGTCGCCCTGCGGGGCGCTCAGGTGTGGGATGCCTCGGAGCTGGCCGGGACCTCGGCGTCGCTGTTGGAGCGCGAGGGCCTGGCACTGGATCTGGCCGGCCTCTTCGCGACCCCAGCCACGTGGAGCGTCGACGATGTGCGGCTGCCGCAGGAGCTGGACGCGGGCGACGATCCGGCGCGGCCGTCCGCGCTCACCCTCCTGGCGCCCATCGACCTGCAGGTCATCAAGGCCTGCGGGGTCACGTTCGCGGGTTCGATGATCGAGCGGCTCATCGAGGAGCGGGCCGGCGGCGACCCGGGCAGCGCACAGCGGATCCGGGAGGAGATGACGCAGGCAGTGGGGGTCGACCTCGCCGCGATCGTGCCCGGCAGTCCGGAGGCCGCGGCCGTCAAGGAGCAGCTGCTCTCCTTGGGCTGGTGGTCGCAGTACCTGGAGGTGGGGCTGGGGCCGGACCCGGAGGTCTTCACGAAGGGGCCGCTGCTGTCCGCCGTGGGCAGCGGCGACGCGATCGGGATCCCGGCGTTCTCCGCGTGGAACAACCCGGAGCCGGAGCTCACGCTGGTCGTGACGGCCGACGGACGGATCGCGGGCGTGACCCTGGGCAACGACGTGAACCTGCGCGACGTCGAGGGGCGGTCCGCGCTGCTGCTGGGCATGGCGAAGGACAACAACCGGTCGACGGCCCTGGGTCCTGTCATCCGAGTGTTCGACGAGTCCTTCACCCTGGACGATGCGCGCAGCGTCGAGATCGAGCTGCGCGTCGAGGGCGCATCCGAGGCGGACGGCGGCGACGGCTTCGTGCTGGACGGGCTCAACACCGTGGGTGCGCTCAGCCGCACGTTCGAGCGCCTCGTCGAGGCGACGCTGGGTGACCACCACCAGTACCCGGACGGCTGCGTCATCCTCACGGGCACGCTCTTCGCCCCCACGCTCGACCGGGATGCGCCCGGCGAGGGGTTCACGCACAAGCACGGCGACGTCGTCACGATCGCCAACCCGCGCCTGGGCCGACTGGTCAGCACGGTCGGTCCCACCGAGCAGCTGGCACCGTGGACCTACGGCGTCCGCCAGCTCGTCGCGGACCTGAGCGCGGCAGGCCTGCAGGCGTAGGGCGACTGCGCGGCAGCGCGGAGTGTGAGGGCGGACGCGGGCCGCGCGGCAGCGCGGAGTGTGAGGGGCGTCAGCGAAGCTGGTGCCCCTCATCGTCTGCACCGAAGGAGACGCACCATGGCCACCTGGATCATCACCGGCTGTTCGACAGGTCTGGGGCGCTCACTCGCCGCCCCCGTCGTGGACGCAGGCCACAGTGCAGTCCTCACCTGCTGTTGACTCCGTCAGTGCCTCACGATCGAGCCGATGGCCGCCCCGGCAAGCATGGTGACGAGTGTGACCATGATGGAGGGGACGAAGAACGAATGGTCGTAGAGTCGGCGTCCGAGCTTCGTCGAACCCGTCTGATCGAACGCAGCAGCCGCGATCTGCAGTCCGTTGGTGGGAAGGAGATAGATGCCTCCCAGGCCTCCGACCCACAGGCCGACGGTGAGGGCGATCGGTATGCCGGCATCCAGACCGATGGGCACGATCGCCAGGGTCGCTGTTGATTGGCTGGTGGTCAGCACTGCTATCAGGAAGACGGCGATGGCCATCGCGAACGGCCATGCGTGCACCCACTCGCCCAGGCTCGCGAAGACCGTCTCAGCATGGGCGTCGAGGAAGGTGTTGATCATCCAGGCCAAGCCGAAGAAGGCGATGGCTGCCACCATGCCACCGCGGAAGATGTCCGCGGACGGGACGGAGTCCAGCTGAGGTCGTCCGACGATGAGAATCGCCGTTGATGTGACCAGCATGACCAACTGGATCATCACACCGACGCCCACGACGTCCCCCTCGCCGTTCGAGGGTCGGAGAGCCGGAAAGAGTCCGAACGCGACGACGCTGAGGACTCCCGCGAAGTACACCAGCGCACTTGCACGTGCGCGGGGCGTGATGCCTGTGGTCACGGTGGTCAGGCCCGTGATACCCGGAGGGGCGTCCCTCGCGGTGACGGCAGGACGGGTGTCGGGTCCACCCCACCGACTGACGAGCACCGACGTGACGACAATGCCCACAGCCGCTGCCGGAACGGTCACGACCATGATCTGCAGGATGCTCCAGCCCCCTGCCGGCTGCACGTCCATGATGGAGACCATGACCGCCATGGCTGCGGAGACGGGGGAGCACGCCAGTGCCACACTCGTCGCCACCACTGAGACGCTCATGGGCTTCGAGGGCCGCACTCCTGATCGCTCTGCGACCTCCTGGATCACGGGCAGGAGCGAGAAGAGGATGTTCGAGGTTCCTGCACCCACAGAGAAGAGGAAAGACACCAGGGGAGCCACGATGGTCACACTTCGCGGCCTCTTCACGATGACTCGAGCAGCGAGCGAGATCATCCAGTCGATTCCACCCGCGGCCTGCAGGACGGAGGTGGCGAGGATGACGGCCACGATGATCAGCAGAGCATCCACGGGAGGGGCTCCGATGTCCTCGCCGAAGACGAAGACGAGAAGAGCTGTGCCGACTCCTCCCCACAGTCCGATGCCGACTCCGCCAGCGCGGACACCCAGAAGGATCGCCCCGAGGACGATCATCGCTTCTGTCAGAAGCATGACTGTCTGCACCCGCGCATGTCCTTCCTGATGGTGCTGAGGCCCCAGCAGCAGGGCCGTGCGTCTCAGCGGATGTCGATGCCGTCTCCCGCGACGGTCTCGCCGATGACGGGATAGCCGGGGACCTCGCCCACGACCAGCAGGCCGCCGGACGTCTGCGCGTCGGCCAGCGCGAGGAGGTCGTCCTCCGTGATGCCGACACCCGCGCGCACGTGCGGGCGAACCCAGTCCAGGTTGCGGCGGGTGCCGCCGGAGACGTAGCCGTCGCGCAGGGCCTCGGCCGCACCGTCCAGCAGCGGGACCGCGGAGCGGTCGAGGACGGCGCCCACGCCCGAGGCCCGCAGCATCTTGTGCAGGTGACCCAGCAGGCCGAAGCCGGTGACGTCCGTCGCGGCGGTGGCCCCGGCCTCGAGCGCGGCGGCCGCGGCATCGCGGTTGAGCGTCGTCATCGAGTCGATCGCGGAGGCGAAGACCTCGCCGGTGGACTTGTGGCGGTTGTTCAGCAGTCCCACGCCCACGGGCTTCGTGAGGGTGATGGGCAGGCCCGCGGCGGCGGCGTCGTTGCGCAGCAGCCTGTCCGGGTGGGCGGTGCCGGTGACGGCCATGCCGTAGGTGGGTTCGGGACCGTCGATCGAGTGTCCGCCGATGACAGGGACGCCCGCGTCGCCCGCGACGGCCAGTCCGCCGCGCAGGACCTCGGTCATGAGCTCCATCGGGAGGGCCTCGCGCGGCCAGGCGATGAGGTTGATCGCGACGACGGGGGTACCGCCCATCGCGTAGATGTCGCTCATCGCGTTTGCGGCGGCGATGCGGCCCCAGTCGTACGCGTCGTCGACGACGGGGGTGAAGAAGTCCGCGGTGGAGAGGACTGCGAGCCCATCCTGGATGCGGACTGCGGCGGCGTCATCGCCGTCGTCGAGGCCCACGAGGACCTGCTCGAAGTCCTGGCCGGCCAGCGACGCGACGGCGGTCTCCAGCTCGCCGGGCGGGATCTTGCACGCGCAGCCGCCGCCTGCGGCCATCGTCGTGAGGCGGACTGCGGGAGCCGAAAGGGTGGGAAGAGGGGTGCCGTAAGCCGGTGCGGCGTCGCCATCGATGCTCATGCCGGGGAGTCTACGGGTGATCCGGGCTGTCAGGCCCCCGGGTTCGTATGCCGAGGGTTCCGTGTCCGGGATGCCTGGTAGTTTCACGGATGGAGGCGTCCGCGTCCTGGTGGTCGCCCCGGTCTTCAAAACCGGTGAAGCCCAGCATCTGGGCTTGGCGGGTTCGATTCCCGTCCGCCTCCGCCAATCTCTGGAGCCCCGATGGAGGAGTGTCCGTGGACGACGACAACGCAGCCGGCCCCGCAGACCCGCGCCGGCGGATCCCGCGCACGGACGCCCTGCTGGCGCACCCGCGGGTGGCCGCCGCCGTCGCCTCCCTGGGCCGGTCCGTCGTCCTGGGCCTCATCCGGGCCGCACAGGACCGTGCCCGGTCCGGTGACATCGCGCCCGAGGCCGTGGAGACGGAGCTGCTGGCCTCCCTCGAGTCGTCCCGGGCCTCGTCGCTCACCCCGGTGCTCAACGCGACCGGCGTCGTCGTCCACACGAACCTGGGCCGGGCCCCGCTGTCCCCGGCCGCGCAGCGGGCGCTGGCGGACGCCGCCGGGTACACGGACCTCGAGTTCGACCTTGTGTCCGGGGCGCGCGCCCGGCGGGGAGCGGCTGCGCGCGCCGCGCTGCTGGCCGCGTGCCCGGCGGCGGAGGACGCGCTGGTCGTGAACAACGGGGCGGCCGCCCTCATGCTCGCCACGACCGCGCTCGCCCGGGACGCGGGCGTCGCGATCAGCCGCGGCGAGTTCGTGGAGATCGGGGCGGGCTTCCGCCTGTCCGACCTCATCGAGTCCACCGGTGTGCGCCTCGTCGAAGTGGGGACGACGAACCGCACCCACCTGGAGGACTACGAGCGGGTGCTGGGCGAGGTCGCGGCCGTCCTGTCCGTCCACCGCTCGAACTTCCGGATCGAGGGGTTCACGGCGGACGCGGACCTGCGGGAGCTGGCGGACCTGTGCCACGCGCGCGACGTGCCCCTCATCGTCGACCTGGGCAGCGGACTGCTGGCGCCGGAACCGGCGCTGCCCAAGGAGCCAGACGCGGCCTCGGTCCTGGCAGCCGGAGCGGACGTCGTCATCGCCTCCGGGGACAAGCTGCTGGGCGGCCCGCAGGCCGGGATCCTGCTGGGACGGGCGGAGGCCCTCGCGACCCTGGCCCGGCATCCGATGGCGCGCGCGGTGCGGGCGGACAAGCTCACGCTCGCCGCGCTCGAGGCGACGCTGACCGCCGGTGACCCGCCGGTCCAGCAGGCGCTGCACACGGATCCGCAGGACCTGCGAGAGCGGACGGAGACCGTCGCGTACGAAGCGCGGTCCGCCGCGATGGACCATGCGGGGCGGGTCGCGATGGTCGCAGTGCTCGTCGTGGAGCACGCGGGACGCGTGGGCGGCGGTGGGGGCACCGGCGTCGACCTGCCCGGCTGGGCGATCGCGCTGCCGGAGGCCGCGGCGGCGCCGCTGCGGACCGGGACGCCGGCGGTCGTGACGCGGGTGCACGAGGGACGCTGCCTCGTCGACCTCCGCTGCGTGCCCCAGGACCAGGACGGTGCGCTGGCGGACGCGATCGGGCGGGTGCTGGCGGATCTGTCCGCCGGACGTGCGTGACGGGGGCAGGTGTGGCGGCAGCGGGGACAGGAGAGTCTGGGCCGGATCCGGCGGGCCGGACGTCGGCTCGGACGGGGTCGGAGTCAGCGAGGCGGGCTTCGTTCGTCGTCACGACGGCCGGGCACGTGGATCACGGGAAGTCGACGCTGGTGCGGGCGCTCACGGGGATCGAGCCGGATCGCTGGGACGAGGAGCGCCGGCGCGGCCTGACGATCGATCTGGGGTTCGCGTGGACGACGCTGCGCAGCGGCCGCACCGTGTCCTTCGTCGATGTGCCGGGGCACGAGCGGTTCCTGGGCAACATGCTGGCCGGCGTGGGCCCCGCGCCGATCGTGCTCTTCGTCGTCGCGGCGGACGAGGGGTGGATGCCCCAGTCCGGCGATCACCGGGACGCGATCGCGGCGCTGGGCATCGCGCACGGCCTGCTGGTCGTGACGCGGGCGGACCTGGCGCCGGACGGAGTGGACGCCGTGGTGGCGCGAGCGCGGGCGGAACTGGCGGACACGGGTCTGGCGGAGGCGCCGGCCGTCGTCGTGTCCGGGACGACTGGGCAGGGGGTCGACGAACTCCGTGAGCGGCTGGATGCGGTCCTCGCCGCGGCACCGGCCCCGGATCCGCACGCGCGCATCCGCCTGTGGATCGACCGCGCCTTCACGATCTCCGGCGCCGGCACCGTCGTCACGGGCACCCTGGGCGGTGGGACGCTGCGACCCGACGATGAACTGGTGCTGGTGGGCGCCGAGGACGCCGGCGGGCGCGCGGTCACCGTGCGCGGGATGCAGAGTCAGGACGCGGCCGTCGAGGTGCTGGGTCCCGTCACCCGTGCCGCGGTGAACCTGCGCGGGGTGCCGGCGGATGCCGTGCATCGCGGTGATGTCCTACTGAGCACGGGTGCCTGGGGCCTCACGTCCGTCGTCGATGTCCGCGGGCTGACGGGGGAGTCGCTGGAAGAGGCGCCGCGCGAGCTCACCGCGCACGTGGGGACCGCCGCGGTGACGGCGACGGTGCGGCCGCTGGGTAAGACGCACGCGCGGCTGACGCTGGCTCGGTCGCTGCCGCTGACGCTGGGGGACCGTGTGCTGCTGCGTGCCCCCGGTGATCGTGCGGTGTACGCGGGTGTCCAGGTGCTCGACGTCGACCCGCCGGAGCTCGCCCGCCGCGGGGACGCGCGCCGCCGGGCGGAGCAGCTGGCCGACATGCGGCCGGAGGGCGACCTGGCGACGGAGGTGCGGCGCCGCGGCGCCGTGCCGGTGAGCGTGTTGGGATCGGCGGGCCTGGAGGTGCCGGACGACGGCGCACTGCCTGCGGGAGTGCGGCGCGTGCGGGATGTGCTGGTCGACGAGGAACGGCTGGCGAGCTGGGCGCAGGCGCTGGGGGAGGCGGTCCGTGCAGAGCTCGCCGCGGATCCGCTGTCACCGGGGCTGACGGGCAAGGCGGCGGTCGACCGGTTGGGGCTGCCGGACCTGACCGGTGCGGGAGGTGACGTGCAGGCGGGGGTGCGGGCGGCCTCGGCGCTGTTGAGCGCGATCGTGCGGGAGGCGGAGCTGACCGTGGACGCCGGACGGATCCGCCCGCCGGGAGCCCCACGGACGATGGGGACGGCGGAGCCGGCGATCGCGGTGCTCGAGGACCAGTGGACCAGGGCACCGTTCCGGGCGCCGGAGGCCCGTGATCTCGACCGGCTGCGGCTGGGTGCGCGCGAGCTCGCGGCGGCGGAAGCGCAGGGTCGCCTCGTGCGGCTGGGCGGGCAGGACGCGCGCGGCGGCGCCGGTGCCCGCGGAGGCACGGCTGGTCAGGGCGATCCGATCGTGCTGGGGCCGGGAGCGCCGGCGCAGGCGATGCGGGTCCTGGCCGCACTGCCGCAGCCGTTCACCACGAGCCAGGCGCGGCAGGCTCTCGACACGACCCGGAGGACCGTCATCCCGCTGCTGGAGCATTTGGACACGCGGGGGTGGACGAAGCGACTGGACGCGGGCCACCGGGAAGTCGTGCGGTCTTAGCGAGAGCTCCGGTTCGTGCGGGCGCTCCAGCGGCCGTCGTCGTAGCGGACCGCGATGGGGTGGTCGAAGACGGCGGTGACATTCTCTGTGGTGAGGACATCGCGGGCCGGTCCGTGCGCCAGCGGTGCGCCGTCGCGCAGCAGGAGCGCATGCGTGACGGACGACGGGATCTCCTCGAGGTGGTGCGTGACGAGGACCGTCGTGAGGTCGGGGTGCTCGGCGGGGAGGATCTCGAGGGTCTCCATGAGCTGCTCGCGGGCGGCGACGTCCAGACCCGTGGCCGGTTCGTCCAGGAGGAGCAGGTCCGGATCGGCCATGAGGGCACGAGCGATGAGGGTGCGTCCGCGCTCGCCCTGGGACAGGGTGGGCCAGGCGGCGTGTGCGCGGTCGGCCAGGCCGAAGCGGTCGAGGAGCCCCAGTGCCCTCTCGTTCTGCTCCGGTGTGGGCTCCCATCGGAGCATCGTCTCGATCGTCCCGGTCAGACCGGTGAGCGTCACGTGGAGGGCGGTGAGCTTCGAGCGCAGGGGGTGGCGCGGATTCACGTGCCCGATCTGTTCGCGCAGGGCGCGGAGCTCGACGCGGCCCACCCGATGCCCCAGCACGTCGACGGTCCCACTGGTGGGGTGCCCCATCCCGCCGGCCAGACTGAGGATCGTGCTCTTGCCCGCCCCGTTTGGGCCCAGCATCACCCAGTGCTGGCCGCGGCCCACCGCGAAGGAGACGCCGGGGAGGATGACGGTGGAGGCGCGTCGGACCGTGACGTCGTCGAAGACGAGTGCGGCGGTGGGGCTTGCGGGGGCTGTGTGCACGGGGCTCCTGTGCTGGCGGTTGGCTGGGAAGCGGGTGTCGCGCCGCTCACACGAGAGTGCCACAACCGCGGATCCGTGGACCTCGGCGGGTCCCGGCTGTCAGGCGACCACCAGATTCGCGGGCGGCTCCCCAGGATCCCCTGAAGTGAGTGGGCGAGGCTTCCGGGAATCAGGATGGGGAGGGATGCCGGTGTCTGTGACACGAGGATTCGAGAGCCCGGGGCGAGTGCAGGATCGTGAGGCCCAGAGGGGCGCGAGCGGGAGTGACGAAGTCCGGGGAGGCGTGTACGGGGGAGGAGAACCTGCGGGGCACCACCTGCGTAACGACGGTGCGCCCACGACCGCGCAGATGCTGCCGGTCGTCACGGACGACCTGGCCCAGGTCCCCGCGTATGCCGGGGACGTGTCCACCGGACACGTGACCAGCGGACAGGCGGCCGCCTCCGGTGAGTCCGAGACCAAAGACGGCAACGGCGTCTCTGCCACGTCGCTGGTCGCGGGTGCGGCCGCGGCGGCGACCTCGTCCGTCATCGGCGGCCAGCTGGGAGTGGCGGGCACCGTCCTGGGAGCAGGGCTGGCGAGCGTGGTCACCGCCGTGGCGGTGACGTTCTACAGCCGAGGTCTGGACAAAGGCAAGGAGAAGGTCCAGAGGGCCGTCGCGAAGATCGGCCCGGTGCCGAACGCGAAGGATGGGCGCACGATCGCGATCGCGACGGATGAGCCACTCACCTGGCGGCAGAAGCTGCGGCGCAAGCGGGTCCTCTACCCGGTGGTGATCGGTGCGGCGACCTTCCTCGTGGGCATCGGCGCGGTCGTGGTCGCCGAGCAGGTGACGGAGAACGACATCTCACCCGGGACCTCGCAGATCTCGCGGTCGATCACGGGGGATGCGAGCGAGGGTGAGGGGACCTCGGGAACGGAGGAGACCGGCACCGGTGAGGCGGGCACCGGCGACACGGGCGGCTCGACCGGGTCGAACGGTGGTGCGGAACGGCAGGGGACGGGTCAGCAAGTCCCGGCCGACGAAGGCGGTTCCGGCACGGACGACGGGACCGGTGACCAGGAGGGCACGGGCGAGCAGGGCACCGGCCAGGAGTCCGACTCAGGAGCGGGTGAGGGCACCGGCGCGGACGGGTCCTCGGACAGCGGCGGCTCGTCCGGGTCGGGTTCGTCCGACGGAGGCTCGGCGGGGAGCGGCGGGTCCGGCGGAGGTGCGGGCGGCGACGCGAACTCGCAGGGCGGCGGTTCCATGGAGAGCGGATCGGGCAGCGGGAGCGATACGAGCGCGCAGGGCGCAGGCCAGGAGTCCGGCACCGCCGACGATGCCTGACGTCAGCGGGGTCAGGGGCCCAGTTCCTCGATGAGGCAGTCGCGCAGCTGAGGGTGGGCGAACTCGAATCCGACCGACTCCAGCGCGGTGGGGACGACGTTCTGACCGGCGAGGGCGAGCTCATCGGCCCCGTCGTCGCCCAGCAGGAGCGCGGGACCCAGTCGCGGCACAGGGAGGAGCGCCGGCCTGCGCAGATGTTTCCCCATCGTCTTCGCGAACTCCGTCTGCCGCACGATGCCCGGCGCCACCGCGTTGACGGGCCCGGAGAGGGAGTCGTCGACGATCGCACGCGCGTAGACGCGGACGAGGTCGTCGTGGCCGATCCACGGGAACCACTGGTCGCCGGAGCCCAACCGGCCACCGGCACCGGCCAGATAGAGCGGAACCTGCAGGGCGAGCAGACCGCCCAGGCCGCTGAGCACGAGCCCGGTCCGGACGGACACCCAGCGGACACCGGAGGCCTCCACCGCGGCGGCCTCGTCCTCCCAGGCCCGGCAGACATCGGCGAGGAAGCCGGTGCCGGCGGGTGCGGCCTCGGCGGCGGGGGTGCGACGGTCCGTGCCGTAGTAGCCGACCGCCGAGGCGCTGATGAACGCCTCCGGGCGATCTGCCGGCGGCAGCGCGGCGATCGTCCTGACGAGCAGGCGGGTCGATGCGATGCGGGAGGCGAGGATCTCCTCTTTCGCCGCGTCCGTGAGGCGACCCGCGATGCTGCGGCCGGCCAGGTGGACGACGACGTCCGCCCATGCGAGGTCGTCGCGCAGGAGGACATTCGCGCGGGGATCCCAGTGGGACTCCTGGTCAGGTGCCTCGCCGGTGGACGCGAAGCGGGTGGGAGGAGTGGGGGTGGATGCGGGTGTGTGGGCGTAGGCGGCGGTGGCGCGGGGAGCCGCACCGTGCGTGCCCGTCCGGGGCTCCTGCCGGACGAGGCGGCGGACCGTGTGGCCGGCGGTCGTCAGCAGTGCGGTGAGCTGGGTTCCCACCAGACCGGACGCGCCGGTCACGAGGATGCGCAACGGCCGGTCGCCGCCCGTCGTGGGCGCGTCGATGCTGCGGAGGAATGCGAACTCGCGGGTCAGGCGGGTGGTGCGGGCGGCGAAGGTGCGCTCGAGGTTCGTGAGCATCGCGGACTCAGGGAGTCCGGAGCCGGGGAGACGGGAGAGCCGTCCCGGCAGCTGCGGGAGCTCGAGATCGACGGTGTCCTCGATGAGGGTGGAGGAGCCGGGACTCGCGGCGGCCTCGGGAGCGGGGGAGGTGTGGGGTCGGAAGACGTGCCGGTGCTCCCACGAGCGCAGCGGGACGCGCGGGGAGTCGACCATGCGGTCGGCGAATCCGTAGGCGGTGCCGGTGTGGGTGGAGTCGTCCAGGGCGGCGGGAACAGCGGTGAGCGGGGCGATGGCGGGATCGTCCAGAGCGTCGTGCTCCGACTGCCAGGGGAGGCGGATCGCGCCGCGGGACCCGGGTGCGGCGATCTTCATGCGCGTGCGGGTGCCGGGGACGGCGGGATCGCCCTCCTGGACTACCGTCTGCGCCCAGTGCGGGGACAGGCGGGTGACGGCGCCGGGCAGCGCGTGCCAGCGGACCACCTGGTCGAGCGGGGCGGCCAGGGATTCCTGCGAGTGGAACCGGGTCATGCGCGTCCCTTTCAGTGGCTCGGACGGCGACCGGTCCGAGACCACCGGTCGGCTGGTCCGAGACTACGGGTGCGGAGCCGCAAGCGGAAGGCGAATGGCCTACGCGAGGGCGGAGCGGACGGTGGCCTCGAACTCGCGGACGTGGGTGCCTGCCTCCGCGCCGGCCCGGTCCTCGTCGCCTGCGAGGATCGCCTCGAGGAGGTCGACGTGGTCGCGGATGTGACCGATGAGATCCGGGATCCGCGGCAGCGCGAGGCACCAGATGCGCGTGGCCAGATCGTCGAGGTGGACGAGGGACTCCTGCAGGTGGAGGTTGTCGACCGCGCGGTAGACGAGCCGGTGGACCTCCAGATCGCTCTCGATGAGCGTCCGCGCGTCCTGCTCCGGGTCGAGGTCGCGGATCCGCGCGATCGCCTGGGTGAACTCCGCGCGCAGCTGAGGGGTGATGTTCCGCGAGGCGCGGCGCGCGGCGATCGGCTCGAGCGCCTCGCGCATCTCTGTGATCGCCGCGAGGTCCGTGATGTTCACGTTGCTGGCGAAGGTTCCGCGACGCGGGTAGGAGACGACGAGGTGCTCACCCTCGAGGCGCTTGAGTGCCTCGCGGATGGGTGTCCTTCCCACACCCAGCTCAGCGCTGAGGGATGCCTCGTTGATGGCGTCGCCCGGGGGAATGTCGAGCATGATGAGGCGATGTCGGAGGACCTCGTAGGCCTGGTCGGCCAGGGACGACCCGCCGTTCCGGATGTCTGGCACAGGCGTCACCTCCTGGTCGTGAGTCTCGTGTCTCAGAGCTCTTGCGCGGCTGGATTTCCGCCGCTTACACTACAGGAACACAACTGATATATTAGTTGACTATTAAAGGCGCCGGCGGTGGTGCCGTCGATCGCCCCTCGCATCGCAGAGATCGGAGCCCGCTGATGGCTGACCTCCTCCCCGAGCACCCGGACTTCCTGTGGCGCAATCCGGAGCCGAAGAAGTCCTACGAGGCCGTCATCGTGGGCGGCGGCGGGCACGGCCTGGCCACCGCCTACTACCTGGCGAAGAACCACGGGATGACGAACATCGCGATCCTGGAGCGCGGCTGGCTGGCCGGCGGCAACATGGCGCGCAACACGACGATCATCCGCTCGAACTACCTCTGGGACGAGTCCGCTGCGATCTACGAGAAGTCCCTCAAGCTCTGGGAGCAGCTGCCCGAGGAGCTCGACTACGACTTCCTCTTCTCCCAGCGCGGCGTGCTCAACCTCGCCCACACCCTCCAGGACGTGCGCGAGTCGCAGCGCCGGGTGGGCGCCAACCGGCTCAACGGCGTCGACGCGGAATGGCTGGACCCCCAGCAGGTCAAGGAGGTCTGCCCGATCATCAACATCAGCGACGACCTCCGCTACCCGGTCATGGGCGCCACCTACCAGCCGCGCGCCGGCATCGCGAAGCACGACCACGTCGCGTGGGCATTCGCCCGCAAGGCGGATGAGATGGGCGTCGACATCATCCAGAACTGCGAGGTCACCGGCATCGACCGCGTGGGCGACCAGGTCGTGGGCGTGCAGACGAACCTGGGCCCGATCGCCACGGAGAAGGTCGCCCTCGCCGTCGCAGGCGACTCCTCGGGACTCGCCGACATGGCCGGGGTCCGCCTGCCGATCCAGACCCACCCGCTGCAGGCGCTGGTCTCTGAGCTCTTCGAGCCCGTGCACCCCACGGTCGTCATGTCGAACCACGTCCACGTCTACGTCTCGCAGGCGCACAAGGGCGAGCTCGTCATGGGCGCCGGGATCGACTCCTACAACGGCTACGGCCAGCGGGGCGGCTTCCACGTCATCGAGGAGCAGCTGGCCGCAGCGGTCGAGCTCTTCCCGATCTTCGCCCGTGCGCACCTGCTGCGGACGTGGGGCGGCAACGTCGACGTCACCCTCGACGCCTCCCCGGTCGTGTCGAAGACGGAGGTCCAGGGCCTCTACGTCAACTGCGGCTGGGGCACGGGCGGCTTCAAGGGGACGCCGGGGGCGGGCTTCACCTACGCCCACACGATCGCGAACGACGAACCGCACCCGCTCAACGCCCCCTTCGCCCTGGACCGCTTCGAGACCGGTCACCTCATCGACGAGCACGGCGCCGCTGCCGTGGCGCACTGAAAGGTCCGACATGCTGCTCATCCACTGCCCCCACTGCGGGCCGCGCGACGAGACGGAGTTCCACTACGGCGGGCAGGCCCACGTGGCCTACCCCGAGGACCCGTACGCGCTGTCCGACCGCGAGTGGGCGGAATACCTGTTCTACCGCGACAACGACCGCGGCGCCTTCGCCGAGCGCTGGAGCCACAGCGCCGGCTGCCGCAAGTGGTTCAACGCCGTCCGCGACACGGCCACCTACGAGTTCACCGCGATCTACCCGATGGGATCTCCCCGCCCCGCCGCCGGAGCATCCGCCACCACTGAAGGAGGGGCTCGATGACGACCTCCACCCGTCTGCCCGGTGCCACCGGGATCGACACCGGTCGCCCGATCACCTTCACCGTCGACGGCACCGCCTACTCCGGATACGTCGGCGACACGATCGCCAGCGCCCTCATCGCGGCCGGTCGCCTGGACTGCGGCGCCTCGACCTACCTGGGACGGCCCCGCGGCATCCTGGGCGCCGGCGTTGAAGAGTCCAACGCCCTCGTCCGCGTGCATGCCCGGTACCCCGGCGACATCTCCGAATCGATGCTGCCGGCCACCCGCGTCCCGATCGCCGAGGGCCTGCAGGCGGACTACCTGTCCGGCCTCGGCATCCTCGACCCCGGCCAGGATGAGCAGACGTACGAGCACACGCACGTCCACACCGACGTCCTCGTCGTGGGCGCCGGGCCCGCCGGGCTCGCCGCCGCGCGCGAGGCCGGGAAGTCCGGTGCACGCACCCTGCTGCTGGACGACCAGATCCTGCCGGGCGGCTCCCTCCTGGCGGAGGGACCGGCCACGGCCCAGACCATCGACGGCCACGACGCGATCGACTGGGTCGAGAACACCGTCGCGGGCTTCGCGGAGCACGAGGAGCTCACCTACGTCCCGCGCACCACGGTCTTCGGCAGCTACGACTCGAACTACTTCGTCGCCCTCGAGGACCGGACCGAGGCCGTCGCCGCCGCGGGCGGTCGCGGCGTCCGCCAGCGCGTCTGGCACATCCGTGCCGGTCAGGTCGTGCTCGCCACCGGCGCGCACGACCGGCCGATCGTCTTCGCGGACAATGACCGTCCAGGCATCATGCTCGCCTCCGCCGTGCGCACCTACCTGGGCCGCTATGGCGTCGCCGCGGGGCAGCGGGTCGCCGTCGCCACGACGAACGACCACGCGTACGCCCTCGTGACCGACCTGCACGCGGCCGGTGTCGAGGTGGCGGCGGTGGTCGACTCCCGGACCACGGCCTCGGCGGTGGCCGCGAGCGTCACCGAGGCCACGGGCACCCGCCTCCTCCTGGGGTCCGCCGTCACCGGCACCGCCGGGGACGGCCCGGCGGGCCGGGTCAGCGCGATCACCGTGGCGGGTCTGGATGCGGACGGCGTGGCGGCGGCCGGGGGCGAGGAGATCGCCGTCGACCTGCTGGCCGTCTCCGGCGGGCACTCGCCCGTCATCCACCTGCACGGTCAGCGCAAGGGCCAGATCCACTGGCGCGCGGACATCGCGGCCTTCGTGCCCACGACGCCGGTCCGCGACCAGTTCACGGCTGGTGCGGTCACCGGGGACCAGTCCCTCGAGGCGGCACTGCGGCAGGGAGCGGAGGCGGGGAACGCAGCCGCGAACCGGACCGGGTTCCCCGCCGCCCTGGCCGTTCCCGAGGCCGCGGCGACGGCGTACGCGGCCGACCGCCCGCTGTGGCTCGTCACCACCGCGGAGGACGACCACGCGAACCTGGCCACGCACTTCGTCGACCTCCAGCGCGACCAGACGGTCGCGGACGTGCAGCGGGCGATGGGCGCGGGCATGCGCTCGGTCGAGCACATCAAGCGGTACACGTCGATCTCGACGGCCAACGACCAGGGGAAGACCTCCGCGGTCAACGCGATCGGAGCGATCGCCCGGGTGCTGGGGGAGACCGACGACCTGGGCAGCGTGGGGCACACGACCTTCCGCGCCCCCTTCGCGCCGGTGCCGTTCGCGGCGCTGGCCGGCCGGCGGAAGGGCGACCTGTTCGACCCGGCGCGGGTCACGTCGATCCACCCGTGGCACGTGGAGCACGGGGCCGAGTTCGAGGACGTCGGTCAGTGGAAGCGCCCCTGGTACTACCCGCAGCCCGGCGAGGACATGGACGCCGCGGTCCTGCGCGAATGCCGGGCCGTGCGCGAATCCGTGGGCTTCCAGGACGCCTCGACCCTGGGCAAGATCGAGATCCGCGGGGCGGATGCCGGTGAGTTCCTCAACCGCATCTACACGAACGGGTTCAAGAAGCTGGCCGTGGGCAAGGGCCGCTACGGCCTCATGTGCAAGCCCGACGGGATGATCTTCGACGACGGCGTGACCCTGCGCGTGGCGGACGACCGCTTCTACATGACGACGACCTCCGGCGGGGCGGCGACCGTCCTCGAGTGGCTCGAGGAGTGGCACCAGACGGAGTGGCCGGACCTCGACGTCGTTGTCACCTCGGTGACCGAGCAGTGGTCGACCGTCGCGGTCGCCGGCCCCCGGTCGCGCGACGTCATCGCGAAGATCGCCCCGGACCTCGACGTGTCGAACGACGCCTTCGAGTTCATGGGCTTCCGCGAGACGACGCTGGCGAACGGGATCCCGGCGCGCATCTGCCGGGTCTCCTTCTCCGGTGAGCTCGCGTTCGAGGTCAACGTCGAGACGTTCTACGGGCTCACCGTGTGGGAGGCGATCGCCCAGGCGGGCGCGGAGTTCGACATCACCCCGTACGGCACGGAGACCATGCACGTGCTGCGGGCGGAGAAGGGCTTCATCATCGTCGGCCAGGACACGGACGGCACGGTCACCCCGCAGGACGCCGGCATGGAGTGGATCGTCTCGAAGCTCAAGGACTTCGTGGGCAAGCGCTCCTACTCGCGGGTCGACACGGCCCGTGAGGACCGGAAGCACCTGGTGGGCGTGCTGCCCGTCGACGGGACCACCCGGCTGGCCGAGGGCGCGCAGCTCGTCGCCGAGGGCACCCCGATCACCCCCGAGGCCGGACCGGTGCCGATGATCGGCCACGTCACCTCGTCCTACATCTCGACCAGTCTGGAGCGGCCCTTCGGGCTCGCCCTCGTGGAGAACGGCCGAGGCCGTATGGGCGAGATCATCCAGTCCCCGCGGGGGGACACCCTGGTCGACGTCGAGATCACCTCGCCCGTCTTCTACGATCCGGAAGGGAACCGCCGCGATGGCTGATACGACCCACTCCGCGCGCACTGTCGATCTCGACGCGCTGCGCGTCTCCCCGGCCGCACACCTGAGCGAGCAGATGTCCCGGGCGAGTGCCGCGGGCGGCGACGCAGTCGCCCTGCGGGAACTGCCGTTCACGGTCCAGGTGGGCCTGCGCGCCCAGCCGGGCACGGCCTCGGGCACGGCGCTCGAGGAGGCCTACGGCCTCCCGCTGCCCCGCAGCGTGGGCGAGGTGACCGGCGCCGGTGCGGGACTCCACATCCTGTGGCTCTCACCGGACGAGTTCCTGGCCGTCGACGTCTCCCGGCGGCAGCGGCCGGGAGAGACGGCCCAGGCGGAGGCGGCCCTCGAAGGGCTGCCCGGGCAGGTCGTCGACCTCTCCGCCAACCGGACGATCCTCGAGCTGAGCGGTGAGCAGGCCCGCGCGGTGCTGGAGAAGAGCTGCCGCGCGGACCTCCACCCGCGCGCCTTCGGCGTGGGATCCGCGATCGTCACCGCGCTGGGACCCGTGCCGGTCATCCTCCACCACTCCGCGGAGCACGAGTACCGGGTGCTCCCGCGGGCCAGCTTCGCCGACTTCACGGTGCGCTGGCTGCTGGACGGGATGGCGGAGTTCCTGGCCGTCGAAGCCGTCGCCGGCTGACCGAGACCGCCGGCTGACTGAGGCCAGCACCTCACCCCCGTCACATCTGCACCATCGTCACAGGAGACACGGACATGCAGGATTACATCTTCACCCTTGAGTGCGACGAGCGGCCGGGCATCCTCCACGCGGTGACCGGCGCCCTGCTCACCCACGGCGGCGACATCAAGGAGCTCAAGCAGTTCGACGACCAGCACACGCAGCGCCTGTTCCTACGCATCGACTTCGGCATCACCTCGAAGTCTGACGGTGGCGTCGACGCGCTGCGAACGGACTTCGAGGCGATCGGGGAGGAGTTCGGCGCGACCTGGCAGCTGTGGCCGCAGGGCGAGAAGCGCCGCGTGCTCGTCATGGTGTCGAAGTTCGAGCACTGCCTCAACGACCTGCTGTTCCGCGCCCGGGTGGGCGAGCTGCCGATCGAGATCGCGGCCGTCGTGTCGAACCACCCGGACCACCGCGAGCTCGTCGAGTGGCACGGCATCCCGTTCTTCCGGATCCCCGTCACCCGGGACACGAAGCCGGAGGCGGAGGCGAAGCTGCTGGAGCTGGTCGAGCGCTTCGAGGTCGACCTCGTCGTGCTGGCCCGCTACATGCAGATCCTCTCCGACGATCTGGCGCGCGAGCTGACCGGGCGGGCGATCAACATCCACCACTCGTTCCTCCCGTCGTTCAAGGGTGCCAAGCCCTACCACCAGGCGTGGGAGAGGGGCGTCAAGACGGTGGGCGCGACCGCGCACTTCGTCAACAGCGAGCTGGACGAGGGCCCGATCATCGCGCAGCAGCTGGTCGAGGTCGACCACTCCTTCGGTCCGGACGACCTCGTGGCCGCGGGTCGAGACGCCGAGTGCAAGGCGCTGTCGAACGCCGTCAAGTGGCACTGCGAGGGCCGCGTGTTCCTCTCCGGCGCCCGGACCGTCGTGCTGCGCTGAGGCGGAGCGGGCTGGGCCTGCCCGGGCTGACTGCGTCGGGTCAGTGCTGACCTGGGCCCCACGCGACCCGGGCCTCGCCCCTCATGCCCGTGACCTCCGCCCGGTACCGTGGGAGGACGGCCCCGGAGGGAGACGGCGATGGTGCACGCACGACGGAGGACGATCGACCTGGGGTGGGGCACGGTGTCGTGCCTCGAGTGGGAACCGGCGGCGACGTCTGACGCGACGGCGACCACGGCCTCGGCGACGGCCCGCGACCTGAGTCCCGTCCTCCTGCTGCACGGCGGTGGCGTCGACAACGCGTGGCTGTCGTGGGGCGAGCTGGGCGGTGCGCTCGCCGCTAGCGGGCACCGGGTCTACGCGCCGGACAACCCCGGCCACGGGGAGAGCGACCGCGCGCCCTGGCCCTACACGCAGGAGCGACTCGTGACGTACGTGGGCGAGGTCGTCGACGCGCTGGGACTGGACCGCTACGTGGTGGGAGGCCTGTCGCTGGGCGGCGGGCTGACGATCGGCCACGTCCTGGACCGGCCGTCGCGCGTCGCGGGCGCGATGCTGCTGGGCACCTACGGGATCATGCGGCGGCAGTTCCCGGGCCCCCTCGCGCTGCCCGCGCACGTCTTCACGTGGATGACCGTCGCTACCGGCTTCATGGGCTGGATGCTGCGCTGGTACGGGAACGACCATCGCAGGCTGGAGCAGGGCCTCGTCGCGATCGTGCGCGACCCGCAGCGGCGGACCCCCGAACTCGTCGACGCCGTCCAGGCGGAGGCCCAGCGCGAGTCCGCCTTCGTCCCGTTCGAGCAGTGGCAGCGGGACCAGATCGGCCCGCTGCGGCTCACGACGGACTACTCGGACCGGCTGGCGCAGTTCCCCGTGCCCGCCCTGGTCGTCCACGGTGACCGGGACACGGGGGTCCCGGTGGCCCGCGCCGAGGCCGCAGCCGGGTCGATCCCCGATTCCCGCCTCCTCGTGGTGACGGGGGCGGGTCACTGGGTGCAGCGCGACCGGCCGGACGTCGTCACCCCCGCCGTGCTGCGGTTCCTCGACGCGGTGGGGTGACGGCGGCCTCGGGACCGGTGTCTACTGCCACGGGGGTGCGACGGGCGGCAGGCCCGGCAGCAGGCGGTGGCGGTCGGCCGGGCTGCGGGTGAGTGCGCGGGTGGGCGCGGCCTCGGTGGCGTCGGCCAGATGGGTCAGACCCTGGCGACGTGCGGCCTGGGCGATCTCTGCGGCGACGGTGGACGGCGGGGTGCGGCCGGTGCTCGCGAACCAGACGGTGCGGCCGTCGACCGCACGCATCGCGGTGGAGCGGAGGGCCGGGCGGGCGGTGCGGGGACGGGTGGCCTCCTCGGCCTCGGGGCCCACGAAGTGGAGGCCCTGCGTCGTCCCCGTGAGGACGCGCAGGGTCTGCGACTGACCGGGCGGTCGCGTGAGGGCGCGGTAGTTCTGCGCGCGGGTGACGGGGACCAGCGAACCGGGGACGATCTGCTCGTACCGGACGACGAACCGCGGGGCGCCGGGGTGCTGGCGCATGCCCAGCATGAGCCCCCGCTCGCAGACGACCAGCGGTTCCAGGGCGCTGAAGACGACGAGCCACACCAGGATGACCCCGGTGACGACGGTGAAGGCGATGGGCTCCCACATGCCGAACCAGGGGAGCAGGAGGAAGACAGCCACACCGACCACCCACGGGAGTGCGACGGTGAGGAGCAGGCGGAGGGTCAACCCTGCCCGGTGGATCGACAGGGGTGCGCCCAGCTCGTCCCGGTGGTCGTCGAGGAAGCGTCGGAGTGCCATCGTGGTGGTCCCTTTCTGCGGGTTCGAAGGGGCGCGTGCGGTCACTCCCTCACCACGACGATATGCCGAGGCACGCCGGCGGAGTCGCCGGTCGTGTTCCACATCTGCGACATGCGACGCGGCCAGCCCTCACCCCTGTCGTTCCAGGAATCCGCGCAGCAGGGACTCCGTGCCGCGGGCGTGATCCGAGGCCAGCTGGGCGGCGCGGTCCGCGTCACCGGCGAGGATCGCATCGATCAGGTCCGCGTGCTGGTGGTTCGCGTGCCCCAGATTCACCGCCATGGCGAAGGACACCTTCGGCAGCGTCGACGTCGCGTTCAACAATGCGGGGATCAACCCCACAGACGACTCGTCGATCCTGGACACCGGGCTGGACGCGTGGTCGCGGGTGCAGAACGTGAACCTCACGTCCGTGTACCTGTGCAGCAAGTACGCGCTCACGCACATGGTCGAGCAGAAGTCCGGCTCGATCATCAACACGGCCTCGTTCGTCGCGCTCATGGGGGCGGCGACCTCGCAGATCTCGTACTCCGCCTCGAAGGGCGGCGTGCTGTCCATGAGCCGTGAGCTGGGCGTCCAGTTCGCGAAGGACGGGATCCGCGTGAACGCGCTGTGTCCCGGGCCGGTCAACACGCCGCTGCTGCAGGAGCTGTTCGCCTCCGACCCGGTGGCCGCGCAGCGCCGGCTGGTGCACGTGCCCGGCGGGCGGTTCGCGGAGCCCGAGGAGATCGCGGCGGCCGTCGCGTTCCTCGCCAGCGATGACGCGTCGTTCGTCAACGCCAGCACGTTCACGGTGGACGGCGGCATCAGCGCCGCGTACGTGACGGCGGAGTGAGAGGCGGCGGGTGACCGAGCGGTGCCCGGCCGGGTCTCGACGCCCGCGATCGGTGTGCCACGATCAGTGAGGTCCGGCGGGCGCGCGACCTGCGCCGCCGGACCTCGGTCTTCGCATCAGGACGAGGAGGAACCATGGCCCCGCGCATCATCGTGATCGAGCACGAGGAGGGGACGGACGCCCGCAGGCTCGGTGACTGGCTGGAGGCGTCCGGTGCGCAGCTGGACGTGCGGCGGCCGTATCGGGCGCTCGTCGCGGACGGTTCACTTGACGCGCCGGCGGCGCTCGCCACGATCCCCACGCTCCAGGAGTTCCGGGCGCCCGGTGTGGGTCTGCTGGTGCTGGGCGGGCAGGCGGGCCCGGTCGATGATGACGACAATCCCTGGTTCCCTGCGGTGCGGGAGCTGCTGGCGGCCTCGGCGCAGGGCGAGTTCGCGAGCCTCAACGTGTGCCTGGGTGGGGAGATGCTCACCGAGGCCCTGGGCACCCCGGTCGTCCACCGAGTCGTCCCGCAGGTGGGCGTCATGACAGGGCGCCTGCGCCCGGAGGCGGCGGACGATCCGCTGTTCTCGCGGGTTCCCGCGCAGTTCCCGGTCGTCCTGTGGCACGGACTCCAGATGAAGCTGCCCGCCGGTGCCGTCCATCTGGTCGACGGGACGGACGCTCCCGTCCAGGCGTTCCGGGTGGGGCGTGCGTGGGGCACACAGTTCCACCTCGAGGCCGACACCGCGCTGCTGCGCGGGTGGGTCGACGGTGCTGGCGGCCTGCCGGAGACGCTGCCCAGCGACCTCACCGTCGACGCGGTCGTGGACCCGGTGACGGAGGCCGAGCCGGAGCTCGAAGCTGCGATGACCCCCGTCGCCCGTGCCTTCGTGGGGCTGCTGGCCGCCGAGGTATGACGAACCGGCGTCAGCTCCGCGGATGCAGGCGGGGGAGCGGATCGACGTGGCGATGACGCCGCCTCGTCAAGGCCGTCCGCAGCGTCTGCCAGGAACAGTGGAAGCTGGAGCGTGGGACCTTCTTCACGCAGAACTACTGGATCGAGGGCAAGTCCGGCCGCTGACGCGGGCCTGCGTTCAGGCCAGGGAGAGCCAGTTCTCGCGGGTGAGATCCGCTGCGCGGTCCGCGTCGCCTGCGACCAGTGCCTCGAGGATCGCGTCGTGCTGGGCCGCGGACGCCGCGGCGGTCTGCGCGTCGAAGTGGAGGAACTCCGCGCGGAGCAGGATCGGGACCAGCGTGTCCAGCTGACCCGGCAGCAGCGGGTTCCCGGACAGGGCGACCACGACGTCATGGACGTCCGTGTCCGCGGTGATCGCGGCCTCGGGATCGGTGGCCCTCCGCAGTCGTTCGTTCGCCTCGCGCAGCCGGGTGAGCGCGGCGGTGTCCGCGGCGGCGTGGGGTGCGGCGAGGCGGGCGGCCAGCGCGTGGAGTTCGGCGGCGAGGGTGCGGGCGTGGTCGAGCGCGACGGGATCCTCGGGGGCGACGATCGTCTCGCGGCCGGGGCGGGCGGTGACGAGTCCGGCCTCCGCGAGCTTGAGCAGCGCCTCGCGCACCGGGGTGCGGGACACGCCCAGCCAGTCACCCAGCTCGCCGTCGCGCAGCTTCTCGCCCGGCTGCAGCTCGCCGCGGACGATCGCGTCGCGGATCCTCCGGTGCACGTCATCGCGCAGGAGTGTGCGCGGGGTGAGGCCCGGGCCGGCGGGGATGGGCACGAGGGCGGCTCCTTCGGGTGGTCGTGGCGATCGACTGTGGACATCGCGTCGAACGTGTGCCAGTCTATGACATGCATCACGCAATATATCGCATATCGCTTGCACGCACCGACCCCAGAGAGGCGCCCCATGGCCACTGCAGACCTGCCCCGTTACCCGCTCACCTTCGGCCCCAGCCCCATCCACGAGATGCCGCGCCTGGCCCGCCACCTGGGCGGCGAGGATGCGCCCCGGATCTTCGCGAAGCGCGAGGACGTGAACTCCGGCCTGGCCTTCGGCGGCAACAAGACCCGCAAGCTCGAATACATCGTTCCGGACGTCCTGGAGTCCGGCGCGGACACGCTCGTGTCGATCGGCGGCTACCAGTCCAACCACACCCGCCAGGTCGCCGCGGTCGCCGCGCACCTGGGGCTCAAGGCGCGCCTCGTGCAGGAGCGCTGGGTCGATTGGGACGATCCGGTCAACGACAAGGTCGGCAACATCGAGCTCTCCCGCATCATGGGGGCGGACGTCCGCCTGGACGACGCCGGCTTCGACATCGGCATCCGCGACTCGTGGAAGCAGGCGCTCGAGGAGGTCGAGGCCGCCGGCGGCACGCCGTACCCCATCCCGGCGGGCGCCTCCGAGCACCCCCTGGGCGGCGTGGGCTTCGCCAACTGGGCGCACGAGGTCGTCGCGCAGGAGCAGGAGCTGGGCGTCTTCTTCGACACGATCATCGTCTGCGTCGTCACCGGCTCCACGCAGGCCGGCATGATCGCGGGCTTCGCAGAGATCGAGGATGCCGGCGGCCGCCCCCGCCGCGTCATCGGCATCGACGCCTCCGCGACGCTCGACAAGACGATCGACCAGGTCACCCGCATCGCGAACACGACGGCGGAGAAGATCGGCCTGGGCCGCGCGATCCGCGAAGACGAGGTCATCATCCGCTCCGGCTGGGAGGGACCGGCCTACGGCATCCCGGACGAGTCGACGATCGAGGCGATCCGCACGACCGGCGAGCAGGAGGGCGTCATCCTCGACCCCGTCTACGAGGGCAAGTCGATGGCGGGCCTCTTCGGCCTCATCCGCGCCGGTGAGCTCACCTCCGAGAACACGGTGCTCTACGCTCATCTGGGAGGCCAGCTGGCGCTCAACGCGTACAGCGCGATCTTCGACGACTGAGCGCGCGCCGCCCACCCACCGCGGCCCGCCGCACGCCCGAACTCCCGGAGGGGACGATGACGACCGACCACCGCAGCCACGACGCCCGGACGCAGGACGACCAGGTCCACGACGCCCTGGAGCGGGACGACCGCACGCACGAGGCCCGGACGCGCGACGTCCGCGCGATCAATGACGACGGCGTCCAGTTCGAGACGTCCACGCAGATCGATCCGCCCACCGCGAACGATCGACCGCTGCGCGCGTCCGCCAGCACGGAGGTCCTCGACGAGGTCGCCCAGCGCGTCCTGTGGCTGGCCACGTCGATCATCGATGCCGCGAACCGCGGCCGGGAGAACGCGGACGGGGTGAAGGTGGGCGGCCACCAGTCGTCGTCGGCGTCGATGGTGGGCATCATGACCGCGCTCTACCTCACGGAGCTCACCGCGCGGGACCGCGTGTCCGTCAAGCCGCACGCCTCGCCCGTCCTCCACGCGCTCAACTACCTGCTGGGCGACCTGGACCAGAAGTGGCTCACGACGCTGCGGGCGAAGGGCGGTCTGCAGCCCTACCCGTCGCGCACGAAGGACCCGGACACTGTCGACTTCTCGACCGGCTCCGTGGGCATCGGCGCCACCGCACCGCTGTGGGCCGCCCTGTCCCACCGGTACCTGGCCGATCGCTTTCCGGACACCACCCCGCCGGCCGGACGCTTCTACTCCCTGCTGGGCGATGCGGAGCTGGACGAGGGCGCGGTCTGGGAGGCCATCATCGACCCCGAGGTCCGCAGCCTGGGCGAGGTCGTCTGGATCGTCGACCTCAACCGGCAGTCCCTGGATCGCGTCATCCCCGACGTCCAGATCCAGCGCCTCCAGGGCATGTTCGCCGCCGCGGACTGGCAGGTCATCACCCTGACCTGGGGCCAGCG
The DNA here is from genome assembly GCF_000285835.1 of Brevibacterium senegalense. Lineage (GTDB taxonomy): Bacteria > Actinomycetota > Actinomycetes > Actinomycetales > Brevibacteriaceae > Brevibacterium > Brevibacterium senegalense. The sequence continues at coordinate 134,390 of NZ_HE978608.1, forward strand.
GATCAGCGCGCTCTTCGCCGCATCCGGCGGTGACGTCTTCGAGCGGCGCATGCGCGACATGCCCAACGAGGAGTACCAGCGCCTGCTGCGCTCCCACCCGGACGAAGTGCGCGAGCGCCTCCTGGCCGGCCTCGAGGGCACCGACCGGGACACGCTCGCGGGCCTGCTCGAGCCGCACACGGACGCGGACCTCGCAGAGATCGTCCGCGACCTGGCCGGCCACGACCTGGCCCAGCTGGTCGACGCGTTCGGTCGCATCGACGACACCCGCCCCACCGTCATCTTCGCGTACACGATCAAGGGACGCGGCCTCGCGACGGAGGGCCACCCCGGCAACCACGCGGCCCAGCTGACAGGTGCGCAGATGGGAGAGCTGGCCGCGGCCTCGGGCATGGATCCGGACGACCCCTGGCAGAAGTTCGAGGACGGAACCCCCGCCGCCGAGGCCCTGGCTGCCGCCGCGGACCGCCTGCGCCGCGATGCTGTGGAGACGCAGCCGGTGCCGGCCGTCCCGGCCGAGCTGGGGTACGCGCCCAAGGCGACGACCTCGACGCAGGCGGCGCTGGGCCGGTTCCTGTCCGACCTGCACCGCGCGCAGCCGGAGGTCGCGGACCACGTCGTGACGCTCAGCCCGGACGTCGCGACGTCGACCAACCTGGGCGGCTGGATCAACAAGACCGGCGTGTGGTCCATCGCGGGCCGCGCGGACTGGTTCGCGGACGACCGCGAGCGCGTCATGCGTTGGCGCGAGACCGCGGCGGGCCAGCACGTGGAGCTGGGCATCGCGGAGGTCAACCTCGTGTCGCTGGCGGGCGAGCTGGGCTCGACCGGGCAGCGGTGGGGGAGGACCCTGCTGCCGATCGCGACGATCTACGACCCCTTCATCAACCGCGCGCTGGAGCCGTGGACGTTCAGCCTCTACGCGGGCGGGCGGTCGATCGTGGTGGGCACGCCGTCGGGCGTGACGCTGGCGCCGGAGGGCGGCGCGCACCAGTCATTCAACACCCCGTCCGTCACCCTCGAGATCCCCGGCCTCACCAGCTGGGAGCCCGCGTTCGCGCAGGACCTCGAGTGGACGATGCTCGAGGCGATGCGGCGGCTGGAGCTGCCGGAGTCCGAGGGCGGCGAGGCGGCCTACTTCCGCCTCAGTACCCGGCCCGTCGATCAGTCACTGGCGCGAGTGCCGGAGGATGCGACCCTGCGCGAGCGGCGCCGGCGGGATGTGCTGGCTGGCGGGTACCGGCTGAGTGAGCACCCGGCGGCTGAGGATGTCGTGACGCTCGTGGGTGCGGGGGCGATCATGACCGAGGTGCTCGAGGCGGCCACGCGACTCGAGGGGCTGGGCGTGCGCGCGGGCGTCGTCTGCGTGACGAGCCCGTCGCTGCTGTTCCGGTCGCTGCAGGCGCGGCACGAGGTCGAGCAGACGCGGCGCAGCGCGATCGTCGATCAGCTGTTCCCAGTGGAGGCGCCGGCACCGCTCGTGACGGTCATGGACGGGCACCCGCACACGCTCGCGTTCCTCGCAGGTGTGCGCGGCGACCGGACGCGGAACCTGGGCGTGACCCGGTTCGGCGAGGCGGCCTCGGTGTCGGAGGCGCACGCGATCCACGGGATCGATGCGGACGCGATCACGGGGGCGGCGCTGGACCTTACGGGGCGGTGAGGGGAGCGGTCGCCGGGTGGTGACCGGTTCCTCACGACGGAACCCTATACACATTCAGGAGTTCCTATATTCTTGGGATGAGAAGCTGGACGTGCGCCCCGCTGCGGCGGGGTGCACACCCGCTGCCATCCTCGGTGAAAGGAATCCCCATGAAGCTCTGGACCTCCGGACCCGCGGGCGCGGAGACGCCCGTCGCGACGATCGACGGGACGGACTACGACGTCTCGACCGTGACCGCCGCCTTCGACCCCGCCTTCTTCGCCGCCGACGGCCCGGCCCGCATCGCCGCGGCCGCCGCAGCCGGCGAGCTCACGGCGTTCACGGCGGAGGAGGGCGCGCGGATCGGCTCGCCCCTGGCCCGCCCGCAGGCACTCATCTGCATCGGCCAGAACTACGCCGCACACGCCGCGGAATCCGGCTCCGAGCCGCCCGCGCACCCCATCGTCTTCTTCAAGCACCCCAACACGGTCGCGGGCCCCTACGACGAGGCCTTCATCCCGAAGAACTCCCAGAAGACCGACTGGGAGGTCGAGCTGGGCATCGTCATCGGCAAGCCCGTCTCCTACCTGGAGACCCGCGAGGAGGCTGCCGCGGCGATCGCCGGATACGTCGTCGCGAATGACCTCTCCGAGCGCGCCTTCCAGATCGAGGTGTCCGGCGGCCAGTGGTCGAAGGGCAAGAGCTCGCCCGGCTTCTCGCCGCTGGGCCCCTGGGTCGTGACCGCGGACGAGGTCGACCCCCACGCGCTGTCGATCCGCAGCTGGGTCAACGGTGAGGTCCGCCAGGACTCGAACACCCGCGACATGATCTTCGACGTCGAGGCGATCATCCTCGACCTCAGCCAGTACATGCAGCTGGAGCCGGGCGACGTCATCCTCACCGGCACCCCGGAGGGCGTGGCCCTGTCCGGCCGCTTCCCGTACCTCAAGGCCGGCGACGTCGTCGAGGTCGAGATCGAGGGCCTGGGCCGTCAGCGCCAGGTCTTCGCCCAGGCCTGAGCAGCACGATCGGCTGAGCAGCACCGGACCGCGGCGTCGAGCCAGTGACCCCGAGTCAGTGACCCCGAGGCCGCGGTCGGCTGACCGGCCGCCCCGACCCGGTTCCGTCCGGGCCGTGAACCCACACGCATTCTTGGAGGAGTAACCATGGCATTCGACATGACGGGACTGACCGCCATCATCACCGGCGGAGCGTCGGGGATCGGCGCGGCGACCGCCGCGCAGTTCGCACAGCTGGGCGCGAACGTCGCCGTGTTCGACATCAACACGGACGGCGTCAAGCACTTCGCGCAGAAGGTCGACATCACGGACGACGCTTCTGTGCGCGCGGGCGTGCAGGCGGTCGCAGAGAAGTTCGGCGGCATCGACATCGTCATCAACAACGCGGGCATCGGCGCGCAGGGCACGGTCGAGGCCAACGACGACGAGGAGTGGCACCGCGTCCTGGACGTCAACGTCCTGGGCATCGTGCGCGTGACCCGTGCGGCGCTGCCGCACCTGCGGGAGTCGAAGGCCGCCTCGGTCGTCAACACCTGCTCGATCGCTGCGACCGCCGGTCTGCCGCAGCGCGCGCTGTACTCCGCGTCGAAGGGTGCGGTCTACTCGCTCACGCTCGCGATGGCGGCGGACCACCTGCGCGAGGGCATCCGCGTCAACTGCGTGAACCCCGGCACCGCGGACACCCCCTGGGTGGGTCGCCTGCTGGACTCCGCGGACAACCCGGAGGCCGAGCGCGCGGCGCTGAGCGCCCGCCAGCCCAGCGGACGCCTCGTGTCTGCGGACGAGGTTGCCGCGGCGATCGCGTACCTCGCCTCGCCGGCTGCATCCGCCGTGTCCGGCACCTCGATCGCCGTCGACGGCGGCATGCAGGGGCTGCGCCTCCGCTCGGAGTGAGCGCTGATCCATCCGTGGAGTGCTGACACTCTTCGCCGCGCGTGACGACGGGCGCCTTCCGCTGGGGGAGGCGCCCGTCATCGTGAGGTGAGTCTCTTTGACCACCAAGACATCCTATGTTTAACTGCGAACAACGCGGGTTCCGCTGTGAGATCCGTTAAAACTGCCGCAGACATTGGATGTGTGCGGAAATCGCACAAGCTTGGAGAGCAGAGACGCATGAGCACCATCGTCGGCATCGACGTCCACGACGTCCGATTCCCCACCTCGCGGGACCTCGACGGGTCCGACGCGATGAACCCGGATCCGGACTACTCCGCCGCCTACCTGGTGGTCCGCACGGATGCGGGCGACGACCATGAGGGACACGGCTTCGTCTTCACGATCGGCCGCGGCAACGACGTCCAGTCCGCTGCGATCGAGGCCCTGGCCACGACGCTGCGCGGCCGCGACGTCGAGGCGATCCTCGACGACATGGGCGGCTTCTGGAAGGAGCTCGTCCACGACTCGCAGCTGCGCTGGCTGGGCCCGGAGAAGGGCGTCATGCACATGGCGATCGGCGCGGTCGTCAACGCGTTCTGGGACCTCAAGGCCAAGCGCGCCGGACTCCCGCTCTGGGAACTCCTGTCGCAGATGACGCCGGAGCAGATCCTCGACCTCGTCGACCTGCGCTACCTGTCCGACGTCATGACGGAGGAGGACGCGCTTCAGATCCTGCGCCGCGGCGCGCAGGGCCGCGAGGAGCGCATCGCCCGTCTGCGCGCGGAGGGCTACGCCGCCTACACGACGACGCCGGGCTGGCTGGGCTACAGCGACGAGAAGCTGGCCCGCCTGTGCCGCGAGGCGATCGACGAGGGCTTCGGCCAGATCAAGCTCAAGGTGGGCGCGGACCGGGAGGACGACATCCGACGTCTGCGCATCGCACGCGAGGTCTGCGGCGAGGGCTTCCCCATCGCCGTCGACGCGAACCAGCGCTGGGACGTGGCCGAGGCGATCGACTGGATCAACGACCTCGCGCAGTTCGACATCCACTGGGTCGAGGAGCCCACCAGCCCGGACGACGTCCTGGCCCACGCGAAGATCCAGCGCGGCATCGACCCGATCCCGGTCGCGACCGGCGAGCACTGCCAGAGCCGCATCATGTTCAAGCAGTTCCTCGACGCGGAGGCGCTGCGCGTCCTCCAGATCGACGCGTGCCGCGTGGCCGGCGTCAACGAGAACATCGCGATCCTGCTGCTGGCCGCCCACAAGGGCGTCCCCGTCTGCCCGCACGCGGGCGGCGTGGGCCTGTGCGAGATCGTGCAGCACCTGTCGATGTTCGACTTCATCGCGGTCTCCGGCGAGTCAGACGGCCGCGTCATCGAGTTCGTCGACCACCTGCACGAGCACTTCGTCGAGCCGGTCGACGTGCACGACGGCCGCTACTGGCCGCCGGCGCTGCCCGGCAGCGGCGCGCAGATGCACGCCGCGAGCATCGAGGAGCACCTGTTCCCCTCCGGTCAGGTCTGGGCGACCGCCCACTGACCCGGCCCGGTACCCGGGGTGAGACATCCCGGGGACCCGGCCACGGCCTCGGGCGCGGATGCCCGAGGCCCCGGCCGGCCCGGCGACCCATCGCCGGGAACCGGCACCCCCACATCCCAGGAAGGAATCGCTGATGCGCAACGACGCACCCGGCGAGGCGGCCACGCAGGCGCCCCACCCCGTCCGCGACCACTCGCAGGAGCCCATCCCGCGCAAGGTCTACTTCATCGCCGTGCTGGCCGGCTTCTCCGGCCTGCTCTACGGCTATGACTCCGGTGCGATCTCCGGAGCCCTGCCGCCGCTCACCGACCAGTTCGGGCTGAGTGCCCAGCAGCAGGGACTCATCACGTCGCTGCTGCTGTGGGGCGCCCTGCCCGCGATCGTGGGGGCGACGCTGGCCTCGCGCCGGTTCGACCGCCGCCACATCCTCATCGTGGGCGCGATCATCTTCGTCGTGGGCTCGATCGCGAACGCGCTGGCGCCCACGCCCGAGTTCCTCATGGGCGCGCGGTTCTTCCTGGGACTCGCGGTGGGCATCGCGAACATGTTCGGGCTCATCTACCTGTCCGAGCTCGCCCCCACCCGCATCCGCGGCATGCTCACCGGCATGTACCAGCTCACGGTGAACGTGGGCATCCTCTGCGCCTACATCGTGGGCGACGTCTTCCAGGAGTCCGGCTCGTGGGAGTGGATGCTGGGCATCGGTGCGTTCCCCGCGGCCGTGTTCCTCATCGGCATGATCATCGCCCCGGCCTCGCCGCGCTGGCTCATGACGCGCGGCCGCGATGACGAGGCGCTCACGATCCTGCGCTCGCTGCGCGGCGGCGAGGATTACGCGCAGTACGAGGCGCGGGAGATCCGCGCGAGCCTCGCTCAGCAGGAGGGCGGAGTGGGGCAGCTGCTGCGGTCCGCCCGCAAGCCACTGGTCGTGCTGGTCGTCCTGACGTTCTTCCAGGTGTTCACCGGCATCAACGCGGTCGTCTACTACGCGCCCATCATCTTCCAGAACGTGGAGTCGATGGGTGAGAACGCGGGCATGATCGCGAACTACGGCGTGGGCTCCGCACTCGTCATTTCGACAGCGATCGCGCTGCCGATCATCGACAAGCTGGGCCGCGTCAAGCTGCTGGCGATCTCGATGGCCGGCCAGGCGGTCGCGATGACGGTCCTGTGGCTGGCGCCCGATGCGGGCATGCTCACGATCGCCGCGGTGTTCGTCTACACCTTCGCGTTCGGAATCGGCCTGGGACCCGTCTTCTGGCTGTACGTGCCTGAGGTCCTCCCGCTGCGCGTCCGCGCGATCGGCATGGGCGTCATCACGTTCCTGCAGTACACGATGAACGCGATCTTCGCGGCGGCGTTCCCGGTGGCGCTCGAGGGCTTCGGACCCATCGTGTTCCTCGTCTTCGCGGTGCTGTCCGCGGCGGGACTGCTGTATGTTCTCACCCGAGTGCCGGAGACCAGTGGCCGCTCCCTCGAGGAGATCGAGGCCCACTGGCGGGAGGGATGATCCGACCATGCTGCTGACCGACATCGTGCACCCCGACCTGCTGCGCGCCCTGGGCCGCAGCGGGCACGGCACGAAGATCCTCCTGGCCGATGGCAACTATCCGCACAGCACGGGTGCGCCGGCTGCCGCCGAGCGGATCCACCTCAACCTCACCCCGGGCCTCCTGACGGTCACCCAGGTACTGGAGCCGCTGGTGCGGACCGTGCCGATCGAGGCTGCGGAGATCATGCTGACGGCCGAGGACACCGAGGCCCCCGTCATCGCCGACTACCGCGCACTCCTGCCACAGGCGGAGTTCGTGGGCCACGAGCGCTTCGCGTTCTACGACGCCGCCCGCACGCCGGACGTGGCCGTCGTCGTCGCGACCGCCGACCAGCGCCAGTACGCGAACCTGCTGCTGACCGTCGGGGTGCGCACGGCATGAGCGGAGCATCCCATGCGTGAGGCCCCGCGCGCCGCGCTCCTCATCGACTCCCACCTGCACCTGTGGGACCGCGACCGGCTCGAGTACCCGTGGATGGCGGGCCTCGACCTGCCGCACACGTCCCTGCCGGGGGACCCGTGGGATGGGGGTGCGGCTGAGGAGACTGCTGCTGTGGTCGGGCAGGCGGACACCGCGGCCGAGGCCGGGGCAGCACCCGCTGTCCTGCCGGCGGCCGTCGTGGTCGAGGCCGGGGCGGCGGCTCACCAGTGGGATGATGAGATCGCGTGGGTTCGCGGCCTGGCGGAGACGCACCCGCACCTGCGGGGAATGGTCGCTGCGGTCGACTACACGGCGCCGGACCTCCACGAGCGACTGGGCCGGTACGCGGCGAACGACTTCGTCGTGGGCGTGCGCGACAACTTCGAGGGCCTGCCGGCCGGGGAGCTCGACGTTCCCGCACGGGTGGCGGGTGTGTTGGCTGCGCGACAGCGCGGACTGACCGTCGACCTGTGCATCCGCGCGGATCAGACGGACGAGCTGCTCTCCCTGTTGAAGCGGGTCGTCGCCCAGCGCGGCGACGCCGCGGGGATCGTGCTCGATCACCTGGGCAAGCCGGATGTGGGCGGGGCGGCGGACGACGTAGCACTGCGTGCTCTGGCCGCGATCCCCGGGCTCCACGTGAAGGTCTCCGGCCTGCCGCCGCTGGCCGGTAGCACGGTCGATGCGGAAGAGCTTGAGCGACTGGTGCGGACGTTCGCGCTGCCGGCGATCACGGCGCTTGGGCCCGACAGGTGCATGGTCGGCACGGATCACCCGGTCTCGACGGTGCCGCACGGACTGACGCGCGCCGACTGGGTGCGCGCGGTGGCCGATGCTCTGGCCCAGGTGGCAGGCGAGCTGGCAGGGCCGAGTCGAGCCGCGGACGTCGGAGCGGTGCTGGGTACGACGGCCCAGCGCTTCTACGGGGTGTGAGCCCGGCCCGGGGATCCCGGGCGGCGACAGGATGACGACGGTGCCCGGGACCTCGGGTGCGGCGATGATGTGAGGAGAACCGATGACAGCGAACCGGACAGTGGAGAGGCTCTCCACGGTCGGCCTGGGGTTCGGCGGCGCGCCCGTCGGCAACCTCTACCGGGCGATCGACGATGCGACGGCGCACGCGGCGGTCCAGGCCGCCTGGGACGGCGGCGTGCGGTACTTCGACACGGCGCCGCACTACGGCCTCGGGCTCTCCGAGCGACGGCTGGGCGCGGTCCTGCGGGACAAGCCGCGCGATGAGTTCCTGCTGTCGACGAAGGTGGGCAGGCTCATCCGGCCGGCCTCGGCGCCGCAGGAGCAGGACGACGAGGGCTTCGCGGTGCCCGGTGATCAGATGCGGGTGCGGGACTACTCGGCGGACGGGGTCCGGCGGTCGCTCGAGGAGTCGCTCGAGCGGATGGGCCTGGACCGCTTCGACATCGTCTTCATCCACGATCCCGACGATCACTGGCAGGAGGCCGTGGACGGTGCGGTCCCGGAGCTCGAGCGCATGCGGTCCGAGGGCATCATCGGCGCGTGGGGCGCGGGCATGAACCAGTGGGAGATGCTCCACCGGTTCGTGACGGAGACGGACATCGACGTCATCATGCTGGCCGGGCGCTACACACTGCTGGACCAGAGCGCGCGCGAGGACCTCATCCCCGCCTGCGCGCAGCGGAGCGTGGGCATCGTCGATGTGGGCGTGTACAACTCGGGGATCCTGGCGAACCCGGATCCGTCCGTGCATGCGACGTTCAACTATGCGCCCGCCGAGCAGGAGGTGCTGGAGCGCGCCCAGGCCCTGGCCGCGCTGTGCACCGAGTGGGGCACGACGCTGCCGGCCGCCGCGATCGCCTTCGTGCAGCGCGATCCCGCAATCACGAACGTGACGCTGGGGATGCGGACGCCGGAGCAGGTGGCGAGCAACCTGGCGCACGTGAGCGCGGAGTTCCCGGAGGGCTTCTGGGGCGCGGCGGTGGAGCGCGGGCTCATCACCGTCGATCCCGCGACGCTGCGGTGAGGTGACCGGGAGGTGGGGCTGAGTGAGGGGCTGAGTGAGGGGCCCGGTCCCGGTCTGGTGGGCACGGCCTCGGTCTGATGGGTCCGGCGTCGACGGGTGCGGTGACCGCGGGAGTCGGGGTTGCCACCCTTGCGGGCGGCGGCGGGCCGCCGTCCTCGGGACCTTCGGTGACGGCGGGGGTCCTCAGTCCTGATCGGGGGTGTCGCCCGCGTGGCTGACCCACTGCTCGAGTCCGGCGAGGTGCACCGTCATCGCGGCGCGGGCGGTGTCCGGGTCGCGTGACTCGAGGGCGCTCACGATCGTGCGGTGCTCCTCGATCGTCGAGGCGATCGCGCCGGTCTGGGTGAGTCCGCGCCACGTGCGCGCGCGGCGGGTGTTGACGGAGACCGCGTCGAGGATGCCGGCCAGGTAGCTGTTGCCGGCGGCGTCCGCGATCGTCCGGTGGAACTCGATGTCGTTCTCGACGAGGGAGTCGATGCTGTCCTCGTCCGTCTCCTCGATCGTGCGACGCAGTGTCGCCAGCTGGTCGTCCGTGATGCGCGACGCGGCGAGGTAGGCGGACTGGGCCTCGAGAATGCGGCGGACTGCGAGGATCTCCTCGATCGAGTTCGAGGCGTGGATCTCCACGACGAACCCGATCGCCTCGCGCAGCTGCTCGCCGGTCAGCTGCGCCACGAAGGTGCCGTTGCCGCGCTTCACCTCGAGGACGTTGATGAGCTCGAGGGCCTTGACCGCCTCGCGCAGGGAGTTGCGGGACAGGCCCAGCATCGCGGACAGCTCGTTCTCCGGGGGCAGACGCTGACCGGGGGACAGCTCACCGGAGGCGATGAGGTCCTTGATCCTCGTGAGTGCCGTGTCCGTCAGTGCCATGAGTGCATCCTATGGCCCTCTACGGTGGGGAAGAGAAGGCGGCTCAGAAGAAGCCGCTCGTGATCTCCTCCGACTCCTTGGCCAGGCCGTTCTCGCGCTTCCACTCGAGCCACAGGCGGTAGGTGTCCTCGTCCGCGGGTTCCGTCTTCATGAACTCGGCCCACTCCTCGTGGAGACGCTCGCCGCGCTGGGTGAGCTCATCCTGCGTCTCCTGCGCCTCCTCACTCCAGCGGTCGTGGTCCTTGAGCCACTGGACCGCTCCGTCGTGGAACGGCGTCTCCTGCGGTTCGACGACGACTTCCTCCGGATCCCACCGGGGGAGGCTGATGGTCGAATCCTTGTACTCGGGGTACGTGTCGACCATGGAGTCGATGAGGTTGTAGATGGCCTCGTCGTCGATCTCGTCGTACGCGGCAATCGCGACGCTGTAGTAGATCCCGTGGTCGGATTCGCCCTCCTCCTGGGCGGGCGCCCTGTCGAAGCTGCCGACGGAAGCGGCGGGGACTACGGTCTGCAGACGGTCCACGGCCTCGGCGTCGTCCGGGTCCAGATCGACCCACTGGACGTCGACCTGGGAGGCGAGTTCGAAGAACGAGCCGCCGTAGACCGCGCCGTAGATCATGTCGATCTGCCCCTGCTGGAGCGCGTCCGCCTGCTCGCCGTAGCCGATGTTGACCCACTCGACGTCGTCCGGAGTGAGCCCGCCGTAGGCCAGCAGGGCCTGGACCTTCGCGTTGGCCGACGGGTTCGCGGTGTAGCGGGGGATGCGCTTGCCGCGGAGGTCCGACATCTCGTCGAGGCCGTCTGCGGTGCGCGTCATGACGCCGTGCGGGGACAGGGGCACCCACACGACACGGATGTCCTGCGGGCCCCAGTCCTGGTTGGCGAACTCGTTGACGCCCTCGAAGCCGAAGATGTACTCATCGCCCAAGCGGCCCACCTGCGCGGCACCGGATCGCAGGGCGGCGAGGCGCCCCACCGAGGTGTCGGAGGTGATGATGCGCACTCGTGCGCCGGTGTCGACGGAGACGCGGTCGGCCACCGCTGCGAGGTCCGCGTACGAACCGGTCGACGTGCCGTAGGTGGTGAGGACCAGGGGGTCGGGCAGGCCGCCCACGGTCTTCGCCTCCATCGCGCAGCCGGAGAGGACGAGTGCGCCGGTGACGGCGGCGGCAACAGCGGCCGTCGCGCGGGTGCGCAGCGTGCGTGTGCGGCGGTGTGCAGACTCCTGCACGTGCGGGTCCGCGGAGGTGCGCATACCAGCGGGGGTGCGCGAGGCTGTGCGGGCGGGGTGGCTCTGGCGGCGGTCTGCGCGGGGCACGGGACTCCTGTGGACTGTGACGGTCATGCGCGAGCATGCGATCAGTGTGAACAGCGCCATAGCTTAGCCGAATGATCGCATGGACGACACCAATGGGTGATTGCTGATGATGGCGGCGTATTAATCGCAGATCGTGAGGGGTTCAGTGCGGGTGTGGCGCTGGGGACGCTCCGCGGGAGTGAGTTCGCAACGCGTCGTCGGCTCGCGGTTGCGTGAGGGCCGGGGCGACGGATGAGCCGGGGCGAGGGACGGGCCGCTGGTTCGACACGCGGGTGCGTGCGTGTGTCCCTCGAACTCATCCGGGCAGGGGCGGCGTCGCGTGAACGAGGCGGCGGATCTCACGGAACGTCTCCGGGGAGAAGAGGTCGGCCCACGTGAGCTGATAGACGCGGTAGCCCATGTTCCGCAGGCGGTAGTCGCGCTGCCGCTCCTGACGAGCGCGGCGGCTGCCCGCCTCTCCGTCGACGTATTTGATCTCCCCGTTGACCTCGAGGATCAGCTTCGCGGCGCGGTGGAGGAAATCGAGGCGGGCACGGAACGCCCCGTCGGGGCTGCCGAATGTCACCTGGGTGTCGAAGCCGTCGATCGCATGCTCGTGGAGGCGAACCGCGCAGATCGATTCCGCGGGAGATTCGTGAGAAGGGTCGGCGATCGACAGGGCGCGGCGCGCGCGGCGGGCTCCCCGTCGTTCAGTCGATCGGTCGATGAATGCCGCGACTTCATCTGTGCTCACATGAGCAGCGCGGAGCGCCGCGTCGATCATCGGCACGGAGACGTCCAGAGGGTAATCGGGCTCTTCCCAGATGAGGGTGTAGGTCGGCCGGGAGCGTCGGTCGGTAGTGCCTCATAGAGTGGTGTAACGCACGGAGGTCCGGGCACATCGCTCCTGATGTGGACGCGGCCACCGTGTGATCCTTCGAGTCAACCTTCCAAGAATCCTCGAACGGAGTCACAACGATGACCGCTCCTCACATTATCGACCCTGCCGGCCTGCTGGGTGAAGTCCTGTCCGAAGCCTCCCCGGACATGATGCGTACCCTGCTGCAGACCATGATCAATACCCTGCTGTCCGCGGACGCCGATGCCGTCGTTGGTGCCGAGTGGGGCAAGTCCTCCCCGGACGGGACGGCTCGACGTATCGGCTACCGCCACCGGGAGCTCGACACCCGGGTCGGGACGCTCGACGTGGCCATCCCGAAGCTGCGACAAGGCACGTACTTCCCGGAATGGCTGCTCGAGCGCCGCAAGCGTGCAGAGTCGGCTCTGATCACGGTCATCGCGGACTGCTACCTCGCGGGGGTCTCCACGAGACGGATGGCTCCACGGATGCACGCTTCGCGGACATCGCATCCGCGGCTCCCAGCTCGTCAAGACCCTGGGCATCAACGCCTTGTCGAAGTCCCAGGTCTCCCGGATGGCAGCGGATCTCGATGAGCAGGTCGAGGCTTTCCGCCACCGGCCCCTCGATGAGTCCGGCCCGTTCACGTTCGTCGCCGACGCGCTGACGATGAAGGTCCGCGAGAACGGACGGGTGGTCAACGTCGTCGCCCTGCTGGCCACTGGCGTCAACGGTGATGGTCACCGAGAGGTCCTCGGACTGCGGGTGGCCACCAGTGAGACAGGGGCGGCGTGGAACGAGTTCTTCGCTGACCTCGTCGCCCGTGGGCTGGCTGGGGTCCGTCTGGTCACGTCCGACGCCCACGCCGGGTTGAAGGACGCGATCGCTGCGAATCTGCCCGGCGCGGTGTGGCAGCGCTGCCGGACTCACTACGCGGCGAACCTGATGGGCATCACCCCGAAGTCCATGTGGCCGGCGGTGAAGGCGATGCTGCACAGCGTGTACGACCAGCCCGACGCCGCGGCCGTGGATGCCCAGTTCGATCGGCTCTTGGACTACGTGACTGAGAAGCTGCCGCAGGTCGGCGAGCATCTCGACGTGGCGCGGGC
>NZ_HE978609.1:0-51422 GCF_000285835.1 Brevibacterium senegalense
GCCTATCCCTAATCCAGCCGCATACGGTCCACTGGTATTCGACATCACCCGTGGAGGGACCTGCGGTTACGTCGGGATGTGATCGTGTCGTGGCGGGCGGAAGGCTCCTGCAGAGTCGATGAACTCCTGGTTCATGCTCTTCACCCTCCGCCACGGCCGCTGAACAGTTGCGACGCTTATGACCGGACCTCGCTGACAAGCATCTCCGCGATTCTCCGGTCCACCTCGGATTCCACCCTCCGCTGGAGCCCACGCACCCCGTCTCCGGCTGCGTCTTCCTGAACCAACTGCTCCAGCTCCGCCCACCGAAACACAGCAGGTTCCGCCTCAGCCGGCACACCAGTCCACCGTGACGGCAGCACAGCCACCGGCGATACCGGACCGCCACGCCTGACGACGTTCACCAACACGAACGCGCCCAGCACCCAGCCGCAGCCCGCGAGCCCACCGACAATGATCGCCCACTCACGACCGAGCACTTCTGCCAATGCAGTCAGCACCACCACCGACACAAATCCGCCGACCAAACCGCGCACAGCCTCGCGCACAAGCACCGCCGGCCGATACCGCCGAACCACCTGAAGGCGCCCGGTATGCGTCTCTTCGACAGACAGCTCTGTCTCCATCGTTCGCATCCGCATGAAATCCATCGCCAGTCCTCCCGTTCCTTCAGAACACGATCGAGGCGATCGCCAGAGTCCACCCGAACAGCAGCAGCAGCGTCGCGACCGCGAACACCAGCCGCCCGCGATGCCCCCTCAGGAACATCGGCAGGCTCTCGTCCGCGTCATCCTCAGCCGGAATGTTCTTATCCACGTACTTCCGCCACGCGTCGTGTGCCCGCGCCTTCCGCCGCCCGAACCAACCCCGGCGACGCAGCGAATCGTCGTCTTCGTCGACCCAGACCTCGACAGCTTCGTCCGGTGCATCGATCGGCATGTCCTCGTCTGCCCGCTTGCTCATCACTGACCCCTCTCCTTCGTGTTCGCCCGCTCCGCTTCGATCACACCGAAGGCCACACTCAGCAGCGCTCGCGTCGTGGCCAGGTACTGGCGGCTCGTGTCGTACGTCCACCCGGTCTTCTTCATCACGTGCTCGACAGGTACGTCATCGATCCGTCCCGGCCACGTCACGACCGCCTCACCCATCTGCCGCGTCCACGACCCGGCAACCCCCGGCTCTGGCAGGCAGTCGACGACATCCGACAACCGCGTCGCCCCCGTCAGCGCCCGGCCCTTCTCCAGCGCCCGGTTGATGACCTGCGCGTAGAGCTCCAGCGATCGTTTGTGCTCCCGCACCCGAGCCTCCGAGATGCCCAGCACCCGGGAGGCAGCCTTCACGTCGCAGTCGAACAGCATGTGCGTGTGCAGCCCGTGCACGAACGCCGTGGGGTCCATCACCCGCGCCGCGGTGAACATGATCGGCCGCAGCCATTCCTCGATCGCCAGCCGCTCAGCCACCGTCTCCGCCACATCAGCCACGTGGTCACTGCGATCACCCTCAGCGCGCGCCAGCTGCTCCTCGACTGACAGCCCATCCCCGTCACGCTCCGCCAAGAGGTCGCCGTTGCGCTTCGACTCCGCTTCGACTCGATCCGCGCTCCGGTACTGAGCGATCCGGTTCACCCAGCTCTGCAGCGCCCCCAGACTCGGGTCGAACCGCTCACGGGACTTCCACGCCGACAACGCCACCTCACCGGCAACGTCATCAGCCCACCGGACGAGCCCCACACTGCGCAGCTTCGGAATGATCACTCGCCCACGGGCCTGGTCGACAGCCGCCATCAGTTCTTCCCCGGTGAACGGCGACTCGTCACCGCCCGCCCTCATCATCTGGTCCTCTGCCTCTTGCATCGCCAGCACTCCCCCACGCGTCCGCCCGCTCAGGCGGTCGCCCTCTCGTCGTCGCCGACCACGACACCCGCGCGCAGCGCTCGTTCCTGCACCGCACCCTCGAGCTGTTCGAACACGCTCCGGCTGATCACCGCGGGGAAGGGGTCGTCCCAGATCCCCCGGCACGCCGGGCAGTTCACCTTCAGCAGACCCTCCTCCGCGTGCTCCGGGATCGGGCACGGCGGCGACTTCTTCCGCTGCACACCGGCCGACCCCTCGGCAGTGGCCGGGCTCGTCCCGAAGCGGGCCAGCAGCTCGGCTCGGGTGCCCGCCGGATCGTTGTTGATCGCGGTGCGAACGAAGCTCGCCGGCCGCCCGACCTGGCGACGTGACCGCGCGAGGATCGCGTCGACCAGCCACACCAGCTCGTCACGTCCGCACTCCAGGCCGGTGGCTTCGACCACCTGCACACCCAGTGCGTCGAGGTCGACCCCCCGCCACGAGCTCGGCTCCGAGCGTTCCTCGTCGGCGGCACCCGGCGCGGTGCCGTGGACGGTTGGGTTCGACCGCGAGAAGCACTGATCGTCGTCTTCGTCGACGGCGGCTCCTGCCGCCGTCTCGCCCGCGGAAGACGAAGAAGAAGATGATGATTCACTATGACGATTAAGACGCGCGCGCGTCCTCCTATCCGCGCGCGTGGAAAGTGCCACTGTGTCCCCTCCGAGGGGACATGGTGTCCCCTCGGGACTCGAGGGGACATGGTGTCCCCTCTTGGGATCATGCGGATCGTGGAGGTCATGGGACATGGTGTCCCCTCCTGCAAGCACAGGAGGTGCCACTGTGTCCCCTCCTGCAATCTCAAGGGAGGACATGGTGTCCCCTCCTGCGAATCCAGGCCCCGAATTCAGCCCTTCTGCAGCGTCAACGGCATCATCCACGGTCCTCGTGATCGGCTCCGAGACCACTTCCGGGTGGAACACGTACCCGTTGCCGGCGATGAATCCCGAGGACCGCTTGCGCCGCTCCGTGCTGATCAACCCCAGTTCGAGCAGGCGGCTGATCGCACGCTTCACAGTCCGCTCCGAGAGCCCGGACTCCCGCGCCAGCGTCTTCTGGAACGGGAAAGCGTACCAACGGCCCGTCTCCTCATCCCAGGACGAGTTATCGGCCAGCAACAGCAGCACGAACCGCTCCGAGCTCGACAGGTTCATCGGCTCGAACACCTGCCGTCTCGCCCACGTCAGCATGTCAGTCGACACGACCGGTCCTCCCCTCTTCCTTCTCATCCCGTGTGCGCTTCTCCGCGCAGTCCCCGCTGTCCTGCTTCGGCCGCTGGGCCTCAGCCAGCGCCCGCAGCTCGTCGAACAGGTCGAGCTGTCCGTCGATCATCACGACTCCCTATGCCCTGTCCCGGCCGCTCCGTCGTCGGCCGGGGCTTCGGTGAACACGTCCGGGCGTTCCTCGCGCAGCTTCGCGAGCCGACGACGCCCGGTCTTGTCGCTGAACCCGAACTCGCGCGCCAGGTCCGCCCCGCTTGTCTCCTCACCACGCGTCGTGCGCTCGGCGACGAACGCGGCCAACTCGTCGAGGTCGTCGCCCGATGTGCCCGCCGAACGCCCACCGCTGGGCTCGGTCGAGGACGTGGCACCATGTGTCTCCTGCGCAGCCACCAGGTGCAGAGAACGAGACGCGGTGGGCAGTTCGAACTGCCCCTCAGCGGCCATCACCGAGGCTCGTTCGACCTGCGCGTCGCGCTGTGCCCGCAGCATCGCCAGCCTCGTCTGGTGCTCCTCACGCGCGATCTCGGCTTCCTGCTCCGCGTGCTCCCGCTGAGCTTCCATCTCCAGCCGGTTGCGTTCGCGATCGGCCTGCTCGGCATGCCACTCCGCCTCAGCCTGCAGCTCCCGTCGCCTGGAGATCGGATCTTCCACCGCCACACGGGACAACTGCTCGGTCGCGGTGAACACCGCCACCGGCACCATGCCCGCGATCACCGCACCGATGATCGGCTGCCACGACTCTCCGGTCGTGTCGCCGTACGCAAGTGCATGAGCGGTGTTCGCCACGATCGACAGGCCCGTGAACACCCCGAGCATCAGCCACGACGGCCACGTCCTCTCCCCTCGGGCCTTGTGGATCAGCACCGATCCGGCGTACACGAGGATGCCGGTATCCATGAACGCAGGGACTGACCAGTACATCCATTCCGGCAGCCCCAGCCACGCCGCGACCTCCATCAGCGCGACGAAGCTGATTGCGAAAGCGACCAGCCCAGCGAAGGCGACACCAGCGGTGATCGTGCGGATGAACCGTGGATCATCCGGGTTGATCCGGGAGGTCTTCGTTATCCGCAGTGACGACGGCACTCGTTCTCCGGTAGCGTTGCCCGTACCGTGATCGGTGATCGAAATACCTCTTGCATCGCCCGTTCCGGTAGTGGTGGCCTCGCTCCTCCCCGGGAGCGGGGCCACCGTGCTTCCTCGGCCGTCATCGGCCTGCGGGATGGATACAGGCTCGCCCGCCCCGGTGGTCTGTTCGCTGCTCACCCAGCGAGTCGTTTCTGCGGTCACTGCTCGTCACCTCGCCTTGTCTCGCGCGTGGTCATCGGGTGGGGCCAATCGTCGGACCCTCGGGCATCGCGGCCGCACTGATCGCGGCCACACGCGCTGCTCGTTCCGTGTCCGAGATCGAGTTCCAGTCGTGTCGGAACACCTCGTTTCGCACCTTCTGTCGGCTCACGCGGATGACTCGCGTCGGTGCTTCCGACAGGGCCGGTGCCGCCTCGTCGCGGCCGGTCTTTGGCTTCTTGGGCGTGTTGTTCGTGCTCATGCTCGTGCCCTCCTGGCGTTACCGTGCGTGACTGCGCTGAGGTTCGTGGCCGTCTTCTCGACAGACCCGAGAGTGTCCGGGTTGCCCAACGCAGCGGTCACCTGACCGGACTCGTGTCCGGCCATGACCGCCAACAGGTCGGACAGGACCGCCATCGTGTCCGCGACCTCGACCGCGAGGTCATCCAGCCGGTCAGTGTCGAGTCCGGCCGGATCGACGTGACCGGACGACAGCGCCAGCTCCAGCGTCTTGGCGCGCTTCTTCGCGACCGGCAAGGGCGCCGATCCGCTCGTGTGCAGCTCCGTGATCAGGCGGTTGATCTGGTCTCGGCTCAGTCCCTGGTGACCGGTCAGGTCCACTGTGACCGGCTCGATCCCGAGGTCGCCGGCCAGGCGGTCACCCCCGGTCAGCTGACCGTTGGACGTGTCCGGTTCCTCGATGATCTCCGCGTCGAGGATCTCCGGCTCAGCATCAGGAGTTCTCGAAGGGCCCGAGGACCGCTCCTGAATGCTCGCCGGGTAGTGCTTGCCGTCGACTCCGACCACCGGCTCACTTGCCTCAGCTGTCTCATTTGCGACACCTGCGGACTGCAGCCGCCTGTGAACGGTGTCCTTGCTCAGCTCAGTCGCCGCCGCGATTCCTCGGGTGCTCATTCCCGCGGCCCGCAGCTCCGCGACCACCTGCTCCTCAAGTTCCTTCGGAGGTCGTAACGTCACGTCGACAAACTCAGCATCGAGGTAGTCCTGCCAGGACGCGTATCCCAGGGCAGTCCATATGCGACCGCGCCACGCCGCGTCGATCTTCGAGCGGAGCGCTCCGTAATCACTCTTGAGCTCTTCCGTAAACTCCCGGGCTTCGGCCGCGGTGAACGAGCTGACCAGTGCAGTACTCATCGCACGACCTCCACAGGGTGCAGCTCGTCGGCACCATCAAAGCCTTCAACCAGGCGGGAGAACGGCACCCCCAACCACAGGGCGAGCTTGATCAGCTCATCCACCTTGAACGAACCGCGCCCATGCAGCTTGGCCGAGAAGCTAGCTCTGCTTAGTTGAAGTGCCTCCGCCGCATCTTTCTGGTGAAGACCGCGCCGCCCTAACTCTGCCCCGATGTTTGCTCGCAACATCTCCAAGTAAGTCATACCCTCACACTATTTGCGTGAGACACACAACGCAAGCATCACGTTAGCCACAGGCAAACTGCAATACAGAAATCATTGCCTCCATATGTCTAGAGGCATAGTGTGTACACATGACAACCATGCATGAACCAGCATCCGCGACAAACGTAGGAGACGTGAACCAGCGCGTCTCCAGTGAAGTCCGGGCTTGGCTTGGTCGACGCCAGTTGACGCAGCGAGCCCTCGCTCAGCAGCTCGGCATCAGCGCTACGAGCTTGTCCTTTCGCATGAAGGGAAAGACGCCTTGGAGCATCGCCGAGCTTGTCGCAGTCTCGTCGTGGCTGCAGATCTCTCTCGCGCAACTGCTGGGCGACGAGCTCGTGAATGAGAAGAACCCCCAGCCAGTGGCTGAGGGTTCCTCCGTGGTGGCGGGGGGAGGATTTGAACCTCCGACCTCCGGGTTATGAGCCCGGCGAGCTACCGAACTGCTCCACCCCGCGTTGCGAGACCCACTCTACGTGAACTCCAGGTGGCCACCAAATCGACAGCGGGTGATGCCTGACACATAAGCCCCGCTGGCGACCGTGCCGCCCCGTCATCGCGCCGGGGACGACCGCGGGGCCGGAGGGGATGATCCCGTCCGGCCCCGCGGTCGTGCTGATCCGACCGGGTCAGGACCCGTCGTCGGCCGCCGCATCCGGTGCGGCCGCATCCGGGCTCGTCTCCGGATCCGCCGCTGCGGCGTCACCGCCCTCGGCCTCGATCGCGTCCTCGAGTGCCCGACGCAGACGCTCCTGGGCCTCGCCGTAGGCGCCGAAGTCGCCGTTGCTGAGCGCCTCGTCCGCCTCCTGCATCGCCTCGTTCGCCCGGGTGAGTGCATCGTCCAGGCTGGCCGCCTGGTCATCGCCCTCACCGCCGGCGCCCGTGCCGCCGGTGGCCGCATCGTCGCCTTCACTCGCAGCGTCCGAGTCGCCGGCCTCGGCGCCGGAGTCGCCGCCGAAGACCTGGTCGAGCGCCTCGTCCAACGTGGGCGCGAAGCCGATCTGCTCGCCGAAGGCGACGAGCACGCGCTGCAGCACCGGGTAGGACGTCTCGCCCGCGGACCGGACGTAGACGGGCTGGACGTACAGCAGTCCGTCCGCCACCGGCAGCGTCAGGAGGTTGCCGTTCTCCACCCGCGACTCGCCCTGACGCAGCAGGTTGAGGCTGGTCTGGACCGTGGGCTCGGTGTTGAAGTTGTTCTGCGCCTGGCCCGGGCCGGGGAACGTCGTGTTCCTGGGCAGCTGCAGCAGTCGCAGCGTGCCGTACTCCTCATCCACGACACCGGCCTCATCCCCCGCGTCCGCGTTCGCCGCGAGGAAGCCCGTGAGGTTGTTGCGGGTCTGCCCCTGACTGGGGCGCGGGATGAACGAGGAGGTCAGCGAGAACGCCGGCTGCTCCTGACCCGGCATCTGCAGGGTGAGGAAGTAGGGCGGCTGCACCAGCTGGCGGTCCTGATCCGTGGTCGGATCGATCGGCAGCGTCCAGAAGTCCTGGCCCGAGTAGTACTCGCTGCCGTTCGACACGTGGTACTGGGTCAGCAGGGAGCGCTGGACCTTGAACAGGTCCTCCGGGTAGCGGATATGGCTCATGAGTTCGCTGGAGATCTCCGACGCCGGCTTGATGAGGTCCGGGAAGACGTTCATCCAGGCGTCCAGGACGGGGTCGTCCTGATCCCACTCGTACATGTCGACGGAGCCGTCGTACGCGTCCACCGTCACCTTCACGGAGTTGCGGATGTAGTTGACCTGCTCATCCGGCAGGGCCACGACCGCATTGCTGTCGGCCGTTGTCGAGTCCGTCGTCGCCTCCTGCAGCACCGACGGGCGCGAGTACGGGTACTGGTCCGACGTCGTGTACCCGTCGAGGATCCACTTGACCCGACCGTCCACCACGGCGGGGTACGGATCGCCGTCGACCTCGAGGAACGGAGCCAGCTTCGCCACGCGCTCGCGCGGTGTGCGGTCGTAGAGGATCTGCGACTCGTCGTTCAGCGTGTCCGCCAGCACGATCTGCTCGTCCTGGAACTTGATCGCGTACAGCAGTCGGTTGAAGAAGTTGCCCACGCTGGGACCGCCGTCGCCGGAGAACGTGTAGTTCACCTGGCCGGAGCCCTCCTGCTCGTCGGCCGGGTAGTCCAACTCGATCGGATCCGCGCCCTCCGGCGCGCCCACGATCGAGTACTGGGTCGAGCGCTCACCGAAGTAGATGCGCGGCTCGTACTCGCTCTGGTCCGTCAGCACACCGCTCGCCGGGATCGACGCCTCGAAGAACGCGGGCTCTCCGTCCGGGCCGCGCTTGCTGCCGTGGGCGGCGACGACGCCGAATCCGTGCGTGTAGACCGTCGCCTGGTTGACCCAGGTGTTGTCCGACAGCGCATTGGGATCGAGCTCGCGCAGCGCGATGACCGTGTCCTCGCTGACGCCGTCGATGTCGTAGCGATCGACGTCCAGCTGCTCCGGGAACGCGTAGTACGAACGGGTCTGCTGCAGCTGGCGGAACGTGTCCGACACGAGGTTGGGATCCAGCAGGCGGACGCTCGCAGCCGTGACCGCGTCCTGTCGCAGCGCGCCGGACTCGCCCTCCGTGGACGGCGTGTACGGGATGACCTCGACGTCGTCGATGCCGTACGCGGTCCGCGTGGCCTCGAGGTGCCGGTCGATGTACTCCGACTCGAGGCTCTGCTCCGAGGGATTGACCTGGAACTGCTGCATCGCGGCCGGGAAGCCGATGATCGCGACGGCGCCCAGCACCACCAGCATGCCCAGCGAGATCGCCGTCAGCCGGAACGTCTTGACGAATGCGGTGGAGAACACGAGCACCGCCACCAGCAGAGCGGCGATCGACACGATGAGGATC
The DNA here is from genome assembly GCF_000285835.1 of Brevibacterium senegalense. Lineage (GTDB taxonomy): Bacteria > Actinomycetota > Actinomycetes > Actinomycetales > Brevibacteriaceae > Brevibacterium > Brevibacterium senegalense. The sequence continues at coordinate 8,677 of NZ_HE978609.1, forward strand.
GCCGGCAGTGCGGCGTTCGCATCCGTGTAGGTCGCACCCGTCACCAGACCGCTGTTGTCCGTCAGCTTGCTGAAGCGCCAGAGGAACAGGCGGACCGCCTGGACCAGCACGAGGGCGCTCAGCGCCACCGCCAGGTGGATGCGCGCGCTGCGGGTCAGGTCGAACCCGCGGGTCTCACGGGGCCGCAGTCCGCCGAACAGGTAGTGGGCCACGAGGCCTGCGACGACGGCCAGCAGGGCCACCATGCCCAGGAAGTCGACGACCGTCGTGATGATCGGCAGCTGGAAGATGTAGAAGCCGATGTCGTTCTGGTACTGCGGGTCGGCCTGGCCGAACGATTCGGAGTTGAGGAACAGCAGCGCCTGCTGCCACGAGGCTGTCAGCGCGATGCCCCCCAGCAGTCCCAGCACCGCGGGGATCGCGTAGGTGAGCGTGCGGCGCAGCGGCTCGACGGCCTCGCGATAGCGGTCCAGGTTCTCCTCGCGCGGGCTGGTGGGCAGGCTCGTGGGCCGGCCGCGGTGCGCGGACCACAGCATGTACCAGACCGGCACCGCCATGAGGAGGAAGCCCAGCGCGAACAGTGCCGCACGTGCGACCCATTGGGTCGCGAACACGTCAACGCGGTCCAGCTGCTGGAACCACAGGACCTCGGTGAAGATCTGTGCGAAGACCACGAAGAGCGCGACGAGCGCGAGAACCGCGATGAGGGTGAGGAGCAGCGGCGACGGACGCCGGCTTCCCGAACTGGGGGGTGTCTGCGGGGGTCTGGCGGTGAAGCTCACAGTCGCCCTTTCCTGTCTGTGGTGCGGCTGTGGGTGTCCAGCCGGTCTGCCTGGTGGTCCGCGCCGCGGGCGCGGGTGGTTCGTGCGGGCCTTGTCACGGGGCGTCCGTGCAGGACGGCAGGTCGCTCGTGTCGCCTGCTGCGATGTCCGTGACGGCCCGGTGCGCGCCGGACAGGTCGTCCACGCGCACGACGGTCAGGTCGTCGACGCCGCGGGCTCCCAGCACTTCGGCGCAGTTGTCGGCCGGCGACAGGAACCAGTCCGCTCCCGAGGCCGCGGCCGCCGCGACCTTCTGCCGCGCCCCGCCGATGGGAGACACCTGGCCGGCGGCGTCGATGGCCCCCGTTCCCGCGATGGCCTCCCCGCCCGTCAGATCGCCCTCGGTCAGCAGGTCGATGATGGTGAGCGCGAAGATCGTGCCGGCGGACGGCCCGCCGATCCCCTCGACGGCGAACTCGACATCGAAGGGGAAGCTGTAGGCGCGGGACATGACGACGCCGATCGACCGCGCCCCGTCCGTCTCGACCGGTTCGACGGTCTCCACGACGGTCTCTCCGTCGCGCTCGAGGGTGAACTCGACGGCACCGGTGGAGTCGAGCACGGTCTGGCGGACGCCGCTCATGCCCTCGTCCGTTCCGGGCACGTCCTCCCCGTCGACGGAGAGGATGTGGTCGCCCGGCTGCAGGATGCCCTGGGCCGGGGATCCTTCGACGATCTGGCTGACGCCGATGACGGAGTCGTAGTCGATGTCCAGCTCCGTGAGCGCGGCGGCCGTCGCCTCGTCCTGCGAGGAGATCATCTCCGTGCTGTTGGCGGTCTCGACCTCGTCGCGCGTCGTGCTGAGCGGGTAGTACGCCTCGGAGGGCACGACGGTCTCCACGCCGTTGACCAGTGAGGTGACCGCCTGTGCGGCGAAGATGTCGCGGCCCGGTCCCCCGGCGACCGCGACGGTCAGCATGTCGAGGGTGCCCTCCGCCTCATACGTCTCCGTCCCGCTGATCGTGACGAGGTCGACGCCCTCGTAGGGCTCCAGCGTGTTGACGACCGGACCCGGCGTCTGCAGGAGGTACGGGACGGGGGTGAGCGCCAGCACGAAGACCAGTGCGTAGAGGACGACCCCGGAGAGTCCGGACGACCGCAGGAACCGCGCTCCTCCGCGTCCGGCGTCGGTGACGGACCGGCCTCCGTCTGCGGGCGCGGGATCGCTCACGTGGGGGTCCTCCAGAGTGTTCGAGTCCCGATCAGTGTAGTCGAGCGATGTGCGGCTCAGAAATCGGAGGCCGCCCCCGGACGACCCCGGATCGAGCTGGGAACACGATCCGGACCGGCGTGACGGGAAGGATTCGCACAGCGCCGAACGTTAGGGTTGCCGGAACGACTGCGCGACGACCCACGAGGAACAGCCATGAGCGACAAGAACGACGACCGGACGCCTGACGACGACGACCAGGGCCAGAACCCGTTCGAGCAGATGTTCGGGATGATGTTCGGCTCCGGCGGCCAGGGCTTCCCGGCGGCCGGCGGGCAGGCCGGTGGCATGCCCTTGGATCCCTCGATGCTCCAGGGCATGCTGGGGCAGCTGCAGGGACTGCTGTCCGGCGGTGACTCCTCCGCCGCGGCGCAGAAGGTGATCGATCAGTCCGTCCCCACCCCGGACCCCACGATCAGCCCGGACCTGGAGCGGAACTCCACGGACGCCTTCCGACTGGCCGAGCTGTGGCTGGAGCGGGTCATCGACCCGGTGGCCGGGACGGGAGAGCCGCGCGCGCTCAACCGCGCGGCCTGGGCCAAGGGGTCCCTGGACGAGTGGCGCAGGCTGGCGGACCCGATCCGCAAGAACATGTCCGACTCGATGGTCGAGAACCTGAAGGAGCAGGCGCCGCCGGAGATGGCCCAACTCATGGCGGGGGCGGGTCAGATGCTGTCGTCGATGAGCCAGTCGATGTTCTCCGTGCAGATCGGCGAGGCCGTCGCCTCCCTGTCCGGCGCGGTCCTGAGCGGGACGGAGTTCGGTCTGCCCCTCTTCGGCACGACCCCGGTCCTCGTCGAGGCGAACCTGCCCGGCGCGGCGGCGGAGATGGACGTCGACGCCACGCAGCTGCGCATCTGGCTGGCCACCCGCGAGCTGGCCCACCTGTGGCTGTTCGCGAAGTACCCGTGGCTGCGCGGCCACGTGGAGACCGCGCTCGCGAAGTACGCCTCCGGTGTCGAGGTCGATCTGAGCCGCGTCCAGGACCTCTCCACCGGCACCGATCCAGCGGAGATGCAGCGGATGGCGGAGGAGCTGCGCTCCGGCATGCTCGCCCCGGCGACCACCGACGAGCAGAAGGAGGCGCTCACCACGCTGGAGAACCTGCTGTCCGTCATCGCCGGCTGGTCCGACATCGTCGTCCACCGCGCCTGCGAGGCACTCGAGGATCGCGATGCGATCCGCGAGGCTCTGCGCGGCCGTCACGCCTCCGAGTCCGAGGCCGAGGCCGCCTTCGCCTCCCACATCGGCTTCTCGCTGCGGCCGCGCCGGCTGCGCGACGCGGCCGCACTCTTCACGTTCCTCGAGCAGAAGTCCGGCCCCGAGGCCCGGGACGCGGTGTTCGACCACCCGGACACCCTGCCCACCACCCAGGACCTGGACGACCCGCTGGGGTACGACGAGCGTCGGCAGGAGACCTGGGCGGCGGACTCCTCGCTGGACGAGGCCCTGGAGCGGATCCTCCGCGAAGCCGACTCCGGCGATTCCTCCCGCACGGATGAGCCGCACGGAGACGACGAAGGTCGCAGTGACGAGCGCGGGGACGACGGACTCGGCGACTCCTCCCCGCGGTGACGACTGAGCCGCTGCGCGGGCTGCTGCAGGGCCTGGACCCGGACCGTGTCCGCCGGTCCGCCGGAGACGCGGATGCGGCGGTGTCCGCGACCGCGCAGGACGATCTGCGCTCGGGCGCCCTCACGCCGCTGCGAGCGGACGGTGTCCGGCATCTGACCGTCAGCTGCCTCCTGGTCGCCGGCGACTCCGGGGAGCCCAGCGTGGCCCTGGGCCTCCATAGGAAGTCCGGTGAGTGGCGACAGGTGGGCGGCCACCTCGAAGCGGGCGACGGAAGCCTGCTGGCAGCCGCCCTCCGTGAGCTGCGCGAGGAGTCCGGCGTCGCCGCGGTGGTCGAGTCCGCGGCGGGCGGCTCAGCGGGCGACCGGAAGGAGAGCGAGGGGACATCGAGCAACCGGGACGGGGACGATCGAAGGGCGCCGCACGCGGGCGCCGTCCTCCTCCACGCACCCGTCGCCGTCCGCGAGTTCCCGGTGGGCGGTCGCGACTGCGCGTCCCACGTCGACGTGCTGTTCGCCGCTCGCGTCCCAGAGCGCGTGACACTGCAGACGCACGATGCGGGGATCGCACGCATCGAGTGGTGGTCCGTCTCCGCCCTGCCGGAGGGCACCGCGCCGGACCTCCGCCGGGACCTGCCGCAGCTGCTGCGCAGGGTCGCGAGAAGCAGTGCGCCCGCGGTCGTCAGCCCTCCCCCGCGCGCTGACCGTAGCTGAAGCCCTCGAGGAAGACGTCCGCCTTCGCGGTGTGCGGATAGCGCTGGGTCAGGGCGTGGAACTCCCGTGAGTGGTCCGGTCGACGCAGATGCGCCAGTTCGTGGACCAGCACGGAGTCCAGGACCCAGTCCGGCACGCGCGCGATGCGCGACGAGACCCGGATCGTCCGGCTGGACGAGGTCGTGGAGGCGTAGCGCGAGTTCTGATTGTCGACCCAGGTGACGGACGCCGGTTCGATCCCGTCCGCGAAGTACTGCGCGTTGAGCGACAGCGCCCGCTGCAGCAGCTGCGCATCGCTGGCCGGGACGCGGGCCGCCCGCGCCTCCGCCCGAGTGAGCAGTGAGGCGATCATGTCCGCGTGCTGCGCGGGCCGGAAGTTCTGCGGCACCGCGAGCACCCACCTCTCCCCCTCCCGCGTGACCGCGACCGTCTTGCGCCTGCGCGCCGACCGGCGGAGGACCACGGAGCCGTCCGCGATCTCCTCCAACACCTGCGCGGCGGTGCGCGTGACGGGCCGTCCGGTCTGCTGCGCGTCCGATGTCTTCATGGGTCACACGGTAGCGACACCCACGGACACGTCCGCGCGCCGGACGGATCCGGAAATTCTTCGACACATTTCCGATCATGCCCACGTCCACAGCAGGATCCGCTCACTTCCGCGGGTGCGCGTCGCCTGCCGCACACCCCGTCCACACGCGAGCACACAGCCCACCGCGTGTCGTCAACACGTTATCCACAGTCACATGCGCGTAAGTGTGAACGCCTGCGTTGACGCGCCGGTCCGCGACTTCTAGGTTTGTGTGTCATACCCCCGGAAAACCCGGGGTTCGTGGGCTGGGGGAAGGCTCACGGGCTCCGCGCGAGGCTGGGGGTCAGACGCACCGGAAGGTGCGCGGCCGCGATCGCCCTGTGCAGTCGCATCCCGCCGCGCTCACCTTCCGGTGCGCTGTTTCCACAGGCTTGTCCACAGCGCCGCCCGGGGGCTCCCGCACGCGCGGTCCACTCCGTACCGTGGCCGTGAGGAGGAGCCCATGCTGCAGTTCCACAGAAGCGTCGCACTGGTGCGCAGGACGGAGTCGAGCGTCCAGTTCGGAGTCGACGATCCGGTCCTCATCGACGGACTCACGGACGGGGACTTCGCTCTCATCGACCGTCTGTGCCGCGGCTGCGAACCGGATGACTACCTGGAGGCCGCGCACCGGCGCGGCGTCAACCGCACCCGCGCACTCTCCCTGCTGGATCTGCTGACGGAGGCCGGGGTGCTCGCGCCGCCCGAGGCGGCGGCCGGCGGTCCGGTGGTCCGCGACCACGTCGAGCCGTTCGCGGCCCTCCACGGCCTGGGACCCGTCGAGGCCGCTCGGGCGGTGGGTGAGCGTCCGGTCTTCGTGCTGGGGACGGACGCCGCGGTCATCGCGGACGCGCTGACTGCCGTGGGTTTCACCCCGCGGCCGGTCGCGGACGTCGACGCGGCATTGGCACAGGGTGCAGTCCAGTCGACGACCGTCCTGGTCGACCGCTGGACGGCGAACGTGGGGGACGCCTCACGCCTGTTCGCGGAGGAGGCCGCCCACCTCTCCGTGCGGATCGGCGACCAGCAGGCGGACCTCACCCCGGTGCGCCCGGGCGTCACGCCGTGCCTCACCTGCGCCGTGCTGCACACCCGTGACGAGGACGAGGGCTGGTTCACCGGCTGGCGGCAGCTGTCCGCCCGATCGCCGCACGCGCTCGTCGACCCCCTGCTGCTGCTCTCTGCGGCGACGGAGACGGCCCGTGCTCTGCGGGCGTGGGCGACGGGACTGGCGGAGTTCGGTCCGCTGCTGCGCATCAGCGCCCGCACGGGCGAGCGATCGCAGTCACCGGCGCGGTTCCATCCGGAGTGCGACTGCAGGATCCCGCTCAGCCCGAGCGGTGAGCCCGGATCAGTGCCAGCAGCTCGTGTCCGAACTGCTCCAGTTTGATGGGGCCCATGCCGCTCACCCGACCCAGGTCGTCGAGCGAATCCGGCACCCGCTCCGCGATCTCCCGCATCGTGGGCATGCTGAGGACCAGGAAGACCGGCATGTTCAGCTGCGTCGACCTGTCACCGCGCCAGTGGATGAGCGCTTCGAGGACCGCCCCGTCCACGTCCGCGGGGCACTGCGCGCAGCGTCCCCGGTTCCGGTCCGCCCGTGTCAGGAGCAGGGACGAGCACACCCGGCAGCGCACGGGAGCCGCGGCGACCGCGGTGCGGGCCGGGGCCTCGGGCCTGGCGGGGCGGCCCGCCTGGACCTCGCCCACGAACCGGGACGGCCGTCTGCCCTTCGCCGGGCTGCCCCGGCGTCCCTTCGACCAGCTGAGCGACAGCGCGGTGCGGGCGCGGGTGACGGCCACGTAGAAGAGTCGCCGCTCCTCGTCGATCGCCTCGGCCGTCTCCGCATATCCGATGGGCAGCAGCCCCTCGGAGACCCCGGCCAGGTGGACGCTCTCCCATTCGAGGCCCTTCGCGGCGTGCACGGAGGCAAGTGTCACGCCGTCGATCGTGGGGGCGAACTGGTGCTCCGCACGATCGTCCAGATCCGCGATGAAGGCGGCCAGCGGCACCGGCAGCTGCGACTCCGCCTGGCTGTCGTGGGCGAGCCCCACCAGGGCGGACAGCGACTCCCACCGCTCGCGCACCGCACCCTGGGCCTGCGGCGCGGTGGGCGACCAACCGATCGAGGAGAGAATGTCCTTCACCTGGACGTCCAGGGGATCGGATCCCTCGCGGTGCGAGCTGGCGCGCATGACGGCCAGGGCCTCCTTCACCTCGCGACGGGCGAAGAAGCGCTCACCGCCGCGCACCACGTAGGAGACGCCACGATCACCCAGCGCCTCCTCGAAGGCGCGGCTCTGCGAATTGGTCCGGAACAGGACCGCGATGTCCGCGGGGCGCCGTCCCGATTCGATCTCACCGGCGATGCGGGCGGCGATCGCCTCCGCCTCCGCCGCGTCGTCGGCGTACTCGGTGAAGGACGCGGGCGGTCCTGAGCGCTGCGTCCCGATCAGCTGGATCGGGGTGCGTCCGGTGCGGCGCAGCACCGCGTTTGCGATGCCGATGACGGGCTCCGCCGAACGGTAGTTGCGGACCAGCCGCACCTCCTGCGACGACGGGAAGTCGACGGACATCCGCCGCAGGAATCGATCCGTGGCACCCGCGAACGTGTAGATGGTCTGCGCGGGGTCGCCCACGACGCACAGGTCCTCGCGCCGGCCCAGCCAGCGCATGAGCAGATCGTGCTGGAGCGGGCTCACGTCCTGGAACTCGTCGACGACGAAGCTGCGGTACTGGCTGTGCACCTGCGCGGCGATGTCCTCGTGCGCCCCCAGGGCCCCCACGAGCACCAGCAGCACGTCCTCGAAGTCGAGGACCCGCCGCTCCGTCTTGAGATCCCCGTAGCGCTGCATGATCTGCGCCATCGCGTCCAGGTCGATCCCGTCCGGCAGCGGGCGCGCACCTGCGCGCTCCACGTAGTCCTCGACCCCCAGGAGTGAAACCGCTGCGTGCTCGATCTCTGCGGCGACGTCGCGGATCGTCTCCCGCTCCGGGGCGATCCCCACCGCCTGCATCGCGTGTCCCACGAGGGTCGCCTTCTGCGGCAGGAGCTCCGGGAACGGGCCGTCGGAGATCCGCGGCCAGAAGAAGCGCAGCTGCCGCAGCGCCGCGGAGTGGAAGGTCCGCGCCTGCACCGTGGGTGTGCCCAGCGACCGCAGCCGTGACCGCATCTCTCCGGCCGCCTTGGTCGTGAAGGTCAGCGCCAGGACGTGGCGGGGGTCCGTCGCGCCGATCGCGGCCTGATGGGCGATGCGGTGCGTGATGGCGCGGGTCTTGCCCGTGCCCGCACCTGCGAGCACGACGAGGGGTCCGCCCGTGTGCGTCGCGACCGCCCGCTGCTCGGGGTCGAGGCCCTCCAGAAGGGGATGCTCCGCACCGGTCACAGTCGATCGGACGGTGCGTCGGAGTCGTTGGCCAACCAGCTGTAGAGGATCTGTCCCGCGATCGACACGGTCGTGGGCACGGCGACCTCCCGTGCCGCGATCGCGTCCCGCAGCTCTGAGCGGGTGAACCAGCGCAGTGCGGTGATCTCGTCGTCGTCCGCGCTGGCGGCCATCGACTCCGCCTCCGCGGTGAAGCCCAGCATGAGTGACGCCGGGAACGGCCACGGCTGCGAGCCCAGGTACCGCGGTGCGCGGACCGTGATGCCCGCCTCCTCCTGCACCTCGCGGATGACCGCGGATTCCAGGGTCTCCCCCGGTTCCACGAAGCCCGCCAGCAGCGAGTACCGATCCGCCGGCCACATCGCGTTGGAGCCCAGCAGCAGGCGCTCCTCGCCCTGCTCGTCCGTGTGGACCACGGCCATGATGACCGCGGGGTCCGTCCGCGGGAAGTGCTCGCTGCCGGCTTCCGGATCACGGCGGACCCACCCGGACAGCACGGGTTCCGTGGGCTGCCCGTTGCGCGGCGAGTGCGTGTGCGCGAAGTGCCAGTTGGCCAGGGCGGTGAGCGAGGTCGCCAGGGCGACGTCGCGGTCGTCCAGCTGCTCCCCCAGATCGCGCAGCGACATCCACGTGGGCTCCGTCGCATCGAGTCCGCCGATCGGATCGGTCAGCCACGCCTCCGCGTCCCGGGCCTGCTGGGCACCCACCCACCGGTCCAGTTCCGCGCGGCCCTCGTCCAGCAGCGCCGCGCCGACGAAGTGGTCGCCCGCCGCATCCGTGCCCAGGTAGAAGAGGAGCGCGTTCTGGGGCACCTGCTCGCGCGTGAGCAGGTGCAGTCCGCCGCGCGAGATGAGGAGGTTTCCCCGGTGCCCCACGACCGCATGCGCGCGGCCGGTCTCCCACACCGCGTCGATGCCCGCGGAGCGCAGGCTGTGGTTCCGATCGAGGGCGGTCCGGGACAGGCTTGCAGGCGGCAGCATGGGCAACGGTCTCATGGGCGTCACGATACCGAAGACCGCGGACACACCCGGCGGGCTCGGGGCCCGCGCGAAGGCCAGCGGGTAAGTTGGGGATGTGGACACCGCAGGGATGAGGATCACCGCCGTCGCAGCCACCATGCTGGACGATTTCGAGCCGAGCTCATGGACGCGCCTGCCCGATTCCGACACGGACCGGATCCTCATGACCGACGGCGACCGCAGCCTCATCGTCACGCTCGCAGCGCACGACCGGGCGGCCGCCGCCCATGCCGAGCACATCGCCGCGAACACCCTGGCCCCGCTGCTGCCGGCGGACGCACCCGCGATCCCCCGGATCCTCGCCGCACGGACGGTCGACGGCGAGGCCGTGGGCCGGGACACGGATGTCACGCTCACGATCGCCGACCCCATGCCGGGCATCCCCCTGTCCACCGCGATGTTCGAGGAGCACCCCGCACTCGTCGAGTCCCTGGCGCGCACGGTCGCCGTCCTCCACTCCGCGGACCCCGGCCCCATCGCGGATGCGGGTCTGACGGTCGAGGAGTCGGCGGAGACCCGCGATCGGCTCCTGGCGGATCTGGATTCCGCGGCGGCGACCGGTCGCGTGCCCTCTCTCCTGCTGAGCCGCTGGGAGGCCGCGCTCGAGGAGGTCACTGCGTGGCGCTTCCTCCCCGTCCCCATCCACGCGAGCCTGGGGCCCGACGCACTGTGGACGATCGACGGCGATGTCGTGGCCGTGTCGGATCTGGCCCGCCTGCGCGTGGGGGATCCCGCCGCGGACCTGGCCGCCGTGTCCTCGATGCTGAGTCCGGAGGACTTCGAGCGCTTCTTCCGCTCGTACCGCGCCCACCGCGATCCGGACGACCCCGGTCTGCGACGTCGCGTGGGCTTCCACGCGGAGATCACGGTCCTCGAGTGGCTGCTGGCGGCGGTCGCCGCACAGGACGACGCAGCGATCGACGACGCCGCGGACCTGCTGCAGGCCCTCGCGGAGGTCACCGAGGATGCGGGCGACTCCGACCAGGACGAGTCCGACGGATCGGCAGATCAGGACTGGCTCGGGGAACCGGCCGACCAGAACGAGTCCGAGGAGCCGGCCGACCAGGTCGCGTCCGAGGAGCCGCCGGCGGAGCCCGTCGCACCCGGGGCAGACGACGCCGAGGCCGCACGCACCTCTCCGTCCACCCGCACCTCACCGTCCACCCCCGCCGCTCCGGATCCGGACGTGTTCCGGCCGTCGGCTCGGATCGAGGCTGGCGTGGACGAGGACGGGATCTCGACCGAACGTCTGGACACCTCCGAGCTCCACGCGCTGGATCCCCGCGAGGACGAGGAGCCCGACCGCGGCTGACTCAGCCCGCAGTCGACTGGGTCGACGCGAGCCAGTCGACGATCCTCGTCTCGTCGGGCAGTTCCTGCGGACGCCAGACGTCGTTCGATCCCACGAAGAAGAACTCCGCCTCGATGCGCGGTGCGCGCGCGTACTGCGGCATCTTGGCGATCGCCAGGCGGTACATGGCCAGCTGGACCGCCATCGCGTCGAGTCGCTCGCGGTCCTGGGGCAACCGTCCCGTCTTCCAGTCGACGACCACCAGCCCCCCGTCCTCCTCCTGGAAGACCGCGTCGATCTTGCCCGGCACGTGCACCGCGGTGCCCGGCCGGTCGGCGGTCGACTCCCCCACCTCCAGCACCAGTTCGAACGACAGCTCGACGGCTGCGGGTGATTGCAGGGCGTACCGGGAGTCCAGGAACGTCCGCTGGAGCTCCTCCATCCGCTGGGCCAGTGCAGGACCCCCGCGGAATCCGGACGTCTCCGGTTCGACGTCCAGCAGTGCCGACTGGCCGTAGTGCTGTTCGACCCAGGCGTGGAAGGCAGTGCCCAGATCCGCGGCGGTGCTGGGCGGCTGGGGCATGGGGCGCCGCAGTCCGTTCCACCAGTCGTCGGCGTCCGCGCGCAGCCCCACGAGGGACGTCGCGGAGAGCCTGCCGGGCAGTCGCCGGTCCTCGAGACCTCCCGTCGTCACCTCCGTCAGGTGCAGGGCACGTCGCGCCAGCGCGCGCACCAGGGGATCCGCGGTCGTGGCGACGATGTCGTCCAGCCGCGGTTCCGCGTGCAGCTGGTCGGTGACCGCCCGGATGAGCTCTGCGCGGCGGCTCACCACCTGCTCCGGATCGACGACCGGCCACTGGGCCCGGTCCTGACGACTCGTGTCCAGCTCGTCGACCTGGGGCAGCTCCGGCAGCTCGATGCCCCGCTGCTGGGCGACCTCCGTGAGGAAGGGTCCCGTCGTGACGGGCTTCTTCCGTGTGAGGGTGAACCGGGAGGCGGAGACGAAGAGGTGCGAGCGCGCCCGGGTCAGCGCGACGTAGGCCAGGCGGCGCTCCGCGTCGAGGTGGTGGCGATCCAGCGCGGTCGCCAGCGGACCGCCCGTCTTCACGCGCTCGTCGAAGTCCTTGGGTCCCTCCAGATCCATGTCGCGCAGGTCGTAGGCGGGCAGCCCGGACCGATCGCCGCGCAGCGCGTGGGGCAGACCGCCCTGTGCCAGCCACCCCTCGCCGGGCGTGCGCTTGCTGGGCAGGCCCTCCTCGTGGAGGAACGGCACGGCGACGGCGTCGAACTCGAGTCCCTTGGACGCGTGGACGGTCATGATCGTGACCGCACCCGGGACCGGGTCGATCGGCACGTCGTCGATCTCCGCGGACTCTTCCAGCACGCGGGCCCACCGCAGGAACTCCCGCGGTCCGTCCGCGGGCGCCTCACCGGCGAAGCGGGCGACCAGCGACAGGAGGCTGTCGAGTGCACGGGTGTGGATGTCCGCGTACGCGGGTGCCAGTGCGGCGACCTCCGTGTCGATGCCGGCTTCGCGGATGACGGCCCGCACCAGGCCCGGCAGAGTGAGCGTGCTGCTCCGGAGCCGGCGCAGTGTCCGGGCCAGCAGTGCGATCCGGCGCCGCCCCTCATCCGTGAGGGACGTCAGCGCGCTCGCCTGCTGGGTGGTTGCGGCGGCGGGCGTCCCCGCGGGCACGTCCCCGGCCTGTCGAGCGCCGTCGCCCTGGGTGAGCGTCAGCAGCTCGTCCAGTCCCTCGACGATGCCGATCCGCTCCTCGCGGAACCCGTCCGGCTCCTGCGCGTCCGGCAGACGGATCGCGCTGGCGCGCACGAAAGCGGAGAACGCGGTGAGGTCCGCCGCTCCCAGGCGGATGGTCCGACCCGACAGCAGGCGCATGAGGACATCGCCCGCGTCCGGATCCTCCAGCACCTCGAGGATCGCCAGCGCGTCTGCGACGAACGGGTCATCCAGCAGTCCGTGGGACCCAGCGACCTCGACGGGGAGGTCCGCGTCCTGGAGTGCCGCCGCGATCGGCCCGAATCCGGACCGCGCCCGGCACAGGACTGCGAACGTGGGCAGTGGAGACGGGCGGGGCGGTCGCTGCCCCGAGGCCCGGGCGGCCTCCCTCTTCGCCTCCTCCTTCCGACTGTGCCGGTCGAACAGCTCGTCCCGCGCGTGGAGCATCCAGGCGACCAGCTCCGGCAGCTGCGCGCGTTCCTCCGGGTGGGCGGGGTCCGGCAGGGCGCTGTGGGTGAGTGACACGGCGACGGAGCCCTCCGGGGCTCCGGGTCTGGTCTGCAGCCCCACGCGTTCGTCGACGGTGGGCAGGCCGCCGGCGATGCGGTTCGCCGCGTCCAGGATCGCGGAGTCGTTGCGCCAGGAGACGGTGAGGCCGAATTTCCGAGCGGCCTCGTCGTGCGGTCCGCGGAACGCCGCGGGGAACGACTCGATGTTGTCCGCGCTGGCGCCGCGCCAGCCGTAGATGGCCTGGCGCGGATCACCCACCGCCATGACCGCGTGGCGACCGAAGATCTGCTGGAGCATGAGGAACTGCGCGTAGGACGTGTCCTGGAATTCGTCCAGGAGGACGACGTCCCAGCGCGCCCGCTCCGCCTGGAGCGCGGCGGGACTGGACGCCATGATCCGATGGGCGAGCGCCACCTGATCGGAGAACTCGACGCCGCCGCGCTCCGCCTTCGCCTCCGCGTACTGCCGTGCCAGACCCACCAGGCGGCGCTTGGCCAGCAGCCGGTGGGCGACGGGATCGTGCTCTTCGAGGAGAGGTCGGATCTGCGGGTGCAGGGCGGTGCGCTCCGCGCGGTCGGCCGCGTCGTATTCGTCCGCCAGTGCGCGCAGCTGCTCGACGACCATCGTCTTGTACGCCTTGTCCGCGAAGGCACCGGACCGCTTGCGGACCAGGGTTCCCGCGAGCCCCCGCACGTAGGGTCCGGTGCACAGCGCGTCGAGGCATTCGTCCAGATGCGACTCGACCTGTTCGAACGAGACCAGATGGTCGCCCATCTCAGACAGGAGACCCGACACCCACGTCGCCATCGTGGACCGGCTCTTGTCGAGGACCTCGTCCGGTGCCGCGCTGTCGAGGATGCGCTCGATGAGTTCGGCGCGCGCGGCCGCGTCGAGGACCTCCTCGCTGCCCTCCAGACCTATCCCGATCCCGTGGTCGCCCACCAGCGCCGCGGCGTACGAGTTGTACGTCGCGACGCTGGGCAGGTCGAGGCCGGGCAGGCCCTCCTCCCGGACGTGCGCGCGTCCCTGCGGGGTGCGCCGGTACCGCCCCAGGTAGTCGCGCACGCGGCTGTTGAGCTCTCCCACCGCCTTGCGGGTGAAGGTGAGACCCAGGATGCGGTCGGCGTCCACCAGCCCGTTGGCCACGAGCCAGACGACGCGCAGGGAGATGACCGCGGTCTTGCCGGAGCCGGCACCCGCGATGACAGCGGCGGACCGGTCGTGCGGACTCTCGATGATCCGCACCTGCTCGTCAGTGGGCGGATCGACCCCCAGCAGGGCGGCGAGATCGAGGGCACTCAGATGCGAGGCTGTCACAGGGAGGCTCCTTCCGGTGCCACCGCGGCGACCGCGGGGCACGAGGCGCGGACAGGGCAGAACGTGCAGTGCGGGCCGGTGACCGCGGTGAACGCGGACTGTCGCATGCCCTGGGCGGTCGTCTCCACCAGCTCTGCGGCCAGGCGGTGCGCCGGGTCCCCGGACTCCATCGCCGGCTGCTGCCGGAGGTAGCCCGGGACGCCGCCTCGCACCTGGGTCGATCCGCGCAGCTTGACGATCTGGGCGCCCGCGGAGGACAGCGGCGGCAGCGGGTCGTCCGAGTCCTCCGTCATGAGCCGGCCGTCCGTGACCGCCAGCTGGTAGACGAGCAGCTGCGGGTCCTGGGCGATCTCCGCGGCGGTGGGCACGACCCGGCCGGTCTTGAAGTCGACGGTCCGCGCCGTGTCGCCCAGCACCTCCAGGCGGTCGATGCGGCCGGTGACGGTCCACGGTCCACCCGGGGACCCCGGCGGTGAAGACGCGCGCACGCGCACCTCCCGCAGGACCCGGGTGTCGTGGCCGGCCGCGGTGAGGGCGTCGAGTTCGTCCCGACTGGCGGCGAGGTAGGCGCAGAGCGTGTCGATCATGCCCTCGACGTCCCGCAGCAGCGCCTCCCTCTCCCAGGCGGACGGCACCTGCTCCAGGTCGAAGGTGTCGAGGAATTCCTTCATCATCGCCGCGCGGTCGGGAACCGTGTGGTGCTCTGCGATCGCGTGGACGGCGGTGCCCATCGTCGCCGCGGTGGTGTCGCCGCGGGCGCCGCCCGCGTCGACCAGGAACCACTGGAGCGGGCAGGTCGCGAAGCGCTCGACCTGCGAGGGACGGATGCGGACGGGCTCCTCCGGGTCGTGGGCCGGCGCGTCGGAGGAGACCCGGAACCAGGTGCTCCACGTGCGCGGGTGGGCCTCACGCAGGCCCAGTCCGGCCAGCGCCGCGACGAGACGGGCCCAGTCCGCGGGGTCCTCCGCCTCGAGCAGCTGCCGACGGGCCAGTCCCACGACGTCGCGCAGGCGGGCCGGCAGCTCGCCGTCCGGTTCCTCGGCGTCCTGTGCTGCGATCCCCGCCTGTGTGTCGGGTCCCTGCGCGTGCGGGTCCTCGTCCTGAGCAGCCACGAGCGCGGTGTCGAAGTCACGGCACAGATGGTGCAGGGCGCTGGGGCTGGAATCCCCGTCGTCGACCGCGCAGACGACCAGCTCGTCGCGCGCCCGGCTGGCGGCGGCCAGGAACAGGCTCGCCTCGTCGCGGATCGTGCGCCGCCGCCTGCGCCGGGTGTCCTCACCCGCGGCGTCGACGGTCGCAGCGGCCTGCGGGTCCAGCAGCTCCGTCAGGAGCTCGTCGGGGTGGAAGGCGTTGCGGCGGATGCGGGGGTTGGGCCAGCGGCCTTCGTCCACGTCGACGACGATGACGCGGGAGAAGTCTCGATGCGCGGTCCCGGCCGGGGAGTCGACGGTGACGAGAGGCAGCGAGTCCCGCACGCCCAGCGAATCCTGTGCGTACACCTGGTCGAGGACGCGCTGGGCGAATGCGGACGCGCTCAGCCCCTGCGAATCCTCCGTCTTCATCGCCAGGGCGAAGAGGCGCACGACCGCATCGAGCCTTTCGCGCAGGGGCGAGCGCGGGTCCCGCAGGACATCGTCGCGCCAGGCGGTCGCGACCCCCGTGGCCTCCCAGAGCGTCCACAGCGCGCCATGCGCGCTGTCGTCCCGCAGGGTCGCACCGTGCTCCAGCAGCGTGGCGGCACGGGCCAGCGGTGCGGGCAGGTCCTGGACCGCAGTCCTCTCGATCCATGCGACCAGAGGATCCGCTGCCGGGCTGTCCTGGACCGCGGCGGACGGGTCGAGAGACTCGTGCACCGTCGTCGGGTCGTCCTGTGCGACGGCCTGCAGAGTCTCTGACCGCAGGGCCTGGCGCTCGAGGCCGCGCAGTGCCAGGGCGTCGATATCGCCGTACACGCCGGTGAGCAGGTCCCGCAGCAAGGAGGAGCGCAGGTCCGGGTCGCCCAGGTCACCCGTCAGGAGGGTGAGGAGGGGCAGAGTGGCCGGGTCCGCGGACAGGGGCAGGTCCGTCGACTCGACCGGCAGACCCAGCGCGCCCAGCTCCGCGCGCAGCGCGACCGCGGTGCCGCTGGTCCGGGCGATCACCGCGATGTCGTCGAACGCGACCCCTTCATCGTGGTGCCACCCGCGCACGATCGAGGCCACGTGCCGCGACCGGTCCGCGGCGGATCGGTGTGTGAGCACGCGGACGCGGGAGCTGTGCTCCCCCTCCTGCCTGTCCGCGCTGCGGACGCGGCCCTCACCCCGGCGATCCCGCGAGTCATGGGACTGTTCCGGGGCGTGGTGTGACGGTGCCGCCTCGTCATGGGACTGTGCCCCGTCGTCGTGGGGCTGCGCCGCCTCGTCGTGGCGCGGGATGTGGCCCAACTCCAGGTGGGCGGAGATCCTGCGCGACAGCGCGAGCGACAGGTCGCGCGCCGCACCGGTCCCCCGCGCCTGCGCGGACCGGGCCGGCAGCACGAAGAGTCCCGTGCCCGCCTGGGACGCGCGGACGGAGGCCGCCCAGTCCGCGACGAGGCCGCCCCCGGCCCCGCGGAACCCCTGCGTCGACGAATCGGGGCTGCCGAAGACCGCGACCCCGCAGCCCAGTGACCTGAGCCCCTCCAGCAGTCCCAGCGCAGCGTCCGAGACATCCTGCGCCGCATCCACCAGCACGCAGCGGGGCACCGGATCCGGAGCGAACGACCAGGCGCCCCCGGCCACCGTGCCCGCCGCCCGCTCGTCCCGGATGAGGTCCAGCGCCGCGTCGAGGACCCCGGACGTGTCGATGCCGCCGTAGCCGGCGAAGGACCGCGTCACATCCCGATAGTCCTGCAGGATGCGGGCGAGCGCCGCCCACTCCGGCCGACCCACCCGCGTCGCCGCCGCGTCGATGTCCGTGGGCTCCGCTCCGCGCTCCAGCACCCGGTCGAGGGCATCGCGCAGCTGATCGCGGAACGCGACGGTCCCGGTCATCGCCGGGGTGAACGACTCCGGCCACCCGGGATCCGGCGCCCGCCCCGTCGCGTACCCCTCCAGCAGGGAGGCGAGCACCGCGTCCTGGTCCGCGCCGGACAGGAAGCGCAGCGGCTCGCCCAGCCGCACGGCACTGTCCGCCGCGACGAGGCCGAACGCGAACGACTGGACGCTGCGGGCACCGGCCCCGCCCACGCGCACCGCGCTGGTGCCCGCGGAGAGCCGATCTCGCAGCACGTCCGCATGCGCACGCGTGGGCGTGAGGACGAGCACGTCCGAGGGCGCGAGTCCGTGCGTCGTGAGCAGCCGGCCCTGCGCCTCGACGAGCGAGCGGGTGAGACCGGCTCCCGGCGCGGCCACGACCGAGACGGCCCGGCCCTCCGCCAGCAGGCGCGCCGCCTCGTGTGCGACGGACTCGTGCGCCCGCGCCCTCTGCGCCCCCGCATCCTGTGCGCCGGTCCCCGGTGCGACGGCGCCCTGTCCGTCCGCATCCGCTCCACGTGTCATCCGGTTCTCCCTTCGCCGCTGCCCCGCCGTCCCGTCCTCCCACATTCGATCACGCGCCACGGACGCAGTCACGATTCGCGCCCGCGCGGTCCGGGACTAGGCTGAGACCGACCTGTCCCGACTCACGCTCAGGAGTGCACTATGGAGATCAAGATCGGCATGCGCCAGACCAACCGGGAGATCGTGCTCGAGTCCGAGCAGACCCGGGACGACATCACCGCCGCCGTGTCGAAGGCACTGGGCGACGGCGGTGCGCTCACCCTCGACGATGAGAAGGGCCGTCGGGTCATCGTGCCCGTCGACGCGCTCGCATACGTCGAGGTGGGCGAGGAGACCGTCCGCCGAGTGGGCTTCGGCATCGCCTGACCCGCCGCCCGGAATCGGGCACTGCCGCCGCGTGCGTGTATCATCGTCACCAGGCTGCGGCAGTGCCCGCACGGTTCCTTCCGCCCGGACACGCTTCCGGGTCAGGCCCCTCCCTCCCGATCGGTCCGCCCGGTCGTGGGAACGGATGAGCGGCCCGTGTGCGGTCGACTGCGGCCCCGAGCAGCGCCTGTGAGCGCCGCTCTCCCGCCCACGAGCGCGACCCGATCCTTCACTGAATCCTTCGGGCACGCCGGTGGCGCACATGATTCGGAGGTGCTCTTCACGGGGCGCCGTGAGGAGAACCAGTGACCGACACCCAGCAGACCTTCGCCGATTTCGGCGTCGCAGACCCCATCGTCGAGGCCCTGTCCGACGCGGGGATCACCAGCCCCTTCCCCATCCAGGCCATGACCCTGCCCGTCGCCCTGAGCGGCGCGGACATCATCGGCCAGGCCAAGACCGGCACCGGCAAGACGCTGGGCTTCGGCATCCCGCTGCTGCAGCGCGTCATCGCGCCCGGCGAGCCGGATGCGCCCCAGCCGCAGGGCCGCGCACCCCAAGCGCTCGTCGTCGTCCCCACCCGGGAACTGGCGCAGCAGGTCGCCGAGGACCTCATCATCGCCAGCCGGAAGCGTCCGGGCCTGTCGATCATCACGATCTACGGCGGCAAGGCCTTCGAACCCCAGATCGACGCGCTGGCCGCCGGCGTCGACGTCGTCGTGGGCACGCCCGGTCGACTCCTGGACCTCTACGGCCGTCGCGTGCTGCGCCTGAACGACGTGCGCACCGCCGTCTTCGACGAGGCGGACGAGATGCTGGACCTGGGCTTCCTGCCCGATGTCGAGCGCATCGTCGCCGCCCTGCCCACCACGCGCCAGACCATGCTGTTCTCCGCGACGATGCCCGGTGCCGTCATCGCCCTGGCCCGCCGCTACATGTCGCGGCCCACGCACATCCGCGCACACGACCCGTCCGATGAGTCGCAGCTGAACGCGTCGACCCGCCAGTTCGTGTTCCGCGCGCACGCGATGGACAAGTCGGAGATGGTCGCGCGCATCCTCCAGGCGGAGGGCCGTGGGCAGACGATCATCTTCGCCCGCACCAAGCGCACGGCCGACCGGCTGGGCGAGGAGCTGCGCGACCGCGGCTTCGAGGCGCGCGCGCTGCACGGCGACCTCAACCAGCAGATGCGCGAGAAGGCGCTGGCCTCCTTCCGCGACGGCCGCACGACCGTCCTCGTCGCCACGGACGTCGCAGCGCGCGGCATCGACATCGACGACATCACCCACGTCATCAACTACCAGTGCCCGGACGACGAGAAGACCTACGTCCACCGGATCGGCCGCACCGGGCGTGCCGGCCGCACCGGCACCGCGATCACGCTGATCGACTGGGACGATCTGCCCCGCTGGAGCCTCATCGACCGCGCGCTCAACCTGGAGCTGGGCGAGCCGGAGGAGACCTACTCGACCTCCCCGCACCTGTTCGAGGCCCTGGGCATCC
The DNA here is from genome assembly GCF_000285835.1 of Brevibacterium senegalense. Lineage (GTDB taxonomy): Bacteria > Actinomycetota > Actinomycetes > Actinomycetales > Brevibacteriaceae > Brevibacterium > Brevibacterium senegalense. Next base: position 28,209 of record NZ_HE978609.1, read on the forward strand.
CGAAGGGGACGAAGGGCCGCCTCAAGCGCCGTCGCCCCGCAGCGGGCGAGGAGGCCCAGGACACCGGCGCCTCGGACCGTCGCAACCGCTCCGGTCGCGACGGCGACTCCTCCCGCGGCGGCGACCGCGAGCGCTCCGGCGGTCGCAGCCGCTCCCGTCGCCGCACGCGCGGCGGCCGCGACGAGCAGAGCACCGCGCAGGACGGTTCCTCGAGCGGCGGCCCGTCCACCGGCACTGACGCGAACAGCAGTGCGGACTCGCACGACTCCTCGTCGAACGGCACCGTCTCGAACGGCGAGGGACGTCCGCGCCGCAGGCGTCGTCGTCGCGGCGGCAGTGGGCGCGGGAACCAGGAGTCCGGTGCTCCGGCCTCGGCGGTCCAGTCCGGCGACGCCCGCGCCGCGGGCACCGCTGCGGAGTGACCTCCCCGGTCACGCACGGCTGACACGCACGCACGGCTGGCAGCGCACCGACCGCTGACGACGGCGCCCGTCGGGATCCCTTCCGGAGATCCCGACGGGCGCCGTTCGCGTCGGCTCAGGAGATCACTCCGCGCAGGAGGTCCCGCCGCGCGCAGATCCCGTCCGGTCAGCCGAACCCTTCCCGTCAGTCAACCCCGACGGGCGCCGTTCCGGTCGTGCGGTCCAGCAGTGCCATCAGCTGCGAGCGCTCCGTCGTGTTCTCGCCCAGTCGGTTGGGCTTGCCCGTCCCGTGGTAGTCGCTGGAGCCGGTCGTCAGCAGTCCGTGGCGGGCGGCCAGCACCCGCAGGCGCTCTCGGCCGGCCGGCGGGTTGTCGCGATGGTCGATCTCCAGCCCGTCCAGGCCCGCATCGATGATCGCGCGCATGCCCGCGTCCGGCACGACCCGGCCCCGCGCGGCCGCCAACGGATGCGCGAAGACAGCGGCTCCTCCGGCGTCGTGGATCATCCGGATCGCCTCGACGGGCGAGACGACCGGCAGCGCGACGTAGTAGGGGCCGCTGCCGGCCAGCAGCCGCACGAACGCCTCCGACCGGTCCTCGACGACCCCGGCGGCCACGAGCGCGTCCGCGATGTGCGGGCGCCCGATCGTCGCGTCCGGCCCCGCGATCCGCTGGACGTCCTCCCACATGACGGGGAAGTCCTCCGCCAGCCGGTCGACCATGATGCGGCTGCGGGTGAGCCGGTCGTCGCGCGCCTGCTCGACGGTGTGCGTGATCTCCGCCCCCACCGGATCGTGCAGGTAGCAGAGGATGTGGACGCTGATCCCGTCCCAGCGGCAGGAGACCTCCATGCCGCGCACCAGTCCCACGGACGCCCGCTGTGCGGCGTCGACCGCCTCCGGCCACCCGCGCGTCGTGTCGTGGTCCGTCAGGGCGATGACGTCCAGGCCCACGGCCGCGGCCTCGGCCATCAGCTCCGCAGGGGTCTGCGTCCCGTCGGAGAAGCGAGTGTGGGTGTGCAGGTCAGCGCGCATGCCCCCATCGTAGAGCCCGCCGCCGCCCCGGGGCCCGGCCGCCCGCCGCGGCTAGGATGGCGGCATGAGCTCCGATGCAGATGCAGACCTGTCCGACCGCGTCAACAACCGCTCCCATCGCCCCTCGTCGACGGCCTTCCGGGACTTCGTCGCCTCCGGCTGGGATCGCACGCCGCTCACGAACGTCGCTCCCCTGCCGGCCGCCGCGTGGACGCCGGCCCGTCGCGCAGCGGTCTCCCGTCGCTTCCCCGGCGAGCGCGTCGTCGTGCCGGCCGGTCCCCTCAAGGTCCGCTCGAACGACACGGACTACCGCTTCCGCGCCCACTCCGCGTTCATCCACCTGACCGGCCTGGAGACGGAGTCGGAGCCGGATGCGCTGCTGGTCTTCGAACCGGACACCGCCGCCGGCGCACCGGAGTCCGAGGGCCACTCCGTCACCCTGTGGTTCCGTCCGCGGGCGGGTGCGGACACGGAGGAGTTCTTCTCCGACGCCCGCTACGGCGAGTACTGGGTGGGGCCCCGCGACGACCTCGACACGATGAGTGTGCGCACGGGGATCCGCACCGCTGACTCCTCGACCGCAGTGGACGCGATCACGAAGGACCTGGGCTCCGTGTCCGTGCGCGTGGTCCGGGGCGCGGATCAGTCCGTCGAGCAGGCGATCGACGCGGCCCGCGCCCAGGTGGGTGCGGACCAGGACGCCTCGCTGGCCGGCGACGACGAGCTCGCCGAGTTCCTCTCCGAGCTGCGCCTCATCAAGGACGATCACGAGGTGGGCCAGCTGCGCCGGGCGATCGAGATCACCCGCGCGGGCTTCGATCGCGCCGTCGCCTCCCTGCAGGACGCCGTCGCGCACCCCCGCGGCGAGCGCGTCATCGAGACGAGCTTCGAATCCGCCGCCCGCCTGGACGGCTACGGGGTGGGCTACGACACGATCGCGGCGGCCGGCGACCACGCGTGCACACTGCACTGGATCCGCAACGACGGCACTGTCCGTCGCGGCGACCTCGTCCTCCTGGACGCGGGCGCGGAGGCGGACTCCCTCTACACGGCGGACATCACCCGCACCCTGCCCGTCGACGGCGTCTTCACCCCCGTCCAGGGCCGCATCTACGACGCCGTGCTCGAGGCCGCGGACGCCGCCTTCGCGACGGCAGCATCCCACGTCCACGGCCCCGTCCGGTTCCGCGACGTCCACGCCGCCGCGATGGAGGTCATCGCGCAGCGGCTGCACGACTTCGGCCTGCTGCCGGTGAGCGTCGAGGAGTCCCTGTCGGACGCCGGCCAGCAGCACCGGCGGTGGATGGTCCACGGCACCAGCCACCACCTGGGTCTCGACGTCCACGACTGCGCGCAGGCCCGCCGCGACATGTACCTGGACGGTCTGCTGGAGCCCGGCATGGTCTTCACGATCGAGCCCGGCCTCTACTTCAAGGCGGCGGACCGGCTGGTCCCGGAGGAGTTCCGCGGGATCGGCATCCGCATCGAGGACGACGTCCTCGTGACCGAGGACGGGGTGGAGAACCTGTCCGCCGGGTTCCCCCGCACCCGCGCCGAGGTCGAGGCCTGGACCCAGCGCCTGGCACCGGGACGGGCCCACTGATGGGGGCCTCGCCGGCGGTGGACCCGGCCCGACCGGGACCGTTCCGGGAGCCGTTCGGCCGCCTGGTGCCGGGCGGCTCGGTCGTGAGCGTGCCCGGCGTGCGAGTGGGCGCGGCGCAGGCGGTGACGGACGGCTGGCTCACCGGCACGACCGTCCTCCTGCCGCCGGCGGGGACGGTCACGGGCGTCGACGTGCGCGGCGGCGGGCCCGCCGGGCACGAGACGGACGTGCTGGCACCGGGCACGCACTCCCCCGGCGCGGACGCGGTCGTCCTGACCGGCGGCAGCGCGTGGGGGCTGTCCGCCGCGCTGGGCGTCCAGCAGGGTCTGGCCGCGGACGGACGCGGGTTCCCAGCACCGCAGCTGCCCGGCGCCCACGTCCCGATCGTGCCCACGGCCGCGGTGTACGACCTGGGCCGCGGCGACGGGACGCTCAAGCACCCGGGCCCGGAGATGGGGCTCGCGGCCTACCGCAGCGTCCGCGACGAGGGCGGCGACCGTGCCGGCGTCCTGGGTGGCAGGGCACCGGTGCGCGGCAGCGTGGGCGGCGGCACCGGGGCCTTCACCGGTCGCGGTCTGCTGCGCGGCGGCCTGGGATCTGTGTGCCTGCGCACTCGCGGCGGGCACCTGGTCGCGGCGCTCGTCGTCGCGAACCCCATGGGGGATGTGCTGGCACCCTCCGGCCGCCCGCACGCGGACAGCGTGCTGGAGCGCGTGGGACTCGCGGTGCCGCCGGCGCCGGCGGACTGGCTCGAGCGGGCGCTGGCCCTCGACGGCACGGCCCGGGACGCGGTCCTCTCGCCGGCGAACACGACGATCGCCGCGATCGTGACGGATGCCCGGCTGGACGCGGCGCAGACGACCCGGGTGGCGCAGTCCGCGCAGGCCGGCCTGGCGCGGGCGATCCACCCCTCGCACACGCTCTACGACGGGGACACCGTGTTCGCGCTGGCGACCGGGGGCGCACAGCCGGCCCCGGACCCGCAGGAGCTCACGGCGATCAACGCGGCCGCAGCGGATGCGCTGTCGCTCGCGATCGTCGACGCGGTCGCCGCGGCGGCCGCCCACCCGCGCGGTGCGCACGCGCCTGCGGGACGCGATGCGGGAACCGCACCGGAAAGCGGCGCAGCAGCGCCCCGACCTGCGGCGCTGCGCGAGGTCGCCCCGGATCTGGTGGACGCATGGGAGGCGCTGACCACCGCGCCCTGACACGTACGATGGGGTCCATGAGCGTCGCCACCGATCGGATCTTCATCGCGCGCCTGGCCGGGACGAACGTCCTCGATCCCCTGGGGGATCAGGTGGGCCGAGTGCGCGACGCCGTCGTCGTGTACCGCAGCACGCTCAGACGCCCGCCCAAGGTCATCGGCTTCGTCGTCGAAGTGCCCGGACGTCGGCGTGTCTTCGTCCCGATCGGACGGGTCACCAGCATCGATGCGGGCGCCGTCATCACGACGGGCCTGGTGAACATGCGCCGGTTCGTCAAGCGGGCCTCGGAGACGCTCGTCGTGGGCGACCTCCTGGACCAGCGGCTGCTCGCGGGTCCGGACCGCTCCCCCGTCGTCATCGAGGACGTCGCGATCGAGCAGCAGCGCAACCGCGACTGGGAGGTCACACGCCTGTTCGTGCGGAGGGTCAAGGAGCAGCGCACCCCGTTCGACGCCCTGCGCCGCCGCGGGGAGACGATGCAGGTCGACTGGTCGGAGGTCGAGTTCCCGGCGGACTCCTCGACCCTCCAGCGTGCGACCCAGCTCATCGCCGCCTACCACGGCACGAAGCCCGCGGACCTGGCGGACATGCTGCGCGAGCTGGACCTCAAGCGCCGCCTCGAGGTCGTGCGCGAGCTGTCGGACGAGCGGCTGGCCGACGTGCTCGAGGAGCTGCCGGAGGACGACGCGATCGAGATCCTCGACGCGGTGGGCATCGAGCGCTCGGCGATCCTGCTGGAGACCATGCAGCCGGACGACGCGGCGGACCTCCTGGGCGAGCTGTCCGAGGACCGCGCGGAGCGCCTCCTCCAGGCGATGGACGACGAGGAGGCGGAGGACGTCCGCACCCTGCTGTCCTACGACGAGGACACCGCTGGCGGCCTCATGACGACGGAGCCGGTCGTCCTGTCGCCGGAGACCTCGATCGCCGAGGCCCTGGCCCACGTCCGCCGCTCCGAGCTGCCGGCCGCGCTGGCCGCCGCCGTCTTCGTGTGCCGGCAGCCGCTGGAGCCGCCCACCGGCAAGTACCTGGGGCTCGTCCACATCCAGGAGATGCTGCGGCACCCGCCGCACGAGTCCGTGGGCGCGCTCCTGGACACGGAGGTGGAGCCCCTGCCGCCGGAGGCCCCGACCGGTGAGGTCGCGGCCCTGCTGGCGGCCTACAATCTGGTGTCCGTCCCGATCGCGGACGAGGCGGACCGGCTGGTGGGCGTCGTGACGGTCGACGACGTTCTGGACGCGCTGCTGCCGGAGGACTGGCGCGAGCAGCGCGACGAACCACGGGAGGAGGCGGCCGATGGCACGCTCTGACAGACCGGGACTCGACACCCCCCGCAGCGCCCGCAGGCGCCTCCCGCAGGTGGGCATGCCTCCGGACTCGTTCGGGCGGATCGCCGAGGGCATCGCCCGCTTCATGGGCACCCCCATGTTCCTCGTGTGGATGACGGTCATCTGCGCCGTGTGGCTCGCGTGGAACACGCTGGCCCCGGTCGAGATGCAGTTCGACCCGCGCGAGCTCAACTTCACGCTGCTCACCCTCATCCTCTCGCTGCAGGCGTCCTACGCCGCTCCCCTGCTGCTGCTGGCGGACAACCGGTCCGCAGACCGCGATCGCGTCGAGTTCGAGGCCGACCGCCAGCGCGCGGAGCGCAATCTGGCGGACACGGAGTTCCTGGCCCGCGAGGTCGCCAGCCTGCGCGTGGCGATGCGTGAGGTCGCGACCCGTGACTTCATCCGCTCCGAGCTCAAGTCGCTGCTGGAGGAGATGGAGGAGGCGAAGGACGCCGAGGCCCGCCGGACGCACGTGGAGCAGGAGACCGCCGCTGCGGACCGGTCCGTCCCGGTCGACCAGGAGGAGAGGAGCCGCGGATGACCGCCCCGCAGGAGCACGAGTCGCAGGAGAACCGCACTCCGGCCGCCGGCGCACCCGCTGACGGCGCACCAGCGGCCGACACCGTGGACTCCGCGCTGTGGACCGCTCTCGAACGAGTCATCGACCCGGAGCTGCGGCGCCCCATCACGGAGCTGGGCATGGTCGACGCGGCACGCATCGATCCGGACGGGACCGCTCGCGTGCGCGTCCTCCTCACGATCGCGGGCTGCCCCATGCGGCAGACGATCAGCGGCGACGTCCAGGACGCGGCACGTCGGGTCCCGGGCGTCACGGACGTCGACCTGGACCTGGGGGTCATGACCCCGGACCAGCGGAAGGCGCTGCGCGAGCGGCTGCGCGGCGACGGGCATGTGAACCCGTTCGTGCAGCCGGGGAACCTGACCCGGGTGCTGGCCGTGGCCTCGGGCAAGGGCGGTGTGGGCAAGTCCTCCGTGACGGCCAACCTGGCCGCCGCCCTGCACGCGCGGGGCTTGAGCGTGGGCATCCTCGACGCGGACATCCACGGCTTCTCGATCCCGCCCATGCTGGGCGTGGGCGGGAAGCCCACGAAACTCGAGGACATGATCCTCCCCCAGCCCGGCCACGGCGTCGCCGTCATGAGCATCGGCATGTTCGTCGACCCCGGCCAGGCAGTCGTGTGGCGCGGCCCCATGCTCCACCGCGCCATCGAGCAGTTCCTCACGGACGTGTTCTGGGGCGACCTGGACGTGCTGCTGCTGGATCTGCCCCCGGGCACCGGCGACGTCGCGATCTCCGTGGGGCAGCTGCTGCCGGACTCGGAGCTGCTGATCGTCACGACCCCGCAGCACGCTGCCGCGCAGGTGGCTGAACGGGCCGGGGCGCTGGCCACGAGCACCAAGCAGCGGATCGCAGGCGTCATCGAGAACATGTCGTGGATGGTCATGCCGGACGGCAGCCACAACCCGATCTTCGGCGAGGGCGGCGGACGGCAGGTCGCGGAGCGGCTCTCCGACCGGCTGGCCGCCGCCGGCGATCAGACCCACGTCCCGCTGCTGGGGCAGATCCCCCTCGACCCGGTCGTGCGGGCCGGTGCGGATGCGGGCGTCCCGGCCGTGCTGTCGCATCCGGACCAGCCGGGACCGGCCGCGCTGCGGACGATCGCGGACTCGCTGGTGCAGAGCCGCCAGTCGCTGGTGGGACGCAACCTGGGGCTCAGCCCGCAGGGATGACGGCCGGGGGTCAGGTGGCTTCCGGGTCGAAGGGTGCGGGGCCGCCCTTCTGACGCAGCGCCACCTGCGTGCGGTGGCGCTCCAGCGGGGTGAGCCCCGGCAGGTCCTCGACGCTGGGCATCGCCGACGCCCCACCGGCTGCGGCGGTCGCACCGGCCGCGGTGGCGGCAGCACCGGTTCCGGACGATCCCGAGGTCGTGGTGCCGGTGGTGCCGGAGCGACGGCGCTCCTCGCGGATCGCGCGGTCCTCCTCTGCGAGGGCCTCACGGACGATGCGGCGCGGGTCGTACTGGCGCGGGTCCAGGGACTTCCAGTCGTACCCGTCGAGGTCCGCCCCGAAGTCCTTCTTGACGGTCTCCTTCGCCCCCTCCGCCTTGCGTCGGAAGCTGCGGACGAAGTCCCGCAGCATCGCGGCGTACTCCGGCAGACGCTGGGGGCCGATGACGAAGAGGGCAACAATGATGAGGATGACCATCTCGAATCCATTGATGCCGAACATGCACTCGATCCTACCAATCGGGAGTGCGCCTCCCGGCCCCCACCACGGGTGCATGAGAGGATGCGGCGCATGGACGAGTTGCAGGTGGAGCGCGTGCTGCGCGCCGTCGAGTCCATTCCCGCCGGCGAGGCGCTGCCGTACGGGCGGGTGGGCCGCGCGGCCGGTGCGTCCGCACGCTTCGTGGGGCGCGTCATGAGCGTCCACGGGGCGACCGTGGCCTGGTGGCGGGTGCCGAACGCCCGCGGGGAGTTCCCTCCCCCGCTGCGAGCGCGCGCCCTGCCGCACCTGCGGGAGGAGGACACGCCCCTGCGGGCGGACGGCCGGATCGACCTGCGTCTCGCCGCGCCGCACCCGGACGACTACGCCCGCAGCGTCGACATGGCGCTCGCGGACCTGGAGGGCTCCGGTCCGGCGGATCCGAACGACGCGCCCCGGGGCACGGCCGCGGATCCCGACGACACGGTCGACGATCCGGAGGACGCAGTCGCTGATCCGGAGGACGCGACCGGGCAGAGCGCGGACCGGACCGCCGGCCGGGACTAGACTGACCGCACCGAGAGGAGTCACGCATGTCCCGCGATTGGGCCGCCAATGCGCGGATGGCAGAGCAGTACAACGGCACCGACGCCGTGGACGACGCCGCGCGCTCGATCGCGCAGGAGCACCGGCGCCGGCCGCTGCCGCCCACCTCCAGCGCGACGCTCACGTTCCTCACCTCCCTGCTGAACCCCGCCGCCGCGATCGAGGTGGGCACCGGCACGGGCGCGGGCACCCTTGCGCTGCTGCGCGGGATGAGCCGCTCCGGCATCCTCACGTCGATCGACACGGACGCGGAGGCGCAGGCGGTCGCCCGGGAGCTCATCGTCCACGCGGATCTGGCCGGTCACCGGGTGCGGATGATCACGGGGCGCGCGGAGGACGTGCTGGCACGACTGTCAGTGGCCGCCTACGACCTCGTCCACGTCGACGCGGGTCCCCTCCACGCACCGGCCGTCGTGCCGCTGGCCCTCGAGCGGCTGGAGCCCGGTGGCGTCCTCATCCTCGATCAGGCTCTGCTGGGCGGCGCGGTCGCGGACCCGACGGTCCGCACGCCCCGCGTCCGCGCGCTGCGGGAGCTGCTGCAGGGGCTGGCCCGGCGGGGCGACCTCACCCGTCTGCTCCTGCCCATCGACGACGGGATGCTGGTGCTTCGGAAGCACTGACCCCGCCGCAGACGACACCGGCCCCCGCTCGCTCACGCGTGCGGGGGCCGGGATGCGCCTGGGCCGTGGGGCTCAGTCCCCGAGCGCCTCTGCGAGGGTGTCGCGGAGCGCCGTCGCCTCATCCGGGCTGATCTCGATGACGAGACGTCCGCCTCCTTCGACGGGCAGCCGCAGCACCATGCTGCGGCCCTCCTTGGTCACCTCGAGAGGTCCATCGCCCGTGCGGGGCTTCTGTGCTGCCATGGGAGCATCCCTTCACATCGAAAAGCTGTCAGACACGATTATCCACCATCCGCACGGAATCCGCCTGTTCCGCCGTCATCCGAGCGCGTCACGGCGGCAGATCGCCGGGCGGGGTGAAGTGCCACAGCCACCCCACCCAGACGACCTGGAGGACGGCGAAGGCGCTCAGCACGAAGGTCCGGGCCGCCCAGGACCGCGAGACCGCGAGCGCCAGGGCCAGCGGGAACAGGGGCAGCAGGAGCCGCAGCGTCGAGGTCTGCGGGGTGAAGAAGAGGAGCAGATAGATCCCGTAGCCCCAGCAGAACTGCTGCATCGTCGACCCCATCGTCCGCCCGGCCGGCGACACGAGCAGCGCGATCATCCCGGCCACCAGGACGAGGAGGCCCACGACGCTGAGCGGACCCAGCCACCGCTCCCCGGCGGTCACCCACTGGGTGAGGATGTGCGTCTCCCCGGTGTGCCACGCCGCCTCCGTGTCCGTGTACGCGGTGAGCGACCCGGTCCGGATCCAGGCGTGGAGGGGGTGGGCGAGCGCGGCGACGCAGGAGAGGACGCCCAGGGTCCACGACGTGAGGACCTCGCGGAGCGGATAGGGCTCCGTTCCCCTGCGGCGGAAGCGGCTGATGAGGTGGATGAGGAGGAAGAACGCGACGGCCACGCCGATCGGCCGTGACAGCGCCAGGAGGAACACAGGGCCGATCGCCCAGAGGTACTGGCGGCGCACGATCAGCAGGAGGACCACCGCCTGCAGCAGCAGCGCCAGGGATTCCGCGTACGCGGTGCTGAGGATGGGCGAGGCCGGGAAGAAGAGGACGAGCGCCAGCCCCATGAGCGCACGGCCGTGGGTCGTGACGGAGCGGAAGAGGATGAGGATCACGATCGCCGCCGCCGCGGCCATGACGGTCGAGAGGACGGGGGCGACCGTGTCGAAGTCCGCTCCGGTCAGGGCGGACAGGTCGCGGACCATGAGGGGGTGCAGAGGGTAGAACGCCCACTGGTTCTGCGCGATCTCGCCGGTCTCGTACACCGGCAGCGCGGTCGGGTAGCCCTCCTCTGCGATCCGCCTGTACCAGCCGCCGTCCCAGAAGTTGAGGAAGTCGTTGAGTGAGGTCCGCGTGCCGGTCGTCCACGGCGAGTCCGGCTGCGTGCGCACGACCATCGCCATGATGCCCAGCGCCATGAGGCGGGACACGAGGTAGACCGCCAGCGCCTGCAGCCACACCGGCAGGGTGAGGACGGCGCGCGCGGCGCGGACCAGGTGCGTGCGGTCGAAGAGGCGCGGCAGCACGACCGGTGCGACCTCACCCGGCGGCAGCGGGGGCTCCCGGCGGCCGGACCGGTGCGCCCGCATCGACGCGGCCGCGGTCACGAGTCGGTGCGCGGGCCGGGTGCGGTGTCAGGGCCGGGTGCGGCCTGCGCGCCGGGTGCGGAATCCGCCGAGGTGCGCGGAGCCGCCGACGTGTGCGGAGCCGCCGACGTGTGCGGAGCCGCCGACGTGCGGGGTGCCGCGTCCTCGAGCTCCGCGATGCGGGCCGTCAGGACCTCCATCGCCCGGTCGACCTCTGCAGGGCGGTATCCCCACAGGACCGGGGTGAAGCGGATCGCCCGCAGATCCGCCGCGCCGGCGTCCGCGGGCGCACGGTCCACTCGCGGGAGGTCGGGCTCGTCCTGCTCCATCGCGCCGTCGAAGACTCCGCGGGAACCCGCGACCGCCACGACGAGGACGAAGACAGCTGCACACACTCCGAGGATGATCCACACCGGCATGGGTTCATCGTCTCACAGCGCGCGGTGCCGTCAGCGCAGGCCGCGCACGCTGCGCATCGGCTCCGCCTCGCCGGTGATGGCCCCGATCATGCGGATCGTGTCGACGGTCTCCGCGACATCGTGCGCGCGGATGACGGAGACGCCGTGCTCGACCGCGTACGCCGTCGCCGCCAGGGTCGCCGGCAGACGGGCGGCCGGTGTCGTCGCATCGACGGACTCGCCGATGAAGTCCTTCCGCGAGATCGCCAGCAGCACCGGCATCCCCTGTCCGGCGAAGCGCGCGATGCTCCGCAGCAGCAGGAGCGACTGGCGGGTGTTCTTCCCGAAGTCAGGTGTGGGGTCCAGGAGGATCCGTTCCGCCGGGATGCCCGCCTCCCGCGCGCGCCGGGCCAGCGTGAGGACGCCGCTCAGAGCATGATCCACCACGTCGTCCGGCAGCAGGCCGTAGCGGTTCCGGTGGGCGTCCGTCCGCGGGTCCAGCCCGCCGGTGTGCGAGCAGACCAGGCCGGCCCCGGCCTCGGCGGCGACGGTCGGCAGCTCCGGGTCCGCACCCGCCCACGTGTCGTTCACGATGCGGGCGCCCGCGGCGACCGCGGCCCGGGCGACCGGTGCGCGGTACGTGTCCGCGGAGATGACGAGGCCCGGCAGCTGGGAGTGGATCGCCTCGATGATGGGGCAGACGAGGTCGATCTCCTCCTCCACGCCCACGTGGGGGCCGCGGCCGGCGCGCACGCCTCCGATGTCGACGATCGCGGCGCCCGCCTCCTGCGCGTGGGCTGCGGCGCGGACCGCCGAGCCCGCGGTGGGCTCGGAGACGTGGAAGGAGTCGACGGACCGGTTGATGACCGCCATGACGACGGGTCGGCCCGCCCGCGCCTCCAGCGGCCCGATCCGCAGCGGCCCGGGCCGCCCGGCCGCCGGAGAGCTCATGCAGCGGTCTCCGGCGGCAGGCAGTCGCCCAGTGCGGCGAGGGCCTCTTCCGCCGTGTCGACGACGGTGAAGAGATCGACGTCCGCGGGCGCGATGACCCCGCGCTCCACGAGCGTCGTGCGGATCCACTCGACGAGTCCGCCCCAGAACCCACTGCCCACGAGGACGATAGGGAACCGGGTGATCGTGCCCGTCTGGACGAGCGTGAGCGCCTCGAAGAGCTCGTCGAGCGTGCCGAAGCCGCCGGGCATGACGACGAAGCCGCGCGAGTACTTGACGAACATCGTCTTGCGGACGAAGAAGTAGCGGAACTCGATGCCCAGATTCACGTGGTCGTTGAGACCGGCCTCGAACGGCAGCTCGATGCCCAGGCCCACGGACACGCCGTCGGCCTGGGCCGCACCCCGGTTGCCGGCCTCCATGATGCCCGGTCCCCCACCGGTGATGACGCCCACGCCGCGGGACGCGATCCCCCGGGCGATCTCGACGGCGAGTGCGTGCTCGTCCGTCCCCTCCCCCAGCCGGGCGGAGCCGAACACCGCGACGGCGGGCCCCAGCTCGGCGAGGGTGCCGAAGCCCTCAACGAACTCCGCCTGGATCCGCAGGACCCGCCACGGGTCCGAGTGCGCCCAGTCCGTGCCGGTGTCGCGGTTCAGCAGCCGCTGGTCCGACGTCCAGTCCGGGACCTGCGCCCCGCGCAGCGTGACAGCGCCCTTGATGCGGCTGCGCTCCGTCATCCCGCGCTCCCCGCCGCAGCCGGCTGCAGGAAGGCGAGGAGGGCGCGGGTGGCGGCCACGACCTCGGCGGTGGGGACGTGCTCGTCCGCGCGGTGCGCGAACAGCGGGTCGCCGGGACCGAAGTTGAGGGCGGGGATGCCCAGCGCACTGAAGCGGGCGACGTCCGTCCACCCCAGCTTGGGGGCGACCGTCCCGCCCACCGCGGCCGCGAACTGGGCGGCGATGGGGCGGTCGAGGCCGGGGCGGGCGCCCTCGGACAGGTCGACGACGCGCAGCCCGTGGCCGGGGAAGAGGCCGCGCAGGTGCTCCTCCGCCTGCCGGCCCGTGGTCGAGGGGGCGAAGCGGTAGTTGACGAGGACGGTGCACTCGTCCGGGACGACGTTGCCGGCGACTCCCCCGCTGATGCCCACGGCGGACAGCGACTCGCGGTAGTCGAGGCCGTCGACCGTGACCGTCTGCGGCTCGTACTCCGCGAGCGTGCTGAGGATGGGAGCGGCGGCGTGGATCGCGTTGACGCCCATGAAGGCGCGGGCGGAGTGGGCGCGGACGCCGGTCGTCGTGACCTCGACGCGGATCGTGCCGTTGCAGCCGCCCTCGATGCCCGCGTTGGACGGCTCGCCCAGGATCGCGAGGTCCGCGGCCAGCAGCTCCGGGTGGTTCCGAGCCAGGCGGCCCAGCCCGTTGAGCGACGCGTCGACCTCTTCATGGTCGTAGAACACCCAGGTGACGTCGCGGGAGGGTTCCCGCAGCGCGTGCGCGACGGCCAGCTGCATCGCGACACCGGCCTTCATGTCGCAGGCACCGCGGCCCCACACGACCTCGCGTCCGTCCACCATGCGGCGGCGGGAGGGCACGTTGTCCTCGATCGGGACCGTGTCGAGGTGCCCGGCGACGAGGACCCGCTCGTCCCGGCCCAGCTCCGTGCGCGCGATGAGCGCATCGCCGTCGCGCACGATCGTGAGTGCGGGCCCGTCGCCTGAGGAGATCGACCGGAGGACGGCCTCGACCGCGTCCGCGATGCGACGCTCGTCACCGGAGACGGACGGCAGGTCGCACAGCCGGGCGGTCAGTTCGACGGGGTCGTCGCAGGCGGCCAGCAGGCCCGCCGCATCCTGGTCAGCGATCGAGGGGGTGGAGGTCATGCCGCCAGCCTACCGGGGGCGCCCCGCCCGGTAGGCTGGGACGCATGACAGCACGATTCGCAGCAGGCGTGGGCCTGCGCACGACCCATGGCAGCGACGTCCTCTCCGTCTGGTACCCGGCACCGGTCCTGGGCACCTCCGCCGAGGCCGCCCAGACCTCCGCGCAGAGCGCGCTCAGCACCGCTGACCTCGAGGCTCTGGCGGGCGCGGACGAGGCGCGCGGCACCGCGACGGACGTCGTCACGACCGTCATCGACCTGGACGAGGCCCCGGCGGACGCCGCGGACGGCTACCTGCGCCTCCACGCGCTCTCGCACCGCCTCGTCACCCCCAACTCGATCAGCCTCGACGGCCTGTTCGGGAAGCTCACGAACGTCGTGTGGACGTCCTCGGGCGCGTGCGCGGTCGAGGGCTTCGACGTCGTGCGCGCGAAGCTGATGGCCCGCGACGGCCAGGTCGCCGTGTACGGGGTCGACAAGTTCCCCCGCATGACGGACTTCGTCGTCCCCTCCGGTGTGCGGATCGGCGACGCGGACCGCGTGCGCCTGGGCGCGCACCTGGCCGAGGGGACCGTCGTCATGCACGAGGGCTTCGTGAACTTCAACGCGGGCACCCTGGGCTCGGCGATGATCGAGGGGCGCATCTCGCAGGGCGTCGTCGTGGGCGACGGCACGGACGTGGGCGGCGGCGCCTCGATCATGGGCACCCTGTCCGGCGGCAACTCGCTGCGCATCACGGTGGGCGCGGGCACCCTGCTGGGCGCGAACTCCGGCATCGGCATCTCGCTGGGCGACAACTGCATCGTCGAGGCGGGCCTCTACGTGACCGCCGGGACCCCGGTGGCACTGGTCGAGGAGCGCGGACGCGTCGTCAAGGCGATCGAGCTGTCCGGCGCGGACGGCGTCCTGCTGCGCCGCAACGGCCGCACCGGCGGTGTCGAGGCGCTGGCGCGCACGGACCGCGGCATCGAGCTCAACCCCGACCTGCACTGAGTCGGTGAGGGGCGGTGGGGGCGTTCGTGCGCTGAGCGTCGTGCGCGGAGCGTCCCGCGCCCCGTTCCCGCGTGAGACGGTGGGTCCATGAGTACGGACCCGCCCTCTCACGCGTCTGCACCCACTCATTCTGTGCCGCCCGCGCATGGTGTGCCACCTGCGCAGCAGCCGCCGCGGCCTGGCCCACCTGCTCAGCAGCCGCAGCCCGGCCCGCCTGCACCGCCCGCGCAACCGCTCCCCCGCGCGCTGGCCCCGGACCTGGCCCGGGGCTTCATGCTCCTCCTCATCGCGATCGCGAATGTCTCGTGGCACCTGTGGGGCCACCCCACCGGCCTCATGTCCGCGCATCCCACGGACGGCGGGCCGCTCGACACCGCGCTGGCCGCAGTCTCACTCGTCTTCATCGACGGGCGCATCTACCCCATGTTCGCGTTCCTCTTCGGCTACGGCATGGTCCAGTTCGCCCGGTCCCGGGGCACCCGCGGCTTCCCGGACCGCATCGTCGACCGGATGCTGCTGCGGCGGCACCTCTGGCTGCTGGTGTTCGGGTTCGTGCACGCGCTGCTGCTGTTCAACGGAGACATCCTGGGCGCGTACGGACTCACGGGGCTCATCCTGGGGGCAGCACTCTTCCGGCGCTCCGACAAGGCACTGCGCATCACGTCGTGGGTGCTGGCCGGCGCCCTCCTGCTCTTCGCGCTGGGCGGCCTCGTCATCGGGCTCCTCATGCTCCTCCTGCCCGCGGAGGTGCAGGAGGAGATCTCCCGGTCGACGGAGGCGGGCGGATCGATCACGGACATGATCTCCGGACAGTCGAACTACGCACTGGCCGCCCTCATCCGTGCGGGGATGTGGATCGGGACGACGATCGGCAGCGTCCTCATGCTCACGATCCCGCTGGCCATGGTGCTGGGATGGATCGCCGCCCGGCGCGGTCTGCTGGACGATCCCGCCGCGCACCGGCGCACGCTGGTCCGCATCGCCGTCTGGGGCATCGCGATCGGAGCCCTGGGCGGACTGCCCACCGCGCTCGCGTTCACGGGCGTCCTGCCCGTGCCGGCCATGAACAGCTGGATGCTCTCCGGCTTCGATCAGCTCACGGGTGTGGCCGGCGGCGCCGGGTACGCCGCGGCTTTCGGCCTGCTCGCGCTGCGGATCGGCTCGCGGCCCGGTCGCATCACCGCAGCCGTCGCCGGCGTGGGCCGCCGGTCGCTCAGCTTCTACCTGCTCCAGTCCGTCCTCTTCGCCCCGCTGCTGACGGCGTGGGGCTTCGGCCTGGGACAGCACGTGGGGACGGCGATCGCCTTCGCGATCGCGGTGGGCGTGTGGCTGCTGTCCGTGGTCATCGCGGCCGTGATGGACGCACGGAACGCCCGCGGACCGGCGGAGAGGCTGCTGCGCCGCCTCACATACGGACCCCACGACCCGGCACGGTGACACGTCCCCGCGAGGACGCGGAACGGCCGATGCCAGTGTGAGTCCGGTCCGGCCACCCGCACACTCTCATCCACGCACCTGCGCTCTCCCATCCGACCAATCGCGCCTCCACTGCGTTGAGGTGTACGTACAGGCCTCATTCCAAGCGAATTCGGGGCGTGGACGTACACCTCAACGAGTTGTGGGACGCCGCGCGTCCCCGTGGGACGCGTCAGGAGTCGCCCGCAACCGCATTCCCGGCTCTGCACAGCGTGCCGCGATTCAGGTTGCGTTTCACAGACCGATTCGGTCTGTGAAACGCAACGTGAGTCGCGGGGCGGACACTCGTGTCGGCGTGTGTGGCCTTCAGGCCACCCCTCGCGTCCCCGCGGGGACGTGCGGTACGTGACACTCGTCCGCGCGGGGACGTGCGGTACGTGACACTCGTCCGCGCGGGGACGTGCGGTACGGCCCTGGATCCCCACGTGGGTGGGAGTCCAGGGCCGTTCGTGCGTTGGGACCGCGTCGTGCGATGGGACCACGGCGTGCGGTCAGACCGCGGCGGTCAGCGCGTCAGCACGTCTCTGCCGGCGCGGAGCGCCCAGGCGCTTGCGCGGTGAGCCTCAGCGCTTGTCGGCGGGCACGTACGAGCGCGCGGCGGAACCGGTGTAGATCTGGCGCGGACGGCCGATCTTCGTCTCCGGGTCCTTCGCGGCCTCGCGCCACTGGGCGATCCAGCCCGGCAGGCGACCCACGGCGAACAGCACGGTGAACATGTTCGTGGGGAAGCCCAGCGCCTTGTAGATGAGGCCGGTGTAGAAGTCGACGTTCGGATACAGCTTCCGCTCGACGAAGTAGTCGTCGGCCAGCGCGATCTCCTCGAGGCTCTTGGCCAGCTCGAGCATCTCGTCGTTGCCGCCCAGCTTCTCCAGGACCTCGTCCGCCGTCTTCTTGATGATCGTAGCGCGCGGATCGTAGTTCTTGTAGACGCGGTGACCGAAGCCCATGAGGCGGACGCCGTCCTCCTTGTTCTTCACCCGCTCCATGAACTTCGCGGGGCCATCGTCCGACCGCTGGATCTCCTCGAGCATCTCGAGGACCGCGGAGTTGGCGCCGCCGTGCAGCGGACCTGCCAGCGCGTTGATGCCGGCGGAGATCGACTGGTAGAGGTTCGCCTGCGACGAGCCCACGAGGCGGACGGTCGAGGTCGAGCAGTTCTGCTCGTGGTCCGCGTGCAGGATGAAGAGCTGGTCGAGCGCGCGCAGCGCCAGCGGGTCGATCTCGTACGGCTCCGAGGGGAAGCCGAAGTTCACGCGGAGGAAGTTCTCCACGAGGCCCAGGTCGTTGTCCGGGAACACGACCGGCAGGCCCTCCGAGTGGCGGTGCGCGAACGCCGCGATCGTGGGCATCTTCGCCAGGAGGCGCGCGGTCGAGATGTCGATCTGCTCCTCGTCCGTGACGGAGAGGCTGCCCTGGTAGAAGGTCGACAGCGCGGCGATCGCGGACGACACCATGGGCATGGGGTGCGCGTCGTAGGGGAAGGCCTGGAAGAACCGGCGCATGTCCTCGTGCAGCAGCGTGTGCTCGCGCAGCGTCGAATCGAAGTCCGCCAGCTGCTGCGGTGTGGGCAGCTCGCCGTAGATGAGCAGGTAGGACACCTCGACGAACGACGACTTCTCCGTCAACTCCGCGATGTCGTAGCCGCGGTAGCGGAGGATGCCCTCATCCCCGTCGATGTACGTGATCGCCGACGACAGCGACGCGGTGTTCGCGAAACCGGGATCGTAGGTGACCTGACCCGTCGAGCTCAGCAGCGAGTTGATCCGCAGACCGTCGTTGCCCTCCACGGCCTCGACGAGGTCGAGTTCCAGCTCCTGGTCGCTCGTGCGAAGCACAGCATCCTTCGTCATGCGGGTACCTCTCATCTTCGTGTCCCGGCGGTGGCCGGGCTTGGATGTTCCCCAGCAGAAGCTGAGTATGGATTCAAAGTCTTCTGCAGACTAGCCGAACTGTCCGCACGGCACGAAATCACCGGGCGAGGGTGTATAATACGCCAATCGCGCCCGGCGACCCGCTGCCGCGTCAGCCGCGCAGGCGGTCCGCCGCCTCCCGGATCACGTCGTCCGACGCCGTGAGGGCGATGCGCACGTGGCGCGCGCCGGCCTCGCCGTAGAACGCACCGGGACCGGCGATGATCCCCCGCTGCGCGAGGGCCTCGATCGTGTCCCAGCAGTCCTCGTCCCGGGTCGCCCACAGGTAGAGACCCGCCTCCGAATGATCGATGCGCACGCCGAAGGCCTCGACCGCCGGACGCAGCACCGCGCGCCGGGCGCGGTAGTGCTCCTTCTGCTCCCGGACATGCTCTTCGTCCTGCAGCGCCGCGATCGCGGCGGCCTGCACGGGCCCCGGCATGATCATCCCCGCGTGCTTGCGCGCAGTGGTGAGCGGCCCCACGAGAGCCGGGTCGCCTGCGAGGAACGCGGCGCGGTAGCCGGCCAGATTGGACTGCTTCGACAGGGAGTACACGGACAGCACGCCCGTGTGGTCCTCGCCCACGACGCGGGGGTCGAGGATGCCGGGTGCGGTCTCCTCGCCCTCCCAACCCAGGCGCGCGTAGCACTCGTCCGAGGCGAGGACGACGCCGGCCTCCCGCGTCCGCTGGACGACCGCCCGCAGCGTCGCGGGGTCGAGCACGCGGCCGGTGGGATTGCCCGGCGAGTTGATCCACAGAAGACCCACGCCCTCCAGGGACGCTCCGGCCACGATGTCGTCGACGTCCAGCACCCGCGCCTCGACACCGGCGAGCGTCGCCCCCATCGCGTAGGTGGGGTACGCCGCGGCCGGATGCGCGACCGCCAGACCCCGACCGGCCAGACCCAGGAGGGTGGGCAGCCAGGCGACGGCCTCCTTCGAGCCCACGAGCGGCAGCACCTGCGTCGCGGGATCGAGGGTCGCACCGAAGACCCGGGCGTACCAGTCCGCGATCGCACCGCGCAGCTGCGGGGTGCCCGCGGTCGCGGGGTAGCCGGGCCAGTCCGCGGCGGCGGCCAGCGCCTCGCGGATGACGGGCGGGGTGGGATCGACGGGCGTGCCGATCGACAGGTCGCAGACGCCGCCGGGGTGCGCGTCCGCGGTCGCGCGGTAGGGCGCGAGGGTGTCCCACGGGTAGTCGGGCAGGGACAGGCCGAATCCCGTCTGCGTCACGGGGCTCAGTCCTGGTTCTGCGGGGGCAGGGCTGCGATGATCGGGTGATCGGTCCCCGTGTTGCCCACCTTCGCGGCGCCGCCGGGCGAGCCCAGATCGTCGAAGAAGTCCACGTTGGCGGTGTAGTACTCCGCCCACTCCTCCGGCACATCGTCCTCGTAGTAGATCGCCTCGACCGGGCAGACCGGCTCGCAGGCCCCGCAGTCCACGCACTCATCGGGGTGGATGTAGAGCATCCGCTCGCCCTCGTAGATGCAGTCCACGGGACATTCGTCGATGCACGCCTTGTCCTTGAGGTCCACACACGGCTGCGCGATGACGTATGTCACTGTCACTTCTCCTATGGCTCCGGATCCACTCCTCACCAGGGTACTCCCCTAGAGTGGAGTGGCCCCACCCCCGTCGCGCACCGCGACGAACAGTCGAAGCAGAGGTCAGTCCATGGAGCTGCGTCCCGGAATCCGCGTCGTCCTGAGGTACCGCAGTGGCGACGGGGCGACGGACGCGCTGGGACTCGTCGACGACGTGACGGAACTCACCGTCACGGTGCGGACGAAGCGCGGACCGGTCGTCGTCGACCGGGAGTCGATCCTCGTCGCCCACGAGGTCCCGCCCGCACCGGTCCGCACGGGACAACCGCACCGGACCCTGTCCGCCGTCGACCTGCGCCGCATCTCCGCCGCCGCCTGGCTCCCCCCGCAGAGCACGTGGCTCCACGCGGACAACGTGCGCGCGGAGGCGGAGGGGTCGACCGACTTCGTCCAGACCGGCTGGCTGCTGCGGGCGGAAGCGGACTCGCCCTCGCGCCGGGCGTCCTCCGCCCTGCCGCTCGACGCGCCGGGGATGCCCGCCGCACAGGCCCTCGACGCCGTCGAGGCCTGGTATGCCGCGCGCGGGCTGAGCCCTCAGATCCAGATCTACTCCGCGGATGCGGGTGCCGCGCTCGACCCCGCCTGCGCGGAGCTGGGGCCGCTGCTGCGCGAGCGCGGGTTCACCCCCTCGGCTCCGGTCCTCCTGCTGACGGGGGCCACGCGCGAGGCCGCCGCCGGTGCGACCCGTGCGACGGACGCGGCGCTGCCCGGCCTCACGATCCACGTGGAGGACGAGCCGTCGGAGGATCTCGTGACAGCTCTGGGGCGCGATCCGCAGGCGCCCGACCGCGCGGCGTTCACCCGCCTGCTCACCTCCGGCGAGCAGGTCCAGTTCGTGTCCGCGTGGGCGCATCATCCGGACGGCTCGCGCAGCCCGGTCGCCGCGTGCCGACTGGCGGAGGTGAATCGCTGGGCGGTCGTGACGAACCTCGTCACGCACCCCCGGCTGCGCCGTCGCGGTGCCGGCCGCGCGACCGTGCGCGCCGCGCTCGCGACCGCCGCCGCCGGGGCGTGCGCTCCTACCTCGTCGATGTGGAGGCGGACAACACGGCGTCCCTGGCCCTCTTCGAGTCTGTGGGCGCGACGGTCGCCCAGCGCAGCTGGTACGCCCGCCGCTGACGATCGCCCAGTCAGTCCTCGCAGACGACGCGGTTGACCGGCCGGTAGACGGTCGTGAAGTCGTCCTCCTGCACGACGTCCCCGCTGTCCGCGTCGCGGATCGTGCGATAGATCGTGATGGACCAGCCCTCCCCCGGTGACTGCGGGGTGCAGGACGGGCCGGATTCCCGCACCGTGCCCGGCGAGGTGTAGGCGAAGCGGTCGGAGGCGCCGGCCTCGACCTCGACCGTCTTGACGCCCAGCACGCGGGCGTGGACTTCGCCCCCGGACAGGCTCATGTCCAGCACGACCGGCTCGTCGGAGGTGTTCGTGAACTTGAGGTCGATCGACGTCCAGTCGATCGTCGTCTCGCGGCCCTCCGGATAGCGGGAGATGTAGCGCGAGTGCGCTCGGTGCTCGTCCAGGTCGAAGCCCGCGAAGAACGCGGCGTTGAACAGAGTCGTCGACACCTGCGAGATCCCGCCGCCGTAGTCCTCCTTCATCTGGCCGTCCATGATGACGCCCGCCGGCTTGTAGCCGTTCGCGGCGGTCCGCTGACCCAGCGTCTCGTTGAGGGAGAACTGCTCACCGGGCAGCAGCACGGTGCCCCTCACCCGGTCCGTCGACACGCGCAGGTTCGTGTCACGGTTGGGGTCGGAGTCGTACGAGGTGGAGAACTCCGCGATCGTGTCGGAGAAGTCCGCGTCCTCCGCGTCCTCCGTCGTGAACTCCGGCTCCTCCTCCGTCAGCTCGATCTCCCCACTGCGGTCGTCCGCGGTCATCGCCTCTGCGACCGCATCCGCCACCGCGTCCTCCTCCGCGCCCAGACCACTGGAGGCCGGCACGACCGTGAGGTCGTCGCCGTCGATGTCGAAGCTCGCGTCCGTGGGGGCCTGGCCCACGTCCGGGTTCGCCTCGAAGACCGCCTCCGTGAGAGCGCCGGCGTCGAGAACCGGGGCGAGCGTCCCGTCCTGCGGCTCGAACGACAGGAGACCGGCGATCGTCTGCGCGGGCACCTCCATCTCCTGCGTCTCCCCGTCCGGGTCCGTCGCCTCGAGGGTCACGGCGTCGGAGACCGCGGGCTCGGCCACATCCGACCGCACCCGCTCCGCCTCCTCCGTCGTGATGTCCGGCTCCGTGGCGACCGGATCGACGGTCACCTCGTCCGCGCGCAGCCACTGCTGCTCGATCGCCTCGCGCAGGGCGGCATCCGCTACGACGATCCCGTCCTCGCCCTTCGTCACGATCGCGGCCCGGTCCTCGTCGTACTCGAGCTGCGCGTCGACGGGCTCCAGGGTGAGGTCCTCCGCCGTCGACTCCAGCACGGGCCCCAGCGCGTCCTCGTCGATGTCGAGGACCGGCGCGATCTCCTCGTCCTCGAAGAGGCGCGACCAGACGACGCGGGGGTCCAGGGAGAATCCCAGGGCGGAGTCGACGGTCGCGTCGATGTCGACGCCCAGTCCCGCGTCCTCCGGGTCGAAGGTCGCGGACGATTCGCCCGCGACGACGGCCACCTCCTGCTGCGGGGTCTCCCCCAGACCGTCGGTCAGCGCGGTCGCCGCCTGCTCACGGTCCATCCCGCCGATGTCGACGCCCATCGACTGCGCACCGGACGGGGCCGCGGTGGACTGCCACGCGGCCAGCAGCACGTACGCGCCGGCCAGCAGGACGGCGACGGCCGAGCCGATGATGAGCCACCACGGCCTCGTCCTGCCTGCGGTCTCCTGTGTCATGCGCGGCGTCCTGCACTTCCCGATCCGGTGCCAGCGGCGGGCACCGCTGGAGATCACGAGAAATGTACTACACGCGCCGCCGCGCGGGACGCACGAAGACGATGACGGCCGCCAGCAGCATGGGGGCGAAGAGCCACGTGAGCGAACGCAGCGAGCCGGTCACGATGAGGTCCTGCCCCGGCCACAGCTGCGGCTGGGCGAACGCGAAGCTCACGATCGACACGACCGCGGCGAGGGTGACGGTCACGATCGTCGACCGGTAGAGCGCGGTGATGTGCCACAGCGCGGCGATCGTCAGCAGCAGCGACAATCCCAGCCCCCACGGGAGGATGACCGGCTGGCCCGCGATCGCGACGGCGGTCGCGTTGAGGTGCTGGAGGGATCCCAGCAGGCCGACGACGAGGCCGATGACGAGCGCGTGGAGGCACCCGCCCAGCGTCGCCGTCCAGCTCTCGTCCGTCTTCTTCCGCCGAGGCCGCAGTCGCTGACCGTCCCCCTCGCCCCCCGCTGCGGTGGGGTCCGGGTCCCCCG
>NZ_HE978609.1:51869-127269 GCF_000285835.1 Brevibacterium senegalense
GGCGGCTCCCGCCGCCGCGCCGGCGGGCAGGGGTGCGCCGGTCTCGATGCCCGCGCCCGCCCGCCCGGAGAGCGGTCGGGGGCCAGCAGCGCGATCTCGTCGACCGTGCCGTCCGGCAGTGCCCGCACGGGTGCGTCCGCGCTCTTCGCGAAGTCCGCCAGGGCGAAGTGCTCCGTCGTGCCGATCCGCTGGCCGATCCGGTTCGACAGGGCGAAGAAGTCGCCGGCGACCGTGACCTGGGTGGCGTGCGCGGCCATCGCCATCGCCTTCTGCCCCAGCACGTCCTCGACGTCCTGGGCCACGGCCACGGGGACCTCGTCCGCGATGGTGGAAGGGGCCTCGGCGGGCAGGAAGCCCGTGAGGTCGAAGCCTGGCGCGGTCGCGTCGAAGGTCCGGGCTACGGCGGCCGGGGGATTCACGATCGTGAGCAGGCGCGTCCGGTCCGACCGGGCCGGGCTGCCGCGGCGCAGCGCGGACACGGCGGCCTCGTGGCAGCGGCGGTGGTCGGGATGGCCGTAGCCGCCGTCCGCGCCGTAGGTGAGGACGAGGTGCGGGTCCACCGCCTCGATGACGGCGGAGACGCGGGCGGCGACGTCGTCCGGGTCCGCCGCGCAGAACGCATCCGGCGGCATCGTCGCGGGGGCGTGGGCGTGCCCGTCCTCGCCCCACACCATGCCCGAGTCCTCGAAGCGGCGGGCGGGGAACCCGGCCGCGGCCTCGGGAGCGGACTGGCCCAGGTACGCGTGCTCGGTGACCCCCAGCGCCTGCAGCGCGGCCGCGAGCTCCTGCTCGCGGTGCGCGGCCAGGCCCGCCCGGTCGCCCTCGAGGCCGGCCAGCTCCTCGCCGATGACCTCACCGCCCTCGCCCCGGGTCGCGGTGAGGAGGACGACGCGCGCACCCGCGCGCACCAGGTGGGCCATCGTGCCGCCCGTCGCGATCGATTCGTCGTCGGGATGGGCGTGGACGAGGAGGACGGTGGGGGTCGTCAACGGCGGATCAGCCCTGCATCCTGCGCTGGGACTTGTGGCGCTCCTTCTGGTCCAGGATGACCTTGCGGATGCGGACGGAGGACGGCGTCACCTCGACGCACTCGTCCTGGTTCGCGAACTCGAGGCTCTCCTCGAGGGTGAGGGTGCGCGGCGGGACGAGGTTCTCGAACGAGTCGGAGGAGGCCGCACGCATGTTCGTGAGCTTCTTCTCCTTCGTGATGTTCACGTCCATGTCGTCGGAGCGGGAGTTCTCGCCCACGATCTGGCCCTCGTACACCTCGGAGGTGGGCTGGACGAAGAACGAGCCGCGCTCCTGCAGGTTGATCATCGCGAACGGGGTGACGACCCCGGCGCGGTCGGCGACCAGCGAGCCCGCGGTGCGGAACTCGATGGGGCCGGCCCATGGCGCGGTGCCGGCGGAGATCGAGTTCGCGATGCCGGTGCCGCGCGTCTCCGTCATGAAGCGGGTGCGGAAGCCGATGAGGCCGCGGGCCGGGACCTTGAACTCCATGCGGACCCAGCCGGTGCCGTGATTCGCCATCGTCTCCATCGTGCCCTTGCGGGACGCCATGAGCTGCGTGATCGCGCCCAGGTGCTCCTCCGGCACGTCGATTGTCATGTGCTCGAGCGGCTCGTGGAGGACGCCGTCCACGTGCCGGGTGACGACCTGCGGCTTGCCGACGGTGAGCTCGAAGCCCTCGCGGCGCATCTGCTCGACGAGGATCGCCAGCGCCAGCTCGCCGCGGCCCTGCACCTCCCAAGCGTCCGGTCGCTCCGTGGGGAGCACCTTCAGCGACACGTTGCCCACCAGCTCCTGGTCCAGGCGGTCCTTCACCTGGCGGGCGGTGACCTTCGTGCCCTTCTCGCGGCCGGCCAGCGGCGAGGTGTTGATGCCGATCGTCATGGAGATCGCGGGGTCGTCGACCGTGATGCCCGGCATGGGGCGCGGGTCCTCGAGGTCCGTGATCGTGTCGCCGATGTTGATCTCCGGGATGCCCGCGATCGCGACGATGTCGCCCGCGGACGCCTCCGTCGCCGGGATGCGCTCCAGCCCGCGGGTCTCCAGCAGCTCCGTCACCTTCGCGGAGGAGATCTCGCCGTCCGAGTGCACCCACGCGACCTGCTGGCCCTTGCGCAGCGTGCCGCCGTAGATCCGCAGCAGCGCCAGCCGGCCCAGGAACGGCGAGGCGTCCAGGTTCGTCACGTGCGCCTGCAGGACCCCGTCATCGGTGGTCGCGGGGGCGGGGATGTACTCGAGGATCGTCTTGAAGAGCGGCTCCAGGTCCTCGCTGTCCGGCAGATCGCCGTCCGCGGGACGGTTGACGGAGGCGCGTCCGGCCTTCGCGGAGGCGTAAACGACGGGCACGTCGAGGACGACCTCCGCGTCGAAGCCCTCGATCTCCTCCGCCAGGTCGGAGGCCAGCCCCAGCAGCAGGTCCTGCGCCTCGTCCAGCACGTGCTCGATGCGGGCGTCCGCGCGGTCGGTCTTGTTGACGACGAGGATGACGGGCTTCTGCGCGGCCAGCGCCTTGCGCAGGACGAAGCGGGTCTGCGGCAGCGGGCCCTCCGAGGAGTCCACCAGGAGGACGACGCCGTCGACCATCGACAGGCCGCGCTCCACCTCGCCGCCGAAGTCCGCGTGGCCCGGGGTGTCGATCACGTTGATCGTGATGGGCTCGTCCGCGGACGGACCGGTGTAGGCGATGGAGGTGTTCTTCGCGAGGATCGTGATCCCCTTCTCCTTCTCCAGCTCGCCCGAGTCCATGACGCGATCGCCCACGTCCCCGTGGTCGCTGAAGGCACCGCCCTGCGTGAGCATTGCGTTGACGAGGGTCGTCTTGCCGTGGTCGACGTGCGCGACGATCGCGACGTTCCTTCGGTCCGAGCGGCGGGAGGTGTGCAGCGTCATGGGCTCGCTTTCATAGAGGTGGCGGTTGCGCCGTAGACGATTATAGGGGCCTGAACGGCTCCGCCCCGTCGCTCCACCTGTGAAGAGGGGTGGAGCGACGGGGCGGGGTGACCGCGGGAGGCGGGCCGGGGCACCGTCCCGGACCACGGCCTCGGGAGCGGTGCGGTCGTCCGGGAGGGCACTTCACCAGGTGCGTCTCCAGCGACCGGGGTCAGGAGGCGAGTCCTCCCTCGGTCGCCTCGAGGAGTGCGTCGCGCGCCTCACGGCGGCGGCGCTGCTCGACGGGATCCGGCACCGGCACGGCCGCCAGCAGGTGCTGGGTGTACGGGTGGCGCGGCTGCGCGACCAGATCCGAGCTGGGCCCGATCTCCAGCAGGTGGCCGTGTCGCATGACCGCGATCCGACTGGCGACCATCTCGACGACCGCCAGGTCGTGGCTGATGAAGAGGCACGCGAAGCCGTACTGCTCCTGCAGGTCCCGGAACAGGGTGAGCACCTTCGCCTGCACGGACACGTCCAGGGCGGAGGTGGGCTCGTCCGCGATGAGCAGGGACGGCTTGAGCGTGAGCGCACGGGCGATGCCGATGCGCTGGCGCTGGCCGCCGGACAGCTCGTGCGGGTAGCGGTTGCGCATCGAGGTGGGCAGCTGGACCGATTCGAGCATCTGCTCGACGCGGCGGCTGAGCTCCGGCCCCTTGAGCTTCTCGTGCAGCGCGAGCGGCTCGCCGATCGACTCGCCGATCGGCAGACGCGGGTTGAGGGAGGAGCCGGGGTCCTGGAACACGAAGCCCACGGTCTTGCGCAGCTCGCGCAGATCCTTGTTCTTCTTGCCCGCGACCTCGATCCCGCCCACGGTGAGCGACCCCTCGACGACGGGGATGAGCCCCACCGCCGCACGGCCGATCGTCGTCTTGCCGGAACCGGACTCCCCCACGAGGCCCACGACCTCGCCGGGTGCGATCGCCAGGTCGATCGAGTGGGCCGCGCGGAACGCCTTGCGCCTCCCGATCGCGGGGTACTCGATCGTCGCCCCGGCCAGCCGCAGCGCCGTGTGATCCGTCTCGATGCGTCCGCCCGGGTGCTCGTACGTGTCATTGGACTCCAGCGGGATGGCCGCCAGGTCGTCGACGTACTCGAGCTCGACGTCCTGCCCCGAGGAGCCGAACGCAGTGGCACCCGGTTCCCCCGCGCGCGAACCCAGGTGCGGCACCGCGTCCAGCAGCTGACGGGTGTACGGGTGCTGGGGCGCGCTGAAGATCTGCTGCGCGGTCCCCTCCTCGACGACGCGCCCCTGCTTCATGACGAGTATCCGGTCCGCCATGTCCGCGACCACGCCCATGTCGTGCGTGATGAGGATGATGCCGGCGTCGACCTTCTCGCGCAGCTCGCGCATGAGCTTGAGGATCTCCGCCTGGACCGTCACGTCCAGGGCGGTCGTGGGCTCGTCCGCGATGAGGAGCTTGGGCTGGCAGGCCAGGGCCTGCGCGATCATGATGCGCTGGCGCTGACCGCCGGACAGCTGGTGCGGGAACGCGTTGAAGCGGTCCTCCGGGTCCGGGATCTCCACCAGCCGCATGAGGCGCAGCGCCTCCTGCTTCGCCTGCTTGGGGCCCATGACGGTGTGGACGCGCAGGGTCTCCACGATCTGGAAGCCCACCGTGTAGACAGGGTTGAGCGCCGTCATGGGCTCCTGGAAGATCACGGAGATCTCGTTGCCGCGCACGCGCTGCATGCGCTCCTCCGCCAGGCCCACGAGTTCGCGGTGGCCCAGCCGCGCGGACCCCGATGCCCGCCCGTTGCGCGGCAGCAGCCCCATGAGCGACATCGACGACTGCGACTTGCCGGAGCCGGATTCGCCCACGATCGCCAGCACCTCACCGGGGTGCAGGTCGTAGGTGAGTCCCTCCGCCGCCGTGAACCACTCGTCGCCCACCCAGAAGCGGACGCTCAGGTCCTTGACGGACAGGATGGGCTCCTTCGCGGTGGCCGTCCGTCCGGCGGAGTCCGCGTGACCGGCCGGATCCGTCTGACCGGGTCCGCCGGTCGGCTGCTCGTCCTGACTCACAGCTCCCCCTTCCTCGTGTCGTCGCCGTCCGACGGGGCGGACCCGCCGTCCGGTGGCTCCGCCGCCGAGGCCGTGGTCGCCGCTGTCACGGTCGTCCCGCCCGCAGCCGCCCGCCTCCGGTCCGCGCGGTCCATCTTGCGCTGCGACGGGATCGCCTTCATGCGGGGGTCGAACGCGTCGCGCAGACCGTCGCCGATGAAGTTGACGCACAGCGCGATGATGATGATGAAGAGGCCCGCCCACCAGAACAGCCAGGGCCGGGTGGAGAAGGCGCTCTGGTACTCGTTGATGAGCTGGCCCAGCGAGATCTGCGGCGGTCGGATTCCGAAGCCCAGGAAGCTGAGCGCCGTCTCCAGGACGATCGCCTGGCTCATGAGCAGCGTCGTGTTCACGATGATGACGCCCACGGAGTTGGGCAGGATGTGCGTGAACATGATCCGGAAGTCCCCGGCGCCGGAGACGCGGGCGGAGTCGACGAACTCGCGCTCGCGCAGCGCCATGAACTCACCGCGCACCAGGCGGGCGAGTCCGGTCCACAGGATGCCGCCCAGCACCAGCCCCAGCATGGGGGCCAGATAGGACGACAGCGGGAGACCGAAGAAGGAGAAGGAGGGGCCACCGATCAGCTTGCCCAGGATCGCTCCCACGACGATCGTGGGGACGATGATGAAGCCGTCCGTGATCCTCATGAGCAGGCCGTCCAGCCAGCCGCGGTAGTAACCGGCCAGCGCGCCGATCGTCGTGCCGATCACCAGTGCGGTCGCACCGATGATGACCATGACCATGAGCGAGATCTGTGTGCCCTTCATGACCCGGGCGAAGTTGTCGCGGCCGATGTCGTCCTGCCCGAAGGGATGCTCGCCCAGCGAGAACGGGTTCGCCAGCGTCCACGTGGGCGCTCCGCCGGGGTTGACGACCGGGCCGGAGCTCACGTGGTTGTGGATCCACCAGCCCGGGATGGGGCCCACGCCCTGCGCGGTGAAGGCGAGGAGCGCGACGAGGCCCAGGACGATCATGCTGACCATCGCGCCGGTGTGGCGGAAGAACTTGCGGCGGACGATCGCGCCCTGCGACAGGCCGGCGTCCTCCTTCGATTCGATCGCGGTGGGGGCATCCGCGTCGTCCGGGCCGGAGCCGAACGGCGATGCCGGGGGTGTGTCGTGTGTCGTGCTCATCAGGCGTCCACTCGGATTCGCGGGTCGAGGACTGCGTAGAGGAAGTCGGCCACGAGGTTCGCGACGACCGCCAGCAGTCCGGTGATGACGATGTAGGCCATGATCGGGTCGAGCTCGTTGCGGTTCATCGAGTCGATGAAGAGCTTGCCCATCCCGGACCAGCCGAAGATCGTCTCCGTGATGACCGCGCCGCCGATCATCGTGATGATGTCGACCGGGATGATCGATGCCAGCGGCAGCAGCGCGTTGCGCAGCGCGTGCCGCATGACGACGGTGCGGCCCGGCAGGCCCTTGGCCTTCGCGGTGCGGATGTAGTCCTGGTTCATGACCTCGAGCATCGAACCGCGGGTGTAGCGCGTGTAGGACGCGATCGAGATGAGGACCAGGGCGATCGACGGCAGCAGCAGGTGCGTGAAGCTGTCGAGGTTCACGAACCAGAAGTCACCCGTCAGGTTGGGGGTGCTGGCGCCGATCGTCGCGATGGGGCGCTGGTTGATCGCGGGGTGGTCGCCGTAGCGGCCCCACTCCTGGAAGACGCGGTCGATGAAGATGAGCACGCCGATCACGATCGCGGTGATCGCGCCGGTGCGGCCGGAGACCAGGGGGTCGGGTCCGCGGAACGCGGCTCCTACGGCGAGGCCCACGCCCACGGCGACGAGCGCCAGCAGGAACATCCACAGCCAGTTCATCTCGACGTACCAGAAGAGGTTCTGCAGCGGCATGTAGAGACCGATGCCGATGACGGCGACGGTCAGTGCGGTCCAGAGTGCGCGCCGGTTCGAAAGCCCCGTCGACAGGAACGTGACGGCGACAGCGGTCGCGAGCGAGAAGACCCCGATGCCCACGATGCCGAAGGTGGGGTCGTACAGCCAGCCGGAGGCCAGGACGTAATAGATCGTGCCGAAGGTGACGAGGGTGGCGCCGCCGAAGGCCAGGAGCCGGCGCCTGCCGGTGCCGCCCAGAGCGCCCATCCAGATGAGGCCCGCGGCCACGGACACAACGATGATCGGGACCCAGCCCACGACGGGGTCGGACAGGAAATTGTTGAACTCGATCGCACCGTACTGCTTGAGGAGGACGGCGACCCAGAAGACGGGAAGCGAGTACAGGAGGAAGCTCACGAAGGTGATGAAGTAGTCGAACCCGGTGTACTGCCGCAGTGCGGAGATCATGCCCAGGAAGACACCCACGAGGATCGACACGAGGGTCGCACCGGTCACGAGCTTGACGGTGTTGACGACCGCGCCCTGGAGCTGGTCCGTCACGGGCTGCCCGCTCACCCAGGCGGTGCCCAGGTCGCAGCTGCCCACGAGGCAGCCGGCCGCACCGGTGAGCCACTGGAAGTAGCGGATGATCGCGGGGGTGTCGAGGTCGAGGAGGCGGGCGCGCGCTTCGTAGAGGGCGCCGATGTTGGGGGCGGTGCTCTGCCGCAGGTCCGCGTAGTAGTCGAGCGCGGTGTCGAGCAGGAGGAAGAGGACGAGGGTGACGACCAGCAGGACGACGGCGGTCGACAGGGTTCGTCGGAGGATGAATCTGATCATGGCGCTTCACGCTTCGGTTCTGGGCCGCCCGCCGACGGGGACACCAATGCTGGTGTCCCCGTCGGCGGTGCGGCTGCGGTTGGGCGTTCAGCTGAGGAGCCTCACGGCTCTCAGCTGACCTGCCACTCCCAGTAGTTCCAGAACATGGTGGGCGACACGGTGGTCGTCGACACGTTCTGCACGCGATCGCGGTAGATCGTCAGCTCCGGGTGCTGGAAGATCGGCATGCCGAAGCCGTCCTCGATGAGGGTCTTCTCGATCTCCGTCACCAGGGGTGTCTGCTCCGACTCCTCCGTCGTCACCATGAGCTCGTCCAGCATGTCGTCGAGCTCCTCGTTCGAGTAGCCGCCGTAGTTGTTCTGCTGGCCGGTGCGCCAGTTGGCGTCCGAGTTCGAGATGCCCGTCGTGGTCGACTGCCAGCCGAACAGCGAGGCGTCGTACGTGCCGTCGCCCAGGCGGGTGCCCCAGTTGTCGTCACCGTCCTCGACGATCTCGAAGCCGGCCTGCTCCGCGGATTCCTTGATGAGCGTGGCCTGCTGCGCGCGACGCTCGTTCGACGCGCCGTACAGGAGGCGGACCGTGGGCGCCTCGACGCCGGCCTCCTCGAGGAGCTCCTGAGCACCTTCGATGTCACCGCCGGCGAACTCGTCGGAGCTGTTGCCCGCGACGACCTCGTCGTAGCCCGGTGCACCGGGGACCATGTAGAGCGAGTCGCGGACCGTCGCCTCCTCGTTGAGGGGCTTGATGATCGTCTCGACGATCTGCTCGCGCGGCAGGGTCTTGAGGAAGGCCTGGCGCACCAGCTTCGCGGTCTCCTCGTCGCCGTCGTAGGACTCCGGGTCGAAGGGGCCGTTGTTGTCGTACGTGAGGTCGACGTGCTCGTAGGTCGCGCCGTCCTCGCTCTCGACGGTGACGCCGTCGATCGCCTCGGCTGCGGACTTCACGTCTGCCGTGGCCTGCGGCTGGATGATGTCGATCTCACCGTTCTCCACGGCCTGGACCGATGCCATCGGATCCTCGTTGTAGCGGATCGTGACCTGGTTGACGCCCACCTCCTTGGGACCCGAGTAGTTCTCGTCCGCCTCGAGGGTGAGGTACTGACCCTCGGCGAAGTCGACCATCTTGTACGGGCCGTTGTGGACGATGAGATCCTCGTCGTCCGTCATCGACGTGAAGTCGAAGGCGGTGTTCCACTCGTTCGCGATGGTGGACAGCGCGGCGGTGTCCTCGTTCTCGATCGCATCGAGGACAGCCTGCTTCGCGGCCTCCGGGTCCTCCTCGCCCAGAGCCTTCTTCGCGACGATGTGCGCGGGCACGCCCACGCCGTCCGCGCCGAAGCCCAGCGAGTAGCGCCAGTCGGCGAAAGCCTGCGAGTACTCGAAGGTCACTTCCTTGCCGTCCTCGGAGACCTCCGGGAAGTCCTTGATGAGCGACGGGCCGATCGAGGCGGAGTCGAAGAACACCGTCTCCTCGTCCTCGATCTCCTCGATCGCACCGGACTCCTCGTCGCGGGACACCTCCTCCTCTTCGGCCGTGTTGAAGTTCGAGGACTGCGCGGCCCACTGCAGGACGATGTCCGCCGCGTCGACCGGTGTGCCGTCGGACCAGGTCGCGGAATCCGCGAAGGTGTACTTGACCTGCAGCGGGTCCTCGGACACCTGCTCGACGGTGCCCAGGTCGCCCTCCTGCACCTCCAGGTTGTCGTCGTAGTACCCGAAGTTGTCGTTCATCATGTACGTGACGATCGAGTTCGCGACGGCGTTGCCGTTGGCCGTCATCGTGTTCATGCTGCGGAAGGGCTCGTTCCAGCCCACGTTGAGCAGCGAATCGCCGCCCTCACCGCCGCCGCCTTCGCCGCCGCCGTCCCCGCTGCTGCCCGGCGGGGTGCATGCGGATAGGACGAGGGCGCCGGCGGCGACACTCGCGGCCAGTCCCAGGTAGCGCTTCTTCACGTCGTCTCCTCGTATGTCGTTCGTTCCAGCTGTGGCCCCTGCGGACCGGAAGGGCCGCGAGCGGCCCTTCCTGAGTCCCGCATGAGCGGGTCATGCGTGAAGCATGAATTGGTTGAACTGTACGACCGGGGTGAGCCGCACCACACGCTGTGAGCCACACCATCCGCCATCGTTACTCATTCGTGACAGCACATGTATGGCCATACACTCGACCGCATGAGTGGAGCGCAGAACCAGCGGGATCCGGACGAATCCGAGACCGTGCTGAGGACCTCGTCCGCGACCGCCATCGGGTGGACGACGACGGTCGCGGGCGCGCTGGTCGCCCTCCTCATCGTCGTCCAGGTGCCGCCCGCAGCGGCCGTCGCGATGCTGGGTCTGCCCGTGCTCATCGCGACGGTGGGATGGGCCTGCTACCTGCGCCCCCGCGTGCTGCTGACGGGTTGGGGACTGCGGGTCGTCAACATCGTGCGCACCCATGACGTGCCGTTCGCGCGGGTCGAGTCGATCGATCAGCGTCTGGGCGTCACCCTCACGACGGATGCCGGGAAGCGGATCGGCGTCTGGTCACTGCCCGATGCGGGGCGCCGGGTGCGGAGGCCTGGAATGTTCGGCCAGTCCGCGGAGCCGCACGTCGATGACAACACCGTCGTCCAGGACGCCCGTCCGGACGCGGAAGCCGGGACGCGGGGGTTCCGCCGAGGCATCGTCGAACCCCACACCGCTCTACCGGTGCAGCGACTGCTGGACGCGCGCGCCCTCTGGCTCCAGCGCGCGGACGGACCGGCGGGGCCGTCGGAGATCACGACCCGGACACATCCGTGGCCGCTGGTCCTCTGCGGGGTCGCACTCCTGTGGGCCCTCTGGGGCCTGAGCGTCACCGCGACCTTCTGAGCCACCGCGACGTTCTGAGTCTCACCAGCGGCGGGCGCGCCACTCCTCGAGGTGCGGCCGCTCCGCGCCCAGGGTCGTCGCGTCGCCGTGGCCCGGGAGGACGAGCGCGTCATCGGCGAACCGGTCGAAGATCCGCTCCTCCAGGTCGTCCATGAGCGAGTCGAAGTCCTCCTCCGACCACGTCTTGCCCGGACCTCCGGGGAACAGCGAGTCGCCGGAGACGATGACGTCCTGGCCGTCCGCGTCCGTCAGGACGAAGGCGATCGAGCCGGGCGTGTGTCCCCGCAGGGCGATGCACGCGAAGGACAGGTCCCCGATGACGAGGACGTCCTCGTGCGCCACCGTCTCCGCGATGTCCGCCCCGGACTCCTCCGTGATCGCGGCCGCGTCGTCGACGCCGGCGATCGTGCGGTCGGTCAGCTCCCGGGACGCGTCCGCCAGCGCGCGCACGTGATCCCAGTGGCGGTGGGTCGTGAGGATCGCATCGACCCCTCCCCCGCCGGCCGCCTCGATGAGGGACCGGATCGCCGGCAGGTCGTCTGCCGCGTCGATGAGGACGTGTGAGTCCGCGCCGTCCGCGGTCACGAGATAGACGTTGTTCTGCATCTCCGACACAGCGATCGAGCGGAGGGTGAATCCTGCGAATGCGCGCTCCACGATGTCCATGGACCCACTCTAGGCGCAGACCGGGGGGCGGACGGACCCCCCTGTCCCGCATCGTGGGCATCGCGCGGTGGGTCTCCGCCCCTTGCTACCGTCGGTCCCGGGCGCACACACCGCCCGCGGACGAGGGAGCCGTACCCGCACACGCGACAAGACGGCCAGATGAGGAATCCCCATGTCCTTCGACCTGTCCCCCGGACTCGCCTGGACGGTGCTCATCGTCTCCGGCGCCTTCGAGACGATGTGGGCGTACGCGCTCGCGGCCGATCATCTGCGCATGCCCCGGCGCATCCTCCTGTTCCTCGTGGGCACCCTCGTGTCCATGGGCGGCCTGGCGGCGGCGCTCGGCAGCATCCCCGTGGGCACCGGCTACGCCGTGTGGGTGGGGATCGGCGCCGTCACGACGCTGCTCCTGGCGGTGCTGCAGCGCCGCGAGTCGATGACCTGGCTGCGCGCGGTCTTCGCGGCGGTCCTCCTGACCGGCGTCGTGGGCCTCCAGGTGGTGAGCTGACATGCACTGGATCCTGCTCATCCTGTCCGGCTCCCTCGAGGCCGTCTGGGCGCACGCGCTCTCCGACATCCTGGACCCCGTCAACGCGATCACGTTCCTGCTGGGCCTGGCCGGCTCCGTGTGGGGCCTGCAACGGGCGATGAAGAAGATCCCCCTGGGCACCGCCTACGCGATCTGGGTGGGGGTCGGCGCCACGGTGACAGCGGTCTGGTCCGCGATCGAGGGCGAGCCCTTCGGTCCGGCCAAGATCCTCTGCATCGGCCTCATCCTCGTGGGCGTCATCGGCCTGGAACTCAGCCGTTCGCACGCCCCGCACGAGGATCCGGCGTCTGAGGCGTGAGATCCGATGGCGACGGAGGCGCGTCACCTGATCCCGGGTGACGCGCCTCCGTGCTGAACGGGTCAGTGGGTCGCGCGGAACGCTCCCCGCGTGTACTGCTGGGGGTAAGGCGCCTCGCGCCAGTCCATGCCCAGGTCGAAGGCGGCGCGCTGAGGCCAGGCCGGATCGCGCAGAGCGGCCCGCCCGATCAGCACCACGTCCGCGTCGCCGGTCACGAGGACCTGCTCCGCCTGCGCACCGTGCGTCAGGAGTCCGACCGCACCGGTCGTGGCACCGGTCTGGGCCACTTCCCCGGCCAGCGGCACCTGGTAGCCGGGCCCCACGGGAATGCGTGCGGGCACGTTGCCGGAGGAGGACACGTCGATGAGGTCGCAGCCCTCCGCGGTCAGGAGAGCGGCGAGCTCTGCGGCCTGCTCGACGTCGAAGCCCTGGTCCTCCCAGTCCTCGGCCGCCCATTCCGTCGCGGACACGCGGACGAACACGGGCATGTCCTCCCCCACCTGTGCCCGCACGGCGGCGTAGACCTCGCGCACCAGGCGCGTGCGGCCCTCGAAGTCGCCTCCGTACTCGTCATCGCGCGTGTTCGACAGCGGTGAGAGGAACGAGTGGAGGAGGTAGCCGTGGGCGGCGTGGATCTCCACCGCGTCGAAACCGGCGGACGCGGCCCGGCGGGCTCCGGCCGCGAAGGCGGCGACGACCTCGGCGATGTCGTCCTTCGTCATCTGTCGCGGCTGCGCCAGCTCCGGGTAGGGCAGGGCGCTGGGGCCCAGCGGGGTCCAGCCGCCCTCCTCGACGGGGATGACGCCCTTGGGGCCGCCGTAGAAGTTGGGGTGCGTGCTGGCCTTGCGGCCGGCGTGCGCCAGCTGCAGTGCGATCGCCGCGTCCTGGCTGTGGACGAAGTCGACGACGCGGGACCAGGCCTCCGCCTGCTCGTCGTTCCAGATGCCGCAGTCATTCGGCGAGATGCGGCCGTCGGGGGTGACCGCGGAGGCTTCGGCGATGAGGAGTCCGAACCCGCCCTGCGCCCGCGCACCCAGGTGCACGAGGTGCCAGTCCGTGGGCACGCCGTCGCCCGCGAAGCAGGAGTACTGGCACATCGGCGGCAGCCACACGCGGTTCTTGACGGTGAGGCTGCGCAGGGTGATGGGTTCGAAGAGTCGAGACATGGCCATCACTGTAACCACCGCGTCCCGGACGCGCACAGGACGACTGCAACGCGGACGCCGGGGCCGCGTCAGTAGACGATGCCGAAGACCCACACCGCCAGAGTCATCGTCGCCAGCGTGATGATGACGAGGGCGATGAGGTTGAGCCAGAAGCCGCCCTTCACCATCTGACCGATCGTCACATATCCGGAACCGAATGCGACCGCGTTGGGCGGGGTCGCGACGGGCAGCATGAACGCGCAGGTCGCCGCCAGCGCGACCGGCACCGTCAGCAGGAGCGGATCGGCACCGATCCCCAGCGCGACGCCGCCGACCACCGGGATGAAGGTCGCCGCGGTCGCGGTGTTCGACGTGATCTCCGTGAGGAAGAGGATCGCGAACGCCAGGACCGCGACGAGGACGATGATCGGCACCCCCGCGAGACCTTCGACTGCGCCGCCGATCGCCTCCGTGAGACCGGACGAGGTGAACTGCCCCGACAGCGCCAGCCCTCCGCCGAACAGCAGGAGCACGCCCCACGGCATGTCCACCGCGGTGTCCCAGTCGAGCAGCCGCACGCCCGGCTTCGCGCCGGCGGGGAGGATGAAGAGGATGAGTCCCACGGTCATCGCGATGCCCGCATCGGAGATGGGAGCGGGGTCGAAGATCGTCGGGATGAGGATCCACGACAGCGCGGCGAGTGCGAACACGGCGAGCACCATCCACTCCGGCCGGGACATCGGGCCGAGCTTCGCCATCTCATCGTCGATGAGCTGCCTGCCACCGGGGATCCTCGTGACCTCCGGCCGGAAGAACACCTGGGTCAGGAGGAACCACGCGATGACCATCATGACGATCGCGACCGGCACGCCCACCAGCATCCACTGGCCGAATCCGATCGAGATGTCGTGGTTGTCCCGCAGATAGCCGACGAGGAACGTGTTGGGCGGAGTGCCGATGATCGTGCCCAGCGAGCCGATGGATGCGGAATAGGCGATCGCCAGCATGAGTGCGGTGCCGAACTTCGACTGGAGGATCGAGTCCTTCGTCGACTCGGAGGTCGTCTCAGCGCCTGCGTCCCCCGCCTCACTGAGCGGAGGCACCTCGCCGGAGCGCTCCATCGTCTCGTTGACGAGGATGAGGACCGACAGGCCGATCGGCAGCATGAGCACCGCGGTCGCCGTGTTCGACACCCACATGGAGAGGAACCCCGTGGAGATCATGAATCCGGCGATCATGAGGTTCGTCCGATCGCCCATCATCCGGAGGACGACGAGGGCGATCCGCCGGTGCAGGTTCCACTTCTGCATCGACAGGGCGATCAGGAAGCCGCCCATGAAGAGGAAGATCGTGTCCGACCCGTAGCTGCCGCCCACCTCGGACAGCTCGACGCCGTTGAAGATCGGGAAGATCACGAGCGGCAGGAGAGCCGTCGCCGGGATCGGGATCGCCTCGGTCATCCACCAGACGCCCATGAGCGCCGCTGTCGCAGCGGTGACCCGCGCCTCCGGCGCGATGCTTCCCGGCAGCAGCGCGAACATGAGGACCGCGGCGACGAGGCCGGCGACGAAGCCCGTCCAGCGGATGGTCACCGCCCGCTTCGGCAGCCCAGGATCCTTGAAGCCGGCGGAGACGATCCGTCCGCCGGGCCGATCCGGCGGGAACTGCGGTCGTCCAGAGCTCGCCGCAGTCCGGATCGTCGGGTCGTTCCGCTGCGTGTTCCCATCACTCATGTGGCGGCCTCCTTGCCGTCAGGTGAAGCGGTGACAGCAGTGCTGTCCCACGTGTCGGACTTTCACCCTACGCACGTCGCGGTGCCGTGGGCGAGGAGGACGGCCGAGGAACCGGGTCGCAGCGCGGTGCGCGGTGACCTGTCAGTCGAGCTGCTGGGCGAAGAAGCGCTCGAGCCGCTCTGCGACGAGCTCCGGGTGCTCCACCATGGGCAGGTGCGCGGCGTCGGGGATGACGGCGAAGGAGGAGCCCTCGATCTGCTGGTGCAGCTCGCGCATGGAGTCCGGGGTGTTGCCCGGGTCCTGGGCGCCCGCGAGGAGCAGCAGCGGCACATCGATCGTCGCGACGCGATCGCGGATGTCGTAGCCCGCCAGTGCGCCGCAGCAGTCGATGTAGCCCTCCGGATCCGTCTGGGCCAGCTGCTCGAGGACGATGGGTCCCGCGGCGATGTCCTCGTCGAGGAAGCCGGCGGCGAACCACCGGTCCGCGGTGTCCGGGACGAGTGCGCGCAGCCCGCCGGCCGCGCGGACCTCGCCGATCCGCTCGTTCCAGCGCTCCGCACCGCCGAAGTACGCACCGGTGCACAGGGCCGCGACCCCGCGCAGGCGCTGCGGGTGGCGCAGGGCGAGGGTCAGGGCGATCGCACCGGAGATCGAGACGCCGGCGAAGAAGAAGGTCGAGGCGCCGTGGGCGTCCGCGATCGCGACGACCTCGTCCGCGAGTGCGTCGATCGTGACGTCCGGCATGCGGGCACTGGCGCCGTGGCCGGGGAGGTCGAGAGTGACGACCCGGAAGTCGTCCGCGAGGCGATAGGCGACACCCGCCCACTGCGAGCCGTGCGTGCCCAGCGACGGGCCCAGGATCAGCAGAGGTGCGGAGGGGTCGGCGTCGTTGATGAGGGAGTGTGCGAGCGCAGTCATGAGGGATCCTTCCCAGCAGGTGGCAGGCCGACGAATGCGGGCGCGTCCAGCCTATCCGCCGCGGGTCGCCGGACGGCAGAGGCATCTCAGGGTGTGGCGGGGTGCCCGTGACGCGGCGTCGTCCCGAGGAGGTGGGGTCGCAGCGGGAGGTGCGGGGGCCTCGGCGGCGGGCGTGTCAGCCCAGACGGCCGCCGGACTCGCGCAGGTAGCAGGCGGGGCACAGGGACTCATAGGTGACGTCGACGCCGTCGATGGCGACCTGGTCGCCGGCGAAGACGAAGGTTCCGTCGACCTTCCGGCCGTTGAACATCGCCTTGCTGCCGCAGCGGCAGATGGTCTTGAGCTCCTCGAGGGAGTGCGCGATCTCCAGGAGCCGACCGGAGCCGGGGAAGGCGCTCGTGCGGAAGTCGGTGCGGATGCCGTACGTCATGACGGGGACTCGGCGGTCAACGGCGATCCGCAGGAGGCCGTCGACCTGGGCGGGCTCCAGGAACTGGGCCTCGTCGATGAGCAGGCAGCTGACCGGCAGGCCCGGGTCGTCCAGCGTCTCGATGAGAGCAGAGTGGTCGACCCGCTGGGCGGCCTCGTCGAAGAGGGCGACAACGTCCTGACCGGGGGCGATCAGGAAGTCGACGGCCCGCGAGACGCCCAGGCGCGACACAATGAGGTCGTCGCCCTTCGTGTCGATGTGGGGTTTCGCCAGCAGCACCCGCTGACCGCGCTCCTCGTAGTTGAAGGCTGCCTGCAGCAGCGCCGTCGACTTGCCGGAGTTCATCGCGCCGTAGCGGAAGTACAGCTTCGCCATGTGTGCGGTCACTCTCCTGGGGGTGCGGGCGGGGGTGCGGGCCGGGCCGGGAACGCCGGGCGGCAGCGGTGGGCCGCCGGGGGGGTGACGGCCGGATGGGGGTGGGACATCGGAATCGTACTCGGTGACCGGGGCAGCGGCGGTCTCCCCGGCCTCGGCGACGGTGGGCTGCCCGGCCCGGCCGGGCGGGGCGCACGCGTGTGACTTCCAGCACGCGGGCATCCGGCGCTCAGCCGATTGCCAGAACGATAGACTGGCGCGGAATAACCCCCACCGAAGACGGAGATGCTGTTCCATGGCAAAGATCATGTACACGCGGACGGACGAGGCTCCGCTGCTGGCCACGTACTCGCTCAAGCCGATCGTGGAGGCGTTCGCCCGCACCGCCGGAGTCGATGTGGAGACCCGCGACATCTCGCTGGCCGGCCGCATCATCGCCCTGTTCCCGGAGCGCCTGACCGACGCGCAGCGCCTGGACGACGCCCTGGCAGAGCTGGGTGAGCTGGCGAAGACCCCGGACGCGAACATCATCAAGCTGCCCAACATCTCCGCCTCCGTCCCCCAGCTCAAGGCCGCGATCGCGGAGCTGCAG
The DNA here is from genome assembly GCF_000285835.1 of Brevibacterium senegalense. Lineage (GTDB taxonomy): Bacteria > Actinomycetota > Actinomycetes > Actinomycetales > Brevibacteriaceae > Brevibacterium > Brevibacterium senegalense. The sequence goes on from NZ_HE978609.1 coordinate 69,102, forward strand.
TCCCAGGGCTACGACCTGCCGGACTACCCGGAGGACCCGCAGACGGACGAGGAGAAGGACGCGCGCAAGCGCTACGACTCCGTCAAGGGCTCCGCCGTCAACCCGGTCCTGCGCGAGGGCAACTCCGACCGCCGCGCACCCAAGGCGATCAAGCAGTACGCGAAGAAGTACCCGCACTCGATGGGCGAGTGGTCCGCGGACTCGAAGACCACCGTCGCGACGATGGGCGAGAACGACTTCGCCTCGAACGAGCTGTCGGTCGTCTCCCCCGCTGCGGACACCTTCACGATCCGCTTCACCCCGGCCGACGGCGAGGCGCGCGAGCTCAAGTCCTTCCCCGTCCTGGAGGGCGAGGTCGTCGACGGCACGTTCATGGACACGAAGGCGCTGAGCGCGTTCCTCACGGAGCAGGTGGCCGCCGCGAAGGAATCCGGCGTCCTGTTCTCCGTGCACCTGAAGGCGACCATGATGAAGGTCTCCGACCCGGTCCTGTTCGGCCACGTGGTCCGTGCGTTCCTGCCCGAGGTCTTCGCACAGTACGGCGACCAGCTGGCCGCCGCGGGCCTGTCCGCGGACGACGGCCTGGGTGCGATCCTGTCCGGCCTGGACGCCCTCGATGCGGACACCGCAGCGGGCGTGAAGGCCGCGATCGAGAAGGGCCTGGACGAGGGCCCCGCCCTGGCGATGGTGAACTCCGCGAAGGGCATCACGAACCTGCACGTCCCCAGCGACGTGATCGTCGACGCCTCGATGCCCGCGATGATCCGCGTGGGCGGCAAGATGTGGGGCGCGGACGACCAGACGCACGACACACTGGCCGTCATCCCCGACTCGTCGTACGCCGGCGTGTTCGAGGCCGTCATCAACGACTGCAAGGCCAACGGCGCGTACGACCCCACGACGATGGGCTCCGTCCCCAACGTGGGCCTCATGGCGCAGAAGGCGGAGGAGTACGGCTCGCACGACAAGACGTTCGTGCTGGACGCCGATGGCGTCGTCGAGGTCGTCAACGGTGCCGGCGAGGTCGTCATGAGCCACACCGTGTCCGCCGGTGACATCTGGCGCGCCTGCCAGACGAAGGACGTCCCGATCCGCGACTGGGTCCGCCTGGCCGTTGAGCGCGCACGCCTGTCCGACACCCCCGCCGTGTTCTGGCTGGACGAGAACCGCGCACACGACGCGCAGCTCATCGCGAAGGTCAAGGAGTACCTGGGCGACCACGACACGGACGGCCTGGACATCCGCATCATGTCGCCGGTCGAGGCGACGAAGCTGTCCGTCGAGCGCATCCGCCGCGGCGAGGACACGATCTCCGTCACCGGCAACGTGCTGCGCGACTACAACACGGACCTGTTCCCCATCCTGGAGCTGGGCACGTCCGCGAAGATGCTGTCCGTCGTCCCGCTGATCGCCGGTGGCGGTCTGTTCGAGACGGGCGCGGGCGGATCCGCGCCCAAGCACGTGCAGCAGCTGGTCGAGGAGAACCATCTGCGGTGGGACTCCATGGGCGAGTTCTTCGCGATCGCGGAGTCGTTCCGCCACTTCCAGAACAAGGAGGGCAACGACCGCGCGGGCGTGCTCGCCGCGACGCTGGACGACGCGACCGCGACCTTCCTGGAGGAGAACAAGTCGCCGTCGCGCAAGGTGAACGAGATCGACAACCGGGGCAGCCACTTCTACCTGGCCCTGTACTGGGCTGAGGAGCTGGCGAAGCAGACCGACGACCAGCCGCTGGCCCATGCCATCGCTCCGGTCGCGAAGGCGCTGCGCGAGAACGAGGACGCGATCACCCGCGAGCTCATCTCCGTGCAGGGCCGCGAGGTCGACCTGGGCGGGTACTACAACCCGTCGGAGGAAAAGGCGGACGCCGTCATGCGTCCGTCGCAGAAGCTCAACGAGATCATCGCGACGCTGGGCTGATATTCCGCAGACGGCAGCGGGGGCACACGGGTCCGTGTGCCCCCGCTGTCGTCTGCGCCGAGCGCGGTGTGAGAATCATGGGACGCACGACACATCGGCTGTACGCTTGCTGTATGACGACGAACCCCGATCCGCACAACGCACCGAGCCCTTCCCCTACCGGCGGCACGGGATCCGGGAACCTGAGCGACAGCCTGCCGCCCGAGCTCCTGGAGGACGGCGGCGATCAGCCCACGCAGCAGTCCCCCGCGCCTGCGCCGGGGCCCGCGCCCAGTGCTCCGGTCGAGCAGCAGCGAAACACGCAGGACATCCCCGCCACGGAGACCAAGGGCGGACTGTCCGGTGGCGTCTGGGTGTCACTGATCCTGGGCGCGGTCATCACGATCCTGCTCCTGGTCTTCATCATCCAGAACAACTCGACCGCGCAGTTCCAGTACTTCGCCTGGGAGTTCCAGCTGCCCCTGGGCGTGGCCATGCTCCTGGCGGCGATCGCCGGCGTGCTGGTGGCGGGGATCATCGGCAGCGTGCGCATCTTCATCCTGAGCCGCCGACTCAAGAAGGTGCAGAGGGCGATCGGCGGCTGACACCGCCGCACGTTCGCTCATCTGCGCAAACGACGACTTGTGAGCGGTCATGACTTCAGGGGATTCTCTGAGTCATGGCCGCTCTCATCGCTTTCTCCCTCAGCCTGCTCGCCGGGCTCGCGACGGGCGTGGGCGGCGTGCTGGGTGTGCTGGGCGGCGGGATGTCGCGCCGGTTCCTCGCGGGAGCGCTGGGGTTCTCCGCCGGGGTCATGGCCTGCGTGTCCATCCTGGAGCTCCTCCCCCAATCGGCCGCCGACCTGAGCGCCGAGGGCGCGTCCCCGTGGTGGGCGCTCCTCGCCGCGGTGCTGGGCGGTCTGGCCGTGTTCGTCTTCTTCGCCGCCGCACGCTTCCGCAGCCGGAGGGAGCTGCCGGAACAGGGTGAGGAGCGCCAGCGGGCCGTGCTGCTGCGGACCGGCCTCGTCACGGCCGTCGCGATCACCGCGCACAATTTCCCCGAGGGCTTCGCCACGTTCCTGACCGCGCTCCACGACCCGGCCGTCGCGCTCCCGGTCGTCGCTGCGATCGCACTGCACAACATCCCCGAGGGGATCGCCGTCGCCGTCCCCATCCACCACGCCACGGGACAGCGGGGCAAGGCGCTGCTGGCGAGCTTCGCCTCCGGGCTGGCGGAACCGGCGGGGGCGGTCATCGGGTGGCTGCTGCTGGCACCGCTCCTCACCCCCGTAGTCCTGAGCGCCGTGCTGGCCGGAGTCGCCGGCATCATGCTGACGATCTGCGCGACGGAGCTGCTGCCGGCCGCCCGTGCGCAGCGCGAGAGCCGTGCGACGGTGATCGGACTGGTCGTGGGTGCCGCCGTCATGGCGCTGAGCCTCTACCTCCTCAGCTGATCCGGCTCACCCTCCTCACCCCCGCATGCTGATGCTCAATCCCGGCTTGCGGTGATGGACGGAGAAGTAGCGCAGGCCCTGCGACCCCGCCTCGAACCTCCGCCACGAGCGCCTCGGCAGCCACACGATCGAACCCACGTCCAGGCCCACTGCCTCGGATTCCGTCCCCAGGGTGCCGGACCCCTCCAGCACGTGGATGAGCACATCGAGATCGGGCCCCACGTGCCCCTCGATCGATCCACCGGCCGGTAGCGCGATGACGTTCGCATCCAGATCCCGGGCAGCGGGATCCAGCTGCCACACCGAGCCTTTCGCCTGGCCATCGAGTCCGGCCAACAGCTCGCCGGCGTGGCCGACGGTGCGCGGCAGCGGCGGGCCGGTCGTCGGGCGGATCTCCTCATCCGATCCGTCGTCTTCCTGCTCCACGTCCTCGCTCATCGCTCACTCCTTCGAGATCCCGTCCGGTGCACACCGACTTCGATGGTCGCACGGCAGCGAAGAGTGGGTCCGGGGAGGGTGATGTCGCCACTGCTCAGCGGGGCGCCGCTCTTTTGTTACCCCCGTCACAGACTGCAGTCGCGGAACGTCCGCACCCTCGTGACCCGGAGGTCCTTCATGTCGGCTCACTCATCGGACGTGCTGGTCATCGGGGCCGGTCTGTCGGGGCTCGTCGCCGCGACCGAGGCCTGCGAGGCGGGCGCCACTGTCACGCTCCTCGACCAGGAGTCAGAGGCGAACCTGGGTGGGCAGGCGTACTGGAGCTTCGGTGGTCTCTTCCTCGTCGATTCGCCGGAGCAGCGTCGCATGGGGATCCGCGATTCGCGCGAGCTCGCCGCCCGTGACTGGTGGGGGTCCGCGCAGTTCGAGGACCACGACGCGAATCCCCGGCAGTGGGCGGAGGCCTACCTCGACTTCGCGGCCGGCCCCAAGCGGGAATGGCTCCACGGCATGGGCGTGCGCTTCTTCCCCATCGTGGGGTGGGCGGAGCGCGGGGACGGGACCGCGCACGGACACGGCAACTCCGTCCCCCGCTTCCACATCACGTGGGGCACCGGGCCCGGCATCCTCGCACCGTTCGTGGCCCGTGCGAAGGAGCACATCCGTGCCGGTCGCCTGCGCGTTCACTTCCGGCACCGGGTGACCTCCCTGGTGACGGAGGCGGGCCGGGTGACCGGGGCCTCGGGAACGGTGCTGGCGGAGGACCCCGCGGCGCGCGGGGTGGCGAGCTCACGGGAGGTCGTGGGCGACTTCGATCTTCGGGCCGGGGCCGTGATCGTGACGAGCGGCGGGATCGGCGGCAACCACGACATGGTGCGGGCGCAGTGGCCGCAGCGGCTGGGGACTCCCCCGGCGCGGATGCTCACGGGGGTGCCGGCGTACGTCGACGGCTCGATGATGCCGATCGCGCAGGCTGCCGGCGCGCACATCCTCAACCCGGATCGGATGTGGCACTACGTCGAGGGGATCGGGAACTGGGACTCGGTGTGGCCGGGCCACGGGATCCGGGTCCTCCCGGGACCGTCGTCGCTGTGGATCGACGCGGAGGGGCGGAGGCTGCCCGACCCGGCGTTCCCCGGCTTCGACACGATGAGCACCCTGCGGCACCTGCGGGGCACGGGCCACGACCACTCGTGGTTCATCCTCACCCAGCGGATCATCGAGAAGGAGTTCGCGCTGTCCGGATCCGAGCAGAATCCGGATCTGACCGGGAAGTCTGTACGACAGCTGGCCGGCCGTCTGGGCTCCGGCGCGCCGGCGCCCATCGAGGCGTTCCTGGAGAACGGGGAGGACTTCGTGCGCGCGGATTCCGTGGAGGAGCTGGTCGCGGGGATGAACGCAGTGGTGGCGCGGGAGTGGGATGAGACTGGTGCTGGTGGTGCTGGGGACGCCGGACCAGTGAGGCTGGATCCGGGGCGGATCGCGGATCTCATCGCGGAGCGGGACGCGCAGGTCGACAACCCTTTCAGCAAGGACCGGCAGATCCAGGCGATCCACGCGGCGCGCGGCTACCTGGGTGACAAGATCATGCGGGCGGTCGCGCCGCACCGACTGACGGATCCCGCGGCCGGACCGCTCATCGCGGTGCGCCTGCGGGTGCTCACGCGCAAGACCCTGGGCGGACTGCACACGGACCTGCAGGGGCGGGTGCTGGGTGCGGCGGACGGCTCGGTGGTCGAGGGGCTGTTCGCGGCGGGCGAGGCCGCCGGCTTCGGCGGTGGCGGTGTGCACGGGAACAACGCCCTCGAGGGCACGTTCCTGGGCGGCTGCCTGTTCTCCGGGAAGGTGGCGGGCCGCGCGGCCGCGGGGTGAGGCGGAAGGAGCTCCTCCGCTCCTCCCGCAGAAGGACACCCAGTTCGCACTTCTCTACCGTTGTGCGTACGAGCATTCCCGCACATCGCGAGAATCGTTGGGCCGGGCGCGCGATTGCCTGACCGCCATCTTCCACAACGCACTTCTCTACCGTTCTACGAGCGAGCATTCTCGTACTTCGCGAAAGTCGATTGACGCCCAGGCCAGGCGCTCGCACCGCCTGCGACCCCGAAGCGTCACACGCAGTGCCTGTCACGGACAGCCTCGCGCACAGACAGCTGTGAAGACGCGAGTCGCCTTCCACATCCGACCGTCTGAGCTCACGCCCACTTCGACGCACGTCCACGGTTGTCCGCATGCACAACGTGATCACTGCTCGTACCTGCACCCGCTTTGGCATCTCACCGACGACGGTGAGGAATGCTCTCCGCTGCTGCCTCCGGAAACTGAACCACGGCATCTACGTGGGAATCGTCCGGTGTCCGCGGCACCCGGAGATGGCTCAATTCTTGGACGACGACGAGATCCTCGCGATCCGCTCGGCAGGGATCGACCGCGCGACACGCGCCGACATCGACCGAGTCCGAAGAAGCGAGTTCCTCGCCACCATCAGCGCCTACAAGCGTTACGACGACGGTGACACTCTGGGTCTGACCTCAGCAGCGGTTCTCCACGGGATTCCGCTGGTCGGATCCACAAAGGCTTCCGGACCTCGCATCCGCAGACGACCTGGCCCACAGCAGGAGGTCGTGTCGACCTTGTCCCTGGGCGAACCTGGCACACCCGTGCATCTGGACGTCTGGAATCCCATTCGCCCCTATCGGTCGACGTGGATCACCCGCAGATTGTCTGACGTGGACCCGCGCCACCTCACGCAGATGCGTGGTGTCTCAGTCACCACCCAGGCGCGCACGTGTGTCGATCTCGCGCGGGCAGGGACCGCCTTCGATGGCACAGTCGCGATGGACTTCGTCCTGGCCCAGGCACTGGAGAGCGGCGGAGTCGAGGAGCGAGAGCGCGTGCATCGAGCGCTCCTGGAGTGCGTCGGCCAGGCGGATCGCACCCCGGGTGTGAGGCGAGCGCGCATCGCCTTCGAAACGGCGACCGGTCTGTCGGAGAGCGTCGCAGAGTCCCTGGCACTGCACTGGTTCCGCGTCCTCAAGGTCACACCCGTTCAACAGCAGGTCGAGCTCTACGACGACGTGAACGAGTTCGTCGGCCGCGTTGACTTCCTCCTCACAGCGGAGGACGACACCCCTGTCGTCGTCGAGATCGATGGTGCCGTGAAATACGACGAACGAACACTGGTGCTGGCGGGCGGCGCGCCGTATGGCGAAGCAAGACACGGTGGCAACGGCGATCTGTCGAAGTCCGGAGGAGGAGCAGGGACGCGCAACCCGCTCTTCCGCGAGAAGCTGCGCGAGGACCGTATCCGACGCCTGGGCTATCGGGTCGTGCGAGTGACGTGGAAGGACCTCATGTCGGACATGAAGATGATCCTGCTGCTGCGCGAAGCGGGGGTCGAGATGTGGTGAGGCGCGTCGAGGGTGAGCGTGACCCGGCGGCTTGAGTGGCTGACGGGTCACCTGCTCGCGCGGCCGTCTGAGCGAGGAGCACACAGCGCGGGGGCCGCACGTGCGAGGAGCCGACGGGTCGCGGACTCGCTCCGAATGCAGGGGTCCGGGCGGCAGGGGGTCCGGGAACGATTCTCGCGAAGTACGACAAAGCACTCGCGAACATTGCAAGAGAAGTCGCATGTAGATGAGCCTCTATGCGGCTCGGAAACTACGTTCGCGAAGTACAACAATCTTTTCACGCACTTCGCGAGAGAACCGCACTATGGGGCGAACGGCATTGGCCGCCGGGACCCTCCCGGGACGCCGAGAGCGCCTCCCCCTACCCCAACCCCGCCAGGTACTCGTCCAGCTCCCGTGCGATCGCCCGGCCCGCGCGGTTCGCCCCGATCGTCGAGGCGCTGGGCCCGTAGCCCGGCAGGTGCACGCCGTGGTTCTCGACCGCCCGGGTCGTCGCGCGCCCGTCCACCAGCAGACCGCCCTCCGGCGTGTGCAGGTCCAGAGGCGCCAGGTGATCGAACCGGTGGATGAACCCTGTCGCCCACAGGATCACGTCGACGTCCAGCCGTCCGTCCTCCGGCACCGCACCCCAGGCCCGCGGCACCTCCGGGTCCCACACGACACCCGCCCGATCGATCCGGTCGAACATCGGCCGGCACCGCGGCAGCGCGTCCGAGCTCACCGCCGCGATCGGCAGCCCCGTGTTCGACACGACGGACCCGGGCGGCAGCCCCTGCCGCACACGCTCGGCCACGCGGGCGACGACGTCCGCGCCCACCTCGGGGGTGAACTCGGCATTGCGGATGTCCGGCCGCGACCGCGACACCCATGACGTCCGCGTGACCTGCGCCAACTCCCCCAGGTGCTGCACTGCGGAGATCCCCGCGCCCACGACCAGCACGTGCGAGCCTGCGAAGTCCTCCGCCCGCGTGTAGTCGCGCGTGTGCAGCTGCCGCCCCTCGAAGCTCGCGATCCCCGGGTAGTACGGGATCCGCGGCCGATCCCAGGTGCCCGTCGCGTTCACGATCGCCCGCGCGCGCAGGGTGTCCGCTGGCCGCCCGTCACCGGACAGCGTCAGCACGAAGTCCGTGCCCCCGCCGTCCGGCTGTTCGACCCGATCGACCGTGACTGGCCGCAGCACGCCCAGCCCCATTCGCTCCTCGTACGCCGCGTAGTACCGCGCGACCGTCGAGGCCGCCGGCACCTCGTCATCGACGTCGATCGCCTCCCGCAGTCCCCAGCCGGGCAGGTCCGCGACCCCGTTCGCGGTCTTGAGCGTGAGGCTGGGCCACCGGTGCTGCCACGCACCGCCCGGCCCGGCGTTCGCATCGAGCAGCAGCATCCGCTCGGCGGGCTCATACCCGCGCCTCATCAGGTGATACGCAGCCGAGAGCCCCGCCTGCCCCATCCCGATGACGACCACATCGACTCTCAACCGCGCGACTCCTCAGTCATCCTCGAGGTCCAGATCCAGCAGATCCTCCCCCGACAACCCGTCCTCCAGCAGTTCGTCGTCCAGGACCCCGCCGCCGAGGTCGTCGTCACCCCGACCGGTCTCGTCACCCTGACCGGTCCCGTCACCCTGGCGGGATCCGTCGGTCGGAGCCGACCACACGTCCTGGGCGTCGTCGTCCACCTCACCGTCTTCCCACTCCGCGTCGTCCCACTCGTCCCCGTCGGCCTCCGCATCCTCTGTCATCGCGGCGCGCAGTTCCTCTCCCTCGGCGCGCAGGGCGGTCACGGCCGCCAGCAGACGCGCGTCGTCGACGTCCGCTCCGTCCGCCATCGAGTCGAGCACCGCCCTCCGGACCGCCTCCTTGGGGAACGAACCTGTGGTGCCGGCTGCGGCCTCGGCGGCGGCCTCGCACCCTGCGGCGGTGATGGGCAGTGCACGAGCCGACCGGGCGAACAGCCGCGCACGCAGTTCCGCGGTGGGCAGCGGAATCGGGACCGCCAGGTCGATGCGGCCCGGCCGCAGTGCCAGAGCCTCCTCCAGCACGTCGACCCGGTTGGTCGTGAGGACGAAGGCAACGTCCGCATCGTCGTCCAGGCCGTCCATGACGTCGAGGACCTCGAAGAGGACGGGTCGCTCGCCCTCGGAGAAGTCCCGGTCCGCGGCGACGAGGTCCGCGTCCTCCAGCACGATGATCGCCGGCTGCAGCTGCCGGGCCGTCTCCGCGGCTTCTCGGATGAGCCCCAGCGACGAGCCCTGCAGGATGAACGCGGTCGCCCGCGGCGCCTGGGACAGGAGGTAGCGGACCGTGTGCGTCTTGCCGGTCCCGGGCGGGCCGTACAGCAGCACCCCGCGCGACAGGTGCTGGCCGGCCGCCCGCAGCTCGTGTGCGCGTTCGGTCATCCCCAGGACGGTCGCCCGGATCCGCTCGAGGCGGCCGGCCGGGAGGATGACGTCCTCGTCCGTCAGTGCGGGCCGCTCGTGGAAGACGAGGGTGGTCTGCGGCTTGGGGCTGTGCATCGAGGGTGCTGCGAGGCTCACGATCTGCCCGCGCAGACCGGATCCGCGCACGATCGCCTCATCCAGCGCCGCCAGCACGGTCCGGGCGAAGGCGTGCTCCTGGGCCAACACCTCGACCTGGACGTGGTGCTCCTCGCCCATCGTCTCGCTCACGTGCGCGTACGCGATGACGGGCACTCCTTCATACGTCGCGAATCGCAGCGCGTTCATCGCGACGTAGCGGACGCTGTCATGGCCCGTGGGGAACGTGCTGCGCTCGACCGCACCCAGGCTGTAGTTGCCGAACTCGTCGCCGATGAGCTCGGCGAGGCCTTCGGAGTGCGATCCGCCGACTCCCGCCACATCCCCCGGCAGCAGCGTGTCGAGCGCCTGGTCGACGTCCGCCCAGCGCCAGCGCGGGTATGTCGAGCCGACCGGCTCCCGCTGCGCCGCCGGCCCGCCCAGATGGGCGTCGACGGCCGTCGCGATCTCACTGCCGCCGTGGCTGTCCGCGTGCGTCTGCATCGCGGACATGAACTCGGTGAAGAGGCTCGCGAACCGCGTCACGTCCTGCGGGGAGAAGACGGGGTCGCGGGGCTCGTCATGGTGCTCGTCACGGCACGCGCGGTGGTACGCGCCGGAGGTGTCGTCAGAGGGGCCGGAGGCCGGGGTCTCGCTCATGCCCACAGCGTACGATGCGGAACCGGGTGCAGAACCCAGCAGCAGATGCCGGTTCGGCACACCGGCTCACGTGCCAGAATGAGTTGCATGAGCGCAACCCCCGCGTACCCCGCAGACGCCCTCGATGCCATCCGCTCCGGTTACTCGTTCGAGGAGCCCGCCCTCGACGTGGGAGTCGCGCTGGCCCCCGCCGCTGACGCGTCCGACGCCGCGGCCGCCTCCCCCACGACCCCCGACCCCACCGCGCCCATCCGCCTCCCCCTGGGCATGATGAACCGCCACGGGCTCATCGCGGGAGCGACCGGCACGGGCAAGACGGTCACCCTGCAGGTGCTGGCGGAGCAGCTGTCCCGCGCCGGCGTCCCGGTGTTCGCCTCGGACATCAAGGGCGATCTGTCCGGCCTCAGCGCCGCGGGCCAGCACAACCCCAAGCTCGCGGAGCGCACGCAGGCGATCGGCCAGGACTGGTCCGGCCGCGGATGCCCGGTCGAGTTCGCGTCGCTGGGCGGGATCGGCACGGGCGTGCCGCTGCGGGCGACCGTGACGGACTTCGGCCCGCTGCTCCTGTCGAAGGTGCTGGAGCTCAACGACACGCAGGAATCCGTCCTCTCGCTCATCTTCCACTTCGCGGATCAGGCGGGTCTGGCGCTGCTGGACCTGTCCGATCTGCGCGCGGTCCTCAACCACCTCGACTCCCCGGAGGGCAAGGAGGACTTCCGCTCCCTGGGCGGTGCGTCCGCCGCGACGCTGGGCGTCATCCTCCGCCAGGTCGCGCAGCTGGAGGCCGCCGGCGGCGAGGACTTCTTCGGCGAGCCCGCCTTCGACACCGCGGACCTGCTGCGCACCACGGACGACGGGCAGGGGGTCATCACCCTGCTGGGCCTGTGCCAATTGCAGGACCGGCCGGCCCTGTTCTCCACGTTCCTCATGTGGCTGCTGGCGGACCTGTTCCAGGACCTGCCGGAGGTGGGCGATCCGGACAAGCCCTCGCTCGTGTTCTTCTTCGACGAGGCGCACCTGCTCTTCGCGGACGCGTCGAAGGCGTTCCTCGACTCCGTCACGCGCACGGTCCGCCTCATCCGCTCGAAGGGCGTGGGCGTCTTCTTCGTGACTCAGACCCCCAAGGATGTCCCCGAGGACGTCCTCGCCCAGCTGGGGTCCCGCGTCCAGCACCAGCTGCGCGCCCACACCCCCAACGACCAGAAGGCGCTGCGCGCGACCGTCCAGACGTTCCCCACCAGCGCCTACGACCTGGAGAAGGTACTCACCACCCTGCGCACCGGCGAGGCCGTCGTCACCGTCATGGACCCGGACGGCGCGCCCACCCCGGTCGCCGCCACCCGCATGCGCGCGCCGGAGTCGCAGATCGGCCCCGTCCCGGCCGCGGACCTGGAGGCCGCCGTCGCAGCGTCCCCGCTGACTCCGAAATACGGCGAGCGCATCGACCGCGAGTCCGCCCGCGAGATCCTCACCGCCCGCATGGAGGCCGGTTCCGAAGCCGCCGAGGCCGACGCCGGATCCCAGCAGGAGTCCGCCACCCAGCCGGCCGACGACACCGCCGCCGAGGCCCCGGGCCGGATCCCGGCCCCGTCGCCCCAGGGAGGTGGCCGGGGCTCGGGCGGTGGCGCGGGACGCGGATCGGGTTCGTCCCGTGGCTCCGCACGCCAGGAGAAGTCCGCGTTCGACAAGGTCGTGAGCTCACCGGCGTTCAAGCAGTTCACGCGGACGGCGGCACGCGAGATCGCGCGCGGCCTCTTCGGGACGGGCCGCCGCCGGCGCTGAGGCGGCCGCCGGGCCCGTCCGTGCACGCGTCCGCCGCACGGGGCTCGCACACCGTACGATCCAGTCCATGGAATCCCCATCCAGCAGTACCTCGATGAGCTGCTGACCGACGTCAGCCGGCTCACCGAGGGCACGCCCTTCTCACCACCCGACGGGCACGACGACCGGCAACGCACCGGCGGCCACCCGCAGCCGCGCGGAGTTCACGTACCCCACAGCCTCCCCGTCCAGATGGGCCACGACCGGCCGCGACGCCGTCACCCGGGCACTCTCCGCCGTCCACAGGCGCAGCGCGTCCACCTGCTGGTGCCCGCCGCGCAGCCCGGCGCGGAACACCCGCCCCCACGCACCGGACCGCCGCAGCAGTCGCACTGCACCCGCCGACGTCCGCTGAAGTTGCCGGTGAGGACCCAGCCGCGCGTCGCCGGGACGACCGGGCTGTGCACCCCCACCGCCGAGGCCGCACCCGCTCTCCCCGAACGTCACCGTCAGACCGGCCAGGGTCCCGGTGGTGATACCGCCGTGCGGGAAGACGGTGATGCCCCACGGGATCCGCTGGATGAGGCCGAACTCGACCGCCCACACGGAGTCGACCCGTGGCGCTGCCTCGTTCGCCCGCTCGGACCCCGACCCCTCACCACGGCACTCCAGAGTCAGCGGCACGTGCGACGCACCCAGCTGCCCCAGCGCACCGATCCCGTAGCCCGCCGCGCCCAATCGGTCCTTCGCCCACCCGGGCGTGGCCTGCACGGTCGCCCCGCTGCGGCCCATCCCGGCGGTCACGAGGAACGGCAGGTCACCGGACCGGGACCCGCCCGGGCGCTCGAGATCCGCCCACCCCACGTCGCAGTGCAGCACACTCGCCGCGTCCGCCGTCCCGTGCCTCGACTGCACCAGCAGATCATCCAGTACGCGCAGTCCCTGCTCCGTCGAGTCGATGCCCGCATTCAGCGCGAACAGGGTCGCCGTCCCGGTGGGCACGGGCAGGATCGCGCCTCTCCACGCGGGATCCGCGACGAGGCGGCCCGCGACCTCCCGCAGCGTGCCGTCCCCGCCCACGACGATCGTGAGATCCGCGTCCGGTGACGCATCCGCGTGGGGTCGCGCGATCGAGGTCCGACGCACACGAGGCTCCGCACCCGCTCGCACGATCAGCTCGCGCACGCGGGCCAGCACGGGCGCGACCTCTCGGTGCACAGGATTGACGAGCACGTCGACGTTCATGCGCGGGAGCCTAGCTCAGCCCACAGCGATCGCGGCCCAGGCCCGTGAACCGATCCCGGCCTCGGGAGATGACGCAGACGCTGCTCAACGGGTCAAACCGGCAGCACCCGCGCGCACCGGATCGGCCGCACCAGTCGACTCAGACCCGGCGGCGTCGGCTCGCAAGAACTGCCGCGGTGCCCAGACCGGCCAGCGCGACCGCTGCACCCAGTGCACCGGCGATCTCCGATCCGGTGCGCGGCAGGCGACCGTCGTCGTCCCCGTCCGCACGGTCATCATCGTCACGGCCCTCGTCGTCACGGCCCTGGTCGTCACGGCCCTGGTCGTCATCGCCGCCCTGGTCGTCATCGCGACCGTCATCCGGACCGTCCGACGGCTCCTCGCTGGGGTCCTCGGACGGTTCCCCGGTGGGATCCTGCGTCGGCTCCTCGGTCGGCTCCCCGGTGGGGTCCTCCGTGGGCTCCGGCTCCGACCGATCGATCGTCTCCGAGGTCAGGACCCAGTTCTCGCGGTGGAACTCGTCCTGGTCGATGACCTGGCGCTCGACGGCCCAGTCGATGAGCGCCTCGCGGATCGCGATCTGCTCGTTGTAGACCTCCTCGAGGTCCGCGACCGGGTACCCGCTGCCGCCGGACTGGCGGTAGTTGTTGATCGCCAGCACGAACTCGTCCGACTCGGACACCTCCGTGCCGTCCTCCAAGCGGATGTTCTCGATGCGCTCCCCCAGCGGCTTCGAGATGTTGATGTCGTAATCGACACCGGTGAGCGCGTCGTACGCGTAATCGGGGATGTCCCGGCCGCCGGCCTCGTCGTAGGCGTTGGAGACCTCCGCCCCGTCGAACTCGGCACCCTCCTCGACCTGGTCGTAGAAGCGCGCGGCGTACTCGAGGTAGTCCTTGAGCTGGGCGCCGTTCATCGTGACGCCGGAAAGCGTGTTGTCGTACACGTAGAGCGCGGCCACGTCGCGCACCGTCACGTCGCCCTCGCTGAACACGGCGTCGCGGCTGAACGGCGAGGTCTGCGCCAGGACCGGCAGATCCTCGTACTCGGTGCCCGCCAGACCCTCTGCCGTCCGCTCCTCCATGACGTTGCCGATGAAATCGAGGATCGCGGTGTCCTCGTAGCGGGAGGTCTCCGTGCTCATCGTCTGCGCGGCCTGCGCGATCGTCTGGTTCACGTAGTCGACCGTGTCGTCGTGGTAGGACGACAGCGCGTCGACCATCTCCTGCGACTCCGCGACATCGCCCTGCAGGTAGTGCGGGGTGACCGCGGGCGGAGCATCCGTCCAGTCGACGGCGTATCCGTCGCCGTCGGCCACGAGGCTCAGCTCGACCTCGCTGACGGAGCGGGCCCAGTAGTTGGGCTGGGTGATGAGCGCCTGCGTGCCGTCCGTCTGCGTGACGACCTCCTCCGGCTGGTCCACGTGCGAGTGCCCAGCGACCACGACGTCGATCTCCGGGACCTGGGTCGCCACACTCGTCGCCACGTTCTCCTGCAGCTGCGCAGGGTCCCACTCCTGGCCCTCCGGGTCCTTGCCCGTGTGCGCCAGGGCGATGACGACATCCGCGCCCTGCTCCTTGAGGGCCGGCGCCTGCTCCTGTGCGGAGGTCACGATGTCCTCGAACTCGATCGTCCCGTCCAGGTGCTTCTTGTCCCACACCCGCGAGCCGGGATTCGTGAGGCCGATGACGCCCACCGTGACGGCCTCCCCGTCGATGGTCCGCTCGATGAGAGCGGTGGGCTCGTTGTGCGGTTCACCGCTGGAGACGTCCAGCGCGTTCGCCGCCAGCACCGGGAAATCCACCTGGTCCTCGTAGTAGTCGAGCATCTCGAGGCCGTAGTTGTACTCGTGGTTGCCGGTCACCTGGGCGTCGTAGCCCATGAGGTTGTTCGCGGCCGCCATCGGGTGCTGCCGGCCGGAATCCGTCACCGGCTCCGTCGTGGAGAAGTACGACGTGAGCGGGTTGCCCTGGATCGAGTCGCCGTTGTCGAAGAGGAGGACCGATTCCTCGCCCTTCTCCGCACGGATCCCGTCGACGACGGTCTTCGCGCGGCTGAGGCCCAGTTCCTCACCCGCCGGGTAGGGCGCGTCGGTGAAGTAGTCCCAGTTGAGGGCGTGGCCGTGGACATCCGTCGTGGCCAGGACGGACATCGACAGCGCCTGGGGCGCGGGCATCGCCGTCGCCGAGGCCGCAGGGCCTGCCACCAGAGCGGCCGCTGCCAGCGCGGCGGGGATGGTCGGACGGAACATGCGGGACTCCTGAGCGTAGGGGCGCAGGCACAGGCGGCCTGCCGGGCGACGCGGACATCAGCACGAATCGTTCGCGCAGACGTCACCCAGGCTAGTCTCAGGAAGCCGGATGCGGAACGTCATCCACATGACGAATCAGGGGCGTGCAGGTGAAGTCACCCGCACGCCCCCGATCGAGGAGATCCGTTCCGGTCAGCCCATCGACGCCAGCGCGTAGAGGACCACCGCGATGAGGAAGCCCAGGACGCCCACGACGGTCGTCATGACGGTCCACGACTTGAGCGTCTGCGCGGTGGACAGGCCGAAGAAGCGGCTCACCAGCCAGAACCCGGAGTCGTTCACGTGGCTCACGACGGACGAGCCGGCCGCGGTCGCGGCGACGAGGGCGACCAGCTGCACTGCGTTGTAGTCACCTGCCATGATCACCGGCTGCATGAGCGCGGCGGCGGTCGTGAGCGACACCGTGGCGGATCCCTGCGCCACACGGACGACGGAGGCGACCAGGAAGCTCGCGACGATGAGCGGCAGGTGCATCGAGTCCATCGCCTGCGCGATCGCGTCGCCGATCCCGGAGGACCGCAGGACGCCGCCGAACATGCCGCCGGCACCGGTGATGAGGATCACGGAGCAGACCGGACCCAGTGCGGAGTCCGTCACGAGCTCCGTGAGCGTGCCGCCCTTGCCGCGGCTCAGTCCCAGCACGATGATCGCGATGATCGTGGTGATGAGCAGGGCGACGGGCGTTTCGCCGATCATACGCAGGACCTGCACCCACAGGGCGTCGCCGTCGACGGCTCCGGCTGTCGCCAGCGAGTTGAGCACGGTGTTCATCGCGATGAGCGCAAGCGGGAACAGCAGGAGGAAGACGATCAGCCACGGGCTGGGGTTCGACGCGAAGCTCTTGTTCGTCTCCTTCTCTGATTCTGTTCCCAGGATGTCCGGGACCGGCACGCTGATCGACCTGGTCAGCGGCTTCGTGAGGAGGTAGCCGCCCAGGTACCAGGTGGGGATGACGAAGACGAGACCCAGCAGCACCATGAGCCCCTGGTCCGCGCCGTAGAGGTCGACGGCCGTGACCGGTCCGGGGTGGGGCGGCACGAAGATGTGCATCGACAGGAAGGCGATCGCGGACGGGAACGCGATGGAGAGGAACGGCATGCTGAGGCGCCGTGCGACCGCGTAGATGATCGGCAGCATGAGCACCAGACCCGCGTCGAAGAAGATGGGGAAGCCCATGAGGAGGCTGGCGATCGCGACGGCCAGGGGGGCGCGCTTCTCACCGAACACCTCGATGAGCTTGTCCGTCAGCCGCTGCGCCCCGCCGCTGGCCTCCAGCAGACGGCCCAGCATCGCGCCCAGGCCCACCAGCAACGCGACGCTCGCCAGTGTGCCGCCGAATCCGGACAGCATGACGGACACGACGCTGGACGGGGTGATCCCGGTGGCCAGCGCGGTCAGGAGACTGACAAGCACCAGTGCGATGAACGCGTGGAAGCGGAACGCGATGATGAGGACGAGGAGCAGGGCGATCGCCGCTGCGGCGATGCCCAGGAGCCCTCCGGTGGAGAGTTCCCAGAGGAACGGGATGTCTTCGGTCATGAGTGGTCCTTCGAGGGGTGACGGATGTCGTCCGGGCATCCCGATCGACGGCAGGGCGGCATCGCCCTGCCGTCGACCGGAGGACGCGGAAGGTGTGGATGGGGACCGCGGCACGGCCCCGCGATGAGTAGCGCTGGTTCAGCAGTGCCGGTTCAGCAGTGCTGCATCAGCGGCGCTGACTCAGTGGTTGAGCCGCGGGATGGGACGGGTCTGCGCGATCCGCTGGAAGGCGATCGCGGGTTCCAGCACCATGCCGTCGCCCAGCTGGCTGGTCATCTGCCGGCTGATCTCCTGCCACGGGGTCTGGCTGGCCGGGTACGCGTAGCCGCCAGCGGCCTCGAGCTCGACCCGGCGCTCCTCCAGCTCGCTCACCTCGACCAGCAGGTCGACGCGACCGGTGTTGAGGTCGATCCGCAGACGGTCCCCCGTGCGGAGGAGGGCCAGCACGGCCCCCGGGGCCGCGGCCTCGGGCGAGCAGTTGAGGATCGACGGTGAGGCGGACGTGCCGGACTGCCGGCCGTCGCCGATGCAGGGCAGGCTGGTGACCCCCGCGTTGATGAGGCGGGCCGGCGGGTGCATGTTGACGACCTCCGCCGCACCCGGGTAGCCGATCGCACCGGTGCCGCGCATGACGAGGATCGAATGCTCGTCGATGCCCAGGTCCTGGTCGTCGATGCGGGCGTGGTAGTCCTCGGGCCCGTCGAAGACGACCGCGGTCCCCTCGAAGGCATTCGGGTCGTCCGGGTTCGTGAGGTAGCGGCTGCGGAACTCCTCGCCGATGACGGAGGTCTTCATGACCCCGTTGTCGAACAGGTTTCCGGTCATGACCTGGAAGCCGGCGGCCTCGACGAGGGGCTCACCGATGTCGCGGATGACCTCGCGGTCCGTCACGGTCGTGTCCCGGCAGTTGTCGCCGATCGTGCGACCGTTGACGGTGAGCGCGTCCTCATGGATGAGACCCTGCTTCATGAGCTCGTTGACGACCGCGGGGACGCCGCCGGCGCGGAAGAACTCCTCGCCCAGGAAGCGGCCGGCCGGCTGCATGTCGACCAGCAGCGGCACCTCGTGCCCGTGCTCCTGCCAGTCGTCCAGGTCCAGCTCGATGCCCAGGTGACGGGCGATCGCGATGAGGTGCCACGGCGCGTTCGACGAGCCGCCGATCGCCGAGCACACACGGATCGCGTTGAGGAAGGACTCGCGCGTCATGACGTCCGACGGCTTGCGGTCCGCGTACGCCATCTCCACGATCTGGCGGCCGGTCTGGTACGCGATCGTGGGGCGCTCCTGGTAGGGCGCGGGGATCGCGGAGCAGCCGGGCAGGCTCATGCCCAGAGCCTCCGCGACCGCGTTCATGGTCGAGGCGGTGCCCATCGTGTTGCAGTGGCCGATCGACGGCGAGGACTGCTTGACCATCTGCCAGTACTCGTTCTTGTCGATCTTCCCGGCGGCGAACAGATCGCGCGCCTCCCAGTCGATCGTGCCGGTGCCCACGCGGCGGCCCTTGTACCAGCCGTTGAGCATGGGTCCGCCGGACAGGACGATCGCAGGGATGTCGACGGTGGCGGCGGCCATGAGCAGCGCCGGCGTCGTCTTGTCGCAGCCCGTCGTGAGGACGACCCCGTCCAGCGGGTAGCCGTGGAGGGTCTCGACGAGGCCCAGGTACTGGAGATTGCGGTCCAGCGCGGCGGTGGGGCGCTTGCCCGTCTCCTGGATGGGGTGGACGGGGAACTCGAAGCAGATGCCGCCGGCCTCGCGGATGCCCTCGCGCACGCGCTTCGCCAGCTCGATGTGGTGGCGGTTGCACGGCACCAGGTCGCTGCCGGTCTGGGCGATGCCGATGACCGGCTTGCCCGACTGCAACTCCTCCTGGCTGAGCCCGTAGTTGAGGTAGCGCTCCAGGATGAGGATCGTGGAGTCCGGCTCATTGGGGTTGTCGAACCACTCCTGCGACCGCCACCGCAGCGGGACGAACCCCTCGTCCGTGCGGGCGATGCCGTCCGCGTCATCGCCGGCGACCGCACTGCCGGGGAAGCCGTCCGGGTTGTAGCCGCGGGTGTGGGTGCCCGGGTAGGCGTGCACGCCGGCGACGGGCGACTCGTCGGGATCTGACAATGTCTCCGATGACATCGCTACCACCTTCGGTGAGGGGCGGACGGGGCCGCGCCCGCCGCATCGTATACAGAACACAGTGATCCTATACGACGTGGGAGTCGAATGGGACCCCCCTCACACAGGTGTGTCTGCGGGCACTGCGGACGCGCCCGAGGCCGCCGCGCGTGACCGGCCCGCCCACCTCCCGGCGGGGTCGGGTGCAGTCCGGTTCCGTCAGAGGAGACGGCCGCGGATCCGCCCAGAGGGCACGCCGGCCACCGTCGTGCCGGGTGCGGCTCCGCCGGACATCTGGGGCGCGAAGCGCTGCAGGGAGTTCTCCAGGTGGAGGCGCATCGCGGCCTCTGCGTCGTCCGGACGACACTCTGCGACAGCACGGGCGATATCCCGGTGCTCGTCGAGCGTCACGTCGAAGTGCTCCCCCAGCGTCCGGGAGCCCTCGATGTCATCGCCGTAGAGGCGGAAGAGATGCAGCTGCGCGTGGAGGCTCTCGAACGCGGCGAAGAGGAACGAGTTCCCAGTGGCCTGCTGGATCGTCTTGTGGAACAGCTCATCGTGCATCGCCAGGTGGGTGCGGGAGACCTGCCCGCTGGCACGGAAGTCGTCCACCTGGCGCACCAGGTCGTCACCGGGGTTCGTCATGCGGTCGGAGGACAGGACGCGCGCGGACCACGGCTCCAGGAGCATCCGCACCTCGAACATGTGCCGGAACTCGATGGCGTCCAGCAGTGCGGTGGTGGAGTACCCGCGACCCTTGACGCGCTCGACCAGCCCATCGCCCTCGAGGTGGTGGAGCGCCTCGCGCACCGGGGTCTGGGACACGCCCAGTTCGCGCACCAGCGCGTCGATGTTGATCTTGGTCCCGGGGCGCAGGTCGTTGCGCACGATCTTCTCCCTGATCCGGTCGTAGACCGATCCCGTCTCCATGCGCTCCCCTCCAGTGGTCGCCCGTCGCACCCTGTTCGTCTGTCGCACCACAGTAGTCGCACGGAGGCCGGAGCCCTGCCACGGTCCGGATCTCAGTCCGGTCACGGAGTTGAAATTGATCTCGATTTTCGCTCGATCCGTTGCTACTGTCTCCCCAGGCGGGGACAGGGTGACTGTCGAGCGTGCACAGTGGCGCGGCCCGCCGGCCCGATGAAGGTGCGGACGACTCAACGGAGAGTGACGAGCATGGCAGCAGTGAACACAGTGAGGACCGCGGGGATCGCCGCGATCGCAGCGATCGGCCTGGTCGCCAGCGGATGCGCCGGCAGCGCCGGGTCCTCCGGCGGCGGAGGTGCAGGCGGAGGCGACGGGTTCGAATTCGGCGCATCGCAGGAGGAGGTCGACGCAGTCCTGGAGGATCTGGAGCCCGTCGAGATCACGTATCAGGCCGGCGCGCAGTCCCCGCAGTCGGTCTCCGCGCGCAACGGCCACGGCTTCAAGGAGTACGTGGAGGAGCGCTCCGGCGGGAAGATCACCGTCGACGTCGTCTGGGGCCAGGCGATCGCCGGGTACGCGGAGATCGACGATGCGCTGCAGGACGGCCGCGTCGACGTCTCCTACGCCCTGCCCATCTACAACCCCACGGAGCATCCGCAGTTCAACGCGCTCGCCACCGCGACGGCCGGCATGCCCAACTCCCCCGTCGTGGGCGAGATGGTGGGCAACGCCGCACTGGTGGACCTCGCGTGGAACTCGCAGGAGCTGCTGGACAACTACGAGGAGCAGGGACTCGTTCCGCTCACCCCCATGATCAGCACCGGCTCGTACGTGTCCGTCTGCGCGGACGAGGGCACGTCGCTGGACGACATGAAGGGTCGTCAGATCCGTGTGGCGAGCGTGGCGCACGAGAACCAGGTGACGGCCATGGGCGCCTCCCCCGTCTCGATGGAGTACGTCGAGGTGTTCGAGGCGCTGCAGCGCGGGACGGTCGACTGCACGTTCGCCCAGACCCTCCCCTCGGAGGAGAGCGGGCTGTTCGAGGTCGCCAAGCACGTCGCGTACACGACGGAGCAGAACAGTCTGTCCGGGCGCTCCGCCGGCGCGAACCTGGCGGGCTCCGGATTCCAGGCCCTGCCCCTGGCGTACCAGCAGATCATCTTCGATTCGCAGATGAGCGGCTTCGCGAAGAGCAACCAGGTGATCTCCGAGGGCCACGCGAAGTCGATGACCCAGCTGGAGGAGGCCGGGGGCGAGATCGGCCCGATGGCGGACGACACAGACCAGCAGATCGGCGAGACCAACGACGCCCTCTTCGAGGAGATCGAGGAGTCCGGGCTCATCGGCACGGACGTGCAGGCGCGCACGCAGGAGGCGGTCGAGAAGTGGCAGCAGATCGTCGCCGATGCGGGCATCGAGGACGGCGGTGGCTACGAGGACATGAACGACTGGTACGTGGAGGAGGACATCGACTTCGACGCGATCGCGGAGCAGCTCTTCCAGGAGGCGGCGCTCCCCCATCGTCCGGGAGCCTGACGGCCTGACCTCTGCGGCTCCTGAGCCCGCAGCGTTCTGCGGCCCGGGCGAGGAGCGCACTTCCCCAGGACATGACGAAGGGACCCGATCGAACGATCGGGTCCCTTCGTCATGCTCACCGGCGGAGCCGGGCGCAGGCTGCTGCGCGCGTTCGTCGTCGCGTTCAGAGCCGCGTTCGGACAGACGCCGAGGTCGCTGTACCGCGCGTAGCCGGCGCCACTGCCAGCACGAGGAGGGAGACGCCGATGCCGGCGAGGCCGGCCCAGCCGATGAGCGGCAGCCGCTCGCCCACGATGACGACGGCGAGGACGGCGGCGACGGCGGGCTCGGCAAGGGTCAGGGTCGTCGCCGTGCTGGGAGCGACGCGGGAGAGGCCGAAGCCGAAGAACAGGTAGCCCACGAACATGGGGATGAGTGCCATGTAGGCGCCCACCGTCAGCGCCTGGGTCGTCGCCAGCAGTGGCGCGCCGGTGAGCGCCAGGACCGGCATGAGCGCCAGGCCGCCCAGCCCGAAGATCGCGCCCATCGCCGCGGCACGCCCCACCCCGGCGCCCATGAGGCGGTGGGCCGCCCACGAGTACACGGCATAGGCGGCTCCGGCGACGAGTCCCAGACCCACTCCCGTGACCGTGTGAAGGAGGGCCGCGGGCGCCTCGTGCAGCTTCGCGACGCAGAGCACGGCGCTTCCCGCGATGCCCAGGACAGCGGCGAGGACCCACCACGCGCTGGGTCGGCGGTGCTCCAGGAGCATCTCGAGGAGGCCCGACACGATCGGGGCGGAGCCCAGCGAGACGACCGTGCCGATCGCAACGCCGGCCAGGTGCATCGAGCTGTAGAAGGCCAGCGGGTAGATGACAACGCCCACGGCTCCCGCACACACCACCGTTCGCCAGGACGCGAGGGCAGCTCGCTGACGCAGCAGGGACGGGGCGGCGACGAGGGCCTGGAGGATCCCACCGATCCCCAGGGCAGCCGCACCCATGGCCAGGGGCCCCACGTCGGGCGCGAAGGTCGCCGCTGTGCCCGTGGTCCCCCACAGGACGGCTGCGACGAGGACGGCAAGGACCCCGGGCAGGGACGACCGGCTCACGGTGCGCCCCGCATCGCGGATGCTCGCCGCGCAGCGACAGTCCCCGTCACAGCGCGGCGATCATGCGCGCAGCGATCCCACGGGCCTGCTCGAGGCGCGCGGGCGTGCCCTCGAGGCCGGCGCGGGCGACAGCCCCTTCGAGGAGGAAGCTCAGATGTTCGGCCATCTCACCCGCCCGCCCCGCGTCTGCCAGTTCCTCGAGATGACGGGTGAGGATCTGCTCCACCTCTTCCTTGTGCGCGCGCACGGACGCGCGAGCCGGAGCGCCGGCGGGGAACTCGGCGGCCGCATTGAGGAGGCCGCAACCGCGGAACCCGAACTCATAGGCACCGTGCGTGTGGTCGATGTAGGCATCGAACACGGCCAGGACCCGGTCTGAGGCCGTCGTCGCCTCTGCGGACCGGGAGGCATGAAGGTCCAGCCACTCCTGGTGCCGGGCGTCGATGTACGCGCCCACCAGGTCGGCCTTGTTCGCGAAGTTGTTGTAGAGGCTCTTCTTCGCTACCCCGGCCTCCGCCGTGATCGTGTCGATACCCGTCGCCTGCACGCCGTGGTCGTAGAACCGCCTCGCCGCGGCCTCGAGCAGCCGTTCGCGCACCGCACCCATGCCATCCCCACTCGTTGATCAGCCAGTAGGTAGACCAGTCTACCTACTGCGGGGCGTTTGTCATCAGACGGCGGCGGGCATTCCACGACCCGACCCCCGAGCCAGCCAGACCAGCACGACGCAGGCGAGCGCTGCGACGGCTCCGGCGGTGAAGGTGGTGAGGAACGCGGACAGGACCGGGACCTCGGCGCCGTCGGCAATGACGACGCGGGAGGCGAGCACCATGCCGGTGACCGTCGCACCGGAACTGGTGCCTACGCTGCGCATGAGCGCGTTGACGCCCACTGCGGACCCGGTGGCCTCCCGCGGGACCTCCGCCATGATGAGCGTGGGGATCGCCGCGTACGCGACCGTCACGCCCACGCAGGACACGGTGCCGGCGAGGATGAAGTGCCACACCTCGTCATGCCAGAGCAGGACGAGGCCGTAGCCCGCGGCCCCCACGAGGGCGCCGGCGCAGGTGGAGACTCGGGCTCCGTAGCGGTTCGTGATCCGTGCACCCACGGGAGCGGCCGCCATCATGGCGAGCGAGGGCGGCACCAGGGCCATGCTGGCTTCGAACATGGTCAGGCCCAGGCCGGCCTCAGTGTGCGCGGGCAGCTCCAGGATCTGGAGGTAGGCGACCTCCATGACGAAGAAGGAGAATCCCAGCGCGACGGCGCCCAGGTTGGTGAACAGGACCGGCCTGCGGGAGAACTGGCGCAGGTCGACGATCGGCTCGTCCAGCCTCAGCTCGAAGAGGACCCACCCGGCCAGCACGAGGACTCCTCCCCCGACGACGCCCAGGGTCAACGGCGAGGTCCAGCCCCAGAGCGGTCCCTGCGAGACCGCGATGAGAATGCCGGACAGGCCGACACCGAGGCCGGCCGCACCCAGGAGGTCCACCCTGCGGCCCGTGCCCGGCGAGCGGGGAACGGTGAACCAGACGACGAGCAGATTGGCGACGCCCAGTCCGACCGTCGACCAGAAGAGGGCCTTCCAGTCGCCCACCTGGACGATCCAGGCGGCCAGCGGCAGTCCCAGTGCGCCGCCGAAGCCCAGGCTGGCACTCACGAATGCGATGCCGGTGACGCTGAGGCGACGATCCGGCAGGTCGCCCAGGATGGAGATGCCCACGGCGATGACGCCCATGCTCACGCCCTGGAGGGCGCGGCCCAGCAGCAGCCACCAGAGTCCCGACGCGAGCGCGGCGATGAGGGAGCCCAGGATGAGGAGGACAACGAGGGCGAGGAGGACGCGGCGCTTGCCCCAGAGGTCCGCGAGACGTCCGGAGATGGGCGTCGTCACGGCGGCAGCGACGAGGGAGACCGTGAGGACCCATGCAGTGGCGCTGCGTGTGGAGTCCAGGAGCTGCGGCAGATGATTCTGGATGGGGACGACGAGCGTCTGCATGAAGGACACGCTGGTCGCGGCGAGCGAGAGGGCGAGGACGATCACCCAGGGCGTGGCTGGCAGCGGAGTGTCAGGCGTCGAGGGGATTCGGGGGTCACGCACGCGGCATCGTCACCAGCATGTGTGTCAGTCCCATATGCGGAGCTTATCGTCCGTTCGGTGGGGCTGGGTCGCACACTCGCGGGGAATCAGTGTGCGACAGACGGCGTTCACCGGGCATGAAGGCCTTCGGATTCCTCAGCTTCGGTCACTACGGAGCCCCCGCCAGCGGATACACCGCACGCGACATGCTCACCCAGGCGATCGACCTCTCGGTCGCAGCGGACGAGATCGGAGTGAACGGCGCGTACTTCCGCGTCCACCACTTCGCGCGGCAGGCGGCCTCACCGTTCCCGCTGCTGTCCGCGATCGCGGCGCGCACCCAGCGCATCGAGGTGGGCACCGGGGTCATCGATCTGCGCTACGAGAATCCCCTCTATTTCGCGGAGGAGGCCGCCGCCCTCGATCTCATCGCGGACAACCGCATCGCGCTGGGCATCTCGCGCGGCTCACCCGAACCCGCGCTGCGCGGGTGGGAGTCCTTCGGCTACACCGGCTCCGAGGATCCCCGTGGCGCGGACATCGCCCGCTTGACCTTCGACCGGATCCTCGAGGCGATCTCCGGCCGCCCGATCGCGCCGGCGGACCCCGCCCAGTACGGCCCCGGTCAGAAGCTTCCGCTCGAACCGCACTCCCCCGGCCTGCAGGAGCGCCTGTGGTGGGGTGCCGGTTCCCGCGACACCGCGGTCTGGGCGGCGCAGAAGGGTGTCAATCTCATGAGCTCGACCCTGCTGACGGAGGCGACCGGCCAGGCGTTCGGAGACCTCCAGGCGGAGCAGATCGATCTCTACCGCCGGGAGTGGGCGAGCGCGGGACACGCACACACGCCGCGCGTGTCCGTGAGCCGCAGCGTTTTCCCGGTCGTGAGCGCCGAAGATCAGCAGTTCTATCAGCTGCGCCAGGGCCAGGGCTCGGATCAGGTGGGCACAATCGACGGGTTCCGCTCCACCTTCGGCCGCACATACGTGGGCGAGCCGGACGAACTCATCGACGAGCTGAAGAATGACGCGGCCGTCATGAGCGCGGACACCCTCATGCTCACGATCCCCTCGCAGCTGGGCGTCGACTTCAACGCACGCCTGCTCCACTCCTTCGCGCAGCACGTCGCCCCGGCACTGGGCTGGGCGTCGAACCGCGAAGGCCCGGTCCAGGGAGACACGATCGACTGACTCGCCTGAGCCGATTGACCCCCATCGAATACGAGACCATCATGAACCCCACCGCGGCCCTCGCAGCCTGACACCCCGACTGTCACCTATCCGTGCGGCAGTCCCCTCCTCAGTGGTCCGGGCCTGCATCGGAGTCCTCTGCACGAGATGTGTCGTCGTTCTGCGCCGCGTCGTGGACCGTGCTGTCATCGTTCTCTGCGCTGCGTGAGCGGCGCCGCGCCTCGCGCCGTGCGCGCTCCCGGTAGCTATAGGCGGCCTCGTGCACCGACTCTTCACTTTCGAAGCCAGACCCAATCGCACCCGCGATCGTCGCAGCGGCGGTCGCGAACAGGGTCACCAGGAGATACTCGCCCAGTCCGTATTCGTCTCCGGCGTACTGGCTGAACACCTCCGGAGTGAAAACGATCAGCGCGGCAGTCAGGTTCAGGACGAACAGCCCCGCATAGCCGCACGTCAGCCCAATAGCGAGGGTCAAGACAGTCGACGCGTTGAACAGCACCGTTCGCTCACGTTCCTGCGGCGGCAGATCTTTGGCTCGTTCCCAGAGGCGGTGATAGACGATGAGCCACGTGATCATCGCCGTCATTGAGGCAACGACGACGGCGACCAGCTGCCACGCTGCCATGGTGAGTGCGAGTTCCCACAGCGTGGCGTTCAACAGATAGAACGCGCTGAACGCGAACGCTCCCACCAACGCCCCTCGGAGACCGGAGACCAGCCGCCACGGACGGTTATCCCGGACCATTCCCACGAGCAGCCGCAGACGTCCGCGGTTCGCGAAGATACGGACGTCGACCCCGTCTTGGTCTGGGGTCGTCCGCTCGAAGGCGCCGCCCAGAGCCGGGACCCGTGACCGCCGATGCGCCTGGGACTCGTCCTTCGGAATGGTCCCGCTGCGCATGTCCCCAATGAGCTGTGTCACCACCTCTGAAACTCGCCTTCGTAGTCTCATGGCCCCGAAGGCCGGCAGTGAAACCACCGCCACGTTCCGACTGCGGTTGGCGTCAGCGACGACGGGGCGCCGGTCGATCATCAGTGGGAGGTCGGTCACGCATACCGCGAGGTCCCAGCCATGTTCCCGCTTACGCTGGGCTGCCAGGTCCATCATCTCAAACCGCTTCTCGTCACTGGGAGGCAGCCTCTCTCGGTGCACCTCCACTCTCCAGTGACCCTCAGAGAGCTGCTCGGCGAGCAGGCCAGGCAGTTCCTGTTCGAGATGCTTCGCGACTGTCAGGGCGGTGGTGACCGGATCGGCCACCACCCCGACCACGACCTCCCCCGTCGGGCTCTGCGTCGTCCCGATGGGTTCACACTTGTGAGTCGTCAAAAGTCGACTCCTTCCGCGTTGTCAGTTCGCGTGCTCCTACCGGCTTCTCAGAGTCTCGATTCCTCATCCCAGAGTGCTTCAGCTGATTTCAGGCACCAGGGAAGCAACCCCGGTTCATGCCAGGCGAGAGCACAAGCAGACCGGCGGCCTTGAAGTTCTCATGCTGCCCCACTCCTCGGGTGGACACTCGAGCCTCCACGTCCCGCGTCAGTCTTAGGAGGAGGTGGGGTTGAGCACCACTTTAGTCCACCCGTCATCGCGGGCGTCGAAGTGTGCGTAGGCGTCCGGGGCGTCGTCGAGCGGGAGATTGTGGGACACGATCCACGAGGGCGTGACCTTATCGGCGAGCTGGATCGCCGTGGGACTGACGCTGGGCGCGTATCTCAACTGGCTCATCGTCGCGCCGCGGCTGCGCGCGTACACAGAGGTGTCGCGCAGCGCATGGTGCTCGCCATCGGTCACCGTCGCGAGGTCTACCGCTGACAGCAGCCAGCCGCGCCCGTGCACGATCGACGCCCGATCGTGCCTGATAAACCACGTCCCCACCCCATGGGCTAGAGTCGACGGCGAACAACAGACGCGGGAGCTCGGTGAACCGGGCTGAGAGGACGGCTGACTGGCCGTCGACCGCACGAACCTGTCCGGGTAATGCCGGCGAAGGGACACGTCGATGCTCAGCACCACTGTCACAGCACTCATCCTCGCCCTCACCCTGGCGAGCTTCTTCGTGGTGGGCCTGCGCACGGGCGCGGACCGATCCGTCGAGGAGTTCGCCGTTGCCCGCGGCACCCAGTCCGGCGCGGCCCTGGGCCTGTCGTTCTTCGCCTCGGGCGTGGGCTCCTGGATGCTCTTCTCCGCCCCCGAGGTC
Organism: Brevibacterium senegalense; assembly: GCF_000285835.1. Classification (GTDB taxonomy): domain Bacteria; phylum Actinomycetota; class Actinomycetes; order Actinomycetales; family Brevibacteriaceae; genus Brevibacterium; species Brevibacterium senegalense. The sequence continues at coordinate 97,448 of NZ_HE978609.1, forward strand.
GGCGCCACCGGCGGGATCGCCGCCGCCGTGGGCTACGGGGTGGGCGTCGTCCTGCCGCTCGTGGGCCTCCTGCTGGTGGGTGGCCGCCTGCGCCGTCTGCTGCCGGAGGGCTACGACCTCGCCCAGTTCGTCCGCCTCCGTTTCGGTCCCGGCATGCAGGGCTACGTCCTGCTCATCTCGATGCTCTACATGTTCACGGCGCTGGCGGCCGAGCTGACCGCCGTCAGCAGCGTGCTGGGCCGCATCTCCGACCTGGATCCCCGGATCGGCATCATCGCGGTCGCGGCCGTCACCGCCGCCTACACCGCGGTGGGCGGGCTGCGCGCCTCGATCGGCACGGACCGCTGGCAGTCGTGGCTGCTCTTCGCTCTCGTCATCGTCATCGGGGGGTGGCTAGCCCTGCGCGGCCTGGGCCTGCTGGAGACCGCACCCCTGACCACCGCCGAGGCCGGGGCCAGCACCCCTGCCCTGCCCGCCTCCGCATTCCTCACCGTCGACTGGACAGGCATCGAGGCCGGTGTCACCGTCGCCATCGCGGTCACCGCGACGACGCTGTTCCACAACGGCTACTGGCAGCGCGTGTGGGCCGCCCGCGACCTCACCGCACTGCGCCGCGGCGCCGTCCTGGGATCGCTCACCCGCTTCCCCATCGTGGTCGCGGCCGGGTGCGTGGGCATCGTCGCGGCAGTCCTGGGTCTGGATCCCGGGTCTCCCCCGGCACCGTTCTTCGCGCTCGTGGCGGGCGGGCCCACGTGGCTGCTCCTGGCGATCCTCGTGCTCACGCTCACCCTCATCGCCTCAACCGCGGACACGCTGCAGAATGGCATCGCTGCCGCGATCGCCGTGCGCGCGCCACGACTGGGAGTCACGGGGGCACGCGTCCTCACAGTCATCGCGACGCTCATCCCCGCAGCGATCGCCTTCCAGGGGTTCTCCGTCCTGCGGCTCTTCCTCATCGCGGACCTCTTCTGCGCCGCGACCCTGGTGCCAGTCCTCCTGGGGCTGTGGAGCCGCACGACGCGGACGGGTGCGCTGACCGGCGCGGTCGCGGGTCTCGTGTCCGCTGCCGGGTACGGGCTGGTCGTCACCGGATTCGACCCCGCGAGCGCGCTGGCCGTCACGACGTTCGCGGACGGGCTGACGCTGGGGCCATTCGCCGCAGCACTCCTGGGCTCGGGGCTCGTCACGCTGGTGCTGAGCCTCCTCACCCGACCCGCCTCACCGGCACAAGGCGACACGCGCGCGACCGCGCCCGCCGCAGCCGGCCTGCTCGATCGCTGAATGAGAGGACTCCACGATGACGACCGCATCGCACCCCACGAGCCACGACTCCGCCGCACTGTCCGCGCTGGATGCGGACATCCTCGCGTTCATCCAGTCCGAGGACCCCGATCCCGCCACGTTCGACGCGCTGGCACTGCGGCTCTTCGCCCATCAGTTCGAGGCCAACCCCGCGTATCAGCGGTATTGCCGCAGCCGGAAGGCCACACCCGACCGCCTGCGGCACTGGAGTGAGATCCCCGCTGTGCCACTGACCGCGTTCAAGCGCCTCACTCTCACGACCGTCCCAGAGAAGGATGCCGCCGCCGTCTTCATGACCTCCGGCAGCACCGACCCCGCCAGCCGAGGCCGCAATCACCACCGGCACCTGGCGCTCTACGACGCCTCTCTCCTGCGCTCCTTCCGCGACCGGTTCCTGCCAGAGCAGTCCAGCCCCTTGGGCGACGACTCCACGAGTGGCGCGCCCACGGGCTATGTCGCGCCAGATGGCGCACTCCCACAGTGCGACCGAATGCGCATCCTCGTCCTCAACGCACCGCGGGAGCAGGCACCGCACTCGTCGATCGCGCACTTCTTCTCCACGCTCGTCGAGCACCGGGGCACTCCCGACAGCCTCCACCTCGTGAGCGACGACGGGCTCGACGTCGACACGGCTCTGAACGCTTTCGCGCAGGCGGAGCATTCCGGCAAGCCGCTGGCCGTCCTGGGCACGTCGTTCTCCTTCGTCCACCTCCTCGACGCGATGGCCGACGTCGACCGGACGTTCCGTCTGCCCGCCGGCTCCCGAGTCCTCGACACCGGCGGGTTCAAGGGGAAGTCCCGCGAGGTGACGGCCGAAGACCTGCGCCAGGCGTTCCGTGTGCGGCTAGGTGTGCCGGAGGATCACTGCGCGAACTACTACGGCATGACGGAGATCAGCACCCAGTACTACGACCGCACTCCCCTGGGCGCTGTCCCGGACGAGCGCGCGAAGGTCGTCCCCCACTGGGCGCGCCTGGTCGTCGTCGATCCGCTCACCCGCACCCCAGTCCCCCATGGTGAGCCGGGCCTTCTGCTCCACCTGGACCTGGCAAACGCGAGCTCCTGCCTGGCCGTCCTGTCCGACGACATCGGCTGGGCGGCCGGCTCCGATCCGACAGCCCGCGCCCACACCTCACCAGGACTGGGAACTGCGGACGTGGTCCTGCGCGGCCGAGCCGCAGGGGCAGAGGCCCGCGGGTGTTCGCTGGCACTGGACGAGGTCCTCAGCGCCAATCGCACCCCGGCCGTTCCGCCCTCCCGCCCATGACCCTCGACGTCTCCTTCCTCCCGCAGCTCACAGACGCGGAGCACAGTGCCCTCACGTGGACGACATCCACGCGCGGAGGCGTCGCGCTGCAGGCGCCGGAACCCACCCCGGCGCTCGTCACCACTCTCACCGAGCGACTGCGAGATGCCCAGCAAACTCACCTGGCTGACCGTTCTGTGCTCGACATCGTCGACGCGCTGGGGCGCGTCCAGGCACTGTGGGCGAACCCGGACTTCTCCCTGCGGCGCACGGCGGAGGACGCGCTCCCCCGCCTCACCGGGTACGCGCCCCTGCATGTGCGCCGCACCCTGCGCGACTACCTCACGACGTTCCGCCGCGATCGGCTGCTGCGGTTCCTGGCGCAGGACTTCCCGGACCCGGGCGTCCTCGACGGGTTCCGCCCCTCCCCTGCCGGTGGCCGCCGCCGGGCCCGGGGCCCCGCCGTCCTCACTCAGGTGTTTGCCGGCAATGTTCCCGGGCTGCCCGCCTGGGATCTGATCTGCGGGCTGCTCGTGAAGTCCGCATCATTGGGCAAGCCCGCCTCCGGCGAGCCGCTGTTCGCCTCGCTCTTCACCCGGTCCCTCGCCGAGATCGATGCCGACCTCGCCTCCTGCCTCGCCATCCTGCCCTGGCCCGGTGGGGACGACGCGATCGAGACCGCCGCGTTCGCGGGATCGGATGCCGTCGTCGCCACGGGTTCGCGGGCTGCACTCGCGGACCTGCGCACTCGCGTGCCCGCACGCGTGCGGCTCATCGAGCACGGCGCGACCGTGAGCGTCGCGGTCCTCGCCGCCGAGGCCCTGCGCACCGACCGCTACACGGAGACCGCCCGCAGGCTGGCCCGGGACATCGCCCACTACGACCAGCAGGCCTGCCTCTCCCCACACGTCGCGTACATCGAGACGACTGCATCGGACACGGGCGTCCCCGTCGACGTGTTCGCCGCGGCTGTCGCGACGGAGCTCGCTGCGATCGAACGCCGGAATCCGCGCGCACCGCTCACGCTCGAGGAGGCCGCTGCGTGGACGAGTGCGCGCGAGGACGCGGAGTTCTCCACATGGGACGACGAAGCACAGTCGCTGTTCACTGCCGGCGACGACTCTCCCTGGGCTGTCTCGGTCGAGACTGTCAACTCACCGTTCCAGGCGTCCCCGCTGGGACGTTTCGTGCGCCTGATCCCTGTGACCGAACCGTCAGCGATCGGTCGCAGCCTGGCTGGGGTGACACGCATCGTGCAGTCGGCAGGCCTGGCCTGCGCACCCGCCAGGGCGGAGGAGTTCGCAGAGGTGCTCTCGGCGGCGGGCGTGGACCGGGTGGCCGCGCTGGGACGGATGGGAGCACCGGCGGCCGGCTGGCACCACGACGGGCGGCCGGGCCTGGGCGACCTCGTGACGTGGACGGACCTCGAGCCGTCTGTCGATGCGGAGCTCGACCTCTACGACCCGGACGACCGGTCCGGCGCATGAGACAGACAGGAGACAGAATGCTGGGGACCAGTCGGATGCTGGAGGGGCGGACGGCGCTCGTGACCGGCTCGGGCCGCGGGATCGGGGCGGCGATCGCGCGCGGGCTGGCGCAGCACGGAGCGGATGTCGCGATCAACTGCCTGCGCGACACGGAGTCCGCCCAGCAGGTCGTCGCGGATGTCGAGGCGGCAAGCGGTCGCGGGATCGTGATCGCTGCGGACGTGACGGATCCGGCCGCGGCGAGGCGACTGGTCGAAGAGACCCGAGAGCAGCTGGGGCCCATCGACATCGTGGTCCACAATGCGCTGGCCGGATTCCAGTTCGATCCCCGGGGACGGCGTGCCGCGTGGAATCTGAGTGTCGAGGACTACACCGCGCAGGTGAACGCGGCGGTGGGTGCCGCGCACGCGGTCACGCAGGCCGCGCTGCCTGACCTCACGGGGCACGGGCGCGGGCGCATCGTGTCCGTGCTTTCCGACCTCATCGAGCGACCGGGCGTTCCGTACCCGGACTACGTGACGGCGAAATCTGCACTGTTGGGCTGGTCGCGGGCGATGAGCGCGGAACTGGGGCCACTGGGCGTGACGGTCAACTGCGTGGCACCCGGCCTGGTGCCGTCGACCGGCGCAGCGAGTGGGACGGATGACCACCTGCGGGACTCGCTCGAGGCGGCCACCCCGCTGCGCAGGCTGGCGGAGCCCGAGGACGTCGCCGGTGCCGTGCTCGCGTTCGCCTCCGACTGGCTGGGCTTCGTGACCGGCGCGTGCCTGTTCGTCGACGGCGGCCTCGTCATGCGGTGACGCAGCTTCATACCCACAGCCGCTCGACCGGGAGACTGTGGATCCGGTCCTCCACCGGATACCCTCTGCTGCCGAGGTGAAAGGCGATGCCTCCGACAAACGCGGCGCCCAGACGGTCCCGAAGCTTGCGCAAGCCGGACAGTTGTTTCGAATCGATATGGTCGCCCGCTTTGACCTCAATTCCCAGCACCGCGCCATCCTGGCGCTCGAGCACGAGATCGACCTCGTCATCGTCCCGGGTGCGCCAGTGTCCCGCAGTGATGACGTCATCCATCCAGGTTGTCTGGCGGATGATCTCCTGCACGACGAAGGACTCTGCGAGGTGGCCGAACTCAGTCAGCGCTGAGGGGTCGCCTCGTTCGAGCTTGGGCCTGCTCAGCCGCAACAGGTGTGCACCGATTCCCGAGTCCACGACGTGTATCTTCGGTGCCGCAACACTTCGTGATGAGACGGTCGTCCCCCACGCAGGGAGAGAGCTGATGAGGAACAGCGCTTCCAGCAGCTCCAGGTAGGACGACACGGTGCTTCGAGAGATCTCCAACGTCGCGCTCACCTTCGAGATGTTCAGAACCCCAGCCGTCTGCCCGGCCATAGCGGTCAGCAGCTTCGGCAGCGCTGCAGAACGCTCGAGCCTTCGTAACTGACCCGCATCGCGCCGCAGAGATTGACTCACGTGCCCAGCGAACCAGCGGCCGCGCGCAGCATCTCCGGACTGGGCGAGCGCCAGTGGCATGCCCCCGCGAGAGATGCGGTCGATGTACTCCAATCGGTTCGCTGCAGCCGCATCGGCCGTATGGGCGATGTCGCCGTCGAATGCCCGCTCGATGAACCTGTTCCCAGTGCCGTCGATCTCGGTCTGGCTCAATGGCAGCACGGGCAGTCTTTGGATCCGTCCGGTCAGCGCTTGCGTACCGGAGGGCAACGAGTCATAACTCGCAGATCCAGCGAGTACGAACATTCCTGCCCGCGCCTCCGAGTTCAACCGAGTCTTGATCGACTGCAGGATGGAGGGCATCCGCTGATACTCGTCGAGGAAGACGGGCAATTGCTCATCGGTGATGAGCGAGGGACTGTGCCGCGACAGCTCGAGGACTGCGTCATCGTCGAAGTCGAACACGCGCGCGTGCGGGGTGGCTGCCGCGACCTCGGTCAGCAAGGTCGACTTCCCCACGCTCCGGGGCCCCTCCAGAAGCAGTACCGAAGTTTCAGTGATGCGCTGCCGAATAGCGGGCAGGAGCCTGCGATCAATCTGATCGATCATGATACGACGATACCATCAGTCAGCAATCTGCCGAGGGTTGACTCGACAATCTGCCAAGGCAACAGTCGGCAATCTGCCGACATTTCAGTCGGCAATCTGCCGCGGCGTTCGCGGCAGTGAAACTGGACCGCCTCGGCACGCCGAGTACAGCACGCGGAAGGTCTCGCAGACGACCGGCATCTGAGGATCGAAGCCGCGTGGGTCCTCCGAGTGATCACGCCAGAAGCGCTCGTGAATGTCGCGCCAGGCAGCTAGCGTCCTGTCGCCTTCGCCCTCCGCACGGGCATGGTCCGCTGTGACCTCGTCGAAGGGAACGACGTCGACGGTCATCGTCTCGATCAGGGCCCGCGGCGTGTCCCGCCCATCCAGGATGATGCTGAGTTCGCCTGGTACCGGGATGGCTTCGCCAACGTGCTCGCAGTCCCACATCGACGAGGCCGTGGCCCTCTTGGTGCCCGCCAGCACACTCCTGCCAGAACCTGTCGATGGCTGAGTCCGTGTGCATTCCGCCAGACTACTGACAGTCGTGCGCCGCCAGGACTCGGCGCGCAGACCGGCCCGGCGCACCCTGCCAAAGCTCAGGGCTCCGCTGGCCTCAGTACTCCGGCAGGTGCGGTGCGACGTCGCGCACCCACGCGAGGACACCTCCGTCCAGGTGCCGCACCGTCTCCTCTCGGTTCGCGAAGTCCGGCTGAAGCCGCGTGAGCGCCCGCCCCGACCGGCCGCCCGACTTGCAGTGCAGGACGACCGGCACTCCACGGGCCTCGGCCGGCAGCGCCTCGATCCCCCGGTCCAGCAGCGCATCGAGGGCGACGGGAATCGCGCCGGGGATGCTCACGAGGCGACGCTCCCACTCCTCACGCACGTCGACGAGGGCGAACTCCGCACTGCCTGCGGCGCGACGATCGAGCATCTCTGCCAGCTCGCGTGCCTCAACCATCGCCCCTGCCGCGTCCGGTCCCGCTCCCGACTGCGCCGCCGCGCCGGAACCCCGCTCGCACACACCAGGCCCGTCCGCACGCGTGACACCATCGGAGACCTCGGTGACAGGCGGCGCCGCCGGATCCGCGACCACGCGCAGCTCCCGCCATGTCATCGCCAGCGCGTCGTGGAGCAGCAGCCGGCCCAGCAGCGGCTCACCGATCCCGGTGACGAGCTTGACGGCCTCGGCGGCCATGATGGACCCGATGGTTCCCGGCAGCATGCCCAGCACGCCGCCCTCGGCGCAGCTGGGCACTTCGCCAGCGGGTGGTGGCTCCGGGTGGAGGTCGCGGTACGTGGGGCCGCGACCGGACCAGAAGACGCTCACACGGCCCTCGAACCGCAGGATCGATCCCCAGACGCACGGGATGCCGGCCAGCGCGCACGCGTCGGAGACGAGGTACCGGGTTCCGAAGTTGTCCGCTCCGTCCAGGACGAGGTCGTAGCCCGCGACGATGTCCCGGGCGTTCTGGGCGTTCAGCCGCACCGGGTGCTGCTGGACGGCGACGAGCGGGTTGAGGCGGACGAGCGCCCGAGCAGCCGATTCCGTCTTCAGGTCGCCCACGTCCTCGACCCCGTGGAGGACCTGACGCTGCAGGTTGGAGACACTCACGCGGTCGTCGTCGACGATCCCGATCGTCCCCACCCCGGCGGCTGCGAGGTAGTGGAGGACGGGCGCTCCCAGCCCACCGGCACCGATGACGAGGACGCGGGCGTTCGTCAGCCTGCGCTGCCCGGTCTCTCCCACCTGCGCGAGCGTGAGGTGGCGGGAGTAGCGCTCGATCTCCTCGACCGTGAGTTCCGGCCCCGGCTCGACAAGAGGTGGGATCCCGCTCGAGGCCTGTGCGTCCACACTCACTGCTGTCCCACCTGCGGCCAGTCGCCGCGCGGGATGTCCCCGCCGTCAACAGGATCGATGAGTCCAGCTGTGGGCGACGAGGCCAGGGCGTGCCTGCGGGCGGGGATCCGTCCGGCCTGCGCGGCCAGCCGTCCCGCCTGGACTGCGGCTCGCATCGCCCGCGCCATTGTGACCGGATCCTGCGCACGGGTCACGGCGCTGGCCAGGAGGACGGCGTCGCAGCCCAGCTCCATGGCGATCGCGGCGTCCGAGGCCGTCCCGATCCCCGCGTCGAGGATGATCGGCACCTGCGCGCGGGCGCAGATGAGCTCGATGTTGTGCGGGTTGAGGATGCCCAGCCCCGTGCCGATCGGCGCACCCAGAGGCATGACCGCGGCCGCGCCTGCATCCTCGAGCCGGGCCGCGACGACGGGGTCGTCGGTGGTGTAGGCGAAGACGGAGAAGCCCTGATCGACCAGGCGCTCGGTCGCGTCGATGAGTTCGACGGCGTCGGGCAGGAGCGTGTCCTCGTCCGCGATGACCTCGAGCTTGACCCAGTTGGTCTGCAGGGCCTCACGACCCAGCTCGGCGGTCAGCAGCGCGTCGCGCGCTGTGTAGCACCCGGCGGTGTTGGGCAGGATGCGTATGCCGTTGCGCTCGAGCAGTCGGAAGAGCGAGTCGCCGGCCTGCTTCGAGTAGCGCCGCATCGCTACGGTCGTCAGTTCCGTGCCCGAGGCCAGCAGCGCCTCCTCGAGGACGCTCAGCGAGGTGATCCCACCGGTGCCGGTAATGAGGCGCGAGGTGAGCTCGACTCCGTCGATCACGAGCGGATCCGCCGAGGCCGCAGCGGCCTGCGTGGTCGCGGTCTCCCCTGTGCTTGCTCCGGTCGTGGATGTCGCCATCGTCAGCCTCCCTGCATCGCGGTGATGATCTCGACGGTCTGGCCCTCGGCCAGCCGTGTGTCCTGCCAGCGGCTGCGCGGCACGACCGCGGAGTCGAGGGCGACGGCAACTCCCAGTCGGCCGCCGTCCTCCGGCGTTCCGTCCGCTGTGAGCGGCCGGTCGATCGTCGCGGCGACGAGGTCGAGGAGCGAGGTGCCGTCCGCAAGCGGATGCGTGGCACCGTTGACAGTCAGAGTGGGCACGGGGGGGGTCCTTCCTGTGTGGTGTCCATGGGTCAGCCTGTCGTCGTGAAGCGGTACGGGTCAGTGGCGCGCAGCACTCCGGCGAGGTCAGCCCCAGGTGTATCCCACATCCCTGTCGCGTCCCCCGTCACGAGCGCCGCGGCAGCGGCAGAGAGCAAGGGAGCAAGGAGCACTCCGTGCCGGAAGCCACCGGTGGCGAGGATGAGCCCGGGCACCTCGGCCCCATCTCCCTCACGCAGTCGTCCCAGCAGCGGCACATCATCGGGCGTGCCCGGCCGGGCGCGGGCCATCACCTCGACGAGCTCGAGGTCGCACACTGCCGGCACGAGCGCCTGAGCATCGCGCAGCAGCCGGTACACGCCGCCCGCACTGACGCCCGTCAAGTCGTCCTCGCGCGAGGTCGCCCCGATGACGATCTCGCCGTCAGACCGGGGCACCAGGTAGACGGGCTGCCCATTGACGACACCGCGGATCGTGCGCTCGATGAGAGGTGCGGAGCCCTCCGGCAGCCGGGCCCGGAGGATGTCCCCGTGCACGGGCCGCAGCGCTGCAGCGGGAGACTCCGGACGATCGGCCAGCAGGTCGGCCGCCAGCCCGGTCGCGAGGATCATGTGACCGGCTGTGACACGCGAACCATCCGCCAGCTCGACACCGCCACCCGACTCCGTCAACAGCCGGACCGCGGTCTGCCGGACAACACGCACGTGCTCGCGATGCTCCGACGCAGCCAGGGCCGCGAGCAGCCCGGCCACCAGCCGGCGCGGATCGATCTGATGGTCGCCCATGGCGCGGAACGCTCCCGCCAGCCGGGGCGAGAGGCCCGGCTCCAGGGCACGCGCCTCCCGGACTGTGAGCGCGTCGACGTCCATGCCGTGAGCGATCTGGTGCTCGCGAAGCTCGACGAGTTCCTGACGGTCCGCCGCGCTACTGGCACAGACGAGTGTCTCCGTCCGGCGGTAGCCCAGGTCGTGGCCCGAGGCCGCCTCGACCCCGGCGACGAAGTCCGGGTAGGCGGCCGCGGCCTCGCGCATGAGCGGGTACAGAGCGTGCTGCTGGTAGCGGACCTCGCTGGCCGGGGCGATCATCCCGGCGGCGGCGCGTGAGGCCGCGCCACCCGGGTCCGGGTCGATGATCGTGATGCTCAGTCCGCGCTTGGGCAGGCGCCAGGCCGTCGAGAGGCCGATGACCCCTGCTCCGACGATGGCGACATCGCAGTCGTGTGCATCCGGGTGCGACAGTTCCAGTGCTCTCATCCTTCCCTTCGGCGGCATGACCCGCATCAGGTTCGACGGTCGGCACTGGGGCCCTCTCAGCCCCGTAGGGCTCCCGCAGAGTTCGCGATCCCCACGAGTGCGTGCATCGTCGTGACTACACTCGTAGATCGTGAGCCATCATACAGACGCCCCCGCTGGGGAGGGCGCGCAGGCCAGGGCCGCGCGCATCGCCACTGCTCGCCTCTACCTGTGCACGGATGCCCGCACCGGCGCCGCGGATCTGGAGAGCTTCCTCCACGCCGCGTACGCCGGCGGCGTCGACATCATCCAGTTGCGCGACAAGTCGATCGGCACCGCAGATGAGCTCGCGGCGCTGGAGATCCTCGCTCGTGCGGCTCGCACGCACGGGAAGCTCTTCGCGGTCAACGACCGCGCGGATGTCGCCTCCCTCACGGGCGCGGATGTCTTCCATGTGGGCCAGCAGGATCTCACCCCTGCGCAGGCGCGCAGTCTGCTGGGCGACGAGGTCGTCATCGGCAGGTCAACGCACACGGTCGAGCAAGCCCAGGAGGCACGCCTCGAGCCGGACGTCGACTACTTCTGCACCGGGCCGATCTGGGAGACCCCCACGAAGCCGGGCCGCAAGGCCACCGGCCTGAGGCTCGTCGAAGACGTCGCACATGCGGAGAACAACGATGCAGACCGCGTCACCACCGAGGACCCCGCGAAGCCGTGGTTCGCGATCGGCGGGATCGACGAACAGCGCCTGCGCCAAGTGCTGGACGCCGGCGCCCAGCGGATCGTCGTCGTCCGGGCGATCACCCAGGCCGACGACCCGGAAGCCGCCGCCCGCCGCCTCCGCGCAGCCCTCGCGTGATCAGTTCTCGAGCGTCGGGTCAGCAAGTCGCTTGTGAAATGCGAGCCTCAGTAGTGGTACCGAGCCTGAAGAACAATGAGGTCGTCTCCATCGACGAGATAGACGAGCCGGTGCTCGTCGGTGATGCGTCGCGACCACGCACCCTGCGCACCGTACTTCAACTGCTCGGGCTTCCCGATTCCTTCGAACGGTTCACGCAGACAGCCATCGATCAGCGTGTTGATGCGCTTCAGGATGCGACGGTCAGCAGTCTGCCAATGCTTGTAGTCCTCCCAGGCGGACTGGTCCCAGACGAGACGCACTAGTCGTCGCGATCGAGTTCATGCTGTTCAACCGTGCCCGCTCGCGCCCGCTCGTAAGCGTCGAGCAACCGGCGGGCGTTCGCCGGTGAACGGAACAGATAAGCAGTCTCCTGCCACGCCGCATACTCGTCAGCAGGCATCAAGACCGCATTGCCCTTACGGGAGACGATCTCGACAGCGTCACGATCGGCGTTGACGCGCTCAATCAACGGAAAGAGAGTCTTGCGGGCTTCGCTTGCTGAGATGGACATCGTCGAGACCTCCATTCGAGACGACTACTTGTACTGCATTATGGTACCACTTCTCCGCTCAGAGTCGATGGCACTCACCTCCGCGACAGGCTGACCACCACCGACGACTCTCCGGACGCACTCAACTCTCTGCGATGCCTGCGATGCAGGAATCGAGCTGTCAGCGTCGCCTCCGGACCCCACCACCACTGCGTCAATCGCCCCGTCACCGTATTGCCCGCGCGCACGATGATGCGCGTGTCAGTGATTCAACCCCCCACGCGAAGAGCTTTACGACCAGCTGCTGAGCAGTCCGCGATTCATTGAGGCGACCCAGATTACGGCAACCTTCTTCCGCAGACCGCACCGCAGCTCCCTGACTATTCGGTTTACGACTTCGGACGTGGATTCGAGCAGCGTCCCATGCATCGCATGCAGGCAGGAAGAAGGCCCGCGTCGCCCCTCAGAACAACGCGGGCTATCGACCAGTGATGGGCTAATCGATCAGTCCAGCCCCGGCTTCCCGGCGTTGACCCATTCCTGCTCCCATTCGGCTTTGATCCGCCCGCGCTTCGGAACGTCATAGCCACGGAGGTCCAGGAACTTCCGCATCGCGGCCAGCTCTTTCTTCCGCTGAGCACCGCCTCCGCTCTTCTTCGCGCCCGCTGCCGGTGCCGCCGCAGAAGCCTTCCGACTTTTCGCGATGTAGACCTTCAGCGCCTCTTGCAGCTGCGTGTGCTCGTCAGGGGTGAGTTCGATCTCGTACGCACGCCCATCCAGCGCGAACTGAACGGTATCCACTTCGTCCGACTGCGCACCGGAGAAATCAGAGGTGAGCACTTCTACGAATTGTTTCGCCATTGCAGCCCCTTTCGATCGCTGATATCGGTCGAAACGCTACCAGGAATGGCCTGGCAGGACGATGTATATACGACGATCACCCGGCTCGACAATGACTTCGCCAAGCGAGGCAGTCGCTTCCGATTTCAGACCGTGCCGGTGCGCGGACGCGTGGCCGCTTGCACCTTGCCGCCGAAACCTGTGACCAGCGCGTACCTGCCGACGCGTGGATTTCTCCACCCGTCGCGTGATGAGGAACAAGCCGGCCGTCGCCCACATGTACAACTAAGCGGCCGAAATGTACAATCGATTCATGAGCAGCATCACCGCCTCCGAGGCACGCAAGAGCTTCGCCCACGTCATCGAAACCGCCCAGCACGAGGCGGTCATCGTCGAGCGCCGGGGCGAAGCGCAGGCGGTCGTGATCTCACCGAGCGAGTATGACCGGCTCCTGCGCGCGGCTGAAGAGATCGAGGACATCGCCGCGTTCGACGACGCGATGGCCGAGGAAGGGGAGAACATCCCCTGGGAGCAGGTCAAAGCCGACCTCGGCTGGTGAACCGCGAGCGCGACCGGACCATGACCTACGAGATCGAGTTGCGGCCAGCAGCCCTGCGCGCGCTGAAGAAGATCGGCCGACAGGATCAGCCCCGCATTCGGGGCGCGATCGCACTGCTGGCCGCTGATCCCCGCCCGCCGGGCGCGAAGGCCCTGCGTGGCAGAGACGGCCTGCGCATCCGAGTCGGCGACTACCGCATCATCTACACCGTCCAGGACAGCAAACTGCTCATCGTGGTCGTGACACTCGGTCACCGACGAGAGGTCTACGACCGCTGAGGTTGGTCGCTGATACGGCACAATCGAGGCATGGCTACCGTCTTCCTGTCCACAGATCCCCGCGCCGATGAGCTGCTGACCCACGACCGCTTCGCCCTGCTCGTGGGCATGCTGCTCGATCAGCAGGTGACGATGGAGTCCGCGTTCGCCGGACCCCAGAAGCTGGTCGATCGGCTGGAGGACTTCTCCCCCGCCGCCGTCGCCGCGCTGGATCCGGACACCTTCCTCGAGGCGTTCCGCGAGCAGCCGGCGGTCCACCGCTTCCCCGGGTCGATGGCCACCCGCGTGCAGGCGCTGGCGCAGACACTGGTCGACGACTACGACGGCTCCGCCGAGGCCGTCTGGACGACCCCGGACAAGGACGGCTCCCAGCCCACCGGCGCGCAGATCCTGCGGCGGCTCAAGGCCCTGCCCGGATTCGGCGATCAGAAGGCGAAGATCTTCCTGGCACTGCTGGGCAAGCAGTTCGGCCTCACTGCCGAAGGCTGGCGGGACGCCGCCGGCGAATATGGCCCGGAGGATGCATTCCGCTCCATCGCAGACGTCGTCGATGACGAGTCGCTGCAGCGAGTGCGCGAGACGAAGAAAGCCATGAAGGCCGCCGCGAAGGCGAAGAAGGCGAAGGCCTGACAGACGCGGGCGGGGTGCGGAGGTCTCCCTCCGCACCCCGCCCGGCGCGATCTCAGCAGGTCACATCAGACCCAGGAGGACAAGAGTCTCAGTCGACGGTGATCTCACCCATGGGGCCCCAGCCGTCGCTGTCGATCTGGTGCGAGATGATCTGCGGTGTCGCCTGGAGGTACTGCGGGAACTCCTCCTGCGTCTTCTTGAAGTGCGCGGAGTTCACGTGCGGTTCAGCACCCTCGTCCGTGAAAGCCTCGACGAGCACGTAGGTGTTGGGATCCTTCACGCTGCGGGACCACTCGAACCACTTGTTGCCGGGCTCGGCCAGCGTGGCCTCGGTGAACTCGCTGGCGATCTCCGGCCAGCGGTCCGCGTACTCGGGCTTCACGGGGAATTTCACGTTGATGAGGATCATGGAGCGGTCCTTTCTGTACGGGTCAGCGCCAGCCTGCACGGTCCGACGCGCACTCAGCATCGCCATTCTTGCAGAGAGCGGTGTTGACCCCGGCACTTTCACCGTGTTTAGCGTGTATACGAACGCCACGAGGGCTGTCGACCGATGACTCACGAGCATGTAAGGCGGCAGCCTGGAACAGGAGATCGACGTATGCAGTTGAACGAGATCCGGCGGGTCTACAACGGGCAGGAACCGTTCATCACGGTCTATCTGGAGGGACGCTCTCCTGCAGAAGACTCTCCGCAGCAGGTGCGGCTCCGCTGGGAAGAGCTCCGTCGCCGCCTCAGTGAGGATGGAGCCGCCGACGGTGTCCTGGCCTCGCTCGACGCGGCGGTGCTCGCCGAGGAACCCGGCGAGGTCCAGTCGAGCGGACGCGTCCTGGTGGCCGACGCCACGAGCGTGGTCCTCGACGAGACGTGGGACGCCGCACTGGGTTCGGGGGACGCAGCCCATCTGGGCCGTGAGCCGGAACTCGGTGCCCTCGTTCGCGAACGGGCGCGCTCCGTTCGTCTCCTCGTCGCGATCGCGGACCGGCACGGAGCCGTCGTGCGACAGGTGGTCGTCACACAGTCGACGGCCACCACGACTCAGGCAGAAGACCATGTGGGCGACACGTCCGAGGACCCCGAGAGCGTGCACAAGCCGCGCAAGGGAGCGCTGTCACACAAGAACATCCAGCGCAGGGCCGACGAGGTCGTGAAGCAGAACCTCCGTGAGGTTGCCGACCACATGGACGCCGTGGCGAAGGCATGGAAGCCTGACCTCGTCGTCCTTGCTGGCGCAGTGCAGGCCCGCACGGCCCTGCAGAAAGAGCTGTCCCCCGCACTCCGGGAGCACTTCGCAGAGACCGATGCGGGTGGAGTGGACGACGATGGAGCAGAGGAGGCACTGGCGAACGAGCTCCACCGACTCGCGGAGGAGCTCAGCACCGCTGCGGCGCAGCAGCGCGCCGAGCAGTTCGGCACCGGGAAGGCGCACGGGCTGGCGGTCGAAGGGGCCGACCGCGTCAGCAAGGCGCTGGAGATGTCAGCCGTTGAGACACTGCTGCTCGAGTACGACCGGGGCGCCGCGCGTGAGGCGCAGGTACTTGCCGCGAGCGTCCGGACCGACGCCGAGGCCGCGTTGATCGACACTCACGTGGAGGACGGGATCGCCGCGATCCTGCGATTCGACGTGCCGGACCAATGACGACCTGACATATCGCACCCATCGACACTGAGGGCAGCGGCGCGGCGACGACCGAGTCGCCCTCAGACCACCTGCCGTGGTGGAACTAGCAGGCCTGCTGTCCGCCGACAGCGCAGACGTCGAGTTCACCGAAGGCCGCGACAGCCTCAGCGAATGGACCAGAGTCCCGGCGGATGAGACATGGACCACCCACCAGGAAGGCTCAGAGGCATGGATCAGAAGGAACAGCGCCAGAGGTTGGGCCGCGATGAGTTCGATATCGAGGAGGAGCTGGTCGATGAAGCGGCCACGACCGTCGTCGAGGGGTCCAAGCGCCTCAACCGCAAGTGGCCCGAACTCATCGTCACCGGCTTCTTCGGCGGCGTCGATGTGGGTCTGGGCATCCTCGCGATGGTGCTCGTCAAACAGGCCACCGGATCGGACATCCTTGCCGGCATGGCATTCGGCATCGGACTCCTCGCACTGAAGCTCGCACACTCGGAGCTCTTCACGGAGGAGTTCCTCCTGCCGCTGAACGCGGTGTTCGCCGGGCAGGGCACCTGGGTGCAGGTGCTGCGCCTGTGGTCGGTCACTCTGGTGACGAACCTGCTGGGCGGGCTCGCCTTCGCCTGGCTCATCGTGCTGGGCCTCCCGGACTATCATGCGACGATCATCGACTACGCGGTGAGCTACGTCGACCAGTCCTCACTGATCGTGATGATCGCACTGTCCATGCTGGCCGGCGCCACCATCACCCTGTCCACGCGGATGCAACAGGGGACCACGAATGATGTCGTCACCGCCCTCACATGCCTCGTCTCCGGCCTGCTCGTCATCGGTCTGAGCATGCTCCACGGGGCGCTCAACGCAATCGTCATCTTCGCGGCGATGCTGGCCGGTGCGGATATCTCCATCGGCGCCTTCGCTCAGTGGTTCGCGATCGTCATCCCGTTCAACATGCTGGGCGGCCTGCTGGTCATCGCCCTGCCGCGGGTGGTGCGCACGCGCCGCATCCTCTGGGCCGTGCGGAAGGGTCAGCTGTCCCTCGAGGACCTCCAGGAGCGATCGGGCTGACTGACCCCACCCAGCTCGCTCTGCCCACTCACCTCGATCTGACCCTCCACCGCGACCGCGGCGCCCGCCTCGATGGTGCGGGAGACGGTGCAGTGCGTGTCATGGGCGACGTGGAGCAGCTTCTCCAGCAGGGCTTCCGGATCCTGCTTCCGGGTCCACTCCCCCATCGCCACGTCGAACTGCAGGCGCAGGTTCTCCAGTCTGGTCGCCGCAGCCCCATCCTTGAGCTTGTCCGCCATCACCTCGATGTCGAACGACTCGGGCTCGCCAGCACGCACCAGGGGCTTGTCGATGGAGACCGCCATGCAGCCAGCCAGTCCCGCCAGCAGCATGTCGACGGGATCAACCAGTCCCTCGCTACGCCCGAATTCCAGTTGCGCTCCAGCCCTCGTGGTCACCCGATAGGTCTCGAATCCGGTGCGGGTGACGTGCACTCCGCGCTGCTCAACGACCGATTCCTCCTGCATGGCCCCTCCTTCGTCCACCACTGGATCTCGCCCCTCACAGCATCTCCGCGGGTCCCACGTACATCCAGCGCCGGGCCCGCCGCGTGAACCGCGCGACTTCGTGCAGCTCATCCGCGACACCGTCTGCGTCCCGATACCTGGCGGTGTACTCGACGACCCCGTCATCGTCCTGCAGTCCCCCCTGGGAGACGGCCTCGACGGCCAGCTCCGTCCACTCCGTCCCGGGCTCGGGCGATGTATCCGCCGGCCTCGTCGACGGATGCCACGTCCGGAACAGGTGGTCTGCATCCCCGCGCACGTGTGCGGTGTAGCGCGAGCGCATGAGCTGCTGGGCAGTGGGCGGCCACGTCTGCATCGTCAGCGCCGGCTCGCAGCACTCGGTGAACGCAGCGCCCGTCGGGTAGCCGCCACAGGGGCACACAGCTGTATCAGTCACGCGACCAGCCTACTGTTCTCCCACTCACACCCGGCATGCTTGGCTGCGGTGGCATACCGGCGAAGGCATCGCACGCCCCGCGCCACCGCGCCCACGCCGCTCACTCCACCGGCCGCACCGCCGCGTGCACTCGCAGGAGGAACGCGAGGATCTCGCGCTTCCGCCCCCGCAGCTGCCCGTTGACCTGGTAGTCCACTACAGTCCCGTGCGACCGCACCCGCACCGGCCGCGCCCGCTCGACACTGTGGCCGCGCGCGCTCACCTGGACGTGCAGTGTGTCCGGGAACGGCCACCGCGTGGCCGTGTGATACCCGTGCACCACCATGATCGCCGGCCACGGCGCCGCGAACAGCGTGAACAGTCCTCCGGGCTTCCACGCCACGGACTGGATGCCCCACCACGACACCGCCAGCCTGGGCCGCACCACCGGGAACACGACCGTCCACATGACGCAGCCCACCGCGAAGAGCAGGAGACCGGCTGCCATCAGCAGTCCGAAGAGGAACGGGAGCACAGCGCCCTGACCAGCCGTGTCGAACAGATTCCAGGTCGCCAGGGGCGTCACCCGGAACATCATGACGATGCCCACGACGAAGGCCCAGGAGGTCGCCGCGAACAGCGCCGTCTTCATGAGGCTCATGCGGAAGACGACGACCCCGTCCCGCTCCAGTGTCTCGAACCACCGCTCGATCACGTGCGGGCGGACCTTCCGGAATTCCTTCTCCATATCCGGAGTGAGGAACGACGCCAGACCGGACCCGCTCACCACGCCACTCTCCCGCGCCCAGACTTCTCCTGCTGCATACCTGACAGCCTACGAGCACGACGGACACACGGCATACCGCACGTGACGCACCAGTGAACACTCCGACACCGTCACCCGGTTTCACGGCCCCATCCTGACTGCCGCGCAGTACGCTGACCGAAGCCAGACAGCTCCTGCCCTCACCTCAGGAAGGCGACCATGGATTCCCAGCCCACTGCGGCCACCCCGACTGATCCCGCTCCGGACGACCACCGCAAGTTCTCCCTCGGAGAGGACTGGACCGCGACCATCGTCGGACTGATCCTCTTCGGCCTGTGCATGGGCGGAGTCGTGACGGCGGAGATGATCCCGTGACCCCGCCTAAGAAGCTTCCTGCGGCAGACACCGTTCCCGAGGCCGCACCCACCTCCCATGCTCCCGTCCCGTCCGCGGAACCTACGGCGGTCGCGCCGGACTCGGCCGTCACCACCGCCGCTGAGGCCCCCACACCGAACGCAGCATCCGCCCCCTCCCGTAACGCATCGATCGGTTGGGCAGCTGGCGGGCTGGTCGTCGTCGTGGGACTGGCCTGGCTCGTGCAGTTCCTCGTCGATTGGGTGCCCGAGGTCAGCGCGGACACCGGCTTCGGCGGGATCGCGAAGGCGGTCGAGTACCCGGTCTATGCGATCGTGCTGGGCTTTGCCGGCAACGCCCTGCTGACCGCGACCGGCCTGCGCGACCGCATGGCCGCGGCCTTCCGCACGGAGTTCTTCATCAAGGTGGGTCTCGTGCTGCTGGGGGCGACGATCGACTTCTCGATCTTCGTCCGCGCGTTCGGCCCCGCCGTCGTGCAGGCGTGCCTGCTCATCACCGCGGTGTTCCTCTTCACGTGGTGGTTCGCAGGCCGACTGGGTGTGGACGACAAGCTGCGCGCGCTGCTGGCGACGGCGCTGGCGGTGTGCGGTGTCTCGGCGGCGGTGGCCGCTGCCGGTGCCGTGCAGGCGAAGAAGGAGCAGCTGGCGTTCACCGCAACACTCGTCATCGTCTTCGCCGTCCCGTCGATCTTCCTGCTGCCGTGGCTGGCGAACCTCATGGGGCTGTCGTCGGCGGTGACGGGCGCGTGGATCGGCGGCAACATCGACACGACGGCGGCGGTGACGGCCGCGGGTGCGGTCGCCGGTGAGGAGCCGTTGCAGATCGCCTCGATCGTCAAGGTCACGCAGAACGCTCTGCTGGGCGTCGTCGCGGTGCTGCTGACGATGTTCTTCGCGTTCCGCTCCGGCGACGCGGCGGATCCGGGCACGCCCAAGAGGATCACGGACCCGGCCGCGTACAAGCTGGTGTGGCAGCGGTTCCCCAAGTTCGTGCTGGGCTTCCTGGCCGCCTCGATCGTCGCGACGATTCTGGGGCAGACGATGTCACCGCAGCTGCTGGAACCTCGTCTGGACGCCGCGAAGGACATCCAGGTGTGGGCCCTCACGCTCGCGTTCGTCTCGATCGGACTGGAGTTCAAGGTGCAGAGCGCGAAGGAGGCCGGCTGGAAGCCGATCGCCGTGTTCACTGCGGCGACGGTCGTGAACCTCGTCGTGGGTCTGGCACTCGCCGCCGTCCTGTTCGGCGGTTTCCAGATGTAAGGATCCGTCTGAGGTCCCTTCTCAGGCCGAAGCATGCGAAGATGACGCACATCACTGCACGCATACGAAGGAGCAGACCATGAGCTTCGGAGTCGGAGTCTTCCTCTTGCTGGTCGGCGCGATCCTGGCATTCGCCGTGCGCGACAGCTGGGAGGTCCTGGACGTCACGATGATCGGCTACATCTGCATCGGCGTGGGAATCCTCGCCCTCATCCTGGCCCTGATCACGCTGCTGACGCGCAACAGCAGACGGCGCTGACACGGCCTGCTGCCGCGGTGCGCCGCGACGCGCACACTGGCACTCAGGGAACTCACAGATAGACTCGTCCTCAGGGGCGCGGCCGGCGGCCGCGCCCCTGAGTCGTCACCGTCGCCGATCCTGAGGGGTTCCCATGTCACAGTCGCCAGTATCGAGCCGGAGTCAGAGCTCGCGCGGACTCGTGCGTCCGCTCAATCACTTCCTGGAGCGCTGGGTGCCCTCGGCGCTCGTGTTCGCGATCGTCCTCACCCTCATCGTCGCGGTCTTGGCCTTCATCTTCACGGACGCGACGCCGGTCACCGTGCTGGTGGGCTGGGGCGACGGACTGGCCGGGCTGCTGGCGTTCATGACGCAGATGGCGCTCATCCTGCTGCTAGGCCACATGCTGGCCAACACGGGGCCGGTGCGGAAGCTCCTGGCGGGCCTGGCCCGGGTGCCGAAGTCCCCGGTGGTCGCCTACACGTTCGTGTTCGTCATCGCAGCACTGGCCAGCCTCATCACGTGGGGCCTGGGGCTGGTCGTCGGAGCGCTCCTGGCACGGGAGGTCGCCGTCCAGGCCCGAGGCCGCGGCATGAAGGTGCACTTCCCCCTCCTCGTGGCGGCCGGGTACTCCGGTTACGTCATCTGGCACATGGGGTACTCCGGCTCCGGTCCGCTGACCGCGGCGACAGAGGGCTCGTTCATGCACGAGGCCGCCGGCCGGGTCATCCCCGTGTCGGAGACGATCTTCAGCACGTGGAACATGCTCGCCGCGCTGGCGGTCATCATCGTCGTGGGCGTCATGTTCCTCTTCATTGCACCCAAGAAGGACGAGGAGATCATCGAGCTGCCGGGTGACGTGGGCTCCCAGCCGTACGACCCGGCTGATGAGGACGTCACGACGCCGGCGGACCGCATCGATGCCTCCCGCATTCTCACCACCGTGGTGGGTCTGGCGCTCGCGGCGTACCTGGTCGTCCACTTCGCCCAGGGCGGATCGCTGACGCTGGACGTGGTGAACTGGTCGTTCCTCACCCTCATCCTGCTGCTGGTGCGCAACCCGTTCGAGATCATCCACCTGACGGCGAAGGCCGCTTCCAATGTGGGTGAGATCCTGCTGCAGTTCCCGCTGTACGCGGGCATCCTGGGCATCATGACGGCCAGCGGCCTCATCCAGGTGCTCTCCGATGCATTCGTGTCGATCGCGAACCCCACGACGTTCGGCATGCTCGCGTTCCTGTCCGCCGGCCTGGTGAACTTCTTCGTGCCCTCCGGCGGCGGACAGTTCGCCGTGCAGGGGCCGATCATGATGGATGCGGCTGGACAGCTGGGCGTCGATCAGTCGATCGCGATCATGGCGGTGGCGTACGGCGATCAGTGGACGAACATGATCCAGCCGTTCTGGGCGCTGCCAGTCCTGGCCATCGCGGGCCTCAAGATGCGCGACATCCTGGGCTACACCACGATGACGCTGTTGGCCTCCGGTGTCGTCCTCCTGGCGACGATGCTGCTCGTGAGCCTGTGAGGCGGACTGCTGGCGGTCCGCCTCAGAGGCGACACGTCTCAGAGGTGGACCGTCTCCGCGCTCTCCGCGTACTCGCCGACCGTGTCGTCGTTGAACGCCTCCTGGATGCGCTTCTGAGCATCGGTGTCGACGTTGAGGATCGCCTGGCCGTCAGAAGAAGTTGAAGCGCCGGCGATGGGAGCAGAGAAGAACTGGATCTCACCCGGCCGAACGTCGCGCATCTCGTAACCCAGTCCCGCGATCCGCGACGACGTGAGCTTGTCGTCGACCGTCATGTACGGCGCGAAGTCTCGGACCATGCCGGCGACTTTGGAGGGATTGCTGAGTGTGTCGGCGGAGACGATCGTGTCGACCAGACCCTTGAGGTACGCCTGCTGATTGCGCGCGCGCTGCAGGTCGCCATCCGCGAAGGAATAGCGCTCGCGCACGAAGTTGAGCGCGTCTTTCCCATTCAGGTGATTCGTGCCCTCGACAAAGGTGGAACCACGGCTGGTGAATGCCTGCTCTGACTCGACATCCACTCCCCCCACCCGGTCGGTGAGCGCCTGGAAGCCCTGGAAGTCGAGGATGGCGACATGATGGATCGGCGCGTCGATGAACTCGCTGATGGTCTGCGTAGCAAGCGACAGGCCGCCGAAGCTCATCGCCGCATTGATCTTCGCGTTGCCGTGACCCTCGACCGGCACCCACATGTCGCGCGGGATCGACATGACCTGAGCACCAGATCGATCGCCGTTGATGTGCATGACCATGATCGTGTCGGAACGGTTGCCGCGCTCGTCCGCCGCATAATCGACGTCTTCGGCGCGAGCGTCCGAACCCAGCAAGAGAATGTTGATCGGATCGCCGTCTTCTGCGACAGGCTGCTCCCCGGAGAAGACATCCTCCCCCTCGAACCCCTTCGTCTGGTCGTCAAAGGTCTTGCCTAAGTAGAAGACATACCCAGCGATCGCCACTCCCGCCAGCAGGACCAGGATCCCGAGCACGGCGAGGATCTTGAGCCCCGTCCGCTTCTTATTCGGACGGGCGCGGAATGGCTCAGCACCACTAGCAACCATCGTTGACTCAGATGACGGTTCAGTGTTCACGCTATGACCCACCACTCTCACACTTCTTGCTTGCTGCGTATCCCACGCCGCCGCCCTCTGCAGGTTCGCAGCGCAGTCGACGGCCACGAAGGATTGATCGTAGTTAACCGATCTCCATAGTCGATGGGAACTTCACCCGCCCCATAGGCGAGCCGGCCGTAGCGACAGCCGAGGGCCATAACTACTGATGATCACATAGCTACTCGAGCACTACCTGCACGACTGCGTCAGGGTCCGCCAGGAACTGCTCTAGAGCATCGCGAGAGTCGAACCGCAAACGAAGAGCACCGAACGGCGAACGCCCCGATTCAAACGGCTCGACCTCTCCCCCGGGCGAAACCCATGTGATCTGTTGACGCACATGCTCCCGTTCGAACTCGGGATCGATCTCGACTGACTTCAGCACGCCTCGACGCGGCCCCACAAGCAGATGCTGAAGCCAGTATCCATAGTCGGTCGGGTCGCCAAGCTCAGCGGGTGCCTCGCCCAAACTGGTTTCAACACTTGCACGTACGAGGTCGAGGCCAGTTGCAACATGAAGGAACTCCGACAAACTGTTGCCCGCAGCTCTAGGCGTCACCTCAATGATGAAGACACGACCGTCCGGCTTCAAGCGCAACTCGAAGTTGAAGATTCCGTCGCGCAATCCAAGCAGTTCGACCAAGCGGCCCAGGGCGTCCCGAGTGGCTGCCTCCACATCAGCTCCCACCGCAGAAGGGATGAGGTGACCACACGGAACGTAAGGATTTGGATGCCGTTCGTCGAACACCTGATCCATCAGTATGAGGCTAGCGACTTCGCCAGAGGCAACAAACATCTCACCGCCGAACTGGCGGACTTCAGTATCGATATACTCCTCAATCACACACGTGCTGCTTCGTGAGTGCTCGAGTGATGATGCAACCGATGTTGCGACTTCGCCCACCGAATCGATCCGCACAACACCCTTGCTGCCAGTCGAGTCGACAGGTTTGACGATCAAGGGGAACGATAGCGAGCCCCCAAGGCTCACAGCCTCACCAACACTGGAGACAGTACGAGCGACCGGGGAATTGAACCCGTTGGACGCCAGGAACTCGCGAAACCGGCCCTTGTCTTGCAACGTAATTGTCGCGTCGTACGATGCGGGGAAGTGCAACCCGAGCTGCTCCGCAACATATGCTGCGGAGATCGCACCAGGATCTGCCGCGAAAGACGTGATCCCATCGGGACGAAGCTCACGAGCGACCTCCAAGACCGCTTCTTTGTCGATGACGCTCACGTTCCGGTAGTCGTCCGAGTACCTGTGCGCCACGTTGTCAGGGAGATAGTCGCACGTGACGACCCTGCAACCGAGCGCGTGCGCCGCCTTGATCACCGGCACAACAGGCCGGGACCCACCAAGCACCATCAGAGTCCGCTGCACTTCTCGATCCTCCCCAAACTTCACATCACATCGACCGGCCGATCAGACACGGACGAGAGAGCGCTCCAAGGCCCCTCCTACCGAAATCTACACTGAGCCGGACACCGACACGTAGCCGAATCGGTTCCTTCCGCGCTTCAGCGCGAGACGCAGTCGCACCGGTTGCAAGCTAAGCTCACAGACAGACCGACGCGCACACGCGTCCGCCCTGAACCACAGAACTTCGATGACACCGGAGCAATTCCATGAGCGACCTCGCCGGCAAAAGACTGCTAATTATGCACGGAACTCACATCGCAGCCGAAATCGTCAGAGCCGCACAACGCTTGGGTGCCACAGCAGTGGTCGCGGACTACAACCCGGTCGAGAAAGCCCCCGCAAAGCAGATTGCAGACGAGCACTACAACGTCAGCCTTTTGGACGTTGACGCAGTCGTGCAACTCATAAAAGACAAAAACATAGACGGCGTAGCCGCTGGCTTCTCTGACCTGCTTCTCCCCTACTACGCGCAAGTCTGCGACAAAGCCGGACTTCCCTCATACGGCACCGAGGAACAATTCAAACTATTCACGAACAAGACCGCGTACCTCGACTTGTTCCGCCAATACGGCATTCCCACCATTCCAGGCTACAGCCTCGATATATTTACCGAGGACGACGACACTCAGGTCGAGTACCCCGTAATCGTGAAGCCCGCAAGCGGTAGCGGCTCTCGCGGAATCACAATCTGCCACAACCGCGATGAAGTTCTAGCAGCCGCCCAAAGCGCCAACGACACTTTCTTCGGCAACGATGTCGTGGTCGAAAAGTACTTGGACGGGGAAGAAGCCACTGCATTTTGGGTGTTCCAGGACGGGCACCACCATCTCACCGCCTTCGCCAATCGACACGTCACGACTTACAGTGATGGCGGAACACCGATCCCATACGCATACACCATGCCGTCATCACATCTTCCAGCGTTCGAGCGAGACACACACGACGCTATGCTTCGAATGTTTCGAGAACTAAACCTCCAGAACGGGATGCTGTTCGTCCAAGGCAAGATCGATGGCGGAGTTTTCAGGTCATACGATGCAGGATTCAGGTTGACCGGCACACAAGAGTACTGGCTCCTTAAAGAGCTAAGCGGATTTAACCCACTAGACATGCTGATCGAATTTGCACTAACAGGCACGATGAGCTCTCAGAATATAGCAACTAGAGCCCGCCCTCGGAGCGCCAAACGAGCATTCAATGTTTCAATAGCGATAAAGCCCGGCACAATTGGGACATTTGAGGGTCTCGATGCTGCGGCAAGGCTTCCAGGCGTAATACGCATTCTCAAGGGGCACACCGAAGGGCGCACATTGACCCGCGACAACGAAGGGCAACTACTGCAAATTGCAGTTCGAATCTTGGGAGTCGCGCACGACGCCATCACCGCCCTCAAAACTATCAAGAGCATACAAGAAGTGGTTCGGGTGTATTCCCCTAACGGCGACGACCTCACGCTAGACGCACCAACTCTACACAATACTGGAGTATTCCTATGAAGATACTTATCACTGGGGCTGGCGGGCTCCTAGGTAGCAGCTGTGTTCGGCTTCTTCTGTCAGATACAAACCATGACCTGTTAGCCGTATCAAGTCAGCCGCAGGCCGCGTTGCGCGAAAAATGGGATCTGGAAGACCATGAATTCAATCGCGTTGCTACGGTGCGACCCGAACTATTCTTCTCCAACCCATTGGGCCACGGCCCAATCGACATCGGAATCAATTGCGCTTGGCCTTTGAACCGCGGAGGCGGCGAGCTTGCTCGCGGCCTAGACTTTCATGTATCCCTTTTCAAGAGTCTGCATGCAGTCCAGGCTAAAGTCTTGGTTAACGTCTCGTCGCAAAGCGTTTACGACTCTAGCCGCAAGTATCTAGCCGCCGAAACGTCCGATCTCGACCTTGACGGACCATATGCAGCCGCTAAATACGCGGCCGAATTGTTGTCGAGAGAGCTCTGTCCAGACGCATCCGTAACCCAAGCGCGAGTATCGAGCCTTATACATCCACAGTTTCATCGACGGCTAGTAAATAAGATGACGGCTGGAGCGGTTAGAACTGGGAGCGTAACTCTGGTTCAACCAAAACACGTCTTCGACTTTATGGATGCGCGGGACGCAAGCAGGGCGATCGCGACGATTGCGTTGAAAGCAGAACAAACATTTGCTCCAATTGTAAATGTTGGGGCGCAGAACCCGCTTACACTAGAAGCGATCGGCAACTTGGTCGCTGAACACGTTCGGGAGCTCGCTAACCGATCAGTAGACGTTATAGAAACGCATTCCGCGCCCACAGAAACTCATTTCTCGTCAGGACTCGACAGCTCACTCTTGCATAATGCTTGGAATTTTCGCCCGAGATACTCAATTGTCGACACCATTCAGGCTGCAGCACTCAGAGCGATGAACACCAAGTAGTGCCTCCAGCTGCGCCATCAAGGCTGGGACGATAGGCCTTAGTCCTCCACTATGGACGAAACCTCAGTGGGCATCCTTCGAGGCGAACGCGCCACTCGGTGCTGCTCGTGTGCATACCCAATAGCAATCTGCATGATTATGACTTCATGTGCACCGATGCCAAGATCTCTCCTGAGGGCGTCCGCTTTCTTATTCGATACCGACATATTCAGCATGCAGGTGGCAAGACCAAGTCCATGCAGCGCCCAAGTCAAGCTCATCGCAAACAGGCCTCCATCAATCCACGCCTGGTTTCGCTCCCCCGGACCCGCAAAGAGCCGACTATCGGTGGTCACTACCGCCAGAACAGGAATCTCACCGAAGCCGGCATTGCCGTTCTGATTGCTACGAGCCGCAGCCTTTTTCGCGCTATCTACGATGAACCGAACATGCCATGACTGCCTGTTACAGACAGACGGGGTAGACTGCGCCAACTGCACGGCGTCTTCCAAAAGACCAGGTTCGACGGGTCGATTTGCGTCGAAGTGTCTAACGCTATGACGACTTTCGAAGAAAGCGCGAACGTCCGCCTCCGAGAGGGAATGGCTACGTTGTGGGAACGGGCTGACCGAATCAGTGATTGTTCCATCCTCATTCCATACGGACAGCGCCTCTCGCGCACTGGCCATATAGGTGAAGAGTGATGCATCCTGCGGAACCAGATGCAACGCCTGGTCTAAACGCTCGCCAACCGCCGCCCCGAATGGGCGTTTTGGCTCAGGCAAGGTGAGACCCTTTTCGACGCGGTGGTAGTCTTTTGTCCCTTGAACTTCCACTGCACGCGCCGTCATATGACTTGGAATGACTTTATCTTCGTACGCAGCATTATTGACGTATCGTCGGAAGTCTTTCGCAAACTCTTGCGCGATCCGCAGCTTCATACGCTTGCGGTACACCCAATCAACAATGGGCGATGGGAGTGATTTCTTGATACTCTCGATCATCACGGTTCCCCTAACGGAACTGAGGGCCTCTTTACGATGGCTACAGTCTAGCCTTGAAGCCACAACCTCACTTCAGTTGAGACACTGCTCACGTTGCCAGATCGCACCCTGCAGGTGCACTCAAGGTGCGGGAGACGCTTACAGGGCTTAAGGTGCTGATGGAGTGGCGAGCTTGCAACGTCGTCGATCTTCCCAGATGACGTTCCGCCTGGAGGGGGCACACAGTGGACAGCGCAGCGAAGTCCAAGGGCGCAAGGGGCGGCGGCGTCACAGTCCTCGGGCAACTGCTGAAGGCAGCCGTGCAGGTGCTCTCCGTCGTAGTCCTATCGCGTCTACTCGGTCCCGATGAGTTCGGGCTGATCGCGATGGTGACCGTTGCAGTCGCCCTAGGCGAGCTGGTGTTAGATTTTGGTTTGACAGCCGCAGCACTGCGCGCGCCAAAGATTTCGCATGCGCAATCCTCAAATCTGTTCTGGGTGAACACAGCTCTTGGCACAGCGTTGGGTGCAGCTATGTTTTTGCTTGCACCTCTACTTGCGCAAATATACAACGAACCACGGATTGTTCCAATCGCACAGGTGGTGGCACTCTCACTGCTGTTTAATGGGGTTCAAGCTCAGGTACAGGTACAACTTGCCCGCAGCCAAAGATTCACCGCGATCGTAGTAACGGACTTGGCGGCGCAGACGATTGCATTCCTATTGGCCGTGGTGGCCGCAGTAATCGGCCTGGGGTACTGGGCTTTGGTTATTCAAGTTGTCACAAATGCCTTAGTAATTGCAGTGAGCCGTATAGTGATCGCCAAATGGAAACCCAGTCTTCCACGTCGCGGAGTTGGTTCACGACATCTACTCCGATCAGGCGTTCACTACGCTCTTGCGCAACTACTAACGTTTGGTTCGTCCAACATTGATTCATTATTGATTGGTGCCCGATGGGGTGCGAACACGCTGGGTTACTATAACCGCGCCATGCAGCTGCTCACCGTTCCGTTAAGTCGACTATTAACGCCGCTAACTAATGTAGCGGTTCCAACCATGACGAAGATGAATGCAGACGCCTCCCAGACGGTGGTCAACAGACGATTCCAACTATTGCAGGTGTTGGTTTCGTTGCCGGTAGGTGCTATTTTCGCGATCGCCGCTGGGTCCGCAAACACTCTCATTCCAATGATCCTTGGGGATCAATGGACTCCTGCAGTCCCTCTTTTCCAGCTCCTAGCAGCGGGCGGGGGGCTTCGCGCGCTTTCCCACGTCACATACTGGCTTTTTCTAATGCTCGCGCCTAGCCAATCATTCCTCGCTTCCAGCATCGTAACCAAGGGGTTAACGATGTTCCTAGTATTGCTAGGCTCGTTTCATTCAGTTGAGGCAGTCGCGCTGCTCTATACGCTTGGACTTTCCCTCAACTGGCCGATCAACCTTATCTGGCTCAAGGCAAGAGGGGGATTAGATGCCTGGCCACTGTTCCGAGACGGTATCCGCATTTTGCTCACAACTTGCCCTGCGGCTATCGCATCGTACTTCTGCCTGTATCTTCCACTTGAGAGCACTTTGATGCTGTGTGCCGCACAGCTGACCACTGGTGTGATGACGTTCGTACTCACGATCATGTCTACAAGACGTGGACGTGCTGACTTCACGCTACTCATTCGCACAGCGAAGCGAATGATCTAGCACGACATATCTATTGGTACGTCATCATAGATGATGTGGTCGCTGGCCATAGATTGGCGGCTCTTCCGGTTCTAGAGTGCGTTGACACGGGCCGATAGCTGCCCGGAGTGGAGCAGGCAGCGCAGTACGTAGTGCTCGAAGTTCCTGAACCCCAAACCGATACCGCGCAGGTGCTCCAGGCGCCCGTTGATCGCCTCGACCGGCCCGTTCGACGCGCCACCACGGTCGAAGAACGCCAGCACCTGGGACCGTTTCCGCCACAGCGTCCTCCCCAACTGCGCAAGCTCCTCAAGCCCTTCAGGTAGGCCTCTGCGCAGATTCTCGATCACTGTCTGCATGAGCCGCTGGCCCGTCTTCTGATCGGGATGCTCGTACGCGTCGATGACGTCCTGGTAGACGAGGTACGTCACTTCCAACGCAACGTGGTCATCATGCTCGGCCCACAGCCGCTCCAACCGGTCTGTGCCCCGCTTGTTCAGCAGAGATCGCCCGGTT
>NZ_HE978609.1:127491-129202 GCF_000285835.1 Brevibacterium senegalense
TTCACATCCAGCAGACGTGCTCGACCAGTCCCGTCGATGAGTGGAGTCAGGTCCACGAAGATCGTCGCGAAGGAATCGTCTCCTTGTCCGCGCACGTGCTTCCAGCAGTGCTCATCGATGCCCAGGACACGGACTCCTGCCAGATGCATGGGGTCCGCGTACACCAGAGACTTCGCAGCAGTGGTCGCCAACTGGTTGACGAGATCCCACCCCAACCCGAGTGCCCGACTGATCGCTGAGATGCTCATCTGATCGCGGACGAGGCGTTTCAGGATCCAGGTCGTGGCGCGTTTCGTGGTCTTCGCCCCTGGCTCAGCGGCGTCGAGGTGGTGCTGGAAGATCGTGCGCCGGCAGCCGGCAAGTACGCACTGGTAGCGCGGTAGACGCACGTGCAGACGGGTCGGGTGGCCGGTGATGGGAACGTCCGTGAGCTTGCGGATGACGTGATCCCGCAACCGGCCTTCAGCACCGCAATCGGGGCAGAAGCCGAAGGGTTCTCGTGGTGCGGCTTCGATGACGGTGACGTCCTCATCGGTGATCCGGGCGCCGGTGATGTGGATGCCGAGTTCGAGGGTGCGGCAGATGACATCAGCGACGGGACACGGCGCGACGGGAGAGGTAGATTGCACGGCAGGGCCTTGGGTGTGGGGGATCTTGAGGAATTTCCATCTTCGCCCAAGGCCCGCCCCTCATTCATCACCGACACCCGGCACTCAGGGACCGCGTCACGCACTCTGAAACCGGAAGAGCCAGTTCAAGGAGCGGGCACTACGAATGATGGACGACCACCGCAGGGTCGAAGAGACCTCGGTCTGGGGCGCTGCCACTGCGACTGGCGAGAAGCTCGGGATCTCCCCGCACACGTTGCGGGGATGGTCGAGACAAGCTCGCCGTGACGCCGGTGTCGAAGAAGGTCCTACGAGTGCGGACCTCGAGGAACTCAAGCGGTTGCGCCGCGAGGTCAAGGAGCTCAAACGCGCGAACGAAATCCTTAAGACCGCGTCAGCGTTTTTCGCCGCGGAACTCGACCGTCCCACGACGAAATGATCCGGTTCATCGACACGTTCCGGGGTCGTTTCGGGGTCGAGTTCATCTGTCGCGTCCTGGGCGCGACGGCACGTGGGTTCATCACCTCCCGTGGCTACCGGGCAGCGAAGTCCCGGACGCCCGCAGCCCGCACCCTCCGCGATGGTCTCCTCGTCGAGGAGGTCAAACGGATCCACGCCGCGAACTACGGTGTCTACGGGGTGCGGAAGATGTGGCACGCGATGCACCGAGCCGGATGGGACGTCGGCCGGGACCAGACAGCCCGACTGATGCGTATGGCTGGCGTGACCGGAGTCGTGCGCGGCCGGAATCCGCGCACCACGATGCAAGCTCCGATACCCGATCAGCGTCCGGATTTAGTGATGCGGGACTTCAAAGCTCCGGCGCCGAATCGTCTGTGGGTCGCTGACATCACCTACGTGCGGACCTCGTGTGGGTTCGTGTACACGGCGTTCGTCATCGACGGGTATAGCCGCCGCATCGTCGGGTGGGCGACGAGGTCGTCGATGACGACTGAGGCGCTGTCGCTGGAGGCTTTGGAGGCTCTTCAGAGCTGAGTGTGGGGTGAGGCATCCAGCCCTCCGGCGATCAGGAGCATGCGGAGTCTGTAGTGGTCGAAGTTCCGGAACCCGCGAGCGATACGACGGCCGAGCTCTATGATCCC
>NZ_HE978610.1 GCF_000285835.1 Brevibacterium senegalense
TGGTGTGGGTGCGGGGACGAGCTTTGATGAGGGTGTCGAACGTCAGCTGCTGGATCATCCGCTCGTCATCGACGGACAGGTGTGTCAGCGGCGGCAGCTCAACCGACTCCGGGGTGGCGTCCCCGCTGGCTGCGGTCGCGGCAGAACCGGGCGCCGAGTCGGCGCCAATGGCAGCCCCATTGGTCTCGTCAACGCCGGCAGTGGTGCCCCTGCCGTCAGCGGTGTCCGCGGACTCCACGGGTGCTGCTTGTGGGTGGGTGATGTCGAGGAGTTTGACCTGGTTCTTCACCAGCGCTCGCGACAGGGCTTGTGCCTCGTTGAAGTGGGCGTGGACGAGCGCGGTGGGGCCTTTGGCACACAGGATGCTCTGCCCGCCGGGGAGGTCTTCGACCCAGGCGCGACGGCCCCGGTTGGCGCGGGCGGCGAGGAGGGGTTTCACATCGAGTTCCGCGATGAACTGGCTGGCTTTGCGCATGAACTGGTGCAGGCTGATCCGCTCGTCCAGGGTCGTGAGGAACACGTCCAGGGCACGGAGGTGGCCCAGGGGCAGCCAGGCGAACTTCCGGATGAGGCTCTCCCACCGGTTGAACCGCAGGCGCCCCTCCAGCACGGCTCGCAGGAGGAGCGGCATGCCGATGTATGCGGTCAGGGCGTGGCCGATGTGTTTGCGGGTCAGCCCGGTCCTGGCGTTC
Organism: Brevibacterium senegalense; assembly: GCF_000285835.1. Classification (GTDB taxonomy): domain Bacteria; phylum Actinomycetota; class Actinomycetes; order Actinomycetales; family Brevibacteriaceae; genus Brevibacterium; species Brevibacterium senegalense. The sequence continues at coordinate 693 of NZ_HE978610.1, forward strand.
GTGCGTGCTGCGATGGCGGTCTCGTCACTGGTGGTGAGGATGTACTCGGCGTGGTTGCAGAACGAGGAGGGGTCCGCGTCGTATGACGAATCCAGGGGGCCCGTCGCTCCTGCTTCCTCGCTGGCACTGGCTCCTGCCGTGTTATCGCCGTCATCGGGGAAGAGCGCGTCGAGCCTGTCGCGGGAGTCCGGGGAGGTGAACGCGAGGGCCAGCACGGTGGTGGCGAGGTGGACGAGTTCGAGGGCCCGCAACCGGTCGAGGGCGAGTGTGTGGGTGGTGTAGCGGCTCATCCGGTCGGCACCGGACTCACCCTGCACGGTTGCGAGACCCGTGCCGGTCAACAGTTGGGTCCAGTCGGGGAGGGTGACGTCGTGGAGGACGGGGTGGCCGTGCTCGGTGACGCGGCGGAGGTCTTCCAGGCTCGTGATGGGGTCGATGAGGGTGAGGTCGTCGAGGGAGCGGGCGCACGCATCAGCCGCACTGGCCATGGTGTCGTTGGCTGTTGTGGTGGTCATGGGGTCCGCGCCCCCTTTCCCTGACGTCGTTGTCGGGTCCCGCGTTCGAATGCAGTTCTATTCTAAATGGGAACAGGAGGTCGCGCAAGACCTTTTTCGGCCGGGTGAAATCTCTTGTGCGAAGCCAGGTGGAATCTGTTGTGCAGAGATGGGGCGTGTCGGAATCACCGTCGCGAGACTCTGCTGGCCGGCACGTCAGGACAATGAGCGGATGGGCGGCTTGTGGAGCGACGACCGGTGCAAAGCCTGCCTGTTGCGGGCGGGTCTGCAGGGTGCTTGTCGCGCTGTGGTGTGCCAACTGGCCGCACGGTGACGGCGCGACTGGAATGTGCACCACCGGAACTGGCGACTCCGCGCACCACCGGAACCGGCGACTCAGTGCGCTACCGGCGCGCGCGACCCCGTGCGCCGTCGGAACGCGTGACTCAGCGTGACCGGGACCCGCGACCGGAACCGGCGGCTCCGCGCGCCACCCGGACGCGTGTCTCAGCGCGCCATCAGAACACGCGCCTCACCGCGTGATGTCGACCGTCCCCCGCGAGAACTTCTTCAGCCGCTCCGGATCGATCGTGACGCCGAAGCCCGGGCCCTGAGGGACCTGGACCTCTCCGTCGCGCTGGACGATCTCCTGGGTGATGTCCTCGTGGAAGAACCGTTTCGATCCGGAGATGTCACCGGGCAGCGTGAACCCGGGCAGGGTCGCGAGCGCTGCGTTCGCCGCGCGACCCAGTCCCGTCTCCAGCATCCCGCCGTGCCACACCGCGACTCCGTGCGCCGCGGCCAGATCGTGGATCCGCTTCGCCTCCAGGTAGCCGCCCACGCGGCCGGGCTTGATGTTGATGACCGCGGCAGCGCCCAGCGCGATCGCGTCTGCGGCAGCGGCGGCGGAGACGATCGACTCGTCGAGGCACATGGGCGTCGACATGAGCTTCGCCAGTTCGCTGTGCTGGCGGATGTCCGCCTCGCCCAGAGGCTGCTCGATGAGCAGCAGTCCGAAGTCGTCGAGCTTCTTCAGGTGCGCCGCATCGACCAGCGTGTACGCCGCGTTCGCGTCGACCTGGAAGAGGAAGTCGTCGCCGAACTCGCGCCGCAGCGCCGCGACGGGCTCGAGGTCCGCGCCCGGCTTGATCTTGAGCTTGATGCGCGCGTACCCCTCGTCCAGGTAGCCGCCCACCGTCTCGATGAGCTCGCCGATCGTGGGGTGGATGCCCACGGAGACGCCCGACGGCACCGAGTCCACCACGCCGCCCACATAGTCCTTGAACGATTGGCCGCGACTCTTGAGCTGCGCCTCCAGCACCGCCATCTCCACGGCGGACTTCGCCATCGGATGCCCGATGATGTGGCGCAGGTGCCAGCCGACGGTCTCCGCCGTGAGGTCCTCGACCTGGAACAGCGCCGGCGCCAGCCACTTCTGCGTCACCGCGATCCCGCCGTCCAGGAACTCCTCCGAGTACAGCGGCGCAGCCATCGCGACCGATTCGCCCCACCCGGTCACGGGCCCCGCATCGGTGTCGAACGAGGCCTCGACCAGATAGCAGTCCTTCTCCGTCTCCCGCATGAACGAGGTCTCGAACGGGGTGACCAGTGGCATGGACACGCGGTGGAGGCGAAGCGATGTGAGCTGCATGACAGCATCCTAGCAAGGGGTGCGGGCGCGACAGGGGGCGATGCGGGGCGGCGAGGGCGGCCTCGACACCGTGCGCCTCGAGGAAGCCGCTGAGCACGCCCCGCGACCGCTCGACGCTCGCCTCCCACCGTCCCCACAGGTCGACCGCTGCCGAGGTCCCCCACCAGATGCCGATCCTGGACCGACGTGCATGGACTGGAAGCACACGGCCAGCTGCGTGCGGATAGGATCCACGCATGCAGCCGTACGCCGAAGACGGGCAGTCGACGCATGCCTTGGACCGCCGGATCATCGCGGCGCTCCAGTACCGGCCGCGAGCGACGTGGGCGTCGATAGCAGACGCGCTGGACGAGCCCACCCGCTCCGTCTCGCGTCGCGGGGCGGACCTGCTGGCGGGTGGCGGCGTCCGTGTCGTCGGGGCACGAGGTGCCACCCCCACGCTCATCGCCCGGGTCGCTGCTCAGGTGAACTGCGCCCGCATCGTGGCGACGGGATATGCCGCCCGGCCGGACTGCGTCTTCGCGTACGCGACGACCGGCGATCGCCACGTGGTGGCGGAGGTGCGGGCGGACGACGCCACCCTCTCGCAGCTGGTCCTCGACGAGCTGCCCTCGATCAGCGGGACGGCGGACGTCCGGGTCGATCGGGTCAGCACTGTGCATCGATCGGTGGGGGAATGGCGCCCCGCTGTCCTCACCGACGACGAGGTGGCCCGGCTGGGGGTGACCGTCCGGCAGCCGGCTTCCCCGCAGCAGGTCGCCCACACGGGTCTCACGGACGCGGACCGGACGCTCCTGCGTCTACTGGCGCAGGACGGGAGGACGACGACGGCAGACCTCGCGGCCTCGGCGAGGGCATCGGAGAACACGGTCCGGCGGCGTCTCGCGGACCTGGAGCAGCGCAGTCTGCTGCGGTTCCGCGTCGTCGCGGACCCGGCCCTGCTGGGATGCCCCACCGAGGTCCTGGTCACCCTCCGCGGATCGTTGCGGTCCCAGCCCTCGCTGGTCCCGGCCCTGCTGGCACTGCCCGAGCTGCGGTACCTGGCCGCGCTGGGCAGCGACCGGCATCTGCTGGCGCACTTCGCGTTCCCGGACTCGGCGGCGATGCACCGGGAGCTGAGCTCCGGCGACTGGACCGCGGAGGTCGACGACATGGACATCCTGCACGTCGTCCACGGCTTCAAGCGCAGCGGCTGGCGGACGGCGGGCGCGGACGCGCTCGAACGGCTGTACTGAGCCGGCCGCGTCCGACCGCCCGCGCCCGCCCCGTTGCCGGGGTCCGCTCAGCGGATCGAGACGCCGGGGCCGATCGGCAGCCCCAGCAGGTACCAGACGATGAAGAGCGCGACCCAGGTGACGAGCAGCGTCATCGCGAGCGGCAGGGTGAAGGACACGACCGTGCCGATGCCCGCGCTCTTCCGGTACCGCTGCACCATGCTCAGCGCCAGGATGAAGTAGGCGCTCATGGGCGTGATCGCGTTCGTGCACGAGTCCGCGATGCGGTAGACGAGCTGGGTCGTCTCCGGCGGGATGTCCAGGTACATGAACATGGGGACGAGGATGGGCGCCAGCAGCGACCACATCGCGGAGCCGCTCGTGATGATGATGTTCATGACGGAGATGAGCAGGATCGCGACGATGAAGAGCAGCAGCGGCGGCATGCCGGCCGTCTGCAGGAACGACGCGCCGTTCACCGCGATGATCGTGCCGATCCCGGTCCACTTGAAGTAGGCGAGGAACTGGCTGATCGCGAAGAAGAGGACGAGCACCGGTGCCAGGGTGCGGATGCCGTCCGCCATGGACTCCGGGATCTGGCGGGCCCGGGTGAACTCTCGCGTGAGGCACCCGTAGACCACACCCAGGATGACGAAGGCCAGTCCGATGAAGATCGCGATGTTCTTGAGGACGACCGACTGGATGATCCCGCCGTCCTCGCCGCGCAGCGGGGAGGACGCGGGCAGCAGCGCCAGCACGACGACGGCGGCGAACGCGAGGAAGGCGGCGAAGGCGAGGAGGAGGGCGCGGCGCTCGGGGGCGGTGACCTCCAGCTGCGTCGTGGGCTCGATGCCCTCCGCGTCGACGTCGGCGTCCAGGTCCGGGCGGCGCGCCAGCGCGAACTCGACGACGAGGGTCACGGCGATCGACAGGACGACGGACGAGGCGATCGCCCAGTAGTAGTTGCCCAGCGGCGACACGGTGTAGTCGGGGTCCACGATGCGCGCGGCCTCGGTGGACAGCGAGGAGAGGATCGCATCCGACGGGGTGACGAGCGGCGAGGCGTTGTAGCCGGCGGAGATCGAGCCGAACGCCACCATGAGGCCCAGCACGGGGCTGCGGCCCACCGCCTTGAAGGCCATCGCGGCCAGCGGGAGCATGACGATGAACGCCGCATCGAACATGACGTGTGAGATCATGCCCGCGAACGCGACGGAGAACGTGACCCAGCGGGCGGGCAGGCGCACGATCGTGAGGCGCAGGAGGGCGGAGAGGACGCCGGAGCGCTCGGCGACGGCGACGCCGATGATGACGCTGAAGATGATGGGCAGCGGCGCGAAGCCCGCGAAGTTCTCCAGGGCGGTCCCGAAGACCATCGCCAAGCCCTCGCCCGTCAGCATCGACTTGACCGCCACGGTCTCATCCGTGCCCGGCGGGGTCACCTCCACGCCGGCGGTCGCGAGGATCGCGCTCACGACCGCGAGGATCGCGGCGAGGATCCAGAACAACCAGAACGAGTGGGGCAGCTTGTTGCCCACCCACTCGATCGCCTCGAGCGCCCGGAAGAACCGGCGCATGGTGGGTGACAGCCGTGTGTCCGCACTGGCCGTCGTCGTGGACGTTGTACTGGTCATCGTTCCTCTTCCCGAAGTGGGCCGTCGTCCGGCGGCGCGGGATGCAGTGTCCGCCGGCGCCTCGCCTGTGTGACGTGTGCAACAGTCTGGGGTGATGGGGTGGGCACCTGCCAAGCAGCCGCGGCGAATCCGCGACCGGTTGCGCGACATCGCCATGATCCTGGCCGAATCCCGCAGATCCGCACGTGCGCGTCCGCACAGACGCGCACGTGGGGATACTGCCAATCACTGCGCACCACTCGCGCACAGGCCGCGCACCGCCCACGCACTGGCCATCTGCGCAACACCCCACCCACGCGAAGGGACATCCGATGACGGCGTACTCCGACCTCACGCTCACTGATCTGGTCACTCTCCTGCAGACGCGGCAGATGTCCGCGACCGAGGCACTCGAAGCCCATCTGGCCCGCATCGACGAGGTGAACGGGGCGATCAACGCGGTCGTCACCCTCGACGAGGACCGGGCCCGAGCAGAGGCGAGGGAGGCAGACCGACGGCTGGCGGCCTCGGGCGCGGATCGCGATGTCCCGGAGCTCTTGGGGGTGCCGATGACGCACAAGGACTCGATCGCGACGCGCGGGATGCGCACGACCTTCGGGTCGCCGCTCTTCGCGGACAACGTCCCCGACCGCAGCGCGTGGCTCATCGACCGGCTGGAGGCGGCCGGCGTCGTGACGACGGGCAAGACGAACGTGCCGGAGTTCGCGGCCGGATCCCACACGTTCAACCCCGTGTTCGGCACGACCGTCAATCCGTATGACACGACGCGCAGCGCCGGGGGCAGCAGCGGTGGCGCGGCCGCGGCGATCGCGGCGGGGATCCAGCCGGCCGGAGACGGATCGGACACGGGCGGATCGCTGCGCACGCCGGGATCGTTCTGCAACCTGGTGGGGTACCGGCCGTCGCTGGGGCGCATCCCGCTGGGACCGGGGCGGAACCCGTGGACGTGGATGTCGCGGCAGGGGTTCCTGGCGCGCTGCACCGAGGACATCCGCCTGCTCATGCGGCAGGTGAGCGGCGCGCACCCGGACAGCCCGGTGCCGGCCCGCGAGGACGGTGCGTTCGATCGTCGGCGGCGACGCAGTCTGCACGGGCTGCGCGTCGCGTGGTCGCCGGACCTGGGTCTGGGCGTGCCCGTCGAGCCGGAGGTCCTGCGCGTCCTCACCGCCCAGCTGGAGACTCTGCGCGCGCTGGGCGCGGAGGTCGTCGAGGCGGCTCCCGACCTGCGCGATGCCGACCGCGTGTTCCTCACGACGCGGGCGTACGACTTCGCGGCGTCCTACGGCGACCTGGTCCGTGAGCGCGGCGCGGAGATCAAGGCGACGATGCGGCAGAACGTGGAGGACGGACTGGGTCTGGGCGTCGACGATCTGTTCGCGAACGATGCGGCCCGCGCCCGCCTCCATCAGGCGACGACCGCGTTCTTCCGCGACGTCGACGTCCTGGTCACCCCGGCCGTCCAGGTGCTGCCGTTCGACGCGGATCTCGAGTTCCCCACCGAGGTCGCCGGCGCCCCCACCCCGCACTACCTCGACTGGATGCGCGCCGCGACGCTCATCAGCGCGACGGGGCTGCCCAGCCTGTCGGTGCCGGGCGGGTTCTCCTCTGGCGGGCTGCCTGTTGGCCTCCAGATGGTGACGGCCGACCAGGCGGACGGGTTGCTGCTGGACGTCGCCCAGACGTTCGAGGAGGCCACCGGCTTCGCGGACGTGCGGCCGCAGATGGGGGCTGCGGCGGGTGCCGGGGTGCCGCAGGCCGTGGGAGTCTAGGAGCATGAGCGACCGGACGACCGACCTGCGCGACGAGCTGCCCGATGGAAACCGCCGCCGCGTCTTCGACGACCTGGTCGCAGGCCGGCCCACCGTGTGGCTCCCGGAGGTCGCTGGGGACGACCCCGCTCCCGAGGCCGGCCGGATTTCCGCGGTCGGCCAGACTCCCGAGGCCGGCCAGACTCCCGCCGCCGCTCACCTCACCTCCGCACTCATCGACGCCGCCGAGGACCGCTTCCGCTGGTTCGCGCCCCTCTTCGAGGAGCTCTTCCCGGAGACGCGCCCCACCGGCGGCATCATCGAGTCGCCGCTGCAGAAGGTGGGTGCGCTCGCCTCCGCACTGACCGATGAGTTCGGGCAGCCGTTCCCTGCGGACCTGTGGGTCAAGCGCGATGACGCGCTGGCGGTGAGCGGCTCCGTCAAGTCCCGCGGGGGCATCCACGAGGTCCTCGAAGTCGCGCTCGACACGGCCCGTGACCTGGGCATCGACCTGAGCGAGGGGCCCACCGCGTTCCTGCGCGACGACGTGCGCGCACGCCTGTCCCAGCGCCGCATCGTCGTGGGCTCGACCGGGAACCTGGGGCTGTCGATCGGGCTCATGAGCGCGATCCTGGGCTTCTCTGTCACCGTCCACATGTCGCACGACGCGAAGGCGTGGAAGAAGTCGATGCTGCGCGCCTCCGGTGTCGACGTCGTCGAGCACGCGACGGACTTCACTCAGGCCGTCCACGCCGGCCGCGCCGCGGCGGAGGCGGACCCGGTCGCCCACTTCATCGATGACGAGAACTCGCTGAGCCTCTTCGCGGGCTACGCCGTCGCGGGCCGGAGGCTGGCCGGTCAACTGGCGGCGGCCTCGGTGGTCGGGGATGCGCAGCATCCGCTCACGGTCTACCTGCCGTGCGGGATCGGCGGCGCGCCCGGCGGCATCACCTACGGTCTCACCAGCGTGTTCGGTGACGCAGTCCGCTGCGTCTTCGTCGAGCCGGTCTCCATGCCGGCGTTCCTGCTGGGCCGGCTGACGGGCCTCGACGACGCGATCAGCGTCGCAGAGGTGGGCCTGGGCGCCCTCACCCTGGCCGACGGCCTGGCCGTGGGCCGCCCGTCCGGCTTCGTGGGGAAGGCGGTGGGCGACCGGGTGGCCGGGTACGCGACCGTGACGGACGACGATCTGCTGCGGACCCTCGCCGTCGCTGAGGCCGCGGCCGGTCTCCGACTGGAGCCCTCCGGCTGCGCGGGGCTGAGGGCGGCAGGGCACGTGATGGCCGCGGGGGCCGGTGGGGCTGCCGGCACCCATGTCGCGTGGCTGACCGGCGGCTCGCTCATGCCTGACGAGGAGTACGCGCAGCTGTTGGACGCGGGCAGGCGCCTGCTGCGGCGCTGACAGCACGGCGGGCTTCGTGTGACGGCCTTCAGAGCTCCTCGTCGTCGGGCTCCCAGCGGAGAATATCGCCAGGCTGACAGTCGAGGACGCGGCAGATCGCGTCGAGGGTGTTGAATCTGACGGCTTTCGCGCGACCGTTCTTGAGCACAGCGACGTTCGCCGGGGAGATGCCGATCGCGTCCGCGAAATCTCCGACCGACATCTTACGCTTGGCCAGCTCCACGTCGATGTCCACGATGATCGCCACTCAGACGACCTCGGCCATCTCGGACCTGAGCACGGTCGCCTCGATCAGCAGACGGCGCATGACGACCATGAGCAGGACGAACGCGGGTCCAGTGACCAGCGCCGCGCACAGTCCCAGGAACGCCGCGGGTCCGCCGGTGCTCGCGATGAACACGAGGTGGAACCCGGTCCCGACCGCCATGAGGGTGGCGACCGCCGCTGCGCCGATGATGACCTCGACCCAGCGCAGCGCCGCATCCCTGAAGATCTCCGCACGCGCGACCATCGACAGCAGCATCCAGATCGCCGCGAGCGCCACCTGCAGGCAGGCGATCACGCTGATAGCCGCGACCGTGTACGGAACCTGCAGCCCGGCGACCTCCGGGTACTGCGCGGCCATCTCTCTCGCGACGAGAGGGATGACGACGATCTGCGCGACGAGCCCACCTGCCCCGATGAGGACGAGAAGGGTGCGGAGTGCGGAGATGGTGGGTGCGTTCATGTATCGATGATAGGCAGATATCTATCGTTTTACGGTCGATATGCCGTGGGAGTGTGCTGGGAGTGCGGGGGAAGCGCTGCGCACGGCCCTGGTGCGGCGTCCGCAGGAATCGGGCCTGCGGACGCCGCACCAGGGCCGATCAGCCGGCCAGCTGGTCCGCGATGAGCGCGGCGAGCAGGGCCGTACGGGGGGCGATGTGCGCGGACAGCGCGTGCTCGTGGTCCGCGTGCGCGCCGTCGCCCACTGCTCCCAGCCCGTCGAGGGTGGGGATGCCGTCACCGGCGGTGTAGTTGCCGTCGGAGGCGCCGCCCACCTCGACACCCGTGGGTGCGTCGACGCCCACGGCCTGCGCGAGCTCGCCGGCGCGGTCGAAGAGCCCCTCCGCCATCTCCCGCTCCATGGGAGGACGGTTGATGTCGCCCAGGATCTCGATCGAGGCACCCTCCAGCACCGGCGTGAGTGCGCGGATCGCGGTGTCGACCCGTTCGAGCTCCTCCTGCGTCTTCGCGCGCACGTCGACGTCGAACCGCGCCTGCGCCGGCACCGTGTTCGTCGTCGTGCCGCCGCTGAACACGGTGGGGGTGACGGTGGTGCCCACGGCCGGATCCGCGAGGGCCGCGACCGCGATCATCTGGTGGGACAGCTCGAGGCCCGCGTTGACCCCCTTCTCCGGGTCGAGGCCCGCGTGCGAGGCACGGCCGTGCAGCACGACCGTGTACATCGACGTGCCCTTGCGGGCGAGCTTGAGCGCGCCGGCCGGGCCTGCGGCGGCCTCCATGACGAAGGCGGCGCGGGCCTGGGCGGCCTCGGCGCGCAGCAGGGGAGCGCCCGTCGCCGAGCCCACCTCCTCGTCACCGGTGACGAGGATGCTGAGGCCGTCCACGGCCTCGGGCCCGGACTGGTCCAGCAGCATCGCGGCGGCGTGGATGGACATGACCACACCGGTGAGCATGTCGAAGCTGCCGGGGCCGCGGATGACGCCGTCCTCGTGGGAGAACGGGATGGACTCGAGCGTGCCGTGCGGCCACACGGTGTCCTGGTGATTCACCAGCACGACCGCGGGTGGACCGTCGCCGAAGCGCAGGCGGACGTGGGTGACGTCGTCGATCGTGAGGATCTCCGGCGTCGCACCCAGGCGCTCCGTGAGGAGCGCGGCGACGTCGCGGGCGCCCGCGGCGACGGCGTCCAGGTCGGACGACGGGGTCTCGAGCGAGATGAGCCGCTCGATGTCCTCGAGCATCTGCGGCAGGCGCTGCTGCGCGGCCGGCAGGAGGGCTGCGAGGTCGACGGAGGCGGAGCGGGCGGTCGCGGTGGTGGGCGCGGAGTCTGACGTCATGCCTCCGAGTCTGCCACGGCGTGCGGACACGGATGGAGGTGCCGCCCCCGCCTCAGCCGAATGTCGGAACAGGAGACGAGACGGGGGTGCGTGTGTCAGTGTGTGCGCATGGGAGAAGCAGTGGGGTCCGTCCGCTACACGCCGCGGGAGAGGACGCTGTACCGGCGCAAGCTCCAGGAGAACCTGGAGACCTTCGACACGTACCTGCAGAAGGCGGACTTCGAGTCGAAGGGGACGATCGGGCTGGAGCTCGAGCTCAACCTCATCGACGCGGACGGTGCGCCCTCCCTGCGGAACGTCGAGATCATGGACGCGGTGGACGACGCGGACGTGCAGTCGGAGATCGGCGCGTACAACGTCGAGCTCAACATGCCGGTCTCCCGCGTGCGCGACGCCGGGCTCAAGCGCCTGGAGCACGGCATCGACGAGCGGCTGCGGAAGCTGCGCACTGCGGCCCAGTCGCTGGACGTGGCACCGGTGTCGATCGGGACGCTGCCCACCGTCACGACGGAGCTGCTCGAGGACGAATCGTGGATCACGCCGGAGAACCGGTACCGCGCGCTGTCCACCGCCGTTGTCGAGGCCCGGGGCGAGTACGTGGGCATCGACCTGTCCCGCGAGGACCACTACGCCCATGAGTTCGCGGACCTGGCGCCGGAGTCCACGTGCACGTCGATGCAGCTCCACCTGCAGGTGGCGCCCAACCGCTTCGCGGACGCGTGGAACGCGTCCCAGGCGATCGCGGGCGTGCAGATCGCGATGGCGGCGAACTCCCCGCTGTTCCTGGGGCACCGCCTGTGGCACGAGTCGCGGATCCCGATCTTCGCCCAGTCGATCGACACCCGCACCCCGGAGCTGGTGCACCAGGGGGTGCGGCCGCGCGTGTGGTTCGGCGAACGGTGGATCACGAGCGTGTTCGACCTCTTCGAGGAGAACGTCCAGTACTTCCCGCCGCTGCTGCCGGAGACCCGCGAGGCGTCCGGCCGCCCCATCCTCACGGAGAACGGCACGCCGTACCTCCACGAGCTCAACCTGCACAACGGCACGGTGTGGCGCTGGAACCGTCCCATCTACTCGCCGGGGAAGCGCAGCGCGCACGTGCGGCTGGAGAACCGGATCCTGCCGGCCGGCCCCACGCCCGTCGACATGGCCGCGGACGCCGCCTTCTACTACGGGCTCATCGCGTACCTGGTGCGGGAGAATCGTCCCGTGTGGTCGCGGATGACGTTCACGGAGGCGCAGGAGAACTTCGAGAACGGCGCGCGCGATGGGATCGGCGCCCGCCTCACGTGGCCGCGCTACGGCACGCTGGACGTCACGGAGCTGGTGCTCGAGACACTCGCGCCGCAGGCCCGGGCGGGGCTCGAGGAGCTCGAGGTCGACGAGGACGTCATCGACGAGTACATCGGGATCTACGAGGCCCGCGCCCGCACCGGCCGCAACGGCGCCTGGTGGCAGCGGAAGGCGCTCGACGCGCTGGCCGGTCGCTCACCCGTGGGCTCGGACGAGCGCAACCGGGCGCTGCGCACGCTCACCCTCCGGTACGCGGAGAACCAGCGATCCGGCGATCCCGTCCACACGTGGGAGGTCCCGGCCCAGGGGTGAGGGGCGCTGCCCCGCCCGCGGGAGAGAACGCCGGACGGTTCCGCCGCGGGGGCAGTCCGATGTCCGTTCCACGTCCTACAGTGGGGACATGGACACGACTGAGACGCACCGGGAGCTGACCACCTCGATCCGATCGACGCGGGTGCGACCGTTCGCGGTCATGAACATCCTCAACCGCGTCTTCGAGATGCGCGCGCAGGGTCGCGACGTCATCTCGCTGTGCGTGGGGGAGCCGTCGCAGGGTGCGCCCGCCGGGGTGCGTCGCCGTGCCGCGGAGGTCGTGGCGGACGGCACGGACCTGGGCTACTCGGAGGTCTTCGGCATCGTCCCGCTGCGGCAGCGGCTGGCGGAGCACTACCGCCGCTGGTACGGGGTCGACCTCCCGCTGGAGCGGATCGCCGTGACGAACGGCTCGTCCGGCGCGTTCGACATGGTGTTCCTCGCCAGCTTCGACGCGGGCGACCGGGTCGCGCTCGCCACCCCCGGCTACCCCGCGTACACGAACATCCTGCGCGCGCAGGACGTCGAGGTCGTCGAGCTGCCGTGCGGACCGGACGTCCGCTTCCAGCCCACGGTGGAGATGCTCGAAGCCGCCCACCGCCAGGGTCCGCTCAAGGGGCTCATGCTCGCCTCGCCGGCGAACCCGACGGGCACGATGGTCGAGGAGCCGGAGCTGCGCGCGCTGTATGACTGGTGCCGGGCCAACGGGGTGCGGCTCATCTCCGACGAGATCTACCACGGGGTGTCGTTCACCGGGTCGAAGGGGACCTCGGCGCTGGAGTGCGGTGACGATGCCGTCGTCATCTCGTCGTTCTCGAAGTACTGGGGCATGACGGGCTGGCGGCTGGGGTGGGCGATCCTCCCGGAGGACCTCGTCCAGCCCTGCGACGCGATCGCCGGGAACCTGTCGCTGTGCCCGCCGGTGCCCGCGCAGCACGCGTGCGTCGAGGCGTTCACGGAGGAGGCGTACGCGGAGTGCGACGCCGCCGTCCAGGGCTTCGCGGTCGCGCGGCAGCACGTCCTCGACGCGGTGCCCGCACTGGGCTGGACGGACATGGCCCCGGCGGACGGCGCCTTCTACATGTACTTCCGGATCGACGACGTGCTGGGTCCGCACGCGGATGCGAGCGACTGGTGCGCGGCACTGCTGGAGCAGGAGGGGGTCGCGCTGGCGCCCGGCATCGACTTCGATCCGATCAACGGCCACAATGCGGTCCGGCTCTCGTTGGCGGCCGGTCCGGACGCCATCGCCGAGGCCCTGGTCCGGATCCGCAGATTCCAGGACTCCGTGGCCGGCTGAGGGCGGCGCGGGGACGCGGAGGGCGGGCAGCGGGAGGCGGCGACCGGGACGCGACGATGCGGGATGTGGCGGTCACGGGATACGACAGCCCGGCATTCGGCGGCCACCGGATGTGACGGTCCGGGAGACAACAGAGAGGACACGCAATGACGCAGTTCGACGAGATTCCCGGAGTGGCGGCGCCCCTGCGTCGCGCGCTCGTGGAGGCCGGGTACCCGGATCTCGAGTCCCTGGACGGTGTGGACTACGCGGACCTGGCGGCACTGCACGGGGTGGGACGCACCGGCCTGGCTCGGATCCAGGCGCGTCTGCAGGAATCCGGCCGGGGCCTCGGCGGCGACGTGCCCGGGACTCCAGCGGCAGCAACCTCGGGTGCGAGCGCGCCCGGGTGGACGCGTGGTCACACAGGGACGACGGCGAAGGACGTGAAGACCAGGATCACGGATGTGGTGCCCACGGACTTCGTCGAGGGACTCGAGTGGCCGCGCCGGCAGGAGCACGGGCGGTTCCTGCTCGAGGTGTTCGGGCGGGTCACGGGCGTGGAGCCGGTCATGTGGGGGCCCACGATGGTGGGCTATGGCGAGGCGCACTACGTGTCGCCCAGCGGGCGCGAGGGTGACTGGTTCGTCGTGGGTTTCAGCCCGCGGAAGGCGAACTTGGCGCTCTACGGGCTGCAGTCGGCGCCGGATGCGGACGAGCTGCTGCCGCGCCTGGGCAAGCACAAGCTGGGGTCCGGATGCGTGTGGATCAACAAGCCCGAGGACGTGGACCAGGACGTGCTCGAGCAGCTCATCCGCGGCGGCTGGGAGTCCGTGGACTGACGGGGTGCGGTCTGGCTGACCCGGTCTCCCAGAAAGACACCTTGAGTCGCAAACCGCAGTGCCATAGCGGTGGAGTTTGCGACTCAAGGTGCCTTTCTGTTCGAAGTCGCCGCGTGCGGTGGCTGCACGGTCTCTGAGCAGGCATCTCGCCCGCAGCGCTCGGCTCTTCCGCATCCAGCGAACATTCGTTAGTTTGATTGTCAGGCGGGTCACAGGCGCAGATCGAGCGGTTCGCCCCCGGGTTCCGGGACCGGATCGTCGCCCGCACTGTGCGGAGCGTCGCGCAGCTCGAGGCGGACAACGCGAACTACGTGGCCGGGGACATCATCACGGGGGCGAACAGCGTCCAGCAGCTGCTCTTCCGGCCTCGTGTTGCCCTCGACCCATACTCGCTGGGCGCACCGGGGCATTACCTGTGCTCGGCCGCGACGCCGCCGGGGGCGGGAGCGCATGGCATGTGCGGGTACAACGCTGCGCTCTCCGCGCTCGCCCACGCGGGGATCCCCACGGGGAGTTGATGACGATGACCGCGCAGCAGGACCGGATCGACCAGTACGTCGTCGAGGTGGGCAACGGCATGCGCGCGGAGCACGACGCGATGGTCGACGAGATGGTCGGGATCATCGCGCGGCAGGTCGACCACCTGGATGACGGGCAGACGCATGCGACCCTGCGGGCCAGTGTCGAGGGCAACGTCGAATCGATCATCCACATGCTGCGCAACCGGGTGCCGGCGGAGCAGGCGCAGGCCTCGGCCTCGGCGCTGGCGTACGCACTGCGGCTGGCGCAGCGCGAGATCTCTGCGGACTCGCTGCGGCGGGCCTACCACCTGGGCACGGAGGTGGTCCGGCGGCGGTACTTCGAGCAGGTGCTCGCGCTCGACGCGAGCGCCGAGGACAAGCTCCACGTGAGCCTCCAGGTCCAGCTGTTTCTCCACCAGTACGTCGACCGGGTGAGCGTCGAGGTGCAGCACGCGTACGCGGAGGAGGCGCGGCGGCGGTATGAGCGCAGTGCCTCGGCGACGGCGACGGTCATCCGTGAGGTGCTCGCGGGTGCGGAGGTGCAGCCCGGCCGGTTCGAGCGGCTCGCCCGCTACCGGCTGGAGCAGCAGCACCTGGGCGCGGTGCTGTGGGTGGACGACGCGAACCCGGGCGTCGACAGCAGCCCGCAGCTGGCGGACCTCGCGACGGAGATCGCGCGGCGGCTGGGGCCTCGGACCACGTCGCTCTACACGGCGGTCGACCGGAGCGCGGGCTGGGCCTGGTTCGGGACTCCGGATGGTGGTGAGGGCGCTGGTGCGGGCGCTGGTGAGGATGCTGCTGCGCGGGCGGTGATCAGCGAAGCGACCGAGGCCGTGGCTGGGGTCCGGGCGGCGCTGGGCTCCTGGAGCCCTGGAGCGGACGGGTTCCGACGCTCGCACCAGCAGGCGGAGGCGGCCGCGAGCGTCCTGCAGGCCGGGCAGGGGACGCGCCAGAGGGTCGTGGGGTACGGCGACCCCGGCGTGGCGATCACCGCGATCCTCGTCCGGGACCTCACGGCCACGCGGGCGTGGGTGCACGACCAGCTGGGCGGACTCGCGGACGCGGGAGACGCAGCGCAGCGGCTGCGGGACACACTCGAGTGCTTCCTGCAGTGCGAGAGCAGCTACACGAGGACTGCGGAGCGGATGAGCCTGCATCGGAACTCGGTCACGTACCGGGTCGAGCGGGCGGTGGAGGTGCGCGGACGGCCGTTCACGGACTCGGCGACGGATCTGGCGGCGGCACTCACCGTGTGCCGGCTGCTGGGCGACGCCGTGACAGGAGCGTCCTGAGGGGCGGAGACGGACACCCCGGACCCGCGGCTGCCGGGCACGGTGCACACCGCGGCCGCCGCGATCCGGGAGGCGGGCGGCCAGGCCCTGCCGATCGTCGGGGACGTCCGCGACGACGAGGCCGTGGCCGGGGCGATCGCGAAAGCTGTCGAGGTGTTCGGCGGGATCGACCTCGTCGTGAACAACGCCTCGGCGATCGCGCTCCAGGGCTTCGGCGAGCTGTCGGTCAAGCGGTACGACCTCATGCTCGACATCAATGTCCGCGGCACGTTCAGCGTCCTCACGCACGCGCGCCCGCACCTGCTGGAATCCGAGGACCCGAGGGTGCTGACTCTGTCCCCGCCGCTCAACCCGGACCCCGCGTGGCTCGCGCAGCATGCGCCCTACACGCTCAGCAAGTACGGGATGACGATGCTGACGCAGGGCTTCGCGGAGCAGCACCGCGAGCAGCGGATCGCCGCCAGCTGCCTGTGGCCGCAGACCCTCATCGCGACGGCGGCGGTGCAGAACGTGGTGGGCGGCGACGAGGCGATGCGCTCGGCGCGCACGCCGGAGATCATGGCGGACGCGGCGGCCGTCGTCCTGGGCCTGCCGTGGGAGGAGGCGACGGGACGCTGCTTCGTCGACGAGACGGTCCTGCGGGAGGCAGGCGTCACGGACTTCTCCCGGTACCTCCACGAGGGCGCCACCGAGGAGGGGCTGGAGGCGGACCTCTTCCTCTGAGGGTCGGGCCGCGGCCTCTGACGCGCTGACTCTCCACCGGGCGCGGGGTGCCCCGCTGCGAGGCCGGTTGGACACTGACTGTCCGAGCTCGTGGTCGTTCGATTGAACAGATGCACTGCCGGTGCGTATACTCCAAGAACGTGAGGCAACGGAGCTTCACACGAAAGAGGAGCGACGATGCAGACACCTCGGGTCCAGGGCACGAACACCGAGCAGTTCGAGGAATTGAAAGCAGCCTTCGAGTCCAGCATCCAGTCCGGGGAGGAGCTGGGTGCCTCGATCGTGGTCAACGTCGACGGGGAGAACGTCGTCGACCTGTGGGGCGGCTACCGCGATGCCGGCCAGCAGCAGCTCTGGACCGATGACACCATCGTGAATGTGTGGTCGACGACCAAGACGGTCTCGTACCTCGCCGCACTCATGCTCATGGATGCGGGAGAACTCGATCCGTATGCACCCGTCGCGCAGTACTGGCCGGAGTTCGCGGCGAACGGAAAGTCCGACATCGACGTGCGACAGATCCTGGCGCACACGTCGGGGGTGTCCGGGTGGGATCTCCCGTTCACGACTGAGGACATGTACGACTGGGAGAAGTCGACGTCTGCGCTGGCAGCGCAGGCGCCGTGGTGGGAGCCCGGCGCAGCGGCCGGATATCACGCTCACAACCAGGGACATCTCATCGGCGAGGTGATCCGCCGGATCACGGGACGGCCGTTCAAGCAGTTCGTCGACGAGGAGATCGCGAGTCCACTGGGAGCGGACTTCCAGATCGGTGCTCGAGAAGAGGATTGGGGACGGATCGCAGAGGTCATTCCGCCTCCGCCGCTGGAGATGCCATCCGACCTGAGTCCGGATCACCCCATGGTGAAGACCTTCTCCGGACCCGCTCCGAACGCGAACGCCGCCAACACGGCCGACTGGCGGCGAGCAGACATGGGCGCACTCAACGGACATGGCAATGCCCGATCGGTCGCGAGGATCCTGTCCTCGATCTCATTGGGCGGAGAGGTCGATGGTGTGCGCCTGCTGTCGGAGAAGACCATCGACCTCGCGTTCGAGGAGCAGTCCAGCGGCATCGACCTCGTGCTGGGTGTTCCGCTGCGGCGTGGAATGGGCTTCGGCCTCGCTGACCAGGAGTCGATGCCGTCGGTTCCGGGTGGGCGCGTCGCCTTCTGGTGTGGCTGGGGCGGCTCCGTCATCATCATGGACCCGGATCGCAGACTCACGATCTCGTACATGATGAACAAGATGGGCCCGGGAGTCGTGGGGTCGGACCGCAGCGACCGGTACGTGCGAGAGGTGTACAAGGCGCTCGGCGTGACGGGTGCCAGCGTCTGAGTTCGGGATTAGACGATTGAGTTCGGGATTCGCGGTGCTTCCAACACCGTAGATCCCGAACTCAAAATCTGGATCCCGACGTGAACCGGCAGACCGCCCACAAAGCCGCGCTCTTCGACCACCTGACAGAGCGAGGCACCCCGCTCAGTCGTCCTCGGGGTGTTCCGCCGCGTGATCGAGGGCGTCGATGAGGATGTGCGACACGTGCGCGTCCTTGAACGAGTAGATCGCCTCTCGTCCCACCCGGTCCACGTCGACCAGGTGCAGGCTGCGCAGCTGCTTGAGGTGCTGGGAGACCAGCGACTGCGCCAGCCCGGTCTCGTCGACGATCTCCGACACGCTCGCCTCGCCCTGGGTGAGGACCAGCAGGATCCGCAGACGGGAGCTGGCCGCAAGAGCCTTGAAGACCTCGGCGGTCCGGTCGATCGTCGCAGCCTCGTACGGCGGTGCCGGCACCTCGCCCACCTCCGGCTCGCAGATCTCGACGGGATCCGGCGGCGGAGGCGTCCGGGGTGCGCGCCGCAGCCCGCCCCCCGCCGAGCCTCCGGCCGGAGCGAAGCGACTGCGGTCCGCACGGGTCTGTTCTGCCATGAGACGAATGGTATCGGGCCTGGGCCGGTGCGGGGGCTTGGCGGGGGCGTCCCGCGCTGGCAGGATCGACCCATGCGTTACATCGTCTCGGTCGCGGCCGCCTTCCTCGTGCTCATCATCCTGGGCTCCACGACCGGCTTCGGTGACTGGCCGCGCCCCTGGGGTCCCCTGTCGCGCGGTGCCGTGGGCGGTGCCGTCGCCATCGCCATCCTCATCGTGTGGGAGCAGATGTCCCCGCGCCCGGACTCCCTGCGCGACGAGGACAAGGCAGCTGAGGACAGGGAGGCTGAAGACAGGGCCGATGAGGACACTGCCGCCGAGGCCGTGGCGGGTCCCGCAGACCCCGCCGCCGAGGCCGTGGCCGGCTCCGAGGGAGACGCCGGCTCCGAGGCCCGGGACGCCCGACCCGTCGACGACGCGGACGACGAAGGGGAGGTCCGCTGAGCGCAGCGGACCTCCCCTGTCAGGCGGGCGTCTCCGCCCCGCACCTCACGCGAGCGAGTCGAACAGCTTCTTCGCCAGCAGGAACCCGGCCTGGGCCTCGTCGATGAACGCCTCGCGCTGCGCCTCCGTCAGCGGGGCGGTGTCGAGCGCGACCCGGTACTGATCCTTGTACGGCTTGTGCTTCTCGATGCCCTCGAACCTCCACGTGCGCAGCGACTCCGCCGGGATCTCGTAGTGGCGTCCGGCCAGCCTGCCGATCACCTGGCCGCCGGACAGGTCGCCCAGGTAGCGCAGGTAGTGGTGGGCGAAGTAGCGTTCGGGCGCATCGGCCAGCAGCGCGGTGAGTCGCTCGACGTACTCCGCGGTCGCCGCCGTGGGCGCTGCAGGAGTCGCACCCTCGCGCAGGTCCGCGAGGTCGGCCTCGAGCGAGTCGACGCGATCCAGCCGGGAGTCGAGGACTCCGGCCTGCTCCGGTGCGTCCGCGAAGCGTCGCTCGGTCTCCTCGAGTGCGCGGTAGAGGTGCAGGTACTGCTCCAGCAGTGCCACGTAGGCGCCGCGGTCCAGCTTCCCGCCCAGCAGGTCGCCCATGAAGTGCGAGTGCTCGGCCTGTTCGTGCGCGTCCTGCGTCGCACGCTCACAGGAACATCCTGGGATCGAGACCCACCCTTCTGTGGAAGTAGACCACTGATGTGATAGTCGCTACCAGGCTCGTTTCTAGATGTTCCGTCTTGACCGGTGAGGCAGAATAGAACACGTGTCTGCACCGGCAGGCGCATCCCTCACGATCCGGAAGCGACACCATGCTGTGGAAGCTCATCCGGCACTACGGCAGGCCGTACCTGGGCCATGCCGCTGCCGTCCTGGTGCTCCAGCTGGCCGCCACCCTGGCCACGCTGTACCTGCCCAGCCTCAACGCCGACATCATCGACTACGGCATCGCCCGCGGCGACACCGGATACATCTGGAGCGTCGGCGGCCTCATGCTCCTCGTCGCGATGGCGCAGGTGTTCACCGCGATCGCCGCCGTCTGGTTCGGCGCGCGCCTGTCGATGGCGCTGGGTCGCGACCTGCGGCAGGCGGTCTACCAGCGGGTCGACCACTTCTCCGCAGAGGAGATGGGCCGGTTCGGTGCACCCACCCTCATCACCCGCGGCACGAACGACGTGCAGCAGGTGCAGATGGTCGTGCTCATGGCGCTCAACTTCATGGTGATGGTGCCGATCATGTCGATCGGCGGCATCGTCATGGCGATCCAGGAGGACCCCGGCCTGTCGTGGCTGGTGTGGGTGTCCGTGCCGATCCTGCTGGTCATCGTGGGCGTCCTGGTCAGCCGCCTCATGCCTCTCTTCGAGCGCATGCAGACGAACATCGACGACATCAACGCCGTCACGCGCGAGCAGATCATCGGCATCCGAGTCGTCCGCGCCTTCGTCCGCGAGCAGTACGAGACGGACCGGTTCCACGACGCCAACGCCGCGCTCACCCGGACCTCCGTGTCGATCGGCCGCATCTTCGTCCTCATGGGCCCCGTCATCACGCTGGTCCTGCACCTGGCGACCGCCGCCGTCCTGTGGTTCGGCGCGCTGCGCGTCGATGCGGACCTCGTGCAGGTGGGCGCCCTGACCGCCTTCATGCAGTACCTCCTGCAGATCCTCATGGCCGTCATGATGGGCACCTTCATGTTCATGATGTTCCCGCGCGCGATCATCTCCGGCCGCCGGATCGGCGAGGTCCTCACGACCGTGGGCTCCGTCGAGGAGCCCGAGGTCGCGGAGACTCCGCAGGACCGGTCCGGGACCGTCGAGTTCCGGAACGTGTCCTTCGCCTACCCCGGTGCGGACGCCCCCATTCTGGACGACGTCTCCTTCACCGCCCCGGCCGGGAAGACGACCGCGATCATCGGCTCGACCGGGTCCGGCAAGACCACCCTCGTCAACCTCATCCCGCGCCTCTACGACGCGACGGCCGGTGAGGTGCTCCTCGACGGAGTGCCCGTCACGCAGCTGCCGCGGGCGGAGATCACCGGTGCGCTGGGCCTGGTCCCGCAGAAGCCGTACCTGTTCTCCGGCACGATCGCGGACAACCTGCGCTTCGGCGACCCGGAGGCCACCGATGAGGAGCTCTGGGCCGCGCTCGCGACCGCGCAGGCGACGGACTTCGTGACCGCGCGCACGACCGGCGAGGGCGAGGCCGCCCGGTCCGGGCTGGAGTCGAGCGTGTCGCAGGGCGGCACGAACGTGTCCGGCGGTCAGCGCCAGCGCCTGTGCATCGCACGCGCGCTGGTGGCCCGCCCGCGCGTCTACCTGTTCGACGACTCGTTCTCCGCACTGGACGTGACGACGGACGCGAACCTGCGCGCCGCGCTCGCGGCCTCCACGGACGGGGCGACGACGATCATGGTCGCGCAGCGCGTCTCGTCCATCACGGACGCGGACCAGATCCTCGTCCTCGAGGAGGGCCGCATCGTGGACCGCGGCACGCACGACGAGCTGCTGGAGACCTCGCAGACGTACCGGGAGATCGTCGACTCCCAGATCCGTGAGGACGAGCTGACATGAGCCGGAAGCAGAAGCCCGAGGACCTGTTCCCCGTCGTCACCCGCTCCCCGCGCCGATCGACCGAGGCCGGGGTGAAGGGCCGCAGCCACAAGCACGTCGTCGTGTCCGAGGAGGACATCGCGGAGCTGCAGGACAGCGTGGGTGCCGGCGAGTGGGGCGAGGGCTCCGCGCCACGGAAGGCGAAGGCGTTCTGGCCCTCCCTGGGCCGGCTCTTCGCGACCCTGAAGGACCACAAGCTGGGCGTCGTCATGGTGTTCCTGTTCGGCGCGGTCTCCACGGTCCTGTCCGTGTGGGCCCCGGCAGTGCTGGGCCAGGCGATGGATGTCATCTTCGACGGTTGGCGCGGGGACGGCATCGACTTCCAGGCGCTGTCGGGGTACCTGTTCTTCGTGCTGGCGATGTACTTCGTCGCCTCCGTGTTCGACTGGCTGCAGGGGTTCTACCTCAACGAGATCGTCATGAAGGTCGTCTACCGGCTGCGCCAGCAGATCGAGGCGAAGCTCAACCGGCTCCCGCTCAAGTATTTCGACACGCGCCAGCGCGGCGATCTCCTGTCCCGGACGACGAACGACGTCGACAACGTGCAGCAGGCGATGCAGCAGGCGTTCGCGTCTCTGTTCTACGCCGTCCTCACGATCGTCGGCATCACGATCATGATGTTCGCCCTGTCGTGGCAGCTGGCGCTCATCGCGCTGGTCGCCCTGCCGATCGCCGGTGCCGTCGTGGGCGTCATCGGCTCGAAGTCGCAGAAGCTCTTCAGCGCGCAGTGGAAGAACACCGGCCGCCTCAACGGGCACATCGAGGAGTCCTTCACGGGCCACGAGCTGGTGACCGTGTTCGGTCGCCAGGCCGCGATGCGCGAGCGGTTCGACGAGCGCAACGAGGACCTCTTCGAGGCCTCCTTCCGTGCGCAGTTCTACTCCGGCATGATCATGCCGATCATGCAGTGGGTGACGTACCTGGGCTACGTGGGCATCGCCCTGGTGGGCGGACTGCGGGTGGCCTCCGGCCAGATGTCGCTGGGCCAGGTGACCGCCTTCATCCAGTACTCGCGCGAGTTCAACGCACCCCTGGGCGAGATGGCGGGCATGGCGAACATGCTCATCTCCGGCGTCGCCTCCGCCGAGAGGATCTTCGAGCTGCTGGACGCGGACGAGCAGGAGGACGACCTGTCGCAGCAGGAGGCCCGCGGCGAGCTGGCCGACGACGCACTGCGTCCGGCAGAACTGGCTCAGCCGGTGCGCGGCCGCGTCGAGTTCGACCGCGTCGCGTTCTCCTACACGAAGGAGAAGCCGCTCATCACGGACCTGTCGATGGTCGCGGAGCCCGGGCAGACCGTTGCGATCGTGGGCCCCACGGGCGCCGGCAAGACGACGCTCGTCAACCTCCTCATGCGCTTCTACGACATCGATGCCGGCCGCATCCTGCTGGACGGGGTCGACATCCGCGCCCTGGACCGCGGCGTGCTGCGCGGCCAGGTGGGCATGGTGCTGCAGGACGCCGTCCTCTTCGGCGGCACCATCATGGAGAACATCCGGTACGGGCGCCTCGACGCGACGGACGACGAGGTGCGCGAGGCCGCCCGCGCCACCTTCGTCGACCGGTTCGTGCACACCCTGCCGGACGGGTACGACACTCGCATCGACGACGATGGGGCGAACGTCTCCGCTGGTGAGCGGCAGCTCATCACGATCGCCCGCGCCTTCCTGGCCCAGCCCGCGCTGCTCATCCTCGATGAGGCGACCTCGTCCGTCGACACCCGCACCGAGGTGCTCGTGCAGGAGGCGATGGCCGCCCTGCGCAGCGACCGCACGTCGTTCGTCATCGCGCACAGGCTCTCCACGATCCGCGACGCGGACACGATCCTCGTCATGGAGGACGGCAGCATCGTCGAGCAGGGCGACCACGACACGCTGCTGGCGGCCCAGGGTGCCTACCACCGCCTCTACATGTCGCAGTTCACCCAGGGCGTCGATCCGGACGAGGAGGAGGCCGTGCTCACGACGGGCGGTCTGCCCGCCGTCGAGGAGGCCTGAGCGTCACTCCTGCTGGGTGAGTGTCTCCTGCAGGGCGTCGAGGACCGCTCGGTCCTCGATGGTCGACGGGACCGCGATGTCCGACTCCCCGTCGGAGATCTGCCGCATCGTCTTGCGGAGGATCTTCCCGGACCGGGTCTTGGGCAGGGCGGTGACCGCGTCCACCCGCTTGAGGGCCGCGACGGGACCCACCTCGCGCCTCACGAGGTCGATCAGCTCGGTGCGGACGGCCTCGGCATCCGCGTCGGGTGCGAGGACGACCAGGGCGCGGGGGATCTGCCCCTTCGTGGGGTCGTGGACGCCGATGACCGCGCACTCCGTGACGGCGGGGTGGGAGGCGATCGCGGCCTCCAGCACGCCCGTGCTGAGCCGGTGCCCTGCGACGTTGATGACATCGTCCGTGCGCCCCATGACGAACACGTAGCCGTCCTCGTCGATGAGGCCGGAATCGCCGGTGAGGTAGGCACCCTCGAAGGCGGACAGGTAGGTCGAGACGAACCGCTCGTCGTCGCCCCACACCGTCGCCATCGTGCCCGGGGGCAGCGGCAGGTCCGCGAGGATCAGGCCCTCCTGCCCTGCGGGCACCGGCTGACCCGCGGCGTCGACGACGCGCAGGTTGTAGCCGGGCACCGGCACGGTGGGGGAGCCGGGCTTGAGCGGCAGGCGCTCGATGCCCAGCGGGTTCGCCGCGATCGGCCAGCCGGTCTCCGTCTGCCACCAGTTGTCGACGACCGGGATGTCACGGCCGGTCGCGGCGGCGAGGGTGTCCGTCGTCCACGCGTACGTGTCCGGGTCCAGCCGCTCGCCGGCCAGGAACACGGCGCGCAGCGAGGACAGGTCCGCCGCGCGGGCGTGCTGCCCCTGGGGGTCCTCGCCGCGGACGACGCGCATGGCGGTGGGCGCGGTGAAGAAGACGTCGACGCCGTGCTGCTCGATGACGCGGAAGAACGCGCTCGCGTCCGGTGTGCCCACGGGCTTGCCCTCGTACAAGACCGTCGTGACGCCGGCGATGAGCGGGGCGTAGACGATGTACGAGTGGCCCACCACCCAGCCCACGTCGGACGCGGTGAACATTGTGTCGCCCGGGTGCAGGTCGAACACGTTGCCCATCGACCACTGGAGGGCGACGGCGGAGCCGCCCGCATCCCGCAGGATCCCCTTGGGCTTCCCCGTCGTACCGGAGGTGTAGAGGACGTAGAGCGGATCCGTCGCCGCGACCGGCACGGGGTCGATGCCATCGGCCGTCTCCGCCAGCAGCGCGGCGTAGTCGAGGTCGAAGCCGTCGCGCAGCTCGACCGGGTGCTGCTCCCGCTGGACGACGACGCTGAACTCTGGCTGTGCGGACGTGAGCCGCAGCGCCTCGTCCAGGAGCGGCTTGTACTCGACGATCCGGGTGCGCTCGACGCCGCACGAGGCGCTGATGACGGCGATGGGCTGCATGTCGTCGATGCGGGCGGCCAGCTCTGCGGCGGCGAAGCCGCCGAAGACGACGGAGTGGATCGCACCCAGGCGGGCGCACGCGAGCATGGCGACCACGGCCTCGGGCACCATCGGCATGTAGATGACGACGCGGTCGCCGTGGCCCACCCCGCGATCGACCAGCGCGCGGGCGAAGCGCGAGACCTCGTCGAGGAGGGCCGCGTACGTGTACGTCCGCACCGTGCCCGTGACGGGGGAGTCGTAGATGAGCGCGGCCTGGGCACCGCGACCGGCCTCGACGTGGCGGTCCAGCGCGTTGCGGCAGACGTTCAGCACGCCGTCGGGGAACCAGCGGTGGATGGGAGCGCGGGAGGAATCCAGGGCGCGCGTGGGCGGCGTGTCCCAGTCGACGGCGCGGGCGGCTCCCAGCCAGAAGGCCTCCGGGTCCTGGGCGGCGGCGCGGGCCACCTGCTCGTAGGTGCGCGGTGCGGTGGGCGTGGATGTGTCCTGCGTCATACGATCACGATACGCCCGCGTTCTGCGATGGGGTGTTGTCGCGGCGGGGTGCAGACTTTAGTCTTAGGGCACAGTCATCCGCTTAACAGACGTTCAATGAGGAGCGATCGCCATGACGCAGACCAGTGCATCCGCCACCACCGCAGCCGCGCCCACCGCACTCGACGCGCTCACCCCTGACGAGCAGCTGGCGGCCAGCCGCCGCCTCCACTGGATGAACATGCTCGACCTCCACGCCCAGGGGCGGCCGGACGTCGAGGCCTTCGTGGGACAGGGCGAGAGGTATACGTGGAAGCAGCTCCACACCCGGGTGAGCGCCGTCGCGGCGGACCTGCAGGAGCGCGGTGTGGCACGCGGCGACCGGGTCTTCATCCTGGGCCTCAACAGCGTCTCCTACGTGACCGCGCTGCTGGCGATCAACACCGTGGGCGCGATCGCGGCCCCGCTCAACATCCGCTCGACCCCCGCAGACGTCGACTACCTCGTGGGGGACGCGGGTGCGGTCGTGGGCTTCGCGGACCAGATGGGCGCCGGGATCCTGGCCGATGCGCAGACCGCCTCGCAGGTGCCGCTCATCCGGTTCGGTGAGGAGTTCGAGGCGATCGCCTCCTCCGGCCGCGTGCACACCCACGTCGATGTCGCGGAGACGGAGACGGCCCTCATCGTCTACACCTCCGGGACGACGTCCGCGCCCAAGGGCGCGATGCTCACGCACATGAACATGGTGTCCCAGACCATCAACACCAACCGCATGTCGCCGGCGGCGACGGCGGACGACGTGTCGATGGTCGTCGTCCCGCTCTTCCACATCGCCGGTCTGGGCTTCATCTACCCCGCGCTGCTGAACGCCGGGCGGACGGTCATCGCGCCGCCGCAGGTGCTCATGAAGATCGACGCGCTCGCGGACCTCGTGGAGTCGGAGCGCGTGACGCGGATGTTCCTCGTCCCCACGCTGTGGCAGGCGCTGTGCTCGCTGCCGGGCATCCGCGAGCGGAACCTGCCGCTCACCGGCGCCACCTGGGGCGCGTCCCCGGCCAGCCGCGAGACCCTCCAGCTCATGGCGGACACGTTCCCGAACGCCGTCATCTCCGCCGCCTTCGGGCAGACGGAGATGTCGCCCACGACGTGCGCCCAGTCCGGTGAGGAGTCGTTCCGCAAGATGGGCTCCGTGGGCCAGCCGATCGGCCTCGTCGCCGCCCGCGTCGTCGACCCGCTGGGCCAGGACGTGGCGCCAGGGGGAGACCGGTGAGGTCGTCTACCGCGGTCCCGGCTACATGCAGGGCTACTGGAACAAGCCGGACAAGACCGCGGAGGCGACGGCGGACGGCTGGTTCCACTCCGGCGACCTCGTGCGGATCGACGAGGACGGGTACTACTTCGTCGTCGACCGGGCGAAGGACATCATCATCTCCGGCGGCGAGAACATCTCCTCCGTCGAGGTCGAGCAGGCCGTCGCCGCCCACCCCAAGGTCGCGGACGCGTGCGTCATCGGCGCGCCGCACCCCACATGGGTGGAGACGCCCGTCGCGATCGTCATCCCCGCCGACCCGCAGGATCCGCCCACTCTCGAGGACGTCCAGGAGTTCGTCGTGGGTCGGATCGCGTCGTTCAAGAAGCCCACCCGGCTGGAGGTCGTCGAGGAGCTGCCCCGCAACGCCTCCGGCAAGCTCCAGAAGCACGTCCTCCGCAAGGAGTTCGTGACGGACTGAGAATGCGCCGCTGACAGCGCTGACAGGAGGCCGGGCCGGGGGAAGCACTCCCCGGACCCGGCCTCATCGTCACAGCTCGAACCGCTGCGCGACCTCTTGCCGCAGCTCGTGGGGCGAGCCCCAGCGCACGCGGGAGGCGACCGCCCGCTTGAGGAGGACGTGCACGGGCGATTCCCACGTGTACCCGATCCCGCCGTGCAGCTGGAGCACCTCCTCACCGCCGTGGACCACCGTGTCCGAGGCCAGGGAGAGTGCCGCTGCGACGTAGGCAGAGGCCTCCGCCGAGGTCGTCGCGGGGTCACCGTCGCCCGTCCCGTCCGCGCCGCCGGACTGGGACCCCGTGCTCAGCGCCGCCTCGAGGAGGCGCGCGGCCTCGTCGACGAGGGAGCCCACGAGGGACAGCTCGGACCAGAGGTCCGCAGTCCGGTGCTTGAGCGCCTGGAAGGAGCCCAGGGGGCGGCCGAACGCCATGCGGGTGCTCAGGTGCTCGACGACGAGGCGCAGCAGCTCCTGCCCGGTGCCGTGCAGCTCTGCGGCGAGGACGAGGCGACCGGCGGCACGGGCGAGGACCGCGATCTGATCCGCCCGCTCGCCCTGGGCGAGGGTGTCGCCGGCGATGGTGTCATCCGTCAGCGATGCGCGGGACACCGTCGAGACGGGGCGGGTGGGGTCGAACGTGGAGACGGGCAGAAGCGCGGCGTCGCGGACGAGGCGGATCCGGCCCGGTTCGAGGACGAGCAGCCCGTCCGACTCCTCACCGTCGACGACGCGGACGGTGTCCCGCGCCGTGCCCGCCGCTGTCCGGTCGGCCGCGGGCGTCCCCGTCAGGTCCGCGACCGCCAGGCGGACCTCGCCGGCGGCGACCTGCGCCTGCAGTGCGTGGTCCGCTCCGGCCAACCGCAGGATCGTGGGCACCGCGGCCCATGGGGCAGCGATGTCCGGACCGGGGACGGTGCCGGCGGCACGGGCCACCGCGACGAGGGCCGCGAACGCGCCGCCCTCCTCCAGCAGGCCCAGGCCGTCCGCGTCCTCCGGGACCAGGAGTCCCGGCAGCCCGGTCGCGACGAGGCGTGCGCGGTGGTCGCGCAGCACGTCGGAGGCGCTGCGGCGCTCCACGAGTGCGTCGTACTGCTCGACCGTACGGGCGTTGCCGCCCGCGGCGGCCAGCGCGGAGGCGACGGTCGCGCCGAAGGCGACCGCGGCCTCGGCGGGGTTCTGGCTCATCGGGGCACCTCCGAGAACGGGACGTCGACGTCTGTGCGGGGTTCGCGGGGCAACCCTAGGATGCGCTCGCCGATCACGTTCCGCAGCACCTCCGAGGTGCCGCCCTCCAGCGAGTTCGCGCGGGACCGCAGGTAGGCGTAGGTGGGGGTCAGGCCGCCCACGTCGAAGTTCATCTCCGTGGGGCGCGTGAACGCGTAGCCGTCGTCGTGCTCCAGCGCGCGGTCGCCCAGCGCCTGGAGGAGCAGCGACGCGGTCTCCTTGCTGTTCTCCGCCTTCGCGAGCTTGAGCGCGCTCGCCTCCGGCGGCGGGTCGCCCGCGGCCATGCGGATGCCCACGTCGCGCTGGGTCAGGCGGATGGCCTCGGAGCGGATCCACGCGCGGGTGACGGCGTCGCGCAGGCCGGTCTCGCGCTCCTCCTGCGGCAGATCGCGCCACGCGCGGAACAGGTTGCCGGGGGCGCCGGACTCGCGCGGCGGCTCCGTGCCGGTGCCGGAGCGCTCGTTGCTGAGGGTGAGGGTCGCGAGCTTCCAGCCGGCGCCTTCCGGCCCCAGCCGCAGGGAATCCGGGATGCGGACCTCGTCGAGGTAGACCTCGTTGAACTCCGCCTCGCCCGTGATCTGGCGCAGCGGTCGGACCGTCACGCCGGGGGAGGCCATGTCGAGCAGGAAGTAGGTGATGCCGCGGTGCTTGGGGACGCCGGGATCCGTGCGGGCGACGAGGATCGCCCAGTCCGCCAGGTGCGCGAGCGTCGTCCACACCTTCTGGCCGGTCACCACCCAGTCGTCGCCGTCGCGGACCGCCTTCGTCGCCAGTCCCGCCAGGTCGGAGCCCGCGCCGGGTTCGCTGAAGAGCTGGCACCACACGTGGCGGCCGGTCCACAGCGGGCGCATGAAGCGCTCCTTCTGCTCCTGCGTGCCGCCGGCCAGGATCGTGGGCCCGGCCATGCCGAGGTTCACGACGCCTCGGGTGGGCCGGTTGTCGGGGCCGCCCGCCGCGCTGATGCATTCGTCGACGATCGTCTGGAGGTGGCGCGGGAGGCCGCGGCCGCCCAGCCCCTCCGGGTAGTGGACGGCGGCCAGTCCCGCGTCGAACCGCGCCTCGAGGTGGGCGAGCCGGTCCGCCTCCGTCCGGATGTCCGCGGGCGGATGCGCTGCGAGGAACGCCTCCGTGTCCGCGCGCAGCTGCTGGGCCGGGTCCGTCATGTCGTGCTCCTCACCGGGGTGCGCGCGTCTCCGCGCGGCTCTGTGCGTCGTGGTGCGTCAGACCGCGTCGCGCAGCGCGGACTTGTGGATCTTCCCCATCCCCGTGCGCGGCAGCGCGTCGAGGACGAGGACGTCCTTGGGGTGCTTGTAGCGTGCCAGACGATCGTCCAGGAAGGCGCGCAGGTCCTCAAGCGCGGGCGCGTCGGACCCGGGCTCCGGCACGATGCACGCGACCGGCACCTCGCCCCACTTCTCGTCAGGGCGGCCCACGATCGTGACCTCCGCGACGGCGGGATGCCAGCTGAGCGCGTTCTCCACCTCCGCGCAGTAGATGTTCTCTCCGCCGGAGATGATCATGTCCTTGAGCCGGTCGACGACGTAGAGGAAGCCCTCGTCGTCGCGGCGGACCAGGTCGCCGGAGTGGAACCAGCCGCCGGCGAACGCCTCCGCCGTCGCGGCCTCGTCGTTCCAGTAGCGGTCCATGACGCACGTGCCGCGGTAGACGATCTCGCCCACCTCGTCGACGCCCACGTCGTTCATCTGCGCGTCGACGACCCGGATCCACGTCTCCGGCGTGGGCCTGCCCACCGACCCCAGCTTCCGCAGGGCGTCCTCGAACTTGAGGGTGACGGTCGTGGCGCTCGTCTCCGTCTGGCCGAACACCGCGGTGATCTGCGCGCCGGGCAGACAGTCGGCCATCCGCAGCAGCAGCTTCTCGTTCGCGGGCGCCCCGCCCCAGTTCGCCAGTGACAGGGTGAGACCGGCATTGCCGTTCCGCTCGATCTCGTCGCAGATGAGGTGCCACTGCTGGGGGACCATGAACGCGGAGGTCACGTCGTTCTCGCGCATCGTCGCCAGCGTCGTCGCGGCGTCGAACCCGGCGCTGGGGATGACGAGGGCGCAGGCCCCGGCCACCAGCGCGGAATGCATGCCCATGAACGAGCCCACGTGGAACAGCGGCGGCGCGAGCATGATCGTCCGCGTCTCGTCCGCGTTCCAGCGGGCGCCGCTCTGCAGACCGCCCGAGTACACATTCAGGTGCGTCAGCACCGCGCCCTTGGGCCGGCCCGTGGTGCCGGAGGTGTAGAGGATCGCGTAGTCGTCCTCGCCGCGCGGGACGAACACGTCGTCTGCGTCCAGAGCCGCACCATTCGCCGTGACGTCCGCCAGCCAGGCGGTGCTCTCGAGGACGACGGGCCTGTCGGCCGTCGCCGCGGACACCCCCACCGCCGAGGCCCCGGCCGGGTCCGTCTGCCCGTCGTCGCCCAGCTGGGCGACGGCGGCGAGGGCCAGGTCGTGGGTCGTCGGCTCGGACACGAGGAGGCGCGGGGTCGAGTGGCCCAGGATGTAGGCGACCTCGCCGGCGCTCAGGCGGAAGTTCACGGGCACGGTGATCGCACCCAGCGCGACAGTCGCCTGGACGACCGTGAGGAACTCCGGGCGATTCGTCATGAGGACGGCGACGCGGTCGCCGGGCCCCACGCCGCGGTCGCGCAGGTCCGCCGCGGCCCGCAGGACGGCCTGCACGTGGTCGGCCCAGGTCGTCGCAGTGCCCTCGAAGCGGTAGGCGGGGCGGTAGGGGACCTGGTGCGCGTGGCGCAGCAGTCGACCGATGACCGACGGCGACCGGCTCAGTGAGGACACGCCCGTGGGGCGAGCGAGCGGGGACTGGACTGCTGCGGTCGACGGCGATGTCGTGCTCGGCACCATCATTCTCCTGTGAATGCGGACGTGGATTGAACGTTCGTTCGATCGATGGTGTCGAGACTACCGCCGCACCCGCGACTTGTCACGAGAGGGTTCGGTCAGGGGAGGGGCGGTGCCGCCTGGGGGTGCTCGCCTCAGCGGGAGTCAGCCAGCACAGGGGCCGCCGCTCGCCTCAGCGGGTCGTGCCGCCGTAGTGCCGGGCGACGCGCGCCAGGCCCTCCTCCATGGAGACGGCGGGCGTCCACTGGAGGACCGCGTGGGTGCGGCGCTGGTCGAACCAGTGGGCGGTCGACATCTGTTCGGCCAGGAAGCGCGTGAGCGGGGGCTCGCCGTCGCCCTTGTCCTTCACGGACTGGGGGAGGCGGTCCCACACGGCCTCGGCCGCGCTGCCGGCCGCCAGTCCCACACCGGACGGCACCCGCAGCGCGGGCAGGTCCGCTCCGCCGGCCAGCGCGAAGCGGCTGATCATCTCGCCGATCATGCGCGGCTGGCCGTTCGTGACGACCAGCGCTTCGCCGTGCGTGTGCTCCAGTGCGGGCAGCGCGGCGAGGATCGCGTCCACCGCGTTGTCGATGTAGAGCATGTCGACCAGTGCCGCGCCGTCGCCCAGGATCGGCATGCGGCCGGCCGGGGTGCGGTCGATGATGCGCTCCGTCAGCTGGGTGTCGCCGGGGCCCCAGATGATGTGGGGGCGCAGGGCGAGGACGCGGAAGTCGTCCGCGTCCGCTGCGAGCGCCAGCAGCTCACTGGCCGCCTTGGTCCGCGCGTAGTCGCCGCGGGCCAGCTCCGGGCTGGCGGGGCTGGCCCCGTCGCCCATGAGCGAGGCACCCGCGTGCGCGACGGACGGCGAGGAGATCTGCACCCACCGGGTCACGCCCGCGGACCGCGCGGCCGCCAGAAGTGTGCGCGTGCCCTCGATGTTGATCCGGTCGAAGTCCGCGGGGTCGCCCGCCATCGACACCTTTGCCGCGACGTGGATGACCGCCGTGACCGGGGGCAGTCCGGCCGGCGCCGTGAGCGCCTCGCGCACCGTCGCCTCGTCCGTCACCGAGCCCTGCACATCGCGTGCCCCGGCCACGCCGGACGCCCGCCGCTGCAGGGTGGTGACCGGGTGCCCGGCCTCGACCAGCCGGCGGGCCACGGAGGACCCCAGCAGACCCGAGGCCCCGGTCACCAGGACGTGCTGGTCCGCCGGTGCAGGGGCCGGGCCTGCGGTCGCACCGCTAGTCGCCGGCGCACCCGTCGCCGTACCGGTTCCTGCCGTCGCCTCCGCTGCGCTCACGGTGTGCCCACCTTCCCGCCGCTCAGGACGCGCGTCGCCCAGCGGGCCAGGCGCGGGCGGTCGATCTTCGAGTTGTGCCGGATGTCCGTGGGGAACTCCTTCGAGACGAGCACCGCGGCGACGTCCTGCCCCGTCGACTCGCGGACCGCGTCGCGGACCAGGGTCGTGAGGCTCAGCGGTGCGGGTCCGTTCGCGACGGCGCCCGCGACCTCATCAGAGGGTTCCACCACGATCACGAGGGCCTGCGTGCCCGCCGGACCCACGCCCACGGCCGCGGAGCGGTAGACGAGCGGCAGGGTGTCCACGACGGCCTCGGGACCGCCCGGGCCCAGCGGACCGGTGGGTGGCGTGATGAGGTGCTGGACGCGGCCCTCGAGCCAGATGCGGCCGGAGGAGTCGATGTGCCCGATGTCGTTCGTCCGGTGCCACAGCAGCCCGTCGACGGTGTCGCGCGCGGCCTCTTCCGTGGTGCGCCAGAGGTTGTCGTACCCGGCCTTCGCGTGGGCGGCGTGGACGACGATCTCGCCCAGGATCCCCTGCGCGGCCGCGCCCTCCAGCAGCGTGTCCGACGGGGTCCCGTCCTCCTCGATCGGCGCGAGCGCGATGCGCACCCCGTCGACCGGCCGACCCACGCACACGCCCAGGTCGCCGTCGCTGTTCGCCAGCGCGTCTGCGACCTCCGCCCGTTCGATCTCCGTCAGCAGCAGGCCCTCGGTCATGCCGTAGGGCGATCGGATCGCGGCGTGCGGGAACAGCTCCGCCAGCGCGTCCATGAGGGCCAGCGGCACCGGCGCGCCCGCGGACAGGACCATCGTGATCCGGGTGAGCGCGGTCCGCTGCTCGTCCGTCAGCTCGCCGGCCGTCGCGACGACGTTGTGATAGGCGGCGGGGGAGGCGAAGATCATCGTCGCCTCGCCGTCGATGACCGCCTGCGCCAGGGTCGTCGCCGTGAGGGTGCGCGGCTTCGTCACCTCCATGTCCGGGGTGATCGAGACGGTCGAGATGCCCGGGCCCAGCAGCGCGAACGGCGCGAAGCCGGCCACCAGGGACGTGCCGGGGCGGACCTCGAAGAAGTCGCGCAGCACGGCCATGAGGGCGGTCATCCGCTCATGCGTGTAGCGCACGCCCTTCGCGGGGCCCGTCGAGCCGGAGGTGAAGAGGACGACGGCATCCGCGTCCGGCGCCGGCAGGGGCACGTCCTCCGCGGACAGGACGGTGCCCGAGGCCGACTCCGACGTTCCCGCCTCGACCAGCTCCGCGATGCTCGTCTCCACGTCGAGGAGGCGCTTCTGCACACCGCCCAGCGCGTCGACGCTGATGCGGCGGCCCGGCCAGCCCGCGACGCGGGACAGGGTGAGGCCCGGCACCTCGCCGATGATCCACTGCGGGTCCGCGGCCTTGACCGCGCGGGTCATCCCCTGCGGCCCCAGACCGGCGTCCGCGACGACCGCGATGCCGCCGGCGCGCAGCACGGCGTAGAGGATGGCGGTGAGGTCGTTGCCCGGCGGCACCAGCATGGACACCCGGTCGCCGGGGCGGAGCCCCAGGTCGTGGAGGCCCTGCGCGATCGCGCGGTACCGGTCGTGCAGCTGCCGCCATGTCAGCTTCGCGACGGGCGTCTGCGACATGTCGACGCTGGCCAGCGCGTCCGAGGCCGCGTTCCCCTCGAGCTCCGTGAACATGAAGCGGGCGTCCGTGGTCTGCTCGGTCCGGTCGGCCTGCTCGGTCCGCCCGTCCCGTGCAGCCGTCGCCGAGGCCGCGGTCGCCTGCGCTGTCGAGGTCGCCTCGGTCGTCGTCGCCTGGGCCTGCGCGCCCTCGAGCGAGCCGCCCGGGAAGCGCTGCTCCAGCCAGTCGAGGACGAGGCCGTGCATGTCCTCCTGTTCGGAGAGCATGTGGCCGGACTTCTCGAAGCGGTGGACGTCCGCGTGCGGGATGCGTGTGCGCAGGTCGCGCAGGAAGCGCTCGAGGAACACGGGGTCCTTGGGGCCCCACACGAAGAGGGCGGGCTTCGTGAAGCCGGCGATGTCCTCGCCCAGCTGCGCCAGCTCGGAGTACGAAGGGTGGGAGTCCGGGAACGGGATGTCCGCGACGAATCCGCCGATCCCGCCGCGCCGGGAGGCGACCCGGTAGGGGGCGCGGAATCCGGCCTCGGCGGCGGGGGTGAGGGACTCGCCCGCCAGGGACAGGGTGACCTTGAGGAAGAGATCCGTGTGGACCGTCGACAGCGGCAGCATGGGTCCGGCCAGCGCCGTCTGGAGGGACGCGGGCAGACCGTCGCCGGCCTGCACGTGCACGCCCGTGTTGAGCGTGATCGCCGCGGCGACGCGGTCCTGGTTGCGGGACGCCCACGTGAGCGAGATGATCCCGCCCCAGTCGTGGCCGATCGTCACGACGGGGTGCGCGGACGGTGCCGGGCCCTCCGCCAGGAGCGTCGTCATGACCGCGTCGAAGTCCGCGACCCGGTCCGCGACCCGTCGGATGCCCTGGTCGGCGGGGCGGGGCGCCCGGGGGTGGGGCAGGCGCTCGGAGAAGCCCATGTCCAGGTGGTCGACGGCGATGACGCGCCAGCCGCGGGTGAGGCCCTCGGCGGCCAGGTGGCGCCACAGGTAGGACCACGTGGGGTTGCCGTGGGCGGCGACGATCGTGCCCACGTGGGGATCGCCGGACTCTGCGAGGGCGGGGCCGGTGTCGAGGACGTGGAAGGTGCGCGGGCCGTCGAGCGTGTCGACGGTGGTCAGGCGCGACCACGCGGGGTCGAGCCCGTCCAGCGGAGCGCCCTCCGCCTCGTGCGGCAGTTGGGCGGGGGCGGCCGGGATGCCCGCGCGGGCATCGGTCAGCGCCGGGGTGGGCAGGGGGCTGGGACGGCCGGACGGGCGACGTGTCACGGGGTGATCACCACTCGATCTCTGTGAGGGCGGCGTTGAGGCCGCTGCCCACGCCGATCGCCAGGACGCGGTCGCCCCGGGTGAGGGTCTTGGACTCGCGCGCCAGCGAGATGGGCAGGGCGGCCGGGCCCACGTTGCCCAGCTCCGGGAACGTCTTGGGGACCCGCTCCTCCGGCAGCTGCTTGGCCCGGATGAGTGCGTCCGTGTGGCTCGAGGACACCTGGTGGGTGACGTAGGAGGTCATGTCCGTCCAGTCCCAGCCGTCCCGCTCCGCCTCCTCCCAGGCGTCGACGACCAGCTGGATGCCGTTGACCATGAGCGCGCGGGACTCCGTGTGCATGCCGTCCCAGCCGCCCACGCACAGCCCGTTGTTCCACGTGGCTGCACGGGTGACGCCGCCCTTGACGCGGTGGCCCTCCGGGTGGCGGTCGGCCGGGCCCAGGACCGCGGCGGCGGCGCCGGAGCCCAGGGTCAGCGACGCGAACTCCTCGAGGTACTCCGCGCGGGTGATGCCCTCGCGGTGCAGGCTGCGGACGGTGTTCTCCCGCAGCGCGTTCGTCGACTCGCCCGCGACGACCATCGCGTACTCGATCTGGCCGGAGTCGATCATCGACGCGGCCAGCGACATGCCGTTGACGAAGCCCAGGCACGCGTTCGTCACGTCGAAGTTCATCGCGTGGGTGCCCAGGCCCAGCTGGTCGTGGATCGACACGGCGACGGAGGGCTCCATCGTCACGCGGGAGACGGAGCCGTTGATCATGAGGCCGATCTGGTCCGGGCGGATGCCGGCCTGCTCGAGGGCCTCGCGGCCGGCGTCCGCGGAGCCCGCGATGAAGCCGTCCTGCGTCTCCCACTGGCGGCGGGTGTGCACACCGGCGACCCGCTCCAGCAGACCGTGCGGCAGACCCAGTCGCGTCAGCACGTCGGCGAGCTCTGCATCGAGCTGCTTCGAGGTGACCTCCACGGGGGCCACGGCCTCCGCGATCCCCAGGAGTGCGACGTTCTGATGGCGGAGGGTCGTGTTGCCGATGGTCTGGTTCATGCCGTTCAAGGAGTCCGTTCCGTGTGAGAGAGGGCTGCTGTGCGCGCCGCGGAGCATCCCCGGATGCGGGCTGGGTCGCGCGCCTGCGCGGTGCAGGAATCCGGATACATCCTAGTATCGGATGGGCGCGAACGGTCCCAGGGAGTACTCAGATGTGAGGGACTCGACGCGCGGACCGGTTCCCGGTCTCAACGGGTGCGGCACCCTTCGCCATCGCCTCAGTCGTCGCGGAGGCCGTCGAGGAGTCCCAGCACCCGTGACCACAGGAGATCGGCCGACTCTTTGACGTAGTCGCGTCCGGTGGGGTCCGCGAAGAGGTGCTGATCACCGGGGTAGAGGTAGTGCTCGGCGCGTGCGCCCGCCCGCGCCGCCGAGCGCAGGAGCGTCTCCGGGGCGCCCTCGTCCACCCACGGGTCGTCGACGGAGTGGTGGATCTGCAGTGCGCACGTGGCGGGCCAGTCGACGGGCTTCGCCTCGCCGCCGGCGTGCAGCAGGAGGGCCGCCTGCGTGCGGGGGTCCTTCTTCCCCAGGCGCTGCGCCATCGCCGCCCCCAGCGAGATCCCGGCCGCGACGAACGGGCCGTCGATGTCCGCGATCGCGTCGCCCACGCGGTCGACGAGGGTGCGGAAGCCCACCTCGTCGCGGTGGGCGACCCCGGCCTCGGCGGTGTCGAACGTGTGCCCGTCGTAGTAGTCCGGGGTCGTGACCGTGTGGCCGGCGTCGCGCAGGGTTTGCGCCATCGCGTGGACGCCGTCGTTCAGGCCCACGGCGGAGTGGAAGAAGACGATGTGACTCATGGCACCATCCGACCACAGGCGGGGGCGGAGGTCCAGGCCGGTCAGCGCTAGTCTGCAGGGGTGGGTCCGGAGGTCATCGCGATCGCAGTCATCGCCGTCGTCGTGGGTGCGACGCTGCAGCGGCTGTCCGGCATGGGCGTGGGGCTCGTCGTCGCGCCCACCCTCGCGCTGGCGCTGGGGCCGCAGCTGGGGGCGTTCGTCGCGAACGCGACGACGGTGTGCTCGGGCGGGCTCATCATGCTGACGGTGCTGGGGGACGTCGACTGGCGGCGGTGGTGGGTCTTCGCGGGCGCGGGTCTGGTGGGGTCGATCCCCGGCGCGCTGCTGGTGCGCGAGCTGTCGACCGGGTGGCTGTCGATCGTCATCGGCGCGGTCGTGCTGGGCGCGCTCGTGCTCACCTTCACCTCGCCGCGCGTGCCGCACGTGCAGGGGCGCGGACTGCCGTGGCTGACCGCGGCGGCGGGTGCGACGGGCGGGTTCCTCAACACGGCCTCGGGCGTGGCGGGCCCCGCGATGGTCATGTACGGGCGGTTCGCCCGGTGGCCGCAGCAGGCGTTCGCCGCGACGATGCAGCCCACCTTCATGGTGTTCGGTCTGCTGTCGCTCACGACGAAGGCGACGACCGGGGCGGTGGGGCTGGACGCGCTGCCGCCGCTCAGCCTGTTCGGGGCGATCGTCGTCGCAGTCGTCGCGGGCATCCGGCTGGGTTCGCTGCTGGCGCGGCGGGTGAGCCCGGAGGGGGCGCGGCGGCTGGCGGTCGTCCTGGCAGGCCTGGGCGCGCTCAGCGCGCTGGGGCGCGGGGTGCTCGAGCTGGTGGGGTGAGGGCGCTCAGTACTCGCCGGCGACGGCGCCCAGCATCGCGAGGATCATCATGATGTACGCGATGATCGCGGCGAACAGCACGATGTAGACGAGGACGACGATGATGATGTTGACGATCACGACACCGACCGTCACCCAGATCGCCATGGTCCTGTGCTCCCGGTAGCCGGCCAGTTCGCGACCCAGGGAATCGCGCATGCTGCCGGCCATGATGAGGATGAGGTCGATGAGCGACCAGATGCCGAAGCCGCCGCCGGTGAAGAGCTTGAGGAGGCCCAGGCCCACCTGGCCCAGGTAGAAGCGGTCCGCGCCCCACCCGCCCAGCAGCAGGGACAGCAGCCACGTCGTCACGAAGGACTTCGCGGGGGTGAGGGCGTAGGCGGCATGCGCGCCGGCGGGGACGGGTGCGCCCCAGTGCGTGGCCGGGGCCGAGGCCGGGCCGACCGGCTGCAGGGCGCCGGCGGGGGCGGCGTGCTGCGGTGCGCCGTACGACTGAGGGGCGTGGGGCTGTGCGGCGTGGGGCTGGGGTCGCGATGTGCCCGCCGCGTAGACGGCGGTGCCGTGGGGTCCGTCGCCCGTGCCCGTCGGCGCGGGGCGGGGCCGCCTGCGTGCGGGCCGGAGCCGAAGGACTGGTGCGGACTCATGAGGACTCCCCGGGAGTGCGGTCGTGCGGGGCTGCGCGAGGGTGTGCCGTGCAACCGGTGATCGTGATGGTTCCATCGAACCACACCCGGGTCCGTCCGCCCCGGGGATCGTGTGACAGCCCGGGAACACGGGTAGTGTGGGCGGCGACTCGAACGCTCGTTCAGGAGCCCTGCTCCACCGTCTGCACCAGTTCGTCCGCACCACTTGGGGAGAGATATGACCGACAACGCCGTCACCGCACCCACTGCCCCCGACACCTCCGTGTCGATGTCGAACGCCACGGTCCGCGTCGAGCGTCACGACGCCGTCGCGCACGTCGTCCTGGACCGCCCGGACTCGCTCAACTCGATCACGCCGGAGATGTTCTACGACCTCCTCGAGGCCGGACGGCAACTGGCTGCGGATGAGTCCGTCCGCGCCATCGTCCTGCGCGGCGAGGGCCGCGCGTTCTGCGCGGGTCTGGACATGGGCCAGTTCAAGCGGATCGTCGAAGGCACGATGGCGGGCGAGCCGCTGGACATCCCGGGGAACGCCGAGGCCCTGGCGCAGCAGGCGGTCGAGATCTGGTCGCAGGTGCCCGTCCCCGTCATCGCCGCGATCCACGGGCCGGCCCTGGGCGGCGGGTTCCAGTTCGCGCTGGGCGCGGACATCCGGATCAGCGCCCCGGACGCCAAGCTGTCCGCGATGGAGGTCGTCTGGGGAATCATCCCGGACATGATGGGCACGCAGCTGCTGCCGCGCCTCATCGGCCCGTCGCGCGCGAAGCGCCTCATCTTCACCGGCGACACGATCTCCGGGACGCAGGCCCACGACTGGGGCATCGTCGACGAGCTGTCCGACGATCCCGTCGCCGCGGCGCACGCACTGGCGCAGGCGATCGCCGGGCGGTCCCGCTCCGCGCTCGTGTGGGCGAAGCGCCTGGTGGACATGGCGGACTCCGCATCGCTGGCTGACGGCCTGGCCGCCGAGCAGCAGGCGCTGCGCGAGCTGCGCGGCACGGACGAGCAGAAGGCCGCCGTCGCGAAGCGCATGGAGGAGCTGGCCGCGAAGAAGGCGGCGAAGCAGCAGGGCTGAGCCGCGGCGTCCCGCCGAGCCGCCCGCGTCCTCCGGTCTCTCTCAGAGCCGGGCGATGCGGGCGGGGTGCAGGGCCTCGGCGATGGGGCCCAGGGCATCGCCCAGGGCGGCCTTCTGCTTCTCGTCCAAGCGGTCGAAGACGTACGTGCGGACCGCCTCGACGTGGCCGGGGGCGGCGGCGACCACGCGGTCGTGGCCCGCGTCCGTGAGTATGGCGAGGGTGGAGCGGCCGTCGGACGGGTCCGGCTCGCGACGCAGCAGACCCGCATTCTCCAGGCGTGTCACGACGCGGGAGAGGTGGGACAGCGACATGTTCGTGACGGAGGCCAGCTCGCTCAGCCGCAGCGTGCGCTCCGGGCTCATATCGATCTGCGACAGCGAGTGGTACTCGACGAGGCTGAGGCCCGCGTCCCGCCGCATCTGCTGGTCCAGACGGGTGGGCAGCCAGACGGTCGTCGTCCAGAGCGACAGCCACGCGGCCTGCTCGTCCGCGGACAGCCAGCGGGCTTCGGTCGAGTCGTGCGCATCCGCGTCGTGCGGGTGCGCCGAGGACTGCGGGAGCTGCGGGGACGGGTTCTCCATGGACCGAGCCTAGCAATCACTTGCCGTGGAAACCTAGGGTCGAACGTCGTCGTCGGCCGCGCGCAGCATCGGCGCCTGAACGGAGAACCCGCACGTGAGAGGACCTGACGACGTCCGGAGCGCTGTCGTAGGCTGACGGTGAACCGCGTCACGCGGGCGCGGCACCACGAAAGGAGTCGGATCATGGCGAAGAGGATCATGGCGTCGTTCGGTGTGGACATCGATGCGGTGGGAGGCTGGCTGGGCTCGTACGGCGGCCAGGACTCGATCAACGACATCCAGCGCGGCATCTTCGCCGGCGAGGTGGGTGTGCCGCGGCTGCTGAAGATGTTCCAGCGGGAGGACATCCGTGCCTCGTGGTTCGTGCCGGGCCATTCCGCGGAGACGTTCCCGGATGAGCTGAAGATGATCGTCGATGCCGGTCACGAGGTGGGCGCGCACGGCTACTCGCACGAGAACCCGGTCGACATGACCGCGCAGCAGGAGCGCGATGTGATGGAGCGGTCCGTCGAGGTCCTCACGAAGGCGACGGGTCAGGCCCCGCGCGGCTATGTGGCGCCGTGGTGGGAGATGTCGCAGCGGACGGCGTCGCTGCTGCAGGAGTTCGGTTTCGACTACGACCACTCGCAGTCGCACGCGGACTTCGTCCCCTACTACGTGCGGTTGGGCGAGTCGTGGACGAACATCGACTACGACAAGGATGCGGCGGAGTGGATGAAGCCGCTGACCCACGGCGAGACGATCGACATGGTCGAGATCGCGGCGAACTGGTACGTCGACGACCTGCCGCCCATGATGTTCATCAAGGCCAGCGCCAATTCGCACGGCTTCGTGAACCCGCGGGACATCGAGCAGCTGTGGAAGGACCAGTTCGACTGGGTGTACCGGGAGCTGGACTACGGGGTCTTCCCCATCACGATCCACCCGGACGTGTCCGGCCGTCCGCAGGTGCTGCTCATGCTGGAGCGGCTCATCGAGTACATCGGCGGCCACGAGGGTGTCGAGTGGGTGACGATGGCGGAGATCGCGGACGACTTCCGCGCCCGCTACCCGTTCGCCGGCGACGCCCGTCCGCCGCTGTACTGAGCTGCAGGAGAGGAGACCGCATGACCGTCGAGGAGGTCCGGCTGGGGCCGCACACTGTGCAGCTGCGGCCGGAGAACGGCGGGAAGTACCCGCATGCCAACCCGCTGCTGGTGCGAGGGACGGAGCGGACCGCGCTCATCGACTCCGCTCTGCACACCTCGCCGGCTGACGCGGACCTGCTGCTGGTCAGCCACAGCCACGAGGACCACACCGTGGGTGCGGGGGAGGCTGCCGAGGTCTGGGTCCATTCCGCGGACGCCGCCGCGATGCGGGACCAAGCCGTCTTCCTCGACGCCATGGGCATCCCGGCCGAGGCGGCGCCCGCGATGGTCGAGGAGTTCCGCTGGTCGCCCGTTCCGGACGTGCGGACGTTCGAGGACGGCCACGTCTTCGATCTGGGCGGAGGCGTCACGGTCACCGCGATCCACCTGCCCGGCCACACGCCGGGGCATTCCGGCTTCCTCGTCCAGCCGGACGGCGTCGCCTTCATCGGGGACGTCGACCTGTCGTCCTTCGGTCCGCTCTACAGCGACCGCGGCGCCCGGATCGCGGACTACCGGGCGACGGTCGAGACGTGCGCGCGGCTGACGGCGGACGTCGTCGCGACCGCGCACCACAAGGGGCCGTACCGGGACCGCGCGGAGTACCTGCAGGCGCTGGCGGACTTCGGTCGGGTGCTCGACCGGCGGGAGGAGGCGATCCTCGACCTGGTCCGCGCGGGTGTGAACACGGCCGAGGGGATGGTGGGTCGCGGTGTCGTCTACCGCCCGGGCCGCCGTCCCGCGTTCGCCGACCGCGTCGAGGTCAGCACGTGCGGCAAGCACCTGGCGGACCTCGTGGACCGCGGCGTCGTCACAGTGGACGAGGACGGCGTGCACCGGCTCGTGTGAGCGGGTGCGCGCCGCGGCCTCGCGCTGAGCGGGTGCGCGGCGCTCCGCGGGGAGTCTCGCCGAGGGGCGGTCAGCGCGTCAGTGGATGCCGGGGACCTGGGGGCGGATCGACTCGATCGTCCGCGCCCCGTTCGTCGCCTGCTCCAGGACCGCGTCGACGGTGCCCAGGGTCTGCAGCTCCGTCAGCAGTGCGAGTGTGGGACGCATGAGCCGGTAGCGGCCCTCCACCTCGCCGGTCAGCAGGTCGTCGACGCTGAGCCATTCCGAGTTCGTCGCCTCCGTCGTCTGGTGCGCGAGGTCGGCCAGACCCTCACCGGCGGTCACGAAGAAGTACGTGTCGAACCGCTTCGAGCGCCCGGGCGGGGTCACGAGATTGGCCCACGGATGCATGATCCCGGTGCCCAGACGCTGGCCCGTCTCCTCCTCGACC
Source organism: Brevibacterium senegalense (assembly GCF_000285835.1). Classification (GTDB taxonomy): domain Bacteria; phylum Actinomycetota; class Actinomycetes; order Actinomycetales; family Brevibacteriaceae; genus Brevibacterium; species Brevibacterium senegalense. The sequence continues at coordinate 43,440 of NZ_HE978610.1, forward strand.
TCGCGGATCGCGCAGGCGAGCAGGGTGCGGACGCCCTGAGCGGCCTCGGCGGGGGGCGCCTCCGCCGGCTCCGCACCGGGATCCGCGACGCTGCCGGCCAGGCCGTTGCGCACCGCGTCGGTCTGCGACCACGCGGTCAGGTGACGGTCCAGATCCGCCGGATCGACCGGCAGGCCCGCCGCCTCCTCCACGTCCTGGAGGTCGACGCGGCCGCCGGGGAACACGACGACGCCGGCGGCGAAGTCCATGGTCGTGACGCGGTGCTGGACGAAGACCTGGAGGTCCGGGGCCTGCCGCAGGATGATGACGCTGGTGGCGGGGCGGACCGGGACCTTCTTCGCGTAGTCCAGCAGGTCGCCCGTCGACGAGCGGGTGGGGCGCCCCTGCTCATCCGTCGCTTGCTGCGCGGACTTCTGCTGGGCGCGCTTGAGCGCGTCGTGGTCGGCCTGCCCGGACAGGTCCGCGCGGTCGTCGCCGTGGACCAGCGCGGCGAGGTCGAAGGCTCCCGCCGCCTGGTCGGTCTGTGCTGCTGACTGGGATTCGGAACTCATGGGTTCTCCTCGCTGTACGTGGCCCGCTGCAATGGGAGCTCTCCTGCCGATGGTAGCCCCGTCCCTCGCTGGACGTTCGATCAGGAGGTGTTCCGGTGGCCTGAGGCGCTGACAAACGGCACGTCTGACGATACACTGATGCCGAAATGGTCTAGAGAGATGAACGATTCTTTGCGCGGTCGCAAGAATGAGTGCGGCGTGCATGATCCCGGAGAGAAGGAGAGCGCGATGGTGCGAGTCATCAACGGTGCAGCGGAGCTGGAGCAGCTCGTGGGTCAGGAGCTGGGTGCCAGCGAGTGGGTCCTGGTCGACCAGGAGCGGGTCAACCTGTTCGCAGACGCGACCGGCGACCACCAGTGGATCCACATCGATGAGGAGAAGGCGAAGGACGGACCGTTCGGCGGCACGATCGCACACGGTTTCCTGACGCTCAGCCTCCTGCCCCTGCTGGGTGCGCAGGTCACGGACGTGACCGGCATGAAGATGAAGATCAACTACGGCCTCAACAAGGTGCGCTTCCCCAACCCGGTCCGCGTGGGCTCGAAGGTCCGCGACGTCGTGACGCTCAAGGAGGTCACGCGCAAGGACACGGGCATCCAGGTCGTCATGAACCACGTCATCGAGATCGAGGGCCAGGACCGCCCCGCGGCGATCGCCGAGGCCGTCTCGCTCATGGTGGAAGAGGACTGAGCGGACGCATGGCAGACACGAACCCGTATCCGGTCACCCCGGGCGTCGACGAGGAGACGCTCGAGTCGATCCTCGACACCGTCCGCTCCTACGTCCGCGAGAAGGTCATCCCGCGCGAGCTGGAGATCGAGGAGACCAACGAGATCCCCCGCGAGATCCGCGACGAATCCGCGGAGATGGGCCTGTTCGGCTGGGCCATCCCGGAGGAGTTCGGCGGACTGGGCCTCAACGCGGAGCAGGACGCTCTCCTGTCCTTCGAGCTGGGCTACACGACACCGTCCTACCGGTCGCTGTTCGGCACGAACAACGGCATCGCCGGCCAGGTGCTGGTGAACTACGGCACGGACGAGCAGAAGCAGGAATGGCTGCCGAAGATCGCCTCCGGCGAGGTCGTCGCGTCGTTCGCGCTGACGGAGGCGGACGCCGGTTCCGACCCGTCCGGCCTCACGACCCGCGCGGTCAAGGACGGCGACGACTACGTCATCAACGGCGCCAAGCGCTTCATCACGAACGCGGCGCTGTCCGACGTCCTCATGGTGTTCGCCCGGACGGACCCCAGTGCACAGGGCTCGAAGGGCATCTCCGTGTTCCTCGTCCCCACGCAGGCCGACGGCGTGACGGTGGGCCCGTCGGACAAGAAGATGGGCCAGGCCGGTGCGCTGACCTCGGAGATCTTCTTCGACGACGTGCGCGTCCCGTCCGCCAGCCTGGTGGGTGGCGAGGAGGAGGTGGGCTTCCGTGCGGCGATGGCCTCGCTCAACAAGGGCCGCCTCCACATCGGCGCGATCTGCGTGGGCCAGGCGACCCGCATCCTCGACGACACGGTCGAGCACGCGAAGAACGCGAAGCAGGGCGGCCGCCCGATCGCGGACTTCCAGCTGGTGCAGGCGCAGCTGGCCGACTGCTACACGGAGCTGCGGGCCGCCCGCGCACTCGTCCTCGATGCGGCGCGCCGCTGGGACGACGGATCGGACCGCAAGCTGGGTCCGTCGACGTCGAAGCTCTACGCCTCGGAGATGCTGGGCCGCGTCGCGGACCGCGGCGTCCAGGTGCACGGCGGCATGGGCTACATGCGCGAGACGAGCGTCGAGCGCTTCTACCGCCACGCGCGGCTGTTCCGGATCTACGAGGGCACCTCGGAGATCCAGCGCCTCGTCATCGCCCGCCAGCTCATCAAGGGCGCGCACCTGCAGAAGTGACGGTCCGTCCAGACCGCACCGCCACACACAGCAATGAAGGAGACACAGCACATGGCACTTCTCGAGGGCCGCACCGCCGTCATCACCGGAGCCGCGCAGGGCCTGGGCCTTGCGATCGCCGAGGCTTTCGTCGCAGAGGGCGCGAACGTCGTCCTGGGCGATCTGAATGAGGAGGCGGTCCAGGAGGCCGCGAAGAACCTGGGCGTGGGCGACCGCGCCGTGGGGATGGCCTGCAACGTCGTCGAGCTCGCCCAGGTCGAGGCTCTCGTGAACAAGGCGAACGAGGTGTTCGGCAGCGTCGACGTCATGGTCAACAACGCCGGCATCACCCGCGACGCGACGATGCGGAAGATGACCGAGGAGCAGTTCGACCAGGTCATCGCCGTCCACCTGCGCGGCACCTGGAACGGACTCAAGTCCGCCTCCGCCGTCATGCGCGAGCAGGAGAACGGCGGATCGATCATCAACGTGTCCTCGATCTCCGGCAAGGTCGGCATGCTGGGCCAGACGAACTACTCCGCCGCGAAGGCCGGCATCGTCGGCATGACGAAGGCCGCCGCGAAGGAGGTGGGCTTCAAGAACGTCCGCGTCAACGCGATCCAGCCCGGTTTCATCAACACGGCGATGACCGCTGCGATGCGTCAGGACGTCATCGATTCGAAGCTCGCGGAGATCCCGATGGGCCGTGCGGGTGAGCCGTCCGAGGTCGCCTCGGTCGTGCTGTTCCTGGCCTCGGACATGTCCTCGTACATGACCGGCACGGTGCAGGAGATCTCCGGCGGCCGCCACATCTGACCCGTCGCGCGCGCCGCGCCTCCCTGTGCCCCGGTGCACGAGGAGGCGCGGCGCTTTCGTGTCTGCACGGACCGATAGGATTCTGAGAGCAGCGAGGATGCCTCTGCCGCATCGCAGGGCGCCCGGTCGTCGGGGAGGAGGCGCGGATGGACCCCAGCGGGATCTTCACCTGGATCCAGGCGCAGTTCCCGGGCTGGGTCGCGATCACATTGCTCGTCATCGACGCGATCGTCCGCATCGTCGCGTTGGGGACGGTCGGGTACCGGCGGAAGCCGACCGCGGCGCTGGGCTGGCTCATCCTCATCTTCATGATCCCGTTCGTGGGGATCATCCTCTTCCTGTTCCTGGGGTCGCCCAACCTGCCCCAGCGCCGACGGGAGAAGCAGCACGAGATCAACGAGAGGGTGAAGTCCGCGACCGGCCACCGCGCGATCATCGGGGCCTCCGACCATCTGCCGCTGCCCCTCAGCACCGCCGCGCAGCTCAACTACGAGCTGGGTGCGCTGCCGATGGTGCACGGGAACTCGTTCGAGCTGGTCTCCGACTCCGTCGACTGCATCGAGCAGATGACCCGGGAGGTGCGCGGGGCGAAGCGCTTCGTGCACTTCGAGTTCTACATCGTCACCCTGGACGACACGACCCGGCAGCTGTTCGACGCTCTCATCGACGCGCACCGGCGCGGTGTCGAGGTGCGGATCCTCATCGACCACCTGGGGTCGCTGGGCTACCCGGGCTACCGCTCACTGGTGAAGCTCCTGGACTCTTCCGGTCTCCTGTGGCGGCGCAGCATGCCCATCCGGCCGTGGCGGGGCGAATACCAGCGGTTGGATCTGCGCAACCACCGCAAGATCCTCGTGGTCGACGGCGACGTCGCCTTCACGGGTTCGCAGAACATCATCCATCCGTCCTACAACAAGGCGTCGAACCTGCGCCGCGGGCTCCTGTGGAAGGACCTCATGGTCCGCTGCACGGGCCCCGTCGTGGACGAGCTGGACGCCGTGTTCGCCTCCGACTGGTACTCGGAGACGGACGATCCGCTGCTGGGTGAGATCGACGAGGATCTGGACATCCCGGAGGAGGCGACGGGCGTCCTCGCCCAGGTGGTCCCGTCCGGTCCGGGTTTCGAGCAGGAGAACAACCTGCAGCTGTTCACCCATCTCATCTACAACGCGAACCGCGAGATCGTGATCTCGTCGCCGTACTTCGTGCCGGACCCCGCACTGCTGACGGCGCTCAAGACGGAGTCGCAGTCCGGTGTGGACGTGCGGCTGTACGTGGGTGCGACGAACGACCACTGGATCGCGGGGAAGGCGCAGGAGTCCTACTACGACGAGCTGGTGGAGGCCGGGGTGCGGATCTTCCAATACCACTCGCCCACGGTCCTGCACGCGAAGTTCATCCTGGTCGACGACGAGGTGACCGTCATCGGGTCGTCCAACATGGACGAGCGGTCCTTCTCCATCAACCACGAGGTGTCGCTCTTCATCGTGGATGAGGAGTTCACCCAGCGGATGTACGCGCTGGAGCGCGAGGACTTCCGGAGCTCGTCGGTGCCGCTGGACACCGCAGCGTGGGCGGAGCGCTCGCTGCTGCGCCGCTACGCGGAGAACGTGTGCCGGCTGGGTTCCGCGCTCCTGTGACCTGAGCGCGGACCCCAGCCGGTCGGGTCGTCACGCCGTGGGGGTTGCGGGGCCCTCGTCCACGGGATCCGTGGAGGGATCGGAGACGACGTCCGGATCCGCGTCGAGCGCCTCGTCGACGGCCGCGCTGATCTGGTCCTCCTCCGTCACCTCGTCGTCCGTGTCCTCGACGTCGGCGAGGGTCTCGTCATCCTCGTCGCCGTGCGTGAGGTTGTCGAGCTTCTCACGGCCGGCGGACACAGCGGTGGCGGCGGCGGACTGCACGCCGGCCGCGACCTCCGGAGCCTTGTCCTTGACGGCCTGGGCGACCTGCGGCGCCTTCTCCTTGACCGTGTCGCCGGCCTTCTCGAACTGCTCCTGCACGCGCGGATCGGACCACAGCTGGTCCACCTGCGCCCGCAGCTTCTCGTAGCTGGAACGACCGGAGTAGGAGCCCAGCACGAAGCCGATGCCCAGGCCCGCCAGCAGAATCAAGCGCTTCTTCACAGTTGCCTCCAGAGATGTCTCGTGGTCCAGCTCGTCCTCGTCAGTCTATCCGGCGCAGTGACGCGCGTCATACCCGGTGGGAACGGTTCTCGGATGTCTGCGCGAGGGCATGGTCAGTCGGGAGTCCGGCCGCGGACCAGGCCCACGACGGCGACGCGTGAGCGGACGCCCAGTTTCCGCAGGATCTTCGACACGTGCTCCTCGACCGTGCGTCTGCTGATGACCAGCCGGTCCGCGATCTGGATGTTCGTGAGGCCGTCCGCGACGAACAGGGCGACCTCGCGTTCGCGGCGGGTGAGGGCGTGGAGGGGGTCCGCCGCGGCGTCCAGGCGCGCGAACCCTCCGTGCACCCGTCCCAGGTGGGCCGGCATCCCCAGGTCGGTGAAGATCACCCGGACTGCGCTGCCCACGTCGCCGCTGCGAGCGTGGACGAGCCGGGCATCCGCGTACCGGTAGCCCACGGACGCGTCGTGCTGGAGCGTGTCCGGCAGGCCGGGGGAGTCCTCGCCCAGGAGGGCCGCGCACCTCGCCTGCGCGGTGAGCGAGGTGCGGCGCCACCATCCGGCCTCGGGGAGGTCCTCCGCGAGCAGGGCGCGGTAGCGGGCTGCGACGAGTCGGTCGTTCCGCTGCCACTGCGCGGACTGGACGAGGGCGGTGAGCGCCATGCTCTGCACGCCCTGCGAGCCGTGGCGGCGGGCGTCGACGATCGCCTGCTGGGCGATCGCGTCCGCCTCCGTCAGCCGCCCCGCGTTCACGAGGCAGTAGGCGAGGGCGGCTCCCATGTTCGCGGTCACGTGACCGCGGCCGTGGCGGCGGGCGATCCGCAGGCCCCGCTCGCCCAGGTCGATGCCGGCGCGGAAGTCGTCGAGGAGGTAAGCGGACCACACGCCGGAGGCGACGGGGTCCAGGTAGTCGCGCAGCACCGCGGGCGCAGACTCCTGCAGGAGCTCCGGGACCCCCGCGAAGGCGGCGCGCGCCTCCGGGACGCGGCCCTCGCCCAGGAGTCCGATGGTGCGGAACGCCCGCGCGGCGGCGACGTCTGCGGCCTCGCCCGTGGCGGCGAGTCGCTCGAGCAGGTTCGGTGCGCTGGTGCGGTCCAGCAGCGTCTCCAGCGCGAAGCGCTCCCGCAGGAGCGCCGGGTGCTCGCCGTGGGGTGCCTCTGCGAGGACGTCGAGGGCATCGCCGAACGTGCCCCGCATGCGGAGGGCCTGCGCGAGGAGGACGGGCACATCCGGCGCGTGTCCGGCGGCGGTGGCGACGGCGACGGCTCGGGTGAGGGGGGCTCCGGCGACGACGACTCCCTGCCGCGCACCGGCGCGGGCACCGCGGGCGCACTGACCGTCGGTCTCATCCTCACCGGTGTCGGATTCGTGCTCCTGCTGCGGACCCGGCGCCCCCGCGCCTGAGCCGCGCGGTCGGGGGTCCGGCCACCGTTCACTACGATGAACCGGTGACCACGGACCCCCGATCTTCGCAGCCCGCATCCGGCCCCGTCCTCGCGATCGATGTGGGGACGAGCTCTGTGAAGGCCGCGCTCCTCGACCAGACCGGTGCCGTCCTGGAGGACGCGCAGGCATCCCTGTCGACGACCCGGGGGCCGGACGGCCGGATGCACCAGCACCTCGAGGACTGGCAGGACGCCGTCAGCGCGGTGATCGCCGACTGCCTGCGCGGGAATGGGTCGCTGAGCCCCGCTCCGAGTCCTCTCGCCGCGGTCAGTGTGACCGGGCAGATGCAGGACCTCGTCCTCCTGGACGAGCACGGCCGGCCCACCCATCCGGTGGTCCTCTACTCCGACACGCACGCGCGGTCGGAGCTCGCCGACCTCTCCCGTACCAACCCCACCTGGGCGCCGAGCATCGCCGTCACCCCGCCGCCGGGACCGGACGCGCTCCCGCCCAAGCTCCTCCACGTCGCCCGCACGGCGCCCACCGCATACGCCGCGTCGAGGACCGTTCTGTTCTCAGCCGCCGGCTGGGTCGCGCATGCGCTGACCGGCGACGCCGTGTGCGATCGGCTCACTGCCAGCACGACCGGCCTCTACGACCCGCGGACGGACGACTGGATCCCGCTGCAGTCGCCGGACGGCACTGCTCCGGAGACCGGCCCCCGGAGTGGCCCGGACCCGCTCGTCCCCGCCCATCTGCGCCTGCCGCGCCTCGTGGACCCGGGCATCGTGGGGCCGGTGGGCGCGCAGGCCGCCCGCGCATTCGGCGTCCCCGCGGGGACGCCCGTCGTGCTGGCGCTGGGCGACGCGGGCTCCGCGACGGACGGGACGGTGGGCAGCGAGCCCGGAGACGTCTACCTGCACCTGGGGACGACGGGTTGGGTCGCGCACGTCGACCCGACACCGGCCGCCCAGCTCCCTCTGCCGGACGAGACCGGTGAGACCGTCGACCGCCACCGCCTCGCGCACCCCGCCGGTCACCTGGCGATCGCCCGGTTGCCCGAGGCCGGCGAGGCCCTCGCACGCGCCCGCCGCGACCTGCTGGACCTGACGGACCCGCACTCCCCGGGCGCGCACGCCATCGCCGAGGCCGCCCTCGCCCAACCGCCCACCAGCACCTCCGCACGTGCGGCCACTCCGGACGGCGCCGCCGCGACCCGGGCCGCCGCCGCGTACGGGGAGGTCGTCGAGGCACTGGCCGCGGATGTCGCCGCGCTGCTGGAGCGCCTGGGTGCTGAGCCGGACAGACTGCCGGCGACGGGTGGCGTGGTGCGGTCGCCCATGGTCCGCCAGTTCATCGAGCAGGCGGTGGGCGTGCCGGTCGACGTCATGGGGGTCGGCGGTCTGGGCGGGGCGCGCTCCGCCGCGGGATCCGGAGGGGAGCTGACCCTCACGGCCTCCGACGCGGGGCTCCTGTCCTGCGCCCGCGTCGCCTTCGACGCCCTGGGCGTGGAGCACACGGTCACACCATTGGCCCAGCGGTCCTGACCCAGCTGGACCGACGCACCCCGCCCGGACACGCTGAAGGCCCGGACGGCGGGGACGCAGCCTCCCGTGATGGGGGATGCGGACCCGACGCCCGGGCCTTCGAGACCTCCACAGTGTAAGGACGTCCGCCCACCGGTTTCAACCGGGCGGACGGACGTCCTCTGTGCTGCTCAGCAGGTGGTGCGCCTCAGCGGGTGCGGCTCACCGCCCCGCCGGCCTCACCTCACTTGCGTGCGTTGACCGCGTCGGTGGCCTGGGGGAGGACCTGGAACAGGTCGCCCACGACGCCGAAGTCGGCGAGCTCGAAGATCGGAGCCTCGTCGTCCTTGTTGACGGCGACGATGTTCTTCGAGGTCTGCATGCCGGCGCGGTGCTGGATCGCGCCGGAGATGCCCGCCGCGACGTACAGCTGCGGCGACACGGCCTTGCCGGTCTGACCCACCTGGTGGGAGTGCGGGTACCAGCCGGCGTCGACCGCCGCGCGCGAGGCGCCCACGGCCGCACCCAGTGCGTCCGCCAGGGCCTCGACGGGAGCGAAGTCGCCGCCGGTGCCGCGTCCGCCGGACACGACGATCGGGGCCTCGGTGAGGCTGGGACGACCGGAAGCCGGCTTCTCCTCGACCTTGACGATGCGGGCGGTCTTGGAGGCGTCCGACGGAGCGAACGACACGGCCTCGACGGCACCGGCGGCCGCGGCGGCCTCGGGAGAGGTCGAGTTGGGCTTGACCGCGATGAACGGCGTGCCCTGCGTGACCTTGCCGTTGATCGTGTAGGACGCGGCGAACGCCTGCTGGGTGGCGGTGCCGTCAGCGGCGACGTCCACGGCGTCCGTGATGATGCCGGAGCCGGTCTTGATGGCGGCGCGTGCGGCGACCTCGCGGTCGGCGGCACCGGAGGTCACGAGGACCGCGGCCGGCTGGCGCTCCTGCACCAGAGCCGCGAGCAGCTCTGCCGTGGGGGCGACCAGGAATTCGCCGAACGCGGCGTCGGAGGCCACGAGGACCTTCTCCGCACCGTGCTCGCCCAGCGAGCCGGCAGCGGCCTCACCGGCGGCTGCGTCGCCCACGAACACGGCGACGGGCGTGCCGATGCGGCGGGCGAACGTGAGCAGTTCGAGCGTGGACTTCCGGACAGTGCCGTCCGCGTGGTCGACGAGAACGAGAACTTCAGACATAGTGCGCTTCTCTTCCTTCGCGTATGTGGTCGATGTGGGGCGGACGGATCAGACGAGCTTCTTGGACGCGAGCCAGTCGACGAGCTTCTGCCCGCCGTCGCCCTCGTCCGTGACGATCTCGCCGGCGGTGCGGCCGGGGGCCTGCTCCAGCTGCGTGATCTGCGTCCACGCGCCGGCACCGCCCGCGGAGGCGTCGAGGCCCAGGTCGCTCAGTCCGTACTGTGCGACCGGCTTCTTCTTCGCCTTCATGATGCCCTTGAAGGAGGGGTAGCGGGGCTCGTTGATCTGGTCCGTGACGGACACGAGCGCCGGCAGCGTCACCTCGACGTACTCCGAGGCCGTGTCGCCGTCGCGGCGGATGGTCGCCGTCGAATCCGTGACCTCCAGGCTGGAGCCCTGCGTCGCGGCGGGGCGGCCCAGCAGCTCTGCGACCATGACGGGGACGACGGACATCTGGCCGTCCGTCGAGGACAGGCCGGTGATGATGAGGTCGACCGGGCCCTCGTCCTGCTCCACCTTCTGCACGGCGGCGGCGAGGATCTTGGCGGTGCCCGCGGCGTCGGCGCCGGAGATGGCGTCGTCATTCACGTGCACGCCCTTGTCCGCGCCCATCTGCAGGGCCTTCCGGACGGCGTCCTTCGCGTCGGCGGGGCCGACGGTCAGCGCGATGGTCTCGGAGCCCTTGTCCTTGTCGGTGAGGGCCAGGGCCTCCTCGATCGCGTACTCATCGAGCTCCGACAGGAGTCCGTCGGTCTCGCGGTCGACGGTGTTGTCGGCCTCGAAGGAGCGGTCGCCTGCGGCGTCCGGCACGTACTTGACAAAAGTGACAATCCGCATGGGAGTGATCATTCCTTCCTTGGGAACCGCATTCCCCTCTTGCGGCACTGTGGCGCACCGCACGTTCGGGTCGGTTCCCATACGTTATCAACTGTTCAGGACACCGGAGTCTGAGAGTCTTCCCAGTTCCGTCTGAGTGAGTCCCAGCTTCTGGCTCAGCACCTCGTGCGTGGCCTCGCCCAGGACGGTGGGCCGCTCGCCGGTCAGGTACTCGCCGTCGAACCGGATGGGGTTGGCGCCCACGAGCATCTGCCCCAGCCTGTCGCTGTCGAGGCCCCGGAGCACGCCGGTCGCCGTCCCCGCCGCCGAGGCCGCAGCGGCTTCCGTCGCCACCTCGCCGATGCTGCGGTACGGGGCCCAGAGGACCGCGGTCCCGCTCAGTGCCTGCGTCACCTCGTCGAGGGTGCGGGCGGCGAACCACGGCTTCAGGAGCGCCTCGAGGGTCTCCCGCTGCGCGTACCGGTTCTCCTCGAGCGACAGGTCCACGCCCAGCGCGGTCTGCAGAGCGTCGACGACCGCGGTCATGCCGGTCGCCTCGACGAGCGCTTTCCACTGCCGGGTCGTGATCGCGGTGATCATGACCGCACTGCCGTCAGCGGTGGCGAAGTCCGTGCCGAAGGTCCCGAAGATGTGGTTGCCGTGCTTGCCGCGCTCCCCGGCCGGCTGGAGCGCCTCCGTGTACCAGCCCAGGTTGGCGACCGTGGCCAGCGCGATGTCCTCGAGCGCGATCTCCGAGTACGTGCCCTCGCCCGTGGTCGAGCGCTGCAGCAGGCCCGCCAGGACGGAGCTCACGACGGCCTGGCCGCACAGCAGGTCCCAGGCGGGCAGTGCGTGGTTGGCCGGCCGCGGGGACTCCGCCGGTCCGGTGATGCCGGGGATGCCGGTCTCCGCGTTGACGGTGTAGTCGACGCCGGGACCGCCGGTCGCCGTGCCCTGCACCTTCACGTGGATGAGGTCCGCGCGGCGGGCGCGCAGCGCCTCGTCCGTCAGGAAGGACCTGCCCACGTTGTTCGTCACGAAGATGCCGGTCTTCGCCGGGTCCTCGCCCGTGGCCGTGATGAGGGCCTGGGCGAGCTCCTGCCCCTCCTCGCTGCGGAGGTCGATCGCGACGGAGCGCTTGCCCCGGTTGAGGGTGCCCCAGTAGATGGAGCGCCCCTCCGGGGTGATGGGCCACCGGTCGATGTCCGGTCCGCCCTTCAGCGGGTCGATCTTGATGACCTCCGCGCCCAGCTGGCTGAGCGCCAGGCAGGCCGACGGCGCCGCGACGAACGAGTCGTTCTCCACGACGGTGAAGCCGGTGAGCGGTCGGCTGGTCGCCGTCATGCTCAGGCCTCCACGCGCTCGACGATCGCGGCCAGGCCCTGGCCGCCGCCGATGCACATGGTCTCGAGGCCGTAGCGTGCGCCGCGGCGGTCCATCTCGCGGGCCAGCGTCGTGAGGATGCGGACACCGGTCGCGCCCACGGGGTGGCCCAGCGAGATGCCGGAGCCGTTCACGTTCGTGCGCTCGAAGTCGGACTCGCCGAAGCCCCACTCGCGGGTGCAGGCCAGCGCCTGCGCGGCGAACGCCTCATTCAGCTCGATGAGGTCGATGTCCTTCAGCTCCAGGCCGGCACGCTGCAGGGCGGCGGCGGTCGCGGGCACCGGGCCGATGCCCATGGTGCGCGGCGGGACGCCCGCCAGGCCCCAGCTGACGATGCGGACGAGCGGCTTGAGACCCAGTTCCTCCGCCTTCGCCCGCGTCGTCACGATCGTGGCAGCGGCGCCGTCGTTCTGACCGGAGGCGTTGCCCGCGGTGACGGTCGAGGCCTCATCGATCTTCGCGCGCATCGCCTTGAGCTTGCCCAGCGACTCCATCGAGGCGCCGGGACGGATGTGCTCGTCGAGCGTGATCCGCTGCTCCGGCTGCTTGCGGGTCGCGGGGATGACGATCGGGACGATCTCCTCCGCGAACGCGCCGCTGTCCGTCGCAGCCGCCGCACGGCGGTGCGACTCGACGGCCAGGCGGTCCTGCTCCTCGCGGGCGATCGAGTACTCCTCGCGCAGGTTCTCCGCCGTCTCGATCATGCCGCCGGGCACGGGGTAGTGCGTGCCGCCCGCGGTGAGGCGGCCGCGGACCAGGCCGTCCTTGAGCTCGACGTTGCCGCCGCGGATGCCCCAGCGGATGTCCTCGTTGAAGAAGGGTGCGCGCGACATCGACTCCGCACCGCCGGCGATGACGACCTGGGCGCCGCCGGTGGCGATCGCGCCCATCGCGTCGACGACGGCCTGCAGGCCGGAGCCGCAGCGGCGATCGACCTGGCGCCCCGGCACCGTGACCGGCATGCCGGAGTTCAGCGCGACGACGCGGCCGATCGCGGGAGCCTCCATGTGCGGGTAGCACTGACCGAAGATCACGTCGTCGACGACCTCGGGATCGATGCCGGTGCGCTCCAGGAGGGCGGTGACGACCTGGCGGCCCAGCTCCTCCGGTGCGATGTCCTTGAACTGGCCGCCGAAGGCGCCCACGGGGGAGCGCAGCGGCTCGCAGATGACGATGTCGTTGGCGGAAGCGGGTGTCTGGGTCACAGTGTCTCCTTGTGGGTGGGGATGGTGGAGGTGAGGACAGGGTCGGTGGCCGCGGCGCGGTGCGCGGCGACGGTGTGCACGGGCGGGCTGGGTGTGGGGACGGCCTCGGCGGCGGCGGCCAGGACCTCGCGCAGTGCTGGCGCGGCCTCCCCGGCGCGGTGGGCCAGGTAGACGACGATCGGGTCGTGCTCGATCGCCAGCGGGACCGCGACGAGGTGCGGGTCGTGGATGTGGGCCATGACGGAGTCGTACGTGATCGTGATGCCCATCTCCGCCGCGACGAGCGCGCTCACCAGCTGCGTGTCCGGGGCCTCCTGGACGACGCGGGGCGCGAAGCCCGCCTCGTAGCACCACTGGAGGGTGAGGTCGCGCATCGTGGAACCCGGGTCCGCGGGGAGGAGGATGAACGGCTCGTCGCGCAGCTCGTCGATCGTGACCGACGACCGGCCGGCCAGACGGTGCTCGGCGTGCACGGCGACCATGGGCCGCTCGTAGAGCGCGGGACGGCCGGAGATCCCCGGCGGCTGCGTCTGCCAGCGCACCAGCGCCAGGTCCAGCGTGCCGTCGCGCAGGCGGGCGATGCCCTCCTCCGTGTACACGTTGCTCTCCAGCTCGACCGTGATGCCGGGCTTGCGGCGGTGCGACTCCGCGACCAGCCGCGAGGCGACCCGGTGCGAGGACAGGGTGCCCAGGCCCAGGCGCACGCGGCCCACGTCCCCGGCCGAGGCCATGGTGACGGACCGCTGTGCGGTCTCCGCCGCTTCGAGCAGCTCGCGGGCCGGGCCCAGGAGGGCCTCGCCGGCGGGGGCGAGGGAGACGTGGCGGGTGGTGCGGTGGAAGAGATCCGCACCCAGTTCCTGCTCGAACTGGCGGATCGCACGGCTGAGCGGCGGCTGGGCGATGCCCAGGCGTTCCGCCGCACGACCGAAGTGCAGTTCTTCTGCGACCGCGAGGAAAGCGCGCACCTGCTGGAGCTCCATGGGCACGAGTATGGCAGATTGATGTTCAGTTGGTAAGTATGTCCGCTGGATTCCTCGTTGAAACTGACTTAATCTGGCTGGGTCACTGCTGCACAGCGAGAGGGCCACACATGGCGAAGGACAGAGTCGTTCCGCTGCCGGAAGCGATCCGGGAACTGGTCCACGACGGCGATTCGATCGCGCTCGAGGGGTTCAGCCATCTCATCCCGTTCGCGGCCGGCCACGAGATCATCCGGCAGGGGCGCCGCGGGCTCACGTTCTGCCGCATGACCCCGGACCTGCTGTCGGACATGATGATCGCCGCCGGCTGCGTCGACCGGCTGGTCTGCTCGTTCTTCGCCTCCGGCTCCGCGGGCGCCCTCCACGAGATCCGCCGCCGGATCGAGAAGCACGATCCGGCCCCGCTGGAGGTCGAGGAGTACAGCCACCACGCGATGGTGCTGCGCTACCACGCGGGCGCCTCCCGCCTGCCGTTCATCCCGATCCGGTCGTACGCGGGATCGGACCTGCCCTCCGTCAACCCGGACATCCGGCTGGTCGACGATCCGTACGGCGACGGCACCGTCTACGTCGTCCCGCCGCTCAACCCGGACGTGACGATCGTCCACGCGCAGCGGGCCGACCGCCGCGGCAACGTCCAGATCTGGGGCATCACCGGCGTCCAGCAGGAGGCCGTCTACGCGGCGGACCGCGTCATCGTGACGGTCGAGGAGATCGTCGACGACGAGGTCGTGCGCTCCGACCCCAACCGCACCCTCATCCCCGCGCACGCGGTCGACGCGGTCTGCGTCGTCCCCCGCGGGGCCCACCCCTCGTACGTCCAGGGCTCCTACGACCGCGACAACGCGTTCTACCGGATGTGGCCGCAGATGGCGAAGGACAGCGCGCGGCTGCAGGAGTGGCTCGACACGCACGTGCGCGGCACGAAGGACCACAGCGAGTACCTCACGGCGATCGGGGAGGAGCAGCTGGCGCCCCTGACCGTCGCACCCCGCCTCTCCCGGCCCGTGGACTACGGGCGGCGGGTCCCGGCGGCAGCAGGGGGTGCCTCTGCGGGCGGCGGGCCGGCGGCCTCGGGAACGGCGGAGACGGCGACGGACGGAGGAGACCGATGACCACGGCACAGACGGAGAACGAGGTCACCGCGGAGGAGACGGCTGCGGACTACTCGCAGACGGAGCTCATCGTGTGCGCGGCGGCGAAGATGCTGGCCGGCAAGACGACCGTGTTCGCGGGCATCGGCCTGCCCACGCTGGCCGTCGACCTGGCGCACCGCACGATCAACCGCGACATCGAGCTCATCTACGAGTCCGGGGTGACCGGCGCGCATCCGGAGGAGATGGCGGAGGGCATCGCGGACTTCGTGCTGGTGTCCGGCGCGGAGTCCGTCGTGTCGATGCAGGCGCTGTTCGGCTACGTGCTGCAGGGCGGCAACGTGGACGTGGGCTTCCTGGGGGCGGCGCAGATCGACCGGCACGGATCGCTCAACACGAGTGTCATCGGCGACTGGGAGAAGCCCACGGTGCGGCTGCCCGGGTCCGGCGGCGCCTCGGACATCATGTCGAACGCCGGTGAGGTCTTCGTCATCATCCGCCGTCACGACCACGCGTCGTTCCCCGCACAGCTGGATTTCGTGACCTCGCCGTCGCCGGTCGCGGCCCGGGAATCCGGGCAGGGCATCCAGCCGCAGGGTCACGGCGTCAGCGTCGTCATCACGCCGCTGGGTATCCTGCAGCGCGAGGACAGGTTCGGTGAGCTGGTGCTCACGCACACGCACCCCGGCGTCACCGTCGACCAGGTGCGCGAGGCGACCGGGTGGGACCTGGCGGTCGCCAACGACGTGGCCTCGACGGCGGAGCCCACGACGGAGGAGGTCCGCCTCCTGCGCGACGAGATCGACACCGTCCGCCTGTACCTGCGATGAACACACGACTGAGGAGCATCCACCCATGAGCACAGAGGACCTCGCAGAGTTCTTCGACCGTCCCGGCACCGGCCCGCTGTCCGGCATCGTGGTCGCGGACTTCTCCCGCGTGCTCGCGGGACCGTACGCGACGATGATGCTCGCGGACCTGGGCGCGACCGTCATCAAGGTCGAGGGGCCCGGCGGCGACGACACCCGCAGCTGGCAGCCGCCGGTGCGCGGCGAGGACGCGACGTACTACCTGTCGATCAACCGCAACAAGTACGACATCGTCCTGGACCTGACGGACGCGGACGACCGCGGAGTCGCCCAGGAGCTGGCCCGGCGCGCGGACGTCGTCGTGGAGAACTTCAAGCCCGGCGGACTCACGAAGTACGGGCTCGACTACGACGCGGTGAAGGAGGCGAACCCGGAGGTCGTGTACGCGTCCGTGACCGGGTTCGGCCCCCAGAACCCGCAGCCCGGCTACGACCTGCTGGTCCAGGGGCTGTCCGGCTTCATGTCCCTGACCGGCGCCGCGGACGGCGAGCCCTATCGCGCCGGAGTGGCGATCTTCGACGTCATGACGGGGCTGCACACGACGATCGGGATCCTCGCCGCCCTCCAGCACCGCGGGAAGACCGGCGAGGGGCAGAAGGTCGACACGAACCTCCTGTCGTCCGCGATGTCCGGGCTGGTGAACCAGTCGAGCGCGTACGTGGCCGGCGGTGCGGTCCCGCACCGGATGGGCAACGAGCACCCCAGCCTGTACCCGTACCAGCCCATGCCCACGAAGGAGGGCGACCTCATCATCGCGTGCGGCAACGACCGCCAGTTCGCGATGCTCGCGAACACCGTGGGCCGCCCGGAATGGCTCGAGGACGAGCGCTTCGCCCGCGCCGTGCCCCGCAACTCGCATCGCAAGGAGCTGGAGCCGCTGCTCATCGAGGCGCTGTCCCACAAGGACGCGCAGGAGTGGTTCGCCCTGCTGACGGACGCGGGCATGCCGTGCGCGCCCATCAACTCGATCGAGCAGGGCGTCCAGCTGGCGGAGTCGATGGGCCTGGAGCCCGCTGTCGACACCGGCACCGGCGACCGCGTCATCCCCACCGTCCGCAATCCGATCAGCCTGTCGAAGTCGCCGGTCGGCTACGACCTGGCGCCGCCGGCGCTGGGGCAGGACTCGGACCTGGTCCGCCGCTGGCTCGCCTCGCCGTCCTCCACCGGCACCGCCGCCGAGGTCGGGGCCGGGACCCAGGCGACCGGGGCCTCGGCGACCCGGACTCAGGTGACCGAGGCCTCGGCGACCGGGACCCCCGTGACGGAGGACTGAGCACAGGTGGGCCGCCGGTCCGAGGCGGGACAGGATCCGGTGGGCGGCGACCGCGACGCCGGGCGTGCGCCGGGCCGGCTTGCCTACGTCGCGCTGCTGGGGACGACGTCCGCCGGCACCGTGGGCGGCACGATCATCAACGCGCCGCTGGAATGGATCAAGCTGGAGTTCGGGGCCTCGGACTCGCGGGTCGTGCTGGCGGTCGCGGCGTACACGGTCGCGATGGCGGTGTTCATCCCGCTGGCCGGCTGGCTGTGCGACCGGCTGGGGCCCATCCGGGTCCTCATGCTGGGGCTGGCGGTGCTGGCGGCCGCGCAGCTGGCGGCGGTCCTATCGGTCAACCTCGAGATGCTCATCGCGCTGCGGGCCCTCCAGGGGATGGCGTGCGCGACGTTCCCGCCCGGAGTGCAGCGGGCGCTGCCGGCGCTGTGGCCGCACAAGGGTGCGGCGGCGCTGGCGGCGTGGGCTTCCGCGATCGGAGTGGGGCAGGCGGTGGGGCCGCCGATCGGCGGGGTGATCGCGCAGTTCGTGGGCTGGCGGGGCGTCTTCGGCTTCGCAGGTGTCCTGTCCGGGCTGCTGCTGGTGGCCGTCGTGCTGACGGTGCCGCGGATCCCGGGGCGGAAGGTGCCGATCCACGCGCCGGGCGTGCTGGTCCTCATGCTGTCGATCGGGCTGTTCGTCGTCGCGGCGACGATGGTGGGCCAGCGGGCGCCCTGGGGCCAGGACGTGCTGGTCGCCGGTGCCGCGCTGGTGAGCGGGGTCGCGTTCCTCGTGATCGCGGCGCGCCGGTCGGAGAAGCTGGTGGCCCCGCGGGCGCTGCTGGAGCGGCGGTACACGCGGGCGACGGCGATGGCCGCGTCGACGATGTTCATCATGGGCATCGTGCTCACCTCGCTGCCGCTGTGGCTGGCGCAGGTGCTGGAGCTGGGGCCGGGGCCCGTCGGCGTCATCGTCTTCGCGATGGCCGCGGCGATGGCGACGTCCGCGAAGCTCACCTCTGCGGTGCGGCGGGTGTGGGGCGGCTGGGTGACCTCGATCGCGGCGCTGGTCGTGCTCATGGCGGTGCCCCTGCTGCTGGGGCTGTGGCTGGATGTGGGGCCGGGCGGGTCCGCGGTCGTGGTCCAGGCGCTCGTCATCGTGCTGGCGCTGCTGACGATGGGCGTGGCGATCAACGCGGGGCAGAGCATCGCCGCGTTCTCCGTGTCGCTGTCCGACACGGGGCGGAACTCGCTGGCGTTCGGGATGCACAACACGGCCCGTTTCGTGGGGATGGCGCTGGGCTTCTCCTGGACCGCGCTGCTGTACCCGCTGGGGTCGATGGTGCTCACCTTCACGGGAGCGCTGGTGGCCGCGGGGGTGACGCTGTGGCTCGTGGTGGCGGGCGGGCCCCTGGACGGCAGGCGCGTCGAGGTGGGGTGACGCGGCGGCGCTGCCGGGTGGACCCGGGTGTTCTAGGATGAGGATTCGAACGCTTGTTTAACGGGCGTTCGACTGGCGACGGAGCGGGGGCGACAGGTGGAGGACCGGGAACCGGGCGGCGCTGCCCCGACCGTCTGGCCGCTCTACGTCGTGACGTTCCTGGCGACCTACACGATCGCGGTCGCCGCGATCTCGGCCCCGGGGATCCAGCGCGAGCTGGCGATCGGGGATTCGGGGATCTCCCTGGTCGTGGGCGCGTACTCCGCGACGTTCGCGGCGGGTCTCATCTTCTTCGGCCGTGTGGGCGATCGGTGGGGGCGCAGGCGGATGTTTCGCATCGGCACGCTGGCGCTGGCGGTCATGGCGCTCCTGACGGCGGCCGCGCCCACCTTCGGTCTGCTCATCGTCGCCCGCCTGCTGCAGGGGGTCGCCGCCGCCGTCACGACCCCGCAGACGCTCGCCAGCATCCAGGCGGTGCTCCGGGGGAGCGCGCGCCTGCGGGCGGTGGGCCTCTACAGCGTGTTCGCCGGCAGCGGGACCGTCGCCGGGCAGGTGCTGGGCGGCCTCATCAACAGCGCATTCGGGCCGCACTGGGGCTGGAGGGCGGCGTTCGCGAGCGTGGGGATCGCGGCCCTCATCGCGTGGTGGGGAGCGTCGCATCTGACGGAGTCGCGATCGGCGTCGCCGCTGGGACTGGACGGCCGCGGCTCCGTGCTCGTCGCGACCGCCCTGCTGCTCCTCATTGCGGGACTCACGAGTGCCGCGAGCATCGACCTGTCGTCGATCGCGGGTGGACAGGGGGCCTCGGCGGGGGTCGTCTGGGGACCGTGGAGCCCGCTCATGATGACGGGGGTGCTGCTGGCGGCCTCAGCGCCCAATGGAAAGTACACCCCGAGTGGTTGCGACGATTCTAGCCCCCTCGCCTCGCCATGCCTTTGGCGGTCCTGCCAATCGGTGACGAGCATGCCGCCGTCATGCCGGACACGAACCGGGCATTCGCGGCGAAATGACTCGGCCTAGTGGGCCACACCGATCGCTTCTTCTCATCCACCCACTGGGTGTCTCGGCAGGACACGGCTGTGAGAGTCCCAACGGCTGGAGGACAGGAGGGACTCGAACGATCTAGGCTCGACCCGTGGACACGATGGCCGCCGCGGTGCAGGAGAGAGCGGAGCTGCTCGACCTCTTGGAGGATCTCAGTGCAGACGAATGGTCGGTGCAGTCATTGTGCACGGCCTGGACGGTACGAGACGTCGTCGCGCACCTTCTCAGCTATGAAGGTGTAGCCATGGCTGATCTCCTGAAGCGGATGATCCGGGGAAGAGCGCAGTTCGATCGAATCAACGCCCTGTCCGCCAGAGATCTCCAGCGGCTGGAACCTGTCGAGTTGATTGATCGGTTGCGGGCCTTTCCCAAGCCGACCGGTCTCACCGCCGCGCGGGGTGGCGCCGTAGGACTGGTCGATTGTCTTCTGCATCAGCAGGACATCCGGCGACCTCTGGGACGGCCGCGTGCGATCGATCCGGAAAGACTCCGCTACGCGCTCGGCTTTGCAGTCACAGCCCCGCCTCTTCGAGGCTTCTGGCACGTTCGCGGGACACGCGTCGTCGCCACCGACGTGGACTGGGCCCACGGCCGAGGGCCCGAAGCCCGAGGCCTGGCGGAAGCAGTCCTCATGACTCTCGCGGGCCGCTCAGGCCCTGCTCGGGAACTGGATGGCCCGGGGGCCGCAACGCTCCGGCGTCGCCTCGGCTAAGCACACGGGTCAGCCCAGAAAGACTGGGGCGGCCTCAACGAGCTCGAAGAGCACCTGACCGACCCGACGACGCAGAACAAAATGCTGCGTGGAGCCAGACTCGGCATGGAATCCGCGTGATTCCGGTCGCCTGATCATGCAGAGAGCGTCATGAGATGCATAATTTGCTTGATTTTGGTCCCCTTCTGGTCCCCTTGAAACAGGGCTCCCGACAGCTACGGCTTCACGTCAGCACACAGTCGTTGCCAGGAGGCACTTACGCTCGGCGTGGCTCGACCTTCACTGCGGTTCGCATGACGAGTTCCGCTCGCGCAACTTGCCACCGACATTGAGCAGGGACGAACGAGAGGTCCGTCCATCGAAGGCGTGCTGAATCCAGCTCCCCAGGGAACTTTGGCTCGCGGGTGGGACGTAGGAGTTCGCGTAACCCGTCTCGTTCTTCGGCGCAAGGTTGGCGGACAGTCGCGCGGGGATGCTGGGGCTGGACCCGGCGACGGACGGCAGCTGAACAGCTAGCAGGCCGTTCGGAGTGGGATCGGAACGAAGGCTCGTGTAGATCTCCCAATCCACAAATTTTCGGGCCCAGGTGCATTCACCAATCGCTACGAGAGTCACAGTTGAGTCTCGGAGGTATTTGGTCTTGATCGTCTGACGGATGTACGCGACGTTCGTCGAATCTATGATGTCGGAGCCATCTTCTTCCATGCCGATAGCGCGCGGTATGAAAACACCCGTGTTCTCCTCAATAAACTGAAGGACCTCCACCGCGTCCACTGCGTGGTAGCTGACGAACACCTTGTGGCGACTAGGAGACGAGGCGGTTTTCCGATCTCCCTCCGCGACGCTCTGGTACTGCCGTGTTATTGCAGCCAGTTCCCGCAGGGCGCTCTGAGTGCGCGAGCTGTACGTGACCATAGTTTCTCCTAACGCGCCTGTTCTATCACTGCTCTGAGTCGTTCGATCACGTCTTTAGGGTCGCCATACTTAGCTAAGAAACCCAGCTGGTACTTCGTGGATCGAACCTGATCGGCGTTGCCATGCCGAGCCGCCTCTGCGTACTGCTCCGCAGCCTCGTCAACGGTCTGACCGTTCTCAAGACACTCATGCAGCGTGAGTTCAGCACGTGTTGCGAGCGCCCAATAGTTGGTGGGCTCGTCCGCGATCGCAAGCCTGTTGAGGAAGCGGGAAACGGTCAGGACCTCGTTGAACTCCTCACGGAAGGGGTCGTCCTTTTCCCGTCCGCTGAGGCGGAGTGCCATAAGCAAGTTGACTCCCGTGTAGTAGGTGGGATCGCTTTCGAATCCTGCACGATACTTCTCTGCCATCTCACGGAAAAGGCTCGCCGCAACGGCTGGATCCCCGCTGTCGAGCTGATTCTCCAGCTCTCGTTTGATCAGCCCTCCCCAGCTGCCGTATGTCTCAGAGTCCGCGTAGCCTGCGCTCTCGGCATCTTCAAGATACTGGCGAGCCGTCCGCCAGAGTTCCTGCCGGATTGCAGCGTCCTCCGCGTCCTCCCCTAGGCGCCGATAGACCATGACGCTCTCCTGGAGCCAGATCCGATGCAGCGGATCATTAAGGCTTGGTTGAGCGATTTCTAGTAGGGCTCGCGCGTCCTCGTAGGCTTCCTCCGCGTGCAGGCCGATAGCGAGTTCGATCCGGAGGCTGCGACGCAGCCCTTCGTGAACGTCGGCCGTAGAGCCCACCCATTGCGCAGCGGCGTTCATCTCGCCGGCGTCGGATGACTTAATCGCCGCACTGATCCTGTCGCGCGCCTCGTTCTCAGCGGTAAGCGCGTCGGTGACCTCTGACAACTGGGAGTAGGGCCTCTTCACTGTAGCCAAGTCGAACCAGCTATGCGCCGGGCTATCGACTTCGATCTCACTCGTTACCCGTTCGACGACTGGGCGAAGTGCTTGTATTGCTTCCTCGGCTTGCATGTCCGAGATCACCTGCCCACGGGTAAACGAATGAATCCGAATCATGTTGATGTCGAAAGGTGGCGCGTGGCGCGCATGTCCCTCAATGTGCGGATTAATCAGAACCGTGGCCCGGTCTGCGAATATGTGCCTGACACCGAGTTCGTATGCGACATTAAAGTTCGTTGTAGTGAGGTCGACTAAAGCGAGATCGGAGTTCGCTAGGGCCGCCAGCATTCCCGAGTGTATGATTCCGCTGTCTGTCTCCAGGTCTGCCCTGTTCCAGCTAATATCAGCGTCTTCTAGCAGTGGACGATAGACCCTGTGGAAGGCCGGATCGCAGTCCACCTTCTTACCGGTTCGAACATCCTTCTTCACTCCGTAAGGCATGATGATGAACGCCGAGACTTGATCATGAGTAGGGGCTAGGTCAAGTGCAAAGTGGCCTCTCTCCTCGGCTCGTAGGACCAGGTTGTCGGTGACTGTTGGCGCCCCCGGGTCGGGCGCCGGACGGATGGTGATGACCCAGACGCGTTCGTCCGTTCCTTCAACCAATGCGCGCGCGTCATCGAGCATGGCGAGGTTGTGTTCGTTGAACGCCTCCGCGGTCTCTTCGACGGGACGATCTCCTTCGACCAGGTCGACGGCCGTGTTACTGACTATCCGGTCGAAATGTGTGAGCCAGCGTTCACCTCGCGGCTCAACGCTGGTTCTTCTAAAGTCCTCTTTCGCGAAGGGTAGGACGATTCGCAGCGGAATTCCCTCCGAAAGCGCGGCGCAGGCAAAGAGAATGTCCGATCCGGACGCCAGTGCTCCAACCATGCGACTTGGTTGAAGTGATTGGAGGAGCCCCTTAAGCCGAGTCAAGAGGTCGTTCTCGGAGGTTTCCGGCAACCGAGGTGATGCTCGCCCGACTTCATCGGCTTGCACACCCGCGTACAGAATAATCACTTTGCCACCTCGAATTCCGAGCGCTCCGCGACGCGCCCTCCGGGAGTTATCAAGTTCATCGCCCACACGTGGTTGGCGTATTCATCGGCATACTTTTGCCCCGAGAGGTGGCGGCGATCGCGCGTTCGATCGCATCGTCAAACTGGTTGACGTCAGCCGGCGTGCTCCAGTCGAGAATCTCGGCCCCATACTCTGTCAATCCTTCGGGGATCGGCGCGTCGGGATCGATACGGATGCCGATGATGCCCTTTCCCTGATCCTTGCTCCACTGGATCTCCTTCTCGACCCACTCGCTCTGCGAGGTCTGCTTACCGATGAGCACGATCGTCGCCGATGACCCTTTGATTCTCTCCTTAATCTTTCGGCTGATGTAGTCGGCGTCTTGGCTTTTCACGGGGTCTAGCAGATGGCGTCCGGTGAAATCGACGTTGACGTTCTTGTTGTAGGTCATCAGGTTCAAGCCACGGGCCTTCATTTGATCGGCATGCTGGTAACTGATAAAGACTCGACGGGTCATGAGCCCTCCTCGGCCGGAGCGAGCGTTGCCATCTGCTTGCACAACGGGCACTTCTTCAGCAGGGCGCCGCTCTTAATGACATAGCCGCACTCTCGACATCGCCACTTGCGGTTCTTGGAGCTGTTGGGCACCTTCGAAAGTTCAGTGTCCGTCTGGTAGTAGTCGGGAGCGTCTGCCCAGCTGAATCCAGCCTCCCGCCCCCACGACGGATATGCGTAGCCGGATCGAGCACGCGCGAAAGTCTCGACACGATCGATTTCGCCCAAGTAGTCGGCCGTACGGTCAGGGCGCTCATCGCATATCCGGCGAAGAGCCGCCACAGTCTCGACATCGATCGGCTTCATCGTGCGGAACTGGGTGGAACAGATGTCTGCCAGCGGCTCAACCAAGTCGCTCACAGGGACGGGGTCAATGAAGTGCATCCTGTCTGCGGCGAGGGCATAGTCACGGTTGACCGCACCCTGGGTGCCTTCTGTGTACCAGCCAACGTGGTAGTACCCGGAGATCACTCTGCCCTGGTGCGCTTTGCGCGTCGTGAGGAAAAAGATGGTGGCGGCGCCGTCGTGAACGATGCGGTTCCGCATAGACGGCTCGCAGGTAGAGAACAGGCCGTATGTTCCAGTCTCGATGTTCGGGTCGCTTTTATTGTCCGCAGGTCGGGTGATTTCGCGAACCGGCCATCGCGCGAGGGGCTCGGAAAAGTAGACGGACAGGTAGCCGCGGCCGCGGTCAGGAAGCTCGCGCCACGGGTCGCCAAGGCGACGCGCCGCTGCGCCTCCCTCGTGATCCCGGTGCTGTCGCATAGCTTGATGCTACGGGTGACCTCTGACACATCCCGGGAGCCACGCTGGGCGGAGCGAAGGAGCTGGTGATGGCCAAGCCTGATCTCACCATCCGCCGCGGTGCCGTCATCGTGTTCGAGGGCCTCGATCAGACCGGTAAGTCGACGCAGCTAGACCGACTCCGAGGCGCGGTCGACGCGGAGTCAACGGTGTTCGCTCATATGCCGAGCGGCTTCACTACGTTCACCGAGCGGGTGTACAGAGCACTGGAGGGCGAGACCGCTGACGAGAAGCCCACGTCTGGCCTCGCCCAGCAACTAGCGCACCTCGCGTGCCACGCAGAGTCCGTGCCTGATCTCAAGAGGGCTGCGGAGACGCGATCACTGATTTTGGATCGTTGGTGGTGGTCCACTCTCGCTTACGGCTGGTACGGCGGATCAGTGAAGCAGTCAGGACTTACCGAGTCGAGTTTCAAGGAACTCATCGACACAATCTGGTCACGGATCACGCCGTCCATCGTGTTCGTCTTCCTCGAACCCCACCACCTTGACTCGAACAACACTCTGGGCGTACAGGCCGGCTATCGATCGCTCTTGGAGGAACATGCGGAGTCCGCGGTTGTCGTCCCGATAGCTGAAGAAGAGGAGACTCATTCCTTTGTGACCGAGACGCTTCTGCATCGCGGGCTTGCTGCCCGAGCTGAGAATCGTTGAAGCACGGTGGCTGTCTATCGAGATGTAGAGCAGGCGTTTCTGGCCGAGTTGCGCGCAGTTGTTGACTCCGGAGACCCTGTTGAGGTGCGGGGAGAGCGGACCCGCGAGCTGCGAGCACGGCTTGTAGAGGTCTCCGAGATTCGGTCCCGCCACCTCACACTCCCCCACAGAAACAACAACGTCTTTGCCTCGATCGCGGAGAGTATGTGGGTGATCGCGGGACGAAACGACTTGAACTTCCTCAGCGCCTATCTAGAGCGAGCGATCGACTTCTCAGACGACGGCGTGACGTGGCGTGCTGGGTACGGCCCACGGCTCCGAAACTGGAACGGCGTCGATCAACTCGCGGAGATCGTGAAGATTCTCCGGGAAGATCCACTCTCGCGCCGTGCGGTCGCCAGTATCTACGATCCGGATCGCGACTTCGTCGCGAGTCGGGATATTCCATGCAACAACTGGCTTCACTTCCTCATAAGGGAGGGGCGTCTCGACCTTCACGTCGCCGCGCGCAGCACCGACATATGGTGGGGCTTCTCCGGCATCAACGCTTTCGAGTGGACACTACTGCTTGAAGTAATGGCACGGTGGCTCAGATGCGCGCCTGGTCGACTGGTCTTCTTTAGCTCGTCCCTACATCTCTACGAGCGCCACTTCGACAGGGCTTCACGGCTCCTAGCCAGTCAGCCGGACCGGAACACATCCGGGGAAGCAGAACAGCCGCGGTTCGACACAGACTGGGAAGACGCGCCCGCCGCATGGGAAGAGTGGATGCGGCTGGAGGCCGGCATCCGATCAGGCCAAGACCTTTCGGCGCTTAACTGCAACCTCACCGACCCGCTCCTGCTTGCATACATTCAGATGATTGATCTGTATTGGGCGGCGCAAAATGGAGCCGAAGCCGGGCTCTTAGACGAGAAGCTAGCCGGGCTTGGGGACGGCAGACTTGCCGCCGCCGCGCGCGAGTATCTTGGACGACCTCAACACATGCAGCACTGAGCCCGACGGTCTAGGTAATTGCCGCGAGCGCGCTCGAACGGCCCGACACCCGCTGGTTGATGCCCCACTTTGGCGGAAAGAATGGTTTCGCCGGAGGGCCTTGAGGCGCGAACTGCTGTTTGATCCTGTTACGGTTTCCGACTCCGCGCACGTTGGGATGCATCACTCGCGCGTACTTATCGGTTTCGCAGAACAGATTCTGGCAGTCGATGAGCGTCAAAGCCCTGCCAAACAGGTCATCGAACTCGATGCCTTCTTGTTCGAACTGCGCCTCTTGCGTGTCGACCATCCATCGGATGACGTCTTCGGCAGAAACGCCATTGAGCTGCGGGAAGCACTTCGCGATACCACTGCGTGCGCCTGGCCCAGGCACTACGAAGTCGTTCTCATCAAAGTCGACCACCGAGGTGTAGTTGAGGTCGATCGCCAGCTGATAAGAGAGGAAGGGACCGAGCGAAGGAAAAGTCGAGATTGTCTCGAAGACCTCGCGAAGAGACCCCGCATGCTCGACTTGCGCAACAACCCCGGAACGCATCATGTGCTCGATTAACAGCAGATGGTTGCGGTGCTTCCGAACCGCACCGAACGGAGGTGGTGGAACGATGTAGGCCGCAGAGTAAACTCTCTCGCCGTTCGCGATCTTTGAGTCTAGAACCTTGCTATAGGCATCGATGTCGAACGTCGATGTTGTGATCTGGCCGAATCTAGATTCCAGCCCGTCCCAAGTTGATGGCTTGTTGAAGAAACGAAATAGCAGTACGCGCAAGACGAGATTTTCGGGGTCCTGAGGGCCCTCGTATGCGATACGTATCAGATCCTGTGACACGCGGTCAGCGGCCCGGTAGGCGTTAGTAAAGCGATACTTCAAGAGGACTGCGTCATCGGTCCATGGACCAGGTTCGCCACGTAACCTCGCGTGATACACGTGCTGCCGTTCAGCCGCGAAGTGCCAGTAGGACGGAAACACCTCTGAGACACCGACATCTCGCCGACCAACTCTCACGCGCCGCATCGAGTCCTCCTGTCGGTGCTTACCTCCGCTACCACCAGTTCTAGGTTGTCACGAGGAGGCCGGCGATGCTCGGAGACGCGCCCCGTCGCTCGTGTGTTCAGGCATGCGCTCCCCGCGCGTGAGTGGTTCGACCCGCCATGAGCAGGAGGCTGACGGGTCCGATCCAGTGGAACTTGAAGGCATTCCAGACGAGCAGCAGGACCAGCAGGTAGAGCCAGCTGGGGCCGCCGTCATTGATGATTATGGTGCAGATCGCCGCGGCGTAGAAGTAGGGCACGGCTAGGAGCATGGCGGGGACACCCCACTTGAGGCCGCGCCTGGTGCGGATGGCGTTGAGCACCAGGTTGGTGGGTGCGTAGCCGAGTGCGCCGTAGCCTCGTGCGCTGAGCGCCACTGATGTGCGGAGCATCGCGGGCCGTTCCAACA
The DNA here is from genome assembly GCF_000285835.1 of Brevibacterium senegalense. Taxonomy (GTDB): domain Bacteria; phylum Actinomycetota; class Actinomycetes; order Actinomycetales; family Brevibacteriaceae; genus Brevibacterium; species Brevibacterium senegalense. The sequence goes on from NZ_HE978610.1 coordinate 71,018, forward strand.
CGCAGAGGAAGCCCTCGCCGATGCCCTCCGAAGCTATTTCGGGACAGATACATTCGATGTAGTTCACCATTAGGGGTGCAATTGTGATCTCGCGTGCCTCAGCGCCCAATGGATAGCACACCCCGTGTACGACACCATCATAAGATGCAATCCCACGGGTGGCACCCCCCGAGGCCGCTCGCTGTCCCGCACTTGCAAGTCTCGCGCGCATGCTGACCTCGCCGAACGTAGCGCCTTGCCGCCAAGCAACACGTCCGATGCCAGACGGTCGGGTGACGCGCCGCGGCGTTCGCGCCAGCGCCCGCAGTGGCGATGCCCCACCGGCCCTTGCCCGAGGTATCAGGAGTAAAGCCCGTAGCCCATCTGACCTTGGAATTGCTCTTCAGGAGTGTGCTCTGCGCGTCACGTCGTGCAGGCTTTGCAGACTGTTGGTCACTCGATTGCTCCACTTCGGTCACAACCGCGCCCGTCGCATAGGCCGAGGATTCCCCCTACCCTGGTGGGGAAGTCTCGCGTGGCATTCTCTGCGTTATGAATGAGGAGAGTCGGTTGTCCACGTGACTGTTGACCTGTTTCCAGCGTTCGACTGCGTGACGCGGTGGCACGAAACGTTGGATAAACCAGGTGCCGATCAACCGGTTCGTCTCGATGACGTACATGCAGTACTCCATAAGCATTTTGTCGTCTCGCCGCAGAGTGTTCTTGTCGAAATCGAAGAAGTTTGCTGTCGCCCACGCGTGCCCATGGGCAGTGGCTGACAGCCCGGAGTAAACGATGCGAGCATCCTGATAGATGGCAGCAAGGACTTCGATAGCAAGGACCGACGGACCAGCCTTCTTTAACGGCAGATCATGGGCAGTCATCCACTGCCTGAGGCGTCCTCGATAGGCGTCAACTGCGTGCTTCGCATCCGTCTCTAGCGGCAGTCGCAGGAGCCTTTCATCAAGACGGTCGGGATAGTCCATGTCGAAATACTCGATTGAGGCGTACCGGGCGAACAGCTCCGCTGGCGTGTCGGCGATCAGGAGATGGTGGACGCGTCCGTACGCCTCGATCGCGCCACGTGTAACTGTCGCTAAGGGCACTGACAGCGCTCTCGACGAACGCGCCAGGTCGAACAGCGCGAACCCGTGCTCGTGGGCCGCTTCTGCTGTGCGCGCCATGGTTGCGCGGACACCGACAAAGGGGAGGTTGCCGTCCCATCCCCGCGCTGCGTTGAAGCTCGCAGACTCCATGGACAACACCCACTCGGAGGGTTGCGCCTGAGGAGAGAGGCACTCATGCCCGAGAGCGGATGCGGCCTTGAGCACGCGCAGGAGGCCGGCGGTGAGTTCACGCCGATCTCGCTCAAGCATCGTGAGCATTCTTCTCTCCACCTCCTGCTCGCACGATTACCGCTGACACAACCCGCCCGTTGCGGCGGCAGATGCTCATGTCTTCGTGTTATCGGACGGAACCGAGCGGCGTGGCGAGTCGTCACCAACCATGGTCAACTTGACGCTGGATAGCCCATTGCATGGTCAGGCCGCAGCATCCGCGCCCTCGGCGTAGGACAACGCTTCTGCCGCCCAGGTCCGAGCGTAGTCTTCGTGCAGCTCGTACTCCTTCTTGTCATACCTTCCGCTGACCTTCGAGAGTGCCATCAGTTCTGTCAGTCGAAGTCGGTCGATCACCACTCCGTAGTCATTCTCGCGAAGGCGGGCCTTCTCTGAAGCGACGGTGCGGAAGTCCTGTTTCCTCTCTTCGGGCTGTTCATGGTGCTGAGGGAACGGCACGAAGAGCATCTCGATATGTGTGTGCGACGGCGCCTTGTTGAACCAGGGAAGAAAATGGCCGTCGATGAAGGATTTGATGGGCTTAGCGGTCCAGTTGCGTCCCGAGGCCACTTGCCCGTAGGCGACGATCGATGCTGCCTGCCCGTCGAGAAATGGACGCCAGGCGACGATGTCTACGGTGCCGTCCGCAGCATTGGCGGAGAGACCCAGGGGTCGTTCTTCCGGCGCCGCAGCGGTGCCCATCGAGAACGCGAGGTCCTGGATCGCTTTGAGCATTCCCGAGCCGTCGGGCCTCGGGGAGCCGAACCAGTAGGCGCGGCCGCCCAGCACTTCGGCTGCCGTTAGGTACGACTCGACTTGGAGCGCTCTCGCGCTTGACTTGAACACTTCGTGGTCGCTCTTCGTCGGTAGCAGTTCGGAGTGGATCGCAGAGATGAGGAGGCAGCAGATGTAGCAGTCGTGTGCTGCATCCTCGGCCTCACTTTCCGCTGCGCGACGCCGGAGCGCCCACTTTCCGTACTCCGACACAAGCTCGAACGGATACCGAGCGCCGAGTACTCGCTCACGGTAAGCGAGTTCCTCGTAAACACGTTCGGAGAGTTCGTCGTTCTCGGGCTCCAGAATCTCCTCATCGACCAGCTCAGCGTCGACATCAGTCAGCAGGATGCCATGGTCAGGTTCCCGTTGAACGGTCTGACTTCGGATCAAGCTTTGCTCGTTCGCGACGGTGTCATCCAGCAGGGCATGCAGCTCCACCCAGTCGGCCGCTACGCTCCTCGTTGAACGCTCAAGAGGCGCATTAATTCGCATCGGAAGAGCGGCCTCCGAGGTGTGCCTCTTTCATCGCGTTGACCACGATGGTCACCACTCGGAGGGTTGCTTCCGCGTCGTCGACCAGATCAGACTTCGGGTCGTAGCGAGCGATGATCCGGGAGACGTCTTCTGCGGAACTGGCGAGTTGGTAGAACGCCTTCTCGAACGCCTTTGCCTTGTCTTCGACAACGTCGAAGGAACGGTCGAGGTCACGGTTGGATTCGAGCACCCGGACCGCGCGTTCGCTGCCCAGTACGTTGATGAGTCGGCCAAGATCAGGGTTCTGGCTTCTGATCAGCGCCGGCTCATCTTCTTGACCATAGAGCCATGACAGGAGGTCACGAAGATGCGCTCGATGCGAGGCTGGCACTGGCTTGGGCGGAAGGACTGAGTTGTCGCTCTCCGGCAACCCTAGGAACTGACGGACGTTAGCTGTCGAGAGTGCGGTGTAGAGGTGGGAGAAGTAGAAGGATTTCTTCGAACGGAGTTCGCGGTCGAAGAGCTTCGCGTTTTCCGCCTGCTCTAGAACGACGACGCCGTTGACGAGTCTGCTAACGGTGTTGTGCCCGTCGCCGAGCCTGCGGCTGACTTCGTCGATGTCGTCTCCGTCTTGGAGCCATGAGTGCGCGAATCTAGCCTTCGCGTACGAGTCCCATTTGAAGGCGCCGTTGACGTGTTTGAATCCGATGAAGTCACGTGCTTCTTTGCGGCTTTCGACGTAGTTGACCTGGATCTCGGTCGGTATGGCGTTCGCGTGCAGCGGTTGTGGCAGCGTCACTTTGAACTGCTGCTGGAGACGGGGGCTTGCGATGATGCGCAGTGCTGCGAGCCGGCGGTTACCCTCGACGACGGTCCGGGTTGATTCCTCAACGATGAGGGGTTCGAAGTCGAGCCACCCTGAGTTGCCGATCGACTGGATCAGTTCCCCCAGGTCAGCCTGTACGTAGAGATAAGCGATTGCCTCCTCTTCGTCGGTGAACTTCGCGTCGGGAATACGCGGATTTGCAAGGTCGAGGGAGAGCGTGTCGGGTGATGCTTTGTCTAGCCGCGCCATCAGCATGCTCCTCCTGTAGCGGCGTCTGCCACCTGAACAAGCCCGGCATGCGCAGATTCGATCTCCTCGGGAATCACCAGATCCGTCGAGAACACCATGATTTCTTTGGCTTTCATCACGCGGTGAGCCGAGTAGTTCAGTGCAAAAAGTCTCCTGCGCAGATCTGAGTAGAGGTCTGCGACTTGAGGCACGTTGTCGTAGGTGAGAATCCACTTTGCTCGCTGCACACCTTTGAGGCAATCGGCGAGAGCCCGATGGTCGGAGTCTTGGAACGCGTTGAGATAAAGCGATCCCGCCTTCTCGAAATAAGGTGGATCGGCGTAGATGAAAGCGTCATCCCGGTCCGAGTACCGCTCGATGACGCGCAGACCATCCTCGTTCGTCACAGCTATGCGATCTGCGTGCAGCGCGATCAGACGGATGCGCTCGGCTAGCCCCTCGCGGTTGAAGCGAGCGTCGATCTTGTAGTTGCCCGTCTGGTCCTTCCCGCCGATGGGTCCGCCATTTAGGACGCCTGAGCGGTTGGTTCGATTGAGATAGAAGGTTGCGAACCCGAGCGGGAGGTGGTCATCGCGGGCGGAGGTCAGATAGACCTCGCGCTGTCGTTCCCACTCATCGACGGAGAGTTCGACGCTATTGACTAGCGCGGTGAACTCGTCGGGCTGAGTGACGACTGCGTTCCAGAACGCGAAGACGGCGGGATCAAGGTCGTTGATCGCGATACGCTCGACCTGGCCGGAAACGAGCAGGGCGAGAGCCGCGCCTGCACCTCCTGCGTACGGTTCGACGTACACGCTTGAGGTGAGGTTGTTCTCCCGGATGATCGTCCGCAGGCGTGAGTAGAGCAGGCCTTTGCCCCCGGGGTACCGGAGTGGTGAGATGGTCACTCGTTTACGTGCAGACGTCCCTGTTTGGGTCATGGTTTGAGGACCGCCTTCATGACTCCTTCGATCGTCGCCCAGCATTCACGAACGTCGTCGGGTGTGGCAAAAATGTGATGGTTGTGGTTCGTGGCATCGAGGTGTGCTTTGGAGCCCACAAAGCCGTAGCGTCCACCTCGGATCTTCTGGACGGGCTGGATAAAAGTAGTCTGTCCGGTGGACTTGAAGTGCTGTTCGAGCCAGACGAGACAGTTTGAGAGGTACACGAAGCCCTGCTCGTTTGAGCTTTTCTTGATCTCCTCGCCGAGCACTTGGGCATGGGCCTTGATCGTCTTTTCCAGGAAGGTTCGGAGCAGATCGAGTGTTGCGTTCGGGAAGCGCTGGATGTTGATCGCCGATAGTTCTTTCACGATCTCGTGTATTGACGCGGGGAACGACGCGGGGACCGAAAGATTGTCAGTGTTGAGGTAGTTCCTCTTCCGCGGAAACGGCTTCGGCTTGTCCCGTCCTGCGTCGTTCGATCCGCGAGAGTCTCCATCTGCGCCGTCTCGGGCGTGTGATCCCTGACCTTGACCGGCGGAGCCAGAGTGCCGATTCTCCTTCGCCGAGGAGTTCGGCGAGTCGAAGTCTGTGGTCGCCGGCTCGTCGTTCGCTGGGTCGTCGTCTCTGGGCTCATCAAGCAGGTCGCGGAGGTCGTCCATGTACTCGACGTAGCGGTCGCTTGAGGTCTTGTTAAGGGTACGCGTGTTGACCACCCCGTCGCGGATGTCGCTCACGATCTTCGTCGCGACTCGCTTGAACAGGCCGGCGTTTGAGACGAGGGAGACTTCTCCTGTGCCGTTCTGGATGTGGATTCCGACCAGGTCGAGGAACTTCTCGTTCTCGTAGAGGCGCGCGAGGGTCGACACGGGGAAGCGGCGTTTGCGTGCGTAGTCGCCGAGAGACGGGTCGTCGTAGTTGACGTTGCGGAACAGTTCGAGAATCTTACTCCGTGTGATGAACTTCCGGACGTCGATGGTTGGATACTGGGCGATCAGCTCTTCTGGTGATTTGCCAGCGTCGAGTTGCGCCTGGAAGAACGCGGCCTGCCTGGCGGGACCCCACGCCACGCGCTGATTGCCGGTGTGAAGCGCTGCGACGAGTTGGTCGGCATCGTCCTGCGAAGGTGCTCTCTTGACGGTGATACGACGAATCGCGGCACGATCGGGCAGTGAGTGCGCGAGCTTGCTAATGCGTGCTTGGTGATCCGGCGCAAGGTAGGGATTCTGGATAGCCTTCAGCGCGGCCACGCGTCGGTTGCCCTCAACCACGATCAGTTGACCGTCACGGTCGAGGACGATGGGCACCTCGTGCGTCAGCAGGCCGACCTTGGCGATACCTTCGACGAGGCTCAGTGCCTTCTCGTTGGTGAACAAGTCCTGGACGATATCGGATTCCGGGACGCCCTCGGGGATATCGAGTCGAACGTTGCGCGGATCAAGTCTGACGTCGTTGACAACGTCGACAACCAGCTCCTCCCACGTGGACATGTCGATCATGACGTCCCCCGCTCAGCGAGAACGTCATGATCGGTACCGGGCGTGCGGACGGTATCTCGTACTGTCACTCAGTCCCCCACACTCTTCGCAGTGCCCTTGCTGCCTCGGACCACTGCGAGGACGTCGCTGCGAAGGAAGCGCCAGGCTCGTCCGACTTTCTCGCCGGGCAGGGAGCCGTCGCGGGCGAGCGCGAGCACGGTCTTGGTGCTCACGCGCAGCAGCGCGGCAGCCTCCTCCGTGGTGAGAACTTCGTGTTCTTCCGCCATCTTCTCGCACACTCCTCTTGCGGGGTCTAAGGTCAGGCTATCAGCGACAGCCGTCAGGGGCGTCGGTCCGCGCGAGTGGCCGTCCCGATCGCGATACCTGCAAGGGGACACCTCTTCCTTGGGTCAGGCTCCAGAGAGTTCGGTGGGTGTCAGGCGCCTCCGAGGCTCGGCAGCGTGATGGTGAGTGCCGACCTCGTGCCCCGTGAACCGGATCAGGGCCTCGACAACTTGTGAAGCTCGGGCGGGTGCCGGTCCACCGCGCCGGCCGAGACTTGCCGCTCGTCGTAGCGGTGCCGGGCAGCCTTCTTCACGTAAGTGCCCAGCACCCCTCCCCCTACGCAGCGACCATCGACCGGTCCCCGGCACGCTGCGCACGTCGCCGCGTGGCATGCTCGCGGAGGCGTGCACGCAGCAGGAGGACGAGGCTGACCGGTCCCATGATGGTGAATTTCATGGCGTTGTAGATGAAGAACAGTACGAGCAGGTTGAGCCAGCCTGGTCCCCCGTCGTCGATGATGCTGCGGCAGAGGACGGCGGCGAACACGTACGGGACAGCGAGCAGCATCGCTGGGATGCCCCACTTGAGGCCCCGACGAGAACGTATGAGGTCCAGGAGGATGTTGGTCGGCATGTAGCGGCGCAAGAAAGATCGTGTGTGGATGCTTGCGGCCCAGGCGAGTCGGATCATCGCGGACAGTCCTCTCATCGGGGGTCTGTAGCGAACGCACTTCCCTGAGAGGGCCTGCCGCCGAAGCGATGAGCCATGCCGCCGAACGGTCGACGGCGCATAACTTATGGCGCTACCTCGCGACCATTCTACGACTGAGCGCCGACGTGCGGAAGGGCACCAGCACAGCCACTGTCGGGACGCGTGTTCTCACAGGCTCGGCCCCTGCCGGACCGGGGCAGGTGGACGGTGCTGCCGGTGTGGTTCGGGCTGGCCGGCGAGTTGGTGGAGCGCGGCCTCGGCCCTGGCCCGGTCGATCCTCTGCGCCGCGTTCTCCAGCGCCGGACCAAGGGGCGTCTCATCGGTGATGCCGTACCGATCGCGGTAGGCGGCGATCGTGCGGGCGTGCCGTCGCCACGCCGCTGTCTTGCGTGGGTCGCGCGGTGTTTCACCGAGTGGCCGCGTCCAAGCTTCCCCGGCGTCGCGGGCGGTATCGAGGATCGCCTCGGCGCGGGCTTCGATCAGCTCCCGCCGCTCATCGAGGGCGCGGCACATGTCGCCGGTCATCGGGCCTTCCGCGGAGGGGATCAGTCCGGCGATCAGTCGGTGTGCCTTGCGGGTGCGGCCCGACCCTGCCGGGCGGGCAGTGGCGCGAGCGACGCGGTAGTGCAGGACGGAGGCGATGTCGTCGGCATCGGTGAACCCGCGCGCGGCGACCAGACGTGGGAACAAGGTGTCGAGGTCGTGGTGGTTGGCCTCGGCGCGGCGGAGTTCGGCGGTGAGCGCGCCGAACGCCTCGGACTCGATCGCGGCGTCGGCCTGATCGGTGGTCAGGCTGGAGTCGCGGAGCAGGGTGGCCCAACGGTCGTGTTGTGCTGCGGCGGCGATGGTCTCGTACTCGGCGGCGAGCTGCGCGATCGAACCCCAGCGGTCGTGCTCAGCGGTGATGGTCTCGTGCGCGGACAGCTCGGCGTTGACGTGTCGCAGAACTCCGAACAGGACGGAGCGGCCGGTAGCGTCTGGGTTGTCGCCCGGATGCGGGGGGACGTGCTCGTCGGGCCGGTCGAGGATGACGTAGGCGTGGTTGGCGTGCTTGCCACGGGTCATCGCGACGTAGAAGTTCTCCCTCGTGGTGGTCGGCTCGACCAGGACGTGGGCGGTGTCGACGGTGACGCCTTGTGCGCGGTGGGCGGTGATGGCGTAACCGAGGTCGACGTGCTTGGCCACATACGAGGCGGGGAGGACGATGGAGCCGCCAAACCGGCGCTTGGTGGGGCGGATGGTGATCGAGCCGTCGTCGCGGACGCCGGTGATGTTCCAAGTGTCGCCGTTCCGGACCCAGTCCTTTCCCGTGCGTAGGCGACGGTCATTGCGGCGAGTGATGATCGTGTCCCCAACTCCGGCGGTGGTGCCGTCGTTCAGCGCGACCTCGGAGTCGGGCCGCAGGGTGCCGTCGAGGATTAGGTCCGCGCGAGCACGGTGGTTCAACGTGGTGACGTCGTCACGGGTCTCGGCGATCAGCACCGCTACCCGGCCGGCGTCGCGGTCTGCGCGCCAGGCGGTGTAGGCGGCGTCGGTCATCGCTTCGGCCTCGCCGTCGTGGATGCGGTCGTGGTTGAGGTAGGTGTCGATGACCTCCGTGCGCCCATGCCGGAGCGCGAGGGAGGCGGTCTTCTCCCACGAGTGCTCGAATCGGTGCACGTCGACCAGCTCGGGTGCATCGTCCCGGTCGTTCACGAGGAGCCCGAAGGCGCCACCGGCGTCCACGGATTGGAGCTGGGCGAAGTCGCCCACCAGCAGCACCTTCGCCCCGGCTTGCTCGGCGAGGGCGGTGATCCGGTCGAGGGACGAGGTGCCGGCTAGGGAGGCTTCATCGATAATGACGAGTTGACCCGCCTCGAAGGTCGTGCCGTGGACGAGGTGGTTGGTCCACCACTTTGCGGTGTTCTCCGTGGGAATGCGGAGGTCGTCGGCCAGCACCTGCGCTGCCACCGCCGAGGGTGCCAGCCCGACCACCGAGCCCGGGCCGTGGTGCTTCTCCCAGGCGCGCCGTAGCTCGGACATAGCGGTGGTCTTACCCGCACCCGCGGGGCCAACCAGCACGTCCAGGACTCGACCAGACACCGCGATCTTGCTCAGGGCGTCGGCCTGGTCCTCGCCGAGCATCCGGCCCTCGGCATCGGAACGGGACGTAATCTGTTCCACCGTCGCGAGCGGGACCATAGGCCCGGTGAGGGCACGGGAGCGGTCGAGCAGGCGATCCTCAGCCGCGAGGAGTTCTTCGGAGGAGAACACCGTGGAGTGCTTCGGCCGGAAGACGCTCGTCCCGTCGATGCGACGGAATGCCGCCGGTGAAGCGGCGAGATCGGGCGGAGTGAGCCGCAGCGAGGCACTCTCGGCGGCGTCGGTGACCATCCCGACAATCGCCTCACGATCCCGTGAGCTGGCGAACCGCCAGCCCATCGTCTGCCGCGAGGCCTCCGCATGCAAATTCCAGCGCCGCCACGTCGACCGCTTCTCACCCACCACGGTCACGACCGAGGCGCCGAGTTCAGCAATTAGTTCCAGAGGCACGTCATCGGCGCGCAGCACGGACGTCGGCTCGTTGCTCGTCGAGCGGCTGGCCCACGATGTCGCGTCGTCTCCGAGGAGGGTGGTGGCGCGGCTGCGCCACTCCGCAGTGAGGTCAGCCAGCGACCGCACCTGTTTGTCCGGTCGGGTCGCGAGAGTGGCTTGGGCGCGGAGCTTCACGATCGTCGCCGCCGACGGCCGCCGGCCATGCTTCGCCACGTGGTTCGCGATGAGCCGATCGGCCTCGGTCTCGATGTCGTGAGAGCGGGTCGAGAAGGCGGCGATCAGCTCGTCGGGGACGACCGTGATCTCCCAGGACGGGTTCCGATCCCGTCCCCGCTCCCGGGCCTCCCAGCCGACGCCGAAAGTTCGAGCGAGCCGATCAGCGAGGACCGCATTGTAATGCTCGGACAGGGCGACCACCGCGGCGTGCATCGGCCGCCCGTCCAAGGATCGCCACTTCCCATCGAACGCAGTCTGAATCTTGTTGCTGACCACGACATGGGTGTGCAGTTGCGGGTCGCCGGCGCGGGAATCGTAGTGATCGAACCCGGTGGCGATCAGCCCGGCCACATCGACCTGCGCGACCGCCCCATCTCCGGCGGTGACGCCGGTGCGGGTTGCGGCGACCTCACGTTCCATGAAGTCCACCACCTCGGCGACCGCGTCGTGGTGGGCTTCGGCGATCAACGCCTGAGTCCCCGCGTCGGCTACAGCCCACAGCACCGAGACGGATTTCGGGACGGAGAACGTGTAGTCGAATCCGGCTACCGCGCGCCGGGTCCCGCGTGCGGCTTCTTCGGCCTCGATCTGGGTGACCGCGGTCGCGCGGCCTGCCGGCCCCAGCTCGTTGGACAACTGGTCGACGCGCAGCCTGATCCGTTCGGCGACCGGAACATACTGCGGGAAGGCTCTGCCCAGCGGCTCACCGGTAATCGGGTCTCGGCCCATCCCGATCAGCAACTGAAGCTGCGCCTCCGACACCTGATCCCCGGTCGCGAGCCGGCCCTCGCCGAGGCCGGCGAGGCCGGAACCGAGCCACCGCCCAGGCGGGGTACCTTCCTCCGCGTAGTACCGAGTGAGCGGCGTCGACAACGACCGGTCGCCATCCGCGGCGGCCACCGAGCGCAGTAGGTACTTGTACCCGTCGCCCGCCGACATGACCCTCATCGAGACCGTCACAGTGAATGGGTGTGCCTATGTCCCCTTCGGGAGCCTCACCAACTACGGGTTCGTCGCCTTCGTGCATTCGGGCATGAGTCGAGCGGCTGCCTGGACGACGGCAGACTCACTGTCTGTTCGTGAGAACTTGTCCGATGATTCGTGCGGCGTCGGGGAATGCTCCGGGGTTGGGGCCGGAGTAGTTCAGGCGGAGGTAGCGGCCGGTGGGTTCGGCGGGGAACCAGTCGTCGCCCGCTGCGATGATGACTCCTTGGTCTTCGCAATCGCGGGTGAGCCGGGGCAGGTTCGTATCGTCGGGTAGGCGCAGCCAGAGGTTGAGGCCGCCGCGCGGCACAGCATCGAGGTGCGCGGCCGGAGTGTGCTCGCGCAGTGCGTCGATGAGCAGGTCGCGACGGTTGGTGAGCTGTTGCCGGAGCGAGCGCAGGTGCGTGCGCCACGCTGGTTGCGTGACCACATCGACCGCGACGGCTTGCAGGGCGGAACTGACGTACATCGCCTGAGCCTGCGTGTCGGCGAGGATACGATCACGGGCAGGGCCGCGGGCGGTCAATCCCGCGACCCGCACGGACGGGGAGACGCTTTTGGTGAGCGAGCGGATGTAGACGACGTGGCCGCTGTCGTCGCGGGCCGCGACGGGTGCAGGGTCTGTGGTGATGCCGAAGTCGTGCGCCCAGTCGTCCTCGATGAGGAACGCGCCGTGCTCGCGCACGATCCCGAGCACGGTATCGCCCAGCTCGGCCGTCCACTGGCCGCCGGTGGGGTTGGCGAAGTTCGGTTGCGCGTAGAACGCGCGTGCCCCGGTCTGCGTGAACGCGCGGTCGAGGTCGTCGGGGTTCGGGCCGCGCGGCCCGGACGGGATCGGGACGAGCTGCACGCCGACCTGCGCGGCGGCGAGCATCGCTCCCCAGTAGCTCGGAGACTCGATCAGCAGCGGACGCCCCGCCCCGACGAGGGTACGGAAGAGAGTGCTGAGGCCGCTCTGACTGCCCGGCAGGATCACCACATCGCTCGCGACAGGGGCGGTGAGGCCCGCGGGGGTGATCGCGCCGAGTTCAGAGGCGAACCAGGATTGCAGCTCGGGCAGGCCCGCGATGGGCGGGCGGCTCACCGCCGCCTCGCTCCGTGCGGCACGAGCGAACGCGGCCCGCACCAGGCGCTCGGGCAGCAGCTCCTTGTCGGGGTAGCCGGAGTGCAGAGCGATCACATCGTTCGGCGTCGTGCGTAGCGCCGACGACGAGGCGGGGATGCGATGCTGCGGGGAGCCGAGCGCGGCCGTCTGCCAGCCGTAGTCGTTCGGGCGGGCCGTGCGGATCGCGCGCACGAACGTGCCGACGCCCGGACGTGACTCGATCACTCCCTGCCCGATGAGGGTGCGCAGCGCCTTCTGCACCGTGACCGGGCTGGCCTCGAACTGCGCGACGAGCTGCCGCGTCGACGGGAGCTGCGCGCCCGCAGGAGCGGCCGCGATCCACTCTCGGAGTGCGGACACGATGCGGTCGCTGCTACTATTGGTCATGACAACACAGGATACCGCTACTCTCGATTCTGCGAAACCGCTACCGAAGTCTCATGCCGGTTTGTGGTGGGGGTTGCTCGGGGTCACCGCGTTCTCGTTCACGGTGCCGTTCACTCGGGTCGCGGTCGAGAACGGGCACATGTCGGCCCTGTTCGTAGGCTCGGGCCGTGCGGTGATCGCGGCCGTGCTCGCCGCCCTCGCGCTGGGCCTGACGCGGCAGAAGCTCCCGCGCGGGAAGCAATGGATACAGGTCGCCGTGGTCGCGGGCGGCGCGGTGGTCGGGTTCCCGCTGCTCACCTCGTTCGCCCTCACGACTGCGCCCGCGAGCCACGGGGCCGTGGTGATCGCACTGCTGCCCGCGGCAACAGCGGTGATCGCGGTGCTGCGCACGGGCGAACGTCCCACACGCTCGTTCTGGGTCGCCGCCGCGTTCGGCGCGGTTGCCGCCGTGGTATTCGCCGTGATCCAGGGCGGCGGCTTCGGCGGACTGCACATCTCCGACCTGCTGCTGTTCGCCGCCGTCATCGTCTGCGCGATCGGCTACGCGGAGGGCGGGCTACTCTCCCGCAGCCTGGGGTCGTGGCAGACGATCTCGTGGGCGCTCGTACTCGCCTCACCCTTGATGATCCTGCTGACCAGTATCGCCGTGGTGCAGCAGCCGCCCGCAGGCACCCTCGTGGAGTGGGGCGCGTTCGCGTACCTCGCGGCCGTGAGCATGTTCCTCGGGTTCTTCGCCTGGTATCGCGGCCTCGCTATCGGCCCGATGGCGCAGGTCAGCCAGGTGCAGCTCACCCAACCCGTGATGAGCATTCTCTGGGCGGGCCTGCTGCTGGGCGAGTACATCGGCTGGCAGACCATCGTCGGCGGCGTCGCCGTCATCGGCTGCGCACTGCTCGCAGTCCGCGCCCGCAACCGAGGAAAGTAGGCGCTGACATGCGAGAGACTCCGAGCTACCTGATGACCGATCCCGAAGAGGTCAAGCGGCTGATCCGTGGCAACCCGTGGGCCACGTTCGTCTCGCACACCTCGAACGGGCTCATCGCCTCGCACTACCCAGTGCTGCTCGATGAAAACGCTGAGGGCATCACCATCCTCAGCCACCTCGGGCGGCCCGACGAGAAGCTGCACGAGCTGGGCGAGCACGAGATGCTGGTCATCATTCAAGGCCCCCACGACTACGTCTCCGCGAGCTGGTACGAGCCCGGCGACCTCGTCGCGACGTGGAACCACGTCACCGCGCACCTCTACGGGATACCCGAGATCCTGTCCGAGGAAGAGAACTACCAGGTGCTCTCCCGCCTCACCGATCACTTCGAGCAGCACTACCCGGGCGGGCGCAGCCTCGCAGAATACGAAGCAGGCACCCGTCGAGCGGCCAAGGGCACCGTCGGCCTGCGGATGCGCATCACCCGGTTCGACGCGCGGGCGAAGCTCTCCCAGAACAAGACACCCGAGATCACTGAGCGCATCACAGCCGAGTTCGATGAGCGAAACCCTGGCCTTGCTGCGGAGATGCGAAGAGTACGCAAATAGCTCTTCGCTGAGCGAAAGGCGTGTGCTGATGTTCCAACTTGTCGCGGCCTCGACACGTACAGCGCGCAAGGGTACCCGAGCGAGCGAATATGACTGCGTGAGACTTCTCATTCCACGCGATGGGTCGTTGCTGCTCTTCTCTGCTGCCCAGATGCAGCCTGTGGGGACTGGGCAGATAGTGCTCGTCGCTCCCGGCGCGGTTGTGAGGGTTCAGCCGGAGGGAGAAGCTACGGTAACGACTTTGGCGGTCGATACCGACTACCTCATTGAGCATCTGTATTGGCAGCATCTTGAGCTGATTCCTGATCGAGATGCCGCCCGGGACTTCGCCACCAAGCTCTACCCAGATCCTGTGCAGATACTTCGTCCGGGTGAGAGGGAAGTAAGACGGCTGGGGCCGATGCTGGATGAACTGGTCACATGGACAGAGGCTGGCCTGACCGCGGCGGGCTACTTCCGCACTCAGGCACTTCTGTGCACCGTGCTCGAAACAATCAGTCCGCGAGTGCGCCACGCCCGCATCGAGATTCCACCGCTCACATCGAATCAGCGCATGAAGCGGGTTGCGTCACCACGTTGGCGGGCATACCGGCCTATCCGTCGCGAAGCAGCTTTAGCGGCTCATCACAAACGAGGGTGTAGCGGCGGTGCGATCGACGGCGGCGCGTCGGTGCCGGGGTGAGGGTCGAGGTCTTCCGATGATGGGAGTTCTCACACAACCCGCCTGGAAGACCTCGACGTGCCTCACGCTACCTTCGCTTGCCCTGACCTGACCACGTTCTGCCGTGTCGACGAGCTCGGCCTGGAGGTGGTCGGTCAGCTACTCGAGCCGGGCAGGGCGGTGCTGGCCTGCCGGGTCGTCGAGCCCGACGACTGGTGCCGGCGGTGCGGTTGTCAGGGCACGGCGTGCGGCACGGTGGTCCGCCGGCTCGCGCACGAGCCGCTGGGCTGGCGTCCGACCGTGTTGGAGGTCAGGATCCGTCGGTACCGGTGCACCGGCTGCGGTCATGTGTGGCGCCAGGACACCAGCCGGGCCGCCGAGCCGCGGGCGAAGCTGTCTCGGCGTGGCTTGCGGTGGGCACTGGAAGGGATCGTCGTCCAGCACCTCACCGTGGCCAGGGTCGCCGAGGGACTCGACGTGTCGTGGAACACTGCCAACGACGCGGTCCTGGCCGAGGGCAAGCGGGTCCTGATCAATGACCCGGCACGGTTCGACAAGGTGACCACGATCGGGGTGGATGAGCATGT
>NZ_HE978611.1:0-4866 GCF_000285835.1 Brevibacterium senegalense
CCTAAATTGTCCAACGAAGGCAGATTGGACAGTAGTGACGGAGGGTCTTGACATGAGTTGTGGATCTGATCGCTAGTTGGCGGTTTTCTGTGATCGCTTGGTGGCGTTAGTTGCCGATGACGAGGATGCTGGCGGCCGCTTCATTGACGTCGTCGGTGATGGTCTCGAGTTGGTTGATTTTGAGCACCCGTGTGATTTGAGGGAAGAGGCGTTCGAGAAGCCGGAAGTTGCCGCGCGTGATGCGCTCGATCGCGGCGATGGCTTGTGCGTCGGTGAGGTCATCGGGGTCGAGGGTGCGCCCGAGGCGTTTCCAGTGTCGGTCGAGGACGAACAGCAGCTCCTCGCGGCCCAGTGCCCGGTAGCGGTGTGAGAACCCGAGTCGGGGGTACAGCTGGGGGTAGTGACGGAAGCGCTGGTCAATGCCGGGCATGCCGATCAGGATGATCGCCAACTGGTGGCTGTCGTGGTGATCGCGGAGCAGTTCGAGCGCGGTCGGGGTCAGGCGCTGGGCCTCGTCGATGATCAGCAGCTCGACCCACCTGGTGATGTCGTCAACGTGGGCGCCGGTGACTTTGCCGATACTGCGCTGGTGTTCGTCGACGCAGCTCCCGAGCCTGATTTGGAAGTGCTCGATCTCGCGCATGAGTTGTCTGTGCCGAGGCAGGACCTCCGGGGTGTAGAACACGGTGCGGGTGCGATTGGCGGCGGCGTAGTGTTTTGCGTCGTCGTCGGTGCGGGGACCCCATTCGGTAATGAAGGGCTCCAGAGTGTCCCAGTGGGCGTAGCGGCGGGCCGATAGGGTCTTGCCGACTCCGGCGTCGCCGTGACAGATGCCGATCGTGTGTTCTTTGCGCACGGCGGTGGCGAATTCGATGAAGCGGCGGTGTTCCTTGGTGACGATGAAGTCCTTGGTCATCATTCATCCTCTTCGTAGGTGCGCAGCTTCGACCGCCGGATGGCAGGTGCGGTGGTGCGGGGTTTCTCGCGGGCGGCGATGCGGGGGATGCGGTCGTTGAGGTCCTTGCGCAGTTGCCGGCGGCGGGCCCGGCGTGCGGTCTCGATCTCGCGCAGGCTCAGCCGCTGGTTCGGGTGTGCCTCGTCGATGGCGACGCAGACGAAGGTGTCGTGGTCGTAGACGCGGATCTCGGAGACATCGCGCGGGTCGTAGCGGATCGTGACCGGTCGGCCGACGAACGGCGCCAGGGTCGGTGAGAGGTAGCGCTGGCCTTGGAAGTGGATGCCGTCGCGCTGGACCGTGCGATGTTTGGGCACCGTCAGCAGCAGTCCGTCGAGTTCGTCGAGAGTCTCGGGCATGCGCGGCAGCCACCCGTCTGCGATCCAGGCCGTTTTCGGGCTCGTCCCGATCTCTCGATGGGTTCGCTCGTTGTATACCTCGCTGGACGCACCGCGAATCCGTCGCTGCTCCCTGCTGAGACGGAGCAGGCGGGTTCGCGATGCGTCCCGCACGCATTACGGAGAGCTAGCTCGGCGGATGCGCCGCTACGCGTCTTCCTCAGCATCTTGACTTGGCATTGAGATGCGCATGGCGATCAGTCCGGCACCAATTAGCCCGAGGAGTGCAAATGCACTGCTGAGCAGAAATGGGTCTACTCCGGCCAGCGCTCCAGAGAAGCCGACGCCAATGTAGATGGTGATGCCGGTAGAGCCGCCGAGCTGGTCAGCCGCTCGCTGGACTCCGGAAGCTGTACCAGCGTCCGCTTCGGTCACCCCGGTAACAGCCGCGTACTGAAGTCCGACTAGGCCAAAACCCATCCCGGCAGCAATGAGGACCATGGCCGGAATCATCGCGACGGCCGCCGCCTCCACATGGGTAGCCATGGCGATGGCAACCATCCCGAGAGCGGTGAACCCGATTCCAGCCACGGCGCAGAATCGCGCGCCCCAGCGGCCGAGGAATCGAGGTACCAGGGTGGCAGCCGCGACGAGCGAGATGGCCAGTGGCACCAGCGTCAGTCCCGTTTCCAACGGGCTGAGTCCCAGCCGGTTCTGAAGGTAGAAGGTGAACAGCAGGAACGATGTGGACAAAGCAGCGCTTAGCAGAGCAGTCGCAAGGTTGGCCAACACTCGCGCCCGATTGTGGAAGAACTCCAGGGGTACCAGCGGATTCGAGGCCCGTCGTTCGACTACAACGAACAAGTAGGCAGCGAGCACAGCTCCGGCCAACACAGTCACGGCAGCCCACCGGGGGAAACCGTCAGCCTCTCCCACTTCAACGATGCCGAAAGCGAACATGAGTGGTGCAGCGGTTAACAGGAGCGAACCCGGAAGATCGAGCGCGATGTGCCTACTTGGTCGGTCTACCGGAACGAGAATGCTCGTGGCTATGAGCACGAACACGATGAACGGAACCGATACGAGGAAGATCCAGCGCCACCCCAGAAGCTCAGTGATGACTCCGGAGAGGATGAAGCCAAGCACCAGTCCGCAACTGGCCACTGCCGCCCACACGCTCAGCGCGCGTGATCGTCCAGAGCCTTCGGGGAACAGGAGAACAATCACAGCCATCGCGGCTGGTAAGGCCAGCGCCTCGCCTGCACCTTGAAGTAATCGAGCGGCTACAAGTAAGGGAAATGTCGGGGCAAGTCCTGCCAGCAGTGAGGCGAGACCAAACACAACTGTGCCGATCAGCAGTATCCGGCGTTGCCCGAGTACGTCCCCGAGCCGGCCGCCCAGCATCAGCAGACCGCCGCCGGTGATCGTGTACCCCACGACAACCCATGTCAGTTGGCGGGCGTCTGCGCCGAACTCGGAACCGATGGACGGAAGGGCGACGTTGACCACGGTCACATCCACCGCGATCAAGAATTGCAACATGGAAAGGCAGGCGAGCGTTACCCAAGCCCGCACTGACGTGGTCTTGCGTTGAGAAAGTTTGGTGGGAACCAATTCGTGCTCCATCGTTCAAAAGAACTCCGGGCAGCACTAAGCGCCGCTCCGGACTGGCCGTGGAGCGGCGAAGCATCGAGAAAGTTAAGGGACTAGTGCTCCGCCGCTAGCGGAGCATCTCCGTCACGGCGGCCGCAGCCGCAGAGGAACCTGCCATGCGAAGCATGATATCAATGCCGCGCTGGGCCACGGCCGGGCAGGGGAACGCAACCGATAGGGAACCGACATAGTTGCCCACAGCACTGAACGCAGCCCCAGAGCACGCTCTTGGTGTCAACGGAGGCGTGCTCCTTTGACGGTTCTGTCTGCTCAGCAGCTAGTTCGTCTCACAGATCCGGGCGACGGGTATACCGTGATGAACCCGCCGATCGCCTGATCAAGAGCAGCAAGATCCAGCGATGGTTTCGGCTTCGTCCCGGCTGCGAGGTAGCCGGGCAGGGTGGAGAGGAGCTCGGTGCTCAGTGTGCCGAAGAAGCGTTCGATCTTCCCCCGGCCCTGCGGGCGGCCGATGGTGGAGAAGATCATCCGGATCTTCAGGGCGGCGGCGGTGTGTTCGAGATGGTGGCTGGTGAAGTCGCTGCCGTGGTCGATGTGGAGGACATCGGGGATGCCGCACATCGCCCACGCGGGCTCTTCCTTGCGCCAGATCGCCTGCCGCAGCGCCAGTGCCGTGTTCATCGCCGAGGGAGCGCCGGTGAAGACCATGTACCCGCAGATCGCGCGGGAGTAGTCGTCGATCACGGTGGTCAACCAGGGCCGCTCCGGTGTGCTGTTCGCGCCGGTGATGAGGATGTCGAGTTCGGTGTGGTCGGCCTGCCAGGTCGCGTTCGGTCGCTCGGCGCGGTGACGGAACACGAGTTCGTGGCGATCGCGGTAGGCAGTCGGCCCGTCGAGCGCGAGTGTCACCAGCGCTGGATCCAGCGCGCCGACGATGTTGCGCACTGTCGCGTAACTCGGGGCTGGATGGTCCAAGCGTTCAGCTTCGGCGACCGTGAGCCGGTGCAGCGCGGCGATGCTCGGACGGGGGCGGGTCAGCGCGAGGCGCTCGACGAATGCGACGAGTTCGGTCGGTGCACGCCGGGTGCCGGCGTCTGTCCGACGCTGTGGTTCGAGGGCGGCGATACCACCGGACTTGTAGAGGTGGTGCCAGCGTTCCAGGGTGCGCAGGGCGGTGCCGGTCTCCCTGGCCAGGGCTGTCAGCGGGATGTCGTCCTCGACGTGCAGTCGAAGGATCCTCCACCGGTCCAGCCCGTCCATCTCACACCTGTTTGGAAACAGCGTCACGGGTGCGGGCGGCCTGCTGGTGGCGATAGAGCGTCGCGCGGGACCAGCCGACCAGGCGGGCGGCGGCTTCGGCGGTACGTCCTTTCGCGCGAGCGTCTTCGGCGATCGCAAGTTTCTCCGCGATCACGTCCGGGTCGACCGGGGGCCGGCCGAAACGGGTGCCGGTCTGCTTCGCCGCGGCAATACCGGCGTTGACCCTTTCGGTGATGAGCTCGCGCTCGTACTCGGCCAGGGTGGCGAGCATCCCGAGCATCATCCTGCCCGACGAGGTCTCCGGATCGATGCTGTCCGAGATCGACCGGATCTTCACCCCTTGCTCGCGCAGCAGGTTGACGGTGTTGAGGACATCGATCAGGGACCGACCGAGCCGGTCGATCCGCCAGGCCACCACCGTGTCACCGTCCTGGGCGTACTCGAGGAGGCGCTTCATTCCGGGACGCTCGATCGCAGTCCTGCTGCCCGAGGTCACATCTGAGAACACGTCCCGCTTCTGCACTCCGGGACCGACCAGCGCATCCACTTGCAACTGTGCGTCCTGACCGGCGGTGCTCACACGTGTGTATCCCAGAAGCCTCATACCTCAAGCATGACTCACAAACCCATAGAAGGCACGGTCCTGAGGCAGTCTCCGATAAGACGACTTCACGAGACACACGCGAGGGCCTTCCCGCGCAG
>NZ_HE978611.1:5289-7772 GCF_000285835.1 Brevibacterium senegalense
GAAGAGCACATCGATCGGACCACTCTTCTGATGTCTCATAAAGCTGTAGATTCTTGAGGCGCCACCAGCTTGCCACCTTGTGGAAGGGCGGCGATTGCTTGGCGCGAAGCGCTTTCGCCTTGAACTATCCGCGTCGACGTAATCTGGGGCCGACTCTGAGCGCGACTGTGACGTAGCGGTAGAGTTGGTGCCTGCTTGCCGGGCGGCAGAACGCGGGCGCCTGCGTTCAGGCGTCATGGCGAGCAAGGGCTAGTGGAAGGGTGAAGCAGTGGGGCAAGCGCAGGAGCAAGACATGGACACGATGCAGATCGGTGAGGTCGCCGAACGCACCGGGCTGTCGATGCGCACTATCCGCCACTACGACAATGTAGGGCTGGCGCCGCCCTCGGCCCGCAGTGAGGGCGGATTTCGGCTCTACACCCAGGCCGACGTCGAGCGGCTCAACTACGTCCGGCGGATCACTCCGCTGGGATTCAGCCTGGAGGAGACCGCCGAGATCCTCGCCATTCTGGAGGCCAAGGAACCGGTCGAGGCCACTGCCGCGTACTTGGAAAGGGTCCGGGTGGCCCGGGAGAAGATGGCCCGCAAACTGCGCCAAGCCGACGAGCTCATCGACGCCCTGCAGGACCGCGTCCACGACTAAACCTGCCCCGCTGGCGGAGCGAGGTGGGCCAGCAGCCAGACTCTACCCTCACGTTAGGGTAGAGTTAGTGTCGAAACTTTTCCCGGTGACTACCTGATGCCCCGCCCCTTGGGCGGCCGGGCTGCCTCGTAAGGCCGGGGTCCTTCTTGTTCACGACCTGATGGG
Source organism: Brevibacterium senegalense (assembly GCF_000285835.1). Lineage (GTDB taxonomy): Bacteria > Actinomycetota > Actinomycetes > Actinomycetales > Brevibacteriaceae > Brevibacterium > Brevibacterium senegalense. The sequence goes on from NZ_HE978611.1 coordinate 6,098, forward strand.
AGACCTGCGTGTCCACCACAATCCACACCGCCCCGCCGGCGAATGCCACCCCCGAAGAACGCCAATCCGTCCTGGCGACCCTGAAGCGCCCGCGCTGGCTGAAGACCGAGGTGCTGGCCGGCCTGATCGTCGCGCTGGCGTTGATCCCTGAGGCCATCGCGTTCTCGCTGATCGCCGGGGTGGACCCGCAGGTGGGTCTGTTCGCTGCCGCCACGATGGCCATGTCCATCGCCATCCTGGGTGGGCGGCCGGCGATGATTTCTGCGGCCACCGCGGCCACCGCTCTGGTGATCGCCCCGCTGATGGCCTCGCACGGGCTGGACTACTTCCTCGTCGCGGTCATCCTTGCCGGTGTCTTCCAGGTGATCCTCGGAGTGCTCGGGGTGGGCAAGCTGATGCGCTTCATCCCCCGGTCGGTGATGGTCGGCTTTGTCAACGCCTTGGGCATCTTGATCTTCACCTCCCAGCTACCAGACCTGATCGGCGTCCCGTGGCTGGTCTACCCGCTCACCGCCGCCGGCCTGGCGATCATCTACCTGCTGCCACGGATCACCACGGTCGTCCCAGCCCCGCTGATCTCGATCATCGTTGTCACCGCTCTGGCCCTGGTCTTCGCACTCAACGTGCCCACCGTCGGGGACAAGGGTCAGCTGCCCGACGCCCTGCCCACCCTGTTCCTGCCTGACGTGCCCTTCACCCTGGAGACCTTCCAGATCGTCGCCCCCTACGCACTGGGCATGGCCCTCGTCGGGCTGCTGGAATCCCTGATGACGGCCAAGCTGGTCGATGACATCACCGACACCCGCTCGAACAAGGTCCGCGAGTCCTGGGGCCAGGGCGCGGCGAACATCATCAGCGGCTTCTTCGGCGGAATGGGCGGCTGCGCGATGGTCGGGCAGACCATGATCAACGTCAAGGCCTCCGGGGCCCGCACCCGGATTTCCACCTTCCTGGCCGGCGTCTTAGTCCTGGTGTTGGCCGTGTCCCTCGGGGAGGTAGTGGCGCTGATCCCGATGGCCGCCCTGGTCGCGGTGATGATCTTCGTGTCGATCGCCACCTTCGACTGGCACTCCGTCCGTCCCTCAACGCTGAAAATGATGCCCAAGTCCGAGACCATCGTCATGGTAGTCACCGTCATCGCGACCGTCGCCACCCACAACCTAGCCGTCGGCGTCGGGCTCGGGGTGCTCACCGCGATGGTGCTCTTCGCCCGCAGGGTCGCGCACTTCGCCACCGTCACGCGCACCGTCAAGGGCGAGGGCGAGCAGGCCGTAGCTCGGTACACCGTGGACGGGGAACTGTTCTGGGCCTCCTCCAACGACCTCTACACCCAGTTCGAGTACGCCGAGGACCCTCAGCGCATCGTCATCGACCTGACGACCTCACACCTGTGGGATGCCTCGACCATCGCCGCACTAGATTCCGTGGAGGACAAGTACCGACACTACGGCAAGAACGTCGAGGTCATCGGCCTCAACGAGGCCAGCCAAAACATGCGCAACCGCATGTCCGGCAAGCTTGGCGCCGGACACTAAACCACCACGCACCCTCCCCGCGCCCGAGGCTCACACGCTGGACCAGTATTCGCACGTGTCAGCGCGGGGCCCCGCTGTGGCCGGGAGTGCGCCACCGAGCGATCACAGAACGCCGCCATTCATCGCCAAACTTCACAGCC
>NZ_HE978611.1:7988-62517 GCF_000285835.1 Brevibacterium senegalense
TGACTGCACAACCCCGAGAACACGGGGCTGGACGTGCAGCCGGCTCCTGAAAATGACACCGCCGGAGCGTCAAAGGGGTATACCTGCACTGACATGGCAGGCCGAATAAATCATGCGCGATGCGCTTGCGGCCCAGCCAGATGGCCGGGCCGCAACCTAATGCCCGCGCGCACCTAGCGGTCAACAGTGCGGTGAGCACGACCAGATGGACTTTCGTCGCCCACCCGGAGCGAGATGCAGGTCACAGGCGGGCGTGCTAGCATGCCGCACATATAATCGAGCGATCGATCAGCGGTCGCTCACCGTGCATCTCTACCATCTATAAACTAAATATCCAGTCGGAGTTTCAAAGGAGATTCATCGTCTTGAAAAAGTGGGGAACGCTTCTCGCGTGCAGCGCAGTCATGCTGGCGGGATGTGGTGGGGGAGTAGCTAGCCAGTCAGCTGCGGACGCCGGCGAAGGCGTCGAATTCGGCGCCTCCATTGAGGAATATCAGGAAGCACTTTCCGACATGGAACCGGTGGAGCTCACATATCAGGGCGGTGGCAGCCCAACGGGCTACAGTGCTGATCGTGAGCGTGAGTTCGCCGAGCGGATTACCGAGTGGTCAGGCGGGAAGATCACGTTCGATCTTCAGTGGGGTCAGGCGATCGCATCGTACGACCAGGTCACCGAAGCGGTTGCGGCGGGGATGATTGATATCGCGCTAGAGGTTCCGCTCAATTCGCCAGAGAAATACCCGGCGATCAACGCGTTGGTCGACCTCAGTCCTGCCCAACCAACGAGCCCTTATTTGTCGGAGATCATCTCGGCTGCAGCACTGCAGCAGGTCGCTTTCGAGACACCCGAGGTGGTGGACGAGACTGCGAGCATGGGCGTGACGCCTCTGGTCCCCGTGGAGTTCGAGTTCACTGACGCGCTCATGTGTAGCACATCGGTGACCTCTGCTGATGATTTCGACGGGCGACAGATTCGGGTAGGTGCCCAGAAGTCGTACGAGCTGATGCAGGCAGCGGGGGCGGCGCCTGTCTCGATGCCATACACCGAGACGTATGAAGCGTTGCAGCGCAACGTTGCCGATTGCACGCTCAACGGGATGAAGGTTGGCATTAACGGGGGATTCCTCGAAGTTGCTCCGGAAATAACATTCCCGTCCGATGTGTCATGGGGTCGTGACGGCACGATTCTCGTTGCTGGAGGTAAGTACGATGATCTGCCGCTGGCGGGAAAACAGTTGATCTTCGATTCCCTGGCTTACTACTTCGAGGGCCAGTTGAACGCGGGGTTGAACTATGCAGCCGACGGTGTCGCCGCAGCAGAGGCGCAGTCGGGCGGGTTCAATGAGCTCGAGACCGACGTGGAGGATAAAATCCGCGAGCAGGTCGAAGTCATCCGCGCTGAGGTCGGTGAGTCACGAGCGGTCGATGGCAAGAAGATGGCTGACGATGTCGACTCCGCTCTCGCGCATTGGACTGATGTCGCTGAGGAGCTCGGCTATGAAGATGTCGGCGACTGGGAGGACTTGAAGTCCGTCGAGGACAACCCAATTGACTTCCAGCCGTTCGCCGAACGCGTTTTTGAGGAGATCTACCTCCCCCACCGGCCGCGCTGAGCGCCAAGCAGTTACAGCCCCGTCAGCCTCCCTGCTCGATCCGGAGTAGAAAGCGGTAGCGAGGGTCATGAGCTGATTCGATTTACCGAAAGGAACCGAAGTGACAGAAGATTATGGGCAGATCGTGCGGGATGTCGTCGACGTGGTGTGGTCGCAGGGGCAGGTTGATCGGATCCCTGAGTTCTATACTGAAGACTTCACCTGTCACCAGCCGAAGCAGAAGATCAACTGGGTAGGTGCGACGAAGCGACTTACATGGGAGGGCCACGACGGGGTGCGCGAAGTCGTCGAGACCGTACGGGCAGCGTTTCCCGACTACACCGAGTCGCCCGAGCACGTCGTCGTCGAAGGTGACATGGTCGCGATGCGCATGATCAACCGTGGGACCCATACGGGAGTAGCGGTTGGCAGCTTCGAAGCCACCGGGCGATCATTCGAAGCGATCGATACGATGTTCGTGCGTATGAAGGGTGGACGCATCGCTGAACAGTGGGGCATGATCGATCAGTTCGCTGCAGCGGTCGAGCTCGGGTTTATCGATAAGACCGGCGTGCATGTGTCGATGAGCGGACCGTCGACCGCTTGAGTGCACCCAAGCAACGCTGGCAGCCGCTTGAGATGACGGTGCGGCGTGGACCTCTCCCTATTCTTGAGGGTTGAGTCCATGCCGTACCGCCTCATCGGGTATACCCACTTGACACTGCATCAATCTGTGCAGTCGAAAGCCGCAACTGGGGTCAGGAGGTCTTCGCCTCCAGCAAGAAGCACCCCCGGACCATGCTGGTCCGGGGACTCTCAGACCAAGGGCATGAAAGTAGGGCCTGTCAGGGCTGCGAACGAAGGGAGCTAGAGCAACCCTCGGAGCTTGGCGGCCTCCTCCAGGTCGTCGCGGAACCTGTCGAAGCTCGCGAGCGTGTAGAGACCGTCGATCTCCTCCCGCTCCCACAGCCTGTGGAGCTTCCGCAGATCGCTCTGGCGGCTCTTCCAGCCGATCCCGTCCACGACAGCCATGATGTACTGCCGGGGAAGTCGCACGCTCGCCATCTTCTCGATCTCAGTCACGGCGTCGCTGAGCTTGCTGCCCGTGGAATCGAACCCTTTAGCAGCGACTGCGATGCTCGCGTTCCCACCGCTGGGGACTACGAGATCGCACGGCGCGGTCTGGCCGTTCCTGCCCAGGAACTGGGTGCGCGTCTCGTACTCGAGGCCCAGATCCTGCGCGATGGCTTCGATCCGGTCCTCCACCATCCGCCCGGACGTGCCAGCACTCGTGGCTGTCGTCCTCGTACCTGCACGGGCGACCAGAATCTCGCCGAACGAGTACGTGCGAGCGAGCTGGGTCGCGGTCAGGCGCACGAGGTCGTACTCTTCGTCGAGCCACTGCACGAGCTCAGCCGGGCGTTCGCGCGCCAGTGTCACCCACCCGGCTGTGCCGAAGCGGTGCCGCAGTGCGTTCTTCAACTTCTCCTGGCTCAGCCCGACCGTCAGCCCGAGGACAGGGATGTCTCTGCTGCGCGCTTGTGCCCACGCTGCGAGGGATGCTGCGGTGACTTCCCCCAGCTCTGTGAGCGACTCCGCGGCCTCCCGGATGTCCTCCGCCTCTGGTGTCGAGGCGGTGGGGTCGATGTGCGCTGTCAGCCGGCCCAGGGACGCAAGATAGTCCTCAAACGCACCTGCCTTGCTCATGCGTCGCGACCGACGAAGATGTACTCGGTGACATCCCTCCGGACGGCGGAGGCGTGTGTGCCGAAGGCGTACTTGTGGGAGACGCCGTGGACTTCGACACGGGGCTTCACGTCCCGCAGCAGCTCGGTGATGCGGTCGGCTCCGGGTAGGGCGTTGGAGCTGTACGACAGGACGATCGCCCCCGCATCCCGGAAGTGCTCGAAGGTGCGGGAGAGCGCATCCTCGATGCTCCGCTTGTACGCGAACGGCGTGTAGCGCTTCTCCAGCTTCTTCGTCTTGGTGTCCTCCATGATGCGGACACCCCGCCAGTACACGCTGAGGCCTTCGAGGAAGTGGTAGCGCTTGATGTAGTCGGCGTCATCGCTGGGCGGAGCATACGGCGGGTCCAGATACACGATGTCAGGCGCGACAGCGTCGAGGTCGAACACGTCGCCGCAGACTGCGCGGCTAGCGCGTTCGGTGTTGAAGACGATCTCGTTGTACGACTGGACGCGCTCACGGAAGTGGTCTCGCATCGACAGGGAGAGGTCTCGGCGCCCATCCGAGTACCGGTTGGAGTCGGTGAAGGTGAACACACCGCGGGGTTGCTTCCGCGCCGCCGACAACACCAGGGCGGAGATCGCCAAGTCCCGCTCGTAGCCGCTGAGGGTGTCAATGTGGGACCAGGCACTGTCGAGGAACGCACGATCGGCCGCGTTGAAGTACAGGCCGTCGAACTTCGACTGGATGAAGTCGCGGTCGTCCGCGGCAGGCCCACAGATCTTATCGACCAGTTCGTCGCTGAGCCGCACATGGCTGTTCTCAACGGCAGCCCGGGCGATCGTTGCCGGGAACGTGAGGAAGTCGTTGCTGGTGACGCCGAATCCCTGGCACTTCAGCAGGTAGGAGACCACACCGGACCCGGAGAAAGCATCGACGGCGGTTGCGCCCCCGAGGTCCGCGAAGACGCGCTCCAGGTGCGGGAGCAGGCGGTACTTCGACCCCATGTAGCGGAGGCGGGGGAACTGGCGGGCCTGGTCGAGGACGCCCTTCGATGAGCGCGTCACGGCCGTGCCGGGTTGCATAAACATGCTGTCATCGTAGTCGCCGGGCGTCTTCCGCAAGCCGATGCGCGCCTCCACCTGTCCCGACCCAATCCCCACCCGGGAGGGGTCACGCTCTCCCACGACACCGGTCTACGACGATGCCACTCGCTTTCATCGGTCGTCCCACCTCACCCCAGCTTGAGGTATGCGAGTCCAGGGAGTCCCGGCTCGAGTATCTGGTGACGTGGTGCACCCACCCAGCCATGAAAGTGGGCACACGGACAGCCGCTGCACAACAGCCTGAGAGAGACCCCACCCCGCGCCCCTCCTGTGGTAACATGGTAACTAGAAACAAGCGTTCCCGAGTAACCACTGAAAGGATGAAGCCCATGCCTGAGCAGCAGAACACCACTACGCCGGAGGACCGCGCGGAAGCGGCGGCGCGCGACCTCGTGGACCGCGGGCTGCCCGTGACCGCGAGAGCGGTCCGCGAGGCTGCCGGCGTGCGCATGGCCGTCGCCGCGCAGACCGCACGAGCGTGGAAGGAAGCGACTGCCGAGCAGCCGGACATCGTGGTGCCGGAGGTGCCCGAGGACGTGACTAGCCGGCTCGCCGCCATCTGGGCTGATGCCTACCGCACAGCACATGCGGCAGTGCGGCCGGAGCGCGACAAGCTCGCCGCCTCCGTCGAGGAGCTGGAGGCCGAAGTCGAGGGGCTCACGGCGGCAGTAGGGGCGGTGGAGGACGAGCGCGACAAGCTCGCCGGCGATGCGGAGGCGGCTCAGGCGGCGGCCGCCGAGGCCGTCGCACGGGCGGAGGCGGCCGAACAGGCAGCCCGCGAAGCAGAGTCCCGCGAAGCCTCCATCAAGGGGGAGCGGGATCGCCTGGCCGCACAGGTTGCCGCGCTCATCGAGCGCATTCCCAACGCGACAGCGAAGGACTGAGGCTGAACGGCATGACGGCCCCACCAAGCAGGTGGGGCCGTCATGCGCATGCCGACGCTATCGTGCAACCGAGATAGCGTGCTAGCACGCTATTGGCGCATCACATCTCGCGGCCGCGGCTCTCGGTGCGGGTCTGCGTGTGCAGGTGCGCCGCCGGCTGACTGGGGGTGTTGCTCGCCGTGCTGCTGCCGGTCGCGCCGAACAGGCGGTCGCGTGCGCTGACGGTTTCGGCGTAGCGGTCTCGCTTCGGTGCCTCCGTCGCTGCGCCGTGCGGCTGCAGAGCGGCCTGGAACTTCGCGGCCTCGGTCGCGAGGTGACCCTGCTCGCGCTGGGCGACATCGAGCTGCGCGCCGTGGTCCTCCAGCTGGGCCTCGAAGGATGAAGTGGCGTGTGCCTGGCCTTCAAACATCTCGCCTTCGGCCACATCGCGCTTCACCTCGTGCAGCGCCGTCGCCAGGCCTGTGGTCTGGTCCTGGTCGATGAGTTCACGCACGCGCGCCAGCCGGCTGTCGCTCATCGCCTCGGGGTCGTCGCGGTTGAGTGCGGTCAACCGCGTGAGTGCATCGGATGCAAGCTCCTGCGCGGGGGAGAGGTAGGGCGCGTCCTCCCACGGGGTCCGGGCACCGTAGTACCCCTCGGGTCGGTCGGGGGTGAATGTCTCGACGGTCCGAGTGTCGCCCATCGGCCCTTCGTCCTCGTGGATGGCGGAGGAGTCGGCTTCCTGCTGCGGATCGTAGGGGGAGAGGGTGGTCCGATGCGTCAGCATGTACTCGCCGTCAGCACGGTCGTTGGTGAAGATCTGCTCGACCTCAGCGGCGTAGCCTTCGGTGGCCGCGCCCTGCGCGAACCGCCGGTGGGCGTCCCAATCGGTCACGGGGAGAGCTGCGGCCTCGGCGGTGAGGTTGCTGGGTACTTGTTCCGGCATGGTGACCTCCTGTGGTGATGTGTCTAGCGTCTCATCTGGTGCGGACATCGGTCAGCGGCGTGTGCGGAGTGAGTGGATGAAGGCCAGCGCGGCTTCCTTCTCGGCGGCCGCGGCGGGATCAGCCGCCAGAGCGCGCCGGCGGGCTGCCTGCTCGTCACGGGCTCGGGCGGCCGCGGCGCGGCGGGCGAGGGCCGCTTCGCGTCGGCGGTCGCCGCGCTGGGTCCGCGACTCGATGGGGTTCCCGTCGCTGTCGCGCCACGGTGCGAGGCGGAACGTCAGCCAGTGAGCCATGCGAGCTGCGGGGATTCCGTCAGAACCGGAGTAGGGCACCCACTCGCCCTCGACGAAGTGACCCTGCGCCTGCCCAGTGGGCAGGTGCTCGACAGCATGCCGAATGTCCGCGAGGGTCCAGCCGGCGGCGAAGAAATCCTTGAACACGAACGCGAGATGCCGAGCTGAGAGTTTCCTGAACGTGGGGCCAAGGCGACGAAGCTTCTCACACGCCAGCACTCGATCATCCTTGCCTTCGGCCTGAGCATGATCGGACCACACGACACTGGCCGGGGATGCTGGGAGGCCAGGGTCGCTCACGCCGGTCACGGCGTGAGCATCATCGGATTCTGGCGGCGAAGCCGCTCCTGTGGAAAAGCCTGGTCTCGCGCGCGCATGGAACCTTCTAGAACCACTATGCGTGGGAGGGGTGACATTTATGTCTGCGTCATCGTCGGGGCAGGTGAGTGCGTAGACGGGTGCCTCGTTCTCGTCGGCGGTCGGTCCAGTCCAGCCGGCGGCCTTCTTGGCTGCGGCACTGCGGCCGGCGGCCACGCGGGCGATCCAGCCGTCCTCGTGGAGGGCCTTCAGGTGGCGGGCCACACTGCGGCGGGTGAGGCCGGTCTGAGCGGCGATGGTGCCCCAGGTGAGCGTGCGGGTCACGAGGTCGTCCCATTCGGCGTGGAAGCCGACCATGCGGGCGATCGCTCGCCGGTGGGCCTTCGCGTCCGCGCGCAGTGGCAACGAGGCAAGGTGGGCGTCCACGTCGCGGAGCCACTGCACCTGCGAGGTCGCCAGGTGCGCCTCCATGCGAGCGATGGCGCGGCCGCGATGCAGGAGAGAGGTCTCCTGCGCGCGGGAGGCGCGGCGGACCCGCTGCGGCGGGTGCGTGCGCCAGTCAGTCGGGATCGCGACGGCGGCTGTGCCGTCGATGGGTGGGGTTCCAGGTGTACCGCTCGACACACGCTGCTGGGGGTGGTTGTCCCCGCTTTTGGGTGTGCGGTATCCTGAACTCAGCTTCCACAAAGCAGAGTCCTTTCGGATTCACCGGGGAGTCGAGCGCCAACTCGCTCCCCCTATAGGCTTACAGCCCCTCGTGCGCCAACACGGGGGGCATTAGCTTTTATGGGTGTAGAGGATCAGGCAGAAGTGCCTCCTGGCCGTTGTCTTCATCAGTGGACAGCTCGGGGGCGTACTCGCCCATTCCGAGTGCGTGCGCAACGAGGTACTCGATGTAGTCGCTGCGCGAGACGTCCAGGGCAGTAGAGCGTGCTTCGAGGACTTCACCCACGCGTGCGTGCGGCCGGAAGGCCATCGGGCGCGGGGCTCTGTCCTTTCGTGGCTTCGGTCCCGGCTTCGTCATGTGCTCCACACTACACGAACTCGAATTCACAATTCGAGGATATTTCCGCGTGTCTGGTCAGTTTTTTGGAGTGAGTGCGTCCCTGGCGGTATCAAGCACGGATGCCACGGCGTCGTGGTTGATCGTGTAGCGCACGGTGCGGCCGTGCCGCAGCTCTTGGGCCAGATCGCCGCTGATGTAACCGAAGGATTCCAGTTCGCGCAGCATCTTCCCGAGTCCGGTGGGGTGGACTCGCTGGCCTCGTTCGTCGAGGGCATCCATGATCTGCCGGTGGAACATCGGCTCGCTTTGGGAGGCGAGGACGGCGAGGACTCGCAGGCGCTGCTCGCTGCCGGCAAGCTGCCGGAGGCTGGTGATCCAGTCGTCTGAAGAGGTCGGCATCGTCGTCCTTTAGGAGAAGTGTCGGCGGTGGTCACAGTGCGTCAATGATCGTAGCCCCCACTTCGAGGTACGCCTGCCGGGTCTGAGGGCTCAGGTCCTGCAAGCGCACCAGGTCGCCCTTGGCCACGGCGGAATCGAAGGGGACGACGTGAACGGCTCGGCAGAGCGCTCCCAGCGTCTCCACGATCTGATCACGGTCGATGGCCTTACTCGTGGTGCCGGTGTCAGTCAGCACCACCACGGCATTGCGCGCCAATTCAGCATACGCACCGTTGTGGGCCTGATGGAGCCAGGTCAGCGTGCGCTCGGCACGCTTCGCTCCGGTCACGGCCCACCCGGAGGCGACGACGAGCTGCTGCGCGTTCTCAAGGATTCCCTTCATCGCCGGGTGCGTCACACCTGTGCCACAGTCGGTGAGGGTGATCGGGTAGAACCGGTCCGCGACGTCGCGGACGTTCACGTACTCCTCGGCGGTGAGGGATTCCGACACGTCGGGGTCTTGCTCACCGGCGATGAGGTGCAGCCGGCCGCTGGTCTGGGTGAACCGGTTGAGGTCGGTGAGGTTGTGAATCTGGTCGGCCTCAATCGCGTGGACCAGATCGGTGATGGTGCGGGGGCTGACGGCCTCGACCTGCTCGTGTGAGAGCGCGCGGTCGGCCAGGTCGCCGGCGTCGGGGTTCGCGTCGATGGCCAGGACGGAATCGGGGCGATGCTCCGCCAGTGTCAGTCCGACACCGAGAGTGGTGCTGGTCTTGGAGATGCCGCCCTTGAGGCACATGAACGTCACGTTGCGGGTGCCGGTGATCTGCTTCGCGGCGCGCTGGTGCAGCTCGTCCTTGTAGCGCTCGCGCTGGCCGGGGCCGAGGTTCCAGAGACCGCCGGTGAGCTTGTAGACGACTGACTGCATGCCCTGTGTCGGGGCGGGGGTGTCCTCGCGCACGAAGCTGCCGCTGCGGGGAGCGCTGGCGGCCGGCTGCTGGGAGGTGGGAGCCGCACCGAGCAGCTGCGCGGGGTCCTGCCCACCGGCCGGCGACGGCTGCGGCTGCGCCGGCGGCTGGGCCGGCCGCGGCGGAATGGTGACCGGTTCCGAAGCGGTGACGACCGGGAGCGTCTGCGTGTCCGCGCCTGGCTGCGGTGCCGGCGACTCCTGCACCGGGGTGTCGGCGGCCGCCGGCTCTTCGTGCACGCGGCCATCGGCGTGGATGACCAGCTGCGCGCCCTCCGCCTGGGCGGAGGCCGGCCGGCCGGTCTCGCGCGCGTAGTTCGCGACCACGCCGATGGCCTGGTTGCGTCCCTCGGCCAGTCCGGCTCCGTGGATCTGGACGGTCCGGGTCGGGAGGACCACTGTGCCCTGGCCCTGCTCATCAAGGTTGATCGTGATCATGGTGTCTCCTTCGAAGGCGTGCGGTCGGCACGGTAGAGGTAGGTCTCATCGACGGTGGTGTGTACGACGTAGGCCGCGTCGTCGCTGACGAGGACGGGGCTGGGATCGTCGGGGGAGTAGAGCGGGTAGTCCTCGACGCTGGTCTCGTCGCCTGTGACGGTGGCGGTGACTGCGGTGCGGTCCCGGCTGCCGTAGAGCTGCCGGCCGTCAACGGCAGTGACATCGAGGCCGTCGAGGTCCACGACGGCGGGATCGTCGCCGTAGGAGATGAACACATCTCCGATCACGGCGGTCTGTGCGTCGGGGTCCGAGCGCAGCACATCGGAATCCGATGGCGGCCGCGCGGTCGCCTCAGCTGCGACCGTGCCGGTCGTCAGGTCGATGAGCGCGAGAGTGGTGTCCGAGGAGCCGTCCTCGGACCACTGTGCGAGCGCGTGGTCTGCGGTCAGCCCGATCACGTCTTCCGGTGCTCCATCGGCGCCTTCCGGTGTGGCGAGGTCGATGCGCTCATGCTCGCCGGTGTCGGGGTTCGTCGTCCAGACAGCCTCATCGGTCAGTGACCGGATCACTCCATCGGCTCCGGCGGCCGCCGGCACGGCTCCTGGTGGGAGCGTGACGCGGTGGGCCTCGCTGCTCTCCGTGGCCGGCGCGGTGACGGTGTAGTCCCCGAGGTCGATCAGCGGTGCGGTGCCGGCGTAGGTGACCTCGGCGCGGGCGTCGAGGTCGACGGAGACTGGCGCGACGGTGCCGTCTGTGTCATCGAGGGGCCAGAGCGTCAGCGACTGGCTGGACGCGGCCGCGAGGACGGGCCGGCCCTGCCACGTCGTTTCGTGCACGTCCGTGAGGTCGGTGGGTGCGCTGCTGCCGACCCATTGCGGCTCGCCGCGGTCCGGGTCGAGGATCGTGAGGGTACGCGCCTCCGTGATGGTCAGGAGGCGACCGTCGCTCAGCTCGCGCACGACTGCCTTGTCGTCGACCTGGGCGCTCCAGGCGGCGGTGCTGCTGAATGCCGGGGGCAGTCCCACTGGAATGTCGGTGCCGGCCCCGGCCGGTGGGGGAGGGGTCGTCTCCACGGCGACTGGTTCCTCGTCTCCGAGGGCGTGTCCGAGGACGAAGGCTCCACCTCCGATCACGAGGACACCGGTGAGGCCGGCGGCGACGAGGATGAGTGCCCGCTTCTTCCGGCTGGGCTTGACCGGCTCGTCCGGCACGGTGGTGTCGTACACCTCGCCGGTGGTGCGGACGACGAAATCGACCGACCGGCCATCACTCAGGTGCGCGCGCACGCGCACGGCCTCATGCCCCTGCTCGGCTGCCTTCTGGGCTGCGGCATCGGTGGCCGCGCGGTGGCGGTCGGACTCGCCGTGGGCAGGCTCGATCGGCACACCGTCGAGGGTGTCACCGGCGTCAGTCTGACGTATGGTGAACACTGGGAACGGCGGGACTGCTGCGGGGTCGAACCCGCCATTCATCTCACTCCGTGAACTGCTCATCTCACTCCTTGACACCGTAGAACTCCCAGTGCCACGCCTCGGCGTTCTTCTGTCCCTGCTGCGCCCAGTCGGGATGCTTCCACCCGTAGCGGCCTGCGTTCTCACGCATCCACTCGTGCTGCGGGGTTCCGAACTGGTTGATCCCAGTGCCGAAGTCCACAGCCAGCGCCCACCCGTGGTTCGAGGTGCCAGGCTTCGCGGCCATGCCGTCAGGTTTCGTCTCGTAGAGGTATTCCTGCTCGGCATAGGTCCGGTAGGCATCGGTGATGCCCAGGTCGGTGCCGAACTCGTCTCGGAATGCATTGTTCATCTCGATGAGCTGATCGACTGCATCAGCGCGCAGGGACTCGTCGGAGGCCCACGGGATCGTCTTCAGTGCATCGTCGGGGATGCGGCCGTTCTCGTGTCCGCCCCAGGGGCCTGGCTCGTTCTCGCCGGGGGGTACGTTGCCTCCGCCGCCGTCTTCCTCGCACTCCGGCGGCTGGCCGCCGCCTCCGCCGTCCAGCAGTGAGGGCGCGTCGTCGGCGTCGCGGGGATCGCCGGTGGCCTCCTGCTCGAAGGAGATGTGCGGGTGGTCGAGGTGGTTCTGGGTATCGCTGCCGCGATCCTCCATGTCGCGCCAGCCCTCATCGGGCCGGTCGACGTTGTAGATCCTCTGGTACCAGATCACATACTTCACGTTCAGGTGCTCGGCGTTGTCGATGGCGTACTGCGCGATCGCGTCGCCGGCGGACTTCCCTTCGTCGGTGAGGGGGACCATGAAGTCGACGGCGAGGCCGGCAGGGTGGCCGTTCGGGTCGCGGCTGCCGCCTTCGCGGTAGCCGCCGATGTCGCCGGGGCTGTGATCGGTGACGGTCGCGATGACCGTCGTGGCTTCCAGTACATGCGGCTTGACCGGTCCGAGGCTCTTCTCGAGCTGGTCGTAGATCGAGTCGTCGTAGTTCCCCTGCGCGGTCGTGGACACGCTGCCCGGCGCGTCGAGGCCGCCCTGGCCGGCGGCGTGCAGGGTCGTCGCCGTGTCTCCTCCGCCCTGTGCGAGGGGAACGTCCTTGAGCGCGTCCACGATGTCGCGGGCGACGGCCTCGAACTCCTCGTAGTGGTACGGGTCCGCATTGCGCTGAACCTTGTTAATCGCGAGCGTCAGTTCCATGTCCTCCCACCCGTCGATGTCGACGAGGCCGGGGGCCTCGGCGTGGTCGCCGGTGCCGAAGAAGCCGGTCGCAGCGGTGTAGGGGTCCATGCGCTCTTCGAGAGTGCCCCATCCTTGTGCGCGCTGCTGGAACACGCCTCGACTGTCAGGGCCGGCATCGTCGCCGTAGTCGATGTTCGTCAGTGCGCTCTCGCCAATGCCGGCCATGACGCCGATGACCTGTGCCCGTTCAGACAGGTCGGCGTCGGCGGCGGCGTTCATGATGAGCGCGGCGATGCGCAACTGGTCCTTGCCGTAGGGGCCGACGCTGTCGACGGGTATGTCGTCCGGGTCGACCTGCTTGCCGCTCTCGGAGTCGTCTCCGCCGGCGTGGGCCGGATCGCACGCACCGCCGGCGGTGGCGATCAGAATCACCAGGAGCGGCACCAGGAGGATGAGAACGGCTACACCCGCGACCGACTTGCCCATCAGCCGCCGTCCGAGGGGAAGCGGAAGCGGTCGACCGACCAGTCATGTCCAGCTTCTTCCACGATGAGCTCCACCTGGACGTCACCGGCGGTGGTCGGCACGGCGATGGTGATAGCCCCGCCACCCTCGTGGCGCACGACCGAGGGGTCGCCGGTGACCTCCACGTCGGGGATAACTGTGGGGTCCACGGTCTCGTAGGCGACCTGGCCCTGTCGGCTCAGCATGGGCTGCAGGTCATCGAACCACTCGTCTGCGTCCTTGTCGGTGGCGTAGTACGCCTCCAGGGCGGCCACGGCGCTGTCCATCGCCTGCTGCTGTCGTTCGGCGCTGGGAGTGCGGGGGCCTGACGTGTCTTCAGGGATTCCCTCATAGTCCCCGAGGTACTGCGACTCAGGATCATCCGTGGCGATCGCAGACGTCGGCGCAGGTGGCGGGTCTGTCACATCTGAGCTGTTATTCACGTCACCGCACCCGTTTAGGCTGATGCCGGTCAACAGTAGGCCGGCAACGATCACGGCGCGCTGCAGATGATGGCGACTCATGGTGCCGAGCGTAGAGGCGACACCGCAGCAGAGTCAAGTGCGCGCGACGCGCATTGACGGCAAACAGATTGCCAATTCGCTAATTGCAATGACAGCGATTGACAGCCGCGTGTGCAGCGGTGAGACTGGGTGTGTGTTCACGCAGGCGAAGGGAGTGGGATGAGCGTCAACCCGTTCGTGCCCGTTGAGGAAGCGGCACCACCGGAGGAGGTGGAGCTGCGCGATGCCGTGTTCGGTGATCGCACTGTTCTCGATGGACCCCCTTCGCCTGCGACAGCTCCGCCTGTCGCAGGCGAAGTTGTTGAATGGCCGCTCGTGGAGGCTGCCACCTCGTCTGGACTCATGGTGATGGGTCTGCACGGGGGAGCGGGCACAAGCCTGGTCACCTCACTGCTCGCGCACGTCGAGCACAGGGAGATGCCGTGGGAGGCCCACGACGTGGGAACCGCCTGGCCGGTCGCCGGCGGCTGGGCGCGACCGCGGCCGCCGCTGAACGTAGTGGCGGTCTATCGGCCACACCGCGCCGGCGTCGAGGCCGCCGAGCGGTTCGCCCGCACGTGGGCGAAGAGCGCACTTCCGGACTCCCAGCTCCTGGGCATCGTGGCCGTCGATGACGGTCCGAAACTGCTGGAGGCCCAGAAGCAGGCTGTGCGCAGAATCGCTCGCATGACACCGCATGGGTGGCATGTGCCCTGGAATGAAGAGTGGCGCGTGGCTGAGCCAGCCTTCGACGCGGTTCCGCGTCGGATTCGTAAGACCCTGCGTTCCATCCGTAAGACGGTAGAAGAAGAAGGAGTTCACAATGACTGAGAAGACCGCATTCTCTGGGCGGCGCGTCTGGCTGGTGGCCGCGGGAGTCCTCGCGGCCGTGCTGGTGCTGCTGATGCCTGAGTCGGCATTGGCTCTGCCGGACCTCGATCCGGAGCAGCCTCCGGGCACGGAGGGCTTCACGACGGTCCTGAACTGGATCGTGTGGGGTGTGATCATCCTCGGGCTGGCCGGGTTCCTGTGCTCGGCCGGCTACCTGGCGTTCGCATCGTTCACCGGTCGGGAGATTCAGGGCTTCAAGGGCCTGATCATCGCGATCATCGTGTGCATCCTCGCATCGGCTGCAGGCGCGATCGTCGCCGTGTTCATCTGATTCGACTAGCAGCGGCAGGAAGGTTCGAGCAATGGCAGAGACCGAAGGCAAGAGCCCGTTCAACGTGTGGTGGGTGGCAGCAGGTGGATTCCTCGTGCTGGTCATAGTCGGTGCGGTGGTACTGGGATTCCAGCTCGGCCGGTCGGGTGGCGATGAGACGACCACGGCCGAGACCGCTCCGGCGGAAGCTCCGGGCACGCAACCGGATGCCGGCGCGGGCGATACGGAAGCGACGGGCGGACAGGACCGCGAGTGCGGCACGTTGTCGGACAACCAGGACTACCCAACCGAGGCTCCGCCGACCGAATGGGAGACCTACGCGTCCTCGTCGATGACCGTGCCTGTCTCCGATGAGTATGGTCCGCTCAAGCGTGACGGGTCGCTGTGGGAGTGCTACGCGCACTCACCCACGGGAGCCGTCTACGCAGGACTCGGCCTCATTGCATCGTTCAGCATTGGAGGAGAGTACGAAGCTGCAGTCGACTCCCCCCAGGCCGAGGCCGCACTTGAGGATCAGGCCGCGGAGGCCGGGGCGAGCTTCCCGTCGTTCTCGGGGTACCGGATCGACGAGTACAGCGATGAAGCCGCCCGGATCACCTACTACGGGCAACAGGACGAGTACACCGTCGGGATCGCGTTCTCGCTGAAGTGGGACGAGGAAGCCGACGATTGGCGACTGGATTGGTCTCGGCCGGACGGCTTCGAAGAGAGCCCGTCCGCAGATCAGTTCGTGATGTGGGAGCGCTGACACATGAGCAGCAGTGGCGGCGATTGCAAGTGGTACCAAGCCGGATGCAAGATCGGCCAGGCTGCCTCTGACGGCGTGGCCGCCATCGCTCACGACCTGCTGGAGAAGGCAGGCAGCGTTCTCGAGTGGCTGTCGACGCGCTGGTTGCACTGGTCCCCCGGTATCGACACTGAGTCAAATGCCGTGGCGCAGATTCAAGAGAATCTGTGGTGGTTCACCGGCATGATCGCGATTCTGGGCATTCTGCTCGCGTTGGGCCGGATGGTGCTCAGCAACGACTTCAAGACATTGATCGGCGCGGCAAAGCCCATCGTGAACTTGATCATCGTCACCGGAACCTACGCCGCCGGCATTCGCTACCTCGATGAAGCAACCCATGCACTGGCGGTATGGATGTTCGAGGAGATCGAAGCTAACCAGGACCAGTCCGTGGGGATGGACGTCCTCGCCACCATGATTGTGATGAATCCACAAGCCGTAAGCTCAGCAATCGGTGGAGCCCTCATCGTAGGGCTGCTGGCGATTGTCGGTTCAGCCGTGCTGTTCGGTTTCATGATCTTCCGGGACGTGGTGCTGCTGATCATGCTGGCCTTCATCCCCACGCTTGCGGCGGCGACCGGAACCGAAACAGGGGATCAGGCATTCAAGAAGGCCAACGGCTGGCTCCTCGCCCTGTTGCTGTTCAAGCCGGTCGCGGCGGTGATCCTCGCCCTGGGAATCACCCTGATGAAGGACAACACGGACATCAACGGGTCCGGCGAGGGCGATCTGATGCGGCCTCTCGCGGGGATTCTCATCGTATGCCTGGCGTCCCTCGCACTCCCGGCCCTCATCAAGTTCATTGTGCCCGCGGCCGCGGCCGGGTCTGGCGCATTTTCGGGTGGAGCTGCGCTAGCTGGCGTGGCCACGGTTGCTGGCGGAGCTGCCGTCGTGGCCGCCACAGCTGGCACCGGAGGTGCAGCCGCGGCCGGCGGTGCCGGTGCTGCCACCACCTCGGGGGCCGCTGGCACCTCGGGTGCAGCGACGACGGGAGCGGGCTCGGCTGGTGGAGCCGCCGGCGGTGAAGCGGCAGGTGCGGCGCCACCCCCCGGTGGAGACGGCGGGACCGGCGGCGGGACCGGCGGCGGGACCGGCGGACCCTCGGCAAATGGTGCTCCGACCGGCGATGCCGGAGAGACCACGGAAGCGACGGGCGACTCAGGCACCGGGACTGCTGGGGCCGGCGCAGAGGGAGCGTCGTCCTCGTCGGGTGATTCGTCAACCGGCGGCGGGACGGGCGACGGAGGCGGAGACACGACGGCAGATTCAGCAGCAGGTGCCGACCAGTCTGAGAGCAGCACCAACAGCGGTGGGCCTGCCCCGCAACCGGCCGGCGGTTCAGACGGTGGAGGCATGTCGGCGTCCGACATGGCTGTGATGACGCAGGCGCTGGGGTCGGGTGCTGAGCAGTCGACCAGCGGCCTCGATGAGGCTGCGGAAGGGGCGTGAGGGTCGTGTCGATCAGGCAGTGGTTCGCCTCGATGCCCGCTCGGCAGGGTTCGGCCCTGTGGGGGCGCATTGCGGCGGCAATCGTGCCGGTGGGGCTCAGTGGCGTGTTCATGCTCGGGCTCTCGCCGGAGATGACCACGGTCCTGATGTACCTGCTGTGCGTGCCGCTGGGGGTGTACGTGGTGCTGATCGCGTTCTGGCCGGCGATCCGCACGGACATTCAGGAGACGCGGCGGCGCAACGCGGCAGCGGAGGCAGAAGAGGCCGCAGTGAGCAGGGCGCGGGAGACGCTGGAAGGAGGTGGCCGCGATGAGCAGCAGCACTGAGGTGAAGGTGCAGGCGGGCACCTACGGGAACATGACGAAGCCCGGCCGGTCGGGCATCCTCGGCCTGCCGATGGGTGTGTCACTGGCAGGCGTGCCGGTGGTGCTCCTGATCGTGGGAGCTATGGCCCGGGGCTGGTTCCTGGTGGCAATGGTGATCGGATTCTGCGGCGTCATCGGCGCGGTGCTGATCCTGATCACAAGGAAAGACGGACGCTCGATCTACGGACGGACGATGTTGAAGATCATGCAGAAGCGCAAGGAACGAGCGGGGAA
Source organism: Brevibacterium senegalense (assembly GCF_000285835.1). Taxonomy (GTDB): domain Bacteria; phylum Actinomycetota; class Actinomycetes; order Actinomycetales; family Brevibacteriaceae; genus Brevibacterium; species Brevibacterium senegalense. Next base: position 25,209 of record NZ_HE978611.1, read on the forward strand.
GCACGTCTACCTCGCAGGCCCGACCGGAAGGACCCGCGACGGCGCTGTGCGCCTGCCGGGTCTACTCGCTCCCAGCGAGCTGAGTGAACACACTGACTCCTACGGCAACCGGTTCGGCATGATCCGAGTGGTCGGGCAAGGAGTGAAGAACTACTCCATCGTGTTCGAGGCGTACCCGGACGGGGACGAGCTGGTCGACCAGCAGCGCGTGAACTCGATGGTCGCGCACTGGGGCGGCTGGCTGGCCCAGCGCGGCATCGAAGAGGGCATCCGCGGTGCTGCTGTCAGCGTTGAGTCCGCACCGGACTCGGGTCTGCGACTGCGGCGCATGATGGCGGCGAACGCCAACGATGCGGGGTCGCAGTTCGCCACGGCGGTAGCCGAGGCGATCCCGCAGGAGTACGAGGGCGGAGCCCCGGTGCTGAGCACGCGCATCACCGTCACGTTCGACGGGAAGGCCGTCGATGGGTCGGGGAAGGATCGCGGTGTCGAAGAGATGGCCCAGGACATCGGCAACCGACTGCCGGTGATCATCTCGGGGCTGATGGACACCGGCGCTGGCACGTCGGTGCGTGCGTGCACCGCGCAGGACATCATCGACCACACCCGCATGGCCTATGACCCCACGACGGCCAGCCAGATCGAGGAGGCCCGCGCCGAAGGCGGGACGGGACTCTCCTGGGCTGATGCCGGCCCCGTGTTCGCACTCGATGCGTTCGACCACTACCGGCACGACCGGGCGTTCTCGAAGTCGTGGACGATGTACGAAGGTCCGCGCGGCGTGTTCCACTCGAACGCGCTGCGGCGGGTGCTGGAGCCGTCGAAGGACGTGCTGCGCAAGCGGGTGACGATCCTCTACCGGCCGATCCCGGCCGCGCGCGCGACGGAGCTGGTGGAGCGCGACATCAACGATGCGACGTTCGCCGCGTCCCAGCGACAGCGGGTCTCGGCGCGCGACGCGCAGCGTCGGGCGGCGGCGATGAAGTCGGCGCAGGAGGAAGCGCAGGGCGCGGGCCTGCTGCGCTTCGGGCTGGTGGTCACGGTGTCGGTGGCCGATCCGGAGCGGTTCAAGCAGTTGGACAAGCAGATTCCGGCATCGTTCAACCAAGCCCGCCTGCGGGTGCGGCCAGCGCTCGGCAATCAGGCGGTCACGTTCCAGTCGGCGCTGCCGCTGGGACTGGTGCTGCCGGACCACATGCTCCTGCCAGACGAGATTCGTGACTGGATGTGATGACTGTGCTCAACCGGAAGAAGCGCCAGCGTCCCCGCGCTGAGGTGGTTCCCGCTGTCAGCGGGAGCATGCGGCTGACAGCGAAGGAGGCGAAGGCCCTCCAGCGCCACGTGGCGGAAGAGGAACGCGCGAGCCGGAAGAGGCCGTCTGCGCTGCGGCAGTGGATGGAGAACACGCGGGAGGCGCGAGCGAAGACGCTGGAACGCCCCGGTGCTCGCGGCTGGAATGTCGCCGGCGGCGGGCCGGCGGGCTACATCGAGTCGCCTATCGAGTCGCAGGGCACCTCGGTGCAGGTGTGCGGCCTGTGGCCGTTCGTCGCCGGCTCATCGACACCGATGGTCGGCGTGCCCCTGGGCAACCACCTGCGGCGTGGCACGACGGTCTGCGCGGACCCCATCATGTGGTTCCTGGCGAACCTCGTGCTCCAGCCGTCCGCGTTCGTGCTCGGCCGGCCCGGGCTGGGGAAGTCCTCGCTGATGCGTCGGATCGTGACGATCCTCCAGGCATGGGGTGTGACCCCGCTGGTGCTGTCGGACACGAAGCCGGACTACGTGCCACTCATCTCCGCGATGGACGGACAGGTCATCGAGGTTGCGCGCGGTCGCGGTCACCTCAACCCGCTCGACCTCGGCCCGCTCGTCCAGGAGCTGCGGGAGATTCCTGAGCAGCGTGCGCGGCACGCGGCACTCGAAGAGATGCGCGGCCGCCGGCTGACGGTCCTCTCCGGCCTGGTCAGCCTGGTCCTCGACCGGAAGCTCGACGCGCATGAGACAGCACTGCTGTCGGAGACGCTGCGCGTGCTCGACCCTGACCTGGAGAACACACCGGTCATCGGGGACGTAGGTGCGCTGATCGAGTCTCGCCATGATCGGCTGCGCGCGATCGCGCTGGATCGGGGCGATGACAAGTACTACGACGAGCGTGTGTCCGGTCTGCTGGATGCGTGCACGGCTCTGGGGCCGAATGGTCCCTTCGGAGACCTGTTCGCGGAGCCGACGTCGGAGCACCTGAAGCCGGGAGTGCCGGCTGTGTTCGACATCTCCGGCATCGACGACGGAGACAAGACGATGGGTGCGGCCATCCAGACGGTCTGCTGGGGGCTGGGTTCCGCAATGGTGTCGGCGGAGAAGCACCTCGCCAGCGGCTTGGGTCAGGATCAGCGGCACTACCTGCTGATCATGGACGAGATGTGGCGGATGCTGCGCGCCTCGGAGCAGATGGTCTACTTCCTCGACTCGCTGACGCGACTGAACCGCACGCTGGGCATCGGGCAGATCATGTGCACACACACGATGGGCGACCTGAAGCTCTCCAGCGATCACCTCACGGAGATTGCGTGGGGCTTCGTGGAGCGCTCCGCGATGGTGTTCCTCGGCGGGCTGGCAGAACGGGAGATGGGCAACCTCGAAGAGGTGTTCATGCTCAGCCAGGATGAGAAGTCGATGATCACCGACTGGTCCGCCGAGGGCGGCATCAACCCGGATACGAACCGGGCCGCGGCCCCTCCGGGCCTGGGGAAGTTCATCCTGAAGATCGGTAAGAAGCCGGGGATTCCGTTCCAGTCGGTGATGACTAGCGTGGAGCGGCACGTGAATGACACCAACCAGGCGTGGACCGTCACGACTGGGCGACGCGGCAAGCGCGGATAATCATGGATCTGCCCTCAATGACGTGGGAAGCCTCCCTCGTGCTTGTCCCTCCCGTGCTGTCGTTTCTGTACCAAAGGTTCGTCGGGAAAGGTAAGGGCCGATCGAACCGACGGGCGTACTGGACGGATCGGCTCGATGAGCGAGTGGATCAAGCGGCGAAACAGGAGCATGAACGGCTCGACGCGCGCGTGGAGGTCGCTCTCGACTATTTGGAGGCTGAGGAAGCCCTCGAACAGATGAATGTGGCGTCACCTGTGGTGTCCTGGGTTCTTGCCGGGGTCGCATATGTGGGGAGTCTGGCGGTCTTTATGAGCGAGGTACCGGGGTTCGCGATTCCTCTGGTTGGCGCGGCTATCTTCGCCCAAATCGACGGACACATGAACGTGGATAGGAAGGCCTCTCTTAGAGCGGTCCTCGTGGAGCTCGCTGGCCGCGGCCGCGACGAGCGGGAGCTGCTGGCGCGGCACCCTCGCGAAGTTCACATGGCATGGAAGAAGAGCCGGAAGAGGCGGCAGGCTCTGCCGACGACAGGAGCGGTAGCAGCGCTCCTTGCGGCAGAAACACAGCAGCAGTTGGGCGACGGGGTGCAGCTGCTGGCAGGCACGGGCGATCAGACGGAGGATAAGCAATGATGGCGAGGCAGGCAGGGAGGCGGCCGCAGCCGCAGAGTGACGAGCTGGCGTGGATGCTGCTCGGTGGCGGCCTCGGTTTCGTGCTGCTGCTGGTAGTCGCCTGGTGGGCCGGTGGACTGGCCAGTGAGCCGGTCCGTGAAGCGGCCGGCTCTGCGAATCCGGCGACGATCATCCTCGGGCAGTTCGGTGGCAGTGTGCCGGTCACGGCTACTCAGATCGGCGTGTTCGCCGGCATCGTCGTGGTTCTCGCCGGGATCGGTGCGCTGCTCGGGTGGGCGGCCTGGAAGCAGGCCGGCGGACGTTCGCGGGTCGATGATCGCGCGAAGTCGATGGCGCATGTGAAAGACCTCGATGAGCTGTCCGCGAAGTCGCAGGCGGCGGACGCGCAGCGGCTCGGTGCGACGGCCGCGTCGGACGGTGTGCCGCTGGCGAAGCTGGTGAACAACCGGAAGCGGTTGTTCGCGTCCTGGGAGTGGGTGCAGCTGTGGATCATGGGTCCGCGTGCGGGTAAGACCTCGTGCGTGTGCGTGCCGCAGATCCTCGAGACGCGTGGGCCGGTCGTGGCTACGTCGAACAAGCGCGACATCGTGGACCTCACGCGCGGTCCGCGGTCGCGGGAGGGCGTGGTGTGGGTCCACGATGTGCAGGGCATCATCGGGGAGCCGGCGGCCTGGTACTGGAATCCGCTGAGCTTCGTTGACGGCATGGAGAATGCGGAGAAGCTCACGGACGTGTTCGTCTCTGCGATGACGAACGCTAATGCGCGTGAGGATGCGTACTTCGGGCCGACCGCGAAGGGCGTGCTGGCGAGGTACTTCCTCGCCGCTGCGCTCGGGGAGCGTCCGATCACGGACGTGTACCGGTGGGTCAACGACGAGACGGACTTCACGGCGGTGCGGCTGCTGCGCGACGCGGGGGAGTTCGGGCACGCGGAGAACCTGGAGGGCAACCAGAAGGTGACCTCGAAGCAGAGGGATGGCATCTTCGGTCAGGTGCGCACCTGGGTGGGCATCCTGGGCAATCCCAAGGTGGCCTCGTGGGTGCGGCCGGATGCGAACCCGAACCGGCCGCAGTTCGACCCGGAGGCGTTCGTGAAGTCCACGGACACGATCTACCTCATCAGCCGTGAGGGCGGCGGTTCGGCGCGTGCGATCACTGCGGCCCTGGTTATGGCGATCCTGCACACGGCGGAACGGGTGGCTTCCCGGCAGGCCGGCGGCCGGCTCTCGACTCCGCTGATGGCGGTGCTCGATGAGGCGGCGAACGTTGTGCGCTGGCCGGAGCTGCCGGACCTCTACAGCCACTACGGGTCACGCGGCATCGTCGTCTCGACGTTCTTCCAGTCGTTCGAGCAGGGTGTGGAGGCGTTCGGAGAGCACGGCATGAAGAAGATGTGGTCGGCGGCGAACATCAGGGTCGCCGGCTCGGGCCTGTCGGAAGATCGGTTCCTGCCGTTCCTGTCCTCGCTCATCGGTGACCGTGACGTGGTGAAGCGGACCTCGCAGACGCAGGGCGGCCGCGTGGGCGGCCGGTCGGCGTCGACGTCGGTGCAGCGCGAACGGATCATGGAGCCGTCTGACCTCGCACAGTTGCCGCGCGGCCGCGCGGTGATGACTGCTTCGGGTCAGCCGGCGGCGCTGCTGGAGCTGGAGCATTTCTCGCAGAAGGACTACGCGGGTGATGTGAAGGCGTCGCAGGAGTTCTACGAAGCGCAGATCGGCAAGGAGGATCAGCATGTCGGATGACTTCGGGCAGGACGAGCCCATCGACGAGGCGGCGGCGGAGGAAGAGCCGTTCGAGCCGTTCTACAAGTCGGTCGATGAGTGGGTGACGGACTGGCTGCTGCCGAACTACTCGAGGCCCCTGCGTGATGCCTCGGAGTTCGTGTGGGACCCGCAGTGGTGGCGCTACTCGGAGGTCATCATGCGGCTGGAGGCGCTGTGGGCATCGTGGGAGAAGATGCGGCTGGAGGGTGGTCCGGGCATGGTGGCGTTCTTCCGTGACTACCTGGACCCGATGATGCGGGTCATCCTCGACCCCAAGGGGCCGTTCCACACCTACGACCCGAACAAGCATGATCGGGACGGTGAGCGGGACCTGCCGGAGCCTCTGCCGCATTCGCCGCTGACGGTGCCTGACCTGTTCCGGCTCGACTTCGACTGAATCGGCGTGGGTGTCAGCGTTCGCGCTCGGGGCCGGCTTCGCGGCGGGTCTCGCGCTGCTGCCGCTGGCGGTCCTGGTAAGTGCTGTCGGAGGACGAGGAGCGGCCGGTTCCCCCGAACAGGCGTTCGCGGGGGCTGGTCTCCTGCATGTAGCGGGACTGTCCGGGCGACTGGCGGGTGCGTGTCGCTGGGCGTTCACGGCTGGCGGCGACCTCAGCATGTGAGGCTTGCGCCCGGCCTGTGTTCGCTCGTAGGTAGGAGTCGGTGTAGGGCACGGCGAACGTGACGTATCCGCGGCCAGCGGGCTCAATGACTCCTTCAGTGAGCAGACGGTCGCGGTAGACGCTCGCGTGCTGCGCATCAATCGTCATGCGGCGGGCGATGTCTCCTGTCGAGGACCGTCCTTCGTCATTGGTCATCGCGTGCAGGTACTCGCGTTCGCGGCCGGAGAGTGACTCGATCATCGGTTCGTGGATCTGGCGGAACATGCTCCGTTCCGCCGTGTCGAGCGCGGCGTGCACGTGGGATTCGCGGATGTCGCCGCCGGCGGCGGCTCTCCACGACTCGTCACCGACGAGCTGCACGAGGTACGGGTAGTTGCCCGTGCCTTCGACGGCCAGGTCCAGCGCGGCATCCGAAATCTCTCCGCCGGCTTCCCGGATCGGCGTTTCCAGTGCGAGGCGGGTGTCTTCCGGCGTGAGGTTTTCAAGGGTCACGCGCTCGGCTCGGCGCAGGTACGTCGAGATGTCGGCATTGACCAGGCCGTTGATCGTCTCGGGCAGGCCGGCTCCGACGAAGGCGATGGGCGCTTCCTGCGCGACGGCGTAGGAGATGGCGTCCGTGATCTCTTGCAGCTCGTCCAGCTGCGACCGGTGTACTTCATCCAGGGTGATGAGCAGGCCGGTCTCGTTCTTGTCGAGGATGTCGAGCGTGCGCATGAGCTGGTGCCGGAAGTCTGGCACCAGTGTGTTCGTCGATTCCGTGCGGTTCGTGAAACCACCACCGACTCCGAGGACGGTGGCGTTCACGCCGATGGTCTTGGACGTCGTGAGGTGCGCGGTGTCGAGCTGTTCCAGGGCTTCCGGCAGGCGGGCCTCGGTCAGCTTGCGCGCGAAGCCTGCGGAGGCGGACTCGTTCACACTCATCCAGCCGCGTGTGGCTGCGATCTGGCTGTAGACGCTGAGCATGACGGATTTCCCCACGCCGCGCTGTCCGGTGACGAAGGTGGCGCGGCCCTTCGAGCCTGGCCCGTTATCGAGCGCGTAGGCGAAGTCGTTGACTTCCTGCTGCCGGCCCACCAGCGTGGGTGGGGTGGCCCCGAACGTCGGGGTGAACGGGGAGCGCCGGTGCTGCTCTCCCGGCGGTGGAGGGATCGTGACCGTCATGAGTTCTCCGCAACCAGATTAGAGACTGTTAGATTCTGTTAGACATTGTTAGATTACCCCCGGCAGGTCTCAGCCCATAGCGGCGAGCGACCGCCTCACGTTCACATCCTCGTACTTGTGCTGTTTCAGCAAGTCCTCAACGAATCCCGTGTCGGGGAAGTACAGCTAGTCTGGACTCGTGAGTCTCGTTCACCCTTGCTGAGCCAACTTCATCTCTGTGGTGACCGAGTAGGAGGTCTAACAGAGGAGTTGACATGGCCGACAAGAAGGTCGTTTTCGTAGCGTTCGCCATCGAAGACGAGCACCAGCGCGACTTGCTCAAGGGGCAGTCGTTGCATCCCCGTGCTCCGTTCGAGTTCATCGATATGTCGGTGAAAGAACCCTACGACCGTGACTGGAAAGAACGGGTTCGCACCCGCATCAAGCGGTCCCACGGCGTGATCGTGCTGGTGAGCAAGAACTCGCTTACGTCGAGTGGTCAGAAGTGGGAAATCCAATGCGCCAAGGACGAGGGCAAGCCGATCCGGGGTATCTGGGCCTATTCGACCGATCGGACAAGCATCGCTGGCGTTTCCACCTATCCGTGGAGTGATGCAAACATCAGCGGATTCATCGACTCCTTGTAGAGCCCGACATGCGCAAAGCGTTGATCGTTGGAATCGATCACTACGACACCATCGGTAGCCTGAGCGGTTGCGTGAATGACGCCTACGCGATGAAGGCTGTCCTGGAACGCAACGCAGACGGCACCATCAACTTCCCTACACCTAACGTGCTGTTGGGAACCGCCCCCGCCCAGCCGGTCAGTCGATACGCGCTGAAGGAGGCTGTTCGTGACCTATTCGCGGATGACGCAGATATTGCTTTGTTCTACTTCGCCGGCCACGGCCACATCGAAGACACCGGCGGGTATCTCTGCGCTAGCGACTGCGCGACAGGTGATGACGGCCTCGCGCTCGCGGACGTGATGAAGTTTGCCAACACATCGAAGGCGAAGAACAAGGTCATTATTCTCGACAGCTGTCACAGCGGGGATGCTGGAGACAATGCCCTCGTCTCCGGGGTGGCAGAGATTTCTGACGGCGTTACGATCCTCACTGCCTCAACGGCGTCCCAGTACGCCCTCGAAACACCCGGCGGTGGCTCAGGCGTCTTTACAAGCTTGCTTGTCGACGCACTAAGTGGTGCTGCGGCCAACCTCATGGGCGATATCACCCCTGGTAGCGCATACGCCCACATTGATCAGTCCTTGGGGCCCTGGGCTCAGCGACCGATGTTCAAGACCAACGTCAAGACCTTCGTGTCACTTCGCGAGACCGACCCACCGATCGACCTCGCCGACCTGCAAGCAATCACAACCTACTTCCCGACAGCGGATCATCAACTCGTTCTAGATCCCAGTTATGAACCGGAGCGGAGCGGGGCTGAGGACACGTACGTGCCGGAGCCGGATCCCGTGAACACGGCGACCTTCAAGATTTTGCAGAATTACGTAAAGGTCAACCTTGTCCGCCCTGTAGGTGCGCCGCATATGTGGCACGCAGCCATGCAGAGCAGAGCTTGCGAACTGACCGTCCTCGGACAGCACTATTGGAAGCTCGTCAAGCAGGGGTTGATCTGAGATGGCGGACCAGCCCAACGGGCTAACAGCCGCGCTAGAGGGCGATGACCTTCTAGAGGAGTTGGCGGCTATCGAGCACGAACGATGGTCTCACTGGCAGCGCTACCTCCATGATCAGTGCGTACCCGGTCCAGATGGCTCGCTGATCATTCCGGCGAACCAGGCGCGACGATGGTCGACCCAAATGAACACGCCATACAACCAACTATCCGACGATGAACGCGAGAGTGATCGCGAGCAGGTTCGCCGCTACCTTCCAATAATCGCGAGAACGCTAGGTGGAGCTACCACCGGCTGCGACGAGCAGCTCGATATAGAGGAGTAGGGAGCACCAATGGCCAGCGGGTTCAAGATCAACAAGCAGGGCATCCGGCAGATGACCCGTGAGATCGAACGTGAGTTCGCTAAGAACCCCGTTCGCGTTCCGCTTCGGGCTGACTCCTCTGGAGTTCATCTGCCGCCTGCGACGACGGTTCAGTTCTGAGCGCGAGGGGAGCATCGGGGCGGAATCCGATCGCGTAGCCTCGCCCTCCGTCCCCGTAGGCGTACCAGTGCGATGTCGAGTCGCCTAGCCCTGAAGCGCTGACGACGAAGATGTCGTTGTGCTCATTACTATCGAAGAACGAGTCTTCGTCGTTGAGGACAGCCATCAAATAGTCGGCACCCTCTCCCCCGTGCCCGCTCGCTGCGTAGTGGCGGAACTGTTCCAGCCCGTAGACCGTCTCGCGCCTGTCGTTGAGTACGTGGGTGGAGCTGGCGCGGAGGCAGCCGCTCCTGATGATGGAGAGGAACGCCTCGGCGGACGTGTAGTGGTAGGCCAGACCAGGCGTGTCTGTCATCACACGATGCTATCCACGGCCACCCGCTGCGCCAATGCCTCCGGCGGCGCGGGGGCCACGGGCGTCGGGTCAGCGTTGCTGGACGTGCTCGCGGCCGCTGCGCTGCTGCTGGCCGGCGGCCTTGCGCACGTGCGCCTTCGACTCGATGGAGTTCTTCACGTAGTCCTTCCCGTCCGCGGGAAGGTTCGCGGCCGCGCTGCGGCGTGCCGCCGCGGACTGCGGGTCGCGCTTCGCGGCGTCGTCGAGGTGGCGGTTCATGTCTCGCCCGTGCTGGGAGCTAGGCAGCGCGGCCGCCTGGGCCTGGTCAGCGTCGTCTCGTGCCGTCTCCGCGGCGGTGTCGTAGTGGCGCTCTTCGGGGTGTGATTCGGAGTGCGTGCGGTCGGCATCCGCGCCGGCTTCCTCGTGTGTGGCTCCTTCGATGCGGGCGTCGCGGGCTTCCGCGTTGTCCGGCTCATTGAGGATCGCTTCGCGGTCCTCAACAGAGAGCTGGTCGAGGTAGTCGTCGGTGTCGAGGCCGGCCTCGGCTGCTTCTTCGACTGCGGCGGAGCGGAGCTGTTCGTCGTAGGCGGGTGCGTCCTCGGCCTGCGCCTGCTGCTCTTCGCGGATCGACTCGGCCGCGTGATCGTTCAACTGCGCTTCCTCACGGAGCCGGCCGGCTGAGTTGTGGTCATCGAGGGCTGCCTGGAGTGCGTTGAACCGTTCGTCTCTGGTTCCTCCGACTGCGACGGTCTCGATGTTGAGGCCGTGGAGGTCGCGCACGCGGTCCGCGTACGCCATGTAGGCGTTGTTCGCGGTGCCGTGCCCCTGAGCGGCGAGGTCCTGCGCGTCGGTGATGGAGCGGGCCAGGTGTGCGTTCGAGGTCGTCTTCCAGAACTGCGCGGAGTTCGCCTCCTGGTGCAGGGTCTTGGCGTGTTCGGCACCGTTGCGGTGGGCGGCTTCCGCCTGCCGCTGCTGCTCGGCTTCCCCGGCCTGCGTCTGTCGCTGGATACGGTCGCGCTTCCGCTCGGCTGCTTCCTTCATCTGCATGCCGGCCATTCCGACGCCGCGGGCGATGCGGCCCAGCTCGTTGACGGACTCGGACTCTTCCTCAGCGGGGTTGATGCTCATGGTTCCGTCTCCTTATCGTTCGACGCCATCATCACGGGTCCGTGATGTGTCGCGGGTCTGGTGATCGGTTCGGGTCGATGGTCGCACGGTCCTGTTCTCGCTGGTGCCGAACAGTCGCTCGTGCGTGGTCGTCGGTGTCCATGCGCCTGGGCGGCCGCTCTCACTGCGCGGTCGTTCGAGCGTAGCGGTCGCCGTCGTGCTGGTGTGCCGCTGCGCGGCCTCGTCCAGCACACGGTCGTGTGCTGCTGAGAGCTGCACACGGCCACCGCCGAACCGTGTGCGGCTCATCGCTTCGGACAGCTTCATCGCCTGCCGCAGCAGGGCGGTCCATCCCTCGATGGCGTTGCGACTGAGCGCACGATCCATGAGGCGGGCGGAGTGGCCGGCCTGCATGGGGTTCGTCGCGACGGCTGCGATCTGCTCGCTGGCCTCAGCAAGTGGTCCGTGCTCGCTGCGCTCGAAGTGGATGGACGCGGACGCGTAGATGCGTGACAGGTCGGCAACGGACACGGAGCCGGCCGCCAGTCGGTTCCGCAGTGCCTCCGCCGGCGGCGCGAGTGTCTGCCTCGGTGCACTGTCGCGTGTCGCACTGTGGTGCTCCTGCCATGCCCCGACTGCGCGCGGGTCACCTTCGCGGGGCACACCAAGTGCAGCACGGACTTTCGGCAGACTGAGGTTCTTATCCAGGTGCTTCGCCGGCGAGTAGAACACCGGCTCACGGTCCACCCCCGAAGGCGGTGGCAGCGCGACCGAGTAGCCGGTGATCTGGTCGGTGCGACCAGTGGCGAACCGCGGCCGCAGGATGACACCGGAAGAGTAGACGCGCTGCACGAACTCCGCTTCGCTCGTCGCGCCGGCTGCGGCGGCGCGCAACCGTCGCCGCAGCTCCTTCCGCTCAATGAACGGGGACCGCTCACGCTCCGTGCGCTGACGCTCCCACGCCTTCTCGTGCGGCAGCGTCTGCTTCATCGCCGCACCTTCGGTGACTGCCAGACCGAACTCGCGTTCCAACTCTCGGCAGACCTGCTGGGACCGGGACCGGTCGTTGTGTTCGCGTGCACGCGAACCGTCCTCGGTGACCATCTGCACAGCGATGTGAATGTGGTCGTTGCCGTTCTTCGACAGCCCGTGTCGCACCGCAACCCACCGGGAGGTTTTCGCCCGGTCCGGGTCGATGAAACCCATCCGCTCGACGAACTGCTCCGCGATCATCTTCCATGCCGCATCCGTGAGTGGTTCATCCGCGGCAGCGTTCAACGACAGGGAGCAGTGCCACACGTGCGCGTCGGTCTCCCCGACCTTCACGCGCTTCCCCTGCTCCTTGTCCCATCGGCGGATCGGCTTCGTGATGGATCGTCCGAACATCACACGCGGCTGGTCGAGGGTGCGACCCAGCGCAAGCGCATCATCGCGTGTGAGCTTCGCGCCCTCCTCGACGGTCGCAAGAGCGGTGTCATCGCCGGCGACGACGTGCGGGTTCTCGTGCTCGTTCGCACGTCCTGGTCCTGCCAGGTACACCATGAGGCCGGCCATGCGGCCGCCGCGGACGATGTTCGGGATCACTGGTCGCGCATCTCCGCGATGCGCAGCCCGAGATGTTGCACGGCTCGCATCGTCCGACGCACCTCAGCGGCGGCATCCTTCATGCCCGGATCAACCTCGTCAAGAGCGTTGAGGCGGTGGGCGATCTGGTTCACGTTGTTGCCCACACGGGCAACCTGGTGTTCGAGCTTCATGGCCTCGAAGAGAGCGGCATCGCGCTCGCGCGGAGTCTCGAACCCACCGGCGTGCAGACCCGAGTGCACGAGGAACGCCGGCAGGGACATGCCCGCCTTGCGGGCCGCGGCAGACAGCCGCACCTTGTCCTCCGGCGACAGCCGGACATTGACGCGCTCGTCGCGTCGCGGTCCAGCATGCGTCTGACGCATCTGCTCGGACACAACCAACACCTCCCCTGCTTCTCGGCCTAGTGCAACGACACCATGAACCTCTGGTTCCATGGTGAGCCATCGCGCAGCCGCAGGCAAGCGTTCGAGCACATCTGGGCACCAGATGTTATAGCTCGCTCCGTCCGGGACTCCGGTTCGGCGTCACGCACCAGCGTGATGCCCTGGCGCTCGGACGGAGCGCCAGCAAGTACGCGCGGCACCTGCCGTGTCCGGTTTCGATCCGGTAGGATCGAGTCATGACTCCGAGCACACGAACAGTGAATGTCGAAGACGTCACGCAGCAGAGCAAGGAACGACTCAACGACCGCGTGGCAGCGGTCGAGGCGCTGGCGGTGGCGCACAATGAGCGCGTCTCCGGCGAAGCCGATGCGCAGCGTCGGCGCGACGAGCTGGAGGCTGAGCTGGCCGAACTGACCGGACTGCTGGAGCGCGAGCACAAGGAGCGCTACGACGCCGCCGTGAAGTCCGGCTGGACTGCACGCGATCTGCGCGCAATGGGTCTCGACCTTCCGAACAAGCCGGCCACCAAACGGCGGCGGCGCAAGCCGGCGGCGAAGCAGTCGGCATCGACTGCGACGATGGCCGAGCAGCAGCACGCCAGCGCTGAGAGTGCTGGCGACCGCGACGGTGAATCGGCGGTGGGTTCCGCCGCCTGAATCGCTGTGCTGAGTTGCGCAGGGCTGCCGCCCAAACTCCCTCCGCTGGCGCTCCGGGAGTTCGGTTGCCCTAACAGCGCAGTGTGGCCGGCTAGCCGTGTGCCCACTTTCATGGCTGGGACCGCGCGTCACGTCACCAGATACGCGGGCCGGGACTCCCTGGACTCACGAGACAGACATGGCGGATGGATGCCGAGGGTCCATCCGGCAGGGGGGTGCTGCGGCACCCCAAGACGGGACGGGCGGTGCCCGTCCCGCCGGCCGCGTTCAGCGGCGCGCTCGGCGCTGCGCAAGCGCTGCGCGGATGCGGGCAAGGGGAAGAACGTAGACGTTCTTGCCCTTGTTGTCGGTGACGCCGGCCTCGCCGGTCTCGACGTTCACGCCGAGCTGATAGCGGACCGGGTACCCGGCCGCCTCGGTCCACGCCTGCGCGCGGACCGTATCGTCACCGGACATGGGCTCTCCGTCCCAGCTGTCCCGGTAGTACTCGTTCAGCCACCAGACCTTGTCCCGCTCGTAGGAGGGAGCGGTCGGACGACCGTCATCATCGAACGTCCAGCCGGTCCAGGCTGTCTTCGGAAGCGGGTCCAGCTCGCGCGCCCGCTTCATCGCAGCGGTGCGGTCGAAGTCGGTCTCATCGGCCGCGATGAGGTTGAAGAGAGTGGGCTGTTCCATGTCGTGCTCCTGACGTTGTTCGACCGCCGTGCGCGGTCGATGGCAGGAGCACTTGATTGTTCGACAGGGTGGGCTTTCAACCCCGAAGAATGCTTGACGGAACCTTGGAGTCGTGACGAGGAACGAGGATCGACTCTGAGGTTCCGTTGAGTATGTGGGTTGAAAGGTCGGGTCCCCTGTCGGGCTATCATGGGCGACCATCGACGCCACCAAGGTGACCACGCTGGAACCCCTGCGGCAGGCGCGCAGCGCCTGCCGCACGGCCACGCCAGTGGCCGAGAAAGGCCCCCACACCCTTCAGGGTGTGGGGGCCTTCCAAGAGCGTCACAGTGTGACGATCTTGTCAGGCCGAAGGCCGCACCAGGCGTCATCGCCGGCGATGACGACGGGTGCGGAGGCGAAGCCTCGCGCCTTCGCCTCATCGAGGAGCTGCGGCTCCTCGATGAACGAGCGGATCGAGTAGTCGATCCCGCGCTGCTTCAGCATCATCTGAGTGCGGTCGCAGTTCGGGCAGTTCGGCTTGGTCCAGAGTTCGACAGACATGGTGTCCTCCTGTGCTTGTGCCTGTGATGACGTTCCCGCCATGCGCTGTGATAGCCGGCAGGCGCAGGGTCGAAGAGTGCAGTGGCGGAACAGAAGTTCTCAGCGAGGAACGAGCGCCCGGAGAAGTTCTGCTCCGCCACGGAACGTGCCTTGCGCCAGAGGCGTGCAGCGCACAGTGGATAAGTCAGAGCGGGCCTGCTCAGGGGGACGTGTCAGCAGGACACGCCAAGCCATTCCCTGCCGCGCGCGGCTGACGCTGATGCGTCAGCGCGGACGCCAGCCGAAGGCTGGCAGATACGAGTTTTTCAGCGCCGCGCAGCGGCTCCGCAGGGACGATGGGTAGGCCGCCCAATACTCCCCCGGTGTGGTTGTGCAGGTGTCAAGGCCGAAGAGCGGAGCGTGCCTTGACCCCTGCACAACCACACCGCACCTTCCTGCTGTCCTAGCCCGTCGTCCCCGCCACCGACAGGTGGCTGCACCGAAGGTGCGGAGGCTGCGCCGCAGGCGCATGACACAGCCCCGCGAAGCGGGACATGTTCGCCCAAAGGTCGCCGGGGCCGGCTGACCTGTGACGGTCAGCCGGCCCCGGCGGGACTGCGCGCGTCAGCCGCGCAGCGCCTTCTGCACGGCCTGCGTGTTCAGGCCCTCCGCGAGCGACTTCCGGACCAGCTTCGCGAGGCCCTCGTCCTCGTCGAAGTCGAGCGCCTGCTCGACGGCGTGGTCGGCCTGGCGCAGCGCGCCAGTGATCCACGCATACGCTGCGAGGACCGCCCAGGCTCCGCCGGCGACGTCCTGGTCGACGTGCTCCGCGACGTAGCGGAGACCGGCGAGCCAGACGGTCTGCTCCGGCCACCTCGCATCCGCGTCCCAGATCGCGCGGCGGAACGCCTCCCCCGACCGCGCGTAAGCGTCGGCCGGATCAGCGCCGAGTGCTGCCTCCAGCACGAGGTCGCGCGTGCGCACGTCTGCGAACTGCGACCCCAGCTGCGCAAGCAGCCCCAGGTCGGGCTTCTGCCCGGCCTGCACCGCCTCGCGGAAGGCCGTGACGGTCGCGACCGGCTCGGCCGCGACCGGCCGAACCCCGACGTGCTCCGTCTCGCAGTCCTCCGCCCACAGCGTGAGCGGAGTGATGCGCTGCCGCATCTCGGCCGGCAGCTCGACGGAGTACTCGTCGAGGTTGTGGAGCTGCCCGTCGACCAGCAGGTCCGAACCTGCGAGGGAACCGACCGTGACCTCGCGCGGCAGCGCCGCGGTCAGTACCCGCACGTAGGGCACAGCCTCCATGAGGTCGTGCGTCTGCACAAGCACCAGGGCCTGCTGGTGGGACCCGACGAACTCGCGCACCGCGTCAGCGGTGTCGCGGAGACCGCCGAGTTCGGTCTGGGCGGTGAGGCGCAGCTCACCGCCCTCGGTGTAGAGGGCGAGGAGTACCCGGTACTCGCGGACGGAGGACGCTCCCAGGAGCACGGCCGCAAGCTGCGGCGTGCTGGTGATGCGGTAGACCATGATGGCCCCTTTCTCGCTCTGCGTAGCTGAGCGGGTTTTCGCCCAGCCGCCTCCAGCAATCGGAGACGCGCAAGAAAAAGCGAGAGCGTGGGTGGGCTTTCAACCCCGAAGAATGCTTGACGGAACCTTGGAGTCGTGACGAGGAACGAGGATCGACTCTGAGGTTCCGTTGAGCATGTGGGTTGAAAGGTCGGGGTCCCCGCTCGGCTAGACTTGTTGCGCTTCGATGGCAATAAAGGTGACCACACGGTCAGCCGACGCCAGCCGAAGGCTGGCAGACAAGAGGTTTTCAGCGCCGCGCAGCGGCTCCGCGGGATGACCGACTGACCTCCCTGTGGTGGTGGGCGGGGGTCAAGGCCGAAGAGCGGAGCGTGCCTTGACGCCCGCCCACCACCACTGCACGATGGACCGTCAGTCGGTCATCCCCGCCACCGACAGGTGGCTGCACCGAAGGTGCGGACCCGCGCCGCAGGCGCATAGCAGAGCCCCGCGAAGCGGGTCCGTCTGAGAGAAACAGTCCGGCGCCGGCGGCGTCCGGGGCCGGTTCTCAGTCGAGCTTGTCGTGAGGCGCGTCCGTGAGGTCCGCATTCCAGGTGTCGCGCTCGTTGAGTGCGATCACCTCGAACTCCTGGTCCTCCGGCATCACTCGCCGCTCGGTCGTCTCTGGAAGGGTCAGATCAGCCTTCACCGCCGGCGGTGCTGCCGGCTCGGTCTGCTGCATGTACTCAGTCAGCGCGTTCTCGCTCGATGACTCCACCGTGTTCCCCTCTCCGTCTGGTCCGCTCATTCTCTCAGGCAGTGTGGCCGGCTGTCCGTGTGCCCACTTTCATGGCTGGGACCGCGCATCACGTCACCAGATACTCGGGCCGGGACTCCCTGGACTCACGCTCACTGAGAAGAGGAACGAGACCATTGCCTATGAGCGTTCGACCTCGTGCTGTTCGCGGGTGTGCTGAGAGTCCGTGACCGCTCGTCGCGGCTGACTCTGGCCCTGCGCTGAGGTTCCCTGCGTGCCGAACAGGCGCTCACGTGCGCTCACGGTCGCGGAGTGGCGGTCGCGGACGGGCGCATCGGTGCTGCCGTTCGAGGGTGGCTCGGCGGGCTCGGTGGCAGTCTCGGCTGCCTGTTCGGCGGTGATCCGCTCCACGAGGGCATCCAGCTTGCCGCGGGCTTCCTTCAGCTCCGCGGCCTGCTTGAACGGCTGGCCGAGCAGCGCGTCGGTCGCTTCGATTTCCTTAGCGGCTGCCGCCCCGCGTTCCGTCAGCTTCTCCACGACGGCCGGTAGGCCGGCGACACGGTTCTCGACCATGAGAGCGAGCTGGGCCGGCGGCTCCTTCACGAGGTCACGCCACGGCACCGACACCGCAGTGCCGGGAACGTCTGTCGCGTTCATCTCCAGCCGCACTTCAGCCCGCCGGCGGTCACCGCCGGAGCTGCGCAAGGAGAACGTGTGGCCTCCGAGGGCCACCACATCGTTGGCCATGAACGGCGGAATCACCGGCATGTGCGGGTTCGGCACCTGCCCGGTGATCGTTCGCACCAGGGCGGCCGTGGCATCGCCGCGGTCGTCGTAGAGCCGGCCGCTGACCTGCGCACTGAACTTATCGCCCTTCGTATCCGTGGATGCCTCGATGAGCTGGCGAATCCGGGGCAACTGATCCTCAACGTAGGCGGCCTCCCGCTGCGCGGTCTCGTGCCGGCCGCGTAGCGCGAACTGCGCGCGGTCATGGCCCCGCCGCCGGCGGTCGAGCTTGTTCACCTCAGTCTCCAACTCGACCTTCTCCACCAGCAGCGGATTGCCGCTGGAGGCGGCCATGAGCTGCTGTGCATCGAGTGCCATATCGCCGGGGTCTTCCAGCTCGCGCACGTCGATCTTCCCGCGCATGATCTGCTGCACGGCGAATGCCTTGCGACCGATGGTGTCCCAGCTCGTGCTGTCGAAGGAATTCTCCGTCGCGTAGCGGATGACATCGACCTCGGAGTTCTGGTTCCCCTGCCGCAGGATGCGGCCTTCTCGCTGGGTCAGCTCCGCCGGCCGCCAGGGGCAATCGACATGGTGGAGCGCTACCGCGCGACGCTGGATGTTCGCGCCGGTTCCCATTCGTTCGCTGGACCCGATCAGTACGTCGAGGTCGCCGTCTCGGGCCTGCTTGAAGAGTGCAGCCTTCTCCTCCGCGTCGCCGGCCTCATGGATGAAGCGGATGCGGTCGGGATCCATCCCGTACCGCTCCACGAGGGAGTCCTTGAGCTGGTCGTAGGCGTTCCACTCGTCCTCCTTCGGGGCGCTCAGGTCGCAGAACACGATCTGGAGGGCACCGGGCTTCGAGGACTGCTCATCGGTCGTGTCATCGAGCGTGTAGAGGTTGTCGCGGTTCTCCGCCCATATTTCAGCGATGTTCGAGGCCACGATGTCGAGCTTCACCGTCTCGTCGGTCTCCATGCCGACCAGGCGCGGGTCAAGTGCGGCCTTCCGGCCGTCGCCGTAGACGGTGAGGTGGTTGTCCTCGCCCTTCTCCGGCCGCGTGCCTTCCAGGTTCTTAAGTCGCTCTTCGAGGTCGACCATGAACTCGGCGTGAGCTTCTGACTCCGGGATGATTTCGTACCGGGCGATCCGTTCACCATCGTCGTTCATTCGCAGGTCAGGTCGGTTCAGGTAGGTCAGGTCCTCCGTCATCTTCACGTCCGCGAACTGCTGCCACCCACCCAGCATCTCGGGCACGTTCTTGAACTTGGCGAACCGCTGGCGCTGCTTCAGGTTGCCGGCGGCGTCGCGCTCGAACCGGGTGACCAACTCACCGAACGTGTTGGCCCAGTCGTCGAAGTGCCGGACTCCGGTCGCTTCGAGGACGTCGGGCCGCAGGTAGCGCATCATCACGTGCGCCTCGGTGATGCTGTTGGCGATCGGTGTACCCGTGGCCATCGTTGTGACGCGCTCACCGTAGGTGTCGCGCAGGTAGTTCAGCTTCATCTCCAGGTCGTTGGCGCGACCGGACCCGTCGATGCCGGCTCCCTGGATGTTCGAGGTCGTGGCGAGGTTCTTGAACAGGTGCGCCTCATCGACGGCCACGTAGTCGACTGCCATGTCCTCGAATGTGAGCCCCGCCTGGTCTGCGCCGGCGAGCTTGCCTTCGAGCTTGGCCTGGGCGCGCTCGATGGCGGATCGGATGTACTTCTGCGTGCGGCTGCGCTGGTCTCCCCCTTCGAGCTGCTGCGCGCGCGAGAGCGTTTCCCGCAGCTCTTCAAGCACCTTGTCGGTGTATGCCTTCCGGGTGCTGTCACGGACATTGATCTTCTCGAACGCGCTGTGCGTCATGAGAATGCCGTCCCAGTCGTTCATCGCGGCCTTGGCGATGAAGGCGCGGCGCGCGGCCGTGTCACCCTTCGGTGCCGCGATGTCGGTGGAGTCGCCGGCCAAGAGACGTGCGTTGGGGTAAAGCTGTTTCCACTCGCGGGTGAACTGCTCCAGCATGTGTCCCGGGACGATGATCATTGGCTTCGAGACGAGTCCGCGCCGCTTCATCTCCGTCAGCCCCATGACCATTGCAGCGGTCTTGCCGGCACCAACCTGGTGGAACAGCCCCACGGAGGGCTCAGCGACCATGCGCGCGACAGCGGTGCGCTGATGCTCGTGCGGCGTGAAGTCTGCTGACAGTCCTGGCAGCTCCAAGCGTTCAGCTTCGGGGGTGTAATCGCGGGCCACGTAGGAGTTGAAGAGTCGGTTGTAGCCGGCGTGGAGTCGTGCCGCGCGATCAGGGTCTTCCCACACCCATTCGGAGAACCGCTCGGTGATCGCTTCGGCCTTCTCGCGGGCGGCCTCGGTCGCCTCGGAGTCGATGTAGCTGGACTTGCCCCCATCGGAATCCACGATGTTCCGGCGTACCTCGATGGTCGAGCCGCGCAGGAGGGATCGGAACAAGTCGTGCGCGGGGCGATCCTGGGTGCCCCACTCGGACATGGCAGCCACGGTCTGCCGGCCGGCTGCGCCGGGCTTGACCTCCCAGAAGCCGGCTCCCGGATGGATCACTTCGGCGTAGTCGTCATCGGAGATCTCCTGCAGGAACGCCTCGTGATCGGAGACGGGGATCCACACTGCTCCGATGGTCGCCTCGATGTCTTCGAGCGGCACGTCCTCGGGGATGACGGCTTCGAGTGCGTCGATGTTTGTCTGCCACGGCCCCTCGGGGTCCTGCTCGGCCTTCGCGCGCGCGACGTCGAGCTTGTCGCGGATATGCCCGGACAGATACTCGGCGCGGGTGATGATCGAGGACTCGTCCTCTGGATCGTCGAACACCAGCGTGCCGAGCTCCTGCCGCGCTGTGGGCACGTCTGTGCCCAGTCGCACGGCGACCTGCTCCAGGTCCGCGGTGCCGGTGGCGTTGATCGCCAGCACGAGAGCTTCCTCGGCGGTGTCCGCGCCCAGCAGTGGCCGCTCCACGGTCACGGTGCGCTTCGTGAGGATGTCGGAGGGTGTGGCCGTCTGCGCCTCGTCGTTGAACTGCTCGGCCGCCATGACCAGTGCGAAGCCAGGGTCCTGGCGCATGATCCGCGTGGCCTTCGGGGCTTCACGAGTCTCTTCACGGACCTTCTCGGTCTCGCCGGTCTCCTCGTTCTTCTGCGTGACCGTCTTCCACTTCGGCGTCCACCGGTTGACCGGGCCGTACCGGTCGACATGCGCTTGCCATGCTGCGCGGGCGTCCTCCCGCAGCTGGACGGACTCAGCGGTGTCCGCGACGGTTGCCGCCTGGTCGCGCATGAGCGCGCTCATCGCGTCCCGCAGCCCCATCAGGGAGCGGACCTCGGCGGCGGCGTTCTTCGGCACCGTGATCGGCTGCAGGTAGCCCTGCCCGGTGACCTTCTGGAACTGCCCGTCCTCTTCGACGACGGTGCCGGGGGTCAGGCTGGTCTCCGTGGCCGCGCGGTGGTCGCGGGCGGCTTCGGCGGCCGCGGACAGCGGGGAGTATCCTCGTCCAGCCGCGACGGCAGCGGCCGTGATTGCCGTCATCCTGCCCCGGAGCTGATCTGGCACGGTGGTGAGGTCATCGGCCACGATGGCGAGATTGCCCCACTGCCCACTCACATCCAGGCGTCCGAGGACGTTCTCGGGGCGGCGCTGGTAGTACGTGTTGAGTCGTTGCTCGGATTCCAGTCCACGCTGGGAGTCGGTGACCGTCACGGGTGTGGCGGTCTGCCAGTCCAGGGTCTCCTGGGTGGGTTCTTCTCCAGGCATCCGCTTGCGGAGGATGAGCACATCGGTGGCCACGTCGGTGCCGGCCTGCCGGCGGTGCGCGCCGTTCGGCAGGCGCACTGCTCCCAGGAGGTCTGCTTCGGCAGCGACCTCAGCGCGTAGCACGGGGTTCCGGCGGTCACTGGTCGAGGCGGAGGTGACGACTGCCATCACTCCCCCGTCGTGCAGCCCTCCCAGTGACTTACGGATGAAGTGCTCGTGGACGTTGAACCGCTGGCCGGGGTTCCATGTCTCATCGAGCAATCGCGCGCGGCCGAACGGCACGTTGCCGATGGCTGCATCGAACGAGTCGGGGCGGATGGTGGTCTCTGCGTAGGACTCGTTCCGAATGTCTGCGTCGGGGTACAGGTGGCGGGCGATGGAGGACGTGATCGGATCAATCTCCACCCCCGTCATCGTCATGCCGGCCGGGGCTGCTCCGATGAAGTTGCCGGACCCTGAACCTGGTTCGATGACCTTCCCCGTGTCGAGGCCGAGGTCGGACAGTGACTGCCACATCGCGGTGATGAGTGCGGGGTCGGTGTAGTGGGCATCGAGAATCGTGCGGCCAGCGGCCTCGTAGTCCTCAGCACTGAGGACGGCTTTAAGCTGCTCCCGCTCGGTCGCCCACTCGTCTTTGCGATCGTCGAACACATCGGGGATGGCTCCCCAGCTCGACCACGCGGCCAGTGCCTCCTGCTCTTCGCGCGTCGCGGGGCGGTCCTCGGCGTCGAGGGCGCGGGCTGTCTCGATAGCGCGCAGGTTCGCCTGGAAGCGGCTCTTGGCACCAGAGGGCGGATACTGGTCGCCCGCAGCCAGCCGAAACGGTTCGGCGGCCGGCTCCTGCGGGTCGGGGGTCAGTCCAGCAGGCTCTCGTCCTCCGGCTCCAGCGGGTGAATCTCCTGGGCCAGTGGCTCCCCGGTCTCGTCCACCTCCGGCGGGAACCGGTCGAGCACCACTTCCTGCCACGCCAGTTCGCTCGCGGCGTTCGTCCTGGCCCGGTACTCGCCCAGCATCTTCAGCGGGTTCGCCCTGTCCTCGTCGCTCGGCCTCCACGTCTCGCCCTGCATCGACACCAGGGCGGCGTCCTCCGCTTCCTGCAGCTCGTTCAGCATCTGCGGGAAGAACGTCTCCGGGTTCTGAATCTCCGCGTACTGGCTCGGGGCGTACCGCCGTACGTAGTCCTGAATCGGGTTCGTTCGCTTCAGCATCTAGCTCATCCTCTCCGGGTGTCAGCTGCGGAGCATCTGGCTCCATGTCCAGCAGGTCAAAAAGCGATCCCTGCCCGTCTACGTGCGTGCTCTTCTTTCCCCGTGCCATACGCCCACGGTAACCGTCCGTGATCGAGCCCACATCGTCTTGTCATTGAGCGTGACTACAGGGAGTCCCGGCCCGAGTTTCTGGTGACGTGATGCGCTCAGCCGGCCATGAAAGTGGGCACACGGTCAGTCGCTGCGCAACATCATCATGAACCTCCCTCGCAGGCTGGGTCTGGAGCCTGCGCCTCCAGCTCTTCATACGCCGCGTATCGCTCGATGTCTGGGGCTGCCCTGTAGACCTCGGCCAGACCGGCCTCCAGCAGGGCTGCGCCCACGTCGTCCCCGTCGACCTCGACGTAGGCCAGTGTGCGGCCGTAGCGGTCCGTCTCCGCCTGTGAGGGGTCAGGGGTGATCGTCACGTCTCCGCCGGCGGTCAACTCTTCCGTGAGGGCAGTGGCTTCGGCTGCGCACCGCTCCCCCGGCTCGCCCTCTCGTGCGGCCTCGGGTGTGTCGATGCCAAGGACGCGGACTCGCTCGTCTTCGCCGGCTTCCCGCTCCACGATGAGCGTGTCTCCGTCGATCACGTGCACGAGCTGCACTGCGACGCCCGTGCCATCCTCTGGTTCCGCTGAGGTGCCTAAGGGCAGGAAGTCCAGTCCGAGCGCGATAACCACACCCAGCGGGACGGCAAGCACCATTCCCGCCACGATGATCCAGGACCTATCCATAAGGTGTTGCTTCTCTTTCAACGCTCGGTCACTCACGGCTCCCCCAATGCTGCGAGTGCGTCGATCCTGTCGGGACGAAAGCCGGCCCAGGCGTTGAAGTCCTCGGTCTCCATGTCTCCCACCACGACGATCGGCGCTGACATGAAGTCGTGTCCCTGCGCCCACTCCAGTGCCGCTTCGCTCTCGGTCAGATCAATGGTTTGGTACGCGATGCCTGCCTCGTCGAGCTTGCGCGCCGTCATCTTGCACTGAACGCACTGCGGTTTCGTGAGCATCGTGACTGGTGGGAGCATGATGACCTCCTATGGTGCTATCACCATAGCGCGCTAGCGTGCTAGCACGCTAGAGCCTGCTAACTCTTCTGTTCGAGGAACTCCAGCAGCAGCCCTTCGGCAATTGCCTGGATGCTCGTGTCGTGCTCGAAGGCGTACCTCTTAAGAGCACGGTGAGTGTCATCATCGAGTCGGACCATGAGCGCCTTACGGTCAGCAGCCTTCACCCTCGTGCTCGGACGGATCGGCGGGACGGGATCAGCGCCGCCGGCCGGCTCATCCTTCTTGGCCGCGCCCGTCCGCGCGCGCAGCTTCCCAAGCTTTCCTGCGTCAGCCATCAGAGTCCCCCTCAGCATTCAGTTCATCAAGTACGTGCACGATTTCATCGAGTAGTCGCTCATAGCCGTGCAGGTCGTCGTCAATCGTCGCTCCGTAGGACCGCTGAATGGCCGCTCGGCGTGGAATGCGAGTGTCAAAGACGGGATAGTCAGAGGACCGCAACGATTGCCAGGTGGTCCATGAGTCCTTCTCCTGCTTGATGTACTGCGTCAGCAGGAGCAGTGCAGGCGTGGTGCCGGTGTAGTGGTCCATCGTCTCCATCGCCCGCTCCACATCAGCTCCGCCAGGGCCTGTGACGACGACGGCAATGTCAGCGGCCTCCACGGCGCGGGAGATGATCTGCGGGTCTCCCGGCGGAGTGTCAATGAGGACGTCTCCCCCGGCCTGCGTAGCTGCCGCTCGCGTGAGCCGGCGCTGATGCACACCGACGACCGAGTATGGAATGGGCGCCTCGTCGGCTGCAGCCTGGTCACTCCACGTGAGCGACGATCCCTGCGGGTCCGCGTCCCAGACTGTCACCCGCCGGCCGGCTCGCCTGGCGGCCTCGGCCAGGTACATGCAGGTCGTTGTCTTCCCGACTCCGCCTTTGGTGTTGATGACCGCAACGATCATGACGCCCTCCTTTCAATGTGAGATACCATGCGAGCAGAATAGCGTGATAGCACGATATAGAGCAAGCACGCAGGCGTGCTAACTGGATAGCGCGCTAGTCCTCCGGCAGCGCAACGTCATTCAGTACGTCAATGTCAGCGACGCTGAGCCACGCGCCCCAGGTGGCAAGCCGCGGATCGGGAAGGTGCACGAATACGAGCCCCATGCGCGAGTAGCGGTCTGCACTGGCGACCCGGTACTCGACGCCGGTTTCCCATTCGACCCGCGCGCGCACCCGGAGTCGCGGACGGTATTCCCAGTACCGCGGAACAGGATGAGCGTTGAGGATGCGCACACGTTCGGGAGGCGGTGGAGTCACTAGTGGCATGGCGCGCAGCCCTACTCTCCTCGCATCACTTCACGGGACATGCACCACTGCTCCCAGGCCGTTCGCCGCGCCCATGCGTCATCAGCGTCCATGCCGCGAACCTCATCCGCCCATCCACCTGGAAGAACGAAAACTGCCCAGCGGGGACCACTCTTCAGCGCCCACTTTGTGTCTCGACTCACTGCAAGCCGGCTCACGGTCTCATCGGTGAGCACCCTCTGTCCGATCAACTTCCCGAGCGGGTCAAACCCACACACGCAGGCCCCGGCTGCCTGCTCGAAGGTGCCCTCCGACTGCATTTTCGAGTGCATTCTGGCGGCCCAGCCTCGGTCATCCCTGGATGGCGCCGGCGTCTCGACAACCCTGTAATCTCCCGGATGGTAGAAGTGCGCCGCGATGCCCCAGGACACAATCACCATCACAATGATGACTCCCGCGATTATCACGGCTGGAACCTCGAATAGCGCCAAGATGAAGGAGGTCAAGCCGATCATTACCAATCCGAGCATTATCGTCATCCACCCGTTCGCGGCCATTCGACCCCGCAACTCCTCCACCCTCCTCTCCGGCTCCGACCGAACCCCCTCATGCATGGCTACGACCGCAGTGCCTCGCGGAGTGTTTTCGATCAGGAGCCCGTAAGGACTGCCTGCACCCTGCGGAGGAAGGAGGCGGACCCCTTTCATAGCTTCAGGCGCAGCGGCACCAGCCTCGCGATCACCCATGATTCCTCCATCTCCTCCAGCTTCGCGCAGCTTCATGCTGGCATGCTAGCAAGCGAGCGAGCTATCACGCTAGCCGACTCTCCTGTATGCGCCAACACCTCGGAGTGCGGTGTAGATCGTCTGGCGACTGACGCTGTACCGCCGCGCAACTTCCGCCGCCGGCACCCCCATGTCGATGAGCGCGCGGACCGCCTCGACGTCCTCGTCGGTGAGTGCGCGCTGCTTGTCGTAGACGCCGCGGGCCTTGGCGAGAGCGATACCCTCTTCCTGCCGCTCCCGGACCCTGGCTCGCTCGAACTGAGCGATAGCAGCCAGCAGCGTGAGGGACAGCTCATGCATGGGGGAGCGGTTACGGGCGACGGCGATCCCCTCGGACACGAACTCCACAGTGCAGCCCTTCGCGGTCAACTCGTCGACCAGTGCGTGAAGATCACGCGTGTCTCGGCCGAGTCGATCCAGGCTCGCGATCCGCACCGTGTCCGCTTCACGGACATAGCTGATAAGTTCTGCCAGCCCTTTCCGCTTCGCTCGCGACTTCCCGCTCATGCGGTCCTCGAATACCCGGTCACAGCGACCGATGGCCTCGTACTGTCGAGCCGGATTCTGGTCTGCGCTGCTGACGCGCACGTACCCGACGACCTGGCCGCGCGGGTGCCCGTCAGAGTCCTCGGATCCTATGGGCAGTTCTGTCTGACTAGGCAAAATTAGACCTCCTCTGACAGCATCCTGCCGCTGCGCCGCCTGTCAGTTTCAGAAGTCGCCTGCACGAATGCCAGAAGTCGTATGCACAGCACGGCGTTCCAGTTGCCTCAGCAATCGTTCGCTTGATGCGACGCCCGGCCTATTCGCCCAAGCACACCGAACGAGCATCCAGTTCGACCGTGATTTCAACGATTTCCCAACCGCGGCCGCCAGCGCGTTTCGTCTCAATACCCTGTCTCATTCGCTACAGTCTCAACTAGGCGAAACAGGTCGAGTTTTTGAGAAGAGGTACGGATGGCAAGTCTGGGATACGCGCGAGTCAGCACACTGGAGCAGAATGCGGACCTGCAGATCCATGCCCTCGAAAGCGCGGGGTGCCTGAGGGTCTACACCGACCACGGCGTCAGCGGGACGAAGGCCAAGCGCCCGGAGCTGGAGAGACTGCTGGACAACGCCCGGGCCGGGGACGAGCTGGTCGTGTGGAAGCTCGACCGGCTGGGCCGCAACACCCGACAGCTACTCGACCTCGTCGACTCCCTCGAGTCCCAGGGCATCTACTTCCGGTCACTGACCGAGGGAATCACCACGACCGGACCGATGGGCAAAGCTATGCTCACCGTCATGTCCGCGTTCGCCCAACTCGAGTGCGACCAGCTGGCCGAACGCACCCGGGCCGGCCTGGCCGCGGCCGCCGCCCGCGGCCGCAAGGGTGGCCGACCGACCGTCACCCCCGATAGCGAGAAGGTCCGGCAGGCCGGCCAGTACCGGCACGCGGGGCTCACTCCTCCAGAGATCTCCAAACTGCTGGGCGTCAGCCGGGCCACCGTGTACCGATACCTGGCACTGGTGACCGACGAGGCGAACGAGTAGGACCGACGGCGGCTGCTGTGCCACCCGGGACGAGGGCGTTTCGTGCAGGCGACTTCTGACAATTCGCAACGTTGCGCACACGAGTACTGAACGATCAGCGTTCAACAGCCTGACTGCACAACCCCGAGAACACGGGGCTGGACGTGCAGCCGGCTCCTGAAAATGACAGCCGCGGTGCAGCTCGCGGCCGTGCCGGAATCGATCGTTTTCGGCCTACTCGGCTCGCGGTGATGACCCTTACCTTCCGGATGGTAACCTACACTCATGCGCACCGATCCTCGCCCCGCGATCCTGGCGGCCGCCTTCTCTCAGCTCGACGAGGGGCGGGCGGTGTCTCTGGATTCCGTGGCCCGGAGTGTGGGGCTGACCAAGCCGGGGGTGATGTATCACTTCCCCACGAAGGAAGCTCTCATGCTCGCCCTGGTGGACTCCGTTTTGGACCGCTGGGAAGAGGGACTGGTCGCACGCCTCGGGTCGTCACCGGAGGGCGCGGCCCCGGCCGCGCGCATCGGCGCGTATGTCGACTGGTCACTGTCCGGGGGGTTCGATGAAACCGACCTGGTGGCGATGAGTGATCCGAAGCTGCGCCGCTCGCTCACGCAGCGCTGGGCCGAACGTCTCGCGCCCTGGCTTGTCGTGCCCGATGACGTCGCCCCGGACGAACGCACCCGGTTGCTCGCCGCCCGCCTCCTGGCCGACGGCGGGTGGCTTGCTGAAGCCGCCAACGTCTCCCCTCCTACCCCCGGCGACCTGGCGCAGCTCCGCGCCTTCGCCCACAACCTCGTGAAGGACTGACTATGAAGAAATGGCTCCTGCTTGCCGGCGCGATCATCAGTGAAGTCGCCGGCTCTCTCGCCCTCCAAGCCGGCCAGGACCACCCGGCCTGGTACATCCTTGTGGCGATCGGCTACGTCGGCGCGTTCACGCTTCTCGCGCTCGTTTTGCGCGAGGGGATGGCCCTCGGGGTTGCGTACGGGATCTGGGGCGCGATGGGCGTCGCCCTGACGGCGGTGCTGGCGGCACTTCTGTTCGGACAGCCCTTGACCGGCGTGATGATCCTCGGCCTGGCGTTGATCATCGGCGGTGTTCTCACCGTCGAACTCGGATCGCAAGCGGCGCAGCGCAAGAGGGAGGCGAGCATCTGATGGTCTGGCTCTTCCTCATCCTCGCGATCGTCCTCGAAGTCGGCGCGGCGCTCTCCCTGCGCCTCGCAACCGGCGGACGGAAACTGTTCTACATCGCCGTCGTCGTGGGCTACCTCGGCGCGTTCTTCTTCCTCACCCAAGTCCTTGCCCTCGGGCTCGGCATCGGTGTCGCCTACGGCATCTGGGCCGCCTCGGGCGTTGCCCTCACCGCCGTGGCCAGCAAGTTCCTGTTCAAAGAACCCTTCACCTGGGTCATGGCGCTCGGCATCGCCCTCATCATCGGCGGCGTCCTCCTCGTCGAACTCGGCGCGGCCCACTAGCCTGCCGACGCGGCCATGACCGTTGCTCGCACCCTCGCGGCTATTCGCCGCGCTCTCCTGGAAGATCCTGCCGTCGACATCCGATTCGTGGACGCAATCACCGTCGACAGTCATCTTCTGAGCACGCACGGCCAAGCCCTCATCCTGTTCGTACACCCACAGCATCGCGAAGTCGTCGACGAGCTGCGCAACGCCTCCCGCCCATTGGACTAGTGCGGTCGGCCGGGGTCATCACCGCGGCCGCGCAGCTCGTCAACGAGCTGGCGGTGCGCCGTGTGCAGGAACAGCACTGGGCGGCCGCTGCGCCCACTGTGGAGGTAACTGTCGGCGGTGAGCGCATCGGTGAACACGACTTCAAGCTCCGGCTGCTCGTGCAGCAGTCGCCGCACTTGTTCGGCCACCCGCTCAGTCATCGAAACTCCCCCCAGAGCTTCCGGGAGCGTATCGGACACGTCCGCACCGCGGCGCGGGCGGATCGCTATCGCGCGATCAGGTGGCGACGCCGCCGGCCCCTCGCGACGAGCTGCACGACGATCAGCCCGGCAATCATCGGGACGGCGAACAGGCCGGCCCCGATCAAGATGTTCTCGACCGTCAGCAGCTCGAACAGGGACGGGAACCGGCCCTCCTGGTGCGCGGCCTCGAACAGGCGAGTGAGGAACCAGCCGAGCACTACTAGCCCGCCGATCACCACTCCCGCGTAGGCAGCAATCCAGGCGGGGTGCCCCTGGGGCAGCTCGTCGATCGCTTTGTCCTTCATGTGATCCATCCTCTTGTCAATGTCCGAAGCCCGTTGCACAAATGCCCGAAGTCCTCTGCACGAGCTAAAGGAGCGCGCTGCCGTCACGCACGACGATAACCGTCACGCGGTCATAGGCAGAGGGCCAACCGGCCCAGTGCACGATCCGGGTCCGCGCGAGTAACACTTGATACTCACCGAGCCTCCGCCCACTCATGCTCATCGGCATGCATCCATGTTCGAGTGCGCAGAGGCGTCGCGGCTACGCTGGGTGCCACACCCTCGCCCTCCCGCGGCTGAGGATGACCAAGGCAACTCCGTCGGTCTTTCCTGCGCAGATTCATAGTCCGTGGGAGATGATTTCGCGGCGGCTGATGCGCCAGCCGGCATCCGTGCGCCTGAGTGTGTCGAGGTACTGCCCGATCAGCACTGGCATGGGGCCGGGTTGGGTGTTTCCCAGCCGAAGGAATTTGCTGCGCACCTGGACCTCGTCACCGCGATCGGCGACGACCTCGCTATTGGTTGTGTGGTGGGACAGCGCAGGACGCGTCAGGGTCGACCGGTAGGTGTACGGGTCGTCGGCGCTGCCGGTCATCGCCTCAAGGACACGTTCCCTGCCTTTGACGACGGAGCCCGGCTGACCGGGCGGGACGGCATGGGTGAAGTCGAATTCGACGTCTTCGGTGAGCACTTGAGCAAAGGGCACTGTGCCAGCGTCGAGGGCATGCCCGTACCGGGCGATGGTCTGCATGATCTCGTAGTAGTCCTCGAATCTCACCGCTGGCCCTGTTCGGTCTCGGCGGGTTCCGGCTGTGGCTTGAGGTCGAATGCCTGGGCGAGGAGTTCGTGAGAGCGGCGTCGGTCGGCGGGATCGGCGATGAGGTCTTGGATCATGAGCTCGTCGGCCCCGCTCTCTTCGACCATCTGCTCCAGCGTGGCGCGCACCTCGTCGGGACTGCCCGCGACGAACTTGGGCCACTGTCCGCCGATGATTGTGACCGGCTCGTCCTTCTCGGTCTGGCTCATCTCGCGGGCGGCCTCTTCGGGGGTGGGGACCATGACCGCCCCTGCTTCCCGGCCGGCCCGGCGCAGCCGCGCGTAGTAGCCCTTGGGGGAGCCTGCCAGGTGCAGGCCCTCAGCACTGGTCTCACCCACGGCGACGTTGACCGCGAGGATCGCCCGCGGCGAGTCCAGCCCGAAGCCTTGGGGCTCGAAGCTCTCGCGGTAGTGGCGCAGAGCCGGGGCTGCGCCCGGCGGGTTGATGAACCCGGCGAAGGTGTAGCCGATACCCAGGCCAGCCGCCAGGTTCGACCCGTTCGGGCTGGACCCCAGCAGCCAGGTCTGCGGGACCTCGGGCACGGTGGTCATCAGCGGGTGCCCGGCGAAGGGATGGTCTTCGGGGAATGACTCATACAGCCAGGCCAGAGTCTCCAGGACTTGCTGCTGGTGATCGGCCTGAGCGGGGTGCTGGCGGTTCTGTTGCAACGCGGCATCGAGCACCGGACCCGCGGTGGCTCGTCCCATGCCCAGATCGATCCGGCCGGGCGCCATTGCCTCCAACTGCTTGAACATCTCCGCGACCTTGAACGGGCTGTAGTGGTTCATCAGCACCGCGCCCGAGCCCAACCTGATGCGGGAGGTCGAT
This sequence comes from Brevibacterium senegalense, assembly GCF_000285835.1. Taxonomy (GTDB): domain Bacteria; phylum Actinomycetota; class Actinomycetes; order Actinomycetales; family Brevibacteriaceae; genus Brevibacterium; species Brevibacterium senegalense. Next base: position 56,111 of record NZ_HE978611.1, read on the forward strand.
GCTGCTGCCGCCGCGATCAGCAGCTCGGGATGGTGCGAGGCTCCCGAGCGACTCAGATGGTGCTCGGCGAACCAGACCCGGTGGTACCCCAGCCGCTCCGCGTGTCGGGCATTCTCCAGAGTGTCGGCCAGGGCGTCCTTCTCCGTGGTTCCGGGGGCGACCGTACCGAGGTCAACGATGGATAGTTTCACAGCAGATGCTCCTCGACGTGGGTGGTGGGCACCACACAATGCTACGTGAGGTAGTTAGTTAGCCCAAACTTGTTTCTCGGTGTGGTTGTGGTTAGCGTGGCGAGCATGGCTGATGGTGCGATCCTCGATGACGGGGTCCTGGATGATCTGGAGCGTTCCCTGGCGACGGTGTTGCGGCTGCTGGCCGATCGCGCCACCGCCAGCGATGTGGCGCAGCGATGTGGCTATGACCTGCCGCCGGCGTCGTGGGCGTTGCTGGAGTATGTGGACACCTACGGTGCCCTGCGGGTCTCGGACATCGCGGCCTGTCACAGGGTCGATGTCTCCTCGATCACGCCGCGCTTGAAGCGGATCGAGAATGCCGGGTTGGTGCGCCGTGAGCGGGTGCCCAGCGACGCTCGCGCGTACCTGATCAGCATTACTGCCGAAGGCGCCCGTGCGCTGCGCAGCGTCCATGCCGCGCGTCGTGAGATCTTGCGTCATGCCCTGGATGGCATCGATCAGGAACAGCTCTCCGATGCCGCTAGGGTGCTGCACCGCATCGCCGAACACCTGTCGCCGGAACCGTTGAGGCCTGTCAGCCGATGACATCACAGCACGTGCATGACGGAACCACGACGCAGCAGTTTCGTGGCGTGATGGCGCAGGTTCCGGCTGCCGTTGCCGTTGTTAGCGTGCGGGCGGGCGGTTCACCACACGGCACCACCGTCAGTGCGTTCACCTCGTTGTCGATGGACCCGCCGATGCTCTTGGTCTCACTCGACAACGCTTCGTCGCTGCTGTCGAGGCTCCATGTGGGAGCTGTCGCCGGGGTCAATGTCCTCACCGCCGACCAAGCAGACATCGCGGCACGCTACGCCCGCAAGAACAAGGACGACCTCCCCGCCGAGTACGAACTCATCGACGCTGAGCCTCCGCGACTGCCGACCGCTCACGCCTGGATTACGTTCACCGTGACTGAGTTCGTCACCATCGCCGACCACACCCTTGTCATCGGCACTGTCAATACCGCGCACGCCACGCCAACGGCGCCGCTGATCTATTGGCATCGGACCTATGGGACTCACACGGCGGCAGGATCGACAGCCGCGAGCGGGGATACGGGCCTCACGTAGCTCTTCTCGGATTTCGCGGCCACAACAGATCGACTCGACGCGCCATGCGGTGTCGGCCGGGTCGCCTTACTGTGGCTGCGATAAACCGCAAGGCTTCGCCGCTCGCCGGTGCGCATGCCAGCTCCAGCCGGCTCTCATACGGCACGTGCCCACCCGCGGTCGCCGACCAGAACCGGCCCGAGTAGTGACGTTGACGGGAAGTTCCCCCGCCCTGCCACTGCGGCCAAACGAGCCGCAGGTGCTCATCGCCGGTCATCGGTGCAGGCTCGCCGCCACCCGGGCCGTCCGCCGATTGGGTGGACGCCGGTACCCGGTCGTGGGGAATGCTTACCATCGAGGTGAGTTGCGACCGGTCCTTGACCCGGGGGCCGTCACCTGCTCCGGCTCTGCGCGAGGACTTTGTGTCCAGCTTCGCGAAGTTCACCGCTGGGTGAGACGTGGCGGTAGAGCGTCTGTCGGGCGATGCCGAGCTCCCTGCACAGCTCGCCAACGTTGGTGTCGGGCTGCCCCATCGAGGCCATGGCCAGTCGAACCTTGGCGGGGGTCATCTTGTAGGGACGTCCGCCCTTTCGGCCCCGTGCTCGCGCGGCGGCCAGGCCGGCGATGGTGCGTTCGGAGATGAGCTCACGCTCGAACTCGGCCAACGCGGCGAAAATGCCGAAGACGAGCTTGCCGGAGGCTGTGGTGGTGTCGATGGCCGCGCCCTGACCGGTCAGCACTTTCAGGCCAATGCCCCGCTGGGTGAGGTCGTGCACGATGTTGACCAGGTGGCGCAGGTCCCGGCCGAGCCGGTCGAGCGTCCAGACTACGAGGGTGTCGCCGCGACGTAAGGCTTTCAAGCAGGCGGTGAGTTCGGGACGGCCCTCCTTCTTACCCGAGGCCCTGTCCTCATACAGAGCGTTCGGGTCGACCCCGGCGGCGGTGAGCGCGTCGCGCTGCAGGTCGGTGGTCTGTGATCCGTCGGCCTTCGAGACCCGCGTGTACCCCACCAGCACCGGCGTCGACCTCCATCACTTATTCGACCGATTACGTGACAGTTTGCAGCGAGACGGCTCTCCATGGTGAACATGTCACTTAATCCGTCATCTATTCTATGTCCTGCGAAGGGTCGTCGCTCAAGATGTGACAGGCGTTCGCCGGTATCTGCCGTGCACGCTGCTCCGCCAGCGTCGGTGGGAGGTGGTCGTCCGGGATACCGAGGGCAATCAGGTCATCGCGAATGCGCTGGAAGGTCGCCTCGCTGCGGGTCAGGGCGGTAAGGGTGGCCAGCAGCTGCCGGGCGGCGGCGGGGTCATGCTGGGCGAGGGCGATTGCCGTGTTGAGTGCGTCCTCGGCTTCCTGCCAGTAGTGACGGTCTGGTGGGGTGCCGTCGGGGACGGGCCGGTGCGGCTCAGGAGTCAGGAGAGACGCGAGGGTGCCGTGGGCGATGACCTCGCCCGTCTCGATGAGGTCAAGGGTGGCGGCGGCAGCTTCGAGAAGCATCTGCTGTCGGGCCCGGGGCAGCGATTCGTAGGGGTGCCAGGGAGCGACCATGCCGGCGCGGATGGGGTGACCGGCCGTGTGCCAGATGCGCCGGACGCTTCGGTGGGAGCGAGTGCGTAGCGCCGAGACGGGGCCGGAAAGCTCGTCGATGAGGGTGCGTAGCAGCCGGAACCACACTCCCGCGTGCACGGATCGGCGCGGCAGGGTCACCGTGCCGGTGCGTAGGGCCTGGTGAGTGCGTGCGTCCATGACGAAGACCGCGGCCGGTGCAGCCCGGGCGCGGGTGTCCTGCTCCTCCCAGGCGGCGAAGGCGCCAAGGCCGCCGAAGGCGGGTTCGAGGTAGCAGCCGTGGTGCGGGCAGCTGAGCGTGAGCGGGAGCTGGGAGATCAGGGTGAATCCGAAGGTGCCGGCCGCGGAGGTGCTCTGGCAGGTCGGGCAGGCCCGGCGCAGCGGCCCGCGCTTGGGGTCGGTCGGCAACCAGGCACGCCAGCCGGGCACCTGCCGCCCGGGGCGTTCCTTCGCGGTCAGGAGCACCGAGTCCTGGTGGACGTAGGTGTCGAACGCCTCCCCGGACACTGGCTCGGAATCGAGTGTGTCCACGAGCCAGGGCACCTGGCCGGCGATCGTCATATGGCGCAGCTGGTCCAGCGGTACGCCGGTGCGCTCGGCCAGCACGGAAAGCACCACAGAGGGCGGGTTCAGATCCAGGGCGCTGGTGCGGTGGTCGAGAAGATCGCGGCCCGGCGAACCGAGGTTGTGCCGGATGAGTTCCTCGACGCTCAAGCCGTAGACCTCGGCGAGTCGGCTGAGCCAGGACGTCAGCGCCTCGCCCTCACTTGGTGGTGGGTGGAGGGGCCAGCGAGCGGTCATGCCAGCTCGCGTTCGAACATTCGGCGTCGTTCGGTGGGGCCGACGTAGGACGCCATGAGCAAGGTTCGTTGGTTGATTGCCTCCTCGCCGGACTCGATTGCTGCGACTGCGGCGTCGGTGAGGAGGTGGGTGAGTTCTCCGATGGTGCCCTCGCTGCGAGAGAGCAGGTAGCGGGCCATGTCCTCGGTGGCGATCGTCGAGGGTCGGCGCAGCGGGAAGGCGGCGGCGAAGCTGGCCAGCAGTGTGCGGGTCTCCTCGTTCGGTTCCCAGCGGGGCAGGGGGAATGGCTCGAAACGGTTTTCCAGCTGGTCATCCGAGCGGATCGCCAGATAGGCCTCGCGGGTGCCGACCCCGACGAGCGGGATGCGCAGCTCGTTGCCCAGGAACCGGATCAGGTTCAGGAACTCGCGCCGGGTCTCACCGCGCCCAGCCAGGAGGTTGTGCAGCTCGTCGATGACCAGGACCCGTACCCCGACCGCGCGCAGGAGCGCCAAGGTGGCTTGCTCCAACTCGGCCAGGCGCTGGCGCGGGCGTAGCGGTGCTCCCATCGCGGCCAACAGCGCGACGTAGAAGCGGATCACCGAGGGCTCTGACGGCATCTGGACCGCGAGCACCGGCATCTGCTCACGATCGGAGTGGGACGTGGGCGGGTGGAGGCGGCGGAACTTCTCGATGATCATCGACTTGCCGTTGTTCGTCGGGCCGATCAGCAAGAGGTTGGGCATGCGCTGCTTGCCCGGCCACTTGTAGAGCGTCTCCAGTCGCTCCAGCGCTGCTGTGGCTCTGGAGTAGCCGATCCACCGGTCGGCGCGCACGCGCCGCACGCGCTCCTCCGCCGGCAGCCGGGCCACGGCCCGGGCGCTGTCGTGCAGATGATCCAGGTCATCACTTGCGACGTCCTCACCGGCCCCGTAGTCGCCCTGGCTCACCACTGCTCGATCACCTCGAATGGCGCCACGGACCCCGCATCAGCGGTGCTGGCCCTGCTGGCGCCATCAGCCGGGGTGTCGTCGGGCGGGACCGCCGCGGCTGGCTTGTCCCGTGGGGCCGCGGCGCCGGCTCTGTTGCGGCGTTCGGCGTCACGGCGGGCCTTGCGCGTGGTGGACCTGGCGGTGTCGGTGATGGTGCGCATCTCCTCGACCATCCGGAACAGCGCCTCTTCATCGACCTGCGCCCGACCCTCCGCCCGGAGTCGTTCCAGCGCGGCGCGGTGCTCCCACACGCTCACCGCCGGATGGGACAGCGTTCGGTAGGGCACCGCCAGGTAGGACCCGCCCTCTGGGTCGAGCACCCAGATGCGGCTGATGTCGCGCGGGTCGCGGCGGATCACGAACCGGTCCAGCTGCCCACGACGGGCGATCCACGGCTTGAGCGCGTCGCTGAAATAGCGCACGTGGTCGATGACGAACCCGGTGCGCGTCAGCGTCCTGCGAATCACCGGCAGGAAGTCCACCAAGAACGCAGTCTCGTTGGCCACCGTCACCGCAGGCGTCTGGGCCGTGCCAGCCGCCCAGCGGGCCTGCGGCGTCTGCCCCGTCGTGCCGTGAACCGTGCCGTGGTAGCTCGCCACCGCCAGGGCCAGCCACTTCTCCAGCTCCGCGACCGTCAAGGCGGCCTCGGCATCGGAATCGTAGCTGCCGCGCTGGGCCGGGTTGGAGAACGTCGTGCCGGGCAGCTCGTGGACCATCTCCATCAGCGTGCCGATGACCCGCTCAACGATCCCGCCGTAGTGCGGACGCCCCGGTGGCCGGTAGCCCAGCGTGATCCCGTGCTCCTCACAGCCCCGCCGCAGAGCCTCGCTCTTGAACTCCGCCGCGTTGTCCAGATACAGCTCGCCAGGCTTGCCGGCCATCGGCCAGTCCACCTCGAGCCCCAGGCGCTCCAGCCATGCCCGCTTGTCGGTCACCATGTCCGCCAGGCACAGGCCCACCGACAGCGCCGAGGGTGCCTCCAAGGTGATCACCAGGCCCACGATGCACCGGGAGAAGACGTCGATCGCGACCGTCACGTACGGCCGGCCGATCGGCAGGCGGTGGTGCTCGTCGACCACGATCAGGTCCACCACGGTGTGGTCGATCTGCACCTGCTCCAGCACACCGGTGATCGGTGGCACCCGCCCGCCGGCCGACTCCAGCGCCCGGGCCGCGTCTGCTCCCTGACGTGCTGTTGTCTCGGCCACTGGGTCAAGGCCGGCGATGCGGCGCGTAATCGCGCCCAGTGAAGGCACTGGCAGGCCGCGGGTACGGCATACCCGCGTGATCTCGCGGTGGACCGCGGCAGTCGTCTTGCGCTGCCGGGTCAGGTAGTGCTTGCGCACGACCTCCCGAATGACCGCCTCGACCTCGACCGACAGCCGCTGGCCGCCGCGGCCACCGCTGGAGCGCCCCGGGACCAGATCGGAGACCACGCCTTGCCCCTCGCGCCACCGACGCATCAAGACATAGACCTGCCGGCGCGAGATGCCCAGCTGCTCGGCTGCCGCCGCCACCGCCTCCTCACCGGCCATCCCGGCCTCGGCCAGCGGGCCGATCACCTCCGCCCGGCGCACCGCAACCGCCCACACCTCTTCGGGGACGGTCAGCAGGCCACGCTCAGGAACCCGGTCCTCAGCGACCGCTTCGTCGTGCACAGAACTATGGAACAACAAGCCGATCGTGCACACGGGTACGGACACGCCGGGCGATCAAACTTCTGTGCACACTGTCTCGAACGTGCAGGTCGCCTGTGCAGACGACTTCGGAAATTCACA
>NZ_HE978612.1 GCF_000285835.1 Brevibacterium senegalense
CCAAGGACCTCGACGACGCACAACTCTACGTGTGCCTGCTCCGACACTCTCAACCGCTGCTGCCGATGCGATCTCCTCCTCGACTTCCCCAGCCTCCATCTGACCGCGGTACTGAAGGGCCACGCAGGCCTGGTGCTCGAGGTTGAGTCTGCGATCCAGTCACCGGCTGCCCCGGCTGCGGGGTCATCGCCACAGGTCACGGCCGGATCGTGACCTCGATGATCGACACGCCCTGGGCAGGGCGGCCGGTACGGATCCGGTGGCGCAAACGCCGCTGGATCTGTCGCGAGCCCCTCTGCGACGTCGCCACCGTCGTTGAGCAGAACCCGGAAGTCTGCGCTGCGCGAGGGCTGCTGAGCACGCGCGCGATCCGCTGGGCATCCGGACAGCTCCGCCGTGAGGGAGCAACGATCCAGGGCCTGGCCCGCCAGCTCGGGACAACCTGGAACACGCTGTGGTCCCAGGTCCGACCAGTCCTGATCGAGGCCGCGAACGACCCGTCCCACTTCGAGGGCGTGCAGGTCCTGGGCGTGGACGACTCCCCCGCGCGCTGTGCGGGGCAGGGGATGGCGTTCGTCCGGGTCCCGGAGGAGAAGTCGGTGAAGAATCGCCTGCACATCGACCTCGCTCCGCACACCTCTCAGGACCGCGATGAGGAGATCGCACGGCTCCTGCAGCTGGGGGCCGCGCATACGGATGTCGGGCAGACGGAGGCGGACGGGTGGACCGTCCTGCGAGACCCGGAGGGGAACGAATTCTGCGTGCTCTCCAGCCGTGATTCTTGACCGCTGCGGGGACAGCAGCTCATGAACACGCCAGACGTCCTCGAACGCGACTGCGTCATCGCAGGCGGAGGGCCTGCGGGGATGGTGCTGGGCTGCCTCCTGGCCCGCCGCGGCCTGAACGTCACCGTGCTGGAGAAGCACGCGGACTTCCTGCGCGACTTCCGGGGCGACACGATCCACCCCTCGACCATCACCGTGCTGCGCGACCTGGGTCTGGCCGAGAGGCTCCTCGACCTACCGCTGTCACGCGTTCCGACGATGGACGCGGTCGTCGACGGTTCGCGGTTCACGGCGGTCGACTTCTCCACTCTCCCCGGCCCGGACGACTTCCTTGTGTTCGCGCCGCAGTGGGACTTCCTCGACTTCCTGGCATCCGAGGGCGCGCGGCTGCCGGGATTCGACCTGCGGATGCGCACGGGGGCGCACGACCTGCTCCTGAAGGACCACAGCATCGTGGGTGTCCGTGCCTCGGACGACCAGGGGGAGGTCGAGATCCGTGCGACGCTCACCGTCGCCTCGGATGGGCGCACCTCCCTGCTGCGGCAGAAGGCGGAACTGGTCCCGGTCGAGACCGGCGTCCCGACCGATGTCCTGTGGTTCCGCCTGCCCAAGCCGCAGGACCCGCCGCCCACGACGCTGGGCTACGTGTCCGCGAAGGGGCTGGTGCTCACCCTCGAGCGAGGGGACTACTACCAGGCCGGCACTGTCATCCCGAAGGGGCGGTTCGCTCAGCTGCGGGCGCAGGGCCTCGACGCATTCCGCGCGCGGCTCGCCTCCGCCGCGCCGCCGCTGACCGGTGTCGTCGGTGCGCTGGAGGACTGGGATCAGATCAAGCTGCTGTCCGTCCAGCTGAACCACCTACCGCAGTGGCATCGGCCCGGCTTCATCGCGATCGGCGACGCCGTCCATGCGATGTCGCCCGTCTTCGGTGTGGGCGTCAACTACGCGATCCAGGACGCCGTCGCACTGTCCAACGCGATCGCTGACGACCTGGCCGGGGGCACCGTTCCAGAAGCCGTGCTCGCCCGGGTCCAGGCCCGCCGCGAGCGGCCGGTCCGCGCGATGCAGCGCATCCAGCGGTTCGCGCACCGAGGGCTGGGACGGGTGACGAGAGCTCGCGGCGACCGCTTCATGCCCCGGCCGATCGCGGCCGGCGCGGGCGTCCTGCAGCCTCTGATCCAGCGCACCCTGGCGCACCTGATCGGATACGGCTTCCTCCCCGAGCGTCCTGACCTCTGCGACGCAGTGGGGGAGCGGCCTGCGTGACCGGGCCGCCTACGGTCCCACCAGCGCAGAGAGGTTCGCCAAGGAGGACGTGAGTCCCGCGGCGTGGTCGCGGGCGCGGATGCCGGATGGGACGTTGCGGGCCACGACCTCGACGATCGTGCCCTCCTCGACAGGGTGAAGGCTCCACTCCATCTGCATCGTTCCGTGGAATGCCGCGTCATCGGATTCGAAGTCGATCTCGTGCACGACGCGTTCGCCCGGCACGATCTCCACGATCCGCGTCGTGGAGACATCGGAGTCTGCCGATGTCTTGCCCGGTGCATCGGATGCATCCTCGTAGGTGAGCACGAGGCGGTACGACCCGCCCTCGCGCATGTCGAACTCCTCGAACCTGCCGTGCATCCCGGCCGGCGGCAGCCACCGCTGCAGCGCCTCGCGCTGCGTCAGCGCCTCGAACACGCGGGCACTGTCGACGTGGACGAGGAGGCTGGCGCGGTCCGTTCTGCCCATGCGATCGACCCTATGTGGTGGAGCTCACCCCGGTCGAGACCCGCAGTATCCTCCTGACACGCAGCTGGCGCTTGCGGCCACGATCAGGTTCATCCGGCCCGGCGCCTGTCCTGCCCGGACGGCAATGAAGGACTGACCTAGGGTTCAGAACAGAAGAACTCATACATCTGCCGAACCACATCGAATCGAGGTTTCCGCGTGGCACTGGAAATGGGGCTCTGGCGCGCCGAGGGAGACAGACTGAGTCGGATCGTCCCGACTGCGATCGGGCTGGAGTCCCAACTCGAGAACTTCATCGAGTCAGACCCAGCGATCCTGGGCGAGCCCCTGCTCATCATCGGTCGTCAGGTCGCGACGGCGCATGGTGGGTACATCGATCTGCTGGCTCTCGACGAGACGGCGGCCGTGCATGTTATCGAGTTGAAGCGCGACAAGACACCCCGCGACGTGACGGCACAGACGCTGGACTACGGATCGTGGGTCTCCGAACTGGGTCGCGCCGACATCCAGGCGATCTTCGAGGCGCGCAATCCGGGCGCAGTACTGGAGGAGGCGTTCGCTGAGCGTTTCAACGACACTCTGCCGGAGGAGGTCAACGGCACGCAGACGTTCACGATCGTCGCCGCCACGGTCGACGCGGCGACCGAGCGCATCGTCCGGTTCCTGCATGAGGACTTCGGAGTGCCTATCAACGTCGTCTTCTTCCGCCACTTCGAGGACAACGGCGCCACGTACCTTGCTCGGTCCTGGCTGGTCGAACACGAGACGGCTCCCGCGTCGACCAAGGTGGCGGGGCAGTCCCGCACCCGTGAGATCTGGAACGGGCATGACTGGTACGTCGCCTTCGGAGAGGAGGCAGGCGAGCGCTCCTGGAACGATGCCCGGCGATACGGCTTCGTCTCCGGCGGCGGAGGCATGTGGTTCTCGCGGACGCTCAAGAATCTGCCGATCGGTGCTCGGGTCTTCGTCCACATCCCGAAGACTGGCTACGTGGGAGTCGGGACGGTCAGCGGCGAGGCCCGCCGTTTCGATGAGACGGAGGTCGAGCACGACGGCCGCGCAATGCGGTTGACCGATCTGCCCCTCGAAGGGCGCTACCGTCACGAGGGCGACGACGAGGACGACCGCGCCGAGTGGGCCGTGCCGGTCGACTGGATCCACACGGTGCAGCGCGAGCAGGCCTTCTGGAGAACCGGGATGTTCGCGAACCAGAACACGGCGACGCGCCTGCGGCAGAAGTTCACCATCGAGCAGGTGACCGAGGCCTTCCGCCTCAACGACTGAACCCGGCCCCGTTCGCCGTCACCCGCAGCCAGGACACTCACCCCGCCCGCACTCTGAGATCCCGGTCCGCCCATGTGACGCGCCTCACCCGGTATCGGTAGTGTCGGGTGCATGACACGAGCAGCGCAGATCCGCACCGCGACGAAGCGGCTGGACACCTTCCACTCCGCTTCCTACTTCGCGCCCGCCATGACGCAGGCACTCACCGACTCGGGTCTCCCGCTGGAGTCCCACTACCTGGCGCAGCGGTCCGCGCCGTTGGGCGTCGCCTCCCCAGAGCTGGTCGTCGCGACCTTTTTCAATTACGCGCCGGACTACGTCGAGCAGCAGATCCCGGCCTGCTGGGAGTCCGTGCGACCGGAGGACGCGACTGCGGCCCGACTGACCGGCGTGGAGAACCTGGCCCAGCAGCTCCTGGACTCCGACGGCCCCGCCGCGGTGGGCCTGGACTCCCAGGAGATCAGTGCGCTCGCCACCCGCATCGCCGAGGCCGTCCAACCGGTCCTCGACACGCAGCCCCTGAGCGGTCGCCCCCTCTACGCCGCACACGTCGCCGCACTGCGGGCCCACACGACCCCCGCCGCGAACCCGGCACTCCAGCCTCTGGTCGACCTGTGGCGATCGGTCACCCTGCTGCGCGAATGCCGCGGCGACGCGCACATCGGCGCGCTCGTGACGGTGGGACTGACCGGACTCGAGGCCGTCGTCCTCGACAGCGCGACCGGCAAGTCGTTCTACCCGTGGTCCATGCGGAAGACCCGCGGCTGGACGGAGGAGCAGTGGCGCGAAGCCGCACAGGCTCTGGCCGACCGCGGTCTGCTGACCGGCCCCGGTGACGACGCGCATCTGACGGACGCGGGCACTGCGCTCAAGGCGGAGGCCGAGGACCGCACCGACGCCGCCGTCGCGGCCTCGTGGGCGACGCTCGACGACGACCAGCTGGCCGCCCTGGCCGATGACGCGAAGATCATCGCGAAACTGGTCCTGAGCTCCGGTGCAATGCCCACCCGCATCTTCGGACACGGCAGCGACGCGAAGAAGAGCTGACGCAGCTTGGCCTCGCACGACAGCGGCCGGACGCCCCGTCACGGGACCGTCCGGCCGCCGCCCTGTGCCGAGTGGAGAAGGGCTTCTCAGCCCTCTGCCGTCGCGTACGCCTCGACGACCTGGGCCGCCAAGGTCTTCGCCTCGTCCGAGGACGGCTCCTCCCCGCGGAACACGGACTTCCGGTAGTACGCGAGTTCCCGGATCGAGTCCTGGATGTCGCCCAGTGCGCGGTGACCGCCGGTCTTCTCCGGTGACTGGAAGTAGGCGCGCGGGAACCAGCGGCGCGCCAGTTCCTTGATGGTCGACACGTCGAGGATTCGGTAGTGCAGATGGTCGACGATCTGCGGCATCTGCTTGACGAGGAACGTCTTGTCCGTGCCCACGGAGTTGCCGGCCAGTGGCGCCTTCCCGGATTCCGGCACGTGCTGCCGGATGTAGGCGAGCACCTGCTCCTGTGCCTCCTCGACGCTCATCCCGGCGTCCAGTTGCGTGATGAGGCCCGAGGCCGTGTGCATCTTCGTCACGAACTCGCCCATATTGTCCCGCGCCCGCTGCGAGGGTCGGATGACGACGTCGATGCCCTCATCCAGCGGGTTGAGGTCGAAGTCGGTCACGATCGCCGCGACCTCGACCAGTTCGTCGACCTCCAGTTCGAGGCCGGTCATCTCGCAGTCGATCCATACGATTCTGTCGTGAGCCATGGTGCGATCCTATGCGCACCTGCGGACACGGCACCTGCGCGGGGCGCGCCCGCCGGGCCGTCCGCACCACGACCGCGCCTGTCCCGATGGCACGCCCGGGCGTAGGGTGGCGCTCATGTCCCCACTCCGCGCCGACCGCGTGCCCGGCTGGCTGCGCGTCCTCCTGCCGGTCGTCCTCGTCCTCATCTGGCTGGCCGGCGCCGGTGTGGGCGGGCCCTACTTCGGCAAGGTCGACGAGGTCTCCTCGAACGACAGCACCGCCTACCTCCCCGAATCCGCGGAGGCCACCGTCGTCCAGGACCGCCAGGGCGATTTCTCCGAGGACGACGCGCTGCCCGCCGTCGTCGTCTTCGTCGCCCCGGACACCTTCACGGACACGCAGCTGGATGCCGTCGCCCAGGCCGTCGAGACCGCCGCGGACGCCGTCCCCGCCGTGCTGGACGGCGCGTCGCCGGCGATCCCCTCCGACGATGGCGTCGCCGCGCAGGCCTTCATCCCGCTGGACGCGGACGCGGACACCGCCGAGGCCGTCGTCGCCCTGGACGAGGCCCTCACCGCCGAGGTCCCGGCCGGCATCGACGCGCTCGTCACCGGGCCGGCCGGATTCTCCGCGGACCTGGCAGCCGCGTTCGCCGGCATCGACGGACTGCTGCTGATCGTCGCCCTGTCTGCGGTCTTCGTGATCCTCGTCCTCGTCTACCGCTCCGCCCTGCTGCCGTTCGCGGTGCTGGGCACCTCGATGTTCGCCCTGTGCGTGGCCCTGCTGACGGTGTGGTGGCTGGCGAAGGCCGGCGTCCTCCTGCTGTCAGGGCAGACGCAGGGCATCCTCTTCATCCTCGTGATCGGCGCGGCGACGGACTACGCACTCCTCGTGACCGCACGGTGCCGCGAGGCGCTCACCCGCACCCGTTCCGCCTGGGACGCGGTGGGCGAGGCCGTGCGCGGGTCGATCGAGCCGATCCTGGCCTCCGGCGGCACCGTCATCGCGGGCCTCCTCTGCCTCCTGCTGTCGGATCTCAAGTCGAACAGCTCGCTGGGACCCGTCGCCGCGATCGGCATCGTCTTCGCGATGCTCTCCGCCCTCACCTTCCTGCCGGCCGTCCTCGTCCTGCTGGGTCGCGTCGCGTTCTGGCCGCGCGTGCCGCACGCACCGACGGCGGGCTCCGCGGCGACCAGCTCCGCAGCGACCGGACCCCTGGGAGACCGCGCCGCGTCGCCGGGCTCCGTGTCGGGCGACTCGACCTCGGGAGCCTCCACCCGGTCCGCCGTCCGCCTCCTGGCCCGCCGCACCGCCGGCGGAAACCAGCCTGCCCGCGTCGCCCACCGCCCGCCGGACCTGGGGCGGGGAGTGTGGGCGGCCTCGGCGCGGTTCGTGAGCCGGCACTCGCGAGCGGTGTGGGTCGTGACCACCCTCGTCCTGCTGGCGGGCGCGGCCTTCGTGCCGCAGCTGCGGGCGGACGGGGTGCCGCAGTCGGACCTGGTGCTGGCGGAGTCGGACGCGCGCGAGGGCCAGGAGCGCCTGGGCGAGCACTTCCCGGCCGGCGCCGGCTCCCCGCTGGTGGTCCTCGTCGACGAATCGCAGATCCCCGAAGCGGCGGGAGTGCTGCACGAGGCCGCGGACGTCGACTCGGTGTCCGTGCGGGCCGCGGATGCCCCGGCGGGCACCCTCCCGCTCGATGCGGACGGCGAGGTCGATCAGCGCAGCAGCGCTCCCGGCGGCGCCGGCGACGGTGCTCCCGCGGATGCGGACGGCGGCGCAGCGGGCCCGCCGGCGGGAGCGGGAGGCCCCACGGCCTCGGCGGCGGAGCCCACCGTCTCCGACGGTCAGGTCCTGCTCGAGGCGACGCTGACGGTCGCGCCGGATTCGGATGCGGCGCAGCAGGCCGTGCGGGACGTGCGCGCAGAGCTGCACGCGGAGGCGCCCTCCGCCCGGGTGGGCGGCGTGAGCGCGACCGCGGTCGATACGAACGACACCGCGGTCCACGACCGGAACCTCATCATCCCGGTCATCCTCGCGGTCATCCTCCTCATCCTCATGCTCCTGCTGCGCTCCGTGCTGGCCCCGGTGCTGCTCATCCTCACGACGGTCCTGTCCTTCGGCACCGCGATGGGCGTGTCCGCGCTGGTCTTCAACCACGTGCTGGGCTTCCCGGGCGCGGACCCCGCGGTGCCGCTCTACGGGTTCGTGTTCCTCGTGGCACTGGGCATCGACTACAACATCTTCCTCATGACGCGCGTGCGGGAGGAGACGCTGCGGCACTCGACCCGCGACGGCGTGTTGCGCGGCCTCGTCGTGACGGGGGGCGTCATCACCTCCGCCGGCGTCGTGCTGGCGGCGACGTTCGCGGCGCTGGGCGTCATCCCCATCCTGTTCCTGGCGCAGCTGGCGTTCATCGTGGCCTTCGGCGTCCTGCTCGACACGTTCATCGTCCGCACGCTGCTGGTGCCGGCGCTCGTGTACGACATCGGACCGCGCGTGTGGTGGCCCGCGAAGCCGGACGGGACGCGTCCTGACCGTGCGGCAGCGGCGGTGGGGGACTGAGGCGGCCACTCATCCCGACGTGGCGGGGGACACGACCTGAGGGCGCGACGTGAGGAGACTGACCGGCGACTCAGTGCCCGGTGCGGGGCCGTTCGGTAGAATCGCTGTGTTTCGAGGGGAGCCGCTCCGTTCCCCGGCCGTCTGAGAAAGGACCCGCGTGCGCTACGTGCTGCCAGCCGTCATCATCGTGATCGGACTGATCACGGGGATGTTCGGCGTCCTGCAGAAGACGGTGTGGGCGCCGGACGACCAGCGGACCGCCACCGTGCAGCTGGACGAGCCCGGCCCCGTCGTCGTCATCGAGCCCGGCGTCCTCAACCTCTATCCCACCCCTGCGCAGCTGACCGCGACCGCGGCGGACCCGGCCCAGGAGATCACGATCTCCCGCACCACCAAGGAGAACGCGGATTCGTGGGTGGGCGCCTCGGACGTCACCCGGATCACCGGCCTGCAGGACGAGACGACCCTGGCCGCCCAGACGACCACCGGGGGAGAGGGCGCTCCGGAGGCCCCCGAGGCGGACACGACGGAGGGCGCGACGGAGGAGCCGGCTGAGGACGGCGAGGCCCAGGAGGGCGAGGAGGCCCAGGAGGCCGATCCGGAGGAGCTCGCGACCGTGCCGGCCCCCGGCGGCTCCGACCTGTGGGAGTCGACGGAGTCCGGTGAGGGCACCGTCACGCTCGACTTCGACGAGGACGCGCAGCGCACCGCGTTCGTCATCGGCACCGACGGCGAGGCCCCGGCCGCGCAGGAGATCTCCCTCACGTGGCCCAACGACACGTCGACCCCGTGGGCGCTCCCGCTCCTGCTGGTGGGCGGCGGCATCGTGCTGGTGGGCCTCATCATGGGCTTCTTCAGCCTCCGCACGCAGAAGCGCGAGGCGGAGCGCCGCCGTGCCCGCCAGGAGCGCCGCCGCAAGCTGGCGGAGACCGGCGCGGCCTTCGCGATCGTCCCCGTCATCGCCCTGGCCGGCTGCGCGCCGGAGGAGCTGCCCCAGGCGGAGCCCGCCCCCGCACCCACGGAGGCCGGCCCCGCCGTCACGGACGATCAGGTCACCGCGATCCTGGGCCGGATCGGCGAGTCCGTGGCAACCGCGGACGGAGACCTGGATGCGGACCAGCTGGAGAAGCGCGCCTCGGGTCCCGCCCTGGAGCAGCGGAAGGCCGCGTACAAGGTCAAGGACGCCTCCGACGACTTCACCCTGCCGCCGGCGATCGCGACGGACGAGGTCCTCGTGAACCACACCTCGGCGACGGACATGTGGCCGCGCGTCACCTCCGTCATCGCGACGGACGCGGACTCGGACACGACCCAGCTGTTGGTGCTGGCGCAGCAGGACGCGCGCGCGGACTACACCGTGTGGTCGCAGACCCTCCTGCAGCCGGGCGCGGAGATCCCGGAGGTCGCCGACCCCCGCGAGGGCTCCGAGCTGCTGGCCCCGGACGCGGAGGGCTTCCGCCTGCCGCCGGCCGAGGTCGCCGCCGCCTACGCGGACGTGCTGGCCAAGGGCGAGGACTCGGACAGCGCGGGCGCCTTCGAGGAGGACGCGTTCGTCAACCAGTCCCGCTCCAACCAGTCCTCCCAGCGCGAGGCGCTGGAGTCCGGCGGCGCCGAGGTGTCGTTCGACTTCCAGGGCGACGATGCGCAGGTGTCCGCGATGGCCGCCGCGGACGGCAGCGCGATCGTGACCGGCGTCGTCGAGACCGAATCGACGATCACCCCGGACAGCACCGAATCGACGACGGGCACCCTCACGATCCCATCGCCCGCCGCGGACGTGCTGGGCGAGACCGAGACGTCGGAGGAGCTGCACCAGACGAGTACGGTCGTGGTGACCTGGGTGGTCCCGGCCGGCGAGGACGACCCCATCCGCATGGTGGGCGTCAACGAGATCTTCACCGGCGCATCGCTGGGCGAGTGACACCTGCGCCGTCCGTCGTCCATCCGCCCGTCTGCTGAACCCGATACGAAGAGAGGTTCCCATGACCCAGTCACCGTACGATCCCGCCGCACAGCAGGATTCCGGTGCCCCGCAGGGCATCGACCTGTCCGCCGCGCGTTCGCACCCCGGACACGCCGAGGCCGCGGCCGGCTCTGCCGCGCAGCAGGCAACCGGCGGCCCCGCCGGTCAGCTGCCCCCGGACGCCGTCGCCGTGCCCGCTCTGGTCTTCGACGTCGACGAGGCGAGCTTCGAGGGCCTCGTCGCCCTGTCGAACGAGGTCCCCGTCATCGTCGACCTCTGGGCCGAGTGGTGCGGACCCTGCAAGCAGCTGAGCCCCGTCCTGGAGCGGGTCGTCGAGTCGTACGGCGGCAAGGTGGTGCTGGCGAAGATCGACGTCGACGCGAACCCGCGCCTCCAGCAGGCGTTCGGCGTCCAGTCGATCCCCACGATCGTCGCGCTGCTGGGCGGCCAGCCGGCGCCCCTGTTCCAGGGCGCGCAGCCGGAGCCGGCCATCCGCCAGGTGCTGGACCAGGTCGTGCAGGTCGCGGCCCAGCAGGGCATGACGAAGACCGCCGTGCCCGCGAACGGCACCGCGGAGCCCGCCGAGGCGCCGCCGGCGCACCCGGAGGCGCTCGAGGCGCTGGAGAAGGGCGACCTGGACGGAGCGGAGCAGCTCTACCGCGCCGCACTGGCGGAGGCGCCCGCGGACGCGGACGCGAAGCTGGGACTGGTCCGCGTCGAGATGCTCAAGCGCACCAGCGGACTGGACGCGACGGCCGTGCTGGCGGCCGCGAACGGCGACCCGAAGGACGTCGACGCCGCGCTGCAGGCGGCGGACGTCGAACTGGCGACCGGCGAGGTCGACGCCGCATTCTCACGCCTCCTCACCCTCCTGCCCACGACGGCCCCGGACGACAAGGAGCGGATCCGTCTGCGCCTGCTGGACCTGTTCGAGGTGGTGGGCGCCGAGGACCCGCGGGTCGTGAAGGCGCGCGGCCGACTCATGCGGGCGCTCTTCTGAGGCCACTGCGATGATCCGAGTGGCGATCGGCTCTCTGTGCTTCGCGGGCGCCGCAGTGCTGGGCGGGCTGTCCACCTCCGCGCTCATGTCCGTGGGCTCCGGCGAGGTGGCCCGCACCGACCCGTTCCCGGTGTCCGACGGCGCGTACGCGCTCGTCCTCGATGAGGCGATCGTGCCGTTCAAGGGGACGGAGGCGACGCTGACCGTCGAATCGGACACGGAGCTGTTCATCGGCACCGCGAACGGGGTCGACGTCGACGACTACCTCACCGGGGTCGCGCACGAGGAGATCACGGACGTCGACTTCCCGGACACCGCGATCCACCGCACGGTCGCCGGCGAGCCGGCCCCGGCCGCGGCCCCGGCCTCCCGCGACTGGTGGACCGCCCAGGACACGGGCACGACCGTCTCGCACACCTTCGACCTGGACGCGGACCCCCAGGTCATCGTCGTGACCGCGGCGGGCGAGGACGCGACCCTCGCGGATGCGCAGGCGACCGTCTCGATGGACGTCCGCATGGTCTTCGGCCTGGCCCTGCTGGGGTACGGCGGCGCCGTCGCACTGCTGGGCGTGGGTCTCTTCTACCTGCTGCGCTGGTGGTTCAGCCGCTACCGCCCCGCTCGCCGCAGGCCCGGCAGCGCGAGGAGCGTCCGATGAGCCGCACCCGTCTCCTGTCCGCAGCCGCGATGACGGCCTCCGCGGGCCTGCTGCTGAGCGCCTGCGCGGACATGCCGCAGCCCTCCCGCCCGGAGCTGACCCCCTACGAGCGTCCGGCCGTCCGCCAGGGCGAGGCGGCGGAGTTCCTCACGACGTATGCCTCGGAGCTCGACGCGGCCCTGGGCGAGGACCCGGAGGCGCTCGAGCCGCTCCAGGCGAACCCGCTGCTGGAGCGGACGTCGGCGGAGATGCGCATCGCCCAAGCGACGGACCGCAGCCTGGGCGCCGTGGGCTACACGGACGTCGTGGCCGGCGGTCCCGTCGTGGACGGCTACCCGCTCTGGTACATGGCCTTCGCGACTCCGGACCAGGCGCCGCCGTCGGCCGACGAGGACGCCGCCCCCGCGGACGAGGTCCAGGCCATGCTGGTGCGCCGCGCCTCCGCCGCCGAGGACTGGAAGGTCGTCGAGTCGATCTTCGTCCCCGCGGACGCGCAGCCCACGATCCTCGCCGACGAGTCCGGTGCCGTCTCAACGGCACCGGAGGCGCACACCGAGGCCGCGGCCCGGGTGACGGAGCAGGCGGCGGAATACCTGCAGACGGGGGAGGTCCCGGACGGGGCGCCCGCGTTCCCGGATGCCGGCTTCCAGGACTTCCGCGACTACATCGACGAGCTGGGCGCCGAGGACACCGGCTTCTCCGACGTGGGTGCGGAGTGCGCGCCGGACACGGAGGCCGGTGTGGCCGACTACGCGCTGGCGACCGAGGGCGGCGGGGTGAGCTTCGCAGAAGTCCGCTGCACCATCACCGTGAATGTGCCGGAGTCCTACTACGTGGATCTGGGCGAGGACATCGACGCCGTCATGTCGACCGACGACGAGGGCAGCACGATCACGATCACGGTGGGCCAGCCGCTGCTGGCGACGACGCAGGGCGAGGAGATCTCCGTCTACTCGCCCGGCTGGTTCATGCTCGAATCGGCGACCTCCGGTCAGGCCGCGGAGGACTCCGGGGACTCCGGCGACGCCGAGGGCTGATCCGCGGATCCCGCAGGCCCCACGCGGCGCTGGATCCGCCGCAGCCACCACAGCCCGATGAACGGCAGCACGAGGGGCACGAACCCGTAGCCCACCCCGAACTTCGACCACACGCTGTCGTGGGCGAAGAGTTCCGGGTGCGTGTAGCTGAGCGCGCCCACGATGAGCACACCCGCGGCCTCGAACACGCAGGCGGCGACGGCGATGTGGTGGGAGACGCGGTTGCCGATCACCAGGCAGACGGTCGCGAGGATGTACACGAGCGCGGACAGGGCGGAGAGCGTGTAGGCGAACGGCGCCTCGTCGAACTTCAGCAGCAGCTGGTAGGACACACGCCCGATCGCGGCGAACGCGAGGATGCCGTACACGGCGGTGAGCATCCGGCCGGGACCGGTGTGGACCGCGGAATAGGGGGAGCGGGAGGCCCGCTCCGCGGACCGCTGCGCACGGGCGGCGGCCCGCTCCTCACGTGTGTACCGCTGTGTCGCCACTGCCTGCTCCTCCTCGTCCTGCTCCCGTGCCGCCGCGTCCCGCGGTCAGAGCCAGATCTGGTCCATCCGCACGATCATGACGGCCACCGTCGCGGCACCGGCGGCCAGGACCGCGGGCCCCCAGCGGGTGAGTTCCGCGTACGCCCACGCCCCGGTCAGCGGCACGACCAGCA
This sequence comes from Brevibacterium senegalense, assembly GCF_000285835.1. Classification (GTDB taxonomy): domain Bacteria; phylum Actinomycetota; class Actinomycetes; order Actinomycetales; family Brevibacteriaceae; genus Brevibacterium; species Brevibacterium senegalense. The sequence continues at coordinate 13,419 of NZ_HE978612.1, forward strand.
GGGCGGTGAGGAGATAGCCGAAGAACAGGATCCCGTCCGTGTCCGGCGACTGCCCCCACACGACGATCGAGACGACCATCTGCACCAGCAGGAGCACCAGCAGGACGGCGGTCCCCACGAGGGTGACGCGCCCGGCGGCCCGATTGCGCAGGGCGAGGATCAGCGACACCGCTGCCAGCAGCAGCGAGTAGCCGATGAGCACGATCGTGAGTTCCTGGATCACCCCAGCAGTCTACGGCGGGCGGGGTCGCCGTCCGCCGCGGGGCGGGCCGCGTGCCGGGCCTCTTCGGTAGAATCCTGTGCTATGCGCGCCTACTTCGACCACGCGGCCACTTCGCCCCTGACGGACGAGGTGCTGGGGACCTACACGGACGAGCTGCGCCGGATCGGCAACGCCTCCTCCCAGCACGCGGAGGGTCAGGCCGCCCGGGTGCGGCTGGAGTCCGCCCGCCGGCGACTGGCGCAGGCGGTCGGGGCGGAGCCCGCCCAGGTCGTGTTCACCTCGGGTGGGACGGAGGCGGACAACCTGGCGGTCAAGGGCATCCACGCCGCCCGTCTGGCGCAGGACCCGCGGCGCACGCGCGTGCTCGTCTCCACGATCGAGCACCACGCGATCCTCGAATCGGCGGAGCACCTCGAGTCACGGGGTGCGACGATCGAGTGGCTGGAGGTCGACCGGGCCGGCCGTGTCGATCCGCAGGTCGTCGCGGACGTCATCGCCCGGGACCCGGAAACCGTGAGCCTCGTGTCCGTCATGCTCGCGAACAATGAGATCGGCACCGTGCAGCCGATCGCGCGCATCGCGCAGATCGCGCACGCCCACGACATCCCCGTCCACACGGATGCGGTGCAGGCGCTGGGGCAGGTGCCCGTCGACTTCGCGACCCTGGGCGTCGACGCGCTCAGCATCACCGCGCACAAGGTGGGCGGCCCCGTGGGGGTGGGAGCGCTGGTGCTCAGCCGGACGCTCGCGCCCGTCCCGGTCCTGCACGGCGGGGGACAGGAGCGCAGCGTGCGCTCGGGCACCCTCGACGTCGCCGGTGCCGCGGCGTTCGCGCACGCGGCGGAGCGCGCGACCGCGCGCCTGACGGACGGCACGACCGCCCGGATGGCCGCCCTGCGCGACCGGCTGGCCGCGGGACTGCTCGACACCGTCCCGGACGCGGTCCTCACCGGTGGCGATCTGGACGGGGACATCGATGGCCTGCCCGCGCGCCTGCCGGGCAACGTGCACGTGGTCCTGCCCGGCTGCGAGGGCGCTTCGCTCCTGTTCCTGCTGGACGCCGCGGGCTTCGCGACATCGACGGGATCGGCCTGCCAGGCGGGCGTCGCCCGCCCGTCGCACGTGCTGCTGGCCTGCGGGTTCGACGAGGAGCAGTCGCGGTCCGCGCAGCGCTTCACGCTGGGTCCGGAGACCACGCAGCAGCAGGTCGACGCCCTGCTGGCCGCGCTGCCGGAGGCGGTCGAGCGCTCCCGGCAGGCCGGTCTCGTGGGTGCAGGGGGTGCGCGATGAAGGTGCTGGCCGCCATGTCCGGCGGGGTCGACTCCGCCGTCGCCGCCGCACGCGCAGTGGACGCCGGCCACGAGGTCGTGGGCGTCCACCTGGCACTCTCGCGCATGCCCGGCACCCTGCGCACGGGCTCGCGCGGCTGCTGCACGATCGAGGACTCTCGCGACGCGCACATGGTCGCGGGCCTCCTGGGCATCCCGTTCTACGTGTGGGACTTCTCCGAGCGGTTCAAGGAGGACGTCGTCGACGACTTCATCGCGGAATACGCGAACGGCCGCACCCCCAACCCGTGCATGCGCTGCAACGAGAAGATCAAGTTCGCGGCCCTCCTGGACCGCGCGATCGCGCTGGGCTTCGACGCGGTGGCGACGGGCCACTACGCGGAGATCCGCCCGTCTGCGGAGGGCACGCCGGAGCTGCACCGCGGCGCGGACCTCAACAAGGACCAGAGCTATGTGCTGGGCGTGCTGACGCCGGACCAGCTGGACCACTGCCTCTTCCCCATCGGGGCGTCCGCGTCGAAGGCGGACGTGCGCGCGGAGGCGACCCGTCGCGGCTTCCCCGTGGCGGACAAGCCGGACTCGTACGACATCTGCTTCATCCCGGACGGCGACACGAAGGCGTGGCTGAGCGACAAGATCCCCATGCGGCCGGGCCTCATCCAGGATGAGGCGGGTGAGGCGCTGGGCGAGCACGACGGTGCGATGACCTTCACGGTGGGCCAGCGCAAGGGGCTGCGCATCGAGCGGCCCGCCGCAGACGGTCGCCCCCGCTACGTGCTGGGGGTCGACCCGCAGGAGAACACCGTGACGGTGGGTCCGCAGGAGGCGCTCGCCGTCGACGAGCTCGAGGGCATCCGCACGACGTGGGCCGGTCCCGCACCGGCGGACATGGGCCGGTCGGAGGAGGCCGGCATCGACTGCGAGGTCCAGATCCGCGCCCATTCCGACCCGGTCCCGGCCCGTGCCTGGCTGGGCGAGGTGCGCACGGAGGTCCCCGCCGCGGAAGCCGCTCCCCTGGGACCTGTCGTCCCCCGTCCGCGGCCGGCGGGCCAGGTCCTGCGGGTGGCCGTCGAGGAGCCCCTGCACGGGGTCGCTCCGGGCCAGACGATGGTCATCTACCGCGGCACCCGTGTGCTGGGGCAGGCGACGATCGACGTCTCGCGCAGTCGCGCCCGCGCCTCATGAGGCGTCTGCCTGTGCACGGCACGGAGGTCCCCGCATGAGCGTCGCCTCGACCACCGGGGCCTGGGCGGACGTCGACCCCCGGGAGGCCGTGTCCCACGGTGCCGACCTGGCCTCGACTCACCCGAACCTCCTGCCGTTCCCGCTCATGTCCTCTCCGGCCGCCGGCGGGACGCGGTGGGCCGCGGACGCGCTGGGCCTCGCCGTCCAGCTGCTGCCGGGCCTGCCCGCGGACATCGGTCCGGCCGGCTGGCGACTGCTGGGCGGGCGCGCCGCGACGGCCGCCCGCACGCTCGACGCCCGCCGCGAGGCGTCGCGCGTGTCTCGGGCGTTCGACGCGCTGGGCGAGTACGCGGAGTCCTCGGATCTCCCGGTCCTCGTCTCCGTCCCCGGACCCTGGACGCTCACCCGCCGTCTGGGACTGCCGGACGAGTCCCCGGTCCTGGGTGATCCCGGTGCGCGCCGCGACGTCCTCCAGTCGTACGCGCACGGACTCCTGGGGCTGCGCGAACGCATCCACCGCGTCGTCGCGGGGTCGCCGGACACTCCGCTCGATCGTGTCCGGATCCGGCTCGTCGAGGAGGACCTCGATGCGATCCTGACCGGCCGGGTGCCCACGGTCTCCGGCTACCGGACGCTGCCGGCGGTGCCGGATGCGCACGTGGTCGCGGGCCTGCGCTCGGTGGTCCAGCGCACCGGGGAGGGCACGATCCTCTCCCTGCCCGGACTCTCCACCGTGCGGATCGGCGGGAAGGACATCCCGCACACGTCTCTGGTGGATGACGCGGGCGTCCGTCACCTGTGCGTGCCGCTGCGACCGGTCAGCTGGGCATCGGAGACGGACCCTCTCGCACCGGCCCTGCTGCGACAGTGGGAGCGGCTCGCGGAATGGACGGAGACCGGTGGCGGAGTCTGGCAGCGGATCCCGGGGGAGGCGGCCGCAGCGGCGGGGTCCGTGACCGGCTGGGTGGAGGCGGCGGCACTCCCGTGGACCCGCGTGGGAATGGGCCGGGCCGGGCTCGCGGACTTCGGTATCCTCACGGGTGAGGAGCTGCCCACCGGCAGCGTCCCGCTGCTGCCGGAGCAGGCCTCCGCGCAGCGCAGCCGGACCCATGTGCAGATGGCCGGAGCTCTCGCCCGGGCGTTCGCGGATCAGGCGGGGTGACGACCGCGAGGAGACCCAGCGATGACGGACCAGTCCACGGAGGCGCGATCCACGGATTCCCCGACCGGGGAGACCCCGTCGACGGACTCTGCGTCCACGGAGACCCAGGACCAGGCGCAGCGCGTGGCCCGGCTCACCGCTCGGATCGAGGAGCTGCGGCACCAGTACTACCAGGACAACGCCTCGAGCGTGCCGGACGCGGACTACGACGCGCTCGTGCAGGAGCTCGAGGAGATCGAGCGGACGCACCCGGAATTGGCCAAGGCCGACTCGCCCACGCAGCACGTGGGCGGCACCGTCGACACGACGACGTTCGACGCGGTCGACCACGTGGTCCGCATGTACTCGCTGGACAACGTCTTCTCCGTCGAGGAGCTCACGGCCTGGTTCTCCCGTGAGCGCCACGCGGTGCCGGCCGGCACGCGCTGGCTCACGGAGCTCAAGATCGACGGACTGGCCGTCAACCTGCTCTACCGGCACGGCGAACTGGTCCGCGCGGCCACCCGCGGCGACGGCACGACCGGTGAGGACATCACCCCCAATGTGCGCACGCTGAAGGACATCCCGCACCGGCTGGACACGGAGTTCCCACCCGCGCAGGTGGAGATCCGCGGCGAGGTGTTCTTCCCCGTCGAGCGGTTCGCAGAGTTCAACGCCGCACTCGTGGAGGCCGGCCACAAGCCCTTCGCGAACCCCCGCAACGCGGCGGCAGGCTCCCTGCGGCAGAAGAACCCGCAGGTGACGGCCAGGCGACCGCTGCGGATGCTGGTCCACGGGATCGCGGCGTGGGAGCCGGCGGACGACTCGCACCCGGAGCCCGCCGCGCAGAGCGAGGTCTACGAGCAGCTGCGGTCGTGGGGCCTGCCCATCAGCGAGTACTACCGGGTCTGCGAGTCCGCGGACCAGGTGTACGAGTTCATCGACCACTACGGCCGCAACCGCCACTCCGTCACCCACGAGATCGACGGCGTCGTCATCAAGGTCGACGACCTGGCCGCGCAGGCCGCGCTGGGCTACACGTCCCGGGCGCCGCGCTGGGCGATCGCCTACAAGTACCCGCCGGAGGAGGTGACGACCCGGCTGCTGGACATCCGCGTGCAGGTGGGCCGCACCGGCCGCGTCACCCCGTACGCGGTCATGGAGCCGGTCCTGGTCGCAGGCTCCACCGTCGAGCGGGCCACGCTGCACAACGCGCACGAGGTCACCCGCAAGGGCGTGCTGATCGGCGACCTCGTCGTCATCCGCAAGGCCGGCGACGTCATCCCGGAGGTCCTGGGTCCGGTGGCAGACCGGCGCGACGGCAGCGAGCACGCGTTCGTCATGCCCTCGACCTGCCCCGCGTGCGGGGCGGAGCTCTACGAGCAGAAGGCCGGGGACAAGGACCTGCGCTGCCCCAACACGCGCTCGTGCCCCGCGCAGCTGGTCAACCGGGTCATCTACCTGGCCTCGCGGGCGGCACTGGACATCGAGGCGCTGGGCGAGAAGGCCGCCTACGCGCTCGTCGCCCCCGATGCGTTCGAGGAGACTCAGAACACGGACTGGGACGCCGAGGCCGGGGAGACCGTGCCGCTGGCGGGCGAGACCGCCGCTCCACTCACCTCCGAGGCGTTCCTCTTCGACCTGGTGGCAGACGACCTCCGCACCGTCCGCACGTGGCAGACCGTGCGGAAGGACGGGCAGGAGTCGATGGAGCTGGTGCCGTACTTCTGGACCCGACCGGTGCTCTTCACCTCGCAGGAGAAGGAGGGCGAGGTGAAGACGCCGGCTCGCCCGCGGAAGAACACCCAGACACTGTTCGCGGAACTGGAGAAGGCGAAGGCCGCACCCCTGTGGCGCGTCCTCGTCGCCCTGTCGATCCGGCACGTGGGCCCGTCCGCGGCGCGCGAACTGGCCGCCGCCTTCCGGTCGATGGACGCGATCCGTGCGGCGTCCCTCGAGGAGCTGGCCGCCGTCGAGGGTGTGGGCGAGATCATCGCGCAGAGCCTCCTCGAGTGGTTCGAGGTCGACTGGCACCGCGAGATCGTCGACCGCTGGCAGGCCGCCGGCGTCGTCATGGACGACGGGCCGGCCGCGGGAGCGGCGGGTGCCGCGGCCGCAGCCGGGGGCGGCGACGGTGACGGTGCAGCGGCGGGTGAGGGGGCCTCGGGCCCGGGAACCGACGCCGAGGCCGCCGTCACCATCCCCGGCGTCGACGAGTCCGTGGCCGCGCAGGTCGCGACCGGGGTGGCGACGCAGGCGCTGGCCGGTCTCACCCTCGTGGCGACCGGGTCGCTGGAGGGCTTCACGCGCGACGGGATCGCCGAGGCGATCCGGGCCGCCGGCGGCAAGCCGTCCGGGTCCGTGTCGAAGAAGACGGACTACCTGGTCGCCGGGGCGAAGGCCGGGTCGAAGCTCACGAAGGCGGAGTCGCTGGGTGTGACGGTGCTGGACCAGGTGGGCTTCCTCGCGGTGCTCGAGGCGGGACCGGCGCAGGCGGACGAGGAGGACTGAGGACGAGGCCGGTGCGGCTGTGCCGGAACCTTGTGCTGCTGGTCGTCGCGCTCGTCGTGCTGGCGGGGGCGCTGCTGCGGCGGGTCCGTTGACGGAGGCTCCGGCGCAGGCCGCGCCGGAGCTGGGCTGGGCCGATGAGCCCGACCCCATCGGGATCACCGCGTACCAGAGCGCGGCGTTCGGACTCGAAGCGTTCCGCGCCCACCTGACAGGAGCCGCGGCGGCCGGAGTGCGGCGGCCGGAGTGCGACGGCAGGCCACCACCACGGCGGGCCGGCCGGGGCTGGGAGCATTCCCACAGCCGGGGCACAGGTGAGGACGGATCGCACTTCAGGTTGGAGTGGCAGAGTGAGGGTCATGAACATCGGGACGCGCCTGATCCTCTCGGCCGCACTGGCCGTCGGATCCACGATCGGCGCAGCAGCACTGGGCCAGCAGGCGGTCCGGGACGCGCAGGCGGAGATCGCCCAGGCGCCCGCACCCACGTCCACCGGGACGATCACGACGACGACCACCGCGGCTGCGACTGCGACCAGCACGGACATCGCAGCCCGTGAGGCCGGCGTCCGCAGCGAGCTCCTGGCCGCGGCCGAGGCCGGCGAGATCTCCTGGGCGGCAGCGGAGCGAGTGGGCGAGGACCTCGCAGGCTACATCCGCGGCGACCGCAGCGCCGGCACGATCTGATCGGACGCTGGCCGACCGGCGACGGGACGGCTGCAGCGTGACGAATCCAGCCGGAGTGGCCGCCTCGCGACAGCAGACAGACTGCACCCCCGGATCCAGCAGGATCCGGGGGTGCAGTCTGTCTGAGCCGGGCGCACTCGCACGTGGATCGCAGTGCCGTGCACTCAGCGCCTCAGGGCTCGACCGACTCAGTGCTCGACGGCCTTCTCCGCACCGTGGCCGGTGAGGGAGCGGACCTCCATCTCCGCCGCCAGCTTCTTGCTCTCCACGCCCTTGTCCGTGATCGACCCGATCCAGCCCAGCAGGAAGCCCAGCGGGATCGACACGATGCCGGGGTTGGACAGAGGGAAGATCGCGAAGTCCACGTTCGGCCCCAGCATCGCGGTCTCCGAACCGGAGACGACGGGCGAGAACGCGATGAGCAGGACGCACGTCGTGAGACCGCCGTACATGCTCCACACCGCCCCGCGGGTCGTGAACCGGCGCCAGTACAGCGAGTAGAGGATCGTGGGCAGGTTCGCGCTCGCCGCAACAGCGAAGGCCAGCGCGACGAGGAACGCGATGTTCTGCCCCTGCACGCCGATCCCGCCGATGATCGACACCGCGCCGATGACGAGCACGGTCCGGCGGGCGACCTTGACCTCCGCCTTCGAATCGACCTCGCCCTTGCGGATGACGTTCGAGTAGATGTCATGAGCGAACGAGGCGGCGGCCGTGATCGTGAGTCCTGCGACGACGGCCAGGATGGTCGCGAACGCGACGGCGGAGATGATGCCCAGCAGGACGGGTCCGCCCAGCACGGCCGCCAGCAGCGGGGCCGCGGAGTTGACTCCGCCGGGCGCGTTCACGATCGTCTCCGAGCCCACCATCGCGGCGGCGCCGAAGCCCAGCACCAGGGTGAAGAGGTAGAAGACACCGATGAGCCAGATCGCCCAGACGACGGACCTGCGGGCCTCCTTCGCGGTGGGCACCGTGTAGAAGCGCATGAGCACGTGCGGCAGTCCGGCGGTGCCCAGCACCAGGGCCAAGGCCAGTGACACGAAGTCGATGGGCAGCTCGCCGTACTGGAGTCCGGGTGCCAGCAGCGCGTCCGGCGGATCGGAGATCGAGTTGGACACGGCGTCGTCCAGGACGGCGGAGAAATTGAAATTGTTGAGCCACAGCACCCACACCGTCATGATGAAGACGCCGCCGATCAAGAGGAACGCCTTGATGATCTGGACCCACGTCGTGCCCTTCATGCCGCCCACCAGCACGTAGACGATCATGACGACGCCCACGATCGCGATGACCAGGGACTGGCCCACGCGCGAATCGACGCCCAGCAGCAGGGACACGAGGCCGCCCGCGCCGGCCATCTGCGCCAGCAGGTAGAAGAAGCAGACCGCCAGCGTCGTGAGTGCGGCGGCCATGCGGACCGGACGCTGCTTGAGCCGGAACGCCAGCACGTCGGCCATCGTGAACTTCGCGGTGTTGCGCATGAGCTCCGCGACCAGCAGAAGGGCGACCAGCCACGCGACGAGGAATCCCACGGAGTAGAGGAATCCGTCGTAGCCGTTGACGGCGATCGCACCCACGATGCCCAGGAACGAGGCCGCGGACAGGTAGTCGCCCGCGATCGCGAAGCCGTTCTGCGGGCCGGAGAAGGAGCGACCGGCCGCGTAGTAGTCCGCGGCGGACCGGTTGTTCCGACTGGCCCGGAACACGATGACGAGCGTGACGACCACGAACGCCAGGAAGATCGAGATGTTGAGGATCGGGTTGTTGACGGGGGTCTCCTGGGACTCTGCGGCCCAGAGGAGGGGACTGGTGTACGAGCTGCTCATGCGCTGGCCTCCTGCTCCTCGAGGTCGGTGCGGATCGCCTGCGCCTGCGGGTCCAGGCGGCGGTTCGCGAAGACCACGTAGATGCTCGTGATGGCGAATGTCGTGACGAACTGACCCAGGCCCAGCACGATGCCCATGTTGACGCTGCCGAACACGGGGCGAGCCATGAAGTCGTGCGCGTACGCGCCCAGCAGGACGTACACGGCGTACCAGATGATGAAGAAGGCGGCCATGGGGAAGACGAAGCTGCGCTGCGTCCGCTTGAGCGAGGTGAACTCCTGGGATTCATTCACCGTGATGTAGTCGATGCCCGGGGCGCCCGGTGGTGTCGTAGGGCCGCTGTCGTTGTCCGCGCTGCTGTGCGCGGGACCGTCGTCGGTCATGTTGCCTCCGTCGTTCGGCGGAATGCACCCGGATCCTCGCGCCCCGTCCGCCGCACTCCTCCTCGAGTGCAGTCACCGTCGGTGCTGATGGCGGGACTGACGAGTACCTCGGGCCCGGTGCTCTGTGCGCCGGCGCGGACAATCCTAGTGTGATGTGAGTCTCACTGCGAGTGGCTCGCAGGTGCGCGGGTCAGAAATCGTCACACGCGGCCGGGTCCGACGACTCCCGCGCCCCGTCCCCGCCGTGGCATCGTACGGCGGGGCGCGACGTAGACTGGCGGGCGGTACAGAACGACGGAGAAAGGGTGGGGATGGCTGACGCAGCCGCGATCACCGCTGGACAGGTCGAGCACCTGGCGGAACTCGCCAGGATCGCCATGACCAGCGACGAATTGGAGAAGACCGCAGAGGACCTGGGCAGGATCCTCTCCAGTGTGGCCCGCGTGACGGAGGTCGCCACGGACGACGTCCCCGCCACCAGCCACCCCATGCCCCTCACCAATGTGCTGCGCGAGGACGTTGTGGGCACGCCGCTCACCGCGGAGCAGGCGCTGTCCGGCGCGCCCGCGGCCGAGGACGGCAAGTTCCTGGTCCCGCAGATCCTGGGGGAGGACTGACATGACGGATGACCTCACACGCCTAACAGCCGCCCAGCTGTCTGCGGGCCTGCGCGCCGGCGAGTACTCGTCTGCGGACGTGACGCGCGCCCACCTGGACCGCATCGAGCAGACCGACACCGCTCTGGGCTCCTTCATCACCGTGACACCGGAGCAGGCGCTGTCCACCGCCACGGATGTCGACCGTCGGCGCGCGGCCGGCGAGGAGCTGCACCCGTACGCGGGTGTGCCCGTGAGCGTCAAGGACGTCGTCGTGACGGACGGGGTCCGCACGACCGCGGCCTCGAAGATCCTCGAGGACTGGGTCCCGCCCTACGACGCGACGATCAGCAGCAGGATCAAGGCCGCTGGCCTGCCTGTGCTGGGCAAGACGAACATGGACGAGTTCGCGATGGGATCGACGACGGAGCACTCCGCGTTCGGTCCCACCCGCAACCCGTGGGACACCACGACGGTGCCGGGCGGGTCATCGGGAGGTGCGGCGGCCTCGGCGGCGGCCTTCCAGGCACCGCTGGCGGTCGGGACGGACACGGGCGGCTCCGTCCGGCAGCCGGCCGCGTTCACGGGCACCGTGGGTGTGAAGCCCACGTACGGCTCGATCTCCCGGTACGGGATCATCGCGATGGCCTCGAGCCTCGACCAGGTGGGGCCCATGGGCCGGACCGTCGCGGACGCGGCGGCGCTGCACCAGCTGCTGGCCGGGCACGACCCCAAGGATTCGACGTCGCTCACGGATGCGGTGCCGGACTTCCTGGCCGCCGTGGAGGCCGGCGCGCGGGACGGCTCGCTCACGGGCAAGCGCCTGGGCGTCGTGAACCAGCTGTCCGGCGACGGCTACGACGCGGGCGTGCAGGCCGCGTTCACTGCCGCGCTGGACCTGGCGCGGGACGCGGGTGCGGAGATCGTCGAGGTCGACCTGCCGTCGCTGTCGTACGCGCTGGACGCGTACTACCTCATCATGCCGTCGGAGGTGTCCTCGAACCTGGCGCGCTACGACGGGATGCGGTTCGGCCTGCGGGTGGAGCCGGAATCCGGTCCGGTCACGGCGGAGACGGTGATGGCCGCGACGCGCGCCGCGGGCTTCGGCGCGGAGGTCAAGCGCCGCATCCTGCTGGGCACCTACGCGCTGTCCGCCGGCTACTACGACGCGTACTACGGGTCCGCGCAGAAGGTCCGCACGCTGGTCCAGCGCGACTTCGCCGCGGCCTTCGAGAAGGCGGACGTGCTGGTGACGCCCACTGCGCCCACGACGGCGCTGCCGTTCGGCACGGAAGACGACGCGGATCCCATGGCCCTGTACCTAGGCGATGCCGCGACGATCCCGGCGAACCTGGCCGGCATCCCCGGCATGAGCCTGCCGGCGGGACTGGCCGGCGGGATGCCCGTGGGACTCCAGCTGCTGGCACCCGCGCGGGAGGACGCGCGCCTCTACGAGGTGGGTGCCAGACTCGAGGCGCTGGTGACGAACGCGAACGGCGCCCCCGTGTGGGCGGGCGTGCCCACGGAGTACGCGGCACCCGCCGCTTCCACGACGACGAGCGCCTGAGGCCGGGGAGGAGACAGACATGAAGTTCACGGAAGCGGTCGCGACATACGACCCGGCTCTGGGCATCGAGGTGCACGTGGAGCTGGGCACCGCGACGAAGATGTTCGACGATGCGCCCAACACCTTCGGCGGTGGGGCGAACGAGAACACGACCCCCACCTCATTGGGACTGCCGGGCTCGCTGCCGGTGGTCAACGGCACCGCCGTCGAGTACGCGATCCGGATCGGACTGGCACTGGGCTGCGAGATCGCGGAGTCGTGCCGGTTCGCGCGGAAGAACTACTTCTACCCGGACCTGGCGAAGAACTTCCAGACCTCGCAGGCGGATGAGCCGATCGCGTTCGACGGGCAGATCGACATCGAGCTGGAGGACGGCACGATCGTCCCCGTCGAGATCGAGCGAGCCCACATGGAGGAGGACGCCGGCAAGAACACCCACGTGGGTGGTGCCGCCGGACGCATCCACGGTGCGGACCACTCGCTGGTCGACTACAACCGGGCCGGTGTGCCGCTGGTCGAGATCGTCACCCGGCCCATCACGGGCGTGGGGGAGAGGGCTCCCGAGGTCGCGGCCGCCTACGTGCGCACGCTGCGGGACATCTTCCGGGCGATCGGCGTGTCCGAGGCCCGCATGGAGCAGGGCAACGTGCGCGCGGACATCAATGTGTCGCTGCGCGAGGGCACGGACGCGCCGCTGGGGACGCGGACGGAGACGAAGAACGTGAACTCGTTCCGCTCGATCGACGCCGCGGTCCGCTATGAGATCTCCCGGCAGGCGGACATCCTGGCCGCAGGCGGCGAGGTGCTGCAGGAGACCCGCCACTTCCACGAGGCGGACGGGTCGACGTCTGCAGGTCGTGTGAAGTCCGACGCGGACGACTACCGCTACTTCCCGGAGCCGGACCTGGTGCCGGTCGCACCGTCGCGGGAGTGGGTCGAGGAGATCCGGGCGAACCTGCCGGAGCTGCCGGCCGCCCGCCGTCGTCGTCTGCTGGGCGAGTGGGGCATCAGCGAGCTGGAGATGCGCGACATCATCAACGCCGGCCTGCTGGACCCGGTCGAGGCGACGGTGGCCGCGGGTGCCGGGCCGGATGCGGCGCGCAAGTGGTGGATGGGTGAGATCGCCCGTGTCGCCAAGCAGAAGGAGGCGGAGCCCGCAGAGCTGGTGAGCCCGGAACACGTCGCACAGCTGCAGGGGCTCATCGACGAGGGCAAGCTCAACGACAAGCTGGCACGGAAGGTGCTGGCCGGGGTGCTGGACGGACGCGGTGCGCCCGCGGAGGTCATGGAGGCCGACGGCCTGCAGATCGTCGAGGACACCGGAGCGCTCGAGGCCGCGGTCGATGAGGCGATCGCACAGAACCCGGATGTGGTCGAGAAGATCAAGGGCGGGAAGATGCAGGCGATCGGCGCTCTCATGGGCCCGATCATGAAGGCCACGCGCGGTCAGGCGGATGCCGGCAAGGCGCGCGAGCTGATCCTGGCGCGCATCAACGGCTGAGGCGCGCACCCGAGCACCGGGAAGCCGGCGACTCAACTGCAGAGAGGACTCGGTCCTACGACTGATGTAAGTCGTAAGACCGGGTCCTCTCCGTGTGACCGGTAGCCAACCGGTCGTAACTGCGTTAGCTGCTGCGCACTTCGTTGAGCACGGGCAGCAGGTAAGTCTTGAACTTCTCTGGGTTCTCCGACATCGGGAAGTGGCCCACCTCGTCCATCAGGGTGTACGTCGATCCGTCCACCTCACGATGAAGGGCCTGGCACTTCTCAGGGGTCGCGGACCAGTCGTAGGTGCCGCTGAGAATGTGCAGCGCGACCTTGTCGGTGTCGATCATCCGAGCTGTGTCAGTGGTGTCATAGTCGATGCCGTAGTAGTACAGGTCCCCGTGGAAGACCGGGGGTGCGCCCTGGCTGTACATCCAGATCGTTTCGTTCTTCCGCGCCTCGGGGCTCTGTGGCGCCATCATCGTGTACATGAGGCTCGGCTTGGAGTCGTTGCTGAGGCGCGGGTGGTTCCACCAGGGCATGATGTCCTGGATGTCGTGACTCTCCAGAGCGCCTTCGAGAGCGATGCATGCGCGGAACTCATCGGGGTGGTTGAGCGCGAGATCCGCTGCGAGATGTCCTCCCATCGAGCACCCCATGAAGACGGGGTCTGTCAGGTCGAGCGCCTTGACGAACTTCAGAACGAACTCCTTGAAGAACGCAGCTCGCAGCTTGTACTCGACCTTCCACCACTCGACGCCGTCCGGAGGAAGCGACTTGCCGTGGTATGGCAGGTCGTACACGATGACCCGGAAGTCGGATGTGATGTCGGGGTCGCTGAGGATATGGCGATACTGGCGGCCGTCGCTTCCTGCGGTGTGCTGGCAGACGAGCGGGATGCCGGTGCCGTTCTCCTCGTAGTAGACGCGATAATCTGTGCCCTCAACGGTGAGGGTCACGTACCGGCCTGTGATGTCACTGATCGAACTCATGGTGGTCTCCTTACTCGATGCCGCGCATCATCTGCTGCAGCCTGCGAAGCGCCATGTGGAACCCGAAGAACTGTTCAAGGTCACCGTTAACGCTGAACCCGTGATGCAACCATGCGGAGTAGATGTCCTGGTAGAAGGGGGACGGGTCGCGAGTCAGCAGGCGGTCCCACTCGTCCTCAGGCGCCGCGATGATGAAGTCGGCAGCGGTGAAGAGCGTCGGATCCTCCTCGATGCGTTCCACCTGCCCTTCATGCATGTGAACTACGACCACGTCGTCGCCGCGGACGATCTTGAATCGTCCTTCCCATTTGCGTGCCTTGAGCTGGAACTCCGCATCAGCGTTGAGCCGGTCTCGCACGGCATCCACGCCACTGCCGAGTTCTCGAAGCGCATTCATCGCTGCCTCCTCTGTCCGTGTGACTGTCACCGCCTCGACGTCTGTGTCGATGACGGGTGTCCGCCACGCTAGTGAGGCTCCGCGAGTCGGGATATCCGCTTCCGGCAGATCAGTATCCGATTCGTGCAGGTCGTCCGGGAGGCGCGGTTGTTAGCATGAACGCAGAGCTCTACGGACGGCGTCCGTCCGATATCCGCCAATGGAGGCCGAGATGGAGAAGCTTCAGAACTTTCAGCTCGCGAAGAGCAACGATCTTGATGAAGCACGCTCAGCGGTGTCGACCACCTACCTGGAGAATCGCCTCACGAAGCTGGATGGGCGGAGCCTGTGCTTCTCTTTGAATGCGTCGGAGTCGTATGACGTCACTGTCGGATATTTGACCTATGCGAGTGAGGTCAGCCTGCAGATGCCGCCCAGCGGCGACTTCTACCACGTCAATCTCACGACGGGAGGCAGCACGGATGCATGGCGTGATGATCGACAGACGTGGCAGACGTCCACGGGCGAGTCCGGCGTCGTTCTGCTGCCGGAGCATCAGTCTCGAGTCACGTGGTCGCCCGACGCGGAGCAGGTGATCTTCCGGTTCTCCAGGAGGCGGCTCGAAGGGTTCCTGGGGAGTCTCACGGGACGGGAGATCACTCGTCCGATCGAGTTCGATCTGGGACTGGACCTCTCTGGACAAGTCGGTGCCAGTCTCTTCGCGACGGCGATGCTGATCGTCCAAGAGTATGACCGCCTGGCCTCATCGGATGGGTTCACACAGGTTGTCCGTCCCATGGAGGAGTTGGTGATGACTCAGCTCCTGTTCGCGTCACGTCACAACTTCACGGGCGAGCTTGTGAGGCCTGAGCGTGACGAATTGCGGGGTTGGACAACCGGTGCGATTGATCGACGAGTACGCGCTGCGGTGGACCACATCAATGCGAATCTGGGCGAGCAGATCAGCCTGGAGTCGCTGGCGCGATCAAGCGGGATGAGTATCCGCAGTCTTCACGCGCTGTTCCGGTCCGAACTCGCCACGACTCCACGGAAGTACATCCGTGACCGACGATTGGACCGAGTCCGACAGGAGTTGCGGGACGATTCCGGAGGCGACTCCGTCAGCTCGATCGCATCTCGATGGGGTTTCACCCACCATGGGCGCTTCGCAGCGTCATACCGGGAGCGATTCGGAGAGCTGCCCCGTTCGACGGTGGACAACCGCGCAATGAGCAAGTGAGGGCGGCAACGAGGCCGGGGTGAGGAGCAGCTTCCCGGAAGCTCCTCACCCCGACCTCTGTCAGTGGGGCCGCCTCGGAGGGGCGGTGCAGCCCGGCGGCGGCCGGCGCGGCCGGGCCGGCCGCAGCGGCCGGCGGGCGGGACGGTCAGTCGAGCGCGACCTCGGCGGGGGTGTCGAAGATGCCGCCCTGGAACTCGAGGACATTGGGAGACGCGTCCGCCGGGACATCGAAGACGAGGACGCCGGAGGCGGTGTTGCCCGGGTTGATCTCCTCGAGGAGGAAGACGTCGCCGCTCTCCGTCGTGTACAGGCTCGCCTCGGAATCCGTCGCGTACGTGTTGCCCGCGTCGTCCAGCAGCTTGACGTCGTCCTCGAAGAAGTACGTGGGCTCGGTGCCGGTGTTCTTCACCTCGACGTCGACGAGGATGTACTGGCCCTGCGCGGTGGAGTTCAGGTACTGGTCGCCCACCTGGCTGACGCCCGACTCCACGTTCGAGACCGTGATCTCCCAGTCACCGGTGGGGACGGCGTCGCCCAGGCCGTAGGCGGCGGGTGCCTCGTCTGCGGAGTCCTCGGCCGCTTGGTCTGCGGTGTCATCCGCGTCGTCCTCGGCAGCGGCGTCCTCGTCCGCAGGCGCCTCCTCGGCGGACTGGGAGCCGGCGGCCTGGTCGGATCCGGCGGTGTCCGTCGCGGACTCGTCGCCTCCACCGCCGGCGATGCCGATGACGGTGAAGAGGGCGAGGACCGCCAGGACCCAGAACCACCAGCGCTTGAGGAGCGGTTTCTTGGGCTTGCGTCCCGGCTGGGCTGGGCCGGGCCCCTGCTGCGGGGAGGAACCCTGGGGCGGGTAGGCGCCCGGTGCCGCCGGGCCGGAGCCGTACTGCGGGGCGGCACCGTGCGGCGGGGGAGCGCCGTGCTGGGGTGCTGAGCCCTGCTGCGCGACGTACTGCTGCGGGCCGCCGTACTGGGTGCCGGAGCCGTAGGCAGGGGTGCCGTACTGCGGCGCCTGCTGGGCGGTCTGGCCCGTCTGACCGGAGTACTGTCCGGCCTGGCCCGGGTGCTGGCCCAGGTGCTGGTGGTCGGGGGCGGGGTGGCCGTGGGGTCCGGTGGACCCGGGCTGCTGAGGCTGGGACATGATGCTCCTGTGATGACGGGCTGAGGACCGTCCCTCAGCGTTGACACCAGCCTCCGTCGCAGACCGTCACCGCCGCGTCGACCGTTCGGCTCGACCGGTTCATCGAAAGGATGAAAGGGGAGTGCGGTTCCTCGGCCGAATGGCGGATTCGCATGTCCGTGGTCGTGGATACGGTGAGCGTGTGAATGAACAGGCTCCTCCTTCGGCCGACGGCTCCGCGACCGTCGCCGTCCGTCAGCGCGTGCTGCGGCATGATCGTCGACGCATCCTGCGGATCGGCGGTGATATCGCGATCGGTCTGGTCCTCTTCGTCGTCGGATGCGTCGTCGTCATGTTCGCGTCGACCGGGATGATCGGAGCCTTCGGCGAGGACGGGGTGCTCACGAACGTGGGTGTCCTCCAGGTACTGGTCGGATGGGTGCTGTGGCTGACGGTGTTCGTGCGCACGCGCTGGCCCTGGGTGCCCGTGGTGGCCGGTGCCCTGCTGGCCCTCCTGGGTGGGGACATCGTCCTGCTGCTCATCGGGGTGTTCCAGGTCGTGGTCCGGCTGTCGCGGCGTCAGGCGTTCGTCGCGGCGTCCCTGGGCGGCGCGATCGTCGTCGCGAGTCTGGTCCGGACAGTCGCGCGCGCGCCGCAGCACAATCCGTTCTCGATCTTCTTCCTGCCGCAGGAGGCGCTCCTGCGGGGAGCGACCGCGCAGGACTTCAGCACGGACACGGCGCTGGCACTGCGCATCCTCGTCCTCGCATTGGGGGCCGCGGCACTCCTCGTCGCGGTCGGCGGCGGCTTCCTCCTGCGTCGCACTCGCCGGATGAAGGCGGTCGAAGCGGCCGCGGCTCATCAGACTCAGCGCAGCGAGGCGCTCACCGATCAGTTGGCGCGGGAGTCGGAACGGCAGATGCTGGCGCGGGAGTTGCACGACACACTGGCGCATCGGCTATCGGTCATCTCGCTGCACAGCGGTGCGCTGGAGACGTCCGCGAACGACCCGGAGACGACGGTCCGGATCGCGACGGCGCTGGGACAGGAGGCTCGCGCCTCGTTGGAGGACGTGCGGTCACTCGTGGGCGACGTCCGCGGTGATGCGCCGGAGCGCGGCCAGCCGGCGGACTCGGGGAGGCCGCCGGCGCTCGTCTCGCTGCGGACGGTGCCGGACCTCATCGCCTCCGTCAGGGCGACCGGTGTCCCCGTCACTGCGACGCTCCTGCTGGAGGATGTCGACCGTGCGCCGGCGGTGCTGGAGAAGGCGGTCTACCGAATCGTCCAGGAGTCGCTCACGAACGTCATGAAGCACGCGCCGGGCGCAGAGGCGACGGTCGAGGTCCGCGTGAGCGCGGCGACCGGAGCACATGTCCTCGTGACGAACCCGGTGCCCCCGAAGGCGGGCCGGGAGGAGAAGGGGCTGGCGGCCTCGGGAGCGGTGGCGGACCTCAGCGGGTCCGGTGGCGGTCGCGGGCTCATCGGGATCCGTGAGCGGGCGCAGTTGGTGGGTGGCGAGGTCTTCACCGGCGTTCACGGCGACCGCTTCGTCGTGGATGTGCGGCTGCCACCATTCTGAGCCGCGTCCGTGGTGGCACCTAGAGTGGGTGCATGCTTCCTGATCAGACGATCCGCGTGCTCGTGGTCGACGACGACGCCATGGTGCGCGTGGGCCTGGGCGCCGTGCTGTCGTCCGCGCCGGACATCGAGGTCGTGGGTGAGGCGGGCGATGGCGCTCAGGCGATCGATGCGGCGATGCGTCACTACCCGGATGTGGTCCTCATGGACATCCGGATGCCGGGCATGGACGGCATCGAGGCGACCAGCCGGTTGCGGAACATGCCACGCGCGCCCCAGGTCATCTCGCTCACCAGCCTCGATACGGACGATGCGGTGTTCGGGTCGCTCGATGCGGGCGCTGCCGGCTTCGTCCTCAAGGACGTCGCGCCGCGGGAACTGTGCGACGCGGTGCGGACCGTGCACGGCGGGGACTCGTTCACCTCGGCGCGGGCGACGACCCGGCTCATCCGCTCTCGGCGACAGGGCGCGGAGTCGGCACGACGGGCGCAGGCTGCGCAGGACATCGCCCAGTTGACGGCGCGGGAGCGGGAGATCGCGCTGCTCGTGGCGGAGGGCCGCGGCAACCGGGAGATCGCAGAGGCGATCTACCTCAGCGAGGCGACCGTGAAATCTCACATCCTGCGGATCACCGCGAAGCTCGACGCCCCCAACCGGGTGGGCATCGCCGTGACGGTGGCGCTGGCAGGCCTGCTGGTCTGAGCCTTCCTGCCCGGGCGATGGAACCGGTCCAGGACGACGAGGTCGGATGGGGACTGCGCACGACCTATCGCTGGGGCACTCAGGCGCGCACACTGGAGGCATGACTCAGCTCACACCGCACATCTGGTGCAACCGCACAGCAGAAGAAGCCGCTGACCTTTACTCCCGCTCGTTCCGGCAGGTGCGTGAGATCGCCCGGTCGCACTACCCCACGGAGGATCTGCCGGACTTCCAGAAGTCCTTCGCCGGTCAGGTGGTGTCTCTGGAATTGGAGGTCCACGGTTGTCCGGTGGGTTTCATCAACGCCGATGACACCTTCCGCCCCAACCCCGCTGCGGGTTTCATGGTCCACATCAGCACGGCGCACGTCGACGATCCCACCGCCTACATCGACGAGATCCACGACCAGCTCATCGACGGCGGGACCGCGCTCATGCCCCTGGGCGAGTACCCGTTCTCGCCGCGCTACGCGTGGATCGAGGATCGCCTCGGGGTGAGTTGGCAGCTGTTCGTCTCGCCTGACGACGCGCCGCCGCGTCCATTCCTTGTGCCCGCGCTGCTGTTCAGCGGGCAGGCGCAGAACCGCTGCGCTGAGGCCGTCGTCACCTACACGTCCCTCTTCCCCGGGGCAGAGGCCGGCGCCGTCGCCACCTACCCCGAGCCGACGGGACCCGCCCGTGCCGGTGACGTCATGTTCTCCGAGATGCGGCTGGGCCCGGAAGGGGACGACCCCACCCGGGAGCCCTGGGTCACGGCGATGGACTCCGGGGTCGAGCAGCCCTTCACCTTCACTGAATGGTTCTCGCTCATGGTGCGCGTCCGCGATCAGGAGGAGATCGACCGGCTGTGGGACGTGCTGTCCACGGTGCCGGAGAAGGAGGCGTGCGGCTGGTGCTGCGATGAGTACGGGGTCAGCTGGCAGATCGTGCCGGAGGACATCGACGCGATCATGGAGATCCCGGGCGCGCATCAGCGCATGCTGCAGATGAAGAAGCTCGACATCGCAGCGTTGCGCGGGGAGTGAATCAGCAGGCTCGCTCCGAGAGTCCTTCCAGTTTCAACTCGTAGGATCGAGGACACCCGATCGGAGGAATGCGTCGATGGCTCGTCATCCCTGGCACCGTCTGTGGCGGCAGATGTGCTCCACCAGACTGCCCTCCTACCGCGTCCTGGTGCCCGATTCGGTGAGCGACAGCGTCCTGCGCGCCTGGGAGGCGCGCGGCTACGAGTTCTCCGCTTCGCGCCAGGGCACGACGAAGGTCCGCCAGCTGAGTGCACCGGGTGAATCCCGGAACCTGTTCCGCTCCAGCATGTACTTCCGCGGGCTCACCGGCGCCGGAGTCGCGACCACCGGCACAGTGGGTGCCGGCACGCTGGGGATCTCCGCACTGGTGGGCGATCTGTTCGCCACAGGTGCTGTCACCACCGGCGTGCTCGCGGTGGCCACCGGCATCACGGGAGCGGTGACCGGTCGGAAGTATCTGAAGGACCCCAAGCGGCTGAAGAGGAGGGACCGGGAGAGCGCACGCGGCGCCCGCTGGATCACCCCGCAGTCACTGGGATTCGTGCCGGGTGTCAAGAACGGACAGGACACGGACGAGCAGCGCCTCTTCCACCTGGCCGTCATGCTGGCGACCCGGATCGCCGCGACCCGGGCGTGGACACACCCGGTTCTGGCCGACCATGTGGCGCGCGTGGACCTGGACGACATGGTCGCGGGCGTGGGTGTGCGGCTCGTCGAACTGGCGCAGGTGCGCCTGGAACTGGACGACATGCGAGGCGGGACAGAGTCCGCCCGCGTGAACGCGTACTTGACTCGACTGGCGGAGGCGTTCGAGTCCGTGGCCGACCGGGTCATGGCGATGCACGAGTACCTCGAGCATCTGCGGGCACTGGACCAGCAGCTCATCGCGCTCGATCACTCGGAGCGCACGCGCGCGATGGGGGAGCGGGTCCTCGACATCGTGTCCCGGACGGCCGGCGACGACACCGTGGGCGCGCAGTTCCGCGACCTCAACCTGGAGGCGGAATCGCACGCGGAGTCGATCGCGCGTCTGCTGGCGGACCTCGACCACACAGCCGAGGAGTTCGACGATCTGGACGCGCAGATCCAGAAGGCGGAGGAAGCCGGGGCGCAGGAGGGTTCCGCCGATCGCCCGCAGCCGGCCGCCCTCACCGCCGAGGCCGACCCCGCCGCCCGCATCGAGCAGTTCCTGGACCGCAAGCGGGAATCGCCGCGGAACGAACCGCACGACGGGTGACACCCAACGGATCCTGCCCTCGTCCGTGGGCAGGGTCGTCCTCTTGAGCGTGCGCCGGTCCTAGACTCAGGGGCATGTCTGCACCGACGCCTCCGATCCCTGTCCTGGACTGCCACAACGACCTGCCGTTCGCGCTGCGGGACCGGGCGGGTTACAGCGTCGACGGGTTGGATTGCCGGCGCGAGGAGTTCCACACCGACCTCGTGCGGCTGCGTGAGGGAGGCGTGGGTGCGCAGTTCTGGTCTGCGTGGGTCCCGTCCTCCATCCCGCAGGAGGACGCGGTCGTCGCGACCGTGCAGCAGATCGACGCGATCCACCGGCTCGAGGCCGCCTACCCCGATGCGCTGCACACGGCCCGCACGGCCGCTGACATCGAATCCGCGCTCGCAGCGGGTCGGATCGCGAGTCTCATCGGCCTGGAGGGCGGGCAGTCGATCGCGAACTCCCTGGCCGTCCTGCGCCAGATGTTCCAGCTGGGCGCTCGCTACATGACGCTCACGCACAACGACGACCTGGACTGGGCGACCGCGGCCACCGGCGCGCACGAGGCGCAGGCGGAGGTCGACGGGCTGCCGGGCGCGCCCGGCGGGCGCTCGCCGCGCGGACTCACGGACGAGGGACTGGCGGTCGTGGCGGAGATGAACCGGCTGGGGATGATCGTCGATCTCTCGCACACGAACGAGCAGACCCAGGTGGACGCGCTCGCCGCATCCCGGGTGCCCACCCTCTTCACGCACTCGTCCGTGCAGGCGGTGAACCCTCACCCGCGCAACGTGACCGACCGGGTGCTGGAGCGGATCGCTGCGACGGACTCCGTCCTGGGGCTCACATTCGTGCCCGCGTTCGTGTCGCCGGAGCTGCTGGAGTGGACGCAGGAGCGCGCGCGGGTCCGGATCGACCTGGGCATCGACGATCCCACGCAGCCTCTCCGCCTCACCCGGCCATACCACATGCCGCGGGCGCCCCGACCCGGTCAGTCGTGCGAGGAGGTGCGGATCGACAACGCGCAGAACCACGTCGACTACGCCTACGGCGATTCCGAGGCCGAGGCCTCCCCGTCCGCGGCCGCCGGACTGGCGGCGTGGGAGGAGGCCCATCCCCAGCCGCGTGCCACGCTGGACCAGGTCGTCGCGCACCTGGAGGCCGCGCGCGAGGCCGTGGGCATCACCCGGATCGGGCTGGGTGGGGACTACGACGGGACGTCGAGTCTGCCCGACGGGCTGGAGGATGTGTCCCGGTACCAGGACCTGCTGCACACCCTGTCCGACCGAGGGTGGTCACGCGACGACCTCGAAGCGGTGGCGCACCGGAACGTCCTGCGCGTCATGCGCGCGGTGGAGGACGGAGCAGACACACAGCCGGAGGTCGACTGACGGCGGCTGTCGACGAAGCCCCGGCTCGTCAATCACCCCGGCACTGTGACAGAGCAGAACGCGCAGGCCGGCGTGACCGGGTCGATCCCCATGCGCGGCCCCCTGGCGGCGCTGACGGTCCCGGGCGCAGTCGACGGGTGGCGGGAGGCGCACGAGCGGTACGGACGCCTGCCGTGGGCAGACCTGTTCGAGGACGCGATCCTGCTGGCGGAGAACGGCGTGGCCGTCTCCCGGTCGCTTGCGGACGACTTCGCGCAGTATTGCGCGCAGTGGGTCGAGCCGATCAGCACCGCGTACCGGGGGGGAAACAGGTCTACCAGTTGCCCCCGGCCACCCAGGGAATCGCCGCCCTGCAGATCCTCAACCTGCTGGAGGGCTTCGACTTCAGTCGGATCCCGGAGGGCGGCGCGGACTACCACCACGTCATCGTCGAAGCGGTGAAGCTCGCATTCGCCGATCGTGACGAGTGGCTGAGCGATCCCGCGTTCGTCGACATCCCGCTGGAGAAGCTGCTGGCCCAGGACTACGCGGACGAACGGCGACAGCTCATCGACCGCGCGGTCGCAATGGACGGCACGGCGGTGGAGTCTGGCGTGCGCCGCGGAGACGAGGCGGAGCGTACGGCGCCCACCGGCGACACGGTCTACTTCGCCGCGGCGGACGCAGACGGCCTCATGGTGTCGATCATCCAGTCGCCGCACCACGATTTCAGGTCCGGCATCATCGCCGGTGAGACGGGTGTGATCCCGCAGAACCGTGGATCGTTCTTCTCCTTGGACGGCACGCACCCCCATGCGCTGGAGCCGGGGGAGAAGACGTTCCACAGGGTGAGATGTGTCGGACGTGCGGCATCCCGCACCGCAACTGACCGCAGTGGGCGGCCACGCCGAATGGCGGTGAGACTCCGTTGGCCCGGCAGGCAGCCCGCCTGGGTCGATGTTTCAGCTGGGTTCAACCGGCGGATCAAATGTCATGACAAACCGATTGTTGCCATGATCACAATGTGTGACTATGCTCACGCGCATGGTGAAGGCGAAGCACGTCGAGATCCGCGAGTGGATCGAGCAGGAGATCCACAGCGGTCGCCTGGTCGTGGGCGATCGCCTGCCGACCGAGCGTGAACTCATGGAGCGGTTCGACGTGAGCCGCAATCCCGTCCAGACTGCGATGACGAAGCTCGTCGAGACTGGGCTGGTGCGCCGCAAGCGGGGTTCCGGCACTGTCGTCGCTTCCACCGGTCTGCGCAGCAGCCTGCTCCGATTCCTGCACGCCTCGACCGAGGGGCCGGAGATCGAGGGGCTCCATCGCGTCATTGGAACCCGGGTGCTCGCCGCTGAGGCTCATCCACTGGCGGCCGACCTGTTTCCGGACGGCACTCCCGTCGTGGAACTGGTGCGGATCAAACTGGGCGGTCACGGTGACGGCATCGTCGTCGAGCGCTGCGTCATCGACCTCATGCTCGCTCCGAACATCCTCAACGAGGACCTGGCCACCCTCACCACCGCCGCGTACTACACCTCGCTGGGCATCGACCAGCTCCACTCCACGAGCGTCCTCTCTGCCACACACCTGTCGGCCGACGACGCTCAGCACCTCGACATCGAGACGAAGACACCCGTCGTCCGGCAGGTGCGCACACTCCACACCGGAAACGGCCGACCGGTCGAGCGGCTGGAGATGTTCTTCCACCCCACCAAACTCACACTGGAGGTCACGCAGATTGAGCGCTGACACGAGCACGCAGACCACTGGATCACCGAAGCGCGTCGCTGTCGTGGGAGCCGGCATCGTCGGCACAATGGCCGCGTGGCAGTTGGCCGCACGGGGTCACGTCGTCACGGTCTTCGACCGCTGGAACACCCCCAATGACCGCGGGGCGTCCGCGGGCGAATCCCGCATCTTCCGCACTCTCTACAAGGAGGGCCCGGAATACGTCGCCTTCATCCAGCGCGCGGGTGAACTCTGGAAGGAGCTCGAAGCAGCCCAGGACACGCACGTGCTGGACTGGTGCGGCGGCCTCACCATCGGGCGTTCCGATCACCCGGACGTGCGCGCGGTCCTCGACTGCGCCGACGAACTGGAGCTCGAGCACCGCGTGCTCGATGCCGCCGCGATGCGCGAGGAGTTCCCCGCCTACGGCGTCGACGACGATGAGATCGGCGTCTTCGATCCGAACGCAGGGGTCTTCCGTCCGGAGCTCGCGGTGCTCGCCGCTCGCGACGAGAGCGTCCGGCTGGGGGCGACCTACCGCACCTACTCCGAGGTCCTCAACATCCGCCCGTTCGCCGATCGCGTCGTGGTGTACACGGGTGAGGGCGCCGAGTCCTTCGACTCGGTCGTCGTCGCCACGGGGCCGTGGGCAGGCGCTCTGTCCGGCCTCGGTGAAGGGATCATCCGGAACAAGCAGCTGGTCGGCAGCTGGTTCCCGGTCCGCGATGCTGAGATCCACGCACCCGCCCGGATGCCGATCTCCGTCCGCCGCCATCCGGAGGGGGCGTTCTCAGCATTCCCCTGCCTGGACGGGATGGGCGTCAAGATCCTGAACCACCACCTCGAATGGCCGCCCCTCGACAGCCCGGAGGAGCTGCAGCGGTACATCGATCCGGACTTCGTCCGCTCGACCGAGGCCGCCGTCGCCCGTCTCATGCCGCACCTCGACTCGACCGCCGTCCGCGTATCCACCTGGACGGAGGGCTTCAGCCCCGACGGTGCGCCCATCGTGGGCCCCAGCCAGGTCGATGACCGGATCATTCTGGCCGTCGGCATGTCCGGCCAGGGCTTCAAATTCTCTCCCATGGTCGGCTCAGTAGTCGCCGACTACGTCACCACGGGATCGTCCACCGATGCGCTCGCCATCATGGACCCGACCCGCTTCACGTCAGGAGCCGCCTCATGAATCCGGGCACCATCGCACTCATCGGCGTCACTGCCGCCATCGTCCTGGGCATCGGCGCGTGGATCTCCTTCTATGTCAGCAAGAAGAATGACACGGAGGAGGACTGGCTGGTGGGCGGACGCAGCCTGCCGATGTACGTCGTCGCCTTCACGCAGTACGCGACAGCCGTGGGCGGCGGCGTCCTGGTCGCACACGTGGGCATCGGCTATGCCTGGGGACTGTCCGTCTTCTGGTACGAGCTCTTCGTCGTGGCCGGCATGCTCATCATCGCGAGCTTCGCGAACTGGCTGCGCAAAG
Source organism: Brevibacterium senegalense (assembly GCF_000285835.1). Classification (GTDB taxonomy): domain Bacteria; phylum Actinomycetota; class Actinomycetes; order Actinomycetales; family Brevibacteriaceae; genus Brevibacterium; species Brevibacterium senegalense. The sequence continues at coordinate 39,137 of NZ_HE978612.1, forward strand.
GGCGGTTCTCGACGATTCCCGAGGTCTTCACCCGCCTCTACGGCAGGCACAAGACACTCCTGACGATCGTCGCGCTCGCCGTCATCGTCGTGCCGTTCGGCTGGCTGGCCACGCAGTTCGTCGCCTTCGCGAACCTCTTCAGCGAGGTGACCGGCATCCCCTTCACGCCGCTCATCATCTCGATGGCGATCATCAGCCTGCTGTTCGTCCTGCCCGGCGGCCTCACCTCCGTGGCGTGGTCGGACTTCTTCTTCGGGGTGTTCATGGTGGGCACTTCCATCGTCATCGCCGTCTACGCCGTCATGAGTGCAGGCGGTTGGGGCGCGGTCGTCGAACGTGTGCCGGACGACTTCTTCACGATGCCGCAGGGCCTCACTTTGGCCGGTGCGGGAACGATCGTCCTCTGGTTCTTCGCGATCGTGCCCGGCACCCTCACGAACCAGCTCTACTACCAGCGCGTCTTCGCGTCGAAGAGCGGCAAGGACGCTCGCTCCTCCCTGTACCTGGGCGCCATCATGGTCATGATCGCCGGGGTGTACGCGTTCTTCATCGGAGTCTCCATCCGTGCGTTGAATCCCTCGATGGGCGAAGACGGCCGTGAGATGGCCGCCGGTTGGTTCCTCACACAGGTGCCCACCTGGCTGCTGGCGCTCTACGGTGCCTTCCTCATGGCGACGATCGTCTCCACCACCGGCTCCGCGCTGCAGTCCGTCGTCGCCAATCTCATCAATGATCTGCGCGGGGCCTTCCTGCGTGAGAAGACCACGCAGAAGCAGACGATCGCCCTCTCACGGTGGTGCACCGTGGGCGTGACCGCCATCGCCGCGGTCCTCGCGATCGTGTACCCGAGGGCTCTGGACTGGCTCGTGGCCACGTACGCCTACTCCGCCTCGATCCTCGCAGTGCCGATGCTGGTGGGCATCATCCTGGCCCGTCGCTACCGGCTGAGGGTCGAGGTGGCCTTCACATCCATGATCGTGGGGCTGGTGGGCTGCGCAATCGCACACGTGATGGGGACGACCGTCCCCTACGCGGTGTTCGGCATCGTTGCGAGCGCCGTCGCCTACGCGATCGCGGTTGCGGTCTGGAAGCCGATCCGCGTTGAGGCCGGCATCGCACCCGATGGAACTGAGAGCGGCAAGCCAGTCGCCGTCCAAGAAGGAGGACAGGCATGAAAGCCATCGTCATCGGCGCGGGGGTCCTGGGCCTGACCGCTGCGCACCAGCTGACCCGGCGCGGCCATGAGGTGGTCCTCCTGGAGAAGGAGGAGCCCTATGCGGGCGCGAGCCACCGGTCGTTCGCCTGGCTGAATGCGAACAACAAGTTCCCGGAGTCCTACTATCGGATCAATCGGGAGGGGATCGACGAGCACGCGCGGCTGCAGGAGAGCCTGCCGTCGGAACGGACGTGGCTGCATCAGTCCGGCAACCTGCTCGTCGATTTCAGCGAGACGCGCGCAGAGACGTACGCGAAGCGCACGGAGGATGCTCAGGGGATGGGATACCCGGTCGAGACCGTCGACACCGCCCGACTGCGGGAACTCGAGCCCGCGGTCGAGTGGCCGGACGAGCTGGACTCCGCTCTCCACTACCCGGTGGAGGGATGGCTGGACAACGACGTGCTGGGGGAGGAGCTGGTGCGGAACCTCGCCGAGGCCGGGGTCGCCGTCCAGAAGGCCGAAGTCGTACGTCTGGCATCCGATGACTCCGGTGCTCAGGTGGAGCTGTCCGACGGCTCGGTGCTCGTGGCGGACGCCGTCGTCCTGGCGACCGGTGCGTGGTCGCGGGAACTGGCCGCGGCCTCGGGACTGTTCGTTCCGGTCGCAGACCTTGCCGAGCAGTCTCCTCGCACGCACAGCCTCCTGGGGCTGACGCAACCGGTCGACATTCCTCTGCAGAGAGTCATCATCTCCGACCGCGTGAACGTCCGCCCTCGACATGACGGCCGCATGTGGGTCCAGGTCGGTCGTCTCGAAGACCGGGTCTCGGAGGGCGAGAATCCGCAGATGCTGGCTGAGGTCGCCGAGGTCATGGAGGGTGAGCTGAAGAGACTCTTCGGACAGGACGTCCCGATGGAGCGGGTCATCTATTCCGGCCGGAGCTTTCCGGAGGATGGACACTCGATCATCGGGTTCCTCGACGATGCACGGAAGATCTACGCCGTCGTCACGCACTCCGGCATGACGCTGGGGCCGCTGTTCGGGCGGCTCACGGCCGAGGAGCTGGAGGGGCAGGAGTCACCGCTGCTGTCGGACTTCCGCCCCTCCCGGTTCACCGAGGGCGAGGTCGAGTCCGCCGATCTCGACTACTTCATCGGGAGGCAGTGAGCTTCATTCTCCCGACAGACCGCCGGTCAGGACGCTGACTGCCGGCTCACCATCTCTGCGATCCAGGTGGGTGCGAACGGCGAGGTGCAGTTGGGCGGGGTCGGGTAGTCCTTGAGGACCTCCAGCCGCTCGCCGATCCCTACCGCGCGGTCGCGATGCTCCGGATGCGTGATCCCGATCTGCGCCAGACACGTGTTCATCTCCCACTGGAGCCTGTCCGGTGCGTCCTTCATCTGCGACTCGATCGTGTCGAGCAGGCCCGCCAGGTCCAGCAACTCCGGTGTCTTGACGAGGGCCTTGGAGGTGAGCGCCCACCCCGCGCTCGCCACGATCGGATCCGCGTCCGCCAGCCAGGCGGTGCGCAGCTCTTCCGTGTGCCTGCTCTTCGCGACGACGTAGTTCACCAGCCAGTCGTGCACCTTGCGGGTGCGCGTCTGACGGATCATCCGATCGAGCTCGTCGTGCTCGAAGGCCTTGGGCCGGCAGATGAGTGTGGTGAGCAGCCGTGCGGCCGCGTCATCCGTCTCCCACAGCTCCAGTGCCAGTTCGTGCTGGGTCTTCAGCCGCTTCGCCAGTGCACGCAGGTCGGCCAGCTTCACCGCGTGCCGATCGCCGTGGCGCTCGTTCACCGCGAGCGTCCTCGGATCCGCCATCGCTTCGAGTTCGGCACGGACCTGGGCGAGAGTCATGCTGGCCGGTACTGCTGTCGCCACGATGCTTCCTCCTGGAGATGGGAACCGGCGGGAGAAGACAAGCCTATCCGCCGCGCACAGTCGCGGTGCGTGCGGCGGACAGGCGGATTCTCCTCGCTGATCACACCTGCGGACGCCGCAGGTGGTGGTCCGTCGCCCGCTGGTAGGCGACGCCGGCGGCCAGGAGGGCGGCCTCGGCGAAAGCGGGACCCACGAACTGGACGCCCAGCGGCGTGCCGCGACCCGTGAACCCCGACGGCAGGGTGAGGGCCGGTAGGCCCGCCAGGTCGATCGGGGCGGTGGGGCCGGTGACCTGCTCGAAGAGCTCCGTGCCTGCTTCCAGCCCGTTCATCTCCTCGATCGTGGGCGAGGCCTTGCCCACTGATGGCAGCAGGAGGATGTCGATGTCGTCCATGAGCCGGTTCATCGCGCCGGTGAAGTGGCGGCGGCGCTGCTGCATCCGCTCGAGATCCAGGACGTCGAGGGACCGGCCCAGTTCGATGAGTCCGGCCAGCGCGGGACCGTACTCGGCCTTGCGGGAGGGATACGTATCCCCGTGAGCCAGCGCGGTCTCGACACCGCACAGCGCGGACCAGTCCGCGGCGACGGTCATGAAGTCCGGCGCCTGGACCTCGACGACGCGCCAGCCCAGGTCCGACAGCTCGCTCTGGACGGAGGCCAGCATCGACTGGGTCTCCGGGTCGAAGCGGGCGTTGAGATCCGGGTCGATGCCGACGACCGGGGAGCGGTCCAGCTCCAGGTGGGCCGCGTAGTCGGGGACGGGGCGGGAGGAAGAGGTGGGGTCGGCCGGGTCCCAGCCGGCGATGACGGTCATCATGAGCGCCGAATCGCGGGCGCTGCGTGTCATCGGTCCGATGTGATCGAGGCTGGGAGCGAGCGGGAAGACACCTGCACGACTGACGCGTCCCCAGGTGGGCTTGAGGCCGGTGACACCGTTCGCGCCGGACGGCAGACGGATCGATCCGCCGGTGTCCGACCCCAGGGTGCCGAACGCCAGACCCGCCGCGACGGAGACACCCGACCCGCTGGAGGACACTCCCGACCAGGTGTCCGCATTCCACGGATTCACCGGAGTGGGCAGATCCGGGTGATGGGCGGAGAAGGCGCCCTCCGTCATCCGCACCTTCCCCAGGAGGACACTTCCGGCCGCGCGCAGCCGTGCAGCCACCGTCCCGTCTGCGTCCGGGACATGATCTCCGTGGACGGTGGTGCCCGCAGCGGTCGTGATCCCCTCCGTCTCCACCAGGTCCTTGAGCGCCAGCGGCACTCCGTGGAGCGGTCCCCGCCACCCGCCGCGGGAGATCTGCTCATCTGCGGCTGCGGCGTCCGCCAGCGCGCGCTCGCGGGTGACGACTGCAAAGGACTGGAGTGCGGGGTCGAGCGCGTCGATGCGCTCGAGCATCGCGGTGGTCACCTCTGTGGACGTGAGGCGTCCGGTGCGCAGCTGCTCCGACAGTTCGGCGATGTCCAGGAATTCGACGGTCATGACTTCGATGTCCTTCCGTTGTGCCAGGTGAGAGCCGATCTCCCTGGGAAAGCACAGACGATCCTGACCCTAGCAGTGACAGATCAGGCCGGACCCCGCTCGTGCGGGATCCGGCCTGATCGTCAGAGGACGGTGCGGTCAGCTGGACCGTGCGGTCAGCTGGGACGGTGCGGGAGCATGATCTCCTCGAAGTACGCCTCGCCGTACGCGTCGAGGTACTCGACGTCGTCGACCGGGTACCACTCGTCGTAGTCGGAGAAGGTGCCCTCGTCCTCGTAGCCCAGGTCCGCGGCCACGTCGCGCCACTTGTCGACGGCCTCGGGGATCGCGTCCGCGCTGCCCTCGGGCAGGCGGCCCTCCTCGACCTCCGCCTCGACGAGACCCTGCGAGGCCTCCTTGAGGCTGGACTGCATGTCCGCGTCCATCTCCGTGAAGGTGCCGTCCTGCTCGCGGACCGTCTGCGCGGCGACGTAGTTGCCCTCGACGTCACCGCGGCGGGACTGGACGAACTCGTCCTTCATCGAGTCGAAGACGAGCTGCTGGACCGCCAGCGGCCAGGACTGCCACGCGCTGCCGGCGTACACGCCGCCGGGGCCGCGGGCGAAGGTCACCTCCGTCGTGTAGCTGATGTGCGGGGCGACCTCCAGGAAGCCGCCGGCGTCCGCAGCGAGTGTCGTCGACAGGGTGCAGTCGACGGTGCCGCGCTGCAGCGCCTCGAAGGTCTCCGTGTACTGGAGGGAGACGGGGGAGGAATCGAGGGCGTTGAGCTGGGAGGTCTGAGCCTGCGAGGAGGCCCGCACCTGGGTGCCGTCCCAGTCATCGGCATCCTCATGCGGGGTGCCGCACATCGCTGCGACCGCACCCGCGGAGTTGAAGAGGTTGAGGGGCTCGATGCCCTGGTCGCGGAACTCGCTGACGAGCTGCTCGTCGTTCCACGTGAGCTCACCGATCGCTGCGTTCGCGGCGAGCTCGTCGACCAGCGGTGAGGCGCCCGTGAGCGTCGTGCCGGTCACCCACGCGTGGAAGACGGGGAACTGGTCCGGCTGGTAGATGGGGAGCATGTAGGCGATGTCGACGCGGCCGTCGACCAGCGCGTCCGGCAGCTCCGTGTACCCGGCGATGCCCTGCCCGTACGTGGTGTCGACCGTGATCTTGCCGTCCGACAGGGTCTCGAGGTTCTCGATGAATGCCTGCGAGCGGTAGGCGTCGATGCCCTCCGGGGACTGGGCGGAGGGCTGGTAGGTGATCGTGATGGGGTCGACGTCTGCGAACGCTGCCTTGATCTCCTCATCGGACGCGCCGTACTCGTAGCCCTCGCCTGAGCCGCCCTGGCCGGCGCTGCCGGAGCCGCCACCGGCCCCGCCGGCGCAGCCGGACAGGACCACCGCGAGTGCTGCGGCGCCCGCGAGTGCGCGTGGGGTGCGCCGGGAGTTTGTGGAGTTCGTCATCGCCGTTGATTTCCTTGTCTGCTGGACCGCGGGTGCGGTGAACTGCGCGTCCGGCCGCGTCGTCGCGGGGCCGTTCCGTGCGTGTGCCGCTCTGGGTGAGCGGCTCCCGCCCTATGGTGAACGTTCGATAAGTAGTGGTCAAGAATGTCCGGCTTTTGAGATCAGGGCCGGCTCAGCGTCGGCCGCGCACCGGGGCCGTCATGACGAGCGCGATGAGTGCGGCGGCCGCCGCGGCGACGGGCAGCCCCAGGTGTCCGACGGATGTCAGGACCATCGCCCCCACAACAGGGGCCGAGGAGATCCCCACGTACATCCCCGTCGAGTACCACGAGAGGATGATCGCCGTTCGGTCCGGGTGCAGCGAGGCGAGGCGGTCCTGCAGGGCGACGACGGAGGCGAAGCCGGAGGCTCCCCAGAGGGCGAACACGAATGCGGTCGCGACGAGCGACTCGAGCGAGACGAGCATGAGGAGGAAGGCCGCGATCTCGATGACAAGGGCGATCCGCATCGTCTGCAGGTTGCCCTGCGTGTCGACGATCCATCCGCCCAGCTGGTTCCCCACGGCACCCGACAGGCCGAAGACGAGGAGCAGGAGTGCGAGGATCGCCCCGTCCCCCTGTGTGACGGCCGCGGTCACCTCGCTGCTGAAGACGTAGATGAGGTTGAACGACAGGATCATCATCATGATCGCGATGATGCCCATGATGACGCGGGCATCCGCGAGGACGCCGATCCGGGCGGACAGCGGCACCCGGGCATTCGTGGGCATGCCGTGCAGCAGGCGCGCGATGCCCAGCCCCAGGACGGCGCCGAGGCCGGCCAGGCCTCCGATGGCCACGCGCCACGACGTGATCTCCGCCAGACCTGTGCCCAGGGGAGACCCCAGTGCGACGGCGAGGGTGAAGCCCAGGGCGACGATCGCCATCGCCCGGCCCTGCCGCCCGGGCACGGCCAGGCGCGGGGCCAGTGCGGTTGCGAGGGGGACCAGTGCGGCCGCTCCGATGCCGGCGACCGCTCGCGCGATGAAGAAGACGGGGTAGTTCGTCGCGATCGCGGAGACCCCGGTACCCACCGCGAAAACCAGCATGCCCGCCGCCATGACCCGTTCCGGCGGGACATGCGCCAGCAGCGTGGAGAAGACGGGCGCCAGCACCGCGACGAGGATCGCGTAGGCGCTGATCGCATACCCCACGACGGTGGGCGTCACGTCGAGGGAGTCGCCGATCGCGGGCAGGACGCCCGCGAGGACGAAGGCGTTCGTGCCCACGACGAACAGAGCGAAGGCGAGGGTGCCCAGGCGGAAGCGGGACAGACTGAGGGGGTCCACGGTCAGCTCTTCTGTGAGTCGGAGGAGGCCGGGGCCCGGGTCCCGGCTGGTGAGCTGGTCCCCGGGCCAGTCGCGGATTCACCTCTGAGCCCGCACCCGGCTCTTCCGTCCTATCACGACCACGACATAGGGGAGTGACCTGTCTCACGAGTGGGGCGATCATCCCTCTGCCACGACACGCCGCGAGCGGGTTCGACACGCGAAGGTGGTTCCTGGGCGTGTCAAACACGCTCGCGGCGTGTCGTGGACGGGAGGGGGCAGCAGGGAGCTGGAGGACGACTCACGGGCGGAGACGACAGCGCCGCCGCTCCTGGAGGAGCAGCGGCGCTGGAGGAAACTGTCCGTCAGTGGCGCGGGGGCGGGTCCTGGAGATCGCGGGGATCCCGCAGGTTGCGCGGATCCTGCGGGTCCATGGGATCCAGCGGCTCTCCCAGATCGTCCGGTGCGCCTCCGGGGGCGACAGCCCGGTCGTCCTGGACCGGCTGGCCCTGGACCGGCTGGCCCTGGATGGGCTGGCCGTGGACCGGCTCACCCTGGACGGGCCGGCCCTGGACCGGCTGTTCGTACTGGCCGACGCGCGGGTCCTGCTGCGGCGGGACAGCACCCTGGTCCTCGACCGGCACCTGAGCCTGCTGCGGCTGCTGTCCGTGCACCTGCTGCTGGTCGTACTGCTCGAACTGCGTCTGCTCGACCGGCGGCTGAGCGGGATCGCCATGCACCGGCTGCTGCGGAACGGCGTCACCGTGGACCGGCTGCTGAGGAGCAGTGTCACCGTGGACCGGCTGCTGCGGAGCCGGTGCCGGTGCGGCCTGCGGCGAGTGCGGATCGTTCACCGGCGCCTGGGCCTGCTGCGGCTGGGCCTGCTGCGGCTGGGGCGTCGGTGCGACCGGAGCCGCGGGGTCGTGACCCGTGATGCGGTCGTCCCGCACGTGGCCGTGATCATCGGCATCTGCGGCGACACGGTCACCAGCCACGTGCTCGTCCCGCACGTTCTCGTCCCGCACACGCTCGTCGTGCACGCGCTCGTCCTCGAGGCGCTCGCCGTGGCGGTTCGTCCTGACGTCCGGATCGAGCTTGTCGGCCTGGCGCTGCTGCTCGACCTGCTCGTGACGCAGATGGCCCGCTGTCTGCGCGTTGCCCTGGGCATCCACCTCGAGGCGTTCGGCGCGGGCGGCCTTCTCGTCCGCCTCCGCGCGTGCCTTCCGGGCGGCGGCCTCGGTCTCTGCGGCCTTCGCCTCTTCGCGGCGGACCTGTTCCTCCCGCTGCTGCGCCTCCGAGCGCATGCTCTGCGCGCGCCCCCGGTTCGCTTTCTTCTTGCTGCTCGACACGACGAGCGCGATGATCACCACGAGGGCGATGACGACGACGGCCGCGACGATGATCCAGATGAGTGTGTCGTTCATGACAGCCTTCCTCGGTTGTGCCGACTTCGCTTTGTGGGCGAACTGATCTCCAGCATGCTGGCTCTCAGGTGGTCCCTGACACATCGACGCGGTGTTATCAGGGGATTGCCAGGGTCGCAGGGTGCCCTCACCTGGGCCCGTCACGCGGTCCTGTCACCTGGCGTTCACACCTCCCGCGGCCCGCTCCACCAGCAGGTGGACCGCCACTCCCGCCGGCAGCGCGCCGTACTCGCGCCCGCGGTCCTCGCCCAGGCGGGCCAGCACGAACGATTCCGCGACCTCCGCCGGAGCATGGTCCAGCAGCACCGCGGCCTGCAGGAGCAGCGCCATCCGCTCGACCAGCACGCGCCCGCCGCCCTGCAGCTTCGCCATCGCGGAGTCGTCTCCGCCGGCCACCACCTGCGAGGCCTCCGTCAGATCGCCCGCCAGTCGCTCGAACGCGCGGTCGTAGGCGCCCCCACGCCCCAGTCCGGACTCCAGGTACGCGAGGAACGCCTTCGCGCTGGCCGGGTCCTTCGCCATCGCCCGGATGACGTCGAGCACGATGACGTTGCCGGATCCCTCCCACACGGCCATGACCGGCTGCTCGCGGTAGCGCATCGCCAGCGGGAAGTCCTCCGTGTACCCGTTGCCGCCCAGGCACTCGAGGGCCTCGTACGCGTGTTCCGGCCCCCGCTTGCAGATCCAGTACTTCGCGACTGCGGTCGCGATGCGTCGGAAGTCCGCGTCCTCCGCACTCGAGTCGTCATGCGCCCGGGCCAGGTGCAGAGCGGTCCAGGTCGCGGCCTCGGCCTCCAGTTGCAGGTCCGCCAGCACGGACCGCATGAGCGGCTGGTCGACCAGCCGGGCGCCGAAGGCGGACCGGTGCTGGGCGTGCCAGGCGGCCTCGGCGACGGCCTGCCGCATCCCGGCCGCCGAGCCCAGGATGCAGTCCAGCCGCGTCCGGTTCACCATCTCGATGATGGTGCGCACGCCGCGGCCGGGCTCGCCCACCAGCCAGCCGTGGGCGTCGGCCAGTTCGATCTCGCTGGAGGCGTTGGACTTGTTGCCCACCTTGTCCTTGAGCCGCTGGATGCGGATGCCGTTGCGCCGGCCGCCGGGCAGGATCCGCGGCACCAGGAAGCAGCTGACCCCCTCATCCAGCTGCGCCAGCATGAGGAACGCGTCCGACTGCGGTGCGGAGCAGAACCACTTGTGGCCGGTGAGCAGGTGGTGACCGTCCGTCACGTCCCCGAAACCCAGAGGCTCCGCCGAGGTCCCCGTCACCGGGACTGCCCGCGTCGTGTTGGCGCGGACATCCGACCCGCCCTGCTTCTCCGTCATCGCCATCCCGAAGGTGACCGCCTCCTTGTCATGCGCGTCGATGAGGCGGGGGTCGTAGGAGTGCGACAGCAGCCGCGGCAGCCAGAAGTCCGCGTGCGGCGTGCCCTGCAGGGCGGCGACTGCGGAATGCGTCATGGAGACGGGGCACGCGTGGCCGGGCTCGATCTGGCTGAAGAGCATGAAGCGGACGGCTCGGTCGACATTGGCACCGGGGCCCGGGTGGTTCCAGCCCTGGGCGTGCGCGCCGGCGGACAGCGCGTCGTCGATGATGCGGTGGTAGCCGGGGTGGAACTCGACGTCGTCGACGCGGTGACCCCATCGGTCGTGGCTCGAGTGCTGCGGGGTCTGGCGGTGCACGATCCGAGCGTCGTGCTGGAACGAGGCGCTGCCCACCAGCTGTCCGATGCGGGAGAACTCCGCGGTGTCCGCATCCGGTGCCAGCGCCGCGACGCCCTCGACCAGGGCGGTGTTGAGCGCGTACTCGTCGACGTCGACGCGCGGGGCGGACTGATTCACGACGGTGTGGGTGCTGGCGCTCATGGGCGGTCCTTCCGGTCGGTGGTCGGGTGTGCGGGCGCGCTGAGTCCGGCGGCGCCCAGGCAGAACGCGGTCATGTGGGTGATGAGGGAGCGGACCTCGGCGGGGGAGAAGTCCGTGCGGCCCTCGTCGTGGATGGGCGCCTGGAGGCAGCCGGACAGTGCGCCCACCAGGGCGCGGGCTGTGACGTGGACGGCGGACTCCGGTTCGTCCCCGGATGAGTGGGGCAGCGCTGCGGTCGGGGGTGCGGAGTCGGTGAGGGCCTCGGGCAGGTGTGCGGCGACCGCGGCGGCGTAGCCCGCGCGGAACCGCAGGCGCTCCTCTTCGACGGCCGGGGGCAACCCCTCGAAGAGGAGGGCGCGCGCCAGGCGGGGGCCGGCCAGCGCGCGGGACAGGAATGTGTCGACGACGGCGGCGACGGCCTCGGCGGGGGTCTCAGTGTCAGCCATCGCCCGGGTGACGGTGGCCAGTTCGTGGCCGGAGGCGTGCGCGAAAGTGCCCTGCAGCAGCGCGTCGCGGTGCGGGAAGTACGTGTAGAGGAGGCCGGCGGAGCAGCCGGCGCGGGCGGCGACGGACTTGACGGTCGCGGCCGCGAACCCGGATTCCGTGACGAGGGCGCGGGCGGCCTCGGCGATGGCGCGGCGGCGTGACTCCGCGTTCTGCCGGGTCGCTGCGGTGGGCCGGTACATGGGTGCTGCCTCCTGCGGGGAACGGTCCGCGCGGAACTGTGCCCCAAGGTCTGAATCATGGTTCAATTGCGTCAGTATGACACCGATCACACAGGAGGGGCAATGAAGCTCAGCACGATGCTGCGGTCCACGATGATGCGCGACCCGCAGAAGGAGGCGCTGGTCAGCGGCGAGTCGCGGTGGACGTACGCGCAGCTGGTCGAGGAGTCGGAGCGCGCGGCGGGACTGCTGGCGGACCGGGGCGTTCGGTCCGGCGACCGAGTGGCGGCGATGACGTTCAACGAGCCGGAGTTCGTCTTCACCGCATTCGGCGCGTGGATGCTGGGCGCGACCCTGGTGCCCGTCAACCACAAGTTCCAGGCGCCGGAGGTGCGCTACACCGTCGAGCACAGCGAGGTGCGCGTGGGCGTCGTGAGCGCGGAGCTCGAGGCCATCGCGCGGGAGGGCGCGCCGGACGTCGACTGGCTGACCAGCGGTGCCGGCGGGACGTTCGCGGACCTGCATCGGGACGCGCAGCCGTGGCACGAGCACCACGACGACGACCGGGCGATCGCGCAGGTCCTCTACACGTCCGGGACGACCAGCGCGCCCAAGGGCTGCATGCACACGCACGACTCGATCGTGCGGCTGGCGACGCAGCTGTCGCTCAACCTGGGCTACGAGCACGACGACCGGATCCTCATCGCGATGCCCATCTGGCACTCCGCACCGCTGAACGTGTGCCTGCTGCCCATCCTGCTCATGGGCGGGACGGTGGTGCTGCAGAAGGAGTACCACCCGATCGAGACGCTGCGCATGATCGGGACGGAGCGGATCACGACGTTCTTCGGACCCACCGTCGCGTACCTGGCGCCGCTGCGGGCGGCCGCGGCCTACGGCGTGGACTTCGCGGAGTTCGACTTCTCCTCGATGCGACGCTGGACCTTCGGCGGTGCGCCCATCGACGCGAAGGGCACGCGCACGATCATCGAGACGTACCAGCCCGGAGGGCACTACCAGCTGTTCGGCATGTCGGAGACGGGGCCCAGCGGCAGCGTGCTGCGGCCGCACGAGCAGCTGGCCAAGCCCGGCAGCATCGGGAAGTCCGCGATGGTGGGCGTCCAGATGCGCGTCGTGAAGGCGGACGGGACGGAGGCGGGCCCGGGCGAGTCCGGCGAGATCTGGTTCCTGTCCGACACCGTCATGCAGGGCTACCTGGGCAACCCGGAGGCGACCGCTGCTGCATTCGAGGGGCGCTGGTACAAGACCGGCGACATCGCCCGGGTCGACGAGGACGGCTACTACTACGTCGTCGACCGGACTAAGGACGTCATCATCGTGGGCGGGGAGAACGTGTTCTCGCTGGAGGTCGAGGAGGCGATCGCCCTGCACCCGGGGATCGCGGACGTCGCCGTCGTGGGCCGCCCGGATGAGGAATGGGGGCAGCAGGTCGTCGCCTTCGTGACGCCGGCGGACGGGGTGGACCCCGCCGAGGTCGGAGTCGAGTCCCTGCGCGAGTTCCTGGCTCCGAAGCTGGCCCGGTACAAGATCCCGCGCGAGGTCGTCGTGGAGGAGGCGCTGCCGCGCAACCCCTCCGGCAAGCTGCTCAAGCACAGGCTGCGGGAGGCCGCCGCCGGGGAGTGAGGGGGTGGGGGCGTGCTCCGGTCTCGACCCGCTCACGTGACATGCTGAGGGCATGTCGTTCTTCAGAGACTCGGACGCGCACGCCCGCATCGATGCCCTCACTCGTCGCGTCACCGCGATGGAGGCTCTGGTCGAGGCGCTGGCGACACACGCCGGACTCGGTCCGCAGGCCGTGCGGGACCTGCGCGATCAGGCGGATCCAGGGCTGACGGATGAGGTCCGGCGGCTGGCGGACGAGGGGAAGATGATCCACGCGATCAAGGAGTACCGGACGGCGACCGGCGCGGGCCTGCGCGAGGCGAAGGACGCGGTGGAGGAGTACGGGCAGCGCGGTCGGAGATGGTGAGTCTCGCGGTCAGTGCCGCCGCAGCAGGTCGATGAGGTCGTCCTTGCGGAGGTCGGAGTAGCCCTCGAGACCCAGTTCCTTCGCCCGGTCCGTGAGCTCGTCGACGGTCCAGTCCTCGTAGCTGCCGGCCTCGCCGCCGCGCTCGCCGACTGTCGAACGACCCTCACGGGCCGCTGCGTTCGCGATTCGCGCGGCCTTCTCCTTGCCGGCACCGTCCTCGCGCAGGGACTCGTACAGCTCTTCGTCCTTGATCTGCGGAGGTGTGCGGTCGTCCGTGCTTCCCGATCCATTCGTGTCAGCCATGGTTCGATTGTGCGCTTGAACGGGGTCTCTGGACAAGGGCTTCGAGACTTCTGTATTCAGTCGCGTCAGCCCTTCGTCCCCACGACGTAGGCCGCCTGTCCGATGTGCTGGAGTGCGTCCGCGTAGACACTGATGAGCCGCACGCCACGGGTCACAGGCGGGACCCACGAGTCGTCAATGACCACTGCGAGGTCTGCCTCCGTCAGGGTCCCGATGTAGTCGGCGGATTCGTCCGTGACTGCGGAGAGGTAGTCGCGCAGCACCTGCTTGTCGTCGACGACCACGGCACGGGCCTGCTCCTCCGTGTGGCCCAGCCCCAAATCGTCGGGGTCGAAGGGCAGTCCCATCCGATCCGCCCAGTCCTGAGTCCAGACCTGGTCCCGGCCTGACGCGTGTGCCACCTGCAGGTCGATCTCCCGCCCGGTGTGCCAGAGGAGCCAGGCGATCGAGTTCGGGTGCCCCGCCGGGTGGGTGTTGAGATCGGCCGCGTCGATCGAGTCCCAGATGAGGTCGATCTCCTGCAGCGGTCGTCGTGCGAGGTCGATCAGCAGTGCGCGTGAGTCCATGAGGCCAGTATGCCGTCAGGGTGTCGGTTGGCCTCCATTGACATTGAGAGTCTCACCGATGACGTAACTCGATTCCGACGACGTGAGGAAGACGTATGCCGGTGCCAGTTCTGTCGGCTGTCCCGCCCGTCCCAGCGGAGTGTTCTTGCCGAAGTGCGGCAGCGCCTCCTTCGGCTGGCCGTCCGAGACCTGCAGCGGTGTCCAGATCGGTCCCGGCGCCACGGCGTTGACGCGGATGCCCTTGGGCGCGAGCTGCGTGGCGAGTCCTTTCGTGAAGTTGTTGATCGCCGCCTTCGTCGATGCGTAGTCGATGAGGTGAGCGGAAGGTGAATAGGCCTGCACGGACGTCGAGTTCACGATCGTCGACCCTGGCTCCAGGTACTCGAGCGCGGCCCGGGAGACGCGGAACAGGGCGTCGATGTTCGTTCGGAACGTGTTCTCCCACTGCTCGTCCGTGAGATCGGAGATGTCTTCGACCGCGATCTGTCGCCCAGCATTGTTGACCACGGCATCGAGGCCTCCCAGCTCCGCTGCCGCCTGCCGGACGACCTCACGGCAGTAGTCGCGGTCGGCGAGATCGCCCGGCAGGGCCACGGCTCTGCGCCCTGCGTCGCGGATGAGCGAGCAGACCCGCTGGGCATCCTCCTCCTCGGCGGGCAGGTAGGACAGCGCCACATCGGCTCCCTCGCGGGCGAACGCGATCGCCACCGCAGCTCCGATGCCGGAGTCGGAGCCGGTGATGAGTGCCTTGCGGCCCGTGAGTCTGCCGGTGCCTGTATAGCTGTCCTCGCCGCGGTCCGTACCGGGGATGAGACGGGCGTCGAGACCAGGCTCCGGCTGGTCCTGCTGCGGCGGCGTGATGTCGGGGAATCGGGTGACGGGGTTCTGGAAGGTCAGTTGGTCGCTCATCGTCGTCCTCCTGTGTCGTCGGTGACATGGGGGCCTACCCCTTCATGGTGTGAGTCTGCAGTCACCGGGGCACTTCACGGTAGTCCCTTCCGCCTCTCGCCGAAAAGGTCTCTCCGTGCAGCGTGGGCTCCGCCGCCCCGAAGTGCAGCGGTGTGTCCTGCTTCCTCTCCATGTCGCCGTCGTCATGGAGGAGCAGGGGAGCGGATGGGCGATCTCACAGGTGAGACTTCCGGCGAGACCGAACGGAACGGCCGTTATACTCACCCGGTCTGATACCGGCTGGCGTCGTGCCAGCGATCGAGAGGAACGACCGTGGCGATGAAGCCCTCTGCTGACGGCCCGCAGGCGACGGGTAACGCGACCGCCCAGGACGCGGTGATGGAGAAGAAGGTGATCGGGAAGATCACCAAGCGACTCATCCCGTTCATCGTGGCGATGTACTTCATCAACTACCTGGACCGGACGAACATCGGCATCGCCGGGCCGGGCGGCATGAATGAGGAGCTGGGGCTCTCCGCCACCCAGTTCGGGTTCGCCGCGGGCATCTTCTTCTTCGGCTACCTGCTGCTGGAGGTCCCCTCCAACCTGGCGCTCAACAGGTTCGGTGCGCGCATCTGGCTGGCCCGCATCCTCATCAGCTGGGGCGCGCTCGCCTCGCTCATGGCGTTCGTGCCCAATGCGACGTGGCTCTACATCGTCCGCTTCCTGCTGGGCGTCGCCGAGGCCGGCTTCTTCCCCGGCATCATCCTCTACCTCACGTTCTGGTTCCCCAAGACGTTCCGCGCACGGGCGACCGCGCTGTTCCTCATCGCGATCCCGCTCTCCAGCGTGATCGGCGCGCCCGTGTCGACGTGGCTGGTCCAGGTGGGCAACGACCTCATCGCGAACTGGTCCGGCTGGCGCTTCATGCTCTTCGTCGAGGGCCTGCCCGCGATCGTCCTGGGCATCATGTGCATTTTCTACCTCACCGAGCGCCCCAAGGACGCGAAGTGGCTGGAGCCCGAGGAGCGCGACTGGCTGCAGGCCCGCATGGACGCCGAGGCCGCGGACACTGCCAGCACCACCCAGACTCATTCTGTGCGCCACTCCCTGACCCAGCCGCGCGTGTGGGCGCTGGGCTTCGTCTACTTCGGCGCGGTGTACGGCCTGTACTCGCTCAGCTTCTTCCTGCCCACGATCATCGCGGGCTTCTCCGAGCGCTTCGGCACGGAGTACTCGTTCGTCCAGGTGGGGTTCATCACTGCGATCCCTTACGCGTTCGGTGCCATCGCGATGTACCTGTGGTCGCGTCACGGCGACACGACGGGGGAACGGGTGTGGCACGTGGCCGCGCCGTTGTTCGTCGGTGCGGTCGCGATCGCCGCGGCGCTCTACCTGACCTCGCCGTTCACCACGATGATCGCGGTGACGATCGCCTGCATGTCGATCTGCTGCGCCCTGCCGTGCTTCTGGCCGCTGCCGCAGGCGTTCCTCACGGGTGCCGCGGCCGCCGCGGGCATCGCGCTCATCAACACGATCGGCAATGCGGCCGGCTTCCTGGCCCCCTACGTGACGGGCTGGCTGACGGATCTGACGGGGACCTCGAACGCGGGCATGTGGGCGGTGGGTGCCGCGATGACGATCGCGGGCGTCATCACCCTCGTCCTCGCCCGGACGGACAGGACGGTCAAGGCGAGGGAAGAGCGGCAGACCGCCTGACGATCCGGCCGGACGCCGCAGGCTTCCGCGTCGGTCGAGCACAGCCGCATCCGGCCGACCGCACACAGACAGCGGGAGTCGCGAACTGCAACGCCACGGCACTGTGTGAAGTCTCGGGACATAGTGCAGTACCTGGTCTCAAGACATAGTGCACTGATGAGTCTCAGGACATACTGCACTACTCAGGCTCCGGCAGTGGCGGCGGCTCGTGGTGCATGGTCTGCGCGGCCAGGCCGACCATTTGCTTGCCGCTCAGCGGCCAGTGACTGCAAGCGATCAGCGTGCCCTGCGAATCGAAGAATTCGAGCAATTCGGGATGCTCAAGGACGCGAATCGTTTGCCCTTCCCAGCGATCACCAAGACCAAACTTCATATACCGATACCCAACTATTCCATGCCCCCTCGCCTGTCTGGTCTTAATCACTTCAGCATCAGTTTGGGGTATAACCCCTCCAGGAGAAACCGCCGCAGGCGGATTCAGCCGGACCCTCGATGCCACGGGCATTTCTGGTGGAGCCATTCTCGGGCGCGTTGCATAGGCCTCAGCCGGCGTGGTGTTGTTTCCGAGGGCTTGATGCGCTCGATCGTGGTTGTACCACTGGCGGTACTCAGCCGCCGCAGCTTCCAGCTCGGCCCTGGCGTGAAGGTCCCGCGCGTCGAGGAACCGCTGAAGCGTCTGGTGGGCCCGTTCAACCTTGCCCTGGGACTTCGGGTGGTTCGGTCGTCCCGTGATCGTCCGGATCCCCAAACCGCGCAGGAAGGCCACGAACTGGGTCGTCAGCCCGACACGGTCGAGGTTGTAGGCGGAGCCGTTGTCGGTATGGACCACGACCGGCCGCCCATATTCTTCAAATGCAAGTTTGAATGCACCGAGGACTTCGATGCCATTCTCGGCGTCCGCGATAGTGACGCCGAGATTGAACCGAGTCGCATCGTCGATGATCTCGATAACGGTGTATTCCTCGCCGGTGGAAAGCTCGACCGTGAACGCGTCAGACTGCCACCGTTCATTGGCGAACGTCGACTGGAATCGGCGGTGGCTTGCCTTCGGTCGCTTGCGCTTGTTGCGATCGGTGACGTGATTGGCATCGAGCACCCGGGCGATCGTGGCCCGGGACGGCACCCCGGGCAAGCCTGAACGGATCAAGCTGGTCTGGATGCTGATCGGCCCGTAGTCCTTGCCTTCGTCCCGCAACCGCTCGCGCTGGGCAAGGATCGACTTTGAGTACACATCGGCGATGCGCTTGGGCGAGGTGTGCGGCCGGGTCGATCTCTTCACGGCTGCGGCTTCGCCCTCTTGGGCGACGCGTTTTCGAACTGAGTAGAACCACCGCTCCGAGACGCCATGCTCGCGGCAGAACTGAGCGACCGCACCGTGAGGCGCATCCGCGGGCCATTCGACCACCAAACGACGCACATAATCAGGAATTCGAGACATCCTGAAACAGTGCACTATGTCCTGAGAC
>NZ_HE978613.1:0-716 GCF_000285835.1 Brevibacterium senegalense
GGGGGGGGCTCATCTCATTCACCGCGGACACGTACGTTGTTGCCTTGTCTTGAGGGCAACGTAGTGCAAGGATGTAGACGTGGTCCCACCCTCCCTCCTGGAGGTCAATGGGTCCGCCGTCAAGGGCGGCCTCTTCGGAGGCCGCCTCTTTAACTCCGCGGCCAGGTGACGATGGCGTCGGTCCGATCCCGTGTGACAGATTTCAAGTGCGCAGATTGGGCCGCCATCCACATTTCTGGAGAGCATCGAACGATTCTCTTGCCGTTGGCAGGGATGACTCTGCGGGTAGCTGCATACGCGGCGAGATCCGCCAGCTGGATGAAGTAGGACTGGCTTGAGTCGCGGCTCACCGGATCTTCCAGAAGTAGTGGCGCGTCCACTCGCTTCCCTGCTGGGTCGTAGCTGAACCTCCTGAACTTCCTCCATCGGGCTCGAAGCGCCTTGTAGTCACTAGTCTGGTCGTGGACCAGTACAATGGGCATGCCTGTATGGACTGTTCGAAGACGGAGTCGCTGGAACAGTATCCTCCACGCCATGTCCTCGACGTCAGTCTCCCGCTTTCGGACCATGTTCTTGTCGATGACGACCGCAAAAATCCCAGGGGACAGGGCTGCTGCCATCTGCATGTGTCGCTGGTAGATGTCTCGCAGCTGCCCGTCGCCGAGTCTCGCTTCTCTGAACTGCTTCTTGATTCCTACGATCCACTCAGCCTTAAC
>NZ_HE978613.1:2239-3791 GCF_000285835.1 Brevibacterium senegalense
CCTCGTCGCGGATGCGGATGCCGTAGTCCTCGTGGATGCCTCTGCGCAGTGACTGCATGGCGTCCAGCGCGCCAGTCCACCTGTATGCAGAAATGAGGACGCAACCTAGGCCGAATGTGCGCGTTGCGCCCTCCTTCATCCCAGGGTCGCCCGAGTCATCAACATATGCGAATTCGAGGTGGAGCGGGGCCGTCAATCGTCACCCTTGGACGTCGTGAGGTCATTCCCGGTGGTGTATCCGACAAGTTCGTTCAGGTGACGGCTGTCGACTTCACCCTGGCGATCGAGGTCCCCCCACCAGGGCTGGACCCCTAACGTGGCCGGGTCGTCTTGAATTTGCTGTCGCTTCTTCCTCGGGTCTGCGTAGTCAGACATCGGCACAACGTTGTGGGTGCGAACTTTCATGAGGAATCTCCCTGTAAAGCGAATGTCTCCGATTTGAGAAGAATCTATCCCACCCGCATACGGCTCAGCGCCAGATGATGTTAACCATTGGATGATTCTTGTGCTGCACCACCCCGCGCTGGTCGGCACGCCGAGCGCATGCCTGGCGTCCCTGTGCCCCTGTCAGAGGAGGTATACCCGGTTTGACATGCCCTATGCCTTCCACCGGAAGAGTTTGAAGCGTCAGCTCTCTGACACCCCACCCGGTCACACGACTGCGCCCCCCGCCATTCGACCATTGACCGCGGCAGGGACGTGGGTGACGATGGGGCCGAGGGAAGCCGGGAATCGGTGCCTGGCCGAAAGTGGCGACCATGGACCGCTCTGCGATCACGGACGGATACCGTCGAGCTTGCGACGAGCTAGAAGACGCCTTGTCCCAGGCTGGGGATGCTGACCTACGTCGGCGCAGTGCCGGCACCCGCTGGAGCAACAAGGTCCTGTTGTTCCATATGGTGTTCGGCTACATGATGGTCCGAAACCTGCTGCCCTTAGTCAAGATCTTCGGCCACCTCCCGCCCTCACTCAACACAGCATTCGCGCGCCTCCTCAACGCAGGAACCCGCCCATTCGACCAGGTCAACTACTGGGGGTCCCGAACCGCAGCCCGCGTCTACAACCGTCACCGCATGGCGCGCAAACTACGCCGGGTCACCGCCACCCTCGGCACAAATCTGGAGAACGAATCCCAGCGATCGCTGGCCCTGCACATGGCATTTCCAACCCGCTGGGACCCCTTCTTCACCCCCGTGATGACCGTCGCGGATGTCTACGCCTTCCCCACCATGCACTTTGACTTCCATGCAAAGCAGCTGAGCCTGCCCCTCGACCAGGACAGCCCGCCCGCATAGTGACAGCCTCCGCCCCGACGGCTCCACAAGGAATCGGGAAAGCTCTGCTCGTTTACCGGCCAGACGTCACAGCGCGGATTTGGGTGGTCTCGCGAATTTGACGCTACTCGTCTCGGGAAGCGCTGTTGTCCCCGGTGAGCGGCAAGTCCCGGCAGCAGCAATCGGGATATTGGTCGCACGCGCGCACGACTGCGCCTCGATTGACCACACATCCGCAATCCGCACATGCCATATCCATCTGCCCGATCCTACCTAGG
>NZ_HE978613.1:4430-8577 GCF_000285835.1 Brevibacterium senegalense
GCCCGCGTCTATGACTCCGAGCAGGCCCGCCGGAAGGCGATCGGGGTATGGGTCCATCACTACAACTATCATCGGCCTCATACCGCCTGTGCAGACCAGCCACCGGCCAGCCGAGTCCACGAACGTGTAGACAACGTCATGACCTCATACACCTAGGGGATTCGTCACCATTCATCGGATCTTCAGATCCGGCGGAAAACTGACCGCTGTCGATCCGAGCACCTTCTCGTGCTCCGCAGCCGGGGTGCCCCGTGTCTGCTATACGGTGTCCTGCGGGCTGTGGAGCGGTGGACGTAGGTCGTATCAGGGGTGGGGCCCACGAAGAAGTCCGTCCTGTTCCTCCCAGGGAGAGGCAATAGCCTGAACCGGTAGCATCTGAGGGTGACGATAAAGAGTGATGGGACAGGTTTGGGCCTGCGTTGGCCGTTGTGGCAGCCTCGCCGCTGCAAGGCGCGGGCGCCCAGGCGTCGGCCGGCCACGGATTGGTGGCCCCACCATCTGGTGTCGACACGCGTGGTCAGCTGGTGAGCGCTACGTCTGTACAGCGGCCCCGGCCTCGCGAGGTGGTCGGACTGTTGGGCGGGGCAGGGGTCCTGACACTGGTGGATCTTGGTCTCAAGGCCCTGGCTCAGACCGCGTTACCCGCTGGCCAGGTAGTCGATCTGGGCTGGATCAGCTTGCGCGTCTTTTACAATCCGGGGGTGGCGTTCAGCCTCGGGGCGTCCTTGCCCGCCTGGATGGTAATCGCCGGGACCGGGCTGGTCCTCGCCGGATTGGTGTGGTATCTGCTGGCGAACGTCCGTGCTATGGGCACAGTGGCCCGAGGCGGAGCCGTTCTGCTGCTGGGCGGGGCCTTGGGGAACTTTGTAGATCGACTGGGCGGGGCCGGCGTGGTGGATTACCTACACACCGGCTGGTTTCCCACCTTCAACGCAGCCGACGTCTTCGTCACCGTCGGGGTGGCGGGACTGGTCCTCGGGATGCTGCGGGAGCCTCCGTCCGGTATGAGGGACGGGGACACGTCCTGAACTAGATCGACCGCCACCAGCTCAGCGATTTGCATGGGTTCACCTGGCGATCGTCGACGGGGTGCACGGATTCACCAGCACAATGACGAAGCAGTTGCGAGGGATCGCTGGGAGGTGATTGAGCCGACAGATTCTAAGGCGCATCCTGCTGGTCTGTGGTAGCAACAGACGCACAGCGCGCTGAGCGGTTCCGCTTTCCGGGACACCGGTAATAGCCCTCATGACGGCTGACCCCTTCGGCGATCATGGTGTCCGGGGCCGCGCCCGCCCGGCACAGGGGCCGAGCCTTGCTGATGGACCGTATTTCGTGCCCACCCAAGACCCCTCGGAGCCGTCTCCTCGCAGTCACGGTGTTACCCATGGCTTTTCTACGCGGGCGCGTGCTTGTCGTTGCCAGGATCGTCCTGAACTGTGTCCGGCTTCTGAGCGATAAAGCGCAGGACCCGACCGCCGAAGGAGACCCGGACACGGAGCGGGCCGAGGCCGGCTTGCGCCAGGACCGGTTCGAAGGTTGCGGGTTCGATGAGTCGGTGCGCAGAGCGGTCGGCCACGTGCACCAGGGAGGCCATCCGTGAGGCCAGCAGGTCGTATCCCACGAAGGACCCGCCGGGTCGTAGGACCCGCGCCGCCTCGGTCACCGCGCGTTCCCACTCGATCACGTGATGGAGCATGAGGAAGCTCAGCACCATGTCGAACGACTGGTCATTGAAAGGTAGCCGGGTGGCATCGGCTTGGCGCGCTTGAGCAGTGGGGAGTCGGGTGAGGAGCCGCTGCGCAGCCTTGACCATCACGGGATCAGCGTCGGTCGTGGTGAGGTGCACCTGGGGGTGGGCCCGAGCGATCGCTTCGGCCATCGCTCCGCTACCCCCACCGATCTCGAGCACGTTGCCGGCGAGAGGCAAGCCCTGAATCGCCCAGGGAACCACTCGCCGCGCCAGAAGGCGCCACGGCCGGCTGCGACAGAATGAGGCTTCCAGGGCGGACATCCTCGGCATGACCCTCCTCTTGGCGCACCCGCGTGGTCGAAGCCGAGATTAGTCCTCCGAGCGCGAATGACTATCTGCTGGTTGGCATCAAGCGTAAACCTGCACCCGAGTACCGGGTACAAAACCTCGGCTGGCAGCAGTTCTCCACTGAGCGGGCAAGTTGCCCCTTATTCAGCGAACAATGTACAGTTCATCGAGTGCTGACCATTACCAATCACCTTGACGTGATGAACCGCCTAGGCCGCGCCATGGCTGACCCGACGCGCTCCCGCATCCTGCTGATGCTGCTTGAGGGGCCGAACCATCCGGCGGTGATAAGCCGGGAGCTGGGCCTGTCGCGGTCGAATGTCTCCAACCATCTGGCGTGCCTGCGGGACTGCGGCATCGTGGTGGCAGAACCGGAAGGCAGGAAAACCCGGTACGAGATCGCTGATCCGCACCTGACCCGCGCGCTGACTGCGTTGCTGGAGACGACCTTGGCGGTTGACCAGGGGGCCAGCTGCATTGACCCTGCATGTTCCGTGCCAACGTGCTGCAAGATGGAGGCGGGCGCATGATCCTGTCATCCGTACTGCAGGCGATCGGCCTGTTCATAGTCACCAACATCGACGACATCATCGTGCTCTCGCTGTTCTTCGCCCGCGGTGCGGGCCAGCGGGGCACAACGACCCGGATCTTAGCCGGTCAGTATCTCGGGTTCGGCGGCATTCTGGCCGCCGCCGTGCTCGTCACGTTGGGGGCGGATGCATTCCTGCCCCCAGAAGCCATTCCCTACTTCGGGCTCATCCCGTTGTTCCTCGGCATATGGGCGGCGTGGCAAGCGTGGCGCGGAGACGACGACGATGATGATGAGGCGAAGATCGAAGGCAAGAACGTCGGCGTGCTGACCGTCGCCGCTGTCACCTTCGCCAACGGCGGGGACAACATCGGCGTGTATGTTCCAGTCTTCCTCAGCGTGGGGCCAGCCGCCGTCATCGCCTATTGCGTCGTGTTCCTCGCGCTCGTCGCGGTCCTCGTCATGATGGCCAAGTTCGTCGCGACTCGCCGGCCGATCGCCGAGCTGCTCGAACGCTGGGAGCACGTACTGTTCCCGATCGTCTTGATCGGTCTTGGGGTATTCATCCTCGTCGAGGGTGGCGCGTTCGGCCTGTAAGTGCTCACAAAGGGCCTCGCCGGCGCAACGGCTGCCACCGAAGACCCGGGCGGCGCGACCGGTACCGGCGCACAGGGCACCTGTCCCGGTTGGTTTCTTGCCGCCCCACGACTGCATGCCCTCATGGATTGGATCGACCGTGACCCCCTCCTCTCGCACCGGCCCACTTTCCGAGACAGGATCAGCATGACCGACAGCACCGCCGCCGCGCTTGCTCTTGGCCTCTATCTGTTCGGGCTGATCACCGCTTTCGGTGTGCGTACCTGGCTGCATCGCCGGCGCAGCGGATCCTCCGGGTTCCGGGGACTGACCGGGGCTCCCGGCTCGGCGGAGTGGTGGGGCGGGATCCTCTTCGCCGCAGCTCTGGTGCTCGGTACCGCCGGGCCGCTTCTCGCCTTGACCGGCATCACACCGCCGTGGCCCCTGCCCGCCGGTACGCACTGGGCCGGCCTGGTCGTCACCGTCGCCGGTCTGCTCGGCGTGCTGGCCGCCCAGGCCGGGATGGGCGCGTCCTGGCGGATCGGGGTCGACGCCACTGAGCGCACCGCCCTCGTCACTACCGGAGCCTTCGCGCTTGTCCGCAACCCGGTCTTCACCGCAATGCTGGCCGCCCTCGCTGGAATGGTGCTTATGGTCCCCACCCCGGTGTCCGCGGCCGCCCCGGTGGTCCTGCTCGCTGCCGTCGAGCTTCAGGTCCGGTGCGTCGAAGAGCCGTATCTGCTCCGCACCCACGGAGACACCTACGCCCGCTACGCGGCACGCGTGGGCCGCTTTCTGCCTGGAATCGGCCGCCTGAAAAGCCCAAACTGATACGAATCAGACTTCTAGGTGTATGAGGTCATGACGTTGTCTACACGTTCGTGGACTCGGCTGGCCGGTGGCTGGTCTGCACAGGCGGTATGAGGCCGATGATAGTTGTAGTGATGGACCCATACCCCGATCGCCTTCCGGCGGGCCTGTTCGGAGTCGTCGACGCGGGC
>NZ_HE978613.1:9540-11060 GCF_000285835.1 Brevibacterium senegalense
TCTAGGGAAGAGCCCGCGTCAGGCTTGGACTTACTATCGCCCCTCGGTGCTATCATCGCGGTATGGCGATTAATGGGGTTGCTGAGACCGTTTGGTCCGAAGAGCGCAGTGCTTATGCGGCGCTGTTTCATGCGCTGGCCGAGCCGACGCGCCTGGCGCTGCTGGAGCACTTGGCCACTGGCGAGCACCGCGTGCGGGATCTGGTCCACCACATGCATCTGGCGCAGTCGACAGTCAGCAAGCATTTGGCCTGTCTGCGTGACTGCGGACTGGTCACCGTGCGCGCTGAGGGGCGGTCCTCGTGGTTCTCGCTGGCCGATCCGGCCCGACTGGAGGATCTGGTCGAGAGCGCGGATGAGCTGCTGAGGGCGTCCGGGGTGTCGCTTTCGTTGCGTGACCACGACCATCACGAGCCGATCGTTGAGGAGGATGAGGGGCATGGCGGAAACTGACAGGGGTGGGCACGTGCACAGTCATGTCCCGGAGCGGGCTGATCGGGGGACGCGCCGTCGGCTGCTGATCGCGTTCTGCATCATCGCCGTCATTGTCGTGGCGCAGGCGGTGGGCAGCGTGATCACCGGCAGCCTGGCTCTGCTGACGGATACCGCTCATGCGCTGGCTGATGCGTCTGGGCTGTTGGTGGCGGTCATCGCGGCGACGATGATGCTGCGTCCGCCGAGCAGTGAGCGGACGTGGGGTTTCGCCCGGATCGAGGTCATCGCCGCGCTCGGGCAGGCTGTGCTGCTGCTCGTGGTCGGCACCTATGCCGCCGTCGAGGGTATCCGCCGACTGTTCGAGCCCACGGAGGTGCCCGGCACCGAGCTGCTGGTGTTCGGTGTGATCGGCCTGGTCGCCAACATCGCCGCGATCGCTGTGCTGGCATCCAACCGCGACGCGAACTTCAATATGCGCGCGGCGTTCCTCGAAGTGCTCAACGATGCCCTGGGATCGCTGGGCGTGATCATCGCGGCGATCGTGATCGCGACCACCGGGTTCCAGCGCGCCGACACCATCGCCGGACTGTTCATTGCGGCTTTGATCGTTCCCCGCGCGTTCCGGCTTCTGCGCGAGACGGTGCGGGTGCTGATGGAGTTCACTCCCAAGGGAGTCGACCTCGAAGAGGTCCGCGCCCACATCTTGGAGCTCGATCACGTCCGCGATGTGCACGATCTGCACGCCTCCATGATCGGCACTGGCCTGCCGGTCATCTCCGCGCACGTCGTCGTCGACGATGACTGCTTCGAATCCGGTCACGCCCCGCAGATCCTGGAGGCGATCCTCGCCTGCGTCAAGGAACACTTCCCCGTCGCCTTCGACCACGCCACGATCCAAGTGGAGACGGCTGCCCTGCGAGACCGGGAACTGCCCGCAGTCCAACACGCCTGACGAGCCGGGTGTTCGGCGTCGCCTTGGCGTCCTGTTGCCACGTGTCGTCAGGATCGCCCGGGGGATGGGACCGGCCGCTACTCCCATGGGGGATGGGGGCAGCGGCCGGTCAGCCTGTTCAGTTGAAGGAGATG
>NZ_HE978614.1 GCF_000285835.1 Brevibacterium senegalense
AGGGCCGCGGCACTATGCCAACCAACCCCCTTGGGGCTGGCCTCATGGCCAAAAATCATAATGGACGCGAACACACACTCAATTTTTGCGCTGTGTTTAACTCGTGTTACCCGACCCACACCACACACCACACAAAACGCTGTGCAGCAAGCAACCCGCTCCCCCTTTGAAATCAGGAGCAAGCACCCCACCACAAACAAGCAATGGGATTGATGGTTAATGAGTGATTGGCGTATTAGTACCAGTCAGCTCCACACATCACTGCGCTTCCACACCTGGCCTATCAACCCTGTCGTCTACAGGACACCTCAAAGGAAATCTCATCTTGAAGCAGGCTTCCCGCTTAGATGCTTTCAGCGGTTATCCTTCCCGAACGTAGCCAACCAGCCATGCACCTGGCGGTACAACTGGCACACCAGAGGTTCGTCCGTCCCGGTCCTCTCGTACTAAGGACAGCCCTTCTCAAATTTCCTACGCACGCAGCGGATAGGGACCGAACTGTCTCACGACGTTCTAAACCCAGCTCGCGTACCGCTTTAATGGGCGAACAGCCCAACCCTTGGGACCGACTCCAGCCCCAGGATGCGACGAGCCGACATCGAGGTGCCAAACCATGCCGTCGATATGGACTCTTGGGCAAGATCAGCCTGTTATCCCCGAGGTACCTTTTATCCGTTGAGCGACCGCGATTCCACAATCCACGGCCGGGTCACTAGTCCCAGCTTTCGCTCCTGCTCGACACGTCCGTCTCACAGTCAAGCTCCCTTGTGCACTTACACTCGACACCTGATTGCCAACCAGGCTGAGGGAACCTTTGGGCGCCTCCGTTACTCTTTGGGAGGCAACCGCCCCAGTTAAACTACCCATCAGGCACTGTCCCTGAACCCGATCAGGGTCCGAAGTTAAGGAATCCAGCATAGCCAGAGTGGTATTTCAACGATGACTCCACACACACTGGCGTGCATGCTTCACAGTCTCCCACCTATCCTACACAAGCCATACCGAACACCAATACCAAACTATAGTGAAGGTCTCGGGGTCTTTCCGTCCTGCTGCGCGTAACGAGCATCTTTACTCGTAGTGCAATTTCGCCGAGTTCGCGGTTGAGACAGTGGAGAAGTCGTTACGCCATTCGTGCAGGTCGGAACTTACCCGACAAGGAATTTCGCTACCTTAGGATGGTTATAGTTACCACCGCCGTTTACTGGGGCTTAAATTCTCCGCTTCGACCACAAGTGGTCTAACAGGTCCTCTTAACCTTCCAGCACCGGGCAGGCGTCAGTCCGTATACATCGACTTACGTCTTCGCACGGACCTGTGTTTTTAGTAAACAGTCGCTTCTCCCTGGTCTCTGCGGCCACCACCAGCTCACCACCGCACGGATGGATCACCAGGATGGCCCCCCTTCTTCCGAAGTTACGGGGGCATTTTGCCGAGTTCCTTAACCACGATTATCTCGATCGCCTTAGTATTCTCTACCTGACCACCTGAGTCGGTAATAGGGTACGGGCGGCTGGAACCTCACGTCGATGCTTTTCTCGGCAGCATAGGATCACCGGATCACCCACAAAAGTGGGCGCCCATCAGCTCTCAGACACATGCCCGGCGGATTTACCTACCAGACGTCCTACGACCTTAGACCACGACAACCATCGCGCGGCCCGGCTACCTTCCTGCGTCACACCTGTTAACACGCTTACCTACTACGCACTCAGGTCCCCTCCGCAGCCCAACACTCCCACCCGAAGGCAGGAGAGGAGCATTGGAAGGTTAGTATCATACGCCTCGATATGGGCGGTTCTTCGCCGGTACGGGAATATCAACCCGTTGTCCATCGACTACGCCTGTCGGCCTCGCCTTAGGTCCCGACTTACCCAGGGCGGATTAGCCTAGCCCTGGAACCCTTGGTCATCCGGCGGAAGGGTTTCTCACCCTTCTTTCGCTACTCATGCCTGCATTCTCACTCGCATAGCCTCCACCACTCGATCACTCGGCAGCTTCACCGGCCACACGACGCTCCCCTACCCAACACCACACCTCAACCAAACACCCCACAAAGGGAGCATCGGCTCGGATACGCGTGGTATTGCCACAACTTCGGCGGTGTACTTAAGCCCCGCTACATTATCGGCGCGGAATCACTTGACCAGTGAGCTATTACGCACTCTTTCAAGGATGGCTGCTTCTAAGCCAACCTCCTGGTTGTCTTCGCAACTCCACATCCTTTCCCACTGAGCACACGCTTAGGGGCCTTAGTTGGTGGTCTGGGCTGTTTCCCTCTCGACTACGAAGCTTATCCCCCGCAGTCTCACTGCCATGCTTACACTTACCGGCATTCGGAGTTTGGCTGACGTCAGTAACCCGGTGGGGCCCATCGGCCATCCAGTAGCTCTACCTCCGGCAAGAAACACACAACGCTGCACCTAAATGCATTTCGGGGAGAACCAGCTATCACAGAGTTTGATTGGCCTTTCACCCCTAACCACAGGTCATCCCCTCCATTTTCAACTGAAGTGGGTGCGGGCCTCCACGACGTCTTACCATCGCTTCACCCTGCCCATGGCTAGATCACTCCGCTTCGGGTCTAGGACACGCGACTCGATCGCCCTATTCGGACTCGCTTTCGCTACGGCTACCCCCCAAGGGTTAACCTCGCCACGTGCCGCTAACTCGCAGGCTCATTCTTCAAAAGGCACGCCATCACCCCAACAAGGAGGCTCTGACGGATTGTAAGCGCATGGTTTCAGGTACTATTTCACTCCCCTCCCGGGGTACTTTTCACCATTCCCTCACGGTACTGATCCGCTATCGGTCATCAGGAAGTATTTAGCCTTACCAGGTGGTCCTGGCAGATTCACACGGGATTACACGGGTCCCGTGCTACTCGGGTATCACCACACACAACCAGCAGCTGTTTCGTCTACGGGACTCTCACCCACTACGGTCACGCTTCCCAACGCGTTCGACTACAACCACAACAGTCATGCTCTCCCCATGCTGAGGAAGAACGAATGACCCCACAACACCGCACATGCAACACCAGCACGTTTACACACACACGGTTTAGGCTGATCCGCTTTCGCTCGCCACTACTCACGGAATCACAATTGTTTTCTTCTCCTGTGGGTACTGAGATGTTTCACTTCCCCGCGTTCCCTCCACACACCCTATATATTCAGGTGCAGGTCACGACACATAACATGCCGCGGGGTTCCCCCATTCGGACACCCTCGGATCACAGTTCGTTTACCAACTCCCCGAGGCTTATCGCAGGTTACCGCGTCCTTCATCGGCTCCTGATGCCAAGGCATCCACCATGCGCTCTTGAACACTCACACCACGCCACCACACAACATGCAGCACGCAATGCGAGTCGGATAACACAAGAAACACAACAACAAAAATTACACAGAACACCACAACCAACAGGCACACCCCACACACGCACACAACCAACCCGAAGGCCGGCCACACACACGCACAGAACACACCAGGCTGTGATGCCCAGATGCTCGCGTCCACTATGAAAAAACCATGATCCACCACCAGACACCCACACCCCCACACCCCACAACAGGATGCAGCAGCACAAGACCGGCACGAGGAGACACACCAGAACCCCACATACTCCCCACCCACACCCGCACAACCACACACGAAAGCGTGATCACCCGGACACGAGAAAAGAGCCGCAGGGGCCTGCTCTCCCAGGACCCAACAGCGTGTTCGCCCCACTACCAACAACCACACAGGGCTGCCAGCAGCGGCAAGTATTCAATGATGTTCCACCCATGAGCAACCACCGGACACACACTCGGCATCCGCATGGCCACACCACCACACGAACCACAAACGGCTCGCGGGTGTTCTGTGATGCTCCTTAGAAAGGAGGTGATCCAGCCGCACCTTCCGGTACGGCTACCTTGTTACGACTTAGTCCCAATCACCAGTCCCACCTTCGACGGCTCCCCCCACAAGGGTTGGGCCACCGGCTTCGGGTGTTACCGACTTTCGTGACTTGACGGGCGGTGTGTACAAGGCCCGGGAACGTATTCACCGCAGCGTTGCTGATCTGCGATTACTAGCGACTCCGACTTCACGTAGTCGAGTTGCAGACTACGATCCGAACTGAGATCGGCTTTCTGGGATTCGCTCCACCTCACGGCATCGCAACCCTTTGTACCGACCATTGTAGCATGCGTGAAGCCCAAGACATAAAGGGCATGATGATTTGACGTCATCCCCACCTTCCTCCGAGTTGACCCCGGCAGTCTCCTATGAGTTCCCACCATCACGTGCTGGCAACATAGAACGAGGGTTGCGCTCGTTGCGGGACTTAACCCAACATCTCACGACACGAGCTGACGACAACCATGCACCACCTGTACACCAGCCCAAAAGGGCTGAACCATCTCTGGCACATTCCAGTGTATGTCAAGCCTTGGTAAGGTTCTTCGCGTTGCATCGAATTAATCCGCATGCTCCGCCGCTTGTGCGGGCCCCCGTCAATTCCTTTGAGTTTTAGCCTTGCGGCCGTACTCCCCAGGCGGGGCACTTAATGCGTTAGCTGCGGCGCGGAACTCGTGGAATGAGCCCCACACCTAGTGCCCAACGTTTACGGCATGGACTACCAGGGTATCTAATCCTGTTCGCTCCCCATGCTTTCGCTCCTCAGCGTCAGTTACAGCCCAGAGTCCCGCCTTCGCCACCGGTGTTCCTCCTGATATCTGCGCATTTCACCGCTACACCAGGAATTCCAGACTCCCCTACTGCACTCTAGTCCGCCCGTACCCACTGCACGCGCAAGGTTGAGCCTTGCGTTTCCACAGCAGACGCGACGAACCGCCTACGAGCTCTTTACGCCCAATAATTCCGGACAACGCTTGTACCCTACGTATTACCGCGGCTGCTGGCACGTAGTTAGCCGGTACTTCTTCTGCAGGTACCGTCACCCGAAGGCTTCTTCCCTACTGAAAGAGGTTTACAACCCGAAGGCCGTCATCCCTCACGCGGCGTCGCTGCATCAGGGTTTCCCCCATTGTGCAATATTCCCCACTGCTGCCTCCCGTAGGAGTCTGGGCCGTGTCTCAGTCCCAGTGTGGCCGGTCGCCCTCTCAGGCCGGCTACCCGTCGTCGCCTTGGTAGGCCGTTACCCCACCAACAAGCTGATAGGCCGCGAGCCCATCCCCAACCGAAAAACTTTCCACACCCAGACCATGCGGCCAGGTGTCATATGCGGTATTAGACCCAGTTTCCCGGGCTTATCCCGCAGTCAGGGGCAGGTTACTCACGTGTTACTCACCCGTTCGCCACTAATCCACTCCTGCAAGCAGGAGCTTCATCGTTCGACTTGCATGTGTTAAGCACGCCGCCAGCGTTCGTCCTGAGCCAGGATCAAACTCTCCAAAAATACATGTTTTGGTCAGGTCAATCACCCGGCTAAGAAATCAACAAGCAACTAAAAAGCTTTAGCTACAAAAATTGTTGAGATCCCAGCAAATAAAAAAGCTGGCATCATCAAATAAACAAACACGCTATTGAGTTCTCAAAGAACAGAC
>NZ_HE978615.1 GCF_000285835.1 Brevibacterium senegalense
GGTGCGCCACGAGGCGCTGTTGTTTCGGATGGAGGTGAGAGACCTGCATCGCCTGGTCGTCGTAGCGGCTGGGTGAAGTTGGCGGCAGCCTGAACCGGGGATCGCCGGGGAGGGTGGGAGCAGCCGCGACAAAGTCAGGGCGGTTCGGCACTGCCGGACGGGCCGTGCCTGGTGAACGAGACGGGAAGGTGTACGCAAGGAACCGGTGTTGTGAAGCCTCTTCATCGTCGACCAGCTCGAACCCGGTGGATCTGGGCTGGTGCGCGGTGCGTACCTGCCCCTCGGGGCTGCCAGCCAGGTGGCCGTCGGGGGCGGGGAACTGTCGGGACGGTTGTATGTGTCGGGCCTGGCAGGTCGTGGTGAAGGTCTACGGCGTAGCCACGACGAGACCGCAGGGGCAAAGCCGGGCGCCTCGCCCGTTGACCGAGCAACAGTGAACGTGGGAACCGCCCGCAGTCCGTTCCCCGCCCTCGTGGCGGGGATAGGTCCGATGCCGACCAAAGGGTGCGGGTGGGGCGGAGCCGTCGTAGTACTCCGAGGCCGGGAGAGCCGGTCGCATGGGGAAGGACGGCAGCGAGAGGAAGCAAGGAGGGACTGTGATGTCCGAAGACGCGTCGGTGAACACCGGCGCCGTCATCTGGCCCGAGCATGAGTGGGCGCAGGTGACGGTACGGAGGATGCAGACCAAGCTGCATTGTTGGGCGGCCGGGAACCCCGGTCGCCGGTTTGACGATCTGTACAACCTGGTCTGTGACCCGGCGTTCCTGGTGGTGGCGTGGCAACGCGTCGCGGGGAACAAGGGGTCGCGGACGCCGGGGGTGGACCGGGCCACCGTGGCCTGGATCGCTTCCCGGATCGGGGTCGAGGAGTTCCTGAACGGCGTCCGCGAGCAGTTACGGGCGCGGACGTTCTGCCCGGTCGAGGTACGTCAGGTCGAGATTCCCAAGGCCAGCGGCAAGGTCCGCAGGCTGGGGATCCCGACCGTGACCGACCGGGTGGTGCAGGCAGCTCTGAAACTGGTGCTGGAACCGATCTTCGAGGCGGACTTTGCTCCGTGCTCGTACGGTTTCCGCCCGAACCGGCGCGCGCAGGACGCCATCGCCGAGATCCATCACTTCACCACCAAGTCGTACCACTGGGTGCTGGAGGCCGACATCGAGGCGTGCTTCGACAACATCGATCACGTCGCGCTGTTGGACAGGGTCCGGGCACGGATCGGCGACAAGCGCGTGACCAGGCTGGTCAAGTCGTTCCTCAAGGCCGGGGTGATGACCACCACCGGCTCGCGGGAGGCGACCCACACCGGCACCCCGCAGGGCGGGATCTTGTCCCCGTTGCTGGCCAACATCGCCCTGTCCACGCTGGATGATCACTTCATCACCGCGTGGAACGAACAGATGGCGACCGAGGTTCAGCGGCAGCGCCGCAAGCGACAAGGCATGCCTAACTTCCGTCTGGTCCGGTACGCCGACGACTTCGTCGTCCTGGTCACCGGGCGGCGGGAGCACGCCGAGCAGTTGCAGGCGGAGATGGCGAGCGTGCTGGCCCCGATGGGCCTGCGCCTGTCACCGGAGAAGACCCGCGTGGTCCACATCGACGACGGGTTCGACTTCCTCGGCTTCAACATCCGCAGGATGCGCAGGCGAGGCAGCAACAAGTGGTTCGTGTACACCAGGCCCTCGAAGAAGGCGATCGCCTCGATCAAGGGCCGGGTAAAGGCCATGACGTACAGAGCGACCCTGCACCACGATCCCGGGTACTTGTTCGAGTACCTGGGCCGGGTGCTGCGAGGGTGGGCCAACTACTTCCGGCACGGCGTGTCCAAAGCGACCTTCTCCGCGATCGACTCCTACGCGTGGGAGCGAATCACGGCCTGGTTGCGGGACAAGCACAAGATCGGATGGCCAGAGTTGCGGCGCAGGTTCTGCCTGCCCGGAACCTGGCGGCTCGCCGTTGACGGGCAACGATTCCGAGGCGCAGCCAGCGTCTCCGTCGTCCGGTACCGCTACCGCGGCTACCGGATCCCGACCCCGTGGACACCGACAGCCACCACCGGCTGAGCAACAACCACCTCGTGGAGAGCCCGGTGCGGTGAAAGTCGCACGCCGGGTTCGGCGGGCGGTCCGGGGAAACGGAGCGACAGCAATGCCGCCACCGCGCCCCGGACCGACCCAACTGGC
>NZ_CAHK01000065.1 GCF_000285835.1 Brevibacterium senegalense
ACATCGTGTGTTGGAAGCCAGAACACGTGTCTGGCATGGGTGCGACCATCGGGATCTGCCTGTCCATCTTTGCTGTGGATCCCGTTTCCGTGTGCCGCGCTGATGGCGCAGCCTGTCTTTGGTCGGCTGGGCGACCACGTCCTCGAGCACGGATCTCGCACGCGCAACCTGAGGACCGAGCGCGGCGGCTTCGTCGTGGTCGGTGACGCGGGAGAGCGCGGTAGTCAGCACGGGGGGTTCGATGAGAGGGGTCCAGGACGCGGTCGTCCGCCGGTCTCGGAACTGCCAGTCGATGAGGTGGTGCGTTTCGGCGTGGTGGAAACGCTGCAGCGGGTGCATCGGTTTCGGGTCCTGCCGGCTGTGGTCTTGCCGTGCTTCTTCAGCGGTCCGGCGCAGAGTACACGTGTGGGTCGATCGGAGGCACCCCACTGGTGCTGAGTCCCGGGAGCGAAGTGAATGGTCTGTCGCCTGGCGTCTGCTGTGCGCGCGTCCGCCATGCGTGTCCGGAATCCACCTCGAGCACACGCGCGAGGATGGCGTATCCAAGGTTCGAGTACTCGCACGAACCCACCGGACCGCGCCGTTGCTCTGAGATGTCAGGCAGATCGACGGGGTGGAAGCGCTGAGTGGTGCACGTCGCGTGTGGGTCGCGTTCTTCGGCTGCCGTCTTGATCATTCACCGCTCGTCGCCGGCCCTCGTGGGGAGTTCACCGGGGATCGAGGTGTCCGCCTGTCGGGCCGCTTCGGGTTTCGTCAGTCGTGGGACCAGGTGACGTGCAAGGCTGAGAGCGATGAGAGACTCTGCTCCACACTTCGCTCCTACGATCACTGGAACGTTCTACCGTGCCGTCGATCCGCGGTTCCGTGATCAGGTGATCGCGGGATCGCGCAGGGCGGGACGCTACTCGCGCTCGAGCCAGCCCACTCTCTATCTGAGCTCGTCCGTCGCCGGCGTCGAGGCCGCGATGATCGCGCACACAGACGGGACGTCCCCGGCGCCGGCGATTGTCGCGGTGGAGGTCGCGGCTTCACGGATCCTCGATCTTCGGGACCCTGCTACGGTCGCATCCGCCGGTGTCGACCTCGAGGATGCAGTCGCGCCGTGGCAGGGCATCGTCGCCGCCGGGGGAGTGCCGACGTCGTGGGCGGTCCGCGATCAGCTTGTCGAGTGGGGTGCCAACGGTTTGCTCGACCCCTCCCGCACCCGCCCGGGGCTGTGGCATCTGGTCCTGTTCCGGTGGAACCAAGCGGATGCGCCGACCGTGCGGGTGTCAGACGGTACCCCGTCATCGGCACAGTGACCCAGGACGTCGTTCACCTGGATACGACCCACGTGCAGATGTCGGCGCGCTGCAGGTCGCCTCGCGAGCACTGGGACCGAGTCGATGCCCCCGCGTGGGGGAGATTCCGGCGCCCCGCTACTCCACGCTGCCCTCGTGCAGCCGGCACGGCGGGCGCCTGTGAGGCGCCGACCGCATTGTGATGGGTGCCATAGGGTTCTGAGTTGCGGGTGGGTGAACTCCTGGCGTAGGTTTATACCTGTTGCTCGACGGGAACACCGAAGAGAACGGGATGGCCGGTCGGATACGAACCGCAGTTGTCCCGGTACCACTGGAACGGCAGTCGGCAGCGATCACTCTTCACCTGGTCTTCTGGGTCGTTCACGTGTGAACGTGGCGGTCTGGTGGGTGTGGTGTGGATCTCAGGTTCTGGGATTTGCGCTTGTGGGTGGGGTAAGTATAGAGTTAACTCTCGTTGCTCTGCGGGTGTCAGGTGGTGAAACGCCTGGTGAACGTGGGTAACGTGAGACGTA